>CAWDPM010000001.1:0-169063 GCA_963804185.1 uncultured Candidatus Rokubacteria bacterium
TCCATCGCCAGGGGATCCACCGGGGCCGCGTGGCCTACGAACCCAACTCGCTGGGCGGCGGCTGCCCGTTCCAAATGGGGGCCCGCGGGTTCACGAGGTCCCCAAGCGCATCGAGGCTGACAAGGTGCGCGGGAAGCCGGAAAAGTTCGTCGGCAATCCACGACACTCAGGCCACTAACTTCTGGAACAGCCAGACCCCGAACGAACAGTGCGCCCATCGTCCGCGCCTTCCGCTTCGAGCTGACCAAGGTCCAGGTGCCCGCGATCCGGGAGCGGACGGTCGCCATGCTCCGGAACGTCTGGGATGCAGTGGCTCAGCCGGTCGCCGACGCCCTGGGGTTCGAACTGCCGCGCCCCATGCCGCGGGTCATGGAGCCACCGAATATCGAGGCCAGGCAGTCCCCAGCCCTGTCCCTGACCGCGCGTCCGGGCGACGGCAGCATCCGTGGGCGTCGCATCGCCATCCGGCGGGCGCCCCGGTTGGGCATGGGGAGTCGGTGGCCACGGTGCAGAAAGCCTTGACGGGAAGCGGAGGCGGTCGTCCGGCTCGTCGGGGCCCGGCTCGCCCCCGTCGAGACCGCCGACGGGGACACCGTGGAGCCTGACGGCACGCTCGAGACGATGCCATCGGTATCTTTCGACGCCGTCGTAGTACCCGACGGGGCGAAAGCAGCTGGGGCGCTCGCGGCACTGGGGCACGCGCGCGAGTTCCTCCGGGACCAGTACCGTCACTGCAAGCCGATCCTCCTCGCCGGAGCAGGCGTGGAGGTCGCGAAGGCGGCGGGGGTGCCCACCGACGATCGGGCCGACTGGGCGGTCGTGCGGGAGGCGCGGGTATTCGTGGGCGCCATCGGCAAGCACCGCTACCGGGACCGCGCTGACGGATCCGCCGCGAAATGGCGCGCCGCCTCGCCGAGCGGGCGGAGCGCGATCTCCGCCCGCTCCCGAGGCTCGAAGCGATTAGGGTTGCGGGAGGCGGGCTAGGAAGTCGCCGCCGTCGTCTGCCACACGAACATGGCTGAGCGGGTCAAGAGCGGCCGCGACCGGCCGGGGAGTCGCTTCCATCTCGGAGCACGCATGGGCAGGATCGCCGCGGCGTTCTGGAGTCGGACTCAACGACTAGCTGGTCAAGCCCGTCTATCAGAGAGTGATTGGCTCGCGTCCTAGGCGCCGCGCCGGTCTTGGCGTTCTGTGTCCAGGTTGGGGTCACGCCCGCGGACGGCGACTCGCGGCCACGGGCGTCAAACCGATACCATCAAGAACGACGCCTCACCATGAGGCCGAGCGCGAGTCCGGTCGCGACGGCAATCAGGAGCGCGGTCGCCGGTTGACGCTTTCGGTGTATTGAAGCGCGTCGCGCCACAGTTCGTCGAACTGCTCGCTTCCGAGCTCGGCGACCTTGTCTTGCGCCTGCCTCACGCTATCCTGCACGTAGTCGGCTGTCTGGTTGTTATGCCCCCGAGATACTCGCTCGCCTGGTCATGCCTGCCTTGGCGGCATCGGCACGTCGCGAACTTAATCACTTGCCCGGTGCCCCTCGGTTCTTTTCCCCTTGGCGGACGCCACTCCTCCTCCCGTTCGATCTTGCGGACATCTCAATCGTCACACGCGAACGTGATCGACTCGGACCCTCGTCCAGTCCCGCTTACAGCCGCGACGGTCCCAGAGCTGGACCTTGCCTCTGATGGAATAGGCGAACGCCGCCCGCCGAGAGCGCTCTATCTCCGGAACCTGCCGGATGAACCTGATCAGGGTCGTGACCGCCTCACCCACGTATTTCACGCGTGAACCGATGTACTCTGGATCGACGACCTACTGGGTCCGGTGGTCGGCGTTCGAGACGGATCCAGCGTTAAGGTCCACGGGGGATCCCAGGGTGCCGGCCCACGACCTCGACGCCGGCCCCGCCGAAGGGACCGGAGCCCGCGCTCGAAGGCCTCACGATCAACGGCCCCGAAGCGTAACGACAGCGGAGACGGTTCCGCCCGAACGAGAAGGACTTTGAAAACCGATGAACGCGCCGATGCGGGAGTTCAATGGCGAGATTCCATGTGTAAACTGCCTGATTTAGACAGGCCCTTGCGCAGGTCCGGACTGTCAGGACAATCCGCCGAATGCCGACTCATAGGCAAGGATGATGCCACGAGGAAACCAGTAATTCGCGGGGTCGGAGGCAGATCCAGTTTGACGCGGCCAGCGTCACCGTGTCGCAGGATGGCCAAGCTGACGCCGAGGAGCGCACGCTGATGCTGAAAACCACGCGTGGTGGAGATGAGTGGTGTGGTGGAGATACGTGGGGAAACCAAAGTAAAAGCTAACGTGAGCCCATAGCCCGGGAGCACGGCATCGGGTTGCTCCAAGTGTGGGACGAACCGATAGTCTCACGCGGGATCAGCGCGCGCGCCGTCTCCTGGGTGCGGCGCGCAAGTGTCTTCTCTCCCCCTTCCTGAGGAACAGCCCGCGGAGAGACTCCGCGATCCAGAGGAAGTTCCATGAAACCGCTGATGATCGTCGGCATCCTCCTGATCGGTATCGGTGTGATCGCGCTGGCCTACCGCGGTTTCAGCTTCACCACGAGCGAGAAGGTGGCGAGGTCGGGCCCCTGAAGATCGAAAAGGACAAGACGCGGAGCGTGCCGCTGCCTCCGGTCCTCGGCGGCCTGGCGTTGGTTGGAGGAATCGTGCTGGTTGTCGTTGGCGCCCGCAGGGGTTGAGCCTGCGCCTTGAGGCGTCCCGAGGGCCAACGGGTAATCACCTGGCCACGACATTAGGAGACGCCGCGAGCCCTTTACCTTGTATGCGGGCTCACACTTACGACGAGAAACACACCTTCAGTGCGCCAGCCCGCGTGACAGAGACGGTCGGCCGGCGGCCCTGCGTACTGTGGCCACCGCAATCCCTCGCAGGACACATCGACGCGAAAGAATCGACACGGCTCCGCTCCACTCGAGAACCGTGATCCGCTGCTGGACTCGTCACCGGTACTGCGGGCTCACCTTGAGCGGGCTGCGCTGGCTGATCGATTCCTCCTGCGGCCAGGCTAGTAAGCCACCCGAGCAGAGGCCCAATCGTAGGACAGAGATCACCGGACTCTGAGGTCCGGACTCTGAGGTCCTTGCCGGTCCAAGCGGCCCGCGTTACACTCGGCACGCAGCCGATCACTGGCCCAGAGTTGCGCGCTGTACCTCACCGTGGCGGGCCGGGCGACCGACCGCACTCTTCATGTATCCCGAAGCATAGGAGGCCGTGGAATCGGTGTGCAACCATAGGTGGCGATGACCATCCCCACCGAGCCCATCGGGAGCATCCCCAGGCCCCTTGAGCTGATTGAGGCCATGGCCCGGAAGGACTCCGAGGACCCGAGCCTAGAGCCGCTCTATGAGGACGCGGTTCGGGACACCGTGCAGCGCTTCGAGGCCACGGGCTCCCCGGTGATCACCGACGGCGAACAGCGAAAGTACCACAACTTCTGGACCTATTCGGTGCAGGGTCTTGCGAACACGCACCCGGACGGCTTCCGGATTCCTTTCGCCGCGGGCCACACTCGGCGGATGCCGCGGCTCACCAGTGGGCCCTTCCGCTACCGGCGGTATGCGGACAGATACCTACGGGACGTGCAGCGCCACACTCAGCTGGCCGTGAAGCAGGCCGTCATCTCGCCGTCGGCCCTGAGCCTCATGTACCCCGCCCAGGACCTTCCGGGGTACCCGCGAGAACAGTTCATCGACGACCTGCTGCACGAGCATGAGACGGAGGTGCGTCGCTGTCTCACAGCCGGCGCCCACAGCGTCCAGGTCGACTTCACGGAGGGCCGACTCGCCATGAAGGTCGATCCCTCGGGGAACCTGCTGACCAGCTTCATCGACCTGAATAATCTCGCCCTCTCTCGATTCTCGGCGGCGGAGCAAGCGCGTATCGGGATCCATACCTGCCCAGGGGGCGACCGGGACTCAACCCATAGCGCCGAGGTCGACTACGAGGAGCTGCTTCCGGGCTTGTTCGAGCTCACCCTGGGCACCTTCTACGTCGCGCTCGCGGGTGAGCGGGACCGCCATCGCGTGCTGCGGATGATCAGACGGTACAGGAAACCCCACCAGCGGGTCTTCGTCGGGGTGATCGCGCCGATCGATCCGCATATCGAGACGCCCGAGGAGGTGCGCGACCGGGTTCTCGAAGCCGCCGAATACATCCCGCTCAAGAATCTCGGCACCACCGACGACTGTGGGTTTGCGCCATTCAGTGACGACACGTCGACGAGCCGGGACACCGCCTTCGCGAAGATCCGCGCCCGCGTCGTCGGGACGGCGATGGCCGCCGAGGTTCTGGGAGCCCGATAGTGCATCGGGACAGCGAGGAGGAGCTGCTCCGGTCCGTCGCCATCCAGAACGCGCAGAGCATTCTCGCCGCTCGTCAGCGAGCCGAGCGGGAGATGCTCAGGGCCAAGGAGGTGCTGGAGCAGAGGACGCAAGAGCTTTCTCGTGCCTTGGCCACGATGCAGGCGACGCTGGAGTCCACGTGGGATGGGACGTTGGCCGTGGATGAGCGCGGCACCGTGACCGCCTTCAATCAGACATACGTCCGGATGTGGCGCCTGCCTGCCACGATCATGGAGAGCCGAGATCACCGGAGGATCGCCGCGTTCGTCGCCCCGCAGCTTCGAGATCCACAGGCCTTCGTGGAGCGGGTGGAGGCTATCTACGCGACCTCCCCAGACGAGAGCTCGGACGTCCTGGAATTCGCCGATGGGCGCGTCTTCGAACGCTACTCCCGCATTCAGACTATCGACGACCGCCACGTCGGTCGCGTGTGGACCTTTCGCGACGTCACGGAGCGCCGACGAGCCGAGCAAGCGACGGCGTTGCTGGGCGCCATCGTCGATTCCTCGGAGGACGCCATCGTCAGCAAAGATCTCAATGGAATCATCACCAGTTGGAACCAGGGTGCCGAACGCCTGTTCGGATACACCCCTTCGGAAGCCGTCGGGCAGTCGATCACGATGCTTATCCCTGCTGACCGTCTCCACGAGGAGACCCATATTCTCGAGCGGCTCAAGGCCGGCGCGCGCGTGGACCACTTCGAGACCATCCGAGTGCGGAAGGACGGGTCGCGCCGGGACGTCTCGCTCACGATCTCCCCCGTGAAAAGCGCCGATGGTCGCATCATCGGCGCGTCGAAAATCGCGCGCGACATCACGGAGCGCCGGCGCGCCGAGGAGGCGCTGCGGCAGGCCAAGCAGACGGCGGAGGCGGCCAGCCGCGCCAAGGACGAATTCCTCGCGATGCTCGGTCACGAGCTGCGCAACCCCCTCGGCGCCATCGGCGGGGCAGTCAGCGTCCTCAACCTGAGGGGCAAGGCGGACGACGAGACCGCGCAGCTCCGGGAGATCATCCATCGGCAGGCGGCCCATCTCGCCCGGCTACTCGATGATCTGCTCGACGTCACGCGACTGGCCACTGGCAAGATCGAGCTCCAACGGCGTCCCGTGGACCTCCAGACCGTCGCGGAGGGCGCGCTCCGCAGCCTCGCGGAGGGCGGCAAAGCGGCCCAGCACGCCATCTCGTTCACTGGGCAGACCCTCTGGGTGAATGGGGACCCCACGCGCCTCGAGCAGATGATCTTCAACCTGCTGGACAACGCGGTGAAGTACACCCCTCCGGGTGGGCGGATCACGCTTACGATGGAGGCGGAGGGGAACTTCGCGATGCTCCGGATCGGGGACACCGGAGTGGGCATGACCGAGGAGGTCGTGTCGCGGGTGTTCGAGCCGTTCGTGCAGGCCCACCAAACGCTCGATCGGGCCCGAGGGGGCCTCGGCCTGGGCTTGACGCTGGTCAAGCGTCTCGTCGAGCTCCACGGCGGCACGGTCGCCGCCCACAGCCGGGGACTCGGGCACGGCACGGAAGTCCTGGTGCAGTTGCCGCTCACCGAAGCCCGAGGCGAGCCTGAGGTGGTCCCATCGAGCGAGGCCGGGGTCGCCCCCCGTCGAGTGCTGATCGTCGACGACAACAGCGACATGCGAACCACCCTTCGGATGCTGCTCCAGGTCGGTGGGCATCAGGTGGACGAAGCGGTCGACGGCGTGGAGGCCCTCGAGAGGCTTCTCCGCCTCCGCCCTGATGTCGCGTTCATCGATCTCGGGCTCCCGGGCCGCGATGGGTTTCAGCTGGCCCAAGCGGTCCGAAGCGCGCCAGGCGGTGAGTCGCTCTATCTCGTGGCCCTGACTGGTTACGGGCAGCCGCAGGATCGCCGACGGGCTCTGGAGATGGGGTTCAACGCCTACCTCGTCAAGCCGGTCTATCTGGACGATCTGGCTCCCGTGTTGGCCGCGGCGCCCACCGCCAGGTAAGCTTTCGAACCGCCCGAGGCCGGCGCAGGTCGACACCCCTCACGAGCGCTAAGGAATCGACAAGACAAGCTAATGAGGTTTCTGACCGGACCGGTGAAGAAAGTTCAGGTGGAACAAGTGGATGGGGTTTTGATCGGACACGTGGGTAGAGGGAAGGTACTCTCTGCGTGCTGAGGTACCAGCGGCGAAGCGCATGACGCGGGATTCGCCAACTCGCGGCTCCTCCCCCTGGCGGGCAGAGGAGCCGCGGGCGGCGAAGAGCTAGCGGGGATTCACCGTAACGATTTGGGCTACAACCTTACCGTCGCGGCTCGTATAGGTCACCGTGACGGGATCACCCTGCCGCAAATCAGTCGCGGTGCGGGTTTGACCGCCCGCCTCGATCCGCGTGCCGCCATCGACGACAAATGTCCATTCTCGGTCCGTGTTGCCCGTGTCGCGGCCAACGACCACGATGCCGTTGTCCGTCGTCGCCTTGACCGTGCCCGTAATCCTTTGCGTCTCCACAGTCGTCTGGGCGAGCCTGACATCCGGCTGCTGGGCAGCCGCGGAGACAACCGAGCACGCCAGGGTCAGCGCCAGAGTGACTACTGCCACCCCACGCATGGCCCTAGAGTCCCCGGCGGACAGAGCCCGTGTCCGCGCGATCGCCGCCCCACTCACGATCGAAATACGCGCGGTCCTCCGCCGTCCTCGGCTTCACGCCCAGGAGGATGCCGCCCTTCTTCAGCTCGCTCTCGTATTCCTTGACACGCTCTTCGGGGATCCCCGCGCCGACAAGCGCCCCGATGGCCCCGCCAGCCACCGCGCCCGCGCCCGCGCCCGCGAGCGCCGCCACGATCGGTCCAGCCACGATCAGTCCCAATCCCGGAATCGCCACTGTCGCCGCCGCCGCAATCGCTGCCAGAGCCCCTCCAGCGACGGCGCCGATGCCGCCCCCGACGCCTGCCCCCTCCAGGGCCTTGTTGCCGAGTTCCGTCGCCGGAGCGCCCTCACCGAAATGCCGCTTGCGACCTTCTTCGGTCATGAGCACGTTCACATCCTTGGATGAGTAACCGCGCGCGGCCAACGCCGCATACTCCCGCTCGGCACTGGTGCGGTCCTTGAACATCCGAGTCGCGAGGTAGTCGTTCTCCGCCATGGTGGTCTCCTTTCGGGGCTGTCCCCATCTTTGCGCTTCCTAAAGCAGCGCTGCACCTCATTGCAATTTCAGCGCGGGGCCGATGACCGGCACACAGCCGGCGCCCTCGCCCTCCCAGCCTGGCTCGCCCTCGCCGTCGGTCGATGCACCAGCCGGCAAGGCCATGCCCGGTACGGACGCTATGCGCTGATCCTCTTCGACAAGAGCAAGGAACATGCCGCCGGAGAGGCGCCGAGCCACTGGTTGCGGCCGTCCTGGACCAGCGACCGCCGGTCGCCGTTCCTCCGCCGCTGACGAACGGAGTGCCCTGCTACGCTCTTTGGACGCCTATTGGGTGATGCAAGAAATCGGGCACCGAGGCTAACTGGTGCCGGTGCTCGTCGTGGATGATGAAAGGATGCTCATCCTCGATGAGGCTAACTGAGCGACCACAGTGCGTCTGACGACAATGCGTCTGACGACGACCCGCCCACGACCGTGCGGGCGCACGAGCGCGATCGGCTCACTGAACTCGCGAAGGCGATCGACATCGTGTCGCCGTCGTGACAAGCTAGCGCGCCCGGGGGGGCCGGCGCCCCAGCGCTCGGTGCCATCGGTCATGCGATGGGCTGGTCAGCGGAGGGCGAGCCGGCGGCCTTCGTGATGGCCGTCGTCGGCGCCGTTCTTCTGCTCGTCTCTTCGCCTCATCGCCGTTCGCGCGCCCCCCTCGCCAAAACCCTGTCCGGCGATCAAGTGGTTGATCTTTCGGCTCTGGTCCGAGACAATTCCCGCTCGATGATCACCCTCCTCCTCCACTTGCTCCGGCTCCTTCCCTTCCTCTTCGGCGGCCATCGCCAGCTCGCCCTCGAGAACCTGGCCCTGCGCCAGCAGCTCGCCGTCTACAAGCGAACGCGGCCCCGCCCGAAGCTCTGCACGGTCGACCGCCTGCTGTGGGTCGGGCTGGCAAGAGTCTGGACCAGCTGGAGACAGGCTCTGGTCATCGTCTCGCCCGACACCGTCCTACGATGGCAGCGCCGCCGCTTCCGCGAGTACTGGACCCAGCTCTCGGGCCGGCCCACCAGAGGCCGCCCACCCATCCGCGCCGAGATCGCTGCCCTCGTCAGGAAGATGGCCGCGGCGAATCCCTTGTGGGGCGCCCCGCGCATCCATGGCGAGCTCCTGAAGCTCGGCATCGACGTCGCCGAGCGCACCGTCTCCCGCCTCATGCCGAAGCGTCGTCCCGGACCTTCTCAGACCTGGCGGACGTTCCTCGCCAACCATGTCCCGGACTTGGTGTCGATCGACTTCTTCACCGTGCCCACCGCCCGCTTGCGCGTCCTCTTCGTTCTCGTCTTGCTCGCTCACCATCGCCGGCGGATCGTCCACTTCAACATCACCGAACATCCCACCGCGGCCTGGACCGCTCAGCAGATCGTGGACGCCTTCCCGAACGAGACCGCGCCGTGCTACCTCCTTCGCGATCGTGACCGGGTGTTTGGCGAGCAGTTTCGCTACCGAGTGAAGGGCATGCGGATTGACGAAGTCCTCACGGCACCGCACAGCCCGTGGCAAAATCCGTTCGCGGAGCGGCTGATCGGTTCGATCCGGCGCGAGTGTCTGAATCACGTGCTCGTGCTCGGCGAGCGACACCTCCACCGCATCCTGACCCGCTACTTCGCCTACTACCATCAGGCGCGTACCCACCTCGCGCTCGACAAGGACGCACCCGACCTCAGGCCGATCGAGCTCCCCACGGCGGGGAAGATCGTGCAGGTTCCCGAAGTCGGCGGCCTGCATCACCGCTACCTTCGCCAGGCGGCGTAGTTCCGCATCCTCGCTCTTCTGCGCCGCTGAACGTGCCTGAGCTGAACGTGCCTGACCAGCGTCGCCTGTCCGCTCTCGCTCATCCATCGCGAGTCCGGTGTGACCATGCACGAGCCGCGATTTTGAGGATACCGGTCGCCCTATGTCAAGCTCGACTCGCGGCCGTGGCACGCGGATTCCAGACGATCCCGAGCGAGTCGGACGACCTTTTGGCGACGGACAGGCTCGAGTTCGACACCGTGGTCATCGTGGGCGCCGAGGAAGGGCTCCTGCCCCACTATCGACACACCGTCCCCGAAGCGCTCGCCGAGGAGCGACGCCTCTGCTACGTAGGGATGACCCGGGCCCGGGAGCGGCTCGTGCTCTCCGTGGCCCGCATGCGACGCCTCTGGGGCGAGGCCGTCTTCCGACCGCCCTCGCGCTTCCTCCGCGAGGCGGGGCTCGACGTCCAGTCGGCCTCCCCGAGCGCCATCACCCCCACACCACAGGAGGTCAGTCCGTCATGAGCCTGACCGCAGCCGAGACGACGGTCGAGCGGCTACCGCGCGTGAGCCCGTCCCGCCTCGAGGCCTGGGACCGGTGCCCGGCCGCGTACCGGTTTGCGTATGTCCTGAGGCTGCCGCAACCGGTGGCCGACCAGTCGCCACGGCTGCTCGGGTCCGTGGCCCACGCGCTCGTTGAGACGTACGTCCGCGAGGCGCAGACGACGGGGACTCCACCGCCACTCGATCGGCTCCCGGCCTTGGCGCGGGCACTCCTGAATGGAAAGGAACTGCCGGAGGCGACGACGGCGGGACTCGCGCGTGAGGCCACCGAGCTCGTCCGTGCGTGGCTGAGCCGTTGGGCCGTGCCCCTGGCCCACACCGTGGGCATCGAGCACGAGCTCGCGATCGACACCGAAGGTCGGCGCGTCACATGGGACGCCCCCGACGCCTTCCTTCGCGGCCGGCTCGACCTCGTGACCGTGGAGGGTCGGCAGGCCACCGTCTACGACTGGAAGAGCGGGTGGCTGACCGAAGACGACGAGGACCTGCGACGCGCGTGGGCGCCGGGCTGCTACGCCGCCCTCCTGTGGGCGTGGGCGCCACGGCTCGAGACCGTCGCCGTCGAGTACCACTACCTCCGCACCGGCCGAGTCACCAAGGCCACGTTCGCCCCAGCGGACACTGCCGAAACACTGGCGTGGATGCGGACGATTGGAGCGCGCATCGCCGAGGCCCTGGCCCGCCCCGACGATCCGGCCGCCTTCCCGCCCCGGCCCTCGACAGCCTGCGCCACGTGTCCCGGGTGAACCGGTGCCCGGCTGGTCACGCCGCCCTCGAAGCCATGGCGGAGGCGCCGATCGCCGACGACGCTGAGGCTCGCCGGCTCGGCGCACTCCTGCTTGCCGGCGAGGCACGCGTGGGACGCCTCCGTGAGCGACTTCGGCAGTACCTCCAGGACCGGGAGCCCCTGGCCCTCGACAGGATGGAGCTCGGCTTCTTCCCCACGAAGGGCCGGTACGAGGCGGCGGCCGTCTTTCGCACGGCCACCGAAGCGGGGGCCGATCCCTGGACCCTCCTCGCCGCCGACGGCCGCGCACTCACGGCCTTCCTCAAGCGCCAGCCCGGCGCAGAGCGAATCCTGGCCCGGGCGTGGACCGCAACACCACCGTGGTTCGGCCATCGGAAAACCAAGAATACCGCGAGGAGTGCACGCGATTCGAATCGCTCCTGCCCAGGTACCGCATCTGCGCTGGGAACCGAGCCGTGTCCGGACCACCAGCACGATGCTCCGTGAAGGACACCCCTGACGCTCGCAGCGCCTCGTGTTTAGCGGGGCACCGGGGAGACAGATGGCAGCGATACGCGCACGGCAGGACAACCGGAGTCTCCGTGGCGCCACTCTCCGGACACCGCGCGACGGTCAGCGGTGTGGTGTCTTGATCATGGGCTCCCGCAAGGTAGACGTCTTCGTCGCGACCGAGGTTCTGATCTCCGCGGACACCCTCGGTGACGAGGTCGCCATCCGAGCGTGGCTCGCCCAGCACGAGATCCACGTCGCGCCCGCGTGCCGCAGCGCGGCCTCCACGCCGAAGGGCTCCACGGAGGCGATCGGCTCATGACGGTGCGGGGGCCCAATGCCGGGAGGGGCACGGGACATGCCGTGAAGCGAGACAGTGCACACGCGGGCGAACGGGGGGAGGACTGATGACCGCCGAGCAGGCTGACGCCTTCGCTCAGCTGCGCACTCTGGCCGCCCCGGGCCGCCTTCGGATTCGGCCGGACACCGAGGGCTGGCCGGTCATCCCGGGGCGCCTCGGGCAGATCGAATGCCACGACGGCCGGGACCTAGCCGTCTTGACCGACCGGCCGCGGCGGCACGCCAAGGTGTGGGCGATCCCGGGCGTGCGCCGGCACCAGACCAGCGACCGGGCGATGCGCGCCCTGTTCCCGTCGGAGGCCCTCGAGCTGGTGGCTTGGGTCAGTCGGGCCCGGCGGCGGCCGGTCCGGGTGATGACCCCTGCCCGGCTCGCCAGCTTGGCGACGGTCCGGCAGAAGGCGCGCGCGGCCTGTACCAGAGCGACTTCTCGGCCCCAGGACCGCACCGAAGCCCGGGCCCTGGAGCTGGAGACCTCCGCGGGGCCGGGGGCGGTCGTATGACCGAGATTTGGTTTTCGAGTTCGGCGCCAGGCGAAAGACCCAGGAGGAGGTAACGGCCCGTGACCCCCGAGAACTCCGCCCAAACGGACGAGCTCACGGATCTGCTCACCTTGGACGAGGTGGTGACCTGGCTCCGAGTCCCAAGGTCGTGGGTCTATGAGCGCACTCGAACGGCGCAGATCCCTCACGTCAAGCTCGGGAAGTATCTCCGTTTCTCTCGCCGGGCTCTCGCCGAGTGGCTGGGTGCGCAGATTAGGGTAGGACCATCGAGCGCAGGAAGCCCCCTAGAAGGCATTGGCCTAACCCTGTCGGCCGGCCGCCCGAAGGCCGTGCGCAGAGCACACTCGTTGACCACGAGACGTGCCGATCTGGAAAGTGGCGGTCATGCGCGCGTAGGAGGAAGCAAGCAGCCGACTCCCTCGTCCGAAGCACGCCTGTCCGAGTTTCGTTAGAAGTTTCGTTAGAAAAACCGTGAGGGGTTAGCCTCGACTGCCGGCTAACCCCTCGTGTTTGCTTGGTTGCGGGGGCTGGATTTGAACCAGCGACCTTTGGGTTATGAGCCCAACGAGCTACCGGACTGCTCCACCCCGCGGTACGTCAAGAACGGTACTGTAGCCGTGGGTGGCTGTCAAGCGGAGGGAGCGGCCGGCTGACCAGCGACGCCGGCGGACGGCTCGCGGTCGCGCATCGGCACCGTGGCGGCTGATCCCGCCTGACCGGGTGGGCGAGCTGACCCTGGTGTGATCGCACCGGCGCCGGCGCCGCCCCCATCCGGGTGGTCCAGCCGGTCGCCGCCGACGATGTGCTCCCACGACCGCGCGCGCGCCCGACGTCGCGGTTCGACTCGCGTGGCCCGGTCCGTCTTGCTCGGCTCGTAGCGGCCGTCGCGGGCGGTCCGCCAGAGGACTCGCCATGCGGCGCGCGTGGCGAGGAGCCAGTACGTCTGGCAGCGGAACGTGGCGAGCAGCCACTCGCCTCGGTGCCTCCATCCGAGCCGGATCGGCCGGGGCAGATACGGCTCCATCGCCTGCACCTCACGCTGGGTCACCACTCCCCCGACCCAAACGGTCAGCCCGAGGGACAGCGTGGGCACCGCCACTGCGACGAAAAAGAGGAACGGGTGCTCCTGGCGGTACGCGTAGGCGAAGTGCCAGCCGAGATACCCCATCGCCGGGTACACGAAGGCGGCGACCGGCCACTCCACGACCTTGTTGACGACGTGGCGGAGGAGTTGGGCGAGGTTGAACGCGGTGGGGGCAGCGCGCCACGCGGCCCACAGGTACGCGACATCGTCGAGCACGCCCTGGTACCACCGCGCGTTCTGGCGGATGATCTTCTCCCTCGTCTCCGGCAGATCCGTCAGCTCGATCATCGGCATCGGACGGATCAGGATCCCGCGCGCGCCCAGCATGTAGCCGAGCGTCGAATCCTCCGTCGCGCCCGCCGTCGGGAACCCGCCCAGGTCCTGGAGCACGTCGAGCCGGACGAACTGGTGATGTCCGAGGCAGATCTGGGAGCGGCGGAAGCAGAACTCGAGCGCCGTCCGGACCCACGCGGCCGCCCGGCCCGGGATTCGGGCCGCCGCGCGGTCGATGACACGGATGCGCCAGACCTCGTTGATGAGCCGGGCCAGCGACACACGCGTGAAGATGGACGACTGCTGCAGAGCGCAGATCCGGCCGCGGACCCCGAGCGCGCGCCAGTTCGCCAGCGAGAGCGTCACACCCTGGTAAGCGAGCCCGCCGCGTCCCGCGAGCTCCTCGCCGGCGATCCACCGGAGCGTGTCGGGATCGGGTACAGAGTCCGCGTCGAACACGCCGACGAACACCCGCGACGGATCGGACGCGGCCCCCTCGAGCACCTGGGCAAGCACCTGGGGGGTGAGCCCCAAGTTCAGCTGCTCAGCCTTGCGGCCGGATCCCGGCAGCACCAGGTGGACGAGCCGCTTGGCATCGTATGGCGGCAGATCCGCGCGGAACTGCTGGCAGAGCATGGCCGTGCTCTCCGGCATCGCGGGGTGAGGGGCAGCGTCCTCGGCCGCCTTCGTGATGACGACGGACCCCGCGAGCTCGGCCGGGTACCGGAGACCGAGGAGCCCCCGCAGCGTCGCGGCGATCCCCGGCTCCTGGTACGCGGCGACCAGCGTCAGGAAGATGGGCGCTCTCGCCTGCGCCCTGAGAGTCTCCTCAGTCGGGAGCTCCCGGCGGCGCGCGTAGCCCGCCCGGACAAACCGGAGAGTCGTGAGCATGCCGGCCCAGTCGATCGCGAGCTTCCAGGCGGCACGCAGGTTGAACAAGAGGGTGGCCGCGAAGAGCCAGCCGGAGTACGGCGCAAGCCACGTCCAGAGCATCAGTGCTCCACGAAACGATGCGGTCCGCCCCGCTCAGGGCGACCGGGGTGACGCGGGCGCCGGGGCCGACGTGCCGGGCCGCACGCTTCGCGGGAAGCGCAGGACCCGCTCGCCGGGCCGGACCAGGCCGAGCTCCTCGCGAGCGATGCGCTCGATGACAGCGGGATCCTCCTGCAGTTCCGAGATCGCTCGCGATAGACGCTCGTTCTCGGCCTCCAGCGTACGCACCTCACGAACGAGCGTGTCAACCTCGCCCCGGAGCCGCCGGAGAGCCAGGACTCCATTGTCGCCGAAGACCGCCATAACCGCCAAGATGAGAAGCGCCCCGACCACGATCCACCCGGGCCGCGTGAGCCGCGTCATGATCCGGCCTTCGGCCCGGGCCGCCGCGTCCGGAGGCCGCAGCGAGCGCCGAGAGCCACGTCACGTGAGGCACGCCGGGTCATCGCCGCGCCCGCGCCGCAGGATCGGCAGTCCACTGGCCGAAGATGGCCATAGCCGCCATGGCGAGCAGCGCCCCGACCACGATCCACCCGGGCCGCGTGAGCCGCGTCATGATCCGGCCTTCGGCCCGGGCCGCCGCGTCCGGAGGCCGCAGCGAGCGCCGAGAGCCACGCCACGTGAGGCACGCCGGGTCATCGCCGCGCCCGCGCCGCAGGATCGGCAGTCCACTGGCCGAAGATGGCCATAGTCGCCATGGCGAGCAGCGCCCCGACCACGATCCTCCCGCGCCGCGTGAGTTGCGTCATGATCCGGCGGCCACCCCCCTGGCTACGGGACGTAAGCCGCGTCGTCACTCCACGTGACGGCGGCGACCAGCCGCGATGCATCAGTCGCGGTCGGGCAGGATCGCCGTGCCCGGCCAGCGGGCGGCGTCCCCGAGCCACTCCTCGATCCGGAGCAGCTGGTTGTACTTGGCGACGCGGTCGCTGCGCGAGAGCGATCCCGTCTTGATCTGGCCGGCATTGACGGCGACGGCGAGGTCCGCGATGAAGGTGTCCTCGGTCTCCCCGGACCGGTGAGAGACGACGACGCCGTAGCCCGACGATTTCGCCAGCTCGACGGCGTCGAGCGTCTCGGTGAGCGTGCCGATCTGGTTCACCTTGATCAGGATCGCATTGGCGGCCCCGCGCCGGATACCCTCGGCGAGCCGCTCGGCGCTCGTCACGAAGAGGTCGTCGCCGACGAGCTGGAGACGGCCGCCCAGGCGCTCCGTCAGCGTGGTCCACCCGTCCCAGTCGTCCTCGCGGAGGCCGTCCTCGATCGAGACCAGGGGGAATCGCTCGGCGAGCCGCTCGTAGAAGGCGATGAGCTCCTCCGTCGCCCACACCGCGCCCTCCCCGGGCGCGTGGTAGCGGCCCTCGCGCCAGAGCTCCGTCGCGGCGACATCGAGCGCCAGCCACACGTCGTCGCCGGGGCGGTAGCCGGCGACCTCGATGGCGCGCACGAGCACGCCGAGCGCCGCCTCGGCCCCCGGCAGGTCCGGCGCGAATCCCCCCTCGTCGCCGACACCGGTCACGTGCTTCTGCTCGCGCAGGAGCCGCCTGAGCGCGTGGAAGATCTCGGCGCCCGCCCGCAGCGCCTCCGCGAACGAGGGCAGCCCGGCGGGCACGAGCATGAATTCCTGGACGTCCAGCCGGTTGTCGGCGTGCGCCCCGCCGTTGATCACGTTCATGAGGGGCAGTGGCAGCATCCGCGCGTTCGGCCCGCCGAGGTACCGGAACAGCGGGATCCCGAGGTCGTCCGCGGACGCGCGCGCGCAGGCGAGCGACACGCCCAGGATCGCGTTGGCCCCCAGCGTCTCCTTCTGGGGCGTGCCGTCGAGCTGGCAGAGTGCGCGGTCGATCAGCGCCTGCTCGGCCGCGTCCATGCCCTTGATCTCGGGAGCGATGACGCGCTCCACGTTGCGCACGGCCTGCAGCACCCCCTTGCCGCCGAAGCGCCGCCGGTCGTCGTCTCGGAGCTCCAGGGCCTCGGCGCTGCCGGTCGACGCACCCGACGGGACCGCCGCGCGCCCCTCGGCGCCGCTGTCGAGGTGTACCTCGACCTCGAGGGTCGGGTTGCCCCGGGAGTCGAGGATCTCGCGGGCATGGATGTCGACGATCTCGGCCACGTCAGTCGTCCTGGCGACGAAGGAACCGTCTCACGGCCACTCAGGCCCGCCGGTTCAGGATGAAGTCTGCCAGGGCGCGGAGGGGCTCCGCCGCCGGGCCCAGCGGGGCGAGGGCGGCATGCGCCTCGCGCGTGAGCGCGGCCGCACGCGCCTTCGAGGCGGGGAGGCCGTGCAGGCTCGGGTAGGTGATCTTCTGCTGCCGCTGGTCCTTCCCCGCCGTCTTGCCCAGGGTCTCGAGGGAGCCCTCGACGTCCAGGATGTCGTCGACGATCTGGAACGCCAAGCCGATCCGCTCCCCGTAAGTAGTGAGCGCGGTGAGTGCCGCCTCCGGGGCGCCGGCCAGGAGCGCCCCCGACCGCAAGGCCCCACGGATGAGCGCCGCGGTCTTCCGCGTGTGGATGTACTCGAGGGTCTCGGCGGGAACCGTCTTCCCCTCGGACTGGACGTCCACGACCTGGCCCCCGACCATGCCGTCGGTGCCGGCGGCGCCGGTGATCTCGGCGAGGACGCGGGGAAACACGTCAGCCGCTGCCTTCCCCAGTCCGAAGTTCACGGCGACCAGGCCGAGCGCGTGGGTGAGGAGCGCGTCCCCCGCGAGGACAGCGATCGCCTCGCCGAACACCTTGTGGTTCGTGAGACGCCCGCGCCGGTAATCGTCGTTGTCCATGGCGGGCAAGTCGTCGTGGACCAGCGAGTAGGTGTGGATCAGCTCGAAGCAGCACGCGGTGGGCATGACGTCGGCCATCTGGCCGCCCACCGCCTCGGCTCCCGCGATCACGAGGATCGGTCTGAGGCGCTTGCCCCCGGCAAACACGCTGTAGCGCATCGCCTCGTGGATGACCGGCGGCGGCGCGGCCGCGGGGGGCAGGTACCGGTCGAGCGCTTCGTCGACCGCGCGCCGGCGCGCCTTTAGGTAGGCGTCGAGATCGAACGCTGGCGTGCTCTGACGGCTCGCGTCGCCTCCGCCTCGCGTGACCCCAGGGTCACTCACCCCTGGCCTTCCTCCCAGCGGAACGGCTCGGGTCGCGTTCCCCCCTCGTCCTGCATCAGGATCTCGATCCGCCGCTCCGCCTCCTCGAGGCGCCGTGTGCAGAACCGCAGGAGCCCGGTCCCCTCCTCGAACACGCGCAGGGAGTCGTCGAGCGAGAGGTTGCCGGCCTCGAGCGCGTGAACGATCTCCTCGAGACGCGCCATGGCGGCCTCGAACTTTGGGCCCTCCGGACGCGCCGCGCCCGGCTCAGGCGCGGCTGCCATCACCCTCCTCGCGTCCGGCGCCGACGGCCCTGTCGGGAGCTCGCACGTCCTCGACCCGGCAGCCCAGGCTCCCCTCGCGGAGCCGCACCGCCACCTGGTCGCCGACACGCACGCGGTCTGCCCGCGTCAGGACCTCCCCGGAGGGCAACGAGGCGATCGCGTAGCCGCGGGCCAGGCAGGCGAGCGGGCTCAGGCTGTCGAGCCGTCCGGCGAGCGCCTCGACGGCGCGCCGACGGCGAGTGGTCTCGCTGCGGACCCCGCGCTCGAGCCGGCCTCCGAGCTGCGCCGCGAGCCGATGCTGATGCCGCACGGGGGCGCGGAGGAGCCCAGGACGAAGCGCCCGGGCCGCACGCCCGAGCCGCTCGCGCGTGCGCGCGCCGTGCCGAGTCATCCCACGGCCGAGGCGCGTGCCGAGGTCGTCCAGGCGGCGGGCCCAGTCGCGGAGGGGCCGCCCGGGGTCCGTCAGGACGCGGCGGCGGCGAAAATCGGCCAGCCGGTCGGCCAGGCGCCCGGTGCGCCGACCCATCGCCTGCCCGAGTCGCGTGCGGAGCGCGCCGAGCTGGCGCACCAGCTCGATCTTCTCGCGCACGACCAGCTCTGCGGCGGCCGACGGCGTGGGCGCCCGGAGGTCGGCCACAAAGTCCGCGATCGTGACGTCGGTCTCGTGACCGACCGCCGAGATCACCGGGATCTTCGACGCCACGATCGCGCGCGCGACGGCCTCCTCGTTGAAGGCCCAGAGGTCCTCGAGGGACCCGCCGCCCCGGGCGAGCACGATCACGTCGAGGCCGCCGAGGCGGTTGAGGGTCGCCAGCGCCGCCGCGATCTCGTCGGCCGCCGTGTCGCCCTGCACGCGGACAGGGCACACCAGGACCTGCAGACCCGCGAAGCGCCTGGTGACGACCCGGAGGAAGTCCCGGACGGCCGCCCCCGTCGGCGAGGTGACGAGCCCGACCCGCCGCGGGAACGCGGGCAACGCACGCTTCCGCGCGGCCTCGAAGAGTCCCTCGGCGGCCAGCCGGGCCTTCCGCTGCTCGAAGGCGAGCTGGAGCGCCCCGAGCCCCTTCGGCTCCAGCACCTCGCACACGAGCTGGTACTCGCCCCGCGCCGCGTAGACGTCGAGGCGGCCGAACGCGAGGATGTGGAGGCCGTCGCAGGGCTCGAAACGCACTCGCCGCACGCGGCTCCGGAAGAGGACGGCGCGGACCTGGGCCTCCTCGTCCTTGAGCGTGAAGTACACGTGACCGGAGGTGTGGACCCGGAGGTTCGAAATCTCCCCCTCGACCCAGAGGCCGCCGAAGCGGCCCTCGAGGGTGTCCTTGACCGCGCGCGTCAGCTCCGAGACTGTGAGGACGCGGCGCCCGGCGTCCGGCATCGGAAGGGGCAGAGCGGCCATCGGCTCAGCCGAGCCCCGCCTGGCGGCGCGCGGCGTCGAGCGTGTTTCGCATCAGCATCGCGATCGTCATCGGACCGACGCCACCCGGCACCGGCGTGATCGCCCGCACGTGCGGGCTCACGGTGGCGAAGTCCACGTCGCCCGTGAGCTGCCCATCCGACAGCCGGTTCACACCGATGTCCACGACCACCGCGTCGGGCTGGACCATGCTCCCCGTCACCACCGCCGGTCGGCCTGCTGCGACCGCGAGCACCTCGGCACGCCGCGTGTGCGCGGCAAGCTCGCGCGTCCGCGTGTGGCACATCGTCACCGTCGCGTGGCGTCCGAGAAATAGCTGCGCCAGGGGCTTGCCCACGATGCGGGAGCGTCCCACCACCACGGTCTCCGCGCCCTTCAGGTCGACGCCGTAGTGATCAAGGATCTCGATGACTCCCGCGGGAGTGCACGGGCGGACCCCCGGCATCCCCGCGAGCAGCCGACCGAGGTTCTCGGGGTGGAAGCCGTCCACGTCCTTCGCCGGGTCAACCGCCGCGATCATCCGATCCTCGTCGACTCCGGAGGGCAGCGGCAGCTGGACGAGGATACCGTGGACCGATCGGTCGGCGTTGAGCTCCCGGATCAGGCTCAGGAGATCGCCCTCGCTCAGGCCCTGCGGGAACAGGTGATCGCGCGCCGCGATGCCGACGGCCTGGCAGGCCCGTCGCTTGCCGCCGACATAGACCTTCGAGGCCGGGTCCTCGCCCACCAGCACGACCGCCAGGGTGGGCTCCACGCCGTGCGCGCGAAGGGTGCCCACGCCCTCGGCCACGGCCGCCTGGACCTTCGCGGCCACGACCTTGCCGTCGAGGATCTGCGCCACGGCGAGGGCCAGGATCAGGCGGAGAGGTCCCGCTGGACGCGTTCGATCGCGAGCGCGCGCCCCGATTCCGGATCGATCTGAATGACGGCTCCCTGGAACCGGGCGCGCCCCTTGGCCGGCTCGAACCGGTTGGGCATCCCGGTCCGGAACCGCTGGATCGCCAGCTCGGGCTCGACGCCGATCACCGAGTCAATGGGTCCGGTCAGCCCGAGGTCGGTGACGTACGCCGTCCCCCGCGTCAGGATGCGCTCGTCGGCCGTCTGGACGTGGGAATGGGTGCCGACGACGGCGGAGACACGCCCGTCGAGGTACCAGCCCATGGCCTGCTTCTCGGAGGTCGCCTCGGCGTGCATGTCCACCACGATCACCGAGGTCTCGGCCCGGAGCCGCAGGAGCTCCTCGTCGGCCTTCGCGAACGGGCAGTCGATCGAGGCCATGAAGGTGCGGCCCTGGAGGTTCAGGACACCGACCTGGTGAGCCCCCGCCTTGACCACGACCGACCCCACGCCCGGCGTGCCCGCCGGGTAGTTCGCGGGGCGCAGGAGGAGGTTCTCCTTGACGATGTACCCGAAGATCTCCTTCCGGTCCCAGATGTGGTTCCCGCTCGTCATCACGTCCACACCGGCATCGAGGAAGCCTCGGGCCAGCGCCGGCGTCACGCCGAATCCGGCGGCGGCGTTCTCCACGTTGGCCACCACCAGGTCGACGTGGAGCTCGCTCTTGAGCCGCGGGAGGAACGTCACCAGGGCCCGGCGGCCCGGTTCCCCGAACACGTCCCCGACGCACAGGATCGTCAGCGCTTTCACTTGCGTTCCCTCACGGCGCCCGTCAAGCCGAGCTGCCGCGGCTCAGTCCAGGTGGGGGGGAGCGGCGGCGCCTCTTTTGAGAGCCTTTGGCTATGGCCCCCCACCGCCCGAATACCTCCCGCGGCGACGAGGGGATTCGTACACGGCCTCTCAACGCGCGAACTCGGTCGCGCGGTGCTCCCGGATCACCGTGACCTTGATGTGCCCGGGATATTGCATCTCCGCCTCGATGCGCTTGGCGATGTCCTTGGCCAGCTGGTAGGTGTCGAGGTCCGAGATCTGGTCCGACTTGGTGATGATCCGGAGCTCGCGGCCCGCCTGGATGGCGTACGCGGCGTCCACGCCCCTGAACGAGCAGGCGATCTCCTCCATGGCCTTGACCCGCTTGATGTAGCTCTCCAGGACGTCGCGGCGGGCACCCGGGCGCGCCGCCGACACGCCGTCGGCGGCCTCGACCAGCACCGCCTCGACCGTCTCCGGCTCCTCCTGGTCGTGGCCGGACAGGATCGTGTTCAGCACCGCCCGCGACTCGTTGTACTTCGACAGGAGCTCGACGGAGAGATCGACGTGGCTGCCTTCCTGCTCGTGCGTCAGCGCCTTCCCGATGTCGTGGAGGAGGCCGCAGCGCTTGGCGAGCTTCACGTCGGCCCCGACCTCGGCCGCCATCATGCCGGCCAGCCACGCCACCTCCTTCGAGTGCTGGAGGCAGTTCTGGCCGTACGAGGTACGGTATCGCAGCCGACCGACCATCCGGACGAGCTCCGCGTGCAGCCCGTGCACCCCGACCTCGAAGCACGCCCGCTCGCCCTCTTCCTTGAGATGCTGCTCCACCTCTTTCTTGACCTTGTCCACGACCTCTTCGATCCGGGCCGGGTGGATCCGGCCGTCCGCGATGAGGCGCTCGAGCGCCAGCTTGGCGATCTCCCGCCGCAGGGGATCGTAGCCCGAGATGATGACCGCCTCCGGCGTGTCGTCGACGATGAGGTCCACGCCGGTCGCGAGCTCGAGCGCGCGGATGTTGCGGCCCTCGCGCCCGATGATGCGGCCCTTCATGTCGTCCGACGGCAGGTCCACGATGGACACGGCGGTCTCCACCGTGTAGTCCGGGGCGAGCCGCTGGATGGTCGTCGCGAGCACTTCGCGCGCCTTGCGCTCTGCGCCCTCCCGCGCCTCTTCCTCCAGCCGCATCGCGACCAGGATCGCCTCGCGCCGGGCCTCCGCCTCCATCTGGGCGAGCAGCCGCTGCTTGGCTTCCTCGGCCGTCAGGCCCGCGATCCGCTCGAGCTGTCGGCGCTGCTCGTCGACCAGCGCCTGCTGTCGCGTCTCGATCTCCTTCAGCGCCTGCTCCCGCGCGCGGAGCGTCTCCTCGCGCGCGTGGTAGTCGCGGTCCCGACGGTCGAACTGATCGAGCCGTCGCGCGACCTGCTCCTCCTTCTGGCTCAACCGGCGCTCGAGACCCTGGAACTCCTTCTGGCGCTCCTTGATCTCCTGCTCGAGCTCGGCCCGCGCGCGGTAGACGACCTCCTTCGCCTCGATGGCGGCATCTTTCAGGCGGGTCTCCGCGCTTCGCTCGGCTTCCTCGAGGACCCGCCGTCCGTGCTCGGCGATGTCTCCCATCCGGCGGGTCGTGAGCCGACGCTGGAGCACCATGCCCCCAAGCGAGGCGCTGGACATGATGACCACGACAGCGAGCACCAGGAGGATCACCGTGGTGGGCTCCAGGATGGCCACCTCCCTCAGCATCGCGCAGCCACCCCGGGCCGGGCCCGAGCTGACGCGGGGCAACCTTCAGTCGTGACCGAACAGGTCTAAATCCGCTCCAGATTAGGCTGTTTTCCTCGCGGTGTCAAGGCGCCACTCGTCACGTCGTCACTCGTCCCGGAACGCCGGGCCAAAATGAATCGGGCGGGACGCTCGGGTCCCGCCCGTCCAGAACTTCCCCGCCTCTGCCGTGTGCTTGGCTGGTCCGAACCTGGCTCAACCAAGTGGGAGCCCAATGCGCGGCTTCAGGCTACCCCTCTCGCGAGGGGCGTGCTCACCGCTCGCGCGGGAGAACTCCCGTTCACTCTAATAGGCTCGCAACCATCGCCTCACATCCACGCACAGCGCAGGGAAGCGTTTGTGGCTCCATTAGGCGCCCTCGCATCCGCTGGCGTCAAGTCCTGGGCGTGCCCCCGTCCAGCACCGCCCCCAAGCGCTTCGCGAGCTCATCGACCCGCGCCACCAGATCGGCCTCCGCCTGGCGGCATCGGTGCAGCTCATCCACCACGTGGAGCCCAGCCAGGAGCGACAACCGCAGCGGGTCGAATACCCGCGCCTGGTCTCGCACGGTCGCGACACGCTCGTTCAGATAGTCGGCCAGCCGCACGATGTACTCCGGCGTTCCCCGCCCTCGCACGGACAGCCGCTGACCCAGGATCTCGACGTCAGCCCGGCCCTCGGTCATGCGCCTCCCCCATCGTCCCCAATCCTCCAGCCGAGGGCTCGTCAGAGCCCCTCGATCCGGGCAAGCTCCTTCAGGATGCCCTCCACCTGGCCGAGGAGCTGCCGCCGCTCGTCGAACAGGCGCCGCTGCTCCGCCTCCAGTCGGCCAAGCGCCCCCAGGCGGACTCTAAGCCCTTCTGCCTCCGTCGTCACTTCAGCTACTCGGGCCTCGAGAGAGCGTCGCTCCGCGATCAGCCGCGCGTTCTCCGCCCGGAGCGTGCCCATCAGCTCGATTGCACGCTGGACCTGCTGCTCGAGAACGGTCAGCCGCTCCTGGAGGTCGTCGCCCGCGCGGCCTTCGTCCTGTGGGGGGGTCATTCAGCTCGCCGGGACGCCTCCGGCCCCGAGCCTTCGGGACGTCCCGCGCCTCCCGTGGCAGCTCGCCGCGACGCCTCCGGCCCCGAGCCTTCGGGACGTCCCGCGCCTCCCGTGGCAGCTCGCCGCGACGCCTCCGGCCCCGGCCCCTCGGGACCTCCCGCGCCTTCCGTGGCAGCTCGCCGCGACGCCTCCGGCCCCGAGCCTTCGGGACGTCCCGCGCCTCCCGTGGCAGCTCGCCGCGACGCCTCCGGCCCCGAGCCTTCGGGACGTCCCGCGCCTTCCGTGGCAGCTCGCCGCGACGCTTCGGGCCCCGGGCCCTCGCCCTCTCCGGACCCATCCGCGCCCCGCACCTCCGCACCAAGCTCCGCCTTGAGCCGCTCGACCACCTCGGCATGGACGCCGCTGACCTCGGCATCGGTGAGCGTCCGGTCGTCGGCCTGGTAGAGCAGGCCATAGGCGAGGCTCTTCCGCCCGGACCCGACCTGGGCGCCCTCGTAGACGTCGAAGAGCATCACCCGCCGGAGCCAGGGTGGCCGGACCGCTTCGATCGCGCGGCTCACCTCAGCCGACGGCACGTCGGCGGACACGACGATCGCCAGGTCCCGCTGGACCCCGGGGTACCGGGCGAGGGGCCGGTACTGGATTACGCGGCTCGGAAGCGCTTCGATGGCGTCGAGCGACAGCTCGGCGACGTAGACCGGCGCGGGCAGCTCAAAGGCCTTCTGGACGTCGGGGTGGAGCTCGCCCACGCTTCCCACCCGAGTGCCCTGGACCAGGACCGACGCGGCACGGCCGTCCTCCAGGTACGGTACCGTCGCCGGTCGAGTGTCGACGTCCCCGCGCCCCAGCGCCTCGACGATCCCTTCGACCGCTCCCTTCGCGTCGAAGACGTCGACTCGAGCGCGGGTCGCGTACCACGCGCGCGGCGCGCGAAGGCCGGTGAGCACGATCCCGACCCGCGTATCCTCCCGGGGCAATGCGCCGCCTCCGCGGCCCTCGAACACGCGGCCGATCTCGAAGAGCCCCACGTCGGGCGTCTGGCGGCGCACGTTCGTAGCGAGCGCCTCCAGCAACCCGAACAGGAGCGTCGGGCGGAGCACCGACCGATCCGCCGCGAGCGGATTCTGGAGGCCGACAACCCGGGGGTCGTCCGGCGAGAGCGCCAGGTGGCGGAGGTGTGCCGGGTCGATCAGCGACAGGCAGACGGCTTCCCGCCACCCGGCGCCGGTGAGCACGCGCCGCACGCGGTCCTGCGCGACCATGTGGCGCGGCCGGCGGGTCAGCGCCAGCGCGCCCGACGGGAGCGTCGACGGGATCTTCTCGTAGCCCCAGACGCGCGCGACTTCCTCCACGAGGTCGTCCTCGATGAGGACATCGCGCCGGAAGGCGGGCACCACGACCTCGAAACCACCCTCGCGCTCCGTCGCGGGAAACCCAAGGCCCCGCAGGATCTCTGCGACGACGGCCCGAGACGGGCACGCGCCCACCACCCGCTGGATCCGATCCAGGCGAAGCGGCACGGCGAGCGGCCGGCGCGGCGCGGGATACGCGTCAAGGACGCCGGAGGCGACCTGCCCGGCGGCGAGCTCGCCGATCAGCCGCGCCGCGCGGTCCAGCGCGTGCCGCAGCCCTTCGATGTCCGCCCCTCGCTCGAACCGGTACGAGGCCTCGGTGGAGAGCCCCAGCGTCTTCGCGGTCCGCCGGATCGACGCGGGCGCGAAGTACGCGCTCTCGAGCAGCACCGTGCGGGTCGAGCCGCGCACCTCGCTGTTGGCCCCGCCCATCACGCCGGCCACCGCCACCGCGCGCGCGGCGTCGGCGATGACGAGCATCGCGTCGCTGAGCACTCGGCTCTGCCCATCCAGCGTGAGCACGGCCTCCCCCGCCCGGGCACGGCGAATCACGACGTGGCGGTCCGTCAGCAGGTCACCGTCGAAGGCGTGGAGCGGATGACCCAGCTCCCACAGGACGTAGTTGGTGACGTCGACGACATTGTTGATCGGCCGGAGACCGACCGCGCGCAGCCGCTGGGCCAGCCACGCGGGTGACGGCCCGACCACGACGTCGACGATGAGCCGCGCCGCGTAGCGCGGGCAGAGCTCCGGATCCTCGATCGTGACCCGCCAGCCGGCCGTCGTGACCGACGAGCTCTCGCGGACCGAGCAGTCCACGGGCCGGAGACGACCGCCGGTGAGGGCGGCCACTTCACGGGCGACGCCGACGACGGACAGGCAGTCGGGCCGGTTCGGCGTCGCGTCGACCTCGAGGATCGCGTCGTCGAGACCCAGGTGGCCGACCAGATCGCCGCCCACGGGCGCGTCGGCACCCAGGAGCAGGATGCCGCTCCCATCCTCGCCGACGCCAAGCTCAGCCTCCGAGCACAGCATTCCCTGGGATGCGGTGCCCCGGATGGTGGCGACGGCGACGCGCCGGCCTCCCGGGAGCCCGGCCCCCGGCGGGGCGAAGGCGGCCCGCACTCCGGGCCGGACGTTCGGGGCGCCGCACACCACGCGGTAACGCTCCCCTCCGGTCGATACCTCGCAGACCCGGAGCGCCTCGGCCGTGGGGTGCGGAGCCACGGCGAGCACCTCCGCCACGACGAGGCCGGACAGCTCCGACGCGCCCGCGCCCACCAGGGTGGTCTCGAGGCCGGCCATCGTCAGCCGCTCGGCGACATCGCGCGGCCCTGCCGTCGTGTCGACGAACTCCCGGAGCCAGCGGTACGGGATCCTCACGGGCGCCGCCCGCTAGTCAGAACTGCGACAGGAAGCGCAGGTCATTCTCGAAGAACAGGCGAATGTCGTCGATGCCGTAGCGGAGCATGGCGACGCGCTCGACGCCCATGCCGAACGCCCAGCCGGTGACCTCCTCGGTGTCGTAGCCCATCGTCCGGAGGATGCGCGGGTGGACCATGCCGGATCCCAGGATCTCGAGCCAGCCCGAGGCCTTGCAGACCCGGCAGCCGCCGCCCTTGCAGAGGAAGCAGAGGACGTCCACCTCCGCCGATGGCTCGGTGAACGGGAAGAACGACGGTCGGAAGCGGATGCGGCTGTCCGGACCGAACATCTCGCGCGCGAACAGCTCGAGTGTCCCCTTGAGGTCGCCCATCGAGATGCCGCGGTCGACCGCGAGGCCTTCGACCTGGTGGAACACCGGCGAGTGCGTGATGTCGGCGTCACGCCGGTACACGCGCCCCGGACAGATGATCCGCACCGGCGGCTTCTGCCGCTCCATGGTCCGGATCTGGACCGGGGAGGTGTGCGTCCGCAGCAGAACGTCTCCGCCGACGTAGAAGGTGTCCTGCATGTCGCGCGCGGGGTGGTCCTTCGGGATGTTGAGGGCCTCGAAGTTGTAGTAGTCCGACTCGACCTCGGGGCCTTCGGCGACCGCGAAGCCCATGCCGGTGAACACCTCCACGATCTCGTCGTGCACCCGCGTCAGCGGATGGAGCCCGCCCGGCACGACGCGGCGGCCGGGCAGGGTCAGGTCCGGCTGGTTGGCGGCCAACCGGGCGCGCCGCTCGACACTCTCCAGCGCGGTCAGCCGGGCCTCGAGCTCCGATTCGATCCGCGCCTTCGCCTCGTTGGCCTCGCGGCCGACGACGGGCCGCTCGGCAGCCGGCAGAGCGGGCAGAGCGCGCAGGAGCTGGGTGAGGGCGCCTCGCTTGCCGAGGTATTTGATCCGCGCCTCCTCCAGCTCCCGGAGGCTGGCCGCCCGCTCGATCTCCGCTCGGGCGTCCTCGACGATCGTGCGCACGCGCTGGTCGACCATGGCGGAACTCATTCGGTCATTCTACTGGATGGGGGCGCGAGACAGAAGGGCAGGCCCGATGGGAACGCGCGGGTTCGAGAGTGCGCGCGGCAGATCGGCTACACTGAAACGGGAGAGGTCTGGACGTCGTGGTCGGAAATGAAGCCAGATGACCGACGCGCGCACGCTCGCCGAGCTCTTCCGCGTCCCCCCGGAGCAGTTCACGGCGGCGAGGAACCGGCTGGTCGCGGAGCTTCGCCGCGCCGGCAAGGGTCCCGCCGCCGCTGCCATTGCCAGGCTTCCCCGTCCGACACTCGTGGTCTGGGCGATCAACCAGGCCGCGCAGCAGGATCGAGCAGCGGTGGATCGACTCTTCGCCACGGCCGACGAGCTCAAGGACGCCCAGCTCGGTCGCGCCCGGACGGCCGTACCAGTGGCAGCGAAGGACTATCAGGACGCGGTCGCAGCCCTGGTTGAGCGGAGTCTCGGGCAGGTGACGAGCGCCGGCCACGCCATCACGGCGGCGACCCGTACCCGGCTGACCGGGACGCTCATGGCCGCGGCGACCGATCCCGCCCTTCGCCAGCCGCTTCGCGAAGGTCGGCTCAGCCGGGAGCAGGCGACCGCCGGCTTCGACGTTTTCAGGGACGCGCCGCCGGTCCTGCGGGTGGTGAAGCCCTCCGCGTCGCCTCGACCGGAGAAGCGGCAGCCCCCTGGCTCCCCGGCGCCAGCGGAGGATCACGAAGCGGCGCGGCGTCAGGCACAAGCCCGGGTCCGTCTCGAGACGGCGCGGGCGGACCTGGCCCGGGCGGCATCACGCGCCGAGGAACTGGCGAAGACGGAGGCGGAGCTCAGGAAAGTCGCCCTCGCGGCTCGACAGCGCGCCGCGGCTGCCCGCCGGGCCGCGAGTCAGGGCCGCGAAGAGGTTACGCGCGCGCGGGCGAAGGTCTCGGCCGCCGAGAAGGCGGCGAGGGATCGTTGACGCCCCGGGCAAAGGGGAAGCAGCACCCTCACGACCCGTCCCCCTCGACCCGAGACCTCACGGGCAGTCGTTCACTGAGGCCGTGAACGTGATCTTGCCGTTCGTCGCGTCATAGACGGGCCGGGCCGAGCATTTATAGATGGGCGTCGGCAGCACGAGAGACTCCACGGCACCCAGCGAGGCCGGGAACGAGCCGTTGCTGCGACCGTAGTAGATGGCCACCGCGGACCTGAGGCTGGCAACGAGCGCGTGGTCGGCCGCGAGCTTCGCCTTCTTGACGGTTCCCTGGTAGACCGCCATGGCAATGGCCGCGATGATGGCGATGATCGACACCACGATCATCAGCTCCACGAGGGTGAGACCGCGCTCATCTCGCCGCCGAGAGCGACGCCGAACCCGCCCCCACCGCCGGGACCATCCCAGCAAGGGCCGCGGCGTCCGCACCTGTCCATCCCTTGCGCTCATCGCCAGCCTGTCTCTCCCTCTCAGGCCGAAGGACACGCGGGCGGCGTAGAGCAATCCGAAGTGCCAAGGGAGTTAGACCCGCTTCCGGAGCTTGTTAACCGAAGCGGCAAATAATCCCGACAGAAAAATAATAACACCAAACGGCGAATAACAATCGCCAGTGCTTCGGCGGCGCATACACGCATCCCTGAAGATCGGCCTAGTCGCGCGCGCCGGATGCCCGGGAACGTCGGCTGAAATTTGGTACCGCAAGTCCGCAAATAATCTGACGTGGGAGATGTCGGCACCTCGCATTGTTGCCGTTGAGACAGGAAGTCCTGATCGCCCCACTCGGGGTAGACATGGGCCAGTTCCAGTGACCTACTGGCCAGTTGGGCGGGCCCGTGTCCCGGCAACACGAGAGTGGGGAGACGTCTGGGAAGACGCGGCGGGGCGATCCCGAGTGCGAGCCGCTCTGACCTGACCGCGCGCCTGCGCCAGGGTTCGCCGGCCTGCCCGGTGATTACAGCAGCGTGCGAGTGGCCCTGGTGGTGGCTCGCCTTGTTCTACGCTGGGGCCCGCCGGCTGGAGCACCTCCGCTTCCTGAGCGACGACCCGCTGGTTACGCGCTTCTGCGGCCTGGCCCGGCTGCCGACCCGCCGCACCGTGGCGAACTGGCTCCGGCAGTTCACGCAGGAGACCCTGGCCCCCTCGTGGCGCTCAACCGCGATCTCGTGACCGAGGCCCTCGCCCGCCTGGACCTGCTCCGGGTCACGATCGACGTCGATGGCTCGGTGATCGGGACCGGGGCCACCGTCGGCTGGGCTTCTGCGGGTTCACCCGCACTACCGGAAGGATGTCAAGGAAGCGAAAACGTTCGCTTGCGCAAGAAGAGGAAGAGTTCTTCCGCGCTGGGAAACGACGCCTAGCGTCCGACCTGGGAGCGCGCGGTCTCGACGAGGCGAGCAAACGCGGCCGGATCGGTCGCGGCCAGGTCCGCCAGGACCTTTCGGTCGAGATTGATCCCCGCCTTCTTCAGGCCGCTCACGAAGGTCGAGTAGGGCAAGCCCAGCGCGCGACACGCCGCGTTGATGCGGAGGATCCAGAGGGATCGAAATTCCCGCTTCTTCGCTCGGCGATCCCGATGGGCGAACGCCAGCGCGCGGAGCACGGTCTCGGCGGCTGTCCGGTACAGGCGGCGGCGTCCACCCCAGTACCCCTTGGCTTGCTTGAGGACCTTCTTCCGTCGCTGGCGGGTCTTGGGCCCACCTTTGGCTCGAGGCATGGCTCGTCGCTCCTTCTCGCCTCACTTGGGCCCCGGGGGAGGTATCCCGTCTGTCACCCGGTCCAGGCACGCCCTCGACGGGCGGCTGAATCGCAGGACTCCGGCGGTCTCGCCGGGGCAACCGGTAGGGTCGAAAGTGTACCACGCGCGACGGCCGGGTCAGTGACGGATCCGACCTTCCGCGCGGCCACCGGGCGGGGGCACCGGCTACAGGTAGGGCACGAGGCGGCGCATCCGCTTTTCGTCTGCCGGGGCGATCAGCGTATCCTTTCCGAGCTGCCGCTTCCGCTTGGGAGGCTTCGCCTCGAGGAGGTGCTTCTTCCACCCCTTGGCGCGCGTCAGCTTGCCGGTCCCGGTGGTCCGGAGCCGCTTGGCGGCGCCCCGCTTCGTCTTGATCTTCGGCATGGCGACCCTCTTCCCGTGGCCGAGCCTAGCGCTGCTTCGGGGTCAGGATCATGACCATGTTCCGCCCCTCCAGCCGCGCGTGACTTTCGATCATCGCGATGTCCAGCATGTCCTGGCTCATGCGATCCAGTAGCCGGCGGCCAAGCTCGGTGTGGACCATCTCGCGCCCGCGGAACCGGATCGTGACCTTGGCCTTGTTCCCGTCCTCGATGAAACGACGGACGTGGCGCGCCTTGAACTGGAAGTCATGCTCGTCCGTCTTCGGACCCATCTTCACTTCCTTCACCTGGATGACCGTCTGCTTCTTGCGGGCGTCCTTCGCGCGCCGGCTCTGCTGGTACTTGAACTTGCCGAAGTCCATGATCCGGCAGACCGGCGGTGCCGCCTCCGGCGCGACCTCGACCAGGTCGAGTTCCCGCTCCTGCGCGATCCGGAGGGCGTCGGTGATCGGCAGGATGCCGAGCTGCTCCCCCTCCGCGCTGACGACCCTGACTTCCCGAGCTCGAATCCCCTCGTTGATCCTGAGGTCTCGCTGCAGTGTGGAGATGCGCTTTACCCCCGTTCCAGCCCGGCGCGTGAGGTCACGGCGCGGGTCCGGATCTCGGTCGTGACCTCGGCGAGGAACCGGTCGACGGGCATCGGCCCGACGTCCTCGCCGCCTCTCTTGCGAACGCTCGCGGTGCCCTCGCGAGCCTCGCGCTCACCCACCACCAGCACGTACGGCACCTTCTGGACCTGCGCCTCGCGCACCTTGTACCCGAGCTTCTCCGAGCGATCGTCGAGCTCCGCCCGCACGCCCGCGTCGAGCAGGCGTCGATGAACCGTCCCCGCGTACTCGGCGTGCTTGGCCGAGACCGGGAGGACCCGCGCCTGGACGGGCGCCAGCCATGTGGGAAAGGCGCCGGCGAAGTGCTCGGTCAGGATCCCGATGAAGCGCTCGAACGAGCCGAAGATCGCCCGGTGGATCGCCACCGGCCGCTTGGCCTTGCCGTCCGTGTCCACATACTCGAGCTGGAAGCGCTCCGGCAGCATCGTCAGGTCGGCCTGGACGGTCGCCAGCTGCCAGTCTCGCCCGAGGACGTCCTCGATGTGAATGTCGATCTTGGGCCCGTAGAAGTTTCCGTCCTTGGGCTTGACGACGAAGGCCAGTCCATGGCTCTTGAGCGCCTCCTCCAGGGCCGCCTCCGCCTTGTCCCACTGCTCGATCGTGCCGAGGAACTGGTCGGGCCGCGTGGCGAGCTTGAAGAACGGCTCGAGCCCGAACGTCCGGTAGAACTCTCGCACCAGCTCGATCACCCCGGCGATCTCGGCCTGGAGCTGGTCCGGACGGCAGTAGATGTGGGCGTCATCCTGCGTGAACTGCCGCACGCGGAACAGCCCGGTCAGCGTCCCGGAGCGCTCGTTCCGGTGAAGCCGCCCCATCTCGGCGAGCCGGATGGGCAGGTCCCGGTACGAGCGGAGCGCCTGGCGGTAGACGTACGTGGACTCCGGGCAGTTCATCGGCTTGAGACTGAACACCTGCTCGTCCACCTCGAGCCGGAACATGTTCTCCGCGTAGTGCTCCCAGTGCCCCGACTGCTCCCAGAGTCGCTTGTTCACCAGGATCGGCGTGGAGATCTCCAGGTACCCGCGCGCGTCCTGCATCTCGCGCGAGTAGCGCTCGAGCTCCCGGAAGACCACCATGCCCTTCGGCAGCCAGAACGGCGCCCCCGGCGAGACGTCGTGGAAAGCGAACAGCTCCAGCTCGCGGCCGAGCTTCCGGTGGTCCCGGCGCTTCGCCTCCTCGACGCTCCAGACGTACCGGTCGAGCTCCTCCTGCGTGAACCAGGCCGTCCCGTAGATGCGCTGGAGCATGGGCCGCCGCTCGTCGCCCCGCCAGTAGGCGCCGGAGGACGAGAGGAGCTTGAACGCCTGGATCTGACCCGTGGACGGCACGTGGGGGCCTCGGCAGAGGTCGACGAACTCACCCTGCCGGTAGAAGGACACGCGCGTCACGTCGGGCGGCAGCGCCTCCAGGATCTCCACCTTGAACGGCTCGTCGTGCTCCTGGTAGTAGCGGATCGCGTCCGCCCGGGACCGCTCCTCGCGGACGATCGGGTAGTCGGCCTTGGCCAGGTCCCGCATGCGCTCCTCGAGGCGCCCGAGCTCCTCCTCGGTGAAGGGCGTCTCGCGGCAGAAGTCGTAATAGAAGCCGTTGTCGATGGGGGGCCCGATGGCGAGCTTGACGCCCGGGAAGAGCTGGGTGACCGCCTGGGCCAGGAGGTGCGCCGTGGAGTGGCGAAGCGTGGGCAGGGGCTCGGGCACGCAATCGTACTCCCCCGCCCCTGTCAGGTGCGCGTGTGTCTCGTCCGCCATTCGCTCTGCCGAATCTCTCTCCGGACCGTTTCGGTCTTCAAGAAAAAAACATCACGAAGGTCACCCTTCGTGATGCTCTCCGAGTCGCCTCACTTGGGTCACTCACGTCGTACGTCAGGACACCCCTCGCGCGATGTCATGCGTGGTAGGGACGGGCGGTTTCGAACCGCCGACCTCCTGTGCGTCAGACAGGCGCTCTCCCACTGAGCTACGTCCCTGGCCTGGAGTGCGAAACAGCCTACCAACGGCAGCTTCGGGCTGTCAAGCGGGAGGGCTCACAGGTGTGGAGGCCTCACCGGAACCCGAACGCTCGGATGCCGCCCAGCACGTACGTGAAGTTGATGCTGATCGGGATCACGTCCTCCCCGACCGAGACCGGGATCGGCGGGAACGGGGACGCCAGGCGGATCGCGTTCTCGATATAGCGGTCCAAGACCATCACCCCCGAGGAGTTGATGATCTCCACGGTCCGAACAGTTCCGTCCTTGCGCAGGACGAACCGGAGGTCGCCTTGACCGGCCTGACCCCTGCGGGCCGCTTCCTGCGGGTACACCCATTTCTCCTCGATCCGGCGCTTGAGCTCCGCGAAGTAGGACGCGTAGCGGGGGTCCGGCGTGTTGAGGGGAACAGCGATCTGACCCTCCGTCTCCGTTCCGGACTCGCCTGCGCCCCTCCCCTCGGAGCCTGTCCCGCCTCGTCCCGACGGCCCCGGCAGCGGCGGCACTTCGATCTTCGGAGTCAGCAGCGAGAAGCGCCGGCCTGAGAGTGGGGACTCCGACGGATCCGCAGGCGGCGCCCCAGCCGCGGGGGGGCCTGCGGCAGCGGGGGGCCCCGTGGGCGCCGGCGGCGCCCCGGAAGCGGGAGGAGCCGCGGCAGCGGGAGGCCCCGTGGGCGCCGGCGCCCCGGAAGCGGGAGGAGCCGCGGCGGCGGGGGGACCCGCGGGCGCCGACGGCGCCACCGGCGCGGGACGGGTCGGCGCCGGCAGCAAGCTCTGAGGCGGCGGCTCGAGGGGACGCGCCGCGACTGTGGGCGGGGATGGCGGAGGCGACGGCGCCGGCGTGAGCGGAGCGACCGGCTCGGGTGAAGGCGAAGGCGTGACGGGCGGCGGAGACGCCAGTAACGGAGGGGGCGGCGGCGTGAGCTCCGGTTGCGGCGGAGGCTCCGGCTCGGGCGCGCGGGCCACGACGGGAGGAGGAGGTGGCGCCTCGGGCGGCGGCGGCGCCGGTCGCGTCGCGGGCGCTGGCGGTGCAGGCTGGGCCAGGATTCCCGGCGGCTTGGCGACGCTTGGCGGAACCGGTGAGGGCGAGGGCCGGGAGGGAGCGGCGCCAACCGGCGGCGCCGGCCGGGCAGCGCTCCCCCGTGACGGCGGCGTTTCGGGCCGCACGAGCGGCGGGCCCGACTCGGCCGGTGGAAGCTCGACAAGGAGCGGGGCGCGAGAGGGTGGGGGGACTTGCGCCGGTCCTTGCCCCAACCAGAGGAGGAGCGCCGCTCCGACGACCAGGTGCAGCGCGAGGGACGCGCAGACCAAGCGTAGAAGGGTCGGGCGGCGAAGGCGCCGCCAGGAACGGATGAGCGAGCGCCGCACGGTCATTGGGCTACGGGCTCATTATGCCATCGCCCCATCACCGACCGCACGACCGTTCCAGCGACCGTACATGCGTTGAGGGAGACCGGCGAGAGCCTAGCTGCTCGGCCACAACCCGGGCTGGAAAGCCCGGGTTACCGGGCGCGCTCAGAGCGTCCGGCCCAGCACTCCGGCGAGCGCTCGAAGCTCGCCCATCAACTGGGCGAACTTGTCGGGCTTGAGGGACTGGGGTCCGTCGGAGAGCGCCTCCGCCGGGCGATGGTGCACCTCGATCAACAACCCGTCTGCCCCGCACGCGATCCCGGCCTTCGCCATGGGGGCCACGTACTCCCAGTGACCTGTGCCGTGGCTGGGATCGACCACGACCGGCAGGTGCGAGAGCTTCTTGATCACCGGAATCGCGTTGAGGTCCAGCGTGTAGCGAGTGGCGGTCTCGAACGTCCGGATACCGCGCTCGCAGAGGATGACGTTCAGGTTGCCGCCCGCCAGGACGTACTCGGCCGACAGGAGGAACTCCTTGATCGTCGTCGCCATGCCCCGCTTGAGAAGCACGGGTTTGCCGCACTGCCCGACCTCCTTGAGGAGGGAGAAGTTCTGGCAGTTGCGGGCTCCGATCTGGAGCACGTCGGCGTACTCCGCCACCACGCCGACCTTGTCCGGCTCGAGGACCTCGGTGATGACAGGAAGCCCGGTCGCCTTGCGCGCATCGGCAAGAAGCTGGAGCCCCTCTTCCTCGAGCCCCTGGAACGCGTAGGGCGAGGTGCGCGGCTTGAACGCGCCGCCGCGCAAGATGTGAGCGCCGCCGGCCTTGACGCCCTCGGCCACCGTCCTGAGCTGCTCCCACGACTCGACGGAGCACGGCCCGGCCATCACGGCCAGGCGCCCGCCGCCGATCGTGGCAGCGTCGACGCGCACGACGGTATCGGTCGCGTGCACCTCGCGGCTCGCGAGCTTGAACGGCTGGAGGATCGGCACCATGCTCTCCACGCACTCGAGCGCCTCGAGCGCCTGGAGACGGGTCTTGAAGCGGTCGTCGCCGATCGCCCCAATCACCGTGCGTTGCTCGCCCCGGCTCACGTGCGCCCGGAGTCCGAGCGCTTCGATGCGTCGACAGACGTCCTGGACGTCTCCGTCCCCGGTCCCTGGCTTCAGTACGATGATCATCGCGCCGTTCCTCCGGCGGTCCGGACCCCCGACGCCCCAAAAAGCAAAAGGGCCACGAGCGGCGGGTCCCTCCGCCCGTGGCCCCGTTTTGTCCGATTCGCGCTACGGCATGGGGCCGCCGGGCAGACGGTAGCTAAAGTAGTAGCCAAAGAGGCCCGTCCGGCCCGTGTCCCGTGCCCTCATGGTGACTCGCAGAATAGGCGCGACCCGCGAGCCTGTCAAGGCAGGGACCGAGGGCAGGGACCGACTGCGGGCAGGCGGGGACCGCGGGCTCCGCTGGCCGGGGCCGCTGGCCGCTGGCTGGCACGGGCGGCGAGCTGCCACGGCCGCGGGCCCACGCCCCGGCGCCGAGCGCGGGCGGCCTCGCCGCTCGGTCCGCGTCGGTCAGCGCCCGGCGCGGCGGCACAGCGCCTCCCAGGCCGCCCAGGGAACTGGCGGCTGACCCAGGGTCCCGGCCCGGACCCTCGGCCCGTGGAAGTCGGATCCGCCCGTGCACACCAGGCCCAGCTCACGGCAGAGGCCGAGGAACCGGGCCGTCTGCTCCGGCGAGTGCTCGGCGTAGTAGCACTCCACGCCGTCGAGGAGGCCCGTCCCCGCGAGCCCCCGCACCATGCTTTCGGAGTCCTGATGGAATGCCGGGTGCGCCACGACCGCCAGCCCGCCGGCCCGGCGGATGATCTCGCACGCCTCCCGGGGCGCGAGCTTCCGGTGCGGCACGTACGCCGGCTTCCCGGCCCCGAGGAAGCGGTCGAAGGCCTCACGGACGGTGCCGACGTACCCCCGTCGAACCATGACCTGGGCGACGTGCGGCCGACCAGCCGAGCCCTCCCGCACCAGTGCGAGCACTTCCTCGGCCTCGACGGGGTGGCCGAGCACCGTGAGGCGTTCCGCGATGCGGTGCACTCGCGCCGCGCGCTCCTCCCTGAACTCACGCAGGAGATCGTGGAGCCAGGCCGCCTCGTGGTCGAGAAAGTACCCCAGGATGTGGATCTCCCCTCCGGGGTCATCCGTGTTGATCTCGATGCCCGGCACGACCTCCAGCGGCGCGCGCTCCCGGGCCGCCAGAACCGCCGGCGCCACCGCATCGACCGAGTCGTGGTCCGTCACCGCCAGGACCCGCACGCCTCGCCGGGCGGCCTCCTGCACCAGCTCCGCGGGCGCATAGGTGCCGTCGGACGCGGTCGTGTGGGTGTGGAGATCGATGCCGCTCACTGACCTCCCGCCTTGCCCCGCGAAGGCGTGGCGAGCACGAACTCGATGAGGGTGCGCGCGCCGAACCCGACACCGCCCTTCGGCGCGTACGCGAGCTCCTTGTCGGTGAAGGCGACGCCCGCGATGTCGAGGTGCACCCACGGTGTGTCCCCGGCGAACTCGCGGATGAAGAGGCCCGCGGTGATGGCGCCACCAGGGCGGGGCCCGGTGTTCCGGAGGTCGGCCACCTCGCTTCGCAGGCCCTCGCGGTACTCGTCGATCAGCGGCAGCGGCCACAGGCGCTCGCCCGCCCGCGCGGCCGCCGCGAGCACGCGGTCCTGCAGCGCGGCGTCGTTCGACATCGCCCCGGCGCAGAGGCTGCCAAGCGCGATCGAGCAGGCCCCGGTCAAGGTGGCGACGTCCACGATCTCGTGGGGCTTGATCTCCTTCCGTGCGTAGGCGATCGCGTCCGCCAGGGTGAGGCGCCCTTCGGCGTCGGTGTTGTTCACCTCGATCGTCTTGCCGTTCATGGCGCGCAGCACGTCGCCTGGCTTGGTGGCCGAGCCGGACGGCATGTTGTCGGTCGCCGCGATGAGGCCGTGAACTTCGACCGCCGGCCGGAGCCGTGGCAGCACCTTGAGGACCCCGAGGACGGCCGCCGCTCCTGACATGTCCCCCTTCATGCGCTCCATGCCTTCGGCCGTCTTGAGGTCGAGCCCTCCGGAGTCGAAGGTGATGCCCTTCCCGACGAGCGCGATCCGGCGGCGCGCCGGCCGCCGCGGCACGTATGTGAGGTGGATGAACCGGGGCGGCTCCACGCTGCCTCGGTTCACGCCCAGGAAGGCGCCCATGCCCATCCGCTCGCACGCGGCGCGGTCGAAGACCCGGATGCGCAGCCCGGCCTCCCGCGCGATCGTCCGGGCGGTCTCCGCGAGGGCCAAGGCGGTCACCGTGTTCGCCGGCTCGTTGATCAGGTCACGGGCGAAGCAGGTGGCCTCGGCGGCCAGCTCGGCGACACGAAGGCCCTCGAGCGCCGACGTCCGGTCCCGCGCCGTCGGAACGAGCACGGTCAGGGCCGCCACGGCCCGGTCACCGTTCCGCTTCTCCTTGTACCGGTCGAAGCGGTAGAGGCCGAGCAGCACTCCCTCGCCGGTCGCGTGAGCCCGGGCGGACAGGCCGAGGCCTGGCGCTCGGGTGCCCAGTACCGGGAGGGCGAGAGTGGTCGCCCCGAGGTCCCGTGCTCGACGGGCCACCGCGGAGGCCGCGCGCCGCAGGACCTCGGCCGTGCATTCGGCCCGAGGACCGAGCCCGACCACCAGGACGCGCTTGGCCGGAAGCCGCCCTCCCGTGTGGAGGTCTGCGACCTCGCACGCCCGGCCTTCGAACCGCTGGTCGCGGAGGGCCAGCGCGAGCAGCCCGCCCAAGGCGAGATCGACACGCCGTGCCTCCGGGCCGAGCCTGTCTTCGCCCGCATAGCACTCCAGGACGAGGGCGTCTCCGGCCGCCTCGGCCGGGATCCCCACGCTGACGTCGAGCTTCATCGCCTCTCCTCCGCCCGCGCTCCGCTTACCGCTTGAACGCTTGGCGCGCCACGCAATCGGGTCCCTCCATCACCTCCAGCTCACCTCGCTCATTCCGCTCATCACCGGGCCGGGCGGCCGTCCGCGAGCCGGCGCTCCTCAGCGGGGCGCATCGGCCGGCGCCGGTGGGGCCCCGATCGCAGCTGGCAGCCGGCCGAGCGTCGTCCATGCCTCCGTGCCGTACTTCTCGGCGACCAGCGCGTCCACCAGCGCGCTCTCGTCGGCCGAGAGACCTTCAGGCACGAGCGGCACGCCGAGCGCCTCGGCGAGGCCGGCGGTGAGCGCCTCCACGACCCTATCGAAGCCTGGCCGGTACTCGAGCACCTGGGCGAGCGTGGTCAACCCGATCGTCGGGTCGACCTCGCCGGGAAACACCGCGCGGAGCCGCGCCGGGTCGGCGTCCAAGAGGACGGCGCCGTGCTGAAGAAATGATCCACGCTGGCGGCGCTGCGCACTGCCGACCAGCTTCCGGCCTCCGACGGAGATCTCGTAGGCTCCGGCCCGCCGGAAACAGAAGGCGGGCGCCGCGGTCCCGTCGCGGCGACCCCGGACGAGCGGCACGAGCTCGGCGGCGATCCCGAGCCGCTCGAGCCCGACGGCGAGCCCCCGACCGACCACGCGGTACGTCTCCAGCACGTCGTCCGCGCCCGTGAAGTCGTCGCCCCGGGCGACCACGCTGTAGGTCACTTCGCGCTCGGGCGACTCGTGGAGAATCGCGCTCCCGCCCGTGGGTCGGCGCACCAGCGCGATGCCCAGCGCACTGCACCGCGCTCGGTCGACCGTCTCGTCGAGGGGCTGCGCGTACCCGAGGGAGACCGTCGGGGGGACCCAGCCGTAGAAGCGAACCGTGGGCGGACCGGAGCTCTGGATCCTCGACCGGAGGAGCGTCTCGTCCACCGCCATGTTCGTCGGACCGTCGAGGGGCTCCGTGACCAGGAGGCGCCAGGACCGATCCACGCGGACGCGCTCAGGCGCCAGCGGTCCGCGGGCCAGGAGCAGTGTCCCGGCGCGCCGCGGCGCTCGTCAGGGGGCGGGCTCTCGCGGCGTCCACCGGAGGTTCGGCTGGCGCGCCGCCTGGGTCTGGTCGAGCCGCCGCACCGGCATCCCCACCGGCGCCTCGAGCAGGACCTGGGGATTGGACGCGGCCTCCTGGGCGATCTGAATCATTGCATCGCAGAAGCGGTCGAGCGACTCCTTGGACTCGGTCTCGGTCGGCTCGATCATGAGCGCCTCCTCGACGATCAAGGGAAAGTAGATCGAGGGGGCGTAGAAGCCCAGGTCGAGGAGCCGCTTCGCGATGTCCGTGGCCGAGGCGCCCTGTGCCTTCTGGCGGCGGGCCGAGAACACGACCTCGTGCATCGAGGCGCCCTCGTACGGGAGGTCGTAGTGCGGCAGGAGACGAGCGCGGATGTAGTTGGCGTTGAGGATCGCGTTCTCCGAGACCGCCCGAAGACCGTCCGGTCCCATGGTCCGGATGTAGGTGTACGCCCGGACGTGCATGCCGAAGTTGCCCCAGAACGACTGCACCTTGCCGATGGACTTCGGCCGCTTCCAGTCCAGGCGCCATAGGTCGGCGTCGCGAACGACCGCGGGCGCCGGCATGTGGGGGGCCAGGTGCGCCTTGAACGCGACAGGCCCGGCGCCGGGTCCCCCCCCGCCGTGGGGCGTGGTGAAGGTCTTGTGGAGGTTCATGTGGACGACGTCGAACCCGAGATCGCCCGACCGGGTGAGGCCGAGCAGCGCGTTCAGGTTCGCGCCGTCCATGTAGACCTGGGCGCCCTTCCCGTGGCACAGCCCGGTCGCATCGAGGATGCGGGACTCGAAGAGGCCGAGCGTGTTGGGCACCGTGATCATGAGCGCCGCGACGTCCTCGTCGAGGTGGCGCTCGAGGTCGAGGAGGTCGATCTCGCCGTTGGCGTCGGACTTGATCTGCACTATCTGGTAGCCGGCGATGGCCGTGGACGCGGGATTCGTGCCGTGGGCCGAGTCCGGAACGAGCACTTTCTTCCGCGGGCTTCCCTCCCGGTCCAGGTGGAAGGCACGGATCATCAGGACGCCCGTGAGCTCGCCCTGCGCGCCGGCTGCCGGCTGGAGCGAGACGGCGTCCATCCCGACGATCTCGGCCAGCATCTCGCCGAGCTCGCCCATGAGGGCGAGCGCTCCCTGCGAGGCGGCCTCGGGCGTGAGCGGGTGAAGCCGCGCGAAGCCCGGGAGCCGGGCCATGTCCTCGTTGATCTTGGGGTTGTACTTCATCGTGCAGGAGCCGAGGGGGTAGAAGTGCGTGTCCACTCCGAAGTTCATGCGGCTCAGGCGCGTGTAGTGGCGCACGGCGTCGAACTCGCTGACCTCGGGCAGGACCGCGGGCTGCCGCCTGAGGTGCGCCGCCGGGAGGAGGCGCGCGGGATCGGCCTCGGGAACGTCCGCCTCGGGCAGAGAGTAGCCGACGCGGCCCGGCACCGACAGCTCGAAGACCAGTTCGTCGTACTCGTTCATCGTCGCTCCCCTCCCGCGACCGCGGCGGCCAGGGCCTCGGCGTAGGCGTCGATCTCGGCCCGGGTCCGACGCTCCGTCACCGCGACGAGGATGGAATCCTTGAGCTGCCGGTCGAACTGCGCGAGCGCGACGCCGCCCAGGATGTTTCGCCGCCGGAGGGCGCGCAGAACCGTTTCCGGGCTCCTCGGCAGCCGGAGCGCAAACTCCTTGAAGAAGGGCGCGGGAAAGCGCGGGCTCACGCCGGGCACCCGTCCGAGCGTCTCGGCGGCGTAGTGCGCCTTCGCCGTGGACAGGGTGGCGGCCCGTCGAAGCCCCTCCTTGCCGAGGAGCGCCGTGTGGATCGTCGCGGCCAGGGCGACCAGCGCCACGTTCGTGCAGATGTTGGAGGTGGCCTTCTCGCGGCGGATGTGCTGCTCCCGCGTCTGGAGCGTCAGGACGAATCCGCGCTTGCCGTCGCGATCGACGGTGGCGCCGACCAGGCGGCCGGGCATCCGCCGGACGAGCTCCTTCCGGCAGGAGAACAGGCCGAGGTAGGGGCCCCCGAAGTTCAGGTGGTTTCCAAGCCCCTGTCCCTCGCCGACTACGATGTCGGCGCCCGCCTCGCCCGGCGGCCGGAGCAGCGCGAGCGCGACGGGATCCACGCTCACCACGAGCAGCGCGCCGCGCTCGTGAGCGATCGCGGCCGCCTGGTCGAGATCCTCGAGGCAGCCGAAGAAGTTCGGGTACTGAATCATCACGCACGCGGTCTTGCCGGTCACGGCCTTGCGAAGGAGGTCGAGGTCGGTCACGCCCTCGGCCCACGGCACGCGCTTGACCGGCAGCCGGGGACCGGCGCAGTAGGTCTCCACGACCCGCCGGGCCAGGGGCGAGAGTGCTCCGGAGACCACGATCTGCTCCCGCTCCGTCACGCTGTGCGCCATGAGTGCCGCTTCCGCCAGCGCCGAGCCGCCGTCGTAGAGGGACGCGTTGGTGACGTCCATGCCCGTCAGCTCGCAGATCATCGTCTGGTACTCGTAGATCGAACGCAGCGTCCCCTGGCTCGCCTCGGGCTGGTACGGCGTGTAGGCGGTGAAGAACTCCCCCCGGAGGAGCATGTGGTTGATCATGCTCGGAATGTAGTGGTCGTAGGCGCCGCCCCCGAGGAACGTCACGTAACGGTCGGCGTCGGCGTTTCGCTCGGCGAGGGCCCGGAGGTGCGCGACCAGGTCCCCTTCGGCCATCGCGGCCGGGATCGTCAACTCCCGGTCGAGCCGCGCCTTCGACGGGATGCGCTCGATCAGCGCCTCCACGTCATCGGCCCCGATGACTCGCAGCATCTCGGCCCGCTGCGCCGCGGTGTTGGAGAGGTAGCGCATCGTCTCGCCGTGTCGCACGGCTCAGTGCCCTCCAGCCGTCTTGAGGAACTCCTCGTACTGCTGCGCGGTCATCAGCTTCTCGGCCTCTGCGGCGTTCGCCAGCTCGATGACGACGAGCCAGCCGGTGCCGTACGGGTCGCGGTTCACGCGCTCCGGTTCTCGCGTGAGCTCCTCGTTCACCTCGGCCACGACCCCCGAGAGCGGCGCGAACAGGTCCGACACGGCCTTCACGGACTCGACGACCCCGAAGCTTTGCATCTGGGTGACCTTGGCGCCGACCTTGGGCAGCTCGACGAAGACGACGTCCCCCAGCTGGTCCTGAGCGTAGTGGGTGATCCCCACGCGGGCGCGCTGTCCTTCGAGCCTCGCCCACTCGTGCTCGCGCGTGTAGCGCAGGTCGGCTGGATACGTCGCCATCACTCTCTCCTAGCGCTTGACGCGCGGCGGATGGAACGGGGTCTTGACGACACGGGCCGACTGCGCGCGGCCCCGGACTTCGACCGCGATCGCGGAGCCCACCGGCGCCAGCGCCGCCGGCACGTAGCCCATGCCGATGTACTTGTCGACCGAGGGGCCGTAGGACCCCGAGGTCACCACGCCGACGGCCGCGCCGTCATGGAGGATCGGGTAGCCGTGGCGGGCCACCGCCCGCTCGACCATCTCGAAGCCGACCAGGCGACGCCGGAGCCCCGCCGCGCGGGCGGCCTCGATGGCGGTCCGGCCGACGAACTCCCCCTTGGCGGGCTTCACCACCCAGCCGAGCCCGGCCTCGAGGGCATTCGTGGTCTCGTCGATGTCGTTGCCGTAGAGCGCGTACTTCATCTCGAGCCTGAGGGTGTCCCGGGCGCCGAGCCCGATGGGCGCCACGCCGTCCCCCTTGCCTTCGGCCAAGAGGCGCTCCCACACCTCCTCGGTGCGGGCCGCCGGCAGGTACAGCTCGAAGCCGTCCTCGCCGGTGTAGCCCGTGCGGGAGATGATCCCCGGCACGCCCGCCACGTGCCCGCGGCTGAAATGGTAGTACCCGATCGCCGGGACGTCGACGTCGGACAGACGCGCCACCAGCCGCTCGGCGTGCGGCCCCTGGACCGCGATCAGCCCGGTTTCCTCGCTCACGTTCCGCGCCTCCACGCGACCGTCCAGGTGGCGGCTCACCCACGCCCAGTCCTTGTCGATGTTGGAGGCGTTGACCGTCATCATGTAGTGGTCGTCCGCGAGCCGGTACAGGGTGAGGTCGTCCACGATCCCGCCGTCCTCGTGGCAGAGCAGCGAGTACTGGACCTGACCGACCTCGAGCGCCGAGACGTCGTTCGTCGTGAGTCGCTGGAGCACGCGGAGCGAGTCCGGCCCCCGGAACTCGAACTCCCCCATGTGGCTCACGTCGAAGCAGCCGACCGCGGCGCGCACCGCGCGATGCTCCTCCACGATGCCCGAGTACTGGACCGGCATGTCCCAGCCGCCGAAGGGGATCATCCGGGCGCCGAGCCGGACGTGGGCGGCGTGGAGCGGAGTGCGCTTGAGGGCGGTCTCCGGCTGGGTCATCGGGGATGGTCTTCGCGGTCGCGGGGAGTGCGCAAAGCGGACCTTATTATCCCCTCGCCCCCCGCGATTTTCAACCGCGCCCGACCTGGCCGCGGCAAGAGCTAGGGGGCGACCTCGACGTCGATGCTCGCCGGCTCGCTCTCCTCGCGCTCGTCGGTCACGAGGGTGACGACGATCCGCTTCCAGCCCGGCGTCGCGAACGCCACCGGCACCACGAGATCGCCCGCCTCGCGCCCGAACGCGGCGGCGACGACGCCGATCTCCCGCGCGGAGGTGACCCGGCGGGCTCCGTCCAGGTCCTCGACGGCCAGGATCACCGCGACGACGTTGGCCCCGGGCGCGCGGTACGTGACGCGCCCCTCTCCCGGCAGGCCCACGACCAGCCGGCGCGGGACCGCGACGTGCAGGATCTCGGGCCTGTCCGCCTCGCCGGCGCCGGCGAGAGCGCCGGCCAGCAGCAGGGCGGCGAGCCCGGCCGACGCGAGCGCGCGGCGGCGCGACGCCGGATGGGGCCGCCGCATGCCGGCGTCTCGCGGCGCGCAAGCGCGAGCCCGGCGTAGAGTCCCGCGATGCCGGTGTCGGCTCACCACGAGCCCAGGTCAGGAGGGAGCCGGCGCACCGGATCGTGCTCTGCGCGCGCGCCGGTCTGACAGTCCGACCGCGAGCCAGGCCGCCGGCCGGTGCCGCGCAGTGTCTCCGACGAACAGGAGCCCGCGCGCCGGACGGACGGCCGCCTTCGTCACCCGGCGCGCCGCTTGATCATCCGGGCGATCGTGGCCTCCATGACCGTCTCGCCTCGCTGGTTGGCGATCCGGTGGCGGAAGGTGACGACCCCGCGGTCGGGCTTCCGGGTCTCGCGCCGGTCGAGCACCTCGATCTCCACCGAGATGGTGTCGCCCGCCAGCACCGGGGCCAGCACCCGGACGTCGTAGGACAGGAGCGCGAGCCCGGTCCCGTGGAGGATTCCGGTCTGGAGGGTCAGTCCTTCGGCCAGCGCGAACGTGAGCACGCCCGGCGCCACCCGCGTGCCGAAGACGCTCTCCCGGCGGATGTACTCCATGTCCATGAAGAGGGGTTCCGTGAAGCCCGTCAGCGTGACGAACTGGAGGATCTCGAAGTCGGAGACCGTCCGCCCGAGCGTGTGGTAGCGGGCGCCGACCTCGAACTCCTCGAAGTGGACGGCAGAGACCGCCACGCCCGGCTACTTCTCGCCGAGGTAGGCCTTGCGCACCACATCCGAGCGGAGCAGCTCCGCGCCCGTGTCCGTGAGGACGATGCGGCCAGTCTGGATCACGTAGCCCCGGTGCGCCACGCGGAGCGCCATGCGCGCGTTCTGCTCCACGAGCAGGATCGTCGTGCCCTGGGAGTTGATGTCCCGGACGATCCCGAAGATCGTCTCGACGAGGATGGGCGACAGGCCCATCGAGGGCTCGTCCAGCAGGAGCACGCTGGGCCGCGCCATCAGAGCGCGCCCGATGGCCAGCATCTGCTGCTCGCCGCCGGACAGCGTCCCCCCCTTCTGATCGAGGCGCTCCCGCAAGCGGGGAAACAGGCCGAGCACCCGCTCGAGGTCCGCGGGGATCTCCGTCCGGTCCTGCCGGGAAAAGGCGCCGAGCTCCAGGTTCTCGAGCACGGACATCCGCGGGAAGATCCGGCGGCCCTCCGGAGACTGCGCGATCCCGAGCCGGACGATCCGGTCCGTCGAGAGCGCGTCGATCCGCCGACCGTCGAAGGTGACGGTGCCGCGCAGGGGGTGGACGTTGCCGATCACCGTCTTCAGGGTGGTGGTCTTCCCCGCCCCGTTGGAGCCGATGAGGGTGACGATCTCCCCGCGGCTCACGGTGAGCGACACGCCCTTCAGCGCGCGGATGTTCCCGTAGTAGGTGTGGATGTCCCTGACGTCGAGCAGGGGGCCGGCGCTCACGGCGCTACCACTCGGCCGGCATTCGCCCGTGTCGGCCGGCCTTCGGCCGGGCAGGGGCTCATGCCGGCACGAGCTCCTGCTCGTAGCCCTTGCCCAGGTACGCCTCGATGACCTTCGAGTTGCGCTGGACCTCGGCCGGGGTCCCCTCCGCGATCCGCGTCCCGTAGTCGAGCACGGTGATCCGGTCCGAGATCCCCATCACCACTTCCATGTGGTGCTCGATCAGCAGCACCGAGAGGCCGAGCTCGCGGCGCAGGAGATCGATGAACTGGGTCAGGACCTCGGTCTCCCGCGGATTCATCCCGGCGGTCGGCTCGTCGAGGAGGAGGAGCTTGGGCTCGGTGGCGAGCGCGCGCGCGATCTCGAGCCGGCGCTGGTCGCCGTACGGGAGATTCTTCGCCAGCTCCTGGTCCTTGCCGCCGAGCCCGACGAACTGGAGCAGCTCCAGGGCCCGCGCCCGCGCGCGGCGCTCTTCCGCCTGCACGCTCGGCGGCCGGAAGACCGCCCCCGCGACCGACGCCGAGAGTCGCGAGTGCTCGCCGACCAGGATGTTGTCGAGGATCGTCATGTTCTGGAAGAGCCGGATGGACTGGAACGTCCGGGCGATGCCACGCCCCACGATCGCGTTGGGGCGGAGCCCGACGATGCTCCGGCCCTCGAAGAGGATCTCACCCCGGTCCGGGGTGAGCAGCCCCGTGACCACGTTGAAGAAGGTCGTCTTCCCGGCCCCGTTGGGACCGATCAGGCCCACGATCGACCGCGCGGGAATGACGAGATCGACCTGGTTGACCGCGACCAGGCCCCCGAAGGCCTTGGTGACGCCGCGGGCTTCGAGCAGCGGTCGGCCCCCCGACTCCCGCGAGGCCGCGGCGCCGGAGCCACCCGGGAATGCTCTCGGCGCTCGGAGCCGCCGGCGCGGAGGCCAGGAGGCCCGCCTCCTCCGTCTCGTCCACGTCCACCGCCATCGGGCGGACGCGCCGCCCGACCAGCCCCTCGGGCTTGAAGAGCATGACGAGCGCCAGGCCCAGCCCGAAGAAGAACCAGCGCCACAGCGTCAGGTCCACGGTCGTGAGCGCAGCGATGCCGGTCTGCGCGCCCACCCACCGGACGAGGTGCGTCATCTGGGCCAGCAGGAGACGGTCGAAGAGCGTGATCAGCATCCCGCCCACGATGACGCCCTTGAGGCTCCCCATGCCGCCGAGCACGACCATGCACAAAAGCATGATCGACACGTTGAACTCGAAAGCGCCGGGAGTGATGGCCTGGAGCTTCGCGGCGTAGAAGGAGCCGGCGAACCCCGAGAAGGATGCGCCGAGCGCGAAGGCCAGGAGCTTCGTCTTGATGGGGTCGACGCCCATGCAATCCGCCGCCGTCTCGTCCTCCCGGATGGCCATCCATGCCCGCCCGAGCCGCGAGTCGCGCAACCGGTTCATCGCCCACAGGGACCCGGCCCCGATGATGAGGATCAGGAAGTACCAGGGGATCGCGCTGTTGTCGAAGTCCACGCCCGGCAGGTACGGACGGCCGACCGGATTGACTCCGTTCTCGCCGCCGGTGAGATTCAGGCGCTGGACCGGCTTCCAGCTCCCGATCTCGATGTTCACGTCCCCCAGGTTGCGGATGAACACGGGGATGATCTCCCCGAAGCCAAGCGTGATGATCGCGAGGTAGTCACCACGGACCCGCAGGGTCGGAGCGCCGATGACGAGGCCGAGTAGGGCCGAGATGAGAGCCGAGAACCAGATAATGACCCAGAAGCTCCACCGGTGGCCGTACAGCGGGGAGCCGAGAACCGGGGAGTTGAGGAGGCCCATCGCGTAGGCCCCGATCGCGAAGAACGCGGCGTACCCGAGGTCGAGCAGCCCGGCGTAGCCGACGACGATGTTCAGGCCGAGGGCGAGCAGGACGTAGATCATCCCGTCGGTGACCGCATAGACGGTCTGGGCCTGAAGGGCGTGGTCCACGAAGGGATAGGCGAGCAGGACCGCCATCAGGAGTCCGACCGACGCGATCCGTCGCCCCTTCATGCGGCCCCGCTCACACCTTGTCCAGGGTGCGCTCGCCGAGTAGCCCGTGTGGCCGGAATACCAGCACGAGGATCAGGATCGTGAAGACGACAGCGTTGGTCCAGCGCGCCGAGATGTACTGGTCGCTCCACGCGGAGAGGAAGCCGATGAGCAGCCCTCCGAGCGCGGCGCCGGGCATGTTCCCGATCCCGCCCAGGACGGCGGCGGTGAACGCGCGCAGCCCGGCCTGGTAGCCGACGTACCACTGGCCGATGTTGTAGTACATGCCTTGAATTATTCCGGCGGCCCCGGCCAGCGCGCCACCGATGAAGAAGGTCAGAATGATCGTCTTCTCGACGTTGATCCCCATCGCCTGGGCGGTCTCCCGATCCTGGGCGGTCGCCCGCATCGCCTTCCCCCACGTCGTGCGCGTCACGAAGTACTGGAGCGCGATCATCAGGGGAATCGTCGCCCCGAAGACCAGCAGGTCCTTGGTCGTGAGGAAGATCTTCGAGTTCCAGCCCAGCCAGTCGTAGAGGATGTCGACCGACGGAAAGATATCCGGGTACGAGAACGGCGCGGGACCCTTCCAGACTAGCGCGATGTTCTCCAGCATGAACGAGACGCCGATGGCCGTGATCAGCGGCGCCAGGCGGGCGGACCGGCGCAGCGGCCGATAGGCAAGTCGGTCGATGGTCACGTTGATCGCCGCCGTCGTGAGCATCGTGGCGACGAAGACGAGGGGCAGGATGCTGACCAGCTCCCAGCCGTGGAGCGTCCGGGCCATGCCGAGAAGCGTGAAATAGCTCAGCGAGATGACGAGCCCGAGCATGAACACGTCGCCGTGGGCGAAGTTGATGAGCTGGAGGATGCCGTAGACCATCGTGTAGCCCATCGCGACCAGGGCGAACACGGAACCGCGAGTCAGCCCGTTGATGCTCTGCTGGACGAGAACTTCCCACCAGTTCATGCGGGCGGGGGGCCTGGGGGATCAGTGGAGGGCCGGCGCGGGCCGGCCCTCCCGCTCCAATCGCCTATTCGAGAATGGACTCGAACGCGAACGTGCAGCCGGGCTCCTTGTCGCTCTTGACGACCTTGAAGCCGGACATGGTCTCCGAGGTGGTGTCGCCGTTCTCGTCGAAGCTGAACTTGCCGTTCAGCCCGTCGTAATTCTTGAGCCCGGCGATGGCCTTCCGGACGGCCTCGCGCTTCGCCATCGGGTTCGCGCCCTTTTCGATCTCGGCGGCGGCGCGCTTGATGCCATCGATGGCGATCCGCGCGGCCTCCGTCGAATAGAGCGCGTAGGCGGTCGGCTCCTTGCCGTACTTCTTCTTGTAATTCTCGTAGGTCATCGCGCCCACGCCCTTCATTTTCTCCCAGGGGAGACTCGCGAACGTCACCCGGAACTCCGTCGCGAGCGCGGCGTCGCAGGTTCCCGCCTTCAGCACCTCTTCCTCGTACAGACCGTCGGGGCCGATCAGCCGAACGCCGCGCGCGGACACGAGCCCCAGGTCCTTCATCTGGCGCAGGATGATGGGCCCGCCTGTGTCGACGACTCCGGCCATGTACACCATGTCGGCGCCGGAAGCCCGTATCTTGGTCAGGAGCGGCTTCTGGTCGGGCTGCTTGTAGTCCAGGCCCTCGTTCGCCGCCACCTGGACGCCGATCTTCTTGGCCGCGGCCTCGAAGACGTCGGCAATCCCCTTGCCGTAGAGCTCCTGGTCGTTCAGGATGTACACCTTCTTGGCGCCCAGTTGCTTGGCCCACTTGGCGCCCACAGTGCCCTGGACGTCATCGGGCGGCGGGACGCGGAAGTAGTTCACGAAACCCATCGGTCGGTAGATCTCGGGCTCCCCGGGGGCGGCGCCGTTCTTCCGGGTGAGACCGGGATAGGTGTTTGCGGGCGTGATTTGGGCTAGATGGGCCCGGTTGTTGATCGGGATCGACACCTTCGCCGCGCCGGAGTTGTAGGTGCCGATGTAGACGATCGCGAGCGGGTCGGCGACGGCCTTGTTCGCGTTCTCCGCTTCGACCGCCCCGTCCCACTTGCCGGTCTGGGGCGAGGCGTCGTCGAGATTCACGACCTCGAGGCAATAGCCCGCGACCACGCCGTTCACCTCGGCGACGGCCATGTCCACGCCGTTCTTCATGCCGGTGCCCTCGGCGAGCATCGCTCCCTGCATGGGCCACGACGTGTACATCCGAAGCTTGCCCTTCGGACACTGCTGCGCGTCGGCAGGTGCCGCAAGCGCCACGACGAGGGCCGCCACGGCGGCCATCCCTATCTCCTTCCACCCTCGCATATCCGACCTCCTCCTACGTGACATGGGTCAAGGCTGGACTCTTGTGAGTCGGGCGCAAGCGGGCCCGGCTCGCCTGGGACCTCGGCTTCCGTACCTGCCCGAAACTGGACCGATCGTATCTGGGCAGCGCTGCCCGGAGAATCGAGTGGGACCGTACGCTACTATGGGCCCCCGGGGGTGTCAAGAAGACACCGGCGTCCCCGGCGAGACAACTGGCCCGGCCCGCTGCGGTGCGCGCGCCGCGTTGACTCGGGGAACGCGGGCCTGCGGCCACCCAGACCGCTCCGCCCCGCCAGTCATCCGGGGAGGGGCACGACGGGCTCCTCGCTTCCAGGACGGCAGGCGTCCAGCCGCCAAAGGGCGACATGGGTCGCTGCCCAGGCGGATCAGAGCCCCGACTCCAGGAACGTGGTGGAGTAGTCCCCGGCGACGAATCGGGGATCAGCCAGGAGACGCGCGTGGAGGGGAAGGGTCGTCTTGATCCCGTCCACGAGGAACTCCGCCACGGCTCGCCGCATCCGGGTCAGGGCCTGCGCCCGATCGACCCCCTGGGTGATGACCTTGGCCACCAGGGAGTCGTAGTGCGGGGGAACCGTGTACCCCGCAAAGCAATGGCTGTCCACGCGCACGCCGGGACCCCCCGGGGCCACGTATCCTGTGATGCGCCCCGGGCTCGGGGTGAAGGTGATCGGATCCTCTGCCGTCACCCGGCACTCGATCGCGTGGCCCGAGGCCACGACGTCCTCCTGCCGGAGCCCGAGCGGTTCTCCGGCCGCGATCTGGATCTGCGCGCGGACGATGTCGACACCGGTCACCATCTCGGTCACCGGGTGCTCGACCTGGATGCGGGTGTTGACCTCCAGGAAGTAGAACCGCCCGTGCCGGTCGAGCAGGAACTCCACCGTGCCGGCGCTTTCGTAGCCCGCCGCCCGGCAGAGCCGGAGCGCCGCCGCCGTGAGCTCCTGACGCACGGCCTCGGTCATCACCGGACAGGGCGTCTCCTCCAGGAGCTTCTGGTGGCGCCGCTGGATGGAGCAGTCCCGCTCGCCCAGGTGGATGGTCTGGCCATGCCCGTCGGCCAGGACCTGGACCTCGACGTGGCGGGCGCCCTCGACGTACTTCTCGAGGTAGATCTCCGACGAGCCGAAGGCGGCCGCCGCTTCGCTCTGGCAGGTCCGGACCCCCACTGCCAGGGCGTCGGCGTCCCAGACGACGCGAATCCCGCGCCCACCGCCTCCCATTGACGCCTTGAGCAGCACGGGATAGCCGAGGGCTTCCGCGACCAGCCGCGCGTCAGTCTCGTCCCGCACGGCCCCGTCGCTGCCGGGCAGGAGAGGCACGTCCGTCTTGCGCGCGAGCTCTCGCGCGCGGACCTTGTCTCCGAGGAGCCGGATGACCTCCGGACTCGGCCCGATGAAGCGGATGTTGCAGGCCCGGCAGATCTCCGCGAACGTCGCGTTCTCCGCGAGGAAGCCATACCCGGGGTGGACGGCCTCTGCGTCGGTCACCTCGGCGGCGGCGATGAGCTGCGGGATGTTCAGGTAGCTCTGCGCGCTGTCCTCCGGACCGATGCAGATGCTCTCGTCCGCGAGGCGCACGGGGAGCGACCCGGCATCGGCCGTCGAGTGGGCCACGACCGAGCGGATCCCCATCTCCCGGCACGCGCGAAGGATGCGGAGCGCGATCTCCCCGCGGTTGGCGATCAGGATCTTGCCGAACATCGGGGCCTCAGCTCCGTCCGCCGACGGCGAGGAGGCGCGACTCCACATCCTCGGTGCCGAGCCCCAGGCCCTCCCCGAGAGCCCGGGCCATGGGCTTCCCCTGGCCGAGGTGGTCGAAGAGCTCGCGGAGGGGCGGTGACGGGACGGACTCGGTCAATGGTGGGGGCACCGCGAGAGGTGGGGTGGCCAGCCGAGGGTCGTGCTGGCACTTCGGGCACCGTGCGGTGCCGTCGGGAAGGATGGCCCAGCAGGATCGGCAGAACATCGGCCCCTCTCGCGCGGGCCGGCCGCTGCTACGGCTCCAAGAGGAACAGGGGCTGACCGTACTCGACCGGCTGCGTGTTCTCCACGAGCACCTTCACCACGCGCCCGGCGACCTTGGATTCGATCTCGTTCATGAGCTTCATCGCCTCGATGATGCAGACGACCTGCCCCTTCTTCACGCGATCCCCGTCCCGGACGAACGGCTGCGCGTCCTGGGACGGCGCGCGATAGAACGTGCCGACCATGGGCGCCTCGATGGTGAGCAGGTGCGCCTCGCTCGCCTCCGCCGGCGGCCGTCGCCTGGGTCGTCGCCACGGCCGGCGAGGCCGGAGCCGGAGCGCCGGGGAGAGCGGGGGCCGCCGCCATCGGCGCGGGCTCCCGCCGCAAACGTACCCGGACGCCCTCGCGCTCCACCTCGACCTCGGTGAGGCCGTAGTCGCGGAGGAACTCGGCAAGCCGGCGGATCTCTCGCTGGTTCACGGCTCCCTCACGCCCGTTCGATGTACGCCCCGGTGCGGGTGTCGATCCGGAGAACCTCACCCTGGTCGATGAAGAGCGGGACCTGCACGACGGCCCCCGTCTCGAGCGTCGCCGGCTTGGAGCCGCCCGACGCCGTGTCCCCCCGGAGCCCCGGGTCCGTCTTCACCACCTCCAGCTCGACGAAGTTCGGGACGTCGACGCCGGCGGGGTCGCCGTTGATGACGAAGACCTCGACCTCCATCGTCTCCTTGAGCCAGTTCGCCGCCTCCCCGACCACGTCGGCGGGGAGCGCGATCTGCTCGTAGGTGTCGAGGTTCATGAAGTGGTAGTTGTCGTCCTTGTAGAGGAACTGCATCGAGCGCTCCTCGTACTCGACGAGGCCGACCTTCTCCCCCGCACGGAAGGTGCGGTCCACCACTCTCCCGAGGCGGAGGTGCTTCAGCTTGGTGCGGACGAACGCACCGCCCTTGCCGGGCTTCACGTGCTGGAACTCGACGATGTTGTACGGCTGGCCGTCGAGCTCGATCTTCAGGCCCTTCCGGAACTCCGCGGTCGACACCTGCATCGGCTATCCTCGCGGCCGCCGCACCGGGCTCCTCGGTCGCCCGAGGTCGCCCAGCCGCGCACGGGCAATCTCATGGTCCGGCTGCCGGACCGCGATCCGGCTGAACACCGCAGTGGCTTCGTCCGTGAGCCCCTGCGCCAGGCAGAGGTCGCCGAACGCGACCGTCGCGTACGTATCGCCGACGAGGAGCGGCCAGAGTCCGCCCGCGCCGGAGGTGACCTGCCCCGTGACCCCCACCTCGAGGGCCCGGCAGAGCCCCTGCACCGCACGGTCGTGAGGGTCGAGCGCTCCCAAACGCTGGACGTACCCCAGGGCTCCCGTCGGATCGCCGTCTCGCAGGGCGCACTGCACGGCAATCCTCAATGCCGGCTCGTGGTCGGGCTCGCCCTCGAGGAACTGCTGGATCTCCGCCCGGGCCGCCCCGGTATCGCCGGTCTCGAGGAGCGCCTTGGCCAGGACGAGCCGGGTCGTCGTGTACTCCGGGTGGCGTGCCAGCCCTTCACGGCAGCGCGTCACGGCCTCTTCGGCCCGACCGGCCCGCCGATACGCCTCGGCCAGCGCCGCGTACGCCTGGGAGGTGGGCTCCCGGGCCAGCCGTGCCTCGAACTGTCGGATCTCGTCCTGTCGGATCTCGTCGGTGCTTGGCAAGCGATGGTCTCGACCGGCCCCGAGCCGGCCCCACTATACGGGCGTGGCTCCGAGATTGTCAACGCGGTGAAGCGACATGCGGTGAAGCGCAAACGCGCATCGCGCCGGCGAGTTCCGACCGCTCAACGGCTGTTGGACCCAGTCCCTTGCGTCAGTATAGTGGGGCCATGCTGGGGGACCGACGATGGCTGGCCGCCATCGGGACGGGCGTCGCGATCGCCACGATGTTCGGTGGACCGGCCCTCGGCGCCCCTCCCGCCGCTCCGACCCGCGGGCGCTCGGTGGAGCCCCGCGCCTACCTGATCCACCTGATCCATGGCGGCGATCCGATCGTGGTCCAGAAGTACGTCGAGGAGGACGGCCAGATCAAGTTCGAGAAGTATGGAGGCTGGGTGGCGATCCCGAAATACGAGGTCGTCCGCATCGTGCCTGATGATGCCGACGACACGGACAAGAGCGTGCTGCCGCCCGCTCCGGTGGAGGCCTCGGATGCTCCCGTCTACGTCGCCACGCGGAACGGCGCCGCCTTGCGGGCCACCAGCGTCAGCGCGAAGGGCGCGGAGGTCCGCGTGAGCACGCCGGAGGGCTCGCTCACCTTTCGCCGGGCGGACCTGGTCGGTGTGCTGCGAATTCCCGCTCCCCCGGCGGTGCCAGAGGCCTGGATCACGATCTGGAGCTCCGACGGCGGGAGCGCAGAGCCGAGACTGTCAGGCTCCGGAGCGGGCGCCCGGTCCCAGGCCCCGCCGACCAGCCTGACTGATCGGCCGCATCTCCTCCATCTCGCGAACGGGACCGTGATCCAGGTGGAGAGCTTCTGGATCGAGGCGGGCGAGATTCGGTTCCGGCGCCTCGGCGGGATCGTGGGGTTCGCGCTGCAGGAGATCACCCGCCTCCTGCCGCAGGAGGTCGAGCCGGTACGCGGGCGCATCGCGGCTCGCTTCGTCCGCCAGCTCGGCCCCGATCGCGTGGAGGTCCGGCTGAGCGACGGACTCAAGCGCGTCCAGCTGATCGGCGTGGAGCCGGTACCCGGGAACGGTGCGCGGGAGGATCCGTGGGCCACGGTCGAGCACGGGCTCCTGGTCCACCTCGAGTTCGACCGCGAGCGGTCCCTACCGGACGGGGACTGGCTCGCCTACGTGTACCTGCCGAGCGGGCGGATGCTGAACGCCGAGCTGATCCGGGCGGGGCTGGCCCGGCCTCGGGCCGAGACCCAGAACATCCGCTACCTCGACCTGTTCCAGGAGATCCAGGCCACCCGGTAGCCAGAGGCCCGGACGAGCAGGTCGACCGCGGGCACACGTGCTCCGCCGGTCAATCGAAACGCCAGGTGAAGGTCCTGCGGGTTCTGGCCCTTGGTCTGTCGGACACGCCGAACCGCGGGACGCCGAGCGGACCGGGTCGGCCTGCCTGTCCCGCGCAACACCCAGAACGTCCGTGACCGCGACCTGTTCCAGCGTATGCTGTCGACCGCGCTTCGTCATGGTGCGGTCGAGGCCACGACCGCCCCCTGGTCCAAGGCTCCGCGCGAGTCATCGGTCCGTGAGTGCGGCGTCCCTCGGCGTGGTCGGAGTCGTCGGCACGGTGGTGGTCGCCGTTGGCGACACGATTGGCGTCGGCACGGTGGGCGTTGGTCGGCACGGTGGAGTGGTCGACGGTCGTGGCTACGGCGACGCAGGCCGAAGTTGACCAAACCGGTCCATCGCAGCCTCGACGAAGGCCGAGACGGTAGCACGACGTCGTGCCCGCGTTGGCACCTCGCATGGAATGACACAGCGTGGTCGAGAACAACCCGCCGCGCGTTGGTGACCCCGTCGTCGCGTCCAAGCGTCCGACGCTCGGTGCAGAACTGGACCGGCTTTCCCGCGAGGCCGATGCCGTTCAATTCGTGACGATCACGAGAACACTCCCGCGCCGGCCCGATCGATCGTCCCGGGGTTGACGGTGACCTGAACAACCAGGGTGCCGTTGGGGCCGCCAACCGCATCGCCGACAACCGGGACGGGCTCTGCCGTGCAGGCCGCCAGGTGATCGGAAGCTACCGACCGGGAGTGGTCTGGCCGACTGGGCCTCCCGGCATGCGAACCTCGGCCCGCTGGTCCCGTCGTTGTCCGAGCACGCCTGGATCAGTGTGGCGGTCATGAGGAGGCCGAAGACGACGAGGGTCCACGGGCGGACCCCCCACTGGCCGCGTCTCCCGCTGGGAGGTGACGATTTCGCGTCCATGGTGCTGGCCCCCTCAGAAGACCGTGATGAGCACGGTGTCGAAGGCGTCCTCGACGCTGGCCGTGATGGTGGACGTCCCTCGGTCTGTGGTCCCGCAGAACGTCACGGTGGCGGCTCCGCGAACCGTGGTCTCGGTTAGGCTGAAGGCCGTGGCTGAGGTCGGGCTGTCCGTGAAGCAGCAGAGCGTCGTCGCGAAGCGCACCAGGGCACCGTCGACCAGCTGTCCCTGGGTGTTCGACACCTTGGCCTGGACCAGCGAGCACCCGCCAACTAGCGGGGCGGCGGTGGATCCCGCCCTGGCCCCGGGCACGGTGTTGGGGCTGGCGACGAGATCGAGGATCAGGCCCGAAGCCGCGCTGGGCTGCGTGTTGAAGCCCCGGTTGGGCCCGTCGCAGCCCGCCAGGGCCGCTCCGAGGACGAGAACGCACAGCATCGGCCCCCACGGCATCCTTCGCATCGGCTCCCTTTCCGCTGTCCGCGTCCGGGCGCGCGTCATTCCTGGATCTCCCGCAAGACCTCCAGCACCGTGGCCATCGGGACGTCGTGGCAGACCTCCGCCTGCCCCACGCTCCTCAGGAGGACGAAGGGCACTCGGCCATCCCGGGCCTTCTTGTCGTGGCGCAATGCATCGACGAGCGCTTGTGGATCGAGGCCGCTGAACCGGGTCGGGAGTCCGACCCCTCGGAGCAGCGCCTCCTGTCGCTCCGCCGTGCGCGCGTCCGTCCATCCGATTCGCGCCGCGATCCGCCCGGCCGCATTCAGCCCGATGGCCACGGCCTCGCCGTGAGCCCAGCGGCGATACCCTGACAGGGCCTCGAGCGCGTGACCGACCGTGTGGCCGTAGTTCAGCACCATGCGGAGGCCGGTCTCCTCGCGCTCGTCACGCTCGACGATCCGCGCCTTCTCGGTACAGCAGGTCGCGACCACGTCGCCCAGCAAGGTCGCGTCCCTCCGGCGGAGCTGGTCCAGCCCGCTCTCGAGGGCGGCGAACAGGTCCGCGTTGAGTGCGGACCCCGTCTTCACGACCTCGGCGAGCCCCGAGCGGTACTCCCGCTCCGGCAGGGTGCGGAGCGCCTCCGGGTCGATCAAGACGAGGCGGGGCTGATGGAAGGCGCCGATCAGGTTCTTGCCCCGCGCATGGTTGACGGCCACCTTCCCGCCGATGGACGCGTCGACCTGGGCGAGCAGTGTCGTCGGCACCTGGATCACCGGCAGGCCGCGCATGAACGCCGCCCCGGCGAACCCCGCCAGGTCGCCCACCACGCCGCCTCCGACGGCGACGACGGGGGAGGACCGATCGAGGCCGTGAGCGAGGAAGGCGTCCCAGAGCCGCTCGGCCTCGCGGAGGCTCTTGCTCTCCTCGCCTTCCGGCACCAGGAGCACGGTCGGTTCGAAGCCGGCGCCCCGCAGGCTGTCCGCCACCCTCGCCGCGTGCGATGCGACGGCCGGCTGCGTGACAACCGCCGCCCGGCGACCGACGTGCAGCCGGGCGCATGCGGGTCCGGCCGCGTCGAGGAGACCCGGCCCGATCTGGACCGTGTAGCTCCGGTCCCCCAGGTGCACCTTGATCTCTCGCACCGGTTTGCTCGCCAGCCCTACCTGTTGAAGAAGAAGAAAAAGCGCTGCACGGGACCAGGCCGGTCGGTCTTGTAGATGCTGACCAGCTCCAAGAGCGCCCCGAGGCGCCTCCTCGCCTCGCGGACCTCCTCCTCCGCATCCCGGACCGGATCCTCCAGGAAGGCGATAGCCTCGGGGGACTGACAACCCGAAGCCTCCGCCTGCCTGGCTGGCTCGCCGCCTGAGGCGCCGGCTGGCGCGCCGGCCGCCTGATTACAGGCGCGCAGCCGATCGCGATACCTTGTGTTCGCGTCCTCGAGGTTCTTGGCCTCCCGATCCAGGATGCCCTGGTACACGCGCGGCATCATCGTGGGTAGGCGCTCGACCGGACAGAAGAGGGCGATCTCGATCCCGTCACGCGTGACGCGCCGCACGCGGTCGCAGCCGACCGCGAACACGTACTGGCTGTCGTCGTCCCGGTAGAAGATCCACGGCGTCTCCTCGGTATAGAAGGTTGCCCTCACGGGCTCGGTGTGACCGAAGAGATAGATCGTCCACTGCTGAGCGTCGCTCGACGACGCGACACCGAGCACGGCGAGCCCGGCCGCCACACCGAGCGCGAGTCTCTCGACGCCCCGCGGAGCCACTACCGCTCTCCCGACGGCCACGGCGAAAATGCGGGGGTGGGCCGGATGGCGGGGACCTGCACCGGCGTGAGGGGAGCCGCCGAAACCGATTTCTGGATCGACGCAGGGGCCTCCCCCCTGGGCCCTGGCGGGACCGGCCCCCCGGGCGGCGCCGGCACCGGAGCCGGTACCCCAGGGGACGCCGGCACGCCGGGCGGGACCGTCACCCCGGGTGCGGCCGGCACGCCGGGCGGGGCCGGCAAACCGGGCGCGGCCGGCAGCGCGGGGGCGGGCGCGAGACCGGACTGGCCAGGACTCGTCACGATCTTCGCCGTGAGGAACACCACGAGCTCACGCCGCGTGGTCTCCGTCAGCTCGCTCTTGAAGAGCCAGCCGAGCACGGGAACCTTGGCCAGCCAGGGAACGCCGCGGTCGTCGTTCTGGAATGCGTCCTGGCGGAGCCCGGAGATGACGACCGTCCCGCCGTCCTCGACGTCCGCCTGCGTGACGGTCTGGCGGGTGGCCACGACCGGCGCGATCAGGAAGGGGGTGTTGATGCGCTCCACCTCGACCTCGTCCTTCACCGCGATCGCGAGCACGATGCGGCCGTTCCCCACCACGCGGGGCGTGACCTGAAGGCGCGTGGTCACGTCCTGGAAGGTGATGGAGGCCTGCTGGGCGCCTTGCACGCCAGTGAGGCTGATGATCGGGAACTTCCGGCCGCTGGCGACCGGTGGCCGGCTGGTTGTCGACCGTCATCAGGCTGGGTGAGGAGAGCACGCGGGCGCGCCGCTCGCCCTCCAGCGCCTGGATCTGGATGTCGAGGGCGAAGTTCGAGGCGAGCCACCCGAGGCCCAGGCCGAACGGCGTCGAGCCCGCCAGCAGCGAGCCCAGCTGGGCCGGGAAGTTGGCAGCGGTGGTCGGAGTCGCGGCGCCGGCCACGTCACCGGAGACCGGCCCGCCGGGGGGCGCCCCTCGCACGTCGATGACCGGCCCGGTGGAGGAGGCCCGTGGAGTCCAGATACCGCCCCAGATCACGCCGAGGGACCTGGCGTCCGATCGCGTCATCTCGACCAGCCGGGCCTCGATGAGGACCGGCTGCGCCGGCCGATCGATTCTCTCGATGAATTCCCGGATCTTCTCGACATTCTCGGGGACGTCACGAACGATCAGGGAGTTGGTCCGCTGGTCGAAGGTCAGCGTGCCTCGCTCGGAGAGCAAACCGGCCGGCCTGCTTTCCGCGAACCCTCCCGTGATCGGAGGTCCTCCCGGGATCGCGGCCCCCGCCGGGATCGTGGTTGCCCCTGTGATCGTGGTTGCCCCCCTGATCGCGTCCTCGATACCCCTTTCCTCCTGCTCGGAGACCGTGTCGGTGAAGAAGTTGATGTGCTGGACCCTCTTGACGCCGACGTGTGCGTACTTGAGCTTGAAGACTTCCTCGGTCAGCGGAGCCTGCAGGAACTCGAGCCGCCTCCGGGCCGCCTCGGCTTCGAGTTCCTTCTGGGCGGCTACCTGCGCGGCGGCTCGCTCCCGGAGCGCGGCCTCCCGGTCCCTCTGGGCGGCTTCCCGCTCCTGCTGCGCGGCGCCCCGCTCCTGCTGCGCGGCGTCCCGATCCTTCTGGGCGGCTTCCCGCTCCTGCTTGGCAAGCTCGGCTCCCCTCCGACGCTCGCTCTCGAGCTGCTCGGCCCTGAAGGCCGCCTCGGCCTCCTTGGTGAGGTTCTCGAGCTTGTCGACCCGGATGATGTTGCCTTCCTGGACGTAGGCGAGCTTCGCCGCGCGCACGACCGAATCCAGGGCCTGCTGCCAGGGAACGTTCTGCAGCTTGACCGTCACCCTGCCCTTGACGTCCTCGCTCGTGACGATGTTGAGGCCGCTGAACTCGGCGAGGATCCGGAGGATGTTGTTGATGTCCGCATCCTTGAAGTCCAGCGAGATCAGCCGGGGACGCTGCTGTTCGCTCGGCGCGGCCTGGGCGATGATGGACGCCGGGAGCTGGGCCAGCACGTGGCTGCCCGCGACCTCGCCTCCCCACGCCGCGCCTGCGAGGACAGAGGTGAAGGCCCCGCCTAACAGGACCAGGACTGCGCGTCTAGCCACGCCGCTCTCCCCCATCCCTGACCCTCGCGCTCGGGCCGCGATGGCCATGGCGTCTACGGTCCGTCCGACTTCAACCGGATCTCGACCGTCCGTTCCTGCGTGCGGGCCCCCTGGATCTGCTCCCGGACGACGAACCGAACGCGGTCACGCTCCACGGCAACGACCTTCCCGCCAAACTTCTCCTCGTTCAGGCGCAGGTAGTAGCCGAGGCCGTCGGGCGTCTCCACGAGCGCCCGGATCATCTGCGGATCCTTCGCGTCCCACAGGATGCCCACGAGCTTCAGGGTTTCGAGCTCCTGAACCCTTCGCGCCCCCGGCTGACTCGGCTGACTCGGCTGGACCGGCCGCACCAGCGGTTCGAATGGATCCCGGGGGCCTCCCGGGGCGGGCGTCCCGGCCGCCGGAGTTGCGGGCGCTGCTGCTGGCGCCGGCGTCGCCGGCGGCGGGGGCGAGGCCGGCGCGCTGGGGACTGGCAGCGGCGTCGGGAGCGTTGGCTGAGACTGGGCCCAGGCCGAGGCCGCCAGCAGGCAGGCGGTGGCGACCGTCGCCAGCGAGAGCCTGGCGGGCCGGGACAAGCCTGGGAGGCGCATCATCCGCTCCACGGTCCGCCCGCTACGGCTTGGCTGACGGCTGGCCCGCCACCGGCCCGGGCGCCGCCACGCCACCGATCGGGATCGCCTGGAACACGACGGCCACGAGGTCCGCGCGCACGCTCCCTGGCGTCAGATCGGCGCCGCGGCCGGCCGGGGCCGCGGCTCCCTCCGAACGCTGCCGGGCCTGCACCTTCACGTCGCTGAGCGTGACGAGCCGGGGCAGCTGCGCGAGCTGATCGGCAAACCTGAGCAGCTGGTGGTAGCCGCCGCCCACGCTGACCTCCATCGGGATCTCCACGTACAGCTCCTGGGCTCGATTGGGCCGCCGCCGCACCTGCCCGACGGTGAGTCCCGACTGGCGGGCGAGGGCCTCGACGCTCCGGAGCACCTGCCCCGACTCGTGCTCGGACGGCAGCCGCCGGGAGAGCTCGCGGAGCTGCACCTCCAGGACCTCGCGCTCGCGCCTGATGCGGGCGCGATTGGCCACCATCTGCTGGCCATCGCGCACCTGCTGTGCCAGATCGTTCCGCTCCCGTTCGAGCTTTGCGCTCTGGTCGCGCAGTCCCCTCACCCCGGGGAAGCCGGCGAGACCGGACCAGCCGAAGTAGCCGACGCCGAAGATGAGCAGGCAGATCAGGATGACCTGCTGCCGTTCCGCGCGGTCCATCGTGCTCTCCGATCAGAGCCTGACTGTCGCCGTGACCTCGAAGGACACGACGCGCGTCTGCTCGACCCGTTCCGCCTCGGTCGCCACGAAGTCGACGTCCGCGAAGACGCCGACCTTGCGGAGGTTGTCCATGAAGTCAGCGATCTGGAAGTTGTTGAACGCGCCGCCCTTGATCACCACGGAGTAGCCCGCCAGCTGCGCGACCTCCCGCACGCCAGGCGGCTGGCCCCGCTGCGGCGGCCGCGCCTGGGACTCGACCTCGGTGCGCTTGGCCTCGAGCCGGCCGAGGGTCCCGCTCGTCTGGGCGGCCTGCGTCTCGTCGACGCGGACCTGGACTTCCTGGGGCCTCATCTCGACCCCGTAGAGCCAGACACCGTCCGGCACCGCTCGGAGCACGCCGTTGAGCATGGCCAGCGGCACGCCTTGACTCTTGGCGACCTTGCCGATGACCTCGATCCGGCGCTGGATCTCGATCTTGGCCTTCTCGGCCTGATCGAGCTCGCTGAGCTGCATCCTCAGCTGGTCGGTCTGGGCTTTGAGGTCCGCGATCTGGGTCTGGTACGCCTGCTTGGCACTGAAGGCCCGGTACCCGAGCGCGCCCATGGTCAGCAGCATCAGGACGAACAGGCCGGTCAGAAGACGGCCGAGGAACCCGGGGCCGAGCATGGCGCGCGGGGTGGCCGCCGCCGCACGCCCGCGTCGGACCGCGCGCGCTTCCCGTGGGAGCAGGTTGACCCTGATGGCCACGGTGTCCGTCCCTACTTCCGGTCGTCCGGATAGCGCATCGCCAGCCCCATCGCGACGGTCGCCAGCGGCGCCACCCTCTCGACCATGCCCGCGTCGGTCCCGGCAGCCACCTCGATCCGCTTGAAGGGGTTGGCCGTGGTTACCTCGATCCCCCACTGTCCGGCGAGGAAGTCCGGGAGACCCGGGATGAGGGCGCACCCTCCCGAGAGGAAGATCCGCTGGATACGCTCGTGCTCGGCAGTGGTGCCGAAGTAGTCGAGCGTCCGCTGGATCTCTTGACCCATCTCCTGCGAGACGAGGCTCACGATCGGCTCCACCTCGGCCCACTTCACCGACCCCGGCTCGCCCCGGATGATCGCTTCGGACTCGGCCGGGGCCAGGTCGAAGCGCTGGGCAATCGTCGAGGCGTACTGCCGGCCCCCGACGAAGATGTCGCGCGCGTACACGTTCATCCCGCCTTGCAGGATGTTCGTGTTCGTCGTCTCGTGCCCGATGTTCACGAGGGCCACGACCTCGTTGCCCGGGCCGGGCTCGTTGTGCTCGTATTGGGTCGCCAGCGCGAAGACGTCGACGTCCACCACCACGACGCTGAGCCCGCAGGCTTCGACCACATCCGCGTAGCTCTGGACCTTGCCCTTCTTGACCGCGACCAGCATCACTTCCAGCTGAGGCCCGTTCTCCCGCAAGATCTGGAAATCGATGTTGACGTCGTCGATGTCGAAGGGAATGTGCTGCTCGGCCTCCCATCGGATCGACTCGCCGAGCTCGCTCTCCGACATCCTCGGCAGGTTCACGCGCTTCGCGATGACGGAGCCCCCCGACACACCGATGACCGCCTCGGTGGCCTGGACTCCGCCCTGGACCAGGGCCTGCCGGATCGCCTCCTGCACCAGGTCCGGCTGCTTGACCTCGCCGGCCTGGATGGCCCCCACCGGCACCTGGGCGATACCGAACCCGCTCAGCTCGTAGTCCGACCCCTTCCGCTTGAGCTCCACCACCTTGACCGCGCTCGTGCCGATGTCGAGGCCCACCACGTCGGGGCGCTTCCTCTTCCAGAACATCATGACTCGTGCCTCACTGGCCGCGAGTCTCGCCTAGCCTCATCGCAAGCCACAAGACCTTTCTTTGGCTTCCCCGATGCTGGGGTTTACGGAGTCTGGCTCGCGGAATTCGTGGCGTCAAGGCCACGAATGGGTCTCGCACCGCCTCGCGAACGACCTCCCGGACGCACTTGGCCGCGTCCTTGACAACCTCGACTCCGCAGGGCGGTCTCCGCGGGCGGGGAGGTCGGAGCGCCTGGAAACGCGGTGCTGGCGTCGCCCGCGCCCGCGACGATCGAGGTCTCAGCGCGGCCCCTACTGAGCGCGGCCCTTACTGGCAGGGGCTGCCGCCACCGGTGTCCGCGGCGTAGTTGACGCAGGCGACGAGGGATCTCCGGAGCAGAACCACTGTGGCTCCCGCCCAGGCCGGAAACCCGGGGGGAGGAGCGGCCCGACCATACGTCGGGTTGTACCTGAAGCTTGACGACCCGGCGTGCGTCTGGATCTGGAACGCTACGATCCCGCCGTCCACGACGGCCTGGTTGAACTCGGCGCTCCCCCCGGAGTAGACGAACCCGTGGACCTCGGTGCCCGGGGCACCTCCCAGCTCTGCGCACGTCCCCTGGGGGTTGAGCGGATTCGCAGTCGGTGCCGGAGCGTCGGACGTGGCGGCCACCGGGTCGAAGACCAGATAGGCCAAGGGGTAGCCGTAGACGGTCCGCTGCGTCCAGATCCGGGCGCCGTTCCCGTGGCGGAGATCCCGGCTCGGGCCGGCACACCCCGCCAGCCCGCTGCCCTCGACGACGGCCGTCCCGTGGAAGTCGTGGCCATGCAGGGCGACGTGGCAGCAGCCCGGGTCGGTCCAGGGCGCGGTCGTCCCTCGCATGGCATAGACGAGGACCCCGGATCCAGGGGCACCGTAGCTCGTGTTGGGCGGGGCCACCCCCCTGAACACCATGCCCGTCGCGCCGGCGGTCCCGCACACGCCGGCCGCCGTCGCCCTCACGAAGTGGGGGCCGGAGCGGCTATCCCCCGCCTTCACGCAGGCCGGTCGGCCGGTCCCCCCGCAGATGGAAGGCGGGCACGGGGTCGACAGGGCGCAGTCGAAGTACCCCTGGTAGGTCTCCCCGCCGGCATCACAGTTGGCCTTGCTCCGGTCGCCGGTAATGACCAGTCGCTTGCCGCTCGGATAAGGGTAGAGATAGTTCTGGCCGGGTGGGCAGCTGACGGCCGTCTCGCCGTGCATGGTCGGATCGATCGCCGAGCACCCGAGCTGGGGCCGCGGCAGGTCGTCGTACGCGGCCGGTCCGCCCGGGTATTCATCGGGGTCCGCCGGCGTGACGGACGGGCTGCCGTTCCGGTTCGCGGGCTCATTGCAGTAGCCCGGGGGATTGTCCCGGCTCGAGCTCGAGCAGACGTGCTTCCACGCGTTGTCGATTCCCACGATGGCACGCACGCGGGCGCGTCCCAGCCCGCTGGCTGCCGTGGCCCAGGCGGTGAGGACCGCCGTCTGGTTCGTGTCGCGGCCGGGCGTCGCACCGCCGCAGCTCGCGTCCTCGATCGCCGCCGGCACGAGCGGGCTGCAGTCGTTGTCCAGGACCGCCGAGTAAACCCCGGCCCCGAGCGCCACGCCGTCGACGAGCGGCTTGGCAGGCCCACTGCCGCAACCGTATGACGAGGAGCTGCCAGAATCGGTCCACGGCGTGAAGCCGCACCCCTCGTTGGCGGCGGCCCCCACCGCATCTCGCGCGTGCTCGAGCCCGGCCTCGGCCAGCGCCTCGGCCTGGGCCTGGGCCTTGTGGGTAACCCCGCTCGTCATCTCGACCTTCGCCAGGAGCGCGAACGACAAGCTCAGGACCCCCAGGACGAGCGTCGCAACGACGGCGATGAGGAGGACCGCACCGCGCTGGTCGTCCCGGATCGCGTTCATGCCTCGCTGAGCTGGGCTAGTGGCGCTCCAACCTGATACGGCGAACGCGGCGCTGTGGTGGCGCCGAGTTGGACCCCGGCGCGGCGAGGCGCAGTGGGCCCACCTTCGCGCTCCTGCCGCGAGCGGAAGGCGCGCGGCTGGGTGCGAGTGGGTGACGCAGTCGAGCCGCGTCCGGGGCACCCGGCGACAGGCCCCACTGCGCTTCGTCGGAACAAGTTGGAACGGCACTAGGAGCGGTTCCTGAGCGTCACGTCGGTGACGAGGCCGCGGCTCACCGTCTGACCGGCCGCCTGCTGCCGCGCCTCTACGGAGATGCGGATGCGCCCGATGTTGTCGGCCTGCGCCTGGCTGGTCAGGGGCAGACGGAAGGCGATGTCGCACGGATGGGCCACACCGGCGCACGGACCGAAGTTCGGCCGGGGGTAGTAGGTGAACGCCAGGCCTGCGACGTCCACCGCCACCATGGCCACGGCTCCCGTCCCGTCGTTTCGGGTGATGCACCGGGAAACCCCCGGGGGGCAGTTGGCGGTCGACAGCGCGTACAGAACGTCCTCCTCGGCCCGGTCCGCCGCCGACGCCGGCGAGCTGATGCTGTTGCCCCGGCCGGCGATCCGGCCGTTCTGGTTGCGGTCCGACCGGATCCGCAGCGTATCGGCCCGCGCCTCGGTGAACGGGATGGCGGAGAGCCCGGCGCAACCGGGACCGCCCAGACCGTTGTGGCTTTCCCAGCTCGGGTGGCCCGTTCCCGCAAGGCGGGTGCTGCACTCGGTCACCTTGGTGCCATCGCAGTCCGTGGTGGTGGCCGTCGCGTAGTCGAAGGCGCAGGAGGTGGTGTCCCGGCCCGCCGACCGGATCTCCCGGGCCATGAAGTCGATGGCGGCCCTGAGGTTCTGCTGGACCTCCGCCGTCTCCGCTCCGACGAAGTACATCTCCTGCGCTTTGCCCCAGGCTGCGCTGACGCCGACCATGACCACCGCGAAGAGCGCGAGGGTGACGATCAGCTCCGTCAGGGTCAGCCCGCGGGCGCCCCGGAGCGAGGCCCTCCGGACGAGCGGCACGCCCCCGCCTCCCCTCAGCCTGCGCGGACCGTCACGAGGGTGGTCCGCCAGATCAGGCCCGGCACCGACCCGCCGAACTCCACGACCGCGGTGATCGTCGTCATCGTGCTCGTCGGGACACCCGGCTGAACGGCCACGCAGCGGGAGAACCCGGCGAGCGAGGCGACCGGCCGAAAGTCGCCGCCGCCGCCGCAGGCGGCGGGCAGGGTCCCCGACGACCCGTCGAAGCTCAGGCGCGCGAGGCTCCGGTACTCGGCGTTCTGCGCGCGCTCGATCGCCTGCTGGGCCAGGAGCGTCGCAGCAGTCTGCATTCCGCTCGCGGCCACCGCGTACATGGCATACGGGAACGACGCCGCGAGGGCGAGGAGCGCGACGGCCATCAGGGCCATCGCAACCACGAGCTCGATCATGGTCATGCCGCGCTGGTCCCCCCGCCGGACAGGCCCGGGTCCGTGGAGCATCTCCACGCGACGTCCTCCTGACGATCCCTGGCTGACGATCCCTGGCGCCGGGCGCGGCGGGGCGGCGGCGGCGCGTGAGGCTTAGCCGGCGGCGACCTCGTCGTCCTTCCGCGTGTATGCGGTCACCCGGTTCCGCCCCGCCCGCTTCGACTGGTACAGCGCCTCGTCGGCCGCCCACACGATCTCGTCCGGAGTTCTTCCGTCGTGCGGGAACGCCGCCAACCCGATGCTCACGGTGATCGGCTTCTCGCTGTCCGGCGCCATCACGCTCGACTCCACGCGCCGGCGGAACCGCTCCGCGAACACGACCCCGTCGGGCTTGCTGGTCTCCGGCAGGATGAAGGCGAACTCCTCCCCGCCGACCCGGCACGGCACGTCGCCCTCTCGTGAGGCCGAGCGCATCAGCGCTCCCAGCGCCCGGAGCACCGAGTCGCCCTTCGGGTGGCCGAACTGGTCGTTGAACTTCTTGAACTCGTCGATGTCGATCATCAGCAGGCTGAACGCGTGGTCGAACCGGCCGGACCGGCTGATCTCCTCCCGGAGTCGCAGATCGAAGCTCCGACGGTTTCCCACCTCCGTCAGCTCGTCCGTGTGCGACATCTCCCGGAGACGGAAGTTGGCCAGGCGAAGCTCCTCCACGATCCCATGGGCCCGGGCCCCGCTCGCTCGCGCCCGCTCCAGCTCGTCTTCCAGGCTCCGCTGCATCTGGCCGAAGACCTCGCTGTAGATCATGTAGAAGGCCCCCATCTCGATGACCGCCAGGAACGCGAGAAGCGCGAAGAAGACGAAGGCACCCTTCGGGTAGAGCGGGGCAGCCACCGTGCTCGGTAGCAAGACCGGCAATCCCAGGTACACCAGGAGCAGCAGCGGAAGCAGGCCGGCCAGGAGGAAGGCCAGCACGAGCCTCTTCCGGACATCGCGGGCCGGGAGCAGCGGGCCGGGACTCGAGGGAACGCGCTCAGCCAAGGTACCACCTAAGGAGTGGCTCGCCCCAGATCGCCGCGACGACCCCACCGGCCGCCAGGAACGGCCCGAACGGCAGGTACTCGCCAAAGCGCCGGCGGCCCGTGACGAGCAGCGCCGCAGCCACGACGCCTCCGAGCATGATCCCCACGAAGGCCGCCACGAGCCCGACGCCGGCGCCGAGCGCGGCGCCGATGAGGGCGGCCAGCTTGATGTCTCCGCCGCCCAGCCCCGTCCGGCCGAGCGCCACGTGGCTGACCCAGGCGACGACGAAGAACATGCCCCCGGTGATGAGGCAACCGGCGACGAGCGGGTCGATCTGGCTCAGGGCTCGCCAGGTGAGCGGCAAGTCCCCGGCCATCAGCCCGGCAGGGCTCACGACGGCGAGCTGCCGCCCGGCCAGCGCGCCCCACGCCGTCGCCCAGTAGATGTCGAGCCGCCGGCGCTCCGCGGGATCGACCTCGTCTTCCGGATCGGGCTCAGGCGGATCGGGCTCAGGCGACGCGGTCTCACCCCGGAGCGCCGCACCCCGGGCACGCATGACCGCGATCAGGGCAAACGCGACCGCGCCGATCGCTGCGCCAGCGCTCGCCCGGGAGAGCCCCTCGGGCGCGAGGATGCAGGCGCCGACAATCCCCGGCAGCGTGATCCGGTCGGGGATCCGCCGCGTCTCGAGGTCCGTGAACGCCACCGCAATCATCACCAGGCACAGCAGGAAGGCTCGCGCCGCCGCCCAGGTCGGGCCGAGCTGCCACAGCGTGAGCGCCCCCATGGCGATGGCGAGCGCCTCGACCAGCGGATACCGCCAGGAGATGGTCTCGCCACACGCCCGGCACCGCCCGCCCAGCACGAGATAGGACACGAGCGGGATGTTGTCCACTGCTCGGATGGGGCTCTGACAGGCGGGGCAGCGCGACGAGGGCAGCACGACGCTCTCCCCACGCGGCAGCCGGGAGATGCAGACATTGAGGAAACTGCCGAGAAGCGCGGCCAGGATGACCCCCGCGGGCCAGGCCACGACGGGCGGGAGCGCGGTGGTCATGCGCCGCCCTGGCCGTCAGCCAGCGGGCCTCGCTCGGCCGGCTGTGGTTCCAGCGCGGTCACCCGGAGCGCCGGCCGGTCTCGTCGCGCACCACCGGTCCCCATCGAGATGCCCGCGACGCTGGTGGAGTGGCACAGCGTGTCCTCATCGCATGACTTGATCCTGGCAAGTTTTAGCACGGGTCCCGGTGCCTGCAGCATCTGTTCCAGCAGGTGAAAGTCGCATCGAGCTCCGGATCCTGAAGCCTCGACGTGAAGCTCGCGAGCATGGCTCCGTCACTGATCCTAGCCAGGGTGTGGACAAGATTGCCCGCCCTGCCTGCCACCCGGCCGGCGGCGACGGCCTCGCGCGACAGGCGCGCCAGGCGGGCCAGCAGTGGCTGGTTCGCCTCCGTCTCCCGGACGAACACCGCGGCCTCGCGCTCGGTGAACACCAGCTGCCAGCCACCCTGTGCCAGGAGCATCTCGGTGAGCGGCGAGGGGCGCAGCGCGAGGATCGTCTGCACCTGCCACTTGTCCAGCACGATCGGCCAGCGCGGGCCGACCTGGGTCACCTCCAGGAAGTCCTTGAGCACGTCGGGGCCGTAGACGTGCGTCCGCCCGTCCATGAACATCCGGTAGTCGGGATAGAGGCGCCAGAGCTCGTACCCGCCCCACGCGTAGACGCTGAAGAGGGGCGGCGGCAACCGGTGCTCCCTGATGAACGCCATGGTCCGTGCCGGATATCGGCCCTCGTGGAGGTCCAGGCGGAGGGGGTTCGTCGGCAGCCGGGCCATGGCCGCCCAGTATCCGGACACCGCGGCCAGCAGGAGCACGCCCCCGGCCAGGAGCGGTGTGCCCGGCGCGGTCAGGGACGGCCCGAGCGTGGGGAGGCGTCTCTGCGCAGCGTCGCGGAGCCGGGCCCAATCGACCCGGGGTAACGTCCCGACGATTCCCTGCAGGGCATCTGCCAGGGGCGGCGCGGCCACGATCGCGAAGAGCGGCACGTGCCGCACAGAGGTGAGCCCCAGGTGCGCGAAGGCGAGGATCATGCCGACGTCCGCCGCGCTGAGCCGCCCGCGGCCCCACGCAAAGGCCGGGAACAGGAGGAGCAGCATCAGCTCGAGGGGGCGGAAGGCCACGTGGTGGAAGTTCGGGGAGAACCACTCGATCGTCGAGGTCATGAACGGGACGCTCCGCACGACCTCGAGCGGGAACAGGATCGCCCGGACCCCGTACGGGTTCAGGAGGCTGGCGACGACCGCCGACACACCCAGGAGGGCCGTGAGCCCGACCACGCGCCAGCCGGCCAGACGGCGTTGGCGGTCGACGAGGAGCGGGAGTGCGGTCCCCAGCCCCGTGAGCCCGATCACCACGAACGCCATCACGAAGCCCGCGTGGAGGTTCACCCAGGGGACGACCAGCGCGGGCACGAGCACGAGCGCGCTGGGGCGTCGCTCCCAGCCCGCGCGGAGAAGCCAGCACAGGATGGCCACGAACAGGTACGTGACCGTCTGGGGGCGCGCGTGCCAGAACTCGGCGCCCGCCGACGCGGCCAGGAGAGTCGTCCCGCATGCGAGCAGCGGATGGACGCCGCGCGCACGCATCGTCGCCAGGACCACGCCGAACGTCGCCACCACGGTGGCGGTCTTGAGGGCGATCAGGGCCCCGCGCCCCCAGCGCTCCCAGAGGAGCGCGAACAGCACCTGGGTGGCCCACATGTGATTGATCCAGGGCCGGCCCTCGGCGGTGTAGGAGAAGGGATCGGTCGTCGGCACCGAGCGCGTCTCGATGATGCGCTGACCGGACGCCAGGTACCACCAGAAGTCGAAGACCGTGAGCGAGGAGAGGGCGATCGTGGCCACGGCCAGGAGCGTGGCACCCAGGAGCACGCCGCGACCGGCCCGCCCCACGATCATCGCCCCGGGGGATCCAGGACCGTTGCGACCCGATCCTCGTAGCGAACGACCCAGCCCGAGGCGCGTAGCGCCGATATCAGTGGAGAACCGTTGCGCACGATCGCCGTGTCCGGCTGAAGCCGCGCCAGGACCTCCCGCCATCCGGGATCCAGCTGGGCCACCGTCAGGAACTCCCGGAAGCGCTCGGGGCCGTAGACGGCCATCCGCCCGTCGATCGACACTCGGAGCTCCGGGTAGAGGTGCCAGATCAGGTAGCCCCCCCACCCGTAGTCGTTCCACAGCGTACCGCGACGGCCCTCGCGGCGAAGAAAGTCGACCGCGCCCGCCGGGAACGTGCCGGCCACGCCGAACGCCGGTCGGAAGGCGTTCCAGACCTGCGCCGGCGCGCGGGAGCCCGCCACGAGGCCGCACGCCGACAGGACGAGCGCGAGCGCTCCGACGACCACCGCCTGCCGGCCCATCGCGGGAAGGCGACCCCAGTGCATCCCCACGCAGGACGCGAGGGCCCGCCCCACGATAGGGGTGGCACCGATCACCAGCAACGGCGTGTTGCGGGTCGCCTGGAGTGCCAGGTGGACCAGGGGCACCAGGAGCGCGAGATCGCGCCACGGCACGGGCCGGGCCGTTCCGAGCGCGAGCAAGAGCGTGAGGCCGAGGAAGAGCTCGAGAACGAGGACCGCCGGGTGTCCGAAGCGCGGCGAGAGCCACTCGCTGATCCACGCCTGGGACAGCGGATCCCCCATGACGTGGAAGGGGAAGAGCACGGCCTCGTAGTGGAACGGATTGGCCAGCGAGGCCGCCAGGCTCGCCCCGCACCAGAGCGCCAAGGTGCGCGCGCGGGCGAGGCCGCCGGCCCGCCCGGAGTCGTCATCGAGGAGCCAGCCCAGAAACTCCCCGGCCGCGCACAGGGCCAGGAGCCCCGGCCCGGCCAGGAACCCGGCGTGGAGGTTCGCCCAGACGGCGGTCAGGATCGGGAGCCACCAGAGCCGGTTGGCCCGCCCCGCCTGGTAGTCGGCGACGATGCGGACGAAGACCGCGAGCATCAGGTACGTGACCAGCTGAGGGCGCGGTGACCAGAAGCCGTGCGTCGCCAGGGCCCCGAGGCTCAGGAGGCCGAGGGACCACCCCTGCCCGACGCCCTCCCGCCGGAGGAGACCCCAGAGCACGCCGAAGGCCGCCGCCGCGACGAGCCCCTGCAGCAGGATGACGCCGGTCGTGCCCCCCAGCGCGTAGATGCCGTAGACGAGCAGCTCGAAGCCCCAGGCGTGGTTGAGCCACTCGGCACCGAAGGCCGTCGCCGAGAACGGGTCGGTCGTTGGGAAGCTCTGCGTCTCGATCATGTAGCGGCCCGCCCGGAGCAGCCACCAGAAGTCGGGGTCGTCGATCGGTCGGAGCGCCGCCAACCCGACAGCGGCCAGGAACGCGATCCGCAGCGTACGCCCGAGTAGCCTCACGCGAGTCAGTCGGTGGGAAGCCGGTAAATTCGGATCGGGGGCCCGGGGTGCCGGCGCTCGCGGAGGCGCGTGAGCGGCGAATAGATGTCACCGACGACCAGGGGACCGTCCTCCACGCCGGGTGAGGCGCTGAAGACGAGCTGCGCCCGCGCGTCCAGCAGGGTGTAGAAGCGGCACGGAGCCGGATACCACTCGCAGGCCTGGCGATAGCGCTGATAGACGAATCCCGACAGGACGACGTAGTGGACTCCGGATCTGAGCAGCCAGTCGAGATCATACGTGTCGAGGCGCACGAGCCAGTATCCGTCCCGGCTGCCGGCTGGCGCCGTCGTGAGGCCCGCCGGGCGCGAGGCCTCGAGGCCCCAGCTCCCCGGCTCCTCCCGGAGCTGCGGGCTGGCCACCGGCAGCGACAGGCTGTAGGGTTCCAGCGCGATCCGCGTCCCCGGCGGCACGTGGCGCTCCACCCAGGCAGAGCCGAGCTCTCGCGTGTCGGGCTCAGCGAGGAGCCGGTGGTACGCCGTCACGCGGGCGAGCGCGGGCGCCACGAGCAGCACGGCTGCGGCCACCAGCGTGATGGCGGGCCATGGCGGGGCCAGCCGCACCCGCCCGGAGAGCCAGCTCACCCCCCGCGTCACTGCCACCGCCGCGAGGAGCGTGAGGCACGGCAAGAGGGGGATCGCGTACCGCTCGAATCGCGCGCTCCACGTCGCGATCACGAGCAGGTAGGGCACGGCGAACGCCAGCAGGACCACCTCGCGGGCGCCGCGGACGGCCAGCGCCCACCCGAGCCCGGCCAGCGCCAGGAGGTACAGCGGCCAGCCCATGGCCTCCGGCAGCGAGTAGGCGAGGTGGAAGAGGTAGGCGGCGGCGTCCGCCTCGTTCCCGAACTGCACCGTGTGGACCTCGCGAAGCTCGGCGAGCACGCCCCGCACGAACGCGGCCGGCGTCAGCAGCGCGAACGGCGTTCCCAGCAGGAAGCCGAGGGTCGCGAGGCCGGCTCCCAGGATCATGTCCTTGCCCGCGACGCGGCGCCACGCGGGCAAGCCCGGGCGTCGCACGGCATGGGCCGCCACGAGGCCGAGGAACGCGAGCCCGCCCGGATACTTCATCGCCGCGGCGAGTCCGACGACGAGCCCGGCCACCCCGGCATCGGCGCGGCGCCCGTCGCGCCAGTAGCGGAGCGCGCAGAGGGTCGCCAGCGCGACCAGGAAGGTGAGCGGCACGTCCGGCGTGACCCAGTGTGAATCGCGCACGTGGAGGAGATCGACAGCCAGGAGCCCCGCCGCCAGGATCCCGACCGCGGGGCCGTAGGCCATCCGTCCGGTGCAGTAGAGGACCGCGAGCGTGGCGGTGCCGAACAGCACCGTGACGAGCCGGCCCGCGAGGTAGAACAGCGCGGGGTTGCGCGCGAACGCGCCGGCCACCCCGTCCGGTGACGCGCCGAACACGAGGCCGTACACACCCGCCAGCACGTACATGTACAGGCTGGGCCAGTTGAAGAACCGCGGGTTCAGGTCCCCCAGGTGGATTCGGACCGCCCGCTCCACGATCCGACGCTCGTCCGGGTGATACAGGTCCGGCAGGCCGTAGCCGACGCTCCACGCCCGGAGCCCGAGACCGATCGCCAGGACGAGGGCGATCCCGAGGAGGGCGGCCCGGTCAGACCGACCCGTACACGATGAGCCAGGGGAAGGCCGTGGTGCGGGTCCGGACGGCGAGCTCGCGCCCGCAGAACGCGGCGAACTCCTCAGCTCCCCAGTGCTGGAGGTGGTCCGTGGGGTCCCCGAGCCGGGTGACGTTCTTTCCTCGCAGGAGGTTGCCCAGCCGGAAGAACGGCTCATGCGGCACGCTGAGGAGGCATCCGGCCCGGGTGACCCTCCGGAGCTCCCGGAGCGCGCGGACCGGGTCGGGCAGATGCTCCAAGACCTCGAGACAGACCACGAGGTCGAAGCTCTCGGCCCGGAAAGGCAGCGCGCATGCGTCCCCTCTCACGAGCGCGGCCCCGGGGCAGCGCCGGCGCGCCTCCCCGAGCGTCGTTTCGTCGACCTCGAGCCCTGCGAGCCGCGACCCCGGCAGGCGCGCGGCCAGGGTCGCCAGGACAAAGCCCTCGCCGCAGCCGACTTCGAGGATGCGACGAGGGTGCTGGCTGGCCGCCAGCTCCGACACTTGGCGAAGGAACCGGCCGAGCAGGTGCCGGACCACGGGGTTCTTCGATCGGTACTTGCCCGCGTTGTCGCTCCGCGGGGCCCCCGCGATCAACCCAGTCGACGCCGGATCGAGACGTCGTCGGCGGTCCGCGTCTGGTAGCTGAGCACCAGCTCGCTCAGGAGTCCGATGGCGAAGAACTGCACGCCGACGAGCATGGTGAGCACGCCGAAGGCCAGGAGCGGCCGCTGTCCGATCGGCTGGGAGCCGGACAGCCAGATGCCGGTGAGGTACACGTTCACCCCGAAGCCCACGGTCCACGCGATCAGCCCGAGCCCCCCGAAGAGGTGAAGCGGCCGGCGCGTGTACCGGGTCAGGAACAGCACGGTCAGGAGGTCGAGGAAGCCCCGCCACAGCCGGGCGGAGCCGAACTTCGTGCGGCCGTACCGCCGCGGGCGATGATGCACGGGCACCTCGGTCACCTGAAAGCCGCGCCAGGCGGCGAGCGCCGGGATGAAGCGGTGGAGCTCGCCGTACAGCCGGATCTCCTCCACCACTTCCCGCCGGTAGATCTTGAAGCCCGAGTTGAAGTCGTGGAGCCGGACCCCCGTCAAGAGGCCCGTGGCCCGGTTGAAGAGCCGGGACGGCCAGGTCTTGGACCGCGGATCCTGGCGCTCCTGCTTCCAGCCCGACACGAGGTCGAACCCGTCCTCGAGGCGGGCGAGGAGCTTCGGCATCTCGGCGGGATCGTCCTGGAGATCGGCGTCCAGGGTGATGATGACTGCCCCCCGGGCCTCGCGGAACCCCACCGCCAGCGCGGCGGCCTTGCCGAAGTTCCGCCGGAGCTGCACGCCCCGGACACTGGGATCGTCCAGCCGGAGCTTCTCGATGCGCTGGAAGGAGCCGTCGCGGCTCCCGTCGTCCACGAAGAGGATCTCGTACGGGCGACCGAGGCGCTGCAGCACCTCGGTCAGCTCCTGGTGGAGGACGCCCAGGCTCTCGACCTCATCGAGGACCGGGCACCACCACCGAGACCTCGACCCGCGCCATGGACCTCGTTCGTTCCCGCTCGCGTCCGCTACGCCTAGCAGTCGTTGATGGTCGAGGTGGTCGATGAGCTTGCCGTTGTTCTTGTCGTACGCACGCGTGCCCTTGCACTGCCACGTCGGCTTCGGGGTCACCAAGGTCTCAATAGTGTCGAGGGACTGCGGGAAGGTCCCGTCGTGCTTGCCGTAGTAGATGGCGACGGCGGACCGCATGGCGGCCAGGTTCCCCTGGTCGGCGGCCAGCTTGGCCTTCTTCTGGATGTCCTGGAAGACGGTGATGGCGACGGCGGCGATGATGGCGATGATCGCCACGACCACCATGAGCTCGACGAGGGTCAAGCCCTTCTGGCTCCGAAGCTGCCTGAACATCGGTCTCCTCCTCCTCCTCGCGTCGGGATGTAGGGTAGTGCCCGGTTCTGCGTCCGCCCATGCCTCAGTGCACACACGGCGTCAGGTTGGGAGCAATTCCAGTGCCGAGCCCGGCCCCTCTAGAAAGCCCTCTTCGGCCCCCTCCGGGTGTTGCACCCGCTCACCAATGCCAAACTCCTCATGTCCAGCAGTAGACGCTTGTCTAGCGTCTCTTATTGGGAACAGGACGTTCTGTCAAGATGGCCACCTTCCCAGGAAGCCCGATCCGGCCGCCGAGCCTACTTGATCAGCGTCACCGCCTTGAAGATCGGCAGGTAGATGGCGATGACGATGCCGCCGATCACCACGCCCAGGAAGACGATCAGGAGCGGCTCGAGCAAGGACGTCAGTCCCGAGACGGCGACGTCGACCTCGTCCTCGTAGTAGTCGGCGACCTTCGCCAGCATGCTGTCGAGCGCGCCCGTCTGTTCGCCGACGATCACCATCTGGATCACCATGGGCGGAAACACCCCGCTGTCCTTGAGACGCTCGCCAAGCGAGTGCCCCGCCATGACTCGCTCGCGTGCGGCCATGACGGATGTCTCCACGGCCCGGTTGCCCGCCGTCTTGGCGGTGATGCGCAAGGCGTCGATGATCGGCACGCCGCCGCCCAGGAGGGCCGACAGGGTGCGCGTGAACCGCGCGATCGAGATCTTGCGGACCAGCGGACCGAAGATCGGCGCGCGGAGGAGGAACTGGTCCATCGTCAGCCGGCCGGCGTCGGTCCGGTACCAGCGGCGCAACCCGTACACCAGCCCGGCCACGACCACCAGGAGGATGTACCAGTACCGCGTCATCGCGTTGCTGAACGCGATGACGATCCGGGTCGGCAAGGGCAGCGGGACACCGGCGTTCTGGAAGAAAGCCGCGAAGATCGGGATGATGAAGACCATCAGGAACGCCACGACCAGCACCGCGATGGTCATGACGAGGACCGGATACACGACGGCCATCTGCACGCGGTGCTTCAGCGCCTCCGCCTTCTCCAGGTACGTGGAGAGCCGGGAGAGCATGGCGTCCAGCACGCCGCCGGTCTCTCCGACGTGCACCAGGTTGACGTACAGCTCGTCGAAGACCCTCGGGAACCGCCCGAGCGCGTCGGAGAGCGTGGAGCCCGACTCGACGTCGGACGCGACCTTCGCGATGATGTCCTGGAAGTGCTTCCGCTCCATCTGCACGCCCAGGGTCTCGAGGCACTGGACGAGCGGGAGCCCCGCCGCGATCATCGTTGCGAACTGACGGCTGAAGACGGAGAGGTCCTTGCCGCGGACCCCCCCGAACAGGCCCCCCAGGCCGGGCAGGTCCGCGAGCTCGATGTCGCCGACGCTGGCGCGCTTGACCGCGATGTTCTGGACGACGATCCCCTGCGAGCGCAGGTGACGCGCCGCCGCCCGCTCGTCCGGGGCGGTGATCTCCGCCTGCACGCGCCCTCCGCGCGCCGTGACGCCTCGATACGTGAAGTTCGGCATCGCTTCCCCGCGGAGCCCTAGCGCGTGGCTGCCGCCACGGGCTGGTCCATCAGGCGGTGGAGCTCCTCCGGATAGGAGCTGCGGGCCAGCGCCTCCGGCCGCGAGATCTGGCCGCGGAGGTAGAGGTTCGCCAGCGACTGGTTCATGGTCTGCATCCCGAACTTCTGGCCGACCTGTATCGCCGAGTAGATCTGGTGCCCCTTCTCCTCGCGGATCAGGTTCCGGATCGCCGGCGTCGCGATCAGGATCTCCAGGGCGAGGACGCGGCCGCGCCCGTCCCGCCGCGGGACGAGGAGCTGGTTGAAGACCGCCTCGAGACCGAGCGCCAGCTGGGCTCGCACCTGAGACTGCTGGTGCGGCGGGAACACGTCGACGATCCGGTCGATCGACTGCGCGCACGAGTTCGTGTGCAAGGTCGCGAAGGTGAGGTGCCCGGTCTCCGCGATGGTCAGAGCCGCCTGGATGGTCTCCAGGTCGCGCATCTCGCCAATGACCACGACATCGGGGTCCTGCCGCAGCACGTACTTCAGGGCCGCGGGAAAGGAGTGCGTGTCGTTCCCGACCTCGCGCTGGTTCACCAGCGCCTTCTGGTGCTGAAACAGATACTCCAGGGGGTCCTCGACCGTGACGATGTGGACGTCGCGCTCCCGGTTGATCCGGTCGACCATCGCCGCGATGGAGGTCGTCTTCCCGTGCCCGGTCGGGCCGGTCACGAGCACCAGGCCCTTGTGCTTCTGGATGAGCTGGTTGCACACGTCGACCGGAAGCCCCAGCTCCTGGAAGCTCTTGGGCTCATGGGGGATGGCGCGGATCGCGACGCCCACGGCGCCGCGTTGCCGGTAGACGTTGACGCGATACCGCGAGAGCCCGGGGATCCCGTAGGAGAAGTCCAGCTCGTGGGTCGCCTCGAACCGCTCCCGCTGCTCCGCGTTGATCAGGCCGTAGGCGAGCGCCTTCGTCTGCTCCGCGTCGAGGGGGGAGTAGTTCAGCGCCACCAGGTGGCCGTGGACCCTGAGCGTCGGCGGCGCGCCGGCGGCGATGTGGAGATCCGACGCGGTCCTCTCCGCCATCGCGCCCAGGAGCTCGCGCATCGAGACGTTCTGGCTCAGGCCTCTCCTCCCTCGAACCTCAGTCGGCGAACGTCACGCGGAGGACCTCGTCGATCGTCGTGAGCCCGTTCGCCACCTTCCGGAGCCCGGCCTGCCGGAGCGTGCGCATGCCGACCTTCACCGCGATCTCCTTGAGCTCGCTGGCGGGCCGCTGGCGCACGATGGCCTCCTGCAGCTCCGGAACCATCCACATGGTCTCCTGGATGGAGATCCGCCCCTTGTACCCGGTGTTGGCGCACGCGCCGCACCCCTTCCCCACGTAGACGCGCAGGCCCCCGGCCTCCTCGGGGCGGAAGCCGATGTCGATCAGGGCGGACTCGGGGACCTGGACGGTCTCCCGGCACTCCAGGCAGATGCGGCGCACCAGGCGCTGGGCGACGACCAGGAGCAGGGACGAGGAGATCAGGAAGGGCGGGATCCCCATGTCCTGGAGGCGCGTGACGGTGCTGGGGGCATCGTTGGTGTGCAGGGTGGAGAAGACGAGGTGCCCGGTGAGGGCGGCGCGGATCGCGATCTGTGCGGTCTCCAGGTCACGCATCTCGCCGACCAGGATCACGTCGGGGTCCTGCCGCAGGAACGCCCGGAGCGCCGCGGAGAAGGTGTAGCCGATGTCCTCCCGCACCAGCACCTGATTGACCCCGGTGATGTTGAACTCGACGGGATCCTCCGCCGTGAGGATGTTGATGTCGGGGTTGTTGATGGTCGCGACGGCCGCGTAGAGGGTCGTGCTCTTTCCGCTGCCGGTGGGCCCCGTCACCAGGATCATGCCATAGGGCGTCGTGATGGTCTTCTTGAACCGCGCGAGGTCGTCCTCCTCGAACCCGAGACGGGCGAGGTCGAGGACGACGCTCGCCTTGTCCAGGACGCGCATGACGATCTTCTCGCCGAAGGTCGTGGGCAGGGAGGAGACGCGCAGGTCGATCTCGCGGGTCTGGAACCTGACGGAGAGGCGGCCGTCCTGGGGCAGGCGCCGCTCCGCGATGTCGAGGTTCGACATGATCTTGACCCGGGACAGGATGGCGGCTTCCATCTGCTTCGGCGGGTTCATCATGTCGTGCAGCACGCCGTCGATCCGGTACCGCACCCGGAAGACCTTCTCGTACGGCTCCAGGTGAATGTCCGAGGCCCGCTTGCGGATGGCGTCGGCGATGATCAGGTTGACGAAGCGGATCGTCGGCGCCTCTTCGGCCTCCCGCCCCAGCTCCGCGAGGTCGACCTGGGTTCCCGTGTCGAGCACTTCGAGATTCCCGGTGGTCTCCTTGTCGATGAGCTTCTTGATGTCGTCGCCGACGCCCACGTTGTAGTTTTGGTCGATGGCCGCCCGGATGGCGCTCTCGGCCGCGAGCACGGGGATGACGTGGAGCCCCGTGGCGAACTGGACGTCGTCGATCGCCAGCACCACGGTCGGGTCCGACAGCGCCAGCGTCAGGGTGTTCCCGACCTGCCGGACCGGGAACACCTGGTACTTCTGGACGATCTCCCTGCGGACCTGTCGCAGGATGCCAGGGTCGATCTCGACGCGGCCGAGATTGATCACCGGGATGCCGTACTTCCGGCTCAGGAAGTCGAGTAACTCCTCCTCGGTGAGGAAGCCCAGTCGCGTCAGGATCGTCGCCAGCCGCTCCCCCGACCGGCGCTGCTCGGCCAGGGCCTTGCCGGCCGCCTCTTGGGTGAGCAGCTTCTCCTTGACGAGCAGCTCGAGCAGGCGCGGGTTCACGACCTTGCGCCCTCCTCTCCGAGCCCGCTCACGTCCTCGCCTTCGGCGAGGCGCCGAGCGTCTCGTTCACGACCTGGAGGAAGCAATCGAGCCCGGACCCCTTCTCGAAGAAGGAGACCGCCCTGTGGTGCGCGAGCTTCCTGGCGAGGGGGTCCCCCCCGAGACCCGTCATGAGGATCACCGGGACATCGCCGTCTGTGCGGCGGATGGCGTCCAGGACGACCAGGCCGTCCATGTCCGGCATCATGATGTCGAGCACGGCCAGCTCGGGGGAGCACTCCTCGAACTTCCGGACGGCCTCCTGGCCGGAGGTCGCCCGGAGTACCTCGTGACCCTCGAGTGCGAGGACGTCATCCAGCACCTCCAGGACGGCCGGGGCGTCGTCGGCGACGAGGATGCGTGCCATCTCAGGCCTGGTGGGGTCCATTCTGGCTGCGTCGACGCGAAGCGACGGGCGCGCTCGTCATCGGCGGCTGGAAGCCAGCAAAGGTTATACCATGAGGGACGACCCTCGCCAGGCGGCCGATCAGCTAGCCCGGCGCGCTGTCGCCAGGCCGAGCGAGGCGCAAAACGCCTGATAAGTGTCCTCCTGGAACAGCACCAGGGTGATCCGGCGGACACTCGACTCCTTCACCTCGGCGAAGTGGGCCCGCAGCGCGCCCACCATGGCCTCCGCGGACTCCTTGGGCTCAACGCGTCCGACGCCCGTCCCGAACGCTGGAAAGGCGATCGTGTGGAGCCGGAGCTCCTCGGCGCGGCGCAGAGAGTTCAGGGTGGCGCGGCGCACGAGATCGACGCTCGACCTGAGGTCGGGACCCATGACGGCGGCATGGATGACGTAGTTCGCGGGAAGGTTACCGGCCGTGGTCACCACCGCCTCGCCGCCCTCCACGGGACCTTGCCGCACGGCGTCCTCCTCGACGATCGTCCCGCCCTTTCGCTTGATCGTGGAGGCCACACCCGTGCCCATGGACAGCGCGCTGTTGGCGGCATTGACGATGGCATCGACCTCGTACTCGGTGATGTCACCGCGCTCGAGGTACATGTCCGCGGGGCCCACCCGAACCTTCATCGCAGTCTCCCCTCACCTGCTCAGGCCGGTCTCTCGTGCGACTTCGCCTGGGTCCACAGCCGCTCCAGCTCGTCGAGGGACAGGCCGGCCAGATCCCGGCCCTCGCTCCGGGCGGCTTCCTCCATCAAACCGAAGCGCCGGCTGAAGCGGTCGACGGCCGCCTGCAGCGCGTCCTCGGGATCCACCTTCGCGAGCCGGGCCACGTTGACGACGGAGAACAGGAGGTCGCCCAGCTCCTCACGGACAGCGCTTCCGCTGCTCCCGCGGAGCGCCTCCGTCACCTCGCCGAGCTCCTCGTGGGTCTTCTCCAGCGCGCCGGTTGCGTCGGGCCAGTCGAACCCGACGCGCGCGGCCTTGTGCTGGACGCGCTGCGCGCGCGAGAGGGCCGGCATCGCGCGGGGCACCCCGGCGAGCGTCGCGCGACGCGGCCCGTGATTCTCGGACTCCTTGATCGCCTCCCACCGGCTCAGGGCCTCCGCCGCCGAGCTCACCGGCTGGTCGCCGAAGACGTGGGGGTGACGGCGAGTCATCTTCGCGATGAGGGCATCGAGGAGCGCGGTCATCGAGAACTCGCCTCGCTCGCGGGCGATCTCTCCGTGGAAGACGACCTGGAAGAGCAGATCGCCAAGCTCCTCGCGGATGCTCGCGGCGTCACCGCTGTCGAGGGCGTCGAGGACCTCGTACGTTTCCTCGACGAGGAAGGGGCGGAGGGATTCCCGGGTCTGCTCTCGGTCCCACGGACACCCGCCGTCACCGCGCAGGCGGGCCATCATCGTCAGCAGGTCCAGGAACCGCTGGCCGGCGTCCGGGCTCGACATCGGGGGCCCCATCGTGCGTTCTGCGGGGGCGAAAGCGCAACCCCCGCAGGGCGCCGCCAGTATAGCACGGGCGTCGCGGTGTCCCGGGCCCGCCCGGTGTCCCGGCCGCTTGTCCGGGGTCGCCTCGTGTGCTAGCGTCAGGGCGCTTCCGCGGGCTCGGCCCCGAGCCCGCACTCGAGGAGGGCACCTGTGTCCGAGCGTGAATCCGATCCAGGCTTCAGCGTGGTGGATCGTCGACGTCGAGGAGAGGAGGAGGAGACTCCCTCGGCCCGCCCCGCGGCGCCGCCCATCACAGAACCCGTGCGACCCCCGAGCTCGCCGCCGCCCCAGGGGACGATGATCACTTCGCCGGGCGGTCCCAGAGACGCACCCGCCGGAGCACCGAAGGCCGACCTCACGTCGCTCCTGGTCATGCTCTACGGAGATGCGATGGCCAACCTCGGACAGGCGCCCGACCCGGCGACGGGACGGCCTCACATCGACCTCGATCATGCGCGCTTCACGATCGACCTCTTGGCCGTGTTGCAGGACAAGACCCGTGGCAACCGGACGCCGGACGAGAGCGCCGTCCTCGAGGAGATGCTCTCGACCCTAAGGATGGGCTTCGTCCGGCTGAGCCAGGGACGCCGCAAAGACCGCTGACCCGACCGCACCTTACCCCGGGGCGCCGGGGCCCCGGCCCGGGCGGCGGGTGCGAATGAGCAATCGCCCGGGCTCGGCGTCGACCCGCTCGACGACCCTCGGCATCCGCCACACCAGGGCGACGGGCCGGCCGCCCAGAACGCGCCAGAGCACTACTACCGGGACGCGCTGACGTCCGATCGCGGCGGCGTGAGCCCGGAATTCACCCCGACCGGGCGACGTCACAGCGACCTGACCCCGCGCGGTGACCCACACGGGCTGGTCGGCAACGACCCCGGGGAGCATCCGCGTCGGCGCCGACCCGAACACCGCCTCCATGAGTCGCCCGAGGCGGGTGGCCCCGCCAAGCTCCACCCCCTCCGGGCCGATCTCCACCCGGACCGGCCAGACGGGCGGATCTTTCACCACCACGTGGCCGGCCAGAAACGCGTTGACCTCGCCGGCCGTCAGGACCAGCGGGTCGGCCCGAGAGGTGAGGCCCGCTTCCCGAAGAAAGAGCTGCGCCAGAACGCTCTGGACGTGAAGGCCGGCCCGGGGGTCCGAAGCGACCACGCCCGCCTCATCGGGCCAGGCAAGCGCCATCCACAGGACGACGACAGAAGCCAGAGCCAGGGTCAGCACGAAAGCCGTCAGGCCCACGGCAAGCCGGCCAGGGCGAGGCATCCACCCACCATACGGACTGGAGCGCCAGCCGGCAAGCTTGACAATGGGCGTATCAGCTTGTATATGATGCTGGTACTCAAATCGGGGTGACTGGGCCCTCGGCTGGGCGCGGCCCGGACTCAAGGAGACACAGGAAAATGGCCAAGGTCATCGGCATCGATCTCGGGACCACCAACTCGGTCGTGGCCGTCGTCGAGGGGGGCGATCCGGTCGTCATCCCCAACACGGAGGGCAACCGCCTGACGCCCTCCGTCGTGGGGTTCGCCAAGGAGGGCGAGATCCTCGTCGGCCAGGTCGCCAAGCGCCAGGGCATCACCAACCCCGAGAACACCGTCTTCTCGATCAAGCGGTTCATGGGCCGCCGGTACGACGAGGTGCTGCACGAGATCAAGCTCGTGCCCTACAAGGTCGTGAAGGCCTCGAACGGCGACGCGCGCGTCGAGATCCGCGGCAAGCAGCACGCGCCGCCCGAGATCTCCGCCATGATCCTGCGCAAGCTCAAGGAGGCGGCCGAGGCCTACCTGGGGGAGAAGGTGGCGAAGGCGGTCATCACCGTCCCCGCCTACTTCAACGACAGCCAGCGGCAGGCGACCAAGGACGCCGGCACCATCGCCGGGCTCGACGTCCTCCGGATCGTGAACGAGCCGACGGCCGCCGCGCTCGCCTACGGGCTCGACAAGAAGAAGGACGAGACGATCGCGGTGTACGACCTCGGCGGTGGGACGTTCGACGTCTCGATCCTCGAGATCGGCGACGGGGTCTTCGAGGTGAAGGCCACGAACGGCGACACCCACCTGGGCGGCGATGACTTCGACCAGAAGGTCATGGAGTGGATCGCCGAGGAGTTCCGGAAGGAGCACGGCATCGATCTGCGCCGAGACCGGATGGCCCTCCAGCGACTCAAGGAAGCCGCCGAGAAGGCGAAGTGCGAGCTGTCCAGCACCTTGCAGACCGAGATCAACTTGCCGTTCATCACGGCCGACGCGAGCGGGCCCAAGCACCTGGTCATGACCCTGACCCGCGCCAAGCTCGAGTCCCTGGTCATGGATCTCATCGAGCGGACGACCGAGCCCTGTCGGCAGGCGATGAAGGACGCCGGGCTCGTCGCCAAGCAGGTCGACGAGGTGATCCTGGTCGGCGGACAGACCCGGATGCCCAAGGTCCAGGAGCTCGTGCGGGACCTCTTCGGCCGGGAGCCCCACAAGGGCGTGAACCCCGACGAGGTCGTCGCGGTGGGCGCGGCCGTCCAGGCCGCCGTCCTGGCGGGCGAGGTCAAGGACGTCGTCCTGCTGGACGTGACGCCGCTCTCCCTGGGCATCGAGACGCTGGGCGGAGTCATGACGCACCTGATCGAGCGGAACACGACCATCCCGACGAAGAAGTCCGAGGTGTTCACCACCGCGGCCGACAGCCAGACGTCGGTCGAGGTGCACGTGCTGCAGGGCGAGCGTCCCATGGCGCGTGACAACCGCACGCTCGGCAAGTTCCACCTGGTCGGGATCCCGCCGGCGCCGCGCGGCGTGCCGCAGGTCGAGGTCACCTTCGACATCGACGCCAACGGCATCCTCAACGTGTCGGCCAAGGACCGCGCGACGGGCAAGGAGCAGGCCATCACGATCACGGCGTCCTCCGGGCTCACGAAGGACGACATCGACAAGATGGTCCGGGATTCCGAGGCCCACGCCGAGGAGGACAAGCAGCGCCGGGAGGAGATCGAGGTCACGAACCAGGCGGACTCGCTCGCGTACAGCATCGAGCGGCAGCTCGCCGAGCACGGGGACAAGGTGGCGGCAGCCGACAAGACCGCGATCGAGGAGGCCATCAAGGAGGTGCGGGAGGCGCTCAAGGCCAGCGACGTGGCGCGCGTCAAGCGGGCCAGCGAGGCCCTGACCAAGGCGTCGCACAAGATGGCGGAGGCGCTGTACCGGGACGCCCAGGCCAAGGCGCCCGGGGCGGGCGCCGACGCCGGCGGCGACGGCGCGAACGGACGGACCAAGACGGCCGAGGGCGAGGTGGTGGATGCGGAGTTCGAGGACCTCGGGCCGAAGAACTAGCGACTACCGGGCGAGCGCGCCGTCGAGGGAGCGCGGGTGAGGAAGCGCGACTACTACGAGGTGCTCGGGGTCTCGCGAGGGGCCCCGGTCTAGGAGATCCGCCGGGCCTACCGGCGGCTCGCCCGCCGCTACTCGCCGGACGTGAACCTGTGGGACGCGCGGGCCGAGGGGCTGTTCGAGGAGATCCAGGAGGCCTACCGCGTCGTCGGCGATCCGGCGGCGCGGCCGCTCTACGATCGGCTCGGGCACCAGGCCTTCGAGCCGGCAGGGGACGGGTCGAGCGTCGGACCCGGCGCGCGCGGCGAGGACATTCACTACGTGATGGAGCTCGAGCTCGGCGAGGCGCTGCGGGGCGTGCGGGTCGAGATCGAGGTCACGCGGCTGGACCCGTGCGAGACCTGCGGTGGCGTCCGGCGGCGCCGGCGGCGGTCGAGCCTTGCCCGGCGTGCCAGGGACGGCCCGTCCGCGTCGCTCTCGACCGGGATCGACCCGTGGCCACCCGCTGCGCCGCGTGCGGCGGGACGGGCTGGCGTCTCCCGCCGCCCTGCTCCGGCTGCGCGGGCCGGGGAACCCGGGCCCGGCCGTGCCGGATCGCGGTCGCCATCCCGCCCGGCGTCGACACAGGCGCCCAGGTGCGCGTCCCGGACGAGGGCCACGCCGCGCCGGCCCCCGGGCGCCGGGGCGACCTGATCGTCATCACGCGCGTGCGGCCGCACCCGCTCTTCACTCGGAAGGGCGACCACCTGCACTGCGAGGTGCCCCTGACGGTGCCCGAGGCGGCGCTGGGGGCGCGAATCCAGATCCCCACGCCGGACGGGCCGGTGGCGGTGACGATCCCCGCCGGGACCCAGACGGGCCAGACGCTCCGGGTCCGGGGGAAGGGCTGGCCCCGGCTGGACCGAGACGGGCGGGGCGACCTGCTCGTCCAGGCGCGGGTCATGATTCCGCGGAACGCGGGACCCCGCGCTGGAAGAGGTCCTGCAGGCCCTGCGACGGCTTCTCCCGGAGGACCCGCGGGCGGAGCTCTGGGGCATCCCGGGGCGACAGGGGGCCGGCCGGTGAGCGATCGAGGCCGGCCGCTCTACCGCATCAGCGTGGTCGCCGAGATGCTGGCGCTCCACCCGCAGACGCTCCGGCTCTACGAGAAGAAGGGCCTGATCCGGCCCAGCCGGACGACGGGGCGGACCCGGGTCTACTCGGCGGAGGATGTCGAGGAGATCCGGCTGATCCTGCGGCTCGCCGGGAGCTTGGCGTGAATCTCGCTGGGATCGAGATCATCTTAAAGATGCGGCGCCAGATGCAGGCCATGCAGCAGGAGCTGGAGGCGATGGCCCCCCACGGTCGTCGCGAGCCCCGGCAGTCCCGTCCCGGACGGGGCCGCCGGGCCGCGCGGCGCGCTGGTCCGGGTCGCGGACCGGCAACTTCGCAAACTCGATGTCAGCTAGACGGGAGTGAGAATGGCACGTTCACGATCGAGCAAGCGACCCGCCGACGTCCAGGCGGAGCTGAAGGCGCTGCTCCTCCAGAAGCGCGCCGAGCTCGTGGCCAAGCTCCGGGAGGAGCGCGAGGGTCGCATCGAGGCGATCTCGCGCCGCGAGAAGATCGAGGGTATGCCGTTCGGCGACCGCCCCGCGCTGTCGCCCGACGACGAGATGGGCTTCGCAGTGGCCGACCGCCGGGCCGGGATGCTCGCCCAGGTGGACCTGGCGCTGAAGAAGATGGAGGAAGGGAGCTACGGCCGCTGCGAGGCGTGCGAGGAAGAGATTGCGCCGGCACGGCTTCGCGCCCATCCTTTCGCGGTCCGCTGCACGCGGTGCCAGGAGGTATGGGAGCGGGACCAGTCCCGCGCCGAGGCCGGGGGGACCCGCACTCGAGGACTCCCCGAAGAGACCGCATGAGCGAGACGGATATCCGCATCGAGACGAGCCCGGCCGCCGGGGGCGCTGCCAGCACCGCACGTCCTGGCGCGGGCCCGGACGAGCTCGCCATCCTCCCGCTCCGGGAGGCCGTCCTCTTTCCGCAGGCAGTCATCCCGCTTGCGGTCGCTCGGCCGTCGTCCGTCCGGGCCGTGGACGAGGCCGTGCTGGGCGAGAGCCGGGCGATCGGCGTCGTGACCCAGCGCGACGCCACGCAGGAAGCGCCGGCCCCCCAGGACCTCTACCAGATGGGCACGGTGGCGACGATCCACCGGATGCTCAAGCAGTCCGACGGCACGATCCGCCTGGTCGTCCAGGGGCTCGAGCGGTTCCGGGTGCTGGAGTTCACGCAGACGACGCCGCACCTGCGCGCCCGGATCGAGCGCGTGCCGGACATCATGCCGGCCGCCGACGACGTCGAGGCCCAGGCGCTCGGACGCCAGGCCAGCACGCTCTTCGAGCGCGTCGTCGAGCTGTCGCCGACGCTGTCCGACGAGCTGCTTACTCTCGTCGCCGGGGCCGGCGACGCGGGGCAGATGATCGACCTCATCGCCGCGGTGCTGCCCTCCCTGACCACGGTCGAGCGTCAGACGCTTCTGGAGACGGCTGAAGTCAAGGTGCGCCTGAAGACGCTCGTGGAGTCGCTCACGAAGGAGGCGGAGGTCCTCGAGCTCGGCTCCAAGATCCACTCGCAGATCCAGAGCGAGATGACCAAGACGCAGCGGGAGTACTACCTCCGCGAGCAGCTGAAGGCGATCCAGAAGGAGCTCGGCGAGGGCGACGACCGCAGCCAGGAGCTGACCGAGCTCCGCGAGAAGATCGAGTCCGTCGGCATGTCGGAGGAAGCGCACCGCGAGGCGCTGCGCGAGCTGGAGCGCCTCTCGAAGATGCCGCAGGCGGCCGCCGAGTACTCGGTCGCCCGGACCTACCTCGAGTGGCTCACCGCCCTCCCGTGGCGCAAGGAGACGGCGGACGACATCGAGCTCGGCCACGCCCGCACCGTGCTCGACGAGGACCACTGGGGGCTCGGCAAGATCAAGGAGCGTCTCCTGGAGCACCTCGCGGTCCGGAAGATCCGGCCCGAGGGCAAGGCTCCGATCCTCTGCTTCGTGGGGCCTCCCGGCGTGGGCAAGACCTCGCTCGGCCGGTCGATCGCCCGGGCGCTCGGGCGCAAGTTCCACCGGATCGCGCTCGGTGGGATGCGGGATGAAGCCGAGATCCGCGGCCACCGGCGCACGTACATCGGAGCCCTGCCCGGCCAGATCATCCAGGGACTCCGGCGAAGCGAGTCGAAGAATCCCGTGTTCATGCTGGACGAGATCGACAAGCTCGGCTTCGACTTCCGGGGAGACCCGGCGTCGGCGCTCCTCGAGGTGCTGGACCCCGAGCAGAACGGGACCTTCCGGGACCACTACCTCGACGTGCCATTCGACCTCTCGCGCGTCCTGTTCATCACGACCGCGAATCTGCTCGACCCGATCCCGGCGCCGCTCCGCGACCGGATGGAGATCATCGAGCTGCCCGGGTACACGGAGGATGAGAAGGTCGAGATCGCCCGGCGCCACCTCAGTCCGAAGCAGGCCGTGGAGCACGGTCTCGGGCTCGTCCGGGACATCACGTTCACGGAGCCGGCGCTCCGGCTCCTCGCCAGGAGCTACACGCGCGAGGCGGGGGTGCGAAGCCTCGAGCGAGAGATTGCCGCGCTGTGCCGGAAGGTCGCCCGGCGGCGCGCCGAGGGCGATCTCGCGCCGGTCACGGTGGATCCCGAATCCGTGACGGCGCTTCTCGGGGCGCCCCGCTTCTTCCTCGAGGAGGAGATCGCCGAGCGGACCCGCACCCCCGGCGTGGCCGTGGGGCTCGCGTGGACCCCGGCCGGCGGCGACGTCCTCTTCGTCGAGGCTTCGCGAATGCCTGGCGGCAAGTCACTCACGCTGACGGGCCAGCTGGGCGACGTGATGAAGGAGTCCGCCCAGGCGGCGGTCTCGTGGGTCCGGGCCCACGCCGCCGAGCTCGGCATCGCTCCGGACTTCTGGATGCGCTCCGACCTGCACCTCCACGTCCCGGCCGGCGCCATCCCGAAGGACGGCCCGTCGGCCGGCGTGACCTTGGCCACGGCCCTGGTCTCCCTCCTCCGCGGTCAGCCCATCCGGCCGGGCCTCGCGATGACCGGCGAGATCACGCTCTCCGGGCGCGTCTTGCCGGTCGGAGGCATCAAGGAAAAGGTCCTGGCCGCCCACCGGACGGGGCTCACGACCGTGATCCTCCCCCGGCAGAATGAGCGGCAGCTGCTCGAGGACGTCCCGGCGGAGGTGCGCGGGCAGCTCGAGGTCCATCTGGTGAGGGACGTGGCCGAGGTCTTGCGCATTGCCCTGCCCGATGCGGCGCACTGGGATCCTCTGGACCGAGAGCTCGAGCTCGAACTGGCCGGGAAAGCCACGTCCTGATCGGGAAGGCCGCGTCCTGATTGGCCGACCCTCGTCGGCCCCTCGTCGGCCACCTCGTCGGCCACCTCGTCGGATTGACACTCCGCCGCGGGCTCCGTAGACTGACGGCCGGCAAACCCACGATGGCCCGGGCGGTGTCAGTCTTCGTCGCTCTTCTGTCACTCGGCGTCGTCACCGGCCCGGCCGGTGCCGGCTCGCTGTACCAGTTCAAGGACGAGGAGGGCGTCGTCCACTACACCAACGTGCCCTCTGATCCCCGGTACCGCTTCGCCCGAGAGGATCCGGAGCCAGTCGTGGTCCAGGCGACCGTGGCCGAGACGGGCGGGGCGCTCTCCCGAGGGCTCCGCGCCTTCGCCCACATCATCCGCGCCGCGGCCGAGCGCTACGGCGTGGACACGAGGCTGGTCGAAGCGATCGTCCAGACCGAGTCGGCCGGCAATCCGACCGCCGTCTCGCCGAAGGGCGCGCGGGGGTTGATGCAGCTCATGCCGGAGCGCGCCGCCGAGCTGGGTGTCCGGAACTCGTTCGATCCCCACCAGAACGTGGACGGTGGGGTCCGCCACGTGCGGGATCTGCTCCAGCGGTTCGGGGGCGACGTGACGCTGGCCCTCGCGGCGTACAACGCCGGTGAGGGCGCGGTCCGGACTCACGGGGGCGTCCCGCCGTTCGCGGAGACGCGGGAGTACGTCAGGCGCGTGCGCGCGATGTACGACGGCGCGGGATCTCCGGTGCCAAAGGCCGTCAACCCGGACGCGTCCGAGCCGGACGCGACGCCTCAGCGCATCTACCGCACCGTCGCGGACGACGGCACGCTCACCTACACGAACTTGCCGCCCCGCACCGCCGACCCCGCCGCCAAGCGCTTCTAGGCCGAACGGCTTCTCAAGGCCCGACCGTTCGTCGCGGCGCCCGGCTCGCCCGGCATCCTCGACCTGCGCTCCAGCCGCCCTGCCCGCCTCGCTCCGCCACCCCCGCCGCCAGGGCGCGTCTCGGCCCGACCGCTTCCTTGGGCCCAACCATTCCTTGAGGCCGAGCAGGTCGCCGGGCCGGGCACCTTGACCTGCGCTCCGGCGCGTGACCTTGCCGCCCCGCATCGCCGCCGCCAGGGCGCCTCTCGGCCCGACCGCTTCCTTGGGCCCAACCATTCCTTGAGGCCGACCGGTCGCCGGCCCGGGCATCCTTGACCTGCGCTCCGGCGCGTGACCTTGGGGCCCCGCACCGCCGCCGCCGGACCGCCTCTTGGATCTATCGCTTCCTGTCCCGACGTTCCGGCCGACCCGGAGGGCCGGGCGCCGGGCATCGCTTGCCCGGGCTCCGGCCGTGCCGTGGCCGAAGCCCTGGCCGAATCCTCCCGGGCTCTCGCGCGCCGCCAGGGCCGCTACGAGAAGGGCTGGCCGTATCGCTCCCGATGCGCGACCGTCGCCAGCGCCTTGCGGTCTTTCTGGCCTCGCCCCACGGTTCCGGCCGGATAGCCGAATGGAAGGATCGCAAGGACATCGAGCTTGGCCGGGATGCCGAGCAGCGTCTTGACCTCCTCCAACCCTCCGAACCCAACCCAGTTGGAGCCCACCCCATCGGCCCAGGCGGCGAGGAGCATGGACTGGATCGCCCGGCTCGCATCCGACACGGCGAACGGCGTCCGATCGACTAGGACCACCACCGCGGCCCCCGCCTGGGCGACATGCGCCCCGGTCCGCGCGAGCGCGCCGAGCTTCTGGAGGGTCTTCCGATCCTGCACGACGATGAAGTGCCACGGTTGCATGTTCTTCGCGCTCCCGGTGAGGCGCCCCGCCTCGACGACGCGCCGAAGCGTCGCCTCGGGGACCGGCTTGTCCTGGTAGCGCCGCACCGCCAGCATCGTGCGGATCGTCTCGAAGACGTCCATCGCGGGGATCCTTTCCGCGCCTCGCGCGTTCTCACGCCACGGTCACCGGCTTCCGCCTCCGCCCGAGTCACACGTCCCGCACCAGCTCCAGCTCCGACAGGGAGGGCGTGTGATCGAGGGGCTGGCTCCTGCCGGTCGGTCTGAAGCCACAACGGCGATACAGCGCGAGCGCCGCCTGGTTCGTCGAGGTCACCCAGAGGTACAGCCGCGCCAGGCCCCGATCCCGGGCCCACGCGCTCACGCTCTCGACCAGCGCGGCGCCGACCCCCCGTCCACGCGCCCCCGGCTCGACGAACATCCCGACCAGCTCGAGACGAGGCCCCTCCGGATCGCGGAAGATCCCGGTGGCCACACCGATCCAGCGCTCTCCCTCCTCGGCGACGTACGTCACCAGGTCCTCGCCCGTGGCGCCGCGCGCGGCGCGCTCCTGCCAGACGCCGTCGGCGAATGCCTCCTCACTCGCCAGCGTGGACCCGAAGGCCAGGGGGGCGTCGGCCAGCGCCCGGAGGCGCAGGCCTCGCAAGCGGAGGCCCTCGTCAGGTCGAATCCGGCGGACGATGGGGGTCACCCCTCGTGCTGGCCGTCACGCCGGCGCGCGAAGCGAGACGACGGGGCAGGAGCGCGCGCGGCCACGCGGGTCGCGTGACCCGTCCGAGTCCGGAGGCCCGGGGCAACTCGCTTGCGATCGCGCGTGCGGGTGGGCGGCCCGCCGATGCCCAGCGTTGGCAGTTGAGGGCGTGGGTCAGTTCGGCTCCAGCGTGACGACGCTGGTGCGCGCATCGATCGTCACGGAGAAGAGCGACAGGAAATCTCGCCCGAGCAGGCCATCGGCCTGCGGAAGGCCCGCATCGTGGGCAACGATCGCCAGAGGCCCGACGCGCGCGTTCCCCACTTCGACCGACTCGACCGAGACCACGTCCGCCCGCGTCGCGCCGGTCACGCCCCGGATCTCGGCGCTGTAGGTGTTTGGCGCAAGGATCCCAAGGCGGGCCAGAGCCTCCGGAGTCACCATCGTCCGGTCGGCCCCCGTGTCGAGCACCAGCGTGACCGGGCCGGCCCCGTTGATCTGCGCGGCGACCAGGATCGGTGCGCCGGCCACGAACGGGATCGTCGTCGTCCCGGCGCGCGCGGCCGCCGGTGACTCGGACGCCGGTGAATCGGCCGGGGAGACCGCCATGGGACGGGCGGCGGCCCGGTAGCGCTCCGGCACACTCTCGATCCCGGTCGTGAAGTGAACGACTCCCTGATCGTCCACCCAGTGGTAGACCTGGGCCCCCGCGCTCGTGACGAGGGCGCCGCTCGTGAGCAGCGCGGTCAGGATCAGGCGCCAGGCGCGGGCGCGGTGCCACGAACGTCGACCGGACGGCGGCGGGATCATCTCGACCACCCCGAGGTACCAATTACTATACTCTCACCGAAATCCTCCCGACGCTGCCCGTCATCGATTCGCCCGACATCCTCGGGGACCTACGAAGGTCGGCGCCCCGACCCTCGGGCCCGATCCCGAGCTCAGAAGGTCCCGCGGTCGAGCGTCCGGTAGGCGAGGGCCTCGGCCAAATGATCGACCGCGATCGCGTCGGCGCCCGCGAGGTCGGCGATCGTCCGGGCCACTTTGAGGACACGGTCGTGGGCGCGGGCCGAGAGCCCCAGCCGCGCGGCCGCCCGCGCGAGCAGTGCCCGGCCCGCGGGCGGCAGCGAGCAGTGGCGGGCGAGCTGGCGCGGCGTCAACCGCGCGTTGACGGAGACATGCCCCCGTCCGGCGCGCGCCCGTTGGCGCTCGCGGGCTCGGGACACCCGCCGCTGGACCGCGGCCGAGTCCGGGGACTCGCTGTTGCCGGGCAGGGCCGTCTCGAGCAGCATCGGCCCCACGTCGACGTGAAGGTCGATCCGGTCGAGGAACGGTGCCGAGAGCCGGCCCAGATAGCGCGCCCGCTCACCGGGCGTGCACGTGCAGCCGTCCACGCTCCGGCAGCCCCGCCGGCACGGGTTCATCGCGCCCACGAGCTGGACCTCGGCCGGGAGCCTCACCGATCCTCCGACCCGCGCGACCGTCACCACGCCATCCTCCAGGGGCTGGCGGAGCGTGTCCAGCACGTGCGGGGCAAACTCCGGCAGCTCGTCCAGGAAGAGCACGCCGAGGTGGGCCAGGCTGACCTCGCCGGGGTGCGGCGGCCGCCCCCCGCCCACCAGGCCCGCCGGCGAGACCGTGTGGTGTGGCGCGCGGAACGGCCGTCGCGTCACCAGGCCCTCCGAAGGCAAGAGCCCTGCCACGCTCCAGACCCGGCTCACCTCGATCGCCTCGGCCAGCGTGAGCGGCGGCAGCACGGTGGGCAGCCGCCGCGCGAGCAGCGTCTTGCCGGTCCCGGGCGGGCCGATCAGCAGCACGTGATGGCCGCCGGCGGCCGCGATCTCCAGCGCCCGCTTGGCGTGCGCTTGCCCCCGCACATCCCCGAAGTCGAGGTCGTCGGAAGGCGTGGCGACGAGAAGCTGGCCGGGATCCGCTCGCGCGCTGGCGATCGGGCGCTCGTCGTTGAGGAACGCCGCGGCCTCCGCCAGGGAGGCAACGGGATAGACCGCGAGCGCCTCGAGCACCGCCGCTTCCCTCGTGTTCCCGGGGCTCAGGACACATCCCTCCAGCCCCGAATGCCGGGCTCGGAGCGCCATCGGAAGCACACCGCGGACGGGATGGATGGCCCCGTCGAGGGCAAGCTCGCCCACGACGAGGAGGCCCGCGAGCCGCTCGGGCTTGACCGCCCCGGTCGCCGCCAGGAGCCCGAGCGCGATCGGCAGATCGAAGCTGACGCCCTCCTTCCGAACGTCGGCGGGCGCGAGGTTGACGGTCACCCGCTCGAGGGGAAATGCGAACCCCGAGTTCCGGATCGCCGTGCGGACCCGCTCCCGGCTCTCGCGCACCGCGGGATCCGGCAGGCCAACCGTCGCGAACGTGGGCAATCCCTGGCTCACGTCGACCTCGACCCGGACCAGCGCCGCCTCGACCCCGGCGAGGCACGCGGAGAAGACCCGCGCCAGCATCACCGGCCTCGCGTAGGCGGCGCCGAATCCTGCGGAGCGGCGGTCGCCGGACTCGTCCAGCCCACGCGGAGACTCGTTGCAAGGGACGCTCCGGTACGCCGCGCGCCCGGACCCCGGGTTTTGCGGGCGCCAAGCCCGTCCGGCGGCCGGCCCGCCGCGTCAAAGCCATACGGGGCGTATCCGCTAAGAGAGGCTGCGGGTGAGCTGTTCGAGGGGACGCGCTCACGCTAGGACGTGTTTGGGGGCTGAACGTCCGACCCGGTTCCGGGTCGAGAGCGTGGGACCTATCGACCGGCCGGAACCCCCTCAGGCTCGGGAGATAGCCGCCCCGGTACGGTGAAGGTGAAGGTCGAGCCCTTGCCCACCTCGCTGGTAACCCAGATCCGGCCGCCATGCAGCTCCACGAACTTTTTCGTCAGCGTGAGTCCGAGCCCGGTGCCCTCCTGTCGCTGCTCACCGCTCCCGACCTGACGAAATTCCTGAAAGATCGTGGCCTGATCCTCGGGACCGATGCCTACTCCGGTGTCACGGATCGCGACCTCGACGGTCCCGGCCGGCACGCCAGTACCGTTTGCCAGGCTCGCCGTCACGCCAACCCGCCCACCGTCCTGAGTGAACTTCACCGCATTGGACAGGAGGTTAAGCAGGATCTGCTTGATCTTGCGCTCGTCGGCCACAATCGCGCCGATCTCCGGGTCCACGAGGAGATCGAGCGCGATCCCGTGGCGAGTCGCCCGCTCTCGGACGAGCGTGACTGCGTTGTCGAGCGCCGCCGGCAGGTCAAAGCGGCCGAGCTCCAGCTCCATCCGCCCCGCCTCCACTTTCGAGAGGTCGAGGATGTCGTTGATGAGCGAGAGCAGGTGCCGCCCGGAGCTGAGGATGTCCTGCAGGTACTCGGCCTGCTTGTCGTTCAGCTCGCCGAACATGCGCTCGTGAAGAACCTCCGAGAAGCCGATGATCGCGTTCAGCGGCGTGCGCAGCTCGTGGGACATGTTGGCGAGGAACTCCGACTTGTGGCGGTTGGCGGCCTCGACCTGCCGGTAGAGGCGCCCCAGCTCTTCGTTCATCCGGTTCAGGTTGGCGGCGAGCGCGCCCAGCTCATCCCGATTCGGCACCTCAACCGATTTCGAGAAGTCACCGGACGCGATCTCGCGAAGGCGCGCGTCCATCCGCTTGACCGGCCCGATGAGCGACCAGGAAATCGCGTAGCCCAGGAGGAGAGCCAGCAGGATCGATCCCACTGCGAAGCCGATGACGACCTTCCGCGAGGTCACGTAGGCGGCGTGGCTGGCCTCGACGCTCGCCACCATGTCGGCCTCGGCCTTGTTGACCAGCTCGTTGGTGAGGCGCTCCAGGCGATCGGCCAGTGGGGCAGCCTTGGTCTGCTGGAGCTCCCGCCCCGCCTCGCCCTGGCCCTGGCGAATCAGCTCGATGACCTGGGTCACGACCTTGATGAACTCCTCGTAATCCTCACGAACCCGGCCAAACAGCGCGACCTCGTCCTGGGCGACGAAGGCGACGCGGTCGAGGTCGTAGCCAAACTGGTTCAGCTGGCGCAGGGTTGCCTCGAGTGTTCGCGCGTCCGGACGCACGAGGGCCGACGCCACGCTGTAGAGCTGGCCCGTGGCGTCATGCTGGAGCTGGCGGTAGGCCGCGATCTTCCGCTGGAACTTGACGAGATCCTCGGCGCGGCGATTCACGCCGCTCAACACCTGGAGTCCGACGGCGCCGACGACGATGAGGAGCCCGGCGATGATGAGGAACGCGACCAGGAGCTTGGCGTGGACTCCCGCGGGCAGTCGCGCGACTAGCCGGGGGAGCCACTCGGTCACCGCGCCGGTGCCTCCCGGAGCACGCTCTGGAGATCCCGGAAGAACTCCTCGGGATCGAACCGCACTCCCATGTACTGGACGCGAAGCACCCCTCCGGGGTCGACGATTGAGGTCAAGAACGTGTGATCCACGTCGCCCCGCGCCGTCTTCCGGGCGACCACCCCGTAGCGGCGCACCACGTCCTGAATCTCTGCCGGGCTGCCCGTCAGGAAGGCCCAGCCGGCCGGGTCCGCCCCATGCGCCCGGGCGTAGTGACGGAGTGCGTCCGGCGTGTCTCGCTCCGGGTCGACGGTGATGGACACGAACTGGACCCGTCGGCCGAAATCCGAACCGAGGCGCTGTTGGAGACCCGCCAGCTTGGCGGTGAGGAGCGGGCAGGTATCGGCGCAGGTCGCGTAGATGAAGGTGACCGCGACCACCCGGCCGCGGAGATCCGCGAGGGACAGCCGGTTCCCATCCGTCCCGGTCAGCGTGAACGCGGGCGCCGGTCCGATCTTCGCGAGCCGGCCGCCTTCCTTGCCTGGTGGGCGACGGAGACGGTCGCGCCGGCGACGAGGATCGTCACCCCGAGCGTGACGCCGGCGACGGTGCCGCGCGGCCGCACGGCCCTATCCCTTCAGCTCCCGCTTCAGCTCGTTGAGGAAGCGCCAGTCCGTGCCTTGGCCGAGGATCTTCTCAGGGCTCGAGGTGATCATCCCTATCCCGCGCAGATGCTGCACGTTAAAGCGCACTGTCTCCTCCGGGTCATACTCACGCCACTTCGCGTAGGCGTTCTCCGTCAGGATCTGCACGATATCGTTACGTGTCGTGGTGACGCCGCGATCGATGAGGGCCACCGCAACCCGCTCCGGATTTAGGGCACAGACGTCAGCGCCCTTCAGGATCGCCCGCAGCGCTCGCTTGGCTGCGATCGGGTGACGCTGCACGAAGTCGCGAGTCGCCGCGATCATGCAGCAGAAATGCTGTGACCATGGGGAATCCGTTGAAGTGTTGACCAGTGATCGTCCCGCCCTTCGCCGCCGGAACTCGTAGGCGGTCGGCGCAGAGGTGGGGACGGCGTCGATCTCTCCGGCCACCAGGAGTCGCATCGCCTCGGCCACCGGGCGCGCTACCCACGTGACCCCCCGCGGGTCGACGCCGGCATAGGCCAGCATGGTCGAGAGAAAGATGTGCTCACCCGATCCGAGAGCCGGTACGGCTACAATCCTTCCCCGGAGATCGGCGAGGGAACCGACGCCCTGCCTCGCGAACACCTCGTGACAGCCGGTGTGGACACCGGCTAACACAAGCAGCGGCGCCCCTGCATCTAGCTGGATCGCGAGCGGCCCGATAAAGTCGATGCCGATGTCCGCGCGACTCGATGCCAAGGCATCCGCGGTCCTTCCCATCGCCGGGACCTGACGTAGATCGGTGAACCCCTCCGCCGGCAGCAACTCCTCCGCCATGTGCAGAGGAGCGACGACACAGAGCCCGGAAGTCCGCGAGATCCGGAGCGTGGCGGTCTCGGGCAGTGGCTCAGCACCGGCTCGGCTGAGTGACCCCAGGGCACCGATCGTTCCGGCAAGGAACGTCTTCGCCAAGAATTCTCGCCGTCTCATTCTCTTCACCGACACCTTTTCCGCATTCATCAACTTTTCAGTTCCTTCTTCAGTTCGTTGAAGAAGCGCCAGTCGGTGCTCTATCGCCGCGGGGAACGCCCGGTCACCGTCTCGGCCTGGGCGCGAGCTCGGAGCTCTCTACTCAGCTTTTCAACTCCCGCTTGAGCTCGTTGAGGAACCGCCAGTCGGTGCCCCCGGCCAGGATCTTCTGCGGTATTGACCTGATCATCCCAGCCTCGTGCAGGCGCAGGGCGTAGAAACGGATGGTGTCCTCGGGGTTGAAGTCCCGCCACTTGCCCCAGGGAAGATCTCGCATGAGCTGGCGGGCATACTCCGCCTCCCTGACGTACCCCCCGTCGACGAGTACCCGTGCCGCGCGCTCAGGCTCGAGCGCGCAGATGTCTGCGGCCTTCAGGATCGCGCGGAGGGCACGCTTGGCGGCGACGGGGTGACGTCGGACAAAGTCTCGGTTACCCGTCACCATACAGCAAAAGTACTGGGCCCAGGGCCGATCGACCGCGCTGTTGAGCACGACGTGGCCGATCCGTTTCGCTCTCAGCTCCTGAGGATCGGGCGGAAACCCCAGATACGCATCGATCTTTCCGGCGGCCAGCAGCCGCTTCGCTTCCACGGACGGGTGGAGAACCCAGTTCACGTCCTTCCCCGGGTCCAGTCCGACGTACGTCAGCATGCTCGCCAGGAACGCGTACTGGCTCGAGTTGAGATCGAGCACGGCCACCGTCTTGCCCTTCAGATCGCGGATGGCCCGGACCCGGTCCGTTCCGAACAGCTCGAAGCACCCGACGTGTCCACCGGCGAGGATGACGATCGGATCGCCGGCCTCCAGCCTCAACACCAATGGCGCAGCGAAGTGCAGGTTGATGTCCGCTTCACCGGAAGCGAGCGCCTTCTCGATGACGGCGATGCGGTCCGCCTTGGCATACGAGACATGAGCGAACCCTTCGGCGCGGAGCAGTGCCTCGGCGACGTATTGGGGTGCGTGGCACATGCTGGGACCGTGAACCAACCGAATCGTCGTCGTCTCGGGCGGCGGCTCACCGGCGGCCGATCGGGCATGTCGGCCGGCGGCGCCCATGGCGGCCACTCCGGTCAAGAAACCGCGCCGGCTCCAGAGATCACTCGCCCTCATGCGCCCTCCTCGTCCTCGTGCGCTGACGAATCAGCCCTTCAGCTCCTTCTTCAGCTCGTTCAGGAAACGCCAGTCGGTGCTCTGCGCGATGATCTTTTTCGGACTCGACTTGATCATCCCGGCCTCGTGCAGGCGCAGCGCGTAGAAGCGCACCGAGTCCTCGGTGTCATAGTCGCGCCAGTGCGCATACGGCACCTCGCGAACCAACTGCAGGGCCATCTCGTAACCCGATGCGAAGCCCCGGCGGGCCAGGAGGCGCGCCGTCGGCTCAGGACTGCTCGCGCACAGGGTCGCGCCCTTGAGGATGGCCCTCATCGCCCGCTTCGTCGCCGCGGGATGCTTACGGACGAACTCGCGGTGTCCGGCCAGGATGCAACAGAAGTACGTCGACCAGGGCCGGTCGACGGTCATGTTGACAACGACGTGCCCGATCCGTTTTGCGCGCATCTCGTAGGTCGCCGGAGGACCCTGTATGAATGCATCGATTCGCCCGTCGGCCAGCTGCTGTTGCGCTTTCGCGCTCGAGAGGACAACCCAGTTGATGTCGCGTTGCGCGTCCAGGCCCACGTGCGCCACCATGCTCGCGATGAACAAATGCGACGCGGAGTTCATGCCGGAAACGGCAACCGTCTTGCCCTTCAGGTCACGAACCGAGCGAACCCGGCTCGATCCAAAGAGTTCCTGGCAGCCCGGATGGATTCCGGCCAGCATCACGATCGATGGATCCACATCCGCCTGCGCCACAAACGGTGCGATGAAGGCCATGGTCATGTCGATCTCGCCGGAAGCCAGCGCCGGATAGAGCTCGGTGGTGCTCGCCATCGGCACGTAACGCAGGTCGGAGAACCCCTCTGCGCGTAGCATCTCCTCCGCCACATACTGCGGGGCGAAACAGTTGCCGGGCATCTGGACCAGACGGATTCTGCTCGTCTCCGGTGGCGGCTCCCCGGTGGCCTCCCGGGAAGCCCCTGCACCCACTCCCATGGCAGCCATTGCGCTCAGGAATCGTCGCCGGCTCAAGGTCTGGCCCGCTCTCATCAGTCCGACCTCGCCTCGTTCACTCGGATTGAACCCACTTTTCGCTCTCCACTCTCGTGATTCTGGATGCACCAGCTCGCCAAGCCAAGAATACAAACGCGGGCGCCCCGTCCGTGTTCCGGCGAGCAGTGACGCAACGAGCAAGGTCCTACAACGCCTACCATACGAACGGCAACAAGGCGCCTCGGATGGTGTACTGACAAAGGGCACGGACGGAATTCTGGAGCCTGACCAATTGAGAACCGCGCGCGGTCGAAGTGTCTCGACGCGCATCGCCACGTAGGTTGTCCAACGGGCCGAACGGTGGCGCTCACTTGCCCTCCTCGGCCGGACCGGACGCCTAGGACTCTACGTTGGGCGCACGAACTGGGTCAAGGGCCCGGGATGCGCTAAAATGGCGCGGCCGTGCGTACGCGGTGGCTGCCCAGGCAGGGTTCTGAGCCCACGCGGTGCGCGAGCGTCAACTGAGCGGCGTCGTAAGCCGGGCGACCGTCAGCGTCGAACCCACCAAGGCCAGCCTTTGAGACCTGGTGAGACGTCCCGTCGATAGAGAGCACCCATAGGTTGGCCAAGCTGACGTCGCCGGGACGGAGCGGCCGGCCCCCCGAAGGATTGACGCAATGACCGACCCGGTGCGAAACAGAAGCTGGCAATGGGAGCAAGTGCTCTGGACGGCCTTCGAAGGATTCAGGGCTCGCCGATGACCGCGGCCGTATCGCGTGTCGTTCGACTTCATGGGATTGTCCACATCGACACTTGGAGAACTCGGTCCTAAGCACTCGCTCAAGCGATCCAGCGCCTCGCCGGCGAACAGGAACAGGCCATTCGCTTACCAAGCGGTTAGTATCGGACGCATCGGGGGATCACCCAGTGTTCCGCACGCGGCGCGCCGGCTACGACGCCGGCCAGGAGGGACGAGATGGCGGACGGACTGAAGCTGGCGCTGTTCGGGCTGCACCGTGGCAGCAGCGCCGACCCGGACATGCTCGGCCGGCGAGCGCGCCGGGCGGAGGAGGCCGGCTTCGAGTCGTTCTGGGTCGGTGACCACGTCGCGCTGCCGTCCGCAGAGGCCCAGGGCGTGGATCCGCCCGGGCAGCGCCGTCTCGAGGCCCTGGTCGCCCTGGCCTACATGGCCGCCCTGACGAGTCGGGTGCGGCTCGCTGTCGGCGTGATCGTGCTTCCCCAGCGCCAGCCGGTCCTGCTGGCGAAACAGCTCTCGACGATCGATGTCCTCTCGAAGGGGCGGCTGATCGTCGGCATCGGGGTCGGGTACCTGGAGCCGGAGCTGCGGGCTCTGGGCGCGTCACTCGCCGATCGGGGCGCCCGGACCGACGAGTACCTGGCCGCGATGCGCGCGCTCTGGGACGAACCGGCACCCTCGTTCGCGGGGCGCTTCGTCTCCTTCGCCGATGTCATCGAGCGACCGCGGCCGGTCCAGCGACCGCACCCGCCGATCGTGATCGGCGGCCACTCGCCGGCCGCGTACCGCCGCACGATCCAGGCCGGGAATGGCTGGCACGGCTGGGACCTGGACCTCGAGCAGACCGCCCAGGCGCTTGCGGCACTGCGCGAGACCGCGATTCGATACGAGCGCCCGGCCGGACTCGGCGAGCTCGAGATCACAATCACGCCGCGTGGCACCCCTGATGTCGACACCGCCCGCCGGTACGCTAGCCTCGGTGTGCATCGGCTGGCCATCCAGCCGCACACAATGGAGGGCTCCGCCATGGATGAGCTGATCACGACGGTGGGAGAGACGCTGGTCGGCCGGGTCTGATGGGCGGCTTCGGGGCGGGCGGGCCGACTCGCACCGTTCGGCCTGAGCAGGCATCGCCGCGACCGGTACCTCCTGCGGAGCGTCGTGATACGCGGTCCACTGGGCCCCACATGTAGCGCAGGTGAAACACTCCGGACACGCGTACAGTGCTAGGCTCGACGGCATGCAGCAGCGCAGGCTCGTGTCGTCCACGGCGATCAGCCGCCGGGGCTTTCTCAGCGGGGTGCTGGCCGCGGGCGCCCTCCAGAACCGGGCGGCGACCGCGGTCGCGGCCTCACCGCCCCGCCCCACGGGCAACCCCTTCGCGCTCGGTGTGGCCTCCGGGGATCCGATGGCCGACGGGTTCGTCATCTGGACACGGCTGGCGCCGGATCCCTTGGCCGAGGGGGGCGGCATGCCTCCGGAGCCCGTCCCGGTGGAGTGGGAGGTTGCCCTCGACGAGAAGCTCCGCCGCGTCGTCCGCCGCGGGACCGTGGCCGCCCGCCCCGAGCAGGCGCATGCGGTGCACGTCGAGCTGCGAGACCTCGAGCCGGACCGCTGGTACTGGTATCGATTCCGGGCCCGCGGCCTGGTAAGCCCGATCGGGCGGAGCCGCACAACCCCGCTCGCGGGCGCGCCCTTCGCCCGCCTGCGCTTTGCCTTCGCCTCGTGCCAGCACTGGGAGCAGGGGTACTTCACCGCGTACCGGGCGATGCTGGACGACGGGCTGGACTGCGTCGTCCACCTCGGAGACTACATCTACGAGGGAGCGTCGTGGGCCGACGAGGTGCGGCGGCACGAAGGGCCGGAGCCCACGACCCTCCCGGAGTATCGTGCGCGGCATGCCCTCTACAAGCTCGACCCCGACCTCCAGCGCGCCCACGCGGCGTACCCCTGGGTGGTCACCTGGGATGATCACGAGGTCGACAACGACTACGCCTCGGCCCAGTCGCAGGACCGGGACCCGCCGGAGGAGTTTCTCCGACGACGCGCGGCCGCCTATCAGGCGCACTGGGAGCACATGCCGCTCCGACCGACGGCCCAGCCGCGCGGACCGGCCATGCGTCTCTACCGGCGGGTGACCTGGGGCGATCTCGTCGAGATGAGCGTGCTCGACACGCGCCAGTACCGCTCGGACCAGCCCTGTGGCGAGGGTCGGCCCGGCGGCGGGAACCTGGTCGATCGCTGTGCGGCCCGACTCGATTCCAGCCAGACCATGACGGGGCCGGACCAGGAACGCTGGCTCCTCATCGGCCTCGCGCGGTCCCGTGCACGCTGGAACGTCATCGCCCAGCAGCAGCTCATGGCCGAGCTGCGCCAGCGGACTCCGGCCGGGGTCGAGGCCTACTGGACGGATGGCTGGGATGGCTACGCGGCGGCGCGGACGCGCATCCTCGCGCACCTCCAGGCGCAGCGCGTGGCCAACCCCGTGGTGATCGGCGGCGACATCCACTCCTTCTGGGTGACGGACCTGAAGACCGACTTCCGGGATCCGGACTCTCCGACCGTGGCCACCGAGTTCGTGGGCACCTCCGTCACGTCGCTCGGGGTCTCCTACGAGACGTTCGCCGCGCTGCTGCCCGAGAACCCGCACGTCCGGTTCTTCGAGAGCCGGCTTCGGGGCTACGTGCGGTGCGAGGTCAGCCCCGAGCGCTGGCTGACCGAGCTGCGTGTGCTGGACGACGTCCGCGACCGGCGCACCCGCACGAGCACCCTCGCGACCTTCCTCGTCGAGAACGGCCGGCCGGGTGCGATCCGGGGGTAGGCGTGTCCCGGGACCGCCCGGACCACGCCCCTTGACCGGTAGTTCTTCTACGACGCGTGGGGCGATGCGGGAAGGGTTCATGCGGACTGGTAGCTGGTCGGGCGAAAGGCTGCGACCTCCGCGGCGTGACCCCTTGTGCGCCGCGCCGAACGCGTGGAATGGACGTCGGGGACATCACCGTCGCGAGCCTGCTTGGGGATGATGCGGGCGCGGTGATCTGACCGACCGCTCGACTGATGACCGGCCCGACAACGGCATTAGCACCACGCGGGCATAGCCCTCAGGACGTCCAGCCCTCGCGGTCGAAGGCGTGCCTCAAGTGCCGCACGCCGGTGACGTGGCCGGTCTCGTCCAGCGACACCCCGACCACATCGAAACGGCAGGGCCGCTCGCCGAGCCGGCGCGCGGCGAGGTATCCCAGCGCGAGCCTGACGAGACGCGCGCGCTTCCGGGCATCCACCGCGGCCTCGGGTGGATCGCCGACCCAGCTCCGGCGCGCCTTCACTTCCACGAACACGAGCGTCTGGCCGTCCCGGGCGACGAGGTCGATCTCGCCGAGTCGGGACCGCAGATTGCGGGCCAGGATCACCAGGCCGCGCCTCTTGAGGAAACAGGCGGCCGCCGCCTCCCCCACCAGCCCCAGGGATTGCGTCGGGAGGCGGGGGGGATCGCTCGGCGAGCCCATGCCCAACCGTCGTGCAAGGACCCGACCAGACCCGATCACGTCCGATTACAGGCAGAAGACGCGATGTCGGGGCTTGCGGTGACGCCTGGTAGATACATCCCGTCTCCAGACACTGGCGGCGGCCCTCCGAGTGTCACCCGGGCGGCATGACTCGGCTCCAGAAACTGGCGCGGCGCTCCGAGTGTTACCCGGGCCGCATGACTCGGCTCCAGAAACTGGCGCGGCGCTCCGAGTGTTACCCGGGCGACATGGCCACCGAAGGTCGGCGAGTGACAGCGTGCACGGAGATCAACCGGGCTGAAGGCGGCGCCTCATGCGCGGTCGGAGACGAAGAGACCGGAGAGCGACGCGGTCGGAGACGAAGACCGGAGTGCGGCGCGGTCGGAGACGAAGACCGGAGAGCGGCGCGGTCGGAGACGAAGAGACCTGAGAGCGACGCGCTGGGACTCGAAGAAACCGAGAGCAACCCGCAGCGGTCGGCCGTTCTCCCGATCGCCTCAGCGCTCGGAGTCCGGCGAGGGCAGCTCCACACCCTCCAGAGGATCCGACTCCGGATGGTAGTACATCCACTCGACGGCACCCTCGGCGACCGTGCGATTGAGGGCGCGCGCCTGGCGCTCGCCCAGGTCGCGCATGATCTCCCCGGCGGGAGCGTGGCGCGCGACGATCAGGGCGTGCCGGGCGTCGAGCGGAACGCGGACCTCGTGGGAGGAGCCGAGGCCCACCTGGTAGAGCTTCACGGCGGCCGAGGGCGCCCAGAGCACGACGGGCGTGTCGCTCGTCAAGAGGGCCGGTGAGGGAAAGCGCACCACCTGCCACGTGCGCGCGGCCAGCTGACGCGCGAGCGCGGGCAGCGAGGCCAGCGACCGACCGACCGCCGGCCGGCCCGGAAGCATCACGTCGGGCGCGTCCTCGTCAGGTGCCGCCGCCGGGGCCTGGGGCGTCGCGTCCTCGGCGTCCTCGCTCTCGGCATCCTCCGACTCGGCCTCCTCGGACTCCTCTTCTGTCGCCTGGGCCTCCTCGATGGTCGAGACGATCAGCTGGCCCACGAGCGCGGCCGCCCGGCCGGCCTCGGCTCGGTGATACCGCCCGAGGAGCAGCTGCACGGCGAGCACGAGGGCGAGAGCCGCCCGGTCCGGGTCCCGCGGCGGGAAGGCGCCGGCGGTGATCCGCTGGACGGCCTCCGCGGCCAGCGTCTCCGACTCGGCCAGGAGGCGCGCAAGCGCCGGAGCATCGGCGCGACGGGCCGCGAGCGCGTAACCCCCGAGCGCCGTGACCGCGGCGTCCACGGAAACCAGCTGACGCCGCGTTCGGTCCCGCCGCTCGGCCATGAGCTGGCCGGCACGATCGGCGAAGCCCGCGAGGAGGAAGCGCGGGACGAGCGGGCGCTCCAGTGCGGGTTGGCTCACGTCAGAAGAGCGGCAGCTCGAGCGAGGAATCGTCCGGCTCGCTCCCGGCGCCGAAACCCACCCCGTGGAAGGAGCGTCGGTGGAGCGGGCACGGGCCCAGGCGCGACAGGACCTCGAGGTGGGCGGCGGTCGCGTATCCCTTGTGCTGCCGGAAGCCGTAATCGGGATAGCGGCGGTCGGCGTGCACCATGAACGTGTCACGGGCGACCTTCGCGAGGATCGATGCCGCGGCGACCGAGGCCGAGCGGCGATCGCCCGCGATGATGGCCCGCTGCTCGCAGGTCACGCCGGGAATCCGGAGGTGCCCGTCTACGAGGACGAGGCCCGGCGGGAGCCGGAGCCGTTCGAGGGCGGCCCGCATCGCGCACCAGGTGGCCTGCAGCACGTTGACCGTGTCGATTCGCCGCGGGCCGACGCGTCCCACCGCGAAGGCGAGCGCCCGGGCCCGGATCTCGCGCGCGAGCCGCCGCCGCTGCCGGCCGGTGAGAAGCTTGGAATCGCGGAGCCCGTCGACCGGCGTCGTCGGGTCGAGGATCACGGCCGCCGCGACCACCGGTCCGGCGAGCGGGCCGCGTCCGACCTCGTCCACTCCCGCCACCCAGAGCCCGCGCCCCCAGGCGCCCCGCTCCTGGGCGTAGAGGTCCTCCTCCAGCTCGAACAGGGCTGCCTGCAGGGGACCGAGGCGGCGGCGCACAGGGCACGTCCACCCGGCCCGCCGGCCGGTCGCCGGCGAGCCGGGGAGCTCGTCGCGCGGCTACGCGTCGCTCGGGGCAGGTTTCGCGACGGCCGCGATGGGCCGCTCTTGCCGCTTCTCCCGCAGCCGGGCGGCCTTGCCGGTGCGCGCCCTCAGGTAGTAGAGCTTGGATCGCCTGACGTGTCCGGACTTCACGACCTGGACGCGCTCGACCCGCGGGGAGTGGAGCGGGAAGGTCCGCTCGACGCCGACCCCGTACGACACGCGCCGGACCGTGAAGGTCGCGCGCGCCCCCTCGCCCCGCTTCCGGATGATGATCCCCTCGAAGATCTGCACCCGCTCCTTCTCACCCTCGATCACCCTCACGTGGACCCGCACGCTGTCCCCGGGGACAAAGCCCCCGCGGTCCCGCTTGAGGGCACCCGCTTCCACCACCGCAATCGCATCGGTCGCCATGTTCGTCTCCTCGGTGCGTCACCCGCCCGACCGGCGTCATTCATCCGTCCGCGTCAGCTCGCCGCTGCGCGTCATCTCGTCCATCCACTCGCCCTCCTCGCGCGTCAACGGCACGGACCGAAGAAGGTCTGGGCGGCGCGCCAGGGTGCGTCGGAACGCCTCGCGGCGCCGCCACCTGGCGATCCGGCCGTGGTCCCCGGAGAGGAGAACCTCCGGCACCGGGAACTCCCGGAACTCGGCGGGCCGCGTGTACTGAGGGTAGTCGAGCCGCCCCGCAGCGAACGACTCCCGCGCCGCACCGTCCGGATCGCCGAGGACTCCGGGCAGCAGCCGGACCACCGCGTCCAGCACGACCATCGCCGGCAGCTCCCCGCCGGTCAGCACGTAGTCGCCGATGGAGAGCTCCTCGTCGACGAGCTCTGTCCGGACACGCTCGTCGACCCCCTCGTAGTGCCCGCAGAGCAGCACCAGGTGCGCCTCCTTGGCGAGGCGCTCCGCTGCCGATTGCGTGAAGGTCGCCCCCTGGGGGCACAGGAGCACGACGCGGCTCTCCGATCCTCGCAGCGCCTCCACGGCGGCGAAGAGGGGCTCCGGCTTCAGGACCATGCCGCCGCCGCCACCGAACGGATAGTCGTCCGCGACTCGGTGCCGTCCCTCCGTGAAGTCGCGGAGGTCCACGACCCGCACGTCGACGGCGCCCCGCTCGCGAGCGACGCGGAGCATCGATTCCGCCAGCACCGCCGACAGCATCGCGGGAAAGAGCGTCACCACGTCGATCCGGGTCACGCGTCGAGCTCCACCAGCCCCTCGGGGGGCCGGACGACGACGCGCCGTGCTGTCAGGTCTACCCGCTCGACGATTGCCGCCACCGCGGGGAGGGGCCACGCTCGATCGCCTCGCTGCACCGTCCAGTAGTCGTGCTCGGGGCCCGAGAGAACCTCCGCGATCGTACCCAGGGTGGCGCCCTCCGGCGTCTCCACGACGCACCCGACGAGGTCGAACGCGTAGTACCGGTCGGGCGGCAGGCGGCGCACGGCCGCGCGCGGGATCGTGACGAGCCGGCCGACGAGCGCCTCGGCGTCCGTCATGGTGGCGCTCCCGGCCAGCTTCAGCGACGGGAACTCGCCCCTGGAACCAGACGGCCTCCACGTCGTGCCGCTCGCCCGCGGCCGGCGGTACCAGCCAGCACTCGCGCAGGTCGCCGAGCCGCTCGGGGACGTCGGTCAAGGGCTCGACCCGCACCTCGCCCCGCCGGCCCTGGGGCCGGACGATGCGGCCCACCGCAACCAGTGCGCCGACCCCGTCCGGCGCGGCCGCCGGGGGAGCAGTGGCCTCCGCCCTCTCACGCATCCGCGTCTTACCCGGAAACCTGCCGCCCCTAGCGCGCGGGCAGCCCCGCGCGCGCGAGGAGGTTCCGCACGGTGTTCGAGGGCAGCGCACCCTTCCGGATCCACGCCGACGCCTTCTCCGTGTCGATCCGGATCGTCGGGGGCTCCGTCAAGGGGTCGTAGAACCCGATCTGCTCGATGAACCGGCCGTCCCGCGCGGTCCGTCCATCGGCCACCACCACCCGGTAGGAGGGCTTCTTCGTCGTGCCCGTCCGTCGAAGTCGAATGCGCGCCGCCATCTCTGTCTCCTCTCCGTCCTAGCCTCTCAGGAACGGCATGGCCCGGCGCAGTTCCTTGCGCCCGAGCCGACCGCCGCTCATGCCTTTCATGTCCTTCATCATTTTCCTGAGCTGCGCGTACTGCTTGAGCAGCCGGTTCACGTCCTGCACCGAGGTGCCGCTCCCGCGTGCGATGCGCGCCCGGCGCTCGCCGTTGATGATCGCCGGCGTGTGCCGCTCGCCCGGCGTCATCGAGCCGATGATCGCCTCGAACCGCTTGAGGTCCTTCGACTCGGCGTCGAGCTCGGGCTGCCCCAGCTTCCCGCCCTTGAGGAACGGCACCATGTCGAGGAGCTGATCGAGCGGGCCCATGCTCCGGAGCTGGCGGAGCTGGTCGGCGAAGTCCTCGAGGGTGAAGCTGTCCTCGCGGATCTTCCGCGCCAGCTCCTCGGCCTTCCCGGCGTCCACCGTGGCCTGGGCCTTCTCGACGAGCGAGAGGACGTCGCCCATGCCGAGGATGCGCGAAGCCATCCGGTCGGGGTGGAAGGGCTCCAGCGCGTCGACTCGCTCGCCGACGCCGCAGAACACGATCGGCTTGCCGGTGACGCTGCGAATCGACAGGGCCGCGCCGCCGCGGGCGTCGCCGTCGAGCTTCGTCAAGACGATGCCGTCGAAGCCGACGTCCTGGTTGAACCGCTGGGCCATCGTCACCGCGTCCTGGCCGGTCATCGCGTCGACGACCAGGAGGACGTGATGGGGCTTGACCTCGCGCCGGAGCAGCTTCAGCTCCTCGACCATCGGCTCGTCGATGTGGAGACGCCCGGCCGTGTCGAGGAGAACGGGGTTCCACCCGTTCGTCGCCGCCTGGTCCAGCGCCTCGCGTGCGAGCTCGACGGGCGGCCGCCCCTCCACCCCGTGAACGGGCAGCCCGAGCTCTCCGCCGAGGACGCGGAGCTGCTCGATGGCGGCGGGGCGGTAGATGTCGGCGCCGACCAGGAGCGGGCGGAATCCCTCGCGCTGGAAGTGGCGCCCCAGCTTGGCAACGCTCGTCGTCTTGCCGGACCCCTGGAGGCCCAGCACCATGATCACGGTCGGCGGCCGGGCGGCCATCGTGAGCCGGTGCGCCGCGCCGCCCAGCAGCTCGACCAGCTCGCCGTGGACGATCTTCACGACCTGCTGGCCGGGGGTCAGGCTCTGGAGGACCTCGTGCCCCAAGGCCTTCTCGCGGACACGCTCGACGAAGGACCGGACGACCTTGAAGTTGACGTCGGCCTCGAGGAGGGCGACCCGCACCTCCCGGAGCGCCTCCTGGATGTTCTCCTCGGACAGGCGGCCAGCGCCGCGCAGGCGGTCGAAGATCGCATCGAGGCGCTTCGTCAGGGCTTCGAACATTGGGTCCTCTCGGGAGCTCGCGAGGAAATCGAGAAAAGCACTTAAGACTACCGGACATCCGCGGCGGCGTCAAGGAAGCGCGGGCCACTTGCGCCATCTCTTGATGCGCGGGCCACCAGCCTACTCTTGATGCGACAGGATGCGCGGGCGGGCCACCACCCTGAAGACGGGGGCGGTCGCGCAGGCTCGGGTCTCGCGGGAGGGTTCACCCCTCCTCGGAGACCGCGATCACTTCCGCCCGGCCTGAGCCTTCTTCTCGGCGCGCTCGAGCTTGGCGGGGGCGGGGGTGGCCGGGCGCTCGACCTTCGCCGGAGGCTTCTTGCCGGGAGCTGGCCGACGGGCGAGGCTCTCCTTGAGCGCATCCATGAGGTCGATCACCTGGGCGCGCTGGGCCTCGGGGCCGACCGCGGTGACTTCCTGGCCCGCGACCTTCTGCTCGACGGCGGCCAGAACGCGCTGGCGATGGTCGTCCTCGTACTGTCCGGGCGTGAACTCGTCTTGCGACAGCTCGTCGACGAGGCGCACCGCGAGCTCGATTTCGCCGTCCTTGATCTTCGCGGTTTGGCCCTTCTCGATCTCGCCGAAGTCCCGGACCTCGTCCGCGAAGTACATGGTGTGGAGCATGAGGCCGCCCTGGCCGGGGCGGATCAGGACGAGGCTCTCCTTCCCGCGCATGACAAACTTGGCGAGCGCCACCCGATCCGTCCGCGCCATCGCGTCGGCCAGCAGCCGGTATGCCTTCTCCCCGCCCTTGTCCGGTCCGAGGTAGTACGTCTTCTCGAAGTAGATCGGGTCCACCTTCGCGAGGGGGACGAACTCGGCGATGTCGATCACCTTGGACGCCTCCCCCTCGAGACCCTTCAGCTCCTCGTCGGTGAACTGGACGTACTCGTCCTTCTGGACCTCGTAGCCCCTGACCAGGGCCGTCCGGTCCACGACCTCCTTGCACACGGGGCAGTAGGTCTGCTGTCGGATGCGGCTCCCGCACTTCGCGTGGAGCAGGTTGAAGCTGACCGCGGCCGAGGAGGCCGCCGTGTACATGCGGATGGGAATCGACACCAGCCCGAAGGAGATCGTGCCCGACCCCAAGGAATGCGGCGGCATGCGGTGGCCTCCCCGCCCGGAAAACTCGACGTGACGAAGCATTTGCACCGTACCACGGGGCCCGCTATGCTTCAAAGCGCCCCCGGGCGCCCCACCACTTGTGGTCGCCGCGCGGGTAAGGGCCAGCCCCTAGTGATCGACGAGCGGCCTCCTCAGCTCGACGCCTACCGGCAGAAGCGCGACCCCGACCGCACCCCGGAGCCCTTCGGGGGTGGCCGGCCCGGGGTGGGCGGCCTCTTCGTCATCCAGCAGCACGCCGCCCGGCGCCTCCACTACGACCTCCGCCTGGAGATGGCCGGAGTGCTCAAGAGCTGGGCAGTGCCCAAGGGCCCGTCGCTCCGGCCCGAGATCAAGCGTCTGGCCGTCCACGTCGAGGACCACCCGCTCGAGTACGCCGACTTCGAAGGCGTCATCCCGAAGGACAACTACGGGGCCGGCGCCGTCATCGTGTGGGACCACGGGCGCTATCGCTCGGCGAAGCCCGAGGATCTCCTGGCCCAGATCGAGCGCGGGCTCGTCGAGGTGGAGCTCCGCGGCCACAAGCTGCGCGGACGCTGGACCCTCACACGGATGGGCCGGAAGGACAAGGAGTGGCTCCTGATCCGGAAGGCCGGCGAGCCGGTTCCGGAGGCGGAGGCCACCGAGCGCTATCCCCGCTCGGTCCGCTCCGGACTCACGCTCGAGGAGATGCGTGACGCAGGCGCCGTGCGCGACGCGCTCCGCGCCGAGCTCCGGGCCCGGGAGGCGCCGAGCCGGCCCGATGCGCGCCCGGGAGCAGGGGTTCATGCTCGCGACCCCGGCCGACCGGGCGCCGGAGGGTCCGGACTGGCTCTTCGAGATCAAGTACGACGGGGTGCGAGTGCTGGCGGAGCGCCGCGGCGACGCGGTGACGCTCCTCGGGCGGAGCGGCCAGGTCGTGACGGCTCGCTATCCCGAGATCGTCGCCGCGCTCCGCGCGCTTGCCTTCGATCAGCTCCTGATCGACGGCGAGATCGTCGCGCTCGACGCGCGCGGCGTCCCGAGCTTCCAGCGGCTCCAGGCCCGCATGGGCCTCACCCGGCCGGGGGACGTGGCCCGCGCGATGGCCGCGGTCCCCGTCGAGGCCGTGTTCTTCGACTGCCTCGCCCTCGAAGGGCACGACCTCCGGCGCGTGCCGCTGGCGGCGCGAAAGGGCTGCCTCCAGCGCGTGCTCCCACCGCTCGGGGTCACGCGCTACGGCGACCACGTAGAGGGAGCCGGAGCGGCCTTCCTCGAGGCGGCCGCGGAGGCCCGGCTCGAGGGCATCCTGGCCAAGCGAGCCGCGAGCACCTACGTCGCGCGGCGCTCGGACGCGTGGCTCAAGATCAAGTGCCAGCGCCGCCAGGAATTCGTGATCGGCGGCTACACCGAGCCCCAGGGCAGCCGGGCCCGCTTCGGCGCCCTCCACATCGGTGTCTACGACGGCGGGCGGCTAGTCTACGTGTCGAAGGTCGGCACGGGCTTCGACGGGGCCGAGCTCGAGCGGCTCTGGCAGCGGCTCGAGCCGCTTCGGCGGGACACGTCCCCGTTCGACGCGGGGACTCCCGCGGGACGCGGACACCACTGGGTCGAGCCGCGGCTCGTCTGCGAGGTGCGGTTCACCGACTGGACGCGGGACGGGGGGATCCGCCATCCGACCTACCTCGGGCTCCGGGACGACTGGCGCCCCGAGAAGTGCCGCCGCGAGGCGCCGGACCCCGACGACTGGGCCGGCGACCTCGACCCGGTCGTGGCGGCGAGCCCGAGCGCCGGGACGGCCGGCCACTCCACGCCACCCGAGGCCGCGACTGACGCCGCGATGTCCGGCACGCGGGCGGCCTCCCGGCCCGCGTCGCGCGTCCGCCTGACCAACCTCGACAAGGTCTTCTGGCCGGCCGAAGGGTACACGAAGGGCGACCTGTCCAGTACTACGACGCGATCGCCCCGCACTTCCTCCCCTATCTCCGCGACCGTCCCATCGTGCTCACGCGCTACCCCGACGGGATCGTCGGCAAGTCCTTCTTCCAGAAGGACGCGCCCGAGTTCGCCCCCGACTGGGTCCGGACGGAGCAGGTCTACTCGAAGGACACGGACCGGGACATCGACTACTTCGTCGTGGACGACGCGGAGATGCTCCGCTACGTGGCGAACATGGCGACGATCCCGATCCACGTGTGGAGCGCGAGGGTCGCCGACGCTCGAGCGGCCAGACTGGCTGGTCCTCGACCTCGATCCGAAGGGGGCGCCGTTCACCGACGTCGTGCGCGTCGCGCAGGCGGTCCATCGTCTCCTCGACGAACTCGAGCTCCCGAGCTACGTGAAGACCTCGGGGGCCACGCGGGCTCCACGTCCTGGTCCCCCTCGGCGCCCGGTACACGCACGAGCAGAGCCGCACCCTGGCCCGGCTGCTCGCCATGCTGGTCGTCGAGGCGGTCCCGGGCATCGCCACCGTGGCCCGGCCGCTCGGCGCGCGCGGGGGCAAGGTGTACGTGGACTTCGGCCAGAACGGTCACGGCCGGACGATCGCCGCGCCGTTCTCGGTCCGGCCGCTGCCCGGCGCGCCGGTCTCGTGCCCGCTTCGACTGGAGCGAGGTCACCCTGCGCCTGGAGCCGGCCCGGTTCACGATCCGCACCGTTCCCCGCCGCTTCGCGCGGCGCGCGGACCCGCTGGCGCCGGTGCTCGGGACGGGGATCGAGCTGGCCGCCGCGCTCGCGCGGATCGAGGGGCGGCTGACACCCGAGCCCACACCCCGTCGTGCCGCGCGACGCGTCCGGCCCGGGCGTACGACGGCCTCGAACGCGCCGTAGCGGATCAGGCCCAGGCCCATGAGCGGTGGCGTTATGCGGCTCCGTCCCGTAGATCACCCTGTAACCTGGAGGCAGACATGCAACCTCATCTTCTTGTCAGTCAGCTGCGCTTTGCCCGCAGCGAGTTCGCCCGCGGCCTGGAAGGCGTCTCGGAGGCAGACGGGGTCCGGCGGCTGATGCCCATGAACTCGATCAGCTGGATGGTCGGGCACCTGGCCAACCAGGAGCACCGCTACTGGGTGATCCTGGCCCAACAGAGGGAAGTGGCTCCCGGCCTGAACGACCGGGTCGGCTACGGCAAGCCGGCCAGCACCCCTCCGCTCGCCGAGATGTGGGCCGTGTGGAATGAGGTGACAACCGCTGCCGATGCTTACGTGGATAAGCTGACGCCCGAGATCCTGCAGACCTATTTGCTGCGCGACGGAAAGCCGGTGGACGAGAGCGTCGGCACCCTGTTGATGCGCAACATCTTCCACTACTGGTTTCACACGGGCGAGGCCGCCGCCGTCCGGCAGATGCTGGGGCACAAGGACTTGCCCGATTTCGTCGGCGACATCAACCAGGCCCCTTACCGACCGGAAAGCAGCTGATCGGCCACCACGATGGCCGGCGACCTGAACGTCTCGGTGACACCCTGGCCCCCTCGCCGGAGCGCCACGCGGCGGGGGGCAGCGTCAGGAGGTAGCCGGACCTGGCCACGGCCCCGACGAATCTCCGGGCCGAAGCCCGGAGCTCAGGGCGGGCCGTAGAGGGTGCCGCGACCTTTGCGGGACGTCTGGCCGCGAGGCTTGGCGGTGTCGCGAAGCCTGGTTCATGGCGGCGCTTCCGGGACGGAGGCCTGGCCGCCAGCGGCAGCATCCAGGAGACCCAAGAGCTCCTGCGCCAGCGCCGGGCCCGTGCCGGACTCCTCGTGCTTGAAGTACACGAACGCGTCGCGCCACTCGGTCCGCGCGGCGGTCCTCGCCCAGCGGGCGAGCTCGTCCGACCCGTAGGCGCGATCCCGGAGGCGCAGGTAGCCGAAGTCCGCCGTCACGACGACGGGCGTGGTGCCCTCCTCCGTGTCGGCAACGCAGAGGGCCGCGTTCCGGGCGCGGAGGATGCCGTACACCTCGTCGTCGAGCCACGACGCGTGGCGGAACTCGACGGCCATGCGGACCGACGGCGGCACCAGCGCGAGGCACTCGTCGAAGGCGCCCGGCGTCCTTCCGGAAGCTGGGCGGCAGCTGGAGCAGGAGCGGTCCGAGCTTCGCGCCCGAGCCCTCCGACCGTGTCGAGGAGGTAGCGGAAGGGCTCGGCGACGTCACGCAGGCGGGCGAAGTGAGTGATCCGCTGAGGGACCTTGAGCGCGAAGACGAATCCGGCCGGGCTGTCCTGGTCCCAGCCGGCAACCGTCTTCCCCGTGGGCATCCGGTAGAAGGTGTTGTTGAGCTCGACCGTGTGGAAGCGCTCCGCGTAGTAGGGGAGCATCTGGGCGGGCGGAAAGCGCTCGGGATAGAAGGTGCCCCGCCACTCGGGGTAGCTGTAGCCGGACGTGCCGACGTGGACCATCCGGCCTGCCTGCTGGCCGCCTGCTGGCGCCCGCCGCGCCCGGGCCTCAGACGGTGCCCGCGCTGAGCGCGGCGGCGCGGAAGCGACGCACCTCGGCCGCGGGGTCGGGCGCCGAGAAGATCGCGGACCCGACCACCAAGGTCGTGGCCCCGCGCAGCGCCAGGGGCTCGGCAGTGCTCGAGCTTGACGCCGCCGTCCACCGACACCTCGAGCGGCCGCTCACCGATGCGGGTCTTCAGGTCCACGAGCTTCGCGTAGGTCGCCGGGATGAAGGTCTGGCCGCCGAACCCCGGGTTGACCGACATGAGCAGGACGACGTCGGCGGCGTCCAGCGCGTAGTCGAGCATGATGGTCGGGGTCCCCGGGTTCAGCGCCACCCCCACGCTCGCGCCCAGCTCCCGGATCCGCCCGAGCGTCCGGTGAAGATGCGGGCACGCCTCCACGTGCACGGTGAGGGCGTTCCCGCCCGCGCCGGACGTACGCCTCGAGGTAGGCGTCGACGTTGTCGACCATGAGGTGGAGGTCGAGCGGCAGCCGCGTGCGCTTGCGGATCGCCTCGATGACCGGCGGCCCGATCGTGAGGTTCGGCACGAAGTGCCCGTCCATCACGTCGACGTGGATCTGGTCGGCGCCGCCCGCCTCGACCCGCGCAATCTCGTCGGCGAGGGCGGCGTAGTCGGCCGAGAGAATCGACGGGGCGATCTTGATCATGCGCGCCTCCTGAGGCGATGCGCGGTGAAGCCGTCGGAGCCATGGCGGTGTGGCGTCATGCGGAGGACGTCGGGCGCGGCCCGGCACGCCGCGGGGACGGCGGGCGGGAGCGGATCGGGCACGAAGTCCGGGCCGGCGGGCCCGGAAGCCCGCGAGGACCGCCTCGTTCTCCTCGGGCTCGAGCGAGCAGGTCGCGTAGACGAGAACCCCGCCGGGCCGGACCAGGTCCGCCGCGGCGTCGAGGATCCGCGCCTGGGCCGGGACGAGCGTCGCGAAGTCGCCGGGGCGCCGCCGCCACTTGCCGTCGGGGTTGCGGCGGAGGACGCCGAGGTTCGAGCAGGGCGCGTCGACCAGGACGCGGTCACACGTCGGCCCGAGGGCCTGCGGCGAGAGCCCGCGCGTCGGCCAGGCGCGGCTCGACGACGGTGGCGCCGAGTCGCGCGCACGCCTCCCGGAGCAGGTCGAGCCGGCCCGGGTGGGGGTCCGCGGCGATGATCCGGCCCCGGTTCGCCATGAGCGCCGCCAGGTGCGTGGTCTTCGTCCCCGGCGCGGCGCACACGTCGGCGACCGTCTCCCCCGGCTGGGGCCCGAGCGCGTGCCCGACCAGGATGGCGGCCTCGTCCTGGACGGCGGCGCTCCCCTCCCGGAGCGGCGCGAGCTGCCGCAGGTCCCCCGCCCGCTCCAGCGTGAGGCCCTCGGGCGCGAACCGGGTGGCCGCTGCGGTCACGCCAGCCGCGCGAAGGGCGGCCAGCCACGGCGGCGGGCGGCAGCCGAAGCGTGTTGGCCCGGACCACCACCGGCGGCGCCTCGTTCATGGCGAGCGCGAGCGCCGCCGCCTCGGCCGGGCCGTAGCGCGCCCACCAGCGCTCGACGAGCCACGTCGGGTGCGACGCGCGAAGCGCCAGAGCCTCCACCGGGTCCTCGGCCGTCGGGACGGGCCAGGGGCGCGGCCCGCTCGCGAGCGCGCGGAGCACGCCATTGACGAAGGCGGTCGCGCCCGCGGAACGCCGCCGCTTGGCCAGCTCCACGGCCTCGTGGACCGCGGCCCACGGCGGGATCCGGTCGAGGAATGCGAGCTGGTAGGCCGTGAGCCGCAGGAGCGCGCGGACCCAGGGCGCAAGGTCCTCGATCGCGCGTCGCGACGCACGCGCGAGCGCCCAGTCGAGACGTCGCTGCCACCGGAGGGTCCCGAGGGTCAGCTCGGTGGCGAGGCCGCGGTCCCGCGGATCGAGCCGGGCCCGGTCAGCGAGCGTCTCCAGCAGCCGGTCCGCGTACGCGTCCGTGGTCTCGGTGCGGACGAGCATCTCGAGCGCCACGCCTCGCGCCGAGCCCCGACGGCCCCGTGGGGCGCGGGGCGGGCCCACGCCCGCCGAGGCTGGCGCGGCCGCGGAGCGGACGGCGTCAGCGGCGCGGGACTGTCGCGCCAAGCGGCGCTCCCGGGCCGAGCCGCGCGCCCCTCAGATAGGCGTCCCAGGCCATTGGACGTCGGTTCTCGGGCTGGACCTCGAGGGGCTGAAGGAGGCCCGCACCGGTCCCGACCGCGAGCCGCCCCTCGGCCAGGGTGAGCACGCCCGGCTCGCCCCGGCCCGCGATCGCGCGCGCCCGCCAGATCAGCAGGCGGCCGCCGGGCGCGAGGGTGGCCGCCCCGGGCCACGGGTTCAGCCCGCGTACCCGCGCCGCCAGGGACCGCTGCCGGCTCCGTCCAGTCGAGCAGGCCGTCCTCCTTGCGAAGCCGCGGCGCCAGGGTGGCCGCGGCGGAATCCTGCGGGCGCGGCGTCAGGGTCTGAAGCCGCGCGAGCGTCTCGAGCAGCACCTCGGCGCCGAGCACGGCCAGGCGCTCGGCCAGCTCACCGGCGGTCTCCTCCGCGCCGATCGCCGTCGGCCGCTGCAGGAGGAGCGGGCCCGTGTCCATCCCCGCGTCCATCTGGAAGGTGGTGATCCCGGTCTCGCGCTCGCCGCGGATGATCGCCCACGCGATCGGCGCGGCGCCACGATACCGCGGGAGCAGCGACGCGTGGACGTTGATCGACCCGCGCGGAGGCACGTCGAGAACCGGCGCGCGGAAGGATCTGCCCGAAGGCCACCACCACCGCGACGTCGGCCGCGTGCTCGGCAAGCCGCTCGGGCCAGCCGGCATCGCGGAGCCGGGCCGGCTGGAGCACGGGGATCCCGCGCTCGATGGCCAGGACCTTGACGGGCGACGCCTGGGCCCGCTGGCCGCGGCCGGCCGGCCGATCCGGCTGGGTCACGACGGCGGCGACACGGTGGTGGGCGAGCAGGGCGGTGAGCGTGGGCAGCGCGAAGGCAGGGGTGCCGTAGAACAGCACGCGCATGGAGTGAGACGGCGACCGCTAGACAGTTCCCCCCCGCGCGCAGCCCAGTTCCGCGCCGCCACGAGCGGGCCTCGAGAGACGCCCAGGCCTCACAGTCTGACTCCGGCCGTCGGCGCGGGCTGCTCCGGAAAGCCACCGCGCCGGATCTGCCGCTTCAGCCGGTCCCGGGTCACCTTGTCGAGATGGTCGATGAACAGGATGCCGTCGAGGTGATCGATCTCGTGCTGGAGCACACGAGCCAGGAGCCCCGACGCGCGTCGCCGGAAGGGCGCGCCCGTCCGGTCCACCGCCTCCACGACGACCCACTCCGCGCGCAGGACGTCGGCGAAGACGCCGGGGAGGGACAGGCAGCCCTCCTCGCCCACCTGCTCGCCGCCCTGCTCGACGATCACCGGGTTGAGGTACGCCCGCGCCATCCCCCGGCCCTCGTCGACGACCAGCATGCGGTAGCTCGATGCCGACCTGGGTCGCCGCGAGACCGATGCCAACCTCGGTGTGCATCGTCTCGACCATGTCGTCGAGCCAGGCCTCGATCTCCGGCGTCACCTCGTGGACCGGCGTCGCCCGACGCCGCAGGACCGGGTCACCGTAGAGCCGCACCTCCAGGACCGCCATGTGACCTCCTCCTCTCTGGCCTAGCATTGTACTGCGCTCACGGAAGCTCGACCGGGTCGATGTCGACCCCGAGCCGCGTCCTCCCCAGGCGGCGCCGGCCGCGAAGGGGCTCGAGAATCGCGGCCACCGCCGCCGGGAGCTCGGCTCCTCCCAGGAGCACGACCTGGGTGCGGCCTCCCGCGAGCGCCGCCGGCCCCAGGACCATGGCCCCCGCTGCGAGCCCGCGCGCGGCCAGGTCCTCGGCCAGCCGGGCGGCGTCCGGCCCCTGGAGGAGCAATCGCGCCATCCGGCGCGCCGGCGGATAGCCCAGCTCCTGGCGCTCGGCCCACTCCGCCTCGTAGAACCGCTCGGGCCTGCCCAGGGCAACCGCCAGGAGCGCCGGATGCTCCGGCAGGAAGGACTGGAGCCATGCGCTGCCTCCCGGCTCGACGGACTCGGCCAGGCGCCATCCCAGCTGGAAGGTCCGCTCGGCCGCTCGGAAGTCCGGCAGGTTCAGCGTCGCGTCGGCGAGCACGAGGGCCCCGACGGCGACCGGGCGCTCCTCCGCCAGGCGCAGCGCCATCGTGGTGCCCACGAGCACCCGAGCCGCTCCCGAGTGGAACGCCGCCCGCGCCGCCGCGGCAGCATCCGGGGCCACAGTGGAATCATAGCGAATCGACCCGGGCCTCGGGGAACGTCCGCCGCGCCTCTGCCTCCAGCCGCTCCGTTCCCCAGCCGAGCGGCTGGAGCCGCCGGCCACGACAGCGGGCGCAGAGGCTGGCCGCCGGGATCCTCCGACCGCACAGCCGGCACGCGAGCGCGCGCGTCTCGCGGTGGTAGAGAAGCGCCAGCCGACAGCGCCCGCAGCGACGCACGGCCCCGCAGTCGGCGCAGGCCAGGGTCCGGGCGAAGCCGAGGCGGTTGAGGACGAGGAGCACAGATCCGCCGCGACCGAGCGCCTCTCGCGCCGCATCGCGGAGACCCGGAGACAGGCTCGCCTCCCCCGCGTGACCGGCGCCCAGCGCCACGCGCTCGACGGTCGGCCGTGAACCCGACGCCTCGGGCGCCCACGCGAGCCCGCCCCGGCGAGCGGCCACCCAGCTCTCGAGGCTCGGCGCGGAGCTCGTCAGCAGGCTCGCACCTCCCTCGCGCCGGACCCGCTCGAGCGCCAGGTCCCGGGCGTGCCAGCGCGGCGCGTCGGGGGCCTTGTGCGCGGGATCCTCCTCGTCGACGACGACCGTCAGTCCGAGCGGCGCCAGCGGGAGCCACGCGGCCACACGCGTGCCGACCGCCACTCGCGCTTGGCGCTGACGGCACGCCCACCACGCGGCCCAGCGCTCGCGCGGGGAGGCGGCGCTCGTGACGAGGCGCACCGGCTCGCCGACGCGCGTCTCGAGCCGGCGGGCCCAGGCTCGCGCCTGCTCGATCTCCGGGGCGAGGAGCAGGACGCTCCCGCCGGTGGCGAGCGTCTCCGCGACCCCACGCTCGACGCGGTCCCCGCGCCCTCTCCCGGTGACGAGCCGCGCGGGGCCGGGGGAGCACGGTGGGGGGAGCGGCGGCACCTCGTGCGGGGCGCCTCCGCGGAGGCCCGGGGGGAACGCCCGGAACACGGCCTCGCCCCACGCGCTCGCCGTCTCTCCCGCGGCCCAGCGCGCGAGGTCGAGCAGCGCCGGCGTCAGCGCGGGAACAGGATCGAGAACAGCGACGACCGGCTCGAGGGCGTTCCCTTCTCCCGGCTCGACGGCGACCACGACCGCCAGGCGCGGCCGACCGCGAAACGGGACGCGCACCCGCTGTCCGGGGACCACGCGTCCGTCGAGCTCGGGCGGGACGCGATAGGTGAAGGCGTGCGGAACGGGGAGGTCGGTGACGACGTGGGCGAGCAGGGGATCGGGCCTCAGGCGCCCGCCGGCACCTGGCCCCGGACCCGGTCGTACTCGCGTCGGATGAGCTTGAGGTCGTCGTACGCCTGGCGCCGATACGCCGGGCCGGGGTTCCGCAAGAGGAACGCCGGATGGAAGATCGGGATCACGACCGCCCCGCCCAGCGGGTGCAACCGGCCGCGCAGTCGGCTGATCGGCTCCCGCGTCCGGAGCAGCTGCTGGGCAGCGAACGTGCCCATCGCGCAGATCACGCCCGGCTGGATGGCGGCGAGCTGCCCGGCCAGGAACGGCGCGCACGCCGCGATCTCTTCGGGCTCGGGGTTCCGGTTTCCCGGCGGCCGGCACTTCACGATGTTGCAGATGTAGACCTCCTCGCGCGTGATGCCCACGGACTCGAGCATCTTCGTGAGGAGCTGACCGGCGCGGCCCACGAAGGGCTTCCCCTGGCGGTCCTCCTCCTCGCCCGGGCCCTCGCCGATGAGCACGAGCCGCGCCTCCGGGGCGCCGGCCCCGAAGACGATCGTGGTCCGTCCCCGGGAGAGCTTGCAACGCGTGCACCCGACGCTGGCCGCCTCCACTCGCCGGAGAGCCGCCGGGGCCCCCCCGAGGGGCTCGCCGGCGAGCGGCAGGTCCCGGACGCCGAGCGCCTGGTGGAATCGCAGGTGGTCGGCCAGGGCGCGGGCGACCCCCGCGAGGCCGATGGGGTCGGCCGTCACGTCAGCCTCGCCTGGGGCTCGCGCACGGCGCGGCGAAGCTCCTGGACGCGGTCCAGGATCCGGTCGGCCACCTCGCCCTTGCTCTGGCGGGGCACGGCCACGACGCCGCCCCAGCGGTCGAACAGGACGACCTCGTTGTTGGCCGCGTCGAAACCGATGTCGGCGCGGCTCACGTCGTTCGCGACGAGGAGATCCACGCCCTTGGCGACGAGCTTGGCGCGGGCGCGCTCGTGAAGCTCCTGGGTTTCCGCCGCGAACCCGACGAGGAAGCGGGCTCCCTTCCGGCGGGAAAGCTCCCGGAGAATGTCGGGCGTCGGGGCGAGGTCCAGCATGAGCCCGTCCTGCTTTCCGCGGATCTTCTCGTCCGCGGGGCGGGCCGCCTGGTAGTCCGCCACCGCCGCGGCCTTGATCACGATCGTCGCGGTCTCGGCGGCGTGAAGGACCGCGTCGCGCATCTCGAGCGCGCTCTCTACCGGGATCACCCGGACCCCGGGCGGCGGCGCCAGGTGGGTCGGCCCGGTGACCAAGGTCACCGCCGCGCCCCGCCGCGCGGCCTGCGCCGCGATCGCGTACCCCATCCGCCCCGACGAGCGATTGGTGAGGTAGCGGACGGGGTCGAGCGGCTCCCGCGTGGGCCCGGCGGTGACGAGGACATGGTCGTCGGCGAGATCGCGCCGCGGCCACAGGAGACGCACGACGGCCTCCACGAGATCCGCGATCTCGGGGAACCGGCCCTGGCCATGGAGGCCAGAAGCCAGGTCGCCATGCCCGGGCTCCAGCACGGTCGCTCCGCGGGCCCGGAGGGTCGCCACGTGGGCCTGGACCGCCGGGTGCTCCCACATGCCCCCGTCCATGGCGGGGGCGAACAGCACCGGGCCGCGAACGGCGAGGAGCAGCGTCCCGAGGAAGTCGTCGGCGAGCCCGAGCGCCGCGCGGGCCAGCGCGTGCGCCGTGGCCGGCGCGACGATGGTGAGATCCGCGCGCTCGGCGAGCGCCACGTGCTCCACTGCCGCGGGCTCCTGGGGGTCGAACAGGTCCGTCAGCACGGGCCGGCCGGAGAGCGTCCGGAAGGTCAGGGGCGCCACGAACTCGCGTGCGTGGGCCGTCATCACGACGGTGACACAAGCCTCCGCGCGCCGAAGCTCGCGGAGAAGGTACGCCGCCTTGTAGGCGGCGATGCTGCCCGTGACGGCGAGGATCAGCTCGCGGCCGGCCAGCATCGCCCGCGTCTCCAAGCGTCCGACGGCTCAGGCCGCGGGCGGAGCGGCCTCGACCTTGTCCTCCGGCTTCTTCGGCTGGATCTTGCCGCCGATGACCTCTTCCAGCGCCACCGAGGTCCACTTCCGGCGCTTCGTCTCGACCTGGGGCTGCGCGCCCCGGTTGAGCTGTCGGCTCCGCTTCGCGGCGAGCACGACGAGCACGTAGCGGTTGGAGATCTGCTCGAGACACTTTTCCAGCGACGGGAACGACATCAGGCTGCACCTCCTGGGAGAGTCGCCTGGACTCCCCCGCCCACCGGGAGATCCGGCAGGGTCAGCGTGAGACGGGACGTCCGGCAGCGCTCGGCCTCAATGATACACGCGAGCAGCCGCAGAGCCTCGTCAAGATGGCGGTTGACGATCACGTAGTCGTACTCGCGCCAGGCGGCGATCTCATCCACCGCCCGCGCGAGGCGGCGCCCGATCTCCCGTGGCGCATCCGACTTGCGTTCCTTGAGCCGCGCCTCGAGCTCCCGCATCGACGGAGCGACCACGAAGACGTAGAGACCCTGGGGGTAGCGTGCCCGGAGCTGCCGGGCGCCCTGCGTGTCGATGTCGAGGAGGATATCCTCCCCTCGGTCCAGCACGGTCTCCAGCGTCCGGGCGGCGGTGCCGTACAGGTGGCCGTGCACGCGGGCCCACTCGGCGAACTCGCCCCGGTCCACCATCTGCTGGAACACGGGCTCGGAGACGAACTGGTAGGCCTGCCCCTGGATCTCTCCGGGTCGCGGGCTGCGAGTCGTGTAGGAGACGGAGTAGGAGAGGTTCGCCACGGTCTTGCGGATCTCTTGGCACAGGGTGGTCTTCCCGGCCCCCGAGGGGGCCGAGACCACGATGAGCATCCCTCGGCGCGGCGACGCGGCGGTCACTCGACGTTCTGCACTTGTTCCCGGATGCGCTCGACCAGGGTCCGCGCCTCGAGGACACGCGCGACCAGCTCGGCATCGTCCGCCTTCGACGCGATCGTGTTGACCTCCCGGTGGAGCTCCTGGGTCACGAAGTCCAGCTGCCGGCCCGCGGGGCCGCCCTCCGCCAGAAGGGCCCCGAACTGCGCGAGGTGGGAACCGAGCCGGGCGAGCTCCTCGGCGACGTCGCTCCGCGCCGCCCACGTTGCCACCTCTTGAGCGAGCCGACCGGGATCCGCCGGCGTCTCGCCGAGGATCGCCTGGACACGCTCCCGCAGGCGCGCCTGGATCCGCGCGAGCGCGGCGGGGAGCAGCCCGTCGACCGCCTGCACCCAGGCGCCGAGAGCGTCCACGTGGGAACCGAGGTCGCGCGCCAGCGCGGCCCCTTCGGTCTGACGCATCCGGCACAGCTCGTCGAGCGCCTCGGTGACGGCGGTCTTGAGGAGGAACGCGCCCTCGCCGTCTTCCTCCTCGGCGTCCTCCACCGTGACGACACCCGGGAGACGGAGCAGGTCCCCGACGGACACCTCGGACCCGACGCCGGCCACCTCGCCCAGGGCACGCGCGCCCCGGGCGTAGGCGAGGCCGAGGGCGATGTCGGTCCGGACGGTCGGGACGGCCGCCGCGGCACGGCGCAGGGTCACGGTCACATCCACGCGGCCACGCGCGACTCGCCCCTGGACCAGCCGGCGGACCTCGGGCTCGCTGCCGGCGAGGCCGCGGGGAAGCTTGACGCTGGTCTCGAAGAACCGGTGATTGAGGGAGCGCGCTTCGGCGATCAGGGCGACGCGCGCACCCCGGGCCTCGCCCCGTCCGTACCCCGTCATGCTGACAACCAGGCCCATGGAAATTCCTGTCATGCTAGCCGAAGCCGTCACGGGGTGTCAACGCGCCCGCCGCACCCCCGAGGCCGAGATGGCCGAAAAAACATGCAATGTCCACGCGTTGTTACGCCGGCCTGTCAATTGCGCACGGTCTGGCCATGGGGCCCGGATCTCGCCGAGAAACAGGTTCAGACGGCGTACTGTTAGTCTGAAGGAGAGAGGGATGAAGAGGAGAGACGCAGCCGGTGCCACAAGTCATGGAGGGCCGTGCCCTCGGCGGCTACCGCGTGTACCTCCGGTTCAAGGATGGCGTGGAGGGGGAGGTCGATCTCCGGCCGATCCTGATGCCGTTCAGGGGCGTCTTTGCCGAGCTCAAGGACCCGAAGAAGTTCGCCAAGCTCTGGGTCGACCTCGAAGCGGCGACGATCGTCTGGCCAAACGGAGCGGATGTGGCGCCCGAGGTGCTGTACGAGTCGGTCCTGAGAAGTCACGTTCGGCCCTCGTCAGGCGTCTAGTCGATCGAGGCTCTTCGTCACAAGGGGGCATCGCCGCCTCGTGCGCTCGAGAAGATTCCGCAGTGCCTCAGTCCGTTGAACTGAGACCACTACGCAGCCGCCCGCGGCGTTGACAGCCTCCAAAACGCCCCGGTATAGTCTCGACGGCCGATCGCACCTCTCCGCGGAGGAGGCCTCTATGCACACCCCCCGGCTCACGCGCCGCGAGGTCCTGTCCGCGGCAGGCATCCTGTCCGCCGCGGCGGCGCTGCCAAGGCCCGCGCGGGCAGAGTCTCGCCCGATCACGGTTTCCCACAGCGTCTCGACCTTCGTCTACGGGCAGCATCTCGTCGCGCGGGAGAAGCGCTTCTTCGACGAGGAGGGCGTGACCCTGGACAAGGACATGGACACGTTCTCCAAAGACGAGGTCCTCACCTCCATCCGGTACTACAAGGGCATCTTCGACTGGGACCTCCTCGTCGACGAGCGGCAGTACCAGGAGGTCCAGAAGATCTTCCTGACGACGAAGGTGATCGAGGCACCCATCCCCTTCCAGAAGGCCGTCGACATGTCCTTCGTCCGGAAGGCGTCCCAGCGATCCTGACCGCGCCCTCGCGCGCCCGGATCGAGATCCGCGACCTCACCAAGACGTTCGCGGCCGGCGGCCGCGCCACCCGGGCCGTCGACGGAGTCTCGTTCGACGTCCTGGCGCTCGGCATCCACCAGGTCGAAGCGCGCCTCCTCCGCTGGCGCCCCGAGTACCAGGCGCGTGGCTGATACCCGGGGGTCCGCGCCCGGCGCGGGCCTCCCGGCGGTCCCGGGACAGGGCACGGCTAGAACGACGCGGCCGGGGCGGATCCTGGGGGAGAGCGTCCTCATCGGGGTGATCCTCACGGCCCTCGCGGTCGCCCTGACCTGGCCCGCCGCCGCGCACCTTTCGTCCGCCGTGTCCGACCTGGGGGATCCCCTCCTGACGACGTGGATCCTGGCGTGGGACGTCCACGCCCTGACGACGGCACCGCTCCGGCTCTTCGACGCCAACATGTTTCATCCCCACCGCTGGACCCTCGCCTACACCGAGCACCTCCTGGGCCTGGTCCCCCTCGTCGGCGCGGCGCGCCTCGCGGGCGCGGGGCCGCTCCTGGCCCACAACCTGGTCTGGCTCGCGACATTTCCCTTGACCGGCCTGACCATGTTCTGGCTCGTCCGACACCTCACGGGTCACCCGGGCGCCGCCGCGGTGGCGGCCGTGGTCTACGCCTTCTCGCACTTCCGATTCGGCCAGCTCGGGCACATCCAGGTGCTGAGCCACCAGGGGCTGCCGCTCATGCTCCTCGGACTCCACCGGGCCGCCCAGGGCGCCCGGTGGCGCGACGTGTGGCTCGCGGCCGCGGCGTTCACGCTCCAGGTCCTGTCCTCCGGCTACCAGGGGTTCATCGCGGCGATCGCCGCGATGGTCTTCGGAGCCTGGCTCGCGATGCCCGCCACGCGACCGCCCCTCGGCCAGCTGGTGGCCCGGGGCGCCCTGGCCGCCGCGCTGGTCGCGCTCCTGCTCCTGCCGTTCCTGCTGCCGTACCGGGCGGTGCGCAGCGAGGTCGGCCTGGTCCGGAGCCTGGACGAGGTGGCGCAGTTCGCGGCCCGGCCCGCGTCCTACCTGGCCCTGCCGGCGTCGAACCGCTGGCTCGGCGCCGTGACGGCGCGGTTTCGAGACAGCGAGGGCGTCCTGTTCCCGGGCCTGGTCGCCCTCGTCCTCGCGCTCGGTGGCGGCGTTCTCGCCTGGAGTCGGCCGGACACCGCCGTCCGCGGTGTGGAGCCGCGCGACCGGCGCTGGCCGCGCGCGCTCGATGTGGCGCTGACCGTGGTCATCCTCGTGACGGCCGCCAACTGGCTCCTCCTCGGCGGGTTCTCGCTCCGGCTTGGACCGTTCCGGCTCTCGCAGCGGCGCTTCGGATGGCCCCTGCTCGGGATCGCGATCGCCCTGGCCCTGCGTCGCATCGTCCAGGGGGGCGCGCGGCCCCTTCCCGGGCTGGGCTGGCTCCGCCGGCTGGGATGGCCGAGCCGCCCGGGATACTACGTCGCGCTGACGCTCGTCGGCGTGATCGCTATCCTTCGGGCCGCGGCTCGCGCTCGGCCAGGCGCTCCGCATCCAGCCGCTCTACGCGCAGCTCTACGGGCTCCTCCCGGGCTTCGACGCGCTCCGGGTCCCGACCCGCTTCGGCATTCTCGTTACCACCGGGCTCGCGGTCCTGGCCGGATTCGGCGCCGCGGCTCTTGCGCGCCGGCTTCCTCGTCCGGGGTGGAGGGCCGCGGCGCTCGGCGCGCTCGGGGCGCTGGCGGCGATCGAGACCTGGGCCGTGCCGCTGCCCCTCACGAGCGCCCGCCCCGGCCCGGGGGCGGCCGACCGGTGGCTCGCCGACCGCCGCGGCCCGGAGGCGGTCGTCGTGCTGCCGATGTACGAGCCGCGCGCTGCATATCTCGAGACCTTCCGGCTCCTCGGCTCGATGGCCCACTGGCGTCCGCTCGTCAACGGGTACGCTGGCGGGTTCCCGCCCGGCTATGCCGCGGACGTCAGCACGCTGAACACGTTCCCGGCCCCGGCCGCCGTCGCGCGCCTCCGGACGATCCACGTCCGCTACGTGGTCATCCACCTCGGCCAGTACCACCAGCACTCGCGTGACAGTCTCGAGGCGGCCCTGGCGCTCCTGCCCGAGGGCGTCAGGCAGGTGGCGGCCTTCGAGCACACCCTGATCTTCGAGATCGGCCCCGAGGGAGCGCGTGCGTCAGGCGACGCGGGCCGTGCGGACGAAGGCGCGGGCGCGCTCGAGCACCGCCGGATCCGCGAGGCCGGCCGCCTCGATCGCGCCGAAGCACTCGGAGATCGTGAGCACGGCGTGGAGGCGATAGCCCTTCGCCGCGAGGCGCTCGCGCCCCCCCTGCTCGCGGTCGATCAGGACCACGAGATCCTCGACGACGAGGCCGGCCGCCTCGAGCGGCTCGATGGCCTCCAGCTTCGAGGCGCCGTCCGTCACGATGTCGTCGATCACGACCACGCGCTCTCCGGCGTGAAAGGCGCCCTCGATGCGCCGCCGGGTGCCGTACGCCTTCTCCTCGCGCCGCGGGTAGATCAGGGGGAAGCCCCCGGCGAGGCTCGCGGCGACGGCCAGGGGAAGCCCGGCGTACGGGATGCCCGCGATCCGGTCGACCCGACAGCGCGCGACCTCGCCCGCCATCAGCCGGCCCACCTGGCCGAGCACCTCGGGATGCGAGATCACCACCCTGAGGTCGATGTAGAAGGGCGAGGTCACGCCCGACTTCAGCACGAACTCGCCGAAGCGCACGGCGCCGATCTCGTGGAGGCGCCGGACGAGCGGGCCCGGGTCGCTCACCGGGAGATCTCCGCGACGATCGCGGCCGCCGCGGCGGCGGGGTCGGCGGCATCCGTGATGGGCCGGCCGACCACCAGGTAGTCGGCGCCGGCCCGACGGGCGACGGCCGGCGTCGCGACGCGGGCCTGATCGTCCGCTCTGACCCCCGCAGGGCGGATGCCCGGCGTCACGATCAGCAGGTCGCGCCCGAGAACCGCGCGCAGGGTGCCGGCTTCCTGCGGCGAGGCCACCACGCCGTCACACCCCGCGGCGCGCGCCAGGCCGGCGAGGCGGCCCACGTGCTCCTCGACCGAGGCCGGCACACCGAGCTCCCGCTGGAGCGCCAGGCGGTCGAGGCTGGTGAGCACGGTCACCGCCAGGATGCGCGGCCGCTCGCGCCCCGCCGCGGCGGCCGCCTCCGCCGCGGCTCCGCAGCATCCCCGTGCCGCCCGAGGCGTGCACGGTCAGGAGGGTCACGCCGAGACGCGCCGCCTCGCGGACCGCGCCGGCCACGGTCGCGGGAATGTCGTGGAACTTGAGATCGAGGAAGACCCGGCCGCCGCGCTTCTTGACCATCTCGACCGCGGCCGGACCGGCGGCCGTGAACAGCTGGGCCCCGACCTTGTACATGCCGACCGCCCCGGCCAGCCGCTCGACCAGGGCCTCGGCCTCCGCGAGCTCCGGCGAGTCGAGGGCGACGATCAGCCGCTCGCGCGGCTCGAGCACGGCGGTGCCCGCCGGCGTCATGCCCCGAGGTCCCTGTAGTACGCCTGGAGCGGCTGTACCCCCGGGACGCCGGCCCGCTGCGCCTCGATCGCCTCGAGGGCCGCCTGGGCGCCGTCCATCGTCGTGTAGTAGGGGATGCTCTGCATGACCGCGGTCCGCCGGACGAGGTAGGAGTCCTTCCGGGCGCGCCCGTCCTCCGGCGTGTTGATGACGAGCCCGATCTCGCCCTGCTTCATCAGGTCGACGATGTTGGGTCGCCAGCCCTCCGCGAGCTTGTGGACGACCTCCACCCTAAGGCCGTGCCGGTCGAGGACCTTGGCGGTGCCCTGCGTGGCGACGAGCGCGAAGCCCATCTCGGCGAGGCTGCGGCCGATGTTGACGACCGCCCGCTTGTCGCGGTTCCGGACCGAGATGAAGACCTTGCCGCCCCGGGGCAGGGGCGACCCGGCGGCGAGCTGGGACTTCAAGTACGCCGTGCGGAACTCGCGCCCGATGCCCATCACCTCGCCCGTGGAGCGCATCTCGGGGCCGAGGATCACGTCGACCCCCGGGAACTTCACGAACGGGAAGACCGCCTCCTTGACCGCGACGTGCGGCAGGTCGGCGAGCTCGCGCACCCCGAGCTCCGGGATCCGCGCGCCGAGCATCAGCCGCGTCGCCAGCTTGGCGAGCGGCAGTCCGATCGCCTTCGAGACGAACGGCACCGTGCGCGAGGCGCGCGGGTTCACCTCCAGCACGTAGATCGTGTCGCTCTTGATCGCGAACTGGATGTTGAGGAGGCCCACCACGCCCAGCTCGAGGGCGAGGGCCCGCGTCTCTGCCCGGAGCCGCTCCACCTGGTCGTCGCCGATCGAGTAGGGCGGGAGCGCGCACGCCGAGTCCCCGGAGTGGATGCCCGCCTTCTCGATGTGCTCCATCACGCCCCCGATCAGGACGTCCTGACCGTCGCAGAGGGCGTCGACGTCGATCTCCAGCGCGTCCTCCAGGAACTTGTCGATCAGCACGGGGTGGTCCGGCGACACGCGCGCCGCCTCCCGCATCCACTCGCCGAGCCGCGCCTCCTCGTAGACGATCTCCATGCCCCGCCCGCCGAGGACGTAGGAGGGGCGCACCAGCACCGGGTAGCCCAAGGTCGCGGCGATCCGCACCGCCTCGTCGGGGGAGCGCGCCGACCCGTTGGGCGGCTGCTGGAGGCCAACCTTCCGGAGGAGCTCGGCGAAGCGCTCGCGATCCTCCGCCCGGTCGATCGCGTCCGGGGACGTCCCCAGGATGGGGACACCGGCCCGCTCCAGCGGCACCGCGAGCTTGAGGGGGGTCTGCCCCCCGAACTGGACGATCACCCCTTCCGGCTGCTCCTTCTCGACGATGTTGAGCACGTCCTCGAAGGTCAGGGGCTCGAAGTAGAGGCGGTCGGACGTGTCGTAGTCGGTGGAGACCGTCTCCGGGTTGCAGTTGACCATGATCGCCTCCACGCCCGCCTCGCGAAGCGCGAAGGCGGCGTGGACGCACGCATAGTCGAACTCGATCCCCTGCCCGATCCGGTTTGGCCCCGACCCGAGGATCACCACCTTGCGGCGCGCCGTCGGGGGCGCCTCGTCCTCGTCCTCGTAGGTCGAGTAGAGGTACGGCGTGTGGGCCACGAACTCCGCCGCACACGTGTCCACCATCTTGAAGGTGGCGCGGACGCCGTGCGCCTGCCGCGCCGCGCGGAGCTCGGCCTCGGTGCGACCCGCCAGCTCGGCGAGGCGCCGATCGGAGAACCCCAGGCGCTTGGCCTGACGGAGCGTGTCGCGCGAGAGGTCGGGAGTGCCCCGGAACGCCGCCTCGAAGGCGATCAGCTCCTCCATCTCCGCGAGGAACCAGGGATCGATCCCGGTCAGGCCGGCGATCTCCTCGCGGCCGAGGCCCCGCCGCATGGCCTCCGCGAGGTACAGGAGGCGGTTGGCGTTCGGCACCCGCAGGCGATCGCGCAGCGTCTCGAGGTCCGGGAGCGGCTGGTCCAGGCCGAGCCCCGTCCGGTCCTGCTCGAGCGAGCGGACCGCCTTCTGGAGCGCCTCCTTGAAGGTCCGCCCGATCGCCATCACCTCGCCGACGGACTTCATCTGGGTGGTGAGGGTCTGGTCGGCCTCGGGGAACTTCTCGAACGCCCAGCGCGGCACCTTCACCACGCAGTAGTCGATCGTGGGCTCGAACGAGGCCGGCGTCACGCGCGTGATGTCGTTCGAGAGCTCGTCGAGCGTGTACCCGGCGGCGAGCTTCGCCGCGATCTTGGCGATCGGGAAGCCGGTCGCCTTCGAGGCCAGCGCGGACGAGCGGCTCACGCGCGGGTTCATCTCGATGACCACCATCCGGCCATCGGCCGGGTTGACGCCGAACTGGATGTTCGAGCCGCCGGTCTCGACGCCGATCTCCCGGATGATGGCGAGCGCGGCGTCGCGCATCAGCTGGTATTCCTTGTCGGTCAGGGTCTGGGCGGGCGCGACGGTGATGGAGTCGCCCGTGTGGACGCCCATGGGATCGAGGTTCTCGATCGAGCAGACGATGACCACGTTGTCCCGGAGGTCCCGCATCACCTCCAGCTCGAACTCCTTCCATCCGATGACCGATTCCTCGACGAGCACCTGCCCGACCGGGCTCTGCTGGAGGCCCCAGCGGATCGCCCCGTCCAGCTCGTCGGGGTTCCAGGCGATGGAGCCGCCCGTGCCCCCGAGCGTGAACGACGGGCGGATGATGGCCGGGTAGCCCACCGCCCGGACGATCTCCCGCGCCTCGTCGATCGAGCGCGCGTAGCCCGAGCGCGGGAGCTCGAGGCCGATCCGCTGCATCGCCGCCTTGAAGAGCTCGCGGTCCTCCGCCTTCCGGATCGCCTCGAGCTTCGCGCCGATCAGCTCCACGCCGAAGCGCTCGAGCGTGCCGCGTTCCGCCAACGCGACGGCGAGGTTCAGCCCGGTCTGCCCGCCGAGCGTGGGCAAGAGCGCCTGGGGCCGCTCGACGGCGATGATCTGCTCGAGCACCTCCGGCGTCAGCGGCTCGACGTAGGTCCGATCCGCCATCTCCGGGTCGGTCATGATCGTGGCGGGATTCGAGTTCACCAGCACGACCTCGAACCCCTCCTCGCGGAGGGCCTTGCAGGCCTGCGTGCCCGAGTAGTCGAACTCGCACGCCTGGCCGATCACGATCGGCCCCGACCCGATCAGCAGGATCTTCCGGATGTCGGTGCGCTTGGGCATCAGGGGCCGCTTCCCAGCCGCTTCCGGGCGTTGAGGATCGTCACGCCCACCAACTGACCGCCCCGATAGCGCATCAAGACCCCGTCCTCGGTCAGCTCGCTCTCCGTCGCTCCCTGCGGCCGCTCGAAACTCACATAGAGGACGTCCGCCTCCTCGTCGAAGTCGAACCACACCTGCTTCGACGGCAGACGAAGGAGGTGCGGGAGGCTCTCCAAGAGCTCTACGACGACTCTCTCTTCCACACCAACCGCCTCCCCTCGACGCGCCCGATTCGGCGCGTGAAGAATGCCGTGATCACGAAGCCATCACTGGACGAGATCTCTCGATAGGCCACGACCAGCCAGTACGGCGTGAACCGCGATGATACCGCGAGCAACTCTCCGCCGCCGCCCTCGTGCACGGCGTCTGGCGATCGAACCGTTTCCAAGACTGCATGATAGTGCCCGGCCAGGTCGTCGTGATGCTCGACGATATGCGTCCATCGTTCGCTGCTCAGCCGGATCGGGACGCCGTTGACCGAATGGACGACCTCATTCACGCTGGCGCCCGATGCCGGGATCCTAGTCGGAAGTTCAGGGTGCCTCCCGAGTCACCTCGAACGAAGCGAGCCTTGGTCACCTCGGCAAAGAGGGACCCGTGGCGATGGCCATCACTCCAAGAGCCCGTAGACGATGGAGACGCCGACCGGCGCCTCCTCCCGGCGCACCAGGAACTCGACGAGGGGCGCCGAGCCGAGGTACAGGACCTCGCCGGCGCCGGTCAGCCGCTCGCCGAACAGGCCGAGCCGCTTGTCCACCCGCTCGCGGATGGCGTGGGCCTCGAGCGCCGCGGGGGACTCGGTCGTGAAGGAGGCCCACTCGGGCTTCTGCCCGGCCTCCTCGGTTTTCCGATAGGCGACGAAGTAGCGGGGCATTCTCTTACCTGCCTCTCGACTGCGTGAGGAGCTCGACGAACCGCCGGAACAGGTAGTGCGAATCGTGCGGCCCCGGGGCCGCTTCCGGGTGGTACTGGACCGCGAAGACCGGAAGGGTCCGGTGGCGCATGCCCTCACACGTGCCGTCGTTGAGATTGACGTGGGTGACCTCGAACCCGGCCGCCGCGCACGAGTCCGGATCCACGGCGAAGCCGTGGTTCTGGGACGTGATCTCGACCCGCCCGGTGCCGAGGTCCTTCACCGGATGGTTCGCGCCGTGGTGCCCGAAGGGGAGCTTGAACGTGCGCGCCCCCAGGGCCAGCGCCAGGATCTGGTGGCCGAGGCAGATCCCGAACGTCGGCAGCCGCTCGACCAGCCGCCGCACGGCTTCGGCGAGGTAGGGCACGCCCTCCGGATCGCCCGGGCCGTTGGCGAGGAAGAGCCCGTCGGGCCCGAGCGCGAGCACCTCGTCGGCCGAGGCGAAGGCCGGCACGACGGTCAGCCGGCAGCCCTCGGCCGTCAGCTGGCGGAGGATGTTCCGCTTGATCCCCGAGTCGTACGCGACGACGTGGAAGCGCGCCGGCGGGGGCGCCACGTAGCCCTGCCCCAGCCGCCACACGGACTCCCGCCACTGGTAGGGCGCCGCGCACGTGACCTCCTTCACCAGGTCACGGCCGAGCAGCCCTGGCGAGGCCTTCGCCTTGGCGACGGCCGCCCGCGGGTCGATGCTCCCCGTGGAGATCACGCCTTCCTGCGCGCCGTGGTCCCGGAGATGGCGGGTGAGGGCGCGCGTGTCGATGCCCTGGATGCCCACGATCCCGTGCCCCTGGAGGTAGGCGTCCAGGGTCGCCGTCGCGCGCCAGGACGACGCCACGGGCGAGGCCTCGCGCACCACGAATCCCTCTGCCCAGGGCCGATGCGACTCGGGGTCCTCCTCGTTCACGCCGGTGTTGCCGATGTGGGGATACGTCATGCAGACGATCTGGCCCTTGTACGAGGGATCGGTGAGGATCTCCTGGTACCCGCTCATGGCGGTGTTGAACACGACCTCGCCGACCGTCTCCCCGCGGGCGCCGAGCGGCTCGCCCTCGAAGACCCGGCCGTCGGCCAGGGCCAGGACCGCGCGCTCCCGCCGCGTCACGGCCCGCTCTCCCCGGCCACGACGCCGTCCCGCATCACCACGCGGCCGCCCACGACCGTCAGCCAGGGGGCGCCGACGCACGGCCGAGCCGCCGAACGGCGTGTTGCGGGCCTTCGACCGGAAGCGCGCCGGCTCGATGACGTGCTCGCGCGCGAGGTCGAGGACCGTCACGTCCCCGGGCGCTCCCGCGGCAAGGCTCCCGCCGGGCAGCCCGAGCACCCGCGCCGGCCCCGACCGTCAGCCGCGCGATCACGGTCGGGAGGTCGAGCACTCCCTCCCTGACCAGGTGCGTGAGACAGAGGGCGACGGCCGTCTCGAGCCCCACGATCCCGTTGGCCGCGTGGTCGAGCTCCACCTCCTTGTCGGTGAGCGCGTGGGGCGCGTGGTCGGTCGCGATCGCGTCGAGGGTGCCGTCGGCGAGGGCCTCCCGGCACGCCTCCACGTCGCGCTTGGACCGGAGCGGCGGCGCCATCTTCGCGTTCGGGTCCTAGGCGCGGAGCGCCTCGTCCGTGAGGAGCAGGTGGTGCGGGGTCACCTCGCCGGTGACCGGGACGCCGCGCGCCTTGGCGTCCCGGAGGAGCCGCACGGCGGCCGCGGTCGACACGTGGGCGATGTGGACCGGGGTTCCCGTCAGCTCGGCGAGCGCGATGTCGCGCGCGACCATGATCTCCTCGGCGGCCGCCGGGATTCCCCGGAGCCCGAGGTCCGTGGACACGAAGCCCTCGTGCATCACGCCGCCCTCGCTGAGCGCGACGTCCTCGGCGTGCGAGATGATCGGCCGGCCGAACGCCTGGGCGTACTCGAGCGCCCGGCGGAGGAGCGCCGAGTTCATCACCGGGCGCCCGTCGTCGGAGTACGCGACGCAGCCCGCCTCGGCGAGCTCTCCGAGCTCCGCCAGCTCCCGTCCGGCGAGCCCGCGCGTCACCGCGCCGATCGGATACACGCGCACGACACCCCGGGCGCGCGCCTCGGCGAGGACGTAGTCCGTCACGGCGCGCGTGTCGTTGACCGGCTGCGTGTTGGCCATGCACGCGACCGCGGCGAAGCCGCCCGCCGCCGCCGCCCGGGTGCCGGTCGCGATCGTCTCCTTGTACTCCTGGCCTGGCTCCCGCAGGTGGACGTGGATGTCGATGAACCCGGGCGCGACCACCCGGCCTCCGGCGTCGATCGTCTCCGTGCCCGCCGGCGCCTCGATGCGCGGCCCGACCCGGGCGACGCGCCCCGCCTGGACCAGCACGTCCCCGGGGGCGTCCAGCCCGTTGGCGGGGTCGATGACGCGACCGTTCCGGATCAGGAGGTCCATGGCTCAGGCCCCCGCGCCCTTGGCGCCCACCAGGAGGTAGAGGATCGCCATCCGCACGGCGACGCCGTTCGCCACCTGCTCGAGGATCACCGAGTACGGCCCGTCGGCCACCTCGGGCGCCATCTCGATGCCCGCGGTTGACGGGGCCGGGGTGCATGATCAGGACGTCGTCGCGCGCGCCGCGCAGCTTCTCCAGCGAGAGCCCGTAGAGACGCGAGTACTCGCGGAGCGAGGGGATGTAGTTGGCGCGTCATGCGCTCCTGCTGGAGGCGCAGCATCATGATCACGTCGACGTCGCGGAGCGCGTCCTCGAGCCGGCGCGCGACCTTGACGCCGAGCTCCTCGACCCCGGGCGGGATCAGGGTCGGCGGCCCGGCGACCGTGACGCTCATGCCCATCTTCCGCATCCCCGCGATGTTGGAGCGGGCGACGCGGCTGTGGGCGATGTCGCCCACGATCGCGACCGAGAGACCCTCGAGGTGCCCCCGCTTCTCGCGGATCGTCAGGAGGTCGAGCAGCGCCTGGGTCGGATGCTCGTGCATGCCGTCCCCGGCGTTCACGACCGGGCACCGGAGGGCCCGCGCCAGCATGTGCGCCGCGCCCGACGCCGCGTGCCGGATCACCACGCAGTCGGGGCTCATCGCCTCGAGGTTCCGGGCGGTGTCGACCAGCGTCTCGCCCTTGACGACGCTCGAGGACGACCCCGAGACGTTGACGACGTCGGCCGAGAGCCACTTGCCGGCGATCTCGAACGAGGTCCGGGTGCGGGTCGAGGGCTCGAGGAACAGGTTGATGACCGTCTTCCCGCGAAGGGCCGGGACCTTCTTGATCTCCCGGGAGGCGATCTCCTTCATGGAGGCGGCGGTGTCGAGGATCGTCTGGATCTCGCCGGGCTCGAGGCTCCGGATCTCCAGCAGGTCCTTCCGCGTGAGCCCCATCGCTCCCTCCCTTCAGGCGTCGGGTTCCTGGATCACGACGCGGTCCTGGCCGTCGTGCTCGCGGAGGAGGACCTGGACGGCCTCGCGGCGCGCCGTCGGCAGGTTCTTCCCCACGTAGTCCGCCCGGATCGGGAGCTCCCGGTGCCCCCGGTCCACCAGGACGGCCAGCTGGATCATCCGCGGGCGCCCGAGATCGATGATCGCGTCGAGCGCCGCCCGGATGGTCCGCCCCGTGTAGAGGACGTCGTCGACCAGGACGATCGTCCGGTCCGGACACCGGGAAGGGGATGTCGGTCCCCCGCAGGACGGGGGCCTCCCCCTTGAGGCCGAGGTCGTCCCGGTAGAGCGTGATGTCGAGGGTGCCGACCGGGACCGGGTGGCCGCCGATCGCCTGGAGACGCACCGCGATCCGGCGGGCCAGCGACACGCCCCGGGTCCTGATACCGACGAGCGCGAGGCCGTCCGTGCCGCCTGCGCGCTCGACGATCTCGTGGGCGATCCGGGTGAGAGCCCGGTCGATCCCCGTCTCGTCGAGGACCTGGGCCTTCTCGCGCAGGGTCATCGGTCGCCCGAGGAGGCGGCCGGTCGGTCGACCCGGCCCCGCGGAGCCCGGGGGCCAGGAGCCCGCGTCCGCCGGGACCGGAGACGAAAACGCCCTCCCCGGTCATCCAGGGAGGGCCTCACGATCGCGCGCGTCGGGCTCGTCATCGCCTCTCCTTGTGGGCCTCGCGGGGCTCACTTAAAGGAGTTACTCCCCGGACTCTACGTCGCGCGGCCCCGCTGTCAAGCGACGGGATTCGCGACGGGACCCGCGGCTGTCGGGACCCGCGGCCCTGCGACTCGCCTCTGCCGACTCGTTGCTGCCGCGATCAGCCACGGCCGTGCGTCGCTCCGGCTCAGGGCGCACGTCGTGTCAAGGCGCGCCCCGTGGGTCTCCCGCGCGCGGCCGTGATCCGCCCGCCCTTGACGACGAGCGCGCGGGCCGGATCCGCCACTGCCTCGGCGACCGTCGACGCCTCGAGCACGACCAGGTCGGCGCGGCACCCGACGGCCAGGCCGTGGTCCTGCGGCCGAGGATGCGCGCCGGCGCGACCGTCACCATGTCGAGCGCCGCCGTCATGTCAGATTCGCCGCCCATGTGCGCGCCGACGACGAGCAGGAACGTGAGCAGGAGCGGGTCCGCGTTGCCCGCGGGCGTGAACGCGTTCTGGACGTTGTTCGCTACGGCAGGCGGTCAGCCGGAGCGGCCCAGCTCGTCCCGCACCTGGAAGGCGTAGCGGACCGATTTCAGCGCCAGGCTTCCGCCCATGTAGAGCCCGATGTCGAGCGTCTCCGCGAACTCCGCGTCCGAAGCGCCATGGAGGAGAACCTCCTCCACGCGGTGCTCGATTCACTCCCAGCAGTTCGTGGCCACCGCGACCGCGAGCGCGGTCAGCTCCTTGTGCTTCTTCGAGAGAGCCCCGGCGGCGAAGACCTGCCGGCCGACCTCCCGCAGCGTCCCGGCGACCTTCATGGGCGAGGCCTGAATGAGCGCGTCCAGGCGCTGCCGCCGGGCTTTCCGATCGGCCAGGGCGGCGTGGGGATCGATGGGATTCACGATGCATGGCTCCTTTCCGTCGGGTCCGGCCCGCGCGCCGGCCGCGCGCGCGCTTCCGCGTCAATCCAGGATCGCGATGGCGCGCGCGGGGGCGCCGTCCCCGCCTTCGAGGTTCAGCGGGAGCGCGACGAAGCGCACGCGGTCACGTCCCAGCCGGTCCAGGTTCACCAGGTACTCGATGACGCCGATCCCGGCGGGGAAGAACGTGTGGTGCGTGGCCCACTCCTCCGGGGCGACCCGGCGCCCGGTGGCCGCGACCAGATCACGGACGGGATGGTCCGGCGGGTAGTCGTACCCGACGGCCTTGACCCCGCGGGCGACCAGCCACCGGCAGGCCTCGGCGCTGGTCCACGGCGCCTCGGTCCAGAACTCCAGGGTCTCCACGGACCGCCTGAGCGGCCAGTCGGTCCGGAGGAGCGCGATGTCGCCCCGGCGCACGTGCCGTCCGCGCGCCTCCAGATCGGCGGCGCCGACCGGGGTGTTCGCCCCGATGTGGGTGAGATCGACCACCGCCGCGTCCCCGACCCAGGTGTCGATCGGCATCCGGTCCACCGTCGTCCCGCCGGGAATGAAGTGGCTGAAGCCGTCGCAGTGGGTGAAGCCGTGGCCGGGCATCGCGAGCCGGCTCGACCGGAACGGGTGCGACGGGTCCTCGAAGTTCGAGAGGACGGTCACCTCCGTCTTCCAGCGAACGTGGGCGCGGATCGGGAGCGAGAGGTCGACGATGGTCACCCTCTCAGCCTCCGAGGCCAACCGCGAGGTGGCGGGCCACCTCGGCCGGAGTGAGGCGCTCGACCGGGTCGCCGGCCGCGATCTCCCCCGGAACGAGGACGCGCGCGTACACCCGGCTCCATCCGGGGTGGCGCTTCTGGGACACCCGGGAGTACGTCCCGTCGAGGAACGACGCCCGGATGTTCGAGCAGGGGCTCGTGAAGCGAGTGATCTGGACGAGAACGTCCTCGCCCAGCCGGAAGAACTCATCCGGCTGGACGCGCGCCCAGTCGAGCCCCGCGACCGTCACGTTCTCGCCGAGCGCGCCCGGCTCGACCGGATGGCCCTCCGCCTGGAGAGACTCGATCTGCTCGATCGAGAAGAGGCACAGCGCGCGGTCCGGGCCGCCATGAAGGTCCAGGTTCCGGTGGCCGTCTCCCTCGATCCCGGTCCGCGTGACCCGGGCGCGGGGCACGGCCCGCTTCGGCACGCCCCCCGGCGACACGTTGATCTGCAGGATGCGACCGGTCATCACGAGCTCTCGTCGAACAGGAAGACGCCCTTGCCGGTCGTCTGCGTGTCGAAGAGCCGGTACGCGGCCACCGCGTCCGCCAGCCGGAAGCGGTGCGTGAGGAGGCGCTTGAGCGGGACGTGCCGCTTGACGACGAAGCGCGCGCACTCTTCCTGGATCAGCGTGCTGAACGTCCACGACGCGTGGAGGGTCAGCTGGCGCCGCAGGAGGTCCGGGCTCACGTCGAACGTCACCTGGTTGCCCTCGCCGACCAGGCCGACCCGGCCCCAGGTACGCGTGGCGCGCGCCGCCGCGAGGCGGGCCTCCGGCTGGCCGGAGCAGTCGAGCGCCGCGTCCACGCCCTCGCCGTCGGTGAGCGCCTTCAGGGCCGCCACGACGTCCGTCGCGGCGGGATCGATGACGGCGTCGGCGCCGAACTGGCGTCCAAGCTCACGGCGCTCGCCCCCCACATCGACGGCGACGACGCGGGCGCCCATCGCCACGCCGAGCATCGTGGCGGAGAGCCCGACCGGGCCCTGGCCGAAGATCGCGACCGTATCCCGGCCGGAGACGTCCAGCCGGCGGAGCGCCTGGTACGCGGTGCCCGTCCCGCACGAGATGGCGGCGCCCTCCTCGAAGGAAAGCGCCTCCGGCAAGGGGACCAGGGTCGAGGCCGGCACCGTCATGTACGGCGCGTGGCCGCCGTGGCCGGTCATCCCGTAGACGACGATGCCGTGCGGGCACAGCTGCGCCCAGCCGGCGCGGCAGTGCTTGCAGTGCCCGCACCCCTTGTAGTGGTGGCACATGACGCGGGCGCCCGTCGGGGCGTCGGCCTCCGCGACTCCGGCACCGCGCTCGACGACGACGCCGCACGGCTCGTGACCGGCGATGAAGGGCCCGCCCGTGCCGCCAAGGCCGAGGGTCCTGGCCGCGCCGCCACTGCGGGAGGCGCGGTAGGGGTGAAGGTCACTCCCGCACATCCCCGAGGCCTTCATGGCGAGGACCACCTCGCCCGGTCCCGGCCGCGGGTCGGGGAACTCCCTGAGCTCCAGCTCGCGATCGCCAAGGAAGACGACTCCGTGCATCTCTACGTGCTCCCCTCCTCCTCCCGGTCGTGCGCGGCGGCCGCCCGCGCACGGGCTTCCATGATGGCACGACGGGGCGCGCGGAACGCTCGCCCGGCTCAGGCCCCGCGGCGGCGGGGCGGCATCAGGAGGCTCGCCTGGACCATGATGCCCGCGACGAGGAGCCCGACGAAGAGCAAGGTCTGGGCGGCGGGAGAGGCGGGGATCAATGGCACGAGCAGGGTGGCCCCCGTGAGGGCGGAGAGGAGGATGAGGACCGGGTCCCACAGCGACAGCACGAGAGCCGCGACGACGATCCCCCCCGCGAGGACGACCGCCCACAGCCACGGCCGATCCAGACCGAGCGTGTTCGCGAGAGCCAGGCTCCCGTGGACCCCCACCGCGAACCCGCCCAGGCCGACGGCGAACCACTGGAAGAGGATCGCGAGCACCGCCCCCACGAGCCCGAGGACGAGCGCCGCTGCCACGACGACCCACTCCGGGCTGTCGGGCAAGGCGATCCGCGCCGCGTAGAGTCCCACGGCGAAGCCGGCCGCTCCGACGAATAGCCAGAAGAGCCGCCGCCCGAACAGGAGGACGGCGAGCCCGACGAGGAGGGTCGTCCACCAGCCGAGCATCCTTGCGAGCGTACTACGGGCGCGCGGCGGCCGTCACCCCAAGGCGGAGCGGTAATGTCTCAGGTTGACGGGACACTCCGGCTCGGCCGTAATCGGCCCGTGTCATACTCTTTGGCCATGGCGCCCGAAGCACGCTCGCTGACCTCGTGACGCCGACCAGCTCGCCAAGCTCATCGTGGACATGACGACGAGGAAGGCGAGTGTGGGGTCCAGCATCCGCAGGATCAGCTGCCCGGCCTCGGGTCAGGGCACGATGCGGGTCCCGGCTCGGCCGTCCAGCGCCGCGCGGAGGCCGGGGAGCGACGTGATGATCGCCTCGCGGCCGCCTCCCTGGACGAAGTCGATCGCCGCTTCGACCTTCGAGCCCATCGACCCGGAGGGAAACTCGTTCGCCATCAGGAGGGCCCGGGCGTCCGCCACCGAGAGGCGCTCGACCCCGATGGCACGGGAGGTCCGGTGGCCCACCTCGACCCGGTCCACGCCGGTGAGGAAGACCAACCGGTCCGCGGCGAGCGCCGTCCCGAGGAGAGCCACCGTCGCGTCGGTCTCGAGGATCGCCTCGACGCCCCGGTAGCCGCCCGGTGTCGCGATCACCGGCACGCGGCCGACGCCGGCGGCGACCACCCCCCCGGCGGCCAGCAGTCGCCGGAGCGCGTCGACATCGACAACGCGGCGAGGCGTGGGGACGGCCACGACCCGCCGGTGGCCTCGGGCGGCGCTCCCCGCGAACGTCCACCCGCGCTCGCGCCCGAGCCGACGCGCCTGGGCGGCCGAGTGGGGCAGCCCGACCGGCCGGGTGGGCCGGGCGAAGGCGGGATCGTCCGGGTCGACCTCGATGCGTGTGACCACGGCGGCGAGCGGCAGGTCGACCCCGCGGGCGCGGTAGACGTTGCCGAGCACCTGCTGGATCGCGTAGCCGACCGCGCCCTGAATCTCGGCGCCGTGGAGGTCCAGGCTCTGGCTCGACGGCGGCTCCGCGCGGCGACCGGCGTCCTCCAGCGGCTCGCCGTCGTGCGCCAAGAGGAACCGGAATCCGGCCGCCGCGAGGTCGGCGAGTGGCTGGAGGCTCTGCTCGAGCACCCCCACCCAGGCTCCCGGCCCGACCGCACGGCCGCTCGGTCCCCGGAGCGCCCGGCCTCCGAGCGCGAGCACGAGGAGGCGCCGATCGCGGGGCAGGCTCACGCCGCGAACGCCGCCGGAGCCACCGCAACGGCCGGAAACGCGGCGAGCACGTGCCGATCGGCCGTGACCAGGCGGATCCCGAGATCCTGGGCCAGGCTCACGTACTCGCAGTCGTACGCCGAGCAGCCGGACTGCTCGGCGAGCAGGAGCACCTGCTGCGACGCGACGGTGTACTCCCGTGCCGCCATCCCGCGCTCGGCCTCGGCCACGATGCGCAGCGCGTCCTCCAGCGCCAGCGCGCGCCGCCTCACCAGCCCGGCGAGCGCATTGCGGAACTCGGTCCGCCAGACGATTGGCACGACCCAATCGGAATCGCGGCGGAGCACCGCCTCCGCCGTGCGCTGGCCCTCGACGTGGAGGTACACGAGGAGGTTCCTGTCGACGACGATCACAACCGCCCGACCGTCTTCAGCCGCGTCAGGCTCCGATCGGTCAGACGGAACCGGCTGGGTCTCCGCCGAACTGCCCGGACCCGCGCCAGGAGGCTCTCGGGATCGAGCGGCGTCGCCTGCGCGACGGCCTCCAGGCACGCGATCACCTCGTGGTTGAGACTGCGCCGATGGAGCGCGGCCTGGTCCTTCAGGCGCGCGACGAGCGGCTCGGGGACGTTCTTGATGGTGAGCGTGGCCATGGGTCCTCGTTCTGAGGGCTTCCAGAATGGCTTCGTTTCGGTACCACTCTACCGCCCGGCGCCGTGGCGGCTCAAGGAAACCCGGCCCACATGTCCGGCCTACAGTAGGCTGCCGTGGGACTACGGATAGTGTCAGGGATGACACCCTCCGGCAAGGTCCCCTGAGCCACGTCCGAAGGGAGTCGGCCGGGTCTACTGTCTGTGGCCGCCGACGCATACTCCCCCCCGAACGCCGGGTCGAACGCGAAGAGCTCGTCCAGCGACGAGAGCGTAATGGCGTCCAGAGCGCGCACGTGGGGCCCGCCGCTGGGGCCCGCCCCGGTGACGACGTCGACGCGGCCGTCGCTGTTCGCGTCGGCGGTGGCCACGCGGACGCCGCCGAGGAAGCCGGGCCCGTAAGCGAAGAAGCTTCTACGTCGTGCTCGCCGACGAGCCGACGCACAAGGTCAAGCGGATCGTGGTGAAGCCCGGCGCCCGGCTCTCGCTCCAACGGCACCGGCGTCGGCAGGAGCACTGGTACGTGATCGCCGCGCAGGCCGTCGTGACCCGCGACGATCAGGAGCTCGTCGTGAACGTCGGACAGGCCGTGGACCTCCCGCTGGGCGTCTGGCACCTGGGTCCGGAATCCCGGCACCGTGGATCTGGAGTTCATCGAGGTCCAGACCGGCGAGTATTTCGGCGAGGACGACATCGAGCGGTCGCAGGACGACTACGGACGGGGACCTCCTGAACATCGGCGTGCTCGGCACGGGCATGGTCGGGCAGGCGATCGGCGGGAAGTTGCGGGAGCTCGGCCACGACGTCCGGACCGGATCGCGGCAGGCGAAGGATTCGTTCGTGACCTTCGCCGACGCGGCGAAGCACGGCGAGAACGTGAGATCCGACGCGAGAGCTACTCCAATCGCTTCGCGACCGCGCTCGATGGGCTCGACCTCGACCATGGGTCGAGCCAGAGATTTAGAGGCACCGGAGCGGTCCCTGACAAGGGATGCGGTGAGGTACCGAAGCGAGCGCGAAGACGCGGGGCTCTCCCCGAGGTCAGGGAGTGTGGCGGGCGGTCACCGGAGCCCGGGTCCCGTCCCTCGCGGAACGGGACCGGCACCCGGCGTTCGTGACCGAGGCGGCTATCCGGACGCGAGAACGGGAGGCCCGCAGGCCTCCCGTTCTCCTTTCGTCCGGATCGTTCGGCCCGGATTGGCGGCGCGGCTGCTCGCGAAGGTCGCCGCCAACCCGGGTGGCAGGCTCAGTTGTAGTTGGCCCTCCAGATCACGGTCGTGTCGGGGTGCTCGGGGTTCGTCTAGCTGGGGACGACCTCGATGGACAGGAAGGTCGTTCACCGCAAACGGCACCGTCGCGCGACACTGGAGCACGTCGCTGAGACGCCCGTTAGCAATCACGCAGGAGACGCCCGTGTCGAGTTCCGTTCTTCCGCACCGTGAAGGTCCAGCTTCTCCCGCTCCCGGTGCATTACTGATGTCCACCCTGAAGTTCGACAGCGTCCCAGCCGCCTTCACCTGCATCTGAACGTCGGCCTCCGCCGTGGTGAGAGATAACACCGATTGCTATTTCGGCCATGTACAAGGGGCCCAGGTACGAGGTGAGGTTGTTCGAGACAGTGAGCTAGCCGGACCAGACCTGCCACCGGAGATGATCCCGGCGCCGCTGGCCGGCCCGGTCGGGCCGTCGGGCCGGCGGCCCGGTCGAGCCGGTGGATCCGTCGGCCCGGTCGTGGCCGGCGGGTCCCGGCGGCCCGGTCGGGCCGGCGGGTCCCGGCGGCCCGGTCGAGCCGGTGGGTCCCTGCGGCCCGGTCGGCCGGCGGGTCCCGGCGGCCCGGTCGGGCCGGCGGGTCCCGGCTCCCCGGGGTCCCGGCCCGGTGCCGGCGGTGAAGTACCCGTAGACATCGACGACCAGATGGGTGGTGACGATGAAGGACTGCACGAGGACGGTCCCGTCCACCGCGAGCCCGATATCCACGGCGTTGGCCACATCCTCGACGGGGTTGAAATTCACCACCGATGCGACGGGAACGTGCCTCCGCTCGACCAGGCCGTCAGGTGTCCTTTCGCTTGCGCCTCGCTGGTCGTGAAGTTGAGCGCGGCGCCGACCGCCGTGAGCGGGACGCCACAGTCTCCGCCGGGGCCGCTGTGACTCCGCTGATCTGGATGGTGATTGGCACGTTCGCCGGGCGGGCCGCCGCCGGTACCGCCCGCCGCGGTGTTCGCCGCCACGTACACGCCGCCCGTGAAGGCGGGGTCGTACGCGAGGAAGCTCTGGAGGTCGACGATATTCCCGAGCAGCAGCTGGGGCGCCGTCGAGCACGCGGACGTGGGGGCCGCCGCCTTCGCCGGCCGCGACGATGACATCCGGGGTGCCGTCGCCGTTCACATCGGCCGTGGCGACCCGGACGCCCCCGGTGAACACCGGGTCGAACGCGAAGAAGTCGAAGAGCGGCGCGCCAGTCTCCGCATTGAACACCCGGACGTGGGGCCCGCCACCCGGTCCCGCGCCCGTCACGAGAATCGGCGGCGGTTGCGCCCCCACCTCTTGGTGAATGCCGCCCACCAGCACTCCGACCACTGCGCCAACGAGGCTCCACCGTAGGAGTAACCGCGGCATCCCCATTCCCGACCTCTTCCTTTGCCTGTCTCCGGAGTGGCGATGAGCCCGACAGCTTGACGCCAAATCGAGCAACGCAACAAGCTGGGCGAGTATACGCGATATTTTCGCGAATATAAGTCCTTTTTGTAGCTGCTATAGATAATTCGCCTTAGACGGGCGGATCGGACTCATGACGATTGGGGCTAGACTTCTTGCCGCGTGCTCGAAACCAACATGTTGGTCAGACGGTTACGCAGCCAAGCCAAGCGTGTCAAAGGTGCGGCGCAACTCGCGTTGGAGATTCTCGTAATGCGTGTCCAAGGGGTGGATGCGTTTCGGTGGCCGGCCAGGCTTCGGGCGGCCCGCACTGGCCAGGACCGGTTTGATGACCTTTTCCCGCAAGATGACGTACGGCCACGGTGTCTTGCGCGTGAGATGGGGGACGCCGCGCGCGCTCGTGCTCACCTCCCAGACGAGCGCCGGGGCCTCGCGACCAGAATCAGGAACACCCCGGTAAAGTTTGGGTCCTGGGGGGCGGTACTGCTCGGCCATTCACGTCGGGCGCACAGTGGCGCAGCGGAATGCCGGGCCGCTGGCGTAAGCATGCACCCGGCGACGGACCGGCCCGCCATGTGCAGCAGGTGCGCCTGGTCAAGGCTCTCGTCGGAGCCGGTCAGCTTGCGCCACCAGTAGCGAAACGCACCGCCCTGCAGTCCCAGCGGGAAGTAGCCGGTGAGCACGATCCGATCCACGCAGTCCTACCGGCCCTCCAGCAGGTCGGCATAGTACTCGGAGAACTCATCAGGCTGTTTCATGCCGCAAGGATAATACGGGACCGACGCGTCGGGAGGTGGCTGCTCGCCGCCAGGCGAGCCTCTTTTCCAAGCGAAGTCTTGGGAAAAGCCTAGTGTCCTGAGTCCGAGATTCGATGACAAAATCGGGCGACACTCGCCAGGATCTCACTGTAGATCGACCGCGCTGGGTGGCGGAGCCAGGAGACCGGGTGTAGCCTCCAGAGAGCAGTCTCGGATCGCCGATGACCCCGGTCAGCCCGCCCGACTCCCTCGACACTCTCGCCGACGTGCTGGAAGCGCTTCGGGCGACTCGCTCCCGGATCGAGAAGCGCCGCCTGCTGGTCGACTATCTCCGAGCGCTTCCGGACGAGGTCCTTCCGCTCGCGGTCACCTATCTCGCCGGGCGCCCGTTCCCGCGGGGCGACGGACGCACGCTCTCGGTGGGCGGCGCGACCTTGGAAGCCGCCCTCCGGGCGGCGCGGCCGGAGCTGACCGACGAGGCGGTCGCGGCCGCCTGGCGCCGGCACGCCGACGCGGGCGACACGGCCGCCGACCTGTGGGCCAGCGCGACGCCGAGCGACCCCGGCCACCCCGTCCGGCTTGCCGACGTGGCGGCGAGCTTCGAGGCGCTCCACGGCGCCCGGGGTCCCCGGGCCAAGGCCGCCCTCCTCGCGGAGGTCTTCCGGCGGATGGACGGCCGCGCGATCCGGGCGTTCGTCAAGGCGATGCTCGGCGAGGCGCGGATCGGCGTGCAGGAGCAGACGCTCGAGGACGCCGTCGCCCACGCCACCGGTCAGCCGATCGAGACCGTCCGCGCCGCGAACCGCCACCGGGCCGACCTGGGCGCGGTCGCCGTCGAGGCCCGGCGGGGGCGTCTCGAGCCCACGCGCTTCACGTACTTCACGCCGGTCGATCCCATGCTCGCCCAGGCGGCCGTCGACGCGGCGGACGCGGTCCGGCGCCTGGGCACGCCGCTCTGGGTCGAGGACAAGTACGACGGCGTCCGCTGCCAGCTTCACAAGCAGGACGCGGCCGTCCGGCTCTTCTCGCGGGACCGGCGCGACCTCACGCCGCAGTTCCCCGAGGTCGTGGCGGCCTTCGCAGCCCCTCCAGGGCGATACGTCCTCGATGGCGAGGTCCTCGCCCTGGCGGAGGGTCGGGCCCTCCCCTTCCTCCGCCTCCAGCAGCGACTGGGCCGGATCGAGCCCACGGCCGAGGTCCTCGCCGCGCATCCGGTCGCGTTCGTCGCGTTCGACTGCCTGGCCCAGGACGACCAGGGCCTGCTCGACGAGCCGCTCCGGGTCCGCCGGCAGATCCTCGAGGCGCTGACCCTGCCACCGGGGCAGACCCTGGCGCCGGTGTGGACCGCGACGAGCGCGGACGAGCTGGACGCCCTCTTCCGGGCGGCCCAGTCCCGGGGCAACGAGGGGCTCATGGCCAAGCAGCCCGAGGCGCCCTACGCGTCGGGGCGCCGCGGCGCCCAGTGGCTCAAGATCAAGCGGCCGCTCGAGACCCTCGACGTCGTCGTGGTCGGCGCCGAGTGGGGCCACGGCAAGCGCCGGGGCGTCCTCTCCGACCTGACCTTTGCCGTGCGCGACGAGGACACGGGGCGCCTGGTGACGATCGGGAAGGCGTACAACGGCCTCACCGACGTCGAGATCCGCGCGATGACGGAGCGCCTGCTCGCCATCACCGTCGAGGACCACGGGCACTACCGGACGGTGCGCCCCGAGATCGTCCTCGAGGTGGCGTTCAACCACCTGCAGCCGTCCGCGCGCCACACCTCCGGCTACGCGCTGCGCTTCCCCCGCATCGTGCGCGTTCGCCCGGACCGGCTGCCCGAGAGCGCGAGCACGCTCGCCGACGTCGCGCGCCTCGCGACGGCGGTCGCGGCCGCCGGCGCCCCCGAGGCCGGGGCGGGCGAGAGCTCGTGAGGGTCTTCCGGGGTAGGTGGCTGATTAGACCCCGATCAGATCTCGTTCAGGAATGTTGCGGGTAGGCGCGTCGGCTCAGCGGCGCGACCGCGCTCGCCGGAGCGTGAAACTAGACCCACGCGCGGCCCCGTAGGCCCCCAGTTCCTCTCGGACAACCTGCCGCACGACGTCAAGAGTCGACCGCCGGTGGATATGCTCGAGTAGCGCGTCGTTGATCAAGGTCTGATAGTTGCCGCCGCCGGCCCTGTCTACCAGGGTTCGAAAGTACTCCAGCACCGCGTTGTCCAGCCGAATCGATATCTTCATCTTGCCCGGCTCGGGCTTGACGACCGGGCCGCGCTTCGCGCGCGAGAAATCGATCTTGCGATATCCCTCAGCCGCGACCTTCTTCACAGAGCTCCCTTTGAGGCTTGTTCGCCTTCCACGCGGAGATCATTCGGATGACATCCGGCCCCGCGTACGCGTACACGACCACCAGCAGGTTCCCCTGGTCACTCAGGCCCAGAACGAACCGCTGCCCCGGAACGGCATCGCGATCCTCACGGGTCAGTGCGAAGGCGTCCTCCAGAACCGTGACCGCTTCGGCGAAGCTAGTGCCGTGAGCGCGTAGGTTTGCGTTCGCCTTCCGCGGATCCCACTCGAACCGCACCGCGACAGTGTATGGACATTTGTCCTCCGGCACAAGGGAACCGGAGGGTAACCCTCAGTTATGAGTAAATGGGTGGCAAGGCGACAGAGATGGATGAAAATACGATGTCGCCCGGCCGACGCGGTGCTTGGTGCGCGAGCAGATATGAGTGTGGCGTGGTAGACCAGGCACCCTTGAAAGTTGACACGAGCACGCAGCTCAGACTCTCTGCGAGGAGGCTCCTCCGGACGACGGGAAGGAGCAAAGGGAAGGACCGGATAGTGGAACGCTGCGCCGGCCTCGACGTGCACAAGGACTACGTCACGCCTGCGTCCGGGTGCCCGGCGCGCACGGCAGGCGCCACCAGGAGACCCAGACCTCGCCACGACCAGACGAAGGCTGCTGGCGCTGAGAGATAGGCTGGCAGGCTTCGGGGTCACAGTGAGTGGGCAAGGAATCGACCGGGGTGTACTGGAAGCCGGAGTACGCGACTCCTAGAAGAGGTAGTTAGACGCCCTGGCTGCTCAACGCCCAGCACCTCGAGGCGGTGCCAGGCCGCAAGACCGACGTCAAGGACGCCGAGTGGATCGCCAACTGGTCGAGCACGGCCTGGTGCGCGCGAGATCGTGCGCCGCGCGCCGATCCGAGAGCTGCGCGACCGACCGCTCCCGCAAGGCGCTGATCCAGGAGCGGACCCGCGGAGGTCGGCGCATCGACAAGGTCTCGAGGAAGCCGGCGTCAAGCTCGGCTCGTGGCCATCGGACGTGCTCGGGATCACCGGGCGGGCGCTGCTCGCCGGGCTGGTCGAGGGCACCCGCGACCCGGCGGTCGCTGGTCGAGATGGCCAAAGGCCAGCGGCGCTAGAAGCTCCCGCAGCTTGCGCGAAGCGCTGGAGGGTCGCTTCAGGCGCACCGCGCTCCTCGTCGGCGAGCTGCTCGCGCACATCGAGTATCTCGAGGACGCCATCGAGCGGCTCAACCCAGGAGGTCGAGCGGCACCTCGTCCCTTCGCAGCTGAGATCGGGCCATGGAACCTCCGGGCATCGACGGCCGGGCTGCGGAGTCATCCTGGCCGAGATCGGGGTCGACATGAGTCGCTTCCCGACGGCCGGCCACCTGGCCTCCGGGGCGGGACGCTGCCCTGGGACCTACGCGTCGGACGGCAAGCGTGGCGCAGGCCGCCGCGCAAGGGCTCGAAGTGGCTGGCGCTCACCCTACCGAGTGCGCGACCGCGGCCGCCCGCAGCAGCGCACCTGCCTCGCAGCCAGTGCGCGCGGAGCGAAGGTCGGCGGGGTCACAGAAGGACGCCGGCGCGGTGGCGCACTCGCTCTCGTCATCGCGTACCACGTGTAGCGGCGCGGCCGTCCCACGCCGAGCCGGCCCGACTACCCCGGCGCCGCGAGCACGCCGTCGCGATGTCAGCGCCGGTCGGGCAGCTCGAACGCCGCGGTCACTAGGTTCTGGGCGGCGCCCGCTGGACGCGTGACGCCATTTGCAGCTCAGCTGCGACGGGAACCCGGCGTGTGGGTTCACCGCTGGTAGCGCCGGGAGATCCATCAGTGGAGGTGCCTACGCGGCCTCGCCCCCCGGCGGGCCGTAGAAGACGACCCACGTCGCGAAGTCGTCGGAGAAGCCCTCGAAGCGGTGCTCGACTCTGGCGGCGGCGAAGAGCACGTCGCCCGGCCCGAACGGGACGCGCTGGCCCCCGACGAGGAACGTGCCCCGGCCGCTCGCGATCGACGTAGAGCTCGTCCTGGTCGTGGGGCGTCTGGAGGATCGGTCCCCCGGGGCGCGTAGTAGCGGAGCTTCATGCTGCCGTGCTGCATGAGAAGGGACGATCGGGACCCGGGCGGGATCGGAGCGACCCGGGCCTCCTCGATCGTGGCGCGGACCGGCTGGCTCATGCGCGTCCTCCCATGACGGCTCGATCGGGCTCGATGCTCAGCACCCGAGCGCGGGCCCGTCCGCGCGGGGGTCGCCGCCCCCGACGAGGAGCCCGCCCGGCTCGAGCCGGAGCGCCTGCGCGTGCCCCGCCGTGTCGCTCCAGGGCTCGAGGACCCGCACGGCGTGCCCTCGCCGCGCGAGGTCCCCGGCCACCGCGTCGCCGAACCGCCCCTCGATCGAGAGCGCCCGGGTGGGCGCCCCCCAGGTCCGGCCGTAGACCCAGCGCGGCGCTTCGACGGCGGCCTGGACGTCGAGGCCGAAGTCGACGACGCGCGTCGCCAGCGCGACCAGCGTCTGGGGCTGGCCTTCGCCGCCCATCGTCCCGGCGACCAGGAGTCGGCTTGCCGTCGGCGGAGGTACATGAAGGGCGTGAGCGTGTGGAAGGGCCGCTTGCCCGGGGCGAGCGCGTTCGGATGGGCGGCGTCCAGCGTGAAGCCGGCGCCCCGGTTCTGGAGCACGACACCCGTCTCGCCCGCCACGACACCCGAGCCCCACTCGTGGTAGAGGCTCTGGATCAGCGACACGCAGTTGCCCGCCGCGTCGGCGGTGACGCACGCGATCGTGTCGCCGCCCTCGACGCCCGGAGGCCGCGGGCCCCGGCGCGGCGCGGTCCATCGCGATCCGCCGGCCGCGGTCGCGGAGGTAGGCCGGGTCGAGGAGACGCCCGAGCGGCACGGCGACGCGCTCCGGATCGGCGAGCCAGCGGTCCCGGTCGCCGAAGGCGAGCTTCGTGGCCTCGACCGCGAGGTGGACGTAGTCGGCCGGCTCGCCCGCGCAGGCCCGGACGTCGGTGCCCTCGAGGATCCCCAGGACCGCCAGCGCGACCAGGCCCTGGCAGGGCGGCGGGACCGAGGCGGCGACGCCCCCCCGGTAGGGCACGGTGACCGGCTCGGCCCAGCGGGAGCGGTGGCCGGCGAGGTCCGCCGCGCGGAGCGGGCTTCCGACCGCCTCGCACGCGCGCCCGATCTCGGCCGCGAGCTCCCCCTCGTAGAACGCGCGGCCGCCCTCGCGGGCGAGCCGCTCGAGCGTGCGCGCCAGACGGGGCTGGGCGAGCCGCCGTCCCGGCGCCGGCGCCGCGCCCCCAACGAGGTAGGTCGCCCGGAACGGGGCGAAGGCGCGACTCCTCGGCCAGGAGCAGGTCCGTCGCGCTCGCCGTGACGCGCGCCTGGCACGGCGAGACGGGGATGCCGTCCGCGGCATGCCGGATCGCGGCCTGCAGGAGGTCGCCCCACGGGAGCGAGGAGCCGAGGTGCTCCTGGCTGAAGCGGTGGGCCGTCGAAGAGACCATCGGGGGCGCCGGGCACGGTGAGCGCCGCCAGCGGCCCGCGGGCCGGGATCGCCGCGAGCCCGTGACCGCGGTACAGCTCGGGAGTGGCGCGCGCCGCGGCCGCCCCCGCGGCCTGGAGCGCGCTGAGGCGCGCGGCCCGCGCGTCCCAGCAGAGCCAGAAGCTGTCGCCCCCGAGCCCCGTCATGTGCGGGTACACGACGGCCAAGGTCGCGCCGACGGCCACCGCGGCGTCGACCGCAGTGCCGCCCGCGCAGGAGCACCTCGAGCCCGGCGACGGTGGCGAGCGGGTGGGGCGAGGCGACGATCCCGCGGCGCCCGAGGGCGGCGGGCCAGCGGGTCTCAGGCATCGGGCCGGGTGGTCGGGTCCTCGCCCTTCCGGGGCACCGCGATGCCGTACGCCTTGAGCTTCCGCCAGAGGTTCACGCGCCCGATGCCGAGAGCCTGCGCCGTGCGCGTGATGTTCCACTCGTGGGCGCGCAGCTCACCCAGGATGTACGCGCGCTCGAAGGCGTCGCGCGCCTCGCGCAGGCTCTGGAGCCCCGCTTCCGTCGGAACGGCCACGGCCTCCCGCGAGCCGGAGCGGCGGGGGGAGGTCCTCGGGGCCGATGACGTCGCCCGGCGTCATGATGACGAGCCGCTCGACCATGTTGCGGAGCTCGCGCACGTTGCCCGGCCAGTCGTAGACCATGAAGTAGCCCATGGCCTCGCCCGAGAGCGTCTTCGGCCGCTTCCCGTACTCCGCGGAGAACGTCTTCAGGAAGTGCTCGACGAGGAGCGGGATGTCCTCCCGCCGGCGCCGGAGCGGCGGCACCTGCATCGGGATGACGTTCAGCCGGTAGAAGAGGTCCTCGCGGAAGCGCCCCCGGCCGATCAGCTCCGGGAGCGCCTGGTTCGAGGCGGCGATCACGCGGACGTCGACCCGGATCGGCTCGTGCCCGCCGATCCGCTCGACCGTCTGCTCCTCGAGGGCCCGCAGCACCTTGGCCTGGGTCCTCAGCGACATGTCGCCGATCTCGTCGAGAAAGATCGTGCCGCCGGTGGCCAGCTCGAACTTCCCGCGGCGCCGCGCCATCGCGCCGGTGAAGGCGCCCTTCTCGTGGCCGAAGAGCTCCGACTCGATCAGCTCGTCGGGGATGGCGGCGCAGTTCACCTCCACGAAGGGCTGGTCCCGCCGCGCGGAGAGGGCGTGAACGGACCGCGCGACCAGCTCCTTGCCCGCGCCGTTCTCGCCGAAGATCAGGACGCGGCCGTTCGTCGGCGCCGCCGTGGCGATCTGGCGGCGGAGCTCGACGACGGCGGGGCTGGTGCCGATGATCTCGTGAGCGCGCTCGATGCGCTCGCGGAGCTGCCGGTTCTCCCGCTCGAGCCGCGCGTGCTCGAGGGCCCGCTCGACGACCAGGAGCGTCTTCTCGAGGGACAAGGGCTTCTCGACGAAGTCGTAGGCGCCGAGCTTGGTCGCCTTCACCGCCGTCTCGATCGTCCCGTGGCCCGACATCATGACCACCGGCAGCTCGGGCCACTGGCGCTTGAGCTCGGCGAGCACCTCGATCCCGTCCATCTCCGGCAGCCAGATGTCCAGGATCACGAGGTCCGGCACCTCCTCGCCGACCCGGGCCAGGGCCTCCCGGCCGGTCGCCGCCGCGAGGGGCCGGTACCCCTCGTCCCCGAGGATGCCGGAGAGGGTCGAGCGGATCCCCCGTTCGTCGTCGACGATCAGGATGCGCTCGCTGGCCATGGCTCGCCCCCGGCCCCTCAGGCGGAGCCCGACTGGTGCGGCGCCCCGGCGACGTCCAGCACGGGCGCGGGAACCGCCGGGGCGCTCCCGCGGAGCACCGGCAGCTCGATCGCGAACCGGGTCCCGCGCGGCGCGTTGTCCTCGACCTCGATGCGGCCGCCGTGGTCGGAGACGATCTGGTGCACGATCGGGAGACCCAGCCCCATGCCCGTGGTCTTCGTCGAGAAGTACGGGAGGAACACCCGATCGCGCAGGTCGGCGGGGATCCCGGGCCCGTTGTCGGTGATCACGACCTGGACGTGCTCGCCCCCGTCCCAGCGCGTCGCGATCACGACCTCGGTCGCCCCGGCCTCGACGGCGTTGTCGACGAGGTTCAGGACGGCCCGCTTGAGCTGGTCGCCGTCGGCGTCGAGCGTCGGCAGGTCGCCCGCGAAGTCGGCGCGGAGGACGACGGTCGGATGCGTCTCGCCGTAGAGCCCGAGCACGCTCTCGAGCAGCCGGTGGAGGTCCGTCGGTCGCGGGGTGAAGCTCGGCATCCGCGCGAACCGCGAGAACTCGTCGACGAGCCGGCGCAGCCCCTCGACCTCCCCGATGATGGTGGCGGTGCACTCCTCGAGCAGTCCGCCGTCGTCGGGCAGCCGGTCCGCCAGGCGCCGCCGGAGCCGCTGCGCGGAGAGCTGGATCGGCGTGAGCGGGTTCTTGATCTCGTGGGCGATCCGCTGGGCGACCTCCCGCCAGGCGGCGAGCCGCTGGGCGGCGAGCAGCTCCGTGAGGTCGTCGAAGACGAGCACGATGCCGAGGTGCTCGCCCGAGGGCCCCCCGAGCGCGGTGAGGCTCGCCAGCAGCGTGAGGTTCTTCCCGTCGAGGGGGAGCTGGAGCTCGCGCTCGACCGTGCCGCCCCGCAGCCGCTCCATCCGCTGCATCAGGGTCACGAGGTCGAGGTAGGCCGGGGCGCCGAACGCCACCGCGTAGTGCTGGCCGACCGCGGCCGTCGGGGCCAGGCCGAGCATGCGGCTGGCGGCGCGGTTCACCGTCGTCACGATCCCCGCCGCGTCCGCCGACACCACGCCCGTCGCCACGGCCTCCAGCACCGTCTCGGTGTACTGCCGCCGCTCGGTGAGCTCGGCGTGCTTGGCCTGGAGGTCGGCGTAGGCCAGCTCCAGCTGCGCCTTCGAGGACTTCAGGTCCTGCGTCATCTGGTTGAAGGACTCCACCAGGATGCCGACCTCGTCGTCCGCCTGGGCGGCGACGCGGTAGTCGAGGTTGCCGGCCGCGACCTCGCGCGTCCCCTGGGCGAGCTGCTGGATCGGCACCGTGATGCCGCGCGCGAGGTAGAGCCCGAACCAGGTGACCGAGAACACGATGACGAGGGTCATCAGCAGGAACAGCAGGATGTAGATGCCCTTGATCGGCTGCCGGAGCAGCTTGAGCTGCTTGTACTCCTGGAACGCCTGGGCGATCCCCCGCACCTGCGCTTCGAGCCGCTGGGGCACGTGGATCGCCACCACGGCGGCGCCGACCACGCGCGGGGGGTCGCCGGGCGCCAGCACGGGCACCATCCCCTGGATGAGGTCGCCGGTCGAGATCTCGCGCCGCGTGGAGAGCTCGCGCCCGGCCAGCGCCATCCGGACCTGCTCCGAGTTGACGGCGGTCTCGAGCGAGGGGACCAGGACGGGGTCGTTCACGTGCACGATCTCGTGGCCGGCGGGGCCGTAGACGGCGATGCCGGCCAGCCCGTACTGCTCGGCCTGCTCCTGGAGGAACTCGATCAGGTCCTCGCGCCGGTCCTCGGGGAGGAGCCCCTCGCGGGTCAGCGTCCGGGCGACGTACTGCCCGTGGCGGACCGCCTCGTCCTGGACGCGCTCGTAGAACGTCTGGGCCACGCGCATCGACTCGTCGAGCGGGCGCTCGACCTGGATCTTGAACCACCCCTCGATCGACGTGTTGATGAGGTTGGACGCGATCAGGAAGATCAGGATCGCCGGCGCCAGCGCCAGCGACAGGAACGCGGCGACCAGCTTGGTCTTGAACCGGGAGCCCAGGATCTTGTGGCGGCGCTCGAACCAGAGCTTGGCGAGGTTCCGGAAGAGGAGGATCAGGAGCAGGAGGAAGACGATGAGGTTGAGGTTGAACAGCGCGATGACGACGACGTTCGACGCGACCGGGATGTCCGGGAGCCGCATCCCGACCTCGACCGCCGTCGCCACCACGAGCACGAGGAGCACGGCGACGATGATGACGAGGTTGCGCTTCCGCTTCCCCCGGTCGTCGGGACGGAAGATCGGGGCGGCGGGGCCCCCGGCAGCATGGCGCGCCCCGCTCGGCACCAGTCCTGCCCGGACGCCGCGCGGGACTCACCGCACCCGCCGGAGCGTGAGGAGCGGCGTCTGCTCCCACGGGGTCTCTGCCCGGGAGGAGACGAACGGCATGATCCTCGAGACGGAGGAGTCCGGCGCGCCGGACCGGACCTCGGCCCGCACCCGCACGTAGTAGAGCTCGTCCAGGTTGAGGTGGGCGATCGGCGTCAGCTTGAAGCCCCGGACCTCCGACAGCACTCGCTCGGCCTCCCAGACGTCACGCGTGACGTAGGGCTCCCGCTCCTCCCCCTGCACGGGGGAGACGCGGAACTCCTTGGTCAGGACGTCGTAGACGACCTGGCGCTCCACCAGCTTGGCCACGACCCGGCGATCGACCCACCAGGAGTTGTACTGCCAGAGCTCGAGCTGGAAGCGCACGGCGGCCGGGATCCCGGTCCCGAGCCCCTCGACGATCCCGTCGGGCATGGCGCCCAGCAGGACCAGGTGCACCAGCAGGGTGCTCTCGGAGTTCGTGACGACCAGGTTCGAGATCCGGAGGGGGGCCGCGGCGCCCATCACCGCACCCGCCGCAAGCAGGAGCCCCAGCGCGACCGCCAGGCCCCCGGTCGGCCAGCGCCGCCTGGACATAGCAGAGCATTATAGCGCCGGCGTCAGGGCAGGGGTTCGCCGCCGGCGGCGGCGGCAGCGAGCGCAAACCAGCGGGGGAGCGGCCCTCTCAGCGAGCGGCGACGCGCGAGCGCCGCCGGGTCGCGCCCTCCGAGGGCGCCGCGACCTGGAGCAGGGTACGGTAGGGCGCCGTGTCCTCCCACCGGCGCGCGGTCTTCACGAGCTCGCGGACCAGGAGGTGGTTCAGCGCGTGCCCGGCGTTGCGGGCCACGACGTGACCCAGCACCGGACGGCCGACCAGGGCCAAGTCCCCGATGACGTCGAGGATCTTGTGGCGGACGAACTCGTCGTGGAACCGCAGCGCGCCGTTCAGCACCCGCTCCTGTCCGACCACGACGGCATTGGCCAGGGAGCCTCCCAGGGCCAGGCCCTGCTGGCGGAGCAGCTCGAGGTCCTTGAGGAACCCGTACGTCCGCGCCGGCGCCAGCTCCTCGACGAAGACCCGCTCGTTCGGCACGAACGAGGCGACCTGGACGCCGACGGCGGGGTGCTCGTGATCGAGCGTGTAGCTGATCCGGAACTCGCTCGCTGGCAGGATCTGGAGCCAGCGGTGCTCGTCTCCCACCCGGATCGCCTCGACGACCCGCAGGGGCGGGCGCCGCACCGCGACCTGGGCCTCGCGCCCCGCGGCGTAGAGGAGCGACACGAACGGCGCCGAGCTGCCGTCCATCGCCGGGAGCTCGGGCCCGTCGAGCTCGATCAGCCAGGTTGTCGATGCCGAGCCCGCGGACGGCCGCGAGGAGGTGCTCGACCGTCTGGATCTGGATTCCGTCGGCCCCGATGGTGGTCGCGTAGTGGCCGTTCAGAAGCGACTCCGGGCACACCGGGACGCGCACGCGCTCGACCCCGACGAAGAAGACGATGCCGTGGTCCGGCGGGGCGGGCAGGAGCGTCATCGTCACCGGCACCCCGGTGTGCAGGCCCACACCGTCGCAGGTCACCGGCTTCCGGATCGAGTGCTGGAGCTCCATCGGTCAGGGACCCTCCGTGGTCCCGGCGGCGGCTATTGAGCAAGGTCAGTGCCAGGGCGGGCCCCACCGTGAATCCACCAGGAATTCCGGACTGTTCGTCCTGCGCAGGGCTTTCGCCAATTGCTCAGAATCCGCGCCAGCGTTGCCCCCGATCAGCAATCCAGGGACACGGGATGTTGCCGTTCCGTAACGGGCCCGTCAGATGTCGAGCACCACCCGGGCGCTGACCCGGCCCGGCTCTCGCCGACCTCGAGACCGTGGAAGCGTGGCGGCCTTCACGAGCGTGCCCCGCGGGTGCCGCGTCGAGATCGACAGGCTCGCCGCGAAGGACCGCATGCACCCCGGTCGGCGTGATCTCCGGGCGCGTCACGTCGGCCACGACGAAGCCCTCGACGTCGTGGACGTAGAGGCACTCGTTGAGCCAGTCCACGAGGAGCGCCTCGATCGACCCGCCTCGCGCCGCCACCTCCCGGCTCTCGGCCGGCTGCACCGCGTCGGTCGGCACGATCAGGTTGAAGACGCCGAGCGCGCACTGCCGCAGGCATTCCGGGAGATCCTGTCCCCAGGCCGGGACGCCGACGTCCGCGGCCACGTCGAAGTACTCGTAGCCCTCCCGCGTCACCGAGGGTCTCCGGTCCTGGCAGTCCTGGCAGTCCTGGCAGTCCTGGCAGTCCTGGCAGTCCTGGCAGTCCTGGCAGTCCTGGCAGTCCTGGCAGTCCTGGCAGTCCTGGCAGTCCTGGCAGTCCTGGCAGTCCTGCCGGTCCTGGCGCTCCTGCCGGTCCTGGCGCTCCTGCCGGTCCTGGCGCTCCTGCCGGTCCTGGCGGTCCTAGCGGTCCTGGCGCTCCTCCCGACCCGCTCCGCCGTCCGCCCAGATCCCCGAACAGGAACTGACAGAGGGCCACCGCGGCGAGTCCGGCCGACTCGGCGCGGAGGGTCCGCGGCCCGAGGCTCACCAGACGGGCGCCCGCTCCTTCCGCGAGCGCCACCTCGTCGGGGGTGAAGCCACCCTCCGGACCGACCAGGAGCAGCAGGCGCGCCGGCGGGCCGGTCGCGGCCGCCGCCGCGGCGAGCGCCTGGCCTCCGCCCTCCCAGAAAACCCAGGCGACGTCGTGGTCCCGCGATCTCGCGCGCCACCTCGGCGAACGCGCGCGGAGGGTCGACCGCCGGGACGACGACCCGCCCGCACTGCTTCACGGCCTCGCGCGCGATCCGCTCCCAGCGGGTGTGGCGGGCAGCCGCGCCGCCGGCGGGGCGCGCGACGACGCGCGCGGTCTCCATGGGCACGATCCGCGCGACACCGAGCTCCGTGGCCTTCTGGACGAGCCAGCTCATGCGGTCGCCCTTGAGGATCGCCTGCGCCAGGGTGATGGCGCACGGAGACTCGCGTCCCGGCTCGGTCCGAGCCTCGATGGTGCCCCAGGCGCCCGTCGCGTCGAGCGCGACGAGGCGCACCGTGTAGAGGTGGCCGGTCCCGTCCGTCGCGTCGACCATCGCGCCGGGCCGGAGCCGCAGCACGCGCCCGAGGTGATGGGCCTCGTCGGCGTCGAAGCGGACGCGGTCCCTACCGACGGCCTCGGGTCGGACGAAGACGCGGGGCACGTCCGCCTCACCCCCGGGAGACCCGGCGCCCCATCGTCCTCATCCTCCGCGGCGCACGAGGAGCGCGGCCCAGCCCTCATGCTCCGCCATCTCGACGAGCCAGCAGCCGACCGCCGCGAACGCGCCGGCCACCGCCGGGACCTCGTGAGCCAGGAGCCCCCCCGCGATCAGGCTCCCGGCTGGCGCGATCATCCGGGCGAGGGTCGGCGCCAGCGTGACGTGGGCGGCCGCCAGGAGGTTCGCGAGGACGAGCGGCGCCGCGGGCCCGCGCCAGGCCTCGACGGCCGCCACTGACGCGTGCACCCGGTCGCCCACGGCATTGCGCCGGGCATTGTCCTCCGTCGCGGCCACCGCGTCCGGGTCCAGGTCGATCGCGTCGACCCGGGCGACCCCGAGCTTCGCCGCGCTGATCGCCAGGATGCCCGACCCGCAGCCGACGTCGAGCACGTGCGGCACCCGGGCGCCCGCGAGCGCCCGCTCGAGGAGCTCGAGGCAGCTCCTGGTCGACCCGTGACCGCCGGTGCCGAACGCACGCCCGGGCTCGATGAGCACCACGACGCGCCCATCGGCCGTCGCCGGCCCCGGCGCGTCCCACGGCGGGCAGACGAGGAGTCGCTGCCCCACCGGCACGGGCCGGAAGTGGGCGCGCCACGCCTCCGCCCACGGCTCGTCGGGAAGCGGCGCGACGTCGACGCGCGCCCGAGCGCCGGGCAGCCCGAGGGCCGCGACATCGTCGAGGTAGTCGCGGACGGCCGCGGCCCGCGACGCCGCGTCGCTGCCCGGTGGGAGGAAGGCGCGGAGCCTGACGGCCCGGGCAGCGGTCTCCTCGACGACTCCGATGGCGCCCAGCTCCCAGAGGCGATTCGTGACGGCCTCGGCCGTCTCGGGCGCGTCGGTCCCGAGGGTCACGGTCAGCTCCCAGTAGGCGGCCGCCGGGTCGGCAGGCGTCGGCAGCACGCCCGTAGCCTACCGCCCGCCGGCGCTGCTTGTCCCGGGAATCTCCGCGGTTCCGTCCTCAACACTCGGGACTGGCGGGGCCATCCTGTAGAATCCCAAGTGCCCCGTGTGAGATGGAGCTAACCTGGCGCGTCCGGATCGACTGGCTCCACGGCCCGGCCGAGGCTCGGCAATGGTCGCCATGTCTCGTGAGCGGCCTTTTCGTGACCACCGACGCGCGCCACGGCGTGCTCATGGCCGGAATAGCCTCGACGGGGCACCGAGGCCCCCGTCGGGCAGCCGGCTCGCCAGGCTCCGGGCTGACCCGCCTCGTCCGTTGACACCCGGACGGCCTCCCGAGCAGGTCGTGCTCGTCACGCGGCGGCGCGCAGGACGCGCCCGGTGGGCCGGCGTGGGTCTGGCGCTCGGTCTCGCCGTCGTCGTGGCGAGCCTCGTCGTGCCCGCGCCGGCGGCGGCCCAGCGCATCGATCGGGACCGTGAGGTCCGCCCGCCCTACGATCCCCTCCTCGGCATGGAGGAGAGCGGCCGGATCCCCAAGGTCTCGCTGCCCGAGGATCTGCCGGAGCCCGAGCGCTGGCGCTACATCCCCGAGGGCCGGATCATGCCGGGGAACATCTTCCAGCGCCTGCTCGTGTCGAGCTTCGTGTCGCCGCAGATCTTCTTCCGGGAGGACGTGGGTTTCGGCGGCGGCATCGCCATCACCGACATCGACTTCCGCGAGCAGCGGCGCCGGGAGTTCCTCGGCGCCTTCTTCACGTACACCACCGAGGGGCAGGAGCGGTACCGCCTCGTCTGGCGGCGCTGGCTCCACCACCGGGAGATCCCCGAGGGCGGTGTCGCCGTGGAGGAGCGGAGCTTCCTGTCGGGCTCCGGCGGCTACCAGCGAACCCTGACGCGGCGGTTCTTCGGGCTCGGGCCCGACACGCCGGAGAGCGCCGAGTCGAGCTACACGGACGAGGTCGTGGACGCGGGCCTCCGGGCGGACCTCGCGCTCCCGGGCCCCGGCGGCGACTGGATCGCCACCGGCGGGCTTCGCGGCGAGCACCACAACCTCGCGCGTGGCCACGTCTCCGGGGTCCCCAGCACCGACGAGGCGTTCCCCCAGCTCTTCGACGACGCCGACGGCCTGAGCTCGCTCTACGTGAGCGCCGGCCTCCGGTACGACACGCGCGACAGTCAGCACCAGCCCTACGCCGGGTGGCGTCTCGGCATCGTCGCCGAGTCCGCGCCCTGGCAGAGCGACGGAAGCCTCGGCGCGGTCCTGACGGGCTACGGCAACGTCGTCTTCCGGGTGCCGCCGCTCTTCCACTCGGGCGGCGACGCGCTGGAGGAGAACCCGCCGACCGACACCATCGCGCTCGGGGTCCACGTGGACACGACCGTCGGCGACCTGCCCTTCTACGACCTGCCGAGCCTCGGCGGGGCGTCCACCCTGCGCGGGTACATCGGGAACCGCTTCACGGACGACTCGGCCTGGCACGCCGTGGCGGAGTACCGCTTCTGGGTGATCCCGCGCGGCTTCCGGCTGACCCGCACGATCCGGATCGAGCGGATCGGCCTGGCGGTCTTCGGCGAGCTGGGCACGGTCGCGCCGAGCCTCGAGGACCTGCCGAGCGCCACGGTCCACGCGAGCTACGGCGTGGGACTCCGCGTCTCGCTGGAGCGGGTGGCCATGTTCCGCACGGACGTCGGCTTCTCGGACGAGGGCACGAACGTCACCGTCGCGTTCGGCCTGAGCTTCTGACGGCGGCCCGAGCGCCCCTTACCCCGTCCGGGGCCTTCTGCTACCCTAGGCCGCACCGACGCATGGCCATGCCTCCGTCTGCCGACCGAGCCATGGAGCTCCTGAGCGCCCGCCACGGCGACGCCGTCGTCCTGAGCCCGCGCGGGCGCATCGACCACGCCAGCGCCGAAGCGTTCAAGACGGCGCTCGGCCCGCACCTGGCCCAGGCCGGCCCCGGGCGGCCCCTCGTGCTCGACCTCGGCGCGGTCGACTACATCGCCAGCGTCGGGCTCCGCGTCCTCATGCTCGCCTCCCGGCAGGCCCGGGCGCAGGGCGGGACGATCGCGGTCGCCGCGCTCCAGCCGCTCGTGCGGGAGATCTTCGAGATCAGCAAGTTCACCCTGCGTGTTCCCCTGCTTCGCGAGCGTGGCCGAGGCGCTGGCCGATCCCGGCCGCGCCGGCCGGCCGTCGCCGGGCTGATCCGATGCTGATCCGCTTCTGGGGCACCCGCGGCTCGCTGCCGGCGCCGCTCGGCACGGCCGGCCTCCGCCGGAAGCTGGCGCGGGCCCTTCGCCAGGCGGCCGGGCGACCGTTCGAGACCGACGAGGCCCTCGAGCGCTTCGTCGCGGAGGAGCTCGACTTCGCCACCTCCCACACGTTCGGGGGGAACACGGCCTGCGTCCAGATCGACGTCGGCGGCCCCGAGCACGTGCTGTGCGACCTCGGATCGGGGGCGCGCGAGCTCGGGCTCGCCGCGATGGGCCGCCATCGCCCCGGGGTCGCCCAGGTGTTCCACGTCTTCCTGTCGCACCTCCACTGGGACCACATCCAGGGCTTCCCCTTCTTCGTCCCCGCCTACATTCCGGGCAACCGCATCCGGATCCACGGCTGCCACGAGGGGCTCGAGGCGGGGCTCCGCCGGCAGCACGGGGCGCCGAGCTTCCCGGTGGACTTCGCGCAGCTCCCCTCCACGATCGAGTTCGTGCCCCTGGTTCCGGGCCAGACCGTACGAGGTCGCGGGGCTCCGGGTCACCGCGATGCGGCAGTTCCACTCCGGCGACTCCTACGCGTACCGGTTCGAGCGAGACGGGAAGGTCGTCGTCTACTCGACGGACTCCGAGCACAAGCTCGACGACCCCGCGAGCGCGCAGGCCTTCGCGGATTTCTTCCGCGACGCCGACCTCGTGATCTTCGACGCGATGTACTCCCTGGCCGATGCCTTCTCGATCAAGGAGGACTGGGGCCACTCGAGCAACATCGTCGGGCGTCGAGCTGTGCCAGATGGCCGGAGTCCGGCACCTGTGCCTCTTCCATCACGAGCCGGCCCACGACGACGAGAAGCTGACGGCCATCTGGCGGGAGACCGAGCGCCTCGAGGAGCTGACCCGGGGTGAACGCCCCCTCCGCATCACGGCCGCGTACGACGGTCTCGAGCTCCGTGTCTGACGGCCGCGGGCACGGGCCCCCGGCGCGTGGCCGCTGACGCCGCGCCCGGCGGGGCGCTCGCGCCCGGCCCGGCACCGCACCGCGCGGCACCGCCCTCGAGCTGCGCGCGGCGCTCCGGGCCGGGGCGCCGGGCGCGTCGGTCGGCGCTCTGGTGCTCCTCGCCCTCAGCGTCCTCCTCCTCGCCTGGGGGCCGACGCCCGGCTGCGCGGGCTCTGGTTCGACGTCTGCCAGCGGCTCGCGCCGCGCGTCCGCGTCTCGGGGCCCGCCGTCATCGTGGCCGTGGACGAGCCCAGCCTCGCCCGCTATGGCCAGTGGCCCTGGCCCCGCCAGCTCCTGGCCGAGCTCGTCGACCGGGTCCGCGCGGCGAAGCCGGCCGCGGTCGGGCTGAACCTCCTGTTCCCCGAGGCGGATGGGTTCTCCGGGGCGAGCCTCGCGGCCCGCCTGCCGGGCCTCGCCGAGCAGACCGCGGCCTGGGTGGCGTCGGTGCCCGACGGCGACCGCGCGCTCGGCCAGGCCCTCGCCGCCGCGCCGAGCGTGATCGGGCTGGCGGGCCTGGACGAGCCCGCCGACAGGGCGTCCGAGGGCCACCTCACACCCGCGGTCGTCCGCGGCGAGGACCCATCGGGGCGAGTCTCCCGCTTCCGGGCCGCCCTCCGCAGCGTGCCCGACATCGACGGCGCCGCCACGGGGCACGCCCTGCTGAGCGTGGACACGCACGGGCGGGGTCGTCCGCCGGCTCCCGCTGGTGGCCGCGGTCGGCGACACGCTGGTCCCTGGACTCGGCATCGAGATGCTCCGCGTCGCGGCGGGGGCGCCGGCCTTCGGCGTCCGGAGTGACCGGGGCGGCGTGCGCGCGGTGGAAGTCGGTGACATCCGGATTCCCGCGGAGGCCGACGGCACGATGTGGATCCACTTCACGCCGCACGACGACGCGCGGTTCGTCTCGGCCGCGGCGGTGCTCGCGGGCGAGGTGACGCCAGAGCGCCTCGAGCGGAAGCTGGTCCTCGTCGGCGTGACGGCGCTGGGGCTCGGCGACCACCATCTCACGCCGCTCCGGGAGCGGCTCCCCGGCGTGGAGGTGCACGCCCAGGCGCTCGAGAACATGTTCGATGGCCGCGTGCTCGTGCGACCGCGCTGGGCGGCGTGGGCCGAGGCGGGGGCCCTCCTCGTGGCCGGGGCGCTCGTCGTCGCCCTCACCCCGACGGTGGGAATGGTCCGCGCGGCGCTCCTGGCCCTCGGCCTGGGGGCCGCGCTGCTCGGCGGGAGCTTCGCGGCGTACCGAGAGCTCGCCCGCCTGTTCGACGGCCTCACGCCGGCGCTCGCCCTGGGGATGGTCTACACGGCCTCCCTGGGCGGCGCGCTGGCCGAGGCCGACCGGCAGCGCCGGGCCCTCCGCCAGCGGCTCCAGGAGGAGCGCGAGGCCGCCGCCCGGCTGGCGGGCGAGCTCGAGGCCGCGCGCCGCATCCAGCTCGGGCTCCTCCCCCGGCCGGAGACCGCGTTCCCGGGCGAGGGCCGGTTCAGGATCTCGGCCGTGATGGAGCCGGCCCGCGTCGTCGGCGGGGACCTCTTCGACTTCTTCCTGCTCGACGGCGACCGCCTCCTGTTCCTGGTCGGCGACGTGTCGGGGAAGGGCCTCCCCGCGAGCCTCTTCATGGCCGCCACCAAGGCCTTCTACCGGAGCATCTCGACCCGGCACGCGGTCGAGCTGGCCCGGACGATGCGCGAGGCGAACGGGGAGATGGGCCGCGACAACCCCGAGTCGTTCTTCGTGACCCTGGTGGCGGCCGTGCTCGACGTCAACACGGGACGGCTCTGGTACTGCAACGCGGGGCACGAGGCGCCCTGGCTCCTGCACTCCGGGACCGGCGAGGTCGAGCGGCTGGCGGGCGGCGGGGGCCCGCCGCTCTGCGTGATCGAGGACTTCGCCTACGAGACCACCACGGCACGGCTCCGGCCAGGGGACACGGTGCTGATGGTGACGGACGGCGTCACCGAGGCGCTGAACCGTGGCGGCGATCTGTTCGGCACGCCGCGCGTGACGGCTCTCGTGAGCGGAGGCCGCGCAGGAGCCCGCGCACAGCGAGCCCGCGCGGCTGGTGGCGGACCTCGTGACGGCCCTCCGGACCTTCCGCGAGCCCGTCGAGCCCGCGGACGACGTGACCTTGCTCGCCGTCCAGTGGCTCGGGCCTCCGGCGGACGGCGGAGCCGAGCCCGCGGACGCCGCGGCGCGCTCAGCGCACGTGATCTCGACCGCCGGTTGCGCGCGCTCCGCCACCCCGTCGGGCGGTCGGCACCAGGAGCTCGCGCTTGCCCCGGCCGACGGCGACGATGCTGGTCCGGGCGCGATGCCCCGGGCGATCAGGAGGTCCCGGACCCGCTCGGCCCGGCGCAGCGAGAGGGCGTCGTTGAGCTGGTCGGTGCCGACGGCATCGGTGTGGCCCGCCACCGTCAGGTCGGGCGCCGGCCGCGTGGCGATCGTGGCGAGGATCTGGTCCACGAGGGCCTGCGAGGCTGGCGTGAACTGGTCCGTCCCCTCGACGAAGTGGAGGACGAAGGTCACCGGACGGGGCGGCGCGGCCGTCAGTGCGTCGGCAAAGATGGCCCGGACCTCGTCGGGGGTCGCCTGTCCCGCCTCCAACCGGCCCCCGGCGCCAGTGCGGGCGCTCGCGTACGCCGTGTCCAGCACGATCTCGCGCCCTCCCTCCTGCACGACCACGGTCCCCACCTTGCCGTCCGGGCCGGGAGGAGCACGACGAGGTCGGCGCGGGACGGTGGCGGGGCGGGCGGTGGCGGCTGGGCAGCCGGCGCAGGCGGCGACGCTGGAGCGGGGGCCGGCGCCGGCGGAGGGGCCGAGGCCGGCGGGGCGGCGCAGGCGGCGGCGAGCGCGCCCGCCAGGACGAGGCCGGAAAGGAGGCGCCGCCCGCCGCTACGGCGAGCCGTCACTCGCACGAACGACGAGCTCCGTGCCGCGCACGCCGAGGATCGCCGCCGGCGTCTTGATGCGCATCGCATCGGGCGCCTGCTTGGCGATGCGGCCGGAGACGACCGCGAGCGTCCCCCTGGTGAGCATCGCCTCCAGCGACCCCGACTTGACGCCGTCGTAGACGAAGCGGTCGATGGACAGGATGCTGTTCGGGCCGGCCGAGAGGAGCGTGTCGTCGGCCAGCGTGACGCCGACGGCGCCGTCCGGACCGGTCACCAGCGTATCGGCCTGTCGCACGCCAGCGCCGACCAGGGTCAGCTCGCGCCGTCCGTCGCGCTCGATGTGGACCGTCCCCTTCACGGTCTTGACCCGGCCGATGATGACCTGGGCGGTGGCTTCGCCGGCGGCCAGCCCCGAGCCCACCGTCGCGAGGATCGCGACGAGGAGCCACACCGCTCGAGGCCTCGTTCCGGCTTCCATCCGCATCCTGTCTCCCCTTCTCGGCTCCGTGGTCCGGAGCACCGCCGGGCGGGCCCGGTCCATGATCATACTCCGGGCAGTCCCGCGGCGGCCACCGGGGGCCGTCACGGCGTGACCGTGGAGGCCGAAGGCACGTTCCGGGGCCGGCTCGCGAGCTTCGGCGAGGTGCGCGCCCTGGCGGAAGCGTTCGGGGCCGCCATGGGCGCCGATCGCGGCGCCGTGCTGCGGCTCGTCCTCGTCCTGGAAGAGCTCTTCACGAACACGGTCACGCACGGCTACCCCGCCGGCAGCGAGGGCCCGATCTGGATCGCGTTCGCGCAGCGGGCCGACCTCATCGAGGTGACCTACGAGGATGCGGGCCCGCCGTTCGATCCCCTGGCCGAGGCCGCGCGCGCGCGCGCCGGAGGACCCTCGCGTCGTCCGGAGGACCCTGTGTTGGGCCGGACGACCCTCGGGCGTCGCAGGACCTCGCGCCCGTCGCAGGACCCTCGCGTCAGTCCGGACGACCCTGCCGCCCGGACGACCCTCGGTGCGTCCGAGGACCTCGCACGCCTCCCGAGGATCCTCGCGTGCGTCCGCAGGACCCTCGCGTTGACGAAGGGGAGCCGCTCGGCGGCATCGGCCTGGCGATCGTGCGGGGCCTGAGCACGTCGGCGCGCTATGCGCGGGTCGGGGACCGGAACCGCATCACCCTGACGGTGCTGGCCGCGAGCGCGCCCTCGCCAGACGCCGGCGCCTGACGCGGCCGGGACCGCCTGGCACCTTCGTCAGGATCGGGGCTCGGCCCGCCGGAGCCCCGCCTCTTCCGGGCAGGGTCCCAGTCGGTCCTTCAGGCCGTCACTGCGCGAGCGGCGCCCAGGCGCCTCAGCGGGCGGTCAGGGGCTGAAGACCTCGTGGGCGGCGCTGTACGAGCCGCCAGGCTGGGGGCCGCCCGACAGGACGTGGATGCGCCCCTCGAAGGCGATGGCCGTCAGGCCATGGCGCGGCGTCGGCATCGGCGCGAAGGCACTCCATCGGTCCGCGGCGGCGTCGTAGGCCTCGACCTGGCCGAAGGTCCCAGTCGGTGCCTCCCCGCCGAACACGAAGACGTCATAGGCGTGGATGTTGTCCCTAACCTGCTGCCCCTGTAGCCATAGATGCGATAGACGCGGCCCTCCTTGACCGCCCGGGCCAGGTAGGCCAAGAACCCATGGAGCTCCGCTCCCGAGTGATTGGGACCGGTGAGACATCCACCTCGGAGGCAGACCGTCGGCATGTCGAAGTAGCGCCCGTACTCCTGCACCATGAGGTCGGCGGCCAGCTTGTGGCAGGCCCCTGTTGGAAGCGACTCGCGCGCCGGTTCCATCGAGCGCGACGCGGGCAACCCGTCGATCAGCAGCTGCTCTCCAGGGTCCGACAGGCGTACGGGCCGTGGGCTGTCGCGACAGCGCGCCTCCGGGCGCCGGGGTTCAATTGCCGCCTCCCTCGTGCGACGATGAGGCGCGATGGCCTCCCGAGCCGACGACTGGTTCCGGCAAGCCGAGCGCGACTTTGTCCAGGCGCGGAGCTCGCTGGAGGGTGGGCTGTACGAATGGGCGGCCTTTGCCGCCCAGCAGTGTGCTGAGAAGGCCGCGAAGGCTGTCTACCAGCGACTCGGGGGCGAGGCCCGCGGCCACTCGGTCACGCAGCTCCTCGCCGCCCTGCCGGCAGGGGCGAGGCCCGAGGAGGCACTCATTGAGATGGCCAAGGAGCTCGAGCGACACTACATCGGGCCCAGATATCCGAACTCGTACCCCGAGGGCGCCCCGATGGATTTCTACACCCGGGCGGAAGCCGAACGGGCGATCGATGCCGCGGAACGTATCCTCAAGCACTGTCGCCGTCACCTACTTCGATAAGGCTGGCGTCCGGAAGGCCACGGAGGGGCTGGCCCGCGACCTGGGGGCCCGCCACCCCGAGGTGGAGGAGGTCATCCTCTTCGGCTCGGTGGCCTGGGGCACACCGGTGCCGGGAAGCGACGTGGACCTAATGCTGGTCCTCAGCGAATCGGACCGTCCGTTCCCGGACCGTATCGGACGCTACGTCCCGACCGGCTTCCCGGTTGGTGTGGACGTCTTCCCCTACACGCGCGCCGAGATCGCCCGGATGCGCGCGGACGGCAACCTCCTCGTCCTGGACGCGCTCCGTCGCGGCGTCACGCTCTTCCGGCGCTGACCCTCCGGCTCCCCGCCTCTCCAGAAGCGCTCCT
>CAWDPM010000002.1:0-13442 GCA_963804185.1 uncultured Candidatus Rokubacteria bacterium
AGACGGTCCGGTGGAGACGGCCGGCCCGGAGACGGTCGCGCATGGTGGGGCCGGGTATAGCGAATGCCGGCCGGGAGTGTCAAGGCCGACTGCTTCGTGAGAGCCGCGGCGACTTGACGGTCCGTCGACGACGGTGGTCTAGTACGGCCACGCGAGAGCCGCGCGGCGAGGCGGGATGTCAACCTTCCGAGTCGCGGCACTCAGCCAGTCACGGGGAGGGCGCGCACATGAAGGTCGGGTTCATCGGCACGGGGGCCATGGGCCGGCCCATGGTCAGGAACCTCGTGGCCAAGGGGTTCGCCGTCGTGGCCCATGACGCCGATCCGACGGCGCTTGCGGCGGCCGCCAAGCTGGGGGCCGCCGCCGTCGGGTCGGCGGCCGCGGCGGCCGAGCAGAGCGACATCGTCATCACCATGCTGCCCTCGTCGTCGCACGTCGAGAGCGCGTACCTGGGCTCGCGCGGCGTCCTGGAGGGAATCGGGACCGGCCGGCTCTGCGTGGACATGTCGACGGTCGACCCGGGGACTTCCCGCCGCGTGGCGGCGCAGCTCGGTGAGCGCGGTGCCCGCTTCCTCGACGCGCCCGTGTCGGGCGGGGTCGGCGGCGCCGAGGACGGGACGCTGGCCATCATGGTCGGCGGCGCCGCGCGAGACCTCGAGGAGGCCCGCCCGGTCCTAGCCGCCATGGGCACGCACATCGTTCACGTGGGAGCGGTCGGCGCCGGTGAGGTCGCGAAGCTCTGCAACAACCTGATCGCCGGGGTCGCCACGGTGGCGGTCAGTGAGGCTTTCCGCATTGCCGAGGGGTTTGGCGTCGACGCGCGGCTCCTGACCGAGGTCATCGCCAACTCCTCGGGCCGCACCTGGATCATGGAGCACAGCCACCCGGTGCCCGGCATCGTAGCGCGGGCAGCGTCCAGCCGGGACTACGCCCCCGGGTTCACGGTCGACCTCATGTGCAAGGATCTGGGGCTGGCCGTCAACGCCGCCCGCGAGCTACGCATCCCGGCCGCGGTGGCTTCGGCCGCCCAGCAGGTGCTCCGCATGGCGTCCTCCCACGGCTACGGGAGGAAGGACGTCTCCTCCGTCTATGCCTTCCTGGAGCCGTCCCGGGTCGACGCGCCCGTGTAGTCTGCCCCCGCGTGAGCGACGCGATCCGGCCGTGAACAGCGTCCGCGCGGTCGGGCAGGCCGTACCACGTCGGATTCGTCAACGAGGTGGTGGCGCCGGCCGGTATCCGCTTCAGGCCGAGGCGGGCTGGCGACGGCGGGGCCGGGTCGCTCGGACCCCCGGCGCCCGGCTGGTCCGCGGGCGAGCGGTGGTCTCGCGCGCCTTCGAGATGACCGGGCCCTGGTAGACGACCGCGGTCGGGCGCGGCCGACGGCGATCGGTGCGGCGCCTCTCTCCGGCCGCCGCCGGAGCGACGGCGCGCCGGCGCGGACCCACGCGTCGCTCGTAGAGGACCTCGATGGCTGTTCCGACGAGCGACTTGCGCAGCACCCGATAGAGGTCGCGCTGCTGGGGCTGGACGATGAGCACCCACCGAAGAACAGGAGGCGCCACGGCCTTCCCGTGACGCGGCGCGTTGCTCGGATCATCGTCGAGCGGCCGGAACCACGCCGAGATCGGCACCGTGCAGTCCCGGTCGCACCACGGACAGGAGAGGTCGTCCGTCAGGCAGTCACAGTCCAGGCACAGCCGTGCCTGTCTCAGGGACAGAGCCATCGTTCGAAACGAGGCCTCCCGCTCATGAGAATGCCAGCGTCATCTCCCCGGCGCAACCACGAGACCACGTCGGGGTCGGCGTGACCCGGAGTGGCCGCACGCTATGAACCACCAGCGCTAGCGGCGAATCCTTGCCTCGTCCGGGCCTTCCGTGGGTGCCCGGACCGGAGTCCGGACGTGCTCGGGGCGAATCCCCACCCCGACGAGCCGTCCCGGGATGCGCTGGAGGATCGGAAGGCGGGCAAGCAGGCGGATGCCGACCGGCGGGCTGAGCGGCCCCCGCCGGCCCAGTACCCGGGTGATCACGCGGTCCTGGACGAGGACCTGGATGCGCTGTGTGAGGCGCGTGGGGAGCTCCCGGCGCCGCTGAACCGCCCGGAGCTGCTCGATTGTGGCGCAACCTTCGCGGAGCGGCGCCGCGAGCAGATTGGCCGCCGCAACGGCGTCCTGGATCGCGAGGTTGATCCCCACGCCGCCGATAGGCGACATGGCGTGCGCCGCGTCACCGAGGCAGAGGAGTCCCGGGCGATACCAGCGGCGGGCGCGTTCAACGCGGACCGTTAGAAGCTTCACGTCGTCCCAGCTCTGGAGCTCGCTCACGCGCTCGGGAGGGAACGGCGCGAGCGCACCGACGTCACGCCGGAAGGCCTCCAGGCCGCCCGCTCGGATCTCGTCCAGCGAGCCCTTCGCGATCACGTACCCGCACTGCCAGTGCTGGCCGCGGTTGATTACGATGAAGATTCGTCCGGCATCGAAGCGCCCCATGGTCTGTGCTGCGTCGTCCGCCCGGCGCGACAGCCGGAACCACAGGACATCCATGGGGGCGCCGAGCACCTCGACCTCGAGGCCGGCCTGCTCGCGGACCAGCGACGAGCGGCCGTCCGCGCCGATCACGAGATCCGCGTGGACCTCTCGGGGACCGTCGGGCGTGACCACGCGGACTCCGGTCACCCGCTCGCCCTCCTCGATCAGGCCGCCCACCTCCGCTCGCATCCAGAGCCGGAACCTCGGATAGCGCCGGCCAGCCTCGGCGAGGAAGTTGAGGAAGTCCCACTGGGGCATGAACGCGATGAACTTGCAGCGGGTGGGCAGGTGGCCGAAGTCGGCGACCGGGGACACGATGTCGCCGATCTGCGCACTGATCCGGTAGACCTTCTCGTGGGGGAGCTCCAGCAGCCGGTCCAGCAGTCCCAGTTCGTGCATCACCTCGAGCGTGGAGGGGTGGATCGTGTCTCCGCGGAAGTCGCGCAGGAAGTCGGCGTGCTTCTCGAGAACGAGGACTTCGACGCCGGCGCGGGCGAGAAGCAGCCCCAGCATCATGCCGGCCGGGCCGCCGCCAGCGATGCAGCATTGCGCCGCCGTCCGATCCGGCTGGGAAGTCCCTCTCCCCGCGTTCACGGGCGGAGCGCCATCAGCCGCGGCATCCACGTGGGCGGCAGCAAACACGGAGCCAGGCTACGTATGTAGTACCCTTGTCCATGACCGGCCTCTCGCCGTGGCCTGTTCCTCCCGGAGCAATCCACGAGTGTGCGATAGGTCAGGCCGGTCCTTCCATATGGTCTAGCCCAGCCGATCCCGCGGGTCAATTCACACGCGCCCGGTGCTCGACCACAGCTTGACGTCCCGATCCCGGGCATGGGTTCCTTCGCTCCGGGCCGACTGCGGGCCACAACCCAAGCTCCCGGGAACATTCGGGCTCCGACGGCCGTTGCCTGGTCGGAGGCACGGCCTTCACCAGCGGGCGAGCGTCTCGGGCGCGGACAGGGACAACATGCCAAACGGAGGGGGGACATCATGGTGAGTGGATGGCGCTGGATAGTGGGCGGAGCGATCACCGTCATGCTGGCCGGCTGGGCGGGCCAGGCCCCGGCGCAGTCGGGCGCGGTCAAGATGGAATGGCTGTCGTGGTCCATCTTCAGGTTCACGTCCCCGACCGGCAAGGTCGTCGTGACGAATCCGTTCGTCACGAACCCCGACAGCCCGGTCAAGGTCGAGAACTTCCCGAAGGTCGACGTCATCCTCGTGGCCGACGGTCACCGCGATGAGGTCGGCTCCACGGACGAGATCGCGATCAAGACGGGGGCGAAGATCGTGACCCCCTTCGAGATGTGGACCGTCTACTTCGAGCCCCGCAAGGTGCCCGAGGCACAGATGCACCGAAGCAACCCCGGTGACTGGTTCCGGCTTGACGGCCTGGCCGTCCGCAACGTCGCCGCCGTGCACGGGTCGGGCACGGTGGACAAGCTGAACGGCGGGCCCGCCATGGGGTTCATGATCCACTTCGAGAATGGCCTCACCGTCTACTTCGCCGGCAGCACCGCGCTGACGATGGACATGCAGCTCTGGGGCATGCTCTACAAGCCCGACGTGGCCATCCTGCCCCTGTCGAACAACCGCGACCCGCAGGACATCGTCCACATGGTCCGCCTGCTCCGTACGGAGAACCCGAATCTGAAGACGGTGATCCCGCACCACCACCGGCTCCAGCCTCCTCCCGGCGCGCCGACGCCGGCGGCGATGGAGGCCGCGCTCAAGACGGCCGGACTGCCCGTCACCGTGCTCAACCCCGACCTGAGCAAGGTGTACGAGCTGACCAAGTAGCCATCAGGCGAGCTCGACGGTCGGAGGGGGCCCCCCGGTCTCCGGACGACCCCTCCGGCCGGATCAGTCGCAGCGCTTGAGGAAGATGTCCCAGAGCTTGACCGGGCGGGCGCTCTCGTTGCGCACATCGTGAGGAGTGAGCCCGGGCATCCAGTAGGCGGCGCCGGCCCCCAGGCTCTGCCGCCCCGCCGGGCTCTCGACCGTCAGCTCCCCATCGACGACGATCCCGATCTCCGACTCGATCCCCTGGTGGCGACCGGTGGCGCCCCCCGGCGCGAAGGTGAGGAGCGTCACGCGAATCGAGGTGTTCTCGAGGATCACCTGGCTCGTGGGCAGCTGCGTCAGCGCGGTCCGCGGGAACAGGGCGCCCGCGAGGACCGCGAGCAGGACGAGGGCCGTCTTCATTCGTCTCTCTCCTCTTGGGGTTGCGGCGGTCTCACGGATCTACCTCGACTCGACGATGGGTTGCGCGATGATCCAGAGGCTCACGACGGTGTACCCGACCATCAGCATGAGCATCGGCAGCTGGCTCCGGAGCGCGGCCCGCCGGCCCCGGAACTCGCGGAGCGCGACGGCGTGCGCGACGTACACCGCGATGACGTGACCGGCCACGATCGTGATGACGGCCGTGTACCAGACGGCGCGGGCGCCGACGATGCCGATCTCGGGGCGGTACCGCGCGGTGCCGAACACGTTCCAGCCGAGCCCGAGGGGATCGGACGCGAGCCGGATCAGGAGCTGGCCCTGGACCAGGAGATATGTGAAGTAGTGGGCGAGATGGTACGCGATGGCGATCGGGACCAGCGAGAGCACGAAGAGCCGGGCGACCGTGCCCGTCGTGTGCTGGCCGTCACCCATCCACGCCATCCAGCGCGCGAACAACAGGTACACGGCCACGAACACGAGCGGGAACACCAGGAGCCCCAGGGTGCCGATGACGGTGAGCCGGCCTTCGCCGAGGGGCGCCAGTGCCGCATACAGCACGCCGTCCAGGCGTGCCCACGCCGGGGTCGCGGTGAACCCGTCGAAGGTCACGGTCGAGAGCAGCAGCAGAACGAAGACGACCATCGACGATGAGACATCGGCGGTGTTGAGCAGTCCGGCCGCGAACGGCCGCACGTTCCACGCGCGTCGGCCCGGCACCGCCCGGTCGAAGCACTCCCCGCACTCGAGGCAGGCTCCGTCCCGGCCGGCGCAGGGAAGCTCGCATCGGCGGCAGGCCTCCCGGTCCGTGACGCGGATCTCCGTGGGCGAGAACCGGGCGAGGACTCCGAAGGCCGTCGCGAAGGGATCTCCGTAGCGCATCCAGGTGGCGCGCCCGAATAGCGCCATGCCCGTCCAGGTGAGTGCGGAGTATCCCAGGATCAGGCGACCGAGATGGGCGGGGATGCTCCGGCCCGCGTAGACCAGTTCCACCCAGGCGAAGGCCGCGAAGAGGGCGACGGCAGGCCAGACGCCGAGCCAGTCCGGGTACCGGCTGGTCTTCCCCCGTGATCCGAAGAGAGCCTCGCCCCAGCTGAAGACCGCGGACCAGGGATTGACCACGGCCCACAGGTTCCCCAGGAGCGCCGAGAGGTAGGCGAAGCCGACCCACCACGCGACCCAGACGGCCGTGGGGGCGAGGTTCCGCGTCGGGCTCTGGTCGCCGGCCAGGCTCGCCACCACGGTCAGGACGAGCAATCCAACCGACACCAGGCGAGCGGCGAGGCGGACCCGCCTGCTGGCGAGGCGCCGCGCGAGCGGGAAGCGCAGCAGGTTCAGCCGCCAGTAGCCGCGAAGATCCGGGCTTGCCGTGACGAAGAGCCCGATGATCGCGAAGGAGAGGACGACGGCGGCGGCGGCGGCCGCAACCCAGAGCCACAGCGGGACTGGCAGGTCGTAGCGCTGTCCGAAGCCGTGCGCGAGGGCCGTTCCGGGCGCCAGCGCCACGAGGACCAGGCCTCCCGACGCCAGCCAGCGCCGACCCGCGGTCATCGAGCTCGGGCGGCGCGGGGGATCAGGGGGGATGAACCTCGAGGTGACCGACGATGCGCTCGGTGCCGGGCCCGTGAATCTCGAGGGGGAAGCGGCCAGCCGCGCGGGCCGTGAAGCGCAGCTCGACCGCGGCTTGCGGGACGAGCCTGGCCTCGAGGTCGTAGCCGTGAAGGTGGAGCGTGAACGGACGGTTGGTCGTCCACCTGAGCGTGACCTCGTCGCCCTGTCGCACCCGGAGGAGTCGCTGCTCGGGCGGGAGCTGGCCGTCCTTGAGCACCAGGTCGAAGAGCCGCGGCTCGGCCAGGGCAGGGGCGATCACGCCCAAGGCGAGCATCGTGACGATCACCGACCGGGGAACGCTCCGTCTCATCCCTTCGCCTCCCGCTCAGTCGCCGCGAACCTGCTCGATCCTGGCCGCCGCCTGGCCCAGCGCCGCCGCGACGTCGCCCAGATCCTTCACGGGCACGTAGAGCGTCGTCGGCACCTCCCACACCGCCCGCTGCAGCAGGATGGGGAGGTCGCCCGTCTGGACGTACCCGACCGCGTCACCGCGGATCTGCAGCACGCCGACGCGGAGCGTGCCGCCGTGGAAATCCGCGTCGATGCTGTCCGCGCGCGGCTCTGCCGGTGCCGCCGTCGCGACCCGGCCCATCTCGCCCACGGCCTGGGCGAGCGCCCGCACTTCGCTTCCGTCCAAGAGACCCGTACCCAGCCGGAACAGATCCCCGCCGGGCCCGGTTGCCACCGACAGGGTGACGCGCAGCGCCAGGGACTTCCAATCGGGCCGGCCCGGCTGATAAGCGCGCAGGACCTCGAACGCGATCTCGCCCGGTCGTGCCCCGGTCGCGGCCGCCGCCCGCGGGAACCCCGGCAGCGAGATCGGGTCGACCCGCAGCGAGGCGATGGGGTACGACTCCCGGACGCACGGGGTGCAGGCGGACAGCACGAAGCGCTCGAACACGGTCGGCGGCCCCGTGGCGGTCCCGTCCCCGTTGGAACGAGCGGTGGCCGGCGCCGCCGCCAGCCCCATGAGGAGAAGGAGGACCGTGATCGGTCGGGGCATCGGCTCTCCCGGCCTCGGCTTCGCGCGGGGCGGACCCCGCGCCACGACGATCTTACCGCGTCTCGGAAAAGACGCCCGCCCCGGTGTGAATGGCGGACCGTGCTCGACGGGGGCGCTGGAGCGTTCTCAAACCTGAGAAGGGAACCTGCCAAGCCCATGGCTCGTTTCATTCTTTCTGCCTTGTGAGGTGGCGTCGAGCGCGCTACTCTCGGCTGAGCACGTCAACGAAGACATCCGCTCGCGGACGGTTCCACGCGCCGGCCCGATCGACGACCACTTCACTGCGCCGTCGCGGGACGACACGACGCTGACAGACCGGGCGCGAGGGTGCGACCAGTGAGGTGAGGCAATGGGTGCCTCGATTCTCGTGGTGGACGACGAGTCCACCACGCAAGATACTCTGGGAGTCTTCCTCGAGACCGAGGGGTACCGCGTCGCCACGGTGAGCAGCGGCGAGGAGGCACTGACCCGGATCAAGGAGCAGGCGTTCGATGTCATCGTCGCTGACGTCGTCATGCCGGGCGTCGGCGGCCTGGAGGTTCTCGAAAGGTCCCGCGCGCTGAACCCGGGCGCGGCGGTGATCCTCATGACCGGCCATGCGACGGTCGAGACGGCCGTCGAGGCGCTGCGAAAAGGCGCCTGCGACTACCTGCAGAAGCCGTTCAGGTTGCCCGATCTCGCGCTGTGCGTTCGGCGGCTCCTTCGGCGCCACAACGCCCACCAAGAGACGCGGCCGCACGAAGGCGCGGCTTCTCCGAGCGCGGAGCTGCTCGTGGGCGCGAGCGATGCCCTGCGCATCGTGCGCGAGCAGATCGGGCGCTGCGCCGCCACTCCCAGCAACGTGCTGATCACGGGTGAGAGCGGCACGGGCAAAGAGCTGGTGGCCCGTGCCGTGCACGCGATGAGCCCCCGAGCTCACCGACCGCTCGTGCCGGTGAACTGCGGCGCCATCCCCGATTCGCTGCTCGAGAGTCAGCTCTTCGGTCACGTCAGGGGCGCCTTCACGAGCGCGGTCCACGCGAACCCGGGCCTGTTCGTCGCGGCTCACCGAGGCACGCTCTTCCTCGACGAGATCGCCGAGCTTCCGGTGCCCCTGCAAGCGAAGCTGTTGCGGGTCCTCGAGGAGAAGCAGGTCTGGGCCGTCGGCGCGACCCACCCGCAGCCAGTCGACGTGCGCATCGTCGCCAGCACCAATCGTGACCTCGGCGGCGAGATCGACGCCGGGCGATTCCGGGCCGACCTCTTCTATCGGCTCAAGGTCGTGCACGTCACGCTCCCGCCGCTGCGCGAACGCCGGGAGGACATCCCGCTCCTGGTGGACCACTGCATCCGGCGGCTCAACCTGAAGCTGCACCGGGCGTTCCGGGGCATCGAGCCCGAGGCCCTCGACACGCTGGTGCGCCACTGCTGGAAGGGCAACGTGCGGGAGCTTGAGCATGTCCTGGAGCAGGCCATGATCCTGGGAGACGGCGACCTCATAACCTTCCGCCACCTCGCCGCCGACCTCACGGCCGGCAGCCCGCGGCCCGGCCCGGCGGACCTCCGAGCGGCGGTGCGTCTCTTCGCGCGGAACCACGTCCTCGACGTCCTCGCCCGGGTCCGGTTCAACAAGCGCGATGCGGCGCGCATGCTCGGGATCAGCCTGGCGTCCCTCTACCGGAAGCTGAACGTCGAGCCGCCGGACGGGGCGGTGGACGACGAGGACTGACGTTCGCGTAAGCCTTCCTCGTCGATCTCCCCATTTATGTCCCCGTTCTTCGCCCGTTGCCGGACGACCCGACGGGCCGAGGTGGTAGGCTGGGAGCTGGCCCGGCCCTGCCGAGGGTCGCGCGAGGATGTCGTGCACGCAAGGAGGCGACCCATGCGCAGCGTGTGGCTCGCACGTCTGGCCGTGATGGTCCTGGCGCTCGTCGCAGAGACTCGGGTCGTCGCGGAGGCTCAGCAGATCGGAAAGGAGACGCCATTGCCGCAAGACTCGTTCTACCGCGTCCCGACCAAGACCCTGGAGGGGCAGGCCGCCGACCTCGGGGCCTACGCCGGCAAGGTCGCCCTGGTAGTCAATGTGGCGAGCCAGTGTGGATACACGCCCCAGTACGCCGGCCTGGAGATGCTCTACGGCGATCTCAAGGGCAAGGGCTTCGTCGTCCTGGGCTTCCCGAGCAACGACTTCGGCGGGCAGGAGCCCGGCGCGGCCGCCGAGATCCGGCAGTTCTGCTCCGTCAACTACGACGTCACCTTCCCGCTGTTCGAGAAGGTCGTCACCAAGGCCGGCGCGGACCAGTCGCCCGTGTATGCGAACCTTCAGAAGCAGTCCGGCGAGCTGCCGAGCTGGAACTTCGCGAAGTACCTGGTCGGCAAGGACGGCAAGGTCGTGAAGTTCTACAAGAGCGCGGTCAAGCCGGACGACGCCGGACTCCGGAAGGACATCGAGACCGCGCTTCGATAGCGTGGCGACCTTCCGCCCCTGGCCCGGAGGGGCATGGCGCGACGCGGTGATGGTCGTCGCGCTGGTGTCGCTGCCGGTGGCCGCTCTCGGCCAGGCCGGGTCCGAGGACCCGGCCAAGCAGCTACAGAATCGGTGGCCGACCTCATCAGCGTCCCGCTCCAGAACAACTTCGACTTCCGCATCGCTCCCGACGACGACGGCTTCCGGTACACGCTGAACATTGACTAGTCGGAGGGGGAAGTCTGAACGGTCCCGGTCGCGCTCGGCGTGAGCAAGGTCCTCACGGTTGGAGCGCGGCCGGTGAGTCTCGCGCTTCAGGGACGCTACTGGGTCGAGGGGCCCGAGAGCGCGCCGGAGTGGGGAATCCGGGCGGTGGTGACGTTCCAGTTCCCGAGGTGAGGGTGGCAGGGCGCGAGCCAGCACGGTGGCGCGCCAGTCGCGCCGGTACCTTTCCTCCGCGAGCCCGGCACCAGGTCCGAATGGCTCTCCTAGTCGTTGGCGTCCTGCATGCCGCGGCGTGCGCCACGCCGGTCGGCGTGGATCCGATCACGCCGGAAGCGTTCCGGCGGGAGGTGACCGCGAGCGCCCTCTCGGGGGACACCCCCAGCGTGTTCTCCGAGCAGGTGCTGCAGCGCTTCAACCTGCGGGAGCGATTCAAGCGCGAGCCGAAGGCCGCCCTCGCCGAGCTTCACGCCAGCCTCGACACCGAAGGCGGCGAGAATCGGCTCTTCGCGCTCGCGGAGCTCTCATACCTGCATGCGGAGCAGACCCCCACGCACTCCTACTACCTTGCGGCCGCGGTCTACGCCTACGCCTTCATCTTCCGGGGGGAGGGCGCGCCACCGCCCGATTCGCTCGACCCACGGACGCGACTGGCGGCCGAGCTCTACAATCGCGCATTGGCCGAGGGGCTCAGAAGCGGGGCGGACGTCGTCGTCGCACCGGGAGAGCACGTCCTGCCTTTCGGGCGCCTCGACATCGACCTGCCGGGCGGCGAGCCGGTCTGGGCCGGCCGTCGGCTCGACGAGTTCGTCCCCGCCTCGCGCATCCACGTGCGCGGCCTGCGGAACCGGTATCGTCGAGCTGGGCTCGGAGCCGCGCTGGTGGCGCGCCTGGCGCCGGTCGAGGGCGTCGCGCCGCCCCGCTACAGCCGCGTGGCGCCCCTGCGGAAGGTGCCGGTGACCGTCTTCCTGCGACTCGACCGCGCTCGGGAGGGGCTCGCCACAGGACAGCTACGGGGGGCGCTCGAGCTCTACTCGATGGACACCGCGAGCGAGATCGTGGTGGAGGGCCGACCCGTTCCGCTCGAGTTCGAGCCGAGCGCCGCGCTCGCCTACACGCTGGACCGCGCCCCGGTGTGGGAGTCCGAGATCCGCGCCTTCCTGCGCGGGACCTTTCTTGAGGGCGGCGGGAGCGCCCTCTACGCCCTGACCCCATATCGACCGGGGCGCGTTCCCGTGGTGCTCATTCACGGAACCGCCTCGAGCCCCGCCCGCTGGGCGGACCTCGTCAACGAGCTGGAGGCCGATCCGCGCATCGCGCCCCGCGTCCAGTTCTGGCTCTTCACTTACAACACCGGGCTGCCCATCCTGTACTCTGGCGGTCTCCTGCGTGAGACACTCACGAAGACCGTGGCCGAGCTGGACCCCGAGGGGACCGATCCCGCGATGCGCCGCATGGTCCTCATCGGCCACAGCCAGGGGGGGCTCCTGGCGAAGATGGCGGTGGTCGACAGCGGCACCAGGTTCTGGGAGAACGTCAGCGAGACGCCCTTCGAGGAACTCCGAGTCTCCGACGAGACGCGGACCATTCTGCAACGCTCGATGTTCATGATCCCCCTTCCGTTCGTCGACCGTGTCGTGTTCGTGGCGACGCCCCACCATGGGAGCGACGTGGCCGGCGTCCTCGTGCAGAGGCTCCGCTGGCTCGTCACCTGGGCGCTCACCCTGCCCCCGAGCTTGATCAGGATCACGGGGGAGGTTCTGGTCGGGAGCGAGGATCCGCGGCTGCGCCGCCAGCTGCGCCAGGGCCTTCCGCGGAGCGTGGACAACATGAGCCCTGGTAACCAGGCCATCAAGACGCTCGCCACTCTACCCATCTCGCCCGGCGTGACGGCTCACTCGATCGTCGCGATCAGGGGCGACGGCGCGCTCGGGGAGGGGGAGGATGGCGTCGTCAGTTACCGGAGCGCTCACCTGGACGAGGCGGTGTCCGAGGCGATCGTGCGGTCCGGCCATTCCGTCCAGGGGCATCCGCGGGCCATCGAGGAGATCCGTCGGATCCTGCTCGAGCTGCTGGGGGACGCAGGGCCAGGCACTCGGTGACGGGCCGGACGCCGTCGGGCTCACCGGGTTCAAGCGTTACGAGCCACGATCGCGCCACGATCGGGAGGCTCCGTCGGCTCCGGTGGGGCATCGCGGCCCTCGCCATGCTCGGCGTTGGCGTGTGGGGAACCCTAGCACTCCACTACGCGGACCTCTCGCCGAGGTGGCTCCGGACCGGCCTGGTGGCCGGATACGGGCTCCTCGCGCTGGCGGCCCTCGTGGCGACCGGCAGCCGGCGACACCGCTCGGCCGTCCTCGCGGTCTTCGGCGCCGCGTTCCTCGGCCTATTGCTCTACTGGCGCGGGATCGAGCCGTCCAACCAGCGGGACTGGGCGCCGGAGGTCGCGCGCCTGCCGCACGTCACGGTCGACGGCGACCTGGTCACGCTCCACGACATCCGGAACTTCGACTACCGCACGGAGACCGACTTCACGCCCGCCTACGAAGACCGCACCTACGACCTCCGGAAGCTGGATGCGCTCGACTTCGTGACGTCCTACTGGATGGGCCCGGCGATCGCCCACGTGTTCCTGAGCTTCGGGTTCGGCGACGACCACGTCGCCGTCTCGGTGGAGGCGCGGAAGGAGCGGGTCGAGGGGTACTCGTCGGTGCAGGGCTTCTTCAAGCGGTACGAGCTCATCTACGTCGTCGGTGACGAGCGCGACCTCATCCGGGTGCGCACCAACTACCGGCGTGATCCCCCCGAGGACGTCTACCTGTACCGGGCCAGGGTGCCGGTCGAGAACGTCCGGCGTCTGTTCATGGAGTACGTGCGGGCGATCAACGCGCTCCGCGATGAGCCCCGCTTTTATCACACGGTCACCACCAACTGCACCACGACCATCCTCCTGCACACGCGAGTCAATCCGGGACACCTGCCGCTCAACTGGAAGGTCCTCCTGAGCGGGTACGCCGCGGAATACGCCTACCAGCAGGGTCGGCTCGACACGAGCCTGCCCTTCGAGGAGCTGCGCCGGCGATCCCGCATCAACGATGCCGCACGAGCCGCTGACGCGGCGCCCGACTTCTCCCGGCGCATCCGACGCGGGCTGCCGGGGTCCTGACCGACTTGGCGCCGACCGCCCCCTCATCTCTCGGTGATGCCGAGCTGCCCGCGCGTCACGGCGCGTCGAACCAGTGACCGTACGGAGCTCCTCGTCCGCCACCACCGGCGGATCCGGTCGGCGGGACGATCTCGCTTCGTAGCGCAGCCGGAACAGCCCGAGCGCGTCCATCCGTTGGCTCCTCGTCTTCCCGTTGGCTCCTCGTCTTCGTGGTGTGGTTGACCGGCGCGCGGGGCGCGCGGTGGC
>CAWDPM010000003.1:0-24371 GCA_963804185.1 uncultured Candidatus Rokubacteria bacterium
AGTTCGTGGAGATGGGAGCCGTGCTGGTCGTGGGCGCGGCGCTCGCCGCCCTCACGCAGGTCCTGGTGCCGCGCGCGACGCTGCTCGGAATCGGCCAGGGGCCGGTCCTCTCGGTCGCGGTCATGATGACGCTCGCGCTGATCCTGTCGGTCTGCTCCACGGTCGACGCGTTCGTCGCCCTGGCCTACGGTGGGACGTTCACCGACGGGTCGCTGATCGCGTTCCTCGTCTTCGGCCCTATGATCGACATCAAGAGTATCCTGCTCATGCTCACCGTCTTCAGCGCGAGAACCGTCGCCCTGGTCACGGTGCTGGTGAGCGAGGCGGTCCTTCTCATCGGGATCGTCCTGAACTACTGGACGGGGTGATGAGCCGCGGGGCGCCGTTTCTGGCTGCCGCCTTCGGCGTGTATCTCCTCTACGCGTTCGTCTCGGGGAGGCTGGACTTCTACATCCACCCGGTCTACATCATTCCCGTAGTGGTGACCGGGATGGTGCTGCTCGCAGTGGCCGTCCTTGGCGGCACCGCGCCGGCGGCGGCCACGGAGCGCGCCGTCCCGACTCGCCTGGCGCTCGCGCTCCTTGCGCTCCCCGTCGCGGTCGGGGTCTTCCTCCCGGCCCGACCTCTTGGGGTGTCGATGGCCGCGCAGCGAGGAGTCGACGCGCTCCCGCTTGGGCGAATCGATGATGTTCCCGAATTCACCGTGAGCACCCGACCCGAGACATACACGATCAAGGACTGGGTCCGGGCGCAGCAGGCCGACCCCGAGCCCGGGCGTCACGCGGGCAAGGCGGTCCGCGTGACCGGCTTCGTGTATCGGGACGATCGGCTCCCGCGCGACTGGTTCGTCGTCGCTCGATTCGTGGTGCAGTGCTGCGCGGTGGATGCGCAACCGATCGGCCTTCCGGTGCGCATGGCAGGCGGCGCGGTTCCGGAGCCCGGCAGCTGGGTCACGATCGCGGGCACCTGGGACGTCGCCGAAGTGCGGGGCGAGCGGCGGGCGATCATCGTCCCGACCACCGTGGCGCCGACGGAACGCCCCGACCAACCCTATCTGTACTGAGCCCAGCCGTGACCCCGGCCGACCGCTTCGAGCTCCTCGCCACCGGGGTGACAGTCGCCCTGGCGGGAGTCATCGTCGCCCTCGCCCTCATCGGCCAGCCGAGGCCGCTCGGGATGGTGGCGGTGACGCCGCCGGATGGGGCGGAGGCCGTGCCGACGGCTTCCCAGGTCATCGTCACGTTCAGCCGGCCCGTCGACGCGGCGGGGCTCCGCGCCGCGCTGTTGCTCGCGCCCCCGACTGACGGGTTCCTCAGCGTGGCGGGCCGGCGCGCTGCCTTCACGCCGCGCGCCGGGTTTCAGGCGGACACCGACTACACGCTCACCCTGGCGCCGAGCCTCCGGGATCAGGCGGGGGGCACGCTCGGCCAGCCGATGGTCATCCGTTTTCGGACTCGCGGGCCACGGCTCGTCGCGAAGTCGCCCGACGGGCACCTGTTCCAGACGACGCTTGACGGCACCGCGGAGGCGCTGGCCGGTCCCGACATCGGAGCATTTGCGGTGAGCTCCCAGGGCCGCGTGGCGTACGTCGAGCCGTCGACAGGCATGCTGGTCGTCCGGTCCGCGCGGGCCGGGGCAGTGACTCGCATCGCGCTACCTCGAAAGGCGACCCGGTTTCAGGGTTACGGATCGGGCATGGCCGTGGCGGTGCGGGAGCTGACCTGGGCGCCCGGTGACCTGGTGCTCGGGTTCCTCGGGGAGACCGGCGACGGCGCGAGCGTGCTCTACGCCATCCGCCTCGACGAGGAGCCTCCGGTTCCGAAGCCGCTGGGCCCGCCCCCGACCTCCATCCGCCCGGCTCCTCGACCATGTCCCGGGCCGTCAAGGCCACGCTTGCCGAGATCGTGTATGGCCAGGATACCTTTGCCTTCACCCCGGACCGGCGAGGAGCCATCGTCCGCGACCGGACGTGGGACTTCGTCGTCCTGGGATTCGACGGACGCCAGCGGGGCAGCTTCGGCGCCCTCCTCGCCGTCGGCAATGTCTCCGCGCACGGCGACCTGGTCGCATTCGTCGATGCGGGCCCGGGGGGAAACGCCGGGCCGCGGCAGGCGGTGGCGTACGAGCCGGCCGGTCGCCTTCGAGCTCTGTCCGACCCGCAGCGGGACAGCCACTCGCCGCGCTTCGCTCATCGCACGGATCGCGTGGCCTTCGCGGCGCAGACGGGGACGAGCGGCGACCAGCCGTACGCGATCGAGGTGACGGACCTGGCCAGCGGCCGCCGGCGACGCCTCACCTCGCCGCCGCCCGGGGAGAGCGACGAGGATCCGCGCTGGTCGCTCGACGATGCCTGGATCAGCTTCCGGCGTGTATCTCTCAAGGCGCCGGGACCGGGAACCGTGTGGCTGGTGCCGGCGGAAGGGGGCGCCGAACGCCCGCTGCCCCTGCCGGCGACCGATGCCCGCTGGAGCCCGTGAGCGTCGATCGGGACGTGGACAGGCCATGCCGAGGACGGTTCGGAACCTGATGCGAAGCCGCGGGCCGCCCGGCCACTGACCGGAGGCCGGGCGCCGTACGCCTGTCGAGGAAGCGAACAACCTCTCACCGCCGCTCGAAAGAGGAGAAGACTGGCATGAAACGCGCTTCCGTGATCCTTGCCATCGTAGCGCTCGTGGCCGGGGGCCTGTTCGGAGCGAAGGTCATGAACGCGCAGCAAGCCCCCCAGCCCATGGACGACAAGCCCCTGAACGAGAAATGGGCGCCCACCGAGTGGGGGCCGAACGACAAGGTCGGGGCGCCCAACCGCACCACGCCGGCCATCGTGATGAAGGCGGTCGGCCTGGTGAAGCAGGGAAAGACCGCGACGCTTGGCAAGCTGTACCACTCTTCCATCCCCGCCTTCGGTGCCCGGGGCTGGAGCATGACCATTCCGGGCACGCCCACCGGTGGGCCCTTCGGGAAGAACGCGCTCGTGTACCACGACGAGCTCGTGACGACCGAGATCGGCCAGATCGGCACCCAGTTTGACGGACCGGGTCACATCGGCGTCCGGACCTCGAAGGGCAACTACTTCTACAACGGGCGGATGGCCCAGGACACCTACGAGCGCGGCGGGGGCAGCCGCGTCGTCGGCATGGGCGATCTGGGCGTCGAGTGGGTGGCCGCCAAGGGCTTCGTCTGCCGCGGCGTCCTTCTCGACGCGGCAGGGTACCGGGGCATGAAGAGGCTGCCGATACCGACCGCGACGAACAGCCCCGGGATCGTCACTGCCGCGGACGTCCGGGGAATGATCCAGAAGCAGGGCATCGCCGATATCGGTGAGGGCGACTGCGTGTTCCTCTACACCGGCCACGGCGATCTTTGGCTCAACGACGAGTGGAAGGGCTTGAAGGACGAGGAGAAGGCGAAGCGGCGCCAGGAATTTACCTCCGGTGAGCCCGGGTACGGCATCAGCGCCTGCGAGTACTTCGCCCAGCGCAAGGTCATCATGATTGGCGGCGACACCTCGGCCAACGATGCTCAGCCGGTAGGCGAGCAGGAGGACTACGCCGTCCCGTGCCACACGGAGCTGCAAACCCGGCGCGGCATCTGGAACCTCGAGAACCTCGAGTTCACGCCCCTGCTGAAGGACAAGGTGTACGAGTTCCTGTTCGTGTGGGCGCCGCTGCGGATCGTCGGCGGGACCGGCTCCCCGGGCAACCCCGTCGCCATGTGGTAGGCGTCTTCGCTGCGTTCGGGAGCCGGCCGAATCACGGCCGGCTCCCCTCTACGGGCGCCTGCGCGTGGGCGGCAGCCGGGTGACCGCCACGAGCTTCCTTTGCGCCGCAGCGAGCGCGGCCTAGGGCAGCAGCACGAGTGGGCCGCTGGTGCGGCGCCCCTCCAGGTCTCGATGCGCGTCGGCCGCGGCGGCCAGGGCGTACCGGTGCCGTCCTTCCACCCGGATCACGCCGCCGCGCAACGCCTCGAAGGTCTGCTGCGCGATCTCCCGGAGCGCGGACTGCTCGGCCGTGTAGTGGAAGAGCACGGGCCGGCTGAGCGTCACGGACTTGGCGCCCAGGGCCTCGGGGGCAATGGGCGGCAGCGGGCCGCTCGCCTGCCCGTAGCTGACCCAGTGGGCGCACAGGGCTAGCGCGTCGAGATTCTCCTCCATGGCCGCCCGGCCGAGTCCGTCGTAGATCACGTCGGCGCCGCGGCCGCCGGTGGCGGCCTTCACCGCGGACGCGAACCGGTAGTCCCCGCTGACGAGCGGGAGCTCGCAGCCATTCGCGCGCGCGAGCCGAGCCTTGTCCTCGGTCGAGACGGTGCCGATGACCCTAGCACCGAGCGCCCGGGCCCACTGGCTGAGCAGGAGCCCGACCCCGCCTGCCGCGGCGTGGACCAGCACCGTCTCCCCCGCCCGCACGCGATGCGTGCGATGGAGCAGGTAAGCCGCGGTCATGCCCTTCAGCATCAGCATGGCCGCGGTCTCGTCGTCCACATCGTCCGGGAGCACCACGACCGGATCGGCCGGCATCGTCCGCACGCCCACGTAGGCACCTGGCGGCGCGCACGCGTAGGCCACGCGGTCGCCGGGGAGGAGATGCGCGACGCCGTCGCCCACGTCGACGACGACGCCGGCCGCCTCCATGCCGAGCGGGGCCGGCGGCTCGATCGTCCGGTAGAGCCCTGACCGCACGTAGACGTCGATGTAGTTGACGCCGACGGCCGTCTGCCGGATCCGCACCTCGCCCGGCCCGGGCCGCCGTGCGACGAGCGGCTGAAGACGCAGGACCTCGGGCCCGCCGAAGGCAGTGGCCACGACGCCCTGGGTCGGCATGCTTTCCGGCGCCGCGACGCCGCGCGAGACCGGAGCGGTAGGGCCCGGCGCCTGGCGCTCGCGTCTGAGGTAGGCGCGGAGCCCCTCGAAGCCGCCCTCGTAGACGCCGGTGCCGACCATGTCGGCCAGCTCGCGCTCCCGGCCCGGCGGCGTGTCGAAGGTGGACTGCCAGTGCCAGAACGTGCGCTCGCCGTCGGTCACGCGCCGCAGCTGCACGGTGGCCACGTAGCGTCGGAGCGGCACGGTCGCGTCGAGGATGCAGTACGTGGAGACGTGATCCCGGTCGGAGAGCGCAAGCAACTGCTCGCGGATGCGGTGGCCGTCCCGAAGGGTGAATCGCCGGACGCAGCCGACCTGGTCCGGACGCTCGCCGCCCTCGATCTCCGACTCGGCCACCACCGGGTGCCACGCGGTGTGGCTGTTGAAGTCGCGGAGCACGGCCCACACGCGGTCGATCGGCGCGTCGATGACCGCTGACCGGGTGACACGGATCATCGGGGCCTAGGCCCGGCCTCTATCGCCCGAGCGCCGTGATGACGAGCTCGGCCCCGGAGACGGCGCGCTCGAATCGGCCGGGCGCCGCGCGGTGCGCCGCGGCCGGGATGGGGCGGACGCCCTTCCCCTGGGCGTCGCCACGCTTCGACGGGCCGGGGCCGCCGAAGGCGCAATGACCGGATCGGCGCCGGTGGCCTGCTGGAGCTGACGCGGACTGGCGCCGGCCGCGCGTCCGATCTCGGTCATGGATCGGCCCGACACGACCGACAGCGGCTTCGAGACCGTCAGGTCCTCCCCGCTCGCGTACTCGTCCTTGTGCTTGATGAGGAGCCACTGCCGAGTGCCTCGCGTGCGCACCAGCACCCACGAGCCCGCGAGCTTCTCGCCCAGCATCACGAACTTGAGGTCCCCCTTCTTGAGCTGGCGGTCGACGTCGTTCTCGTCCCCGAGCCGGTCCTGGGCGACGGGGGCCCAGATCCCCTTGTCCCAGATCATCACCGTCCCGCCGCCGTACTCCCCTTCGGGGATGACGCCCTCGAACTGGTTGTAGTCCATCGGGTGAGGCTCGGTCTCCATCGCCAGCCGCTTCACGGACGGATCGAGCGAGGGGCCTTTGGGAACCGCCCACGACAGCATGACACCGCGGTGCTCGAGGCGGAAGTCGTAGTGGAGTTGGCTCGCCCGGTGCTTCTGGACGACGAACTCGAGCGGCCGCCCCGTCTCCCGCGCCCGAGCCGTACCCGGTGGCTCGGGCGTGACACCGAAGTGGCGCTTTCGGTTGTACTCGGCAAGGCGGCCGTACTGGCTCAGGTCGGGAAGCTCAGCGGCCCGAGCGCTCGAGCTCGCCGGCCGCTTGGCTGCGCCGGATGCCCGGGTCTCGCCGGAGGTGGCTTTCTTCATGGGCAATGCCAGCATACCGTGGGCGCCGACGCCCACCAGCCCCGCGCGGTCGATCACCCCTGGAGCACGGTGCAGAGGCGGCGAAGCGACTCCACGTAGCGGTAGTTCACCGCCGTGTGGTCGTCATCGAACTCCTGGTACTCGTGGCGGATCCCCAGACGCGCCAGCCGGCCCCGAAGGATGCGCGCGCCGTGGTGCAGGTTGTACTGGTCCCGGCTGCCGCACTCGATGTAGATGAGACGCAGGGTGCGCAGGCTCTCCGCGTAGCGCTCCGCCATGAAAACCGGGTCCCACGTGAGCCAGCGCGCCCACACGGCCTCATCGATCTCGCCAGTCTCCGGATCGAAGGGCAGGTCGAACCCGTGGGCGCGCTGGGGATTCGGCGAGTAGGCCATCGCCATGCACACGACGGTCACCATTGGCCTGACCAGCTCGTCCGTCTTCTTGGGCGCCTCGCGCCAGGCCCGGAGGTACCCGTCGAGCCCGCCGTGCTTGCGGATCGCGTCCGCGGCTCGCCAGAAATCAGCCTTGTAGGCGGCCTCGAAGTACATGTCGCCGCTGTGCGACGCGACGGCGCCGAAGAGCTGGGGGTTTCGCATGGCCAGCACGAGTGACCCGTAGCCGCCGCTGGACTTCCCGTCCAGCCCACGGTGGTCCCGGGACGGCAGCGTGCGATGGCGGGCATCCATGTAGGTGACGAGCTCCTTGACCGCGTCCTCGTATCGACCCGTCGCCGAGGAGTTGACGCACTGGCTGTGGCCGTATGCCGTGAAGACGTCGGCCATCACCAGGATGGCCGGCGGAGCCCCTTCTCGGATCACGCGGTCGATGAGCTCGGGGAGCGATGGGATCCAGGGATTGTAGTTGGTCTCCCTAAGACCGGTGCCGCCCCAGCCGTGCAGCCAGTAGATCACCGGATACCGGCGGTCGCCGCGATCGTACCCCGGGGGGAGATAGATCGGGACGGGCCTTTGATGAGGATCCCCGAGGGGATTGCCCTTCAGCGCCTCGCAGTCGAACTCCTCGACGACGACCCGTCCTTCGAGTTTCATGCGCCCTCCGCATCCTCATGGTCCCGGACACCGGTGCCCCGACTCGCCACCCTCGAATGTTACTCGCAGAGCCCTGTCACCGGTCGTCGCCCGCGGCCTGCAGGTCGACGTCAGGCTGGCGCTCATGCGACACACCGACCCCGTCCCCCCGGAGACACGCCTCAGGGCTCGCGATTACTGTCAACATGCAGGCGTGTAGGCGCCGTCGGAGACGCGGCACAAGCCTTGCACTGAGCCAGGACGGGGGCTCTTTCACGGCGGGCGTCGCGTCGTGAACTCGTTCACGCTCCCCTTTCCGTCCAGCCACATCCGGCAGCGTGACACCCTTCGCGCGGGAGGACTGTAGCGTGGCAGTCCACGACCTCTGGTACAAGAATGCGATCCTCTACTGCCTGGACGTCGAGAAGTACATGGACGCCAACGGCGATGGCACGGGCGACTTCGAGGGGCTTCATCGGCGCCTCGAGTACCTTGCCGGGCTGGGTGTCACCTGTCTTTGGCTTCAGCCCTTCTATCCCTCGCCGAACCGCGACAACGGCTACGACATCAGCGACTTTTACGGCGTCCACCCGAAGCACGGCTCCCCCGGCGACTTCGTGGAGCTCATGAACCATGCGAAAGCGCTCGGGCTGCGGGTGATCGTCGACCTGGTCGTCAACCACACCTCCGATGCCCATCCCTGGTTCCAGTCAGCGCGCAGCGACTCGCGATCGCCGTTCCGCGACTGGTATGTCTGGGCCGACGATCGACCGAAGAACCACGACAAGGGGATGGTGTTTCCGGGCACGCAGAAGACCACGTGGACCTTCGATAGCACGGCGGGGAGGTGGTTCTTCCACCGGTTCTACGATCACCAGCCGGACCTGAACACCTTCCATCCGGCCGTGCGGCACGAGATCACCAAGATCATGGGCTACTGGCTCGAACTCGGGATCTCGGGGTTCCGCATGGACGCGGTGCCGTTCATCATCGCGCGAAAGGGGGCCGATGTCCCCGACGAGCGAGATTTCGGCCTGCTCCACGATCTCCGGCGGTTCCTTCAGTGGCGCTGCCGCGACGCCGTGCTGCTGGCCGAGGCGAACGTGCCGCCGGACGAGAGCCTCGAGTACTTCGGCGAGGAAGGCGACCGGCTCCAGCTCATGCTGAATTTCCCGGTCAACCAGCGCCTGTTCTACGCGCTCGCCAGCGAAGACATCGGGCCGCTCACGTGGGCGCTCCAGCAAACGGCGAAGAAGCCGCCCGCGGCCCAGTGGGTCCATTTCCTTCGCTCGCACGATGAGCTCGACCTCGGCCGACTGTCACCGGAGCAGCGCGCGACGGTCTTCGCGGCGTTCGCGCCGGACAAGTCCATGCAGCTCTACGACCGCGGCATCCGGCGCCGGCTCGCACCCATGCTCAAGAACGACCGCCGCCGGCTCGAGCTGGCGTTCAGCCTGCTGTTCTCCCTGCCGGGCACGCCGATGATGCAGTACGGGGACGAGATCGGCATGGGCGACGACCTGACGATGGACGAGCGCGAATGCGCCCGGACCCCGATGCAGTGGACGAACGAGCCGCAGGCCGGCTTCTCGCGCGCCGAGCACACCGTGCGGCCCGTCATCGACGACGACGCCTACGGCTACCGGAAGGTCAACGTGTCGCAGCAGCGCCGCGAGCCGGAGTCCCTCCTGAACTGGACCGAGCGACGCATCCGGATGCGCAAGGAGTGTCCGGAGCTCGGATGGGGCGACTTCACGGTACTGCGGACGAACGTCCCCGAGGTGCTGGCGATCCGCTACGACTTCCGCGGCGTCTCGATGCTGACCCTGCACAACTTCTCGAGCCGTCGGCAGACCGTCGCCGTCGATCCCAAGTCGGACAACAGCGGGCTCCTGGTGGACGTCTTCGACGAGAACCACAGCCGGTCCGAGAACGGCACCCACGAGCTGACGCTCGGTCCGTACGGACATCGCTGGTACCGCATCGGCGCTCCGGACAACGCGCTCAACCGCACGTCCTTCTGACGTGCCGTCCCGACGGGACGTTTCGAGCTCCCTGGATCGGGCCCGGCCTCAGCGGCGAAACGTGGTCTTCAGCGCGTCGAGGGCCGCCTGGAAGACACCCTGTCCGATGCTCTGCGCCAGCTCGCCCTCGCGCTCCGGGGCGCAGTCGAACTCCGCCCACCACTCCGCGAAGGTGCGGCCGCCGTCGGTCACCGGCGTGAGCTTGAGCGTCGCCACGTAGTTCTCGACGCCCATCGGGGACTCCAGGATCGAGTAGCTCTGCTGGAAGTCGTAGTCGGAGAGGGTCAGGAGCTGCTCGCGGATGACCCCGCCGTCCTTCAGCCGGAAGTTCCGCACGCAGCCGACCGTGTCGGGGGCCATCCCCCCCTCGATCCGCGACTCGGCCACGAACGGCGTCCACTTCGGGAGCCCGTTGAAGTCGCGGATCTGCGCCCAGACCTGGTCCGCCGGGGCGTCGATCACGGTCGAGACGTAGACCTTGATCACGGGAGCTCGCCGTGCCCGGACCCGGCCTCGGCCTCGCCCTCGCCCTCGCCGGTCCGGGGCAGCGCTGCGGCCTGGCCGCGGTCGAGCAGGCCGCGCGCGACCTTGCCGACGTCGCCCGCGTCCACCCCGATCTCGCGGAGCAGTTGGTCTACCAGTGGAGCCTGCGCCCGGAACCGGAGCGCCGAGTTCACCACGCTGTCGGCGAAGCTCCCGCCGTTGCCGCCCTCGCTCCGCCCGCCGCCGCCCCCGCCGAGGCCGTCCACGTGGAGGATCCGGATGCCCTCGATGCGCTCGAGCGGCTTCACCGACTCGCGGACGATCCCCTCGAGCTTGTCGATGAGCCGGATGCGCATCGCGGACATCCGCGCCTCGGGTGTCAGAAGGTTCTGGGCCTCGTTCATGAGGCGCGTCCCCTCGGCATCCACCTCGTTGCGGATGCGGGCCGCGATCGCCCGCACGCGCTCCGCATCGGCTAGCGCCTCGGCCTCCGCCCTGACCGCGGCCCCGCGGTCCCCGGCCGCCGCCCGCTGCGCCTCCGCGGCGATGCGGAGCCGCAGGGCGTCGCGCTCCGCCTCCTGCTCGGCGCCGATGAGCTCGATGCGCTTCCGCCGCTCGGCCATCTCCGTCTCGCGCGCGGTGAAGACGCGCTCCTCCTCGGCCACCGCCCGGGCCCGCGCCAGGTCGGCCGCGGCCTGGGCCTCCGACTGGGCCCGGGACTGCTCGGCCACTGCGATGGCCCGCTGCTGCTCGGCCAGCTCCACGGCCTGGCGCCGCGCGATCTCGAGCTGCTCGACCTCGCGCTCCTTGAGGATCCGTTCCTCCTCGACCGCCCGCTCCGCAACCAGGCGCGCCCGGTCCACCGCCTCCCGCGCCCCGATCTGGGCGCGTTCGGCCTCCTGCTCCTTGTCCGCACGCTGGCTGGCCACCTCGGCCCGCTGGGAGGCGCGCTGCATCTCGAGCTCGCGCTCCTGCGCCAGGCGCGCGTACTCGAGCTCCCGGTCGATCTCGAGCGCCTGGCGCTCGGTCTCCAGGTTCTTGTTGCGCACCTGGATCATGGTGTCCTGCTCGATGTCGTTCCGGATCTTCTTGCGCCGCTCGATCTGGTCGGTGAGGCGCGTCAGACCCTCCGCGTCGAACGCGTTGGACGGATTGAAGTATTCCATGGCGGTCTGGTCGAACTGGGTGAGCGAGACCGCCTCCAGCTCGAGCCCGTTCTGCAGGAGGTCGGCGGCCACCACGCTCTTCACCCGCTTGACGTACTCTCCGCGCTTCTCGTGCATCTCCTCCATGGTCGTCTCGGCGGCGACCGTGCGGAGGGCGTCCACGAACTTGCCCTCCACCAGCTCCTTCAGGGTGTCCGGCTCGAGCGTGCGCTGACCCAGGGTCTGCGCCGCGGCCGCGATGGCCTCGGCGCTCGCCTGCACGCGCACGTAGAACTCGGAGACGACGTCCACCCGCATGCGGTCCTTGGTGATCAGCGCCTTGTCCCGCCCGCGCGACACCTCGAGCCGGAGGGTGTTCATGTTGACGGGAACGACCTCGTGGGCGATCGGCACCACGAAGGCCCCGCCGTTCATGACGACCTTCTGCCCCCCGAGGCCGGTGCGCACGAACGCGCGCTCCTTGGAAGAGCGGAGGTACAGCCAGTTCATCAGCCACACGACGATCGCGACGGCGATCGCCAGGACCACGATTCCGAGGATGACGGTGCCGACCTGTGCTCCAGTCATGGGAAACCCCCTCACCGCTGTTTGCCGGATGTGGCGCGTCTCATCGACGGATCCGCTTGAACTTTCGGGTCGTCTCGGTCAGCGCCACCTCGGTCGGCAGCCGCTCCATGCTGGAGGCACCGTAGAAGCCGTGGCACTGCCGGCATTTGCTCAGGATGTAGCGCGCGTCGGCCGGCCGCGCGATCGGCCCGCCGTGACAGAGGACGATGACGTCCCGGTTCACCGACCGGGCCGCCGCCGCCAACGCCTCGATCCGCGGCACGCAGTCCCGGAGCTTGACGGCGGTCTCGGCGCCGATGGCGCCGCCGGTGGTGAGGCCCAGGTGGCACACGATGAGGTCGGCTCCCGCCTTGGCCATGTCGATGGCGTTCTGCTCAGAGAACACGTAAGGCGTCGTGAGAAGGTCCTGCTCGTGGGCAGCCCGGATCATCTCGACCTCGAGCCCGTACCCCATGCCCGTCTCCTCGAGCTGGGCCCGGATGGTGCCGTCAAAGAGGCCCACCGTGGGGAAGTTCTGCACTCCCGAGAAGCCGAGCGCGATCAGCCGCTGCAGGAAGTCGTGGGTGATCATGAACGGGTCGGTGCCGTTCACGCCCGCGAGCACCGGCGTCCGCTTCACCACGGGCAGCACCTCGCGCGCCATGTCGAGCACGATGTCGTTGGCGTTGCCGTAGGCCATGAGGCCCGCGAGGGACCCGCGGCCGGCCATGCGATACCGGCCCGAGTTGTAGATCACGATCAGGTCGATGCCGCCCGCCTCCTCGCACTTGGCGGAGAGCCCGGTTCCGGCGCCGCCACCGATGATCGGCTCGCCCCGGCGGATCATGGCCCGGAACCGCTTGAGGCACTCCTGACGCGAGATGCGCGCCATGGGCGGCTCACCTCACCCGCGCCCGCGCGGCGGCCGGCGCGCCGACGACCTCGTCGAAGGCCGCCACCAGCGCGTCCGAGAACGCGGGGTCGTTCAGGTTGTGCGGGAGGCGCAGGAGCTTCCGGTTCGCGCCAGGTCGAAACCCCGACGTGATCGTGTCGAACAGCGCTCGATCCGCCGCGGGGTCCCAGAACGGCTTGCCCGCCGTGTCGACGAGGGACACCCCACCCTCCGGGACGAGGAACCGCACCGGGCCCTCCATCCGGTTCAGCTTCTCCACGATGAAGCGGCCGATGCGGACGCACTCCTCCGGCGTCGTGCGCATGAGCGTGACGTTGGGGTTGTGCCGGTACAGGTTCCGGTCACGGAACTGGGCGGGCACCGTATCCATCGCCCAGAAGTTCACCATGTCGAGCGCGCCGCACGAGCCCACGTAGGGCAGCCGGGTCCGGACGATCGCGTCCAGCCGTCCGGGACCCGCGGACAGGACCCCTCCCACGATCTCGTCGGCGATCTCGGTGGTGGTGACGTCGATCACCGCGGTCAGGAGCCCCGAGTCCACGAGCTTCTCCAGGGACTGGCCACCAGTCCCGGTGGCGTGGAACACGAGGCAGTCGTAGCGCTCCTCGAGCGCCCGGGTCACGGCCTGCACGCACGGCGTGGTCACGCCGAACTGGGTGAGCCCGATCGCCGGCTTGACGCCGGACTCGCCGTCCGCGTTACGCCCGTGGGCGATCATGCCCGCGAGCGCGTGCGCCGCGTTGGCGAGGACGCGCTCCGAGATCCGGTTGATGCCGGCCACGTCGGTGACCGAGTACATCATGCAGATGTCGGACGGTCCGACGTAGGGCTTCACGTCGCCCGAGGCCACCGTGGACACCATGACCTTGGGCACGCCGATGGGCAGGCCACGCATGGCCCGCGTGGCCAGCGCGGTGCCGCCGGAGCCGCCCGCCGAGATGAGACCGCCCAGGTCGCGCCGGCGCATCACGAACTGCTCGAACGCCACCGCCATCTCGCTGACCGCCGAGCCGCGGTCGCCAGTGAACACGGCGCGCTCGCCCCGGGGGTGGTGCCGCGCGACTTCGCGGGGATGGATCATGGCGGGCGACGGCTTGCCGGACGTCGCCAGGTCCACCGTGACGGTGCGCATCCCGAGCCTCTCCAGGCAGCTGCGCAGGAAGAGCAGCTCGCGCCCCTTGGTGTCGAAGGTGCCGGCGACGTAGGCCGCGCGCCCGATGGTGGCAGCCACCGGGACCTCGACCACCCGACCGGACCGGCCGCTCTCGGCCACCTCGGCAGCCGCCTCCTCCAGCGAGGGGACCGCCGTGCCCGGGTCTGCCCGCTGCTCGAGCAGCCGGTCGCGCGGTGTGCTCCTGGGATCGACCGCGTTCCACCGGGTGAAGCCGCGCACCGTGCGCCCGGCGGGCGGCTCGGGCGCGGGGACGGTTGCCGGCTCCACGCTGTCCGTCGAGCGCTTGACCGTGTACACGGTGACGGCGTCCGGCTCCTCGCCCGAACCGGCCAAACCCGCCAGACCCGCCAGACCCGCCAGACCCGGAGGAAGGGCCAGCTCGTCCTCTGGATCCGCGTCCGGACCCACCTTGACGCCGAGCAACCGCTGCTGGAGGTCCCGGTCGGCGGCCAGCGCGGCCGAGGACATCGAGCGGGCGATGCGGCCGTTGACCATGACGTCGACGGTGTCGGCGACGTCGATGGCCACACCGAGGTTCTGCTCGATCAGCAGCACCGAGATCTCCCCGTCGGCAGCAAGGTGCTTCAGCATCTCGGCCACCTGCCGCACGATCACGGGCGCCAGGCCCTCGGTCGGCTCGTCCATCACGAGGAGGATCGGGTTGAAGAGCAGCGCCCGCGCGATGGCGAGCATCTGCTGCTCGCCCCCGGACAGCTCGGCGCCGCCGTTGCCCTTGCGCTCCGCGAGCCGCGGGAAGGTATCGTACACGCGCGCCACCGTCCAGGCGCCGGTCCGGTCACGCAAGGCCAGACGGAGGTGCTCGTCCACCGTCAGCGAGGGCCAGACGCGCCGGCCCTGCGGCACGTAGCCCACTCCGCGGCCGGTGATGGCGTTCGGGGGCAGGCCGAGGATCTCCTCCCCGGCCAGCCGGACGCTGCCCGAGGCGGGAACCAGCCCGGTGATCGCGTTGCACAGCGTGGTCTTGCCCATGCCGTTGCGGCCAACCACGGCGGTGACGCCGTGGTCGAGGCTGAGCGAGACCTCCTGGAGGGCGTGAGCGCGTCCGTAGTACACGTCCAGCCGCTCGATGGCCAGGATCGGGGCCGAGCCGCGCGACCGCCGCGGGCGGCTGAACCAGCGCATCAGCGGCGCCCGCCCCCGATGTAGATCGCCTGCACGTCGGCGTCGGACTCGATCTCGGCGGGCGTCCCGTGCTTCAGAACGTGGCCGTTGTGCATCACGGTGACCCGCTCGGCCACGCGGAGCGCCACGTCGAGGTCGTGCTCGATGATGATGTAGCTCATGTGGGCGGGCAGCGCGCTGAGGAGGAGGACCAGCTCGCGCCGCTCGGCGGGGGACAGCCCCGCCGCCGGCTCGTCGAACAGGAAGAAGCGCGGCGCGCCGGCGAGCGCCATGCCGATCTCGAGCTGGCGTTGCTGCCCGTGCGACAGGGCCGACACGAGCTGGTCGGCGACCCCCTCGAGGCGCACCCGGCGCAGAAGATCGTCGGTCGCGAGGCGCGACGGATGCGCGGCGCGTGGGCGCAGGAAGCCGTAGCGCCCGCGGGCCACGCCGCGCACCGCCAGGAACAGGTTGTCGCGGACCGTCAGGTTGCGAAACAGGAGCGACGACTGGTACGTTCGCCGGAGGCCCATCCGGATCCGCTCGTGAGGCGGCGTCACGGTCACGTCCTCGCCGAAGAAGCGAACCCGCCCCGCGGTGGGGAGGAAGTCCCCGCTGATGGTGTTGAACAGGGTGGTCTTGCCGGCGCCATTGGCGCCGATCAGGGCGCGGCGCTCGCCCGCCGCGACCGAGAACGAGATGTCCTCGATCGCCTTGAGCGCGCCGAAGGTCCGGGTGACGCCCTCGAGCACGAGGGCATCACCCGTGGCGATCGGCCCACCGGACACTGCGCCGGGCTGAACCGGTGGCATCGTCTCTAGGCTCGTTCGACGGCTCCGCCGCAATGCCCCCTAAGGGCAGCTGGGGACATCGCGGGAGCCGAGACCGACCTTGTCGAAGTCGGCCTTGCTCATGCCGAGGCGCTGGTTGACGTTCGGCACCACCTTGACGACCTTGTTGTAGAAGGTGCCATCGGCCCCCTTGGCGACCTCGGTGACGAACGTGGTGCCGATGGCCTGCCGGTTCTCGTCCAGCGTCACCTCGCCGGTCGGCGTCTTGAGCTTCAGGTTCTTGAGCGCCTCGCGGTACTTGGCCTGGCCCCCGGAGAGGTCTCCCTTCACCGCCTCCAGCCCGTCCAGCGCCGCCTTCATGTTGATGTAGTAGACGTAGGCGAAGAGCGAGGGGCTGGGGAAGCCGTCCTTGAAGTTCTCCTTGTAGTCAGCCACGAACTTCTTCCAGTCGGCGGCGTCGTAGCTGTCGGCGATCGGCCCGGCCGACGGCGTGCCGAGGAGCGACTCGCGCCGCTTGCCCTTGAAGTTGAGCACCGTCTGGTCGACCGTGATCGAGCCGCCGACCATCGGCTTGCTCCCGCCCGCCTGCTCGTACTGGGTGAGGAAGTTCACCGCGTCGGCGCCGCCGAGCACGACCAGGAGCGCGTCCACGTCACCCGGGAGCTTGGCGATCACAGACGAGTAGTCCTTGGCGCCAAGCGGCACCCACGCCTTGTGGGTGACGTGGCCGCCCAGCCTGCAGTACTCGGTCATGAACCCCTGCACCTGCGAGTAGGGGAAGGCGTAGTCCTCGGCGATCAGGGCCATCTTCTTGTAGCCCTTGGTCTTGAACGCGTACTCGCCGAGGCCCACCATCCACTGCGCGCCCTCGGTGTTGAAGCGGAAGAAGTTCGGCGAGGGGTCCGTCAGGGTCGTGGCCTGCGCGCCGGACGAGCCGTTGATGAACGTGATGTTGGGCTGCGTCTTCGAGTAGTCCTTGACGGCGATGCCCTCGGAGCCGGAGAGGGGGCCGACCATGATGTCGACCTTGTCCTGCTCCACCAGCTTGCGGGTGGCGTTGACGGCCACGTCCGGCTTGGCGTCCGACGACGCCTTGATGATCTCGATCTTCTTGCCGGCCACCATGCCGCCGCGCTGCTTCACCGCCAGCTCGGCACCGCGCATGCCGTCCTGGCCGCCCGCCGCGAATGGGCCTTCGAGGGTGGCGAGCAGACCGATCTTCACCACTTGCTGCTGGGCGGTCGCGCCTCCCGCGACGACGACGGCGAGGAGCGCCCCCGCCACGGCGGCCCAGAACAGCTGCCCTTTCAGTAACGTCATTGTCTCCTCCTCTCGGTGAGTGCGGCCCGGGGCCGCGGTGGTGGACCTCTCCTCTTCACGCCCCCCGCCGGCCGACCGCGCGCGCCGGCGCGAGCCGCGCCCGCAGGTGCTGGAGGCCCTGCGCCCACCAGCCGAGCAGTCCGTCGGACGAGAACAGCACGATCACCAGGAAGACGCCGCCGATCAGCAGGTTGAAGCGCTCCCGACCGACCAGGTCGACCGCGAAGTTCTGCAGCAGCACGAACACGACCGCGCCGACGAACGGGCCGATCGGGTGCCGCAGGCCGCCGAGCACGGCGATGATCAGGATGTTGATCAGCCAGCTCGTGCCGACCGAACCTGGCGAGACCAGGCCGTTGTACCAGACCATCAGGACGCCCCCGACGGCGGCGACGACTCCGGCCACCGCGTAGGCAGCCACCCGGTGGGCGGTGACATTGAAGCCCAGCGCGCTCATGCGCCGCGGGTTGTCCCGGATGCCCTGCAGCGCCACGCCGAACGGCGCGCGCAGGAGGTACGCGACGAAGAAGTAGCCGCAGAGCGCCCAGAACAGCGTCAGGTAGTAGAAGGGGACCGGCGCCCGCAGCGTAAGCCCTGCCACGGCCGGCGTCATCACGCTCTGGAAGCCCTGGAAGCCGTTGAAGAGCGAGTAGTTCTGCTGGGCCAGGTAGTAGAAGGCTACCCCGATCGCCAGCGTGATCATGATCGTGTAGATGCCCTCGGTGCGCGCCGAGAACCAGCCGATGAGGGTCGCCGAGCCCGCCGCGATGACCAGGGCCAGGATCACGGCCAGGCCCCAGGGCCAGCGCAGGCTGATGTCGGAGCCGCTCGTCCCGAAGATCGCGTACATGTAGCCGGCGATGCCGGCCACCGTCATCTGGGCGAGCGAGACCATGCCGCCGTAGCCGGCCAGAAAGGTGAGGGAGAGCGCGATGAGCCCGAGGGCCAGCGACTGCGCGCCGATCTGGAAGGTGAAGAACGGCGTGGCGACCCACGGATAGATCAGCGCCGCCAGCAGCACCAGCACGTGGTGCGCGCCGATCCGGCGCGTCAGCCATTGCGCCCACGCCGTCGCGTCTCGCCCCTCGATCTCGCCCGCTCGCCTCGGGACGGAGGGGCGGGGCCCGGGGCGCGCGGCGACGCGGTCTTGCGCGCTGCCCGGCCACGCGTACCGCCCCGCGCCGGTGTTCATCGCCTTGCGCCACTCGGCCGCGCTCATGCGCGCCTCCCGAGGAGGCCCTGCGGCCGGAACGCGAGCACCAGCGCCATGATCACGAAGGTGAACACGACGCTGTAGGTCGGCGCGTAGGCCAGGCCAAACTGCTCGGCCACGCCGACGAGGATCGCCCCGATGGCCGCCCCCGCCACGCTGCCCATGCCGCCCACGATGACCACCACGAGCGAGGCGAGCTGGTAGCGCGTGTCCTCTCCCGGCGCGATCGACAGCGCGGTCCCGCCCACCACGCCGGCGAAGCCGGCGAGGCCGGCGCCGATTGCGAAGGTGACCGCGAACACGAACTGCACGTTGACGCCGGAGGCGGCCAGCATCGCCCGGTCGTCCACGCCGGCGCGGATCATCATGCCCACCCGGGTGCGGTTGAGGATCCACCAGAGGAGCACGCCGATGGCCGCCGACATCGCCAGCAGCACGAGCCGGTAGGTCGGATAGACCTCCACGAGGGGCAGGGGCGTGCGGCCGAAGATGGCGCGGGGCGGGTCGAACTGGTAGATCTCGCCGCCGAAGATCCACAGGAGCACGTCGGCCATCATGATCGAGAGGCCGATGGTCACCATGGTCTGGCGCATGTCCTCGCCGTGCATGAAGCGGAACACCGCCACCTGCAGCACCAGCCCGAAGAGGGCCGCGCTCGCGAAGCCCGCGGCCACCGCCAGGAGCCACGAGCCGGTCCGCTCGCCGACCACGTAGCCCACGTAGGCCCCCAGGAGGTAGAGCGAGCCGTGGGCCAGGTTGACGTTGCGCATGAGCCCGAAGACCAGCGTGAAGCCGCTCGCCACCAGGAAGTAGAGGGCGGCGAGGGTGAGCCCGTTCAGGCCCGTCGTGAAGAACAGCTTCGGGTTGTCGGCGAGCGCCCAGACGGCGAACGCCGCGGCCGGCAGGCCGAGCAGGAGACAGAAGGCCCAGCGCCAGAAGCGGGACATTCACCAGGAGGGGAGCGACGCCGGGGTTGATCGACGCCTGTTCGGACGGCCTGCGGCCTGTGGCGGACGGCCTGCGGCCTGTGGCGGGCTATGTCCCGCCGGCTCCCCACCCTACCGCTCGGTCGCGTCGAGCCGAGAACCACCGATGGCCCGTTCATGCCACCGAGCGGCCCCAGCGCGTACGCGCCGAGCGGATCTCGGGCTCTTTGTAGAAGACGCCGTCCTTCATGACGGCGAGCAGCTTCCCCTGGTCGCGCAGGATCCCGAGGTTCGAGAGCGGGTCGCCGTCCACCAGGAGGAGGTCGGCGAGGAAGCCGTCCTTGACCTGCCCCAGCTCGCCGCCCATCATCATGATCTCGCCGCCGTGGCGGGTGGCCGAAAGCAGCGCCTCCATCGGGGTCATCCCCACGTACTTCACGAAGTACTCCAGATCGCGGGCGTTCTGGCCGTGAGGCGTGAACGCGAAGCCGTAGTCGCCGCCGGGCAGGATCCGGATGCCGCGCTTGTGCATCTTGCGGAGGGACTCGGCAGCGGCCGCCAGCTCGATCTCGTAGCCCATCTCGACGGCCTTCTGCCGCGTGATCCCCCAGGGCGCCGCGTGCTCCAGCAAGGCGATCAGGATGCCGATGCCGGGCGCCACGAAGTGCCGGTCGCGATTGGTCTCGAGCATGTCGAGGGCCTCTTCGTCGGTGAAGCTCGCGTGGTAGATGATCTCGATGCCGTGCCGCACGCACTGCTTGATCGACGCGCAGGAGCGCGCATGCGCCGCCACGCGCTTGCCCCGCATCCGGACCTCCTTCACGGCGACCGCCACCTCCTCGTCGGTCATCCACGTGGTGTCCGCCGGGGCCGACGGCATGAAGTTGTCGCCCGAGAGGTTCAGCTTGATCGAGTCGACGCCGTACTTGAGGAACATCCGCACCACGCGCCGCATCTCGTCGGCCCCGGTCACCGCCACGCCGAAGCTCAGCTCCGGGAACGGCAAGTGCGGCGGCATCTCGTCGCCGAGCGCGCCCAGCACCGTGATCTCCTGGCTGGCCGCGAGGTAGCGCGGGCCCGGGATCAGGCCCTGGTTGATGGCGTTGCGGGTCACCACGTCGAGCCGCGGCTTGGCGCACGCCGCCCCCACGCAGGACGTCCAGCCGGCCTCGAGGTAGCGCTTGGCGACGCTGGCCGACCATAGCACGTGCTCTTCGAGCGGCAGGCGCTGGAGATCGGAGAGGTTGGCCGCATCGTTCCAGGAGAAGTGAGTGTGCGCCTCCACCATGCCCGGCATGAGGGTGGCACCGGCGCCGTCGATGACCGTGATCCCGGAGCTGGGGCCAACGCTGGGCCCAACGCTCGGTAAGGATCGCGGCCCGCGGCCCACGCGCGAGATCCGGTTCCCCTGGACGAGGACCTCGCCGGAATAGGGCTGCGCGCCGGTGCCATCGATGATGCGGACGTTGGTGAAGAGCACGCTCGTCATCGGCCGCTCCTTACATGCGCTGGGCGTAGAACCGCCGCAGGAGGTCGTCGCACGCCTCGGGTCGCTCGAGCATCGTCCAGTGGCCGCACCGCGGCAGCACCGTCACACGCGCGCCGCGGATGCGCTCGCCGATGTGCCGCACCGCTTGCGCCGGCGCGATCGCGTCCTCGTCGCCGCTCACCAGGAGGGTCGGGCACTCGATGCTGGACACCGGGGCGGCCTGCGCGTCGGCGAGCGCGTCGCAGGAGCGGGCATAGCCCTCCGGACACTGGCGCATCACCAGCTCGCGCACCGCCGCCACCGCCACCGGCCGACGCGCGCGCGTCTCGGCCGAGACCGCCCCCTGCACCAGGGCGTCGGCGATGGCCTGCATGCCAGCCTCCCCCTCCGCGCGCGCCTTCTCCCCGCGCGCCCGGATGGCGACCCGCGCCGGGTCGGGCGGGCACAGGAGGGGGCCGAAGAGCGCGAGGCTCCGCACGAGCCGCGGAGCGGTCGCCGCCAGGTGAAAGGCCACGATGGTGCCGAGCGAGTGCGCCGCCACGTGGACCCGCTCGAGTCCAAGGACCGCGCACACGCGCTGCATCGCGAGCACGAAGCGCTCGATCGAGAGAGGCCCTTCCACGCGGTGCGAGCGGCCCGAGCCTGGCAGGTCCGGGCGGACCGTCCGCTGCCGGGCCACCGCGGGCAGCACCGGGACCCACACGTTGGAGGTGCCGCCGAGGCCGTGGATCATCAGCACCGCGTCGCCCTCGCCGTCGGTCTCAACGGCCATGCGCTCGATGAACTGCGTCGTCACGCGCCGACCGCCCTCATCCGCGACCGGTCATCACGCGGCGGGCCGGCTGAAGCGACCGCGCGCCGGGCCCTTCTGGGGATCCTTGTGGAACGCGCCGTCCTTCATGACCCCGAGGAGCCGGGCCTCGTCCTGCAGCACCGCGAGGTTGGCCAGGGGATCGCCGTCCACCAGCAGGAGGTCCGCCAGGTGGCCCTCCTTGATCTCGCCCAGCTCGTGGCCGCGCATCATGATCTGGCCGCCGAGCTTCGTCGCGGACAGGAGCGCCTCCATCGGCGTGAACCCGAGGTACTTGACCAGGTACTCGAGGTCCTTCGCGTTGGTGCCGTGCTTGATCCAGGCGAAGCCGTAGTCCCCGCCCGGCAGGATCCGGATGCCGCGCCGGTGCATCTTCTTGAGCGTCTCGCAGGCGATCTCGAGCTCGCGGTGGTAGCCCATCTGCTTGGCCGCTTCCGGCGGGATGCCCCACGGCGCCGCGTGGTACGAGGTGTTGATGAGCCAGGCGATGCCGGGCGCCACGAAGTGGTGGTCCTTCGTCGCCGACAGCATATCGAGCGCTTCCTCGTCGGCGAAGCTCGCGTGATAGATGATGTCGATGCCGTGCCGGACGCACTGCTTCACCGACTCCGCCGACCGCGCGTGGGCAGAGACCCGCTTGCCCCGCAGGCGGACCTCCTTCACCGCGACCGCGATCTCCTCGTCGGTCATCGGCGTGAACTCGGCGGGCAGGCCCGCGATGTACTCGCCCGAGAGGTTCAGCTTAACGGTGTCCACCCCGTACTTGAGGAACATGCGCACCGTCTTCCGCATCTCCTCGGGGCCGTTGACGATGGCCCCGAAGCTGAACTCGGGGTACGGCAGGTGCGGCAGCGTCTCGTCGCCCAGGCCGCCCGGCACCGTGATCTCCTGGCTGGCCGCCAGGTAGCGCGGCCCCGGGATCTGCCCCGAGTCGATGGCGTTCCTGATGACCACGTCGAGGCGCGGCTTGGCGGTGGCCGCGCCGATGCACGAGGTGAAGCCCATGTCGAGGTAGCGCTTGGCGATGTGGGCGCACCACAGGATGTGCTCCTCGGGGGGCATCCGCTGGATCTCGCTCAGGCCTGGCTGGTCGTTCCACGAGAAGTGGGTGTGCGCCTCCACCAGACCGGGCATGAGGGTCGCCCCCCCTCCGTCCACGGTGGCGACCCCCGCGGTGGGGAGCGCGCGGGCCCCGCGCGAGATGCGGGAGATCCGGTTGCCCTGGACGAGGACCTCGCCGGGATACGGGAGCGCGCCCGTCCCGTCGAAGATCCGGACGTTCGTGAACAGGACGCTACTCACTGGGCCCTCCTTCCCAGCCGCAGGGCCAGCCGCGAGCGGTGATCGGACGGTTCCGATTGGACGGCCTTCGGCCGGTGGCGACCTGTGGCTTCGTGCCACCTCCTGCCGTGCGAGCGACCCTGCCCCGGGATCGGGTGCCGCACCGCGGAGGGCAGCTCCGGCCTCCGTGAGACACCTGTCTCACGCGGGTGGGTCATACTAGAAAGCGGCAGCCCCCTTGTCAACCGCCATCTCCGCGCTCACAGTAGCGAGCCGTGAGGAAGCTGCCTCCGCCCGACTCCGGCCCGCCCGGCCCGCGCGGGCGCACCTACCGACTGCTCCTCGGTCACGCCATGGCGCTCGTCCGCCGCGGACGGATCCCGTCGGTGCCGGAGCTGGCCGTGAAGGCCCGGGTGTCCCGCGCAACCGCTTACCGCTGCTTCCCCAGCCGGAGCAAGCTGGTGAGCGCGGTGGTGGCGGAGAGCCTGGCTCCGGTGCGGCGCTTCCAGCCCAAGGCCGCCGACGGGCTGGGGCGCGTGCGCGAGCTGTTCGACAAGACCTTCCCGCTGTTCAAGCGCTACGAGCCGCACATGCGCGCGGCGCTCCAGCTGGCGCTCGAGCACGAATCGCTGGAGCGCATGGGCATACTGGAGGAGGAGCCCTACCGGCGGGGTCACCGCCGCTACATGCTCCACCGGGCCGCCGCGCCGCTCTCGTCGACTCTCGGGCCAGAAGCCTACGAGCGGCTCCTGAAGGCGCTGTCGCTCGTCTACGGAATCGAGTCCTACGTGGTGCTGCGAGACATCTGGGGAGCAAGCTATCGCGAGGTGGAGGTGGTCGCGCGGTTCATGCTGGACGCCTTGATAGAATCGGCCCTCCGCCAGGCGCCCGGCGCCCCGGGCGGCGGCCCTGCACGCTCCCCGCGGTGAGCCTTCCACCACACGGTGCCCTGTGGACGATCTGGGCGTACTCGAGACGGGATGAACGACCCCGGGTGATGAACTCTACGCTCCGAAGCTTCCGAGCGTGAGACCCGATACGCGCTCAAAGTGCCGGCGATTCCGGGTCAGCAGGATGCCATCGTGCACGAGCACGATGCCGGCGATCAGGCTGTCGGCCATGCCGATGCCCACGCCGTCGGGCTCCAGGCCACGCCGAAGCTCGGCCGCCCGATCGGCCGCCGCCTCGTCGAGGGGAAGGCTCGGCAGGGCCGCCAGCAGCTCACCCACGGCCCGTTGCTGCGGGTCCGTTCTCACACCCGCCAGCAGCTCGAAGCGCGAGATGACCGTCGTGCGCAGCTGACCTCGTTCGAGCTCCAAGGCCAGACGCTCGGCGGCCGGCGGCCGCCCTTCCAGAAAGTCGATCAGGACGTCGGTGTCGGCGATCATCATCGCCAGGACTTCCGGAGAGCCTCCGCCGTCTCCCGCAGGCTGCGCGCCTCGCGTGCGGGCAGCGCCCCCCTGAGGCGGACCGCGCGGCGGCGCAGGGCTTCGCGATCGGCCTCGGCATGAAGGTAGGCCTCGAGTGCCTCGCCCACGAGTTCGGAGAATCCCTTGGCGCCCCGCCGCGCGGCGAGCGCCAAGAGCTTCGCGCGGTGCTCCGACTTGATCTCGATCGTGGTCCGCATAGGAGCGCCTCCTCTCCGGGTCGAGTATGCATGCACATGCATGGCGACGCAACCGTCGTGAAGATCCCCGGCCGGCGCAAGCCTTCGGGCCCAGGACGCGGCCATCGGAGCCAGCGCGCTCGGCATTCCAGGACGCCGGGTGCTTGCGGAGGCGCGTGGACTGGACCAGGTGATGCATGGGCAGACTGTCGCGGCCAGGCCGGGAGGGCCGGTCAGAGCAGCGCGGCGAGCGTCACGGCAATC
>CAWDPM010000004.1:0-67700 GCA_963804185.1 uncultured Candidatus Rokubacteria bacterium
GGCGGAGGCGGAGTTCCCGAGACAGCGTGTCCCGCCTGAGGCAGACCGGGGCCGCGGTCCGGACGGCGCTGGCGACACCACTGCCTGCGCGAGGGCACACCGCTGGGCGTCATCACCATCTCCCGGGGACCCGAGGTCCGTCCCTTCTCCGAAAAGCAGATCGGCTGCTCGAGACGTTCGCCAACCAGGCGGTCATCGCGATCGAGAACGTCCGCCTGTTCCAGGAGCTCGAGGCTCGGACGCGAGACCTGACGCGGTCGGTGGAAGAGCTGCAGGCCCTAAGCGCGGTTAGCCGGACAGTGAGCTCCACCCTCGACCTCCCCACCGTCCTGACCACGATCGTCAGCCGCGCGGTGCAGCTTGCCGGAGCGGCGGGCGGAGTGATCTACGAGTATGACGACGCCACTGAGAAGTTCCAGCTCCGGGCGAGTCACCGGATGGAAGAGGAGCTCGTCGAGGTGCTGCGCGCGGCCCCGATCTCCCTCGGCGAGGGGGCGACGGGCCAGGCGGCCCTTCGCCGCGAGCCGGTTCAGTTGCCGGACATCGGCGACGCGGAAGCGTTCAGCGCGATCCGCATCCGGACGGTTCTGTTGCAGCTGGGCTATCGCTCGGTCCTGGCCGTGCCCCTCCTGTCAGAACAGAGGATCCTCGGTGTGCTGACGGTCCGGCGGCAAGCTGCCGGCCTCTTTCCCGAAGAGGTCGTCAACCTCCTGCAGACCTTCGCCAGCCAGTCAGCCCTCGCCATCCAGAACGCCCGCCTGTTCCGCGAGATCGCGGACAAGAGCCGGCTGCTCGAAGCCGCCAGCCGCCACAAGTCCGAGTTCCTCGCCAACATGTCGCATGAGCTCCGGACCCCCCTGAACGCGATCCTCGGCTTCTCGGAGGTGCTGGCCGAGCGGATGTTCGGGGAGGTGAACGAGAAGCAGGCCGAGTACCTGCAGGACATCCTGTCCTCGGGCCGGCATCTCCTCTCGCTGATCAACGACATCCTCGACCTGTCCAAGGTGGAGGCCGGCCGGCTGGAGCTGGAGCTCGGGCGGTTCCATCTGCCGACCGCCCTGGACAACGCGCTGACCCTGGTCCGGGAGCGGGCGACCCGGCACGGGATCACGCTCACCCAGACCGTGGACGAGCGGGTGGGCGACATCGTCGCGGACGAGCGGAAGGTGAAGCAGATCCTGCTGAACCTCCTCTCCAATGCGGTGAAGTTCACCCCGGAGGGCGGCCGGGTCGGCCTCACCGCGACGGCGGCCGACGGCGGCATCACCATCGCCGTCAGCGACACGGGGATCGGGATCGCGCCCGAGGACCAGGCGGCCATCTTCGAGGAGTTCCGTCAGGTCGGCGTGGACGACGCCCGGAGACAAGAGGGCACGGGGCTCGGATTGACCCTCGCCAAGAAGTTCGTGGAGCTGCACGGAGGGCGAATCTGGGTGCAGAGCCAGGTGGGCCAGGGGTCGACGTTCAGCTTCACGCTGCCCATTCGGCTCGACGAAAGGGGCGCGAGCGATCCGGGCGGAGGCGAGCCGCCACGGCCATGACGTGTCCCCGGTGCCATGCCGAGAACCGCGACGGGTTGCGGTTCTGCGAGGACTGCGGCAGCCGCCTCACGCTGGCCTGCGCGCAATGTGGCGGGGAGCTTGGGCCGGGAAAGCGATTCTGCGGTTCGTGCGGAGCCCCCGCCCCTGGCGAGTCCACCACGCGGGCCCCCGCCCCTGAGTCCTACACGCCCAAGCACCTCGCCGAGAAGATCCTCACCTCGAAGGCCGCCCTCGAGGGTGAGCGCAAGCAGGTCACCGTACTCTTCGCCGATCTCAAGGGCTCCATGGAGCTCCTGGCCGATCGCGACCCCGAGGAGGCTCGGAAACTCCTCGATCCCGTGCTCGAGCGGATGATGGAGGCAGTCCACCGCTACGAGGGCACCGTCAACCAGGTCATGGGCGACGGGATCATGGCCCTCTTCGGTGCGCCGATCGGCCCATGAGGATCACGCCGTCCGAGCCTGCTACGCCGCGCTCGATGCAGCGGCGCGCACCTCTACGCGAGGAGATGCAGCGCGAGGGTCGCACGGTGCAGATCCGTGTCGGCCTCAACTCGGGCGAGGTGGTCGTCCGCGCCATCGGCAGCGACCTCCGCATGGACTACACCGCCGTCGGGCAAACGACCCATCTGGCCGCCCGGATGGAGCAGCTCGCCAAGGCCGGGCTGCCCTGCTGACAGCCGACACGCTGCGCCTAGCGGAAGGCTACGTCGAGGTCACGCCGCTCGGCACGGTGCCCGTCAAGGGACTGGCGGCCCCATCAAGGTCTACGAGCTGACCGGGATCGGGCCGCGCGGTCGCGGCTCCGGGCCAGCGCCGCCGCGCGGGGGCTGACTCGCTTCGTGGGGCGCGAGCAGAGCTCGAGCAGCTTCGGCAAGCGCTCGGGCACGCGGCATCCGGGCATGGCCAGCTGGTGGCCATCGTGGGCGAGGCCGGGTTCGGGAAGTCGCGCCTCGTCTGGGAGGTCACGCAGTCCCACCGAACGCACGGCTGGCTCGTGCTCCAGAGCAGCTCGGTCTCGTATGGGAAGGCCACGCCGTATCTGCCCGTCATCGATCTCCTGAAGGCGTACTGCCAGATCCAGGACCGCGACGACCCGCGGGCATCCGCGAGCGCGTCACCGGCAAGCTCCTCACGCTGGACCGCGCCTGGAGCCGATCCTGACGCCGCTCCTGGCGCTGCTGGACGTGCCGGTGGAGGATGCCGCGTGGGAGGCCCTCGATCCGCCGCAGCGCCGGCAGCGGACGCTCGAGGCGGTCAAGCGGCTGCTGCTCCGGGAGAGCCAGGTCCAGCCGCTCCTGGTGGTCTTCGAGGACCTGCACTGGATCGACAGCGAGACCCAGGCGCTGCTGGACAGCCTCGTCGAGAGCCTCCCTACCGCCCGCCTCCTGCTCCTCGTCAACTACCGCCCCGAGTACCAGCACGCCTGGGGCGGCAAGACCTACTACCCCCAGCTCCGGATCGACCCGTTGCCGCCCCAAAGGGCCGAGGAGCTCCTCAACGCCCTGCTCGGCGACGACCGGAGCCTCGCACCCCTCACGCGGATGTTGATCGCGCGGACCGAGGGGAACCCCTTCTTCCTAGAGGAAAGCGTGCGGACCCTCGTCGAGACCGAGGTGCTCGTCGGGGAGCGGGGGGCGTATCGGATGGCGAAGGCGCCGGAAGCGTGGCAGATTCCGGCGACGGCGCAGGCCATGCTGGCCGCGCGAATCGACCGGCTGCCACCCAAGGACAAGCGCCTCCTCCAGACCGCCTCCGTCATCGGGAAGGACGTGCCGTTCGCGCTGCTCCAGGCCGTCGCCGACCTGCCCGAGGACGACCTCCGCCAGGGGCTTGCCCACCTCCAGTCGGCCGAGTTCCTGTACGAAACGAGCCTCTTCCCTGATCTCGAGTACACCTTCAAGCACGCGCTGACCCACGAGGTGGCCTATGGCAGCCTCCTCCATGATCGACGACGCGCCCTGCACGGCCGGATCGTGGCGGCCATCGAACAGCTCTACCCCGATCGGCTGGCCGAACACGTCGAGCCGCTCGCCCATCACGCATTTCGGGGCGACCTGTGGGAGAAGGCGGTCACATACTTTCGGCAGGCCGGCATCAAGGCCGCCATGCGCTCCGCCTACCAAGAGGCCGTCGCCTGCTTCGAGCAGGCGCTGGTCGCGTTGAAGCACCGCCCTGAGAGCCGGGAGGTGCTCGAGATGGCTGTGGATCTCCGCCTCGATCTGCGCAACGCGCTCTACCCGCTCGGCCAGTTCGAGCGGATCCTCGACTATCTGCGAGAAGCGGACACGCTCGCCACGGCGCTGAATGATCGCCATCGTCGAGCGTGGGTCGCGACGTATACCGGGACCCAAGTCTCGCATCTGGGAGACCATGAGCGCGCCGTTGAGTTCGGCCAACGCGGCCTCGACCTCGCCCAAGGCCTCGATGACGTGGCCCTCAGTGTTCAGGCGAGCTCTCGCCTGGGTTGGATCTACTACGTCCTGGGCGCCTACGAGCGCGCGATCGACCTCCTCACGCAAAGTCTCGCGCCCCTGGAGGGCGCGCTGAGCGGTCAGCGGCTCGGGATGCCGACGCTGCCCTCGGTGATGTCGCGGATGTATCTGACCTGGTCGCTCGCACAGCTGGGGAAGTTCGTCGACGCCGCGACCCGGGCCGAGGAAGGACTTCGGATCGCCGAGCACGTCGGTGAGCCCTTCGGTCGTATCACGGCGTACACCGTGCTTGGCAGTTTGCGTCGAAGCAAGGGAGACCTCGGCGAGGCGATTCCGGTGCTCGAGCGCGCTCACGCACTCTGTCAGGACGCAAACATCGTACCGTGGCTGGCAATCACCGGGGCGGAGTTAGGGTATGCGTATGCCCTATCCGAACGTCTCGGAGAAGCGCTTCCGCTGCTAGAGCGGAGTACCGAACGCATGAACGTGGGTGGCCTCGGCGTCGGCTGGGCCGGCTGGCTCAGCGAAGGCTATCTCCTGGCCGAGCGTATCGATGACGCGACACGGGGCGCCCGGCAGGCTCTTGAGCTCGCTCCACCCACAAGGAACGCGGCCATGAGGCGTGGGCCCTCCGTCTCCTGGGCGAGGTCGCCTCGCATCATGACCACCCCGACATGGCAACGGCCGAAGTGCACTACGGCGCCGCCATGACCCTAGCTCCGAACTCGGCATGGGCCCGCTCGTCGCCCACTGCCACCTCGGCCTGGGCAAGCTCTACCGACGCACGGGTGATCCCGTGAAGGCCTCCGAGCACCTGACCACCGCGACGACGCTGTACCGCGAGATGGGCATGACCTTCTGGCTGGAGAAGGCCGACGCGGACCTGCGTGGAGTCGACGATGACGCGAGTCGTGTCGCTGGTCACACTGATCCTGGCCCTCCTCGCTGCGCCGCTTGGCGCCGAGGCCCAGCCGGCGGGGAAGATCGCCCGGATCGGCTTCCTACGGGCCGCTTCGCCCCAGCCCGCCGACATCGAGGGATTCCGACAGGGTCTGCGTGACCTCGGACACATTGAGGGGAAGACGTGATGATCGAGCAACGCTACGCGGCTGGCGTTGCCGCCCGGCTTCCTGAACTGGCGATGGAGTTGGTGCGGCTTCAGCCCGACGTGATTGTCGTGGACGGTACGCTGGCGGCGAAGGCTGCCGGGGCGGCGACCTCGACGATCCCGATCGTCTTCACGTTGGTCAGCGACCCTGTCGCGTCCGGGTTGGTCGCCAGCCTCGCGCGGCCGGGCCGGAACCTCACCGGGCTGTCCAACGTCGGCAGCGACCTCGCAGGCAAGCGGCTCCAGCTTCTCAAGGAGACGGTCGCCGGGGCAGCCACCATCGCCGTCCTGTCAGACCCGGTCAACTCGATCACACACAGCTCCTGGAGACCAGGGCTGCGGCAGGCCCGCTGAGCGTGCGGCTCGTGCTGCTGGAACCGCGAGACCTGACGGAGTGGCCGGGTGCCTTTGCGACCATGACGCGCGAGCGTGTCGAGGGCGTCGTGACCCTGAACTCACCAGTGTTCTTCAGCCAACGGGCGCGGCTTGTCGAGCTGGTGGCGCGGGCGCGGCTTCCGGCGATGTTCCCGAGCGTGAGTTCGTCGAGATCGGCGGCCTCATGTCCTACGGTCTGAGCTTCCGCGCCCAGTGGCACCGAGCGGCGGCGTTGGTCGACAAGATTCTCGAGGGTGCGCCGCCCACCGACATCCCGGTGGAACAGCCTACCAGGTTCGAGCTCGTCATCAATCTCAAGACCGCGAAGGCCCTCGGCCTCACGATCCCGCCGTCGGTGCTGGCGCGGGCGGACGAGGTCATCGAGTAGTGGATAGGCGAGTCTTCCTCGCTGGCACCCTGGGCCTCTTGGCCGCGCCGCTCGCCGCCGAGACGCAGCCGGCGCCGGCAAAGTCCACCGAGTTGGCTGGTTACACCCCCTGCCGATTCCTCCCGAGTGGGCGGAAGCCTTCCGCCACGGTCTCCGCGAGTTCGGCTACGTAGAGGGCAAGGATTTCCTGATCGAACACCGATCGGGTGGGGGCATCGAGCGTCTCCCCGAGATGGCGGTCCAGCTCGTTCAGCTGAAAGTCGATGTGCTCATGGCTGGAAACAGCGCCGCGGTTCAGGCGCTGAAGAACGCGACCAGCACGATCCCGATCGTGATGGTGGGGACGAACAATCCCGTGGCCCTCGGCCTCGTCGCCAGCCTTGCCCGGCCGGGAGGGAATGTCACGGGGCTGTCCGGTCTGGGTGACCTGGGTCCGAAGCGGCTCGACCTGCTCAAGGAAGTTCTACCGGGACTCACTCGGGTCACGATGCTGTCGAACCTTGGCAATCCCTCGATTGTGCGGGTCGTTCAGGAGACGCAGGCGGCCGCAAGGACACACGGCGTCGAGTTCCACAGTGTGGATGTGCGAGACGCCGGACGAATCGATCAAGCACTCGCAGCCGCACTGCAGACTCGGCCGGACGGGCTGGTCCTACCCGCTGAGACAATGGTTCACAGCCGCAGGCCCGCGCCCGCATCGCGGAGTTCGCGATGAAGCACCGCCTTCCGTCCATCGGCGCGTGGCGGGAATTTGCCGAGGCGGGAGGACTAATGGCCTATGGAATCACCATCAAGGACGTCTTTCGCCGCGCGGTCGGGTACGTCGATAAGATCTTCCGCGGTGCCAAGCCCGCCGACCTGCCTGTCGAGCAGCCGACCAAGTTCGAGTTCGTGATCAACCTGAAGACCGCGAAGGCCCTCGGCCTCACGATCCCGCCGGCGGTGCTGGCGCGGGCGGACGAGGTGATCAATGATGGATCGGCGACGTTCATCGCACGGCGGCCGGTCTCCTCGCCGCGCCCCTCACCGCCGAGGCGCAGGTCTCCGGACGGGTGCCACGGGTCGGATACCTCGGCGATGTACCGGGAGCGCGGCCGTGGCCGCTCGAGCAGGGGCTGAAAGACCTCGGCTGGGAGGACGGGCGGAACATGGCCGTCAATGGCGATGGGCACAAGGGGACCCGGCGCGATTCCCGACACTCGCCGCGGAGCTCGTTCGGCTCAACGTCGACGTGATCGTGGCTCCTGACGAGGGGCGCGTCAACGCCGTGCGCCAGGCGACCCACACGATTCCCATCGTGTTCTGTTTCGTGGGCGATCCTGTCGCAGTCGGATACGCGGCGAGCCTCGCACGACCTGGCGGGATGATCACCGGCATTTCGTCGCAGTGGCGCGAGCTGGTCGGCAAGCGTCTGGAGATCTTGAAAGAAGCGCTCCCCAACGTCAAACCGGTCGCGGTGCTCGCGAACCCTCCGGCGGCGGCCGGATTCGCGCCGGGGGCCGCTGCCTTACTCAAGAACTTCGAGGTTGCGTCGAAATCCTTAGGGCTCCCGTATCAGACGTACCTGGCATCGGAGCCCGGCGACCTGGACAGCGCACTCGCGACCATGGTGCAAAAGGGAGCACGGTCGCTGACCATGGTGTCCGGCACCGGCCTGTTCTTCCTCGAGCGCAAGCGCATCGCGGATCTCGCGCTGAGATACCGACTCCCCACGATGGCCGAGAGCCGACTACTGGTAGAGGCCGGCTGTCTGATGAGCTACGCGGCCAATATCGCGGACCTGTTGCGGCGCACGGCGGCGTTACGTCGACAGGATCCTCAAGGGCGCCAAGCCTGGCGATCTGCCCATCGAGCAGCCGACGAAGTTCGAGTTCGTGATCAACCTCAAGACCGCGAAGGCCCTCGGCCTCACGATCCCGCCGGCGGTGCTGGCGCGGGCGGACGAGGTTATCGAGTAGTGAGCATGCTGAGGAACCCGGAAGGTTGCCCCGCATTTTCCATCGCACCCGGGACACGACCCGTCGCTCGACGGCAGGGCAATCAGACGCAGCGCCGCGAGGACGGCGCGGTTGTGAAGCTCAGAACCCCGGCTGGTGCGGGCGTACCTCTGTCACCGTCCAGGGCGCCGATCCACCGGCGGGCCGATGCCCGGTGACCGTCACGCTCACATTGGGCGCCAGCCCCGCGGCGGCGACGGAGGACGGGACGTGGAGGCACTGCCCACCTATGTGGAGCATACGGGAGACGGGGTTCCAGGACGTGACGACGCCGGCCAGCCCGAACGGAATGGGGACTGGGTCGGCCGTGTCAAAGCCCGTTGCCGCGCCGGTCTCGATGGGGCCTGTCACAGTCATCGCCTCCAGAAGACCCGGACCTGAACTACCCCAGCAAGACCGATGCCGCGAGACGCGCACACGGATTCCGGCACTTCCGCGACGGGTGGGCCGGGTCATGGGTGAAAATCACACCCGTTGGGTGTGTACTTCCACCCGGGCTCCGAAGCCGTGGCACCCGGCTGGCCGCCCCGGGCTGGGGCTTTTTGAGGGTCGGGCCGACCCTGAGAGCGGCCGGAAGTGACCGACCCAATCCCGCGAGTTCTGGACTGGCCCGCGAACAGCCGAGCCATACGACCGCTGACGAGGAAGAGAGCGCCACATGGTCCCGCCCATCTGGCTCGACGCCTCCGGCCGCCGCCGCCAGCCGCTCGCCTGCTGGACGTGTGGGCGCGAGGTCTCACTGATGCGGTTCCGCGCCGCCGATCTCCGCCGGCAGGGCTGGACGCCGCCCCAGACGCTTCAGATCCCAGACTGGTGCGGCTGCTCGACAGAGTACTTGCCGGTGCCAGACGGCAAGGACTGGTGGTCCCTCGTGCCGATCTGGGAGCCGACGCAGACGCCCAGCCCACTGCGCCGCTGGGAGCCCGCCGTGCCGTACTGGGCAGCCGACCCCGGCCCGCAGCCATGAGCGGCACCCGCCGCTGACGAATATGCCTTTGGAGCGGCTACCCGACCTCCCGCGTGTCGTCGTGGCTCGCATCGAGGGCCGGGACACGCTCTACGAATTCGACCTAACGGCCGCGCCATCCCCCGCGTGGCGTGCCGCTTTCTTGCCCACCGCCCGGCTCTCACGACCGCCGACCATACCCCCGACATTGGCCGCGTTGCGATTCACGGGGCAACCGTCCACTTTCGCACCGCGCCGCGACATCTCGGGGGACTGGCTGCGTCGAATCGACCGCTGGATCGCCTACGCTAACTCGGTGGTGGAGGAGTGACATCATGCCGCCGCGGGCGTGGTGGAGATGGGCGGCCGCATGGTTCGGCTGGGTCGCGTTCACGGCCGCGATTCTACTTCTTGGGATCGTGGTCTGGGCATTCCTGATGTAATGGCGGGGACACTGCACACCGTCCCTTCGCGCGATCGGAGGATGCTAAGCGTGCCGGTGACGGCGCTGATGGAGTAACCGAGTCGGAAATGACGACGCGAACGCACCTTCTCCGTCGGGCCATCGCCCTGGAGGTCGCGACGGTGGGCTGGAACGTCGTCGAGGGTGTGATCGCGGTGAGTGCCGGACTTTTCGCCTCGTCGATTGCGCTGATTGGGTTCGGCATCGACTCGTTCGTGGAGACCGCGAGCGGCGCGGTCGTGGGGTGGCGGCTGTGGGCGGAAGCCACGGGCCGCGCGGATGAAGAGCGTGCCGAAACGCTGGAACGACGCACCGGGCGGATCGCCGGGGCACTCCTATTCGGACTCGCGGCGTACATCATCGTGGACGCAAGCCGGCGGCTCATCGGCTATGGCGGGGAGGCGCAGGAGAGTCGGCTCGGGATCGTGCTGACCGCGATCTCTCTGGTCGTCATGCCCTTGCTCGGGCGGGCGAAGCTTCGGACCGCCATCGCGCTCAAGAGCGGGGCGCTTCGTGCGGATGCCTATGAGACGCTGACGTGTGCCTGGTTGTCGCTCACGACGCTCGCCGGCTTGGTGCTCAACGCGGCCCTCGGGTGGTGGTGGGCGGACCCGCTGGCCGCCCTGGCCATCGTGCCGCTGGCGGTCCGCGAGGGGATCGAGGGGTGGCGCGGAGTCGACCACTGCCATTCCGAGCCACAGTAGGGACGACGCGAAGACGCCCCCGCGCGGTGCGGGAACACCGCCGGGGGCTGGCCCATCATTCCGAACCCGTGAAGGAGCCCGAGCAATGAACCGATGGCATCCTACCGTAGTACCGGACCGGCAGGAGACAGCCATGGTGCGCGTACTCGCCCTGGTCCTGATTGCTCTGGCAACCGGATGCGCATCAACACCCAAGTCCCCCGAGGGCAAGCCCGGCCCCGGTGGCGTGACGATGCACGCGGACAAGGATCTCGCCTGGACGTGGGTGACGCCAGGCTTCGATTTCGCCGCCTATGACACGCTCCTGCTCACGGAGCCGCGGGCTGAGGTGAAGGATCTCAAGCCTGACGATACAGAGTCGCTGGAGTGGGCGCGCGGGGTCCTGCGGGAGAAATTCGTGCCCGTGCTGCGCGACTCGAAGCTGTTCAAGATCGTCGCGACGCGTGAGCCGGACATCCCGCCGGGCGCGAAGGTGCTCCGTCTCGACACGACGATCATGGAATACGCAAAGGGCAATGCCGGCGCCCGCGCCGTCGGGGATCTTCACGCCAACCCGCTCATCACCGTCCTGGGGCGCACGCTGGACGGCGACCGACAGGTGTTCGTGTTCGAGCAGCGCCGCAGCGGAGTCAACACCGTCCGAAAGTTCTGGCAGTTTCGTACCAATCGCGACCTCCAGGAAGCTGACCTCTCGGACATTGCCAACCGTCTGGTCGATCACATCGCCCGGGTGACGGGTCGGCAGCGGTCGAAAGTCTGAAGCAGGACGCGGGCGTCGGTCTGACCCGCCTGCTCCACCGAGCCCTGGGATTGCTGATCCCATGGTCGCGTCAGACGCTGCCAGTCGAGTGAGGCGCCGAGACCGCTTGCCGGATTGTTGCCGAGTTGCGCGGACCTCCGTAGGTTCCGGCCCATGGGCTGGCTGTTTCGGCCGTCGCGTCACGGGCGTCGCTACTCGATCTGGTGGATCTCCTACTGGGATCGCAGCCAGCGTCGGGAGATCCGTGAGTCATCGCGCTCCCGGAGTCGTCAGGTCGCGCTCAAGCTGCTCGACCAGCGGGAAGCGGAGGCTGCCGCGCGACCGGTCGCTGGTTCGCTCGTGGCTTGGCCCCGAGCAGAGTCACATAGACTACATCGCTTTCGTCGAAGGTAATCCGCCCGACGAGGCGTGGATAAACACGATCGAGCGTGTTAGCGAAGATGGGCCCGAGCCTTAGAAGCGAGCGATGATCGCCGCGATCTACGCCCGCCTGTCGACCGAAAAGCCTTGCCCTGCGGCGCCGGTGCGACCGTAGAAATCTGCTTGAAGGTGTCGAGGCGGGGGATCTCCCCAGGCGGCGCCTGATCGTGTTCCCGGCGGCAAGCTAGGCAAACCCGAGGCAATCGGGTTCGAGGGTGCCGGATCGCCCACAGGCGGCGGCAATGGTGCCCTCAAGGTGCAGGGGTGGCAAGGCCCCCGCCTCGACGCGGTTTAGTGTACTCCCGCTGCTCCTCGCCGTGGCGCTCAACACCGCCGAGCAATCGCGCTGACTCCCGCGTAAGACCCGGATCCCTGCGGCCGATGTAGGGCCGCCCCTCGGCCCAGCCCTGGGATTCTCAATCCGGTGGCTTTCCTGTCTTTCGGTTCGCAGGAGGGCCCGGGCGTGACGCGGGTCGCTTACTGCTCGCTTACCTACTCTCTGAGGGCGGAATCGGTCAAAATCGGGCAGCGCGAGGCTGGGCCCGACGAGGGCTAACCGGCCCGATTCACGACCGAATCTGACCGCTGAAGCCCTTGGGAGGCGGGCCGGGGTGCGGGCTGAAAATCCCGGTGTCGGGAGTTCAATTCTCCCCCTGTCCACCATTTCTTTTGTCCGCCACACGCTGGAATTCCGCGCTGGGCGCGGCGTTTTGTCCCCTCGGGTCTCGCGAGAGCCTTGTGATGGGTTGTGACCCGTTGGGATGGCGTTTGACTGCGGACTGGCCCCCGTTTGACCCCCCGTTTCCGATGGCGATCAGGCTTGTTGCGTGGGGTGTCGGCGGCCAGCGAAGGCCGGGTCCGGTCTCAGTGCGCACGCGGTCCCGACCGGGGGCCGCCCAAGTGTGTTTGCGGGGGCTGGATTTGAACCAGCGACCTTTGGGTTATGGGGGCAATGGCGGGTGCGACGGGCGCCAAACCCTCCCAACTGGCCCCATAGGAAATTGGAGGTTGTAGTGCTGTCGGTTGGTCCGGGTTGCGGCTGGTTGGCAGGCATTTACGGACAGAACACGGACAGTTGACGCGAGGGTCGTCCTGCCTACCCCGGCGCCGCGCGGAAGATCAATCTGCCGATACGTCGGTGGCGACCGTCGGGTAGAGCTGGTGGCTCGATCCCTTCTTCACTCGTCGGATCCGACCAGCTTTTTCGAGCCACGCCGCGAGCTGAGAAACGCGGCGGCCATCCGCGGCACCTAGGTGGGCTTTGAGCCCGGACTGCGCGAGTCCCGGTTCCCGGTGCACCACACCCATGATGCCCACCACGAGTTCGATATCCGCTTCCGCCCGCTCAGCCGACGGCAACCAGTCGCGGAGCTCAGGCACGCCTTCCAGCGCGGCGCGAAGTTCCCGAATACCCTCGCGATCCTCCAGTACGGCCATGAGCGTCGGCGCCGTGTGCACGGCATGTGACGTCCTGATGTCGAATCTGCCGTACTCACGCTGACACTCCCGGACGAACTGCGACATGATCGCGTAGGTCTCGCGCGCGGCGGCGATCGCCGATCGATAGTCTTGATCTGCCTTTCCCCGCTCGATCACCGCCGAGAGCTCGAAGTAACGATCCAACACCCGGCCTTCGACTTGGCCGCCTCGAGTGCCATGCGCACTCGCTGGTTCCGAGGCGGATGCGATTGATGGCGTCGCCGGCTCGTCGACCGCTGCGGTGCTAGGGTGTGCAGACGTCGGCTTCGCCGCGAAGATGTCACCGCCGAACAGTCGCTTCAAGAAGGTGACCATCGCATCGCCTCGAGGCAGGAGCGCCGAAAGAGAACAGAAGGAATCAAGCGACTTGCGAAGCGCAGAGTCGGCGAATTGGCTGCCAGTCTCCGGTGGCCTTCCGGCTCATGAACTACTCGGGCCCCCTGCCCGCCGGGTCCGATCCTTGACCCGGTCGCGACGTCGGCGATGTCCGAGGAACGTGGCAACGTGGCTCGCGCGGCATCCTCGCGCGTCGCACCAGGGCGTTCCCGACCGCTGAGGCGTTCATCGTCGGCGCACAGCTCGTTCGAGAGCAATCGCGCGGACGAAACCGTCTTCGGTATCAGCGTGGACGGGTCCGCTATCCGGCACCATGGCAGCCGCCGCCAAGTAGTCATGGGGCCTGCACGTGAACACAACGATCTGAAAGGAGCGAGCCTTGTCTCTGAGCAACGCGCGGAACCAGTCCATACGGTCGCCGTCGCTCTGGACGAGCTGATCGTCCAGGACGATGGTCGTAGAGAGGTACTCCCCAAGGGAGATGCGGTACAACGTCGAGAGCTGCTCTCGCGTGCCGACCGAGATCCGATCGGGCTCCCGGGCCGCCCCGGCCGCTAGTACGCCCTCTGTGGCGAGGTGGGCGGTCAGCCGCACCCCCTGGTAGCGCTGTTTCGTCAACGCTTGGAAGCGACCCTCGATGGCTGGGGCAAGGGCCTGGCCCAGATTGTTGGCTTGAGCGGCGTCGGCCTCCTTCATCTGCTCGAGCAGGAGCCGCCATGCCTCATAGTCCTCCTCGATCTCTCGCTCCTGGCGCTCGGCGAGATCAAATGCTTCCAAGGCGTCGCGTAGCCGCTCTCGTGCTACGGCGCCACCGACTTGCTCGAGCGCGCCGTGTGCCCGTTGTATCTCACGGTCGACATCATCGAGGACCCGTTTGGCGGTCGACAGTGTGTCCCGAGATGCGGACAGTTCGCCCGCGCGTGACGTACCGCGCTGGAACCGGAAGAGCGGCGTGCCGCGCCGATGCCGTGGAGAGGGTCGCCTCTGCCACGCCGAGATCCTGCGCAGCGCGCAGCTCCTGCAGATCCGCAAGGTGGCGCATCTCGGAGGCGTGCTCGGCGGTCGCCGTCGTGACCGCGTCTTGAGCAGTGTTGGTGGCCGTCCGCGCCGCATCCGCTTTGGCGCGCGCACCGGCTACGGCTTCCTCCATCGTCCGCGTGCGTGTCTCGATCGAACGCTCCAACGCGCCGAGCTCCGCCGCGATCTTCTCCTGATCCGAGACGGCGGCATGGAGGGACTCTTGGGCCGCGCGCGCCGACTCGGCGATGCCGGATGGGTACTGCCGAACGGCGGCGTCCCGCGTCTGCTTGGCGGTCTCGAGAGTCGCCCGTGCCGCCCGAACACGCTCCTCCGCGACGCTGTGCATCGTGGCCGCCTCTCTCGCCGCGCTCCTCGCCTTCTCCGCCTCCTGCGACGCTTGTTGGCGGCGAGCCCTGAGGGCGGTGCCCGGATCCTTGCCCAGCCGGTCGAGCTCAGCGCGCAGGCTCTCGAGGGACACGTCGCCGAGGGCCGCATGGCAGGCCGCGCCACGGGAGAGAGCCGCGGTCAGCGCGTCTTTCGCGCCGGCGAGAGCCGAGATGTCCCGGCGAACGACATCCAAGGCCCGGTCCATTTCCTTGAGGCTCGCATCCAGCTCCCGCGCCTCCGCTACCCGCGCTTCGAGCACCTCCAGATCAGACGCGCCGGCCGCGGCGAGGTGCGGCGCCACCTCACCCGCCCAGCGAGCTTCCAGCCGGCGGACAGTGTCCTGCGCCTCACGGCGCCCCCCTCGCACCCGAACGGTGGCGAGGTCGGCAATGCCGACTTCGACATCACTGGTCGCCTCGATCTCGAATGGCTGCGCGACGACTCCGGGATCGTCCTGAGCCCCGTCCTTGCGGACGTGGAGGTCGAGGGGGGCCCGAGGGGTCACGGTCACGACGAGGCCGACATTCAACGCTCCGCGGGCACCTGCCAGGTCCGCCGCGAGTGCTCGCATCGGCGCCAGGGCTTCTGGAGCGGGGACGATGACGGCGGCACGGCGCTTCGCCGCCTCCACGCGTTCGGCAAGCGTCTCTTGGAGCTGCGCCTGAAGGCCGGCCTCCTTGTCCACGCTGGAGCGGCTGTTCACGACCTCGCCGTCTGCCGCTTGCGCTTCCAGGGCGCGTTCCAGCAGGTCATACCTTTGCAGTTGCTCACCGACCGCCTTCTCCCTTTCGCCCGCCCGGGACCACTCCTCCCGCACCTGGGCGGCCACCGCTTCCAATCTGCCGTGTTCCTCCTCGGCGCGCAGCAGCTTCATCGACGCGATTCTGCGCGGCGGCGAGTGCATCGATCGCCCTTTGGGCCTCCATGGCCACCTGCTCCGCTGCGGACCTGCGAAGTACGAGATCTTGACGCGCCACGGTGTCGGCCATGGCCGGATCCAATCCCGCTGCGCGCGCGGTCTCCTCGGCGGCCTTCAGTCCATCATCCGCTGTGGCTTGGACGTCCCGAGCGATCTTCAGAGCCTGTCTGGCGTTGTCCCGCTTCCCAACAAGCGACTCGACGTTCTGACCGGCGACGGCAACCTCCTCATCCATCTTCCGAATCTGGCGGACCGCCTCCTGCGCGACACGGACGCACTCTGCACCTGCCGCAAGCTCCTCGGCCTGCCTGGTCAGCAGCTCCACCGCGGCGAGCCCTTCCGTGGCGACCCTGAGGTCCTCCTGATACTGGACGCGTTTCGACATCAGGTCGCGAAGCTGACTCTCCACGCCCTCGGAATCGTGGACCACCTTCTGCCAGACGCTCCTTCTCCTCTCGCGCCTCGTTCAGGCGGTCGGCGGCGGCCTTGAAGACACTCCCCTTCGCCGTCTTCTTGGCACCCTTGTCCGTGTATGCTTCGTCCCGTCTGGACTGCACTTCCCGAAGCAAGCCGACGAACAGCGGATCCTGCGCAATCGCCTGCAACGCCGCAGCGATCCGTTCTTTGCCCGTTGGCGCGGCGTCGCGTTCCAGGCTTCCTTCAAGGATCGCCGTGACGTCGGCCTGCGTGGACAGCAACGCGGTGGCCAGAAAGCTGGTCGGAAGACCCTTGGCGGCCCCCGAGCCGCCCGGCTCGGGGATTCCCCAGCGCAGGATCTCCCGCAGTCTGGCATCGACCCTCCGGGCACGTTCCACTTCATCGAACTGCCGACCATCCCGGGACTCCTGCAGCACGGACGAACCGCCCTTCCCGAACTGCTTTCGCACGCGCCAGAAGCGCTGCGCATCCGTTTGGAACGTCAGCTCGACCATGGGGTCCTGGCCGCCGGTCCAGGGCACGAACCGTTCGCAATGGGTTGACGTATGGGGTAGAAGGAGCACCAACCGGATCGCGTCCGCCAGCGTCGACTTGCCGAGATCGTTCGGACCATAGAGCACGTTCAGTCCTGGGCCGAAGGCAATCTCCCCCGCCCCAATGCCGGCAACATTCTCGACGCGGAGTCGATGAATCCTCATGGCGCGCGCTCGATCAGGGCATCGTGACTCTGGAGAAGCTTGTACAGGTGGGCCAACGCGCGAGTAGCTTTCGTCTTCTCGGCTTCGTCGACTGAATCGCCAACGATTCGGTCGAGGCGTGCCACCGTGTCTTTGAGGACGGCAGGAAGGTCGTCTGGAAAGGCACCCGAAGACCCCGCCTGCAATCGCAGGTTCGTGCGGTCCACGAGCAGCACGCCCGCGCGTCCGTGAGTCGCGTCGGTTCCCTGGAGATCCCGCACAATCCGCTCGAGTTCGCTCTCCTCGGACAGAGAGACGATCATGTCGAGGTGGAGCCTCACCACGTGCCGCTCGAGGTGTTGGGTGGTCAGCAACTCTGCGCAACTCATTCATGTCACGGCAATGAACGTCCATCCAACGCCAAAACGCTACGGGCTCCGCATCGACCCGAGGGCGGCGACCGTGCCGGAACAAGGCGACGAGCGCCACGTTGCCGGCCGTCGCCTCGTCGAAGGACGTGGCTTCTGGAGCGCCCGGATACACGGTCGGGACCGGCAGCGCCTCTGTGACGTCGCGGAACGAGTGGGTATCGCCGATGGCCAAATAGTCGAGTCCGCGCTGAACGCCGGCGTCCCGACGGATTGGGAAATTCGTCTGGTGTCCCTCGATGTCGAACGTTTGGCCGTGAACACAGCCGATCCGGAGCCGCATATCACCGGGCTGGCGCGCAGGCAGCGCCATCGCAAGGTCGTTCTCGCCCGCCTTCGAACGACACGGCCGCGCGTAAAGGACGGCATCGGGCGTGATCTCGTACTCAAAGTCGTCTCGATCGACCACATGCACCCACTGCGGAAGACGCGACCGAAAGGGATGCCCTGGAGCCCACACCGATTCCGGAGTCAGGGGGTCATGGTTGCCGGGGACAAGGAACATGGGAGCATGCGGAGGGGGCTGATCCCTCAACACCTTGACGAGCCCCTCCCAAAAGTCCGCACTCGGTGCCGGATCGTCAAACAGATCGCCCGCGCACAGAACAGCGTTGACGCTGTTCCGTCGCGCCACATCGAGGATCCTCGAGATCACCTCCATCCGCGCCCGCGACAGCTTCTTCTGCGCCTCCTCGGGAAATGACGGGAACCGGCGCCCGAGGTGCCAGTCCGCGGTGTGCAGCAGCCTCAGCACGACGTCTTCGGGTCCGGGGGGTTTATCCGGAATGCCGCTCGGAACAGCCGCGTCACTTTGGGCGCCCGATATCGAAGCTCGTGGTATTGGTCCCGCCATTTTCGGTAGACCTCATCTTGCCTGGAGTCCAGAGCGTTGATCCGGCGCTCCAGCGCCTCGTCCCTCGTTGCGAGCCGCTCGATCTCCTCCTCGACCCTCTCGCGAGCGCTCGACCCGACGATCTGATCGCGGCGATCTCGCGCTGAGCGTAACTTTCGGCGATCCTGGCCCGTTCGCGGCGGCTGACGAGTACCTTGTCCTCGACGAACCGCTCGAGCTGCCCGATAGCCTGGTCGAAATGCTCCTGCTCCCTCTTTTCGACTTGTCGCTGGTCGACGAATACCGCCTCGTCTACGGCGTCATCGAGCCAGGGGGGATCGACGATGGCCTCGATCGCGGGTCCGTCCACCGCCCGCAGGCGACAGATCTCAGCGGCCAGCGTCGGCTCGATGGGAACGCCGTCCACGACGGCCGCGGCGATCACTCGGTGCACCGGCTCGAAGCCGGCATAGTCCACGAGAGCCACTCCGAGCACACCGGTCTTTCCCGCCAGAGCCCACAGATCGGCCGACGCGTCGTGCGGCAGCAAGAATCCGACCGAGCCTCCGGCCCAGTTCGGGCGTCTGCGATCGCCGCGTGGACCAATGGATGCGAGAGGTTCAGCGCCTCGGCGTCCCGAAGACCTCGCGCATCTCCGGTCGCAAACAGATGGCCACTCCCGTGTCTGGGAGTGAGAGGTCCCGGCGTCGCAACATCAAAGATGACCCGACCACGCTCGTCGGAATGCCGGTACTCCACCCCACGCGCGTCGAGGTAGCCATCCACCAGTTCGGCGAGGTCTCGGTCGAGCTGCGCGAGCGCACCGGGCAATTCCGCGCGAAGCCGCCGAAAGACCTTTCGCACGTCGTCGTCGAATCGGGATTCGATGATCTGCGAGGTGCGCTCGTACTCCTTCTCGTACGCGTCCCGCCGATCCGAGATCCTGTCGCGGAGCGCAGCGATCTCTCGGGTCATCTCGTCAATGGTGCGAGACCGGCTGTAGATGCTCCGGAGGTCGCTCTCGAGCTCGACGGATAGAGCCGACACGACGATCTCCGGAGCGTCAGTGCGGGGCTCGTGCAGTACGTGGTCCGAGGCGTCCAGGACCTTGCCGAACAGGTCGAGCTTCTGGCTCAGGATCTCGAAGGTCAGTCGATGGGCCTCATTGTCGCGCGCGATGAAGTTGACCACCGTGACGTCATGCTGCTGGCTGTAACGATGGCAGCGGCCAATGCGTTGCTCGATGCGCTGGGGGTTCCATGGCAAGTCGTAGTTGATGACCGTCTCGCAGAACTGGAGGTTCAGCCCCTTCGCGCCGGCCTCGGTGCACACCAGAACCTTCGACCGAGTTCTGAACTCATGGACAAGAGCCAACCTTACCGCTACCGTGCGACTGGGTCTTGACCCGGGCGCAAGGCGGACTCCTTCCTCCTGCTGCCAGCGAGTGTAGGCCTCGGTGGCGCGCTCGTGGTCGTTGGCGCCGCGGAACAACGTGATCTCGTCGTCCTGCAGACCCATGTCAAGTAGGAGAATTCGGATGTACTCCTGCGTCCGTATGGATTCGGTGAACACAACGGCCTTCCCGCTACCGCGCCCCTCTCGTCCCAGCTCGAGCACAAGGCCGATCGCCTCCTTGAACGAGCGCGCCTTCGCATCGTTTGGAAGAGCGCGAGCGCGAGCGACGAAGGCTTCGACGCGGGCCAGCTCCGCAGCAAGGGCCAGCCGGTCCGTTGGAGGCCGCGTCTCCTCGGGTTGCGCCTCGTCATCGTCCTCCTCTTCCAGATCGAGCTGGTTCTCGATCGCCATGTCATCGACGGGCTGACCGGATTCGAGTCCCCGAAGACGCCGCGCGACGTTCTCGAGGCTCGCGGCCAGCGCGGAAATCGATGACGCCATGCGCCGATGGAACCCGATCAGCAGCAGCCGGCGCTGCCGACCAGAGAACGCGTAGATCGAAGGCTCAAGGAGATACTGCGTCACGTCATCGTAGAGCGACCGCTCGTCGTCACTCATCGAGTACTCGTAGAGCCGGCATCGGCGCTGCGTGAAGGGCCGATCCAGGAACTCCTGGGCCTGCCGGCGAAGCGTCCGCTGCAGCACAGTCGCGAGGCGTCGCTGGAGCTCGTGCTCCTGGCCGGGCACCAGCGTCCGGTCATCCTCGGCACAAAAGACCTGGCGGAAAGTAGTGATGTCGCCGAGCAGCGTGCCCGTGGGTTCCACGTATTGGACCAGCCCCCACAGCTCCGCGAGCGAGTTTTGTATCGGCGTCGCGGTGAGCAGAAGGACGGGGGAGGACCGAAGAAACCCGCGAACCCGGTGCGCCATCATCGCCTCTTCCGAGGCGTCGTCGTAGATCCCGTCGCGTCCGTATCGCTTGTGCAGGCCCGCGAATATCTCGTGCGCCTCGTCGATGACCACCAGGTCAAAAGGAGGCACGGCGCCCAGGGGCGTCGCCCCACGCTCGCTGCCCGCGAACTCACGGCCCACCAAGTACACCCCAGGCGCGAGGAACGTTTGGTCCTCTCGCGCCTGGACGCCGAAGAGGGTGAACAGCTCGTTCTGCCACTGGCCGATGAGCGACTTGGGGACGATCAGCAGGATGCGCTGAGCGCCTTCCGCACGTGTTTGTGCGATCACCAACCCGGCCTCGATGGTCTTGCCGAGACCGACCTCGTCCGCGAGGATGCAGCCGCCTTCCCTTAGCCGTCGCAGCGCAAAGATGACCGCGTCGATCTGGTGGGGGTTCGGGTCGATCCGTGCTTGGCGTTGGGACGCCGCATAGCGCTCCCGGTCATCTGGCCGGCGGATCCGCACAAGCTCTTCGGCGAGAAGGCGACGATTGAATGGATGGAGGTTCATCAGACGGCCCTTGGACGTGCAGAGGCGAAACGCGACGGCCGTCGATCGCTGCCCTCAGTAGCGGCGTTTGCCCTCTTCTGGGCCAGCATCATGGGATCATGGGCCGGTGGTGTCGTTCATCCGGCGTACTCCCGTTCGGAACCTGGTCAACGCCGGAGTGCCGGAGCGGGTCGCCTGACGGGCCCCCTCACTCGAAGCGTGTTCGACCGGTACCACTCCGTGAGTCCGGCAGGCTTGCGGGAGGTTGCCAGGCGGCTCACCTCGTCCGAGGAACCACCTAAACCGGGTACATTTCCGGGTACAGCCAGGGGGTGGGCACTCGCCCAGCCCCCTGGCAACTACCCGTCAAATATGGCGGGGTCGACGGGACTTGAACCCGCGGCCTCTGGCTTGACAGGCCAGTGTGCTAACCAGGCTGCACCACGACCCCGCGCTTACAGATTAGTTACTTAGCGGCCATCGGTCAAGGACGAACCGACGTGGTCGAACCGACGTGGAGATCGCATCACCTATACGCAACATTTCACACTGGCCTTTCGGGGATTTCAGCCAGCAACATGCGTTCTTGGTCTCCTGGCCAGAGCCAGGTGCCGTGGAATCAAGACGAGCGCGAGGCCGATGGCAATCGCGCTGGCGGCGACCTCGATCCAGGTAGCGCTCACCTCTCGGTTCGTCATCGTCATGAAAAATCCAACCGGCCCTACCACCGAGGCGACCAACTCACCACAGAGCAGGACCACGAGCGGCATGTACGCCGTCTCGAATCCTGCACCGAAGAGCCCGAGAAGGCCATGTCCGAAGCCGACCAAGACCAGTGCCGTCGCCAAGGCCCCCGCAAACGCCCCGCGCGCCGCCAGCCGGGCGAGTCCCTGTAGCTTGGAGACATCGGCAAGCGCGAAGTGCTTCGAGATCAGCGGCGAGGCGAATGCCGAAATCCCGAGAAGCCCCAGGGACGCCACATTGGCGAGCCGGTGCGCTGCGACATAGTAGGCGAGTTGTTGAGCGTCGAGGTACGCGCCGGAGATGACGACGATGAGAGGGGCGCGAACGGCCTGGGCCAGCGAGATCAGCAAATTGCTGCCCGCGACCTGGAACCACTCGCCGCGTACGTGACGGGGCGGCGATGTCAGGACCGGCCCGGGCAGCTCGAGGCAGAGAAAGAACCGCGCCGCCGCCATCGCGCCGATGGTCGCGAACAGATACGCGATGGCCGCAGACACGGCCCCGTCGTGCTCTCCAGCGACCACGACGATGACGACAAGGGCAATGCCCATCAACACGTGCTGGACGATCGAGCTCGGGTACTGGGCACGTGCGATGGCTCCCAGCCCGCGCACTGCCGAGCTCCAGACCTCCGCGAGCGCCACGAACGGCATCGCCATCGCCATCAGCGCGAGCGTCGTGCCGAGCTCGTCCAGGCGGGGTCGCCAGAGCCAGAGCGCGATCCCCCACAGGATCGTGACGGCGGCGGAGGCGGCGATCGTCCATCCCGTCGAGCAGCGCAGCAGACCCCGCAGCGAGCCCCACTCGCTGCGCGCCTTGTAGGCCGCGACGAACCTGACGGTCGTGGGCCTCAGACCAACGCTGCAGCCGAGCAACAGGATGACCATCCAGCTCGTGGCATAGCCGAAGTACCCGTAGCTCTCGGCGCCCAGCAGGCGCGCCATAAGCAGATGAACACCGAAGTTCATGGCGGAGCCCAACCCGGAGATAGCCAAGAAAGCCGCCGAACCGCGATACAAGGTCAGGGCCAGTGCAGACGGCTCTTCGCTGCGTCCACTCACTATCGCTGGTTTCCTGCGCCGAGATCGTGAGCGACGCCATGATGCGACACGGCACCTCGGAGGGCCAGCCATTGCCAATCCATCGCGTGATTATCGCACCGACAATCTCAACGAGAGGCGTCACGCCGATCGAAAAATCGGTCGGCGTGAGACCAAAGAGGTGCTCGGCGCCCGGCGCCAAAAGGCGGCCGGCTCGCCCCGCCACCGAGCGGCGATCAGCCGAGAGAGAAAGGCCGGCTCGCCCGAAAGGAGCAGGGCCGAGCGATCTCGGATGTTCTCCTTCGCCAAAACTCCATCCGGTGGGCAAGTGGTTGATCTATCAGCTCTGATCCGGACAATATCCGACCGTGATGATCACCCTCCTGCTCCACCTGCTTCGTCTTTCCCCTTCCTCTGCGGCGGACCCCGCAGCTCGCCCTCGAGAACCTGGCCCTGCGCCAGCAGCTCGCCGTGTACAAACGAACGGTGCCTCGACCCAGATTGCGCACGATGGATCGCCTTTTGTGGGTGGGATGGCCAGTCTGGGCCGGCTGGAAGCAGGCTCTGGTCATCGTGTCGGCCGACACGGTCCTGCGGTGGCAGCTCCGTCGCTTCCGTGAGCACTGGACCAGGCTCCCGGCCTCGGGCGGGCCACCCGCCGATCAGACGAAGCCACAGTCCAGAGACTGGGCCGGCTCCACGCGCAGCCGCTCAGCCGTCCGCCTGAGCGAGCGGGCAACGTGGGCGAGGTGATCGGCGACCTGCTTCTCCGGGATCCCGACGAGGCCCCGAGAGCTCCTGGGCAGAATGGCCGTTGAAGAAGGTCAGCTCCTGCTGCCCGTGTGTCGGATCGTCGGTCGGGCCCAGATCGATCGTGATCCGTCGGGCGCGGCCGTGGAGTCGGCGCCGATGGTGCGCGATCACGGTCCGGGCCAGGCCCTGGCCCATGCGGACCAGATCGCGCCGGCCGAGCCCGTTCTCGAAGCGCGAGAGGGTCGGCTGCGAGCCGAGCGCCGGCCCGGTCAGGGGCTCGCGGTCGAGCACCAGCTTGTGCAGCGGGTCGTCGGCGAGCCGGGCGGCGTCGTTGCCATCGAGATAGCCCCCGGTCAGGCCAAACACCCGCTGTCGGACCCAGTCCAGGACCGAGTGCGCGACCTTCCCGGGCTGCCGCGGATCCGTCAGGCACCGGGCCACGGCTTCCGTCAAGTGCAGCCGTTCGTCCACGGCCTTGAGCAGCACCAGGCCCCCGTCCGAACTGGCGTGCGGCACGTCGAAGCGCGCGACGATCGGGGTCCGGAGACGCTGGTATCGGAAGGTCAACTGGGCTATACAGTCTGTAGCCATCGTGCCTCCTCGCGATCGGGCGTCGAAGCGTCCAGACACCGCTTCTATAGCACCGATGAGGGACCCGGTGGCTCTTGTCTTTCATCGTTCGGAAAGGTCAGGCTAGGAGGCTCAAGAGAACCTCACCACCGCGACGACGATGCACCGGCAGATGGGCATGGGATTCTGGCTGGAGCAGGTGGAGGCGGCGCTTAAGGAGGTTGAATGACTTTGAGGTTGAGTGACGAAGAACGGGGGGATCGTGCTACGGACTCTGAAGACGTCCCTCGATGCTCTTCACGTGGAAATGACCCAGACCGACAGCCGGAGTTCAATATCCAATTGAAGCAGGAGGAAAAGTTCATCCAGGCGCTTGTCGAGCGGCTGGCTTCTGCTGTCTCGAGGCGCCCGGCGAAGGCCGTTCGCGGCGGACGGCGAAGCCCGACAGGGAAGCGGCAACCGTGACGGACCGCCGTGGCGCGACCACGAGGAGTCAATGTCCACCGAATTCACGGTGATCCTAGAAGACAGGCCCGGCACCTTGGCCCGTCTCTGCAGTGTTCTAGGCGATGCCGTGGTCAACATTGAGGCGATCCACGGGACGAGCCGTGAGGAGCGGGGGATCGTCCAGTTCGTTCCCAATGACCGGGGCAAGGCGACCCGCGCCCTGGACGCGGCCGGGATCGCTTATAGCACACGCGAGGTACTCATTGTCCGGGTCCTGGACGAGCCGGGCACGCTGGGTGACGTGGCGCTCGTCATGTCCCAGGCAGGCATCAACATTGACTCGGTCTATGTGACCACGCGTGGGTACGTCGTTCTCGGCGTGGACGATCTGGTCGGAGCCACCCAGGTCGCAGGGGGCATGGCCGTAATGACTCCCGAATGAGCCGCACGCTCCGTTGCGTCCAGACTTCACGGCGGTTCGTTCTTGCCGGCGGTCAACCTCAAGACCGTGAAAGCCTTGGCCTCACGATTCCGCCGTCGCTGCTCGCGCGGGCGGATCAGATTGTCGACACTGAATTCGCCCACCGGAACGTCGCGCCCTCTGTTTCCACAACGCTTGGGACACTACCTCGCCGTATGGACGTCGTTGACCGGCGCCCTCGCCTTTTTCGGAGAGTCGCATGCGCGTGCGTCCCGAGGTGGCCGGTCCGTTATCGCGGCTGACGTGACCGAGCGGCATCAATGCGGCCCACCACGACCGATGACTCAGCGCCTACTTCTTCTTCCGGCGGCTCCACCACGTCGCGCCACCCATTGCTGCCGCGCCAACGCCCAGGAGGGTGAGAGTCATTGGCTCGGGGACGGGGACGGGGACGGAGCTTGCATGAGTGGCGGTCGCTAAGACGCACACCTGTGCCACGACCAGGGTTGCGATCCAGAGCCTCTTCCGAGTCACTGTCGGTGCCCCTCTCTCATATCGGGATGTGCCTACGGCAACGTTTACCCGTTGTGCGCCGAGCGCGGGGACAAGTAGTTAAGCGTACCAAGAGGGGCGATAGTGATGCAATCGGGGCGCCACGCTCCGTGGGTTCAGAATTTCAAGAGGTTGTGAAGAGAGCTCCGATACAGTCCCCCTCGATCGTAAGGTTCGCCGACGGTCAACCCGATCTGCTCATGTGGCCGCTCTCGACGAGCCGCCCACAGGGCGTGGGGGGATGTTAGCCTCGGTCGGATGCCCGCCTCCGCCGACCGCATCCAGTCCCTCGATGTCCTCCGCGGCGTGGCGCTCCTCTCGATCGCCGTCGCCAACGTGCCCTCATTCGCGTCCGTCGCCGCCGCCCGCGTAAATCCCCTCGTCTACGGCAGTCTCGAGGCGTCGAACTGGTGGGCCTGGCTGCTCTCCTATGCACTGTTCGATGGACGCTTCACGGCGATCTACGGAATGACGTTCGGAGCCGGACTCGTGATCCTCGCCGAACGCTACGAACGCGCCGGCGTTCGGGTCGCGAGACTTCACCTTCGCCGAATGGCGGCCCTTTTGGCTCTGGGGCTCCTCCATTCGTACCTACTCTGGTATGAGGACTTCCTCGTCTCGCTCGCCCTGTGTGGAACACTCGCGTTTCTCTACCGACGAATCGAGCCGCGGCGACTCATCATCCTCGGCATCGCCATCATGGCGGTCGGCGCCGCGGCGCCGCTCGACGTCGCGTGGCGAATGCCGGGGTGGTCGCCGGAAAAGATGCGGCATGTCCAACAGAAGTGGTCTCCTCCTGCGGAGGCGTTGACGCGCGAGATCGAGGCATACCGCTCGGGGTGGCTCGGCCAGCTGAGCCACCGCGTCCCGATGGCGTTCGACCGGCAGACGAGCGGCTTCGTCTCGCGCCCGCTGTGGCAGATGACCGGCCTCATGGTCATCGGCATGGCGCTGTTCAAGAACAACGTCTTCAATGCGGCGCGGTCGACACGGTTCTACGGTGTCCTCACGCTCGGCGGCTTCGGTCTCGGCATCCCGCTCGTGCTGTTCGCCATTCACGAAAATTTCGCCGCCGGCTGGGCTCTCCGCCGCTTCCTCATCCTTGACGGCCTGGCCAACTATTGGAGTGGGTTCCTCGTCGGTTTGGGATGGGTCGGGCTCGTCATGCTCGCCTGCCGGCACGTGCGGCATCTGGGCGCGCTTGCCGCGGTCGGACGACTGTCACTGACGAACTACTTGCTCCAGTCGGTCCTGTTCACGGCGATCTTCTATGGGCACGGCCTCGGCCTGTTCGCGCGCGTCGAGCGCGCCGGGCAGCTGGCGGTTGCCGTCGGCGTCGCGGCATTCGAGATCGTCACGTCGCTGCTATGGACGCGGTACTTCTCGGTAGGCCCGGTCGAATGGGCATGGCGGTCCCTCTCCCTCGGTCGACGCGTTTCCGCGCGCGCCCCTTCAGCGGAAGCGACATGAAACGGCCATTCTCTGAGTCACCGCGCCCCCGCGCGTACCTCCAAGGCGCGACCACACAGCGGATCGGGCGCTGGCCGGCGGTGATCCCCGCCGGTTGGCGTCCCTGGACACACGGTTCTCGGCACCCGTCCTGCCGGGAGAGACACTTCTAACCGAGCTGTGGTGCGATGGTGCAACCGTTTCGTTCCAGACGCGGGTGGCCGAGCGAGACGTGCTCGCGCTGAGCAACGGCCGGGCCGTCTTGCGCGGCTAGACCCTCCTTCGCGCCCTCTTCACCGGCGCTACTGTCGTCGCGCTCGAGAACCTCGCGCGGCGCCATCAACTCGCGGTCCTTCAGCGCTCCGTTCCCGACCCCGGCTCGCTCGTTGGGATCGAATCCTCGGGGTCGGGCTGTCACGCCGGTCCTGCCAGCTGATGAGACCAGCCGGGCTTTCGGGCGGTTATGCGGCATCCGCACTTCGGCCCGGGACCCCGGGCCCCGTGACCTTCCCACCAGTCCTCCACAATCGCGACAATCACGGAATCCCATGCAGCTCGTGGGGACCGAGGCCGAGACCGGTCTCTGGACCATCTCCGGGAGGAGACCGTCCGAGTGGCAGGCGCTCGTAGACGTGGGTGGCCAGGACGTACGAGCGGGCCGGGCACGAGGCGATCCGCCACTCCCGAAGGACAGCCTCAGCACGGTGGTACGATTCGAGAGCCATGAAACCCCTTGCAGTCAAGCTCGCCACGCGGGATTACGACTCGGTGCATCCCCTCGCCCTGCGGGACGTCGTCCCCGACGGGATCGACCTCACGCTGATCCGCGCCTTTGATGCGCTCGAGCGCATCGGGTCTGACCCCTCGATCGACGGCGGCGAGGCCTCGTTCAGCCAGTACCTCCGGCGTATCGCGGCCGGCGACCGCACGCTCGTTGGGCTGCCGGCGTTCCTCATGCGCGAGTTCCGCCACCGCTGCCTGTTCGTCCGGCGCGGAAGTGGCCTCACCGAGATCACCGATCTCGCCGGCTGCCGGGTGGGAGTCGACGCGTGGTCCGCCACCGGCAACGTCTGGACCCGCGCACTCTTTCGCGAGCGGGGCGTGTCGCTCGAGCAGGTCCAGTGGATGGTGGCGCCCGTGAACCCTGGCGAGCCGCCGGCGAGCGCGGACGCGCTGCCCCGCGGCGTCGAGGTTGCCCCGCCCGGCCGCGCCCTCGCCGAGCTGCTCGAGGCCGGCGAGCTGGAGGCGATTATGTGCCCGTGGCCGCCGGTGGGGTTCGACCAGCCGGGCAGTGCGATCGTCCGTCTCTACGCCGACTACCGGACCGCCGAGCGAGACTACTACCGCCGAACGCGGATCTTCCCGGCCCAGCATCTGGTCGTGCTCAAGCGCCCGGTTGTCGAGCGACATCCCCAGATCGTCCCCAGCTTGTACGCCGCCTTGAAGCAGGCGCGCGACCTGTCGGAGGCGAACCACCGGGTGCTCCACGAGTCGAGTCCCTGGCTCCTGGCCGACCTGGAGGAGCAGACGGCCCTGATGGGGGCGGATTTCCAGCCGTACGGTTACCATGAGAACCGGGACATGGTGGCGACGTTCTGCGCCGAGCAGCTCGCCCAGGGGCTGATCGCGGCGCCGCTCAACCCCGACGCCCTGTTCTCCGACTTCGCCGCCTTGACAGGCTCGAGAGCGTCGGGCTAGGCTGCGACCGATCCCGCCCGCGCTCCGCTCGCCACGGAGGAGATGCCATGACACGACTGATCGCCGCCCTTTTCGCCTTCACCCTCGCCGCCGGGCCCATCGCCCTGGCCGGCTCGGCACACGCCGCGCCCCGCGGCCAGCTCGTCGCCGCCCTCGACTCCGACCGCGAGTCGCTCGATCCCCACCAGGCGACGGGGACCATCGACTACATGGTCCTCATGCATGTCTTCGATCACCTGATCGCCCGCAACCCCGAGAGCATGAAGCTCACGCCGGGGCTGGCCGAGTCGTGGAAGCTCGTCGACGACAACACGTGGGACTTCCGGATCCGCAAGGGCGTCAAGTTCCACAACGGGGAGCCGCTCACCGCCGAGACGGTCAAATTCAGCATCGAGCGGGTCCTCGACCCCGCCCAGAAGTCGTACCTGCGTGACCGGTTCAAGGGCATCACCCAGGTCCAGGTCACCGACGAGTTCGGAATCCGCCTCAAGACCGAGAAGCCGAACCCCGTTCTGCTCGAGCGGCTGACCAACCTGGCGATTGTGCCGCCGAAGTACGTCAAGGAGAAGGGCGACGCCCACATCGCCAAGAATCCGGTCGGAAGCGGCCCGTACCGCTTCGTCGAGTGGGCGCGCGGGCAGCGGCTCGTTGTCGAGGCGCACCCCGGTTACTGGGGACCGGAGCCGGCGGTGAAGACCCTGGTCTTCCGGCCGATCCTCGACGTTGGCACCGCCATCGCCGAAATGCTGGCCGGGGGCGTCGACTTCATCCGGCTCGTGCCGCCGGACCAGATCCCGGTCATCGAGGCCTCGGGCAAGGGGTACATCACCAGTGCGCCGATCATCCGAGTGATCTACCTCAACTTCGACGTCGTCGGGTCGGCAGGCACCGGTCCCGTGCAGAACGTCAAGGTCCGGCAGGCGATCTCGCACGCCATCGACGTGGACGGGATCATCCAGCACGTCCTCGGCGGCCGCGGCCTCCGGCTCGGCACCATCGTGAACCCGATGAAGTTCGGCTACGACGCCTCGATCAAGCCCGTCCCCTACGACCCGGGCCGGGCCAAGCAGCTCCTGACCGAGGCGGGCTACGCCGGTAGCATGAAGCTCGACTTCACGACCTATGCCGGCAGCATCATCGCCTCCCGCCAGGTCGGGGATGCGCTCGCCGGTTACCTGGGCAAGATCGGCATCCAGACGAACCGGCAACACATCGAGGACATCGGGCTTTTCTCGAATCTCGAGAAGACGGGCAAGCTGAAGGACATCTACCTCGGGAGCTGGGGGAGCTGGTCGGTCTTCGACGCCGACATGATCCTCTACCCGCGCTTTCACTCGAGCGAGGCCTTCGCCTATGTCCGCGACCCGAAGCTCGACCAGTGGCTGGACGTCGGACGCAATACCGTCGACCCGAAGAGACGGATGGAGGCCTACGCGCAGGTCCAGCGCTTCCTCGCCGAGAACTCCCTGATTTTCCCGATGTACGCCCAGACCTCGGTGATGGCCGTGTCGAACCGCATCAGCTACAAGGCCGCGTCGGACGAGACGATCGCCCTCTGGCGCGCCACCTGGAAGAACTGACCGTCCTCGCGGACACCAGGCGCTGAGCCGGCCGCCGGGCACGCCCCCGGCGGCCAGGTCCGTTCATGCGGGGGTACATCGCCGACCGCCTCGTCGACACCGTCCTGACCTGCGTCGCCATCTCGTTCGTCGTCTTCGCCTTCCTTCACCTGGCGGGGGATCCCGCCATGGTGCTGCTGCCGCCGGAAGCCTCCAAGGAGGCGGTGGCCGGCCTCCGGCGGTCGCTGGGCCTGGACGACCCGTTCCTCGTCCAGTACGCGCGCTTTCTGGGCCACGCCGCCCGGGGCGATTTCGGCGACTCGTTCATCATCCGCGACAAGGCGCTGGGGATCCTCCTCGAGCGGGCCCCGGCCACGCTCGAGCTGGCGGTCGGCGGCCTCCTTCTGGGGGTGCTCATCGCCGTGCCCCTGGGCATCCTCGCCGCGTTCCGACCTCGCACCTGGCTCGACCACGTGGCCTCCATCGCGTCGATCGTCGGCCAGGCCGTCCCGACCTTCTGGCTCGGCATCATGCTCATTCTGGTCTTCGCGGTCTCGCTCCGGCTGGTGCCGGTCTCCGGCCGCGACGGCTGGCGGAGCCTCATCCTGCCGGCGGTGTGCCTCGGCGTCTACTTGGCCCCGATCATGATGCGGCTCGTGCGCTCGGGCATGCTGGAGGTCCTCGGCCAGGATTACATCCGGACCGCCCGAGCCAAGGGGATCGCCGAGCGGGTGATCCTCTGGAAGCACGCGTTCAAGAACGTGGGCATCCCGCTCGTCACCATGATCGGGCTCCAGTTCGGGCGGCTGCTCGCCGGCACCGTCGTCATCGAGGTCGTCTTCGCCTGGCCAGGGATCGGCTGGCTCACCGTCAAGGCCGTCCGGACCCTCGACTACCCGATCGTCCAGGCCTCGGTGGTGGTGCTCGGCGCCGGCATCGCCCTCGTCAACCTCGCCACGGACCTCCTCATTGGCTACCTCGATCCGCGCATCCGTTATCGCTGAGCCGGGGGCGCCGGCCGCCCCGCACCCACGGGCGCGCTTTCGCGGCCTGCGTCGACACTGGCCCGGCTGGATCGGCGTGGGAATCGTGGCGACGGCGGCGCTCTGCGCCGTGCTCGCGCCCTTCCTGGCGCCCCACGACCCCTACAGCCAGGACATCGCGACCCGGCTGCGTCCGCCGGCGTGGGCCCCGATGGGCTCGCCGGAACATCTCCTGGGCACCGACCACGTCGGCCGAGACTACTTGAGCCGCATCCTTTACGGGGCGCGCATCTCCCTTGCCGTCGGGGTCCTGGCCGTCGCCTGCTCCGGGCTGCTCGGCGTGGTCGTTGGCCTACTCTCCGGCTTCTACGGCGGGCCGCTCGATCGGGCCCTCACCTTCCTGACCAACCTCACGCTGACGTTCCCGTTCATGCTGCTCGCCATCGCGATGATCGCGCTGCTGGGCTCGGGGTTCGTCAACATGATCCTGGTCCTCGGCGTCACGGGCTGGCCGATCTATGCGCGCGTCGTACGGGCGGAGGTGATGAGCCTGCGAGAGCGGGAGTTCGTGGTGGCGGGGACGGCGCTGGGCGGGAGCCCCGCCCGGATCCTGGCGGCGCACATCCTCCCGAACCTCGGGAACCTCATCGTCGTGCTCGCCAGCGTCGAGGTGGCCCGGATGATCATCGTCGAGTCCTTCTTCTCCTACCTCGGGCTGGGCGTGCCGCCGCCGGCACCGTCGTGGGGCGGGATGCTGAGCGAGGGACAGCTCTACGTCCTCACCAAGTGGTGGCTGGCCACCTTTCCGGGGCTGGCGATCCTGGTGACCGTCCTCGGCGTCAACCTGATCGGGGACGCGCTCCGCGACCTGCTCGACCCGGCCCTGAAGACGGCGGCCCCGGGCTGAGAACGATCCGCATCACGGGCGTTCGGGGTCCGTCACCACGGGCGGCCCCCCTCGAAGACGTGATAGCTCCACGTCCTGGTCAAATACCCCGTCCTACTTGCTCCGACTGAACTTACTGCACACCTCCCCCCGACCCCGATGCGATTTTCCGAGTACTTAGCGTCGCCCCTTCCACGCGATCCGTCGGGTCCGCGATCACCAGGACGGCGAAGCTGAGTTGACCGGGGGCAGACTTCGATTTCCCGATGTTGACACGGCGAATCTCGAATTGTCAGGAAGTGAAAGTCTGAGGGCGCCTTGACAGGCCGGGCGCGGGCGACCCATGATGGAATCGCTCGCGACCCGGCGCATTCCTGCCACGCGATGACGGCCAGGCCCCTCAGCACGGCCCATCTCATTGCCCCCCGGCAGGGCAACGGCGCGAGACTGCTTACCCTCCGTCGAGGCGCGACCTCCATCTCACGCGTTCACAGGAGGATTGGCTCATGAGCCAGATGACACGGCGCGAGTTCCTCGGTCGGACGGGGGCCGGCACGGCCGGCCTCGCCGGGATCCTGGCCACGGGCACCCCACCCGCCCGCGGTCAGCAGCGCGAGATTTCCTACCTCTGCTGGAACAACTTCGCCCCCGCAATGGACAAGAAACAGCTCGAGATCGCCCAGCGCTTCACCAAGGACACCGGCATCAAGATCCGGATCGACGGCATCTCCCACATGGGACCGCAGCAGCAGAAGCTCGCCGCCGAGGTCCAGACCCAGGCCGGCCACGACCTGGTCGAGCTGCGCATGCACTTCCCGTGGCTGTACGAGCCCCAGCTGGTCGACCTCTCCGACGTCGTCGGCGAACTGGAGAAGACGCACGGCCTGGCGCTCAGCTCGGCGGCCGAGGCGGCCAAGGTGAAGGGAGTCTGGCGGGCGGTGCCCATGTACCACGGGATGTTCGTCGCCACGTACCGCGAGGACGTCTTCAAGAAGGCCGGGCTCAAGATCCCGGACACCTGGGAGGACCTCTACACGGTCGGCAAGGAACTGAAGAAGCTGGGGCACCCGGTGGGGATCCCCATCGCACAGAACTACGACTCGATCTCGACGGCTGGGCCGGTGCTGTGGTCCTTCGGCGGGATGGAGGTCGACAAGGAGGGCCAAACGGTCCGCATCAACTCCTCCGCCACCGAGCAGATGATCGAGTGGTACAAGAAGATGTTCCGGGACTGCATGGAGCCCGAGGTGCTCTCCTGGACCGACGCGAACAACAACGAGTCGATGCAGCAGGGCAAGGCGGGCTGGATCCACAACCCGGTCAGCACGTACATCGTGGCCAAGGGGCGGAAGCTGCCCACCGCGGATCTCATCAATCACCACCGGAGCCTGGGCGGGCCTCACGGCCGCCATGAGACCGACGTGCCGCGGTCCATCGCCATCTGGAAGTTCTCCAAGAACGTCGAGCCGGCCAGGGAATGGATCCGCTACCTCATCGGCCAGCGTGAAGTCTACGACGAGTGGATCATGTCGGCCGACGCGTTCAATCTCCCCAGCTACGAGAAGCTCGCGGACCACCCGGTTCTCCGGACGGACCCGAAGTACGCGCCGCTCGGCGCGCCCGGCGTCCAGTACCACCTCTACGGCTGGCCGGCGCCCGGCACCGACAAGGTCCAGCGCATCACCAACGAGTACATCCTGCCCAACATGGTCGCCAAGGCGGTGACGGGCACGCCGACCAAGGAAGCCGTCGCCTGGGCCGAGAAGGAGATGAAGCGGATCGTCAGCGGGTGACCCCGTGGCCGTCGAGAGCGTCGACCTCGGCCCGGCTGTTCCCCGCCCCGCCCGCCGGGTCCGGGAGTTGCTCGACCGCGAGCGGTTCCTGGGCCCGGCCTTCGTCACGCCCGCCCTCCTCCTCATCCTAGTCCTCGTCGCCTACCCCTTCGGCATGGCGCTCTACCTCGCCATGTCGAACGCCTTCATCGGGCGTCCCAGCCACTTCGTGGGCTTCCGTAACTTCGTGGCCCTGTGGGAGGCCGACTCCTTCCGCCAGACCTTCCAGAACGCCTTCGTCTTCACGGGCGCCGCGGTCGGGCTGAAGCTGGTTCTGGGAATGGCCCTGGCGCTCCTGCTGAACGAGCAGCTCTGGTTCAAGCGAATGATCCGGGGCGCGGTGCTCTTGCCGTGGGTGATCCCGACCGCGCTCTCCACGCTCGGCTGGTGGTGGATGTTCAACTCGCTCTACAGCGTGGTGAACTGGACGGGCATCGCGCTCGGCCTCATGGACCCCCCGGGGCCGAACTGGCTCGGACAGAAGTACTACGCGATGACGGCCGTGGTGACGGTGAACGTCTGGCGCGGCCTGCCCTTCTTCGCGATCACGATCCTGGCGGGGCTGGTCTCGATCCCGAGGGAGCTCTACGAGGCGGCCGAGGCCGATGGCGCGGGGCCGGCGTCGCGCTTCTGGCACGTGACCTTGCCGCTGCTCAAGCCGGTGCTCGCCGTCGTGATCCTCTTCTCGACGATCTTCACCTTCAGCGACTTCAACATCGTCTACGTGCTGACCCACGGCGGGCCGATCAACAGCACGCACCTCTTCGCCACGCTGGCCCGCCAGATCGGGCTGGAGTCAGGACAGATCGGCGAGGGCGCGGCGATCTCGCTCTACCTCTTCCCGGTGCTGGCGCTCGTCGTGTGGATCCAGCTCCGGTTCGTGCGCCGGCAGGCGTACTGATGGCGGTCAAGCGGCGGCCGCTGCGGACAAAGATCCTGGTGCATCTCGGCCTCCTGCCATTCCTGATCTTCGCCCTGTTCCCCTTCTACCACATGACGCTCACGTCCCTGAAGACGGACGGCGAGCTGTACGACCGCGCGGCGGTGCCGCTCCTGATCAAGAAGGGTCCCACGCTCGAGCACTACCAGAAGCTCATCTGGGAGACCGGGTTCCTCACCTGGACCAAGAACAGTCTCCTCGTCACGCTTCTCGCCACCACCGGCTCCGTCATGGTCGGCACGATCGCCGCCTACGCGCTCGCCCGGCTCAAGTTCTTCGGTGTCGGGCCCTTCGGCACCGGCATCTTCGTGACCTACCTGGTCCCCACGTCGCTCCTGTTCCTCCCCCTCGCCCAGGTCGTCCACTGGCTGGGCCTGGCCGACTCCAAGTGGGCCCTGGTGGTGACCTATCCGACCTTCCTCGTCCCCTTCTGCACGTGGCTCCTGATGGGCTACTTCCGCACCGTGCCCAAGGAGGTCGAGGAATGCGCCATGGTCGACGGGGCCACGCGCGTCCAAGCGCTCGTGCGCATCGTCTTGCCCATCGCGATCCCGGGCCTGGTGTGCGCGATCCTGTTCGCCTTCACCCTGTCCTGGAACGAGTTTATCTACGCGCTCACCTTCACCTCTTCCTCGGAGGAGATCACGGCGAGCGTCGGCGTGACGAGCGAGCTCATCCGGGGCGACATCTACTTCTGGGGCGGGCTGATGGCCGGCGCCGTCCTCGGCTCCGTGCCCATCGTGCTCCTCTACGTCTTCTTCCTCGACTACTACGTCTCCGGTCTCACCGCGGGCGCGGTGAAGTGACGGCGGCTGGCCGTGAGGCCGGGGGAGCGGAGACCGGTCGGGCAGCGATCGCGCCGATGCCCTCGGTCCCGTTCGACGCCGTCGCCATCAACGCGGGGGCCGACCTCTTCACCTGTTGACGTTCCAACCCGTGCCTATTGCCGGGGTCGGCGCCGCCGTCGCTGGCATGGGTCCCCTGGGCTTTGGCCGGGCACCCGGTGCTGCTCAACGAACTGGCGGCGCCGCGGTGCATTGCGCTTGCGTGGTGGAAAACGCCCCTTCCAAGCATCAGCACTGAAACTCCCTGCACAGTTCTCAACAAGCGGAGGCCACAAATCCGCGTAGTTGCGGCCCGGGGGCGGCTGGCATCGAACCTGCTAAACAGTCCGGGTCCGCTTGATCCACGTCCTGAAGGAGGCCCTGCCCATGTTCTGGCTCGCCGCCATCCTCCTGATGGAGATCTTCATCTGCGGAGAGCCCTCTATCGCGTTCAACGTGCTTTTCGTGTACCCGATCATCGCCCTGGGCGTCCTCGCGGCGGGCGTCGTGCTCCTGGACAAACTCTGGCTCTGGCTCATTTTGTCCCGAGTAACGCACTGAGAGGACTGTGATGGCTCCCTGACGGGCGAGTACGACGCGCTGATGCGGCGCAGACAAGGCAACCACCGCCATTGGCGTCGGGGCGCTCCGCGATCCTCGCGTACGATCGGGCCGCCTGGCCCACGGTACCGGCGCCGATGCAGCAGCGGGTTACTCGAGGGGCTCGACCGGATTGACGACGTGCGGGCACGCCTCAGGTCGGTGTGTCAGGTAGCGAGCCGCCCACTCGTGGTGGTCCTGCTGGAGCGCAGGAGTCGTGACGGGCCGGAGTCATCGGGGTGACCTGAGTCAGCCCCTTGCCCCGGCAGTACATCTTGTATTACCGGATCGTCTACAGCATCCAGATCAAGCGCTGCTGGTGCTCATCCTCCGCGCCGCGCATCGGCGCGAGGTGTACGGATGACGCCGGCCGCGAGGACGCGCTGGACGCTTGCGAAGGCTCTCGACGTGCTGGTGACGCGGCTGCTGGAGTAACGCGACGCATCTCTTAGGTCAGTGGTCCTCCTGCCAGCGACCGGGTGGGTGTGGTATTGTGCCGTCGCGCCGTGAGCCAGGTTCCGCGCCGCGTCATCATCGACACCGACCCCAGCGCTGGCGTGCCCGGCGCCGACGTGGATGACGTGCTGGCGCTGGCCTGGGCCCTGGGGTGTCGGGAGCTGGTCGTCGAGGGCATCACGGTCGTCGCCGGCAACGTCGAACTGGTGGAAGCGGTGCCATCGGCGCTCCAGGCGCTCGAGATCCTCGGCCGCGCCGACGTACCGGTATACGCGGGCGCCGCTCGCCCGCTGGTGCGGGAGCGCGACGAGATCACCGCCTTCCTACGGGGCCGCGGCGACGACCCCCTGGCCCGCGCCCTGTGGCGGGACGTCCCGCCACCTGCCAGCAAGCTGGCCCCCCGGCCCGGCCGGGCCGCCGAGTTCATCGTCGAGACCGTCATGGCCGCGCCGGGCGAGATCACGATCGTCCCCATCGGGCCGCTCACGAACATCGCCCTCGCGCTGGCGCTCGAGCCCCGGGTGGCCGCGGCCGTGCGAGAGATCGTGTTCATGGGCGGCAACCTCAGGGGGCAGCACTCCGCCATCACCCCCGTCGAGTTCAACCTCGGCAACGATCCCGAGGCGGGGCAGTTGGTCATCCGCTCGGGGGCGCCGGTGACCATGATCGGCCTCGACGTCACCACGCAGACCCACCTCACGCTCGAAGACCTCGCCGCCGCGACCCGGAGCGATACGGAAGCCGCGGCGTTCGTCCGCCGGATCACCGAGCCGTGGATCCGCTTCGTGTGCGAGCGCCGGGGCATCCCGGGCTGTTGGCTCCACGATCCGCTCGCGGTGGTGGCCGTGGTGGACCGCGGCGTCGTGGGCACCGAACGGATGGAGGTCGGCGTCGAGCTGCGGGGCGAGACGACGTACGGCCAGACTCTCGGGCGGCGGAGCGGCCTCGGCGGCGGAATCCGTCCCCCCCGCGGCGGCGCCGCGGAGGTCGCCGTGACCGTGGACACCTCGCGCTTCATGGAGCGCTTCCTTCCCGGCCTCACCACCGCGCTCTCGTGAGAGGAGACCGAGCCATGGGCATGACCCGTCGCACCTTTGTCAAGACCGCCACTCTCGCGGCCCTGGGCCCCGCAACGCTCCGCTCCCGCCCCCTGGCGGCCCAAGAGAAGATCACGCTCAAGTACCTCTCCGTGGCGCGGGGGGAACCCCGCCGCCAGGCCATCCTCCAGGTGATCGAGCGGTTCGAGAAGGCTCACCCCACCATCAAGGTCGAGCTGTCCGAGGTCCCGTTCGACCAGTACTTCCAGAAGGTCTCGGTCGCGCTGGCGGCGGGGAGCGGCATCGACGTCTTCGACGTGGACAGCCCGCTGGTCGCGTCCTACGGCCACCAAGACGTCCTCCTCCCGCTCGACGACTACGTCGACAAGAAGGACTGGGAGGACTTCCTGGAGCAGGACCGGCAGCTCGCGACCTACGGCGGAAGGATCCTCACGCTCCCCTGGTCGTCGTCCAGCCAGGCCGTCTTCTATAACCTCGACATGCTGAAAGAGGCGGGGATCACGCCGCCCTCGGCTCCCGACAATCGCTGGACGTGGGCCCAGCTCCTGGAGGCGGCGCAGAAGCTCACCAAGAAGGCGCCCGACGGCACCACCCAGACCTACGGCTTCGTCGTCGAGCAGGTGGACCGGCCGTACCAGATCCTCCCGCTGCTCCAGTCCAACGGCGCCCAGGCCCTCAGCCCCGACGGCTCGAAGACCGCCGGCTTCCTCAACAGCCCGGAGGCCGTCGAGGCGCTCCAGTTCTACGGCGACCTCTACAACAAGCACGCCGTCAGCCCAAAGAAGCCGATCCCCGACGCCTTCGGGCGCGGACAGGCCGCGCTGTTCTTGGCCAACTCGCCGCACGTGAACCAGATCCGCCGGCTCTTTCCGCAGACCCGCTGGGCGCTGACGCCGCACCCCTCATTCAAGAAGCCGGTGACTCCCACCGGGGCGTGGCACGTGGGGGTCTTCAAGAAGACGAAGCACCCGAAGGAGTCGGCGGCGCTCGCGCTGGCCTACTCGAACGCCGAGCAGGCCAAGGACAACTTCAAGATCATGAACTACACGCCGGTCCGGAAGTCGACCTTCGAGGCGTTCCCCGACGAGTTCAAGCAGCCCCCGAACAGCCTCTTCTACCACGAGATCACCAAGACAGCGGTCCGCCGACCTTCCACCCCGGCCTGGCGCGAGTACGAGGACCTCTTGCGGACGGCGATCCGGAACGTGATCGACGGCGGCGATGCCAAGAAGGAGCTGGACACCGCCGTCGCGCGCATCGACGCGGTCCTGGCCCGCTACAAGAAATAGCCGTGAGCGCGAGGGGCGCGGCGCGCCAGGCCGCGCCCTACCTCTTCGTAGCGCCGGCCCTCCTCGGGCTCGCGCTCTTCAAGTTCTATCCGATCGGGGTCGGGCTGACCGCCAGCTTCTTCGACTACGAGGCCATTTCCGGCCGCGCGGCCTGGATCGGCCTCGGCAACTACCGGGAGCTGTTGGCCGATCCGCTCTTCTGGCGCGCGTGCTGGAACACGTTCCTCTTCAACGCCGTGGTCACGCCCCTCCAGGTGGTCCTCGCGCTCGGCCTCGCGGTCCTCGTCAACCGCCGCCTGCCCGGGATGAGCGTGTTCCGCTCCATCTTCTTCGTCCCCGCCGTCATCTCGCTGGTGGTGGCCAGCATCATCTGGGACCTGATCTACAACCCGGACAACGGCCTCGCCAACAGCCTGCTCGCCGTCGTCGGCATCCCGCCCCAGCCGTTCCTGGTGAGCGCCCGCCAGGCGATGGGCGCGGTAATCGCCATGGTCACCTGGAAGGGCATCGGCTACTGGATGGTCATCTTCCTCGCCGGCCTCCACGCCATTCCCGGCGTCTTCCGCGAGGCCGCCCTGATCGACGGGGCATCGCCCTGGCAGTTCTTCTGGCGCATCATGCTCCCGCTCCTTGTCCGCACGATCGTGTTCGTCGTGGTTGCCAACACGGCCATCAACTTCCTGCTCTTCGCGCCGATGTACGTCATGACTCAGGGCGGGCCGTCGGACTCGACCACGGTGTTGATGTTCGAAGTGTACCGGAACGCCTTCGTCTACTTCCGACTGGGCTACGCCAGCGCCGTCTCGACGCTGCTGCTCGTCATCATGCTGGTCGTGGTGGTCGTGCAGTTCCGGGTGCTCCGGCCCCGGGTGGAATACTGATCGGATGGAGCGGCGGAGTCTCTCGGCAACGCTGGCGCTCTACGCGGCCCTCGGGCTGATCGCCCTGCTGATGGTGTTCCCCTTCCTCTGGGCTCTCGGCGCCTCGTTCCGAGACAACGCCGAGATCTTCCGCTACACGCGGCCACTGTCCGTCTGGACATTCGTGCCCCGGAACCCCACCCTGGGCGGCTTCGCCCACATCTTCGGCCAGGACCGGTTCGGCCGGTTCATGGCGAACAGCCTGCTTGTCGCGCTCGCCGTGACCGCGGCGGGGCTCTTCGTCAACTCGCTGGCCGGGTTCGGCTTTGCTCGCTTCCACTTCCGCGGCCGCGATCCGCTCTTCGCGGCGGTCCTCGTCACGTTCATGGTCCCGCTAGAGATCATCGTGATTCCACTCTACATCGTCGTCCGCGGCTTCGGGTGGATCGACTCCTACTGGGCGCTCGTCGTGCCCGCCATCGCCGATGCCTTCTCGATCTTCCTGCTCCGCCAGTTCTTCCAGGAGCTGCCCCAGGAGCTGGTCGACGCCGCGCGGATCGACGGCTGCGGCTGGTTCGCGATCTACTGGCGTATCGCCCTCCCCCTCGTCAAGCCGGCCCTCGTCACCGCCGGCCTCCTCGCGTTCATCCGCCAGTGGGACTCCTTCTTCTGGCCGCTGGTCGCCACGTCCTCCCCCGAGTACACCGTCGTCCAGGTCGGCCTGGCCAAGTACATCACCGAGTTCGTCACGTTCTGGGATCGGCTCCTCGCCGGCGCGGTGGCAGCCAGCCTGCCCGTCCTCGTCCTCTACTTCGTGCTCCAGCGCTACTACGTCCAGGGCATCTCGACGACCGGGCTCAAGACGTGAGCCGGCGGCCGACGGGGGACGACCGGTGAGGTCATCCGGATCCCTTCCGAGTTCTGATCGGAAGCGTCGTCGTCGCCCGATGAATCCACCTGACGTCGACACTTCGGCGGCAGCGAGTCAATGTCGTCCAGGAAGAGTTGCGCTCCATCGCCAACCTCCGGGCATTCATCAATCCCTCGGCGCGCCAATCTCAATCACGTTTCGCGGCGACTGTCCGTTGCAGTGAGTCCCGAGACGGTCACGCCTCGGTTTGTCCGTGCAGCATCACGCGGACGACTGAGTGCATCACGGCGAGCACCGGGCTCAGGAGACGCACGAACTTCACCTCGCCCGCGAGGCGCGATCCTCGCGCCCGCGGTCATGGCCGATACGGCTCGTCTGAGCGGGGCGCATCAGGCAGCTGCTCGTCCAAAGACTGGCGGTACCGCAGGCAGCCCCGAAGAAAGTCTGGCCATGTAGGAATCGTCGGCAGTGGGTCGGCCTTCTCGGGGAGGAGACCCCAGAGCGCCGGCTGGTGCCAGCAAAGCGCGTGTCCTGTGCTGTCCCGGTGCGCTCGGACCCCCGCGCGCAACCGCCTCGTCTCGGCAATCAGCTGCTCGCGCGTCATGGCTTCGAGGTCCTCGTCCACGATGCCTCCTTGCCAGCCGCGGCGCGCGGCTGGGTGTTGTCGGCCGAACGCTTAACGCTCAGCGGCTTCGGCGATTCTCTCCTGCTGAGCTGCGTCATCCGTACGGAGTAGAGGCGACGGAGGGAGCGTTAGTCCCAACATCGTCGCCGTCCCGAGATTGACGCCACGAGAGTACCTCGTTGGCACTACCCATCACGAGGCTTAGGCCAGTGTGCGGGGTGAGAATCATCGTGGACTGACATTGCCACAGAAACCCCACCCGCGAGCGTGAGCAGCGGCACAAACCAGCGGAAGACTGCCGGGACGACCGGCGTGATCGAAGGGATCAGGAAGAACCCCGCCAGCACGCTCAGAATGACGCACGGCACGCGAAACCTCGACGTCGGCCACAGGCCCACGCACCCAAGAGCGACGAGCATACCGACACCCACGACCGGACCGGCGACCTTGGCCGGGTCCGAGTCGACAGCCGGTGCGCGGCAAGCGAGTCCGACATCGGAAGAGTCTGGGGCGCCGCTCGTGGCTCTCGGCGTTGCTGGCGCCGGCGGCGTCAGGGTCGGCGGGACAGCATGGACCTCTGCTTCGAGCTCATTCTGAGTCACGGCGCGAGAGTAGATCCGCACGTCGTCAATCAAGCCAGCGAACTCATATCCCCGTTGGCCCCCGCGCCTTCCGACAAAGACGTGGGCTCCCGAGATGTGCTGGCGATCGGTAACGTGTCCCACCAGGCAGCCATCGTCGGGCCGGCCGTTTAGGAAGACATGCAGCGTGCGCGCCGGTGCGTCGTACACGCCGGCCACGTGATACCACCGATTCAGCTCGAGCGGCGTTCTGCCGTACCGCGCCATCAGTCGCCCAGACGCGCCAGCAAGCTTGAAGCCGATCGTGCGCGGTCCCTGATCGATCGTTGCATCCAGCTGATAGCCAAGTCCCGTGTAATCCGAGGCAATGGCCGCGTCGTCGCGGGGAAACGAGCTCGCGTTGATCCACGCGCTGATGGAGAGGCTTCCCGTCAGCCGAAGCGCCACCGGGTCGCCGGCGTCCACCCACTGGTTCACGCCGTTCAGGCTGACGGCACGGCCCTCAACGCCCGCGACAAGCCCCGGACGATTCACGAGCAGACCGTTCAGCCCGCTGCCCGAGTCGTCCAGCGCCATTTGGTCTTGGATCGTGTCGAACGTCCATCGGGCCTCGAGTCTCCCGGCAGAGCCTCCCCGGGCGCTCGCTTCACGCCACGGCGGCACTGTGAGCATCAACGTGATCGCGTCCTCGACATCGTCCGCCGTTCTAGCCGCTCCGAAGACCACGTAGGCCGTCGCGATTGCGAGCGCGAGGCCCGCGCCTCGTTTGCCGATCGCGATGCGGTCGAACCTGACTTTCCACCGCGCACTCAAGGCTACGCCGATCGCGGCTCCCATGACATTCGTCACCACATCGATCAGCGATGGGGAGCGGCCTCTTGAAAACAGCTGCATCGCCTCTCCGAAGGAGGACAGGGCCGTCGAGAGGGCGATGACCGGCCACGCGCCGCGACTCGCGAAGACCAGGCCCAGCGGGGCGAACCCAACGACATTGGCGACGATGTCTGGCACGTCCAGCTCCGCCTCGAAGATCGCAGCAAGGTCGGCGGCGCTCGGCGGCTGCAGTTGGGTGGGGATCGCCGTGCACGCGAGCACGAGGGTGACTACCGGAATGAGCAGTGACACTGATCTGGCCGTTCGACGATCGTGTGCCAGCACGGGACCCGAGGCTCCCATTGAGTAACCTCATTCTGCCCGACACCCTGGACTCAAGGCCTGTCTCCCCCCATCTCACCGGCGTGCCGTCATCCGGTGGGCCAATTCCGGAGGTGCCCGCGTCGAGTGCCCCGCGGCCCGGCAAGGCGTGGACACCGGGCCGGGGGATTCGCCGGCCCTTCGTGCCGCAGTGTCGTAGAAAACCCTGGCTTGCCGGGTACGGGCCACCGACAGGTCGGGGCCCTCTCCTCGTCAGTCCGGCAGACCGCGACTTGCCAAGGGGTTCACTCTCGCCGCCTGCTCGACAGGGCAGTGTGGCAACCTGGTCGCCCACGACCCGGTAGCGTTCGTGCTGGCCGTACCCCATCGAATTCTGCTGGGTGCCTACGATCTTCCAACGGGAAGGCGACGAAGGTGTTGCCTGGTGAAGACCTCGCGCGTCGTGTACGCGTTGGGACCGGCATACTGCACTTCGAGGCGAGCAAAGACCGATGACTGGCCGCTCACCCGGCTCCTTGGGCCCGCGATTGCTTAGCCGTGGGCGCGTACGACTTGCCCGGCTGCTGGTGCCAGATGACCGTGGAGATCAGACGAGCCAGAGGCGCTTGACGGCGAGACCGAGCCCGCGATTGTCGAGAGAGCCCGGCACGCGGTCGCGCGGGACCCGGAGCGGATCGACGGAGATGGTGACCCGCACGCGGCCGGAGCGGGTGGGGATGGGGACAGCGAACTCCTCCCAGGTGTCCGGGGGAATCGCGAACGCCAGCTCCCCGACGAGCTCGTAGTCGCCAACGAGCTCGGCGTGATGCACGAGGAGTCGGCCCTGCACCGCGCCGAGGTTCGGCTCGCCCGAGTAGGCGCGCACCCGGAGGTTCGAGGCGCGTCCGTCGGTGCCGAGATACGCGAGCGCGTCGCCGCCCGTCCACCGCATGGCCCCTACCCCGCCCCAGTGCTCTCGGTGATACCAGCCCGGTCCCAGCTGCCCCTCGTCCTCCGCCTCCATGTCGAGGCGCGATGGAAGGGCGCGCCCTAGAATGCAGAGACTCGCTGCCGGATGCCACCAACCTTCGACCGAGTCCTCGGCTTGGCGCTCGAGCCGTGCCCGCTCGATGGCGGCTTCGACGGCCGCGGGGGTCATTAGCCGCTCGGCGAGGACCCACTGACCGCCGACGTGGAGTCCAAAGTCTCGCCCGAGGCTGGTGTCGTGCCACAGCGAGGACTCGATCGTCAGGCGCACCGTGCCCCGCGCCGCGAGGGGAACCGGGACGAGAAGCCGAACCCGGACCGGGCGGGGACTGGGCCGGACCTCGAGGGTCATCGCCGGCTGCCCGTCGAGCGTCCAGCGCGTCTGCGCCGGTGTTGCGTCCCCCGAGACCGGGTGGGCGACCATGAGCGAGACGAGCACCGGCCCTGTCCCCGCCGGCAGCGGGAGATCGAACGACGCTCGGGGCCCGGTCACGCGAAACGGGAAGGTCAGACGGCGTGTGAAACCCTGGATCGGCTGGAAGTCTTCCTCGAGCGGTCCGAAGCCGCTCACAGAGTCTAGCTCGTCCCACTCCACCAGCGTCGCCTCGCTGCGCCAGGCACGCGCGATGAGCTGGTTGCGGGTCGAGGGAATGAGCAAGCGGAGGGCTCTGGCTAGCCCGTGCTCGAGTCGGCCGGGACGCTGGGCGAGCGGACCCGGAATCTCGTGGTTTCCATCGAGACTGTCGGAGTAGTGGACCGCATCGAGGCGGAAGTCATAGAGATCCTTGCCCTGAAGGGCGAGGTAGTAGGTGAGCTCGTTGGCGGTGTATTCGCGGTTGTGCCGGTGATAGAGAAGCGAGGGGAAGAGCTCGTGGAACGTGCGGCTCACGGGCGGCTGAACACCCCAGCCGTGGAGGTACCGGAAAAGCGTTTCGGCCCGGCGGAGGTTCGGTGTCGTGAGGAGGAGCAGGCCGCCCGGCTTGAGGACCCGGAAGATCTCCTTCAGCGTGTGAAACGGGTTCACGTGCAGGTGCTCGAACAGCTCGCAGAAGAGCACGGCCTCGAATGAGCCCGTCGGCGCCGGAAAGCGTTCCCGCTCGACCTCGCACGCGAGGATCTCGATCTTCCGTTCCTGGCAGCGCTCGAGGAACGCCGTCCAAGCCTCTGCCCCCTCGATGTCGTTGTTGAGCCCCGTCACATCCCAACCACGGCCCTGGGCCAGCGCCGAAAGGTGGCCCGGGAAGGAGCCCACATCGAGCAGCCGCCGCCCCTCGCCTGGTGGCAGGAGCCGAAGCGTGTCCTGGTAGCGGCGGCGGTGATAGTCGAGGTAGCCCGCCTCCCAGGGCGGAAGGCGACCGTGTGCGAAGCGCTCGACTTCGCGTCTGATCGTGTCGAGGTCGAGGTCCGGCATCTCGCCGGCTGGCCGAGGCCAGAGCGTCATGCTCCCACCGGTCCAGCCTCGCCGGGCCAAGCCCCGGGGGGCCGGATCGGCTCCATGCATGCCTTCAAGATCAACTGAGGATCGGCTCAGACAGGCGCCGAGTCAAGGCCATGCATGTTTCAAGGCGAGCGCCGGGCTCGCGTCATTCGTCCGAACGGACCAGCTCGAAGCCCGTCAGTTCCACGCCGCGCTCCGGGTCGGGATACCCGACGATCAGCTTTGCGGTCGGACGTCCTAGCCGCTCGAGGGCAGACCCCGGCTGAGCGCCCTTCACCCCCACGAAGAGGTGTACCTCACGGAAGTGTCCGCGGAGGTCACCGGCGACACCCAGCGTCCGGAGCGCCTGGACGCCGCTCTCATCGAGGAAACGCGAGGCCTCGTCTCTGACCGTGCCTACGACGATGATGCGCTGGGGAAGTGCCCCCACCCAGGCCGCGAGCTCGGCGCTCGCTCCCTTGCGGTCGTATGTGTCAAACACTGCCGCCCCGACGAGGCGGCCGGTCGAATCCAGCGCGACCAGATTGTAACCGCGCCGATTCTGAGCCAGCTCGATCTCGTTCAATCGAATCGAAACGTCGCGCTCACTCTTGTCCAGATCCAGGCTGCCACCCGTCACCACGAGGTCGCCGGGGAAGAGGACCCCTGTCGTTCCGATCCGGTAGGCCGCATCCAGGGCGGTGGGCGGACGGCCGTGTCCGTGCACGAAGGTGACGACGCTCGGCATGGCGCGGAGGGACGGCAGCGGGAGCGCCAGCCGGGCGATCGTCTCCTGGTTGACGTGGACGCGCCCAACCAAAACGTTGTTCAGATAGGCGTCCACGTACTGGTCGAGATCCTCGCGGTGCGGCCGGGGTCGGAGCGCCACCCGGAGGATCGGGCGGGTCCTCACCAGCTCGTACGAGACAATGCGTTCGAATCGCCGACCGTGCTCCGGGAGCGGCACCACCCGGTAGAGGTCGTCGTTGCCGAAGGTTCCCACGAACTGGAGCACGGGAGGCGGAGCCTGACGGAGTGCGAGCCACCTGAGCCGCCACTCCAGCGAGACGCTGGGGTTGCCCAGGCGGACCACCAGATGCCGCAGCGGATAGATCCGCCGCAGCATCGCCTGAGCCTCCGGGGCCGGGAACGGTTCGGCGCGTCGTGACCAGAGGTCGGAGAGCTCGACGATGAGCGGCGGAACGAAGCCGGACAGGCCGTTCACGAGGCGTTTCCCATGATGGAGAGATCGGACCATCGCGTCGGCGTCAACTTCCGCGGTATTCGTCGGCCACTCGAGCAGCGCGGTGTCGTCCGGATCGGCCTGAAGCACGCGATCCACCGCACGGGGGGCGGCGCTGACCGCTTCGTATTCCGCCGGCGCGGCGGCATAGTCGAACCCCAGGGCGAGGAAGACGGTGGCCACAAAGGCCCGGCGCAGTCCCGGGCGGTCCGCCAGCTGATCCTGGATCACCCGCAGCCCGATCGCCGCCAGGAGGGCGAGCCCGGCCAAGCTCACCACCGCGAAGCGAGCCGTGACCCGGATCACATGCAGCGGGAACAGGAGATCGTAGAGGGAGCTGTACGGGCCAGGCCCGATGTCCCGCCCGCCGACATGAATCACCGGCCCGAGCGCCAGAATGGCGAACACCCCGGTCACGAAGAGGAGGCATCGGACCCAGTCGCCGTCCCTCAGGACACGCGGGCTCCGCTCCCGGTAGGCGGTCCAGCCGCGGAACAGGAGGAGGACAAGCCCCAGGGCCAGGGCGGGCTGCAGGAACGTGCCTGCTCCGACGTTGAGCCGGAGGGATTCGATCCCCGTCCAGCCTAGTCGCGAGACCGCTGCCCAGGCTGCGAGGAGCAGGCTGCCCGCCAACCCCCCGAGGGCGATCCGCCCGGCCCATGCGGGAGCGGCAGCGCTTCGCCTGTCGCGACGCAGGTGGGCGAGGCTCACGGCAGCGAGGCCCAGCGTCGCCACTCCGGCGAACGCCGAGGTCTCCGGGTAGTACGGCGACGTGATGACTGGAACGTAGCGGTCCATAACGGTCCGCCGCCCGCCGCCGAAGAAGCTGTACACGTCGGCGTAGTGGGCCGCCGTCTCCCCGATGCTTCGCTGGTAACCGAACTCCTGATGGACTCGGAGATACGGGAGCGCCAGCGGCCACAGGACCACGGCGACCCCCAGCCCGCCGAGCCCCAGCGAGCGGAGGTGTGGTCCCCACGCCCAACCCCACCACCGCAGGCACAGAAACGCCACGGCGACGGTCACCATCGCGAGCCCGAGGATGATCGTGTAGTACCAGGTCGTGAGCCCCTGGACGAGAAGCCCCCCGCAGGCGAGTGCGAGCCAGCGCCGGGCACCGGTCTCCAGCCACCGAATCCATGCGAAGAGCACGACCGGGATGAGACACGCCACCAGCATCTGGAACTCGAGGTAGTACTCGGTGAAGTAGGGAGACAGGCAGAAGACGACACCGGCCAGAAGGGCGGCCGAGCGGGAGCCGGTCAAGGCGTGGGCCACCCACGCCATGGCCAGACCGTTGAGCGGCCACAGGAAGAGCAGCAGCAGATTGTACGTGAGGATCGGGTTCCCCCACAGGAACCCGGGGAGCCCGATCAAGGCCGGGACCAGCAGGGGCTCGGTGTAGGACAGGCTCTCGCCGTTCGGATAGAAGGCGTTTCCGTGGAAGAGCGTCATCGGGTCGTTGAACAGGCGACGCGCGAACGACGCCATGACCCAGGTGAATACGCGGGCATCGTGATGGGGTGGCCAGAGGCTGGCGGGGTACCGGGCCAGCGGCCACGTGGCAATGCCAACACCGACGAGCAGGATCCCGTACACCACGGCGCCGCCGGACCATCCGAGCCCGGCGTACCGGAGCGCCGCCGGACTCCCGGCGGGGGCCGAAGGCCTCAGTTGCCCCCTTCCCGATGCGCGGCGCGCCGACGATCCTGGAAGCACGGGCGCTCGAGCGCCGCCCGATAGCACGTCTTCTGATTCGCACCGTAACCGCGATTGCGCGTGCGCTTGATGACCGTGAGCCCAAGCCCTCGCGCGATCTCGACCGTCCGATCGCGGCTCGCATCATCGACCAGGATGATCTCATCCACGACGTCGCGCGGCACGTCACGCCAGGTCCGCTCTAGGGTGGCCGCCGCGTTGTAAGCGGGCATCACCACGACGAGCCGGTGCCCCACGCTGCTCTCCCCCTCCCGGTGAACGGACCCGTGCGTCGCTGGCCAAATCTTGGCAGGATTGGGCGTTTTCTGACGAGCGGGAAACCACCGGCGTAGTCAGGGAAAACCCGACGGTGGCCAGCCGACCGGTCACAGGAGGACCGCGGACCGGACCCGGTCGGGCATTTCCCTCGATTCCCTGACCTGTCGGCACTAGAATTCCTGGCGTGGCGGACCCGCTGGTCGAGGGCCGCTCCCTGGTGGGGGAGGCGATTCGCGCGCTGACAGTCGCCTGCCGGACCTGGGCAGCTTACCCGTCCGATCATCCCAACGTGACCCAGGCGGTAGGCACCGCGCAAGCGCGCGTCGCCGAGATGCTCGCCACTCACGGTTCGATAGCCATCGGAGTCACGCGCGCCCACCTTCGAGTTGGCGTCTGGACTCTTGACTCGCCCCAGGCGCGGGCACTCGCGCAGGCGCTCTACCGGCGGCAGGCTGCCGTGCTGCGGATGGAGCGCGGGGTCCAACCCGCCGAGCTTCGGGCCCTGGTGCAGTGGCTAGGGAACCCGGCCGCGCCGCTCGAGCCCGGCTCACCCGCCGCCGGGCCTCCGGGGCTTCCCAGAGCCCGGCACCTTCAGCTCCAGCCGCTCGACTACTCGGCAGTCCGGCTGACCGACCACGCGGAGGACGCGTCGGCCCTACCAGCGGTCTCGCTGACGGACCGTCTCCTCAACGTCCTCCTCGAGTGGGGACCGGGCGATGCGGACTGGATCGTCGCCGAAACCACGACGGGGGCAGTTCTGCCGGCCGAGCTCGCAATGGTCAGCTGGCTCAGGAACTTCCTCGAGACGCAGGCAGCCCTGGAGCGAGGCGACACCGCTGACCCGCGTGCGGATACGGAGGCCAGTGGGGTTGGCGGGACCGGGACCGCTCCGGGACCGGCCCAGGCGGGGGACACGCAGGAACACGCCACCAGCTTGCCGGGCAACGCTGTGGGACCGGGTGAGGGCAAGGGCTCGCAAGGCCACGGCGCGGGTGTGGCTGGGACGACGGTCGCGACCGGAGAGAGTGCCGCCGAGAGGCACAGTGAGGTCAGCGGGCAAGCGCCGGCTTCAGGGTCCCCGGGGCCCGGCGGAACCCCCGTGTCGGCCGGATGGCCCACGACCCTCATCGTCGGCCCACCTCCGTCCGAGAGCGCAGCCGGCGCAGCATACGCGGAGGACACGGGCGCCGTGTGGTACGGTATGTCGCCCAGACAGCTCCTAGTCCGGCTCACCAATGCGACAGCGGCCCACCTGAAGGAGCTGTCCGGGGCCGGTCGCATCCTGGCCGCCCGGCAGACCGCCCAGCTGATCATGCGGCTCCCGGAGCCCCTGCGAGAGAGTTTCACGCGCGCCGCGCTGCGCGTGGTGGCCACGGACCCTGCCGGTGAGGATGCGCTCCAGGCTTTCACGTCGTCCCTGACGGCGCACCCCGTGCTCCGCGTCATGAGCCAGCTGGCGGCGGAGGGCGTCCCGCTGTCGCGCCACGCCCAGCGTCTCATCGAGCTCCTCGCGTCCACCCGCGCCGAGGCGGAGGAAGGGGACGCGTCGCCCGGCCGGGATCTCGAGGTCCTCCGCGGGGAGCTCGTCACGCTGTTCCGTGAGGAGGACATCGACCGCTACAACCCGGAGGACCACGTAGCCCTTCTCGCGGGGGCATTGCTGGCGTGGCCGACACGGACTCCCGTCATCCTGGGCACCCTCGACACGCTCGGGGAACGGGTCGCGTCGCTCACGGAGGACGCGGTGAGCCGGCAGCTCACCGAGACGCTCCTCGACCTCCTGGAACGCTACACGGGGGACAAGACGGGCCCCGTCCTCTCGCGGCTCGCCCAGCTCGTTCAGGGGGCATTGGCGCGCGGCTCCCTCGACGAGGCTGCGCGCGCGATCGAGGGCATGGTGCGCATGGCCCAGGACGAGACCGTGACCGAGGCCACGCGCGCGACGATTCGCGACCACCTCGATCAGCTCGCGCGAACGGAGACGCTGTCCATGCTCGCCGCTTCACTGGGCGCGACGCCAGGTCCGGCCGCGGTTCGGCTGATCCAGCTCCTCGGTCCCGGCGCGATCCGCAGCCTGCTCCATGTTCTCGTCGACGAGAAGGTTCGCGTCCGGCGCCGGCGGGTCTTCGACCTCCTCTCGGCGCTGGGCCCCGATGTCGTGCCGGAGGCGACGCGCTGGCTCGCGGATGCCAACTGGTACGTCGTCCGCAACATGATCGCACTCCTGCGTACCGTGGGTGACCGGTCCTCGCTCGCGACGATGCGCCGCCTGACCCGCCACCGCGATCTGCGGGTTCGGCTCGAGGCCCTGCGGAGCCTGCTCGAGCTCGATCCCACGAGCGGGCAGCGGTACCTCGTGGAGGCGATTGCCGACTCGGATCCCCACGCGGCGATTGCTGCGGTCGAGTTGGCGGGCCGCCAAGGGAACCCGGATATGGTGGAGCCACTTCTCGCCGTGCTCGCCCCCTGGGATCTCCGCGGACGTCGCCGCTCCGTGCGGCTCGCCGCGCTGCAGGCGCTCGGCAGGGTGGGCCGCGTAGAGGCGCTGTCGCGGCTTGCGCGCTTCTTTCGCGAGCGGTGGAGTCTCTTCCCAGCGGTCGCCGAGCGCCGCGCGGCCTACGCGTCGCTCGAGGGCTACCCGCCCGACGCGCGCGCCGGGCTGGTGAGGCGCGGACTCCGCTCGCGGGACCAGGAGATCCGCGCCGTCTGCGAGCGGCTCCGGAGGGCCGGATGATCGAGCCCACCGGCGGCATCCTCCCGCCCGGCCAGGCCGAGCCAGGCCCATCGCAGGCGGCGGTGGAGCGGCTGATCGCCCAGATCGCCGGAGCACTGAACACCAGCGCCCTCTACCCGCCCTCGCATCCCGCCGTCGTGAGCGCCCTGGGGCAACTGCAGGAAGGCGTCTTGGCGACCTGCGACGAGCGCCGCGAGGACGACCTCACCTTCCTCCGGCTGGACGACGAGATCGTGGTCGACGGCCGGCCTCTGCGCAGCGGGGCTCTCTACCTCCAGCCGTTCATCCGTGCACTCCACCGGAGCGACGTCGCGCGGCTCACGCTCGCGCGCGACGTCGATCAGGACGAGTGCCGCGCCCTGGTGGACGCGCTCGCGCGCGGCCGGCGTCCGGTCTCGACGCGCCACGTCGTGGTGGGGCAGGTTGAGATCGCCGCCCCCGGCGGGACCCCAGACAGCACGCCGGAACGGTCCGCCGACGGGGCCGGAGGCATGTGGGACAGACACGTCGAGATGGCGCGTGACCTGTTCGCGCGCATCCGCTTCGAGGGACTGACCGCCCTCGATCCCGTGGAGGATCTGGTCTGGGGCCTCGCCGACGCCATGGCACGCTCGACCCAAGCAGTGCTCCCGACGGTTCCCCTCAAGTCGCACGATGAGTACACGTTCGTCCATTCGGTCAACGTGGCGCTCCTGGTCCTGGCCCAGGCGCGCGGCTTCGGCTTCGAGGGCTCCCTCCTCCACGCCATCGGCGTCGCGGCCCTGCTGCACGACGTGGGCAAGCTCCGCGTCCCTCTGCATGTCCTGAACAAGGAGGGGAAGCTCTCCGGCGAAGAGTGGGCGACGATGGCGAGCCACGCTGAGCTCGGTGCCTGGGAGCTCGGCGCCCTCGCCAGCAGCGCGCCCCTCTCGATCCTGGTGGCCTTCGAGCACCACTTCCGGTATGACGGCAAGCCCAACTATCCGGTGGTGCGCGTCTCGCGCGCCCCGACCCTCGCGAGCCAGTTCACGGCCATCGCGGACGTCTACGACGCGATCTGCACGGTCCGGCCATACCGCCGAGCGCTCGCCCAGGCCGTCGCGCTGGACGTGCTGCGGTCACGCGCCGGCACGTTCCACGATCCGTACCTGGTCGGCCAATTCTGCCGTCTGGTCACGACCGGGTAGCGCCGCTCCGGACTGCGGCCATCCAGGGCTTCCCGATGCAGTGCCCGCGCTGCCGGCACGAGAGCCCCGCGCGGGCAAAGTTCTGTCTCGAGTGCGGCCAGCGGCTCGCCTCCTCCTGCGGCGCCTGCGGTACGGAGCTCCCCGACACGGCGAGGTTCTGCCCGGAGTGTGGTCGCCCCGTCGTCGCCGGAGCGGCAGCCCCGAGCGCGCCGGCGCCGCCAGAGGCCCCGACTCCCGCCACCTACACCCCGCGGCACCTCGCCGAGCGGATCCTCACCTCCAGGAACGCGCTGGAAGGCGAGCGCAAGCCAGTCACCGTGCTGTTCTGCGATCTGGTTGGGTCCACTGCGCTCGCCGAGCGGCTCGGGGCGGAGGGGATGCACGTCCTCGTCAACGCCTTCTTCGAGGCCGCCCTCGCCGAGGTGCATCGCTACGAGGGCACGGTCAACCAGTTCCTCGGCGATGGCTTCATGGCCCTCTTCGGCGCCCCGCTCGCCCACGAGGACCACGCGCGCCGTGCCGCGCTCGCGGCGCTCGGCCTGGCCCGAGCACTCCGCGACCGGCCGGTCGCTGTCGCCCCGGGGACCGAGGTCTCCCTGACGATTCGGATGGGCCTTCACACCGGCTTCGTCGTGGTGGGCGCGATCGGTGACAACCTGCGAATGGACTATACCGCAGTCGGCGACACCACCCACCTGGCTGCCCGCCTCCAGCAGGTGGCCGAGCCAGGCGTGATCCTCGCGAGCGAGGCGACGTGGCGCCTCGTCGAGGGCTACGTGCGCGGGGAGCGCGTTGGGCCCATTCAGGTCAAGGGCCGGAGCGACCCGGTCGTCGTGCACCGTCTCGTCGGCGTGGGACCTCGCCGCTCATCACTGGAGGGGCCGGACCGGGTAAGGCTGAGCCACTTCGTCGGCCGCGATCGCGAGTTAGAGACCCTCCTGGATCTCTTCGCCGCCGTGGAGGAGGGCCGGGGGCAGGCCATCGGGATAGTCGGCGAGCCCGGAGTCGGGAAGTCCCGGCTCCTGCTGGAGTTCCGGCACCGGCTCGCCGGGAGCCGTGTCACCTACCTCCAGGGGCGGTGTCTCTCTTACGGGGCGGCCATCCCCTACGGGCCCGTGGTGGATATCGTGCGCGCCAACTGCGGGTTCGCCGAGGCCGACCCGCCCGAGGTGATCGCCGAGAAGGTGCGCTTCGGACTCCAGGAAGAGGGGCTAGACCCCGACGAGGGCATGCCCTACCTTCTCCGCCTCCTGGGCGGGCGGGATCCCGGAGGGCCACTCGACGACCTCGGACCCGAGGTCATCAAGGCGCGGACCTTCGAGACCCTCCGGCAGATGTGCCTGCGCGGGAGTCGCAAGCGGCCCCTCATCCTCGAGGTCGAGGACCTCCACTGGGTCGACCGGACATCCGAAGACTACCTCACGTTTCTCGCCGAGAGTCTGCTCGGGGCGCCTGTCCTGCTGATCGCGACCTATCGGCCCGGTTATCGGCCGCCCTGGAGCGATCGGTCGTTCTCGACGCAGCTGTCGCTCCGGCAGCTGGCGGCGGACGACAGCCTCTCCATCGTCCGGACGCTGCTGCCCGCCGCCGACTCCGAGGACCCGCTCGCACAGCTGATCCTCGACAAGGCCGAGGGCAACCCGTTCTTCCTCGAGGAGCTGGCCCGGGCCGTGAGCCACCAGGAGCTCGGGACGGATCTCCCTGTGCCGGACACCGTGCACGGCGTCCTCACCGCGCGCATCGACCGGCTCGACGAGGACGCCAAGCGCATCCTCCAGACGGCGTCGGTCCTCGGCCGCGAGTTCGCCGCGGCGCTCCTCGCGGCGATCTGGGATGGCCCAGCCCCGATCGAGCCGCATCTCCGTCAGCTCGCGCGGCTGGAGTTCCTCTTCGAGCGCACGAGCGGCGAGGAGGTCGTCTATGCCTTCAAGCACGCACTGACGCAGGACGTCGCCGAGGCCACGCTCCTGCCCTCGCGCCGGCGCGAGCTCCACCGGCACGCCGGCGAGGCACTGGAGCGGCTTCATCCCGACCGCCTCGCCGAGCTCGCCCCTCGGCTCGCCCACCACTATGGTGAGGCCGAGGCGTGGGAGCCCGCCGCCACGCACGCGCGGCGGGCGGCGGAGGCTGCTCGCGCAGCCTTCGCGAACCGGGAGGCGCTCACCCGCTACGACCAGGCCATCACCGCGGCGCAGAGAGGGGAGCTCGTGGCCGCGACCCGGCTCGTGCTCTACGAGGGGCGCGCGGACGTCCACGCCGTCCTCGGGAACTTCGAGCGAGCTCGCGCCGACTACGAGGCGGCCCTGGCCCTGGCGAACGCTTCATCGGCGCCGCTCGATGTGGCCCGTATCCTGGGCACCCTGGCTGCCCTGTGGGGCGGTCACAAGGACTACGAGAAGGGCCTGTCGCTGAGTCGTGAAGCGGTCGCCATCGCGGAGTGGGCAGGCGACGCACCTGACGCGCGGCGCGTCTCCGCCGAGGCCCACCTGCGGGTCGGCCTCATGGAGCTCAACCTCGCACGCATGACGGCCAGCCGGGGTGAGCTCAGCGCCGCGCTCGCCCTGTTCCGGGACGCCGGAGATGTCGGCGGGGAAGGACGCGCCCTGGACGCCCTCGCCATGACGATTGCGCTGTCCGGCGATCTCGACGCGTCGATCGAACACATGCGTGAAGCACTCCCTCGCCTGGTCGAGTCGGGAGACCGGCAGACCGAGTCGTCCTGCATGGCGACGCTCGGTTTCGTTCTCCTACTCCGCGGCCGCCGCGCCGAGGGCGAGCTGTGGATGGGGAAGGCGCTGGCCTCCGCGCGGGCAATCGGGGTCCGCTCGCAGGAGTCGTACGCTCACTGGTGCATTGGTGAGCTGGTCGATACCTTCGGCGACTCGGGTCTCGCCTTGCAGGAGGCGAGTGCCGGGCTTGCCATCGCCCAGGCGATCGGGCACCGGGAGTGGACGGCCGCCAGCCTGGCCGCCCTGGGGCGCATCCACCGAAACTGCGGCGATGTCGACGGCGCCCGCCGCTTGCACGACGAGATGCTGGCGATCGCGAAGGACCTGCGGACGACGCTGTGGATCGCCGACGCGATGGGCGAGGTGGGACAGGATCTCATCGCGGCCGACGAGGCGGACGGCGCGCGCATGCTCGGCGAGGCCGTCGAGCTCGCCGGGGAGGCGGCCAAGTTCGCCATGCGCCCGCTTCTCGCCCTGGCCGACCTCGCCCTCCACCAGAGCCGGCCCGGCGACGCTCTCGAGTCCGCCCGGCGGTTCCAGCGCACCTTCGCGCAGTTCGCCGTCCACGCCGCGGACGGGCAGCGGGTGGAAGGTGAGGCACTCCTGGCGCTCGGCCGAATCGCCGAGGCCGAGACGCTCCTGCGCCGAGCGAAAGCCGAGACGGCGGCACTCGGTGTTGCTCCCGCCGGCTGGCGTGCCTCCCTCGCGCTTGCGCGGCTGCTCGACGCGACCGGCCGTGCGGACGAGGCCCGCGCCGTACGGGCGGACGCGCGACGGCTCCTCGAGAAAGTCGCCGCCGGGTTGACAGGTGCCCCCGACCTCCTGCGTGGCTTCAAGGTCTCGCCGGTGTACCGCAAGGCCTTCGGCTCCTAGTCCGGACCGGAGATCCCTCGCGGCGACCTAGGCGGGGCGCCCGCGCCCGGCGAAGGGTCGTAGGACAAGAGGCACGCAGGCCAGGCAGCCGAGACCGAGCGTCACGTAGAGCACAGCCGGCGAGGACACCGAGAGAATCGAGGTGGCGAGCACGGGGCCGATGAAGGAGCCGCCGATCCGGGCCGAATTGATGACCCCGATCACGCCGCCGCTCCCCTGGTGGGCGGCCCGGGCGACGACGAGCGGGAAGATCGGGGCGGCACAGAGGACCTGGAAGAACCGAATCGCGGAATACCCCCAGGTGCTGCGGGGCAGCGCCATTGTTCCCATGAGCACCCCGGAAGCCACCAGCAGCAACGCCATCAGCTGCCGCTCGGGCAGCAGCGCGGCGAGACGCGGCGTCATCAGCGCCCCCAGGGCGGCGGCCACGGCGGAGACGAAGACGAGGAGGCCGCCGACTTCCACCACGCGCTCGGGCACCACGCCCAGGCCGGGCAACACCTGAGGCAGCACGGCCGTCAAGAAGAACAGCTGGTTGGAGACGGCCAGGACGAGGGCGACCGGCGTGACGAGATCGCGCCATCGCGCCCACGTCGGATCGAGCCCTGGGCGGGCCAGGCCAGCCGGAAGACGCACGCCCCAGTGGACGAAGGCCGCCGACCCGAGCAGGACGATGCCGCCCAGCACGAACGACGGCCGGAACCCGAGGCGCGCGGCGGCCATCGCGCCGCCGAGGGGCCCCAGCACCTGCCCGAGGGTCATCGCGAGCTGTATTGCCGCCACCTCGCGGCGGACCTCGAGAGGCTCGCCGCGCCGGCCCGCGATGATGAACGCGAGCGTCGACGCCGCGCCCATCGCGCCGAGGACCAGCCGGGCGACGAGGAGCTGCGGGAGCGTGTGGGCGATCGCCATCCCCATGAACGCCAGACCCTGGAAGACCTGCACGAGTAAGTACTGGGCTCGGGGATCGCCGCGTTCTCCCACGCGGCCCCACGCGGGGCTGGTCACCACGGTGACGAGCGACGAGATCCCGAGGATCCAGCCCGCCCAGCGCAGCGTCGTCGCGGCATCGTAGGGACTGATTGCCTGGATGTAGAACGGCAGGCTGATGAAGGCGAACGACCACGCGAAGCTCCCGAGGAACATCGAGATCGTGAGGGGACCCGCAATCCTGAGCATGGCGTCTCGGCGCTACGGAGCGGATCGCTCCACCCCGCAGCTCCGCTCCCGGCGAGCGAGCCGACGGCGAGACCCGCGGCGCGCGCCCCCGCCGCGGGCGCTCACTCGCGCAGGAGCAGGCTGGGGGCCGATCAGCGTGAGCCACGGCCAGTAGGTCACCAGTCCCAGCATCAGGACCATCACGACGAGATACGGCCAGAGCGGCCGGAGCACGCGCGAGAGCGGCTCACGGGAGATCGAGCACGCGACGAAGAGGCAGGTTCCGCCGAAGCGCTTCGCCCTCGGCAGGAGGATGGGAACCAGGATCACCAGGAGGGCGGTCACGAGGAAGCAGCCGCCGATCAGGAACAGCATGTTCACGAGCAACAGGAATGCGTGTTCCTCCTACCTGTGTGATCCGCGCGGCTTACGGCTGGGCCGAGTGTCTGGGGGGGCGCCGGAGCCTGTCAAGGGCCCCGCGGCCCGGCCCCGCCGCCGCGATGGACCGCCCGTTGCGCCCCGGCGCGCCCCTGTCGCACAATGCCGGCGCGCCCGGGCACGCGGGGCCGGAGGGAGCCGTCCGATGAGCCTGGTCCTTTTCAAGAACGCGAAGCTTCTCGACCCGACGAAGGCTGACCTTCAGGAGGGCGCCTCCGTCCTGGTTGAGGGTGATCGCATCCGGGAGGTCTCGCCGCGTCCGATCCGGGCGACGAGCGCGACTGTTGTGGACGTGGGGGGTCGGACGCTCATGCCGGGCTTGATCGACTGCCACGTCCATGTGTTCCTCCCGGAGGTCAACATCCGGGTGCTCGAGGCCGTGCCCCTCACCCTTCTGACGGCGCGGGCCGCGCCCCTGATGCGCGGCATGCTGGACCGGGGTTTCACGACGGTCCGCGACACGGGCGGCGCGGACTGGGGCATCCGGGAGGCCGTCGAGCGCGGCCATCTCCCTGGGCCGCGGCTCTTCATCGCGGGGCGCGCCATCGGCCAAACGAGCGGCCACAGCGATCCGCGCCGCCGGACCGACCTCGGGGGCACCTGCCCGACGGAGAACGCCATGGTCTTCACCCTCGCGATCGCCGACGGCGTGACCGAGGTGCGGCGGGCCGTCCGCGAGCAGCTTCGCCAGGGCGCTGACCACATCAAGATCATGGTGTCGGGCGGTGTCGCCTCGCCCTACGATCCGCTCGACAGCCTGCAGTACTCGACCGACGAGATCCGGGCAGCTGTCGAGGAAGCCGCCGCGTTCAAGCGCTACGTCTGCGCCCACTCCTACCCCGCGAACGCGATCGCGCGCGCGGTCGAGTGTGGGGTGCGGGTCATCGAGCACGGAAACCTGATCGACGCCCCCACGGCGAAGCTCATGGCCAAGAAGGGGGCCTTCCTGGTCCCGACGCTCGTCGCCTACGATGCGATCAACCGACACGGGGCCGAGTTCGGCATGGGTCCCGAGAGCCTCGAGAAGAACAAGCTCGTGTTGGAGGCCGGCCTGCGCTCGCTCGAGCTCGCCAAGCGGGCCGGCGTCCGGATGGCCTTCGGGTCGGACCTCCTCGGCCAGCTCCAGCCCGACCAGTCGAAGGAGTTCCTCCTTCGAGGCGAGGCGCTCACCCCGCGCGAGATCATCCACTCGGCGACGATCGTCGGCGCCGAGTTGCTCGGACGCGCCGGTGACCTGGGGGTGATCGCCCCGGGCGCCCTCGCCGACGTCCTGGTCGTCGACGGCAACCCGCTGAAGAACCTCGGGGTGTTCCAGGACCAGGGCGCGCACATCCCGGTGGTGATGCAGAGCGGGCGGTTCCACCGGAACCGGCTGGGCGCCGGATGACGGCGCAGCTGGCGACACGATCGATCCCGGCACGGCTCGTCCTGCGCGCCGCGGCGGGTCTGGCGCTCGGTTACATCCTCCTGCCGCTCGTCCTCATCTCCTGGCTGGCCTTCTTCCGCAACCCGGTCGTCTCCTTTCCGCCCGAGGGTTACACCCTCCGCTGGTTCCGGGCCATTCTCGACCAGCGGAACTTCGTCGACGGATTCCTCATGAGCCTCCAGGTGGGGGTGTTCGCGATGCTGGCGGGGCTGGCGATCGGCGTGCCGGCGAGCCTCGCCCTCGCGCGCCACCGGTTCCGGGGCCGGGAGGCGCTCAACACGCTGCTCCTGCTCCCACTGGTGGTGCCAGGCATCGTCGCCGGCACGGCGATCTACGTCTTCCAGGTCGAGACCGAGATCCTGACGACTCTGCCGATCGTGGCTTCGCTCCCGGGCCTCGTGCTCGCTCATGTCCTCATCACGATCCCGTGGACCGTCCGCCTCGTCACCGCCAGTCTCGCGGGACTGGACCGCTCCGTCGAGGAGGCGGCGCTCTCCCTGGGGGCGACCCCGTGGGCCACGTTCCGCCGCATCACGCTCCCGCTCATCCGGCCGGGCCTGGTTGCCGCCGCGCTGTTCGGCTTCATCATTTCGTTCGGAAACCTCGAGATGTCGCTTTTCCTGGTGGGCCCGGGACGCACGACCCTGCCGATCGCGATCCTCCAGTACCTGGAGTGGCGCATCGACCCTGTCATCGCGGCGGTGTCCTTCCTCCAGATCCTGATCGTCGCCGCCGGAATGGCCCTGACGGACCGCTACGTCCGGCTGGCCACGGTGCTCTGACCGTCGTGTCGCGGCTGGTGCTCGAGGGGCTGTCCAAGCGCTACGGCGATCACTGGGTCGTCCGCGACGTCACGCTCGCGATCGAACAGGGCGAGCTAGTCGTCCTGCTAGGGCCCAGCGGCTGCGGCAAGACGACGACCCTCCGCATGATCGGCGGGTTCGTCGAACCGACGGCAGGCCGGGTCCAGCTCGGCCCCCGCAACATCAGCGCGCTACCACCCTACCGGCGGAACACCGGGCTCGTCTTCCAGGGCTACGCCCTCTTCCCCCACCTCACGGCGGCCCAGAACGTCGCCTTCGGGCTCGAGATGCGCGGACACGCCTCGGCCGCGATCCGGGAGAAGGTCGCCGAGGCGCTTCGCCTGGTCCGCCTCGAGGAGCTCGGGGCGCGATTCCCGCGCGAGCTCTCGGGCGGCCAGCAGCAGCGGGTGGCGCTCGCCCGCGCGCTCGTCATCGAGCCCGAGCTGCTCCTCCTCGACGAGCCACTCTCCAATCTCGACGCCAAGCTCCGCGAGGAGGTACGGGTCGAGATCCGCCAGCTCCAGCGCACCCTCGGGCTCACGACGCTGATGGTCACCCACGACCAAGAGGAGGCGCTGACCATGGCTGACCGCCTGGTCGTCATGTCGAGTGGCGTGATCCAGCAGATCGGCACCCAGCAGGAGCTCTACGACCTGCCGGTGAACCGCTTCGTCGCCGGCTTCGTCGGCCGGACGAACTTCTTCGCCGGCCGGCTGGCGGCCTCGGGCCGGTTCGAGACCGACGGCGGCCTCGCGCTCCACGTCGCGAATGGCCGGCCGGCCGGCGCCCGGCACATCCTGGCGCTCCGGCCAGAGCGCATCGCCATCGGCGAGACGCCTCGGCCCGGGTCCGGGAACACGCTGCCTGGCATCGTCGAGCTCGTGTCCTACCTCGGCGCCGTCGTCGAGTACTACGTGCGCCTCCGTTCGGGCGACCTCGTGCGGGTCCACGCGCCCAACACCGGCGCCGCCGGGGGCCGGGCCTTCCGCGCCGGCGAGACCGTCCACCTGGCCTGGCCAGCGGAGGCCGGACTCGTCCTGCCCGACGAGGCATGACCGTCCGCAACCCGACCATCACGACCATCACGAAGGAGGATCCTGCCATGCGCCACGATGCATCAGCTCGCCGCACCTGGGACTCGCTCTCCCGCCGGACCTTCGTCCGGGGCCTGGGCGTCGCGGCCGGCGCCGCGGTCGCCGGCCTCCCGCCTCGCCGCGCGGCCGCCGACGGCAAGATGGTCCTCGGAACCTGGGGAGGTGACTACGCGAAGCTCCTCACTCAGAACGTCGAGACGCCGATCCTCAAGCCCAAGGGGATCGAGGTCGTCCAGGACATCGCCGGCGACCCCCAGCGGCGCGCGAAGCTGGTCGCCGAGAAACGGCTCCCGCGCGGCACGACGGACCTCCAGGCCCTCTCCGCGGCCGGCTCCTACGAGATGTGGCAAGCAGGCGTCCTCGAGGAGATCGACTACGGCAAGATCTCGAACTCGAAGCACCTGCTGGCGCCGATGAAGACCAAGTACTCCGTCGGGCACATCTACAGCGGCAAGGTGGTGCTCTACAACCCCGCGCTCATCAGCCCGGCGCCGACCTCGTTCAAGGACCTCTGGGATCCCAAACACCAGGGCAAGGTGGGCGTCATCGACATCCAGTACGTGTTCACCCTCCTGGCCGCCGCCCTGGTCGGCGGCGGGAACGTCGACAACTTCGAGCCGGCCAAGGCCCCGCTCCTCGACCTGAAGAAGATGGGCGTGAAGATGTACCCGACCAACGAGGCCATGGCCCAGGCGCTCCAGAACGGCGAGGTGGGCCTCTGCATCATGTGGAAGGCCCGCGGGGTGATGTGGCAGAACGCCGGCGTGCCGATCCAGATGGTCGCCCCCAAGGAAGGGGTCCCGCTCTACGTGTCCGACTTCGTCATGCCGAAGAACGCCCAGAACAAGGCGGCAGCGCACGCGTATCTGGACGCGATGCTCGAGCCGAGCGCCCAGCTCGCGTTCGGCGAGACGATGGGCTACAACCCCACCGTCGACAACGCCAAGCTGCCCGACGCGATCGCGAAGCGCGTCGCCTTCACCAAGGACGAGCAGGCCAAGCTGCTCACCCCCAACTACGACTACATCGCCAAGAACGACGCCGCGCTCAAGGAATGGTGGGACAAGACCTTCAAGGGGTGAGTCGAGGGATGGTGTCATAGCCACATCGGGCACCGACCGGGCGGCGGGGCGCCGCCCGGTCGCGGCACCTCTCGTCGCGCCGGCCGCGGCGGTCGTCGTGGGTGGCCTCGTGTTGCCGATCGCGCTCCTCTTCCGCTACAGCCTGAACCGCTTCGTCCCCGGCCAGTTCATGGTCGAGGCGCTGACGGCCGAGAACTACGTGAAGTTCGTCACCGACCCCTTCTACATCGCGGTCCTGGCCCGCACGCTCCGAATCGCCAGCCTGTGCATGCTGCTGTGCCTGGTGGCGGGCTTTCCGCTTGCCTACTGGCTCGCCCGCACGCGAGTCCGGTGGAAGAGCTTGCTCATCATGTTGGTCGTCCTCCCGCTCTTCGTCGGGAACGCCGTCCGCGCGGCGGGCTGGATGGTCATGTTCGGAAGCAAGGGGGTCGTCAACACCGTGCTCGGCGCGCTCGGGCTTATCGCCGCGCCAATCCAGCTCATGTACACCGAGACCGCCGTAATCATTGGCATCACAGCGGTCAACCTGCCGTTCATGGTCCTGACGCTCCAGGCAGTCATCGAGGGCATCGATCCCGCGCTCGAGGAGGCGGCGCTGAGCCTCGGCGCGGGGCCCCTCGCCACGTTCCGGCGGGTGATCTGGCCACTCGCGATGCCGGGTGTCCTGGCGGGCACGATCCTCACGTTCATCCTGGGCATGAACGCCTACGCGACCCCGGTGCTGCTCGGCGGGCCCCGCTTCCAGATGATGGGGCCGGTTGTCTACGGCCAGTTCGCCGGCCTCAACAACTGGCCGTTCGGGGCCGCGCTCGCCTTCGTCCTGATGACGGCCACGCTGGTCCTCACCGTCGCCTCGAACGTGCTCGTCCAGCGCCGCTACCGCCGCTGACCCGGCGGGCAGCGCACGTCCGCCGAGCCGCCGGGAACCTGAGCAGCCCCCCGAGTCGCGGCAGGGAGCCGTCCCCGGTCCCCGAAACGGGCCCGACGACCCGGGCACCCGGCTGATTGCGCAGTTCAGGATTCAGGGTATGCTGTTGGGCGCCGCGAGGGTCGCGCCGAGGTCGCTTCCAGGCTGGACGGCATCCCGATCGGGGCCATCGCCGTGGCCCGCGTGGAGGCGGGACCGTTTCCCGATCGTCAACTCGCGCTCCTGAAGACCTTCGCGGACCAGGCCGTCATCGCGATCGAGAACGTCCGCCTGTTCACCGAGCTCGAGGCCAAGAACCGCGACCTCACCGAGACCCTCGAGCAGCAGACCGCGACGAGCGAGATCCTGCGCGTCATCTCGAGCTCGCCGACCGACGCCCAGCCGGTGTTCGACACCATGGGCGAGCGGGCCGAGAAGCTCTGCGACGCCGACGTCAGCGTCGTGTCGCGATTCGACGGCGAGCTCCTTCACCTCGTGTGGCTCCACGGTATGGCGCCGGAAGGGGTGGAGGCCGTTCGGCGCGCATTCCCCATGCGACCGGGCGACGAGACGGTCTCGGCGCGAGCCCTTCGGCCCGCGCCGTCGTCCACGTCCCGGATGTCCTGGCTGACGCCCAGTATGGGCAGAAGGGCGCGGCGCGAGCGGGCGGCTACCGCGGTGCGCTCGGGGTCCCCATGGTCCGCGAGGGTCAAGTCATCGGCGTGATCTTCGTCGCGCGCACGAGACCAGGCCTGTTCGCCGACGCGCAGGTCGAGCTGCTCAAGACCTTCGCCGACCAGGCGGTCATCGCCGTCGAGAATGTCCGCCTGTTCGCGGAGCTCGAGGCCAAGAACCGCGACCTCACCGAGACCCTCGAGCAGCGGACGGCGACCAGCGAGATTCTGCGCGTCATCTCGAGCTCGCCCACCGACGTCCAGCCCGTCTTCGACACGATCGCCGTTAGCGCGCTCAGGCTGTGCGACGCCAAGTGGAGTGCGGTGACGCGCTTCGACGGCCACCTCATCGAGTTGGCGTCGCACCACGGCCTGACCGACCCCGCCGGGATCGCGGCTGTCGAGCGGGCCTTTCCTCGCAAGCCGAGCCCCCACGGGGCGACCGACCGGGCAATCATAGGTCGGGTGGTCGGTCACTACCCGGACGTTCTGGAGGATCGCGACTACCAGTTCCAGGACCTGGCCCGGGCAGCGGGCTACCGGAGCATGCTGGCGGTGCCGATGGTCCGAGAGGGTCAGGCGGTCGGCGCCATCACGGTGGCGGGAGCGACGGCCAGGACCTTCTCCGACCGCCAGATCGAGCTGCTGAAGACCTTCGCCGATCAGGCCGTCATCGCCATCGAGAACGTCCGCCTGTTCCGGGAGCTCGAGACTCGCAACCGCGACCTCACCGAGACCCTCGAGCAGCAGACGGCGACGGGCGAGATTCTGCGCGTGATCTCCGGCTCGCCCACCGATGTCCAGCCGGTCTTTGACACGATCGCCGAGAATGCGCGGCGACTCTGTGATGCTGAGTTTTGCGCCGTGTTTCGCTTCGATGGGAAACTCCTCCACTTCGTAGCCCACCATGGAGTGACGGCCGAGGGAGTCGAGGCCTGGCGTCGCCGCTTCCCCGTCGCGCCGGACCGCGGAAGCGGCGCCGGGCGGGCCGTTCTGGGCGCTGCCGTCGAGCAGATTCCGGACGTCGATGCCGATCCAGACTACAGGTTTGGCGAGCTCGCTCGGATCGTCACTTTCCGCAGCCTTGTAGCGGTCCCGATCCTGCACGACGGCCGCCCGATCGGAGCCATAACGGTAAACCGGTCCCAGGCCGGGTTTCTGCCTGCGCGGCAGATCGAGCTCCTGAAGACCTTCGCCGACCAGGCCGTCATCGCCATCGAGAATGTCCGGCTGTTCCGGGAGCTCGAGGCGCGGACGCATGCCCTGACACGCTCGGTCGGCGAGTTGCAGGCGCTCGGCGAGGTCAGCCGGGCTGTCAGCTCCACCCTCGATCTCGAGACCGTGCTCGAGACGATCGTGAGCCGCGCGGTCCAGCTGTCGGGCAGCGATGGAGGCATCGTCTACGAGTTCGACGAGGGCAGCCAGAGTTTCCACGCGCGGGCCACGCACAGCATTTCGCCGGCGCACCTGGAGGCGGTGCGGGCCGCGCCGATCCGGCTTGGCGAGGGGGCGGTCGGTCGGGCCGGAGTGAGCCGGGAGCCGGTGCAGGTCACCGACGTCCAAGAAGAGTGGCGACTCATCCCCCCTCATGTGCGGGCGCTCCACACCCGAGAGGGCACGCGCTCGCTTCTGGCGGTCCCTCTGGTCCGGGAGCAGCGGTTGCTGGGCGGCTTGGTCATCCTGCGGCGCGTTCGCGGAGAATGGGCGCCAGGCCCTCGAGGTGCTGGGGCAGCGCCGCGTGGATCTGGTTCTGCTGGACATCGAGATGCCGGAGATGGACGGCTACCAGACGCTCGCAGCGCTCGCAGCCGACCCGCGCCTCCGCGAGATCCCGGTGGTGATGATGTCGTCGGTGGAAGAGGTGGACAGCGTCGCCCGGTGCATCGAGCTGGGGGCGGAGGACTACCTCTTCAAGCCGGTGAACCCGGTGCTGCTCCGGGCCCGCGTCGGCGCCAGCCTGGAGAAGAAGCGGCTGCGCGACCGGCAGCGGGAGCTGTTCCGGAAGTTCGCGACCGCCGAGGTCGTCGAGGAGCTCCTCACGACCGGCCTGGCGCTGGGCGGCAAGCACGTCGAGGCGAGCGTGATGTTCTCCGACATCCGCGCGTTCACACGTCTCAGCGAGATCCTGTCGCCGGCCGACACGATCGAGCTCCTGAACAGCTACTACACGCTGATGTTCGACGCCATCGGGGGCCACGGCGGAATCGTCAACCAGATGCTCGGCGACGGCCTGATGGCCATCTTCGGGGCCCCGCTGGTTCACGTGGACCACCGAGATCGCGCGGTGCGCGCCGCGCTCGAGATGCTGGACCTCGTGGACGGGTTCAACCAGGAGCAGGGGTCCCGGGGCGGGGCCGAGATCCGCATCGGGATCGGCATTGCTTCCGGGCCGCTGGTGGCCGGCTTCACCGGGACCCAGCGGCGCGTGACCTACACCTGCGTGGGCGATACGGTGAACCTCGCCGCCCACCTGGAGGCGCATACCGAGGTCGTCGGCCAGGCCATCCTGATCGACGAGAACACCCGGGGCGGACTGGCCGAGGGGATCCGCGTCGAGTCGCACGGCTCGGCGCACTTCAAGACCAGGAGCCAGGCCGTGCCGATGTACTCTGTTCCCCCCGGCCAGCGGCTTGGTCGCTAGTCAGATCTGTCCGGTCGCACGACAGGCCTCGATGCGCTCCACGTACGCGGGGTCGTCGTAGCGGGAGAGGGCGAAGGCCGGCGCGTAGTCGGGCAGCGCCGATCCCGTGACGTGGGCCGCGACGAGCTCGCCGCCGGCGCAGCTCGCCATGATCCCGAAGCCCGAGTACGCGCTCGACACGAAGGCCCCCGTCACCGACAGGGGCCCGATCAGCGGGCGGTTCTCGCGGGTCTTCGCATAGTAGCCGCCGTCGACGTACGCACGCGGCATCCGGTCGAGATACCCCGCGAAGCCCGGCACCATGCGCGCCATCCCGCGGAGCACGAGCTCCGTGTAGTGCGGCGGCTCCGGCATCGGGAAGACGACGTCCACGGCCGCGGAGTCGTACGCCCACAGGACGAGCAGTGTCCGGCTCTCCGGGCTCACGCCCTCGGGGCGGGTGTGGACGCCCGGGGGGAACGGCTCGAGCATCCAGCTGAGCCCGGGATCGGCGGCCAGCGCGGCGCGCTCCTCCGCGCTCCACTCGAGCACCTGCGCGTCGTCCCAGATCAGGAACGGGGCGTCGCGCGGCACGACCCCGAGCGCGTCCTCGATGGCGATCTTGTGGTGCGGCTCCGAGAACACGGGCAGAGTGACGCCGAGGAGGCGGGCGGCGTCCGGAAGGAACGGCCCCGCGGCGAGGATCAGGCGCTCCGTGGCGAAAAACCGGCTGCCGCCGGGCCCGTCGATTCGGACGCCGACGATCCGGCCCCCGGCGAGCTCGACCTTCGCGAGCCGGCCCGGCACGAGCTGCGCTCCAGCCTGGCGGGCCAACTCGAGCAGGTGCATCCCGAGCTGTTGCCCGGAGAGCCAGCCGCACCGGCGGGCGTGAAGGATCGCCACCGTGTCGTCGGTGAGGTACGGGAAGTGGCGACGGATCAGCGAGCGATCGAGGAGCAGATCGATCCCCCCGGGCTGCGTCCGCCAGTCCCACGCCGAGGACGGCAGGTAGGCCGTGGTCCCCGGCTGCCCGTCGTGGATCCGGAGGGGGCCCGCGCCCCAGCCGGCCACGGTCTCGGCAATCGCCCGGAGCTCCGCGGCGCGGGCCCGGTCCGCCGTGCCGAACACGTAGCCCCGCCGGTTCATCCGGAACACGTTGTCGCTGGACTCGGCGAGCTCCTCCAGGAGGTCGATGCTGCGATTCATGAACCGCACCATCGCGTCGTCGGGCCCGGGCCAGAAGTTCCGGTACGCCTCCGTCGACTTGTCGCTCGTGAGCGAGAGCGGCGGCCGCTCGTCCACGAGGATGACCCGCCGCACGCCATGACGCGCGGTGAGGTGGTAGGCGGCCGCGACGCCGGCGATCCCGGCGCCGCAGACCACGACGTCGGCGGCCGGCGTCACGGGTGAGCCGACCGCGCGGCTACTCGCGGAGGCGCCGGACCACGCTCCCCACGGCGTCGACCAGCGTGTCCACCTCGGTCTCGGTGGTCATGACGCCGAGGGCGCCCGCGCATGTCGTCTGGAGCAGGATGCCCTCGTTCAGGAGGCCCGTGTAGAGTCCCTTTGTCATCTCGGCGTCGTCCGCGACCACGTCCCGGTAGCTCCGGATCGGGCGCGCGTTAAAGTGGATCCCGAAGAGCGAGGCGATCCCGGTCACCTGGGTCGGCACCCCCGTCGCCGCGAGGGTCGCGCGGAGCTTCTGGCGGA
>CAWDPM010000005.1:0-1781117 GCA_963804185.1 uncultured Candidatus Rokubacteria bacterium
TTGCGCGGCTCCTGGCCGCGCAAGACTTGACGGCTCAGCCTCGCTTCGAGGGAGAAGGCCGTGTGGTGGCGTTGGATGCGACGAAGGGGACCGTGACACTGGACCATGGGCCGATCCCTGGCTTCATGGCTGCCATGCGGATGGAATTCCCGGCGGTGCCGCCTGACCTGCTGCGCGATCTCGCCGTCGGCGATATCGTCCGTTTCTCTCTGGAGACACGAGGCCCGCAAGCGGTGGTCGTCGGAGTCGCGATCATCGGGGCACCCACATCGAGCGGGCCGGCGACGCTGCCTGCGCCGGATTTCACGTTGCCCTCACTTTCGGCCAAGTCTCTTCGTCTCTCGGCTCTTCGGGGGAAGGTCGTGGTGCTCAACTTCTGGGCGACCTGGTGCCTACCGTGCCGAGCGGAGATGCCGGCGCTGGACGCACTCTACCAGCTATACCGGGACCGGGGCCTGGATGTGGTTGGCGTCAACCTCGACAAACTGTCCACGACCACTGTAGAGGACTTTTTGAAGGAGGTGAAGGTGTCGTTTCATGTCGTGCTGGATCCGTCATGGTCCACGGCCCAGGCGTACAAGGTCGTCGGCTTGCCGACTACTTACCTGATCGATCGAGCCGGCAGTGTCGTGGTCCGGGAGGTCGGCGAGCGGGATTGGACCGACGAGCCGAGTCGAAGGGCTGTCGAACGGCTTCTGCAGGAAGGAGGTAGCAGATGAGACGATTGGGCGTGTTCGCTGTCACACTGACGCTTGTGGCTGGCGTCGGGGTCGCCCCTATGATGGCGCAGGAGAAATTGACGCTCGGGATGGCCGGCGCGACCTGAATGCTCGCGCTTCACGCAGCCCTCGTGAAGGGCTTGTTTGCGGAGGAAGGGTTAAACGTTCAAGGGATGCGGGTTCAAGGGCGGCAGGCCTTGGAGCAAGGTAAGACTCATCCGCTGTGGGTCAGCACGGAAAAGGGGTTGACCGAGGCTGACTTCGGCTACCTCGAGATGGACCTCCTTCCAAACATGGCGGCAGGGAAGATCGACTACTACATCGTAGATGGGATGAACTTCGGCTGACAGGAGCTCATGGTGGCGCCGGATTCGGCGCTCAAGTCGGCGGCCGATCTCAAGGGCAGGACGATCGCCATCAGCCCAGCATGGACGGAGCCCTACCGTCCGGCCACGGGCCCGACGTTCGTTTGGCAGGAGCTGAAGGCGGCGGGGCTCGACCCGACCAAGGACGTGACCCTGGTCCGCATCCCGTGGGAGGCTCTTCCTAAGCTCGATGAATACGTCACGGAGGGGTTCAAGACGGGCAAGTTCGACGCGGTAGTGTCGGGGGAGCCGGATCCGCTGATGTGGCGGGGCCAAAAGCGGGTGAGGCCACTCTTCACGCAGACGTACCAAGCGCCCTACAACCAAGAGTACTGTTGCCTGTTCGGGATTAAGCGCGCCCTGGTGGACAGCCAGCCCGACAAGGCGGCGCTTATCCTACGGGCGTTCCGTCGGGCGAAGCAGTGGGTCGCCCAGAACCCGACGACCGCGGTAATCGCAGCTCAGGCGACGGGCCACTATGGGGCGTCGAACCCTGTCCAGCCCTCGGCAAATGTCGTCCAGAGTTTCGGCTATGACCGTCAGGTGGACCTCGCTCAAATGCTCGAACGCGCGTTCCAAGATCGGATCGATTCAGGCGCCATCCAAACGACCGTGCCCGCGAAGGAGCTGGTTCGACTCCACTACCGGAGGATCCAGTAACGCGGAAGACCCGGTGATCTTATCGCTGCGCTCGAGATCAGCAAACACGGCGCCGGAGATGGCGCCGTGTTTCCGTGTGTGCGCGTGCCGGCCCAAGGTGAACGCCCGGATCAGTTGAACGTGAACGCGTGGATCGGTGCAACGTGAACACCTGGATCGGTCATGGTGAACGCCAGGATCGGGATGGTGAACACGTAGATCGGTGATCGTGAACGCTGACCAGGCGATCCTGCCCCCGCACGGGGGGCACGGCGCCTGAGCACGACGCTGGATGGTCCAGCGCGTCGTCCGCCCCCAGAGACGAAAGGGGCGCGATGGCGGCCGAGCGACTGTCCATGCGGCAGATCCGGGAAATTTTGCGCCAGAAGTGGGCCCTGGGGCTCACCTGTAGGGCGCAAGAACTCAATCCGCACCACTTTCCTTCTCCCCGGGCCTGTGAAACCCTTCCGTCAGGGTACGGAGGGGAGGGAGCCCAGCGTGATCAGGTGGACGGGGAAGGCGATTGCGGCATGGTTCACACCCCGAGCGGTCTTGATCGCGGAGAATCTCTGCCTGCGCCAGCAGTTGCTTGTGCTGGAGCGCCGGACGCTGCGCCCCAGGTTGCGCGACAGCGACCGCCGGTTCTGGATTCTCGCCTGTCGATGGGTTCCTCGATGGCGAGAGTTCCTGCTCGTCGTTCAGCCGGACACCGTGCACCGCTGGCATCGACAGGGATGGTTGGCCTATTGGCGGTGGCGATCCCGGCGACGAGGGAGGGGCGGTCGGCCTCGCTGCGTGTCGGTTTTCAGAAGGTAGGGACCCCTCCGGCCTGAGTTTTTCAAAAGCATGGGACCCCCGGCCTGGGGGTTTTGCAGAACTTTCCCCCCTCACGTGACCCCGCGCTATGTCCTCGTCCGGCCCCTGCTGGGGCCGGGAGGGGTGCATGGCCTATCGCGAGGTCACGATGCTGGAGGTCAAGGAGGTCCTGCGGCTGTGGTTGGGGGGCGTGCCCAAGAAGCACATCGCCGTCCAGCTGGGACTCGACGTCAAGACGGTGCGGCGCTACATCGGGGCCGCATGGACCGCCGGCCTGCGGCGAGAGGTGGGGCCCGGGGCACTCGACGACGGGCTGCTCGCCACGGTCGTCGGGACGGTCCAGCCCGGCACCGGCCGCCCCCATGGCGACGGCTGGGCCGAGTGTGCCACCCATCGCGCGGTCATTGAGGCGCACCTTCAGGCCGGCCGGCGGCTGTCCAAGATCCGGAAGCTCCTCCGGCGCCAGGGCGTCGAGGTCAGCTACGCGACCCTCCGGCGCTTCGCGATCGCCGAGCTCGGCTTCGGGCACGCCACCACCCCGACGATTCCGGTCGCCGACTGCGGCCCCGGCGAGGAGGTCCAACTCGACACCGGCTGGATGACGCACCTCGCGCCGGATGCCTCCGGCGGCCGGCGCCGGCGCTTCCGGGCGTGGATCTTCACCGCGGTGCTCTCGCGCCACCGCTTCGTCTATCCGGTCTTCCGGGAGACGACCGAGACGGCGATCGAGGCCTGCGAGGCGGCCTGGGCCTTTTTCCTGGGCGTCTTCCGCGTCCTGATTCCCGATAACACGAAGGCGATCGTCCAGCGGGCGGATCCGCTGGAGCCGCTCCTCAATCCCACCTTCCTCGAGTACGCCCAGGCGCGCGGCTTCGTGATCGATCCCACGCGCGTGCGCCGGGCGCGGGACAAGGCCCGCGTCGAGCGGGCCGTGCCCGGCGTCCGCGAGGACTGCTTCGGCGGCGAGGTCCTGGTCGATCTCGAGGCCGCCCGGGGGCACGCTCGGCACTGGTGCCTCGAGGACTACGGCCACCGTCGCCACAGCCGCACGCTCCGGGCCCCGCGGGAGCACTTCGAGACCGTCGAGCAGCCGGTGCTCCGCCCGGCGCCGACGGCGCGCTATGACGTCCCGCTCTGGTGCGAGCCGAAGGTCGCGCGCGACCAACACGCCCAGGTCGCCCGCGCCCTCTACTCGCTGCCGACGGCCTATGTCGGCCAGGTCCTGCGCGCCCGTGCCGACCGGTCGACGGTCCGCTTCTACGCCGGCGCCGTCTGCATCAAGGTCCACCCGCGGATGCCCCCGGGCGGCCGGGCCTTCGACCGCACCGACTTCCCCGCTGAGAAGACCGTCTACGCCCTGCGGGACGTGGAGAGCCTGGCGCGCCAGGCGGAGCGCCACGGCCCGGACGTCGGCCACTTCGCGCGGGCGCTCTTGGCCGGCGAGCTGCCCTGGACGCGGATGCGCCAGGTCTATGCGCTGCTCGGGCTGGTCCGACGCTATGGGGACGGGCGCGTCAACGAGGCGTGCGTCACCGCGCTCGCGGCCGAGATGCTCAGTGTCCGGCGCCTGGCCCGCCTGCTCGAGCTCGCGGCGCCGCCCCCACCCGCGCCGCCCGCGCGGGTGCTCCCGCTCGCCCGGTATCTGCGGCCCGCCACGCACTACGCCCTCCCACGCCCCGCGCGCGAGGAAGGAGACCCGACATGACGCCCGACCCCATCTCCGCCGACCTGAAGGCCGTGCTCCGCCGCCTCAAGCTCTCTCGGGGACTCGACACCCTGCCCGAGCGCTTGACGCTCGCCCGCCAGCAGAAGCTGCCCCACCAGGACTTTCTGCTCCTCGTCCTCAGCGACGAGGTCACGCGCCGCGACGGGCTCGCCGCCACCGTGCGGGCCCAGCGCGCGGGCCTCGATCCCGGCGCCCAGCTCGAGCACTGGGACGCCACCACCAAGGTGACCTTCGATCGCGCCCTCCTCAACGAGCTCGCGACCCTCCGCTTCCTGGAGAGTCATCACCATGTCGCGATCGTCGGGCCCGTCGGGGTCGGCAAGACGTTTCTCGCGCACGCGCTCGGCCACATCGCCTGCCGCCGCGGGCACACGGTGCTGGCCGTCCGCGCCGACCGGATGCTCAAGACGCTCAAGCACGCCCGCCTGACCCAGAGCCACGAAGCGGAACTCCGGAAGCTCCTCGCCATCGACCTACTGATCATTGACGACTTTGGCCTCGACGCCATGGATGCGCCGGAGAGCCGCGACGCGTACGACATCTTTGTGGAACGGCATCGCGCTGGCTCGCTGGTCGTCGTCAGCAACCGTGGGCCGGACGAGTGGCTGGCCACCTTCGCCGACCCGCTCCGCGCCCAGAGCGCCATCGACCGCTTCACCAGCAGCGCCTACGACCTCGTCATCGAGGGCGAGTCCTACCGCACCCGACTCAAGCCGAGCCTGAAGATCCCCACGCCCCCGCGGAAGGGATCGGGTGCCCATGGATGAGCCCATCGCCACGAAGCCTGAAAATCGCTCCGAAAGGGGATAGGGTGATATGGCCCGGCCCGAAACTCGGGCGCTCCGAGGCGCGTAGGCTCTGCGCCCTGACCATCGCCGCCCGATTCCGCCAAGAAAGGAGTTGCTTCGCGCCCCACCTCGGTCGTACAACCGAGCCGCGCCGGGCTCACCGGGCCGGCGCTCAGCGGTGAACCCGGTCACGTGAGGGACCAGGAGCCAGGGGTCCCATGCTTTTGAACAGCCGGGGTCCCATACTGCTGAAAATCGACGCCTGCGGGGTGACTTACAGGCCGTGATTCGGCGGATGTCCGCCGAGAATCCCCTTTGGGGACAACGGCGCGTCCAGGCGGAGCTCGCCCGGTTGGGATTCCTGGTGTCGGCACGGACCGTCGCCAAGTACATGCGCAGGCCCTATGACGGCGTCCCATCTCCTTGCTGGCGGAGGTTCTTGACGCGCCATGCCAAAGACATCTGGGCATGCGACTTCTTCGGTGTGCGGACGGTGTTGTTCAGGACGCTGTACGTCTTCTTCGTCATGCACCACGAGACCCGGCAGATCCTGCAGGTTCGGGTGACCCGACACCCCACCGCTGACTGGGCGGCCCAGCAGGTCGTGGAAGCCTGCAACTGGGATCGCGACCCGCCACGGTATCTCATCCGTGACCGGGACAGCCGGTACGGCAAAGCGTTTGATCGGCGCGTGCGTGGACTGGGGGTGAGACAGCTCCGGACACCGGTGAGAGCGCCTCGGGCGAACGCGCTGGCGGAACGGTGGGTCCGATCGGTGAGGAACGAGTGTCTGGATCAGGTGTTGATCGTCAACGAGCGGCATCTGCAGCGCGTCCTGGACGAATACGTCGCCTACTTCAATGCGTGGCGTCCCCATCGGGGGTTGGGCCAACGGGCGCCGTGCGGATCGGCTCCGACGGCCCAGTTCAACTCAACAGGCCGGATCATTGGTCGGCCGGTGCTTGGGGGCCTGCACCATGTGTATCAGCATGCAGCCTGATGGTCGGATGGAGTTGTTGCGCCCTACAGGGTTCCGGGAGGGGTTGAACGAGGGCGGGTTCGTCGAGGGTCGGAACGTCGCGATCGAGTATCGCTTCGCCGAGGGGCAGGCCACTCGCCTGCCGGCGCTGGCGGCCGACCTGGTTCGCCGGCCCGTCGCCGTGATCACCGCCGCCGGCAACGAAGCCTTGAAGGCGGCCAAGGCGGCGACGGCAACCATTCCCATCGTGTTTGCGATCGGTGATGACCCCGTCAAGCTCGGCTTCGTGACCAGCCTGAGCCGGCCCGGCGGCAACGTCACGGGCGTGAGCTTTGTCGATACTGAGCTGGTGGCCAAGCGGTTGGAACTTTTGCGCGAGCTGATCCCCAAGGTCATCACCGTCGCGGTTCTCCTGAATCCGAACAACCCGAATAACGGCGTTGAGAGGCGCAACGTGGAGACGGCCGCGCGTTCGCTCGGGCAGCAGATCCTTGTGCTGAGCGCCGCCAGCGATCGTGACTTCGAGCGGGCCTTCGCGACCTTCGCCCAGCAGCACGTCGGGGGGCTCATGGTCGCTGGTGGTGCGTTTTTTCTCGGCCGCCGCGATCAGATCACCGCCCTGGCGGCGCGCCATGCCATCCCCGCGATCTACGGTCAGCGCGGGTATGTCGCGGCGGGGGGCCTCATGAGCTACGGCAGTTGCATTACCGATGCCTATCGCCAGGTCGGCATCTATGTGGGCCGCATCCTGAAGGGCGCCAGGCCGATGGACCTGCCGGTTACGCAGCCGACCAAGTTCGAACTCGTGATCAACCTGAAGACCGCCAAGGCCCGGCCTGACCATTCCGCCCTCGGTGCTCGCGCGGGCGGATGAAATCATTCAGTGACCCCGCCGATCTGGCTCGACGCCGCCGGCCGCCGACGCCCGACCCGGGCCTGCTGGACCTGCGGACGCGAGGTGCCGGTCACCCGGATGCGCACCGAGCACCTGTCGCCCGCACGGCTGGCAGCCGGGTCGCACGCTTCACATTCCCGCCTGGTGCGGCTGCAACACCGAGTATGTGCCGGTGCCGGTGCGCACGGGCTGGTGGCAACTCGTGCCGATCTGGGAGCCAGACCAGGTAGCCAATCCGTTGCGGCGGTTCGCCCCGCCTGAGCCGTACTAACGACGTCCGTCACCCGGCGCGACTTCGGGCCCGGCCACCCCGATAAGTAGGTCGTCCACGTCGGCGGCGTCATCGTCGAGGGTCGCTCACGTCCCGTCCACGAGACCCGGGGGCGCTCCCGCAAAGAACGCCCAAGTTCAGCCCAAGTCGGGACCCTGCGCGGCGAGCGCCCTGGGGCGCGGCGACGGCGAAGTGCGCGTCAGCATTGAGGGGAGATGGTGGACAGGGGGAGAATTGAACTCCCGACACCGGGATTTTCAGTCAGGAAAGAGGACCGCCCTGAACCGGCCGGTATCGGCGGCGATTGGTCCCAACTTCCATCCCATCACGCGTTTCAGGCCCCTCTCGCCACGCCTGCCCCACCCATTCGAGCCGATGACGCGCGATACAACTCGGCAAGTCGGCGGCAAGTCGGTCGTCGGTCCGCTGCCGTGAGGCTCGCCCTGCCGGGCGTGCTAGACTCGTCGTCGCCCATCCGGTGGAACTCCACCCCCGAGATGAGGGAGGCGAGCTCATGGCCACCGGCACACCCGAGAGTTCCTGGACGCAGTATTCCCCGGGTCCCTACTCGCTCAACTCATGGCGCGGCCTGAACGGAGGGTTCCATGACTGGCTTGCGATCCGACCCGTGGAGCCGACGCGAATTCTTAGGAAGAGTGACGGGGGCGGCGGGGGCGGGGCTCGTGAGCCTACCCACCGGACGGGCAGGCGCCGAACCGCCGCCCGAGACGACGCGGATCCGGATCGTCAAGTCCGGCCTCTGCCTCGCGCCGCAGTACGTTGCCGAAGAGCTACTCCGGAGCGAAGGCTTCGCCGACGTGCAGTATGTGCCGGCGATGACCTACGATGCACTCAGCGAAGCTCTCCCTTCGGGCAAGGCCGACATGAGTATGAACTTCGGAGCCTTCTTCGTGCAGGACATCGATGCGGGGAAGCCCATCGTGCTGGTGGCCGGCGTGCATGCGGGGTGTCAAGAGCTGTTCGCGACGGAGCGGGTGCGCACCATCCGCGATCTTAAAGGGCGGAGCGTTGCGGTGCCTGGAGTTCTTGGTGCCCCCCAGCACCTGTTCGTGGCTGCCATGGCCTCCTACGTGGGCCTCGATCCGCGCCGGGACATCACCTGGGTCAGGCAGGAGTCCCGTGAGGAATCGATGCGCCTCCTGGCCGAAGGCAAGGTGGATGCCTACCTGGCCTTCCCCCCCGACCAGTACGAGCTGCGGGCCCGGAAGGTGGGCCACGTTATCGTCAATAGTGTGAAGGACCGGCCGTGGTCCCAGTACTTCTGCTGCCTGCTCGGCGCGAATCGCGAGTTCCTGCAGCGACACCCGGTGGCCACGAAGCGGGCCATCCGGGCCATCCTAAAGGCGTCGTCGCTATGCGCCCTCGAGCCCGAGCGTGTCGCGCGGTCGCTCGTGGATCGGGGCTTCACCCAGCGTTATGACTACGCGCTTCAGACGGTCAAAGACATACCCTACGGCCGATGGCGCGAGTACGACGCCGAGGACACGATGCGCTTCTGGGCCCTCCGCCTCCGGGAGGCTGGCTTTATCAAGTCGACCCCCCAGAAGATCCTCGCCCGGGGCACCGACTGGCGGTTCCTCAACGAGCTCAAGAAGGAGCTGAAGGGGTAGTCGCTGTTGTGAGTGAAAGGGTGATGGAGTGAGGAACCGCGGAGCACGCGGCCCGTCAGGATCGTCCGCGACAGGGATACCCTCACGGATCGCCGGCGCGAGGGGCTCAGAGGGCATGCGGGCCGGGTCCGGGCCTCAGCTCAGGAACATCGCGGCGGGGGGTAGGTCGGGCGTTACGCGCGACTGTCCGCTGCTAAGGATCTGCTAAGCCGAAGGGGTCGAAGCCCGTCGAACCGGGAAGAACACGGGCCTCCCGTCTTCGCCCGTGTCGGGGGCCCCATCGGTTGCCCAGGTGGTAGCAGGACGGTCGCAGTGTCGGGGAACCCCCGCGCCCTCATGGGGGTGCTGGGGTGACGCATAACTCCCGTGATAGCCGACCAGGTTGACCGCGGGCCGGGGCGTGATCGCCGCGAGCTCCATGTGAGGCTCCTTCACGGCGCCCAGCTCGTCAGGCCGTCATCGGCGATTGAACGTCGCCGCCACGGTCTTGTCGGCGTTCATCGTCACCGTGCACGTTCCGGTGCCCGTACAGGCGCCGCTCCAGCCCGCGAAGACCGTGTTGCCAACGGCACGCGCGGTGAGGGTGACGACCGTGCCGCTGGAGAACAGGCTGTTGCACGTCTTGCCGCAGTTGATGCCCGCGGGGCTGCTCGTCACCATCCCCTTCGAGCTGTTGGGGCCGGCCATCGTCACCGTCAGCCTGAACGAGGGGTTGACCGTGAAGGACAGGGCGTTCGAGGCGGAGGCCCCCGGATTGACCACGGTGACCTGCGCGGTGCCCGGCGTGGCGATGTCGCTGGCGGGAATCGCGGCGGTCAGCCGAATGCTGTTGACGAAGGTGGTCGTCCGGTTTGCGCCGTTCCAGCGGACGACGGCACCGGACACGAAGCCGCTGCCGTTCACTGTGAGGGTGAAGGCGGCGCCGCCGGCGGCCGCGCTGCTCGGCGACAACGAGTCAGCGTCTCCGGCGGCGAGGCGGAGGGGCGCTGGCGGCGAGCTGCACAATGCGTCCCACCGATGGGACGCCGTTGCCGTCGACGATGAAGAGCAGATAGTGGCCCGGGGGCGCGAGGTTGGGGTTCGCCGGTGCCGTGATCTCGAGCGTGCCCGATCCGGGCGGTCCGGGCTTGGAGCTCAGGACGCTGAGGCGCTGGTTCTCGTTGAACGCGTGGGTCACGGACGTGATGCGGATCAGCGTCACCTTGGCGATGCTCGCCGCCTCTGGGCTCTGTACGGGAAGGGTCTGGCCGTAGCCGATGGTGGACGGCACCCCGGACAGCGTCGGGCGTGGCCCCTTGAACAGGTACGGCGGCGAGAAGGCCTCGGGCGTCGGATAGCCGTTTCCGCCCGTGCTGAGCACACGTCCGTCCGGCAACAGGACGGCGGCGGAGTGATAGAGGCGCTTGAATGTTGGGTCCGCGTTGGCCAGCGTCGTCCAGCTCTCCGTCGTCGGATCCCAGAGCTCGGCGGGATAGACGGGGAAGTCGGGGTTGTTGAATCCAGGGCCCGACGTACCGCCGGTGACGAGCACCGTGCCGTCGGGTAGCAGCGTCGCGTTGAGCTGGCGCCGGGCGACGCTCATGGGCGCCACTGCGCGCCAGGTCGGCGTCGGCTGGTTGAGGTCGATGACTTCCGCGGTGTTCGTGGGTGGATCCCCGCCCCCCACCACCAGGATCTTGCCGTCCGCATACATGACGGCGGATCCATAGTCGCGGCTCCCGAACGTCCGACTGCCCACAACGGACCACGCGCCGGTGCCGGAGGTGTCGAGATAGCGCGTGGTCTGGGTCGGGGCGGCATAGAAGACCTTCCCGTTGGGCGCCAGGAACATCATCGGGTACAGGGCTTGCCCCAGCTGTGCGCTCGTGAGGCTCCGCCACGTGTTCGACGCAGCTTGGTAGACCTGCGGCAGCGTGTTCCCGCCGACCGTGTTGTCGATGCTTCCGGACACGACGAGCGCATCGCCATTCGCCAACGTCGTGACCGTCGGATACCAGCGCCCCGCGTTCATGTCGGGTGCGTTGGCCCAGGTATCCGAGAATGGGTTGTAGAGACTGGCCCTCGGGAGTCCGACGCCGTTCTGAATGTGGCCGCCGGCGACGAACAGGCGCCCATCGGCGAGGAAAGCGTGGCCAGTGCAGAACACGTCATATCCGGGGGCCCGCAGCAATGTGACCTCTTGGGTCGCGGGATCCCAGAGTCGCGGGTCGTTGCCCGAGATGCCGCCGTCGCCGGGCCAGATCATCACCTTCCCGTTGGGCAGCAGATGGTCGTGAACCGGGAAGAACGGAAGCGTCGTGAGCGTCGTCCACTGCCCCGTCTGGTCGGGCTGCGCGTTCGCCGCCACCGACGACAGCATGATCACCGTGACGAGCAGGCACATCGGGAGGCGCGTGAAACGCCGCGTGCGCGTCATGGCCGTACCCCCGCCGGCAGCAGCAGGAAGACACGTACGGGGTGGTCGTGTGCCTCGTGGCCCACGTGGGGGTCGTCGCTGGCGTCGCGCCCGATCGCCACGACCATTCCTGCCGCGTTGATGCCGACCGCCCGCGTCAGCACAAACCCCGCCGGAGCGACCAGGTCGTTCAGGTCCTGGAGCCCGCTGGTAGCCGTCCAGATGAACGCCCGGCTCCCGAAGTTGCTCGTCGATGTTCCGACGATGTCGCCCGCATCGTTGACCCCGAGCGCCTGACTGAAGTCGCCGCCCGGAAGCGTCCCGAGATCCACGCTGCCCCCGCCCGCTGGCCACAGCGCGGCCCGGCGCGCACCGGACAGGTCGGCGGAATAGCCGACGACGTCCCGACGCGCGTTCACGGCGATCGCCTCCCCTGTGATGTGGCCCGCTGGCGTGCCCAGGTCCTGGCCAGGGTCGCCGCCCGACCACAGGATGGCGCGTAGGCCAGCCCCGGTGTCCCACGCGCCGACCACGTCGCCCGACTCGTTGATGCCCAGGGCGCGACTCGTCTGCACCGCCGGGGCGACGGGCAGCGCGCTGACCGTGTCGTTGGCTGCCCAGAGAACGGCGCGCTCGCCGCCGGGGCCGCTCGAGAACCCGACCGCCTGTTGCGACCTGTTCACCGCGAAGGCGGTGCTGGCCGTGTCGCCGGCGAGCGGCGGCAGCTCTCTCATCTGCCCCGCTGGGGTCTGCCGGAACGCACGGATCGCCGTCGCCGTGTTCGAGCCACCCACGACGTCGTCCCCGTCGTTGATTCCGAAGACGGTCGTGTAGTCACCCAGTCCAGCAATCTCTCGCGGGCCTCCCCGCGCGAACAGGAGTCCGCGGCGCATGCCGGCAATGCGGCCGGCACCGACGGCGGTGCCTGCTGCGTTCGGGCCACGGACGACGGCGGTGGAGCCCTGCTCAACCGTGCCGAGATTGATCGCGGTGTACGTCACGGCGGATTCGGAGCGTCCGAGCAAGAAGGCCACGAGGATGGCCGCGACGATCGGCGTAAAGGCCACGCGTGCGGAGCGCAATCGTGTGCGGCTGCTCATGCTGATCCTCCCGTCATGCCGGCACCGCCCGTCACGTGTGCGGCACTGGATTGCATCGCGAATGTCGTCCGTCTAGTCGCGAACGCCCGAGTCAGGTGACTCGTCCGCCGACGCGGGGTCCGCTCAACAGCGCGATCCTCGTTCGCCCCGATGCGGACACAGCGGCAGCGCGAAGAGGATGGTGGGACGGCACGCTCACCCTGCGCGAGCACGCTCGCGACATGGGGCCACCGTGCTACTGCAGGCGATCCACTCATCAGCAAGAGCGCTGCGCGCTATGCCATGGCCATCGGTCGGCACCGACGGCGACGAGGAATGTCGGGGCCAGGCTCGGGTACGAGCGAGGAGATGCCGCCGCGCGACCCACGTGTTGCTGGAAGGAGTTGTCGCGGCAGGGGCAGCATGGTTCAGGACAACCGTAGACGTGGTGTTCGGCTTCCGCGAGCGCCACCAGGGCGTCGCCGAGATGCGCGAGCAGCGCCGCGGCGATCCGGCGGTGGACCTCGCACTCCGGCGTCCGCATGCAGCGCCCGTGGAAGCTCCCCGCATGCCTGGGATTCACGTAGATCCTGAAGCCATCCGGCTCCTCGCGCAGCCGCAGGGTGATGAGACCGAGACGCGCCCACAGCACGCGCACGAGTGGGAGGGTCATTCGCGCCGACCCAGGTCACGTGGTCGCAGCCCTCGCCGCCCTCGCCGCGATGCCAATCGGCCCAGCGCTCGACGGCGCCACGCGTGACTCCGGTGCGCGCGCGGCCTGCAGGAGCCGAGCAGGTTTAATGCCAGCCGCCCGCCGGGCTGCAACCACGCGGATTTCGGCGCCTCTGGCCTCCCAGCACTACCGGGGGGGCCCCCAACTGTATGGCGGAATACCCAATGGCCCCCACCCGGGTGAGGAAAATTGCCTGTCCTTCGCCAAAACCCCGTCCGGACGAACAGCGGTTGATCCTTCAGCTCTCAGGGAGTGGTGGGATCGCCTCGAGCCTCGGCCCCCGCGTCCGCCCACCCCGGCCGGCGAGGTCTTCGAGCGGCTCCCGCCCGGCCTGAGGTCCCCTGATTGTCCAAACTGTCGAGGGGCTCACGGAAGGATCAGAGGGACGGGCGGGTCCCCGACCGAGATGCGGATGCCTGCCCCGGCTCGGGAACCCGGCTGGCATCTGCCAGGCTGATGGGAGTGACCTTCAGCCGCGCGGGCGGTGTCTCCCGTCCCTCCCAGGTGGAGAAGGGCGGGACCGGACTGGTCAGGGCCGCACGAAGCAACTCCGGCTCGGCGCCCTGTCGGGCGGCGTCCCTGAGCATCACGGCTCGCGTCTCAGGGTCGAGGGCCTCGAGACGGCGGAGCCGATCGGCCTGATCCAGCCGATGGCTGACGGAGTCAACCTCGGCGGGACGGGCCAGGAAGTCCTGCAGGGCCTTCCCCCGTTGGGCCCGGGCCCGACGGAGGCGCTCGTCGGCCTGATCCCGGAGCCGGGTGATCAGGCGGTCGGCGTCCCGCTCCGCTGACGAGACCCGGGCCCGGATCCGGGCCAAGTCTTCAGGCGGGAAGGCCGGTCCGACCCGCGCCGCCCGCGTGTACGCTTGGCGCGCCTGGCCGAGGGCCGCCTTCGCGTCGAATCGCTCGGCCTCGGCGGCCCGGGTCTCGTCGTCGTCGTCGGCCACGCCGGCCACCTCCATCAGGTCCAGGGGCAGGGTCGGGTTCCCAAAGATCGGCAGGTCCATGTGACCATCTCCTTTCAGGGCGCAGGCGCGGCGCGCCGACGCCGGGCGTCTTCCGCATCGAGCGGCCCCCAGTTGAACAGCCCGGAGTTGTAGGGTCGCGGCGGCGGCCCCACGACGAGACATCGATCGTGTTGCCGCGCATCGGCATGGCCCCGCCGATCTCGGGGAGGACGGTCGCCACGGCGTGGGCCGCCAGGGCGACGGCGACGACACAGTCATCATGGCCGCCGACCTTGTGATCGGCGCGCCAGCCGAAGGCGGTTTCTTTGACCTCCAACGACAACAACTCGCGACGGAAGTCGTCGTGCGGGCGACACCGGAGCCGGCCGCCCCGGACCAGATCGAGGATCGACCCGAACAGCTTCCGGCGGCCCTCGCCCGTGAACGACACTTCCCGGACCTCGAGCCCGCGGCCACGATCCCGGCCACCGTCTCCTCGACGGCCATCAAGTCGACGCGGGCGCCGGGCCGGGGCGTCCAGGTCTCGAGCCCTTCGACCACGACGAGCGAGGTCCTCTGATCATGCCGGACCCGACTCAGCACCGACCGATCTTTGGCCAGGCCGAGATCGAGCCCGTAGGCCACCTCGCCGGTCCTTGGGGCAACGTGTCAGTGAAGATGGCGCTGACCTCCTGCGCGGTCAAAAACGCGCCGACGCCCGACACCCATTCGTTGAGATGGAGTCTCGCGAAGACGTGCGGCGGGAGCGTCCGCCGCTGTTGCTCCCGCCAGGTCTCGCTGACCCAGCTCGCACACGGGGGGCGGCTCGCGAAATACCAGTCGACCTCGCGACGGGCGTGCTCTCGGACCTCCCAGGCCACCGAGGTCTGATCCCAGCCGGCCGTCGAGATGACCAACACGCGACATCCCGGACGTTTCCCGGTGCTGGTCCACAACGAATCCCAGAGCTCGCGGCCGCGTCACTCGGCCAACTCATCGACGACGATCAGGCTCGGTCGGAGCCCGTAGGCCGACGGCGCATCTGACGCCAGGACGATGAGCGTCGAGCCCGTCGCCGTCACGGTCAGCCGGGTCCGGGTCACCTTGACCAGCGGGGCCAGGAGTGGGTTCCGGGCGAACTTGCCCCGGACGTCATCGAAGAGCAGGGTCGCCTGATCCTGGTCGGCCGCGGCCGCGTAGATCCGCTGACCGGGCGGGCCGAGCACCAGCTCGGTGACGACCTCGGTCCCGATGTCGAAGGTCTTGCTGTGGCCCCTGGGTCTTTCGAGGAAGGCGTGTCGATGGGCAGGGTCGTCGAGGGCGGCGAAGTCGTCGCGCTGCCAGTCCTCCATCCGCGCGCCGAACGACGTCCCGTCCTCCAACAAAACGGCTTCGCGGCGGAAGGCCATCCGGTCCGGCGCCATCGGCGGAGGATGACCCGGGGATCCGACTGGCCGCTCCGGCGGGCTCCCACGGTCGGCATCGGCGGCTCCGGCCCGGCTCTGAGAGGCCGATCCTACGGGCCGAGACGGCCCCAGGACGCGAGGCTCATGGGCCACCGGGCCTTCCGGGGGCTTCCGGGGCCAGGCGCCCGGTCACCACGGCCCGCGCCGGCCGGTCTCGGCCGGGCCTGAGATCCCCGTTCTGGGGGCCGAGAACGGCCCGAGAACGCGTTCTCGGGGCGGGCCGGCCCTTCCCCCCCCCCGGCCCTCTCGGCCCTGAGCGCCCGGCCACTCCGGACGACGACGACGGCGGCGCGGCCTCGGCCGGTCATGTGCGCCGGTGAGTTGGACTCGGTCGGACGCGCGTCGTCATCGACTCGCATGACGGATCAGTACCCGACGATGACGTAGGCGATGGTCTCGGTCCCCGTGCTGGCGATGAGCGTCGGGTTCGACACGCTGGTCGCCTTCCAGGCGTAGACGTCGACGCGTGACCCGACGACGTCATAGGTCACGAGGCTCGTGTTGAGACCCGGCGCGGGGCTGCTCCGGAGACTCAGCGCGACGGAGACGATGGCCCGGAGGCTCCCGGTGTCGATGACGGTCGGGTTCGACCCGTCGAGGGCGACCTCGTCGCCCAGGACCCTGGGCCCGGTCATGATGGCATTGGGCGCGAGCAGCGCGGTGGTCATCGGTCGTCCTCCTCGTTGTCTTCGTGGTCGTCTTCGTCATCGTCGTCCGGGATGCCGAGATCCCGCCCAAGGGACCGCCTGAGCGCCCGGGCCTGGTCGGCGTCCCAGCCGACCCAGACAGTCGCGCCGCCGGCGGCGAGGGCGCAGGCTGGACACAAGACCTGCCCCGCCCGGTAGGCGGCATGCTCGACCAAGGGCTCGGCACAGCGGGCACAGCCTCGGGCCCGGAGGCAGGCGAGCAAGACCTGGAGGCGATCGCCGGCGGGTCGCGTCCCGTTCCCTCCGATGGCCTCACTGAGCCATGTATCGCCGGCGAGACGACTGCGCGGGCTCAGGAGGTCCCGCTGACGGGACAGCCAGGAGCGAAGGGCCTCGGGTGTCAGGGCTTCAAGCTCCATGTCGCCCCTCACCCCCGTGGCCATCGCCGTCGCCGTCGGGATCTCGAGGCTGGTCTGCCGCCGGCGGCCGGGCCAAGTACTCGGCCAGGGAGATGGCCTTGGGCGCCCGGCGTTCGAGCCCCAGCAGGTTCATGTAGTGGACGAGCCCATCGGCCAGCCGCTGCCGTTGGATCACGACCGGGAGCAGCGAACGGGGCCGATGGTGGACGAGCGTCGGCTGCGCCAGCAGCCACGCATCGACCGAGTCAAGGAGCAGCTTGGTCCGGACGGCCACGTCGACCACCGCGACCTGTTGCGTCGTGACGGACTCGGCGCCTCCGAGGTCCCGGAGCAGGTCAGATCGCCAGGCCTGGAGCGCCCGGCCCACAGGGCTCGTGGGATCGATCGCGCGATCCCCCAGCGTGCGCACGGCGCGTTGGAGCGTCGTCAGCCCGTGCTCGGAGTACCGCCGGGACCGTCGGCGATCCCGGAGATACGAGGGGCGGGACCGGTCCCGTCACCGCCTCGGCCTGGTGTGGCATGCCGATCGAGGGCCGGGGCTCCTTCAAGCCGAACTCGCGCTGCCGCTGCTCGAGGAGTCGAATCGCGTCGCTCGGGTTCGTCGACCCGGTCGACTCGACGCAGTGCCGGCCCCGGACCGTGTACCGGATCGACCAGGTCCGGACCTTCTTCCACGCCCCCGTCTTCGGGTCTCGGTAGACATGCTGATACACCTGCTTCACGGGCCTCATGCCGGCCCACTCTACCCGGGTGAGGCGCGGCTGGGGACCCAGTCGATAAGGGCCGACGCCAGGGGATTGTTTCCTGGGCGGGGAGTCGATTGAGAATCGACCGGTCCTCTTTGGGCGCCGAAAGAAGGGGGACCGGGCGCGGCCACGGGTTGATACTACCGACGGAAACAACTCACAGGACCCCATGACGCCCACCGTCGATTTGCCGTTAGGGGGACGCGATGAAGTCTCGTAGCCGGGTCGTCTTGTGTCTATTCGCTTTGGTCTTTCTGGCTGGGTGCGCCTCGGTCAAGGTCATCGACAGCGAGAACCTCGTGACCGAAAAGCTCCCGCGCCCGAATCACATCCTGGTGTACAACTTCGCCGCCACGCCCGCCGATGCTCCGGAGCTTGCCAAGCAGTACGCCGCAGATGACACGCCACAAACTGCCGAGCAAATCCAGCTAGGCCGCCAGCTCGGGGCCCAGATTGCCAGTGAGGTGGCCGCGGCGTTCCGCGCGATAGGCCTGCCCGCCGATGCGGTCCCGATCGGAACGCCGCTGGAGATGAACGACATCGTCTTCAAAGGCTATCTCATTTCGGTGCAAGAGGGCAGCGCTGCCCAACGCGTGACGATCGGCTTCGACTCCGGGGCCTCGGAGCTGCGGACGGCAGTCGTAGCCTTACTGATGACGCCACAGGGGATGCAAAGACTCGGCTACGGCACGGGGGCTGCCGGTGGGAAGATGACGCGGGGAGGGGCCATGGGGGTTGCGGGCCTCGTTGCGACCGGCAACCCGGCGGGACTCATCATCACCTCCGGCATGAAAGCCCACGGCGAGGTAAGCGGCAGCAGCACCCTCGAAGGCAGAGCCAAGGATACGGCCAAGGAAATCGCCGTTCGGCTCAGGCCTCGATTCCGGGAACAGGGCTGGATTCAGTGACCGCACCCTCCTGGCCCCTCATGATGGGATCCTCGACCCAGTGCTACGGGGTCCCATTGGGAATCGACCTGTGGTCAGGCGCGGGAAGGGGAAGGGCGGCGGCGCCTAACGACTGCTCCGCCTACGACGCCGCTGTGCCAGCCCTTGCCCGTCGGGGTCATGGCGTCTCGTCGGGCTCGCGGTCGAGTTCGGCCTCGAGCCGTCGCCAGGTCTCAAGGGTGGCTTGCAATTCTGGATCGAGGGCGGCTTCCACCGCCACCCCCGCCGCGAGGTCCCGCTCCGCCGCGTCGAGATCCTCGGGAGTCACGACGCCTCGGTGCTCCAGCGCCAGTTTGAGGGCCTGCACCTCCGTCGCGAGCTGCCGCAGGGTCCGGCCGATCAGCACGCCATGCGCGAGGGCCTGCCGCTGGTGATCCGCCAATTTGGACTCGGTGAGTTTCAGATTGTCCTCGGTGAGCTTCATGAGCTTCATGAAGGCCGCCAGGACGGACCCGGGGACCTGGATGAGGGCCCGGAGGGCCTCGTCCAGTTCGCTCGGACTCATGTCGCGGGGACTCCTGGTCATCGTGACCCTCCTGATGTGGCGGGCCCCGGGGGCGGCCGCGCATGGCGGAGCCGAGATCGGTCGAACTTCAGTCTAACAGCGAGCGCCCGTGTGGGAAGGGCCCGGCGCTCGCCACGGGTCCTTGGGTCAGGCCTGATCGAGGTCTTATCGCGACCTTATCGACTCGGACCCGGGACCATCCCCGATCATCGGGGAGACCCAGGCCGCCGGATGGTCGTGAACGCGCGGACTTCCGTGCGGATGGCCCCCGATAGGGGGGGATCGAGCCGCGACGAGAACGTATCCTGGATCGACATCTCGGAGACATGGAGACGTACGGCCGCTACTACACGAATATCCGGACCGTGGCATGATCAGAGCTGATAGATCAACCACACTTGCCCACCGGATGGAGTTTTGGCGAAGGACAGGACCACGGCCACGATGGTCCGCACGCTTCGAGTGTCTCGGAACTGTGCGAGTCCGGCGGACTGTTCGCGGACACGCGCGGCCGGGTTCCTCGCGCGCCCGCGCTTTGCGCTGTCTCGAGGCCCCGGGCGTCCCGAGTACCTTGCGCATGGCCGTGGACCCCATAGTCCCTCGGGAAGTGCAACGCCTGTGCCGATAGCGATTCCCCCGCGAGGAGGCACGTCATGCCAGCGGTCGTCGGTGTCGTCCGGCACTACTCGGATGTGGAACGGATCGTCCAGGCGTTGCGGGACATCGAGGTGGCGGATCGTCACATCTGCATCCTGACTCCGGCATCATCCGACGCGGCGCTCAGGACCGTCCCGACCACAGAGGCGGAGCAGCCTGGCATCGGGCAGACCCTCGGAAGTGTCGTGGGTGGAGCGGCCGCAACCGCGGGAGGGCTCGCGGCGGCCTCGGTCGCGCACGCCGGTGTGGGTCCGGTCATCGTCGCTGGCGCGATCGCGGGTCTGCTCGGGGCCGTCGCCGGCAAGGCCGTCGGTGGACAGATCGACGATACCCTCACCGAGGGATTGCCGACGGACGAGCTGTACGTCTACCGCGATGCCCTGCAGAAGGGACGAAGCATCGTGATCGCGATGGCGGAAGACGACGCCCAGGCTACCCAGGTGCGTCGGCTCCTCGCCGAGCTGGGCGCAGAGAGCGTGGATGCCGCCCGGGAGGATTGGTGGATCGGTCTCCGCGACGCCGAGGAGGCCGAGTACACGCGGCGGGGCGGCGACTTCACGAAGGACGAAATGCTCTATCGCCTGGGGTTCGACGCGGCGTTCCGGCTGACCAAACAGCCACCACCCTTCGACCACGTGCGCCTGATCCTCCACCAGCGACACGGGGCTGCTGTCGACGAGCCGGCGTTCCGCGCCGGCTACGACCGCGGCCGGGCGCTTCGGTCCGGCGACTGAGCCCGGGATCTCAGCGCCTCACGACCCCGAGTTGGGTGCCCGCGACCAGGGTCACGACTCTAGGAATCGAGCGGACGGGCTGGAGATGCGCACCGCGCTGATCACCCTGGTGATGTGTGAGACGACCACCCGCTGACGGGGGCCACGGCCGCGAGGCCCCGAAGGGTCGAGGCTCGGCGCCGGCGACGCACGGCACCATCCCACGGCCGTACCCGGTTGGCCGCGAGCCAATACTTCTTGAGCCCTGGAAGGGGTCCCTCGTGCTCAAGGGATATGCCCCCAACATCCTCCTGGCTTAGGCACCTTCGAGCTTCCCTCCCTCTTCGTCGAACACGTGTCCGAGCTGCGCGACCGCGCCCTCGCCAGCTCGCGCGCGCGCCTCGCCGAGGAAGGCGGCAGGACGTCGAGCGGTGGTCGAGGAGTTCACCGTATACGTCACCACCGACTTCGAGGGTTCTCCCGAGGAGCTAGTCGATCGAGCCCGCTTGGCGGCCCTGCTGAAGTCCGAACGTCTTCCACTCGATCCGGCCGAGATCGAGTACACCTTGTCGGCGAGATTCAAGTATGCCCGCCACGATCTGGTCGTCGTGGACTGGGACGGGGCCCTCGTGTTCGACCCGGAGGGAAGACGTCGAGTGGGCGATCGAGCTCCTCGAGCTGGGCAATCTCCAGCTCCTCCGCTATCAATCATGAAGCTCCTGGCCTCAGGCATGGCGTCTGGGCCGAGACTCTACCGGATCGGCGGTGGCGAGGGAAGTTCAGACGAAACAAGCAGACGGAATTTTCGACCGGGACAGGTGGGCGCACGACATCTTGACAGGAGCCGAGACCCAGGAAAATAGTTCAACACGCTTGCCCCGACAGGGTCCAGACGCAGGAACGCGGTCAATGAACGACTCCGTGCGAAGCGTCTCACCACGGTGCCCGGAGTGGGGCCGGTGACCGCGACGGCGTTCGTCGCCACCGTGGACGACGTGACGCGATTCCGGGGCGCGCATCAAGTGGAAGCCTATGTGGGGCTGGTGCCCAGCGAATGGAGCTCGAGCGAGGTCCAGCGCCGCGGCCACATCACCAAGGCGGGCAATGGCCGCATGCGCTGGCTCCTGGTTCAGGCGGCGTGGTGCATTCTGCGCCGGCGGAAGAGACTCGAGACCGTCGCGCTGCGCGACTGGGCGGAGGGGATTGCGGGCCGGCGTGGCCGGGCCATCGCCGCGGTGGCGCTGGCGCGACGTCTGGCGGGGATCCTCTTTGCGATGTGGCGGGACTGGACTGTCTATGACGCGACCAAAGTTCGGGGACCGTTGACGGCCCGGCGGGCCGCGTAGATTGCACGAGGGGGCAGACTGATCGGTGGCTCAGCTGTGAGACGAGGTGAATGGGCGGTGAGCGCGAGGCTGTTCTTGGCTGATGTTGAGGGCCGTGACCCAGATGGCGCCGCCGCCCGATCGCATCACCATCATGCGCGGGCGAGTTGCCACTCGCCACTGACAGCGCGAAGAGAAGGATGACACACCTCGCACAGCGAGCACGACCCAGACGCGGTCGTCGGCCTCACGGAGGAGGGACAGAGCAAAGGAGCTGATACGACCAACGAACGCAACGCGAGGTTCTCGAACACCAGGGAGCGCTGGGTCCTGACACCACGGAGGAGGCCTGTGAGGATGAGGGTGATCATGCCGGCCATCATCGATCAGGCCGGCCGAAAGTCAACGTTGACGAGGCGGACGGAGTAAGTAGAAGGCGCACCTTGCCAAGGGTGATCGCTCGCCCGTAGCCAGGCGTTGATCCCCGGCATGACAAGCCGATGGTCTTGGCCCGGAGGTCACGACACATTGAGGCCAGAACGGCGAAAGGCCATCCACGGGGACGGTCGGGGCCTCTCAAGTACAATGGTCGTCGACCGTACAGGCGTGGATCGGCTTGGTAGCGCGCCTGCCTTGGCACTCATCGGTTCGGGAAAACGGAGGGTGACTGATGGCCCGCCAAGACCCGGTTAAGGTCGATCCAACGCACTATAAGGTCGAATTCGAGAATCGGCGTGTCCGTGTGTTGCGGATCAGGTATGGACCCAGAGAGCAATCCGTCATGCACTGGCACCCCGCCAACGTTGGGGTGCATCTGACTGCTGCTCATGCCCAATTCACGCTTCCGGGCGGTAAGACCGCGGAGCTGCGCGTCGGCGCCGGGGAGGTCCGGTCGTACCCGGCCGGAGAACACTTGCCAGAGAACCTGAGCGACCAACCCTTCGAACTCGTGTTTATCGAAGGCAAGCCCCAGGCGGCAGCCAAGAAGCCTGCAGGACGCCGCACGGCGGCGCAGAGGCGAGTCGCGAAGAAGTCGACACGGCGCCGGTGAGGGGGCATAGACGCAACAACGGCATGACCTTCACCGACGAACTGTGGCAGTCGATCGAGACCATCTACGCCTCGATCTTAAGACACCCGTTCCTCAGGGGACTCACCGATGGCGCGCTGCCACGCGAGAGCTTTCGATTCTACACGGTGCAAGACGCCCTCTATCTGCGCGAGTTTGCCCGTGCCCTGTCGATCGCGGCGGCGCGGGCGCCTGAGGATGACTGGATCATCATGTTCAACGAGCATGCGGCCGGGGCCCTGCGAGTGGAGCGTGCGCTGCACGAGAGCTTCTTCCGCGAGTTTGGGCTCAGTCCGGAGGATGTCGCCGCGACGCCCCTCGCGCCGACGAACCTGGCGTACACGAGCTACCTGCTGAGGGTCGCCTATGCGGCCTCCTTTCACGAGGCGATCACGGCCCTGCTGCCATGTTATTGGATCTATTGGGAGGTCGGGAAGGAACTGGAACGGGCCGGCTCGCCAGACCCACTCTACGCACGCTGGATCGGGACGTACGCCTCCAAGGAGTTCGGTGGTCTGGTCCGGGCAGTCCTCGATGCGGCGGACACGACGGCGGCGCGGCTTCAGCCGGCAGAGCTCAATGCGATGCGTCGGCACTTCCTCGTCGCAAGCCGATACGAGTGGATGTTCTGGGAGATGGGATATCGTCGCGAGGGTTGGCCCCTCTGAGCGAAGAGGTGCGGAGCCGGGAAGGGAAATGGCGGAGAGGCCTCCCATGAAGATCGTGTCGCTGCTTCCAAGCGCTACTGAGATTGTTTACGCCTTGGGTCTGGGCGACTGTCTCGTCGGAGTGACCCACGAGTGCGACTATCCGCCCGAGGTGAAGGGCAAGCCGGTGCTGACATCCAGTCGAATCCACGGCCAGGGCCTGGCCAGCGTCCAGATCGACCACGCGGTGTCCACCCGGCTGGGTGGGCACCAGAGCCTCTACACACTCGCCACGGAGCGGCTCGAAGCGCTCCGGCCCGACCTCGTGCTGACCCAGGAGCTCTGCGACGTGTGTGCCGTCAGTTACGCGGAAGTACAGAAGGCGGCGAGGGTGCTTGACGTGGGGACCCGCGTGGTCTCGCTCGAGCCAACAACCCTCGAGGAGGTCTTCGGCACGATCAAACTCGTTGGGCGGCTCACGGATCGGATCACTCCGGCGACTGAGCTGGTCGCGTCCTTGCGTGGCCGTGTGACAAAGGTTCGGGCGCGCATAACCGATGGCGCGCGGCGAGCACGGGTATGGGTGTGCGAGTGGCTGGAGCCGCCGTACTCCGCGGGGCACTGGGTTTCCGCTCAGGTGGAGGTCGCGGGCGGTCAGGAAGTGTTCCAGCGCGTCGGCCTTCCATCGACGCGAGTGACCCCGGAAGACGTCGTGCGGCGAGCGCCGGAGGTCATCATTCTTGCGCCTTGCGGCTTCCACGTCGATGCGGTGGAGCAAGAGGCGGCGAAGGTGAAGCTCTTTCCTGGCTGGGAGGATCTACCTGCCGTGAAGGCTGCGGAGGTCTGGGCGGTGGATGCTTCGTCCTACTTCAGCCGGCCAGGTCCTCGGCTGGTCGAGGGGATTGAGCTCATGGCGAGCATCCTTCACCCCGAGATCTTCGGAGTGCCCGACCGTGACCGGGCGCGCCGCGTCACCCCCGGACGCCGGACCGAACCTGCACTTCACGCGTAGAGGCGGGGCTGAACCCGTGCGTAGCAGGGGAGGAGCCATGGCGGAACCACCGAAGTGTCCGACCTCGCACTGCCCCGACAAGCGAAAGGCCATACTGCCTGCTGGCCCCCCGTCGACACGACAAGGACCGCAAGATCACGCGTTACAAATGCCAGACGTGCGGGCAGGAGATCACTCAGCGGACGGCCTAAGCGTTCAAGCTGACCCAGTACCCGGCCATGTGTGTCCAGCGGGGGCGTCACCGCGAAGCCCCCAACCGGCACATTGGCGGTAGCGTGGGGAGTCCCGCGTCAGCATTCACTGGCGGATGGGACCGAACTCTCGCGGTATACACCCGCCCGGGGGTGTTCCACTCTGACGGAGCCCGCCGCGTGGCCTCACGGCTGAGGCCGTGGCGAAAGCTCGGATTGGCGCCCAAGAAGGCCTCGATCTCCTGCTTCGTCTGGCGATCGCCGGTTTTTGGGTTTGTGCACCCTTCACCATCGGCGCCTCCCCGGCCAGGCCTGACCCGAGGTCACCGGCGGTGCTCGCCATCGACGGCCAGGGTCCCGAGGCCGCTACACGTTCTCCCTCAAGCCAGCAGGTAATCGCGTCGGTCGATCTGCAATCGCTCAGCTTCCCTGGCACTCGATGATGTGCGGTGACGTGAAGCTGACGACCTGGAATCGGCTTTACGCTGACCTCACGGGCTCCGCCGTGTGGGGCACGGCCAGGTTCAGCTTGCGCGCGGCCCGGAAGCGCGCTTCGACATCATCCCAGTTCCAGGTATTCCAGACCGCCTTGAAGAAGGCCGTCTTCTGGTTCTTGTACTGGAGGTAGTAGGCGTGCTCCCAGGCATCGATCACGAGAAGCCCAATGCTGCCCTGGCTCAGGTTCGAAACGAAGCTCCTCTACGAGCAACTGGCGCGGCTCGCGTTGCCGCGGCTGACGATCGATGTCGACGGGACCGTGGTGCGGACCGGGAACACCGTGGCGTGGGCCTTCCGCGGCTACAATCCCCACTTCAAGAAGGATCCCAGCTATTACCCCCTGCTGGCGCACCTGGCCAAGACCGGCCACATCCTGCGGCTCAAAAACCGGCCTGGGAACGTGCACGACAGCCGTGGGGCCGTCCGGTTCCTGCGCGAGCTGATCCACGAGCTTCGCGGCCGCTTTGGCCGGGGCCTCCCGCTGGAGTTCCGCATGGATGCGGCCTTTTTCCAGGAGGAGCTCCTCACCCTCCTGGCTCGCGAGGGGTGCGAGTACGCAATCAAGGTCGGGTTCTGGAAGTGGGTCGGGCTGAAGCCGCTGGTCGCCGGGCAGCCGGACTGGAGCCGGATCAACGCTCAGGTCAGCGCCTTCGAAACCGCGCTTCGGCTCGAGCCCTGGGATCTGACCCTCCGCGTGGTCGTCTATCGCAAGCACGTCGGGCATCAGACCCGAAAGAACTTCCAGCTCGATCTCTTCTCGCCAGACGACGGGCACTTCGAGTACTCGGCGGTCACGACGAATAAGGCGCTCGCCCCCGCGACGCTCTGGGCCTTCATCGCGGGCCGGGGTGCCCAGGAGAAGCCCTACGGGGAACTCAAAGGCGAGTTCGCCTTCGACGTGGTGCCGACCCATCACTACGGCGCGAACAGTGCCTGGCAACACCTCAGTGTCCTCGCCCACAATCTCCTGCGCAGCTTCCAGCTCCAGACCCTCGCGACGGCCAAGCCCCGCTCGCGGAAGCGGACCTATGCCTTCGCCTTCCGCAGTATGCGCACGCTGCGCTTCCTGCTGATCGCCCGCGCCGGCCGCCTGGCCCGGGTCGACGGCCGCCAGATTCTGCGCCTCACCCACAACCCGGCCACCGAAGCACTCTACGATCGAGTCGCCCATGCCCTTGGCGCCTGAGTTATTTTCGGATCAGGGCTAATGGGCTCGAGTCCGCCGACGGTGCCGGCGACTCTGTCGCTCGAGGATACGCGAACGCACTTGGGCACGGGCAAGCGGATCGCCGCCAGTATCCTGCTCAAAACGGCCGATGGCGAGCTGATCGGGCTCGTCCGTCGCGACGACGTCGCCCGTTGCGGCTATTTGCCGAGGAAGAAGTGACGGGCGCTAGCGGGCTGATCGGCTCTACGAGGGCGCCGCTTCGATCATTTCACTTCGTCGCGAGTGTGGATGTTGTCACCCGGCGGCGCGCTTGGTGCGATGGATGAATGAGTTCGCCGCGTCCACCCTCAGCTGCCGTTTGGTGGGCTGATCCTGAGATGCGATTCCCCAGGAGACTCGACGCAGTCGATGGTGGCTCCCGTCAGTCGGTCGGAGAGGGCGCGTCGATCAGCAAGACGATCGTGCCCTCGTGTTCTACGACCTGGTCGCCTTCCATTCCCTTGTCCGGGAACACGCTGAGGGTGGCGGCGGCCGTTTGGGCGAGCCGAGCGCTCGCGCCCGGGGTCTGAGCCTGGATCTTCGATAGTACGAACTCCTTAAGATACGTCTTCGCTCGATCGGTCACCTCGACCATGGTCTTCCTTTTCCTTCGCTGGTGATTGGTCCCTTCCGTGACTCGAATCTTCAGCTGAATGACCCAGTTTTTAGATGGGCTGAGGGAGCATCGTGCGGTACCGCTTAGCGGAGTGATCCTCTACTTCAGCCTAGCAGCATGGTAGCTGGAGGCAAGGGCGGATCAGGATCTCCGTCTCATACACCGACACTGCGTGGCGCGCGAAACCTCGTGTGTCAGGCCAGGGACCGGACGGAGGCCCCGGTGTCGGTGATCAGACAGTCAGTGATGCCAATGTGGCCGACAGGGGCCTCTCGGGTCGCGCGCCCCGCGTCGGATGCCCCGCGTCGGACGTTGACACTCGGCCCCCGTAGAGGGATCCTCTCGACTGAGGGGACATGCGGTCGGCGAAGGCACATGGGCGAGCTGATCCACGTGGAGATGTACCCACAGGAAGGAGCGCCAAGGCTGCGGCGATCTGGTGATTACGTCCATCTGGTGGAGGGAGAGGGAGGCAGGCTAGCCCGCGTCACGTGTCAGGCGGAGGGATGTACGCTGAGCCCGGCGGGACCGCGCTCGCGGCGGAGTTGGCGAGCGGGCTCGCGCTGATGGAGGCTGATCGACTGAGCTCCGATCGCGTGTTTGAGCTCATGGGGCGCGAGCCGGCGATGACTCGGGATCGATGCGCGGCCTTGGATGTGGACACGCCAAGCGCGCAGTTCGCCAGTACACGATCCGGGAGCAACTTGAGGGGTTCCTGGTCGGACTAGCCCTGACCGCGCACGCGTTGCCCAGCGGGCCGCAAACGTTTTCCCGCGGATCGTTCGAGCAACTCCTCGAGCAGAGGCGCAGTCGGTGGTCCAACTTGACAACCGGGCAGCCGGGCTCGGGTGCTCACTCGGGTTCCGCACGTCGGGACGATGGGCCGTCCGCGACCATGGACGTATCCTTCGGAAGGAGCCGCGGCCCACCGAGTCGCCACGAGCCGGAGCCCAGTTCAAGGCCGAGGGGAATAGCATGTCGTATGTCATTACCGAACCGTGCATCGACGTCAAGGACAAGGCCTGTGTCGAGGTCTGCCCGGTCGACTGTATCTACGAGGGCCCGCATCAGCTCTTCATCCATCCGGACGAGTGTATCGACTGCGGGGCCTGCGAGCCGGTCTGTCCGGTCACGGCCATCTTCACCGAGGACGAAGTCCCAGAGCCGTCGAAACCGTTCATCGAGCTCAACAGGCAGTTCTTCGTCGACAACCCCGGGGTTAGACCCACCACGACGAGGAGCTGACCGAGGAGGACCTCGCCAGGGGGTCTATGCCATGCGCGACACCGGTGCGCATCTCGAGCATGGTCTCGACACACTTAAAGCGATGACTGAGGGAGCATGACGCCCGCGGTAGCCAGAGCGGACGCCGCACCGCAAACGGTTGAGCGACGCGTCCTCGAGATCGTTCGGACGCTCGTCGACGAGCTTGGCGGATTGAAGGGGCGGGCGATGGAGCTAACGGCGAGATCGACGAGGCTTTGACGAGTCTTTCACCATGAGCGCTCGACTCCGTGCCAATCAGGACAGAAAGCGCCGCGCGGAATGGGCGCGACGGATCTCGGCGGACCAGCGCCTGGAAGCTCGGCGCGCAGCCGCCATCCTGCAGAGCATCACCAGGCAGATCCGATCGATCCAGACCGGTGGCGGCACCAAGCTCTCTTCCGTTGGACCTCTTCAAGGTGCCGGCGTTGTCACGGCGATCCTCCCGAACGGCCGACGCACCCGCATGCGCATCATTCCCACCATTGCGCCGATCAGCGAGCTCAACCGGCTTCGCTCAGCAATGAACGTCAAAGACAGACGCCAGGCGATGGCCATGGCGGAGAATTCGCGCGCGATCGCCGCATTGGCCGCGGCCCTTGCCGCCACGGTCAAGAAGCTGTCGGCCGAGCAGGTCAAGAGTGACAAGCAGCTAGGCAAGAGGCTTGTCGAAGATGAAAAACGGGTCAGTCGGCGCATTACCAGGGAGCTCAGCCGACGATGATGCAGCGGTGATCTAGAAGACCTGCCTTTTCCACTGGATAATCCGCTGTCCGTTCCGTTTAACCGCCGACGCCGCGGCCACAGGGCGACATGCCGCCGCCTCCGCGACAAGGGCGGCGACGCTCGAGAAGCTCGCCAAGGCGCTCGGGGATCTACTCCAGTGAAAGGAGCACCCCATGAGTCTCACCGCAACCGGCGTCTGCTTCTATTGCAGCAACCCGATCAATCAGGACGGGCGGTATATCTACGCGCTGATCCGCCATCACTACAAGGCCGGGGAAACGCGGGAGAGTGATCGGCACTTTCATCCCGCCTGTTTCGAGAAGTTTGAAGAGATGGGGCGTCCGTACAACCCGGAAACCGATTATGAGGTGCTGAGCCACGAGGACCGGTAGCCGGGTGACGTCGCTGCTGGAGTGAAAGGAAAGGAGGGTCCCATGACCAGGGACGAGGGACGAGCCTTCATTCGCGCGCGCCTCGACTCCCAGTTCGGCGAGACCCACAACATTAGCGACGAAGGGTCCAGCCGGACCCAACTGGTCAGCTTCGTACTGATGCCCGTCGCCGCTGGCGCACAACCTCACGTGCTGGAGGTGCACGAGGACTTGCTGGACGGCGAGGAGCTGGAATCGCAACTCGAGGAGGCACGGGTCATGGATCGCTTCCGGCAGGAGGGTGTCAGGAAACTCCGCATCCCGCCAAGCGGACCGGCGGAGGTGCTGGAACGGTATACCTAGAGACAATATGGAAGGACCGGCCTGACCTATCGCATAGTCGTGGATTGTTCCGGGAGGAACAGAGCCACAGGCGAAAGGGAGGCCGGTCATGGACAAGGGTACTACATACGTAGCGCTCGATGACAGCAAGCGGAAGGTCGTCGTCGCGATCCTGCGGCCCGGGCAGACGCAACCCGAGCAACGTGAGATGCCCAAGGAGCCCCAGCTCATCCGGCGGGTGTTCCAGCGCTTGAAGCGGGAGGGGCCGGTCGAGGCCTGCTACGAGGCCGGGGTCTCGGGCTACGACCTCCACCGGCAGATCACGGCGTGCGGGGTCTCGTGTGCCGTGATCGCGCCAGCCCTGACGCCCCGGCGAGCCGGCCAACGGATCAAGACCGATCGCCGGGATGCCGCGAAGCTGGTCCGGCTCTTTCGTGCTGGGGAGCTGACGGCCATTCACGTGCCCGATGAAGCGGAGGAGGCGGTCCGCGACCTGCTCCGCTGCCGCGAGGCCGTCCGGCGGGATGTGCTGCGGTGGCGGCATCGGCTCCTCAAGTTTCTCGACCGGCATGGCCACCTGTATGTCACGGGCAAGAACTGGAGTCAGCGGCACTGGGCCTGGATCCGGGCCCAACACTTCGACCTGCCAGCGCTGCAGCGGACCTTCGAGGCGACACTGTTCGCGCTGGAGCAGACACTCGCCCACCAGGCCGAACTGGACAAGGAGATTGAGGCGCTCGCCCGGCAGGCGCCATACGCCGAGCCGGTCGGCTGGCTGCGCTGCTTCCGCGGCATTGACACCCTCTCGGCGATGATCCTCGTGGTCGAGATCGTCACCTTCCAGCGCTTCCGGCGCCCGCGGGAGCTGATGGCGTACGTGGGCTTGGTCCCCAGCGAGTATTCCTCGGGCGAGACGGTACGCCGCGGCGCGATCACGAAGACCGGCAACGCGCACGTTCGGCGGGCGCTTGTCGAAGCCGCCTGGCATTACCGCCACCGCCCCACGGTCGGCCGCGTGCTGGCGGCCCGGAGTGCAGGTCAGCCGACGGAATTCCTCGCCCATGCCTGGCGCGCGCAGCAACGCTTGTATCGCCGCTATCGCCATCTGGTCGGCCATGGCAAACGTCCGCCGGTGGCCGTGACGGCCATCGCCCGCGAACTGGTCGGCTTCATCTGGGCGGCCATGACGCACCGTCCGGCGGTCGCGGCGTAATCGCACGACGGCAACGGATATGCCCTTCCTGAGTGGCGTCGCGCTCGAGCCGGGGCAGGCACGATTGGAGAGTCCTCGACTAAGGACCCGGTGCGAAATAAATGGACCAGATGCTATCGCTTTGCCGACTGGGTGGGAAGGATCGTGTAGTTCCAGTCCCCGTGAAACAGATCGGGCCGCAGGCGGACGGCCTCCAGGGTGGCGCGACTGACCTTGAGGCCCGAGGGATACCGGGTCGTGTCCAGCCGCGCCCGCACGCGGAGGCCCGTGGTGGTCGTCGTGGCCGCGATCAGATTCACAATGACCGCGTGGCTGAGCAGGGGCTGGCCGCGCCAGTTCTGAGTGATGAAGGAGAACAGGCGGTGTTCGATCTTGTTCCACTTGCTCGTGCCGGGCGGGAAATGACACACCGTGATGGGCAGGTGGAGGCGGTCCGCCAGTTTCTGCAGCTCGACCTTCCACAACCGCAGGCGGGCGCCGTTGCTCCCGCCGGCGTCGGCCGTGATCAGCAGCCGCCGGGCGTGAGGATAGGCCCGGCGCCCCATGGCCTGCCACCAGTGGCGAATGCTCGCGACGGCAAACGCCGCCGTGTCGTGGTCGATGCCGACACTGACCCAGCCGGTGTTGGCGCCCAGATCGTAGACCCCGTAGGGAATGGCGCGCCCCAGCTCCGACTGCACGAAGTCGTGGACCCGCACCGGCCGAGGCTGCCCGTGGGCCCGCCATTCGCGGCCGGCATTCTTGAACGGCCCCACGAGCTCCTTCTTCTTGGTATCGACGGAGATCGCCGGCTGGCCCTGACGCAGCGTGGCCTGGACGCGGGCGGCAATGTGCTCGAACTGGGCGTTGCGATCGGGGTGCCGGGGGCCCTCGATCGTCTTCCGATTGGCCTGCAGGCTGTACCCCAACTGCTGGAGCAACGCGGCGACCATCCGATGGCTCGTGCGATGCCCTTGGCGGGTCAGCTCGGCGGCCAGGCGCCGGACGCTCTTGCAGGTCCACCGCAGCGGGGACTGCGGATCCCCGCGCGTCGTGGGTTCGATCAGCGTTTCCAAGTCCGTCACCAACGTCGGATCCTGGTCGACCGTGCGCTTGCGCCCGCCTCCGGGACGCCGGATCCGCCCCGGGGCCAGGGCCGCGGCGCCACGGGCCTTCAGCTCCTTGACCCCAGCGCGAATGGCGCGCCGGGACACGCCGGTGGCCCGGGCCACCGCCGACACGCTGTCCGCGGCCGCGACTTCCGCCGCGGCCACCAGCCGGCGCAGCCGCTCGTCCAGGTGCGGCTCGATCAGCCGGAACCGTCGTCGAATTGCCTGCTCGACCACCATCCATGGGATACCCTAGCAGCTGCGATCCCACTATCTGGTACATTTATTTCGTGACAATCCCTAAGCTATGCGACGCCCGGGCTTGGTACTCGGCCGACTCGCGCCCCTAGAGTGAGGCAGCTCCCGACGAACCATCGTCATGCGGCTCTGCCCTTGGCAATCCGCGTATATCAGCGTGATTCGTCGTCGAAGCCGCCTGCCTGCAGGCATCGGGCCGACGCCCTCAGGAAGCCCCCGAAAGATCATTCGGAATCGGACCCGTGAAGAAACCACTTGACGGTCGGTCCTTCCATATCAGCTTAGCTACTTGCCGGTGCCAAAGTGAGGCACTTCCGCCAGTGTTTGTGCGGACATGACCGGGCCGAACATGGCCGAACGACGCATTTTGCCCTTGGTGGCCGCCGCGCATCGGAGTAGAATCGTAATCGATGACATCGCTTACGTCCACTCGACGCGACGCCCTGCTCCGCCGCCTCCTGCCCCTGGCCCCGGCGCGCCAGCGCCGGGTCGTCCGGGGCGGGCGGCTGCGGGTGGACACCACGGTCGTGGAGACGAACATCCACTACCCCACCGACAGCACGCTCCTCGCAGATGGCGTGCGCGTGCTGACCCGGACGCTGACGCGGCTGCGCACCGCGGCGACGGCCGGCGTGGTGCGGCTCCGCGATCGGACGCGGAGCGTCGCCCGCCGCGTCTTCACGATCACGCAGCTGAGCCGGCGCGCGAGCCACGAGCCGGTCAAGGTCCGGATGCGCACGCTGTACCGCGAGCTCATGGGCCGCACCCGGGCGGTGGTCCGGCAGGCGGAGAGGGCGTTGCGGCAGGTCGCGCGCGGCACGGTGCGGGGCGTCGGCCTCGCCCAGGTGGCGGTCGAGGATCTCGCCCAGCAGTTGCGGGGGACCCGTGGCCTGGTCCGGCGGGTGCTCGCGCAAACGCGAGCACGTGTCCTGCAGGGGAACACCCACTATCCGGACAAACTGCTGAGCCTCTTCGAGCCACACACGGAGGCGATCCGCAAAGGCAAGGTGGTCAAGCCCACCGAGTTCGGCAAACTGGTGAAGATCCAGGAGGCGGAGGCGCAGTTCATCACCGACTACGCGGTCTGCGACACCCGGGTGCCCGATCAGACGCTGTGGGTGCCTTCGCTGATCCGGCACGAGGCACTCTTTGGCCACGCCCCGCGCCTGGCCGTGGCCGATGGCGGGTTTGCCTCCCGGGCGAATGAGCAAGCCGCGCACGACCGCGGCGTGCGCACGGTGGTCCTGCCGCGGCAACGCCGGAACGGCCGCTCGCGCACCATGCGCGCCGCGCTCAAATGGCGGACCGGCTGTGAAGGGCGCATCAGCGCCCTGAAGCGCCGGCACGGCCTTCGACGCTGCCGGTATCGCGGCCTCGCGGGGATGGAGCGCTGGGTGGGGCTCGGCGTGATCGCCAATGACTTGCTGGTGCTCGGCCGAGCGAGGCCTCGGACAGGGTAACGAAGACGGGCAGGGGGATTCGATGAGACGCGAGGATAGAAAGCGAGAAAGCAGCCGAACGAGATGGATCCTAGGTCCGCCCTCCACTCCTAATCGATCCCACGCGATCATTTCTGCACCACGAAGTGTGTGTCCAGAAAGGCAGGCGTGTTCAGTGGGACGTAGACCCACCGGGGCAAGAGCCAGACGCCCCGTAGCTTGGATGGCAGAGCGGAGGGAAACCGAAGCTCTGAAACCCATCGACGACGCCATCGGAAAGGATGGCCGCGAGTCGCCGGGCCGTAACGTGAGTGAACGCAAGGGTAGCCCCGAAAGTGCGGAGCCCCGGAGGCCGAGCGTTTGCTTTTTGCGCGAAGGCAGCAGGGACGATCGCAGGCTGGCTGATGCGGCGGGTCCCCTCCGGCGGGGTGTGAGCGACGGCACGGTGACGAGGACACGTCCGGCACCTGGAGAAGCCCTCCTCGTCCCGCTGCGAAATCGGCGGAGGTGGGTAGGCCGTATAACCGGCGCACCCGGGAAAGCGGCCGACGACGAGAGGGTGGCGGATGGGCCCGTACGAGCGATGAGGCGGGGTAATGCCCGCGGAGCAAAGTTGCAGCCCATAACAGCACTTTCCCAGCGGATGCAAGTTCCGTCGCAGCAAGAGTCCAGACAGCTGCGTAGTGATACCTCGACTTCGCCGTGGGGTGACCTGCGGTGAGGAAAGCTCGGGTGTAAAAGTCTCTGCTGCCCCGAAGGGGGTGGGCCTGGTCGAGAGGCGAGCAACTCTGCGGGCCGGAGCGTGAGCGAAGGCTGCTGATGCGTCGAAACGCGGGCCTGTCAAAAGAAGCCAGGGACAGGGGATGAGGGAGCCGAGCCCTCCTTTGCTGGGCGAAGGCGATGATGATGGGGAAGGGTCTGGACCAGTGCACCCATCAATCCCTCCGGCGTACAGGCACTGGCACGCAGAGAGGGGAGAGTGACTCAAAGTGGGGACGGTCTCGATGGCAGCCCAGATCAAGTCGTCGGGCAAGGCCCCTGGTATAACCAGGCGATCCCTGGGAAGTCCGGGGGCGTCGTCGAGATCCGCGCATCGGGTCATGGTAGCAGGAGGAGGACAGCATGACCTTCCCGGAGCGACGGACCCGTGGGTCGAGGTGGTCGCGGGCTGCGCCCGAGGCGGGCTGGGCACCGGAAAGGGCCAGCGTAGCAATCCGCACGAAGGCACAGGCGACGATCGCAGGCGGCGCTGATAGCGGCTGGTCGACCTCGGGGGCGTGCGGGCAGGGCACGGTTGATGGAGACACGTCTCGGCTTGAAGCGCTGGGGAAGCACTCATCGTCCGGCGAATTTTAGGGAGGTGCGCTGGAACGTATCACCGGGGGAGCCGGGACTGAGGCCCACGGCGAAAGCCGTGGATATGCCACCGGACCCTACCGTGGGCGCGCCAGCGCTCTACCCGAGCAAAGGGGCCCTGCTGTTCGGCAACGCCTCCGACAACACGGAAGGCAGGGGCGTCCTGACAATGGCGTCCATCAGTCTGCAGGACCTGAGGCGGAGGCTCTACGTCAAGGCGAAGGCTGACAAGGACTGGCGGTTCTGGGGCCTGTACGTCCACGTGGCCAAGCTGGAGACGCTGCGGGCCGCGTACGACCTCGCCAAGCGGAACAACGGGGCGCCGGGTATCGACGGCGTCACGTTCGACGCGATCGAGGCGGCCGGGGTCGACGCGTTTCTGGCGCAACTGCGGGACGAACTGGTCACACGCACCTATCGGTCGCTGCGGAACCGGCGCGTCGAGATTCCGAAGGATGCGGGGAAGAGAGTCCGCATTCTTCGGGTCCCGACGGTCACGGCAAACTGCGGCACCGTCCAGTACGCCTTCGGAGTGCGTCGTTGTGACGCATCCCTTCCACCCCTTGGTCGGCCAGCGGCTCCCGATTCTCTTCGTGCGTCGTCGAGCAGCCGGTCGCCTGTATGTCTGCGAGGGGGGCCCGCTCGGGACTGTCGCGCTGCCTGAGGATTTCACCGACCGCGGGCTGGCCCCGGCGGTGCGGCCGCTGAGCGCGGAGATCCTCGCGGAGCTGGCGGCCACGATCAGCGCCCTGGGCCGGAAATGATTGACACGGGCATCGCTCGTATGATCTTGTATATCAATGAAGCACAAGACATCTACCGGCTTGAATCGACTCAGTGTGCGGCAGCTTCGGGCCCGGCGGCGGGCGCTGGCCCGCGGGCTTGGGGACCTCGAGACTCCACTCCGTGGCTCGGTGGTGAGCCAACGTCGGCGCTGTGGCAAGGAGGGGTGCCGATGCCAGCAGGGGGAGCTGCATGGTCCGTACGTGTATCTGACGGTGGGCCGGGCGGACGGGGTCAGTCGGCTGCTGTACGTGCCGGCCGATCTGGTGACGATCGTGCGGCGCCGGGTCGAGCGGACCGGGCGGATCGATGGGGCCTTGGCCGAGATCTCGGCGATCAACCTGGAGCTGTTGGCGCGGCGGGAGCTCGACTGAGCCCGGATGGGCCGGGTCGCGGCGGAACTCGTCGCTCCCGTCGCCAACATGCTCATCGCCGCGCTCGCGGCGGGTGGCCTCGAGGGCCAGCGCTGCGATGAACGGGGCCAGCAAGATCCGCAGTGGGCACCTGGAACGGCTGGCGATCATTTATGTGCGTCAATCGACTCTGGCGCAGGTGTATGGCCACACGGAGTCGACGGCCCGCCAGTACGCATTGGCCGACGAGGCGACGCGCTTGGGGTGGGAAGCGTCGCGGATTGTGGTCATCGACGCGGACCTGGGGGTCTCGGGCCGGACGGCGTCGGCGCGGGCGGGGTTTCGCGAGCTGGTCGGCCGTGTCTGCGTGGGCGAGGTGGGGGCGATCTTCGGGCTCGAGGTGTCCCGCCTGGCCCGGAGCTCGGCGGACCTGCAGCGTCTGCTCGAGCTCTGCAGCTTGAGCGACACGCTGATCATCGACAGCGATGGGACGTACGACCTGACGCAGTTCAACGATCGGTTGCTGCTGGGGTTGAAGGGTACGATGTCGGAGGCCGAGCTCCATCTGCTGGCCGGACGCCTGCACGGCGCCAAGCGAGCCGCGGCGGAGCGTGGGGCCCTGCGCTTCCCGCTCCCGGTCGGCTATGTCTACGACGATGCCGGCGCGACCGTGCTGGAGCCGGACGAGGAGATCCAGGCGGCGGTGCGGGATGTCTTCGCGGCCTTCGAGGCGACAGGATCGGCGTATGGCGTGGTGGGGGTGTTCGCCGAGCGGCGCTTCCCACGACGGGCGTATGGTGGCGCCTGGGCCGGCGAAATCCGCTGGGGCCGGCTCACCCATGGCCGTGTCCTGAGCATCCTGGCGAATCCGGCGTACGCGGGCGCGTACGTGTTCGGCCGCTATCGCGCGCGGCGGATGCTCACCCCGGAGGGCACGATCCGGACCCGGCTGATCCGGTTGCCCCTGCCGGAGTGGGCGGTGCTGCTCCGCGATCACCACCCGGGCTATCTCAGTTGGGAGACGTACCTGGCGAATCGCGAGCACGTGGCCGCGCACTGCACCCACCACGGAGCCCGGCCGGCCCGCGAAGGCGGGGCGCTCTGCCAAGGGATCGTGCTCTGCGGAGCGTGTGGGCGCGGGATGACGACCACGTATCCCGCGGGGAAGCCGGCGTATGATTGCTCGCGGGCGCGCGCCGACCATACGATGACGCCCGGCTGTCGCTCGGTGCTCGCCGCGATGGTGGACGCGGTCGTCGCCCAGCGGCTCTTGCAGGTGGTGGCCCCCGAGGAGATCGCGCTGGCCTTGGCGGCGGCGGACGAGGTGGCGGATCGCCGCGCGCGCAGCCGCCGGGCCCTGGAGCTGCGTGTCGAACGGGCCCGCTATGAGGCGGTGCGGGCCGAGCGAGCCTTCCACCACTGCGATCCTGAGAACCGCCTGGTCGCCCGGTCGCTGGAGCAGCGCTGGGAGGCGAAGTTGAAGGAGCTGGCCGAAGCCGAGCGCGAGCTCGCGGGCGATCCGCGAAAGGGGCCGATGCCCCCGCGGGAAGAGATCGAGGCGCTCGCGCGGGACCTGCCGCAGCTCTGGGCCGCGCCCACGACGTCGGCGAAGGACCGCAAGCGACTGGTGCGCGCACTGATCGCGGATGTCACCCTGATGTCCGATCCGGTCGGTCCCCGACTGAGGATTGGGATCCGGTGGCGGACGGGTGCGAGTGAGGAAGTGGTCGCCTCCCGGTGGAAGTCGGCGGCCCAGTCCCGGCGAACCTCGGCCGACGTCGTGGCCCTCGTCGCCCGGCTGGCTCCGGAGCGGACCGACGCCGAAATCGCCGACGCCTTGAATGCCGAGGGGCAGACGACCGGCACGGGGCGCGCGTTCGACATCGAGGCGGTCCGGTGGCTGCGCTTCACTCATCGCATTCGCTCGCGGCCGCTGCTGGCGCGTGGAGAGCTCACGGTGGAGCAGGTGGCGACGCACCTCGGGGTGACGGCCAGTGCGGTCTACTACTGGATCGAGCATGGCCAGTTGGCGGCTCGCCGCACCCCGGCCGGGCGTTTGTGTGTCCCGTTTTCGCCGGAGGTCGATGGAGCCTGTCGTCAACGGATGGCAAGCTCGCGTCACCTCCCGACGAGAACCCAAAACGCACTGCAGGGAGACGTAGTTTGAAGCCATCGTCCCGGCGATTCGGGACCGGGTGGTGCAGGGGCCGCTCAAACTGTGCAGCCTGTAACGGCAGTGCTCCTACCGGTGAAAGTCCGGTCACGGCGTCCACCCCGGGTGCCGTATAGCGATACCCGACTCACGGGGAGGGCGACCTTCCCGAGGGAAAGCTCGGGTAGAAAGTCCTCGGCGGCCGGAGAGCGATGTCTCTCCAGGTCGGATCGGTCCAGGAGGGCGAGCAACTGCGCGGGCCGTAGCAAGGCGAACACCGAGGGAAGCGTCGAAACGCCCCCCCGACAGAAGCCGAGGTTGGGATTGTGGAGGAGCCGACTCATTAGTTTGATGAGGAAGGCGACGGGAGCAGGGACTCATCGGGGATATGGACCTGCTTCTCCTCCCGACGTAGAGGTGACGGCACGCGTGGACGGAGTGCTGACCCAAAGCAGGGAAGGCCTCGATCGCAGCCCAGACCAAGTCGTCGGGCAAGGCCTCCTGTATAACCAATGTTCTTGGAAGTCAGGGGGTGCGGTCGAGACTGGCGGATCGGGCCGGATAGCGTGGAGGGAAGGGACAACATAACCCTTCCGGAGCGAAGGGCCCGTGGGCCAAGGTGGTCGCTGCTGAGTGAGCCTGAGGCGGGCCGGTACCGGACAAGGGCCGGCGGAGTCCGCAGGAGGGACATAAGCGACGAAGGCCATGTCAAACCGGGAAGTGCCCGAGGGTATGTGGACTTGGCACTTAAGCCCGGACGCTTTGGGGGAAGGGCATGGCTGATGGCAACACACCTTGGCTTGGAGCCGTACTGGCGAAAAGCCGATGTACGGAATCTTAGGGGGGGCGCTGGAGACGTCACCATGCGAGCCGGACTGAGGCCCGCGGCGAAAGCCGCGGTTACGCCACCGGACGCTACCGTGGGCGCGCCAGCGCTCTACCCGACCATCATGGAGCCGATCTTCGAGGCGGGCTTTCACGACGGGTCGTACGGCTACCGCCCGAAGCGGAAGGCCCACGACGCCGTGGCTCGGGTGACGATCGCCATCCTTACGGGGAAGACGCAGGTGATCGATCTGGATTTGGCTGCCTACTTCGACAGTGTTCGGCACGATCTGCTGCTCGGGAAGGTGGCGCGCCGGATTCAGGACAAGGAGATCCTGCACTTGCTCAAGGGGATGCTGACGGCATCTGGAAAGCGCGGGGTTCCTCAGGGCGGCGTGATCTCTCCGCTGCTGAGTAACGTCTACCTCACGGAGGTGGACGCGATGCTGGAGCGGGCCAAGGCGGTCACGCACAACGGCGCGCAGATGTACGTGGAGTACGCGCGCTATGCGGACGACCTGGCGATCCTCGTGAACGGCCAGTGGCGGGATGGGTGGCTGCTGAGGGCAGTGGACCGGCGACTGCGCGAGGAGTTCGCGAAACTCGATCTGCGCATGAACGAGACGAAGAGTCGGATCGTGGACCTGACGCAGGGGGAGGCGTTCGGATTCTTGGGCTTTACCTTTCGCCGGCTCCGCTCGCTGCGGGGTCGGTGGTGGGTGCAGAAGACACCGGCCATCAAGCAGCGGACGGCGTTGCTGCGGAAGCTCAAGGAGGTATTCCGGCGCTGGCGCTCTCAGCCGGTAGGGCGGGTGATCGCGGTGATCAACCCGATCCTGCGGGGCTGGGTGAACTACTTCCGGGTGGGGAACGCGGCCCGATGCTTCGGGTACGTGAAGGAGTGGGTCGAGAAGAAGGTGCGGCGCCATTTGATGCGGGCGAGGGGCCGTCGGGGTTTCGGCTGGAACCGGTGGAGTACGGCGCGGATCTATACGGTGCTCGGAGTCCTCAATGACTACCGGGTGCAATATCAGGTCCGGGCCTGAAAGCGCGCCCAGCGTGATAGGCCGCATAACCCTTGGCATGAAGCCGGCAGGAGAGCGGCGTACGGGAAACCCGTGCGCGCCGTTCGATCGGGCGGGGGCTGGAGACGGGCTCACCGAGTACCGCGCCAGCCCTCGACCCTACAGCTAGTGCCCTGCTCGTCCGCGTGACATGCTGGGACCACTGCTTCCCGCGGCTGCCGGCGGACGGCCGGCTGTTTCGCGTCCTCGCCGTGAACCGTCGCCACCTCGACGCGGAACTGCTGACATGTTCACATCATCGTACCCCCTGGTGCTCACCGTCGCTAATGGAGCCGGATTAGGACCGATTCCCTCCTCCCTGGAGAGGAAGCGAATTCCTGCTCGGACGTTAAGGGCCTCTTGAGCCCAAGGCGCGGCACCGACCGAAGTGCCGTGAATTGATTGACCCACGGCCATGCCAGCGGAAGGATTGGCTTCGAACACGCACCATGGCAGACCGCGCAAAGGAGCTCGCTCCGGCCTTTGGCGACCGAGCCTACACCCCGCCGGGCGACATCCGCGGAAGTGCGACGCCAGGATCCGCTCCAAGTTCAGGCTTCCCGCTGCGGGGACTCTCGGCATGCGATAGCATTCCGGGAGACGATTGGAAGGCATTCGGCCCGGGCGGCTGCGTGCGGGTTGGTACCGATGCTCGTCCTGGCAGCAGGGGCGAGCGCGGGCACTCGTGTGGCCACCGCGATGACGACACCCAGAACGGGCCCGTGCCCGCGATCAGGGGTTTCGAAGCGAATCGAGGCACGGTCGCAGCCAGACACCACGAGCATGCCCCAGGAAAGACAGCGCATCGCCGTCGAGCTGTTGCTGCGCTTCGCGGAGCGCACGGGGTTGACGGGCAGTGGCGCGCCGAGGCGCTACTTGTGGACAGACGCCTTCGCCGTGTGCACCTTCCTCGGCCTGACGCGAGTCACAGGCGACGGGCGCTACGAGGGACTGGCGCTCCGGCTCGTCGACCGTGTCCACCACACGCTCGGGCGGCATCGACTGGATGATCCGCACACCGGCTGGATCAGCGGCCTGAGCACGCGCGAAGGGGAGGCGCATCCGACGCGGGGTGGGCTGCGCATCGGCAAGGAACTGCCCGAGCGTCGCCCGGGCGACCTGGTCAACGACCGGCTCGAGTGGGAGCGGGACGGCCAGTACTTCCACTACCTGACCAAGTGGATGCACGCCCTGGATCAGGTGACACGAGCGACGGGACAGGCGGCATTCAACCAGTGGGCACGCGAGCTCGCCGAGACAGCGCACGGCGCCTTCACCCATGCGAAGAGTGGCGCGGGCCTGCGCATGTACTGGAAGATGAGCATCGACCTGTCGCGGCCACTCGTGCCCTTCATGGGGCAACACGACCCGCTCGACGGCTACATCACCTGCCTCCAGCTTCGCGCCACCGCTTCCGCTTCCTCCGCCCCGGCGCCCTCCGCAGCGCTCGGGGCCGAAACCGCGCGGTTCCGGTCGATGATCGACGGTCGCGACCTGGCGACAGCGGATCCGTTGGGCATCGGCGGGCTGCTGGCAGATGCCTATCGCCTGGAGCAGCTCATGGGACAGGGGACCTCCGCGAACGACGAGCTCCTGGTACGTATGCTCGCGGCGGCCCGCTCCGGCCTTGAGCACTATGTCGGTCAGGCGGACGTGGGCCAGCCTGCCACACACCGACTGGCGTTCCGAGAGTTGGGCCTCGCCATCGGGCTCCATGCTGTCGTGCTCATGAACCGGTCCGTCGAGGGCAGTGCGGAGGGCTTCGCAGGAGCACAGGCGGCTCGCCAGCAGCTCGACGCCCTGATGCGCTATGCGGACCTGCGGAGCCGGATCGAGACCTTCTGGCTCGAACGCGAGCATCAGGATGCTCCCACCTGGACGGAGCACCGCGACATCAACGCGGTGATGCTCGCCACCAGTCTCGTTCCCGAAGGCTTCCTGCTCCTGTCCGCGACTCGAGCGTGATGGGCTCCGTGAGCGTAGGGAAGAGAGACAGCAACGCTGACACGGGATGCGCTGGCTCGTCACCGTCGGGCGCGGGTGGGCGCCACCGGGCCGGAGTGACACGGCCCCGGATGAAGGAGGACTCCGCACTGCCGAAGAAAGAGACGCGGAAACGCGCGCGTCGCCCCACGCGCAAGGGAAAGTCCTCGAGCACCCAGGCCCGGCATTCGTGCGCGAGGAGATCCACCACGTCCGGGAGGCCAAGCACGGAGCACGCTCGACGAAGCAGGGATCGCGATCCGCTTGAGTGAGGCGCGTCGGGCGGACGTGAAGCTCGGCGTCCCGGGGCGCGCCGCCGCGAGCACCAAGGACAGCGCGCGGCGAGCCGCCGCCCGCGCCGGCAAGAAACCGTTGGGCAGGCGAACACCTCGCGGTGCGGCACGCGCTCAAGCGCGAGGAACGGCGTGCCGCGTCGCAAGCTACGCTCGGACAGCAGGCGAGGCGCGCCGCGCGCCGCCGAAGCACCGGCGTGCGCCGGCGTGCGGCGCAGAAGGCGGTCCGCACCAAAAGAGCGGCGGGCCGCAGGGCCGGGGGTCCGGAAGGCCCCCGCACCTGCGCCGCACGTAGATCCTGGGTCCGCCGGCCTTGGTCGCCCCGTATCCCTTCGAGCGGCGGGCGAGACGCGTCAAAGCCCGTTTCCGGGACGCCCTCGAGCTCGTGCGTGGCGATCGGTTCGACGGCGCGCGTCTCATCGAACCAGATGTACTCGTCGAACTGGTCGGGCAGGACCGCGTGGAAATAGTGGCTGGCGAGCTCAGTCTCCGGCCGATAGATCACGCCGATGGCGCGCTCGAGCCGCGCCGGCATCAGCTCGCCACGTAGCCGAAGATGCGTGCGCTTGTCGAGCGGCAACGGGAACGAGCCGAGACCCACTTCATGGAACACGCGTTCATAGCTTTGCGGGTGTGACGGGCGGACCTGCTTCACCTCCATCGGTCCATCCCAGTAGGAGCTGCGGCGACCGTGCCGTGATCCGTGCCGAAGCCGATGATGTAGGTCGCCTCGACGAATTGGCGATGGCAGAGCTGTCCGACGTTGAGCTCGCCTCGCGCGGCAAAGTCCGTCGCGGGAACGTCGCCGACGTGCGAGTTATGCGCCCAGACCACTGCCTTCGAACTCGGACCGTAGAACTGAAGCAGCCGCTCGAGCGTGCCGACCATGTGCCGATCGCGCGAGTTCCACGACTCGTGAGAAGCTAGTACATGGCGCGGTAGTAGGCCTCGGCACCGACCGCGACGCGTGCGGTCTCGATCGCGTCGAATTCATGCTCGCCGTCCAGCCGATCGTACTCGAGTCGCTTGTGCTGCAAATGGTCGAGCACCCGTACGACGTCCGGCTCACACGTGCGGTAGAGAGAGCGCGGGACCTCCGGCCCTCCCGCGGCGACCACGATCGCAGCGAAGGGCGCCGCCTCCGGCCAGCCGAGTGTGCCATCGTCGTGACGGATGTGGACGTTGTCGTAGCCGTCGCGAGCGAGGCGTTCCATCGCGACGCGCGCTGTAGCTTTAGAGCTTCGATCATGAAGGCGACGATGTACGGCTGCGAGATGGTCTGTTCTTCTTCAATCGGAAGCGGCGTGTCGTCGTAGGCGAACTCGCCAAGATAGGACGCCACGTAACCCTCACGACGGACCTTCTTCATCGCCGCGAGAACCGGCGGCGATCGCACGCCGCGCGCAACGATCCCGACTTGTGGACGGTCCCGCTCGGCCCGCAGTTCCCGCCGCCTGATCCGGCGCTGATCCCAGTGTCCACGGCGCCGACCTCGCGATGCGGTTGCCGACCTGGACGGCCGCACGCTACCCTCGGGGGCACCGGGCCGATGGGCGACGGGGACGAGGGAAAAGGACCGAACCGGCCTTCCGCCGCAGCCTGATTGGGGTTTGACATGCCTCCCACTGAACTGTATCTGGTCCGCCACGCCATCGCGGCCGAGCGCGGAAAAGAGTGGCCCGACGACACGAAACGGCCGCTGACCAAGCGGGGCATCAGTCGCTTCCGGGAATGCGTGACGGGCCTGCGCGAACTGGACGTGGCCGTGGACGAGATCTTCACCAGTCCGCTCGTGCGGACCAAACAGACCGCTGATCTCCTCGCGGCCGGCATGGACGACAAGCCGCCGGTGAAAGGGCTCGACGCCTTGGCCCCGGGACACACGCCGCAGAACGTCATGACGCAGCTCGCCAAGGCGGCCAAACGGCGCCGCATCGCGCTCGTCGGCCACGAGCCGGACCTTGGCAAGCTCGCCGCGCATCTGATTGGCGCGAACCGCGCGATACCGTTCAAGAAGGGCGGTGTCTGCCGCGTTGACGTCGAGCGCCTGACGTCGAAGCGCGGCGGAACGTTGATATGGTTCATCGGACCGAAGGTACTCCGCGAGCTTAGTACGTAGAGGCGGTGTCTGGAACACGAGCACGTCCGAGCGGGCTGCCAGGGGCAGCGTGTCGGTGCAGCCGAAGAAGCGGGGGTCGCCACGCTGGTCGTAGCCGCCGTTGGGCGTGATCTCGAACCCGACGGAGATATTGCCGCCGATGGTCGGCACCGGGTTGTGCGGATCGAAGGTGTAGCTCGAGGGGGGCGCGTCAGTGGCGGGCGGCTCCGGGGCGAGCGTACCGTCACCGTGGAGGTAATATGCCGTCCAAACGGTGCGGGCCAGCGGCCACTCGCGCTCGGACCGCCAGGCGCCGCCGTGGAACAGGCGGCCTTCCGGCGTCTGGTGCCCGCCCCCGCCGCCCATCACGAACAGGCGCACGGGCGGCTCCGCGTCCACGCGCGTCGCCAGCCCTTTGAGGTGGTGGTCGAACCAGCGCAGACGCAGGTCGTTGTAGGAGTCCATCGCCTAATCCTGGCCGAAGTCCACGTCGCCGTTCCAGGACTGCTGCATCGTGCCCACGCCCTGCACCCATGGACCGACGATCAGGCGGACGGGACCGCGTTTCATCGTGGACAGGGCGACGTACATGTCGGTGGTGGAGCGGGTGTAGGAGTCGTACCAGCCGGTGAGCAGCGTCACGGGTACGTCCTCACCGGCGAGTACCGCACCGCCGACGGTCGTGAGCTTGCCGCCCAGCGGGACACTAGCGCCGGCCAAGACGGCATCGCGCCACGACACGACGGCAGGCGGTGGAGCAGCGACACCCCCGTCGGAGGCGGCTTCGGCCCCGTCACCGTCGAGCCCTCCCGAACTGACCCCGAGAACGGGATGCGGGAAAGCGCTCGAGTGCGCCAAAGGATGGTTCAAGGGCGAGGTCCAGGAGTTCCGCGATGGCGTGAAGCGCGAAGTCGGCGAGTTCCGCGCTGCGTTTGACAAGGTGCGCCAGGGGCTGCAGCGGCTCGCTCGAAGCTCCGCGGCGCGGAATAGTGGCCCTCGGTGGTGAAGAAGTCGGCGGTGCTTGAGTTGACCGACCTGGCGCCCGAGCTCGCCGCCGCCGCCGGGGAAAGGCCGCGTTCTACGCCTGTCCCGGTTAGAAACCTCATCGGCCGGTCTCGCGGTGGTTCCTCGGTGGGTTCAAGCGTTCACTCGCTGCCGGAGATGTGAAGGCCGCAAGAGGAGGCGGGCGACGGGTGGGTTGCGGTTGCGGTGATCAGGCGGCGCTCTGGTCACGGTGATGAAGCCCGCCGACCTGAGGAATGGCGATGACCCAGCCATCTGGCGGGGGGTCGATGACACGACATGCTGGCGATGCCGGCCTGCGCTGGCGCCGACACAACTACCCGAAGGGATAGTCTGCACAATGAGAGGCGTTGATCTCGGCGACCGACCCACACCCCAGCTGCCGCATCGTGTGGTCCAGGTCGTCTCTCAAGATGGCGAAGGCTCGCCGCACACCCGCTTCACCGCCGGCTCCCAGGCCGTAGGCGTAGGCGCGACCGACCTGGACCGCCTTGGCCCCTGACGCCAACGCCACAACCACGTCGCTCCCCGAGCGGATGCCGCCGTCCATGAGAATGTCCATCCCGCAGTCCTTCATGGCCGGCGCGACTCGCCTGAGAACGTGGAGTGTGGGCAGGACTCGATCGAGTTGCCGTCCGCCGTGATTGGAGATCACGATGGCCTGCGCTCCATGGTCCTGGGCACGCCGAGCGTCCTCGAGGTTATGCACCCCCTTGACGACGATCGGCCCACGCCATGCCGCCCGAATCCAGGAGATGTCATCCCACGTCACGGCCGACTGCTGCAGCTGCCTGCCGATGTCAGCGTAGGGCATCGGCGCTCCATCCTGGAGCTCGATGTTGGGGAATTGCATCAACCCGCCATCGGCGTAGAAGCTCGTCAACCATGACAGATGTCGCATCATCATCGGCACAAACTTCGCCTTCTGCCACACGCGGCCGCTGATGAGCTGCGACGAGCCGTTGCGCTGGTCTCGCAATCGCACGCCGGCCACTGGTGTGTCGATGGTCAGGACGAGGGCGGCGTAGCCGGCCGCCTTGGCTCGCGCGATCGCCCGTTCGGCGACGTCCCGACCGCCCACTAGGTAGAGCTGAAACCAACACGGCCCCGACGAGGCGGCTCGCACCTCTTCGAGAGCGGTGCCGGTGAGGGTCGAGAGGCAATAGATCGTTCCGGCATCTCCGACGGCCCGTGCCGCAACCGCTTCTCCACGCGGCCACAATGTTCTGAGACTTCCCACCGGTGCGGCAACGACCGGCATGCTAATCGTGTGTCCGAGAAGAGTCGTGGCGAGATCGATCTCGGCATGCTTCACGCCGTAACGTGGGTTGAAGCGGGCCCGCGCGAACGCCTCTACGTTGTCCCGCATCGTCTGCTCGCTGCCCGCCCCTCCGAGGAAGTAGTCCGTCACGACCGGCGGGACCCGATGCTCCATCAGCCGGCGCAGATCGTCGATTGTGAGACACCGCGAGACGGCTTCGGCCCAGCGCGGCATGGAGCCGGCATGGCGCTGTTCCAGGAACCGTCGAAGCAGTTCCGTTCTGCCGCGCGGCTCGGGAGGCATCTGAGCTCAGCTTCGCCGCCTGGCGGTCAGAGGACTCCACCGGGCGATCGCCGCACGATACCGACCGGCATTCTCGCGCGTGGCCGCCAGTTGAAGGAGAGCCCGAGCATGAAAGGGATCGAGACGAACGGCCTCTGTGTACTCGGAGAGGGCGTCATCGAGCTGGTCGCGGTGCCTTTCCAAGAAGTAGTTGATCCCTGGCCCAGGAACACGATGCACCCAAGGTTCGGCATGGCCGCGAACATCCCGGGCGGAACGTTGTAGTCGAAGGCGGCCATCCGGACCTCTGCCTCGTCGCCGAGGTTCGGCCAGACGCGGAAATCGAGGCCCGGAATCTCAGCGGCCATCGTGCGACTCCAAATCCCGGGTCCTCCCACTTGCTGACTAGGGCGAGTGCCGTTGGTTCCTTAGATCGCTCTCATTCAGGAACGTTTCAATACCAAAGGCACCCTAACCGGGTGCCTTTCCCATTTCGTCCTGAAGAAGCCCACGCCTCAGTGATCAATAGCTTTGAACACCAGCGGCCGTTCGAGAAGGCTTAGGCTTCACGCTGCCATTCGAGGACACCGTAGAGCTCCCTACCTGGGTAATTCGGATGGGTTGCACGGCACTCCGGATGGAAAGGAGGTTTCCATCGAGCTTGAAGAATCGGATCTGCTCGCTCCTAATCCATCCAGGATGCCAAGACACGTCGACAGTGGTGATGATCTTGTCAGCCGTCCTCAAACCGATATGTACCGGTGTAGGCCATTATCGACTTGAACAGCCCGGCCGCGTCCAACTCAGTCGTCGGCACGGGACGGTCTCCGGCGGTTAAAATGAACGTCACGTAGCCGCTGTCTGTCAGGATGGCTCGCCCCATAGGCTTGGGTCCATAGAGATCGATTCGCTGGCCCGTATCAAGCCATTTCGACCTGCGCCAACAGTAGCTTCCAGGCACCCACGAGGGCGACTGCGGTCACGGCGAACCTCCGGCTGGCGGGATGCTACGCTGGGCGGCCGGTATCGTCAATCTCTCGAAGCTAGGCTCCCTGATCTTGATTCTCCTCGCCTAATCAGTTCCCTGGATCGCCCGCTTCCAGGGATCCCGCAACACTCTCGTTCAAGTGAGGCGATTGTTAGGATCGTCCGAAACAGCGCGGGTTACAGCTCCAGCGGAATCGAGGTCGCCACGGCTGAAGGGTCGTCGCGCCAGATACCTGGGTCGGCGTCGACATAGAGTTCGAGCCCGTTCCCGTCGGGATCCTTGAGGTAGATGGATTGGCTGACGGTGTGGTCCCGCAGGCGAAGCTCCTCGACCCCATTCGCCTCAAGGTGCGCTTTCGCCCCCCGCAGCGCCTCGAGGCTGTGGCCGATCCGAAGCGCGACATGGTACAGCCCGACGTGATTTTTCTCGGGAGGCGCTGCATCGGAGCCGACCTCGAAGAGCCCAATGTCGTGATGATTCTCGCCGGTCGCCGAAAAGAACGCCATCGGGCGGTCGAATGTACCACGCGCCACCTCCTTGAGCCCGAGCACATCCCGATAAAAACGCACAGACCGCTCGAGGTCCCTCACCTTGAGCACGACATGCCCGACGTTCGTCACGTTGATCATCATTGGCCTCCATCGGTCGCGTCTGACCTTGGCCTGGGCGCGAACGACGCTCAGCTCTTTTTCGCCGTCTGCCCCATGAATCCGCTGAGCTGCGGCGCGACTCTCCTGCTCTTACATGTCCGGCACCGAACCTTTCCCTTCTCGTGCTCCGTGATGGTCATGGTCAGCTCGAACGGTTTCTGGCACTTCTCGCAGAGAAACCCGTAGCGGGACATCTCCCACTCCTTGTCCGGGGTTGCCTAACTTCCGGTGGCGGGATGCTACGCCGGGAGATCATGGGACGTCAACGAGGAGCATGGTGAGTCCCCATCCCGGCCCTTCCTGAACGGTGTCGGCGCCCACTGTTTCGGTGCGGCGCTCGAACACCGGCAGTCGCAGGGCTGCGGGCCTCGGACCCCGGCCGCCGCAGTCCAGAGCCGACCGGCGAGACAGATGGTGGCCGCGCAGACGCGATGTCGCGGAACTTGGCCGCAAGCCTGCGTCCGGTACACCCCTCCGCTAAAAGGGCGGCGGGCCGACTCCCCCGAATGGCACCGACCTTGCTCCTCTTTCAGGCTAGCCCGACCTATTCGCGAACGACGAGACAAAGAAGCCACCGAGCCGTCGTCGGGTCGATCGGCGTGAGACTGCCGTCGGTCCGGCCTTCCGCATTGTTGGTGACCCACAGCGTCGTCAGGTCGTACGAGGGGGCGGGCGTCAACAGCCGCAGACGGTCTCGGGAGCACGTTACCTGGATCGCCCGCTTCTAGGGAAATTCCGAATGCAAAGGGCATCCTTCGGATTAGGACCGATTCCCCCCTTTACGTCGGGACAGGCGCCGCGCGCCTCGTCACCACGGCGCACGGCACGGCGCGAATGATCCGGTCGGCCACGCTCCCGAGGAAGACGCGTTCGAGACCGCCGCGACCCTGCGTGCCCATCACGATGAAGGTCGCGCCTTCCCGCTGGGCGGTCGCCACGATCTCTTGGTGGGGGACGCCGGTGACGATACGGGAGACGGTCGGGATGCCTTTCCCACGGCACTCGGCCGCGCGCTCTTCGAGTGCCTTCTTGGCCCATTCCCGCTGCTCCTCGAAGACCCGTTTCAGCTCGCCCGCTCTGATGAGCCCTTCGCGGAACAGGGGCGCCTCCACCGCGACGTGGAGCAGGATCAGCTCTGCGCTCAGGGCCTGGGCGAGCTCTATCGCGAGGCCTCGGGCTTGCTCGGCGCATTCCGAGAAGTCGGTCGGATGCACGATCTTCATTGTGTGAACCTCCACTCAGGGCAATCGGGATGCCACGATCCTAGATCGGTGCAAAGCCTGATTCCCGCCCCGCCCCGATGCGCCGTCAGCGCAGCGGGCGCATTCCCAGGGGTGGCCGGACTCTAACGCGCGTCAGGCCGGCCCGGCAAGGGCCAGAGCGGGCCGGAACGGACTCGGGGAGACTTCCACGGGTCGGCGGGCAGACTGGGACGGCGGCGGCTGTGGGCCCGATGCCGGGATCGACGGCGGGTCACGGGGCGGTGACGGAACGGTGCGGCGGCGGCTGGGCCGCCAGCGCGAGCGCGGCGAGCAGGCGCCGCACGGCGTGGAACACCAGCCGGACCTCGTCCGACCCTGGCCCGGTGGTTCATACGCCCGCACGGACCTGTTTCTCGACGAGCTGCCATTCGGCCGGCATCTCGCCGATAAGCGCGGCGACCTTGAGAATGAGGCCGCAAGATCATGCATCGGTCGCCCAGTACGAAACGGCGGACTCCCAGCGCCGCACGGAGTCGTCGTCTGTTCGTGCCTCCGGATCGGCACGAGATACCATCAGCACACGCGGATCAGACGGCTTCGGATCCCGAGCGCGCGCTCCACCTGGTGGCCAACCGGGCGGCGTTCGCTCCGATCGGCCGGACTCAACGTGGAGGGCAGGCGTCGCGGCGCCTGTCCTCCAGCCTTCCAAGGCCTGCTCTGCTCGCGGGCTTGCGTCGGCCGCGACCGAGCAGGCAGCGTAGCGTCGATGGACGTCGCTGGCGAATCCGTGCGGTAAGGCGCTACCGTAGGGGCCAATGGCGATCGCCCCACGCACTGCGCCGGGCTCCCGGACGCTGGCCATCGACATTGGGGGCTCGGGACTCAAGGCTTCCGTGCTCGATGCGCGCGGGGCGATGCTGGTCGAGCGAGTCCGGGTGCCGACCCCTGTCGGCCGCCCGCCGGCGCTGGTGATCGAGGCTCTGGCGCGCCTGGTCGCGTCACTCCCCGCCTACGACCGGATCTCCGTCGGCTTCCCCGGCGTCGTCCGCGACGGGAAGGTGCTCACGGCGCCCAATCTCGGCCACCGGGCCTGGGCCGGCTTCGACCTCGCGCGAGTGCTGAGGCGCCGCCTCGGCAAGCCGACGCGGATTGTCAACGATGCCGACCTGCAAGGGCTGGCCGTCGTGAAGGGGCGGGGTGTGGAGCTGGTAGTCACGCTGGGGACGGGTTTCGGCACGGCGCTCTACTGGGACGGGCGTCTGGCGCCCCATCTCGAGCTGGCGCACCACCCTTTCCGCAAGGGGGAGACCTACGAGGAACAGCTCGGCAACGCCGCCCGGAAGCGGATCGGGAATCGGAAGTGGACCCGCCGTCTCGAGCGCGCGATCGCGACGCTCCGCGTGCTGACGCACTTCGACCACCTCTACATCGGCGGTGGCAACGCGCGGAAGCTCCGATTGGAGCTCGATCCGGACGTCACCCTCGTCTCCAACGAGGCCGGGATTCGTGGCGGCATCGCGCTGTGGCGCGCCGGCGCCGTTCGAACCGACGCCTGCAAGAGGATGGCTAGCGACGCCCCAGCGTGACCCTCTGGGGGTTCCGGACACGCCCAGGCCGGATACCTCCCCAAGAGCGAGCCCGAAGACGTTCTTGGTGCTGGAGCACGGTACCTTTGCAGGTGCTCCTCGCGAGCCTCGCGGATGGGTCAACCGCCACAGCAACACGTCATCGAGTAACTGGTGGAGGAGAACCGTGTCCTCAAGGAGCAGATGACTACCGGACCATCGCGGCGCAGCTCCCGGCCTTCCTCGCCGGCCGGGGACGACGGGACGATGGGTGGCCGGCGTTGGTCCGGCGCGAGTTCGAGGCCTACCTCCGGTGCGGGATCCTCGACCACAGCGTGCTGCGTGTGTACGCGGTGTGTGGACACCACCGTGGTCGGGGTTCTCGTGCAAAGGGCGCCGGGTTCTGTCCGAGCTGCGGTCTGTCCGTGCTCCGGCGGCCCGCGCCGGATCCTGGGCGCGGTGACGGAGCCCGCGCGGTGCGGCGGTTCCTCGCGGCACTGGGGCTGGCGCCCGAGCCGCCGCCGGGCCCGCCGTCCCCGCCGCCTGATCCGCCGTCGATCACGCGCCCACCCAGCCACCGCCGGTCTCGTCTGTCCGTTCCCGCGGGGGAAGCTTCCTGGGCCCGCCCGTGGCCCGCCCGTGCCGACCTCCGGTCGCCCTTGCTGGACCCGGCGAGGGCGCGCTATGGTTCCCGCAGTGGCCCGCGGGGAGGGCCGAGGTGCCGGGGGGGCGGGGCACGGGGGCCGCCAGACGCAAGGGAGCCCGAGACACGTGCTCAGGAGTTCCTACGTTCGGTCAGGTCAATTCTCTGGGAGGGAGGCTCTGATGATGCTCGCGACTGCAAACCGGTTTGGCGTTGTGACACGGCGCCGCGTCCTCTCGGGCGCCGGTGCCGCTGCTCTGGCAGGAACGCTTCCGTTCCGTTCCGCGCACGCCTCGGAGGCGCTCGTCGCCACGATGTATGGCGGCGAGATGGAGCGTGGGTGGCGCAGGAACGTGGTCGATCCTTTCGAGAAGAGGTTCAATGCCGCCGTCACGATCGCAACGGGCACGTCCCTCGACAATCTCGCGAAGATGCGCGCCCAGAAGAATGATCCGCAGATCGATGTCGTGTGCATGGATCCGATCGCCGCAATTCCAGCCGCAAACGAGGGTCTGTACGAGGAACTGGACCGAAGCCGCATTCCGGTGATCGACGATCTTCATGACTGGGCGGTCAGCAAGTATCACCTCTCCTGGCTCAGCGTCTATTACGGCTTGTGCTACAACACGAAGAAGATGAAGGAACCCACTTCGTGGAATGACCTTTGGAACCCCGCCTACAAGGGACACGTGATCTTCCCTGACATCAGCAATGGCGGCTCGACCTTGATGATGCATGTCTTCAATACGATTGCCGGGGGCGATACGAACAAAAACGAGGTCAAAGCTGGCTGGGAGAGAGTCAAATCCCTGAAACCACAGATTCTCACTTTCTGGACGAGTCATGATCAGGTTGCGCAGCTGCTTTCGCAGGGCGATGCCTGGATTGCGCCATGGCCGACCGACCGGCTGCTGACGTTGAAAGCACAAGGCGCCCCGGTCGGTATCGTGATCCCGAAAGAGGGCGTTCCATTCAGCCAGTCGGAAATTGGAATCGCGAAGGGTTCGAAACACAAGGAGCTGGCCGAGAAATACATCAATTTCGCGCTCGGTCCGGAACAGCAGAAGAGGAACTCGGAGACGATCTGGATCGGGCCGACCAACAAGAAGGTGCAGCTCGCTCCGGAACTTGCCAAGGATCTTGGTGTGAATCCGCCTCCGGGCACCGTTCGAATTCCGGTTCCCGACTGGGGCAAGATCGCGGCCTATCGCGAGGAATGGATCAACTGGTGGAATCGCGAGATCCGGGGCTAGAACCGAGGCGCGCCACTATTCTTCGTCGAGGATCCACTGCAGACCGCCGCGCGTGAGCGCGGCGGTCTGGTCAACCCGTCGTCTCGAGTTGCCAACAGCGAGCGCGCCAGCGCCCCGTTCGGAGTCCGCGAGGGTGACGTCCTGCGCTCGCCGTCCGCCGTCCTGTTCCTCGACTTGGTCATCGGCCAACCGCTCTAGGCGAGGACGTGAGCGGGATCGTGGCTCTTGACGGGGAGGCGACGAGGTGCGACTTGGGGGAAATCTCGACTTCTACGACTACTCGCCGATCATCGAACGCCCACCCTTGACATGGCCGGGCGGCGCCCGCCTTGCCGTCTGGTTCGCGCCGAATGTCGAGTTCTACGAGCTCATGCCGCCGAGCAACCCGGCGCGGGCCGCGTGGCCGCCGCCGCTTCCGGACATCCTGGGCTATTCCTGGCGCGACTACGGCAATCGGGTCGGGATCTGGCGGCTGCTCGATGTCATGGACAGCTTCGGTCTGCGCGGCAGCGCCGCGCTCAATGTCGCGCTATGCGAGCATCACCCGGAGATCATCGAGGCTCTGCTCGAGCGAGGCTGGGAGCTGTTCTGCCACGGCATCTACAATACGCGCTACACCCATGGTATGACCGAGGCGCAGGAACGCGCGATGATCGAGGATGCATTCGCGACCGTGGAGCGCCATGCGGGCAGGCGCCTCAGGGGATGGCTGTCGCCGGCCCTGACCAACACGGAACGGACGCCGCACCTTCTTGCCGAGTACGGGATCGCATACAGCTGCGATTTCCTGCACGACGACCAGCCCTTTCCAATGAACGTCGACAGAGGCCGTTTGATTTCGATCCCCTACTCGGTCGAGATCAACGATGCGGCCGCCTATCTGCGGCGGCTGTTTTCGCCCCAGCATTTCGGCGAGGCGATCAAGGCACAATTCGACCAACTCTATGCCGAGGGAGGGCGGGTCATGTGCGTGGCCCTCCATCCGTATCTCACCGGGCACCCGTACCGGCTGCCGTCCTTCATCGATGCCCTGAAGCACATGACCGCCCACGAGAAGGTCTGGTTCACGACCGGTGCCGAGATCGCGGATTGGTATTACGAGCACCACTATTCCGAGATGGTCGCGTATCTCGCGGCCCGCAAACGCGCTGCCGCCGCACGGATCGGTGATGACACCGCCTCGTGACCAGCAACGCGAGTATCCGGGGCGTCGATACGGCATGGATCACGACCGCTACGAGTGGTCGATCATGCCGCGGCGCAGACCTGTCGAATGGCCGAACGGTGCGCGCCTGGCGGTCTGGGTGATTGCGCCGCTGACATGGTTCCCATTGACGATGTCGCGCCTGCCCAGGCCGCCGATCGGCGCCTTCGATGATCCATTCCCGAATTTTCGCGACTACACCCACCGGGATTACGGAAATCGGGTCGGCGCCTTTCGCGTGATGGAGACGCTCGACCGGTTCGGAGTGCCCGCGACAGCGCCGGTCAACGCGGCGGTCTGCGAACGCTATCCGGCCCTGGTCGAGGAAGCTCTTCGCCACCGCTGGGAGTTCGCCGGCCATGGCCTGAACATGGCGCGAATACACGACACCGACATGCCGGAAGCGGACGAAGCGCAAGCGATCGCGACGACCTTGAGCACGGTGCGTCGCGTGACGGGCCAGCCGGTGACGGGATGGCTGTCGCCGGCGAACGGGGAATCGCCGCGCACACTCGATCTCCTGGCGAGCGCGGGGATCCAGTACGTCTGCGATTGGGTCAACGACGAGCTCCCCTATCCGGTAGAGACAAAGCACGGGCGCATCCACGCGATGCCCTACTCCTATGACATCAATGACGCGACGATGATCTGGGCATCGCATCACAGCCCGACGGAGTTTGGCCGGCAGGTCGGAGATCAGTTCGACTGGCTGTACGACGAATCGCGGACCCGGGGAGGGCGGATCTTCACCTTGGTCCTGCATTCCTGGTGCATCGGCCAGCCGCACCGGATTCGGGCGCTGGATCGGATCTTCGAGGGAATCGCGAACCGTCCGGGCGTGTGGATGGGGACCGGCGCCCAGATCCTCGACTGCTTCCGGGCGCAGCGGGATCGAGCGGCAGGTCCGCGATAGGCGGATGCGCCGTTTCCCAGCCAGGATGCGAGCCCGCACAGGGAGCGAGGCAACCACATGAAGCTCGAGCATCTGCTTGACGGGAGGGTCGCGCTCGTCACCGGCGCGGCGAGAGGGATCGGTCGTGAGTGCGCCGAGCGGCTGAGTGGTGCCGGAGCGGCCGTCGTCATCGCGGACCGGCTCGACGAGGAGGCGAACGCTACTGCCGAAGGGATCAGGAAATCCGGTGGCAGGGCCGTCACGCTGGCAATCGATTTGGCACAGACGGATCAGATTCCGGCGATGGTCGAACGTGCCGAGAAGGCGTTCGGGCGGCTCGACATCCTGATCAACAACGCGGGTATCTCGCTGGACACGGCCACGGAGACGATCACGGGGGACGAGTGGGACCTCGTGATGAACGTGAATCTGAAAGCCGTGTTCTTCGTGACCAGAGCGGCGCTGCCGGCCCTCCTCCGGCAGGGAAACGGTGCGATCGTCAACGTCTCCTCGATCGTCGCCCGCTCGGGCGGTGTCAACAGCACCGTCGACTACTCGGCGAGCAAGGGTGGTGTGCTGGCATTGACCCGTGTCCTGGCCCGGCAGTACGGACCGCGCTCAATACGCGTCAATGCGGTCACACCCGGCCCGATCATGACCGAGATGATCGCAAAGTGGCCGAGAGAGCGATTGGACGACCTGGTTGAGCGGATCCCGTTGCGACGCTTGGGGACTGCGGCCGATGTGGCCGATTCCGTCCTCTTTCTGGCGAGTCCGCTCGCGGGCTGGCTTACCGGCGTCGCGATAGATGTGGCAGGGGGACTCTACATGTCCTGATCCTTGCAGGGCTGACCCTGCGGGGGAGGAGCAAAAGGATTTGGTCACAGGACTTCACCACTACCACGCGCGCCTGCCCGATGTTCACTTCACCTTCGGGCGGTTCGGTCCCGAGCATGTCACTCCGCAAGCCGGAGGCGGATCTCGGCCGCGCATTGCGACGATTGCGACCGCGGACTTCGTAGGCCGACAGCTGGTCTCGGCGTAAGGGCCGCATCGAGCGACAGGCGGGGAGGGAAATGGCTCTCTCACAGGTACGGCCCTCAGGAATCGCGGACCTCGAGCTCAGGCGTATTACGAAGCGGTTTGGCGCGGAGGTACTCGCAATCGACGATCTTTCCTTGGAGATTTCGGAAGGCGAGCTCGTCTCGCTGCTGGGTCCGAGCGGCTGCGGCAAGACGACCACGCTGCGGGTCATCGGCGGCTACGAGGCCCCCGATTCCGGACAGATCCTGCTCAAGGGCGTGGATGTCACCGACCGTCCTCCGAACCAGCGCGATCTCGGCATGGTCTTCCAGAGCTACGCCCTCTTTCCGCACATGACGGTGCGCGGAAATGTGGGCTACGGATTGAAGATGCGTCGGGTCGCCAGGGAGGAAATCAGCCGCCGCGTCGATGAGGCGTTGGAACTTGTGCGCCTGAGCGGGCTTGGCGACCGCTTCCCTCGGGAGGTCAGCGGTGGCCAGCAACAGCGGGTCGCCCTCGCGCGTGCCATCGTGATCCGGCCATCGGTGCTGTTGCTGGACGAACCGCTCAGCAGTCTCGATGCAAAGTTGCGCCAGGACATGCGGCGCGAGATCCGCGAGCTGCAGCGGCAGCTCGCTCTCACGACGGTGTTCGTGACCCACGACCAGGAGGAGGCTTTGACCCTGTCCGACACGATCGTGGTGATGAACAAGGGCCGCGTCGAGCAGGTCGGCTCGCCCTTGCAGGTGTACGAGTCTCCAAATTCCCTGTTCGTCACTCAGTTCATCGGCGAGGCGAACATTCTTTCCGGACACATCGAAGACTCGGGCCCGGGAACAGTGCGTCTCGCATTGAGTGACGGCATCACGGTGATCGCGACCCCGTCCGCCGCGGTCAAGGTCGGAAGCACGGCGATGCTGGCGCTGCGCCCGGAGAGCCTGCGCGTCTTCCAGCCGGGAGACGGTCGAACGGGCGGGTACGCAAACCGATTCGACGGCATCGTCGTCGGAACCACCTATCTCGGATACACCAGGATCGTTCATGTCCGGTTGGCCCCGGACATTCATCTCAACATCATGCATCTGGTCGAAGATCCGAATGCAACCGAGACCGAGGCGCCGCACGAATTCCGTCCGGGAGAGCCGGTCGTCGTCGCGTGGCGCGCCGAGGCTTCCCGTGTGATCGTGCCGCGGTGAGATCGAGTACAGCCGATGCGCAAGCAACATGAGCTGCAGCGGCGTCCGGAGTGGATGGAGAAGAGTGCCTCGCCCGCAAACCTCCGACACGCTCTTCTGCTGGGTCCGAGTCTGGTGCTGCTGGGCGTCTTTTTCTTCGCGCCCCTCGCCATCTTGCTACGCTACAGCTTCAACCGATTCATACCGGGAGGCGGGCAGGAGGAAACCTTCACGGTCGAGAACTACACCAGATTCATGTTCGATAGTTTCTATTCCGGCATCATGTTGCGAACCTTTGCAATGGGCATCGGGGTCGTGTTGCTGACCCTCATCATGGGTTATCCCCTCGCCTATCTGCTTGCTCGCAGTCGCTCCAGGTGGAAGGGAATTCTCCTCACCATCATTCTGATCCCGTTCATGATGAGCGTTGTCGTCCGCACGTATGGCTGGACCGTGATACTGGCGAACAGCGGGATCATCAACAGGACCCTCGAGGCCGTCGGCCTGCCGAAAATAAAGCTCCTCTTCACGATGACAGGAACTGTACTCAGCCTGACTCAGTTGCTGATGCCGTTCATGGTCCTGACGCTCGTTGGCGTCCTGCAGAACATCTCCCGGGATCTTGAAGAAGCGGCCAGAGGCCTCGGGGCAGGGCACTGGCATGTGTTCTGGAACATACTTCTGCCACTGAGCATGCCCGGCATCGCCGCGGGCTCGTTCCTGGTATTCGCTCTGAGCATCAGCGCGTTCGCCACGCCGCGTCTGATCGGAGGCGCCTCGCTCCAGGTCATGGCGACCATGGTCTACGACCAAGTGTTGACCAACCTCAATTGGCCGTTCGCGGCAGCTACGTCTTTCATCCTCCTGGTGGTCGTGCTCGCGATGACGGTGGCGCAAACGCGGCTCCTCAGGCGCCAGCCAGGCTCGCGATAGAGCGCTCGAGGGAGAGTGGAAGGATGGCGATGACGCGGCTTGTGAGGCGACACCTCGTGTACGTCCTGTGGCGAGGCGCCATCGCCGTGATTCTCCTGTTTCTGCTGGCACCGATCATCGTGATCGTCATCGGCTCCTTCAGCAACGTCGCTTATGTGGTGTTTCCGCCCACTGGCTTCTCGGTCCGCTGGTACGTCGCCTATTTCACGAGCCGCGAGTTCCTGGAATCGACGCTGCTGAGCGCGAAGCTGGGAGCCATGGTGATGGTGATCTCGAGCGTCATCGGCGTCATGGCCGCCTTGGCCCTGTCGGCCATGAGACAGCCCGTCATGGAGGTCATGCGGGCGGTGCTTGTGGCCCCGCTGGTCGTGCCCGGAATCGTTGTCGGGATCGCGATGCTGTTCTATTTCTTCGGCATCGGCATGGGTAACACCTTCACGAGCCTGATCATAGCGCACGTGGTGCTGACCCTTCCGTTCGTCGTCCTGATCGTTCTCGCGGCCCTGGAATCCCTGGACCGTTCGCTCGAGGAAGCCGCGATGGGCCTCGGCGCCGGCAGGATCCGGACGGTCTTGACGATCACCCTGCCGCTGATCAAGGGCAACGTCTTCGCTGCGGCAATCTTCGCATTCATCATCTCCTTTGACGAACTGGTGGTCACGCTGTTCCTCGCGAGCCCTCGCCAGACCACCTTGCCGGTTCGGATCTACCAGTACATCGAATTTACGAGCGATCCGTCGATCGCCGCGGTATCGACACTTCTGATCGTGGTCACCACGATTGCCGTCCTGCTGGTGGAAAGGTATCTGGGATTCGCCCGCAGGGTCTTACGCTGATTTTGACAAAGGGCCGAAGTTAACCCGACGACGGTGGCGTCAGACCCAGGGAAGCCCCCCAGAAACGTGCTTGGAGTTCCTACGGTCAGAACGCTTCCAGCGAGGGCAGGGGCGGGGCGGGCCTGCCGCCCAGCGCCAGGAAGCCGATGCGGTGCACCCTGCCGGCCGGCTGCGCCTGCGCGGGCAGCGGCGTCCCGCAGAGGGCAGGGAGCAGCAGAGCCGTTTGACCGAAGAACCGCTCGAGACCCGTCTGGATTACCTGCAGCTCCTCGAGCACCATGCCGAGGCGATCCGCCGGAGTCACGTGCGGCCGGTAGCGACGAACGTTCGCGACCTTGTACGGCACTCGATCGGCTCGGCCCAGAAGCCCAGAAGAGCGGAATGCGGATAGACCTCATCCAAGTGCTTGGGGAGCCCACACGGGGTCGCGTTCGTGGCGATGGGAAAGCCGGTGAGCGCGAACGCCGTCCCCCGCTCGCGGGCTCACGGCGTCGGCCCCGCTGCCGGCGGCGCGCCCGAACAATAGCGCGGCACTGGCGGGTCCGGAACGTAGGCAGTCCCAAGCACGTTTCTGGAACGTGCACAGGGTTGGGGCCCCATGGCATCGAGGGGATCGGCGACGGTTCATCTCAGGAAGTCATCACGACGACGACCGAGGAGGCAGTGGCGATGTCGCGGCGTCTCGCGCGAGAGGAAGGGATGTTCCGCGGCATTTCGTCGGCTGCAACGTCGCCGCGGCGCTCAAGCTCGCGGTCCGTCATCAGGAGCTGCGGCGGATCATCCCTGCTGTGCGACACGAGCCCGCGCTACTTCACTACAGTGCTCTGCGGTGAGCAGCGAGTTGTCAGATCCCGGACCGCGACCATTCATCGGATGCCCAGAGCCTAGCCGCTCTCGACCATCACCGGAAGCCGGCGGGAGCCGATCCGTTGACTACCCGCGGGGCGGCCTGACGGGCATCGCGCCCAGGCGCCGTCCCGGACCGACGTGGTCGTCGTGGGCGAGGGTCTACGTCAGGCTCCGCGACGGCCTCCTCCGCTTCGACGCGCGTCTCACGAGCGGTGCTGCCTGTTCCTCCCGGCTTCCACGGCCGCCACCATACCCACATCATCCGGCAGCCACTTACCTTCGACGTAATTGATTGCTTCGCGCGCCGCGAGGAGGATGAGGCGTCGGCCCGGGCGACGGTGACGCCGGTCCTCCGCTCGGCGCGGCACCTGCGAATCGGGTGACGAGGTGCCTCGCCCATGGGACGAAATACCCTTGACATACGGGACGAAATTCGCTTGACAGACCTGACGCTCGCATTCGTCTCATCGCGTGCCACACGCAGCGACCAGGCCGGCCAACGCCCGCAGGTCCTCGACGCGAAAGCGCGAGCGCCCCCGTCCGACGCTCAGGTACGGATCGGCCGGCACGAAATCCGTCCATCCCACCGGCACAGAGCAGAGGGATCCGTCTGGGCGCTCGACGGTGACACGGTCGTCCCCCCAGAGCTGCTTGGCGACGACGAACCGGAACGTTTGGCCCCGCAGGGGGTGGAACGGGTGGACGATCCGGATTAGTGGTGGATCAACAGCACCCGCTGTAGTCGACAGCTTTGGAAAACGCCTACGCGGAGCGCTTCGTCCGCTCGATCCGCGAGGAGTGTCTGGACCATCTCATCCTCTTCAGGGAGCGTCGCCTGCTCCGCACCCTCGATGAGTTCGTGGCGCACTACCATCGGGAGCGGAACCATCAGGGGATCGGCAACGAGTTGATCACCCCGGCAGTCGCTGCCGCGGGTGGGACCCGGGTACGCTGTCGGGACCGGCTAGGGGGGCTGTTGCGCTACTACCATCGCGCAGCCTGAGCATGAGCGGAGTTTTCGGACAATACGCCCGGCGCGCCCGGCCCTGTCCTCGGCTCGCGGCTGGAGTGACGAAAGCCTTTACACTCGGGTCGGGGCCCGGAACGGCGTCAGCCGTAAGGGTCCGGAAAAAGAGATTGCCGTCGCATGGCATGACGCTTGCTAGATCCAAGTTGGAGTGGGCCCGAGAGCGCAGGAATCCACCGTCGAGCCACTCGGTGGGAGGGACACCATGCACGGCGCACCGCTGAATCGCTGGTCCGCGCTCGCCGTGACGACGCTGATGTGTCTGGCGCTGACGGCTCAGCCAAGTCGGGCCGCGGTCCTCTACAGTCAGCTCACCAATGCGGTGTTCGGAGAGAGGATCGCCTCGCAGAACTTCGAAACCGCTCTCGACGCGCTCGACAGCCAAGCCGCCGACGACTTTGCGATCCCGGGAGGCACTTCCTGGCACATCTCGGAGCTCTTCCTCGGTGGCGCCTACATTGGGGCGGGGACCGGACCGGTAAGCTCCGTCAACGTCTTGCTGTATCAGGACAGTGCCGGCTCTCCCGGGGCCCTGTTCACATCCGTCGTCGCGCCGGCCACCGATTCCGGTGGCAACCTCACGATTCCGGTGGACTTCACCCTGCCGTCCGGTACGTGGTGGCTCTCCGTGCCAGCGAACCTCGACTTCTTCCCTGACTCCGACCAGTGGGGCTGGAGACGCCGCGAGCCCGCGACGAATGGCCAGGGGCACTGGCGAAACCCGGCCAACGGGTTCGGGACCGGGGCGACGGACTGGACGGCCTTCCCCGATCTGAGCTTTATGGGCACTGAGTCCTCGGACCTGCTCTTCGAGATCCGCGGCACCACGGTGCCAGCACCATCCGCACTCGTCTTGATCAGCGTGGGCGCGGCCGGCTTGGTCGGCCTGGCCCGACGGCGCCGGACTCGGTCGGCTCGCTAGCCAGCAGTCCCGGCCTTTCTTCTCATGCCGCCGGGAGCCCAGCGTAAGAGGAACGCCTCGTGGGGCGGGCCGTCGCGGGGGTAGAGCTGCCTGTCCTTCGCCATATCTGAAAGCGCTGCGCTGTCAAGTGTTATCGTGCTCGGTCTTTGTCTATGCCCCCTTCCGTGACACTGCCTCGCTGCGGCCTCACATGCTCGGTCGGGCGCCGGCCCTCCTCCGGGCGCTGGCTCCCCCACCACCTCGAGGCTGAAGCACGTCCGCGGTCGCGCTCATCGTGGGCTCGCTCGGCCTCGCGACGTCCCCCGCGCATCGCCCCGTTTCGTCGGAGCCATATCTACGCCGTCTCCGCGGCATGATGGGTATTCCCGGGGGGGTCGCAATCAAAACCCGAGCTTCTCGAGCTCATGGCGAAACCGCGCTCGCCCCCCGGGAACGCCCCAGCCGACTGGGTCGGCTCGCGATCGGCTCGTGATACCCCTCCTGCTTGGTCCCCATCCAGTACGTGGCCTCCGCGAGATGCCGCGCCACCGCCCCGATGGCCTTGGGATGGCCCTTGCGGCGCGCGAGCCGCACGTAGAGCCGCGTGACATGGCGTCGGGGGTAATGGCGACGGTGCAGGTTGATCACGTTCGCGGCTTCCATGAACGCCCCCTTCAGGTAGCGGTTGACGTCGGGGCGCAGGGCGCCGTAGCGCGTCTTGCCGGCCGAGGCGTGGACCCGCGGCGTGGTGCCCGCGTAGCTGGCGAACCGCTCGGCATCCGGAAAGCGGCGGATGTCGCCGAGCTCCAGAGCGATGACGACCGCGAGGATGAAGCCTACGCCGGGCAGCGTCATGAGCCACTGGACCATCGGGGTCGGCTCGAATACGCTCCGCATCCGGTCTTCGAGCGCCCGCACCTGGCGGTCCAGGCTCTCGACCTGCTCGAGCAGCACACCGGTGGTGAAGGCCGTGTGGGGCGGGAGCGCCTCGAGGTGCCGGCGCAGCAGCGCCCGCCCCTGCACGCCGAAGAGATCGGTCACCTCATCACACCGCAGGGCGTACTTGGCCAGCGTCGCGTGGATCCGGTTCTTGAGCCGGGTGCGCTGCCGCACGAGGACCATCCGCGTCCGGGGCAGATCGCGCTGGTCGCGCAGCTCGCCCGGCGGAATCCACACGGTGGGCAGGGTCCCGTTGCGCTGCAGCTGGTTGAGCCCGCGGGCGTCGAGCTTGTCGGTCTTGTTGATCTGCCCCATCATCAGCTTCGCCTTCCGCGCATGCACGAGCTTCGGCCGGCACCCCGCGGCTTCGATCTCGTCGACGATCCAGTACCAGTTCCCCACGGTCTCGACCGCCACCGGCGACCCGCGCTCGCAGCGTGCCAGGAAGGCTTGCAGCGCGCCCCGCTCATGCTCAATCCGCTCCTCGCGGAGGAGCTGGCCGTCCGCCTGGGCCACCGACGCCAGCGTGTAGCGCTTGTGCGCATCGAACGCGATATATTCCATGGTGCTGCGCCTCCGTGCTCTCCGCGGCCCCCACCGCGGGTGTTCTGTCTCCGCGCGCAGGATACCCTGCGCGCAGGAGGCGCAGCGCTTTCATACCATCAAAACTCCATCCGGTGGGCAAGTGGTTGATCTATCAACTCTAATCATGCCACGGCCGGATCCTCGTGTAAGTAGCGGGTCGTAGGTCTCCATGTCTCCAGGATGTCGATCCACGAGACAATTCCACGGCCTACCGTCGGATCCGTTTGGGTACATGCTGACCTGCCCCCAGTGGCCGCTGAGGAAGAGGCGGGAACGCCCGCGCGCCTGACCGGTGCTCCGTTCCCATCGGCCAGCCTGGGACATGTCAGCCGGCCAGCCCTCGGGCCGTCACGGTACCGGCCCCGAACCCGCGCCGGTCCCTTGAGGCGGGGCAGACCGGAGCGCTCGCGGCCAGGCGTGTCCCAAAGGCCTCTGCCTCGCTGGAGGTCGAGCGTGGCGATCGCGGTCGCACCCCCGAGGCCGGTGCAAGCCAACGCCCCTCACCGAGCGCTAACGGTGCGAAAGACGGCTGGATGAGGTTTCTAGCCGGGACAGGTATCGTCTGGCACCCCTCCTTGGGCGCCACTGGCGCCAACGAGGTTTCACTATACAAGGTGGCCGACCAGCTCGAGTTCGTCGAGGCGGCGGCGGCGGACGGTGGGGGCGGGGTCGGCGATGGGCCGGCCGATCGGCTGCTGGATGCTAACGCGGTCTCGCGTCGGCTTGGGGTGTCCCGCGACGGGGGTCTACGCGCATCGGGACGAGCTCGGCTGTCGAGTGAAGCTCCCGGGCGGCGTCGTGAAGTACTCCGAGCGCGGCCTGAGCGAGTTCATTTAGCGTCAGCAAGATGGGTAGGGAATCCGTGGATGAAGAACGGGAGGAGCCATGAAGCGCAAACCGTTGAGGCCTATCCAGGTCGTTTTCGTCCAGCGGAAGGGGGAGCCCGAAGGCGTGTACGCGAGCCGACCCGTGGAGCTGTTCTTCGTGGACTGGACGGTGGACGAGGGCGATCCCAGCCACGGGGCCGTGTATGCGGGTTTTGAGTCCGGGCCGATGCGAGAGGTTCCGGCCGAGGCCGTCAGGATTTTCTGCACGCGAGCCGGGGAGCACGCGCACCGGGGCGATGCCTGTCCGCTCGAACTGCCGTCAGGAGACGAGGACGAGGAGGACGAGGCGGACAAGGAGGACGAGGCGGACAAGGAGGAGCCAGGCCTGCCGAGTATGGCGGATGTGCTCCAACGCCAGCGACAGGCCTTCATCGAGCGCTTCGGGCGCGAACCGCGGGAAGGCGATCCGATCTTCTTCGATCGGAGCTCGGAGACGCCGCAACCGATGAATCTCGAGGTCGCGGAGCAGAAGACGCTCGAGGCGATGCACAAGGCCAAGATCCATCCGGCGCTGATCCACGCGTTCCAGAAGACGGGACGGCTGCTCGGCAAAGAGGGCGCCAAGCGTCTCTCTCCGGCGGAGCTGCAGGAGTGGCAGGACGCGATCGACGAGTGGTACGCGAGCCACCCGGGCGAGCCGAGACCGACCGGCGACTCGTTGTTCACCGAACCGTGAAGAGCCGTGATATTCAGACCGGCCATTTCTACGTGGGCCGGAACCGGTGGATAGTGCGCCACGTCGTGCGCATCGAGGAGGGCGAGGTGGAATACCGCTCGTACGAGCTCAAGACCGGCCAGCCGCTCGGTGATCGGACGCATCCCGTGTGTTCCGTGAGCTCGCAGGCTCAGTGGAGTCTGCGCGAGGCGACACTCGAGGAGGCGGTGCGAATGCAGGTGGTCGAGGGGATGCGAAGCATGACGCCGCGATCCGCGCCGCGTTCGAGTTCGCGAAGCTCGGCACGGCCCTCGCCGACAAGGCGCCGACGGCGACCGCGGTCGTGCTGATCGGGTTCGATCCGGTGCGCGGCGTGACCGTGGTCTATGGGCGCAGGGTGTCGCGGCACCAAGCGATGGCCGCGTGCCGGGATGCGCTGGAGAAGCTTCGCGAGGCGCCGGACGTCAACGACGACGACGACGTCGACGACGACTAGGGATGCCCGAGCCGGGCCAAGAGGAGACGGCACGACCGATCATTTCGTCCTGCTCACCTCAGCGTCGTCGGGATCCTGACGAGCTGAGCGGGCCTGCTCATCCTCGGGCTTTTGCTGCGCGAAACCCGCCTGGTGCAGGCCGTCAGCCCAGAGGAGTGGCGCGCGGCCATCGAGACCTCGAAGGAATCGCGCGGCGGCATCGAGACCGCTATGCTCGAGCGGGAGGGACCGGGGCTGTTCCGCCACCCTTTGCCGGTCTTGTCAGGCGGTCACGCGACCGGATCGTGGGGGCGCTTCATCGCGCCGAAGGGAGGCCATGAGCGGGTTCACGTTGGTATCGAAGCGGGCGCGCGCGGGGGTTCCGCCCAGTCGGTACAAGCGATCCGTCGGTAACCGAGGGGTAGAGACCGACCCCATCCCGATGTCCACCGGTCGGCTTGTGAAGTTGTCTCGGCGTGCGCAACAAGCTGCGAAGGCGGAGGCCGTCAAGACCGAGCGGGCTGGGCCGCAGGCCTTCAATCCGATTCGCGGGATCGAGAAGCTGAAGGCGCGGCTCACGCGCCGCTAAGGGAGGACGCCATGTCGAAGCCCGAGGAGCATCCCGAGAAAGAGCGGACGGTTGGACGTGAGATGCGAGCATTGAAAGTGTCTGCGCACTCGTCCGGGACGATTTGGATCGAGCAACCGAGCTTTCCCGATGAGATGGTGGTGGTCGAGGTGCACCCCAGCCAGGTGGATCTGCTGTGTAAATGGTTGTGCGAAGTTCGGGACGAGGTGTCGCCGGGACCGGGCCAGAAGACGCGGAAGACGATCGAGGAGATCGCCGAGGAGATCGGCCGAGGCGTGTTTGCGGATCCGGTGGTGCACGCCAGATGGCGGGCGTTTGTCCGGCAGCTCGCCAGTCGGATGGAGCTCGACGAGGCGCCGCTCCGAACCGATCCGACGTGACGAATGGAGAACACGACATGCTGTTGCGCGACCCGGTTCGAAGCAACCGGCTTTGTGACCTCGGCGGGACGTGGATCCGCCCGGCAGAGGTGAAGACGGTGGTGCGCGCGTACTACAAAGGCAATCACTACAAGAAGCGGAAAGAGGCGCTGGCGGTCGTCGAGCAAGCCGAGCGCGAGAAGCGGCTCATCCTCGATATCACGGGTCTGGGAGCGTGGCGCTCCCTCATCGTCCTGGACAACGGCATGCTGATCATGACGCGATTCACGATGCGCTCGCTCCGGCGTCGCCTCGGGTGGGCGCCCCCTCCGATCCGCCCGATGGTCTGACCAACACAGAACGACGCCGTCCTCGGGAGCCACGTGGGGCGTAGCTGTGGCGGGTCGCGTGGTACCTTCGTCAGGAGGTCGACACAGCCGACCCCGGGAGACTCATGCGATGCTGCGCAGGGGTAGCCGCCAGAGGTCCGATAACCCCTCCATTGACACAACCACCCCACGGGGCGCGTATTGTTTCACGTTCTCGCGGCCATCGCCGAGTTCGAGCGGGACCTGGTCCGCGAGCGCATCCTCGCCGGACTCCGACGCGCACGTGCGCGGGGCCGGCACCTTGTCGTCGACACAGCCCGCGCCCTGCTAGCCAGGTGTCCCTGCGCGGGACCGCGCGTCAGCTCCGCATCCATCCGAGCGCGGTCCGGCGGGCAGTGCCCCGTGCCGCGCTCTTCTCCAGCGGAGTCGGCCTAGCTCCCTCCGTCGCCGGGCTCGAATATCCGCGTCCGCGTCGGGCCGCTTCTGCGGCCTTCGTTCTCGGTGGCACCTGGTGGCACAGGATGCGGCGGAATGCGCTGTTTTGGAGAGTGGCGTGTCGTAAAACTTCGCGAAACTATGTACGTTCCTTGAAAGCAACTCTCTCGTCTTCGCGCAGGAGCTTCAGCCGGGGCGGTGGTAGAAAATCGCTTTGTAAACAGGCATTTGACGACCTGCTAGCGAGCCATCTATACGGCTACCCGTACGCTTGGTGGCTGAAGGGTGCACAAACCCGGGTTCATGCCGCAGCCTGGTAATATTCGTGCAGCAGACCGCCCAAGAGGGTTCCGCCGACACACGTTCGCTTGCACCGCGGAGGCCATCGGCTCGCGGGGTCCCTCAGGCGGGGACAACTTGAGCCCTCGATGTGGCGCTCGGCATTGTAGTGGTGGACGTAGACTCGGAGCACACGCTCGAGATGCCTCTGATTCAGGATGAGGAGCCAGTCCAGGCACTCGGTCCGCACCGTCCGGACCCAGCGTTCCGCGTAAGCATTCGCGCGGGGCGCCTTCACCGGCGTGCGGATCACCTTACTGGCCGCGCTGCGGAAGACCTCATCAAAGGCCAGGGTGAACTTGCTGTCCCGATCACGCACGAGGAACCGGCGGCCACCGTCGAGCTCTGGGCGCTGGAGGACGAGATTTCGGGCCTGCTGCGTGACCCAGGCGGCGTCCGGCGTCGCGGTGCAGCCGCTGACGTGCACCCGCCGGCTGCTCAGCTCGATGAAGAACAAGACGTATAGCGTCTTCAGCCACACCGTCTCGACCGTAAAAAAGTCACACGCGAGAATGCTCGCGGCTTGGTGACGGAGGAACACCCGCCAGCTGACTCCACCCCGGCGCGGGGCCGGCCCGAGCCCGTGGCGGCCCAGGAGTGTCCGGATCGCGGTGGCCGACACTCGGAGACCGAGCTTCGCCAGTTCCCCTTGGATCCGCTGGTATCCCCACAGCGGGTTCTCGCGAGCCAACCTGAGAATCAATGCCCGCGTCGCCTCGGGGAGGGACGGTCGGCCCGGCCCACGGTCGGCACCGCGGGACCACTTTCGTCGGACGAGTTCGTGGTGCCAGCGGAGCACCGTCTGGGGCGTCACGAGGAAGACTTTCTCTGGTCCATGTCAAGCGATTTTTTTCGGGCGCTGCCGCAGCTGCTGCCGCGCCATCGTCGCCAAGTGGTACTGCTCCTCATACGGGACCTGGCGTTCCCACATGGCGAAGATGACCTTCACCCACTTCGCGGCCAGCGCCCGAAGCGCCCGGCGATGCGTGTGGCCCCGGGCCCGCTGCTGGTCGTAGTACGCCCGGGCCCACTCACTCGAGCGCAGCGAGAGGAACGCCACCTGATCGACCACGTACCGCAACGCCGTGTCGCAGGCGAAGCGGAAGTGGACGACCTGCTGCTTGCCGCTCCGCTTGGTCACGGGCACGGCGCCGGCGTGCGCCTGCAGATGCTGAAACGACTCCCACCGCTCAGGGGCGTCCCCCAAGCGGGCCCAGAGCGTGGGCGCGGTGATCCCGTGGTCACCGATCGGGAGCGTCCGGATCCACTGCGCCGCCGGCAGGCTCGCGAAAAAATCCTCGACCGCCTTCCGGTAGTCCTCGACGGCCGTCACGACCGGCCCCAGCTGGGTCACCAGGGTCCGCATCAGCCGAGCCTTGGCCCGCACCACGTGGGCCGGCACGGGCAGCTGCGGCCGCCGGAGGACGGCCCACAGCTCCTGGGTCCGCGCCTCGCTCAGTCGATGGGCGTGCGCCCACCGCTGCCACTGGCGTGCCGTGAGGGCGGCCACGGCGTCCGGCGTCGGATAGGCGTGCAGGAACTCCCGCGCCAGGGCTGTCGTCAACTCGGCCACGTCCAGGGCCCGCGGATAGTACGCCTTCAGCGTCGCCGTCAGCTGGTTGACCAGGCGCGTCTGCTGCCGGATCTGCCGCTGATAGTCCTCCGTGAGCAGCTTGAGCTCCTGGGCCGCCTCCGAGCTCGGCTGGAGGGCCCGGAGGTGCGCATGATCGGTGCGGAGGAACTCGGCCAGCACCCGGGCGTCAAACGGATCACTCTTCGCCCCACTCTGCCGAAACCGATCTCGGGCCCGGTCCAGCGCCTTGGGATTCACGGGATAGACCAGGACGCCATGGTCGAGCAGGAAATCCACCACGCGGCCGTCGGGCCGCTCAATCGCCGCCCACCGCTCGATCCCCTGCGCCCGCCACTCGTCTAGCTCCCGGCCCCACTCGACCATACCCTCCGCCGTGTGCGGCACTGTGCGCGCGGTGATCTTCGTCCCGCGCTCATCGACGACCCAGACCGCATGCGTCTGATCGGCCCAATCGACGCCGATGTAGTAGCGCATTCGCCCTCCTCCTTCTTCTGGCGTCGCGGCCGCGGAGCGGGAACGGCGGGTTGGCCTTATACCGGTCCTCCGGGGGACCACTTTCTCTTGAACCTCTGGCGCCGTTCTCTTGCCGACCGGGACAGTCTTCCTCGGAGCCTCCGGGGGCTCGGTGCGCCACGGTCCTCTGGTCAGCAAGCTCCTGGCCTTCACGCGTGACCGCCCATCACCGACACCCAGACCCTTCCCTGCTCAGAAGAGGGTTGCTCTCTCCTGTGCTACTCGGACCGGACTGAGTATAAGGCGCGCCAGGTCTCACGTGGCAAGTGGCAGCTCGCCGCAGCGAGGAAGAGCCGGTCGCTCCACCGAAACCGGGGCCGGCCGACGTGCCGACGAAGCACCTGCAGCTGATGGCGAAGGACCACGATTTCCAGGTCCTTGGCGTGATCGTTGCTCCACACGAGCCAAGCGAGGACTCGGCGGAGGACCAAGGCCATGAGCGACCGCACCATGGAGGTCCTCCTGCTCCCGAGATGCTGTCCGACACGACGGGGTCTACGGCTCGGAACGCCGATCCCGAATAAGTGTACCCTTCAGGCGTTCAGCCTCTCGTTGTTGGCTGTCCGTCAGCGGGTGGACCAGCGGCCCGATGGGTATTTGACGGAGCTATAATCCCCGTACACCCAGAGCGAGATTGCGCTGGGTGTACCAGCGATGGCTCGCGCGCTGAAGAACCTCGACATCTCCCTCGGGCTGGCCACCATTCCGGTCCAGCTTACTGCCACCAGCTCGCAGGGCGTCGCCTTCGATCTGCCCCATGCGCGATGCGGCAGCCGCATCCAGATGCGTCTCGAATGCCCTATCCACGGCATCGTGCCCCGCGAAGAGACGGTGAAGGGCTATGAAACCGCCAAGTACCAGTACGTGCGCTTTGAGCCGGAAGAGCTGAAGGCGCTCAAGCAGGCGTCCTCGTCGGCGCTTGTCATCGATTCGTTCGTCCCGGAGGGTGCGATCGACCCCGTCTACTTCGAGGACACGCACTACCTCGGCGCCGGCAAGAACGGTGATTGCCGCTATCGGGTGCTCGTCCATGCTCTCCAGCAGACCAAACGGCTCGCGGTGGGCACCTTCACCTTGCGCGGCAAGATGACACCGATCGCGATCCGGGTGCACCAGGACGGACTCTTCCTCCAGCGGCTCTACTTCGCGGGCGAGGTCCACAATGCGTCCGAGATCGACCGGGGCCCGCTCGGTTCGTAGGGAGGAGACGTGATGCGCAAGATCGCGTGCGGCGCCGTTCTGCTCTGGTTGGGTCTCATGGCCGTGGGCTCGGTGGGGGCGGGCCCCGCGGGCACCGAAATCAGCAAGATGGAGGACACCATCGCGGCGCTCCAGGCCGCGGTCGGCTCCGGGACGTGGCGCCGACTCCCGGCGCCGAGTGCCTACGGGGCCTTTAATTTCACGGCCCTCTCCTGGGACAGCTCGCGGAACCAAGTCCTGACTGCGTCCTGGGACTATGAGCCGTGGTGTTTCGACTTGGTGGCGACCTGGTCGAAGTGCGGCGCGAAAGGGCCACCGCCCAATAACGATACGTTTCACAACGCGGGATACGCCTACGATCCGCTCAATGACCGCTATTGGGCCAGCACGGCGCATGCGGGCGCCGCCCATATGATCTATTGGCAACGGGTGACCGGGGCCCACGTCGATCATTCGGTCGGGGGATGCGGGATGGACCCCGCGTTGATCTACCACGCCGCCGGCAAGCGATTTTTGTGCTTTGGTGGATGGTCGACGCCGACGGGGCAGACGCGAGTCTTTACGTTCAACCTCGATCCGCCTGCGACGGCGCATGTCGCGAATTACCCCCCCTCGGGGCCCTTGTTCCAGGAAGCTGGCAATGCCTCCAAGATGACATTTACCCGGGCGGCCTGGGACAGCAGGCGCCAAAATATTTGGTACGTCGACCACAACCTGGACCTGTGGCAACTCGACCCGGCCGCGCTCCGGTGGACAAAGCAAATCACCACGGGCACCAAACCCGACAAGTTTGGCGTGTTCGCCCAGCATGACGAGGCGGACACCATCGTCGCGTGGGTCGGCGTGGGCGGGAACATCGTCGGGGGAGAAGGCAGCACGGGCGCGATACGGAAAACCTATGCCCTCAACCGGACCACATTGGTGTGGACGGAATTGGTCCCGTCGCCCTCGGGCGCGGTGGCGCAGGGAATGCCCCGGGCGCTCCTGGCCGCGGTCGAACCTGTGCCGCCCGCGTGGTCGAACGCGCAGAATCAGATGATTTACGATCCGGTGAACAAGCGCGTCCTGCTCCATACCGGAGGGAACTACAATCGCGAGACGTGGGAGATCACTCTCACCGCCGCGCCCCCCACGCCCGTGACGCAGTACACCCTGACCATTCAAACGGCTGGGACGGGCACGGGCACCACCACGGGGGCCGGTACCTACGCGGCCGGGTATACGGTCACGCTCACCGCGACCCCGGCCACGGGGTCGACGTTTACGGGCTGGGCTCCGGTCCCGTGCGCACCCTCATTCCCGATGCCGGCCACGGCTCTGACCTGTACCGCGACGTTTATCAAACCCGTGGCGCAGCACACGCTGACGATCCAGCCAGCGGGGACCGGCACGGGCACCACCACGGGCGCGGGCAGTTACAACGCGGGCACGGCGGTGACGATGACCGCTACGCCCGCAACCGGGTCAACCTTTGGCGGCTGGTCGGGTCACGCCGATTGCAACGATGCCTCGGTGATGATGGACGCGGATAAGGCGTGTACCGCCACGTTCACGCAAACCATCGCGGGGGGCGTCTGTCTCCCGACCGTCAAGCAAACGTTTACCCCGTGTGTCACCCCGCAAAACGTGAATGCCAGTCCGTTTTCCTCAGGGTCGAAGGACATTATGTGGACGTGGGACCCGACGCGGAAACTGGTCTATTTCGGCTTGGGCGATAGCGGGAACACTTACCAGGGCGGGAGCGGAAACACCGTCATTTGGAGCTATGACAGCTCGACGAACGGCTGGGCCGTCGTCTCGACCTATTGCCAAGCGGCGGGCACCGTCTCACCGAATAACCCCAGCGACTACGGCATTATGATTTACGACTCTAAGCGAGATCGCGTCTGGTGGCTCGGGCAGGGCGACGGATTCCCTCCTGGGCAGAAGGGTAAACCGTGTACCACGGGGGCCCCGGGCTGGCCCATGGGGTCGATCCGGGAAAATGGGTGGATGTGGTTGGACCCGACGGCGAACACCTGGACAAAAACCAGTGAGCAATTGACGCCGTCGACGGGGGGTGCCTACTACGATAGCGCGGGTGACAGGGCCATCAACATCGAGAGTGAGTCGGGCTATGTGACGGCGCACGCACTGGACCCCATGCCGAGCGTGAAAACGCGCCTCGGGAGCATGATGAACGTGGGGCCCCTGCCGAAGTGGGTGCGTGGCCAAGGGGGCTGGAACACCGCCGAGTACACCAATCGGGTCAAATTCGCCTGGGATGACCAGAATCGAATTGCCTACATTCCAACGATCTATCGGCGCTTCAGCCCGGCGGGGGGCACGCCGGTTGAGGCGGGCGTCTGGATGGTGGCCGTGAATACCGTCACGAAAGCGTTCACGCTGAAAGCGCGGGCGCCGCTCACCTGGACCGGGCGCTTGGCGGCCTACGCGCACCTGTCGGTGTTCGATAGCGTGAACAACAAAGTCATTTGGCCCGTGATCGATGGGCCCTGCGGACAGATTCACCAACTGCTCGCGTATGATCCCGCCAGCGATACCTGGGAAAACCTCCCCGTCCCGATCGGCACGCATAGCGCGACCCTGGCGTATGATCCGGTCCGCAACGTGGTCATTTTCGGGGGCTGGACGTTTTGCGAGAATGTCACGCCCCCACCCAAGCCGATTAAACTCCATCTGTGGCGGTACGGACCCTAAGGAGTCATAGCCGCCGCTGTGGGGAGATAGCTATTCCTCGGTGCGATCCCCGTTCGGCATAATTACTTCGGCCCCGTAGCGTCCAAATATTCAGCCCAGCTCCCACAGGGTGAGACCCGGTAGGATTGCGCCTATGACGGCCGATCTCTACCCCTTGCAGGTGCTGCTCGTGACCCTCGCGGGATGGGTCAACCGCCATCAACAACACGTGATCGAGTACCTGATGGAGGAGAACCGGGTCCTCAGGGGGCAGCTGGCGGGGCGACGCCTCCGGCTGACCGACGACCAGCGCCGACGCCTCGCCGCGAAGGGGCGCCGGCTCGGCCGCCGAGTCTTGCGGCAGGTCGCCACGATCGTGACCCCCGACACGATTCTGCGTTGGCACCGGCAGCTGATCGCCCGAAAGTGGACGTTCACGCCGAAGCGGTCAGGCCGTCCCCGGATCATGCGGGAGATCTCGTCGCTCATTCTGCGGATGGCCACGGACAATCCGACGTGGGGCTACACGCGGATCCAGGGAGCGCTGAAGAACCTGGGCCACGGCGTGGCCAGGAGTACGGTCGCCAAGGTGCTCAAGGCCCACGGGATCCCGCCAGCTCCGAACCGGCCGTCGTCCTGGCGGACGTTCCTGCGGGCCCCCTGGGGCGCGATCGCCGGAGCGGACTTCTTCACTCACCGAGGTCTGGACCCCTCGCGGGCTGATCACCTACTACACGCTCTTCGTGATCGATCTCCGGAGCCGACGAGTTCACGTGGCGGGCTCGACGCCCACCCCGGATGCGTGGTTCATGGCGCAGGCGGCGCGGCGACTGACCGATGTGGTCGATGGGTTCCTGGTGGGCCACCGGATCCTCATTTGCGATCGGGACAGCAAGTGGACCGACGGATTCCGCCGCATCCTCCAAGGCGCCGGCGTGCGGATCGTGCTGACGCCCGTCCAAGCGCCGAATGCCAACGCCTACGCCGAACGGTTCGTGCGGTCGATCCGGGAGGAGTGCCTCAACCGCCTCATCTTGTTCGGGGAGCACCGGCTGCTCCGCGCCGTCGACGAGTTCGTGGCGCACTACCACAAAGAGCGAAACCATCAGGGGCTCGGCAACGCCTTGATCGTGCCCGAAGTTGACGCCTTGCGTGGCGCCGCAGAGTCGTGACCGCTCTCTGGCGGGAGTCGCTTCCCGGACAGCCTAACTTCGCAGTGGACCGGACCGCTGGCTCGCATTCGCTCGCCGCGGCCGGTCACCGCGGCGTTAGGCGTCATCCAGGCATCGCACTGTCGATTTCGCAGAGTCTCGTTCGACTATCCGTTAGGGAATGAGGTTGATTGGTGGCAGTGATTGCGGGCATTCCCTGACGAGAACTTTCACGAGGACGAACCTGGAGAAGAGTATGCGCAAGCTCATCGTTGCTGAACACATCAGCCTGGATGGCGTTATTCAAGCCCCCGGTGGGCCTGACGAAGATCCCAGCGGCGAATTCCGCCTCGGTGGCTGGACAGTGTTCTACGCCGACGAAGCCATCGGCCGGGACTTACGGGACCTGTTTTCGCAGCCGTTCGAGTTGCTGTTGGGGCGTCGCACCTATGGAATATGGGCGGCGTATTGGCCGCACGTACCGGTCGATTCAGGCAGCCGCGCCATCGCTGACCTGTTCAACAGCGTGCCTAAGCACGTGGCCACGCATCGATCCGATACGCTTGACTGGCAGAACAGTCATGCGTTGGAGGGCGACCTTGCCGACGCGATACGCGCGCTCAAGCAGCAGGACGGCGCCAACCTATTGACGTGGGGCAGCGGCGACATGGTGCGCCAACTGCTTGCAGCCGGCTTGGTGGACGAGCTTCGGCTTATGATTTATCCCGTCGTACTTGGGCGCGGCAAGCACTTGTTCGACAACAACGCACAACCGTCGGCCTTCACCCTGGCGAATTCGACCAGCACGCGTAGCGGTGTGCTGCTCACCCGCCACGCGCGCAGCGGCGAGGTGCGCACAGGTTCGTTCGAATAAGTTGAGTAGGAAAAGCCAGTGACGCCTAACAAGCGGTTCCAGTCGACGCCTGAACCGCGGCGTTAGACACCGGAAGGAGCGTGGATGACGGGTGTAGCTGATTGTCCGTTCTGCGCCTTGACGATCCGGCCGTCACCGTTTACCACGACGCCAGCATTCAGGCGCTGGTCAGCCGGGCACCGATCAACCGTTACCACGTGCTGGTCGTGCCGCGACGCCACGTCGAGCACTTGGCCGAGGTGCCATCCGAGGTGCTGGCGCAGGTCGTCCTTGTTGCGCAGCGAGTGAGCGCGGCGATGGCCGCTGTCGCGCGTCCCGACGCCATCACGCTCCTCTCGGACGATGACCTCACCGGCGCGAGGTTCAACGAGGTGGCTCACTGGAAGCTACACCTGATACCGCGCTACCGGGGCGACGCTGTCATCATCGACTGGCGTCGCGCCGGATGGAACCCTTCGCCCGTACGATCGACGCGGCAAAGAAGTACGTTGTGTCGAGCACCCTGGATCGGGTCGATTGGAACGCGGAGCTCGTGCGCGGGGATCTGGGGAAGGCCGTTCAGCAGCTCAAGCGGGAGTCGGGCAAGGCACTGTTCGTGGGAGGCGTGAAGCTCCCGCAGGCGTTGGCGGAGCTGGGATTGATCGATGGGTACGAGTTCGTCGTGCATCCCAGGCTAGCGGGCCATGGGCCGACGTTGTTCGTGGGCTTATCGAAGCGTGTCGACTTGAAGCTCGTGAGCCGGCTGGAGTTCGGCTCGGGGGCGGTGGCGATGCGGTATCAGCCGAGAAGGTAGCCATTGGGACTGAAGTCTACGACTCCCAGGTCGTCTTTCCAGAAGCACTTGGCCCCCACGCGCGTGCTCGGAAATCCGGCACGTTACAAGACAGCGGCCCGAGATCAGCCCCCCTACAAACTAACTCGGCGCGGTCTCGGCATGCACACGTCGGGACTTGCGAGACGAACACGGCGAAACCTACCACCGCCGGGCCGCTCGAAGGGATTGCAGCCACCCGAGCGGCCCGGCGATAGCATCCGTCATCGCTGGAGGCGTGACACCATCGCCACCAGGCGCCGACCACTGACCCCACGGCCCGGGCCGAGTGTGTCCAGCCCTGCGTCAGAACGTCCGGCGGCTAAGAGCGTGCTATCCTAACGATCCAATGAGCTCGACGGTTGGAAGCCCCAGCTTGCCGGAAGTCATCTTCCTCGTCGAGGAAGCCCCCGAAGGAGGCTTCACCGCGCGGGCCTTGGGAGAATCGATTTTCACGGAGGCCAACGACCTGCCGGATCTGCACGCAAAGGTCCGAGACGCGGTTCACTGCCACTTCGACGAGGGCAAGGTCCCGAGGGTCATCCGGCTCCACTTCGTGCGCGAGGAAGTTATCAAGGCTTGAGGCTTCCGCGGGACGTCTCCGGTGACGACCTCGCGAAAGCCCTCGCCGATCTCGGCTACCGGGTCACCCGTCAGGCCGGTAGTCACGTCCGACTTACCACCCTCGAACAAGGCGAGCACCACATCACCATCCCCCGCCATGCCGCCCTGCGGGTTGGGACGCTGGCGGGTCTCCTCGGTGACGTGGCCCAGCACTTCGCCCTGAGCCGAGAGGAGCTGATCGAGCGGTTGTTTGGGCGATAGACGACCAAGAGCGAGGTCGGCTGAAATCCCGACACGGCGCATTCGTCAGCCACGCTCCGTCAGCACCGCCTCCGCCTGCGCCAGCCAGAAGCCCATCTCCATCTCCCGATACATATTCGGGGCCGTGGCCAGGTGCTCCTGGGCCTGAGCCTCGTCACCGGTTCGCCGGTACAGCTTGCCGAGACCGAGGTGGCAGTGGGCGACGAGGGGGCGCATGCGGAGGCCGGACGCCCGCGTCAGCGCCTCTCGATAGGCGGCCCCGGCCTCCGGGACATTCGGCGGGTCGGTCCCCGCGGCGATCTCGCCGAGCAGTCGCCACGCCCACGACTCGGTCCCTCGCTGGGACTGGGCGCGTGACATCTCCAGGCTCACCTGCGCATGCCGCCTCGCCCGCTCCGGGTCTCCGGCAGCAAGATGCGCCTCGCCGAGCCACATCTGGAGAACCGACAGGAGCCACCTCTCGCCGCGTTCGTCGGCCAGGCCACTTGCCCGCTCCACCAGGCCGACACCGTCCACTGAGCGCTCGGTGCGCACGTCTCGCAAACCCAGCAAGCCGAGGGCGGTGGTCCCGTAGTGTCCGAAAACTCATCCCATCCTGGGGCTCAGGCCGCGCGGTGGTAGTACCGTAAGAGCCCGCCCAGCCGATCTCGGCAGCGAACCCGGGTTCCGCGAGCGGCAGCGGTTGCCGGGGTGATCAATTCATTTCCGAGCCCTTGGTGATTCCGTTCTCGATGATAGTGCGCCACGAACTCATCGAGGGCGCGGAGCAGCCGACGTTCTCCGACGAAGATCAGGCGGTCGAGGCACTCCTCGCTGATGGAGCGCACAAACCGTTCCGCGTAGGCGTTGGCAATTGGTGCCTGGACGGGCGTCAGCACGATCCGCACCCCGGCGCCGTGGAGGATGCGGCGGAATCCGTCGGTCCACTTGGCGTCCCGATCGCAAATGAGGATCCGGTGGCCCACCAGGAACCCATCGACCACATCAGTCAGTCGCCGCGCCGCCTGCGCCATGAACCAGGCATCCGGGGTGGGCGTCGAGGCCGCCACGTGAACCCGTCGGCTGCGAGATCGATCACAAAGAGCGTGTCGTAGGTGATCAGCCCGCGAGGCGTCCAGACCTTGGTGGTGAAGAAGTCCGCTCCGGCGATCTCGCCCCAGTGGGCCCGCAGGAACGTCCGCCAGGAGGTTGGCCGGTCCGGAGCCGGCGGGATCCCGTGGGCCTTGAGCACCGTGGCGACCGTACTCCTGGCCACGCCGTGGCCCAGGTTCTTCAGCGCTCCCTGAATCCGCGTGTAGCCCCACGCCGGATTCTCCGTGGCCATCCGTAAAATGAGTGACGAGATCTCCTGCAGGATCCGGGGACGGCCTGGCCGCTTCGGCGTGAACGTCCACTTCCGGGCAATCAGCTGCCGGTGCCAGCGCAGGATCGTGTCGGGGGTCACGATCGTGGCGACCTGCCGCAAGACCCGGCGACCGAGTCGGCGCCCCTTCGCCGCAAGTCGGCGGCGCTGGTCGTCGGTCAGCCGGAGGCGGCGCCCCTCCAGCTGCTCCTTGAGGACCCGGTTCTCCTCCCACCAGGTACTCGATGACGTGTTGTTGGTGGCGGTTGACACATCCCGCGAGGGTCACGAGACTGGGGTAGAGATCTGCCGTCATGGGCCGATCCTACCGGGCCTCACCCGGCTCTGGGAGCGGGCTGAATACTTGGACACTACGGGTCGGCCCCCGGCTCACGCCGCGGTGGGAGCCCCCGTGAGGCGTTCCAGCAGGCGGCCGAAGCCCGTGACCGGTTGGGTGACGCCGAGCACGCGCAGCGATGCCCAGATCGTCGACTGGTTGGAGGTCACCACCGGCTTTCCGATCCGCGCCTCGAGCGCGGCCACGGCCTCGACGGATCGCCAGGCGGTGCACGAGCAGAGGAGCGCGTCGGCCTCCGGCCGGCATGCCCGCGAGGCGAACTCGACCACCGACTCCGGGTCCTGGTCGTTGATGCCTTGGTTGCCCGAGGCGGCGGCGCGCGGCTCGCCGTCGACGTTCAGCACCGCGAAGCCGTGGGCTTCGAGGTACGCGCGCAGCTTGCGATTGTTCCAGTCCGGGTACGGCGTCGCCACCGAGATCCGGCGGGCGCCGAACGCGCGGAGCGCCTCGACGACCGAGGGGCTGGTGGCGACGGCGGGGACGCCGGCCGCCCGCTGGATCACGGCGCACATCTCGCGGTCCCACCCCGGACCCTTGAAGAAGCTGCCCGTCGTGCACCCGTACACGATGAGATCCACCTTCGCGGTGGCCAGGTAGCGGGCGCCGGCCTCGATCTCGGCATTCATCCGGTTAAATACCTCGTCGCCGGTTCCCTCGTTGGTCAGCCACAGGCGCTGGCCATGGACGGTGATGCCGCGGGGCACCGCCATCTGGAAGTCGGCCTCGCACGTCGTGTTCGTCGAGGGCACCATCAGACCGATCCGCTTGCGCGAGCTCATATGCGACCTCCTCATCACCGGGGCGTCGACGGGCCAAGGGTGCACGGGAGCGTGCCGCCCCGGATGATAGCAGATGGCCGGCGCGCGAAGCCCCGCCGGCGGTCTGTCCTTGACTGGGCTTTGGCAGCGGGCGCAGGATGGCGCGGAGGCGAGGGAACCTTGTTCAGGGTCGGCGTCGACATCGGCGGAACGTTCACGGACCTCGTGTTCCTGGAACCGAGCGGCCGCCTGCACACCAAGAAAGTCTCCTCCACCGTCGACGACTACGCGCGAGCCATCATCGACGGCCTCGGCGAGGTCTTCCGCGACACGGGGATCACGGGGGCGGACATCGCCGAGGTGCTCCACGGAACCACCGTGGCGTCGAACGCGGTCCTCGAGCAGAAGGGTGCCCGGACGGGGCTGATCACCACGCGGGGGTTTCGCGATGTCCTCGAGATTCGCCGCCTTCGGATGCCACGGCTCTACGACCTCACGTGGGAGAAGCCGGTGCCGCTCGTCGAGCGCTACCTGCGCCAGGAGGTCACCGAGCGGATCGACGCGCACGGAGCGATCCAGACGCCGCTCGACCTGGCCGGTGTCGAGGAGGCCCTCGAACGGCTCCGCCGCGAGGGCATCGAGGCCCTCGCCGTCTGCCTGATTAACTCCTACGCCAACCCCGTGCACGAGGAGCAGATCAAGGCGCTCGTCAGCCGCCGCGCGCCCGACCTGGTGGCCTGCTACAGCGTCGAGGTGCTCCCGGAGATCCGCGAGTACGAGCGCACATCGACCACCGTGATCAACGCCTACGTGATGCCGATCGTCCGCCGCTATCTCGCCACGCTGCGGGCGGGGCTCGACGGGGTGGGCGTGAGCACGCCGCTCTTGATCATGCAGTCGAACGGTGGGCTCATGACCGACGCCGCCGCGGCGGCCCACCCGATGCATATCATCGAGTCCGGCCCCGCCGCCGGCGTCGTGGGCGCGCAGGCCCTCGCCCGTCGCATCGGGCTCGGCAAGCTCATCACGTTCGACATGGGCGGGACGACCGCCAAGGCCTCGATCGTCGAGGACGGCGAGGTGACTCGCGCCGCCGAGTACCAGGTGGGCGGCGGGATCCTGCTCGGGTCGCGTCTGCTGACTGGCGCCGGCTACCTCCTCCGCGTGCCGGCGATCGACCTGGCTGAGGTCGGGGCCGGCGGCGGCTCGGTGGTCTGGATCGATCCCGGCGGTGCCCTTCAAGTGGGCCCGCGCAGCGCGGGGGCGTCGCCCGGCCCTCTCTGCTACGACCTCGGCGGCACCGAGCCGACGATCACCGACGCCAACGTGATCCTGGGCTATCTCAATCCGGCGCGGCTCGCCGGGGGGGCGGTGAAGCTCAACGCGGCGCGGGCGCACGAGGTGTTCGAGGAGAAGGTGGCGCGCCCGCTCGGGATGCCGCTGGTCGAGGCGGCCCACGGCGCCCATCTCATCGCCGCCTCGAACATGATCCGCGCCATCCGCGCCGTCTCGAGCGAGCGCGGGCGCGACCCGCGTGAATACACCCTCTTCGCGTTCGGGGGCAACGGCCCGGTGTTCGCGGCGGGGATGGGCGAGCAGCTCGAGATGCGCCGGATCGTGGTGCCACCCGCGCCCGGCCTCTTCTCGTCGTTCGGGCTCTTGTACGCGGACGTGGAGCACCACTACGTACGCACCTGGCGTAAGCTGGTGCGCGACGCCGACCCCGCCGGCCTGGGCGACCTCATGCGCCGCATGGAAGCGGGCGCCCGCGCGCAGCTCGCCAGCGAGGGCTTCGCGGAGGATCGCGTGGGCCTGCGGCGCTCCGCGGATTGCCGCTACCAGGGGCAGTCCTTCGAGCTGACCGTTCCGGTGACCGACGGGCCGATCGACGCCGGCGCGCTGGCCGCGCTGGCCGAGGCGTTCGGCCGCGAGCACGAGCGGACCTACGGGCACCGCGCCGGGGCGGAAGAGCCTGTCGAGATCGTGAACCTCCGCGTGGTCGCCCACGGCGCCTCCGACCGTCCTCGCGTGCCGGAGAGGATCCGCATCGACCGGCCCGGCGGGGGCGATCGGCCCACACGGCGGGTGTACTTCGGCGCCGGCCTCGGCTGGCGCGAGACGCCGATCCTCGATCGCCCGGCGCTCGCCACGCCCCGGGACGGCCCGTGCGTGATCGAGGAGTACGACGCGACCTGCGTGGTGCCGCCCGGTGCGCGCGCGACGCTGGACGCCTACGGCAATATCGCCATCGAGCTGGGGCGGGAGATCTGACGGGAGAGCCTGGGAGGCCAGTGACGGGAGAGCCTGGGAGGCCAGTGACGATGAGTAAGCCGCGCGACCCAATCGGGTTCGAGCTGTTCAAGAACACGCTCCTCTCGATCGCCGACGAGATGGCGCTGACGATCCTGCGCACCGCCTACTCCGGCGTGCTTAAGGACAACATGGACTACTCCACCGCCTTCTGCGACGCGAGCGGGCGGACCATCGCCCAGGGGCTGACGCTGCCCGCGCACCTCTCGTCGTTCCCCGATGCCCTCGCCGCGACCATCGCCCGGTTCGGCGACCGCATGCAGCCGGGCGACGTGTACTGCCTCAACGACCCGTTCGAGGGCGGCATGCACATCCCGGACGTGTTCGTCCTCAAGCCGATCTTTCACGAGGGCGAGCGCCTGGCCTTCGCGGCGACCATTTGCCACCAGACGGACATGGGCGGACGCGTCGCCGGCTCGAACGCCTCGGACTCGACGGAGATCTACCAGGAAGGCCTCCGCATTCCCCCGGTGAAGATGTACGAGGCCGGCGTACCGAACGAGACGCTGTTCCGCTTGCTCGAGAAGAACATCCGCATGCCGGCCCGCGTGTTCGGCGACCTCCGCGCCCAGCTCGCCGCCTGCCACATCGCCGAGAGCGCGTTTCTCCGTCTGGTCGCCCGCCACGGCGCCAAGCAGGTCCAGGCGTACATGGAGGAGATCCTCGACTACACCGAGCGCCTGACACGGGCCTCGCTCTCGGAGCTGCCCGACGGCGAGTGGTCATTCGAGGACTGGATCGACGACGACGGCATCGACTACGGGAAGCCGATCCGGCTCTTCGTGACGCTGCGCAAGCGGGGTGACTCGCTCGTGGCCGACTGGACGGGGACGTCGCCGCAGGTCAAGGGCGCCATCAACAACACGGCGTCGTTCACCAAGGCGGCCACCTTCACCTGCCTCAAGTCCGTCCTCGCCCACGACGTCCTGTGCAACGCCGGCTTCTACCGCGCCATCGACGTGATCGCGCCGCCCGGGAGCATCGCCAACGGCGTCCTACCCGCCGCGTCGGCGGCCCGCGGCCTCACCGGCTTCCGCATGCTCGACACGTGCTTCGGCGCTCTCGCCCAGATGCTCCCCGACCGCTCGATCGCCGCCTCCGAGGGCGGCAACACCGGAGTGTCGATCGGCGGCTACTACCCCGACCGCCGGCCGTTCATCTTCGTCGAGTTCATCTGCTCGGCGTGGGGCGGCCGTGCGTGGGCCGACGGCCTGGACGGCAACGCCAACATGCTTGCGAACATGTCGCTGCCGCCCGTCGAGATCACCGAGGCGGAGCAGCCGCTGCAGATCCTTTGCACCGAGTTCGTCCAGGACGTGGGCGGCCCCGGGAAGCATCGCGGCGGCATGTCGATCCGGCGCGACTACAAGCTGCTCGCCGAGGAAGCGGTCCTGCAGGTGCGGGCGGATCGGCACGATGTCCGTCCGTACGGGCTCTATGGCGGCCACCCGGGCCGTCCAGCCCACAACGTGCTGAACCCCGGCCCGGACGCCCAGGAGCTACCGGGCAAGCTGACGATGACGATGAAGCGGGGCGACGTCTTCCGTCACGAGCAGCCGGGGCCGGGCGGGTGGGGCGATCCGCTCGAGCGCGATCCCGCGCGAGTGCTACGGGATGTCCGGAATGACTTCGTGAGTGTCGGTGCGGCGTGCGATGACTACGGGGTGATGATCGACGTCAAGAGGTGGACCGTCGATTATGCCGGGACGGCGAAGCGCCGCGCGGAGCTGCGGGTGCAGAGGTCGGCGGCGTCGGTCGTCCAGCGGTGACAGCCCGGCCTCCCGGTCGAGCTGCGCACTCCTCGCGTGTCAGTCGGCTCAGCGGCGTGCCTTCGAGGTTGTCCCGGTTAGAAACCTCATCGCCGCGCGCACCTGTCCTCGGAGCGGGACGGTCAACCTAAAGCGGTGGTGTCCCCGACCCATCCTGCACGAAGCAGGGCGGCGTTGGCGGCGCCCCTGCTCATCGTAGGGCGCATCCCGCGCTCCTGACGCCGCCTTCGCCGGGACCGAAATCGCCCTGGGTGGCGCGAACCCCACGCCGATCGTCACCGGGCTGCGGACCGTGACGGGCGTCGCGCTCACCCTGAAGGGAAGCGCCGCCGCTGCGAGGGACACCCCGTCTCAGGTCTGGGGGCGCTCAGCGGTGCTGTCAATCGACCGACGCGAGCACTCATGGAGCGCTATCGATCCTGTTTGACCCAAATTGTGAACGTTTGCCACCATACTGGGTGAACTTCGTCAGTTCCCAATAGAGCCGCTCCCCGAGCGGGCATCGGGAGTAGAACTCGTGGGGACCATCTCGACGAGGGACCACTGTCTCCTGTGCCCGGTCCCACCATTGCCTGGCCACCGTGGGACTTGGCCCATTTCTTGCCCAAGGTGTATCCGCGATGCGACAAGGCGTCTCTGCCCGGGTACAGCAGCAGGGGCGCCAGCCAAGTCCACCTGGCAGCCGGTGCGGCCTCTCCGAGCCTTCAGCCGATCTCTACGTCCAATTCGCCAGAGCTGTTGCTATTGCGCTCTTTCTTCTCGATGGTTCGCAGACCGGCGCTTGGGCCGATACCTTCCACGGCAAGGTTGTAGGTGTGACGGATGGCGACACCATCACCGTGCTTCATGAGCGCCGGCCGGAGACCGTCCGTCTGAACGGCATCGACGCGCCCGAGAAAGGCCAGGCGTTCGGGGAGCGAGCGAAGCAGTTCATCGGTCAGCTGTCGTTCGGTCAGATCGTGGAGGTGATCGTCCGCGACCAAGACCGGTATGGCCGCACCGTCGCCGATGTGCGCCTGTCGGACGGGCGGAGCCTCAACCACGAAGTGGTGCGCGGCGGCTACGCCTGGTGGTTCCGGCGCTATTCGGGGGACGCAAGCCTGGCGGTGCTGGAGTCGGAGGCCCGGCGCCAGGCCGCCGCGGGCCCGGCCGCGGCGCTCACGGCGCCGAGCCTCTTGCAGGCGCCACGCGTCGTCGCGGCCAGCGAGCCGGTCATCGGGTACCGGCGCAGCCACGTCTATCATCGACCCGACTACAGGAATTACGCCGACGTAGCCTCTCGGAATCGCGTCCCGTTCGGCAGCGCGACCGAGGCCGAGAGCGCGGGCTATCGGCTCGCGCGGAACTGCCCGTAACCGACGAGGCCCCGAACAAACCCAATGCAGTGCATCGGACGTCAGCTCGTCTATTCGCCGTCAGACCTCTCGAACTTCCTGGCCTGCGAGCACTTGGCGCAGCTCGAGGTGGACGTTGCGCTTCAGGGCGGGGCGGCGGCCAAGCGTCACGAACGCCTATGCCTCTGATCAAGCGTAAGGGCGAAGAGCACGAGGCGAGCTTCCTCGACGCGCTGCGGGAGGCGGGCCGCGTGGTGACGCCGATCGGGTTCCGGGCGCCGCGCGACTTCGCGCAGCCGTTCCATCACCGCGTGCGAGGGTTCCGCAACCTCGATCCGGCGTATCGCTACCCGGTCTCCGCACGGCTCGGGCGGTTGGTGACCGATCGACTCCGCCGGGAGCCGGCGCGCGGGCCGACGCTGGCGCCCGTCGCGAATGACGGGACGGCGCTGCGCCAGAACGGGACCGAGCCGACCGTGACCTGGGTGGGTCACGCGACGCTGCTCGTTCAGCTGGACGGCGTGAACATCCTGACCGATCCGATCTGGAACGACCGGGCCAGCCCGTTCCGCTTCGTCGGCCTCCGCCGGCTCATGCCCCCGGGCCTGCGCTTCGAGGACCTGCCGCACATCGACGCGGCCGTGATCTCGCACGACCACTACGACCACCTGGACCTGCCGACCGTCCAGCGTCTCGCCCGCGAGCACGGGACGCGATTCTTCGTGCCTCTCGGGCTCCGCGACTGGCTTGCCCGGCGCGGAGTCTCCGACGTGGTCGAGCTGGACTGGTGGCAGACGACCGAGTTCCAGGGCCTGACGTTTGGCTGCACGCCCGTCCAGCACTCATCCGGGCGCTGGCTCCAGGATCAGTACCTGCGCCTGTGGGCTTCGTGGGTGGTCGTGAGCCCGACCAGGCGCGTGTTCTTCGCCGGCGACACCGGCTACGATCCGCGCATGGCAGAGATCGGCCACCGCTACGGGCCGTTCGACCTCGCCATCATCCCGATTGGCGGGTATCGCCAGTACCCACAGCGCCATCCAAACCACGTGAACCCGGAAGAGGCCCTCCAGCTCTTCGAGGACGTCGGTGGGCGCCTCATGGTGCCGATGCATTGGGCCACGTTCGCGCTGAACCGCGAGCCGTTTCGCGAGCCACCGGACCGGTTGATGGCGGAGGCGCTCAGGCGAGGAGAGGAAGAGCGCATCGCGGTGCTGAGCCCCGGTCAGACGATCCACTGGTAGGTCTTTCGGCGTCGAGGAGCCTGCCGCCCCACGGCCGCCCGCTGACGTCCACGCGGGTGGCCGGCGAACAGCGACTAGTGAGCCTGCGACCGGCTGTAAGGGTGTCGGCCCGCGGCGCCGGGTGCGGGGTGGTCGGCTCCAGCGGAGACGCCCGAGATCCGACGATGGTCGTACCTGACGGGTGGACTCCCTCGCTGTGGGTCGGCCGGCCTTGAAGTTCGCCGAGCGTGACCTTGAGTTCGACTGCTGTCCCCCCTCGGACCACACCGATACCTGTGCTTTCGCCAAAGGGCGTCCGACCCGTGTGGCGAGGGTCCGAACTCCCCTGACGGGGCCGCAAGATGCGGTGCATCGCTGCGGGATCAGCCTGGAAACGGTCCGTTCCGCCACATCGATTCCCAGTCTTCAAGAGTTCGCCATGGATTCTGGGGCGCCCCACAGGGGATTCGCCTCAGCCATACGCCTGACAAGAGCCCTGATCTCGGGGCTGACGGGCGGGCGGCCACCAGTAGGCTGGCCGGAGCGCTTGGTCCAGTCAGGCGGAAGCGGCGCCGCCGCCAACGCAGGACGGTATCGGGCGCCACGATCACGAGGGCCGTTCTCCACCCCGCCCACACTCTGGACAGGCAAACCCAGAAGAATCGCTCGCGGCGGTGGAGTTTCGGCCGGCTCACCGTCCTCTTGTACACGGTGAGCTGGTGGCGGAGGGCGAGGTTCTCGAGAGCGAGCTGCCGGTGGCCGCCGTACAAGAAGGCGTTTGGGCCCAAGCGAGACGCGTGGCTCGCCGCGCGGAGGCGCTTCCTGAGCTCGCGGGGGCGGGCGATGGACCCACTCGCCGGTGAGCGGGAGCGCCTGGCCCCAGTGGTAGGCATGCGGGATGTGGCTCTCGCCGAGCACGTGCTGGATCCTCGCGTACCCCTCGCGGGGTCCGGGCCGAGTCGATCCCGGGCAGCTCAAACGCGCAGGTCGTGTCGCCAAGGCTCGTGAAGGCGAGCGTCGCTTTCGGCCGCTTGACGAAGTGCAGCGCGACCGGTGCGCCGAACGGATAGCCCTGGCACACGCGGAGGATCAGATCGGCCGCCTGGCCGACGCCCGGTAGCGGCGTCAAGGTCGGGGACGTTCCAAGGCGAGCACCTCGAAGCAGACCTCAAAGGGCAGCCCGATGGGCGGTTTCCCGTCGGGGGTTCCGGCCCCAAGCTGCCCGAGGAGGCGCTCGCAGTGGCCGGACGCCTGAAGCGTCCGACTCCAAGCTAGCCCGACGGGTCCCGCGGCCCCGACCGCTCCACGACCGGGCAGGTGAGCATGAAGGGAAACGGTTCCGGCCCACGACTGTGGAATTGTCTCCTGGATCGACATCCTGGAGACATAGAGACCTGCGGCTTGACGCGCTGGACGAGGACGCGCGCAGCGCGTCTGGAACTTCCGGCGGCAGGGACCGGTCCGGGTCGGCAAATCCAGTCGAGGCAAGTAGATGGAGTTCTTGACCGGGTCAGGAGATCAAGGCGCGCCTCGTCGCGGAGAAGTTCGCGAACCTGACGCGGCTCAGTGTGCGCAGCAGCGGCGGGGTCGTCTACCTGAGCGGCGCCGTCGCGTCGCCGGACGAGCGGGTACGCGCCGAATCGATCTCCAAGTCCGTGCGAGGCGTGGAGCGCGTCGTCAACACGCTCGCGGTCCAGCTCGAATAGGGACCGCGCTCCGACCGGAAGGCCCGCCGCCGCGAGCGCCCGGCCGCCCCCCCCCGCCGGGCCCTACGCTGGGACGCTGTCCGCACTGCCGGTGACCCCCCTGTCAGCTCGGCATAACCGGAAACGAATACGAGTCGGGTCCGCAGCGTGGACATCGTCGCCCCCGTCCGAATCCCGAGGGGCTCATAACGGGTCAGGTACTCCCCCAATGACAGGGCCTTGGGGGCGCGGCGTTCCAGACCTAGGGCCTCCAGGAACCGGATCCTGGACATGACATGACCGCCCAAGTGGGAATCGGTTCGCACCCTGGTCCTAGTGTGCGCCAATTCGAGAGCGGGAGGGTCACCAGCATGAGGGGGAGGGTGCCGGCCATGCCGCCGGAGGCTCCCGGCCAGCCACCGGTTGAGACCAGGCGGGCGCCCAGGCGGCGCGCGCTGCGCTGGGGTCGCGCCGATCCGCTCTGCTTCCCCGCCACCGGATTCTCCTCTTGGATTTCCCCATCGCGGTCCGAGGCTCGTCATCATGTCGCGCCGGTGACACCGTGTCGGGAATGACTCCGAGCGATCACTGCAGATTGTCGACAACGCACTCCGTCTCCGTCGGAATCCACCGCCGTCGCTGTGTTCCCGGGGCATGCCATTTGCTCCACGCATACGCGAGAGGCGACGTGTGCGGCTCGACGGAGGGAATGTCGAGCGGAGCGTCTCCAGCACCGCGCCCAGCGCGGGCGTCCAGTGCTCGACATGGCCGCGCGCGCCGGTCTGGCGTGCTCTCGCGAGACTGACCGACGTGGCGCCGATCCCGGGGGACGAGGTGCCGCAAGCATCAGCAGCTTTGGGCTTCGCGAGCTGGGACCCGCCGCGGGCGGTCGATGAGAGGCGGCCATGAAGCGATACCTCGACCGCATCACCACCAGCAAGGTGTTCCTGGGTGTGATCGCGGCGCTGCTGCTATACGCGCTGGCGGGCTTCGCGCTGGCGCCCGCCCTGCTCGAGCGTTACCTGCCGAGGTATGCGGAGGAGCAGCTCGGAAGCCAGGTGACAGTCGGCGACGTGCGCATCAATCCGTTCCTGCTCCGCCTCGAGGTGAAGGGCTTCCGGCTGGAGTATCCGCCCGGCCAGCCCCTCGTCGGGTTCGGCCGCCTCCTGGTCGACTTCCAGCTGTCCAGCCTGTTCCGCCGGGCGTGGACCTTCGCGGACGTGCAGGTCGACGGGCTGGACCTCAACGTCGAGGTTCAGCGCGACGGAGGACTCAACCTCGCCGCATTCATGGACCGCCTGGCCCAGCGCTACGTGGCCGTCTCCTCGGGCGAGCGGCCCCCTCGGCGGTGGCTCTTGCAGCACGCCCAGCTCCGAGAGGGGAAGCTGACGTTCAGCGACCTCTCGGGGCAAACGCCTCTGACCACGACCTTCGTGCCGATCAACCTCGAGGTCCTCAACCTCGCGACGCTGCCCGACCGGCACGGCCGGTACGCGATCACGGCGGCCGTGCCGGACGGCGGCACGATCACCTGGCAGGGCGACGTCTCCCTGCTCCCCACGGCGTCCGCGGGCGAGCTGGAGGTGAAGGGCGTGAAGCTCGCCACGGTCTGGGCGTTCGTGCGGGACGAGCTTCGTCTCGCCGAGCCACAGGGAAGCGTCGATCTCGCCACGCGCTACCGCTTCGCGTACGGGAATCGCCAGGCGACGCTCGGGCTGGACGATATCCGCGCCCAGGTCTCCGCGCTGGCGCTCCGCGCGCGCGGCGGCGGTGATCCGATCCTCGCGCTGGACACGATCGCGACGAGCGGCGCGCGATTCGATCTCGCGAGTCGCGAGCTCGTCGTGCCGAGCGTCGAGCTGGCCCGCGGGCGCGTGGCCGTGATCCAGGGCGCCGACGGCCGCATCCCGTTGCTCGAAGGCCTCACCCCGGTCGGGAGGCCGAGTCGGGAGCCGAGGGCTCCCACGCCCGAGACCCCGCCGTGGAAGGTGCGCGTCGAGACGGTCTCGGCACGGGACGTCCAGCTGGCGCTCGGCGATCGCAGCTACGAGCAGCCGATCACGTACGACGCGCACGTCGTCTCGGCAACGGTCCGTAACGTCACGAACGATGGGAAGGCGCCGATGCACTTCGAGGCGGCGCTCCGCCTGGCCCAGGGCGGGACGGTCGACGGCAGTGGCACGATCGCCCAGGGCCTCGACGGCGTCGAGGCGCTGGTGGAGATGAAGCAGGTCTCGCTGGCGCCCCTCCGCCCCCTGCTCGCCCGCCATGCAACGCTCGATCTCCGATCCGGTCACGTCTCCGCGTCCGCGCGCGTGGGCTACCAGGCGCGCGGTCAGGGGCCGGCGCTCAGTGCCACCGGGGCGGTCACCGTCGGCGACGTCCTCGTGAACGAGAGCGACACCGGGGATCGCTTCCTCTCCTGGAAGACGCTGTCGACCGATGACCTGACCTTCACCCTCGCGCCGAACCGGCTGCGGATCAAGGAGATCCGGGTGACCGAGCCGGGCGCCAAGGTGGTGATCGCGAAGGATCGCTCGCTGAACCTGGTCCACGTGCTGAGGAGCAAGGCGGACCCGACCGCGCCCGCGGCGACGCCGGATGGCCCGCGCGAAGCGGTCGCTGCGGCACTCGGCCCCAAGCGCCCCGAGCCCGGCAGTCAGCCCTTCGACGCGCGGGTTGCCCGCGTCAGCGTGCGCAACGGCACGGTGGACTTCGCGGATCTGAGCCTCGTGCTCCCGTTCTCCACCCGGATCACGCGGTTCGGCGGCACGGCGGTGGGCATCTCGACGGAGCGCACGGGGCGAACCGAGGTGAAGTTCCGGGGCCGCATCGAGCCGGCCGGCTTCGCCAACGTCGAGGGGGGCCTCAGCGCCTACGATCCGAAGGCGTTCACCGACATTCGCGTGGAGTTCCGCAACGTCGAGATGCCGCCGCTGTCGCCGTACACCGCCACCTTCGCGGGACGCGCGGTGGCCGCGGGACGGCTGTCGCTGGACCTGCAGTACCGGATCGTCGACCGGGCGCTCGTGGGCCAGAACAAGGCCGTCATGGAGAACTTCAAGCTCGGCGAGCGCGTGGAAGCCCCGAACGCGCTCGACCTTCCGCTCGATCTGGCGATCGCCCTCCTCACCGACTCCGAGGGCCGCATCACCGTGGCGGTCCCGATCCAGGGCAACGTCGGTCAGCCGACGTTCGACTACCGGCATCTCATCCGCGAGGCAATCGGCAACCTGATCCGGCGAGTCGTGTCTGCCCCGTTCCGGGCGCTCGGGCGGCTCTTCGGCGGCGTCGATGAGGAGGTCGCTAGCATCGAGTTCACGCCGGGGAGCGCCCGGCTCCGGCCGCCGGAGCGGGAGAAGCTCGACAAGGTGGCGCACGTTCTGAGCGAGCGCCGCGAGCTAAAGCTGGTGATTCGCGGGCCGTTCGATCCCGAGCGCGATGGCGAAGCGGTGCGGAGCAACGGCGTCCGGCGAGACGTCGCGCAGGCGCTCGGGGTCAAGCTGGAGGGGCGAGAGGACCCGGGTCCGATCGCCTACAGCGATGCCGCGACCCAGCGAGCGCTCGAGGCGCAGCTGGCGGCACGGGCGGGGCCGAAGGCGATGGAGGAGCTCGCGCGCGCGTTCACGACGCGCACCGGCCGCGATCCCGAGCGCGTCAATCCGTTGCTGGGACTGCTCGGGCGCGCGAGCCCCGACCGCGAGTTCTACCAGGCGGTGTACCGCCGACTGGTCGAGCTGTATCCGCTGCCGCCGAACGCGCTGCAGGAGCTCGGGGCGCGCCGGGCGGGGGTGACCGTCGAGTACCTCGCCGGTTCGGCGGGCATCGAGCCGAGCCGCCTGGAGTCCGGAGAGGTGCGCCCCGTCCACGCGGCGGTGGATGAGCCGGTCACCCTGCAGCTGGCGCTCGATGTCGTGAAGCCGTCTCGTGATGGGGCGGCGGCCTCGGGAGGCGCGCCGGAAGACACCGTGGCGGCCCGCGCGCCGGCGATCGAGGAGCGCGCCGAGCGCGCGGGTCGGCGCTCCAATTGACGTGCCGCACCCGGTGAACGACCCGGCGGCTCCCCGGGCTGACCCGGACCGGCGACCGTGACGCGGCACACGTACTTTGGAGGTTCGCCGTGGCGAACCTAGGCAGTGCTAACCACTTTTCTCGGTCGCGTTCCCTAACTCCGGGCACCCCCAGGACCCCTAGCCATCCCAGGGCGGCCTTCGCCGACGCTTCACCGACCGCCCCCCAGTGCGGCCTCCGCCTGCTCCAGCCAGAACCGCATGTCCATCTCGTGGTACATCGTCGTCGCGGTGGTGGGGTGCTCGCGCGCCTGCTCGCGCTTGCCCGTGCGCCCGTAGAGCTTGCCGAGGCCGAGGTGGCAGTGACCGATGAGGGGGCGCATGCCGAGCTCCTCGGCCAGGGCGCGGGCCTGGCGGTATTGCGCCTCCGCCTGCTGAACGTGCGGCGGGTCGAAGCGCGAGGCGATCTCTCCGAGCAGGCGGAGCGCCCGGGCCTGGATGGCACGGTGACCGCGCTCACTGGCCACCGTGAGGCCCCCGCTGGGCGTGGCGATGCACGCGGAGGGCGTCTTGACCTCGTGGTGGGCTCGACGCCCACCCCGGATGCGTGGTTCATGGCGCAGGCGGCGCGGCGACTGACCGATGCGGTCGATGGGTTCCTGGCGAGCCATCAGGTCCTCATCTGTGATCGAGACAGCAAGTGGACCGACGGATTCCGCCGCATCGTTCAAGGCGCCGGGGTGCGGATCGCGTTGACGCCCGTCCAGGCGCCGAATGCCAACGCCTACACGGAACGGTTCGTCCGCTCGATCCGCGAGGAGTGTCTGGGAGCGTCGCCTGCTCCTCGCCCTCGACGAGTTCGTGGCGCACTACCACGGGAGCGAAACCATCAGGGGCTCGAGAATGTTGACCACCCCGGCTACCGCGGTCGCTTGGCGGGATCCAGGTCCGCTGTCGGGACCGGCTGGACGGGCTGTTGCGATATTACAACCGCGCGGCCTGAGCCTGAGCATCGGATGAGTTTTCGGACATTACGGGCTCGCGATTGATCAGGCTACGAACCTGGGAACGACAGGACCTCGCTGAGCGCATCCGGGCGTGGCGCTTGCGAGGGGACGAAGCCTGGGTGACAGCCGTCGGCAACCACATGAAAAGCCCCATCGTCATTACTTCAGTGCCTCCGTCCCTCGATCCCTAGCCGTGTTTCGGGATCATCGGCGCGGGCGCTAGGCCGAGGCCACGGGCCGGACGAACGTGACGAGTTGGGCGATGGCCACCTGGGTCGCTACCAGTGGACGGTCCGCAGTACCCAAGGCGCGCAGCACATCCGCAAAGACCCTCCAATTCTGGGGAGGACACTTAACGGGCTGTCCCGTCCGGCTTGTCGCGTCCCGTCCGGCTTGTCGCTAGTCTTTACACGGCCTGGCTTCCACGGAATCTCTTCCCCAGCATTGCGACGCCGAATAACTGCTATCTTAGTGGGTAATTTCCCACGATTCGCCTGCTGTATAACTCCTTAAGAATCATATGTTTCCGACAGTGTGTCTCACATGAGTTTGAAGTGGCTGAGTCCGAGTCCGCGACCCCAGACGCGACCGAGGCACGATTCAGCCCCGCCTCACAACCCCGGCCCGAGGGCAAAGAATCTCCATACGCGATCGTCTATGGGCACAGTGTCGAGATTTTCTGCGGCGACATGGTCATCAAGTTCCTCTTTACACCCGATCTTGGGTCCTGATAACCCTCAGCCGAGGGCTGGACAGGCCTAGGCTCAGCCATTACGCCCTCAGGCCGGACTCAAGCGAACTCCAATTCACCCACACGGGTGCATCCCCGCGTGTGCGGGGGAGCCTCTATGGACCGTAACGGCCCGGTTGAAGGGGGTAGGGGTCTACTGCCCTAGGAGCGGTCGTATATGCGACGGCGGGCCCAACACCTACTCCGTCCGCCGCACGTCCGCTTCCGCCACTACCGTGCCGACAGCGGGTCTGGCCATCCTTGCAACCCCTCCGATGGACTTGGTCGCCCATGAGGGCCTGATCCTCGTTAGGCGAGGGCTGCGAATCAGCACACGTCAGAGTCAAGGTTAGAAGTCATTATAAATAGACAACTTACGTTGTAGTAGGTCTGAAAGTCGTAGAGCCAAGCCGCCGGACGGTCGAGACGGGCGCGAACCGCACCCGTACCCGTTGCTGGAATCGGGTCAAGCGGTCGGTATCCCCATGGTTCCAGCCAAGCGCGTTCGCGCAGAGTCCGGTGAGGATGGATGCAGACGGGGACAGACGCACCACGCCGAAGTGGTCCGACGCCTATCTCCGAAACCCGTCAGGGCTGGACGCTAGATTTAATGCTTGACAGGGTCCCATATTCCCGTCTATTTTCAGATGTGATGCCGTCCCGACGCCAATCCCAACCGCAGGAGGGGCGCATGCACAAGACCACCATGGATCTCCCAGAAACGCTCTGGCGCGCCGTGAAGATTCGGGCAATGGACGAGCGGTCGGATCTGCGCGCCGTTGTGATCGCCGCGCTCGAGACCTATCTCAAGGCCAAACCCAAACCGCCGTGAAAAGTATGCCGTTATGCCGTGAGGAGTATGCCTGATGCTGATTACGCTGGCCCTACGCCTTCTTGACGAGATCGACGCCGCGCTGCCCCAGACGGCGGCGGCGACGATGGGCCGCCTGTCGGCCGCGGCGCTCCGGCAGATCATTGAGGACTCCCCCGGCGCAGCCGATCATGAGGCTTCGAAGAAACGCCCCCGCCGGAAACGCACGGCGCCCGAACTGGCGATCGACCAGGCCCTCCAAGGAAGGAAGGGTCCTGGAAAGGAGCCTGACGACCTGCCCGAGCCAGTGGAGGTCGAGCCGGCCTCGCACGCGGACCCGCCAGCCAGCGGGCTCGTCCGGCGGCTCACCCTTCGCCGTCGGGTGGGGTGGGGGCGACAGGGCCATCTGCACCGGCAGGAAACGCAGCCGCTCTGACCCGACCGGCGCGGGTATCCGGCTCCGATGCGCCTCCCGTGCCAGGGATGCACTTCCAGTAACCCAGGGTCCCGGGCGGGATGCCGCGCCGACGGCAGAACTCGGCCTGGCTCACCCGCTCCGCCGACATTCTTCGATCAGCGCCCGCCAGTGCTCGCGGCGGGTGTCCCTTCCGTTTAGCCCCGGGTGCTCATGGAGGGACCGTGGGACGGTTGCCGGGTCGGGACATCGCGCCTCGGCCGCTGAGAACGGTCCAGATGAAACGGGTTCCGCGCCCATTTTGGGACCGACGGCGCCGGCAAGAGGGAGGAGAATCCCGGACAGCGAGGCGAAACCCACGGGTCTGCGGCGACGGCGTGGCCGTACACCCAGCGGGAGGCGAGATCTTACGCCGCCAGCCGGCTGTAGCGATGATAGAGGCCGCCGACCAGGGGCGTCTCAACGATTCTGCCCAGGTCGGGATGGTGTACCGCTCTCGGCTCCGGGGAGTCCTTGTCCAAGGAGAGGTGGGTCCGGACGCTGTGGTAGTAGGCAAGGTAGTCTCGCAGCAGCCGACGCAGGTGGGTCTCGTTGAGCACGACCATATGGTCAAGGCACTCGCAGCGTAGGGTTCCGATGAGGCGTTCCACGTACGGATTCTGCCAAGGGGACCGAGGCGCCGTCTTGATTTCGCAAATCCCCAGGGAGTGCACGCGGCGCGAGAACACGCCCCCGTAGAGCCCATCGCGATCCGCAGCAAGTAGCGCGGGGCGGTGTCCCAGGGGAACGCCTCGACGATCTCCTGGGCTGTCCACTGGGCCGTGGGAGCGTCGGTAACGTTAACATGCACGACGCGTCTCCTGTGGTGTGCCAGGACCACGAAGACGAACAACACCTTGAACGTCACCGTGGGCACGGTGAAGAAGTCCACAGAGACCAGGCTCCGGAGGTGGTTGTCGAGGAACGTGCGCCAGGTCCGCGACGGCGGCGCTCGGTGGCGGACCAGATACTTGGAGACCGTCGCTTGCGCGATCTCGATGCCCAGCTTCTGGAGTTCCCCGTGAATCCGCGGCGCGCCCCATAAGGGGTTGGCGCGAGACATTCGTCGGATCAGCGCTCGCACCTCCGGGGCGACGCTCGGACGGCCTGGCCCGCTCCGGCGGCTCTTCTAGGTCCAGAAGAGCGTGAAGCCGGCGCGCTGCCACCGGATGACGGTCTCGGGTTGGACGATGGAGACGGCCTCCGCCCAGCTGTGCCACAGGCGGGCGAGCAAGACCCAGAACAGTCGGTCTGAGGGTCGCAGGCGTGGACGCGGCGCGGTGCGCTGGAGGACGGCCAGTTGGTGCCGTAACGCGAGGTTCTCGAACACCAGGGCGCGGCGGGTTCTGAGCACGCGGAGGGGGATGAGGGTAGTCATGCCGGTCATCATCGATCGGGCCGGCCGGAACTTCAATGCTGACGAGACGGACGGAGTAAGTGGGAGAGACAGGGTCCGAGAACTGGATCTCCGTGGCGCCGGGATCGTCGCCGTCACCTGGGCGACCGGATTCCGGTCCGACTTCCGGTGGATCGACTTCCCCATCTTCGACGAGCGCGGCGAGCCCGCGCACCGCCGGGGTATCACCACGATCCCCGGCCCCTCCTTCCTTGGCCTCCAGTGGCTGTACAAGCGGAAGTCGTCCTTCTTCTACGGCCTCGAGGAGGACGCCACCCATCTGGCCGAGCACATCGCCGCAAGAACATGATGGCGAGTCTGAGCCTACTTCCGCGAGGGGGCCTGATTGATCGGACCGGCGTGACTCGGTCGGAGAGGGAATGGTGCGAAGCGCTTACGCGCGAGTCCGGAACGACGAAACCATCGGCGTAGAGATGCTGAACAAACTCGCATTCGCGAACTCGCTTGCGGTGCTGACGGCTGCCCTGTATGTCCTCTTCGCCATCCTCCAGCTCATCGTGCCGCGGCTCTTCCAGATTCTGTTTGATGCGCAGTTCTTCGGCGCCAATGTGGCCTCGCTGTTTCCGAAGATACAGCCATCAGCGGCATCGCTCGTGACGCTGGTGCTCATGATTGCCATGTCCTGGGTCGTGGGCTACGCGTGGGCGTGGCTGTACAATCGGTTCGCGAAGAGCCTCTGAGTCAGGTTCCCGACACCCCAACCGCGAAGGAGCGAAGACGATGCCCCGAGGCCGCAAGTCGACCGTCCGCTACTACTTCGATTCCGTCACTGGCTCCGTGATCGCGGTCGCCAAAGAGGGGGTCCGAGTGCTCCAGGAGATCATGCCCGGCGCCAAGAAGGCTCCAGTTCGAGGGGGAAAGCGGCGCGGCCGACCTGCGGGAAGTAAGAACAAGAAGCCACAGGCTTCCACAGAAGGAACGGCCGGAAGCCAAGCCACGACCCCCAAACGGCGGGGGAGGCCGAAGAAGGCAACCGCGTAGGAGAGAGGAGCCGATCCGTGGCGAAGGGATGCCGAACATGGGCGTAGTCACGACGGCAGTCATCGACGCTCCACTCGATGCGGTTTGGAGTGTGATTTCGAACTTCGCGGGCTTGAAGCGCTGGCACCCGTTAATCGAGCGCTGCGAGACCGAAGGCAGCGGCGAAGGCGCAGTGCGAACCGTGCATTTCGCCGACTGGTGGTTAGTCGAACGGCTCGATAGGCTCGATCAGATCGACCATGTTGTCGCCTATGATCGGAGTGAAGGGCACGATCTCACTGGCCTCAGAAGGCGATCAACGGACCCGGCTTCTGTGGACCTCCGACTTGGGTCCGGAAAGCCCCCATGCGGCTGAGGTCAACGCCGGCCTCGAGGCCTATTATCCGACCCGGATCGGCCATCTTAAGTACGCGCTCGGCCTTTCGCCGTGACTCCGGGAAATGCGAGTAGCGCCCTCCCCAAGAAACATTCCTGAAAGCGGGCGATTCAGGGATTGGCGCGTATTCCTTGGAGCGCATAGAAGGAACGATTAACGCCACCTCCGCGAAGCGGCCGGCCAGGCCGGCCGGCCTCCCCCCGAAGCCTGCCCTGGCCGCCGTGGCGGCCCGCCTGGAGGGGCGAGGGCGAGCGGCGACCTCGCGAGCGCCGGCTGACCCCGCGTCATCCTGCGCCGGCGCGGGGCGCACGGTCAAGGAGCAGGCGGAGGGGGCGCTCAGTGGCACGGTCGTGCTGTCGGACGAGCCTGAGATCGTTGTGGCGAAATGACCCAGGCTGTTGACATCGCCGGTTCCGATGCGGTCACAGAAGACGTCGTTGGTGGCGCCGACCACGTTGTTCCGCGATAGCGTCAACTGCTGGAAGAGCAGGGGTCCGACCTGCTGGGCGGTGGGGCGGGAGCCGCCCCAGTCCATGCGCGCCACGAAGATCGTGTCGAGGTCCCCCGAGGTGCCTAGGAGGGTCCCGTGGAAGAAGATGTAGGGCTGCCCGCTGGATACCATCACGGCGGCCGTGATCACCCCGACGTCGTCGGCGTCCAGGACCCGGTAGAACGTGTAGCGGCCCGGTAGGGCCGCCTGGGACGGCCGACTGCCGATGAGAGCGGCGCCTCCTAGGGCCGTAAGCCCCTTGACGAAGTCGCGCCGCGTGATGGAAGAACCGAAGCTCGACTCGCTTGATGGGTCGCTCATGGCGCGTTTGTTCTCACAGCGTCCAGAGAGGTCTCAAGCAGAAACTGGAGTCTCACGAAGGCTGAACTGTAAGCATCGCCCGATCCAGCATCGCGTGGGGCTTGGCCAGCGGGCGCCGTGCGGATCAGCTCCGACGGCCCCGTCCAACCCACGGGCCGGATCATCGGGCAGCCGGTGCTTGGGGGCCTGCATCATGTGTATCACCATGCGGCCTGATGGTCAGCCTCTCGTTGTTGGCTGTCCGTCAGCGCGGGTGAACCAGCGGCCCGATGGGCATTTGACGGAGCTATAATCCCCGTGCACCCAGAGCGAGACTGCGCTGGGTGTACCAGCGATGCCTCGCGCGCTGAAGAACCTCGACATCTCCCTCGGGCTGGCCACCATTCCGGTCCAGCTCTTCACCGCCACCAGCTCGCAAAGGCCGCTCGTGCTGCTGCGCCTGAACGAGCAGGACCTGGCCGAACTGCCGGAGGAGGTCCGGCGCGACATGGCGTTCGTGCCGGTCGAGACGCTCGAAGAGGTGCTGAAGATCGCCCTGCCACCCCCCGGCGGAGCCGACCGCGCCGATGAGCGCGAGACCGTCGCGCACGACGCCGTCCGTTGATCATCTTCTACATTTCAGGCCACGGTTTCGGCCACGCCTCCCGTCAGATCGAGATCATCAACGCCTTGCACGCGGCGGCCCCGGCGGTCGCGCTGGCCGTCCGGACAAGCGCGCCGCGGTGGCTGTTCGATCTGACGCTGCGCGCCCCCGTCACGTTCGAGCCGGTGGAATGCGATACGGGCATCGCCCAGATCGACAGCCTGCGGCTCGACGAGGCGGAGACGGTGCGGCGCGCCGCGGCGTTCCAGGCAGGGTTCAGCGAGCGTGTCGGGGCCGAGGCCGCGCTGCTCGCCGCCCGCGGCGCCGTCCTCGTCGTCGGCGACGTGCCGCCGCTCGCCTTCGCCGCTGCGTCGCGCGCCGGCGTCCCCTCGATCGCGATCGCCAACTTCACGTGGGACTGGATTCTCGCGGAATACGAGGAGGAGTTGGCGCGGCAGGAGGCGCACGACGTCGTGCCCCGCATGGCCGAGGCGTACGCGTGCGCGACGATGGCGTGGCGGCTTCCGATGGCGGGCGGATTCAAGTCGTTCCGGGCCGTGGACGATCTGCCGTTCGTCGCGCGGCGCTCGCGCCGGGACCCGGCGGACGTGCGGCGGATGCTGGCCCTGCCGGCCGACCGGCCGCTCGTGCTCATATCGTACGGCGGATACGGCGTCAGCGGCCTGCAGGTGCCCGACACGCTGGCGTCCCGTTACGCGCTCGTCGCGACCGCGGCGGGGCGCACGGCGGAGGTGCCCGGCGTACGCATCTTCGACGAAGCCGATCTCTACCGCCGCGGCCTGCGGTACGAGGACCTCGTCGCTGCCGCCGCCGTCGTCGCGACGAAGCCGGGGTACGGCATCGTGGCCGAGTGCGTCGCGAACGACGCCGCCGTCCTGTACACGCCGCGCGGGCGGTTTCGCGAGTACCCGGTGCTGGTTCGCGAAATGCCGCGCTGGCTGCGCTGTGCCTGCATCGATCACGACGATCTCTTCGCGGGACGATGGACGGCGCACGTCGATCGCCTCCTCGGCCAGTCGCGGCCGCCCGAGCGCGCGCGTGTGGACGGCGCCGACGTGGCCGCGAGGAGGATTCTGGCGATGCTGTCGTAGCGCCGGTCTAGCTTTTGATGCAGGGTGACGAACGACCAGATGCGCGGGATGTTGACTTTCTCGATCGTCAACGCGTCGAGCTCCGCCTGCGCGAGGAGCGCCGTCAGATCGAGGTCCGACTTGAAGCCGGCAGAGGCGCCGCTTGAGTTGACCGACTAGGCGCCCAGTTCTCCGACCCGCTGCCGGCGGGCGGCGCGACCTCGCCGAGCGGGGTGCCTCCCTGGTAGGTTCAGCGGGGCAGGATCGAAGTCTTCCAGCCTTAGGAGGGGAACGGATCGCATGCGCTTGGGCATGCGCCTTCCTCCGTTGCCGGGTGTCTGCGTGCCTTGCCGGACGGCGCTACGGCTGCTTGAAGATATCCGCCACAATAATCACCACGGGTGCCGTCCCCTTGTTCTCAAGCCAGTGCGTCGTGTCCTTGCCCGCCTGGAATGTGTCTCCCGTGCGATAGTCACTCGACTGGCTGCCTCGGTACTCGGTCACCGCTCCTTGGCTCACGTACACAACCTCGGGCCAATCCTGGTGACTGTGGTGGCGGATCTGGCCACCCGGCTCCACGGTGATTACTCGTACTCGTAGCTGACGCCCTTGGATGCCCTGGAGTTCGGGACCCAAGTCCATCGCGGCCGTCTTCCCCACGGACACGCCTTTGTTCTCTGTCGGCGGAGACTGCTGACCGATCGCGGTTCCGAGTCCCAGACCACACGCCAATCCTAGAATCCCAACGCTGATAGTAAAGATTCGCGTACGGGTCATCGTATGCCTCCTTGGTCGCGCTCCTGGAAATCACGCGGGGTGTGCTTGAGCTGCAGAGGCGGGGAAGTGTCGCATGGCAACCGCCCGTGGCGGGATGCTACGCCGGAGCGGTGGCCAAGGTCAACAGATGAAGAGCGCGCCCCACCCGTGACCTTCGGCCGGCGATATAATGAATTTCGGATCCCACAGAAGGCGAGATCGCCTCCACACACACCATGCCTCGCGCGTTGAAGAACCTGGATATTACCCTCGGCCTGGCCGTGATTCCCGTCCAGCTCTTCACCGCCACGAGCTCGCAAGGCGTCGCCTTCCATCTCCTGCACGCGAAGTGCGGCTCCCGCATCCAGATGCGCCTGGAGTGCCCCATCCACGGGATCGTCCCGCGCGAAGAGACTGTGAAGGGGTACGAGATCGCCAAGGACGAGTACGTGCGCTTCGAGCCGGAAGAGTTGAAGGCGCTCGAACAGGCATCCTCGTCGGCGCTCGTCATCGATTCGTTCGTCCCGGAGAGCGCGATCGACCCCGTGTACTTCGAGGACACGTACTACCTGGGCGCTGGGAAGAACGGGGACCGTGGGTATCGCGTGCTCGCTCAGGCCCTCGAGAAGACGCGCCGGATCGCCGTGGGCACGTTCACCTGGCGCGGGAAGACGACGCCGATCGCAATCCGGGTGCATCAGGACGGCAAGGACAAGGACGGCCGCCCGCTTTACGACCCGCCCCGCGTCCTCACCCAGGAGGTGACGGTGCCGGCAAAGGGCGAGGTCGCGGTCGAGTTCGAGCTCAAGTGATCCGGCGGGCTCCTCCTCCAACGGCTCTACTTCGCGAACGAGGTGTACAACGCAACTGAGATCGACCGGGGGGCCGAGCCCAAGATCCGCGACCAGGAACGAACGCTCGCCGAGCGGCTCATCAGCGAACTGTCGGAGACCGACTTTCAACCCGAGAAGTACGAGGACGAGTACCGGCAGCGCCTGCTGAAGGCGATCGAGCAGAAGGTCGCGGGTCAGGAGATCCAGCGCGTGGAGGTGGAGACCCGACCTCCGACGACGGATCTGGTCGCGACGCTCGAGGCGAGTCTCGCACGGAAGGAACTGGCCAAGGTCTCTCCCGGGAAGGCAAAGCGGGAACCCGTGGCGGAGAAACGGCCGGCTCGGCGGAAGCGCGCCTCGTAGTCGGCGTCAGCGCCGTGAAGCCTCCGCTGGTCTGGGCGCTGCTGCTTGGCCTCGCCAGCCTGTGCGCGCCGGTGTCGACTAGTGTCGCGGACACGCAAGACTCGACCGTGGGCGAGCCGCTCGTGATCGTCGACACCCACGCCCACCTGATGCGAAACCGACGAGGCAACCCGGCGGCGTTGGCCGCGCACGCGCTCCGGGCCATGGACGAGTTCAAGGTCGAGAAGACGATCGTCCTTCCGCCGCCCTTTCCTCCCGATCATCGGGGCACCTATGGCCTGCCGGAGCTCGGGCCGGTCGTGCGCGGCAATCCGCGTCGGTTCGCGCTCGTCGCGGGTGGCGAGTCGTTGAATCCCATGCTCCACGCCGTCGCGCCCGACAAGGTGACCCCGAAGCACGTGCAGCGACTCCAGCAGGCGGCGGCGGCGATCGTCGCGGCCGGCGCCGTCGGATTCGGCGAGCTGACCGTGGAGCATTTCTCGTCGGGGCACGGTGGACATCCGTACGAGTCCACGCGCGCCGATCACCCGCTGCTCCTGGCGCTGGCCGATGTCGCGGCACAGAACGCGATGCCGATCGACCTCCACATGGAAGCGGTGCCGCGCGACATGGACATGCCCACGCGCATGCGAGGGCGTGGCGAGAACCCGGAGCGACTGAGAGAAAACATCTCCGGATTCGAACGCCTCCTCGCCCACAATCGGGAGGCGCGAATCGTGTGGGCGCATGGGGGCTGGGATCTTGCGGGCGAGCGGACCGTCGCGCTGATGCGTTCTCTCCTCGAGAAACACTCCAATCTCTACATGAGCGTGAAGCTCGACCCACACGGTCCGCAGGCCACGTCACCGCTGACCCGCGACGGCACGGTGCGCCCGGACTGGCTCACCCTGCTCCGCGCGTTTCCGGATCGGTTCATGATCGGCAGCGACCAGTTTTTCGACGAAGGCAGCGAGCGGCTCGCGCTGGCGCGCCGACTGGTCGATGCGCTGCCGGCCGATATCGCTCGTTTCCTCGCGAGCGAGAATGCCAGGCGCATCTATCGCTTGGACCAGAAGTGACGTCCTCTTGGCCGGGGCATTCTACCAAGTAGGCCCAAAGGCCCGCCGGGCAGCGCTGGCAGATCGGGACTACGACTGCGGCCAGGGGCGCCGCTTGAGCTGCCCGACGAGGCGCTCGAGCTCACCGACCCGCTGCCGGAGGGCCGCGTTCTACGCCCCCTCGGGGTCGTCTGGCACCGGGGCTGTCTCCCTGGTAGGTTCAGCGGGGCGTGGTTCGAAGTCTTGCAGCCTTGGGAGGGGAACCCGATCGCATGCGCTTAGTCATCACCGCCGGGCCGCCGGACCTCTGGGTCGGACTGGAGCCGGAGACCGGCGAGGAAGCGATCGCCTTGGGGCATGCGCCGCCCGGGGGGAATGGACGAACGGACACGGAGCGGACGCCATCGTGCGGCTTCAGGCGTTGGCGACGCGGCTCGGCTTCCCGCTCACGCTCGGTGACGCCGCCGATCTGGCTTGATGCCTAGCGAAGCCCCGGGGCTGGCTAGGAGGCCCGGTAGGAAGACACGAGTCTCAGGAATTGGCCCCGCGCGATCCGCATAGACACTGGCGATTCGAGACCGGGGGTCGTTGCCACCGGCGCGACGACGCGGCCGTCCCCGTCGCCACGCACCGAAGCTGAAGGTAGCCGGTTCCGCCAGCGGGCCTACTGGCAGCGCCAACGATCGGAGTCACGCGGCTAGGGGTCGAGGAATGGCTGCACCGAGACAATGGCGATGGGCCCGGTCATGCGATTGCCAGCGGCCGTCACCCAGGCTTCGTCGCCTTGCGCGCGCCATGCCCGGATGCACTTGGCGAGCTCCTCCCGTTTTGGGGCTTGCATACTGAGCAATCGCGCACCCCAGAGACCCTTGGAGATGAAGAAGTCCCCGCAGCCGCACCCCTCGACGCTGAGCCACTCCTGGCTCGGTGTCCAGTCGGCAATGGTCGCGGGCGCGTTGCACACCAGACAGGGTCCATCGCCGGCCATGGCCATCGCAGACTCCTTGGTCCCCGAGTCCGGGGCATCGACGCCTTGAGCGTGAGCGGCGTCCCTACACGAACTTGGTCCGTTCGAGCTCCCACGCGGCGAAACACCGCAGGTGGAGGTGGAACTTGTCCAATCCCGGGGTGGCGCTGTCGTGGGCGAACTGCACTTCGTACTCCATCTGCTCGGGCGTGACGGGCTGGGCACAGACGGTACAGGGGGCGCCGACGCCAGGACCTCCCCACGTTCGATCCGGGTCACGTCGCGAGGACGAGGCGGGCGAGTCGGCGGAGCGCCGCTTCATTCGGCATCTGGCGGCTCTCCACACCCGCCCCGACGGCGGAGCGTGGTGCCGTGGGAGTGGGGTACCGAAGCCAGATGCCAGGGGGCGGGACGCCCGGAACGTCTACGCGGCGGCCCCGTGGAAGGCGCCTACAGGGTAGCGCGGCGGACGCGCCATCGCAATCAGTCCGGCACCCGACGGGCCTCCGGAAACCCTCTGGCGCCCGTCTGGCGCCGGGGGCCGGCTCGCGGTAGGGTCGGGACTGCCGTACTCCCCAGGGGGACGGCCGGGGACGCCGAGCTGCGGCGACCCGGGTGCCGTGACGCGGAGTCCCTGGCAGGCGCTGACGATCCGGACTCGGGAGAGACGCTGGGTATGCCATGTCCCCGGTGCCAGCACGAGAATCGCCCGCAGGCGACGTTCTGCGAGGCGTGCGGCACGCCCCTCACGGCCAATCCGAGTGCTCCCCGAGCGGCGTCATATGCGGAGCTCACGAGCGCCCTGAGTGAAGCGCTGGAGCGGGAGACGGCGACCGCGGAGATCCTGCAAGTGATCGCCGGCTCGCCAACCGACATCCGATCGGTCTTCCAGGCCATGGCGCAGAGCGCGGCCCAGCTTTGCGAGTCGTTGGACACTGTCATCTTCCGCCTCGACGGTGAAGGGCTGCGCCTCGTCGCCCATCACGGTCCGATCCTCGCCGTACGGATCGGCGAGTATTCCCTCCCGCTGGACCGAGGGACCGTGACCGGCCGATCGGTGCTGGAGAGGCGGACTGTCCATGTCACTGACATCCAAGCTGAGTCGGACGAGTTTCCCGAGGGCAGCGAGCGTGCGCGGCACCGGGGCCACCGCGCGATCCTCAGCGTGCCGTTGATGCGAGAAGGCATCGCGATTGGCGCGATCGGGCTCCGGCGCACCGAGGCGCAACCCTTCACGGACCGGCAAGTGGCCCTCCTCCAGACCTTTGCCGCCCAGGCGGTCATCGCCATCGAGAACGTCCGCCTGTTCACCGAGCTCCAGGAGAAGGACCGCGCCCTCACCGAAGCCCACGCGCAGGTGACCGAAGCGCTGGAGCAGCAGACCGCCACGAGCGAGATCCTTCGCGTCATCTCGAGCTCACCGACCGACGTGCAGCCGGTTTTTCGCGCGATCATGGCCAGTGCGGTACGGCTATGCGATGGGCTTTTCGGCACCGTCTCTCGGTACGACGCTCGACTTCTGCACCTCGTCGCCCACTACAATCTCCCGCCGGAGGTACTCGAACTATTGCGGCGCCGCTTTCCGATGCCCCCGAGCAGTGAGTTCGTATCTTCCCGAGCCGTCCTGGACCGGACGGTCATTCACGTGAAGGACTTCGAGAGCGATCCGGATGTTAGCTCCCTGTCTCGCGAGCTGGCGCGAACCATCGGGTACGGGAGTCTTCTCGCCGTACCCATGCTGCGTGAGGGGACCGCCATCGGAGCGATCGTCGTCGGGCGTGCCGCAGCGTTCTCGGATCAAGCAGATCGCCCTCCTCAAGACCTTCGCCGACCAGGCGGTGATTGCGATCGAGAACGTCCGGCTGTTCAAGGAGCTGGAGGCGCGCAACCGGGACCTGGTGGCGACCAGCGATATCCTCCAGGTGATCTCGCGCTCGCCGACCGACGCTCAGCCGGTGTTCGACACGATTGCGCAGCACGCTTTCCGCGTCTGCGACGGGACCTATTGCTCCGTGTTTCGCCTCGACGGCACCCTGATCGACCTGGTGGCTCACTACGGCCAGTCACCCGGGGCGCTGGAGGAGCTTCGGCGTGTATATCCTCTCCCGCTGACCGCGGACACCAACTCGGCGCGGTCGATCCGCGACGCGGTAGTCGTGCAAAGCCCGGACCTCCTGAGCGACCCCTCCGAAGCGGTCCGACGGATTGCGCGAGCGGGTGGCTATCGCACGGGAATCATAGTGCCGATGCTGCGGGGCGAGCGCGCGGTCGGCGCGATCGCGGTGGCGAGGAGCGACACGGCCGGTGGGCCGCGGCCGTTCGCCGAGAAGGAGATCGCGCTCCTCGAGACGTTCGCCGACCAGGCGGTGATCGCCATCGAGAACGTGCGCCTGTTCAAGGAGCTCGCAGGCACGGACCGAGCGAGCTGACGCGGTCGGTGGAGCAAGCTTACGGCGCTTGGCGAGGTCGGCCGTGCGGTCAGCTCAACGCTAGACCTTGAGACGGTGCTGAACACCATCGTGTCCGCGCGGGCCAGCTCAGCTGGCGGGCGCGGACGGCGCCTCGATCTACGAGTACGAAGAGGTCGCCCGAGGAGTTCCACCTGCGCGGCCGCTCACAACTGCGAGCCGGCAGCTCGTCGAGGTGCTGCGGGCAATGCCGATCCGCGAAGGGCGAGGGCCTCGCCGGGCGCGCCGTCGAACGGCGGGAGCCGGTGCAGATTCCCGACATCGCGGCGGCGGAGGCCTACCAGGGCCCGCTGCGCGACGTCCTCCTCCGGACGGGCTACCGGGCGCTGCTGGCCGTGCCGCTCCTGCGGGAGGATCAGGTCATCGGCGCGCTCGCCGTCAGCCGGCAAGACGCCCGGGCGAGTTCGCCCCCGAGGTCGTCGAGCGTGCTGAAGACCTTCGCGACGCAGTCGGCACTGGCCATCCAGAACGCCCGCCTCTTCCGGGAGATCGCGGACAAGAGCCGGCAGCTCGAGGCCGCGAGCCGCCACAAGTCCGAGTTCCTCGCCAACATGTCCCACGAGCTGCGGACGCCGCTGAACGCGATCCTCGGCTTCTCGGAGGTCCTGGCCGAGCGGATGTTCGGGGAGGTGAACGAGAAGCAGGCCGAGTACCTGCAGGACATCCTGTCCTCGGGCCGGCATCTCCTCTCCCTGATCAACGACATCCTCGACCTGTCCAAGGTGGAGGCCGGTCGGCTCGAGCTGGAGCTCGGGCGGTTCCATCTGCCCACCGCCCTGGACAATGCCCTGACCCTGGTGCGGGGGCGGGCGACCCGGCACGGGATCACGCTCACCCAGACCGTGGACGGGCGGCTGGGCGACATCGTCGCGGACGAGCGGAAGGTGAAGCAGATCCTGTTGAACCTCCTCTCCAATGCGGTGAAGTTCACCCCGGAGGGGGGCCGGGTCGGCCTCACCGCGACGGCGGCCGACGGCGTCCGTCACCATCGCCGTCAGCGACACGGGGGTCGGAATCGCGCCCGAGGACCAGGCGGCCATCTTCGAGGAGTTCCGCCAGGTCGGGCGCGACGACACCCGCAAGCAGGAGGGCACGGGGCTCGGGCTGACGCTGGCCAAGAAGTTCGTGGAGCTGCACGGGGGACGGATCTGGGTCGAGAGCCAGGTGGGCCAGGGGTCGACGTTCAGCTTCACGCTGCCCGTTCGGCTTGACGAAACGGAGTGCGAGCGATCAGGGCGGAGGCGAGCCCCCACGGCCATGACGTGTCCCCGGTGCCAGCAAGAAAACCCGGCTGATGCTCGAGTTCTGCCACGAATGCGGCGCCCGCCTCGGCGGCTCGCCTGCGCAGCCTGCGGCGCGGCAAACCCGCCGGGCGCCCGATTCTGCGGCCAGTGCGGCCAGCGGCCAGTCGACCGGCAGCCCGCGGCCCGGCCCGCGAGTCGCCCACCCCGGAGACGCTACACCCCCAAGCACCTCGCCGAGAAGATCCTCACCTCGAAGGCCGCCCTCGAGGGCGAGCGCAAGCAGGTCACCGTGCTCTTCGCCGACCTCAAGGGCTCGATGGAACTGCTCGCCGACCGAGACCCCGAGGAGGCGCGCAAGCTCCTCGACCCCGTCCTCGAGCGGATGATGGAGGCGGTCCACCGCTACGAGGGCACGGTCAACCAGGTGATGGGCGACGGGATCATGGCGCTGTTCGGCGCGCCGCTCGCCCACGAGGACCACGCCGTGCGCGCCTGCTACGCGGCGCTCCAGATGCAGGCGTCCGTGGCCCGCTACGCCGAGACGCTCCGGCGCACCGAGGCCGTGGGCGCTCACATCCGCGTCGGCCTGAACTCGGGGGAGGTCGTCGTCCGCTCCGTGGGCAGCGATCTCCGCATGGACTACTCGGCGGTCGGGCAGACGACGCACCTGGCCGCCCGCCTGGAGCAGATGGCGTCGCCGGGGTCGACCTTCATCACCGCCGCGCACGCTTCGTCTGGCCGAGGGCTACGTGGAGGTGCGACCGCTGGGTCCCGTGCAGATCAAGGGACTGCCGGAGCCGGTCGACGTCTACGAGCTGACCGGCGCCGCGGCGGCGCGGACGCGATTCCAGGTGGCCGCCATCCGGGGGCTGAGCCGCTTCGTGGGACGGGAGGCGGAGATCGACCAGCTCCGGCGAGCGCTCGGGCAGGCGGGCCAGGGCAAGGGCAGATCGTGGCGGTGATCGGCGAGGCCGGCGTCGGGAAGTCGCGCCTCGTCCACGAACTGACCCGGTCGCATCGCGTCCATGACTGGCTGGTCCTCGAGTCCGGCTCGGTCTCCTACGGTCGGGCCAGTCCCTGGCTCCCGGTGATCGACCTCCTCAAGGCCTACTTCCGCATCGGGGAGCGCGACGACCATCGGGAGATGCGCGAGAAGGTCACGGGGAAGCTCCTGACGCTCGATCGCGACCTCGAGCCGATCCTGTCCGTGCTGCTCTCGCTCCTCCAGGTGCCGGTCGACGACCCCACGTGGACCGCCCTGGACCCCTTGCAGCGCCGTCAGCGCACGCTCGACGCGGTCAGGCACCTGCTCCTGCGCGAGGCTCGCGCGCAGCCGCTGCTCGTCGTCTTCGAGGACCTCCACTGGATCGACTCCGAGAGCCAGGCCCTCCTCGACGCCCTCGTGGACAGCCTGCCGGTCGCGCGGCTCCTGCTTCTCGTCAACTACCGCCCCGAGTACCAGCACGGGTGGGGCCCGAAGAGCTACTACACGCAGCTCCGGCTCGACGCCCTCCCCGAGGAGAGCGCCGGGGAGCTGCTGCGTGCGCTCCTCGGCGACGATCCGACGCTGGCGCCCCTGCGTGCGCTCCTGATCGGCCGGACCCGTGGGAATCCGTTCTTCCTCGAGGAGAGCGTGCGGACGCTGGTGGAGACTCGCGCGCTCACGGGCGAGCGGGGCGCGTACCGGCTGACTCATCCGGTGGAGACGATCCAGGTCCCCGAGACCGTCCACGCGATCCTGGCGGCGCGCATCGACCGGCTGCCCCCGGCGGACAAGCAGCTGCTCCAGTCCGCGGCCGTGGTCGGGACCGAGGTGCCCCTGCCGTTGCTCCAGGCCGTCGCCGAGACCCCGGACGAGGACCTGCGCCGCGGGCTCGCTCATCTCCAGGCCGCCGAGTACCTGTACGAGACGAGCCTCTATCCCGAGGTCGAGTACACGTTCAAGCACGCCCTCACCCACGAGGTTGCCTACGCGAGCCTGCTCCTCGAGCGGCGGCGTGCCCTGCACGCCCGGATTCTCGCCGCCATGGAGTCGCGGCACGCCGATCGGCTGGCGGAGCACGTCGAGCGCCTGGCCCATCACGCGGTTCGCGCGGAAGCCTGGGACCCGGCCGTGGGCTATCTTCGGCAGGCGGGCCTCAAGGCCGCCGGGCGGTCCGCCTACCGGCAGGCGGCGGCGGCGTTCGAGGAGGCGCTGGTCGCCCTGGGGCATCTGCCGGAGACCCCGATCACTCTGGAGGCGGCCGTCGACCTCCGGATCGATCTCCACGACGTGCTGGTACCGATCGACGAGCTGGCCCGAACCCTCGACCATCTGCGGGCCGCCGCGCCGCAGGCCGAGCGATTGGGCGATCTCGCCCGGATGGGATGGGTGTCGAGCGGGCTCGTGAACACGCTGGCGTTGATGGCCCAGTATCGGCGAGCCTTCGCCGAGGGGGTCCGGACCCTGGACCTGGCTGATCGGCTCCAGGACTCCGGACTCCGGGCCACCACGCTCGTACCGACTCGGGGCGACCCACTACGCTCTCGGCGACTTCGGGCCCGCGCGGGAGTGTCTTCGCGAGGCCGTGGCGCTGGCCGCGGCCGATCGGCCACTCCATCTGCCCCGGGGCACGACCTCCCCCCGGTGGTGCGCGCCCCGACCTGGCTGGCGCAAACCGAGTCCGAGACCGGGAGCTTCCCGGAGGCGATCGAGCTGGCCGAGGAGGCGGTCCGCGTCGCCCGATCGGCCGAATCGGCCGTTCTCGCTGGCCGCCGCCCTGGGGGCCCTGGGCCACGTCCGCCTCCGCCGCGGGGACCTCGATCAAGCCGCCTCGGCGCTCGAGGAAGGCCTCGAGGTCAGCCGGACCTGGAACATCATCAACCAGTACCAGCTCGGCGCGGCGCTCGGCCACGTCCGCACGCTGACCGGTCGGCACCCGGAGGCCCTCGCCCTGCTCGAGGACGCGGTCCGCCAGGGCTCCGCGCGCGGCCCGCGGGCCCTCCAGGCCCGCCGCCTCGCGTGGCTCGGAGAGGCCCACCTCCACGCCGGCCGCGTCGACGAGGCGCGATCACGGGCCACGGAGGCGCTCGATTTCGCCGTGACGCACGAGGAGCGCGTCAGCCAGGCGTGGACCCTCCGCCTGCTCGCGGAGATCGCCATGCACCCGACGGCATCGCGTGCCGAAGAGGCTCAAGGCTACTACCAGCAGGCGCTCGAGCTGGCCGGCCAGCTCGGGATGCGCCCGCTCGTCGCCCACTGCCACCTCGGCCTCGGCACGCTCTACCGGCGCACCGGCGACCAGGCGAAGGCCCAGGAGCACCTGACCACCGCGAAGGGGATGTACCGCGAGATGGACATGGGTTCTGGCTGGAGAGGGCGGAGACGGCGATGGGCCCGCCCGATAGGGAGTCACCGGAGCCCCCGGCAGTCACCCGCTGAGCCCGACCTGGTGCAGGAGGTTCGAGCGTGGCCGCGAGGCTTCCCTACGTCGAGCGAGAGCAGGTGCCCGCCGAGGTGCGGCGACGTACGACCGGGTCGCGAAGGGCGGCGGTCGGGGGCTGAACTTCTACCGGCTCATGGCCCACCATGCCCGGTCGGTGCCCCCGTTCGCCCAGTGGTACGCGACGCTGCGCGAGGGCGCCCTCGATCCGACGCTGCGGCAGCCCGCCTACGTTCGAGCATCGCAGCTCAATCCGTGCCGTTACTGTGCGACGCACCACTCGGCCCTCGGACAGAGGGTCGGCGTCTCTCGGGAGCAGCTCGAGGCCCTGCCCAACTTCGAAACGAGCCCCCTGTTCTCGGAGCTCGAGCGCCTGGTGCTCCGCTACGCGGAGCAGATGACGGTGCGAGTCCAGGTCGACGGCACCCTCGTCGAGGCGCTGCGCGGCCATCTCTCGCTTGAGGCGCTGGTGCAGCTCACCCTGAGCATCGCGGCCGCGAACTTCACCAACCGATTCAACGAGGCGCTGGGGAGCGAACTGGAGGTGACGGCCTCCCCGGCGCAGTGGATTTGACCCGAGAGGTGCGGCAGGTGCGCCTCCACTAAACTCATGACCAAACTGTCTCACTGTTGTTGACAGGCTCCACCGCACGGTGCTTGACGACACCGCCGGGGCCCGGCCCATCACCTGAGCCTCGCGGCGGTCTAGGTAAGACCTTGGTCATCGTCGTCGGGGCTCCTGGTGCTCGCCTGGCGCGCGGTGCCTTCCCCAGACCGTGCGGCAGCACACGAGACAGGTCTCGCCGTAAGGGTGGGCCGCGCAGCAGAAGATCACGCACGCACAGGTCGGCGCCTCAAAATCCGGGTCCGGAGCGACTCCGCAGCACCAGTACGGGGATCGGGTGTCGCTCATCGGTAGTCGCCCCAGACTAGCTCGTCGGGGGTCGGCCCCCGCGCGCTGCACGCCGGGCACTTCGAGGGAGGGAAGCGGACCGGCTCCTCCCACGTGCAGCCCCGCGTCTGGCACCGAAACACCGTCCGCTCGATGACCTCGATCCCGCTGACGGGCCGCGCGGACACGGGCTCGGGCTCGTAGGGCTTCCATCCCGAGAAGCCCGGCTGGCCGCGCACGAGGAAGCCCGCCGCGAGGCCCGCGACTGACACGGCGCGGTCATCGTGCTCGTGCGGCGAGGGCACGATGCGATCGCGGCCCGACACGCCCCGGCGTCGTTCGAGGCCGCGTAGCTAGCGGAGGAGCGGTGCGAGGTCCGGCAGCGCGATGCCCTGCGCGTTGACGATCGGGAGTAGCTCCAGGTAGAGCCGGCTCCGGTCGAGCGCCGCGCCGCGATAGGTGATCCCGTGCTGGCGGAACGGCTCGACGATCCACTCGGTGCCGAAGTTGTCCCCGACGAGCGTGTGGACCCGGTAGCGGCGGCAGAGGTCCGCGGCCTCGGCGACCACCCCGCTCGGGTTGAAGGGGGCTGCCTAGTCGCGCACGACATCGACGACGATGCGGTTCCCCATCTGGTGCCCGAGGGCGACCGTGAAGGCGTCCCGGCGCCCGCCAGACGGATCGGCGGCGGCCTGGTAGAGCACGCCGTCCTCGGGGAGCCGCTCGCGCACGCCGCGGACGACGCACGCCTCCAGCATCTCGGGATCGAAGAGGGCCGACACCCCGGCCCGGAACTCCCCCAGGACCTCGGAGCGATACCTTCGGGGTCGTCCTGCGCCATACGCGCGAGGTAGTCGGCCGAGAGCGTCGGGTTCATCTCCGGGGCGCTGCCGCGCCACACGAGCACCGGCGCGTCGTCCCGCGCGAAGTGGAGGCGATAGAGATCCCAGAGGGCGCCGCTCTGGCCGGCGGGCGAGGACAGGATCACGAGCCGGCCGCCGGTAGTGGCCAGCGTGGGCCGCACGGCGCGGAGCATCTCCAGATCCTGGGGATTCCCTTCGGCGTTCCGGTAGAAGCCCAACTCGTCGAGGACCGCGATCTGGGCCCGGAGCCCGCGGATGGCCAGCGGCCGGCACGGGTAGGCGGCGAGGACGATGCCCGAGCGGAGCGTGAGCGTGTCGGTCGTGCGCCCGACGACGGCCCCCCGGAGGAACGGGACCGAGTCGAACACCGCCGCGGAGTAGCTGAAGAGCGCGCGCAAGGCGCCCCGGAAGTCCTGCGCGATCATGAGCCCGTACTGGCCTGTCGCTTACGCGCCGTGGAAGTTGTCCAATGGCTACCTTCTCGGCTCATACTGCATCGCCACCGCCCCCGAGCCGAACTCCAGCCGGCTCACGAGCTTCAAGTCGATACGCTTCGATAAGCCCGCGAACAACGTCGGCCCATGGCCCGCTAGCCTGGGATGCACGACGAACTCGTACTCATCGATCAATCCCAGCTCCGCCAACGCCTGCGGGAGCTTCACGCCTCCCACGAACAGTCCCTTGCCCGACTCCCGCTTGAGTTGCTGAACGGCCTTCCCCAGATCCCCGCGCACGAGCTCCGCGTTCCAATCGACCCGATCCAGGGTGCTCGACACAACATACTTCTTTGCCGCATTGATCGTACGGGCGAAGGGTTCCATCCAATCAGGCCTCGCTCCCGTCCGCGCCGGCGGCCGCCACGCTGCCTCCATCATTTCGTAAGTCACCCGGCCAAAGAGGAGGGCATCGGCCTGGACGAGGTTCTCGACCGCGTGACGATGCAAGTCTTCGTCCACGACCCCTGCACGATGATCGCAGCACCCGTCCAATGTGACGTTGATGGAGTACCGAAGGGGTCGCATTACGTGCTCCTGAAGCGGGCTAACGACTCGGCCGCTCAGCGGTGGCGCGGCAGCGCCGTCCGCTGCAGCGGCTTGTTAGGCCTCACGCGTCGCACCGAGTTGCTGGATCACGGTTCTTGCGTCCCAGTAGTCTCGCTGCTCGAGAATCTTCTCGGCCTTGAACCGCACGACGGAGACGCCCCTGATCCGGGTCTCTTTCCCGTCCGCCGGTAGCTCGAGGAACGGTGCGCGGTGCCTCGCGGTCCAAGTCCACTCAATCGCACCGCCATGCGCGTCGCCCGAATAGCTGATGAAGGTGAACGTATTGTGGCGATGTGCAGGATTCATGAAGGCACCGAAGAACTCCCGCAGGGCTGGCCTACCGCGAACCGCTTGGCGCAATGTGATGTCTTCGAACCGTGCATCCTCGGCGTACAGCTCGATAAGGCGGCTGGGTTCGTTGCCGCTGAACCGGCCAAGCCAGTCAGCTGCCCATGTGTCGTTCATGATCTTGCTCCTGACTACCCGAGGGGTTCTACGCGGGCTCCTCTCTCGTGAGGCCTAACTACAATTCGGCCGCCGGATAGGCAGACCCGCGTAAGACCGTGACCGCCGCGAGATCTTGCAGCCCATCCCGGCCGGGGATGGACCTCTCGTCTCGACCTCCAGCCGCCTCGACTCACTGTCCTGCGTTCGTTTGTTCCGGATCGTCTCAGGCCGGATAGGCTGCTTGGTCCTGCAGTCTATCCCGCTGTGCTTGGGCGCGAAAGATCCCCTCTGTCACGGCTCGCGCTCCGCGCCGCGATGCGCGCCGCCGCCGCCCGCAGGTCCTCCGGCGCCACGATGTGGTAGCGGTCGAAGACGCTCCAGGCGGCTGACGTGCTCGTGGGCGAGCCGCGCCCGGCGCGCCAGGGCCCGTAGTGTCCGAATACTCGGCCGAGCCCGTATCCGGTACGGGGTCCGGGTGAGCACGGTAAGATCGGCCCATGAGCGCCGACCTCTACCCCTTGCAGGTGCTGCTCGTGACCCTCGCGGGGTGGGTCAACCGCCACCAACAACACGTCATCGAGTACCTGGTGGAGGAGAACGGTGTCCTCAAGGAGCAGGTGAAGGGGCGCCGCCTCCGGTTAACCGACGACCAGCGCCGACGCCTCGCGGTGAAGGGTCGCCGGGTAGGGCGACGGGTCTTGCGGCAGGTCGCGACGATCGTGACGCCGGACACGATCTTGCGATGGCACCGGTAGTTGATCGCCCGGAAGTGGACGTTCACGCCGAAGCGGCCAGGCCGGCCCGGGATCATGCCGGAGATCTCGTCGCTCATTCTGCGGATGGCCAGGGAGAATCCCGGGTGGGGCATCCAGGGGGCGCTGAAGAACCTGGGCCACGGGGTGGCCCGGAGTACGGTCGCCAAGGTGCTCAAGGCCCACGGGATCCCGCCTGCCCCGGCTCGCCCGTCCTCTTGGCGGACGTTCCTCCGAGCCCACTGGGGCGAAATCGCGGGGGCCGACTTCTTCACCAGCGAGGTCTGGACCCCTCGCGGACTGATCACCTACTACACGCTCTTCGTGCTCGATCTCCGGAGCCGACGGGTTCACGTGGTGGGCTCGACGCCCACCCCGGATGCGTGGTTCATGGCGCAGGCGGCGCGGCGACTGACCGATGCGGTCGATGGGTTCCTGATGGGTCACCAGATCCTCATCTGCGATCGGGACGCCAAGTGGACCGACGGATTCCGCCGCATCCTCCAAGGCGCCGGGGTGCGGACCGTGCGGACGCCCGTCCAAGGGCCGAATGCCAACGCCTACGCCGAACGGTTCGTGCGGTCGATCCGCGAAGAGTGTCTCGATCGGCTGATCCTATTGGGGGAGCGGCGGCTGCTCCGCGCCCTCGACGAGTTCGTCGCTCACTCTCATCGAGAACGGAATCACCAAGGGCTCGGCAATGAATTGATCACCCCGGCAACCGCTGCCGCTGGCGGGACCCGGGTTCGCTGCCGGGACCGGCTGGGCGGGCTGTTACGGTACTACCACCGCGCGGCCTGAGCCCCAGGATGGGATGAGTTTTCGGACAGTACGAGGTCGAGGGGGCGGGTGCGATCGCTGGAATGGCCGCTACCGTATGAGCAGAACCAAGGGAGTGGCTTGGCGGTCCAAGTCACATTACATCATAGATACTCAATACTTACATTTAGGCCGGCCTTTGCGGTTGCATGACTAATCGGCGCCCTGCCGCCCCCACCCCCGACACTGTTGGTATAGACTGACAGGTGCCTTCCACGGGGCCGCCGGGTAGACGTTCCGGGCGTCCCGCCCCCTGGCATCTGGCTTCGATACGCCACCCGGCACAACGCTCCCGCACTCTCGGGGCGGTGTATGGAGGCCCTGCCAGATGACTACGCCATCTCCATCCCCTCCGAACACTGAACTTCTCCGATTCTCGATCCTCGGTACGCTCGTCACCTGGGATTCGTTCGGGCGGTGGTTACGAATCGGGGAGCGCAACTTCTGGCTTCATCCGAGCGTGTCGGTGGCAGGTCTGGTTCCCGGAGTCCGGGTCACCGCCAGCGGGTACCAGGACGACCTGAGCATCCGGTGGATTGTGACCGACATCAACCTCGCCGGCGAAATCCCATGGTGAGCGCGGCCCGTGGCGTCTGTGACGTGTGTGCCAATCCGGCGACCGTGACCGATTGGGACGCCGCTCCAGGCATGGATCGCCGTTGAGGGCTGCGGCTGTGAGGGCTTCTTTGTCTCCAAGAATCTCTGGGGCTCGCGATTGGTCAGGCTGCGAGCCTGGGAACGGCAGGAACTCGCGGAGCGCATCCGGGCGTGGCGCTTGCGAGGGGACGAAGCCTGGGTGACAACCGTCGGCAACCGCATGAAAGGCCCCATCGTCATTACTTCACTGCGTCCGTCCCTCGATCCCTAGCCGTGTTCGGATCGTCGGCGCGGAGGCTAGGCCGACGCTACCGGCCGGACGAACGTGACGAGGTGGGCGATTGCCACCCGGGTCGCTAGGGTGGCCCTTCTCTCTGGTTAGTGTACGGCGTCACCGGCGGCCATCGGCGTCGAGCCAGATGGGCAGGTCATGGCCTTGGGGTTTCCGGTGTCCGTCGGACCATGTAAAATCCTTCGGTGACCCAGAATGCATGCTGTGATGGCGCAAGCGGCTGACGCCGGGCCGCCTGGCGCCGATCGCCTGGCGTTGCCGCGCGCCGGTCGCCAATTCTGCGCTCCGCTCGTCGCATATTCACCTCGACGGGCATCGTCGCCGTCGGAGCCGCCAGTCGCCGATCGAACATCACCTCGACCCGGCCATCCCCCTCGTAACTCTCGCGGAGGTGCTGGTAGAGCCCAGGTCTGTCACGCCGCACGATGATGAACCAGTGAGGCAGTTCGCCACGGGTAAGCACTTACTCGATGACCTCATCCGCCCTCGCGAGCACCGCCGGCGGGATCGTGAGGCCGAGGGCCTTCGCGGTCTTGAGGTTCACGATCAACTCGATTACGGTCGGCTGTTCGACAGGCAGGTCGCCGGGCTTGGCATCCTTGAGAATCTTGTCTACGAAGTATGCCGCTCGCTTGAACAATGCGACGTTGCTTGGGCCATAAGTCATGAGCATGCCAGTCCACTTGGCCATGTCGCGCGTGTAACCGATTAGGGGCAAATTCCGGTCCAGGGCTAGTTGGGATAGCCGTTCCTGTTCGACATAGATCAATCCATCGGAGGTCAAGCAGATCCCTTGAAGCCGGCTTTGAGTGAACATGGAAAAGGCGGGCCCGAAATCCGCCGGTGTCCGTATTTCGACCGGCTGGAGAGTGAGCCCAAGAGGACGTGCTGCGGTTTGGGCGATTTCGATATAGCGGCGTGCGGCTTCTGGAACGCTCGCATTTACTAGCAGCCCCACCCGAGACAGACTGGGAATAGCCTCCTTGAGGACCTGCATACGTTTTGGGACCAGTTCAACTGCCAGGTTTGTCAGGCCTGTAATGTTGCCGCCAGGTCGTCCGAGGCTGGCGACGAGTTTGCTGCCGAGAGGGTCGGGAACGGCTATGAACACAATCGGGATTGTCGTGGTTGCCCTTTGGGCGGCGACGGCCGCTTGACGCGTGACTGCAATTAACACGTCAACCTTGATTTGGACTAGTTCGGCAGCGAGACTGAAGAAGCGTTCAGATTGTTCATTCGGGAAGCGGTGCTCAAGAACAATGTTCTTGCCATCGACGTAGCCAAGGTTTCTAAATCCCTCCACAAGTCCGCCAAGAGGTACCTTTTCTTCTTCGGCACTACCAGCGTGCCAGAGCACTCCAACTCGGGGACTCGTCCCTCCTTGTTGCGCGAACGCCGGAAACGCCGTCGATAGCGAGCCCACACCCACACCCAGACCGACTAGAACACTTCTGCGCGTGATCATCCGAGCATCCCCCCTCTGAGAGTGCGGATTCCGGCGAACATGATCGCTCGTTCCGACGGATGATGATCATTCCGTCCGGCCATCGTGATCGCTCATCGGAGCGTAGCGACGCTCGCGATTGTCTCTCTCCCTCCTCCCGAGTCAAGGGCGTGGTGCGTCGGGGTCATTTGGTCCCCTTACCGGCCGGCCCGGCTGGTTTCGGAGTTGCGGGCGCGGTGGGTCCTCCGGGGGCGCCACCGCGCTGGGCCTTGGCCCGGACTTCGCGCATTGAGGGACCGTGGAGTTCGATGACGTGCGCGGTATGGATGAGGCGGTCGCAGATCGCGTCGGCGAGGGTCGGATCCCCGATGGCCTCATGCCAGGCCTTGATGGGGAGCTGGGTGGTGAGGAGCGTTGAGGCGCGCTCGGTGCGATCCTCAAGGACCTCGAGGACATCGTGGCGTTGCGGCCCGGACAGCGGGGCCAGTCCCCAGTCGTCCAACACGAGCAGGGCAGTCTTCGTCAGCTTGGCCAGCAGCCGCGTGTACGAGCCGTCCCCGCGCGCGACGGCGAGGTCGTGCAGGAGCCGGGGGACGCGCACGCGGTAGGCCGAGTACCCGACGCGGCACGCGCGCTCGGCAAAGGCGTCCGCCAGCCACGACTTGCCGATCCCGGTCGGCCCGATGATGACGAGATTCTGGTGCTGCGGGATCCAGGCACAGGTGGCGAGGGAGGCGATAAGGGCCTTGTCGAGCCCCCGGCGGGGGGCCTGCCAGTCGATGTCTTCGAGGGAAGCCTGATGGCGGAGGTTGGCGACCTGGAGGCGCCGCTGGAGCTTGCGCTGTTCGCGGGCGGTCCACTCGTGGTCGATCAGCAGGCCGACCCGGTCCTCGAAGCTGAGGTCGGCGAACTGGGCCGAGGCCAGTTGCCGCTGGAAGGCCTCGGCCATCGCGGTCAGGTGCATCGCGGTCATCTTGTCGACGGTGGCATGGACAAGCATCGGGACTCCTTTCTTGGCGTTGAGTCGGGGGCCGAACGCCGATTGGGGGGAAGATGCCCGGTGCGCGAGGGGCTGAGCGCCACCAGGAGCGCATGGGACGAGGTGACCCATACCCAGCTATCCCCCGAAATCGGCCATTTCGTCGGCGGGGGCCTGGGGCGCGAGGGTCGAGGGCGCGGAGTAGTACGCGGCGCCACGGAGGTTGGGGTGCAACGGGATGACGGGCGAGACACTGGGCGTGGTGTCGAGGGGGACGCGATCAAGTCCGGTGGCGAGGATGTTTTGGACAGTGCGGTACCGAGAGGCGCCCAACTGGGCCGCCCGGGCACAGGCCGCCTCCAACCGCTCGCCCCCGTAGCGTTGCCCGAGCCGCAGCAGGCCCAGGCAGGCGCGGTACCCCTGCTCCGGATGCGGCCGGCTCGCCAGGATGTCAGTCACGACCTGCGCGGTGGCCGGCCCGGTCTTCGCCGCCCACGCGATGAGCCGCGACGGCGTCCACTCGGCATGGGCCCGGTGCGCGTGCGGCATGTGCTCGAGCTGGGTCGAAGCCTGCCCTCGGCCGGGCAGCCGGCGATGAGACGCGAGGCGCCGGCCCTTGAAGAAGACCTCGACGATGGTGGCGGTCAATCGCGTTTCGACGCGCTGGTGGACCAGCTGATAGGGGACGCTGTAGTAGTTGTGCGCGACCTCGATGTGGTAATCGATGTTCACGCCGGAGTCCGCCCACACCGCGAACTCGTAGGGCGTCGGCGGCAGGGGCCGGAGCGCGGGGCGATCGAGCCGCTCGAAGAGTTCGCGCCGGGAGACGCCGAGCTTCTTCATCAGGCGGGCATTGAGCGGCGCCAGAAGCTCACGGATCGCCGCGTTCAGCTCGGCCAGGTGAAAGAAGCGGCGGTGGCGGAGCGCCGCGAGGACCCACCGCTGGGCCAGGAGCACACCGGCCTCCGCCTTGGCCTTATCCCGTGGGCGACCGCTCCGTGCGGGCACGATCGCGATCCCGTAGTGGCGGGCAAACGCCAGGTACGTCCGGTTGATCATCGGCTCGTACCGACAGGCCTGGGTCACGCCACTGCGCAGGTTGTCCGGCACGAGGATCGCCGGACTGCCCTGAAAGGACTCCAACATGCGGACGTGGGCGCTGATCCACGACGGCAGGTCCTGGGTGAGGCACGCTTCCGCGTACGTGTAGTTCGAGGCGCCGAGGACGCCGATGAACAGCTCGACCGAGACGAGCTCGCCGGTCTTCGGATCGCACAGCACCGGCCGCTGGCCCGAGAAGTCGACGAAGGCCTTCTCGCCGGCGCGATGCACCTGGCGCATCGTCGGGGTCAGGGTGCGGACCCAGCGCTCGTAGTGGCGGCAGAACTGGCTGTAGCGATACCCCTCGGGGTGGGCGTCGAGGTACTCGAGCCAGAGGCGTTGCAGGGTGACGCCCGGCCGCTTGAGCTCCTGGTGGAGCCACGCCATGTCCGGGAGCGGCCGGGCGATCCCGACTAGGTCATGGACTCGCTGGAAGAGGCGGGCCTCCAGCTGGCGGTCGTCTAGGTCGTCCGGCAGCGGCCAGTTCAGCCCGGCCTGGGCCGCCCGGCGGCAGTACTCGGACACGGTGCCCACGCCCACCCCGCAGGCTCGGGCGATCGCCCGGTGGGGGAGCCCCTGGCCGTACTTCAGTCGCAGAATCTCGCGGACTTGTCGCATCAGTCGCCTCGCGTTGGGCATGCAGGGCGCCTCCTTGGCTGGAGGCCACCCTATCGAGGTCGCGACGCGACCGATGAGCGATCGGGCTCGGAATCGGCGATCAGGTCGCCGGAATCCGTGATCAGGATGGACCGGAACGGGTGATCAGGTTCGTCCGGAATGAGCGATCAGCTTCCTCCGGAATACGCACTGAGAGCGAGTCTGGTGTCTTCTATAGCGCCGAAGAGAGGAATCCTTGCGACCCGCTGCGCCTGGGAGGTAAAGATGACCGTGCAGCCCGGCGGTTCCGGAACTGTAAACCGTTCTAACGGGTTCGCTGGGGGCTCGGGGGTCCACACCGGGACCAGTCGCCATCGCTGGGCACCAATCGGCCATGGGACCTACTCGGTCGAGTGGCCGCACCAATTCGGAATGGTTTGAGTGGCCGGGAGGGACCACCCCAGACGGCGAAAGTCATCAGTCCGCAGTTCTACGATGGGCTGTTCGCTACCGCAGCGCCAGCAGCGGCGCGTCGGCCGCCGACCACGTTCGCGATCGAACCAAATGGGCGGGACCATGGGCGCCTCGATACTACCGGTCCCGGCTTCTCCGGTGTACTCGAATCCGCCGACATGGTGGCTGCGCCGCGCCCAGCCTTCTCCATGCGTCGGCCGAGACCAATTGTCGGACCAACCACGCCGGTCCTGCGAGGTGCACGCGTGGGATGAATCCCTGGCACGGTTCCTCTTCGGGACCGGCTCCAATGGTGGAGATGATTCCCCACAGTCTCCCATCCTCCGTCACGACGGGACTACCCGACATGCCACGGCTCATGCGATAGTCGCTGTCAAGCCACAGCGACGCAGACCCAGCATGGACCAATCTGACGGTGGCCGGTATAATCACGCCTCGGTCGTGCGTTAACACGTTGGCGGGAAGCGGGACGAACGCCTTGAGTGTGTCGATCGCGAGCCGGACGGGCGGCGTCGCGTCGCAGAAGGCTGCGAATGCGGCGGCTTCCTCGGAGAAGGCTTGGTCATCCATCGCGCCAAGCACCGCCAAACCAGCCACCGGCTCGACGGCTAGAGGCGCAGCGACGATCTTGCGACCGTCCGCAGTGATGATGGGTTCAGGCAAACAACCCCCGAGCATCATCGAGTCTTCAGCGGTCCAGCCGATACAACGTGCCGCCGTCACGATGAACCCACCGGGGACTAGGACGCCCTGCCCAATCAGGCGGGGAAGGCGCACCACTGCCCGGGCAACGCGTTCGGCCACCGTGACCTGAAGCCCTGCTGGCTTCATTCCCTTCGCTCCAGAAGCGCCGTTCCAGTCCGCATCCCTCAGGCCGGATTGAGTAGCGGCTTCACGCCAAACGTAGCACCTTCGCGGCATTGCCTTTCGAGAGCGTAGGCATCAGCGCTCGATGCCACGCACGCAAATTGGTATTCCAGCCGCTCGTTGATGTACGCCCGGGTCAGGCTATCGAGGTTTACCTCACCGGTCGCGAACTTGGCCAACTCCTCTGGCGTTAACGACGGGATGACGTACCTGCATGCCACGTAGACGCAAAACTGATCGCCACTCAATCGCCCAGACGCATGACTCGCAAGCCGGGTTACCAGACCGAACTTCACCCTCGCGGACTGTGTCGCCTTCTCGAACTCGCGCCCAGACATCCCGCAATAGATGAGGGTCTCGTCCTTCCAGACAGCATAGACACCAACAGCAAAGGCCGGGACCTCTGGGTTCGGCCAGTCCGCGAACTTGTGTTTACGCGTGGTTGCCAGCCGGGCCGGCACCTCCCGCTCATTCACCACTGTGTCTTCGGTCACCTCAACGATGTGGATACGGCTCTGGTAGCCCGGCCCTGTGAACCGCCATTCGTCACCGACTTTGTAGGTAGGCGTGTCCACGTTGACGCTCTCGGCCCCCGGAATGGCCACGGATGCTTGGCCCGCACAGGCGCTCAGGGCGAGAGCAGCGGCGATTAGAGCGTGTCGAACGTTCAGCATTTCCCCAATCGACCTGTCTCTTTGCGCAACCATAGGTAAAGGCTCTGCAAACGCATCCAACACGCGGCTCCCCGTTTCAGTCATCGACGGAACGCCACTTAGGGTCAGCGAGGACCTGGTATGCGAGGGCTGCGGCTACGTCAATCGGCATCTGGCCTGCCTGGAGCCCCCGCCGGACGCCTACTCCGAACGTGTGCACCAAGGCCGTGCACAACTCCGAACGCTGGGCACGGGTTAGGCGGAGGCGGCAGGACCGTAAGCCCAATGAGAGCCAGACCGGCTAGGAGTAACACGGGTCGCATAGAACGTTCCTTCACGTAACCGGTGGTGTCACTACGCTCGCACGATACGGACGATGGTCAGCGCCGGAACGCAGGATCGCCGGTCACACGGGCTGGCAGGTGCGGCTAGAGACAGACCCCCGGGCCGCATCTGAACCTCATGATCGTGAGACGCGATGGGAAGTAGCAAGATCGGAGCCACCCGAATCAAGCGGCCCGGGGTTGCCTGAACGGCGCGAATCGGCGGTTGGCCTGGGGCGAATGGCGCGCTGGGTCAACGAGCACTACAGGATTTCGAACCCGGCGTACAGTCTCGTCGGGGGTCAGGGTGTCGAGAAGCGGACGCTAGCGCCGGAGCGGCCGAGCAGCGCCACCCCGGCCGGGAGCGTCCCGGAACGCCCGCCACCCGCCCGGGAGCATCCCGGGGGGCGCCGGAGAGGCCGCTAGGCGGGCGGAGTTTTTGGAACCCGCACTCGGGCGCGGCCCCCTTTCGGTGTCGTTCCCCCTGGGCGATAGCCTCGCACAGAAGGGGGGCCAGGGGAGGGAAGACGGGGCCTACCGCGTTGCGAGACGCGGCGGCTCCCTACGCTGGCTAATGTCACTCCCGGTGTCACTCGCGCTGGAGTTGCCCCGGTTTCGTGGACGGTGAAGGACATTCGGTAGGCGGATTGTTCCCTTTCTTTTCAATAGTTACACATCAGGCGCGGTTAACGGCTGCCTGCCAATCCGCACTCCGAATGCGGACGCACCTTGAAACGAATCCGTTGCTTCTTGCGTTCCCGTAGTCGACACGGCACGCACCGCACTTATTCGGACTGTCCGGAGGGATCGGCTGATAGCACCCATCGCAGAGGTTCCGCAACCGGCGGCGCTGGTACGGGGTCAGGCCCTCTCTGGCTTATCCATGTTTTCGTGGCGCCGTGGCCGACCCGATCATGTCCAGCACTTCCGTCAGTCGCTTTACCACCTCATCCCAGTATGGTCCTTGGCCCTTCGTGATCCAGTGAATCCGCCGGACCGTCTCCACCTCTGGCGGATCTGATTCGTGTGGAGCCAACCCCCACTTCACCGTGTCCCCGTTGTTGTGGTGCCGCCGTCGGTGGTCCGCCGCCACCTCCGTCAACACCTTCTCGATTACCAAGCGGCGATGGGGCGGTGGCGTCACCTTCCCCAATTCCCATCGGCTCACACTCGTCATGGCGGTCACGAGCCCCGCTTCCGACAATCGCCTGGCCAGAGCGTCTTGCGTGAGCCCCGCTGCCTCCCGTTGTCGCCGCAGGGCGGCGCCCCATTCGGTCGTGCGGACACTCACAGGTTTTCTCCCAACCCTTGGAGGTGCACTGCCCTCTCGTTCTCTTGCCATCTTGCCCCCTTGATTGTACTGGTGTGATGCGTTGCGTGTCGAGTACATTTATTTATGTATGACTAGTCATGCAGCCTAGCGCAGCCACTTGCGACAGACCTTGACACGGCCAGCCGCTGACTGCTAGAGTCGCCCGCCGGGAGGGGGAAATCCCTGGCACACCCAGGCAACATCTTCTCCGTTATCATCCGTTATCAGACACCGGACCGAGAACCCCAAGACCTAAGGGAGAGACCACCGTGCGTCCTGAGACGACCATCCGCGAACTATTGGCCGAGATTCCAAGCATGGTGCTCGCGGGGGGCGTCCCTGACGCCCTTACCCGGACACACATCGTCGAGTTCGCCCTCCGCTGGGCCCTTGGCGAGGCGAGCCTGGACCAACTCCGGCACGCGCTCACCAGCGGGCGAACCGGCCAGTCCTGGTCAGTGTCCACAACCGAATTGCTCTGGGCCAAGGAAAACGCCCACGGCGCCATCAAGCAACTCCAAGAGGCCCGCGACATGATCCACCGCCGCCAGCCTCCGGCCCCCCAGTGAAGGAGGATGGTTGACACCATGCCGATGCGGCTCCGCCTGGTGCAGTTGCCAGACGCCGTGCCGGTGCCACGCGCCTAGTCAGAATCCCATTCACGCCCATCGCTCCCGCCGGCCCCGGAGTCCGTTCGCGGACTGGCAGCCCAAAACGCGCCGAGGCCACCGCGGCCCCGACCGTCCGACAGGTCGCCCATTGAACCAGAGCACCTGTCCCCATTGCTACCTCACTCATATCGTCATCGTCCGCACAAAGTGGGTCCCCAATGCATTTACTGTGCCCGCCTAGACCGGGATGTACGCATCCGCCTAGACGCCCACAATCGATATCTAGCAGAGCGGGTCGCCAACGCGTGGCCCGGACCGTGGCAAAAGTCTAGCCTAAGGAGCCTTAGGTATGGAGAAAATCTAGATTGACCGGAGCCTTACCCCGAGGGTGCGTGAGAGAACGGCGCACCAAGGGGTGCCTCAAGCAAGAACTACGAACCGCCCTCAAGAGCCTCTCGATCGACGATCGCCTCCTCCTCCGAGAAGTCTTCTGGCACGACCGGAGCCTCCAAGAGATTGCCGAGGCCCGGAGACCTCTCCGCCAAGAACACCATATCTGAGCGCCTGAGTCGGATTCTCCGGGATCTGCGCGGCCTGATGGGGTGCCCCCGGTCGAGGCCGCCGACGCCCCGGCTCCTTCGAGCGCAGATGCTCAAGATGGCGGAGTCGGAACGGCAGATCCATCCCGACACCGCGCCCCCGGTGCGGGGGTATGTCCGCGGCCGCCCGCCCAAGGGGAACCGGATTGGCCTGACTTGGGGGCCCCGACCTGGTGGTGCGGGCTCTGCCAATCTGTCTATCCGGTGACACATCGGCGCTGCGGCTGCACCGAACGGAGGACCTATAGGGTGGGTTGAGGTACTAGACACATGAGTGATCGGTTACTCGCCTGACTCGTCATCTCCTGGGTCGGGCTTGTCCTGGGGGTCGTCCTGGCGCTCTGGACGGCGCCGTGGTGGTGGCGAGGCCTCCCGTAGTCTAAGCCCGATCAGACGGTGCTCCACCGGAGTGCCCGATCAAGCGGGTCCGAAAGGCATCGGCACCCGGCGGGGACGGCGCGGCGAGCCGGTCAAAGATCGGGCTGGTCGAGTCCGGGAAGACTGGGCTGGTCGGGGTTCGGACTCCAAACAGTGGCATCGATGATCTCGGGTTCGGGTGTGGGCCGCTGGACGTTCAGTTGGTTGATGAAGGCCAGCATGGTGTGGCCGGGGGCTTCGGCACCGGGCTGGGCGACCCGGTTTGGCTTCGTGTGGTGGATCATCGGCGTGCAAGCGGCGGTGATCGTGGGCTTGGTCTGGGGGGCTCCTCGCCCTGATCGAGCACCTGAAGCACCTAACCGTCGCGATCGATCAGACGACCCGGGCCATCGGGAGGCCTCCTAGTGCTTATGATCGCTGAGGTCTACGATGCACTCCGGGAAGCCGGGACTAGTGAGGAACGGTCGAGGGCGGCGGCCCATGCCGTCGCACAGTTCGACGACCGGCTCCACCGGGTCGAGTCCCGGCTAGACGTGCTGACCTGGATGGTGGGGCTCAACCTCACCTTGAACGGTTGCCGTCCTGGTCAAACTGTTCACCGCGTGAGCCTATTCCGGCCACCGCCTCGGGGCCACGCCTCGCGCTGACGGCGGGGGCAGTTTCGTTTCCCTGGGGGTGAGCGCCGTGGTGGCCGCGCTTCCCTTGACGTTATTCGTCTGGCTGCCGCAGCCGCTCTTGAGCCAGATGTCGCTGTAGGCGCCCGTCGGCAGGAGGTTGGCCACGGTGTTCTCGTACACCTGGTTGTCGTGACACCCCGTGTCGCCCGACTGATACCAGTTCGCGATCCCCACGTTCCCCGAGCCCACGATCGTCGTGTAGAAGGGGCCGAGGAGTTTGTTCCGGCGGATGACGGCGAACGCGGAGTTGGCGATGTTGATCCCGCAGCCCGCCGTGGAGACCAGGACGTTGTCCTCTACGAGTGCGTGATTGGAGAGTCCCTCGACCAGGAGCCCACACCCGGCCACCGCGCCGCCGCCCTCGATGTAGTTGCGGGCGTAGTAGACGTGGCTAGAGTGCGACCCGCTGTTGACGGCGTCCTCCTGGCCGGCGCCGCCGCTATGGTCGGCCTCGTCCGTCCAGAAGTAGTTATCCGTCACCTCGCATCGCTGGGCGATCGGGCCATCCCGGTTGCACGGGTAGAACTGGACGTGGAGCCCCCTGGGGAACGGCCCTTTCGGGTTCTCGGAGTAGTTGCCCACCACGCGAATGGAGTGGGACGGCGGCGTGGCCTGGACCACCTCGACGCCGCTCTCAAAGTCCTTGAACACGTTGCCCTGGATGAGCACGTCGGTGCTCCCGACAATCATGATCCCGTTTTCGGTGTCGAGCGTGGTCTTGGTGCGCTTTGGCGTGATCCGACTGTTGACGATCTTGACGCGATGGGCATTGGTCAGCCGCACGCCGTGCCCGCCACAGCCCTCTAGAATCACGTCCTCGATATTGACGTCGGTCACGTTGCTGACCTTGATGCAGCCGCCCGAGACGCCCGCGATCCGCACCCGCTTGATGACCTGGCCCGCCGTCGCGGTGATGGGCCCACTCGACGTGTAGACGACGGGCGTAGGCGTCGGTGCCGGGGCGGGCGTGTTCGCCACCTCGTCGGCGATGCTGTCCAGGTACGTCCGCAACTTCTGCACCTCGGCCTGCATCTCGGCGAGTTGGGCTTCCATCTGCACCAGCCGAGCGTCTAGGGCTTCAATCTCCTCGGTGGTCACCGCGTGGGCCACGGTGGAGAGGAGGCAGACGAGCGCACCGAGATGGAGTGTCTTCAACATGGAATCACCTTTTTGCAGCGGCGGGGAGGAGTCGCTAGGCGCCGTCCGCGAACGACGCCTAGCGGGCCTATCCGAACAGGCCGATTACCAAGGCCGCCACGACCAGAACCGCCTGGACCAGCCTGTCCCAGAGTTTGGAGATTCACCTCTTCGGTTCTGCCGGAGGGACCGGCTTGGTCGGGGGCGGCGCGGGCAGGTAGATCGGGGCCCACGACTCCGTATGGCGGCACCACGATGTACACCGGCTGCCCATCTCCGGGCAACCATGGGTGTGGACCGCTTCCCCAACCACCACCCCATGGTGGCGTGGCTGGCGGTGCCGGCACGCCCCAGCCTGGATCGACTGGTGACGTTGGCCAGATGCCGGGTGGCGTCGGCTCTGGCAGGGGCCGGTCGGGCGAGCTTGCCCCGCTGACCGGAATCACGAAGGCCAGAAACAGTGCCATGCTGGAACGCCTTCTAGGTGAGGGGTGGGGCCGGGGGCTGCCCGTAAGCGCCAGGACAGCCGGTTAGCGCCGCTTACCCTTCCTTCGACTTCCGCACTGCATGACTATATATCTCAATGGCGATCTGTCTAGACCTTTTTTAGGCTGGTGGCGGCCCGTAAGGACCGGGCCTGCCTAGACTCGGATGGCTTTCAGGACGGCAAAGAGGCCAAACACCTGCAGGAGCCACAGGACCACGACGACCAGTACCAGAGGCGCCTGGGGCCTCTAGGGGGCATTCTGGAGGGTGAAGGCCTGGGCCATGGCGGCCGTTTCATCTCGTCCGGGACATGGGTGTAGAGGGCCACTATCGCCATGGTCTTCCAGCCACCTAACTCCTGGATGACAAGCAAATCGACTCCTGCCTGACCAGCCGGGCGGCCCGTGTCGTGCCGGAGGTCGTGGAACGTGAAGTCGCCGCCCGGAGCGCCAGGGCCCTGGCGAGGCGGTCCTTGATCCGGCGGAAGGCTTGGGTGATGCCAGTCGGGCTCCGGTACTTATGGAGGAGGGGACCAGGCTCCGCCAGCCACGCTTTGACTTCATCGAGGCAGACCGGGATCAGGGGGACGCGGATCTCGACCCCGTTCTTGGTCCGGCGGTAAAAACGATGGTGCCGGTGGTCAGGTCGATGTCGGCCTTGGTGACGTGGCACAGGCTGCCCCGCCGCACGATCGTGTGCATCGCCAGCCAGATGTACCGGAACACCCGAGGGTTGGTGAGCGCGGCATCTCGGAGGAGCGCGGTCCGCTGCTCGTCGGTCAGCATGCGGACCCGGTCCGTGGGTTCCTTCCATCCGCTTCAGCCCCACGGATGGGTCCTTGGTAATCAGGTCGTGGTTGCAGGCCATCCGGAGCACCGGATGACGGAGATACTGCCGCTGCTTGTTGGCAGCGGACGGAAAGCCCCGCCCTTCGTGCTGGCTCCACCACTGCCAGATGTTGCCACCCGGCCGCGCGAGGCTGGCCACGAGCCCTTGCCCCACAGCATCGGCGACATTCGCCAGAACGATTGGCGTTGTGTCAGTCGCCCGTTTGGCCGTCCAGGCGGCTTGTGAGTCCGCAACGACGATTACATCGACCTGGATCCTAAGAACCTCGGCGACAAGCTCCGGGAACCGCTCGGGGCGCCCCTGAGTGTAGCGACTTTCGATCACGACGTTCTGACCCTCGATCCAACTCCGCTCGCGCAGACCCCGGAGGAGCACCTCCCAGTTAGATCGCCCCTGCGGCGACGAGGGCGGCATGCTCCCGAGGTATGCGATCCGATACACTTTCCCTGCCGTCTGCGCCTCGGCGGCGAGCGGCATGGCGAAGAGAACCAGGCTGAGGATGCTAGGGCTGTGAATCGGGCGAGTCTCATGGGAGCCCTCCTCCCTTGTGGACGGGCGTGACGCCGCGTGTGCGAGGTGGACGCACCGACCCTATCAGACTCCCGGCCCCGGTCGCCAGCCAGGCTCGTCGCCGTGGCCGGGAGGCCCGCTGCCTGGCACGGTTCCCGGCGACCAGGCTCTCGTGGATCCGGGGCCGGCCGCCGCCCCGGGCTGAACTCCGTCCCGGAGTAACGGAAACCCATATCGAATCGCCAGTGTTTATGCGGCTCCCGGAAGGCGGATTTTCGCGACCCGCTATCCCCCTACTTGCCCCCTCTCGCGACTGGCCTTTTCCGGGGTTTCCGTTACGCGGGGCGGTCGCCCGGTGGGCCGAGGGCGCGGCGCGGACCCGCAGATCGTTGTACTCGCGGGCGGTGAGAAGTATCGTCGGCATTGGTTGGCTCCTGTTCGCACGGCCCGCGAGGTTCGGCGCCTCGCGGCAGGAGTCAATCGGGTCCGCCACGAAGCCTTCGTGGCCGGGCCGCTTTACGAGGCCGCGGAGAAACCGGCTGCGGTGGATTCTGGCAAACACCTCCGCCCACCAGGCCTCATCGTGGAAGGCTGCGAGATACTGACGGGCTTTCGTCCGACGCGCGGCCGACAGCGTCGTCACCTCGGGCACTCGTCCGGGGTCTGGGCGTTGTAGAGCCGAAGCAGGGCATCTGGACTCGGCCAGGTCGGCTCCTTGCGGCACTCTGCCGCGAGGAGATGATTTAGATCGGCTTCGGATACGGCTTCGGCTTCGGATACGGCTTCGGATACGGATGCGCGCCCGCGCGCGGCCGCGCGCGCGAGCGGCAAACTGCCGCGGGCTGCCGCAGTCTGCCGCGATTCGCCGCATTTGGCGAAAAGACTGGGGATTCCGCCACACGGCGGGGCGGGAAACCGCGGCCGGGAGTCCCGGAGCCGCTGATATGTGGCCCAAGAGAGGATGTGCCCGCATGCTTGGACCCTGGCGCCGGCTTCATCGCGCGCCGCAGCATACCGGTGGACCAGTTCGGCGCGTTCCCACTCGTCGCTGGGACGAAAGGTGTTCAGCGTCTACGAGATCGAAGTGGGCTCCAAAGCTGCCTTGTCAGAGCGTGAGCCCCTCGGCGGCGCAGGCTCACCTTCCGCTTTCGCCGACTGCGTTCGCGATGACGGTGAACAGTACGGGGACGAGCGAAGGGCCGACGCTAAGTTCCTGCACCGAATCGGGGTCGTCGTGCACACTGGTCTGTCAAGCAGGCGGGCGAAATAGACCCCCTCGGTAAGTCGCGGACTTGCCGAGGGGTTTTTCTTTGGGTGCTTGGCTGGCGAGGGCTGGTTCACGCTCAGCGAGCGCTCGGTGGATCCAGGATGTCCCGTAGGTTGTCCCCAAACATGTTGAACGCCAGGATGGCCACGCTCACGAAGCAGCCCGGGATGAGGATCACCCAGGGGGCGACGAGAAACGTGTGCCGCCCCTCGGCGGTGATGTTGCCCCAGCTCGGCGTCTCCGGCGGGATCCCGGACCCGAGGAAGCTCAGGAACGCCTCGGTCAGGATCGCCGTGCCACAGTTGTACGTGGCCTGCACGGCGAGGGGGGCGAGCGTCGACGGCAGGATGTGGCGGAACATGACGCGCGGGAGCGTGCAGCCCGTCGCCACCGCCGCCTCCACGAAGGGCCACTCCCGGATCGACAGGACCATCGACCGCACCAGCCGGCTGACCCGCGGTGTCTGGGTGACGACCGCGGCGGCGATGACGTTGCCTACACTCGCTCCGGAAAAGATGACGAGGGCGATCGCGAGCAGCATGGACGGGATCGCCATGAGCGCGTCCATTATCCCCATGATCAGGACGTCCAAGCGCCGGACGGTGCCCGACAGGAGCCCGATGGCGAGCCCGAGCGCAGTGGTGATCGCCGCCACCGAGACGCCGACCACGAGGGAGATCCGCCCGCCGTAAAGCGTGCGGCTGAACAGATCGCGGCCGACCGCGTCGCCACCGAAGAGGTGTCCTGGCCCCGGCGGCTTGAGCTGGATCTCCGGGTACAAGGCGACGGGATCGGCCGTCGTGAAGAGCGGCGCGCCCACGCTCACAATCGCCAGGAGGACCAGCGCGGCGCCGCCGAACACGAGGCGGGGGTGCCGGGCCACGACGGAGCGCCGCGAGGGCTGCTTCGCCGCCGTGCGCATCGTGCCGATCATCGCCTCGGCGCCGCGTCGCTCTGTGCGACGAGGATCAGTACCGGATGCGGGGATCCAGGAAGGTGTAGGTGAGGTCGACCAGCAGGTTGATGCCCACGTAGGTGAGGGAGAAGAAGAGCACGATCGCCTGGATCACGGGGAAGTCGGACGTCAGGATCGTCGAGGCCGTCAGGAGCCCCAGGCCCGGGATATTGAAGATGGTCTCCGTGATCACCACGCCCGACATCAGGCTGGCCACCCCGGTGCCGATCACGGTGACGATGGGAAGCGACGCGTTCTTCAGCACGTGCCCCAGGACCCGCAAGGTAGAGAGACCCTTGGCGCGAGCCGTCCGGATGTAGTCCTGGCGCGCGGTCTCGATCACGGCGGCACGGGTCGTCCGCGCGATCAGGGCTACGTACACGGCGCCGAGCGTGGCGGCGGGCAGCAGGAGGTGGCGCAGGAAGGGGACGAGCCCGAGATCGAGCGCCTTGTACCCCTGCACGGGAAGGACGCCCAGGCCGAGCGAGAACGCGAGGATCGCGAGGTAGCCGACCACGAAGATCGGCATCGAGAAGGCGAGCACCGCCAGCACCATCACGGCCTGGTCGACCCACGACCTAGCCTTCCAGCCCGCGAGGACGCCTCACTACATGCGCGGGTTCCACTCGACGGGCACGCTCGGGGTGCTCCGGGCGGCCGCCGCCTCCGCGAAGATGATGGAGCTGGACGCGGATCAGACCCGGCATGCGCTCGGCATCGCCGCGTCCCAGGGGAGTGGACTCCGGGTCAACTTCGGCAGCATGACCAAGCCGTTCCACGCGGGGCACGCTGCCCGCGCCGGAGTGCTGGCGGCTCTTCTCGCGCGCGAGGGATTCTCCGCCGATCCGGGCGCGCTCGACGGGCCCATCGGCTTCTTCGGCGTCTTCGGCGAGGAGCGGGACGGAGGCCGGCCGATCGTCCTGGAGGAGCTGGGCGCACCGTGGGAGGTGGAGAGCCCAGGCATCAACCTGAAGAAGTATCCCAGCTGCGGAGGCACCCATACCGCCATCGATCTCATGCTGGACCTGAGGAACGAGGGTGTGTCCGCGGACGCTATCGACGCCGTCCATTGCCGTCTGGCCGACGTCGTGCGGCGAATTCTCGTCCACCCGCGGCCGCGGACCGGCCTCGAAGGCAAGTTCAGCTTGGAGTATTGCCTGGCCGCGGCCGTTCTCGACGGCGAGGTCAGTCTCCGCCAGTTCGAGGACGGCATGGTCCAGCGACCGGAGATCGAGCGCCTGATCTCGCGGATCCACGTGGAGGCGCACCCCGCCGTGAAGGCCGACACGAAGGACCTGCTGAGTGAGCTCACGGTCACGCTGGCAGACGGTCGTCGCATCTCCCGGCAGGCCACCACGCCGCGGGGCGACGCGACCCGACCGCTCACGGCTCAGGAGATCCAGGAGAAGTACGAACGATGCGCTGGCCTCGTCCTGGGGCCAGAGCCGGTACGGCGGTCATGGCATCTCATCGAATCCCTTGAGCACGTACGCGATGTCCGACAGCTTGTGGGCTCTCTGCATTCGTGCGATAGCCCGTAGAACAGATCGAGCTGGAAGGTCCGGCGTCGCAGGCGCTGCTGGACTGGCCCCTGCTAATCCGAGAACGACACGCCAGACATCATGTGCAGTGAACAAAGAAGTGAGAGGGAGCGCCCCGCTACTCCGAGCGCCTTGACAGGGCGGCGGTCCGTGCCAAGAATCGCGACCACCGGTCTCGTGACTTTCCCGACTCTGCGATGCGACGCGCGCGCTGACAGGAGGCGACGACCATGACCACGCCCGCATATCTCGGCATGATGGGTGCGCCGTTCCAGGTGCTGCCCGAGGAGACCTCCGAGCTGGCCTTCGAGCCCGAGGAGTACCACGCGCGGATCCAGAAGGTCCGTCGGCTGATGGCCGAGCAGAAGATCGACCTCCTCTACGTGACGACGCCCGAGCACGTGTGCTATCTGCACGGCTTCTTCGCAAGCTGGTACAAGGCCAACTCCCCGATGCGCTACCCCCAGGTCTACGGCACTGCGATCCACGTCGACAGCGACTCGTTCATCCACTTCGACAACCCGAGCGAGCTGCCGCTTCTCACCAAGCACTCCATCTCGACGGACAACCGTTTCTTCACCTCGCGGGAGGCGGCGCCGAACATCGGCTTCATCATGAGCCAGCTCAAGGCGCAGGGTTGGCTGGGCGGCACCGTCGCGATGGAGTACTGGAGCTACATCCCCAACCGCGCGATCAGCACGATGTTCGAGGGGGCATTCCTCGCCGAGGGGTGTCGCGTTGTGGACGGCAGCGCCATCGTCCGCCGTGTGCGCCGGGTCAAGTCGCCGGCCGAGATCGCCTACATCGAGAAGGCATGTGCCCTGGCGGACGTCGGCCACGACACGATCCGGCGACTCCTGCGCCCCGGGATCAGCGAGCTGGAGCTGTTCGGCGAAGTGACCCGCGACATGATGGCCGCCGGCAGCGAGTTCCCCGCGCTCATCCCGATCTTCAACGCGGTCCCCGTTCACGATGGCCAGTCGGCGGCCACCGGCCACGCGATGGCCGGTCGGCGGAAGATCAAGCCGGGGGAGATGTTGAAGGCGGACCTGTGCGGCGTCTACCACCGCTATCACGGCAACGTGATGCGCGGCTATTACCTCGGCAATCCCCCGGCGGCGATGATCGATCGCCACCGGCGGGCCGCCGGGGGCTTCGACGTCATGCGGACGCAGGTCCGCGCCGGGATGACGGTGCGGGAGGTGGTCGAGGTTCTCCGTCGCTACTACCAGGAGGTCGAGCTTTGGAACGTCGCGGGATGGGCGCTCGGCTACGAGCTGGGGCTCAGCCTGCCGCCCGATTGGGTCGGGGAGTTCTACTTCAACGCCCGAGACGACAAGTACCTCGACCGGCTCTTCGAAGAGAACATGGTGACGAATTTCGAGAGCATCTTCAGCACTTGGCTGGTGGACACCTGCGTCTACGAGCGGACCGGGGCACGGTTCATGGGGAAGACCCCGATGGAGCTGGTCGCGGTCGGCTGATGTTCGGCGGTCGCCGGTCCCTTTTCGGACTGAGACCGAAAGCGGGTGGAATGTCCTGATGGCTCCATCGCACGGAATCCGGATCCGGGACGTCCGGAAGGCGTACGGCAGCGTGGTGGCGCGATCGACCTCGACGTCCGGCCCGGGCAAGACAACGCTGCTGATGATCATCGCCGGCTTCATCCGGCCCGACCGAGGCAGCGTCGAGGTGGGGGGCCGCCCCCCTTGGTAGTCCTCACGGTGCTGGCGGGGTTGCGGAGCTTCGACATGCGCCAGGAGATGGTGGCCCGCAGCTTGGGCGTCCCTCGGCTCGACGCGTTCGCGCGGGTGACCTTTCCCCAGATCCGAGCTGCCGTCCTGTCGGGCGCACTCTTCGCCTTCATCACCTCGCTTGACGAGGTTGTGGTGGGCCTTTTCGTGGCGGGCGGCGACAACACGGTCCTCAAGCGACGGATGTTCGTGGCGCTCTGCGATGCCCTCGATCCGACGATCGCCGCCATCTCGACGTGCTTCATCTTCCTTTCCCTCGTCGGCTTCGGCGCTGCGTCCCTCTTCCGAGTGCGGCGATGATCGGTGCGAGGCAACAGCGATCCGTTGGAGAGCCCGAGGTGATGCCATGACTTTGGCTATCCCACCGTCTCTCTGGACCGCAACCGCCGCTCCCGAGCTCTCGTGCCCGCCGCTGTCCGGGGCGGGCCGGGCCGACGTCTGTGTCGTCGGCGGCGGCTTCACGGGGCTGTCGGCCGCGCTGCATCTTGCCGAGGCGGGCGCCGATGTGACGCTCCTCGAGGCGGCTGAACCCGGCTACGGCGCGTCCGGCCGCAACGGCGGCCAGGTGATCCCGGGCCTGAAGCTCGATCCCGACGCGATCGAAGCGTGGCTCGGGCCAGAGCGAGGCGGACGGGTGGTCGAGTTGGTCGGCGGCGCCGCCGACTTCGTCTTCGACCTCGTTCGGCGCCACGCCATCCCGTGCGAGTCGCGCCAGTCCGGCTGGATCAAGGCCGCGCACACGGCGGGGGCCCTGCGGGCGGCGACCGCGACGGCCCGCGAGTGGCGCCGGCGCGGCGCCCCGGTCGAGGAGCTGGATCGGCTCCGGATCGCCGAGCTGACAGGGACAGATGCTTACCAGGGCGGACTCGTTGACCACCGCGCCGGTGTCCTGCAGCCGCTCAGCTATGCGCGCGGCCTGGCGGGCGCCGCCCTGAAGGCTGGGGTCCGCCTCCACGGCGGGACCCTGGTCACCGCCCTGCGCCAGGACGGATCGCACTGGGCCGTCAGCACGGCCGCGGGGGGCGCCGTGCGGGCGGAACAGGTCGTCCTGGGCACTAATGGTTACACGGATCTGGCGGGCGGGGATGCCCCATGGCCGAGACTGGCCGAGACCGTGATCCCCGTTTACAGCTATCTGGTCGCGACCCGGCCGCTTCCGGAGGACGTGCGCCGCACGATCCTGCCGCGTGGCCACGCGGTCTCCGATGCACATCGGCTGCTCCGCTACTTCCGGATGGATGGCGCCGGCCGCTTGGTAATGGGCGGGCGTGGCAAGTACCGGGACTCGTCCGATCCGGCGGACTACCGGGCGGTCATGGCGACCGTGTCCGAGATCTACCCGCAGCTCGGCGCGCCGGAATGGGAGTTCGTGTGGGGCGGCCGGGTCGCGCTCACTCTCGACCATCTCCCCCATCTGCACGAGCTGGCGCCGGGTGTCCACGCGGCGCTCGGGTACAATGGCCGGGGCGTGGCGATGGCCACCGTGCTGGGCAAGTGCCTCGCGGACCGGATCCGAGGCGCCGGGGACGGCGTCTTTCCAGCGACGCCGCTCCGCCCAGTGCCGTTTCATCGCTGGCGGCGGCTGGGCCTCGAGGTCGCCGTGGCCTGGAAGCGGACCTTAGATCGGCTCGACGACGCGCGCAGCCGTGGGTCGCGCCTGGGGAGCCGAGCGTGACGCACCCGGAGTGGGACCTCGCTCCTGGCCGCCCCTTCGTGCCGCCGAGCCGGCTCTGGTAACTCGGGCCGCTCGCGGACCGCGGCCGCGAGGTCTGCGGTCAGACTCGGCAGACCCTCCGGTCTCCCACCCGAGGAGTGAAGTTCGAGAAGGATCGTTTCGCCCTCGACGTCCCCGAGTTCCGAAAGCCCTGTCGTGCACCCTCTGGGCTCCGCGGGCTCGCAGAGCTGGAGTTTAGGACACCCACCACCGAGACTAGCCGGGGACAGCCGCCTCGAGGAAAACGACCTGCGCGCCGCGCTCGGCGAGGGGCGCCCGGCGGGCAGCCGGTGTAGCCGCGCCCACCACACACACGTCGGCGGTGCTCGCCGACGAGCGGCGGACAGGGCGGCTTCGGATCGCGGTGGCCTCCACAGGGACGATGGGAGCACCGGCCGCGGCGTGGACGGCGGAGCGGTCATCGCGAGGGCTTCCCTCCAGGGTCCGGAATTCCCGAGCCCCATTTCTCACACCGGCTCCCGCCGGGCTGATACGCGCTCAGTGACGCCGTCCGCCAGGAGGTTTAGCAAACCGACGCTGAGGAAGATCCCGAGTCCCGGAAGCGTGGCGAGGTGAGGCGCTGTCGTCACGAATTCCCGACCCGAAGCGAGCATGACGCCCCAGTCGGCGGTCGGCGGCTGAGTTCCCAACCCCAGGAAGCTCAGGCTCGCCATGGCGATGATCTTGGCCCCGACGTCGATGGCCGCGCCAACCACGACCGTCTGGAGCGTGTTGGGGAGGACGTGCACGCCGAGCACCCGCCCCAGCGGGGCCCCCAGGCTCCGGGCGGCCAGCACGAACTCCTGCTCCCGGAGCGACAGGACGTTGCCCATGACCAGGCGCGCATAAAACGGGAACCCCACCACGATCCCGGCGACGATCGCGTTCAGGTTGCTCGGTCCCAGGCCGGCGACGATGGCGATGGCGAGGAGGATCGTCGGGAAGGCGAGCACGACGTCGGTCAGGCGCATCGCGACGAGCTCCGTCGCGCCGCGGAGGTAGCCGGAGAAGAGCCCGAGCGGCAGGCCGATCAGGAGCGCCCCGGCGGTGGCTGCGAGCCCGGTTGCCAGGGAGAGCCGGCCGCCCCAGATGAGCCGGCTCAGCAGGTCCCGCCCCAGCTCATCTGTTCCGAGCGGGTGTCCGGGCGACAGCGGCGGGAGCAGGCGCTGCGGGGGATCGACCTGGTTCGGGTCGGCCAGCGGCAGCCAGGGCGCGGACAGGAGCGTAAGGGCGACGAGCCCCACCCCCACAGTGCCGATGGCGATCTTTCCCCGAGCGCTGAATGCCCGCCATCGGACGCGCCCGGCGGCCCGAGGCGCCCTCAGGATCGCGACGCTATCCGTGGTGGACACGGGGATCGATGTACGCATAGGCGAGGTCAACGAGCAGGTTCACCAGGACGAACAGCGTGGCCACGACGAGCACGGCACCCTGGACGAGGGGAAAGTCGCGGGCCAGGATACCGCGGACCAGCAGCGTGCCGAGCCCGGGCCAGGCGAAGACCGTCTCGGTGAGCACCGCGCCGCCGAGCAGCTGGCCGACCTGCAGCCCGACCACGGTGATAACCGGGATCAGGCCGTTGTTGAGCGCGTGCTTCAGCATCACGCGGCGGCCGGGCAGACCCTTCGCGAACGCCGTCCGCACGTAGTCCTGGGCCAGGGCCTCGACGGTAGACGTCCGCGTGATGCGCGCGATGATCGCGAGCGACGGGGCGGCAAGCGTGACCGCCGGGAGCACCAGGTGGTGCAGGACGTCGGCGCTCGTCCCGCCGGCCGGAGAGGTCATCCCGAGAGCCGGGAACCAGCCGAGGTGGAGCGAGAAGGTGACCATCAGCACCAGGCCGATCCAGAAGACGGGCAGGGAGATGCCGGCGATCGTTAGGAGCGTGAGCCCCGCGTCGAGCGCCGTGCCGCGTGCCACCGCGCCCGCCACGCCCAGCGCGATGCCGAACGGCACCGAGATGCAGACGCTCGCCGCGGTGAGGAGGAGCGTCGCGAGGAACCGCTCCAGCACCTCGTCGAGGACCGGCCGGGAATTCCACAGCGACCGGCCCAGGTCGCCCCGCACGACGCGGCCGACCCACTTCACGTACTGCACCGGGAGTGGGTCCGCCAGCCCCAGCTCCGCGCGGAGCTTCGCCACAGCGCCCGGCGTGGCGTCCTGGCCGAGCATCAGGACCGCGGGGTCACCCGGGCTCAGGTGCATGATCAGGAAGACGACCAGGGAGACGCCGAGGAGGAGCGGCACCAGCAGGAGGAGGCGCCGGATCAGGTAGCGTCGCATGCGCGAAGGGCGAGGGCAGGCCCCGCCGGGGTCCCCGGCGAGGCCTGCCGGCGGATCAGGTCAGTTCGCGTCCACGCTCCAGAAGTAGTGGATCTGCGGATGGATCTTGAAGTTGCCTATGCGCTTGTTCATGGCGACGAGCGTGGTCTCGTGGTCGATCCAGAGGTGATCCGCGGAGTCCGTGATCTTCTTCTGGATCTGCTTGTAGAGCGCGACCCGCTTCCCCTCGTCCAGCTCAACGCGGGTCTGCTCGAGCGCCTTGTCCACCTCGGGATCGGCGAAGTAGGAGTTGTTGTACGACGGATGCTGCGCGCTGGCGTGCTCCGTCGAGTGGAACTTCGCGTACAGGATGATGTCGGGGTTCCCGATGCCGACCGTCCAGGAGAACGCCGCCATGTCGAAGTCGCCCTCGCGGCGCACCTTCTGGTAGGCGCCCCACTCGTAGTTCTGGAGCTTGGCCCGCACGCCGACCGCAGCCAGGTTCGCCTGGATCACGGTGGCCATCGAGAGCGGCGACTGCATGCCGGTGCCCGACTCGGGCACGCTCAACGTCAGGTCGAAGCCGCCGGCGTAGCCGGCCTCGGTTAGGAGCTTCTTCGCCTTCTCGGGATCGTACTCGTACACGGTCACCTCGCGCGCGGACGCGGCGTACGGCGCGAGCAGGGGCGACAGCGGGCCGACCGCCACGGTCCCGGTGCCCTTCAGCACGTCCTTGACGATCGCCTCCTTGTTTACCGCGTGGTTGAGCGCCCGCCGCACGCGCACGTCGCCGAGAGGCTTCAGGCGCTTGGTGTTCAAGACCACGTACCAGACCTGGGGGCTTAGCCCCTCGGCCACGGTGAGAGTGGCGTCGCGCTTGAGATCGGCCAGGTTGTCGGGGGGTACGCCCTCGATGAAGTCGACCTGCCCGGTGCGGAGCGCGATAAGCCGCGCCTGGGCCTCCTGCATCGGCACCAGGATGAGCTGCTCGATCTTGGACGGCCCCTTCCAGTAGGTCGGGTTGCGCTCCATCACGAGCCGCTTGCCGCGCTCCCAACGGACGAACTTGAACGGACCGGTACCGACCGGGTTGGCCCCGATCTCTTTCTCGTGCTTCTTGATGGCGGCCGGGCTCACGATGTGCCCGTCGTTGGCGAGGTAGTCGAGGAGCGGGGCGTAGGGGGCCTTGAGGTTGATCCGCAGCACGTACTTGTCGACCGCTTCCACCGACTTGATCTGCCCGAGTCGAGTCGTCGCGTAGATGAACCGGCCGAACTTGTTGTAGGGGTTCTCCGGGTTGATCACGCGGTCCAGGCTGAAGGCGGCTGCCTCGGCGTCGAAGGGCGTGCCGTCGTGGAAGGTCACGCCCTTCCGAAGGTGGAAGGTATAGGAGCGGCCGTCCTTGGCGACCTCCCAGCGTTCGGCCAACGCCGGCGCGATCTTGAAGCTGCCGAGCTCCTGCTCGACGAGGCCATCGAACATGTTCATGGCGTACTTGCGGTCGGTGGCCGACAGCACCTGGGGCGGATCGAGGATGACCGCATCGGCGGTGATCCCGACCACCACCGTCTTGCCGGCCGCGCCCGCCGGCAGCGGGCAGCCCGCCACGACCGCGAGCGAGAGGAGGATCAGCCCGAGCACACGCCACATCTGTCGCATCGTCACCTCCGAGTGGTGAGAGCCTAGCTCTTCCAGACTTCCCGGAAGACGCGCAGGAAGTTCCCGCCGAGGATCTTGAGGATGTCGGCGTCCTTGTAACCTCGGCCGATCAGAGCGTCGGTGAGTCGCGGGAAGCACGCGACGCGGTCGAAGCCCTCGGCGTAGACCGTGTCGAGCGTGTAGTGCCGGATCACGTCGGGGTAGCGGACGCGGAACAGGTGCTCGAAGCGGACCAGCGACTCGCCCTCGAAGAAGTCCGATCCGATGCCCACGTGGTCCACCCCGATCAGGTCGACGGCGTAAACGATGTGGTTGACCACGTCCTCCAGCGTCGGGCGCACCCCGGCCCGGGGCTCGCAGAAGGGCGAGTAGGCGGTGATCCCGACGACGCCGTTCCGGGCGGCGACGCTCTTCAGCACCTCGTCGGTCAGGTTCCGCGGGTTGTCGGTCAGCCGCCGGACGTTGGCGTGGGAAACGATCACCGGCGTCTCGGACAGCTCGGCCGTCTCCTGGATGGTGCGTCCGCCCGCGTGGGCGAGGTCGATCGCGATGCCGACGTGGTTCATCTCGCGCACGACGACCCGGCCGAACTGGGTGAGCCCGGTGTCGGGCACCTCGAGGCACCCGCAGCCGATGGAGTTCCGCTCGTTCCAGGTCAGCTGGCCGATCCGGAGCCCCAGGCGGTGGAGGATCCGCAGCAGGTTCGCGTCGTCCTCGATCTTCGAGGCCAGCCCCTGGCAGCCGAAGATGATCCCGACCTTGCCCTCGCGCTTGGCCCGCAGGATGTCGTCGACGGTGAGCACGTGGACGAGCCGGTCCCGCTCCAGCTCGAAATAGCAGAGGTAGGCGTGGACGGTGCCGACCATGGACCGGAAGTTGTCCACACCGATGCCGATGCCCGAGATGCCCATGGTGACGTTCATCGCCGTCAGCCCCGAGGCCACCAGGCGATCGAGGAAGGGGACGTCGTTCACCGGCGCCGGCGGCACCAGCGCGGTCGGGAGCAGCACGGCCGTACCCTGGCCGTCGATGAGGAGGGCCTCCTTGTGAAGCCGCTTGGCGCGGTCGGCGGTGCGGGGCGCGGCGGTGGCGACCGCGGCCTTCTTGCTGGGCACGAGGCCCTCCTTTCGTCGAGTGGAGCTGCCCGCGATTCTGCTCAGAGGACGCTTCGGGGCGCGGGCAGCGCCCCCTCGGCGAACCGGGTGAAGCGGAATCCGTGGAGGTCGAGCGAGGGCTTGCCGTCCACGATGAGCTCGGTGACGAGGCGCCCGGCGATGGGGCCCATCGCGAAGCCGTGGCCGCTGAAGCCGGTGGCGACGATCAGGCCGCCCAGCGCGGGCACACCTCCCAGGACCGGGACCACGTCCGGCGTGGTGTCGATGTAGCCGGCCCAGCTCCGCTCGATCGCGAGACCGGACAGGGCGGGGAAGAGCCGGCGAAACGCCTCGAGGCTTCGCCGGACCTTGTCGGGATTGGGGACGGCCTCGCCGCCGCCGTCCAGCTGTGGCCGGGGCGCCGCGCCCGGGAGGCGCCGGCCGAGGTCGCGCCAGAGCGGCGCGCCGACGTGGAACCGGAACAGCTTCCGGTTCTTCCAGTAGTTCGGCAGGAACAGGCGGAGGTGACGCAGCGACTCGAGGGTGACGTCGTGATCCGTCGCGCCGCCGGCTGCGAGGTTCAGCCGGCCGTCCGGCCGCTGGCGGAACGCCACGGCCGGGCCCCAGACGCCCGCCCGCGTGATCGGCGGCGCCGGCGTGGTCCGCGCGACCGTGGCCCGCACGAGGCGCTGAGGGAGGCTCAGGCCGAGCGCCCGGAGGAGCGGCATCGAGGCGGCCCCGGCGGCGCAGACGACCCGGTCCGTCCGGATCTCGCCCTCCGCGGTGAGGACCCCGCTGACCGCGCCGGCCCGGACCAGGACCCGCTCGACGGCGCACCCCGTCCGGAGCTCGGCGCCGTGCGCCGCCGCTGCGCGCGCGAAGGCCTCGGTGGCCTTCGTCGGCTCCGCGTGGCCGTCGCTCGACGTGTACATGCCGCCGACCCAGTCGCCCTGCATGCCGGGCACGATCTGGTCGAGCTCGCGCCGGCGGACGAGCCGCGTGTCCATCCCGTGCTGGCGCGCGACCTCCAGCCACTGCTCGAACAGCCCCATTCGCTCCTCGGAGACCGCGAGCGCCAGGTTGCCGCCCTGGACCCAGTCGATGCTGGCGCCGAGCTCGGCCTCGAGGCTGCGCCACATCCGGTTGGCCTCGACCATGAGGGGGACTTCCCGCGGATCGCGGCCCTGCTGGCGCACGAAGCCCCAGTTGCGCCCCGACTGCTGGCCCGCCACCTCGGCGCGCTCGAGGAGGAGCGGCCGGACGCCGCGCCGGGCGAGGTGGTAGGCGGTGGCGCACCCGACGATCCCGCCCCCGATGATGACGACGTCGGCCTCGCGCGTCACGCTCGCTCCCTTCCCCCGACCGACGCCCTCAGCCGACATGGAGGTCCACGTCGCCCGCGCCGGCGAGCATCTCGAGCCCACGGGTCGTCAGGAGATAGGTCCCGCCCTGGATCACCCCGATGCCCTCGTCCAGCAGCTCGACGCAGGCGTGGAGGACGAAGACCATTCCCGGCTCGAGCCGGCGCTCGATCCCGCGGCTGATTTGCAGCGTCTCCAGCCAGATCGGCGGGTACGCCACGCCGACCCCGTAGCCGAACCGCATCATTGCGGCGCGCTCGAGGCCGACCTTGCGGAGCGGCTCGAGCGAGGCCTCCTCCACCGCGTCGGCCGGCACTCCCGGCCGGATCGCGCCGACGCCGGCACGCAGCGACTCCCGCGTGAGCTGGTAGATCTCCCGCGCTCGACGCGTCGGCTCGCCCAGCGCCATCGTCTCGATGGCCACCGCGTGGTAGCGTCGCGCCACCCCGGCGAACTCCACGTGCACCAGGTCGCCGGGCTCGAGGATCCGGTCGCGTGGCGTCGCATGGCCGCCCGGCGTCCGGGGCCCGCTGGCGAGCTCCGTCGGGATGGCCCAGAAGTCGCTCCCGGCGGCCCGCATGGCGCCCTCGATCGCGCCGGCGAGGGCGATCTCCGTGATCCCGGCCCGGAGCGTCTTCCGCGCCGCCTCGAGCCCGATCGCGGCGTAGCGGCCCGCATCACGCAGGTACGCGAGCTCGGCCCCCGACTTGACGAGGCGGAGGTCGCCCAGCAGCTCGGTCGCGTCCTCCAGGCGGGCCGGCGCGAGCGCGCGGGCTAACCGCAGTCCCAGGGCGTGGGACAGCGCGTACGACTCGAGCTCCACCGCGAGGCGGCCGGCGGCGAGCCCCTGGGCGCGGACCGCCTCTGCGATGAGGGCGGTCGGATCCTCGGCGAGCAGCCGGTAGGTCCGGAGGTCGCCGATCCGGGACGTCTCCCGCGCGAGCGACTCGTCGACGTCGCGCAGGACCAGAGTGGGCTCCCCGCCGTCGGCCGGGAAGATCAGCGCCTGGGGGCTGTTGACGCTGACCCACGCGTCGTAGCCCGCGAGATAGTAGAGGGTCTCCGGCGCCACGCTGACGCAGCCGTCGAACCCGGCCCGACGGAGCGCCGTGCGGGCGCGGGCGAGGCGGGTCGCGTGCTCGTCCTCGCCGAAGGCCGCGAACGCCGGCGACCGCGCGGCGTCCCGGGAGGCCGGCAGGCGCCCGTCGGGAGGACGCGGTGGCAGACCGACGGGCACCGTCACTCGTCCTCCTCGCCGGATCGACGGGCAGTGACTCGCGGCGGCTCGAGCGCGCCGCGCTGGTGTCGACAAGCTTGTCCCGACCAGATGATATTCGGGCCGATCCTTGAGCGTCTAGTGGCCCGTCGCGCGCGCCCCAGGTCCCCGCCCAATGCTTGCCGAGCCCCTGCGCCACGCTTGCATCGCCGGAGCCCGGTCGGTCCGCCGCTCCCGGCGATCGCCCCGACCGGAACTCGATCGAACCCTGCGCCGGCGACGCGCTCCAGGGAAGGTCGCATGCAGTTCGGCCCCCGGTGCGCGAGGCCGATACTCGCCTCGAGGAGGCGCGCGGCCGCGCGTGAGACGGCCACGACGTCTCGGCCTCCTCGCTAAGGCGGAGAACGCGGGCTTCATCCGGGAGCGACTCGCCTGGGACTCAAACCAGCACGTAACGAGGCGCCCCTCGACCGGGTCGTCCCAATTCTTCCGCCGGGAGGTCGTCGGATGAGCCTCTCGTGGTTTCCTGAGCCTGGGGCGGCCCCGCCCTTAGGCTGAGTCGAAGGATCGCCCTCAGGGTCGGTTCCACACGTTCACTGGCCCCTTGAGGTCAAACGGCGACGTCACCGGCCGGCTCCAAGCGCACGGTGACAGCGAATCGTGGCATTCCGCAATCCCGGGCGCCAATTGGCCGTCGCTTTGCACTGCTACTCCCCGCGGAGGACTTACCTAGTGCCTTGGTCTGTCGCCTAACGTGAAGCCCAGTCTTCGTCGGACCAGACTGGCCTCTACCTTCGTCCCCTAAAACGGGTCATATGCCGACTCCACATTTAAGACGCTGCCTTGCACAGGATGGGAAGGACCTTTCGACCGTTCCTGCGCGAATCTGGTGTCGCGAACCGTCGATCGAGCCCTTTCCGCGATCTGGCCTCCGGCAAGGATCTTGACCAATTCGACTCTTGGACAACGCCGTTAGGATTCTCCGCGCTTTCTAACCCAGAACTGGATGCTCTCCGAGTCGCGTGGCGAGCCGAGAAGGCGGGCTCCAGTTGACGGATTCTGCAAGGAGATCGCCGATCACTCGAAGGGTTTAGTACGCAGGTCACCACGGAAGGACTTCACATCTGACTCCTTGATGGAGTCACCTTCCTTCGGACCATCGTAGCCCCCAGACACCATCCACCTAGTCAAAGGGAATGTCTTGATGATCAAGCCTCGATGGAGTGCACTCGTTTGCAGGGTGGTAACTGTCCTGATTCTCGTGTTGACGTGGGGGTTGGGAGTGCCTAACCCCTCGTGGGGTCAACGTCTTGACGGCGTTATCGGGGCGGAGAGGATCGACAGACTGGCCTTCCGCCTATCCTTCACGGTCGTAGCGGATTGTGGGCCATCGAATGCCTGCTTATACTCCTCCGGCTCCATGGTCGCAACGATGGACTTCGGCGACGGAACCTCCGAGGAGTTCCCGTTCTCGTGGAGTTTTCAAAGGAGTGGCGAACCCGCTCTGATCAAGCAGCAAACGTTCTTTGTGACGCACGTCTACGCGAATGCTTCAGCATGCACACCCACAGGTGAGTGTAGTGTGCGCGTCACTTCGCAAGTAGCGGTGACCGAGTTTTGTCGCGGCGGTTCTAATCCAGACTGCTCAGGTCCTCAAGCACCGAGAGCGGGAATTGGCTCAGGTAGATCGCTAGTTCTTGAGTGGACCGCGGTGCAAGCGGTCCCGTCTTGTCATCCGGCGCCACTCGCTTAGCCGGGCAATCGCAGGCGGTCCGTTCACCGTGTACTTCCTCGGGCTCCTCGTGCAGGCGTTGATCGAGCGGGAGTTACGCCTCGCGATGAAGCGCGAGCAGATTCCAGAGCTGCGACTGTACCCCGAGCAACGGCGCAGCAAGCGTCCGACGACGGAACAGGTGCTCCGGCTCTTCAGCCTTGTCTACCGGCACGTGCTGCTCGACGACGGCCAGCCTGCCCGTGCAGGTGCTCGAGGCAGAGCTGACCGACCTCCAGCGTCAGGTGCTCGGCCTCCTCGGCGTGCCAGAACGCGCGTTCCGCTTGCCCACGTAGGGCGTGAGACATTCTCAGATATTGCCGCCGAGATGTGCGGAGAGTAGGTCCAGACCCTGATTCACGCAAGGTTATGCAACCGTGCATTGATGGCCGGTGGGACCTTCCCGGTGGCGATCCGCCGGCGGGCGATGTGCTTCGAGGCCGTCAACTGCCGCGTGCTCGCGCGCGAGCTCTCGAGGGCGAGCTATTCGGCTACACGCGCAGGCGTCTACGCGGCGCTGGGCGAGTGACGATGAAGCGAAAACGCGCAACTCGAGCGCGATGCACGGGCTCAGCCATTCGTGAGAATCGGGCGGCCAGGAGGCGAGAGGAGGCGTCTTGGCGGGCGCGTGGCGCAACCCGCATCCCGATGGCCTGACCGTCGCGACGCCCCCGTTACAGGCACCCCCGAGTGGGCAGCCCTGAGAACTCGTCTATGCAGCCGGCTGGCGGATCGGAGGCGGGCGCAACGGGCGACTTGTCACCCGCGCAGCCGGCGAGGGTGATCAGCGCCAACGCGAAGGCCCACCGCCACACTCGACGCGAATGGGCGCCAGCGCTGATGCCGCTCAAGCTCCTCAGGCTCGTCGAGGGCGCAGGCTTGCGTCCGATCCGTTGGAGTTCAAACAGGTCGGCGTGCGCCACCCCGGCTGTTTGGCCACCAGGCGCTGGCTCGGCCCGCAGTCGCTCCATCCGGGCGCCGCTCCTCATGCGCCTCGCAGTATCGCGCCACCGATAGACTCTGGCAACGCTCATCCGGATGGGCCGAGATGGGGACCGACATGGGGGGAAGCCTTCCAACGCGCCCGTAGTGCACCGACGCGGCGGGCCCGGGGCCCAGCAGGGCTGCCCTCAGGTGAGGCGCATCGTCCGCACCAACCTCGACGGTCCCGCCGGTCACTCTTCAGAATGCGCTGGCTGTCACCACCTGATCCGTGGACAGGCCAGCTTCGCGACCGACCAGTGCCTTTCTGGTGTGCTCTCACCCCCAAGGTCATCCGTCAGAGGGTCAAGGGGAACGAGGCGCGGGTCGGCGCGAAGGGTGGAGAGCCGGCGCGCCAGGCGTCGAGGTCCGAGGTCGGCGTCACCGGTTCCTCCTCCCTGGCCTCGCGCGCAGCGTGCAAGCTGCGCCTCCATTCGGGTGCGGGAGTCGACGTCACAGTCGACGTCGCTGTCGGTGAACGAATTCATTGAGAGCTCTCCTACTCGAGCGTCGCCACGACGCGACCCTCACGCAGCCTGACGAACACCGGCAGGCGTGACGTCGGGCCGATGCCACCCAGACGTCCGTGCCGATACCGCCACTCCTCCGTCACGCCTCCGTCCGAGGTTTGGGATCCGCAGGACCTCGACTGGCCGACCCCAGGGCTCCAAGAGGTCCCCGGCGGTCATCCCGACCTGGACGGGATGCGAACCCGATGGGCGCGTTCCCGGGTCGCGGGGTGGGCGCAGCCGAGAGCGAGGCCTACGAAGCTTACGGCCAGGGTGAAGCGCCACGGCTTGGCCACTGTGAACTCGGCTCACACGGGTCGCGTCGATCTTCCAACCTCCTCCGGAGGGCCCGGGTCACCTGCAGGGAAAGCAAGCGCGAGGCCAGGGAGTCCTTCAGTTGCCCGGGGTCGCCGAAGTGTGCGCGGATACTGGCATGCCCGGTTCGACGTCTCGCCTGCGAGTCGAGCGGGGGGTGCACGACGTTGCCCAGGATGGCTAGGCAGTTTGCTTCAACAGCCTAGAGATCGTTCCAGAGGCCTCCACGAGACTCGCCCGGCTCGCCATCCTCAGCCCTGGCCCTTCTGGGCGCGCTCGCGGCCCTGGCTCGGCAGGCAGGGCTCCACCGGATCGGTTTGTTCTTCTGCGACGCTCGCGGAGGAAGTGCTCTCGCCCCTCGCGAGAGCATCTGCCCCCTCGGTCAGCGGTCGGAAGGAACGTTCGAGAACAGGTCTCGCGCTGCCGCGTGAGCGGCTGTCTCGAGGCCGCGCAGCAGAGGCTTCGCGCGATCGATCGGGACCGCGAAATCGAGGGGGGCGTCGGGTCCAGCCTGGCTTGTATGCGTGACAACCCCGACCGCCTCGCCGCGCACGTTGAGGAGTGGCAAGCCCACGCGCGCCTGGCCGGTCGGGCGCGCGTCGGTCACGAGGTCCCCGCCGGTGGCGTTGCCCGTGGCACGGACGGTCACCGCCGCGTCGCTGACAACATCCCCACCGAGCGCGATCAGGGGATCGCCGACGCTTAGCCTGCCCGAGCTCCCCAGCGGGATTGACTGCAGTCGTCCTCCCTTCACTTGGAGTACGGCGAGATCATTCAACGGGTCGAGCGAGAGCAGGGTGACAGGCAGCGCGCGGCCGTCAGGGAGGATCACCGCCACTCTTGTCGCGCCGGCGACGAGCCGACCCGCGGTGAGGACGATCCCGCTCTCGGTCACGATGAAGCCGTAGCCGCTCCGACCTGGCCGTCTGTCGTCGCCCGACCTGCCAGGGAGCTCCTGGAACGCAGTCACGCGCACGACACCGCGCCGGTGGAAGTCGAGTGTCCGGGCCTCCGACTGCTTCGTCGAAGGAGGGAGGGAGGCTGGCGCCGGGACGTTGCGTGCCAGAGCATCCAGCGTCCAACGAGTGTCCAGAGCTGTCCCACCGCCCGCGGCGCCCGTGAGAGGTGCTCCTCGCGCGAACGGCACGCTGGCGTTCGAGGGAGCAGAAGCTCGTGGGTCCCCGCTCGGAGAGACGTTCGCGCCTGGCGCGCCCGCGAGAGGCGGCGCCGGAGTGGCGGCTACCGGAGGCGTCGGGCTCTCCGAAGGAACCGGCAAGGCGGCGGCCGGGCTGACCGCGGGTGGCGCGCTCAGATCCTGTACGGGCACTGGCGGGGAGGCACCCGGCCCGGGCCTCGCGGCTGATCCTGGCGCCGGCGAGGTGCCGGCCGGCACCGATGCGCTATGCGCTCCTGACGTCGGCTCCTGCACGCGATTGCTGGGCGGTTCGGGCACCGGGCGCCGCGCACTAGGCGGTGACGCCACGGGGGGCGGCGAGGGCGAAGGCAGCTCGCGCCCGGGCACCGCCACGGGCGGGCCAACTGGACCCGGCGTTCCGAGGAGTCGCTCCGGTGGATTCGGGACAGCGGAGGGGAGCGGCGATGAAGGGAGCTGTCGGGCGGCGGCGATGCTCGACGCCCGTGGGGCGTCAGCGGCTGGCTCTGGCGTCCGCACGTCTCGGGCCGCCGGAGCGGCAGCGGGTGGCGCGGGGGCCACGGGGGGCGGCGAGGGCGAAGGCAGCTCGCGCCCGGGCACCGCCGCGGGCGGGCCAACCGGACCCGGGGTTCCGAGGAGTCGCTCCGGTGGATTCGGGACAGCGGGAGGGAGCGGCAACGGAGGAAGCTGTCGGCCGGCGGCGATGCTCGGCGCCCGCGGGGCGTCAGCGGCTGGCTCTGGCGTCCGCACGTCTCGGGCCGCCGGAGCGGCAACGGGTGGCGGGGCAACGGGAGACGGCGGAACGGGCACGGCCGTGGCTTGCGGGCTCGCGGATGGTGAGGGCGCGAGTCCAGGCTCCCCTGGTGCGGAGCGCGCGCGTGCATCGCCAGGTATCGCGGTCCATCGATCGCGAGCTCTCGTCTCTCGCTCGTCAGGCATCCCGCGCGCGGCGGTGTCCCCTGGGGGCTCGCTCTCGGCCGGGGCCGACGATGGGGTTTCCGAGGGTGGTGCTAGGACGATCTGAGGCGGCGGGCTAGTCACCCGCTCGGTGGGCGGCAGCGCAGGCGCGACCGCCACGCGCGGTGTCGGTGCGGTCGCCCGGCCACCTCCCGGGTCGACAGGCAGGAACTGGAAGGTCACGAGAGTGATCGCCGCGATTCCTCCGGCGGCTCCCACGAGCAAGCCGCGGCGTGAGGCCGGCCGGGCCCCGAGACGCACCCGACCGGGGCTCCGCTGCGGCGTGGTTCCACAGGTGGGGCAGGATGGCAGTGCGACCTGCCGCTGAGCCGCGCACGGCTCGAGATGAGACCAGTGAGTGCCGCAATTGGTACAGTGGTGCCGGTGGCGGCCAGTTCGCGTGGCAGGGACGGTCTCGCCGCCGTGTCTGACCGGCTCTGGAACGGGCGTGGCGGGGCTCGGTGCGGGTGCGTCTGGAACGTCCGGCTGGGACGGCGTGAACGCTGGCCCGATGTGCAGAGCCCGAGCGGACTCGACGATAATATCCGGCGAGACCAGTGGTTGGCCGGTACGGTGCGCCGCGACGAGAGCGTCTCGACAGAGAACGTTGATGAGCCTGGGCACACCACCGGAGTAAAAGCCGATGGCTTCCACGACAGGAGGGCCGAACAGGGCGGGACCCCGATAGCCTGCCACCCGCAGTCGGTACTCGATGTAGGCGGCGATCTCCCCGTGTTTCAGCCGGTCTAGCCGACCCCAGAACGCAATGCGCTGCTTCAATGGGGCGAGCGAAGGCCGGTCGAGGTTTGTATGCAGCTCCGGCTGACCGGCCAGGACGATCTGCAGGACCTTCTCACCATGACTTTCCAGATTGGACAGCAGCCGGACGCCCTCCAAGGCCTCCTCTGGGAGCTGTTGAGCCTCATCCAGCAAAAGGGCGGTGGTCATGTTCTGAGCGCGGCTGTCAACGAGCGCCTGTTTGAGCGCGCTTACCCGGTCCTGGTCGGATCTCTGCACGCCTAGCTTTCGGGAGGCGAACGTCAGCAGCTCATCGAAGTTCGATGGTGGGTATTCGGCGAGGATGCACCAGACCTCAGGCTGTGACCTGGCCACCAGATGTCGAAGGACGGTCGTCTTCCCGGTCCCCACGGCCCCGATGAGCGTCATGAGACCGCGGCGCTCGGTGAGTCCCGACAAGAGATGGTTGTACGCCTCTCGGTTGCTCGGGTTCTCGTAGAAGAATCGGGGATCCGGGGTAGTCCCGAAAGGTTCCGCGGTGAAGCCGAAGTGATCCTTGTACATGGTTCCTATCCTATCAGGTTCGCCATTCCCCGGGTCACCCCGAGGTGGGAGGGAACGCCGCCATGGGCCACCATGCCGGAGTCTTGCCCCCGTCCGAATTCCGGGGTAAGGTGGCGCAGGACGGTCAGCGGCTCACAGTTCGCCGCTAGAGTTCGAATCCTCGCACGAGGAGACGGCACACGAAATCCGGGTCGACTGCCTTGATGTCAGGTAGCGTCCGAGATCACGCGGCGTCTCCCGAGGAGTGCGGGGGATCCAGACGGGTTCTCATCGCCCTCGATCGGACGCGCGTCCACCGGTTGCTTGCGCGAAGCGTGGCGCTCGTGCTCTCCATTGCGGTGCTGCTCTGTCCCGCCATCCTGTCACAATCGTTACTGCTTGAGGAGTCGGCCTTCGCCAAGGACAAGGGCGGTGGCGGTGGCAGTGCGGACAAGGGCGGCGGCGGCGATCGCGGCGGCGGTGGGGGCAAGGGTGGCGGCGGCGATCGCGGTGGCAGTGCGGGCAAGGGTGGCGGCGGCGATGGCGGCGGCAGTGCGGACAAGGGCGGCGGCGGGCAGGGCGGCGGCAGTGCGGACAAGGGTGGCGGCGGGCAGGGCGGCGGCAGTGCGGACAAGGGTGGCGGCGGGCAGGGCGGCGGCAGTGCGGACAAGGGTGGCGGCGGGCAGGGCGGCGGCAGTGCGGACAAGGGTGGCGGCGGGCAGGGCGGCGGCAGTGCGGACAAGGGTGGCGGTGGGCAGGGCGGTGGCAGTGCGGACAAGGGCGGCGGCGGGCAGGGCGGTGGCAGTGCGGACAAGGGTGGCGGCGGGCAGGGCGGCGGCAGTGCGGACAAGGGCGGCGGCGGGCAGGGCGGCGGCAGTGCGGACAAGGGTGGCGGCGGGCAGGGCGGCGGCAGTGCGGACAAGGGCGGCGGCGGGCAGGGCGGCGGCAGTGCGGACAAGGGCGGCGGCGGGCAGGGCGGCGGCAGTGCGGACAAGGGCGGCGGTGGGCAGGGCGGCGGCAGTGCGGACAAGGGTGGCGGTGGGCAGGGCGGTGGCAGTGCGGACAAGGGTGGCGGCGGGCAGGGCGGTAGCGATCGCGGGAGTGCGAGCAGGGGCAGTGGCGATCGCGGCGGCCCGGCCAAGGGCACTGGTGACCGGGACACTGCGGCCAGGGGCGGCGGTCCGCGGAGCAATGACCGGAGCGCGGTGGGAAGGACCGGCGGACGAGGCGCTAGCAGCGGGAGCGATCGCCCGAGTGGTGTGATCGGCCCAGCGCCTGCACGCGAATCGATACAGCTCGAGAGCGCGCGCTCCACGACGGGGCTTCCAGCGGAGGGTCGAGCCCCGACGCATCAGGGGGCACCCGCCGGGGGTGAGACGAACTCGGGCGCGAACGTCGCGCCGGAGCGTGATCTCGAGGCGGAGACCGCGGCGCGCACGGCGAGGGCTCACGCCCAGCGTGCGGCGAAGGCGGCCGAGGACGCCGCCGAGACCGCCAGGCAGCGCGCGGAGGACGTCGTCCCTCCTGCCGGAGCGCCGATCCGGGTGCTCACCATCGAGGCCGCGCGGGACGCGGCGCGGGCGGCGGCTGACGCCGCGTGGCGGGCTTCACAGGAGGCCGCGCAGGCAGAGACCGCGGCGCAGATGGCGATCGGAGGGGGAGGTCAGGCCCGGCACACTGCTGTCACCGCCAGCGCCCGCGCCGAGGATGCCGCCCTGCAGGCCCTCGAGGCGGCCGAGGAAAGCAAGGATCGCTCTCGGTGGATCGCGCCTGCCATGGCGGCGCCGCCGCCTGAAGTGACCGGGTTCTTCGCAGGCTGGCGCCGGGCGACTCGGTCGCAGTCCGCCTTCGTCGAGGGCAAGGCACGCTACTCGGCCGAGGACTATCGCGGCGCGCGCGAGCGCTTCAGCGAAGCGGTGATGCTCGATCCCGACCACGACGAGGCGCGCGCCCTGCTCGGCTGGGCGGAGTACTTCGACGGAGACCACTCCGCGGCGACGATCACCTTCAAGACGCTCCTGCGCCGCCAGCCGGCCTGGGAAGGGCTCTACGATGGGCTCGGCTGGAGCCGGCTGCGCGCCGGGCGCCCCCGGCTCGCCCGCGAGGCCTACCGTGCTGCGCTCGCGATCGAGCCCGAGTACCTCGACGCGCTCATCGGCCTCGGCTCGGCCGAGTTCGAGCTCAGACGGTACGCCGAGGCCCTACCACCGCTGACAACCGCGCTGCGTCGGCTGAGACCGCTGCTGGGGGAGGACCCTCCCCAGGCGTCGCGTGTGCAGGCGAAGGTCGCGTGGAGCCTCTATCATCTCGGCCGCCACGAGGAGGCCCTCGCCGCATTCGAGACCGGGATCCGTGCGGGTCGGGACGTCCACCTGTTCCATGCGGGAATGGGCTGGTGCTACCTGCGGCTCCAGCGTGTAGCCGAAGCGCGCGCTGCCTTCGAGCGTGCACTTACGCTCGAACCCGGCTACCGGGACGCACTCGACGGACTGCGGCTCACCAGTCGCTGAGTTCGTCCGGCGCGCCGCTTAGCGTCGGCGGCAGCGAAGGCCACTCGTCCGCAGGTCTTTCAGCTCGTCGGGACGACGTTTCCTTCATCAAGGCGCGGAATGGTGGAGCTCACTGGTTGGCATCCTGAGGCCGGGCCACGAGGAAGCCGAGAGTGACCCATTCAGGCGCACTCTCTCGTTCTCCCGTCGCGCGGCGTGAGGAGCCGCCCCTCGCGAACCGACGAAGGGCCTGCCGGGGCGCCAGCCACCCCAGGCGTGAGCGTGTCTGCCCTTGCCCCGGGGCACCGCCGGCGGGTACCGAGACGACCTGACCGCCAGCGAATCGTCTGGATCAAACCACCCTAGACGTCGCGCCCTTTCCCCGAGCCGGCTGGCCGGTCCGCCCCGGACCGTCCAGGATCCTCAGGTTTCCGCGCCACTGGCCCTCACGCCGCTGAGGTGGCTCCTCATGGAAGGGATCGCGCGGCATCTCGCGCCCTTGCTGCCGATCTTCGAGTCGGCGGCACGCCTGCGCGCGGCCCGCGGGTCGCGCTCGCCCGCGCGGCGACCGGTGGACGCTCAGCCGATGGGCGGATGGGTGATCGTGGCGCCCCCGTCCACGACGAGCGTGGTGCCGGTGATCCAGGAAGCCTCGTCCGAGGCGAGGAAGAGGATGGCATGGGCGACGTCGTCGGGACGGCCGACGCGACCCAGGGGGATGTTCTTGCCCCAGGCAGCGAGCACCGCCTCCCAGTCCTCGCCGGGCTTCAGGCGGCTCAGCGGCATGGGCGTCGCGATGCGGCCGGGACAGACGGCGTTCACGCGAATGCCGTGGGGAGCGAAGTCGACGGCCATGTTCTTCATGAGGATGTTCACTCCTCCCTTGGCCGCGTTGTAGGGCGCAAGCTTGGGATCTCCGAGGATTCCGGCCACCGACGAGACATGGACGATCGCACCACCGCGTCCGGCCGACACCATCTCCATCAGCGCGAAGCGCGACACGAGGAACACGCCGTGGAGATCGACGTCGATGACCCGGTGCCAGTCCTCGATGGACACGCTGGTTACCGTCGCGTTGCGGACGAGGATGCCGGCGTTGTTGACGACGATGTCGATCCCGCCGAAGGCGGCCACGGTCTGGCGGACCATGCCCTCGGCGTCCTCCGGCTTCGCGACGTCCCCGGTGACCAGGGCCGCCGTGCCGCCGGCCCGCTCGACGTGGCGCACCGTCTCCTCAAGCTCGGCCCGCCGGCGGCCCGACACCATGACCCGTGCGCCCTCGCGGGCGAACAGCTCGGCCGTGCCCCGCCCGATCCCGGTGCCGCCGCCGGTGATGAGCGCGCGCTTACCCTCGAGACGCATCCGTTCCTCCTCGATTCGAGAGCCGCAGATCCGAGGCCGCCGCTTGACAGGGTCCGCGAGCCTCGCTAGCGTGTGTGGCATTCAGCGAGCATAGTACACGCCTCTGCTCGAGGACGGACCGGCTTCAACACCCACCCGGGCCCGCGCGTGAAACGCCAGCGGCGAGCGTCCGAGGTGTCGCGACGGGCAGGTGACGACGTGGGACGTTACCGGCTGGGCATCGACATCGGCGGCACCTTCACCGATTTCAGCCTCCTCGACGAGGCGACGGGCGAGCTCTTCGGATTCAAGTCGCCCACCGTCCCCGGGGACCCCGGACGCGGCGTCGTCGACGGGCTTCGCGCCCTGGTGAACGAGCGAGCCATCGACCCGGGCTCAATCGATTACCTGGTCCACGGCACCACGATCGCCGTCAACACGGTGATCCAGCGCAACGGGGCCGCACTCGGGCTCCTGGTCACGGCCGGCTTCGGCGACGTGCTCGAGATCCAGCGGCTCCGTCTGGCCAGCCCGGTCAACTTCACGGCCACGCGCCCGGCGCCGCTGATCCCGCGGTATCGCGTCGGCGAGGTCACCGAGCGGATCCTGGCCGACGGCACCGTCGACACGGCGCTTGACCGCGACGAGCTCGTAAGGGAGGCGTCCCGGCTGGTCGACGGGGAGGGCGCCGAGTCCCTCGTCGTCGCGTTCATCAACGCGTACCGCGCGCCCGCTCACGAGGCGGAAGCGCGCAAGGTGCTGGCCGAGCGCTTCCCCGCGCTCCCGGTCACGTGCTCCCACGAGGTGTGGCCGCAGATCCGGGAGTACGAGCGAACCATGGTCGCGGTCCTGAGCGCGTACGTGCGGCCGCGGGTGGATCGCTATCTCGGGCACGTGGAGCGGGAGCTGGCCAAGGTTGGCGTCCGCGTCCCCCTCTACATCACGAAGTCGAACGGTGGCGTGACGACTGCCCGCGACGCGCGGCAGGCGACCGCCGAGACGATGCTGTCGGGTCCCGCATCCGGCGTCATCGGCGCCGTCTCGGTCTGTCGCCGGGCCGGTTACCGGAACCTCATCACGTTCGACATGGGCGGCACCAGCGCGGACATTGCGCTGGTACGGGACGGTCAGCCGGTCTACTCCACCGACGAGATGGTCGGTGATTTCCCGGTCGTGATGCCGGTCGTCGGCGTCTCGTCGATCGGCGCGGGCGGGGGCTCGATCGCCTGGCTCGACCCGGTCGGAGTGCTGAAGGTCGGTCCGAGGAGCGCGGGCGCCGATCCCGGGCCGGCATGCTACGGCCGGGGCGGGACTGAGCCCACGCTTTCGGACGCGTTTCTCCTGTGCGGGTTCCTCAATCCCGCGAACTTCGTCGGGGGTCGGCTCCGGCTTCACTCCGGGCCCGCGGTGGCGGCGCTGCGCCCTCTCGGCGACGCCCTCGGCCTCGACGTGGACGCGGTCGCCGAGGCGGTGGTCGAGGTCGCTACCGCCAACATGTACGCGGCATTCTCCAACGTGCTGGCGCGTCACGGGATCGACCCCCGCGACTTTGCGCTGGTGGCCTTCGGCGGCGCCGGGCCGGTCGAGGCCTGCTTCCTGGCGGAGGAGTTTCACATCGCGCGCGTCGTCGTGCCGCCCTCGCCGGGCACGCTCTGCGCCCAGGGGGCGATGACGGCCGACATCAAGAGCGACTACGTCCGGACACTTCACCGACGGCTCTCCGCGACTTCGGGCAAGCTCCTCGCCGCGGAGTGCGCCGAGCTATCCGCGCGCGCCCGGCGCTGGCTCGCCGAGGAGGCACCGGTCGTGTCGGCGAGTACCGTCGCCTACAGCGCCGATCTTCGCTACGTGGGCCAGGCGTTTCAGATCGCGGTGCCGCTCGACCCCGCGTGGCTCGAGGACCCCACCACGGACCGTCTGCGGGCGTCGTTCCACGATCTCCACGAGCATCTCTACGCGCACGCGGACCGCGGCGCCGACGTCGAGCTGATCGACCTGCGCGCCACCATCACGGGGACGACGCCGAAGCCCGAGCTCAGGCCGGTGCCAGCCGGCCTCGGCCCGGCGATCGCGGGTAGTCGCCGGCCGGTGCACTATCGAGGACAGCGATACGAGGCCGCCGTGTACCAGCGGCGCGACCTCCGCGCGGGCCAGCGCCTCGACGGGCCAGCCATCGTCGAGCAGGAAGACACCACCACCTTGGTGCCCGCCCGCTTCCGCGCCTCGGTCGACCCGTACGGGAACCTCGTCATCGAGGCGGCGCGGCGGTGACGTACCGCACGACCTCGTGGATCGACCCTCGGCTCGAGGTCCGGCCGTCGGCGATCGACGGCTGGGGGTTGTTTGCGCGCGCGACGATCGCGGCGGGCGACCCGGTCGTGATGTGGGGTGGGGACGTTGTGCGGGTCTGGCGGAAGGGCAGCGTGGCGGTCGGCGAGGGCCGGTACCTGACCGGGCCGGGTGATGCGAGTGACCGGATGAACCACTCCTGCGATCCGACCGTGTGGATGCTGGATGAGGTGACCCTCGGGGCCCGGCGCGCCCTCACCGCGGGCGAGGAGACGACTGCGGACTACGTGCTGTGGGAGGCGGACCAGGCCTGGGTGGCGCGGTGGCACTGTCGCTGCGGAGCCTCCGTGTGCCGCGGTGTGGTGACCGGGCGCGACTGGCGCCTGCCGGTGCTGCAGGCCAGGTATGCCGGACGGTTCTCGCCGTTTCTGGAGGCCCGGATCGCTCGCCTGCGAGCGGAGTCCTAGCGTGCCCATTGACCGGGTCACGCTCGAGGTCCTGCGGAACCACTACCAGGCCGTCGTGGAGGACATGGCGCGCATCATGGAGCGCACCGCCTACACGACGTTCGTCAAGGAGACGGCGGACTTCTCGACGGGGCTGGTCTCCACCGGCGGGGAGTACGTGGCGTATCCCTGGAACCTGGGTGCCTCGTCGTACCTCGGGCTCAACATGGCCCAGACGCTCGGCTACTTCGACCACTACGACGAGGGCGACATCGTCATCTGCAACGACGCCTACCTCTCGGGCCCCTTGTGCACGCACCTGCCCGACGTTCACATCCTCCGTCCCATCTTCCACGGAGGCCGCGTCATCTGCTGGGGCTACGCCTTCGTCCACTCCTCGGACATGGGCGGCGCGGTGCCGGCCAGCGTGTGGCCGCGGGCAACGGAGATCTTCCAGGAGGGGCTCCGGCTCCGGCCTACCAAGCTGTACCGGGCCGGCGTGCTCCAGGAGGACGTCAAGAACCTGATCGGCGACAATTGCCGTATTCCCGAGACGAACTGGGGCGACATCAAGGCGATGGTGGCTGCCGTGAGCTCGTGCGACCGGCGCGTGCAGGACATGGTGCAGAAGTTCGGGCTCGACACGGTGGTGGAGGGGATCGACGCTGTCCTCGACTACGCGGAGCAGCGCGCCCGCGCGGCGATCCGGAAGATCCCCGACGGCACCTACCGTTTCACCGAGTACATGGAGGACGACCTCCGCTCGGAGGTGCCGATCCGCCTCCAGGTGGCGCTGACCGTGGAGGACGACTCCATCCACCTCGATTTCACCGGCACCGACCCTCAAGTGGGCTCGGCGCTCAACATCGCGAGCCACGGAGTGACGCACCCCTTCCTGTGCCAGGCGGTCAACGCCTACCTCGTCACGGAGGACCCGGGGATTCCCAAGGCGTCCAGCATCCTGCGGCCGGTGCGCGTGACGGCGCCCCCCGGCAGCGTCGTCAACGCCCAGTTTCCGGCGCCGATCGGCGTGCGCTACGGGACCGTCCTCCGGGTGTTCGACGCCGTGCTGGGCGCTCTGGCCCAGGCGCTTCCCGGCCAGGTCCCGGCTGCGCCGGCGGGCGCGATCTCGCCGGTGGTGGCGTCCATCCTCGACCTCCGGACCGGGCAGCGCCAGGTCCAGGTCGTCGAGCCGATGCTGGGGGGCGGCGGGGGCCGGCCGACCATGGACGGCCTTGGCGGCGCCGATTCGACGTCTGGCTTCCTCCGGAACACGCCGGTCGAGAGCATCGAGGCAGAGGTGCCGATCGTCATGCGCCGGTACCACCTGATGCCGGACACGGGCGGGGCGGGGGAGCACCGCGGCGGCCTCGCCGTGCGGCTTGACTTTCAGGTGTTCCACCCGCACGCCATCGTGACGGCGCGCGGGATGGAGCGCTTCCGCCTCGAGCCCTGGGGGGTGGCTGGCGGCCGCGCCGGCACCTCGGGGAGCTGCGTCGTCAACCGCGGCACCCCGCGAGCGCGCGACGTCGGCAAGGTCGACGTGCTCCACCTCGAGCCCGGCGACGTCGTGAGCATCTTCTCGCCCAGCGGCGGGGGCCACGGAGACCCGCGCCGGCGGGATCCCGCACGGGTGCGGGACGACGTGCGCGCGGGATGCCTCAGTGTCGACCGGGCCCGCGACGAGTACGGCGTGGCGTTGGTAGACGGCCGAGTGGACGTGGACGCGACCGCCCAGCTGCGCGCCGCGATGGCGGGCCCGGCCGCCGGCGGGTTCGACTTCGGCCAGCGTCGGGCCGAGATGGAGCGCCGCTGGCCGTCCGCGATCCAGGACGCCGCCTGGCGGGTCCTGGATCAGGTGCCGGCGGCCGTGCGCGACTGGGGCAAGCACCAGATCTATGAACGGGTCCAGGCGATCGCGGCCGAGCGCCCGCCCACGCCGGCTGACGTGGAGACGGTCTGGGCCCACATCCGGACGCGCCTGACGCGCGCGCTCGGTGAGACGTGAAGGGCCAACACTCGGTGGAGGTGAACATGAAGACGCGGGCAGGCTTCCTCGTGATGGTCGGACTGGCCTTGCTGACATTGACCCTGGGGGTCGGGTCGGCCGGGGCTGACAACCTCCAAGGAATCAGCGACACCACGATCAAGATCGGCAACATCGGGCCGTATACGGGCGATGCCTCGAGCTTCAGCGCGCTCAACTACGGACCCATGGCGTACTTCCGCTGGGTCAACAGCCAGGGCGGCGTTCACGGCCGGAAGTTCGAGATCGTGACCGCCGACGACGCCTGCAAGGAGACGACCGGGATCGCGGCGGCCAAGAAGCTGATCTACCAGGACAAGGTCTTCATGCTCCTGGTGCATCCCTGCAGTGGGGTAGCGATGGCGGCCAAGCCGACGATCGTCGAAGAAGGGCTGCCCTGGATCGGGGTCTCCGCCAACCCGAAGCTGACAACGCCGACCGTGCCCAACATGTTCCACGTCACCTACACCGGCGTCTACTCGGGTCGAGCCATGGCCCGGTTCGCGCTGTCCAAGCCCAACACCAAGAAGGTCGTCCTCGTCGCCCACACCAACGACTGGGCGAAGGGCTACTGCGATCCCGCTACCGAGTTCATGAAGGAGCAGGGCGTCGAGCCTCTGATGAACCTGGCCCTCGAGCGGGGCTCGACCGATGCCACCGCCCAGTCCCTTCGGATCAAGACCGCCAACGTCGACTTCGTCCTCGGCTGCCTCTACGAAGCGGAGCTGGCGATCCTCCTGCGAGACCTCCACAAGTACGGGGCGACGGTGCCGGTCATCGGCGCGCTGGGGGCGGATTTCGAGAGCACCCACAAGCGCGTGAACAACCCGGCCGCGGTGAAGAGCTTCTATCTCCCGTACCAGTTCAAGGCCCCGATGGGCAGCCCGGAGATGAAGAAGTGGGAAGAGATGTTCGTGAAGTACTTGGAGAAGAGCGAGCTGCCCGAGAACGGGATCCCCACCAATTTCTACTACTTCGGGCTTCCGACCGCGATCGCCACCGTCGAGGCGTTCAAGCGGGCCGGCCCTCAGCCGTCGCGCGAGAAATTCATCGCGGCCATGGAAACCCTGAAGGACTTCGACACGGGCGTCCTGGCCGACAAGGTGACGATCAGTCGCGACAACCACGTCGGCGTCCAGAACATGTACGCCGTCGGCTTGAACGAGCAGGGCAAGCAGACGGTGTTCTCGGCCTGGGGAAAACCGCAGCAGTGAGGGAATCCCTGGAGGGCTGACGCCCCTGCGGCGCCCCTGTGCTGCCGCAGCTGGTGGTGAGCGGTCTCGCGCAGGGGGTCGTCTACGCCCTCGTCGCGCTGTCCATGACTATGGTCTACCGGGCCACGACCGTGGTGAACTTCGGCCACGGAGACCTGGTCATGGGTGGCGCGTTCGTCGTCTACGTCCTCGTCGTCTATGCACGCCTTCCGTACGTGATCGGCGGCCTGCTGGCGCTCGCCCTCCTGTTCGGTCTTGGCGTGGGCATTCACCAGGGGCTCATGCGGCGCATCATGTCCGGTCCTCACCTCGCGATCGCCATGATGGCGCTCGCAGTGGGCTACGCGCTGCGCGGGGGCGCGCGGATGCTGTGGGGCCGGGAGGTGCTGCCGTTCCCCCGGATCTTCCCGGACCGCGCGTGGACGCTCGGTGACGTCGTGGTGACCAGCGACAACCTGATCGTCGCCGGAACGGTCCTCGGTCTCATGACCGTGCTCTTCGTGCTGTTCAACGCCACGCGTACCGGGCGCCTGCTCCGGGCGGTCTTCCAGAGCCAGCGGGGGGCAGCGCTGGTCGGGCTGAACGTCGACGCTGTGCACCGGCTCATGTGGGGCGCGGGCGCCGCCCTGGCCGCGCTCGGGGGTGTGCTGCTGGCGCCGATCACGCTCCTCTACCCGGACATGGGGGTGTGGGTGCTGGTCCGGGGATTCGCGGCCATGACGCTCGGGGGCTTTGGCACGCTCCACGGCGCCGTGTTGGGAGGCCTGCTCCTGGGGGTGGTCGAGCTGGTGCTCGGCGCGTACGTGTCGACGGCGTTCATAGACATCTCGGCGTACGTGGTCGTGATCGTTGTCCTCCTGCTTCGTCCAGACGGACTGTTCGGCCGGCAGCTGGTGGTTCGGGTCTGACCGGCGGATGCCCGCCGCGCCGCCCGCCCTGGTCGTGACGCGCCCGGCCCTCGGGCGCTGGGTCTTCCTGCTCGTACCCATTCTCGTCCTTCCGGTTCCTTTCCTCGTGAACCGCTACATCCAGTACGTCCTCAACCTGATCCTCGTGTACGTCCTCGTGGGCGTCGGCTTCAACATCGTCATCGGTAACCTGGGGCAGCTGGCCTTCGCGAACGTGGCGTTCTTCGGCCTGGGCGCGTACGCTTCGGGGATCCTCGTCGTGCACGCCGGCTGGCCGTGGTGGGCGACCGTCCTCCCCGCGGGCTTGGTCGGCGCACTCGCCGGCGCCCTGGCCAGCTTGCCCGCTCTGCGACGAATCCGGCTCTTCTATCTGGCGATCATGACGATGGCGTTCGGCGAGCTGATGCGGTGGATCTACATCCGGGCCGAGCCCTGGACCAACGGCTCGATGGGCCTGGCGGTGCCGCCCCCGGTGCTGCTCGGCGTGAGGTTGGCGAGCGATCGGAGCAAGTTCTACGTCTTCCTGGCGCTGGCGGTGCTCGTCGTCGTGCTCACGTCGAGCCTGCTCCGCTCGCGGTTCGGCCGGGCGTTCATGGCGATTCGCGACAACGAGCTGGCGGCGGCGGCCGTGGGGATCCCGACCGACCGGTACTTCGTCCTCGCTTTCGCCTGGAGCGGCTTCGTGGTCGGCGTGGCGGGCGCCATGTACACGGCGCTGGTGGGGCACGTCACGCCGGAAGCCTTCAACCTGCTCGAGCTGATCCTCCACTTCGCCGTGGTGATGGTCGGGGGGCTGGCCAGCCTGGGCGGCTCGGTGCTCGGCGCCGTCGTCCTCACCACGACCCCGGAGCTGTTCCGGAGCCTTCCCGGAGTCCAGGAGCTGGTGCTCGCGCTGCTGATCATCGTCATCTTGCTGTTCCTGCCCACCGGGATCGTGAGCCTGCTCGCCCGGCGCCTGCCGCTCTTCCGCGAGCGATACTACCGGGAGTAGCGGTGGCGCTCCTCGACCTGGCCGACGTCACCGTGCGCTACGGTGGACTCACCGCGGTCGCGGGTGTCTCGTTCCGCGTCGAGCCTGGCGAGGTGCGGGCGATCATCGGGCCGAACGGCGCCGGCAAGACGTCCCTGTTCAACGCGGTGACCGGGCACGCGCCGTTGAGCGGGGGAACGATCAGCTTTCGTGGCGGCCGGATCGACGGTCTGGCCCCGCACGTGGTGTCGACGAAGGGAGTTCGCCGGACGTTCCAGAACGGGGGGCTCTTCGGGGAGCTGACCGCGCTGGAGAACGTCCTGGCCGGGCTTCACACAGAGGTGCCGAGTCGCTTCTTTGGCATCCTGTTCGGGCTGCCGGGGGACCGCGCGGCCGAGCGGACGGCCACCGCACGGGCGCGCCAGCTGCTCGAGCTGATGGGGATCGGGGGACTGGCCGATCAGCTGGCACGGGCCCTGTCGGGCGGCCAGCAGCGGATGGTCGAGATCGTGCGGGCGCTGGCGACGCGCCCGCCGCTGCTGCTGCTCGACGAGCCGGCGGTCGGGCTGGCACCGGCCGTGCGCGAGCAACTGCTCGGCGTCATTCGACGGCTCGTGCGCGAGGAAGAGATCGCGGTCATCATCATCGAGCACGCCGTCGAGTTCGTCATGAGCGTGTCGGATACGATCGTGGTCCTCAACGAGGGCAAGGTCATCGCCGAGGGCACCCCGGCAGAGGTGCGAAAGAGACGTGAGGTGCTGGAGGCCTACCTTGGTCACTAGAAGAGTCTCCGAAGGAGAGACTGACCGGGCCGCGAGCGACGAGCGACCGGTCCTGGCCGTCGAGAGCCTGGTGGCCGGGTACGGGCCGATCCGGGTCCTCCGAGGCGTGGACTTCCTAGTGCACCGAGGCGAGGTCGTCGCCCTGCTCGGGGCGAACGGGAGCGGCAAGTCCACCGCGCTCAATACGATCAGCGGCTTCCTCCAGCCGATGGCGGGCCGGGTCCGGCTGGACGGCCAGGAGATCGCGGGTCGCCCGCCGCACTGGACCTTCCGGCGGGGCGTCGTGCAGGTGTCTCAGGGCCGGGACCTGTTTCCCGACATGTCGGTCGAGGACAACCTCACGCTCGGGGCCGCGGTGCGCGGCGACGTGCGGACGAACCTTCCGCGGACCTACGAGCTGTTCCCGCGCCTGGCGGCCCGCCCGCGCCAGACCGTGCGCTCGCTGTCCGGTGGCGAGCAGCAGATGGTGGCGATCGGCCGGGCGCTCATGGGCGACCCCCGGCTGCTGCTGCTCGACGAGCCATCGGGCGGCCTCGCGCCGGTGTTCGTGGCCGAGATCGGGCGCATCGTCGAGCGCCTCAAGGCTGCGGGGACGACGGTGCTGATGGTCGAGCAGAACGTGCGGCTGGCCCTCGCCGTCGCGGACCGGTTCGTCGCGCTTCGCGACGGCCTGGTGCTGGCTCAGGGGCCGGTGAGCGACCTCCGCGGCGCGTACGAAGACCTCGTGCGCCGCATTTACCTCTAGTGTTCGAGCACCTGCTGAGCCCCCTCCAGGTTGGACGGCTCGCGCTCCCGAACCGCGTCCTGATCACGGCGCACGCGACGAACTACGTCGACGGCAACGGGCTGCCCGATGAACGGGCTGTGCATTACTACGCCGAGCGGGCCCGCGGGGGCGCCGGGCTCATGGTCACGGGCGCGTCGAGCGTCCACCCATCCAGTCCGCGGGTCCGCGGAGTCATCAACGCCCACGACCCTCAGGTCGTGGGCGCCTGGCGGGCGATTGCCGACGCGGTGCACGTCCACGGCGGGCACGTCCTGGTGATGCTGACCCACATGGGGCGGGTGGGCCGAATGCCGGACATGCGCCCGCTCGTGGCACCCTCGCCGCTCATGGACGGGAGCTTCCGCCAGGCGGTGCCCCACGCCCTGTCCGACCGCGAAATCGGCGAGCTGGTCGAGGCTTTTGCGGAGGCGGCCGTCCGCGTGTGCCAGAGCGGGATGGACGGCATCGAGCTCCAGGGCGCCCACGGCTACCTCATCGCACAGTTCCTCTCCCCGCTCTCGAACCGACGGACCGATCGCTACGGGGGCGATCTCGCCGGGCGAATGCGGTTCTGCCTGGAGGTGGTCGACGCCGTGCGGCGGGCCGCTGGCTCGGGCGCAACCGTGGGAATCCGGCTATCCGCCGACGAACTGGTTCCCGGGGGACTCGGGCTCGATGAGTCGCGGGCGATCGTCAGGCGTCTGGAGGCGTCGGGGCAGCTCGACTTCGTCGACGTGAGCGCGGGGACGGACTCGGACCTGATGAGCCTGGCCGAACATATCCCATCCATGTACTTCCCGCCCGCCAATCTGGTTCACTTCGCGGCGGCGATCAAACCGGTCACGCGGCTTCCCGTCTTTTGCGCCGGAGCGATTCGCGACCCCGCCGTCGCCGAGGAGATCGTCGCGAGTGGCAAGGCCGACATGGTGGGCATGACCCGCGCCCACATCGCGGACCCCCACGTGGTGCGGAAGCTCCGTGAAGGGCGGTCCGAGGACATCCGCCGGTGCATCGGCTGCATGCAGGCGTGCCTGGAGGCGCTGGCCAACGGACTGCCGATCGGCTGCGTGTACAACCCGGTCACGGGGCGCGAAGGAGAGTGGGCCACGATCGAGCCAGCGTCGCGGTCGCGGCGCGTGGTAGTCGTTGGCGGCGGTCCGGCGGGTCTGGAGGCAGCGCGAGTCGCCGCGCTCCGGGGCCACCGCGTGGTGCTTCTGGAGGCGTCGAAGATGCTCGGCGGCCAGCTTCACCTGGCGGCGAGGCTGCCGAAGCGCGAGAACTTCCTGGAGATCGTCAGCTTCCTCTCACGGCAGACGGCGAAGCTGGGGGTCGAGGTGCGGCTCGGCTGCCACGCCGGGGTGGACGCGGTCCGGGCGGAGAACCCGGAGGTGGTCGTCGTGGCGACCGGGAGCCGTCCCGCGCTTCCGGACGACCTTCCCGGGGTGCCGGGGTCACTCGTCCATGTGACGGATGTCGTGAGCGGCGAGGCCCGCGTGGGCGCCAGCGTCCTGGTGGTGGATCAGGACGGCCATCTCCGGGGTTCCGGGGTGGCCGACCTCTTGGCCGGTCGGGGCAGTCGCGTCCGGATCGCGACCGAGCAGCTCTACGTCGGGCAGGGCATCGACCTGAAGACGTTGTACCCCCTGCAGCGACGTTTGCGCGAGCAGGGCGTCGAGATGATGCCGTCGACCCGATTCGCCGGATGGGACGAGGGTCGCCCCGTGGTCGCCGACGTCTTCACCAGGGCCGAGCGGACACTCGGCGACATAGACACGGTGGTCTGGGCCGCGCCGGGCTGCGTGGTCGCCGACCTCGTCGAGCCGCTCCGCGCCGCAGGGCTCCCGGTGCACGCCGTCGGCGACTGCGTCGCGCCCCGGCGGGTGGAGCATGCCGTGCACGAGGCCCACGCAGTCGCCCGCGTGCTGTAGCGGACCCTCCGCGCCACGAGCCACTCGCCTCGCGCGAGCACTGGAACATCGCGTGCCGGGCGTCGCCCCGATGGATCCGGAAGGCATCGGCGACGCGAACCCCGTGCCCCGAATGCAGGCGCCGGCTCCGGGCTTCCGGCTCGCTGACGTATTCGAATGTCATCGCCTCCGACGTGCGGACGAGGCCCCCGCCGGTGACCGCGCACCGGAACACCACCTGGTAGTGGTGCGTCGCGTCCGGCGAGCCGACCAGCCGGGAATCATAGATGCCCAGGAGCTGCACGGCCCGCACCTCGAGCCCGGTCTCCTCACGGACCTCTCGGGCCACGGCCTCCGCGGGGGTCTCGCCCACCTCGGCGGCGCCGCCCGGCATGGCCCAGGCCCCGTTGTCGGCCCGCTGGATGAGGAGAAGCCGGCCCGACTCGTCGAACACGGCGGCGTCCACGCTCAGCAGGGGTGTGCGCATGCCGAGGTTGCCGCGGAACACGCGCTCGATCTCGCCCGCGGTCCGCATGTCCGCCAGGCTCGTTAGCTGCGCGGCGATCGCCAGCGTCCGGTCGTAGCGCGCGCGATCGTGCTCGTTGGTGGACCAGTGGAGCCCGTTCGAGGCGATCGCGCGCAGCTCGTCGGCCAGGGTCATCAACCGCGCTCCGGGCGTCATCGGACTGCTATTATAGCGGCGGCGTGCGGGGATCCTCGAGTCGTGCCGCGTGAGGGGAGGCGCGAGCATGCAGATCGGAGTGGACATCGGGGGCACCTTCACGGACATCGTGGCGCTCGGCGACGACGGCCGACTCCACCTGACCAAAGTGCCGACCACGCCGAAGGATCTCCTCCGGGGCGTCGCCGACGCGGTCCGGGGCGTGCTCGCGCTGGCCGGCATGCAGGCCCGGGATGTCGCCCGCTTCATCCACGGGACCACCGTCGCCACCAACGCCGTCCTCGAGCAGACGGGCGCCGTCACCGGTGTCCTCATGACGGCGGGCTTCGAGGACGTCCTGGAGCTCGGCCGCCAGAAGCGCTCGCGGATGTACGACCTCGACATGGACCCGGAGACGCCGGCGTTCCTCGCCCCGCGCCGCCGCCGGGTCGGCATCCGCGAGCGGCTCGACTCGCGCGGCGTGATCCTGACTCCGCTGGACGAGGCGCAGGTGCGGGCCGAGGTCGCGCGCCTCCGGGACGATGGGGTCCAGGCGCTGGCCGTGTGCTACCTCTTCTCGTTTCTGGACCCTGCCCACGAGCGACGGACGCGGGAGCTCATCAGGGAGGTCGCGCCCGGGGTGGCCGTCTCACTCTCCTCCGAGGTCGATCCGACCTTCCGCGAATACGAACGGCTCTGCGTCACCGCGTTCGACGCCTACCTCGGGCCGCTGGTCGGCCGGTACCTCGCGGGCCTGAGCGAGACGCTCCGACGGCTGGGCGTTCGCGCCGTGCCCCAGATCATGCGATCACGCGGCGGCATCGTCTCGGCGGCGGTCGCCGCCCAGCATCCAGTGACGTTGTTCCTCTCAGGTCCGGCGGGGGGCGTGATCGGGGCCCGATTCGCGGCCGAGCGCTCTGGCGTGCGCGATTTCATCTCGCTCGACATGGGTGGGACCAGCAACGACGTGAGCGTGGTGCACGGGGGTCGGCCCGCCGTGGCGACCGAGGGACGAATTGGGCCCTATCCGGTGCGGACGCCGATGGTGGACGTCAACACGATCGGCGCCGGCGGCGGGAGCATCGCCTGGCTGGACGCGGCGGGCGGCCTCCGGGTGGGGCCGCGGAGCGCGGGAGCGGAACCGGGTCCGGCCTGCTACGGCCGGGGTGGCGACCGACCGACCGTCACGGACGCGAGCCTCCTCCTCGGCTACCTCAACCCCGAGAACTTCGCGGGCAGGGCGATTCGGCTGGACATCCGCGCCGCCGAGACCGCGGTCGCGACGGTGGCGGGAGCCCTCGGACTCGATGTCATGGCGACTGCCGCCGGCATCCACCGCGTGGTGAACGCGAGGATGGCCGATCAGATCCGGCTCATGACGATCCAGCGCGGCCACGATCCCCGCGGGTTTACGCTGGTGCTCCTTGGAGGGGCGGGGCCCATGCACGGGGTGGCCCTGGCCGAGGAGCTGGGCCTGCGTGACGTTCTCGTGCCGGAGACGCCTGGCGTGCTCTCGGCGCTCGGGCTCCTAGCCGCGGCCGTGGAGCACCACCACGCCCGGACGCACCCGAGCGTGGTCGAGGCGGTGGATCTCGCGGCCGTGAACGCGCTGCTGCGCGATCTCGACGCCGCCGGGCGCGCGCGGATGCGCGAAGAGGACGTGCCGCCCGACGCGGTGGAAGTGGCATACACCGCGGACATGCGATACGTCGGGCAGGCTTACGAGCTACCGGTGCCCGATCCTGGCACCACTCGGCCCGGTGGTCCTGGCCGGCGCGCAGACTGCGTTCCACGCGGTGCACGAGCGCGTTTACGGCTACGCCCGTCCGGGCCAGCCCGTCGAGTTCGTCAACTTCCGGGCTGTCCACACGTACCGCCTGCCTGATCCGCGGGTGCGACCGGCGGCCCGCCTGCGCGGAGCGACGACCGACGCTCGGGTCGCCGAGCGGCTGGTCCATTTCGGACCCGCGGGCTTCGCGCCGACGCCGATCTACACGCGACCCCGCCTGCCGCTCGGCGTGGAGCTTGCCGGGCCCGCGATCGTCGAGCAGCCCGATACCACCACCGTGGTGCCGCCTGGCTGGACAGCCCGGCGTGGAAGCCTCCGGCAACCTCCGAATCTCGCGCAGCGAACGAGGGTAGCGATGGCGATGCGGGGCGTCGACCCGATCCTGCTGGAAGTCATCCGGAACCGGCTGGAGACGATCGCCGACGAGATGGAGCTGACGCTTCTCAAGAGCGCCGCCTCGCCGATCGTCAAGGAGGGTCTGGACGCGTCCGCCGCGCTCTTCAACGTGCGCGGGGAGACGATCGCCCAGGCCGCGGCGATCCCCATCCACCTCGGGTGTCTCGAGCTGGCGGCCCGGAGGATCGTCGAGGCCTTCCCGCCGGAGACGATGGCGGAGGGAGACGCGTTCCTCCTCAACGATCCCTACGATGGCGGTACGCATCTGCCCGACATCACGCTGGCGGTGCCGGTCGTGTCCGATGGACGCGTCGTCGCGCTCGCGTGCACGATGTGCCATCACCAGGACGTCGGGGGCCGCACCCCCGGCAGCGTGCCGACGGACGCCACCGAGCTCTACCAGGAAGGGCTGATCATCCCGCCGACGCGCCTGTACCGCGGCGGCGTGCTCGACACGAATCTGTTCGCGCTGCTCCGCCGTAACGTGCGCATTCCGGAGGTGTTCACGGGGGACCTCATGGCCCAGGTGGCGGCCGGCCGACTCGGCGGAATCCGGCTCAACGAGCTGTTCGGCCGCTACGGGACCGACACCGTGCTCGGCTACGTCGAGGAGCTGCTCGAGCGAGCAGAGATCCTCACGCGGCGCGGGATCGAGGCGATTCCCGACGGGACGTACGCGTTCGCCGACTGGCTGGACAACGACGGCATCGGGGACCGACCCGTCCGGATCGCGGTGGCCGTCACCGTGCACGGGTCCGCCATGACCTTCGACTTCACCGGGACGAGCCCGCAGGTCCAAGGGCCGTTCAATGCCGTGCCCGCCTCGACGCTCTCCGCGGTGTACTACGCCGTGCGGGCCATCTCGGATCCGACGGTTCCGAACAACGGCGGCTGCTTCCGCGCCGTCGACGCCGTGCTGCCGCCCGGGAGCCTCGTCAACCCCAGGCCGCCGGCTCCGGTGAGCTGCCGGACGGCGACCATCAAGCGCATCGCCGACACCATCCTCGGCGCGCTCGTCCGGGCGCTGCCGCACCGCATGCCGGCGGCCAGCTCGGGCACCCTCCTGGTCATGGCGTTCGGGGGAACGGATCCCGAGACCGGGCGCCCGTTCGTGGCGAGCGAGCTGGCGGCGGGCGGGATGGGAGCGCGGCCCGCGAAGGACGGGATCCACGTCGTGGAGACCGACGTAACGAACTGCATGAACATCCCGGTCGAGGCGCTCGAGATGAACTTTCCGCTCCGGGTGGCCCGGACCGGCCTGTGGGAGGACTCCGCTGGCGCGGGCGCCTTCCGGGGCGGGCTCGGCCTCGAGAAGGTCTTCGAGGCGACCACGACCGACGTCACCGTCGCGCACCGGAGCGAGCGCTTCGCCTCGGCGCCGTGGGGCCTCTTCGGGGGCGGCCCGGCGCGGCGTGCCCAGGCCTTTCTCGTCCGCCGCGACGGAGCGCGCGAGGCGGTGCCGTCCAAGAAGATGCTCGTCCTCCATCCGGGCGACCAGCTGTGGGAGTACGTCCCGGGTGGCGCTGGATGGGGGGATCCGCTGGAGCGCGACGCCGACCAGGTCCTGGCCGACGTGCTGGACCGGACCGTGTCGATCGATGCGGCCAGGACCGCGTATGGCGTCGTGCTGACGCCCGGCGGCACGGCCGTCGATCACGACGCGACCAAGGAGTGCCGCGAGGCGCTGCGCCGGGCGCGCGGTCCCGTCGACTGGACCTTCGACCGGGGCGGCGAGCACGGCCGCGAGCCCTGAGGACGATGGAACGCCAGGCGGACGTCGTCGTAGTGGGCGGAGGAATCGTCGGCAGCGCGACGGCGTACTACCTCGCCCGTCGGGGAGTTGGCGTCGTGCTGGTGGAGCGGAACGAGATCGCCGGGGAGCAGTCGGGCCGGAACTGGGGGTTCGTCCGGCAGCAGGGACGAGACCCGGCCGAGGTCCCGCTGATGATGGAGTCGAATCGCATCTGGCGCGGCCTCGAGCAGGAGCTCGGCGCCGACATCGAGTGGATCCAGGGCGGCAACCTCGCGCTCGCCGCGACCGAGGAGCGCGTCGCCCTCTTCGAGCAGTGGCTCGGCACGGCGCGCGAGTTCGGCCTGGACACGCGCCTCGTGAGCCCGGGCGAGATCGGGGAGCTCCGTGCCGGGCATGGCGCGGACCTGGCTCGGCGGACTCTACACGCCGAGCGACGGTCACGCGGAGCCGGTCAAGGCGACCCAGGCGCTCGCCGACGCGGCCGTCAAGCACGGCGCGCGCCTCTACCCGCGCTGCGCGGTCGAGGGCATCGAGACCGAGGGCGGCCGGGTGAGCGGCGTGCGGACCGAGGAGCGGTCCGGTCCGCGCGCGCACGGTGGTGTGCGCGGCAGGGGCGTGGTCGGCCCGCGTGCTCCGCCCGCTCGGCCTCCGTCTCCCGCAGCGCTGGGTTCGGGCCACGGTGGCGCGCACCGCGTCCGCGCTCCTCCGCTCACGCGCGCGGGCGTCTGGGGCCCGGCGGTGTCGTTCCGCCAGCGCCGGGACGGCACGCTCAACATCGCCGCCGCCGGCGCGGCCGACCACGACATCACGCTGCAGTCGTTCCGCCACGCGCGGCTCTTCTTCCCGAACTACTGGAAGAACCGGAAGCTCTTCCGCTTCCACCTCGGCCGGCCGTTGCTGCGCGACCTGGCCGGCCTGCTGCCCGGGGCCGCGGCGCGTCGGCGGCCGCTCACGTGGGATCGGCACCTCGACCCGAGCCCCAACCCGGCCAAGGTGCGAGCGGAGCCTCGCGGAGCTCCGCGCGCCTCTATCCGTCGCTCGGCGAGCTCGCGGTCACGCGGAGCTGGGCGGGCTACATCGACGCCACGCCGGACGCGATCCCGGTCGGATCGAATCCATGGCGAGCATGGCGATCATGTGGGTCGGAGGGGAGACCATGACGAATCCAGGGTGGGCCGTGCTTCCGCTCCGGGGGGTCCTCGGACTGATCTTCCTCGTCCACGGCGGTCAGAAGCTCTTCGGGTTCGGGATCCCGGGCACCGCGGCGTTCCTGGCCAACCTCGGGGTCCCGCTGCCGACGGTCGCGGCCGTCGTCCTGATCGCGGTCGAGGTGCTCGGGGGCCTGGCGCTCCTCGTAGGCGTTGGGACCCGGCTAGCGGCCACCCTCCTGGCCGTCGACATGCTGGTGGCCCTGCTCACGGTCCACCTTCGCGGCGGCTTCTTTGTCCCGAGCGGGATCGAGTTCGTGCTCACGCTCCTCGCCGGCCTGGTGACGCTCGCCGGACTCGGCCCCGGACCGTGGTCGATCGACGAGGCGCGGCGGACCGGCTCCGCCTGACGCGCGGCCGAAGGCCCTTCGGAGGGGCCCGGGACGGGCGTTGACAGGGGGACCGTTCCCTGGCAGTCTCGGACCGTGACCAGACTGGATCTGGGTCTCCTGCTTATGTAGCGGCGAGCGCCGCTGTCTCGCGCTCGCCGAACCTCCTGAGCCCGCAGGGCCCAGGAGGTTCGTAGTTTTCGGACCCGGGCGGAAGCCCGGCGAGGGGAGCGACATGGCACCACCACCGGTCACCCCGAGGCGCATGCCCTTCGGCAAGTACCGCCCCTTCGTCCCCCTCGATCTGCGTGATCGCACCTGGCCGGATCGACGGCTCACGAGGGCGCCCCGCTGGTGCTCGGTCGACCTGCGGGACGGCAACCAGGCCCTCATCGACCCGATGGACTCCACCCGTAAGCGCCGCATGTTCGAGGCGCTGGTCAGGATGGGCTTCAAGGAGATCGAGGTCGGCTTCCCGTCCGCGTCCCAGCCGGACTACGACTTCGTCCGCCTCCTCATCGAGGAGGACCTCGTTCCCGAGGACGTGACTATTCAGGTTCTCGTCCAGTGCCGACCCGAGCTGATCCACCGCACGTACGAGTGCCTGCAGGGCGCTCGCCAGGCCATCGTCCACTTCTACAACTCGACGTCCATCCTGCAGCGCCGTGTGGTGTTCGGCCTCGACAAGCCGGGAATCGTCGACATCGCGGTCAACGCCGCCAAGCTCTGTCGGAAGCTGGAGGACACGGTCAGCGACACACGGATTCTCTACGAGTACTCGCCCGAGAGCTACACGGGGACGGAGGTCGACTTTGCCGTCGAGATCTGCGAGGCGGTCATGGACGTCATCGAGCCGACGCCCGACCGGAAGATCGTCCTGAACCTGCCGGCGACGGTGGAAATGTACTCGCCCAACCTCTACGCCGACACGATCGAGTGGTTCCTGAGGCAGATATCGCGGCGCGATCGTCTCATCCTCTCTCTCCACCCCCACAACGACCGGGGCTGCGCGGTCGCCGCCGCCGAGCTCGGCGTGCTAGCGGGTGCCGACCGGGTGGAAGGCACCCTGTTCGGGAACGGCGAGAGGACCGGCAACGTCGACGTGGTCACTCTCGCCATGAACCTCTTCGCCCAGGGTGTGGACCCCGAGCTGGACATCGCCGACATCGACGCCCTGCGCCGGGTGACGGAGTACTGCAATCGGCTGCCGGTTCATCCACGGCATCCCTACGTGGGCGACCTGGTCTACACCGCCTTCTCGGGCTCGCACCAGGACGCGATCAAGAAGGGCATGGAGGCGCTGCCGCGAGACTACGCGGTCTGGGAGGTGCCGTATCTCCCCATCGATCCGAAGCACGTGGGCCGCACCTACGAGGCCGTCATCCGCGTGAACAGCCAGTCGGGGAAGGGCGGCGTCGCTTACATCATGAAGGCCGAGCACGGCTTCGACCTGCCCCGGCGACTCCAGATCGAATTCTCCAAGACGATCCAGGCCATTACCGAGGATAGCGGCACGGAGATCAGCCCGGCCGCGATGTGGGAGGCCTTCCGCGCGCAGTACCTGCCCGAGCCGGCGCCGTACGAGCTACTGGACCACGAACTCGTCTCGGACGCGAGCCGGGAACGAACTCGTCTGACGGCCCACCTTCGCGTGCGGGGCGTGCCACGCACCGTGACCGGGACCGGCAACGGCCCGATCGCCGCCTTCGTGGATGGGCTTCGCCGCGAGCTGTCCGCGAACTTCGACGTGGTCGACTACGCCGAGCACGCCCTGGGTCAGGGGGCCGATGCCACGGCGGTCGCCTACGTGGAAACCGCCCACGGCTCCGACGCGACCCTCCGTTGGGGTGTCGGCGTCCATCCGAACATCATCACCGCCTCGCTCCTGGCCGTACTCTCTGGCCTGGCACGCGGCTAGGCGTTCCCTGGCGGCGTCCATGAGGAGTACGGGCGGCTGACCGCTTCGGGCACCGGGAGGGGTTAAGCCTCCCCCGACGGGCGCCGGTCGCCTGGGTCCCGACCGTCAGCGCAGCACGTCCCCGACGACCAGCACGGGCCGCCCTGCCTGGGCCGCCACCGCGCTCGAGACCGAACCGAGGAGCGCCGCGCCCAGCCGACCTCGCCCGAGCGTGCCGACGACCACCAGGTCGTACTCGCCGACCCGGGCTGTCTCCACGATCGTCTCGGCTGGTTCCCCGGCGAGCCATTCCACCTGGGGCTCCGGCCCGCCAGCGTTGAGCGCCGCGCGCCGGGCATCCTCGAGGATGCGCTGTGCCTCCCCCAGCGCATCGGCGAGCGCCCGCGAGTAGTTGGGCTCGCCCAGGGCCTCGGACGGCCCGTGGTACGCCGTCATGAGGGTGAGTCGTGCCGAGAGCGCGGAGGCCAGTCGCGCTGCGACGCGGACGGCGTCGTACGCTTGCTCGCTGCCGTCGACCGCGACGAGGATGCTCTTGAAGGACGGATGGCTTATCTGGCGGGGCGCATTGCCGGGACCGGGACTTTCCATGGCTGCCTCCCTCGGACCCGCCTCGGCGGGTCCTGTCTGCATTGTGCCGGCCTCGCCCTGCGCCCGCACGGCCGCCGCCTCCAGCGGGCGCGACCGGGGGAGGGAGGTTTGGCTTGACCTCCCCGTAGATTAGGTGTACCTAACTTCAAGTATGAGCAATACCGTGACCCTGCGTCCTGCTCCGGCCCGGGCCGAGCCGACGGCCTGGGAGCTCCTCCAGCGCGCTCAGGGATTCGTCCAGAAGTGGCCGGAGGGATTCCGGGGCTTCCGGGCCCGGCTGCGGTGCGCCACGAGCGATGGGGCGGTCGAGGGCGTCGTGATCGTTGCCTGCGGCCGGGAGCCCGTCGTCGACCTGGATCCGCCCCGCCTCCGGCAGCTCGTGCACACGCGGCTTCTTGATTGCGCCGACGAGCGCACGCCACGGTTCTTCAAGGACGGTGACGGCAGGTTCGCGGTGCGCCGAGAGCCCGACGTGGATGGTGAGCGCTGGATTCGGGTCGAGCGGCCCGACGAGACCATCCGCTACCGGCTGGACGTCCGCGGACGGATCGGCGCGGTCGAGCGGCTCGATCGACAGTGCCAGCGCCTCACGGTGATCGAGGAATACGCGCGAGCCACTCCGGGCCGCGTCCTGCCCGCCCGGAGGCAGACGACCACGCGGGCGATCCCGACGGGGGCCCGCCTCGCCTGGGAGCAGCTCCGGGAAGCCCATTGCCGCGTGGACCACGTGTGGCTCCCGGCGGCGTGGGACATCGTCGCCGGGACTGCGTCCGGCTCCCACGCCCTTCGGTTCGAGGTACTCGCGCACCAGTTGCTCTGATTCGCCTCGTGTTCGCCTCTCGCAGTTCGGTGCTGCTCGCTGTCGAGAGCCTGTCACTGTCGAGATCTGTCGCTGTCGATATCTTGACAGGTCCTGCGCCTCCTCCTACCATCAGCCCACCAGGGCAGGGGAGGGCCTTCGCGCATGCATGGCGACCCACGGATCATCGATCTGCTGAACCAGGTTCTCCGCAAGGAGCTCACCGGGATCAACCAGTACTTCATTCATTCCCGCATGTGCAAGAACTGGGGGTACGCCGTCCTCGAGAAGGTCCACCACGACGAGGCCATCGAGGAGATGAAGCACGCCGATCTGGTCATTCAGCGGATCCTGTTCCTCGAGGGAGTGCCCAACCTGGCCGACTACGACCGGATCCTTGTGGGTCCGACTCCCCGTGAGCAGTTCGATAACGACCTCGCGCTGGAGCACGGGGCGCTCGCCGTCTTGCGTCCCGGCATCGCTCTTTGCCTCGAGGTCGGCGATCACGCCACACGGGACCTCCTGGAGCGGATCATCGTCGACGAGGAGCGCCACGTCGACTGGATCGAGGCGCAGCAGCACAAGATCTCCGAGGTCGGGTACCAGCAGTACCTGGCCCAGCAGATCTATGCCTGACGCGGACGTGGCCCCTCCGTGAAAGGGGCCTCCGGGACGCAAGCGATCGGGTCTTCAGCCTGGCATCACGAGGACAGGGTAGGGGCGCGGTTTCCTTGACTCTCCCCGAGGATGTCGGTACAGTGACGGTGTTTCGGGACGCGCATGCGGGAGGCGCTTGTGCTAACGGGTTTGCGTCGGTTCTTCGGGTTCGATTCCACTGAAGACGACGAACCGGAGCTGGCGCCGCCACTGGCGTTCGGCCCCCAGGCCGGCGCGTTCCGGGTCGGGGAGAAGCTGTCCATCAAAGGGGAGATCGTCGGCGAGGGTGATCTGGAGCTCGCCGGGCGCTTCGAAGGCATCATCAACGTGAACGGGCGCGTCGTCGTGGGAGAGCGGGCTGAAGTGGACGCCGACATCACCGCCGCGAACATTGTGGTCGGCGGCAAGGTTCGTGGCAACCTGACCGCGACCGGCCGGGTGGATATCCTCCCGCAGGGGGTTTTGACCGGGAACCTGAAGAGCGGGAGCTTCGCGGCGGCCGACGGTGCGCTCGTAAAGGGAGAGATCGTAGTGGATCGAGGGAGGGGGCGAACCGACGTGGCGGGAGGCCAGCCATGAGAAGGGTGCTGGCAGCCGCACTGGTGCTGTCGGCGTGGACCTCTTCGGAGGCGGGCGAGCTAGTCTTCGCGAACGGCAGCCGGGTCGCGGGCGAGCTCACGAGCGAGGGGCTCATGGTCTCGACAGGTTCAGGACTCGTCGAGATCGCTCCGGATGAGGTCGTCACCCTCTCGGGAGACGAGATTCGCCTGCGGGATGGACGCGTGATCCGCGGGACGCTGGTCGGTGGTCAGGTCAAGGTTCGGACGTCTCTGGGTGAGATCGCCGTGAAGGTGGACGAGCTCGCGACGTACCAGTCGGGGATCCAGACGAGCCAGCCAGTCTCCGGAGCTGGCCAGGCCATGGGTTCTCAGCCGGCTTCGGCCGCCGCACCCTCGCCCGGTGTCGCTCCGGCGCCGGGGGGCCCGGTCGCGGTGGGTGGCACGCGGAGCGACCCCGCGATCGTGAGTGGCCTGCCGACGATGGCGGCGTACCAGAATGACCGTCCGGGGTACGCGACAGCCACGGACAGCGTTCAGAGCGCGGTCCTGACGCCCGACCCGGGGTCGACGCCACACGGTCGGACGTTCGAGGTTGTCGGCGAGAGCGCCTTGTACCGGGATGCCCTCTTCAGCTCATCACGGATCGGCCGCGTCGGGAGTGGGCAGCAGGTGCGCTATGTGGACTCGATCGATCGGCGCCTGAGGATACTCAACCTGCTAGTGTTCGACGGCGGCCACTGGGTCAAGATTCGCCTGCCCGATGGCACCGAGGGGTGGGTGCCCGCTGACAGCGTGCGCGAGGTTCGGTGAACGGGACCGTAGACCGGTTTCGCTCGGCTCCTCGGTGGTTCCGCTGGACCTTCCTGGCAGTCGCCGCAGCCCTCGTCCTGACCCTGATCGGATCCGGGATCTACAGCTGGTTCGGGCGCCGCGAGGCGGCTGCCCAGGGCGCGCTTGGTTCCGTGCTCGCCACGGCCCAGCGAGCGATCGGGTCCGGTCAGGCCACTGACCTGGACGCGTCGGCGACGGCGCTCCAGCAGTTCCTCGCCAGCCATCCCAAGACGCATGCCAGTCAGCAGGCTTGGTATATCCTTGGCCAGGTGGAGTTCCGGCGCGGCCGGTGGGACGCGGCCGCCGCGGCATTCGGCGAGGCATCGCGCCGTGACCGAGGAAGCATTGGAACGTTGAGTCGCCTTGGACAGGGGTATGCCCACGAGGCGAAGGGCGACCTGGCGCGGGCACTCGAGGTATACCAGCAGGCCTTGGGTGGGATCAGCCCCAAGGATTTCCTGTATGGGGATCTTCTGCTTGCCAAGGCGAGGGTCCACGAGCAGAGCAACGATTCGAGCGGCGCGATCGCAACCTACCGGCAGTACCTGAAGGATCTTCCTGCCTCAGATCGATCTCAGGACGTAAAGATCCGCCTGGCATTCCTGGGCGCCGCCGCCTGACCCTTCCGGAGTCCGCCTCGCGGGCGCTTGCCCGCGGGTGATGTGTGGGATCAACGACGCGTCCGCCCCGCCGGACTCTGGCCTCACGACCTGGTCACGCAAGCTGTCCGGCCCCTTCTCGATCCGGTCGGTCAAGGCGGTGGGCGCGTAGTTCGAGCCGTGGATGGCCACGGGACGCCATTTCGGCGAGCGGTTCGGCTCTTGGCCTTTTACCGCGCGACGAGGGGGCATGGCACAGCGGCCGACACGGGGTCGGCGAGCGACTACCCGTGGGGCCCTGCGCGGGCCGATGCGTGGGGGCCGACCTTTGATAGCGACAGAATCCTTCTTATCGGACATTGCAAGAAACCGCCGGCAGTGGGAGCGCCGCCCGTGGGAATGGGACAAGCCGGATAAAAACCGGCTCATGCCAACCAGGCACCGGGAAGGCTCTGGAAGTCTTGCGGGAGGATCGCGCGGCGGGGTCGATCGCTGTGGCCGGTCAGCCGGGAATCTGGGCCTCCTCGGGGAGCGTCTCCCAAGCGGGTTTCCAGTCCGGCAGCCGCCACCCAAGGGCCTCGACCAGCCCCCGGACCTCGTCGGAGAAGGTCCGACGCACCTCGTCGTTGTCCCGGCGCTTCAGACCGAGCTCCCGGTAGAGCCGATTCTTCGGGCTGCCCGGGCGCCCGAAGATGTTCATGGTCCGCACGTACCACTTGTGGAACGTTCGCTCCGCATCGTCCCGCGTGGCGTCGCTCTCGGCGAGCCGCTTGATCCAGAGCTCACCGTGGCGGATGTGCATCCGCTCCTCCTTGAAGATCCCCTCCACCCCTCGTCGCCACGGGCCATAAGAGGAGTGGCGCACGTCCTCGAGCTGATGCCCGGCGCCTCGATCCATGCAGAAGTTGAACATCACGAAGTCCGCCCACGTGTCGATCGGATAGTAGAAGATGTTCACGCGCTTGTCGGACGCCACGCGGGCGGTGCCGATGTCCGCTTCCGAGTCGTCGAGCCGGCGCGCGAAGCTCTGGTCGTGGGTGCCCACGTGAGCGCCGACGTCTACGCCAAGTTCTCGCAGGAGGTCGTACATCACCTTGGCGTGCCGAGTCTCGTCCTTGACGATCTGGGCGACGACCAGCTTTTCCTCGACGCCCGGGGCTTTCATGATCCAGGGCACGTATCCGTAGGCGCCTGCCAGCTCGGAGTCGGCCTGCATCGTCATGAGGTGGACTAGGCTGTCCTGGTAGGCGGTGCTCATCTCGTCCGGCGCTTCGATGCGCTCCCCCCGTGCGATCCGGGCGAGCAGGCGCTCGTGACGGGTGCGTTCGTCGTCAGTCATGGCTCCCTCCCTCGGCCGTCACACGGCCCCGGGATGAAACGACGTGCGGGTACGGGGTAGCATTGCTCCACGGGAGTCTGCCGCGCGAAGCCCAGAGCCTCGCGCTGGATTATCAGCTGGTGGCGCACTCGTACCGCCTCGTCTCGCAGGCGGTTTCGGGTCTCGGTCTCTACCCGGACTAGGGCGCCGGCGACCTCGAGCGGCTGGTCAGAGAGGTCGTCCAGCCGGCGGTCCAGCGCTGCGAGCCGATCGAGTATCCCCTGGAGCCGCTCTCCAGTGCGGCCGAGCGCCTCTGCCTGCGCCCTCCGGATCTCCTCCTGCACGGTCGCGAGTCGATCCGCCCGGCCCTGGGCCCTGTCGCCGGCGGCGCGGACGAGGTCGTCACGCCTCAGCTCCACGCTGGCTCTCCCCTTGCCCATCGGTACAGAGCCACCAGCCGTCGCACCAGTGCCGTGGACTCGAAGGGCAAGGCAGCGTCACGCGCGCCGATCGCGAGCTTCGCTGCCAGGTCGCGATCGATCAGGATCTGGCCCACGGCGTCCCCGAAGACGGCCGGTGCCTCCGGGACAAGCAGGCCGGAAACACCCTCGGCGACGACTTCCTCGATGCCGGTCGCCCGAACCGCCACGACAGGGAGACCGCAGGCCATCGCCTCGAGGACGGCAAGACCCTGGGTCTCGGTTGTCGACGCGAAGACGAAGGCATCTGCCGCGCGGTAGTACGCGGGAAGACCGTCGGGAGGCGAGCCACCGCGGAGGTCGACGCGGTCGGCCACGCCTCGCGCTTCCGCGGCGCGGCGCAGGGCCGCGGCCTGGGTCCCCCGCCCCACGAGGAGCAGTCGGACCCTCGGGACGCGGACCCGGGCGATTGCCTCCAAGAGAAACTCGAGGTTCTTCTCGCGGTCGAGGCGCCCCACGTAGAGGAGCACGCGATCGTCGGCGGCGAGCCTGAGGGTCCGTCGAGCGTCAGCGCGGTCCCCAGGCCGGAACCGATCGAGGTCGATCCCGGTCGGCAGCACCTCGATCGGGCGCCGGACGCCCTGCGCCCGCAGGCGCCGCGCGACGAAGTCAGACGGGGCAAGAACCAGATCGGCCGTGCCAGCGAAGCCGGCGCTCCACCGGATGGCCCCCCGCGCGACCACCTGGCGTGGCAGCAGCGGCACGTAGTGGGCATACCGGTCGTAGAGGGTGTGGTACGTGAACACGAACGGTCGGCCCGAGGCCCGTGCCAGGCGTCGGGCCGAGGCCCCCAGGAGGAACGGGTGGTGAGCGTGGAACACATCGAGGTCGAGAGCGCGCAGGCGCCGCGTGAGCCCCGGACCGAGGGGCAGCGGCAGCGCGAAGTCCGGGTAGGTGGGCGCCGGCACGGCGGGGACTCGGATGAGCCACCGTCCACCGTCGTCCGCCCCGGCCATTCGGGGAGCGACGACCACGACCTCGTGGCCAAGCGCCTCGAGGTCACGCCGGATGGTCTCGACGGCGGTGGGCACACCGCCGAGCATCGGGAAGTAGTTGTTGGTGAAGAGCCCGATCCGCAAGGCCCGCGGGCCCGCTACATCCGGTTTCTGCCGAAGTCCTCCGGCTTCAGGTTCTCGAGCCACTCTTTCAGCTTCTCCTGATCGTCGGCTTCCTTCGGCGCGGTGTCGACGGTCTTGGCGCGACGCACGACGTCGTCGTCGACGAAGATCGGAGCGCCGGCCCGGAGAGCGAGCGCGATGGCATCGGAGGGCCGTGAGTCGACCGTGACCTCTTCCTCCCCCATCCGAAGGTGGATCAGCGCGAAGAACGTGTTCTCACGGAGGTCGTTCACGACGATCTTCTCGACCTTCGCGTCGACGGCCTCGAGAACGTTCTTGATGAGGTCGTGGGTCATGGGCCGCGGGGTCGCGATCTTCTCGAGCTCGAGAGCGATTGCGTTGGCCTCGAAGATGCCAACCCAGATGGGGAGCGAGCGCTTCTCCTCCTCGTCCCGGAGGATGATGATGGGCATGTTCGACACGGGATCCAGGGCGAGCCCCCGGACCTTCATCTCGACCCACATCGAAGCGACCCCCATGCGGTGCGTCGGGATTCGAGAGTCACGGTAGCATCGGCCTCCGGGGTTGTCAAACCAGACCGCTCGGCAGATCCGATTCGCCATAGGCGCGACGTGCCCGGCGAACGCGCTCGCCGGGCACGTCGCATCGGTGGTGGCTGCGGTCTTTGGGCTCAGGAACGGGCGGGTGCCTTGGTCGACGCCGGCCGGGGACGCTTGCCGTTGCCGTTCCACACGAGCGGTGGCTTGACGTCGAAGCGGCCGTCCAGGCGGCGGCGACGCTCCTTCCAGCCATCCTGGTACTCGAGCTCTTCCTCGGGAAGCGTCGCGGGCTGGCGCACGCCGTGCGCGTTGCGGAACTGCACCGCCAGCTCGGACGCCCGGGTGCGGACCCAGTCCCACGGCGTGCCGAGGGCGAACTGGTCGGAGATCGCACCGATGCGGCCGGTGTTGATGTTGATCGAGAGCGTCACGCACGAGAGGATCGGTCCCGACCAGTACGACGTCTGCCAGTTGAGCGGGACCGGCAGGATGTGGAGGTTGTGGCTGCCGCGGCAGTCGCCCGCCACCATCGGGCACGTCGCCCACGGCGACGACAGCTCACCGGGGGCCGGCCAGTCGCCCTGGGCGAACGCCAGCAGCACGGGGTCGTCCTTGCCGCCGTACGTGAAGCCCTTCTTGGTCTTGATGTTGTGGAGCCGCTCGGCCGAGACCACGTAGCCCAGCTCGGAGGCTTCGTCCTTCTCGTCGCGGCTCCAGATACGCGCCACCACGAAGCGCGAGGAGCGCGTCAGCCCTTCGATGTCGAAGAGATCCTCGGGGGCGCGGAGCGTGATCACCCGCTCCTGGAGACCCTTGGCCAGCTCCTCCATCTTCCCGTCGAGCGCGCGCTGGTCGCGCGGGTGGGCGCCGGCCTCCACCGCCTGGGCCTTGGTGTCGAGGTCGACGATTTCGAAGAGGTAGCCGCGCTTCATCTTGGACGAGGCGATGATCAGGCCGCTGTTGAACCGGGGGTTCAGGTACGCGCCGGTGGCAAAGTAGTTGAACGCCATGGGCTCGGTCTTGTCGGCGAAGGAGACGACCACCGTCTGCGACGGGTTCTCGGGACGGACCGGCAGCGGCAGGACGACGCTGGCCGGGCCGGCGCCGCGGAGGTTTCCCGTGAAGGCGTCGGCGATCAGGTCTTGGCCCGGCCCGTACAGCCCGAGCTCCGAGGCCTTGGCGGCGCCTTCGGTGAGGGCGTCCCACATCACCTCGTCGATGACTTCGTTCGGCACCTTCTCGGTGGTGATGCCCGTCACAGCCACGTCGTCACCGGTGTGGGTCACGATGAGGGAGGTGAACATCGGCTCGCCCTGGTACGAGTTGTTGTCCAGGACGAACTTGGCGATGACGCCCTTGACCTCCTCGGCGGCGACCACGTGGCCGCCCACCCCGCCGACGTCAGCCTTGGTGGCCTTGACGAAGCGCTGCACCAGCTCCGGCTTCTTGGCGAAGACGTGGGAGCGGTACGAGAAGATGTTGGGGAGGTTGGTCGTGATGACCTTCTCGGTCGTGGTCGGTGGGTAGTCGGCGGTGTTGTCCTTCGACTGGTGATAGTCGCCGAGGGGAATCGCTCGCCCGTTCTTGGGTCCGTACCGCTTTGCTTGCGCCATGTCATTGCCTCCGTCGAGAATCGGGTGGGGGTCACGGGCGGCACCGTCTCTCGGCGCCACCCCCGGCTCTTGGTAGAATGACCGTAGCCTGACCCCTCAGGCGAAGTCAAGACGCCTGGTTCACGACCTGAAATTTCTTGCAGGAGGAGGCGTGCCGCCACCCCGAGGCGCCGAGCCGGACGAGGTCCGCCAGATGGTGCGGTGCGTGCAGCTCTACTACCGCGCCCAGCGGCACCAGAAGGAGATCGCCCGCGAGCTGGGCCTCTCGTCCTCCAAGGTGTCGCGGCTGCTGAAGCGCGCCTTCGCGGATGGTCTGGTCCGGGTCGAGATCGAGCTGCCGAAGCGGCCGCGTCTAGAGGTGGCCCTCGTGGAACGCTTCAAGCTGCGGGACGCGGTCGTGATCCCCCTCGGCGAGGTGCGGGAGCTGAAGGAGGATCTCGGGACGGCAGCGGCCCGTTACTTCGAGAAGGTGGCGGCCGACGGCGTCGCGAGTCGGACTCTCATGCGGTTACACCCTCTACCAGCTGATCCGAGCCCTGCGCGAGCGTCGGTTCCGCGATCTGGAGATCTATCCGCTGTCGGGCGAGAGCACGCTCCAGCTCGTCGACCTCTTCCCGAACACGCTGGTCGGCATGATGGCCGCCAAGTACCGCCCGCATGTCCGCGCGTATGCCCTGCCCGTCCAGGTCCTGGGCTCCTTCGCCGCCGCCCAGCGCGAGCGCCGCCGTCTTCTCCAGAAGGGCGAGGTCCGGCGGATCTACGAGGCGGCAGGCAACGTCGACATCGTGTTGGTCGGGATCGGGATGATCGGGGAAGCGACGGCCGGGTTCTGCTCCCTCGCCGAGTTCTACGGGGTTAGCGTCCGGCGGCTGCGGGCGCTCGGCGTGGTGGGCGAGATCAACTATCACCCGTTCGATCAGGACGGTAGGCTGATCGATCGCAAGGAGCTGCGTCCGCTGACCCGGCGCGTTCTCGCCGTGCCCCCGAGCCGGCTGTGCGAGCTCTCGGCTCAGTACGGAAAGCTGGTCGTCGCGGTCGCCGGCGGGCCTGACAAGCGGGAGGCCATCCTTGGCGCGATGCGCGGGCGCTTCGCCAACGTGCTGGTCACCGACGAGGACACGGCCGAGGCGCTCCTCGCCGTGCGCGAGTAGCGGCGACGCCGATCCGGGGACCGAGCCGAGGTCAGGTCTCCGCGAAGATCCCCATCCGCCGGAACTTGGCATAGCGCTGTTGGACGAGCTCGCCAGGCGACAGGGCAGCGAGCTCCGCCAGGGCGGCGCCGACCGCCCGCTGGATCGCCTGCGCGGCTGCCTGCCAGTTCCGGTGGGCGCCACCCGGTGGCTCCAGGATCACGCCGTCGATCACGCCGAGCTTCAGCAGGTCGGGTGCGGTGATGCGTAGGACCTCGGCGGCGTCCTTTGCGCGCCTCGCGTCTTCCCAGAGAATCGCGGCGCAGCCCTCGGGCGAGATGACGGAGTAGATCGCGTGCTCGAGCATGAGCACCCGATCGGCGACGGCAAGCGCCAGCGCTCCACCGCTGCCCCCCTCTCCCGTCACCACCGCTACGATCGGCGTGGGCAGTCCGGCCATCTCGCGGAGATTTCGCGCGATTGCCTCGGCCTGGCCGCGCTCCTCGGCGCCCACGCCGGGGTAGGCGCCGGGCGTGTCGATGAGCGTGAGGATCGGCTTCCGGAACCGCTCGGCGAGCCGCATGAGGCGAAGGGCCTTCCGGTACCCCTCCGGGTGCGGCATCCCGAAATTCCGTCGGAGCTTCTCGTCAGTGTCGCGGCCCTTCTGGTGCCCGACGATCACGATAGGGCGCCCGTCCATACGTGCGAGCCCGCCGACGATTGCGCGGTCGTCTCCGTAGACGCGGTCCCCGTGCAGCTCGACGAAGTCCTCGGTCAGCAGGCGGATCAGGTCGAGCGCATAGGGGCGCCGAGGGTGGCGGGCGAGCTGGACCCGCTGCCACGCGGTGAGCTTCCCGAAGGCCTTGCGCTGGAGGCGCTGGAGCCGCTCCTCGAGGCGGTCTGCCTCGGCGTCGCGCCCGGGACGGTCCGAGCGGCGGAGCGCCTCGATGCGGGCCTCGAGCTCGATGAGCGGGCGCTCGAAGTCGAGCGCCTTCTCGAGCTCGACCGTCTCGACCACCTCAGGCCTCGACGGTGACGCTCCCCGGTCCCAGCAGCCCTTCCACCGCCTCGACGAAGGCCGGGGATGGGCGCACACGCAGGGTCCGGGAGCGGACGTGGACCTCCGAGCCGTCCACCTGGAGGCGAAGGGCGAAGGGTACGGTCCCGCGGTGAGCGTCGCAGATCGCCCGGAGCGCCGGGAGCGGATCCCCTGCCCCGTCCGCGGGGATGGCCACTCGGCACTCCCGCAGCAACGGCGTGACCGCCGCTAGCTCCACCGTCTCGGCGGGCAGCGGCCGGACCTCGTCGGCGAGGAGCTTGCGCGCGCTCGGAGTGCCTTCGACCTTCCCCCGTATCAGGAGCGGGGCGCCGCTCCTCAGGTGCGCCACGCTCTGCCGGAACAGCTCGGGGAACAGCGTGACCTCGATGCTGCCCTCGACGTCCTCGATGGTCGCGAAGCCCATGCGGTTCCCGTTCTTCGTGTTGATCTCGCGGAGGGCCGAGACGAGCCCGCACAGGAGGACCCGGGCGCCATCCTCGACCTGGCCAAGCTGGCCGGTAGCCAGGACGCCCAGGCGCTGCGCGCGGTCCCAGACGCCCCGGAGCGGATGGCCGGAGAGGTAGAAGCCGAGCACCTCCTTCTCGAAGGAGAGGCGCTCGTCGGTGCTCCACTCCGTGAACGGGAGGTCGTCGCGCTCCGGCTCGTCGGACGGTCCGGCGCCACTCAGGATGTCGAACATCGACACCTGACCCTGGTCGCGCTCTCGCTGATGCCGCTGACCAGCCTCGAATGCGCTATCGAGGGCGGTCATGAGCTGGGCCCGGGGCCACCTGCACGCGTCAAAGGCGCCGGCCTTGACCAAGCTCTCCACGACGCGGCGGTTGACGAGCTGGAGGTCGAGCCGCCGGCAGAAGTCGACCAGCGACCGGAAGATCCCCTGCTGCTCGCGTGACGCGACGATGGCCTCGATCGCCTTCTGCCCCAGGTTTTTGATCGCCCCGCAGCCCGAAGCGGATTCGCTCCCTGGTCCACGGCGAACGAGAAGCGGGACACGTTAACGTCGGGCGGCAGGACGCCGATCCCCATTGTCCGGCACTCGTCCATGTGGACGACGACCTTGTCGGTATTCGCCATCTCGGACGTCAGGAGGGCGGCCATGAACTCCACCGGGTAGTTCGCCTTCAGGTACGCGGTCTGGTACGCCACGATCCCGTAGGCCGTCGCGTGAGCCTTGTTGAACCCGTAGCCCGCGAACTTTTCCATCAGCTCGAATACGCGCTCGGCGACCTTCTCGTTGACGCCCCGCCCCTGGGCGCCCTTGAGGAACTTGGCGCGCTGCTCGGACATGAGTGCTGGAATCTTCTTGCCCATCGCCTTCCGGAGGTCGTCAGCCTCGCTCATCGAGAAACCAGCCATGTCGGCCGCGATCTTGAGCACTTGCTCCTGGTAGACCATGATGCCGTACGTTTCCTGGAGGTGCTTCTCCATGACCGGATGGTCGTACGTCGGCTTCACGCGCCGGTGGCGCCGCGCGGTGAAGTCGGGGATCATCTCCATCGGTCCGGGCCGGTAGAGCGCGACCATCGCGATCAGGTCCTCCAGGCGCTCGGGCCGAAGCTGGCGAAGGGCGTTGCGCATCCCCGTCGACTCGAGCTGGAACACCCCGAACGTCCGCGCGTCCGCTAGGAGCTGGTAGGTCTTGGCGTCGTCGAGCGGAAGCTTCTCGGGATCGATCCGGATTTCCCCGGCTCTCCTCGATGAGCCGGACTGTGTTGGCAATCACGGTGAGCGTCCGGAGGCCCAGGAAGTCCATCTTGAGGAGACCGAGCTTCTCGATGGGTCCCATGGGGTACTGGGTGATGATCTCCTCGCTCTTGGGATCGCGGTAGAGCGGGACGTGCTCCATCAGTGGCTCGTCGGAGATCACGACGCCGGCGGCGTGCTTGCCCGCGTGGCGGGCGAGACCCTCGAGCCGCTTGGCCGTCTGCCAGAGCTCGGCGACCTCGGCCCGTTCCTTGATCGCCTCGGCCAGGGGCGGGCTCTGGCGGACGGCATCGTCCAGCGTGATGTTCAGCGTGTCGGGAACGAGCTTGGCGATCTTGTCCACGTCCCCGAACGGCATGCCCAGGACCCGCCCGACGTCGCGGATGACCGCCTTCGCCTTCAGCACGTTGAACGTGATGATCTGCGCCACCCGGTCCCGCCCGTACCGTCGCACGACGTACTCGATCACCTCGTCGCGTCGATCGTCGGCAAAGTCGATGTCCATGTCGGGCATGGACTTCCGCCCTGGGTTCAGGAATCGCTCGAACACAAGCCCGTAACGCAGTGGATCCACAGTCGTAATGCCAAGGCAGTACGCGACGAGTGAAGCGGCCGCGGAGCCCCGTCCGGGCCCCACCGCGATCCCCTGCTCCTTCGCGTACCGGATGAAGTCCCAGACCACCAGGAAGTAGCCGGAGAACTGCATACTCTGGATGACGCCGAGCTCGTACTCGAACCGGGCGCGGATCTCCGCCGAGGATTCCGGATAGTGCCGCCGGAGCCCCGCCTCCGCCACCTCGCGGAGATAGGAGTCCAGCGTCTGGTCCCGAGGCACCTCGTACCGAGGCAGGCGGAACTGACCAAAGGTCAGATCGAGGTTGCACCGCTCGGCGACGGCGAGCGTGTTGGAGCACGCCTCAGGCAGATGCTCGAACACCTTGCGCATCTCCCCGGCCGACTTCAGGTAGAACTCTTCCGTTGCGAACTTCCACCGGTTGGGATCGGAGATCTTGGCGCCCGTCTGAAGACAGAGGAGCACCTCGTGGGCGCGGGCATCCGTCGCCTCTAGATAGTGCGAGTCGTTGGTCCCACAGATCCCGACGCCGAGGGCCTGGGCGATTCGAAGGGTCCCCTCGGTCACGCGTATCTGGTCGGCGAGGCCGTGCGCCTGGATCTCCGTGAAGTAGTAGTCGCGTCCGAAGACGTCCGCGTACCAGGCGGCGACCTCGAGCGCCCTCCGCTCCTCTCCGGCCAAGAGCAGCCGCGACACTTCGGAGTTGAGGCACCCGGACAGAATGAGGAGGCCGTCCGAGTGCTGAGCCAGCAGCTCCTTGTCGACCCGGGGCTTGTAGTAGAACCCCTCGAGGTAGCCGCGGGAGACGAGCTTGATGAGATTGTGGTAGCCGGTTTCGTTCCTGACGAGGACAGTGACGTGGTTGGCACCCTCGTACTGCCCGTCGACCGGGGCGCGCTCGAAGCGGCTGCCCGGAGCCACGTAGAGCTCGCAGCCCAGGACGGGCTTGATGCCGGCGGCTCGGGCCTGCTCGTAGAAGTCGATCGCCCCGAACAGGTTCCCGTGGTCAGTGAGGGCGATGGCCGGAAAGCCGAGGTGCGCCGCCCGGTCGACCAGCCGCTTCAGGCGCGCGGCGCCGTCGAGGAGACTGTACTCCGAGTGTACGTGGAGGTGGACGAAGTCGCCGTGCGCCGCCACGCTGCCCTCAGCGCGACTTCACGGGCTCAGTGTCGCTGCCCGCGGCGACCCGCCCGTCCCACTTTGCGTCTCTGTCAAGACGTCACTCCCACTCGATGGTGCTCGGTGGCTTGGACGAGATGTCGTAGACGACGCGATTCACGCCCTTGACCTCGTTGATGAGCCGGGTCGAGATGCGGCCCAGCACCTCATAGGGAAGCCGGGCCCAGTCGGCGGTCATGGCGTCCTGGCTGACGACGGCCCGGAGGGCAATGACCTGAGCGTAGGTGCGAAAATCACCCATTACGCCCACCGTCCGGACGGGGAGGAGCACCGCGAACGCCTGCCAGAGCGAACGCCCGAGGCCCGCCGCCTCGACCTCCTCCTGCACCACGGCATCGGCGTCGCGGACCACCGCCAGCCGCTCCGCGGTCACCTCGCCGAGGATGCGCACGGCGAGTCCCGGACCAGGAAAGGGCTGGCGCCACACGATCTCCGGCGGGAGCCCGAGCAGTTCGCCGAGGACCCGCACCTCATCCTTGAACAGCTCACGCAGGGGCTCCACCAGGGTGAACCGGAGATCCTCCGGCAGTCCGCCGACGTTGTGGTGGGTCTTGATCGTCGCCGAGGGGCCGCGAAAAGACGTGGACTCGATGACATCCGGGTAGAGCGTTCCCTGGGCCAGGAACGGGATGACCCCCAGCCGCTCCGCCTCCTCCTGGAACACCGCGATGAACTCGGCGCCGATCAACTTGCGCTTCTCCTCGGGGTCGGTCACGCTACGAAGACGCTCCACGAAGCGCGCGGCTGCGTCCACGTAGAGGAGCCGCATCCCGAAACGGTCCTGGAAAGTTCGTCGGACCGCCTCCCCTTCCCCTCGCCGGAGGAGTCCATTGTCCACGAACACGCACTGGAGCTGGTCCCCGACCGCCCGGTGCACCAGCGCGGCGGTCACCGCCGAATCGACGCCGCCCGAGAGCGCGCACAGCACGCGCTCGCGCCCGACCGTCGCCCGAACGGTCTCGACGGCGTGGTCGACGAAGGAGCTCATCGACCAGCCCGGCTTGAGCCCGGCGCAGTGGAAGAGGAAGTTCTCGAGGACACGCCGACCCTGCGGGGTGTGCGCGACCTCGGGGTGGAACTGCACGGCGTAGAGCCGTCGCTCGGGGGCCACCATAGCGGCCACCGGGGTGTTCGCGGTCGTCGCCAGCGATCGGAATCCTGGCGGAGCGGCGAGGACCGTATCACCGTGGCTCATCCAGACGATGACGCGGCCGTCGGCAGCGTCCGGGGCGACGCCGTCGAAGAGGAGGTCCCTGCCCTGCAGGACTACCTCGGCTCGTCCGTACTCCCGGTGGGGACTCGGCTCGACCGTGCCGCCCAGGAGGAGGGCCATGGCCTGCATGCCATAGCAGATGCCGAGCACCGGGACGCCGGCTTCGAACAGCGCGGCCGGGGGAAGGGGCGCTCCCTCGTCGTACACGCTGGCCGGGCCCCCGGAGAGGATGACGGCCTGGTGCCCGAGGAGGCGAACGAGAGGCGCGGTCGGCGGGAAGATCTCGGAGTAGACGCCCGCCTCGCGGACCCGGCGGGCGATCAACTGCGTGAACTGGGAGCCGTAGTCGACGACCGCTACCTTGTCCATGCGTCGATCGTCTCCCCGTGCAGCGAGGGTCACGGCCCCCGCGCTACTTGCCCATGCCGACGCGCTGTGCCTTCTGGAAGATCTTGCCCTCCGTCTTGATCGCCGGCGCGATGATGAGCTCCGTCAGCTGGAGTTCTCGGAGCGTACGGGCCCCGACCGAGCCCATGCAGGTCCGGAGGGCGCCGATCAGGTTCATCGTGCCGTCGTCGGTGAAGGCGGGGCCGAAGAGGATCTGCTCGAGGGACCCGAGGACGCCGACCCGGATGCGCGTGCCTCGCGGCAGGTTCGAGTGCGGCGTCGCCATCCCCCAGTGATACCCCCGTCCCGGCGCCTCGATGGCGCGGGCGAAGGCCGAGCCGATCATGGCCGCGTCCGCCCCCGCCGCGAGGGCCTTGCAGATGTCCCCGCCCGTCGACATGCCGCCATCGGTGATGATCGGCACGTAACGGCCGCTCTGCTTGTAATAGAAATCTCGCGCGGCCGCCGAGTCTGCGGTCGCCGTGACCTGGGGCACCCCGAGTCCCAGAACCTCGCGGGACGTACAGGCGGCTCCCGGACCCACTCCGATCAGGAGCGCGTCGACTCCCGTCTGCATCAGCTCCAGCGTGGCCTCGTAGGTGACGCAGTTGCCGACGATCAGCGGGACGGAGAGCTCCTGCTTCAGCCGCCTGAAGTCGAGGGGCTCGTATTCGGTGGCGATGTGCCGGGCGGTCGAGACCGTCGACTGGACGATAAAGAAGTCGGCGCCGGCCTCCTCGGCGAGCTTCGCGAATCGCATGGCCCGCTGCGGGATGGCCGACACCACGACGGTGGCGCCGCCCTTCTTGATCTCGCTGACGCGGCGGTGGACCAGCTCCTCCTTGATCGGCTCGCCGTAGATGGACTGGATGATCCGGGTGGCCTCTTCCGCGGACGAGGAGATGATCCGCTCGATCACCTCGTCGGGGGCCTCGTAGCGGGTCTGGATACCCTCCAGGTTGAGGACCGCCAGACCGCCGAAGCGTCCCATCTCGATGGCGAAGCGCGTGTCGGTGACGCCATCCATGGCGGCGGCGATGATCGGAAGCTCGATGCGCCGGCCGCAGAGCTCCCAGGCCACGTCGACCTCGCTCGGGTTGATCGTGACGGTGCCCGGCACCAGGGCGATGTCGTCGAACCCGTACGCGACCCGAGCTTTCCGCCCCCGGCCGACCCACATGCCCATGCGTTCCCTCCTCGCGCCCCACCCGTTGTGACCATCTAGCAATTCGCCACTAGATATTGGGACAGTATAGGAGTCCGGTCCTCCGCGTGTCAAGTCACCGACCCCCCCGAGGCTTCGCCGGGTGGCGCCCGCCGCGCCCGCGCGCACGCGATCCGGAGACCCTCCAGCGTCAGGTGGGGATTGACGGTGTCGATCGTGCGTGCGAGGCCCTCCATCAGCCCGACGAGGCCACCCGTCGCCACCACCTTGGGCTCGCCCTCCATCTCGGCGCGCATCCGGTCCACCAGGCCGTCGACCAGCCCCGCGTAGCCGTAGACGATTCCCGACTGGATGTTCGTCACCGTGTTGCGGCCGATGGCGCTAGCCGGCCGGGAGAGATCGACGCGGAAGAGCCGCGCTGCCCGCGCGGTCAGCGCCTCGGCGGCCGTCGAGATCCCGGGAGCGATGGCGCCGCCGATGAACTCGCCGAGAGGCGACACGCACTCGAAGGTCGTCGCGGTCCCGAAGTCGATGATGATGAGCGGAGCGCCGTACAACTCAACGGCTCCCACGACCTTGACGACTCGGTCCGGGCCGACCTCACGCGGGTAGTCGACCCGCATCGGCAGCGCCACGTTCACGCCGGGAGATACCACGAAGGGCGACACGTTGAAGTAGCGCGAGGCCATCTCCTCCATCGTCCGCTGGACGGCGGGCACCGTCGACGACACGGCGACCTCGGTGACGTGCGAGGGCTCCAGGCCGCGGCTCTGTAGCATCATGTGGGTGAAGACGGCGTACTCGTCCGCTGTCTGCTCGCGCCGGGTCGTGAGCCGCCACGACGCGACGAGCCGCCGGTCGTCGTACACGCCCAGCTTGACGTTGGTGTTGCCGACGTCGACAGCCAAGAGCATCAGCGCGGCCCCGCCGCCACCAGCCGCGTGAGGCGTCCGTCGTCGCAACGGACCACGAGCTCGCCGCCCGGGCCCAGGTCGACGCTCGTGCCTTCGCCGTCGGTGAGCGCGACGCGGGTGCCGAGGAGGCCTCGCCGGCGCCAAGCCGAGCGCACCGGTTCAAAGCCCACCTCGAGAAGCGAGCCGTACCATGTGTCGAGCCGGGCAAGGAGCGTCGTGAAGAGCGCCTCACGCGAGACGGGCGCGCCCAGGCTCGCGAGCGAGCGCGCGCTCCCGGCCAGGTCGGGCGCCCAGTCCATCTCGTGCTGGGACACGTTCACGCCTATGCCGAGGATCACCAGCGACGGGGTGCTGGCGACACCTTCCGCGAGAATACCCGCCAGCTTCCGACCCGCGACGAGGACGTCGTTGGGCCACTTGAGCGTGGCGGCGCACGGGGCCACGGCCTCGAGGCTCTCGGCGACCGCACAGCCGGCGGCGAGCGGGATCTGTGGCCAGCACGATACCGGAAGGCGGGGACGCAGGACGACCGAGAACAGGAGGGCGGTCCCCGGGGGCGCCGTCCAGCGCCGACCGCGCTGGCCACGCCCCGCGGTCTGGTAGTCGGCCAGCACCACGGCACCCTCCGGCGCCCCGCTGTCCGCCCACTCGCGTGCCAGAGCCTGGGTGGACTCGGCGGAACTGTACGCGCAGAGCGGTCCGGAGAGACGACCGCCCGGCAGGCAGCGGGTGAAGGAGCGCGTCAGGGTCAGGTCGCAGGCGGACTCAGCGGGCGTCCAGCGCATCGAGCCGCGCCAGCCCCTCCCGCAGCGTGGACTGGAGCGCCAGCTGCTCGCTTCGACGGACCTCCTCGCGCGCGACGACCTCGGCTGGCGCCCGCTGACGGAAATCCTCGCGAGCCAGCTTCGCTTCGGTGCGCGCGAGCTCGTCCTCGATCCTCCGGAGGTCGCGACCCAACCGTCCTCGTTCGGCCTCGACGTCGACCACGCCGGTGAGGGGCACGTGGACCTCGGAGCCTTCGACGACCTTCAGAACCGCGTCGGCGGCCCGCTCCGCCCCGGGGTCGACGTGCACGTCGGCCTTGCCCAGGGCTCCGATCGCGGCGGACTCGGCGCGAAGCACCGATTCGACGGTCGGGGTAGGCTTGATGACGACCGACAGCGTGCGGGACGGCGGGAGCCGGAACTCGCTCCGGATGCTGCGGATCCCCGAGATAACGGCCATGACCGGTGCGATGTCGGCCTCCGCCGAAACGTCCCGCTGCCGCTTCTGCACACGCGGATAGCGGGCGATCACGATGCTCTTCGGAGCAGTGTGGCCCTTCGGCAGCCGCTGCCAGATCTCCTCGGTGATGAAGGGCATGAACGGGTGCAGCAGCCGGAGGGTCGCCTCGAGCACCTCGATCAGCGTCGCCTGGGTCCGGGCTCGGGCCCCCGGATCCTCGTCGCGGTAGAGCGTGAGCTTCGACCATTCGAGGTACCAGTCGCAGTAGTCGTGCCAGACAAACTGGTAGATGGCGCTCGCGCCGTCGTTGAAGCGGTATTTGGAGAGTCCTTGTCGGGTCTCGGCGATCGCCCGGTGCAAGCGGCTGCGGATCCAGCGCTCGGCGAGCGTCGGCGGAGCCTTCCGGGCGAGGGCCGGCCGGTAGCCCTCGAGGTTCGACAGGACGAAACGCGCCGCGTTCCAGAGCTTGTTCGCGAAGTTCCGGTAGCCCTCGATTCGGTCGCCCGAGAGCCGGATCTCGCGGCCCTGGGCGGCGAGCGCCGCCAGCGTGAAGCGCAAGGCGTCCGTGCCAAACTGCGCCATGACGTCGAGCGGGTCGACGACGTTGCCGCGCGACTTCGACATCTTCTGCCCTTCCATGTCGCGGACCAGGGCATGGATGTAGACGTCGCGGAACGGGACCTCCTCCATGACGTGGAGGCCCAGCATCATCATCCGCGCCACCCAGAAGAACAGGATGTCGTAGGCGGTGACGAGACAGGACGTCGGGTAGAAGGTCTTGAGCTCGGGAGTGGTGTGAGGCCAGCCGAGGGTGGAGAACGGCCAGAGGCCGGACGAGAACCACGTGTCGAGGACGTCCTCGTCCCGGCGCAGCGGGCCGCGGCACCCCGGACACTCGGTCAGGTCTTCACGAGACACGTGCAGCGTCCCCTCCGCGTCGCAGTACCAGACGGGGAGCCGGTGACCCCACCATAGCTGGCGCGAGATGCACCAGTCCCGGATGTTGTTGAGCCAGGCGTTGTACGTCTTCGTCCAGCTCCGGGGGGTGATGCGCGTCCGCCCGTCGCGGACGGCCTTGAGCGCCCGTTCGGCGAGCGGCTTCGTGCGGACGTACCACTGCTTGGACACGAGGGGCTCGACGACCGTCTTGCAGCGGTAGCAGGTCCCGACCCGGTGCTGGTACGACTCGACGCGCTCGATGAGGTCCAGAGCGGTCATGTCCTCGACGATCCGCTTCCGCGCCTCGAACCGGTCGAGCCCGGCGTACTTTCCGGCGAGCTCGTTCATCCGCCCGTCGAAGCCGATGACCTGCCGGACCTCGAGCCCGTGGCGTCGCCCGATCTCGAAGTCGGCCGGATCGTGGGCGGGCGTGACCTTGATCACACCCGTCCCGAACTTCGGGTCGACCGCGGCGTCGGCGACGACCTTCATCCGGATCGTCCCCTCGACCGACCGGACCTCGATCTCCTTCCCGACGTAGTGCGCGTAGCGGCGATCCTTCGGATGGACCGCCAGCGCCGTGTCGCCAAGCTTCGTCTCCGGCCGCACCGTGGCGAGGGAGACGGGACCATACTTGATGTAGAACAGCTGCGCTGCCCGTTCCTCGTACTCGACTTCGAGGTCCGAGAGCACCGTCCGACACCGCGGGCACCAGTTGACGATGTAGTCGCCCCGGTAGATGAGACCTTCCTCCCAGAGGCGGACGAAGACCTCCCGGACCGCCGCGGACAGTCCGGGATCCATCGTGAAGCGCTCCCGCTCCCAGTCGCAGGAGGCTCCCAGGCGCCTGAGCTGGCGAAGGATCGTGCCGCCGGACTCCTCCTTCCACTTCCACACGCGCTGGACGAACGCGTCGCGGCCGACCGCCTCGCGGGTCAGCCCCTCCGCGGCGAGCTGCCGTTCTACGACCACCTGCGTTGCGATTCCCGCGTGATCGGTGCCGGGCTGCCAGAGGACGTTGAACCCCTCCATGCGCTTCCAGCGCACCAGGATGTCCTGGAGGGTGTTGTTTAGGGCGTGGCCGATGTGCAAGGAGCCGGTGACGTTGGGGGGCGGGATGACGATGCAGTACGGCTTCGCCTTGGAGAAGGGATCTGCACGGAAGTAGCCCCGCTCCTCCCACACGCCATACCAGATGTCCTCGGCCTGGCGGGGGTCGTAGCGGTCCGGGAGAGGCGCGGGCGGGCGCGCGGCGGGCCTTGAGTCATCCGGCACGGCGGTCATTCTAGCATTCCGCTGCCGTCGTTTACACCCCGCGCGGCGTCCCGTAGAATGGTGCGAAGGCACGCGTCCGTGAGAATCCTCGACCGCTACATCTGGAAGGAGCTCATCACCCCGTTCGGACTCGGGTTGTTCGTGTTCACGTTCCTCCTGCTGATCGACCGGATTTTCGACCTCACCGACCTCATCATCAACAAGGGTGTTCCGGTCCATCTCGTTCTCATGATGCTCGTTTACATCTCTCCGGCAATCCTGGTCCTCACCATTCCCATCGGCTTCCTGCTGGCGATCCTGATCGCGTTCGGCCGTCTCTCCGGCGACATGGAGGTCGTGGCGCTCAAGGCGTGCGGGGTGAGCCCGCTCCGCCTCCTCTGGCCCGTGGTCGCCTTCGGGGTGGGCGTGACGGCCTTGACCGGATACCTGATGATCGATGCCGTCCCCAAGAGCAACTACGCGTTCAAGTCCCTGGTGTTCGAGATCGTCCGGACCCAAGCGACCGTGGGGCTCAAGGAGCGCGTGTTCAACGACACCTTCGGGAACTTCGTCATCTACGTGGACGAGATCGCTTCGGACCAGGTGGCGCTTCGGAACGTCTTCGTGTCCGACGAGCGGAAGCCCGAGGAGCAGCGCTTCATCACGGCGCACGAAGGACGGCTGCTCTCGGACGACGTGAACCGCCGGGTCACGCTGCGGCTCCTCGATGGCTCCATCCACGAGACCAGTCCCACTGCGCTCCAGAAGTACAGGGAAGTGCGCTTCGGGCTGTACGACATCACCCTCGTGCTGGAGAACACGCTGGTCAAGCAGGGGGACACGCCGAAGGGCGACCGCGAGATGACGCTGACCGAGCTACGTCAGGTCACGGGCGACACCACTCGGCACAAGGGCAACCCGAACCCCTACTTGGTGGAGATCCACAAGAAGTTCGCGATCCCGGCGGCGTGCCTGGTCTTCAGCGTCCTCGGCGTGCCCCTGGGCATCCGGGCCCACCGGGGTGGGCGCTGGGGCGCCTTCGTCGCGCTCTTGCCCATCGTGCTCTTCTACTACGTCGGTCTGACGCTCGGCGAGAACATCGGGGACACCGGGCGGATCCCGCCCTGGGTCGCGATGTGGGGACCAAACGTGATCGTGGCCGCCTTGGCCCTCTACCTGCTCCGGGCGAATCTCAAGGAGCGTCCGGTGCCGCTGGTCGCGCTGATCCAGAGGGTCTTCTGGGCCGCGGTCGCGTGGAGCCGGGGGGCTTGGCGGCGCGTCGACACGGAAGCGGCTTCACGCCATGCCACGGTGGCCGCCTCGCGCCGGGCGCGTGGGAGCGCCCGGCGGGTCCACCGGAGCAACGCCCTCAATATCGTCGACCGATACCTGAGCGGAGAGTTCCTGATGCTCTTCTGCTACGGCATCGCTCTCGCGAGCGTGGTGGTGATCATTGGCGACCTGATGACCACGCTGGAGCGGTACATTCGCCTGAAGCCGGGGTTGGGCTTGATCTTGCTGCACTTCCTGTACCGGACACCGCCGTTCGTGTACCAGGGGTTGCACATCGTCGTGCTGATGTCGACCATCCTCCTCTTCCTGGGCCTCTCGCGCAGCAACGAACTCACTGCGCTCAAGGCGGGGGGGGTGAGCCTTTATCGCGTGAGCTTTCCGGTGTTCGGGTTTGCGGCTCTGGTGACGCTGACCTCGCTGGGCTTCCAGGAGTACGTCATGCCTTGGATGAACCGGCGCGCCGTCGAGATCGACGAAGCGAGGATCAAGCGCCGAACGATGCCGGAGCTCCGAAAGCGCACCGAAATCTGGTACCGTGGCCGGGAGGATGGGAAGGCCGAGAGCCGCATCTACCACATCGGCCTTCTGGATCCCGCCAGCCAGCAGATGAACGGCGTCACGGTCCTCTCGCTCGGATCCGATTTCACGATGCGGTGGCGGTGGGACGCCCGGGACATGCGCTGGTCGCCAGCCGAGGACGCATGGCGCCTGGCGAACGGCGTCCAACGCGAGTTCCGGTCGGGACTGCCCGACCGGGCGGTGGCCTTCCGGGAGCAGACCGTGCGGCTGCCCGAGCGATACCAGGACTTCGCGCAGGTGCCGCGGGCGCCGGACGTGATGAGCTACACGGAACTAAGAGACTACATCAACCGCCTCCAGGATGCCGGGCACAAGGTCGGGAAGTATCTCGTCGACCTCTACTCGAAGATCGCCTTCCCGTTCGCGCATCCGATCATGGCGCTGGTCGGCATTCCCTTCGCGCTCCAGTCACCGCGCGGAGGACGGGTGATCGGGATCGCGTTGTGCCTGGCGCTGGGGCTGGGGTACTTCATCGTTCACTCGGCGGCGGTCGCCCTCGCACGGACGGAGATCCTCCCGCCCCTCGTCGCGGCCTGGGCGGCGAACGCCCTCTTCGCGACGCTCGGCCTCTACCTCTACCTGCGCGCGCGCACCTGATCGGGCCCTGCCCGCCACGTCGCCACGCCGGTGCCCCGAGCCGGCGAGTCCCGGCGGCGACGGATCGTCAGCGAGAGGCGCGTTCCCGGAGGGCCCTGAGCGCCTCCTCGACGCGACGCTGAGCCTCGCCGTAGGCCCCCCAGTCCCCGCGCCGGAGCGCGTCCTGGGCGCTGGTCCAGGCCTCCCACGCACGCGCGACCAGCCCGGTGACGCTCTCTCCGAGGGCTTCGCGCTGCCCGGCCTCCACCGGCCCCCCTGCCGGCGCCCCGGGCCGGCGCCCGCCGAAGATCGTCAGCAGGGCGGCGTCCAACGTCTCGCTCATCGCGATCTGCTCGCCGTAGGCGACGATCACCCGCTTCAGCTCGGGGATCGAGCCCTTCTCGGCAGCCAGATAGAGAGGCTGGACGTATAGCAGCGAGTCCTCCACGGGGATGGCGAGCAGGCCGCCGCGAAGCACCGTCGAGCCGCGCTGACTCCACAGGGTGATCTGCTGGGAGATCACGGCGTCCTGGTCGATTCTCGCACCGATCTGGCGGGGTCCGAAGACCAGGCGCTGTTTCGGAAACAGGAAGGCCACCAGGCTGCCGTAGGCTGGTCCGTCGGAGCGCGCGGCGAGCCAGGCGATCATGTTGTCGCGACGGAGCGGCGTGAAAGGCATCAGCAGGACGAATTCCTCGCGCGACTCGCCGGGAATGCGCATGATCGTGTAGTAGGGGTCCAGCTCCCGATCGCGACTGCCATCGGACGTGCGCGGGATCGACCACAGGTCCTCCTTGTTGTAGAAGACCCGCGGATCCTGCATGTGGTACGTCGCGTACATTCGGGCCTGCACGGCGAAGAAGCCCGCGGGATACCGAACGTGTGCGCGCAGGTCGGCCGGCATCTCCTCGATCGGCTCCAGGAGGCCGGGGAACGCGGCCGCGTACGCGCGCACGAGTGGGTCCTGGTTGTCGGCGATGTAGAAGCGCACGGTCCCGTCGTAGGCGTCCACGACGACCTTCACGGCGTTCCGAACGTAGTTGCCGAAGCCGGGAACCCGCTCGGCGTACGGGAAGCGATCGGTCCCCGTGTAGCCGTCGAGCAGCCACGCCAGGCGCCCGTTATCGCGGATCACGAAGTAGGGGTCGGAGTCGTACCGGAAGAATGGGGCGATCCGCCGAACGCGTTCGCCGATCTGTCGGTGGAACAGCACCCGGCTCTCCGACGTGATCTCCGGGCTCAGGAGGATGCGGTACGAGCCGAACCGGATGGACAGGAGGAGCCGCCGCCAAAACGACCCCACCTCGATCCCGCCCTGCCCCTGGTAGGTCGTGTAGACGTTCTCGTCGCCAGACGGGTAGTCGATCTCCTGGGAGCGAGTGCGCACGAACACGAACTCGCTCGGCACCTCCCCGTAGTAAATCTCCGGGCGCGTGATGCGAAGGGAGGCCTTCGTCGAGGCGGGCGGGATGTCCTTGACGTAGAGTTCCGGCAGCCCCTGCCCGGTGATGCGGTTGACGGGTCCCACCACCGCCCCGTACCCGTGCGTGTACTGCAGGTGCTCGTTGATCCACTGCCGGTCGGCGTCCCGGCCCTGGATATCGCGCGGAAGGTTCTGGTACGAGAGCTCGCGCGCGGAGAGCATGATCTGCTGGTACTCGCCGTCGACGACATAGCGGTCGTTGTCGACGTCGACGAACCGGTAGTACGTCCGGATCTCCTGCAATTGCGCGAACGTGGCGAGGAGCGGGGCGTGCTCCCAGAGCCGCACGTTCTTGAGCGTCTGGGCGTTGCGGGCGAGGTCTCCGGCGCTGAGCGTCTCGCGGGCCGGGAAGTCCCGTTCCTCGATGCGGTCGAGCGCGAACGCCCGGCGTGTCAGCCGGATGTGGTGAGCGATGTACGGGCTCTCCGCGACGAGCGCGTTCGGTGCGACCCGCAGACGCTGCACGAGTGTCGGGAACACCCACACGCCTCCGATCCACCCGACTGCCAGCACGACGACGCTCGCCAGGACGGGGCGGGTGCTCCGCCGGAACACGTGGGCGAGCGCCGTGACCCCGCACAGCACCGCGAGGACGGCCAGCCACTGGAGCGCCGGAAGCGTCGCGTGCACGTCCGTGTACGTGGCGCCGAAGACCGCTCCCCGCTGCGAGAAGAGCAGCTCGAAGCGATCGAGCCAGAAGTCGGCCGCCTTGACGAGGAGGAGAAGGGCCAGGAGGATCAGGAGGTGCGCGCGCGCCCGGGCGGTGATCACTGGCCCACGCGCCGTCAGCACGAGCACTCGGCCCAGGAAGTAGACGACCGTGGTCGCCAGCAGGGCGAGCAGGACCACCCCGAAGATCCAGCTGAGGCCCCGCTGCCAGAGTGGAAGCTCGAAGACGTAGAAGGCGACGTCGCGCTCGAACAGGGGATCCGTCACGCCGAACGTCCGGGCGTTCCGGTAGAGCAGGAGCGTCTGCCACTCGGCGCTGGCCGACAGCGCAATGAGGAAGGCGAGGACGGCGGTCACCGGCTTGAGTAATCGCTGGAGGAGCGGCTCCAGCACCACCCGGCTGGGCAGGCCAAGAGGTTCCTCGAGCTCCCAGAACACGTCCGGAGGCCGCGCGCGGACGGCGGCGCGAAGATTCAGGGTGAGGAACACGAAGGTCAAGAGGCCGACGCCCACCAGCAGCCCGCCGCGGGTGGCGGCGATCCGCAGGAAGACGGCCAGGTAGCCGACCTCCTCGAACCAAAGCCAGTCCGTGTAGAACGGGACGGCCTCGAGGGCCAGGACGGCGGCGACGCCGATCGCGAGGAGGAGCGTCACGCGCCGTTTCACCGGTCCTCGTCCTCGATCTGGTAGTCGAGCCGGCGCCGCGCCATCCAGCGCACCGCCCAGAGGTCAGCCAGGCCCGTCCAGAGCCGGCGCCAGTTGCCGTACTTCGAGACCCCCGCTCGCCGCGGCCGGTGGGATACGGGTAGCTCCGTGACCCGCATGCCCTCCATCTGCAGGAGGGCGGGCAGGAAGCGGTGCATGCCGCGGTAGAGGTGCAGGCGCTGGACTGCCTCACGCCGGAATGCCTTGAGGGTGCACCCGGTGTCGTGGACTCCGTCAGCCGTGACCCGGTCCCGCACCGCGTTGGCGACGCGCGATGCGATCCGCTTGGTCCACGGATCATGTCGGTCGACGCGCCAGCCGCAGACGGCGTCCTGGCCAGGGAGGGCAGAGAGGAGCCTCGGGATGTCGTGGGGATCGTTCTGGAGGTCTGCGTCCATCGTGACGATGATCGATGCACGAGCCGCCCGAAAACCGGCGTCCAGCGCCGCAGTCTGCCCGGAGTTCCGGCGAAGGCGGAGGACGCGAACCCGGGAGTCCATGCCCGCGAGGTGGCGGAGGATGCCAAGGGTTCCGTCGGTGGAGCCGTCGTCGACGAAGACGATCTCGAAGGACTGGCCGTGCGTCTCGAGGACGCCCACCAGCTCCCGGTAGCAGGGCTCGACGTTGCCTTCCTCGTCGAAGGCCGGGATGACCACCGAGAGCGCGGGCGGCGCTCCCGACGGGCTCTCCGCCATCCGCGGTTCCCCCGCCCCGCTCAGTATCGCGTTCGCCCGCCCGGCGTCGGGGCCCCGCGGAATCCGTACCCACGGTGGAGACTGAACACCCGGATTGCCGGCTCCCCTCGCCTGACCTCCAGGACGATCGGCGGATCGACGCGCTCAAACGCGGCGCGGACCCGCTCGTCGAGCGGATGCGTGCCTTCCTCCACGTACACGGCGTCCCAGCCAAGACGGGAGTCGGGGCCCTCCCAGAAGTCGTACTGGTTCAGGCGACGACCCAGGTTGAAATTATACGCGGGGGGATGCCCCGGCGTGTAGAAGGCGACCTCGCTCGCGACCTGATATCGGTTGGAGACGAGGAACGTGCGCTGGGGATCCGGCATTCGCTCGAGCGTCGTTCCGATCGCGCGGCCCAGCTCCGCCCAGCCGCGGAGCCGCCTCGTGGGGTCGGCCCACCGTGGGAGATCAAGGCGATCGACGACGTGCCCGAGGGCGCTCACCGAGACGGCCACCACCGCCGCGATGGCCAGCAGCTGCGCCTGCCTTCGCCGCCGAGCCTCGGTCAACACAGTCCGGCGCTCCAGAAGGAAGCCGGCGGTCGCGAGCGCCAGCGGTGGGTAAGCCGCGGCCGCCCAGTTCGCCTGGACCTTGCCTTGCAGGGCAACTAGGCAATAGAAGCTCAGCACGGGTACCGCGAAGGCGAGCAAGAATCGGTAAGGCTCGCGCCGCCGCACGAAGCCTTCACGGATCCCGATAAAGAGGCCCCAGCCAAGGAGCCCGGCGACCAGCGGGGTGAGGACGAGAACCTGGGAGCCCAGGAACTCCGCGAGATGCTCGAGGGTCAGGCCCCGGCCCCGCCCCTGGCTGGCCACGTGTCGAGCCGAGACCCACGCTGTCCGGGCGTTCCAGACCAGCACGGGCGAGAAGCTGGCAATCGCGGCCAGTGCGGCCAGGAGCGGCCCTCTCGAGCGGAGGGCGGGCCGGCGCGCCGGGGCCAGCCAGAGATAGAGGGCCAGACCGGGCAGTGCGAAGAGCATCGCGTACTTGGCGAGGCTTCCCACGCCCACGGCGAGCCCCAGCAGAAGCCACGCCCCGGTTCCCCGGCTACCGAGGGCGCGGTGGGCGGCCCACAGGCCCAGCGTCCAGGCGACGACAAACGGCGCGTCGATCGTCGTCAGGAGGCTGCCCGCCCACACGAGCGGCGTGATCTGAAGCCCGATCACCGCGAGCGCGCCCGGCTCGGGCCGTCCGAACAGTTCGCGGCCGAGTCGGTAGAGCGCCCACGCGCCGAGGAGACTCAGACCCACGGCACCAAGGCGGATCGCGAACGCCGACGATCCGAAAACGGCCGTGAGGCCGGCGATGAGGTATGCGATCAGCGGGCCCTTCGAGTAGTACGAGAGGTCGAGCCGTCGCGACCACTCCCAGTAGTGCGCCTCGTCGGGGGACAGGTCCAGTCCACCCCACGCCAGAAAGGCGACCCTGAGCGCCGTGAGGACTGCGAGAACGCCGGCGACCGTCAGCCCGATCCGGCGGCCGGGCGCCACGAGCGCGCGCTCGCCTACGCGCGGACGTGTACGGGGTTCGAGAAGATCCATGGCCGGTACCCCGCGCCGCCAATCGGGAAGAGGTCGATCAAGTGGTCGCTGCCCTGGCCGTCGTGGAAGTGGCTCGAGTGGACGTGCATGACCGCCGTGTACTCGGCGAGGTCGGACGCCGGTGGCCACGCCGCGCGCGCCGCCAGGGGTCCCAGGGAGGCCATGGCGCAGTAGCCCGCGCCGAGCCGAAGAACCAAGAGAGCGGCGAACGCCCCCCAGAGCCGGCGGTGCAGTTGCCGGGATGGCTCAGCGGACGCCGGCATCCGGCGCGGCGTGGAGCACGCGGCTCAGGTCCCGCGAGTCCAGGACGCCAGGTACTCCTCTCTAGATCCCCGCGTCCTGTCGGAGGTCGTTCACCCGGTCTGTTCGCTCCCAGGTGAACTCGGGCTCGCTCCGTCCGAAGTGCCCGAAGGCGGCAGTCTTCCGGTAGATCGGTCGCCGGAGATTGAGGTACTTGATGATGCCTGCGGGGGTGAGGTCGAACTGACGCTGGATGAGTTGCTCGAGGTGTCCCTGCGCGAGCCTGCCGGTCCCGAACGTCTCGACCATCACCGACACGGGGTCGGCGACGCCGATGGCGTACGCCACCTGGACCATGCAGCGCTCCGCGAGGCCGGCTGCCACAATGTTCTTGGCTACGTGACGGGCCATGTAAGCGGCTGACCGGTCGACCTTGGTCGGGTCTTTTCCGGAGAAAGCGCCGCCGCCGTGCGGGCAGGACCCGCCGTAAGTGTCGACGATGATCTTGCGGCCCGTGAGCCCGGTATCGCCCATCGGCCCCCCGATCTCGAAGACACCGGTGGGGTTGACGTGGCACGTCAGGTGCCGACGATCCACCATGTGGGGCGGCAAGCTCGGCATGACGACGTGCTCGATGATCTCCTCGCGCAGGCGCTCGTACGGGATGTTCCGCGCATGCTGGGCCGAGACGACGACGGTCTCCACCCGCACCGGCCGGCCGTCCGCGTACCGAACGCTCACCTGGGACTTACCGTCCGGCCGGAGGTACGGGAGCTTGCCCTCGCGGCGGACCTGGGAGAGACGCCGCACCAGCCCGTGGGCCAGCGAGATCGGCGCGGGCATGAGCTCCGGCGTCTCGTTGCAGGCGTACCCGAACATGAGCCCCTGGTCGCCCGCTCCCAGCTTGTCGCTGCCCTGGTCCACCCCCTGGGCGATGTTCGGCGACTGCTTGTGGACGGACACGATCACGCCGCACGTGTCGCAGTCGAAGCCGTACTTGGCCCGCGTGTATCCCACGTCCCTGACGGTCTGGCGCGCGATCTCCGCGATGTCGATGTGACTAGTGGTGGTGATCTCACCCGCCACCACGATGAGGCCGGTGGTCAGGAGCGCCTCGCACGCCACGCGGCCCCGAGGATCATTCGCCAGGATGGCGTCCAGCACGGCATCGGAGATCTGATCCGCGATCTTGTCCGGGTGGCCCTCGGTGACCGACTCCGAGGTGAACAGGTGCTCGTCGTGCGCCATCTGGCCCTCCTGGTGGCCCTGCCGTGCGGTCAGGTGTGCATTCGCGGGCGGAACCGCAACCGCAGTACTTTAGCATGGGCCGCAAGCCTCCTCAAGCGAGAGAGGCCAGCTTTGCGGAGCCGCCCGCCTTCCGCGCGGCGGGGCGACTTGTGGCGCGGACAGGGCTGCGCTCCGTCAGGACCGGCGGGCGTGTGCGACCGGCTTTGCCGGACCGTCAGGGCTGGCTGGTTCCCTCCCGACCGTAGAGGTCCCGCAGCCGCACGACGTCATCGAGCTCGGGCGTCGACACTTCGAGCACGTCCGCGTCCTCGATCGCCTCGATCGTGTGGATCTCGCCGGGACGATTGCGCCAGGCGTAGCCTTCTCCGGCCTCGGTGACCTCGAGGCGGTCCTCGCTCAGTCCCTTGGTCAGGAGCAGCCGGCCGCGCAACAAGTAGCTGGACTCGTCCTTCTCGCGATGGTACTGGAGTGACAGCCGCTGCCCGTGCTTGACGTGCAGGATCTTCCCGACGTACTTGTCCGTCCACGCGTACCAGATCTCGTAGCCCCAGGGCTTGTCGATCCGGACCGGCAACCGGTCGGGCGAGACGTCCATGCGTGCGGTTCCCCTGGCCCGCGGGCTCAGCCCGCGCGGTCCACATCGCGGTGCGTCACGGTCACCGGGATACCCTGTTCCTCCACGAAGCCCTGTAGCTCCTCCACCAGTGCGACCGAGCGATGCCGTCCGCCCGTGCATCCAACCGCCACCGTGAGATAGGCCTTGCCCTCCTTCTCGTAGCGCGGCAGCAGGTACGCGAGGAGATCGCGCAGCCGCGTGATCAACTCGCGCCCTTCGGGCTGCTCGACCACGAACTGCCGCACGGCAAGTGCCCGCCCGTCCTGCGTCTTCAGGCCCTCGACGAAGAAGGGATTGGGGAGGAATCGACAGTCGAACACGAGGTCGGCCTCGTAGGGTACCCCGAACTTGTACCCGAAGGACAGGAGATTGACGCTGAGCCCCGGCGGGGCCGCTTCACCGTAGAGCTCGACCAGCCGCTGGCGAAGCTCGTGGACGGTGATCCGCGAGGTATCGATCACCCGGTCGGCGAGCTCCCGCAGGTTCGACAGGAGCTTTCGTTCCTCGCGTATACCGTCCAGCAGCGATCCCGACGACACCGGGTGACGGCGCCGGGTCTCGTGGTAGCGTCGGATCAGGGCTTCCTCGGAGGCCTCCAGGAAGAGCACCTCCGTGAGATACCCCGCGCCGCGCAGCTCACTGAGCACGTCGACGACGGAGTGCAGGTATTCGCGTTCGCGGATGTCAACACCGAGGGCGATCCGCGTGATGCGGCGGGTCGAGTGAACGCAGAGCTCAGCGAACGTCGGGATCAGCGTGGTCGGCAGGTTGTCCACGCAGTAGTACCCGAGGTCCTCGAAGCACTTGATCGCCCAGCTCTTGCCGGCGCCGGACAGCCCGGTGATGATGATGAGGCGCAGCCGCTCACCCGTCTCCGGTTCGCGGTGGACCAGCCTAGCCGGCGGGCTCGACAAGCTCCACCGTTCCGTCGGGCCGGCGCCGCAGGACGCTTATGGTGCGCGTGCGCGCGTTCCGGAAGACGAGAAGGCCGTCGGTCCGCAGACGCAGCTGGTCGACCGCCTCCTCGATCGACATCGGCTTGGCATTGCTCCGACGGATGACCAGCGGTGCCGCCGGCGGCGCCTCCTCGACCGGCTCTGCGGAGTTGCCGCCTCCGGCGGGCGAAGCCCGGCGCGGGCGCGGCGCACGGGACTTCTTGGCTGTGACGCGCTCTTTCCGCCGTCGGATCTGTGCGCTCAGGCTGGCGAGCGCCTGGTCGACGGCCGCGTGGAAATCCGGGGCCACGCCCTCGACGTGGAACGTCGCCCTCTTCGCGCGGAGCGTGACCTCGGCCAGATGACGGTAGCGCTCCGTGGCCAGGACGACGCGGGCCTCCACCAGCTTGGGGAACAGGCGCCGCATCTTGGCGATCTTCGCCTCGATCCGGCGCTGGAGTTCTGGGGAGACGCCCACCCCGCGTCCCGTCAGGTGCAGGATCACGAGAGCTCAGGCCCGCTTGCGCACGGCAAGTCGGCGCTGATGCGAGGGCAGGATACCAAGTTCCTCGCGGTACTTCGCGACGGTCCGGCGCGCGATCGTCAGGCCCTCCTGGCGGAGCGCGCGGGTGATGTCCTGGTCCGACAGGGGCTTGACGATCTCTTCCTTGGCGACCAGATCCTCGATCATCTTCTTGACGCTGACCGAGGACACCTCGTCTCCGTGAGTCTTGGCGATGCCGCTGTGGAAGAAGAACTTGAGCGGCAGGACGCCCTGCGGTGTTTCCACGAACTTGCTCGTGGTCACCCGGCTCACCGTCGACTCGTGCATGCGGATGTCCTCGGCCACATCGCGGAGAGACAGCGGCCGGAGGTGTGGGAGTCCCTTGTCCAGGAAAGCCCGCTGGAACTGGACGATGGAGTGCGTGACCTTGTAGAGGGTCTTCTGGCGCTGCTGGATGCTCTTGATGAGCCAGACGGCCGACCGCAGACGGTCCTCGACGTAGCGCCGGGCCTCGTCCCCCTGCCCGATGACGCTCCGGTAGTAGGAGTTGATCCGGAGCCGCGGCATGCCGTCCTCGTTAAGGATGATGGCGTAGTCGTCGTCAACCTTCTTCACCAGCACATCCGGCACGACGTACCGAGTCTCCACGGGCGCGAACTGACGTCCTGGCTTGGGTTCGAGTGCCGCGATCTCGTGCACCGCTTCGATCACCTGGTCCTGCTCCACCTTGAGCGCCCGGGCGATCTCCGGGTACTTGCAGCGCTGGAGCGCTTCGAAGTGCCGGTCGAGGATCTCGATGGCCAGCGGGTTCGCGGGTTGTGCGCGCGTCGGGTCACGGAGCTGGATCAGGAGGCACTCCCGGAGGTCCCGCGCCGCCACGCCGATCGGGTCGAATCCCTGCACGAGGATCAGGGCCTTCTCGACGACCGAGACCGGCAGGCCACGCTTCTCCGCCATCTCCTCGACCGTCGCTCGCAGGTAGCCGTCGTCGTCCAGGTTCCCGATGACCTCCTCCGCGGCGGCGCGAACGTCCGGTTCGACGACGGTCAGCCGGATCTGCTCGTCCAGATGGTCGGCCAGCGAGGTCGGCGTTCCGACGAAGTTCTCGAAGCGCGTTTCCTCGTGCTCCTCCTGCTGGACGAGAGTGCGCTCCTCCGGCGGCCCGAAGATGATCTCCGAGATGTCAAAGGGCAGATCGGGAGCCGCCTCGCCCGCCTCGGGTGCCACGACCTCGGGCGCGGTCTCCACCCGAGGAGTCTCGATGGCCGTCTCTCCCTGCCCCTCACCGTCGCCCTCGGGGCCGGGAGAGTCGTCGGGCGGGGCCTCCTCGAGGAGCGGGTTTTCCTCCAGCTCCTTCTGCAGCAGATCCTGGAGCTCTATCGTGGACAGCTGCAGGAGGTGGATTGCCTGCTGCAGCATCGGCGTCATGACGAGCCGCTGCGTCTGGCGAAGCGCGAGTCGGGCTTCCATGGCCATCGGGCGTTTCCTATCCGGTGGCGCCGCCGGCCGGAACGACGCGCATGCGGCTAGAGAGAGAACTTCTCACCGAGATAGATCTCCCGAGCCTTCTCGTTGGTGGCCAGCTCGTGGGCGGTTCCAGCCACGAGGATCTGGCCGCCATAGAGGATGTAGGAGCGGTCGGTGATCGACAGCGTCTCGCGGACGTTGTGGTCGGTGATCAAGACGCCGATCCCCTTCTGCTTGAGACGGGCCACGATACCCTGAATCTCCGCGATCGCGATCGGGTCGATGCCGGTGAACGGCTCGTCGAGCAGGATGTAGTTGGGGGCCGTGATCAGGCACCGCGTGATCTCGAGACGCCGTCGCTCGCCGCCGGACAGCGTGAATGCTCGTTGCTTGGCCAGGTGCTCGAGGCCGAGCTCCCTGAGTAGGCTGTGGAGTCGCTCCCGGCGCTCCCGCGGGTTGAGATCGATCGTCTCGAGAATCGCGAGAAGGTTCTCCTCCACCGTGAGCTTCCGGAAGACGGAGGATTCCTGCGGGAGGTAACCGATGCCTTGACGGCACCGGCGGTACATCGGCAGCTCGGTGATGTCCCGACCGTCCAGGAGGATGCGGCCCCGGTCCGGCGTGAGCAACCCGACGACCATATAGAACGTCGTGGTCTTGCCCGCGCCGTTCGGGCCGAGAAGGCCCACAACCTCGCCCCGGTCGATGCTGACGTTCACGTTGTTCACGACCTTCCGATGCCGAAACGTCTTCATGAGGCCATGCGCCTCGAGTCCCATCCGGCCCGGGCCCGGCCTAACTGCAGGCGCCCGTGCGCTTCTCGTCCGGTTTGGACCCGGCCGCCGCCGCGGCCTCCGGCTTCTCCTCGTCGCGCTTAGGGTAGAAGACCGACTTCACCCGCCCCTGTGGACCTGCTTCCACCTCGCTTCGGTCATCGGCCAGATGCATCACGATCCGCTCACCGGTCACGACGTTGTCTTCCTGCCAGACCTTGGCGTCGCCGATGAGCAGGAGCCGCTGGTCGTCGTCGTAGTACTCCGCCCGGCGGGCGGTGCCCGTGCGGCAGTCCTCGGTGACGATCTTGACATTGCCCGTCGAGATGATCCTGAGGACCCGCTCGCCTTTGTCGTCGAGGTAGACCTCCATCCGGTCCGCGGTCTGGACGGAGTTTTCCTGCTTGGCGATCACGCTGCCGGTGAACACGACGAGCCCGTCTCTCTTGAAGGCCTCCATCCGGTCCGCATCGATGACGATCGGAGCGTTCGAGCGAGGCCCCATCGGCTTCTCGGCCGGCTTCTCGGCCGCCTTCGCGGGAGCCGGCTTCGGGGCCGCGGCCGGGGGGTTGCTGCGGGGTGCGGGAGCCTTGGTCTGGGCGGCCAGCGGCCAAGTAGTGGCGCCTAGCGCCACGGCCACGGTCAGGGCGAGTGCGGTGCTCCTCATGGCTTGCTCCTCGGGAAGAGGGCGAGGTTCGACTTCGTGCGGTCGGTGATGACGACCCGGACGTTCCGGTCGAGGGCGGCCGTCTCCTCCTTCATGTGAACGGAGAGCCCCCGTCCGGTGATCGTCGTTCCCTCTCGACGGATCTCCACCGCGTCGTCCGTCTGGAGCGTCCGGCGCTCGTTATGCCAGGCCAGGGTGCCTGTCCGCATCTCGAGACCGTCGCTCGCCCGGATCACCACGTTCCCCGTCAAGGCGACGTCCCGCGGGGCGTTGTTCAGCGTCCCCTCGTCGCTCGTGACGGTCCAGTCCCCGTCACGAGAGAAGACCTGGATCACGACGTTTCGCATCAGGGTGATGCCCTTCTTCTCGTAGACTTCCGCCTGGTCGGCGTTCAGCGACCAACGGAGGTTCCCGTCCAGGGTCTCGTTGATGTGGACCTCCTTGATCTGGTACTCGGCCTGGGGGGCGGGTTGCTGGACCGTGGCCGGCGTCCGGCGGGCCATGACCCGCCAGGCGACGACGCCCGACAGACCGGCCAAGACGGCCAGGAAGCAGATGAGAAAGACCGTTGACAGGCGGCGCATTGATGTCCCTCGGTGCGTGGCTTACCCGCGCACGGCGCCACCCTAGCACGAATCGTGCCGGGAGTAAACGTGAAGGTTGGTCGAGGGTTCGCAGCGGCCGTCGAGTCGGTGGAGGGCGCCGACCCGCGCGGCTCGGCGGGACGGGCCTCAGGCGATCTTGGCCCGCAGCAGGTCGTGGAGGTGGAGGATCCCGTCTGGGCACCCCTCGCCGTCCACGATGAAGAGCTGCGTAATGCTGTGGCGCTCCATCAGCTCCAGCGCCGTCACGGCAAGCTCGGCCCGTCCCACCGTTTTCGGACGGCGCGTCATGACGGCGGCGGCTGTCGGCGGGAGCCGACCGGCCCCGAGCTCCACGGCACGCCGGAGATCCCCATCCGTCACGATGCCGGCCAGGCGTCCCCGGGCATCCACCACCCCGGTGCAGCCAAGCCGCTTCGCGCTCATCGCCCGGATCACGGCATCCAGGGGAGCCGACTCCGCCACCAGCGGCACCTCGTCCCCGCGGTGCATCAGTTCGGCCACACGGACCAGACCCCGCCCGATGGCGCCGCCCGGATGGAGTCGGGCCATGTCGTCGGGGCCGAGGCCGCGGCGCGTGAGGACCGCGATGGCCAGAGCATCTCCCAGGGCAAGCGCGGCGGCAGTCGACGAGGTTGGCGTGAGGTTCATCGGGCAGGCCTCCTCCCGGACAGACACGTCGAGGACGAGATCGGCGTGCTGCGCGAGCCGAGAGGCGGGGCGGCCGGTCAGCACCAAAAGCGGCACGGCCAGCCGCTTGATGGCGGGAAGGAGGGCGAGAAGCTCTTCCGTCTCGCCGCTGTGGGACAGGGCCACCACCAGATCGCCGCGCACCAGCATCCCGATGTCGCCGTGAACCCCTTCGGCGGGATGCAGGAACAGGGCGGGGGTACCCGTGCTTGCCAGGGTCGCGGCGAGCTTTTTGCCCACGAGCCCTGACTTGCCCATCCCTGTCACGACCACGCGGCCGCGGCAGGCTACGACGAGGGCGACCGCTCGCTCGAAGCGCTCGTCCAGACGGTCCACGAGCGCGCGGACCGCCTCGGCTTCGGTCTCCAGCACGCGCCGGGCCACCTTCAGGATGTCGTCGGCGAAGAGCTCGGTCATGGAAGGGCGCCGAGCGCGGTCTCAATTGCGCGCAGCTCTCGGAGGAGCCGCGGGAGCTGGGCCAGCGCAAGCATCGTGGGCCCGTCCGAAGGCGCTCGCTCCGGATTCTCGTGGACTTCCATGAACACGGCGTCGACGCCAAACGCCACCGCCGCCCGTGCCAGGGGCTCGACGTACTGGCGCTCGCCGCCCGAGCGCGTCCCCTCTCCACCCGGCAGCTGGACGGAGTGCGTCGCGTCGAAGACGACGGGCACCCCGAGGCTCCGCATCACGGCAAGCCCGCGGAAGTCGACGACCAGGTTGTTGTATCCGAACGTCGCCCCGCGCTCGGTCAGGAGCACGTCCGCGCACCCAGCCCCCCGCAGCTTCTCGACGACGTTCCCCATGTCCCAGGGGGCCAGAAACTGGCCCTTCTTGACGTTAACCGGACGGCCGCTTCGCGCGCACGCCAGGATCAGGTCCGTCTGTCGGCAGAGGAACGCCGGGACCTGTATGAGGTCCAGGACCTCGGCAGCCGCCGGCACATCGCCGGCCTCATGGACGTCCGACAGCACGGGGCAGCCGAGCGTCGCCCGCACGCGACGGAGGATCCGCAGCCCCTCCCGAAGCCCGGGGCCCCGGTAGGATTGAGCGGACGAACGGTTGGCCTTGTCGTAGGACGACTTGTAGACGAAGGGCACCCCGGCATCGGCCGCGATTGCCACCAGAGTCTCCGCCGTCCGGAGGGCATGCGCCTCGTCCTCGATGGCGCAAGGGCCCGCGAGGAGCGCCAGCGGGTGCCCGCCCCCGATCCGCACGGGCCCGACCGGCACGGCGCGTGTTGCCGCGCCGGACCCGCCTGGGGTCCGGTCAGCGGCCGGCGAAGGAGTGGTCGAGGCCGATCTCGCGGATCCCATCCAGCTCGTTGCGCGCGGCCTCCCGGCCAACCCACTCGCCGAGGAACCGCTGGCGGAGCACCTGATCGGAGTGTGCGCCGGCCGTCGGGCCCGCCGGGCGCTCCTCGGACCCCGAGGGCAGCACCGGCGGCGCAGCCGACGCCGGGGTCTCCGCGCCGGCCACGAGCCGGAGGGCAGCGAGGAGGCGGGCGACCTGCCTCACCGGCCACAGCGTCGGAGGGCGGCCCCGACGAAACCGGCGAACAGGGGGTGCGGCGCCCCGGGGCGCGACCGGAACTCCGGATGGAACTGTCCCGCGATGAACCACGGGTGGTCGGGGAGCTCGACGATCTCCACGAGCTGCTTCTCCGGCCACACTCCCGAGACTCGGAAGCCGTTCTTCTCGAGGAGCTTCCGGTACTCGTTCGAGACCTCGTACCGGTGCCGGTGCCGCTCCAGGATCTGCGTGGCCCCGTACTCCCGAGCGGCCAGCGAGTCCTCGGAGAGCGCGACGGGGTAGAGCCCGAGCCGCATGGTGCCGCCCTTGGCCTCGATCGTTCGCTGATCCGGCAGAATGTCGATGACTGGATGCGGGGTGTTGGCGTCGAACTCCGCCGAGTTCGCCTCGGCGAGGCCGGCCACGTGCCGAGCGAACTCGATCACTGCACACTGAAGGCCCAGGCAGATGCCGAGGAAGGGCACCCCGCGCTCCCGCGCGTACTGCGTGGCCTCGACCTTGCCCGGGATGCCCCGGTCGCCGAAGCCGCCAGGGACCAGGATGCCGTCGACCCCGCCGAGGTGCGCGTCGGGCCCATCGTGGACCAGCTGCTCCGCGTCGACCCACTTCGTCTCCACGCGTGCGTCATGCGCGATCCCGCCGTGGGTCAGCGCTTCGGCCAGGCTCTTGTACGAATCCCGGAGCTCGACGTACTTCCCCACGACGGCAATGCGGACGGTGCGAGCCGGCTGCTTGATCTTCCTGACGATGCCTTCCCATGCCGAGAGGTCGATGGGTCCCGCCGGTAGCCCGAGCAGCTTGACGATGATGTCGTCGAGGCCCTCCTGGTGGAAGACGAGGGGCACCTCGTAGATCGTCTCGACGTCCTTGGCCGTGATCACCGCCTCCTCGTCCACGTCGCAGAAGAGCGCGATCTTCGACTTGATCGCCGGTGGGAGGAACCGGTCCGTCCGGCAGAGCACGATGTCCGGCTGGATCCCGATGGAGCGCAGCTCCTTCACCGAATGCTGCGTGGCCTTGGTCTTCAGCTCGCCCGAGGCCTGGATGAACGGTACGAGGGTGAGGTGGATGTAGATCACGTTCTCGCGGCCGACGTCCTTCTTCAGCTGGCGGACCGCCTCGAGGAAGGGCAAGCCCTCGATGTCACCCACCGTGCCGCCGATCTCGACGATCTGGACATCGACATCCTTGCTCACCCGCCGGATAGACGCCTTGATCTCGTCGGTGATGTGCGGGATGACCTGCACGGTGCGGCCGAGGTAGTCGCCGCGACGCTCGCGCGTGATCACCGCGTGGTAGACCTTGCCGGTCGTCACGTTGTGGTCGCGCGTCATCCGGGCGCGGGTGAACCGTTCGTAGTGGCCGAGGTCGAGGTCGGTCTCCCCCCCGTCGTCCGTGACGAAGACCTCCCCGTGTTGGTAGGGACTCATCGTCCCGGCGTCCACGTTGATGTAGGGGTCCATCTTCTGGAGGGTCACCCGGAAGCCACGAGCTTCCAGGAGGCAGCCGACCGAGGCGGCCGCCAGACCCTTGCCCAGAGACGACACCACCCCGCCGGTCACGAACACGTACTTGGTCGACACTATCCGCCTCCTCCCTTACCCGGTCGGGTCAGTGGCGCCTTCCTGCGAGCGCGATCTCGGTCGACGGCCCCCCTAAGCCAGCGTATCGCACCGGCGCGACTCCGGACCTGTCCAACCGCCTGCCCGGTCCTGAGCTCCCTCAGGAGCTCTCCGACGGCGGGCCCGGGCGGGACGCCGAGGGCGGCGACGTCATCGCCCGTCGCGAGCGGCCTGAGACGGCGCCAGCTCCGCAAGTGACGGTCGAGATGCCGGCGGGCGCTGGTGCTTGCGAGCGCCCGGGCCCAGGCCGCCGTGACCTCGGGTACCTCCCGCAGTATGGCGTACGCGCGGGCCTGGCTGCGCGTACGGGAGAGGCGGGCAAGGAGCGCCCTGGCATCCCTGCGGGCGCGCCGGATCGCCTCGCGCATGGCCGGCCTGAGTGAGAGACGGTCCATCCACGCCTCGATCGCGGCGCTCTCCGCCGTCAGGGCGAGCAGGGCAAGGGCCACCGGCGCGTCGGGGCCGAGCGCCTTGAGGGATCGCGGCGCGAGCGCTGCGGCGAGGAGATGTCGGGTCGTCCGGCCCGGCGAGGCATCGCGGTCGACAAGCGCCCACGCGCCCAGCTTGCCAGCCTGGCGCATGGCGGCGGCCGGACGGTGCTCCGTCAGCATGAGCGCGAGTTCCGCGCGCAGACGGTCGCCCGAGAGGGCGCGATAGACGTCGAGCGTCGCGGCATGAGCCGCCAGCCGCCGGCTCGTGCGGTCGACCCGCCAGTCAAGCCGGGCGGCGAACCGGGCCGCCCGCAGGATCCGCGTCGGGTCCTCCACGAAGGACAGGGCATGGAGGACCCGGATTCGCCGCGCCCGAAGATCGACGAGGCCCCCGGTGGTGTCGACTAGCCGGCCCCAGGCGGCGCGGTCAAGCCGTACCGCCAGGGCGTTGACGGAGAAGTCCCGACGGGCGAGGTCCTCCCCGAGCGAGGCTGGCTCCACGTCGGGGAGCGCGCCGGGCGCACGGTAGGATTCGCGCCGCGCGGTTGCGACGTCGATGCGCCGGCCGTCCCGGAGGACAACCGTAGCCGTGAGGAAGGTCCGGTGCTCCACCACCCGCCCGTCGAGGCTGCCGGCGAGCCGGTTCGCCAGCGCGACCGCGCTTCCCTCCACGACGAGGTCGAGGTCGGTCCGCTCGTCGACGCGTGCCAGCAAGAGGTCCCGGACGACCCCTCCGACGGCGGCGACCGGGAGCCCGAGCGCATCACCCTCGTTCCCCGCCGTCCTGAGGATCGCTCCGACATCCGCTGGAAGCTGGTCGAGCTGGAGACGGACGGAAGCCGGCAGGCTGCTCGGCGCTCCGGGTTCGCGCAGGACGATGCCTTCCGGGCCGTGAGAGCCTGCCACCAGCACGAACGGTCGGTCGGGCCCGAGCAGGCGTCGGACCGTGACCTCGGAAGTGGACGGGGTCACGAGCGGGGCGTCCCAGAGAACTGCGGCGAGCGGGGCTCGGTCCAAGCCCAGTGCCAGCGCTCGGGACAGCGTCCCTCTCGACGCCACGCTCCAGGTCGTGCCGATGCGTGCCGCGATGTGCCGCGCCCCCTGGCGCTCCGCCAGGCGGGAGGCGACTGACACCGGGAGGACGGGCGGGGCAAGAGCGAGGGCCCGCTGCATCAATCCGGCCGCGCGGGGTTCCGCCTGAGGGTAGCTCGTGCGGCGGATGGCCACGGCGCTCCCGCTCATTCCGCTCGCCGTCTTTCCTGGCTCCCGCCCGGTTCCACGCTCAGGCTCGCGGGTGGAACTGGCGGTAGAGCCGGCGCACGGCGTCTGTGGGCAGGTGGGTGTAGATCTCGGTCGTGCCGATGTCGGCGTGGCCGAGGAGGGCCTGGACCGACCGGAGATCGGCGCCACCCTCGAGGAGGTGGCTCGCGAACGAGTGACGGAGCGCATGGGGGAAACCCCCGCGCAGCCCGACCGCGCGCGCCCGAGCCCGGACAATCCGCCACAGTCCCTGCCGGCCAAGGGGGCCCCCGCGTGTGTTCACGAACAGCACCCCGGGATCGGCGCCGCGGACGAGGCGCGGGCGGGCGCGCTCCAGGTACACGGTGAGGGCACGGCGGGCGGCGTCTCCGACCGGCACGAGCCGCTGCCGGTCGCGCTTGCCCCGGCACACCAGGATCTGAGCCGAGAGATCCACGTCTCCTGGGCGGAGGCCGACGAGCTCGGACGCTCGCAGCCCGGAGCCGTAGAGCAGCTCCAGCATGGCGCGGTCCCGCCAAGCCCGAGGCCCCTCCTCCCCCGGCGACTCGACCAGAGCGGTGGCGTCCGGCCTGGAGAGCGCTCTCGGCAGCCGTCGCGGAAGCCGTGGCGTGTCGAGGAGGGCCGCCGGATCGTTCCGGAGAATCCCGGCCGCTCGACCGAATCGATACAGGCCGCGGACTGCCGCCAGCCCTCGAGCAAGCGTGCGCGGGCCGCGGCCGCCCCGCCGCAGCGCTTCCAGGTGGGCTACCAGGTCGTCCGGACGCGCCGTCTCGATCGTCCGGCGCCGGGTCCGGAGGAATCCGAGGAGCCGTGCGAGATCGCGGCGATAGGCGGCGATCGTGAGGGCAGAGCTTCCGTTCTCAACGCGGAGTCGCTCGAGAAACTCCTCCACCAAGGATCCGGCTCCGTCGGTCGTCGCGACCTCCTTCATGCGCGCTCGTGCGAGTCGAGCAGGATCGTCACGGGCCCGTCGTTCGCGAGGCGGACGATCATCCGCGCACCGAAGCGGCCCTCCACCACCGACACCCCACCCGTGCGGAGCTGCTGGGCCACCTCCTGGACCAGCGGGGCGGCCACCTCGGGTGCCGCCGCGGCAAGAAAGTCCGGACGACGGCCCCGGCGCGTGCTGGCAAGCAGTGTGAACTGCGAGACGAGGAGGCAGCCTCCTCCCGTGTCGAGGAGGGAGCGATGAAACCTCCCCTCCTCGTTCTCGAAGATGCGGAGGTGGAGGATCTTATCGGCGAGGTAGCGAACGTCGTCGGGCCCGTCACCGGCCGCCACGCCGAGGAGGGTGACGAGGCCCCGGTCGATGCTGCCGATCACCTGGCGATCCGCCTCGACCGACGCTCCGGTCACGCGTTGCAGCAGGGCCCGCATGTGGTCCGGTCTCGGGCGAGTATATCAACGCATCTCTCGGCCGCGCAAGGAACTCATCGGCCATCGGTGGGCGACCGCCCTCCACGCGAGACGCACTTCCTCCGCGCCCAGCGCCGCGTGACCGGCGATGTAGGCCAGGGTCGAGCCCGCGATCACGGTCGCGAGCCACGCGGTCTCCGCAAGCCGGTCGGACGGCGGTGGCCAGAGGTACCGCACCGCGCCAAGCACGAGTGCGAGCCCGGCGGATACGCACGCCGTACGGAGCCACGCGCGTCGGGCGCCAGGGATCGGCCCGCCCGGGAGCCGGCGCCGAAGAAGCAGCGTCAGGGCCAGCGCGTTGATGGTGGCTGACGCCGCGATGGCCAGGGCCAATCCCACGTGGCCCATGGGCCCGGCCAGGGCGGCGGCCATCGCGCAGTTGAAGGCCATCACGCCGACCGACACCTTGACGGGCGTCCGCGTGTCGCCGAGCGCGAAGAAGGCCTGAGCCGAGATCTTCGCCGTCGTCGATCCCACGATGCCGAGCGCGTACATCGCCACGGCGGCGGCGGTGCCGGTCGTCTCCGCCGGACCGAAGCGGCCTCGCTCGTAGAGGACGCGAACGATCGGCTCCGACAGGGCGAAGAGGCCCACCGCGGCCGGCAGACTGACGAAGGTAGCCAGTCGCAGCGAGAACGACAGCGTCTCACGAAGCGCGTGGTCGTCGCGGCGGGTGGCTTGCTCCGAGAGCGTGGGGAGCACCGCTGTCGCGATGGCGACGGCGAACACGCCCAGCGGGAACTCGATCAGCCTGTCCGCGTAGTACAGGTACGAGACGCTTCCCTTCACCAGGAACGACGCGATGATCGTGTTGATCACGGTGCCGACATGAGTCGCAGACTGCCCAACCACCACCGGCGCCATCAAGCGTGAGGACTCGTCGGACGGCGGGATGGTGGAACGCGAACTGCGGCATCGCGAGCAAGCCCCGCCTCCCCAGCCAGGGAACCTGGACGAGGAGCTGACCGGCTCCGCCGAGCAGGACACCCAAGGCGAGACCCATGGCGGGTTCCGGCAGCCGCGGCGCGAGGACCAGCGCGCCGATGATGATGCCGACGTTCAGGGCCACCGGGGAGAGCGCCGGCAGGAGGAAGTGGCGGTGGGCGTTGAGGACGCCCATGACCAGCGCCGCCAGCCCCACGAGGAACAGGTAGGGGAACATGAGGCGCGTGAGGCGTACGGTCAGCTCCCCCGCCGTGGGGTCGGCGAAGAAGCCGGGAGCCATGACCCGGACGATCCCTGGGGCGCCGAGAACGCCCAGGAGGGTCAAGGAGCCGAGGAGCACCAGCATGACCCCGGCCACCGCACGCAGCATGCGGAGAGTGTCGGCCCGGGATCGACTCGTCACGTACTCGGTGAACACGGGGATGAAGGCGGACGAAAGCGCACCTTCCGCCACGAGCCGGCGCAGGAGATTCGGCAGACGGAACGCGACGAAGAAGGCGTCCGACGCGAGTCCCGCGCCGAAGGCCCGCGCGATCACGAGGTCGCGAAGGAAGCCGAGAATCCGGCTGACCAGAGTGGCGCCGCTCACGACCGCGGCGGCGCGCGCTACCGAGCGCCGGGCTCCGGCCGCTGGTGGAAGTGGCGGGAGCCCCTTGGCGTCGGCGCCGATCGTCGCGTCTTCGCTCATCGCCGTCGCGAACCTTGACAGTGCCGGCGGCGCACGATAGGCTCGGGAGTCGCGCCGTCATCCCCCCGGCCCCGGTGTCGGCGCGGCGACTCGCGCCATTCCCGAGTAGAGGAGGTGATCCGATGGCCAACATCAAATCCGCGATAAAGCGGATCCGGCAAAGCGAGAAGCGCCGCCTGCGCAACGCGGCCGTTCGCTCGACGGTCCGGACCTCGGTCAAGGGTGCCCGCGCCGCGATCGAGGGCGGCCAAGCCGATCAGGCCCGAGAGACCCTGCAGCGCACTATCCAGATTCTCGACAAGGCGGTCACGAAGGGCGTCATCCACAAGAACACGGCGGCCCGCAGGAAGTCCCGCCTGACCCGTCAGCTCAACGCCCTCGCGAGCCGTTAGCCCGCCAGGTCGGCCACCAGACAGGTCAAGAGGGCGCGGGGGTTCCCTGCCCCGGTCTTGAGGGCCTGCTCCACCTCGAGGCATCGGTCGGCGGCCCGTGAGAGCTCCTGGAGCCCGACGGCCCGGGCGCGAGCGGCCAGTCGCTCGACGGCCCAGTCCGGTCGGCGTCGCGTCAGGGCGCGCGCCACCTCGGTGGCGTCGGCCCCGGCGGTGGCTGCCGGAAGGACCCGCCAGAGATCGCGGAGGTAGCCCACGATCCATGCGAGGAGGATGAGCGGCTCGTCGCCGGGCCCGAGGAGCTGCGACGCGAGGCGCAGGGCATCCGCCCGGCGCGCCTCCTCGAGGGCCTGCGTCAGCTCCCAGTACTGACGGGCCCGCGTCTCGCCCGCGAGAGCCCTGACGTCCTCTTCGGAGACCCGACGCTCGCCGAGCGTGTAGAGCGAGGCCTTCTCGAGCTCCGCCGCGAGCCGTGTCAGGTCCTCCCCCACGAGGTCCACCAGGGCCTGTGCGGCATCCGGTGCGAGGTCGAGCGCGGCCGCGCGGGCCCGCTCGCGCACCCAGCCGACCACCGCGCGACCAGTCGGCGCGCGCACCTCCACCTGGTCGCCCTCCGGCAGGATGCGCAGGCCCGCGGCCCGCCGGTCGGCGCCCGAGGCCACGAGCAGCACCGTCGTGCCCGGCGCGGGCCACCCCTCTGCGGCCTGGCGGGCGCCGGCCACGGCATCGCGCAGGCGGTCGGCTGCCCTCGCCGGGAGCTCCGCGAGTCCCCGCACGAGGACGAGGCGGCGACCGGCGAACAGCGAGAGTGACGCGCCCGCGGCGACGAGCGCGTCGGGCGTGACCTGGTCGGCGTGAAAGAGCTCGCGGTTCCAGCCGGCGGCCTGGTCGTCGGGCAGGAGAGCCCGGGTCAAGCGCTCCACGAGGTCGTCGACGAGGAGCGGCTCCGACCCGTGCACGAGCAGAAGCGGGGGGACACGCCCGGCCGCGGCGTCGCGGAGGAGGGCGGTGACCTCCAGCTCAGAACCCTTCGAGGGCGAAGCTGACGATGGCGCGGGCCACGTCCACGGCCGCACGCTGAACGGCCAGCTCCTCGCGCGCCAGAGTCTGCGTCACCTGGCCGGACACCAGGAAGTCGGCCCGCTCCTCGATGCGATCCTGCTTCCAGAGGATCTGGTTCTGCTTGAGATCCTTGAAGACCAGGGAAAGGCCAATGATCAGTCGGTAGGACGTGACGTTGGCGCTGCGGTTGAACGAGAGCGCATTCAGCCGGTACTCAACGACGGCCCCCTCGAGGACGGCATCCGCGTCCTGCGCGTTGCGGGCGATCCGCACGCGACCGCTCTGCGCCACGGCCTGCGTCAGGGCCTGCGTGATGAAATCCTCGATCCCCGGCTCCTGAGTCCTGTTCTCCAGGACCGGCACGTGGATCGACTGGATCCCGGGGGGCAGGCTCGTGCGCAACGAGTACCCGCAGCCGCCGAGGGCGACGGACGCCATGGGCGCTAGGAGAACGGCCAGGACGCCCCTGCGGGTCACGCCGGCCTCCCGCTGCCGCGGGTCACGATGTTCACGAGCCGGCCCGGCACGACGACGACTCGCGCGACCTCGCGAGCCTCCAGCCACGGTCGCACCTTCTCATCGGCCAGCGCTTCGGTCCGCAGACGATCCTCGGCGATCTCCGACGGTACCACAAGACGCGTCCGCACCCGGCCGTCGACCTGGACCACGACCTGTACCGCGTCACGCTCGAGGGCGTCGGGGTCGGCGGCGGGCCAGGAGGCCCGGAACACGCTGTCCCGGTGGCCAAGCTGCTCCCACAGTTCCTCGGCGAGGTGCGGCGCGAAGGGTGCCAGGAGGAGGACGAGCGCCTCCAGCCCTTCGGCGAGCAGGCTCGCCCGCTCCGCTGCCGAGGCCCGGTCGAGCGACTCCGTCGCGAAGGCGTGCATCGCGTTGACGAGCTCGTGGAGTGCGCTGATGGCCGTGTTGAAGCGAAACTCCTCGATGTCCGTCGTGACGCGCCGGATCGTCTCGTGGACCGTGCGCCGGAAGGCGCGACCCGGTGCCGAGAGGTCGGTGGGTGCGGGCCGAACGCCGTCCAGCGTGGGCCGGTTGGCCTGGAAGAATCGCCACACGCGGTTGAGAAAGCGGAAGGCACCCTCGACGCCCTGGTCGCTCCACTCCAGGTCCTTCTCGGGCGGGGCCATGAAGAGCTCGAAGATCCGGCCCGTGTCGGCGCCATACGTGAGGATGAAGTCATCGGGGCTCACGACGTTGCCTTTCGACTTTGACATCTTGGCACCGTCCTTGACGACCATACCCTGGGTGAAGAGGTTGTGGAACGGCTCGTCGAGCTTGAAGTAGCCGAGGTCGCGCAGCACCTTCGTGTAGAAGCGCGCGTAGAGCAGGTGGAGGATGGCGTGCTCGATGCCGCCCGTGTACTGGTCGACCGGCATCCAGTAGTGCACGGCGTCCGCCTCGGCGAGGCCTCCCGCGTGCTTGGGCGAGCAGAAGCGGAGGAAATACCAGGACGACTCCACGAACGTGTCCATGGTGTCCGTCTCGCGCCGTCCTGGGCCGCCGCAGCGCGGGCAGGTCGTGTTCACGAACCCGGGCACGTCGGCGAGGGGCGAGCCGCCCTTCCCCGTGATCTGGATGTCCTGCGGGAGCACGACGGGGAGGCGCTCGGGCCGCTCGGGCACCGCCCCGCACGACGGACAGTAGACGATCGGGATAGGGGCTCCCCAGTACCGCTGGCGGCTGATGCCCCAGTCGCGGAGCCGGTAGTGCACCTTCCCCACGCCGCGCCCTTGGACGACGAGCCAGTCGATCGCTCGTCGCTTGGCCTCGGCGACCGACAGGCCGTCGAGGAAGCCGGAGTTGATCTTCACGCCCTCACCGGTATATGCCTCGCCGTCCCAGCCCGGCGGACGCTTCACGGTCTCAATGATGGGAAGCCCGTACGCCTTGGCGAAATCCCAGTCGCGCTGGTCCTCGCCAGGAACGGCCATGATGGCGCCCGTGCCGTAGCCCATGAGGACGTAGTCGGCGAGGAACAGCGGGACCTCGACGCCGTTGAAGGGATTCACTGCCCGCGCCTTGAGCCGGAGGCCCCGCTTCGGCCGGTCCGTGGCCAGGCGCTCGATCTCGCTCTGCCGACCCACCTCGGTCCGGAAGGCAGAGACGGCCGCGCGCTCCTCGGGGTCGGCGACAAGCTGGTCGATCAGCGGGTGCTCCGGGGCGAGGACCGCGTAGGTCATCCCGAAGGACGTGTCGGGGCGGGTCGTGAAGACGCGGATGCCCAGGCCGGGCCGGCCGACCACGGGGAGATCGAACTCGGCGCCTTCGCTCTTGCCGATCCAGTTGCGCTGCATCGTGAGGACGCGCTCCGGCCAGCCGACGAGGCGGTCACACCACTCGAGGAGCTCATCCGCGTACGCCGTGATCTTGAAGTACCAGCTCTCGATCTCCTTGATGACGACCTCGGAGTCGCAGCGCCAGCACCGACCCGCCTCCACCTGCTCGTTGGCCAGCACGGTCTGGCAGCCCGGGCACCAGTTCACGCGAGCGCTCTTCTGGTACGCCAGCCCCCGCTCGAACATTTTGACGAAGATCAGCTGCTCCCACCGGTAGTACTCGGGGTCGCACGTCGCGACCTCGCGCTCCCAGTCGTAGGAGATCCCGAGCGTCTTCATCTGGGCCTTCATCGTGGCGATGTTCTCGTACGTCCACACCGCCGGGTGCACTCCATTCTCAATGGCGGCGTTCTCGGCCGGGAGTCCGAAGGCGTCCCACCCCATCGGGTGCAGGACGTTGAAGCCGCGCATGCGCTTGTAGCGGGTGATCGCGTCGCCGATGGCGTAGTTGCGGACGTGTCCCATGTGCATCCGACCGGACGGGTACGGGAACATCTCGAGGCAGTAGTACTTCGGTCGGCCCGGCTCCTCGCGGACCCGGAAGAGGCCGGTCTCCTCCCAGATGCGCTGCCACTTCGTCTCGATCCTGCGGAACGGGTAGTGGTCGGGCCGATCTGGCATCACGGGCCTCTTGAGCCTCCTCCGATCAATTCCCACGCATATTTAGCAGAGATCCCCGCGTGATGCAAGGCTTGGCCCTTCCGGGCTCCTCCCCTCGGGGGGCGCCGGGACGTCGACGGCCGGTGGCGCCTCCGGCTCCTTGTGGAAGAAATCGTGGATCCGCTGCGCGAGCTTCGGAGTGATCTTGGGTACGGCTGCCAGCTCGGCGACGGAGGCAGCCCGCACACGGCGCGCCGAGCCCAGCGACTTCAAGAGACTCGTCCGGATGGACGGCCCGATGCCCGGGATCTGGTCCAGCACGGAAACCAGGGTGCGCTTCTGCCGGAGCTTCTTGTGGTAGGTGATCGCGAAGCGATGCGCCTCGTCCCGGATCCGCTGGAGCGTGTGGAGGGCGGGCGACGCGAGGTCCAGGACGAGCGGGTGGAGGCTTCCCGGGTGGTAGACCTCTTCTTCGCGCTTGGCGAGGGCGACGATCGGCAGGTAGTCCAGTCCGAGCTCCTCCAGGACGCGAGAACCGGCGCTCAGCTGGCCCCGACCGCCATCGAGAAGGATGAGGTCGGGAAGGGTTCCACCCTCCTCGAGTGCCTTCCCGTAGCGGCGTCGCAGAACCTCGGCCATCATCGCGTAGTCGTCGGCCCCGGGGACGGTGCGGATCTTGAACCGCTTGTAGTCGTCCTTCTTCATCCCGCCGGCCTCCCACACGACCATGGAGCCCACGGCCTCCTGCCCCTGGATGTTCGAGATGTCGAACCCCTCGATCCGGTGCGGGGCGTCCGGAAGGCCGAGCTCCCGCTGGAGATCCTCGGCGACGACCTGGCGCCGGCTGGATCGGGCCAACAGGTGGGTCTGGAGCGCGAGCGCCGCGTTCTCCTCCGCCATGGCGACCAGCTCACGCTTCCGCCCACGCTGGGGGACGAGCAACTCGACGCGGCCGTCGCGCAGCTGGAACAGCCACTGCCCGAGCAGCGCCTCCTCCGGCACGTCGGTCGACAGGAGGATCTCGCGCGGCGGCGCGACGCTCCTCGAGTAGAACTGCCGCAGGAGGGCCGAGAGGAGCTCCCCGTCCGTGGCGCTCCCGAGCCGGTCCAGGAAGAACGCCTCGCGCCCGAGCAGACGCCCGCGACGGACGAAGAAGATCTGGACGCAGGCCTCGGACCCCTGACGGGCCAGTCCTAGGATGTCCTGGTCCTCCGGCTCGACGGAGATGATCTTCTGGCGCTCGCGCACGGTGTTCAGCGCCTGGACCTGGTCGCGAAGGATCCCCGCGCGCTCGTACTTCTCCTGGGAGGCGGCCTCCTCCATTTCTGCGGTCAGCCGCCGAGCCAGGTCCTCATCCCGGCCTTCGAGGAAGGCTTCGACGTCCTTCACCGTCCGGGCGTACGCCTCGGCCGTCTCCGAGCCGGTGCATGGCGCGTTGCAGCGGTGAATGTAGTACTGGAGGCATGGACGCTCCGCCATGCCGTCGATCTTGATGCTGCAGGTCCGGAGCGGGAACAGGGCCCGTACCAGGCGGAGGGTCTCCCGGAGCGCGGTCGCGGGGTAGAAGGGGCCGTAGTAGGTCGCGCCGTCCTTCTGGACGCGTCGCGCCACGAGGAGCCGCGGGAACTCCTCGTTCGTCGTCAGCTTCAGGAAGGGGTAGTGCTTGTCGTCCCGCAGGATGATGTTGTAACGGGGCCGATGCCGCTTGACGAGGTTCGACTCGAGGATCAGCGCCTCGAGCTCGTTGGCGGTGACGATGTAGTCGACGTCGAGAATGTGGTCGACCAGGGCGTCCGTCTTCGCATCACGGTTCCGGGAGGCCTGGAAGTACGAGCGGACGCGCGACCGAATGGAGGCGGCCTTGCCGACGTAGACCACCTGGCTCTTGGAGTCCTTGTAGAGGTACACGCCCGGCCGGTCCGGGAGGCGCTCGAGCTTCTCCGTGAGGTCCATCGTCCGCTTCCTCGACTCCAGTCCACATGATCTTACCCTCAGTCCCGGACGGACAGGTCGCGCTTGCGGAGGGCGCGGAGCCGGTCGCGGAGCTCCGCGGCCCGCTCGAAGTCGAGGCGCTTCGCGGCGTCCTTCATCTCACCCTCGACCCGCTTGACGGTCTCGGCGAGAGCCTCCGGCGACTCGAAGCGCTCGTTGGCCGCTTCCACCTCCACGGTGTAGTAGTCGCGCTCCTCGACCGAGCGCAGGACGTCGCGGATCGACCGACGGATGGACTCCGGGGTGATGCCGTGCTCGACGTTGTACGCGGTCTGGATCTCGCGTCGGCGCTCCGTCTCCTGGAGCGCGGTCCGCATCGAGTCCGTGACCTTGTCCGCGTACATGATGACCTCGCCGCGGACGTTCCGCGCCGCCCGGCCCGACGTCTGGACGAGCGAGGTCGCAGAGCGCAGGTAGCCTTCCTTGTCGGCGTCGAGGATCGCGACCAGTGACACCTCGGGGATGTCGAGACCCTCCCGGAGCAGGTTGATGCCGATCAAGGCGTCGAACTTGCCGAGCCGGAGATCCCGGATCACCTCGACGCGCTCCAGGGTGTCGACGTCGGAGTGGAGGTAGCGGACGCGGAGCCCCATCTGGAGGTAGTACTGGGTGAGGTCTTCCGCCATCCGCTTCGTGAGCGTCGTGACCAGCACCCGCTCATCCCGCTCGGCCCGAGCCCGGATCTCCTCCATGAGGTCGTCGACCTGCTCGCCGGCGCGGCGAATCGTGATGGCGGGATCCGTGAGCCCGGTCGGCCGGATGATCTGCTCGGCGACGCCGCCGTCAGCTCTCTCGAGCTCGTACTCCGCGGGGGTGGCCGAGACGTAGAGCACCTGGCCCACCGCCGCCGTGAACTCGTCGAAGGTGAGTGGCCGGTTGTCGAACGCCGACGGTAGCCTGAACCCGTACTCGACGAGGGCCTCCTTCCGGGACCGATCGCCGTGGTGCATGCCGCGGAGCTGGGGAACCGCGACGTGACTCTCGTCGATCACCACCAGGGTGTCCTTCGCCAGGTAATCGAGCAGCGTCGCGGGAGTCTCCCCTGCCCGTCGGCCCGCGAGGTGGCGGGAGTAGTTCTCGATCCCGTGGCAGTATCCGATCTCCCGCAGCATTTCCAGGTCGAAGAGCGTGCGCTGCTCCAGCCGCTGCGCCTCGAGCAGGCGGTTCTGGGACCGGAAGAAGGTCAGGCGCTCGGCCAGCTCCGCCTTGATCGACTCCATGGCCCGCTCGAGCTCCTCCGCGGGCGTGACGTAGTGGCTCGCCGGGTAGACGGCCACGCGGTCCACGCGCTCGAGGATCTGGCCCTTCAGAGGATCGATCCGGTGGATGGCCTCGATCGTGTCCCCGAACAGCTCGACCCGGATCGCCGTGCTCTCGGCCGCCACGGGAAAGATCTCGACGACGTCGCCCCGGACGCGGAACGTCCCGCGGTGGAAGTCGTAGTCGTTGCGCTCGTACTGGAGCGCGACGAGCTGGCGCAGGATGTCGTCCCGCTCCCGCTCCTCTCCTTCCGCCACCTCGATGTGCATCCCGTGGTACGTCTCGGGGGAGCCGAGACCATAGATGCACGAGACCGACGCGACGATGACCACGTCGCGGCGCTCGAACAGCGACTTGGTCGTCGAGTGACGCATTCGGTCGATCTCGTCGTTGATGAGGGCGTCCTTCTCGATGTAGGTGTCCGACTGTGGGATGTAGGCCTCGGGCTGGTAGTAGTCGTAGTAGGAGACGAAGTACTCGGCCGCGTTGTTCGGGAAGAAGGCCTTGAACTCGCTGTACAGCTGGGCCGCCAGCGTCTTGTTGGGCGAGATGACCAGCGTCGGGCGCTGGAGGCGCTCGATGACGGAGGCGACCGTGAACGTCTTGCCGGAGCCCGTCACTCCCAGGAGCGCCGAGTGGGCGCGGCCGCCAGCCAGCCAGTCGCAGAGCCGCTCGATGGCGCCCGGCTGGTCGCCCTTTGCCGTGTAGTCGGAGACGAGCCGGAACTGGGACACGCGCCGCTACCGGTTTCCGCGCAGGGTGGCGGGACGCTCAGGCGCCCGAGGGGAGGGCGGCTGGGACCGCGTGGAGATACTTCCGCCAGGCGTCGAGGAACGACGACGCGTGTGGGTGGCGAAGTAGGTGAACCGAGAAGAGGAACTGCGGGTGTGCCGGCGTCCGGACCAGGACCATGCCCGCCTCGGCAACGGTGCGGTTCCCCTTGTGAAGGTTGCAGCGCAGGCACGCCGCGACGACGTTGATCCAGGTCGTGTCGCCCCCGCGCGACCGCGGCAGGACGTGGTCGACCGTCAACCGGTCTCCTCGACGACTACAGTACTGGCAGGTGTAGTGGTCCCGCCGGAGGATGTTCTTCTTGTTAAAGGCGACCCGTTCCACGAAGGGCTTGCGGATGTACATCATCAGCCGGATTACTGACGGGAGCGGGAACGTGTGCGAGGGGGAGCGGACCACCCGGGGTGAAGGCTCGACGGTCTCGGCTTTGCCACTGAGGAGGAGGGTGATCGCGCGGCGGGCGTTGGTGAAGTGAAGCGGCTCGAAACTCCCGTTGAGCACTAGTACGGCTACTTCATCCATATGCCATCGCATGATACGGAGGGGCCGTCGCGCCTGTCAACCGCGAGCTCCGCTCGGCGACGCCGGACGAAATGGCCGTACTCGCTCGCCATCGGGCCGATGGCTCGGATCAGACGCCGGGTTGCCACCCGACGGCGTCGAGGAGGACACCCTCTCGCAATCCCGCGTCCGAGACCAGCGCCGCGGGGAGACCGAGCCCGGCGAGCGCCGCCGCGAGCACAATGCCGCCGGGTACGATCACGTCGGCGCGGCCGGGTTCGAGCGCCGGTGTCCGGGCACGCTCGGCGAGCGGGAGCGCGGCGATCTGCGCGGTAAGCCGTTCAATCGCCCCGGCGGCGAGGCGGTGTCCCTGCACGCGTGCCGGATCGTAGGCCGATAGCCCGAGGTCGAGGGCCGCCAGCGTCGTGGGCGTTCCCGCGCTTGCGATCAGCATGGTGGGGTGGTGCGGCCGGAGCCTAGGCCAGACCTCGTCTCGCAGGCGCCGGTCCACGTAACCTCGACACCTGACCAGCTCATCGGGCTCGGCGGGGTCGTGCGCGAAGAAGCGCTCGACCAGGTGGACCACTCCAAGGGCAAGGCTCACGGCCACCAGCATCCGGCCGCCTTCCGCGAGGAGCACCTCGGTGCTTCCGCCACCGACGTCGAGGAGCGCGAAGGTGCCCGCGAGCGGGCCGAGGCCCCACGTCGCGCCGAGCAACGTCAACCCCGCCTCCTCCTCGCCACTCACGACACGGGCACGGATTCCCGCCTGCGCCCCTAGCCGAGCGAGGAACTCGCCGCCATCCCGAGCCTGGCGGATTGCGGCGGTGCCGACCAGAAGGACCTCAGAGGCTCCGAGGGCCTGGGCGCGATCGCGGTAGCGGTGGACCGCCGCCAGCGTCCGTTCGGCTGCTGCGGGAGCCAGGGTGCCGCGCGTGGCCAGACCCTCACCGAGCCGCGTGACGACCTGGTCGCTCCATGTCGGGACGAGCCCGAGCGCCGGATCGGCCTCGGCGACGAGGACGCGGACGGTGTTCGTACCGAGGTCGATCGCGGCGAGGAGTCGGCTCACCTCGGCGGGGTCATGGCGCGATCGCGGAGCGAGGTCACCGTGGCCCGGAGCGTGTCCAGACCGACGGGCTCCTCGAGGGCTCTCCAGATGTCGCCGAGCGACCCTTCATCGGCCGGCCGGTGGGACCCCGCGCGGCGCCGCCTCCCCTTCCCGATGGACGGGACGGCGCCGCGCAGATCTCCGAGCGGGCTACTTCTTCAGCGTTCGGATGTAGTGGATGATCTGCCAGCGCTCGTTCTCAGGGAGCGCAGCCCAGGGCGGCATCGCACCCCGACCGGTGCTGATCTTCCAGAAGAGGCACCCGTCTGACTCCGTCTGCACCTTGGGCGAGGTCCAGTCGGCCGGCTTCGGGTTCAGCGCCGCGGCCCCGGGGCCGTCGCCCTTGCCCCCGTCGCCGTGACAGGCCGTGCAGGCCTTCTCGACTGTGGCCTTCTTGCCCGCGGCCACGGCCGCGTCGCTCTTCGCCACCGGGTTCTTCTTGGCCTTCTCGGCCGCGGGACAGGTCCACGCCGCTTGAGCTTGCGCCCACGCAGGGGTGCTCAGCGAAGACACGGCCAGCAGAACGGCGACGGACAGCGTCCCGCTCAGGATGAGACGACGCACCATGGAAGCCTCCTCTCGGGCAGTGGTCTCGGGGGTCTCTGTGGTAGACGCGCAGGGGCGTGATCGAATTCACAAGACCTAGTCCTTGTGTATCACCGAAGCGCCGCAAGGGTCAAGGGTGGATCCCATCTTCACGTGTCGCGGGATCGGCGTCCGCGCCCGCCCAGGGGGCGAGGAGGACGAGCAGCCCGGCCAGGAGACCGTACCCGCCCGCCAGGAGCCCGGGCCAGGCCGATCCGCTCCCCCCGGCCAGAACAGCCCGCCTGAGGGAAGCGGCGAGTGAATGAGCCCGCACAAGCTTCCGAGACTCGCCACGGCCAGGAAGGCCGCGGCCGAGACGAGTCGCCGGTCGATGATCATCGCCGTCGCGGCCGCCCAGAGCAGCGCGGACAGGATGAAGCCGTTGCCGAGCAGGCGGAGCGCCTGGATGGCCGACCGAGCCTCCCCGCGGATTGCCTCAGGGCCAAGCCCCAGGCTGGCCAGGGCTCCGCTGAGCTCGATCATTACGAGGGCGGCGATCGTCGGCAGGAACGCGAGCGCGACGGCGGGAGCATGGCGCCCGGGTGTCGCAAGGAAGGCCTGAGCGGTAATCGAGAGGCCGACGAAGACGAGGATCGGGGCCACCGCGGCCTCCGGCACCAGTCCGACGAGCACGGAGATCACGCCCGCCATCGCCCCGAGTCCAATCACCAGCCCGGTGGCCAGGGTGTAGCCGGCGCGGGCGCCCATGGCCTTGTAGGCCGGATGGCCGATGTAGGGCGTGTTCTGCACGACTCCCCCGGCAATGCCGGTGAGGATCGTGGCCACGGCCTCGGTCAGCAGGATGTCCCGCGTACGGTAGCCGTCCCCGGCGGCGATAGCGCTCTCGGTGTTGTCGATGCCACCGACGACTGTGGCGAGCGCGAAGGGGAGCGCGACCGACAGCGCACCCCACGTCTCCCCCGACGCGTCCAGCCAAGCGAGAGTTGGCCATGGCACCGCCAGGCGCCACTCCCCCGGCACCGCTAGCGCGGGGCTGCTGGGGGCGACTCCCGCCCAGCGCTCCACCGCATAGACCAGGCTTCCCGCGAGCACCGCGGCCAGGGCGCCGGGCACTCGGCCCGGCAGCGTGTGACGCCCGACCAGGGTGACGAGGATCAACCCGAGCGACACGAGTCCGACCAGGGGATCGGCGATCACCTTGAGCATGGGCAGGAAAGCGATCAGAAGGATCGACACGCCCGCGATCGATCCCAGGAGCCCGGCGCGCGGCACGAGGCGACGCACCCACTCGCCGGCGAACGCCAGGGCGAGCTTGACGACGCCCATGGCCACGGTGACTCCCATGCCGACCTTCCAGGCGAGGACGGGGTCCCGCGTCGCAAGCATCGTTGGCCCGAGAATCCCGAAGGTGACGCCGAAGAGCGATGGCGTGTCGATCCCGAAGGGCATCGCGGTCACGTCCGTGCGCCCTGTTTTCCAGGCCAGGCGCCGGGCGAGCCACGTGTACCAGAGGTCGCCGACCAGAACGCCCAGGGCGGTCCCGGGGACGATACGGTAGAGCACCAGATCAGGAGGAAAGCCGAACACGCCGACGAGCAGGCCGGCGAGCACCACGAGGTTGGTGAGGTTGTCGACGGCAAGCCCGAAGAACGCATTGACGTCGCCGGCGGCGTACCAGTGGCCCAGCGCCTCGTGGCGAGCGCGCCGAGCAGTCAAGGACTCGCCGTCCGCGCGCTGGAGCTGCCCTGCCGGGGCAGTCGGGCGTCGCGGCGCCGGCCAGCGCCGTCGGTCAGCCGGCGGACCGCGCGGCGCCGAGAAGCTCCCGGGCGGCGGCCCGGATGCGCTCGGCGAGAGCCGCGCACCACGCGAAGCGGGTGCGCCCTTCGGCAACCTCCCCGAACTCCAACTCGATCGGGGGCGACCCCGGTGGCGGGTAGAGCCTGCCGTCGAGCGAGAGCCGCACGCCGTAAGAATCCCCCTCGCGTGGGCCGGCCGCGTCCAGCAGCACCTCGATACGCGGGCTCTCGAGCTTGGCGTGGGAGCGGACGAAGCCCGCCAGCCAGTCGCCGGTCTCCTGGTAGGAGGTTGGGATGCGCGGGTTCATGCGCCACGGGATCGTGCCCGATCCGCGGCCGCCACGCCCGCCGGGCGTCGCCAGGGGCGTGACGGCAGGGCGGCCGGACGATCAGGAAGCGGCGTCTAGCACTCGTTGAAGCCGCACCCGTAGCACTTCTTGCAGCCTTCCTCGTACACGAACGTCGCTTGGCCACACTCGGGGCAGATGTCTCCCGCCACGAGCTTCGCAGAAGGCATGCCCGTCGCCTCCGTTTCCACCTTGACGTGTCCCAGGTGTTCCGCGAGGACGCGGGCGATGCCGTCCGGCAACGACAGCACCCGCTGCGGCCCGAACCCGAGCGGCCGGCCGCCCCCGATGCCAGAGAGCTGCGCGACGATCTCCTCGAGCCGGCGCTGGGGCGAGAGCGGTGAGGGCATGCGAAGCGCCAGCGAGATCAGGCGGCCCATGGCCTCCGCGACCGCCATCGTGTCGGACCCGGCCTTGCCCACCGAGACGAAGACCTCGAAGGGCTCGCCGTCGCCGTGCTCATTGACCACCGTGTATGCCGTGCCAAGGGGGGTCTCCACCCGGTATGTCCGGCCCGTCAGGCTCCGAGGACGAGGCTTGACGACCGCCGCAGGCGCCGAGGGCGAGGCTTCGCCGCGCTTGTCTCCTCGAGCCTCCCTGGTTCCCACGTGGAGGACTCCCTCCTTGCAGCCGTCCCGGAAGACGGTGATGCCGAGGCACCCCAGCTCCCAGGCCAGGAGGTAGGCTCGCGCGACGTCGTCCAGTGACGCCGAGTTCGGGAGGTTGATGGTCTTGGACACCCCGTTGTCCGTGTACTTCTGGAAGACACCCTGGTGTCGAACGTGCCACTCGAAGGAGACCTCGTGTGCCGTGACGAAGACCTGCTGGACGTCCTCCGGAACTCCAGGCAGGTCGTGGACGACGCCACGCCTGGCGATCTCCTCCATGAGAGCGTCCGAGTAGAACCCGCGCTCCCGGGCGACCTCGGCGAAGATCGGGTTGGTGAATGGCAGGATCCGGTCCCCGACCTTGTGGGTGAACGCAACCGCGAAGGCCGGCTCGATCCCGGAGGAGCAGCCGGCGATCATCGAGATCGTGCCCGTGGGGGCGATGGTCGTGACCGTCGAGTTGCGGAGAGGCCGTCCGTGCTTGTAGATGGAGCTCGGCCAGTTGGGGAACGGCCCCCGCTCCTCGGCGAGCTTCGCCGACTGATCGTGCGCCTTCTCGTTTATGAACGACATGAGTCGCTCCCCGAGGTCCAGGGCCGACTGGCTGTCGTAGGGAAGTCCCATCCGGAAGAGGAGATCGGCCCAGCCCATGACGCCGAGGCCGATCCGGCGGTTGGCCTTCACGGTTTCGTCAATTTCCGGAAGAGGATACGGGTTGACCTCGATGACGTCGTCGAGGAATCTGACCGACAGCCGTACGACGCGCTCGAGCTCCGTCCAGTCGATCGCCCACTCCCCGTCGCTCTGCCGCCTGGCGAACCCGGCGACGTTGATGGACCCCAGGTTGCAGGCCTCGTTAGGCAGGAGCGGCTGCTCCCCGCATGGATTGGTGGCTTCCACCAGCCCGATCTCGGGCGTCGGGTTGGCCGGACTCGCGTTGATGCGGTCGAGGAAGACCATGCCGGGGTCGCCGGTCTGCCACGCCGCCCGGCCGATCCGGTCGAAGACTTCGCGGGCGGGCAGCCGGCTGACCACCTCGCCGCTATGCGGGGCGATCAGCTCGTAGTCCTCATCCCTCTGGAGGGCGTCCATGAACCGGTCGGTCGCAGCTACTGAGATGTTGAAGTTCACGATGCCGCCGTCCAGCTTGCACTCGATGAACTCCAGGATGTCCGGGTGGTCGATCCGGAGGATGCCCATGTTGGCGCCCCGCCGGGTGCCTCCCTGCTTCACCGCCTCGGTCGCCCCGTTGAAGACCCGCAGGAACGACACCGGGCCTGACGCCTTGCCGCCCGTCGAGGCCACGACGGCATCCTTCTGGCGGAGGCGCGAGAAGGCGAAGCCGGTGCCGCCGCCCGACTTGTGAATGATGGCGGCGGACTTCACCGCGTCGAAGATCTCCTCCATGGAGTCCCCGACGGGAAGGACGTAGCAGGCCGAGTACTGGAGCTGGTTCCCCTTCCCGGCGTTCATGAGCGTCGGGGAGTTCGGGAGGAACTTCCCGTCCACCATGAGGTCGTAGAAGGCGCACGCGATCTCATGGACGACGGCCGGGCTCTTGCCCCAGCGGTCCTCCCCTTGCGCGATAGCGACCGCCACCCGCCAGCACATCTCCTCCGGGGTCTCCTGAGCCTGGTCCCCCTCGCGTGTGAGGTAGCGCTCCCGCAACACACGGAGGGCCTGCTCCGTCCACTTGCCGACTCTGGGGGGCCGTGTCGCCATGATTGCCATGCGAACCTCCTTCCTGGATCCTGCACCATCCAAACGCCGGGATCAGAGCATACCGTATCTTGTGGGCGGGCGAATCCTGGCACACGAGATTTGGGGCTGTCAAGAAAAAACCCGGAAGTTCCCCGACGGAAATACACCACCCATTGTGACTCTCGTCACAAGCAGCAACAATAGCCGGTTGCACGGTGGGTTCCAGCGCTCGAGTCCCGTCGTCCTACTGGTGGCATAGAGGAGCGTCCGGCTCGCCTTGACACCAACGTCTGGCGAGATTAGAGTGCGGCGGACTGACCGGTCAGTTCCATTACGTCGCCCACGACTGCCGTGGACGAGGCACGCGAGGAGCGAGAGCCCAGCGCATGAAGGCATCGGCTCCGACAGCGCGCCAGGAGGCCAAGCGCGAGCAGATCGTGGGGGCGGCCTCACGCGTGTTCGCCGCCCGCCCCTATCACGTCGTCTGCATGGAAGACGTGGCGGAGGTGGCCCGGGTCGGTAAGGGCACGCTTTACCGCTATTTCCCGTCCAAGGAGGACCTCTACCTGGGGGTCGTCGCCGAGGCGTTCGACCTCCTCATCCGGCGGCTGGAGCGGGTCGAGGCCGAGGATCTGCCGGCGGCGGTGGCGCTTTCCCGGATGATCGAGGCCATCGTCGAGACCTTCGCCCGCCACCTGCCCTTCTTCCGGCTGATGCAGCAGGGTGAGGCGCGGTTGTTCCTCCGCAAGAAGCAGGTTGTCCTGGCCCGGCGGGAGCGCATCGCCGGCGGCCTGGCCCGGGCTCTCGATCGCGGCGCCCAGACCGGGGTCTTCCGGAAGGTGGACCGTGATCTCGGGCCGTCGATGCTGATCGGTCTCGTGTGGGGCACTGCCCTCAATCACGCGGACGACACGCCGGCAGAGGTTCTCGCCCAGCGGGTGGCGGACCTGTGTCTCCACGGGATCCTCCAGCGTCACTCGGATTCGCCCTGATGGCGTTCGTCCGCCGCCACCGTGTGTCGCTGGTCCTCCTCGCGCTCGTCGGCGTGGTTGTGGCCCTGGTGGTGATCCGCCTGAAGGAGCAGCAGGCCCGGGCCGTGCCGCGCGTCAATCGCGAGATCCAGGTCGGCGTCATCCAGCCGGAGCGCCGAGCGCTCGAGGTGACACTGTCCTTCACCGGCGACGTGTACCCCAACCGCCAGACGGCCATCTTCGCCAAGACCTCGGGCTACATCCGGGCCATCCACGCCGAACGAGGCCAGTTCGTGACGGCGGGCACCCTCCTGGTCGAGATCGAGCCGACCGAGGCGGAGACCGCATTCGACCAGGCGCGCGCGGCCATCGCGACCGCGGACGCGGGGCTACAGGTCGCGCGGTCCAACCTCGAGTCGGCCCGCGCCAACCTCCTGAACCAGCAGGCCCTCCTGGCCCGCGCGCAGGCGATGCTGGCCAACGACCGCCGCCAGGCCGAGCGTCTCACCGAGCTCTTCGCGAAGGGACTCGTGTCGGCGCAGGAGCGGGACAACGCGCGGACCGCGCACGACGCGTCGGAGGCGGCGGTTCGGGCCCAGGAGGCGCAGGTGGAGGTGGCGCGGGTGCAGATCACCACCACCGAGAGCCAGGTGCACCTCGCTGACACGCAGGTTGCGCAGCAGCGTGCGGCCCAGCGGATGGCCCAGATGCGGCTGGACGACACGAAGGTCGTTGCGCCCTTCAGCGGGTTCGTGGCGGAGAAGCGGCTCGAGGTCGGCGCCTCGGTCAGCTCGCAGGCGGCGGCCACCAGCAACGCGTCGATCGCGATCCTGACCCTCCAGGACATCGATCCGGTCAAAGTCCTGGTCGAAGTGCCGGAGCGCGACGTGCCCCGGGTCCGACCCGGCAACGTCGTGCGCGTGACCAGTGATGCCTATCCGGGGCGCCGGTTCTCCGGCCGGGTCGCGCGGGTCGTGCACGCCCTCGACCCGAGAACCCGCACCATGGGTATCGAGGTCGACATCCCGAACAGCGAGAACCTGCTGAAGCCCGGCATGTACGCGCGCATCGACCTGGTCGTGGAGGTTCGCCCCGACGCTCTCCTCGTGCCGCTCGAGGTTCTCACCGGCCAGGAGGGTCAGCCGACCGTCATGGTCGTGCGTGACGGCAAGGTCGTGACCACGGCCGTCGAGCTTGGACCCTCGGACGGTCCGCGCGTCCAGGTCGTGAAGGGGCTCCCGCCCGACGCCAAGGTCATCTTCCAGGGCAAGGAACTGGTCCGGGAGGGGATGGCCGTGCAGGCCGTTCCCGCCAAGGCCTACTGAGGTCGAGATCGCCCCGTGTGGCTGACCCTCCTGGCCGTCAGGAACGCGATCGCCGTCCTCATGGCATCCCTCGCGGTGGTGGTGCTCGGCGCCACGTCGCTGGGCCGCCTGTCGATGGACCTGTTCCCCAACATCAACCAGCCGGTCGTGACGATCGGCACCATCTACACCGGTGCCAACGTCCAGGACGTCGAGAAGACCGTCACCTACCCCATCGAGAAGGCGGTCAGCGCGGTCCCCGGGGTGCGCCACGTCGAGTCGCGCAGCCGGCAAGGGATCTCGGCCGTCCAGGTGTGGTTCAACTACGACGCGGATCTCGCCGGCGGACAGAACGAGATCATCCAGCGCATCCAGCAGATCAGCAACACCCTGCCCTCCGGCATCAAGCAGCCGTTCATCGTGAAGTTCGACCTCTCGAACATCCCGGTGTGCCTGCTCACGGTGTCGGGAGGCGGTCTCGACGAGAAGCGGCTCTACGACGTCGCCTACAACACGATCGAGCCCCAGATCGAGCGCATCAACGGGGTCGCCTCCGCCAACGTCGACGGCGGCAAGATCCGGCAGATCGCCGTCAACCTGGACCGGGATCTCCTGTACTCGAAGGCGATCTCCGTCCTGGACGTCGTGCGGTCCGTCAACGACTCCAACTTTCTCATGCCGTCGGGCGACATCAAGATCGGCACCGTCGACTACAACCTGTTCACCAACAACCAGTTCCAACTCGTGAAGCCGATGGAGGACATCGTCGTCCGGAAGGTCGGCGACGTCCCAGTCCGCGTCCGCGATCTCGGCTACGTGTCCGATTCGCACGAGGCGCAATCGAGCGTCGTGCGCGTCAACGGCGAGCGGGCCGTCTACCTGCGGGTGAACAAGCAGCCGGCCGCGAACACCATTGAGGTGGTGGACGCGGTCAAGGCTCTCGTGCCGAAGCTCATCGGTGTGCCGCCCGGCGTCTCCGTCGGACTCACCTTCGACCAGTCCACGTACATCCGACAGTCGATCAACAGCCTCTGGCACGAGTCGATTCAGGGCGCCGTGCTCGCGTTCCTGGTCATCCTCGTCTTTCTCCGGAGCTTCGTCTCGACCGGCATCATCTTCACGGCGATCCCGCTCTCGATCCTGTGCACGCTGATCGCGATGTACTTCCTCGGACAGACGCTGAACATCTTCACGCTCGGCGGGCTCGCGCTGGCCGTCGGGCGTCTGGTGGATGATTCCATCGTCGAGCTCGAGAACATCAACCGGCACCTCGCCATGCCGGACAAGGACCGACGCACGGCCGTGCTGGACGCGGCTCGCGAGGTCGCGATGCCGATCTTCGTCTCCACGATCACGACGATCGTGGTGTTCTTCCCGACGGTCTTCCTCGAGGGGCAGTCGAAGCTGCTCTTCATCCCATTGACCTTCACGATCTCGTTCTCTTTGTTCGCGTCCTTCCTGGTCTCGCGGACGGTGACGCCGCTCATGTGCCTGCGGCTGCTCCGACCCGCACGGCCGGCCAACGCGGCCAGCCAACGCTGGCGCGACCGCTTCATGCGCGTGAGCCAGGCGTTCTTCGACCGGCTGGACGCCGGATACCAGGACGTGCTCCACTGGGCGCTCGGTCACCGGAAGCTCGTGGTGGTCGGGGTCCTCCTCGTCTTCGCCGCGAGCCTCGCGCTGGTGCCGCTGATCGGGACCGAGTTCTTCCCCGCCTCCGACGAGAGCCAGTTCCGTGTCTTCCTGCGCGCCCCGATCGGAACCCGGGTCGAGGAGACCGAGAAGGTCGTCGCCCGGGTCGAGGAGCTGATCCGGCAGAACCTCCGGCAGGGCGAGCTCCTGGCCATGGTGTCGACCGTCGGAATTCCCGCCGGCCGCTCCGCCCTGTTCACGGGCAACACGGGGCCGCACGCCGCTCAGGTCCAGGTCTACCTTGACACGCCGGACCGGCGGGCGCGCAGCGACGTCGCGATCGTGACCGCCCTGCGACCGCGGTTCACCGGACAGTTTCCGGGGACGGTGACGTACTTCAACCTGGGCGGGATCGTGAGCCGGGTGCTGAACCGCGGATCGCAGAACCCCCTCGAGGTCGAGGTGCTCGGGTACGACTTCGCCGACGCCCAGGTGGCCGCCGGCGAGGTGGCGCGCGTCATGCGCGAGGTTCCGGGCGTCGCGGACGTGCAGGTGAGTCGGGAGGCCAACTACCCGCAGTTCAGCGTCGTCGTCGACCGCGAGAAGGCCGCCACCGCCGGCCTCTCGCAGCGGGACGTGGCCCAGGCCGCTTTGTTCTCGCTCAACTCGAACGTCAGCGTGAACCCGTCGATCTTCACGGACCCGCGCACGGGCAACCAGTACAACATCGTCGTGCAGCTCGACGAGCCGTTCCGCGTGAGGCCGGAGGACCTGGGGAAGATCTTCGTGGCACCCGCCGGCGGGCGGCCCGTGGTCCTCTCAACGATCGCCGAGATCCAGCGGAGCGTGGCGCCGGTCGAGATCGAGCGGAAGTACCAACAGCGCCTGATCCGCGTGTCCGGCAATCCTGCCGGTCGCGACCTCGGCGCCCTGTCGGACGACATCGAGCACCGCCTGGAGGGGCTCCAGCTCCCGGCGGGGTTCGCGGTCCAGATGGGAGGGCAAACGGCCCAGCAGCGCGAGGCGTTCTCGAGCCTGACCTTCATGAGTATTCTGGCGCTCATGCTCGTCTACATGGTCATGGCATCCCAGTTCCGCTCGCTGAAGGATCCCTTCATCATCATGTTCTCGGTGCCCATGGGACTCATCGGGGTCATCCTCGCGCTCTTCCTGACGCGGACGACGCTGTCGACGACGTCCTTCATGGGTATCATCATGATGGTGGGGATCGTCGTGTCGAACGGCGTGCTCCTCATCGAGTACACGAACGAATTGCGCCGGCGGGGCTTGCCCCTGGCGGACGCGGTCGTGCGAGCGGGCCGGACGCGGCTCCGTCCGATTCTGATGACTAGCCTCACGACCGTCTGTGGTCTGATGCCTATGGCGCTCGGCTGGCTCGTGGGTGGCGAGGCGAACGCACCGCTCGCCCGGGCCGTCATCGGGGGTCTCGCCGTGTCGACCGGGTTCACGCTCGTGCTGATCCCCACGCTCTACACGATCCTCGAGGAGCGCTTCCCGAGGCATGTCGCGCTCGAGGAGGGGGGTGCCGCTTGAGGCCCACCCCCGGCCGCTGCGCGCCTCGCGCCGTGCATCGCGCCGTGCATCCCGAGAACGGAGACTGCGTGCCGATGCGCAAGACACCCCGCCGCGCCGCGTCGGGCATTGCCCTCGCGCTGGCGCTTGGCCTGACCGCCGCGTCGGCCGCCTGGGCCCAGACGCCGGCTCCCGGCGCGACGTCGCCCGCTGCGACACCACCGCCCGCGCTGTCGGTGACGGCCACCCCGGCCCCGACGGCGCTCCGCCTGACGCTGCCTGAGGCGACCGCCCTGGCCCTCCGCCAGCAGCCCACGCTCCGGTCCGCCCAGGGATCTCTCACGGCGGCGCAGGCCCGGGTGCCGCAGGCGCGGTCAGCCTACTTCCCGCGTTTCGACCTCCAGACGGGGGTCCAGAGCAGCGAGTTCAGGAGCGACACGACCAACAACCGGACCCGGAGCGAGAGCACCTTCGCCAATGTCCAAGGGCGCCAGATCATCTACGACTTCGGGAAGACGGCCGCCCTCGTGGACGAGGCCAAGGCCGGCAGCCGGGTCGCCTCAGGCGAGCTGGAACGGGTGCGCGACCTGGTCGTCCAGAATGTGCGCCAGGCGTACTTCAACCTCCTCCAAGCCCGGCGGCTGGTCGCGGTCGCGGACGCCGCCCTGGCTCGCTCCGAGCTGAATCTCCGGAGCGCGCGGGGCTTCTTCGACGTCGGGACCAAGCCGAAGTCCGACGTGACCCGCGCCGAGGTCGAGGTGGCGAATGCGCGGGTCGACGTGATCCGCGCGCGCAATCTCGTCCGGTTCACGGAGACCAGCCTCGCGAACGCCCTCGGCCTCGAGGCGACGGTGCCCATCGAGATCGACGACATCCTCACCTACGAGCCCGTGGCGCTGGACCCGGCGCAGCTCCTCGTGGAGGCCCTCGGCAACCGGCCCGAGCTTCGCCAGTTCCAGGCCCGGCTGGACGAGGCGCGCGCTCAGCTGGCCGGTGCGCGCGCACGGTACCTGCCCGACCTGACGGTGAACGGGAGCGCGGGCATGGCCAGTGACGACGCGGTCGTCTCCGTGGACGGGGTGTCGGGCGTGTCCTTTGCCGACGAATGGTCGATCAGCGGGCAGCTGACCTGGAACCTGTTCGAGGGCTTCTTCACGAAGTACCGGGTGAAGGAGACCCAGGCCCTGGTCGAGACTGCCCGCGCCAACTACGAGACGATCGAGCTGCAGGTGCGCCTCGAGGTCGAGCAGGCGTACATCGCGGTGATCGAGGCTGCCGAGCGGTACGGAGCCACGGAGAAGGCCGTCGAGTCCGCGCAGGAGAACCTGCGACTGGCCCAGGGCCGCTACGACGCGGGGGTCGGCACCATCCTGGAGCTGACCGAGGCGCAGCTCTCCCTGACGAATGCCGAGGCGAACAGCGTCCGGGCTGTCACGGACTACCGGGTGGGACTGGCGACCCTGGACCGGGTCGTCGGCCGCCCGTAGAGGCACCCGGCCGGCGAACACCCCCTTACCCGCCCACGTCGAAGGTGTCATGGGGGTCGGGTTGGATGCGACAATGAGGCCCATGCGGCGGCGGGGCCTTGGTCTGCTGGTCGTCCTGGGGATCCTGGGGGCCCTTGCCACGGCGGGGTACGTCTTCTCGACGAGCCGAACGCCGGTCACCCGCTTCCGGACGGCGACGGTGGATCGCGGTCCGATCGTCGCCACGGTGTCGGCGACCGGCGCCTTGGCGGCCGTCACCACGGTTCAGGTCGGTAGCCAGGTTTCCGGGCAGGTCCGCGAGGTTCTGGTGGACTTCAACTCCCCGGTCCGGCGCAATCAGCTGATCGCCCGGATCGATCCCGACGTCTTCCAGGCGAAGGTCAACGCGGCCACTGCGGACCTCGAGAGCGCCCAGGCCCAGGTGCTGAACCAGCGGGCCAACGTCGAGAAGGCGCGGGCGGACGTGGAGAATGGCCGGGCCGCCGCCGTGACCGCCGAGGCCAACGTCGAGCGGATGCGAGCCGACATCGAGAACGCGCGGGCAGTCATCGCCACAGCCCAGGCCAACGTGACGCGGGACAGCGCGACCACCAACAACGCGCGCGTGGAGTTGGACCGCCGGATGGACCTCGCCCGGCGGGAGCTCATCTCGAAGAGCGAGCGCGACCAGGCCCAGACCGCGTTCGACACCGCCCAGGCTCAGCTTGAAGCGACGCGGGCCCAGGAGCGGGCCGGTGAGGCCGCTCTCCGGTCGGCGCAGGCGCAGCTGGCTGCGGGAGAGTCCCAGGCGCGCGCGGCGAAGGCCCAGGTGGCCTCGGTTCAGGCCGCTTTGCAGGTGGCGGAGGCCCAGCTGAAGGCCGCGGAGGCGACAGTCCGCCAGAAGCGGGCCGCGCTCGAGCAGACGCGGCTGGATCTCGTGCACACGGAGATTCGGGCGCCGGTCGACGGCGTGGTCGTGTCGCGGAGCGTGGACCCCGGTCAGACGGTTGCGGCGAGCCTGCAGGCGCCGACGCTGTTCACGATCGCCCAGGACCTCACCCGGATGCAGGTCGAGGCGGCGGTGGACGAGGCCGACGTCGGCCGGCTGCGCGAGGGCATGGCCGCGACGTTCACGGTGGACGCCTTCCCGGGCCGGATGTTCCGCGGGGAGATTGCCCAGATTCGCAAGGCGGCTCAGGTCGTCCAGAATGTCGTCAGCTACACGACCGTCATCACCGTACCCAATCCCGACCGCACCCTCCTGCCCGGGATGACGGCAAACGTGCGCGTCCCGACCGACCGGCGCGAGGACGCCGTGCGTGTGTCCAACGCGGCCCTTCGGTTCCGGCCCCCTGGCGACGGCACCGACCCGGCGGGCGGGCAGCGGAACCGGACCGCGGCAGAGGATCCGGCCGGCCGGGCGCCGACGCCGGGCCGCGGGACCGGGGTTGCGGGTGGCGCCGGAGGCGGGTCAGGAACGGGAGGCGGTGGCGGATCGCTCCGGGAGATGCGCGCGACGCTCGCGCGGGAGCTCGCGCTGACCGCGGACCAGCAGACCAAGGTCGACGCGATCCTGGACGAGGCTCGCCAGGGCTTTGCGAGCACGAGTACCCAGGGTGGGGACGACAAGGCGCCCGGTACCCGGCGGCGGCGTGTCCGGACCGAGGTCCGGGAGAAGATTCGGGCCATCTTGACGCCGGATCAGCAGAAGCGCTTCGACGCCTCCGCGGTGGCTCAGGACGACGGGACCGGCGCCCCGGCTGGAACGGCGGCGCGTGTCTACGTCTCGGGGCCGGACGGTAAGCCCCAGCCCGTCCCGATCATCGTGGGACTGTCCGACGGCACCTACTCCGAGGTGATCTCCGGGGACATCAAGACGGGCCAGGAGGTCTTCGTCGGCACGCCGTCAGGGTCACCGGCGCGCTCTTCCAGCGGACCGCGACTCCGCCTCTGAGGCCATGACCCCATCGGCGGCTTCGGCCCTCATCGAGGTCCGGGACCTCGTCAAGACGTATCGCCTGGGCGAGTATCAGGTCCAGGCCCTGCGAGGCGTCAGCGTCGACATCTCCCGCGGGGAGTTCGTGGCGGTGATGGGTCCGTCCGGCTCCGGCAAGTCGACATTCATGAACCTCCTGGGCTGCCTCGACACGCCCACAGCGGGAACCTACCGGCTCGACGGCGAGGACGTTTCGAGGTTGTCGAAGGACGCCCTGGCGGCCATCCGAAACCTGAAGCTCGGTTTCGTCTTCCAGACCTTCAACCTTCTGCCCCGGATGACGGCGCTCGAGAACGTGGAGCTGCCGCTGCTCTATGGAACCATGGTCGCCCGAGAACGGCGCGAGCGGGCGCTGGGTCGGCTTCGCGATGTGGGACTCGAGGCGCGCGAAGGGCACCGGCCCAGCCAGCTCTCGGGCGGGCAGCAACAGCGGGTTGCCATCGCGCGCGCCCTCGTGAACGAGCCCCGGCTCATCCTGGCCGACGAGCCCACGGGGAACCTCGATACGCGAACGAGCGTCGAGATCATGGCGATCTTCCAGCGGCTGAACCGGAGCGGGATCACTGTCGTGCTCGTCACCCACGAGGAAGACATCGCCCAGTACGCGTCGCGCATCGTCACGTTCCGAGACGGGCGGATCCGTTCGGACGCGCCGGTCTCGGTTCCGGCGGATGCCGAGTCGGTCCTGTCGACCCGCGCCGAGGAGGCGGTCGCATGAAGGCGTGGGCAGCGGTGCGGATGGCGCTGGCCTCACTCCGCGTCAACAAGCTGCGCACAGCGCTCACCATGCTCGGCATCATCATCGGCGTCGCCGCCGTCATCGCGATGGTGTCGGTTGGCGCCGGCGCCCAGGAGCGGATCGCCGAGCAGATCCGTTCCATGGGATCGAACCTCATCGTGGTCTTCCCGGGCGCCAGCACCTCCGGCGGCATCCGCTGGGGCCTTGGCAGCCAGCAGACGTTGACCGAGGAGGACGCGCGGACGATCGCCCTCGAGGTGCCCGCCGTGGACGTGGCGGCGCCCTCGGTGCGCGGGTCGGCCCAGACGATCTTCGGCAACCTCAACTGGTCCACGGTGATCCAGGGCGTCACCCCCGACTACATCGATGCGCGCGAGTGGGGCGTTGCGAGCGGTCGCATGCTGGGAGCCCAGGACGTCGACGGCTCCGCGAAGGTCGCTGTCCTTGGCGAGACGGTCTGGCACAGCCTGTTCGGGGACACCGATCCCATCGGCCAGACGATCCGCATCAAGAAGGTGCCCTTCACCGTCGTCGGCGTTCTCGAGGCGAAGGGACAATCCGCGTTCGGACAGGACCAGGACGATCTGATCCTGATCCCCCTGTCCACCGCCAAGAAGAAAGTGCTGGGTGCCAACCGGTCGAACCCGCGCTCGGTAGGCCAGATCTCGGTCCGCGTTCGCGAGGCCGGGCTCATGGGCGAGGCCGAGGAGCAGGTCCGGGCCATCCTCCGGCAGCGCCACCGGCTCCAGCCGGGCCAGGACGACGACTTCCAGGTCCGTGTCCTGGCCGAGATGTTCGCGGCGCAGGAAGAGTCGGCGCGCGTGATGACCACCCTGCTCGCGGCGATCGCCTCGGTCTCCCTCCTTGTCGGCGGGATCGGCATCATGAACATCATGCTCGTGTCGGTGACCGAGCGGACGCGGGAGATCGGGCTACGGATGGCCGTCGGCGCGCGTGGGCGGGACATCCTCGCCCAGTTCCTGGTGGAGGCCGTGACGCTGTCGGCGGTCGGCGGGCTGATTGGCGTCGGGATCGGCGTGCTGACCTCGGTCATCATCGCGAACCTGGCCGCGTGGTCGACGGACATCTCGGTCCAGTCGGTTGGCCTGGCCTTCGCGTTCGCCGGGGTCGTCGGCGTCTTCTTCGGCTTCTACCCCGCGCAGAAGGCGGCGCGGCTCGACCCGATCGATGCCCTCCGTTACGAGTGAGCCGCCTCGCGGGGCTTGAGCTCGATCCGGTAGCCATCCGGATCCTGGATGTAGAGCGAGGCCCCGTCTCCGAACGCCCCCCGCCGGGTCACCACGTCTCCCTCGACCTTCACCCCTCGCTCCCGGAGCCACGCCGCCACCTGGGCAAGGTCCCCACACCGGATGGACAGGCACACGTGATCCATCCGGGCCGAAGGCGCGGCGGTCTCGCCCGGCGCCAGCGGGAGCAGGTCGATCAAGTGCCGCCCTGCGCGCAGCTGGACGAGGCGGGCACTCTCGTTGATGTGGTCGAGGTGGAGTCCGAGGATGGTCGTGTAAAAGCGCTGGGAGGCCGCCTGATCGCGCACGCGCAAGACCACGTGGTCGAGCTCGAGGACCTCGAGGGGAAGCGAAGCGCCCACGTGGTCCACTGGCTAGAAACCTTTACTGGAACGTGTGTTCTGGATAGCTACCTCCGAAGTTACTCGAGTGCGTCTTGGCTCGGGCCTGGCCGTCCGGTCCTCGGTGGTAGCGGCAAGGTGCAGAGCCAGGGCGAGAGCTCCGGCGGCGAAGATCGCGATGTTGACGGCCACGGCCCGGCGGTGAAGGCGGGAGAACTCGAGAGGGGCCCGATCTCCTGCCGGGGCCGCCTGGGCTCGGAGCCGGGCCGCGTGGGCCTCCGGGAGCAGGACGTGCCCCGCGTATACGGTGCCGGCCAGGGTGAGCCCGAGGAGCGCAACTGTGCCCCAGCGGAGCGGGCCAGGCTGCCGCAGGGCCAGCGCCAGGACGAGGAGGAGCGCCATCGTGGTCGTCGCGAGGCCGAAGCCGTAGTACCCGGGAAAGACGCCCTCCATGACTCGCGCCGCCAAGGGTCGATCGACCACGCGAAAGGCCGCGGGCGCAACCAGAAAGGACAGGAAGATCTGCACCCCGAGGCCCGCTCCCAACACCGCCGTCGCCAGGCCGTGGAGGACGCTCATCCCGATGCGATCATCCGGGTCCCTGTGCGCGGTTGTCAAGACGCGGGCGGTCAGCGGGCGATCGCTGCTCATGCACCGTAGCCGTTCCGGCTCGCGGTCCTCCTCGAAGCCGCGCTGGCTCGCCGCCGCCATCCGCGCTCCTATGTCGCCAGCGACGATGGGCACCGTGATCCGGACGCTCCAGCGCCATGCGCCTGCCTGGAGGCCCACGGCAGTGGCCGAGGTCGCCGCCGAGCAGCCCGATCCCTTCCGCGTCCTCGTCGCCTGCCTGTTGTCGCTCCGGACGCAGGATGCGACGACTCGCGAGGCGGCCGAGCGACTATTCCGTGTGGCGGATTCGCCGGAAGCGATGCTGACCATTTCGGCCGCGCGCATCGCCCGGTTGATCTTCCCCGTCGGCTTCTACCGGACGAAGGCGCACGTGATCCGTGGGGTCTCCCGGGACCTCATCGAGCGCTTCGAGGCTCAGGTGCCCGGCGACATCGACGCCCTCCTCAGCCTGAAAGGCGTCGGCCGCAAGACCGCGAACCTGGTAGTCACCGTGGGCTTCGGCAAGCCGGGCATCTGCGTCGACATTCACGTGCACCGGATCTCGAACCGACTCGGATTCGTGCGGACGGCCACCCCGGACCAGACGGAACTGGCGCTGCGGGCCAAGCTCCCCGCCCGGTACTGGATCGGCTACAACGACCTCCTCGTGGCTTTCGGTCAGAACGTCTGTCGGCCGCTCTCGCCTCACTGCTCCATCTGCCCGGTTGCCGGTCCGTGTCGACGGGTCGGTGTCGATCGGACCCGGTGAACGCGAAGCCGGGCACGTGAGGAGCGTCTCCGGCCCGGTCCTTCGTGCCATCCTGCTGGGACTCCTGCCTGTGGCGCTGGCTGCGGGCTGCTGGCGCCTGGAGCGTGATCGCCCCGCCTGGCTTCTGACCGACTGGGGACAGACCATGTCCCACGCGGCAGCCTCTCTGCCCGCACAGCCGCGCCTGGTCCTTGCGTTTCACTATCCCTGGTATGGAACTCCCGGCGGCCCGGCGGGCCGTTGGTGGCACTGGAACCATGCCCGCCTCGAGATGCCGGCGGAGCGAGTTCTTGGCTTTCACGATCCCCGGCGCATCGCCGGACCCGGCCGGCTCGACATCGGCGCGAGCCACTATCCCGAAGGGGGGCCGTACGACAGCCGGGACCCGGCCCGGATCCGCTCGCAGATGCTCCTCGCGAGAGCGGCTGGCCTCGACGGGTTCGTCGTGTCCTGGTGGGGCCGAGAGAGCGAGGAGGCGCTCGGCCTTGCCGCGCTCTTCGCGCCACGCCGGCGAGGCTGGTCTGGTGCTGGCGCCGTACTACGAGACCGGAGAGCTCAGGCGGCGTGGGGCGCTGGGCGTGGCGGCCGACCTGGAGAGTCTCCTCGATCGCCACGGGGGCGAGCCGGCCTGGCTCCGGGTCGCGGGGGTCCCCGTGGTCTTCCTGTACGCGTCGCACCGTCTTCGGCCCGTGGCGTGGGACGCCGTGCTCGCGCGGCTCGCGGCCGGAAGTCGGAGGCTGTTCCTCGTCGCCGATGTGCCGAGTCCCGAGTGGCTCGCCGCGCGACCCGGCTGGCTCCGGCGCTTCGACGCCGTTCACGTGTACACCCCGGTGGGGTTTCTTGCCCGGGGCCGAGACCTTGCGATCGAGTACCGATCGCTCGCGACCCTCGCCAGCGCGGCCGGACGGTCGTTCATCCCCGCGGTCGCGCCCGGTTTCGACGACCGCCAGGTACGCGTGCCGGGGACCTTCGTGGACCGCGCCGGCGGTGCGACGTACGACCAGGGCTGGCAGGCGGCCGTGTCGGTGCGGCCCCCGTGGATTCTCGTCTCCACCTGGAACGAGTGGCATGAGGGCAGCGAGATCGAGCCGAGCCTCGAACACGGGCGCCGCTATCTCGACGTGACGCGCGTGTGGGTCGCGCGCTTCCGGCAGGGCGGATCCTGAGGACACGGGGGACCGCGCGGGCGGGTCCGGGCGGCTAGGATCGGGAGTTCTGGCGGTAGAAGGGATCGACCGAGGCGGGGTCGAGCCACCCCTCGTAGAAGCCGCGTACGTGGGGGAACAGGGCGCGGGACAGGTGGCGACGGTGCTCTTCCTCCGGGGTGAGCGGCCGACGCAGCGTTGCCGCTAACTCTTCCAGCACTGCGGCCTTGTCGACCCGCGTGACGCGCCCGTCCCGGAGTACCACCTCCCCCGCGACCAGCACCGTGTCGATGGCTGACGCGCGCGCCCGGTGCACGACGGCATCGAGCACGGGTGTTCCCGCCTCGAGATAGGGATGGGCGACGCGGCGCCACGGCAGCAGCACGAGGTCGGCTGCGCGGCCCACGGCGAGAGCCCCGATGCGATCGCCGAAGGGGGTGGTCGCTGCGCCGTCCTCGGTGGCCATGCGGAAGACCTGGGCGCTTGTGGGGACGTCGTCGTCCATCCCGGGAACGCGGTGGAGCCGAAGCGCGAGGCGCATCTCCTGGAGCATGTCCCGGTCGTCGTTGACGCCCGCCTCGTCCAGCCCGAGACCGAGCCGCACCCCGGCGGCCAGGAACCGGTTCAGCGGTGCGATGCCGCTGCGCAGGCGGAGATTGGAGCTCGGATTCGTGCAGATCATCGCCCCCCGGGCGGCGACCCGGTCGATGTCGCTCTCGTTGAGCCACACGCCGTGGCCCAGCGTGAGACGCGGGCTGAGGAGGCCCAGCCGATCGAGGTGCTCGGCCGCGGTGCCTCCGGTCCGCCGGCGCGCATACTCCCGCTGGTACGCCGTCTCGTTCAGGTGCATGTGCATCCCGACCCCGTGCCGCGCCGAGCACTCCCCCAGCGCGGCGAGCGCGGCGTCGGAGCACCAGTGGAGGTTCGCTGGCGCGAGCTGGATTCGCACGCGCTCGTGTTCGTTCCGGCCATGGGCCTCCCACAGGCTCCGGAAAAGATCCAGCTGGTCGGCGACCGGGATTGCCTGTCCGCCCAGCAACGCCTCGACGTCCCGGGCGAGGTCTGGCGGCAGACGCTGGACGAAGTCACGGTCGGCCTCGTACGCGAGCCGGTTCTGGTCGCGGAGCATGTACGAGTACGAGACGCGCATCCCGACGGCCGCATAGGCGTCGAGGATTCGATCGGCGGCCTCGCGTACGCGAGAGGCGGGCGCGCCTCGCCAACCGTGGAGGTGCTGGACCGTGGTGACGCCGGACTCCAGCATCTCGAAGGCCGAATAGAGCGTGTCCAGGTACGGGTCGACCCCCCGGGCGGCGAGCCGGCTCGCGAACCATAGCTCAAGCGGATAGTCGGGCGACCCGAGCTGGAACGGGGTGAGCCCCACGTGGTGATGGGCGTTCACGAACCCCGGAAGGACCACGTGGTCCGCGGAGCCCAGGATCTCGCCGGCCGGGTGTCGCTTCCGAAGCGTCTCGTACGGTCCGACGTCGACGATGACCCCGTGGCGCTGGTAGACCGCCGCGTCCTCGAGCACCTCCGCGCCGTTGCGGCTGGCGACCCGCGTCACCACGTAGCGGCCGCGGATGAGGGAGGAAGGCACCGCGCCTCTAGCGCGCGGTCACGCCGCCGTCGGCCACCACGATCGACCCCGTCACGAACGACGCCTCGCCCGACGCAAGGAAGTGGATGACGCTGGCGATCTCCTCCGGCCGGCCCAGCCGTCCCAGCAGGGTCGAGCTGATCTCGCTCAACCGCTTCGCCTCTGGATCGGCGGCGCGCTCGATCCCGCGACGGAGAAGGGGCGTGTCGACGGGCCCCGGGCACACGCAGTTGACCCGGATGTGGTCGGCCGCGTGGTCGACGGCCAGGGCTCGGGTAAGCTGCACGACCGCCCCCTTCGTTGCGCTGTACATGGCGCTTCGTGGCGCGCCGACGAGCCCCAGCTCGGAGGCGACGTTGACGATTGCCCCGCCGCCGCCACGGCGCATGGCGGGGATCACGGCCCGGCAGCAGAGGAACGTTCCCGTGAGATTGATCGCGCACAGCTCCTGCCACTCGGCGACCGTGGCTTCGTCAATCGTGACGGGGCGCGGCGACCCGATTCCCGCCGCATTGATGAGGACGTCCACGCGCAGCGCCCGCGACAGCACCTCGTCCACCATAGCGCGCACTTGGGTCTCGTCGGCGACGTCTGCCAGGACCCCCCAAACCTCGCCGCCGTCGGCCTCGATGGCTCGCGCGGCCTTCTCGGGCTCGACGCGATCGACGACCACCACTCGCGCGCCCTCGCGCACCAACCTCCGCGCCGTCGCCAGACCGATTCCCGACGCGCCACCGGTCACGATCGCCACTCTCGCTCCCGTCATTCAGCCTCCCCGTTCGGCGGCTCACGGCCGGCCCATCCGCAAGCAGTCGGTCGCTATTCGAGGCTCTCGATCGCCCGCACGTCGTCGGCGGAGAGGGGAAGCGCGCGGCTGGCGAGATCCTGTCGCATGTGGTCGGCGTCGCTGGTGCCGGTCAGCGGAATGATTCCAACCGTCTGCGCGAACCGGAAGACCACCTGCGCCGGTGTGGCCTCGTTCCGCGCGGCGATGGCGACGACCAGGGGATGACGCAGCACCTCCCGGTTGGCAGTGAGCAGCGAGAAGCCCTGGTAGAGGATCTTCCGCGCCGTGCAGAAGGCGCGCACGTTGCCGTCCCAGCCGAGACGGGCGAAACAGCGGTTCTGCACGAGGGCCGGAGCTTCTAGTCCTGAGGCCGTCATTTGCTCGAGCTGGCGCAAGGAGACGTTGCTCACGCCGAGGAGACGCGTGCGCCCGGCATCGCGCTCCTTCACCATCGCGGTCCACACCTCGGCGTCCTCGCGCGTCCAGTCGTGGCCGGAAGCGGGGCCGTGCAGTACGTAGCTGTCCACGTGGTCGGTCCCGAGGTGATCGAGCGAGCTCAGCATTGACTGGGCGACCTGGGTGGAAAGGTCGGCCCCGGGGTCGTAGGGGAGGCGGTGATCCTGGCCCTCCCGGTACGTGAACTTCGTCTGGAGGAAAAGATCCGAGCGGGTTACCACGCCGGCGCGGTATACGGCGGCGAGGCCCTGGCCGACCCCGGCCTCGAAGTAGTGGCGCCGCTGGTTCGCCGTGTCGATGCCCCGGAATCCCACACGAAGCGCGAGCTCCGTCAACGCCGCCGTCCGGTCTTCCTTCCAGGCAGTGCCGTACAGGAAGTCCGGGGTCACGTCACTCTCGGGGCGACCGTGACGCCGCGCGCTCCGGTTCGTGCGATTGCCCGCCCCACCAGGCCGGAGGCTTTCACGTCTTCCACGACTCCGCGAAGGTACGCAAGGCCGCTGTCGCGGCCCTTGGGGACGCCAACGGCCTGCTGGACCGCCATGAACCGGCCGTCCAGCGCGCGGGCGCCCGGCAGTCGCTCCGCATAGCCGGTCAGCGCCTCTCTCAGGCCGGCCAGCGCCTCCACCTGGCCAGTGACCAGCAGACTGAAGGCCGCGTCGGCGCCTTGCGCTCGCACGAGCTCGGCCTGCTTCAGGGTCCGGCCCAGGAACAACTCGTAGTTGGCCCTCGCGGGCGCGGCCACCCGCACGCCCTTCTGGTCGACGTCCGCCACGGTGCGCAGGGGCGATCCAGGCGGCACCAGGTAGGTCGCTTCGATCTCGAGGTAGGCCGCGGTGAAGCTGATCTCGCCTTCGCGCGCCGGATCAACTCCGAGGAACGCGATGTCCCACGCTCCGGTCCTCGCGGCGTCAACCATCGCGGCGACGCTATCGTAGGCTACCAGCTCGACCGGCACGCTCAACCGCCGACCAAGGTCCTCCGCGATGTCGATGGCTACCCCTCGGGACTCGCCGCTGCTTGGATCTCTCGCGGCGAGGATGAAGTTCCCGTAGTTGATGCCGGCGCGAACCTTCCCGGTCGGTGCGAGATCGGCGCGGGCGGCCGGCGTCAGTTGCGTCATTGGCACGGACGATGCTAGCGCACATCGTCCCTGGCGTCACCCTCGCGCTTCCTCGTGCTTCCTGATCGAGCGCCCCGTCCCCTGCCCCGCGGATCGCCGACTCTGTCCTACGGGCGGCCAACTGACGGATTTCAGGGCGGCGCGCTACACTGCTGGTAGCCACCGGAAAGCGAGGTAACGATCGTGGGTGATGAGGGACCGAAGACCGCTTACGAGCTCGCGATGGAGCGTCTCCGCCAGAAGGACCAGGAAGGGGGCGTCGTCGAGCGTCCCCTGACCGATGCCCAGAAGGCCGCGATCGCGGAGGCGCGCCGTGTCCACGACGCCAAGATGGCCGAGCGGGAGATCCTGTACCGCGACGCGCTGGGCAAGGCGAAGAGCCACGAGGAGGTCGCCAAGCTCGACGAGGAGCTTGCGCAGGATCGAGATCGATTGGGTCGGGACCGCGACCGCAAGATCGCCGAGATCCGGGAGCGCACCGCGTGACCAGCCGAGCGTGCGGCCCTTCGCGGCCCCGAGCCGGGCGCCGCCTCAAGCCGGACGGTGGGCGATGAGGGCCCAGGCGGTGGCGAGGATGCGGATGCCCGGGATCTTGGCGACGACCGCGTCCAGGCGGTCGTACGCGACTCCAGCCCAGGGCGCCATCGGCACCCGCATGGCCAGCCGCGCCCAGACGTTCCGCGGCAGCACGTGGAACGCGCGGCACTCGTCGACCCGGAATCCGGCGCGCTCGAAGAGGCGCGAGGCCTCGCGCCGAGTGTACGTGCGCTCGTGGTGGAAGCGGCCGAGCCGCCGCCCGAGCCATTCCGTGTACGCGTATCGGTTCGGGAGGTGGTACGTGAAGAGCCGGCCGCCGGGATGCAGGACGCGGCGAAGCTCGCTGAGCGCTCTTTGCTCGTCCTCCACGTGCTCGAGGACGCCGCAGTTGAGCACCGCGTCGAATGCACCGTCGGCGAACGGGAGCCCCGGGCCGGGCGTCACCACGTAGGGCACCGCGGTTCCCCGCAGGAGCCCGGCCGCCGCCCCCTTGTCTTCAACGTCGTAGGCTACCACCCGCACCCCGTGCGCCCGGAGGAGAAGACTCGTCTGCCCCCACCCCGCGCCCCAGTCGAGCGTTCGACCCCGGTCTACCCACGCGGCGACCTCCGCGGCGATCGCCAGGTACTGGGCGAGCCCGATCGGACTGGCGATGTTCGCGCACTCCGGCTGTCCAGCGAGGCCGCACCGGCCGAAGGCGAGGACGCGCGCCGCAGCGGTATCGATCGCCCCGGCCGCCCCAGAGGCGGGCGTCGTGGCGACGGCGTGGCTCACCCCACGTGGCGCCATCGACGGCGCAGGCCCCGCAACGTCGCCAGGTTGCGTGCGTCCCCCTCTTCGCGCTTCGGTGTCTCGAGGATCATCGGGAGGGTCCCCACGCGCGGGTGGGCCAGGAGAAAGCGGAACGCCGCCAGCCCGATGCGGCCGGCCCCGATATGCTCGTGGCGATCCAGCTTCGAGCCAAGCCCCGCGCGCGCGTCGTTCAGGTGGAAGGCCACCAGCTGGCTGAGGCCGACGTATCGGTCGAACTCGTCGAGCACGGCCGCGAACCTCGGCGGCGTCCGGATGTCATATCCCGCCGCGAACAGGTGGCACGTGTCGAGGCACAGCGCCAAGCGCTCCGGACGGTGGGCGCGACCGAGCGTCGCGCCCAGGTCCTCGGCCCGGGAGCAGAGAGCGTTCCCCGCTCCCGCAGTGTTCTCCAGGGCGATCCGGACTCTCCACCCCTCGGTGCGGCGGACAACCTCGTCCAGGGCGGCGACCAGTTGACCCAGCCCCGCGTCGACGCCGGCGCCCCGGTGGGAGCCCGGGTGCAGGACGACGAAGGGTAGCCCCAGCCGTTCTGCCCGCTCGAGGTCGTCCACGAGCGCCCCCACGGCTCGGGCCCACTCGTCCGGGTCGGGTGTGGCGAGGTTAATCAGGTAGTTCGCATGGGCGCACGCGGCGCGGAGCTTGGCGGCGCTGAGCTCCCTGCGGAACTCGACAACCTCGGTCTCGCCGAGGCCCCGACCGGCCCAGCGCAGCTGGTTCTTCAGGAAGAGCTGGATGACGCCGCACCCGGCCGCCCGGCCGCGCCGTACCGCATTCGGCAGACCGCCGGCGATCGACATGTGCGCCCCGAGATTGTCGGGTGCGGCATCGGTGCGCCCCCCTTCCTCCGTGGTCACCCGAGCTTCTTCACCTCGGCGAGGATCTTCAGGGGATCGGGCAGCTCGCCCCGGCCGTAGCGCTCGACGAAGCGAACCACGCCCTGCCGGTCGATCACGAAGGTCGCGCGATGGCACGCGTTGAGCTCCGGCCAGTGGATCCCGTAGCGCTTGACCACGTCGCGCTGGATGTCACCCAGCAAGGGGAACGAGATCCCACCGAGCGATTTGGCCCACGCTTCGTGGCTGTAGATAGAGTCGCAAGAGATGCCCACCACCTGGGCACCGGCGGCCTCGAAGTCCCGGGAGCGGGCCTCGAAGGCCGGCATCTCCTTTGTTCAGCCGGGTGTCCAGTCGAGAACGTAGAAGAGCAGCACCACGGGTCTTCCCCGTTGCGCAGCGAGGCTCCATTCCTTGCCGCCGATCCCTTGGAGCCGGATGTCCGGCGCCGGCTCGCCCACCCTCGGCATCTCAGACATGCGCGTTCCCTCCTTCGCTGCCTGCTCGCCAGCGGCATTCACGGCCCTCCCGCGGCCTCGCGGGCTTCGGCCTGCTCCCGGCGACGCCGCGCCCAGAGCGCGGCGCGGCGCGCCTCGAGGCACTCGTCATGCCGGCCCAGGTACCCGGCCGCCGTCACCACCCGCCCGGCGTCGAACGCCTGCGCGAGGCGCTCGCGGAACCGCGGCTCGCGCACCGCGTGGTGATCCACGATTACACGACAGCCTGTCTCTCCTACCAGGCGAACGAGGTTGTCGACCCCGCGCTGCACGACGTCGTACCCGACCCGGCCCTGCAGATAGGTGGGCGGCCCCGACACATACACGAGGTCCGGACGCTCCCGCACGAGGTACGCCGTGGCGACCGGTGAGGCCGGTCCCTGGAGATCCGACGCGTGGACGAATCGCTCGCCGTCGTCCACGGTCACGGCCACGACGTGGCCGAACTCGGACCCGTCTGCCCCGTGCGGAAATGGCGGCGAGAAGCGCAGGGTCACCCCCTCGAGCTCGACGCGCCGGCCGTCGGCCGGCTGCAGATGACAGTGTGGGTCCACCGCCCGCCAGAACTCCCGTCCTTGGGTGGCCTGATGGCGGTCGATCGTCCGGCGGGGGTCCTTCGCCCAGACGAACCGTCCCGCGTAGAAGGCCGGGTCCGCCCGGACGTGATCCGCATGATAGTGGCTCACCGCCACGTGCGTCGCCCGGACGGCGTAGCCCTCGATCCGGAGACGCGCGCGCGCCAACGCCTCGTCTTCCTCGGGCGCCGGGCCGAGCCCGTACCGGCGCGGGGCTAGCGAGGCCCCCGGATCGATGAGAAGCCGCAGCGAGCCCGCCTCCACGTAGGTCGCCATCGACCGGGCACCGAGCGAGTCTGCGGCCAGCGGTACTACGCGCACGGTGGTCCTCCGGCCGGAGCCCGGGACCTCACGTCGCCTTGCCGTCGGCGCCGCGCTTGAGGTCGGCCACTTCGCCGACCGTCACGCGGCACAGGTCGGTCGGCGTGATCGGGAACACGGCGTGGGGTGTTCCGGCGGCGGCAATCAGAAGCTCGTAGCCCAGGAGATCCCGATCGATGAACACGCGGAGCGGCCGCGGATGGCCGACCGGGGGAACGCCGCCGATCGCGTAACCGGTGGCGCCGCGGACGACCTCGGCGTCCGCCCGCCTGACGCTCTGACCGTTGAGGGCAGCGAGCCGCCGCTCGTCCGCCTGGTTGGCCCCGGACACGAGCACCAGGATCGGCTCGTCGCCGGCGAGGAACACGAGGGACTTCACGATCTGTCCCACGGCGACCCCGCAGGCGGCCGCGGCCTGGACCGCCGTGCGGGCGCTCTCCGCAAGCTCGATGACCTCGCCTTGCACGTCGAGCGCCTGCAAGGCTGCTCGCACGCGGGCCACCGCCGGTGGCATCACGCAAGGAGCTCCGGCCGGAAGCGTCGGGCGGTCTTGGAGACGCCGGCGGTCCAGCGGTAGCGCGTGAAATCGATCCGGCCGCGGACGAAGCGCACGCCCTCGCCCTCGAGGAGAAGACGCTGGCTCAGCGCTCCGCTGCCGTCGCCGCGGCGGCTGATCGCCCCGCGGCCGTTCACCACGCGGTGCCAGGGAACGCTGGGCGGACATACCCGCATCGCCTGTCCCACGGCACGCGCGGCACGCGGGGCACCCACGAGCCCCGCGACCTGCCCGTAGGTCACCACGCGTCCGGCCGGCACGCGCCGCACCAATGCGTGCACGCGCTTGCGAAGGTCACTGGTCATGCCCGCGCGGCGGTGTCGGCCGCCAGCCCGCCCGGAGCGTCCGGCCCATACTGGAGCTCCCAGAGGGTGCGGTAGAGACCGTCCCGCCGGAGGAGCACGGCGTGCGGTCCCTCATCGACCAGCTGACCGTGCTGGAGCACCGCCACGCGGTCCGCCCGCTGGATCGTGGAGAAGCGATGTGCGATTACCACGCTGGTCCGGCCGGCAAGAAGCTCATTCACCGCATCCTGGAGCAGGTGCTCGGTCCCGGGGTCGACACTCGACGTAGCTTCGTCGAGCACGAGGACGGGCGGATTATACAGGAGCGCCCGAGCGACGGAAAGAAGCTGCCGCTGTCCGTGGGAGAGATTGGCGCCGCGTTCGAGTAGTGAGGCCTCGTATTCGCCGGGGAGCCGACGGATGAACGAGTCGGCGTGGACGCGGCGCGCCACGTCCTCGATCATCGTCCGCGAGAGATCGCGGTCGAGGGCCAGATTCTCCGCCACCGTGCCAGCGAAGAGCACCACATCTTGGAGCACCAGGCCCACGTGCCGTCGGAGGGCGACCAGGTCCCACGCGCGAACGTCGACGCCGTCCACGAGAACGGCGCCTCGCTGCACGTCGTACGTCCGCGTCAGGAGGCGAGCGAGCGTGGTCTTCCCCGCCCCCGTGCCGCCGACGATCGCGATGCGCTCTCCGGTCTCGATACGCAGGGACACGCCACGGAGCGCCCAGGCCGTCGCCCCCTGGCCGTCTCGGCCGTCGTCGCCCGGGTGGCTGTGCTCGGGGCCCGGGTACGCAAACCAGACGTCTCGGAGCTCCACGGCCGGCGGGCGGCGCGCGGGCGCCGGCGGGCGCGCGTCGCCCGCCTGGGGTGCGGGCACGACCGTCCCGCCCTTCTCCGACGGCGTGTCCAGCAGCGCGAACACCCGCTCGGCGGCGACCGTGGCAGCCTGCATGACGGAGAACTTCGCTGAGGCGTCCCGGATCGGCAGGTAGAAGCGCTGCGTGTACTGCATGAAGGCGACGAGGACGCCGAACGTGAGCGTGCCGTCGAGGATCTCGATCCCGCCCCACCACAGGAGGGCCGCCACGACGATCGCGCCCGCGGATTCGGCCGCCGCGTAGAGCATGGACTCGAGCCCCATGCGCCGGAACTGCGCTCGTCGGTAGCGCTCGCTGAGGGCGCCGAGCTCGTGGGCTCGGGCCATCTCGCGCCCGAAGAGCTGGATCACCGGCATGCCCGAGATGGTCTCCTGGAGATCGGCGTTCAGGTGCGCAAGCCTGGCCCGCGCGTCCCGGTAGGCCCGCCGGACCGGCCGTCGCAGCAACGCCGCCGCGACGACGAGGACGGGCAGCACGGCGAACGTGATGAGCGACAGGCGCAGGTGTAGCAGCAGCATCGCGACCACCACGCTCGTGAGGGTGATGGCATCGCCCAGGATCGCGACCACCCCCGCCGTGAAGACCTCGCCGATGGCTTCCACGTCGCCGAGGATCCGGGTCATGACTCGGCCCACGGAGTTCCGGTCGAAGAACGCGGCCGGAAGGCGCTGGACGTGGGCGAAGAGGGCCGCCCGGAGGTCGTGCACGACCCGCTGGCCAGTCCAGGTCGAGAGATAGATCTGCCCGTAGCGCAGCATGTACTGGACCACCAGGGTGACGAGGAAGAGCAGGCCGAGGCGTGAGAGGCCGGGCCAGTCCCCCCGCAGGATGTGGTCGTCGATGGCGATCTTTAGGAGGTAGGGCTGGACGACGTCCACCGCGGCCAGCAGGGGGAACAAGGCCGCGGACAGGACGACCGCCGTCCGGTACGGTGCCGTGTAGGCCCAGACCCGTCGGGCCAGCCGGGCATCATAGGCTCGGCCGACGGCCTCGTCGTCCTCCGAGAGACCGACGCCACGCACACTCATGTGCCGCCCACGCCGTCCAGAAGGCTCAGCGGGCCGCCTCGATCGTTGACTCGAGCTGCTGCCGTCGCCACAGCCGCGCGTACAGCCCCCCGCGTGCGAGGAGCTCGGCGTGGGTCCCGTCCTCGACCAGCTCTCCGTCGTCCAGGACGACGATTCGGTCGAGCAGCGACGCGACCCGGAGGCGATGGGTGATGACGAGCGTGGTGCGCCTCCGGATCCGCTCGAGGAGGCGTGCCAAGATCGCCGCTTCCGTCTCGGCATCGACGGCGGCGAAGGCGTCGTCGAGGAGGAGGATTGGAGGGTTTCGCAGCAGCGCGCGCGCGAGCGTGGCTCGCTGGCGCTGTCCACCCGAGAGCGTCAGACCGCGCTCGCCGACGATCGTGTCCCAGCCACCGGGCAGCCGCTCCACGTCGGGGGCGAGGCCGGCCACGTCGGCGGCCGCTTCGACGCCACTGTCCGGCGCGCCGAACGCCAGGTTCTCGCGAAGGCTCCGCGAGAACAGGAACGTCTCCTGCGGCACGAAGCCGATCGCCGCCCGGAGGTCGCGAAGGGGGATTGTGTGGATCTCCCGTCCATCGATGAAGACGGTGTCGGGGGGCGGGTCCCAGAGTCGGGGCAGGAGTCCGGCCAGGGTGGTCTTGCCTCCACCCGTGGACCCGACGACCGCGACCGCGCTGCCGGCGGGGACACGGAGGCTCACGTCGCGCAGCGCCGGCGGCCGGTCCGGCGCGTACCGAAACGTGAGCCGGCGGATCTCGATCGCGCCCCGCACGGGCGCCGAGAGCGGCGCGACGGCGGGCACGTCGAGGATCCCCGGCGTCGTGTCGAGGATCTCGGTTACCCGGCCGAGCGCCGTGAACCCCCGTCGGACAGTGGCCAGCACCCAGCCGAGCGCCATCGTCGGCCATGCGAGATAGGCGACGTACCCGGAGAAGGCCACCAGGACGCCGAGCGAGAGGCGCCCTTCGAGGACAGCCCGGCCGCCGACCCAGAGCACGCTGAGGGCCCCGATGCCGGCCATGATGGCCAGAAGCGGCGAGAAGAGGCCGTGTGTACGCGTCTGGTGGAGCACGCGAGCGAGGTGCTCCTCGTTCAGCCGGCCGAACTCCGCGATCTCGCGCAGCGCCAGGGTGTACGCGCGCACGACAGGCATCCCGCTCAAGTTCTCCTGCGCCTTGTCGGCCAGCCGCGCGAGCTGCTCCTGGACGGCAAGCGCCTCGGCGTGCGCCCGGCTGTTGTAGCGTCGAGCGACGGCCACGAGCAGCGGGTACGGGGCCAGTGCCACCACGGTGAGCCAGGGATCCATGCGCAGCATCACGGTGAGCGTCCCCGCATAGACGATCGCCGTGTTGATCAGTGAGAGGAGCCCGAACCCGACGAGCGTGGCCACGCTGTGCAAGTCGTTCGTCGCACGCGACATGAGGTCCCCGGTGCGACGCGCCTGGTAGAAGGCCGGCTCCAGCCGCAGGAAGGCGTCGACGAGATCCGCGCGGATCTCGGCCTCGACCCGCTGGCCCGCGCCGAGCAAGACAAGGCGAGAGGTCGTCCGGACCAGCGCCTGGACCAGGGCCAGCACGACGACCAGGAGGGCACCGAATGCGACCGTCTCCCGGGTCGCGGCGGATCGGCCCGCGCCTCCGAGCGCGTCGACCACGTCCTTGGTCACCCACGGGATGAGGAGGGCGCAGGCGTTGGTCGCGAGCAAGAGGACGACGCCCGCCGCGTACCGCGCCCGGTGCCGGGCGAGGTACCGGCCGAGGACAGACACAGGCATCGCCTCGAGTATACCGGCCGTGCCGTGGACGGGCAACGCAACGGTCCCTGTGGTACGCTCCGCTGCGTGAGCGCGAGCCCGTTCCTGCCCGTCGCGCTGGACGCCGCCCGGGGCGCGGGCCAGCTCCTCTGCGAGGAGCTTGGCGGAACGCGCCGCATCCGGCACAAGCGCTCGGTGATCGACCTCGTGACGGAGATGGACCAGCGCGCCGAGGCGTTCATCGTGGAGCGCCTGCTCGGCGCGTTTCCGGACCACGCTGTCCTCGCGGAGGAGAGCGGGGCGACCGACGGGCGCTCCGAGTACCGCTGGCTGATCGACCCACTCGATGGCACCACCAACTACGCTCACGGGCTGCCCGTCTTCGCGGTGTCGGTGGCGCTGGAGCGTGCGGGTGTCGTCGAGCTAGGCGTCGCCTACGATCCGAGCCGAGACGAGTGCTTCGTGGCGGAGAGAGGCCGCGGGGCGACCCTGAACGGCGAGGCAATCCGCGTGTCCAGCGTCGACGCACTCGACCAGGCGCTCCTCGTGACGGGCTTCCCCTACGACATCCGCACCACCTCTGAGACCAACCTGCCGGAGTACGCGACGCTCTCGGTGCGTGCCCAGGCGGTTCGCCGGCTCGGCTCGGCGGTGATCGACCTCTGTTACGTTGCGTGCGGTCGGCTAGAGGGCTTCTGGGAACTCGCCCTTGGCCCCTGGGACATGGCCGCGGGGGGGCTGATCGTCCAGGAGGCCGGAGGACGCGTCACGAACGTCCGGGGCGGACCGTGGCGACTCGAGGGGCCCGGCGTCCTCGCCACGAACGGGCGCGTCCACGACGCCATCCTCGCGGCGCTCGGTGGCCCGCAGGCGGGCGGCCCGTGAAACGTTCGTCCGCGTTCGGGCCCAAGGCCGCCGCCCCTCATGCCTTGCCCGTCCATGTGCGCACCATCCGCATCGAGGCCGTGGAGGGAGGCAGCGGCGACGTCACGCCCGACGCTCTCCTGGTCCGGGGAACCCTCGAAGACCGACGCCCGCGGGGGGTTCCCGACTGGATCCAGCACGACGGCGAGGTCATCCACCACATGGAGGTGACGCTGGCCGTCACCTGGCCGGACCTCGTCGTGTCCGCCATCGACGGTGCGATGCGGACCTTCCCGCACGCCGGGGTCTGCCCGGACGCCCTGCCGCCGCTCCAGTCGCTCGTCGGTGTCACCGTGGGGCGAGGATTCACCAGAGCCGTGAACGAACGCATCGGGCGGGAGAAGGGCTGCACGCACGTCGCGGCCCTCATCCTGGCCATGGGACCAGTCGTGCGCCAGGGCGCGGGCGCGGCTTTCGGTTTCGCCACGGAGCGAGACCCGAGTGGGACCCCATGGTTCGTGAACTCGTGTCAGGCCTGGCGCGAGGGCGGGCGTCTCCACCAGGACTGGCTGGCCAGAGAAAGCCGCCAGGAAAAATAGGCGCGGGCCGTGCCGGTGCCTGTTTCCGCCCCGGCTTGCCGGTGCCGGACACGCGCGGCATAATCAGCTCAAGCAAACCCGTATCGATTTCCTGGATCCGCCACCGATGTGCCCCGAGAGGAGGAGAATCCCATGCGAATGTACGTGGCCGGCGAGTGGGTGTCGAAGCCACAGTCGATCCCCGTGGAGAACCCCTACGATCGGTCGGTCGTCGACACGGTTCCCCGGGCAGACCGCGGAGACGTAGAGCGCGCTCTGCAGAGCGCGGTCCGGGGCGCCCGGGTGATGGCACGGCTCTCCGGGTACGATCGCCACCGGATCCTCCGGAAGGCGGCGGACCTCATGGTGGCCCGCCAGGAGGATCTCGGGCGCACGATCAGCCTCGAAGAGGGCAAGGCCATCTCGGAGGGTCGGCTGGAGGCGAGCCGGGCGGTAGAGACCATCCTCGGGTCCGCCGAGGAGGCGAAGCGGATTCACGGCGAGACCGTCCCCGTGGATGGCGCTCCCGGCGGAGCCGGCAAGGTCGCCTTCACCCTCCGGGTGCCGTGCGGCGTCGTCGTGGCCGTCACTCCGTTCAACTTCCCGCTGAACCTCGTCTGCCACAAGGTCGGGCCCGCTCTCGCGGCCGGCAACGCCGTCATCGTGAAGCCGGCCACCGACACGCCGCTGTCCGCGCTCAAGCTCACGGAGATCCTCTTGGAGGCGGGCCTCCCCGCCGAAGGCATTCAGTGCCTGACCGGACCCGGGGGCGAGCTGGGCGAACTCCTCTGCGCCGACCCGCGAGTTCGGAAGATCACCTTCACGGGCAGCCGCGACGTGGGCGACCAGATCTGCCGGGTCGCCGGCATCAAGCGGGTGACCATGGAGCTCGGCTCAAACTCACCGGTCATCGTGATGCCGGATGCGAACCTGGACCGCGTCGCCGAGGCGGTGGCCATCACCGGGTTCGCGAACGCCGGACAGGTGTGCATCTCGGCTCAGCGGGTCCTCGCGTCGGGGCGGATCTACGGAGACTTCCTGGAGGCGCTCAAGCCGCGCGTCGAGGCGATCACGACCGGAAGCCAACTCGAGGAGTCGGTGAAGATGGGACCGATGGTCCGCGAGAAGGACGCGGTCCGGGTCGACGAGTGGGTCCGCGAGGCGGTGAGCGCGGGTGCCCGGTTGGTGACCGGCGGGGAGCGGCGCGGGGCCGTGTACGCGCCGACCGTCGTGGCCGACGTCAAGCCCGAGATGCGAATCTCCGCCGAGGAGCTGTTCGGCCCGGCGGTGGCCGTGACGCCGTTCGACGACATAGACCAGGCGATCGCCCTCGCGAACGACACGCCCTACGGCCTTTCGGCCGCGATCTTCACGGAGAGCCTCGAGTCCGCCATGAAGTTCGCGCGAGAGGTCCAGTCGGGGAACCTGCACGTCAACTGGGGACCCCAGTGGCGGGCCGACCTCATGCCGTACGGCGGCCTCAAGGAGTCAGGCTTCGGGAAGGAAGGGCCGCGCTACGCCGTCGAGGAAATGACCGAGCTCAAGGCGGTGGTCCTGCACCTGCGCAGCTGAACCGTCGCTTCGGTCACCGGTCACTGGCGCTGCGAAGCGCGAGCCGGCGACCGCCCAGGACCAGGACGGGCTCGCCGGACCGGGGGTCAGCTTCCACCCGGTCGGCGAGCTGGAGCCAGGCCGAGACGGAGAGTCGCGCTCGGAACCGCCCGCCCTTGACCCGGCAGTACGGGATGCCGCGCCGGTCCAGGACCAGGGTGTCGGCGTCGATCCTCTCCCGGCTCCCGTCGCTCAGGTGCGTCTCCAGGGTCCCCGGGTCGGACCCGGGCGCCGCGCGGACCACGATGAACGGCGCGTCCTCGACCTCTACCGGGACGCGCATCGGGCCCGCCTGGAGGTGGTAGCCCGCGCTGTCCTCCCGCAGGTTGAGGTAGAGGTTTCGGAGGACGCCCGGGTGGGTCACCTCGACGCCCTCATGTCGCCACACGCCATCGCGGTCGATGCGGAAGGCTCCCGAGAGAGCCGGATCGCCTGTCGGCTCCGTCCCGGCGGCGGTCATGCGCCTGGTGTCTCTGCCGCGAAGCTGACGCTGGCGAAGGTGACCATCCCCTCTGGATCAGGCCACTGGCCGTAGCTGAGGAGGCGCCCCGGGCCGGGGGGAAGAAGTCGCAGGAGCGCATAGACCGGCGACAGACCGCAGATGCGGTTCCGGTCCTGCTGCCGGGTCGCTTCGGCAAAGAAGGCCTCCGCGTCGTTCAGGACGACCGGCTCGAGCAGCGCGTGGTCGTCTGCCTGGACGCGTGCGGCCTCCGCGTGGCCGATCGGCTGCTCGTCCCCGAAACGGGGCCCGACGTGGGCGAGATCCGCGCCAGCCACAATGCAGTAGCGGCGCGGTACGGTCGCCATCGTGTCCCGCACGGCGTCCAGCACGGCCTCGACCTCCCGCTCGAGAGCGGGACTCTTGCGACGGACGAGGCACTCGTGCGCGAAGCTCGCGAGCAGCGGCACGATCCGGGGCGCTCCCCCACCCCTCCGGCGGCGCAGGTACTGGAGCCACACCGCCTGGAACTCGATGGAATGCTCGCTCCGGTGAGCCAGCTCGGCCGCGAAGAGTTCGGGCGGCGCCCGCCGGGCGATCGCGTCGAGGACCTCGCGGTCGATCTCGAGCGGACCGAACGGGGTCTCGAAGGCCTTGGCCGTCGCCGCAAATGCGTGGCCGTCGAGGCCCGCGTGAGCTGTCCCCAGGAGGACGAAGCAGTCCGCGGCCGGGGCCTCGGCCAGGGCACGGTACGCCCACGCGTACGCGGGGCCTCCCCGGTGGAAGTCGATGTGCGGCGCGACGAGTCCGTCCACGGGAGTGTCGCGCGGTGGCCTGATGGGGCCCGGCCCGGTGGGCGGCGCGAAGTAGCCGTCCAGCGCGGCTGCGAGCGCACCTGGCTCGTCGTCATAGGCACGCCCGGCATGGAAGGGCAGCCGGGTCGGCGCGTCCACGAACGCCGCCCGCTGCCGAGCGCGCTCGGCGTCGGCCCGGGGGCCCTCCAGGAACAGGTGCTGATCGAGGATCTCGACCATCGACTCGAGCTGGCTTCGAAGCACGAGCTCCCCGCACTGGCGCATGATCTCCGCTTGCACGTCGACCAGGGATCGCACGCCGTCGAACAGGGCGAGGATCGGCGCCAGGGTCCGGGGCACGGTGAGCACGGCGTCGGTCACACCGGAGGGATCGCGCAGGCAGATCACCTCGCGGTCCCCGACGCGCGCGGGGAACGCTTCGACCGCGCGAAGCTGCGGGGTCCCGACCCGGTCAGTCACGACGGGACAAGGAACCGCAAGGCCGTGGCGGCGTAGCAGCGCGTGGCCTCCACGAGCTGGGCGACGGGCACGTGCTCGTCGACCTGGTGCGGAATCAAGCGGTTCCCGGGTCCGAACGTGACGATCGGGATCCCAAGTGCGGTCCGGATGATGGTGCCGTCGGTTGAGCCGGGAACGCCCCCGAACACCGGACGCCGCCCGGCGACCCGCCGGACCGCCCAGCCGAGCGCCTTGACGATCGGCTCGCTGCGCTCGACCCGGGTCGGCGGGCGAGGCGCCTCGACGGTCTCCACCGTGACGCGCGCGCCAGGGCATCTCCGCTCCGTGTCACGCGCCAGCTCCTCGATGGCGGCGAGAACGCGGGCCGGCTCGAGCCCCGGCGTCAGCCGCACGTCCAGCCGCAGCTCGGCGGTCGCGGGAATCACGTTGTTCTGGGCGATGTGGCCCAACGGTGCCGCCGCGGCCGTCGGCGTGACGTGGGGCACCCCAAGGAACCGGCTCGGCTGGACACCCCGCCGGACGCGGCGCTCCAGCTGCGGCAGCCGGGCGAGGAACTGGCCGGCCGCGGCGATCGGGTTCACGGCCGCATAGGGCATCGCCCCGTGCGCCATGCGGCCGTGGACGGTGACGCGCGCCCAGAGCACACCCTTCTGCTCTAGGCAGAGCTCGTTCTGCTCGGGCTCGCAGACTATGGCGGCCGAGATGCCACGCCCGAGCGACGTCTCGACGAAGTGCTTGGCGCCCGACATCGCGGCTTCCTCGTCCACCAGGGCGGCGACCATGAGGCGTCCGGCGAACGGGACTCCCGCGCGGCGGACGGCGGCCGCCGCCACCAGGGCCGCTGCCAGCCCCCCCTTCATGTCGGCGCTGCCACGCCCATGCACGACGCCGTTTGCGACCAGGCCGCTCCATGGCGGATACCGCCAGGCGGAGGGGTCGCCCTCGGTCACGACGTCGGTGTGGCCCTCGAAGCAGAGAGTCGGGCCAGGCACACCTCCGTCGAGCCAGCCGACCACGTTCGGTCGCCCCGGGGCAACCTCTTGCACCTCGACGGAGAACCGCTCGCGGCGGAGCCATGCCTCGACGGCGTCCGCGACCGCCTGCTCGTTCGCCCCCGGCTCTCCGGGCCGGAAGACGCTGGGGATCCGGACGAGCTCGGAGGTGAGGTCGACGACCTCCCGCTCGCTGATCTCTTCCAGGACGAGGTCAACGGAGGAGCGGGACATCGCGAGGGCCCGCAAACGGCGGCCGGACGGGGTGGCTACTCTCGGGGGAAAGCCAGGATGACCGAGTCGAGTCGGAGTACGCGGAACTCCTCGCCGTTGACGTAGAAGTAGTGGCCCTCGACCTCTTCGGCCGGCTCCTCGAACGCGACGACCGCCTCGACCGGCGGCATCTCGCGGAAGGCATTGGCGCCCTCATCGAAGCCGTCACCGCGTCCCGCGACCACGCCGTAGCGGATGGGCGATCCCTTCGGGCAGTAGATGCGGACGCCAGCCGGCGCCTCTTCGAGGAGCTTCACCAGGATGTTGATGCCATAGACCTGACACGGTGGCGGGGAGGCCATCTCGCCCGGATCATACCACAGGCGCCCGGACGAGGACCGCGTGTTAGGGAGCGCGCCCTGCCGCGGGATCCGCTCGCGGGCCGAGCGCGTCACACACCGGGCAGCGCTGGCTGCCCGCCCCGTCCCGCGACGTCCTCGATCTTGCCCTCGAGTCGGGCGAGTGTCGTTGCCGTCTCGTCGTACTTGTTCTTCGCGTTGGTGATGTGGCGGCCCAGGGTGTCGAAGTGCTCCCGGAGCCGCGCGGTGTCGGCCTGCAGCCGGCCGAGGACGCCGAGGATCTCGCGCGCGTTCTGCTCGATGCGGAGCCCGCGGAGACCCAGCAGGATCACCTGGAGGTACGCGTAGAAGGAGTTGGGCGAGACGGGCACCACGCGCTGGGCGAGCGAGTAGCCGAGCAGCGAGTCCTCGCCGGCTTCGTCCCGGAGGATGACCTCGTAGTAGACGTTCTCGGCGGGAATGTACATGAGCGCGAAGTCAAAGGTGTTCTCGTCAGGGACGATGTACTTCCGGGCGATCTCGTCGATGCGGCCGCGAACATCCCGGAAGAAGGCCCGCCGAACCTGGCGACGCCGATCCTCGTCCGGCTCCGCAACCATGCGCCGGAAGTTCTCCAACGGGAACTTCGAGTCCACCGGGACAAGCCGGCCGGCCACCACGATCACCGCATCGACTTTGTCACCGCTGCGGAAAGCGTGCTGGACACGAAAGGCCTCGGCAGGCAGGATCTCGGCCAGGAGGCGCTCGAGCAAGGTCTCGCCGAATCCCCCGCGCATCTTCGGAGCCCGGAGGATCTGCTCGAGCCCGGCGATGTCCCGGCCGACCTGCTCCATGCGGCGTGTGGCCTCGCCGAGGGCGCCGAGCTGACCGTGGACCTCGGTGACGGCCCGCGAGGCCTCGTCGAGGCGTTGTCCCATCGTCTTCTGGGCGTCCTGCATCAGCGCCATGCCGTCCTGCAGACGCCGGTTCACTTCCGCCGTGACCTGCTGGAGCTCCATCGCGACAGCGCTCTGGAGCTGCCCGAGGCGCTCCCCGACCTGGCCGCCGAAGCGGGTCACCTCCTCGTGCACGGCCTTCAGCGTGGTGTCCTGACCGTGCCGACTCTCGCCGCGGACGGCGTCGATCTCGCGCTGGAGGACCGCGAGGCCGGCATCGAGGGGGTCGGGCCCGGAGGGGTGACGCGCGCGTCCGACCAGGATACCCAGCCCCCAGATGGCACCTCCTAGGGCGATGATGGCGGCCAGCGCGAGCGCGAGGAGGAGGACGGGGGGCGCGTCGGTCACTGGAGACCGATCGCGCCGCGATTCACCGTGCTCCCCAGTGGCGGCAGACCGGCCGGAGCTGGCAAGCCGGGCAGGCGCGGGTGTCGCGCCGGTCGAGGCAGTCGCCGCGCATCCGCGTGTGGCAGAGCGCGAAGTCGTACTTCACGGGGTCCTGGGGGTCGAGCCGGCGAAGGGTCTCGGTGACGTCCGCAGCCATGCGGCCCGTCCGGCTCCGCAACCGCGTGAGCCGGATCGCGTGAGCCATGTTCGCAACATGGGTGTCGAGGGGGATCAGGAGCGCCGCCGGCGAGACCTCGCGCCAGTCTCCGAAGTCTGGCGGATCGCGGCGAACCATCCACCTGAGGAAGAGATGCCACCGCTTGCACGCGCCGCCCCTGTCCGGATCCGGGAAGAGGTGATGGAATCCGCGCGTGAGCCGTGGCATGCCCACGGGTCGAAAGTCCTGCTCGAGGATAGATGCGGCGAAGCGGTGAAGGGCCGGTCGCACGTCCGGCTCGTCGGCCGAGTATCCGGCGGCGAAGGCCGCTCGGAGGGAGCCATGCCGGGCGATCAGCCGGTGGATCGCAAGCACCGCCGCCGCGACGTCGGGACCTCGCGTGAACCGATAGTGGAACGGCTCGAAGCGCTTGGCATCTCGCGCGGGATCGAAGGCCGCGACGAAGTCCCGAGGCGACGGCCCGAGCCACTCCAGAAGACGGACCAGCCAGGCCCCGAACAGCGACACGCGCCCGTAGGCGAGGCTGGCCGAAAGGAGCGCGACGATCTCCCGGTCCAGGGGGTCCGGGTAGCGGGCGGGATACTGGATGGCATCGCTGGCGATCCGGGCGTCGTAGTCGTACCGGCGGTAAAGATGCTCGAGCGGCCCACGGAGCCGCGCCGCCCACGCCGCGCTGATTCCCCGCGCCATCGCGCCGAAGGATAGCACGCCGCCACCTTGATTTCCCGGAAGGTGATTGCTACGGTGGCGCGCGTGAGCCGCCCGAGCCGCCGCATCGGCATCCTTGGGCTCGGCACCATCGGGCGGGCCGTCGCGCGGGCCCTGGCGGGCGGCATCCCTGGCCTGGTGCTAGGAGGCGCGACCAGTCGCGACGCAAGACGGGCCGGCGAGTTCCTGGCCACTCTCCCCGGGGCGCCTCCCCTCCTGGGGTTCCGCGAGCTGCTCGAACGGGCCGACATCGTCGTCGAGGCTGCCACCCAGACGGCGCTGGTCGAGCTGGCGCCGGCGATCCTGGACGCGGGACGCGACCTGGTGGTGCTCTCCGTGGGGGCGCTGCTCGAGCACCCCGAGTGGGTGGAGCGCGCGGCGGCACGCGGGGTGCGAATCCACGCGCCATCGGCGGCGATCGCGGGACTCGACGGGCTGAAGGGGGCCGCCGTCGACGGGCACCTCGAGACCGTCGTGATGGAGACGCGCAAGCCTCCTCGGGGCCTGGCCGGGGCCCCGGGCCTGGCGCAGATCGACCTTGCGAAGGTCACAGCCGCGACGGTCGTATTCGAGGGCACTGCCCGGGAGGCATGCCGGGCGTTCCCCGCCAACGTGAACGTGGTCGCCGCTGTGTCCCTCGCCGGGCTCGGGCCGGACCGGACGTGCATTCGCATCTACGCCGACCCCTCGATCGAACGGAACCGGCACACGGTGACGGCCGAAGGCGCCTTCGGGCGGCTCCGGATCGAGATCGAGAACGTCCCCACGGAGAACCCCCGCACCGGCAAGCTCGCGTACCTGTCCACCATCGCGTACCTGCGCGACCTCGGGGCGCCTCTCCGGGTCGGGACATAGGGGGCCGACCCGCTCGACCGGTGACCGTGGAGCGGTTCGACGGGCGGGGTTCGTCAGAGGTGAGACCGGCCGGGATCCGCTCCTAGTGGGCCTCGGCCTCGAGAAAGCGCTCGGCGTCCATCGCGGCCATGCAACCGGTGCCCGCGGCCGTCACCGCCTGACGGTAGACGTGGTCGGCCACGTCGCCGGCCGCGAAGACGCCCGGGACGTTCGTGCGAGTCGACCCAGACTCAGTAATGAGATACCCGGCCGGATCCATCTCCAGCTGGCCGGCGAAGAGCTGGGTGTTAGGCGTGTGCCCGATGGCGACGAACACGCCGCCAGCGGGGATCTCCTGCGTCTCGGCCGTTGCCGGATCACGTAGCCGGACGCCGGTGACACGGTCGGTGCCGAGCACCTCCTCGACCACGCGGTTCAGGGCCCAGGCGATCTTCGGGTTACGGCGCGCCCGGTCCTGCATGATCTTCGATGCGCGCAGCGTGTCCCGCCGGTGGACGATCGTCACCTTGCTGGCGAACTTTGTCAGAAACGTGGCCTCTTCCATCGCGGAATCCCCGCCGCCGACGACGACCAGCTCCTGGCCCTTGAAGAAAAAGCCATCGCAGGTCGCGCAAGTCGACAGGCCCCGGCCCAGCAGGCGCCGCTCGGACTCGAGACCGAGCAGGCGCGCCGAGGCTCCGGTCGCGATGATGAGCGCGCGCGCCATCCAGGTCCGCTCGGCGGTCTTGATCGTAAAGGGTCGGCTCATGAGGTCGACCCCGATCACGTCGTCGTCCACGAACTCGGTTCCGAACCGCTCCGCCTGTCGGCGCATCACATCCATCAGCTCGGGGCCGAGGATGGCCTCGACGAAGCCCGGGTAGTTCTCGACCTCCGAGGTCAGCGTCAGCTGGCCGCCCGGCTGGCTCCCTGCCACGATCAGCGGTGTCAGGTTGGCCCGTCCCGCATAGATGGCCGCCGTGAGTCCGGCTGGCCCCGATCCGACGATTACCACGTTCCGCACGTCGCTCACTGGGCTATCCTCGCTCCCCCTGGAGGCTAGTCGGACGGCCTCGTCAGACGGTCTGTTCCACCGGCATGCATCGCAAGGCCGCCCCCGTGAGTGAGACGGTCTGATACGGTCCCAGGATGCGCCGGCGATCACCGGAAGCAAGACGGCCCCGAGGTGGGATTTCCCGGGGCCGTCCTCGATCCGGTGCGAGGCTACTTCTTGACGACGTTGGCCGCCTGCTTTCCCTTGGGGCCGTCCACCACGTCGAACTCCACCGCTTGACCCTCCGCAAGGGTGCGGAATCCGCTGCCCTCAACCGCCGTGTAGTGAACGAAGACGTCCTCCTTGTCGGGGCGCTCGATGAACCCGTACCCCTTGGCGTCGTTGAACCACTTCACCACCCCGGTCTCACGCATGCCTCGCTCTCCTCCTGTGATGCTGGGACCAACGGCCAATCAGGTGCCGCAAGGGGCCCGACCAGCCCCTTCGGCCGGGGCGACGTTCACCGCGCACAACGCTCCTCCCGGAAATCGCGCCAGAAGCCTAGCGAAACGCCGGGCCGGGCGTCAAGGACCCTGTGAGCCAGGACCCTGTGAGCCACGACCTGGTTAGTTAGCCCGGATCCAGTGCCGGCCGGAGGTCGGCCAGGGCGGCGAGGTCGAGGTCCGGGGCCGGGAGCCCCGGTGGCAGGGGGTCTCGCCCCGGGTTGAGCCAGGCGACGGCCATGCCTACCCCCTTGGCGCCGGCCACGTCGATGTCAGGCCGGTCGCCGACGAAGAGGCAGTCCGCCGCCTGGACCCCCATGTCGGCGAGAGCGCGCTCGAAGATGTCGGGGTGCGGCTTCCGCCAGCCGACGGTCTCCGAGACGACCACCGTCTCGAATCGGCCGAGGATCCCGCCTTCCGCGAGGATGCGCCGGACGGTCGGCGTGTAGTCGAAGTTCGAGACGACGCCCAGGCGGAACCGGCCTCCCAGCCAGTCCAGGAGCTCCGCCTGTCCGGGCATGGGCTGGGCGGCGTTCGCGAGGCAGGCCATGTGGGCGGCCAGGAGGTCGTCGGTCACCGAGGACGCGATCCCCGCCGGTTCCACTCCCACGCGGCGGTAGAACAGGGCGAGCCGCTCGCGTGCCGAGACCTCCCGGTGATTCTCGGCCCGCAGGCGATCGGCTTCCTGATAGCTCCAGAGAAACGCGTCATAGAAGACCTCGAGACCCACGCCCGGCAGGACGGATCGCGCGATGCCGTGGAGCTTCGGCACCGAGGATCGCACCTCGCGCCCCCCGATACGCGCGGCAGGGAGCCGGCCCCGATCGAGTCGGACGAGCGTGTCGAACATGTCGAAGAGCACCGCCGCGTACCGTGTCATCGGCGCCAGCGGGCGGCCTCAGGAATGTCGTGCGCGCGCCGTCGGGTCCACCGTCAGTTCGGGGCGCCGGCTGGGTCTCGGGAGAGTCGCCGATCCGAAGGTAGAACCCGCGCTTGGCAGATGGCCTCGATCACGTCTCCATCTCATCTTCGGGGATGGGCTTGCGGCCTCCGAATCCTTCGTCGAGCCCGTGCCAGAACCTGATTCGTTTTTCACCGTAGCGCCAGCAGAGGTTGACCTCCCGGCCACGCACCAGTCCCAGGAAGTCGACGAGCCCCAACTCCAGGTCCTTGGGCACCCCGCCGGTCGCGAGCAGCTCACCGAGTCCGGCTCGAAGCTCGCGGTTCGCCTTGTCGATCCCAACCCGGCGCACACGCCACCACTCCGCCTGGAGCCGCATCCCACCCGCCAGCACCACCTCCCGCTGGGCTGCCTCCAGGGCCGCCCGGAGGCGGGCCGCGCTGACATGAGCGTTCATCACGCGGCCCATCTGTGCCTCGAGCCGGGGGATCAGCGCCTCGACGGCCTTCACCGTGAAGTAGGCCCTGGACTCCTCCGCCACGTCCTCTCCGTTCCCCGCCGGAGCTTACCGGGTGCAATAGACTGAAAGCACAATAAATACCGAAGGTTTAACTGGTCTCATTAGGGCACAGCATGAGCCTGGCCCGGCTCCTCGACTGACCAGGCCAGGAGCTCGACCGGATGATGAGCACGGACCGACGAGCCTCGGTCGGCGAGGCCTCGACGAAGCTGGAGCAGGCAGCCGGGATTGCCGGTCACCACGACCTCCGCCCCGGTGGCGGCGATCCGGTCGAGTTTTCGGACGAGCAGCTGGCCCGCGATCTCGGGCTCCATCAGGTTGTACACCCCGGCAGAGCCGCAGCAGAGATCGGACTCGGCGAGCTCGACCAGACGAAGACCAGGAATCGCGCGCAGGAGAGCTCGCGGCGCCTCCCGCACGCGTTGCCCGTGTGCAAGGTGACAGGGCTCATGGTACGTCACGCTGAGATCGAGCGCCTGCCGGGGGCCTGGCATGTGCTCGGCCAGGAGCTCCGAGACGTCCCGTACCCGCCCGGCCAGGGCCAGAGCCTCCGGGTCGTCGCGTAGGAGTTGTCCGTAGTCGCGTAGCGTCGCGCCGCAGCCGGCGGCATTCGTGACGACCCAGTCGATGTCCTTGAAGGCCGCCACGTTGCGCCGAGCCAGCGCGCGGCCGCCGGCCCGGTCGCCCCAGTGAAGGTGCAGTGCTCCGCAGCAAGCCTGCTTCTCCGGGACCACGACGCGGTAGCCGGCGCGCGCCAGCAAGCTCACGGTCGCGCGATTCACATGAGGGAAGAGGACTGCCTGCACGCACCCCTCGAGGACTGCCACCGTACCCCGAGACGAGCCGGCGGGCATGGTCTCGGCGGGGAGCCCGATGGCGAGCCGGTCCGGAAGCCTGGGCAACAGCCGTTCCATCGCCGAGAGGCGCGGGAAACGCCCGAGGAGTCCCGATCCTCGCACCAGGCGCTGCAGTCCGAGGCGCTGGTAGAACCGGGTCAGCGCGAGGAGGAATGCGAGACGCCGCGGCTCGGGTAGCACGCCGAGCAGCAAGCGGCCCAGGATTCGGCGTCCGAGCCGACGAGGCGCGTTCCGCTCGATCTGTCCACGCGTCTCCTCGATGAGGCGACCGAACGGGACGCCGGCCGGACACGCCGTCTCGCACGCACGACAGCCGAGGCACCGGTCCATGTGGAGGAGGAAGTTGTCGGTGAGTCCGATTCGCCCCTCGGTCGCGGCGCGCATCAGGTAGATGCGCCCTCGCGGCGAGTCCATCTCCTGCCCGAGCACCCGGTACGTCGGGCATTGGGGCAAGCAGATGCCGCAGTGGACGCAGTCGAGGATGCCCTCCCAGTCGGGGGGCTCCTGGTCGTCGAACGCGCCGAGCGGACGCGGGGGCGCGTGAGCGGCCTCGGGGTGGGTGGCCTGGGGCATCGCCGCTCAGATGCCTCCGACGTATCGGCCGGGATTCAGGACGCCCGCCGGATCGAGCTCCCGCTTGAGGCGCCGCATGGTTTCGAGGACTCGGCCAGCGTCGCCCCACACGTCGAGGCCGGGCCGGGCGTCCGGCGGAGCGTGTTCCACCACGCACGTCCCGCCGAACGTCTCCAAGGCGTTCCGGACACGCGCAACGAAGTCGCCCACGCGGCGGGCCTCGAGCGAATCCACCGTCACCTGGAGCACGCCGTTCGCCACATCGATGGTGGCCCGGAGCGCCCCTCCGGCCCGGTGGACGGCCTCCACCGCGCGCAGTGCCTTGACGACACCGCTCGGCCGCGTGCCGATCCGCAGGGAGAGCGCCGTGGCCGGATCCTCCGGCCAGGTGACGTCGGTAACCCGCCGCCACCAGGCGTCGGCCTCCGGCACCTCGATCGCCGTGCTTCCGGCCCGGACACAGATCTCGGCGATTCGCTCCCCCTGGAAGGACACGGCGGCGGGTACGCTGCCGATCGTCACGGCCAACGCCCCGTCGGGCGGCATCGACTCTCCGAGCGCGCCGAGAGCGCCACTCGTGAGCAGCTGGCATCGGCTCAGCACGACCGGCGAATCCCGGATGTCCAGAGCCGCCTCCAGGGCCGCCTCGGCGCTCGCGAAGCCGAAGATCCAGCTGCGCTCCTCGGCCGGCCGGGGGTGCAGTCGGAGGTGCGCCTCGACGACGACGCCCAGCGTCCCGAGGGCCCCGACATGGAGCTTCGGGATGTCATAGCCGGTGACGTTCTTGACTACTCGTCCGCCGCCTTTGACGACGGTCCCGTCGCCCCGGACGACGGTCAGGCCCACCAGCAGATCGCGCATGGTGCCATATCGAGTCCGATAGGGTCCGGCGGCCCCGGTGGCAATGAGCCCGCCGATCGTCGAGGCGTTCGGCCGGGGCGGATCTAGGGGGACGAACTGCCGATACGGGCGCAGCACGGCATCGAGCGCATCGAGCGTGACCCCGCACTCGATGGAGAGCGTGAGGTCGGCCGGCTCGTGCGCGAGGACATGGTCGAGCCGCGCGAGCGAGAGCACCAGGTCCAGCCGGCGCGGAGGCGCCCCCCACTCGAGCCGGATGCCGCCACCCCTGGGAACCACGGCGAGACCGTGGGCGCTGGCGAGTCCGAGAACCCGGCTCACGCCGCTCACGCTCGTCGGCGTTGCGACGAACCGGGGGGCGATCCCCCCGACGGTGTGGGCTGCAGCGTCGTTTCCCGAAAGCAGCTGGCCGGGCCCGACCGCGTCGGCGAGGTCCCGGTCGAGGCCGCCCCCGGCTAGACCCACATGCCCTCCGGAACCGGCTTCCCCGCCCCGGCTGAGACCGGCGTGCAGCCGTGTTGCCCGGACGGGAACACCTTCTGGGGGTTCATGAGCTCGCGCGGGTCAAAGACACGTCTGACCGCGTGCATGACCGCGAGATCGTCCTGGTTGAAGAGCAACGCGAGCTTCTCGGCCTTGTCGAGGCCCACTCCGTGCTCTCCGGTCACCGTCCCGCCCAGCTCGATGCAGGCGTGCAGGATCTCCTCGTTCGCCTCGAGCGCCCGGGCGAACTCCCCGGGGATCCGCTCGTCGTAGCAGATCATTGGGTGGAGGTTCCCATCCCCGGCGTGGAACACGTTGGCGACGACCAGGCCATGGCGCGCGGCGATCGCCTGGATCTGCGCCATTACGGTCGGCAGCTTCGATCGCGGCACCACGGCGTCCTGCAGCACGTAGTTATGCGTGATCCGTCCGACGGCGCCGGCTGCCTCCTTCCGACCCTTCCAGAGCAGGGCGCGCTCGGCATCGTCCCGCGCGACGCGCATGGTCAGGGCGCCCCTCTCGCGGCAGATGCGCGCCACGGCGCCGGCCTGCTCCTCGACCTCGGCGGCGGGCCCGTCCAGCTCGATCAGGAGCACCGCTTTCGCCTCGGTCGGATAGCCGGCGTGCACGCCAGCCTCGACCGCCTGGATGATCGGCTCGTCCATCGCCTCCAGGGCGGCGGGGACGATGCCCTCCGCGATGATCGCGGACACGGCGGCCGAGGCGACCTCGATCGAGTCGAACGTAGCGACCGCCGTCCGAACGGCCTCGGGGGCCCGCGTCAGCTTCACCACGACCTTGGTGATGATGCCGAGCGTTCCCTCGGAGCCGACCGCGACACCCGCCAGGTCGTAGCCGGGGCGCTCGACGACGGGTCCGCCGAGCATCAGCAGCTCCCCCGTGCCCGTGACCATCTCGATGCCGAGCACGTGGTGAGCCACATTGCCGTACTTGAGCGCGTGGGGTCCGCCCGCGTTCGTGGCAGCGTTCCCTCCGATCGAGGAGACCATCTGGCTCGATGGATCCGGGGCGAAGAAGTAGCCCCGGTCCTCGACGGAGCGCGTCAGGGCGAGGTTGATCACTCCCGGCTCGACGACGGCGTAGCGATTCGGGAGGTCGACCTCCAGGATGCGGTCCATGCGGTTCAGGCTGATCATGACGCCGCCCTTCGGCGCCGCCGCTCCTCCGATCAGGCCAGTGCCGGAGCCGCGCGGGACGATGGGCACGCCCGCCTCCAGGCAGCGCCGCACCACGGCGACGACCTCCGCGGTCGTCCGGGGGAGCACGACCAGGTCGGGCGTGCCCTTGTAGTAGACGAGCATGTCGCACTCGTAAACGAGGCGCTGGTCGGCCGCGACCACGATCCCGTCACGGCCCACGATATCCCGGAGCGCGTCTACGAAACGGCGGTCCATGGGGGCTCGCCGGCGGCTGGCCGGCTCCGACCCGGTCCGGTCGTTCAGCGAATCGTCCAGGTGTCGCCTGACGTCAGGAGCCGCGCGATGTCTCCAGGGCCTCGCTCGGCCACGGCGCGCTTCTCCTGCTCGGCGATGAGGTCCTCGTAGATCGGCGCCTCGACCTCGGCCAGGACGCCAATCGGGATGGGGAACTGGGGGCTGGCCAGGCTGGCCAGCACCATGGCCGAAGCGATGTCGGTCTGGTCGTGCACCCACAGACGCTCTGGCGGCACGTCGCTCGCCAGGACGGTACGGGCCTTGACCCCGTCCAGGACCAGGCCCCTCCGGGCGTCCGCCGGGCCGAAGAGCAGCGGCTTCCCGTGCTCAACCCGGAGCTCGTGCTCGATCTTCGACTCGCGGTCGTAGAGGATGCCCCAAGCCATGTCGTTGTAGATGTTGCAGTTCTGCAGGATCTCCACGAATCCGGCGCCGCCGTGCGCGGCCGCGCGCTTGAGCGTCTCCTCCATGTGCGCGATGTTGCGGTCCACCGCACGGGCCACGAAGGTCGCCCCCACCCCTAGCGCGAACGCGCACGGGTTGATCGGCCGGTCGGTCGAGCCCATCGGCGTCGACTTCGTCACCTTGCCGAGCTCGCTGGTCGGTGAGTACTGCCCCTTGGTGAGCCCATAGATCCGGTTGTTGAAGAGCAGGATCGTGACGTTGACGTTCCGCCTGAGGACGTGGAGCATGTGGTTCCCGCCGATCGACAGGCCGTCCCCGTCCCCGGTCACTACGAAGACCTTGAGGTCGGGTCGCGCCAGTCGGAGACCCGTCGCGATGGCGGGGGCGCGACCGTGGATCGTGTGGAACCCGTAGGTGTTCATGTAGTACGGGAAGCGACTGGAGCAGCCGATTCCCGAGATGAAGACGACGTTCTCGCGCGGGACGCCCAGGTCCGGCATCATCTTCTGAACGGTCGACAGGATCGCGTAGTCCCCGCAGCCCGGGCACCACCGGACGTCCTGGTCCGACTCGAAGTCCTTCTTCGTGTGACGCGGAGCCTGCGGGGCGTTCGTGCCGGTGCTCATCGATCGACCTCGACCAGCTGGTTGATCGCGTCCATGATGTCGTGGGTGGCGAGCGGCACACCCCGCACGCGGTTGAATCCGACGGCGTCCACGAGGTATTCCGCTCGCAGCACCCGCACGAGCTGCCCGCTGTTGATCTCGGGCACCAGGACGCGCCCGTATTGGCGGAGGATCTGGCCCAGATCTGGCGGGAGCGGGTTGAGGTGCCGGAGGTGGATGCTCGCGACCGCCTTGCCCGCCGCCTGGGCTTCCTCGACGGCCGCTGTGATCGTCCCGTACGTTCCTCCCCACCCCACGACGAGGAGCTCGCCGCCGGCCGGCCCGTTGATCGTCGTGGGAGGGATCTCCTGCGCGACCCGCCGCACCTTCTCCGCGCGGAGTCGCACCATCAAGTCGTGGTTGTCGGGGTCGTAGGAGACGTTGCCCGTGACGTCCTGCTTTTCCAGGCCGCCGATCCGGTGCTCAAGGCCCGGGGTCCCGGGACGGACCCACGGCCGGGCCAGCGTGGCTTCCTCGCGCGCATAGGGCTGGAATCCATCCGGATCCGTACGGAAGCGGACGTCGATGTCCGGGAGGTTCTTGGGATCGGGGATCAGCCAGGGCTCGGCGCCGTTCGCCAGGTAGCCGTCCGAGAGAACGATCACCGGGACCATGTACTTGACGGCGATCCGGATCGCCTCGTACGCGACGAAGAAGCAATCGCCCGGAGTCGCCGGGGCGATAACCACCACCGGGCACTCGCTGTTCCGGCCGTACAGCGCCTGCATGAGGTCCGCCTGCTCGGTCTTCGTCGGAAGGCCGGTGGAGGGTCCGCCGCGCTGGATGTCGAAGACCACGATGGGCAGCTCGGCCATCACCGCGAGCGCGATGCCCTCAGACTTGAGAGCCAGCCCGGGCCCGCTGGTCGCGCAGAGCCCGATCGCGCCGCCGAAGGCCGCCCCGATGATCGCTCCCACCGCGGCGATCTCGTCCTCGGCCTGGAACGTCCGGACGTGGAAGCGCTTGTGCATCGAGAGCTCGTGCAGGACGTCGCTGGCAGGCGTGATGGGGTACGCGCCGTAGACGACCGGCAGCCCGGTGCGCTGCGCCGCCGCCAGGATGCCCCAGGCGAGCGCCCGGTTCCCGGTCATGCTGCGGTAGACACCCGGGGCCATCTCGGCCGGCTCGACCCCGTAGCACTCGGCGAAGATTTCGGCGGTCTCGCCGAAGTGATAGCCTGCCTTGAGCGCCCGGGTGTTCGCCTCGGCGATGTCGACATTCTTCGTGAAGCGCTTCTTGATCCAGTCGAGCGTCGGTTCGATCGGCCGCGTGTAGATCCACGAGACCAGCCCGAGCGCGAAGAAGTTCTTGCAGCGGTCCTTCTCCTTCACGCTCAGCGCCAGGCCGGCGAGCGCGTCGACCGTCAGGCGCGTGATGTCGATCTTGTGGGTCCGGTAGCGCTCGCCGAGGGCGGCGTCGTCCAGCGGGTTTGTCGCGTAGCCGGCCCGGTCCAGGTTCTTCTTCTCGAAGGCGCTCGTGTTCAGGATGAGGAGCCCACCCTCCTTGAGGTCGGGCAGGTGGACCTTGAGCGCCGCGGGGTTCATCGCCACGAGACAGTCCAGCCGGTCGCCCGGCGTGTAAACCCGACGGCTACCGAACTGGAGCTGGAAGCTCGAGACGCCGAACAGGGTGCCGGCGGGCGCCCGGATCTCGGCCGGGAAGTTGGGCAAGGTCGCGATGTCGTTGCCCGCCCACGCCGCCTCGGTGGTGAACTGCTCGCCGGTCAGCTGCATGCCGTCGCCCGAGTCTCCGGCGAATCGCACGACGGCGCGGTCCAGGATGCGCCTCGGCTTGGCAGGGATCGGCACAGTGGCCGTAGCTTGGCTCATGTACCTTCAGTCTCCTTGCGCCTGGTGAAGCTCCTAAGCGGGCCGGCACGACGGTCGGCGGGCACTCGGCGACATGGCGTCACCGCTCGCAAGCGCACAGGCCTCATGGTACCCAAATCCCCGTTCCATCGCAAGGTTAAGACCCTCCGACCGGAAGTCCGTCGGCATGTCGACCCGGCCCGGCCTGTCGGGCGTCGGACCGGGCGCCTGATCACGAGCGTTCCACCTTGCCGACGGCGACTGGGGAGCCGCTCGGAGCCTCGCCGTCCCCCGCCTTTCGGAGGACCTCGATGAAGCGGTCGACGGCGGGCGGCAGCCGCTTCCCCTTCCGGTGGATGATGGCGATCGGCCGGACCAGCCCGCCGACCGCAACCGGGATCGCGCTGAGCATCCGGACACCCACCTCTTTCGCCACCGCCGGGCGGGGCAGGATGCTCACACCCGCAGCGATGGCGATCGCCTGCTTGATGGTCTCGATGTTGTCGAACTGCATGACGACCTCCACGCGTATTCCCGCCTGCCGGAGGACGCGATCGATGGCCCGGCGAATCGGCAGGTCGTGGTCGAAGGCCACGAAGGGCTCGCCCTGGAGGTCGGCCGCCTCGACGACTCGCCGGCGGGCGAGCCGATGGCTCGGGTGGCAGACGAGCACCATGGGCTCCTCGCGGAGCGGCAGGACCTCCAGCGCCCGGCTCGCCGGAGGGTACGAGAGGATGCCGAGGTCAGCCTCGTCCCCGAGGACCGCCTCGACCACCTTGTGGGGATGCAGGCATTCGAGGAGGACGCGCGCGTTGGGGTGCATCGCCATGAAGGGCTGCATGTGGCGGCTCATGTCGTGAAGGCCGACTGAGTAGATCGCGGCCACGCGGACAGTGCCCTCGACGCGCTGCCGTGAGGTCGCGAGCTCGGCCCGGGCCCGCTCGAAGCCGGCCAGGAGAGTCCGGCACGCCTCGTAGAAGCCTCGCCCCTCCTGCGTTGGTTGGACCGGCCGCCGCGAGCGGTCCAGGAGCTGGACGTCGAGCTCCGTCTCCAGCTGCTGGATCGCCTGGCTCGCCGCCGACTGGGTCACGCCACTCTGGGCTCCCCCGCGAGAGATGCTCCGGAGTCGCACGACGTCGCAGAAGAGCTTCAGGGTCTCGATCTGCACGCCCCGAGCTTACATCATTAGACATGCTAATGCAGTGATTTCTTGCTTTTGGCCTTGGCTAATGCTCAACACTGATGTAGTCTCCTGTCACCGGCCTACCACGCGCCGCTCGTGGGGCAGGTAACGTGCCGCAGCGGGTGACCGCGGGGAGTGAGTCGATGACGACACCAGGATTGCCTCCGGCCCAGGGCCTCTACGATCCCCGCCACGAGCACGACGCCTGCGGCGTGGGCTTCGTCGTGGATCTCAAGGGACGCAAGTCCCACACGATCGTGGCGCAGGCGCTGAGCGTCCTGAAGAACCTCCTGCATCGGGGCGCATGCGGCTGCGAGCCCAACACGGGGGACGGGGCGGGCATCCTGATCCAGATGCCCGATCGCTTCCTCCGGCGGGAGTGCGCGCTCCGTCAGATTCCTCTCCCCGCCCCCGGCGAGTACGGGTGTGGCCTCGTGTTCCTGCCGCGGGAGACCGCACAGCGCCACCGGGTGCAGGCGCTCCTGCACTCGATCGTGGAGCACGAGGGTCAGCGTCTGCTCGGCTGGCGCGATGTCCCTACGGACGACGGTCTCCTCGGCGAGACGGCACGCTCGGTGGAACCTGTCATCAAGCAGGTCTTCGTGGGACGGGGGCCGGACGTCCGGGACCGGCCGCACTTCGAGCGCAAGCTCTACATCATCCGCAAGCTGTTCGAGAAGGCCATCTCGGCAGGCGACGTGCGCGAGCAGACGTTCGCCTACCTGCCGAGCCTCTCGTGCAACACGCTGATCTACAAGGGCATGCTGAGCGCCGATCAGATCGAGTCCATGTACCCCGACGTGACCGATCCCGACGTCGAGTCCGCGCTGGCCCTCGTGCACCAGCGGTTCAGCACGAACACATTCCCCTCCTGGCCGCTGGCGCATCCCTACCGGTATGTCGCGCACAACGGGGAGATCAACACCCTTCGGGGCAACATCAACTGGATGCGGGCGCGAGAGGCGCTCTGCCGGTCCAGCGTGTTCGGCGACGATCTGTGGAAGGTCCTGCCTGTCACGCGCGAGGGACTCTCCGACTCGGCGACCTTCGACAACGTCCTCGAGTTCCTGGTCATGAGCGGACGCTCCCTGCCCCACGCGATCCTGATGATGATCCCGGAGCCGTGGCAGAAGCACGAGTCGATGAGCCCGGACCGGCGCGCCTTCTACGAGTACCACTCCGCCCTGATGGAGCCGTGGGACGGCCCGGCGTCGATCGCCTTCACCGACGGGACCGTGATCGGCGCGATCCTCGACCGGAACGGGCTCCGGCCCTCTCGCTACTACGTGACGAAGGACGGGCTGGTCGTCATGGCTTCCGAGGTGGGCGTCCTGGACATCCCGCCCGAGAGCGTGCTCCTCAAGGAGCGTCTCCACCCGGGCCGGATCTTCCTGGTCGACACGGCCCGCGGCCGGATCGTCTCCGACGAGGAGATCAAGACCCAGCTCGCGGCGGAGCACCCCTACGCCGACTGGCTCCGCGAGAACCTCGTCCAGCTCAGCGACCTCCCGAAGCACGCCGCCCCCGTGGCTGACCACGACACGGTGCTCCAGCGGCAGATCGCGTTCGGGTACACGCACGAGGACGTCCGGATCCTGCTCGCGCCGATGGCGAAGGGGGGCGAGGAGGCGCTCGGCTCCATGGGCACCGACACGGCCCTGGCGGTCCTGTCGAACCGGCCGCGGCCCCTCTACGACTACTTCAAGCAGCTCTTCGCCCAGGTCACGAATCCCCCGCTGGACCAGATCCGGGAGGAGCTCGTGACGTCGATGGAGTCCACGATCGGCCCGGAGGGGAACCTCCTGGAGCCCCGGCCCGAGTCTTGCCGCCAGATCGTGATCTCCGACCCCGTGCTCTCCAACGAGGAGGTGGCCCGGCTCCGCCACATGGAGCACCCGTGGTTCAAGGCGGTGACGCTTCCGATGCTGTATCCCGTGGCCGAGGGGGCGGAGGGACTCGCGCGCGCGCTCGAGACGCTCCAGACCGGGGCCAGCAGGGCGATCGCCGAGGGCCACAACGTCCTCATCCTCTCCGACCGGGGAATCTCGCGCGAGCACGCGGCCATCCCGAGCCTGCTGGCGACCGGCGCCGTCCATCACCACCTCACGCGCCGCGGCGAGCGCACGCGCGCGGGCCTCGTCCTCGAAACGGGCGACGCGCGCGAGGTGCACCACATGTGCCTCCTCATCGGGTACGGGGCAGGCGCGGTGAACCCGTGGGTGGCCTTCGAGACCCTGGAGGACATGATCCGGAAGGGTCTTCTGCCTGGCATCGACCACCGGGTGGCCGTGAAGAACTACATCAAGGCGCTCAACAAGGGGATCCTCAAGGTCATGGCCAAGATGGGGATCTCGGCGCTGCAGAGCTACTGCGGGGCCCAGATCTTCGAGGCCATCGGCCTCGACAAGGAAGTCGTCGATCGCTATTTCACGGGCACGCTTTCCCGTGTCAGCGGGATCGGCCTCGACGTCATCGCCGAGGAAGTGCGGCGCCGACACGAGCACGCGTTCCCGACCCGCCCCGTCGGCCCCGCGGAGCTCGACTGGGGCGGCGAGTACCAGTGGCGCCGCGACGGGGAGTTCCACCTCTTCAACCCCGATACGGTGTTCAAGCTCCAGCACGCGACGCGTAGCGGTCAGTACCAGATCTTCAAGGAGTACACCCGTGCCGTGGACGAGCAGGGCCGGAACCTCGCCACCCTGCGGGGCCTGTTCGCCCTCAGACCCGCGGAGACGCCGCTGCCGCTGGACGAAGTGGAGCCGGTGGAGTCGATCCTCCGGCACTTCGCGACGGGCGCCATGTCGTACGGCTCGATCAGCCAAGAGGCCCACGAGACCCTAGCCATCGCGATGAACCGGATCGGCGGCAAGTCCAACACCGGCGAGGGGGGCGAGGATCCCGCGCGGTACCGTCGCGAGGCCAATGGCGACTGGCGGCGGAGCGCGATCCACCAGGTCGCTTCGGGACGCTTCGGCGTGACCAGCGAGTACCTGGTCAACTGTGACGATCTCCAGATCAAGATGGCCCAGGGCGCCAAGCCCGGGGAGGGCGGCCAGCTCCCGGGTCACAAGGTCTATCCCTGGATCGCCAAGGTGCGGCACTCGACACCCGGCGTGGGCCTGATCTCACCCCCACCCCACCACGACATCTACTCGATCGAGGATCTCAAGCAGCTCATCCACGATCTCAAGAACGCGAACCCCCGGGCGCGCATCCACGTGAAGCTCGTCGCCGAGGTCGGCGTCGGCACGGTGGCGGCGGGGGTGGCCAAGGCCTTCTCTGACGTGGTGCTCATCTCCGGTCACGATGGGGGGACGGGCGCGTCACCGCTCACGTCGATCAAGCATGGGGGCGTCCCCTGGGAGCTCGGCCTCGCCGAGACCCAGCAGGTGCTCGTCCTCAACAAGCTGCGCGACCGCATCGTCGTCCAGGTGGACGGGCAGCTCAAGACGGGGCGCGACGTGGTCATCGCCGCGCTGCTCGGCGCCGAGGAGTTCGGGTTTGCCACCGCGCCGCTGGTCGTCATGGGCTGCGTCATGATGCGTGTCTGCCACCTCAACACCTGCCCGGTAGGCATCGCCACCCAGGATCCGGAGCTGCGCAAGCGCTTCGCGGGTGCGCCGGAGTTCGTCACGACCTTCTTCCGGTTCATCGCCGAGGAGGTCCGGGAGCTGATGGCCCAGCTAGGCTTCCGGACACTCGACGAGATGATCGGGCGGGTCGACCGTCTGGACGTGCGGGCGGCGGTCGACCACTGGAAGGCGCGAGGCCTGGACTTCTCGACGATCCTCCACCGTCCGGCCGTCGCCCCGGACGCTCCGCTCCGGAGAGTCCGGCCGCAGGACCACGGGCTTGAGCGCTCGCTGGACGTGAGCACCATCCTGCCTCTGTGCCAGCCGGCCCTCGAGTCGCGGACGCCCGTCGACCTGCGCCTGCCCATCCGCAACGTGCACCGGACGGTGGGCACGATCCTCGGGTACGAGGTGACCTCGCGGTACGGCGCCGACGGTCTCCCCGACGACACGATACGCATCCACTTCACCGGCTCGGCCGGACAGAGCTTCGGGGCCTTCGTTCCCCGCGGGATCACGCTCGTCCTCGAGGGCGATTCGAACGACTACCTCGGCAAGGGGATCTCGGGCGGTAAGATCGTCGCCTTCCCGCCGCGCGAGGCGACGTTCGCGCCCCAGGACAACATCCTGGTCGGGAACGTCGTGCTCTACGGGGCGACGAGCGGCGAGGCGTACATCCGGGGAGTGGCCGGCGAGCGGTTCGCCGTCCGCAACAGCGGCGCGCTGGCGGTGGTCGAAGGCGTCGGCGACCACGCGTGTGAGTACATGACAGGCGGACGGGTCGTGGTGATCGGCCGGTCGGGGCGGAACTTCGCCGCCGGGATGTCTGGCGGGGTCGCCTACGTGCGCGATTCGGCCGGCGACTTCCGGGGGCGATGCAATCTCGGCATGGTGGACGTCGAACCGCTCATCCAGGACGAGGACGTGGAGGAGGTGCGGGAGCTGCTGCAGCGCCATGTGCGCTACACCGAGAGCGCGGTCGCCGGGCAGATTCTGGCGGAGTGGGAAGCGGAACAGCCACGCTTCGTGAAGGTCATGCCGCGGGATTACAAGCGCGCCCTGGCGGCGATGCGCCGCGCCCAGGAGGAAGGCATCCCCTGGGAGCGGGCCGTGATGGAAGGGGCTCACGGCTAGTCGGGATGGGCAAGGTCACCGGCTTCCTCGAGTTCACGCGGGACAAGCAGCCCTATCGGCCGGTCGCCGAGCGGCTCCGAGACTGGAGCCAGGTGCTCCTTCCCTGGCCGGTGCCGAAACTGCAGAAGCAGGCGGCCCGGTGCATGGACTGTGGCATCCCCTTCTGCCACCAGGGCTGTCCGCTCGGGAACCTCATCCCCGACTGGAACGACCTGGTCTACCGGGACGACTGGCGGGAGGCTATCGACCGCCTCCACGCGACGAACAACTTTCCGGAGTTCACCGGTACGCTCTGCCCCGCTCCGTGCGAGGGTGCGTGCGTCCTCGGAATCAACGACGATCCCGTCACGATCAAGCCGATCGAGCTCACGATCGTCGACCGCGCGTTCGCCGAGAGTTGGATCGTTCCCGAGCCCCCGGCCGTGCGGACCGGCAAGCGAGTCGCCGTGGTGGGATCTGGCCCCGCCGGCCTGGCTGCCGCTCAGCAGCTTCGTCGCGCGGGCCACGAAGTCACGGTGTTCGAGCGAGCCGACCGGGTCGGCGGCCTCCTGCGCTACGGCATCCCCGAGTTCAAGATGGAGAAGCGCGTCCTCGACCGCCGCCTGGAGCAGATGCGCGCGGAAGGCGTCCGGTTTGTGACGGGCGCCCACGTGGGCGTCGACGTGGACGCGGAGCGCCTGCGGCAGGAGCACGACGCGCTCCTGCTGGCGGGCGGCGCCGGCAACGCGCGCGACCTGCCCATCCCGGGGCGCGAGCTCGACGGGATCCATTTCGCGATGGAGTACCTCCCCCTCCAGAACCGCCGCTGCGAGGGCGACCTGATCCCGGAGGCGGATTTCATCACGGCGCGAGGCAAGCACGTGGTGATCCTCGGCGGCGGCGACACGGGCGCGGATTGCCTCGGCACGGTGCACCGTCAGGGCGCGCGCTCGGTCCACCAGATGGAGATCCTGCCGCGGCCGCCCGATCAGCGCGCGCCCGACAACCCCTGGCCTCAGTATCCGAACATCTACCGGGTCTCGTCGGCTCACGAGGAGGGGGGGAGCGCGTCTACGCCGTGTCGACGAAGCGCTTCCTCGCGGACGGGCGAGGCCGGGTCCGTGGGCTCGAGGCCGTCCGGGTCGAGCTCGGCCGGGAGGCCGGCCGGCCGACTTTTCGGGAGATTCCCGAGTCCGAGTTCACGCTCCCCTGCGAGCTGGTCCTCCTGGCCATGGGCTTCCTGGGGCCCGAGCGCCCCGGCATGCTCGAAAAGCTCGGCGTCCGCCTGACCGAGCGAGGCAACGTCTGGCGAGACGCGAACTGGATGACTAGCGTGCCGGGAGTGTTCACCGCCGGGGACATGCAGCGCGGGCAGTCACTGATCGTGTGGGCGATCGCGGAAGGGCGGAGCGCCGCGCGGGGGGTCGATTGCTACCTCATGGGCCGCTCGGACCTCCCGGCTCCCCTACCGTAGCCGTCGCCACGCGGCGCTCGATCTTGGCCCGGCTTCGCACCAGCAGCTCGGCGGGGGCGGTACCGCTGGCGGCACATAGACACGTCCAGGAGTGCCACGCGTCGCCCAGCTCCCCGGCCAAGCGGTCGCGCGCCCGATCGCCCTGCCGCGCGAGCGTCCGGAGGGGCTCGAAGGCCCCCGGTTCAGCTCCCGAGGCCGCGCCAGAGCGCGTGGCCGATGAAGAACGGGCCCAGCGTCTGGATGAACTCCGACGTCTGCGCCGTGCGGCGCATCGTCTGAACGAGGTGCGAAAGGGGGTGAAGCTCGCGGCCCACGAGCCCGATGACGAAATCGTTGTCGTGCGTGTCGAGCCCGTGGCAGGCGAGGCGGACGTCGTGGGCGAGGTCGGCCTCGCCGTACGTGCGCCCGAGCGCGGCGTGCTCCTTGAGGATCGCGCCCTGCTCCTGGGGCGTGAGCCTGGCGAACGTACCGGTCCGGCGGAGGGGATACCAGATCGCCCACGGCCACTCGGGAGCGAGCGCGGTCCGTCGCGGGCGCGCCAGTAGCCAGTCCTCGAGATCCGTCTCGAATCCGCTCGAGTACGTCCGCCCGAACATCGTGAGCTCCGGCCTCCGCCGGAGCCCCAGAAACGGCTCGCTCCCGAGAAGCTCCCGCCATCGGCCCACGAAGAAGGCCGGATCCTCCGCGATACCGAGGACACCTACCCCGAGGGGATCGGCCGCGTTCGCGTAGAGGACGCCCTCGACGCGCGCGCGCTCCAGCGCCCCGGTGAGCCGCTTGGGGTCCTCGCAGTCCTCGAAGACTTGGAGCTGCATGTACAGGCGGCGTGTCGACGTCTGCTTGTTGGCGCCGTGCTCCTGGACGTCGACACTGCTGCGGCCCTCGGGTTGCGTCATGGCTCGCCTCCGCCGTCGTCAGCCGAGCGGGATCGCCTCCGGTGACAGCCCCGCGCGCTGGTGTTCCCGCACCAGCCCCGCCTTCCGCACGCCGACGTCGAGATGGTCCCACGGCAAGGCCTCGGCGAGCGGGCGGTCGCGGTGCGTGTAGAAGTCGGCATCGCCACCCCACTCCCGCAGCGCTGTCCGCCAGTCACCCTCGCGGCGCGCGGCTTCCTCGAGGAAGCCCGCGACCCGGCGATCTCCGCGAGCCAGGAGCGCCTGAAGGAAGGCCTCGCGCGGGTTCTCGTGGAGGACGCGCACGTTGTGGAGGCGGCGGACGCCGGCCTTGATGGTCCGGAGCTTGGCCTCCAGCCGGTTCACCGGATCGAACGCCACCCACTGGAACGGCGTCCACGGTTTCGGCACGAAGGAGCTGATCGACAGCGTCAACCGGCCGAAGGGCTCCCCCTGCTCCGACGGCACGCGCAGCCGCTCAAGAAGCCGCGTGGCCAGGTCCGGGATGGCCTCGATGTCCTCGTCCGTCTCCGTCGGGAGGCCGATCATGAAGTAGCACTTGAGGTTCGGGATGCCGTGGGCGCGGACCAGGTTGCAGGCGTCGTAGAGCTGTGAGTCAGAGATGTCCTTGCGGATGACGTGGCGCAGCCGCTCGGTGCCGGCCTCGGGCGCCACCGTGAGCGTCCGGTGGCCGCCCCGGCGCAGCGACGAGACCAGCGCCTCGGTGAGGCTGTCGGCGCGGATCGAGGAGATCGAGACCTCGAGCCCTTCCTCGTTGAGCACCTCCATCAAGCCGCCGATCCAGGGATAGTCGGAGACGCACGCCCCGACGAGCCCGACCCTGGTCGAGTCCTTCTTGATCTCGCGGACGGTCTCCCGGAGCGTCTCGAGGCTCCGGTGGCGAACCGGCCGGTAGATCTGCCCCTCGAGGCAGAAGCGGCAGCCGCGCCCGCACCCCTTCCCGACCTCGAGGAGAGCCAGGTGGCCGTACTCCGCGTTCGGCGTCCGGAGGAGCGAGATCGTCCGGAAGTCGTCGACCTTCTTGAGACGGCGCTTGATCACGACGGCCGGGGCGCCGCGCTCGGGACGGACCTCGGCGATCGCACCGTCGTCACGGTAGGAGACGGCGTAGCGCTGCGGGAGGTAGATCCCGGGAATCGGCGCCAGGCGGTCCAGGAGATCATCTCGGCGGCGAGCGGCGAACGAGACCGCCCCGAATGCCTCGCGGTAGGCCGAGACGATCTCCCCGACGATCTCCTCGCCCTCGCCGACGACCACGAAGTCCATGAACGGCGCGACAGGCTCCGGGTTGGCGAAGGCGCACACGCCGCCCATCAGGACAATGGGGTCCTCCGGGCGACGATCCTCGGCTCGGAGGGGGATACCAGCCATCCGGAGCAGTCGAAGCGTGTTGATGTAGTCCCCCTCGTACGTGATGGAAAATCCCACCAGGTCGAACTGGGCGAGGGGTCGCTTGGACTCCAGCGAGAACGGGGCCGTGCCGCTGCGCTGGTACTCCGGGAGATCCTCCGGGTCGGGCAGGAACACGCGCTCGCAGACGACGTCGGGGAGGGCGTTCAGGTGGCGGTAGATCGTCTGAAACCCGAGGTTGGACATGCCAACCGCGTAGGTGTTCGGGTAGACCAGGGCGAACGAGACGCGGCCCCCCCAGCTCTTGCGAAGGGTTCCGGTTTCCTGCTCGACGAGGCGATCAGCTTTCGCCTTGAGATTCCAGGACATGCGCTCTCAGCCTAACAGACGACGCCCGCGGACGCTACTGCCTGGCGAGGAACCGCAGCACCGCCTGGTTGAAGACGGCCGGGTTCTCGAAGGGAAGGCCGTGAGCCGTTCCCGACAAGGTCAGCCGCTCCCGGTGTCGGAGGCACTTCTCCAGCTCGTCGAGCGTGATCGTGAACAGTCTGAGCGACCGCTCACCCGTCACGAGCAGGCTGGGCGCTGTGATACTCGTGGCGTGCTCGCACGTGAACGGTGCCGGGGTGCTCCGGAGCAATAGCCGGAGAATCGCCGCATTGGCCAGCATGGCGGTGCGAAGGTCGTCGTGCAGGCCGCTGAAACTGGCCGGCGCCAGCGTGAAGTCCAGGAACCGCTTGATCGCCTCGGCGCCGTTGTCCGCCCTCAACGCATCCTGCACCTTGCTCATGGCCGTGCCCCGCTCGGCGAGCAGCGCCTTGGCCTCGGGATGGTCAGCCAGCAGCGAGTACAGCGGAGGCTCGGCCAGGACGAGGCTTCGGACCAGCTGGGGGTGATCGCGCGCCACGAAGGCCGCGACGCTAGCGCCGTAGGAATACCCGACCAGGTGGGCCGGACCGAGGTCGAGGATCCGGATGAGCGCGGCGAGATCGGCGGCATGAAGCGGAACCGAGTACTCCGCGTCCTCGACGGCCCGGGCGTTCGGATAGTGGTACCGGAAGCTGTAGGCGATCGTGCGGTGGCGCGTCGAGAAGTCAGCGAGCTGGCGGGTCCACACGCGGTAGTCGCCGACACCGCCCAGCACCAACACGACCGGGGGACCCGCCCCCTGCTCGACGTAGGCGAGGTCCGTTCCGTTGACCTGCATCCGCTTCACGGGCAAGGGATCCTGCGCGAGTCCGGCAATCGCGATGAGCGCTCCGCCCCAAGCCGCGTGCACAAGATTCCTGGCCACCGACCTGTCGGTTGCTAGCTCGACTGGGACCACGTCGGCCAGCTCGGCAGTGCCGGCAACGACTTGCTCGCGGCATGCTGATCCTTCACCCCTTCACCACCCCGAGGGGCCGGAGGCGAGCGACGACGCGGGAGAGGCCGGCCTGCTCGACGACGTCCACGACGTTGCGCACGTCCTTGTATGCCTCTGACATCTCCTCGGCGAGGGACTCGCGGCCACCCGCCCTCGCGACGATGCCCTGGGCCCGGAGCTCGTCAGCGATCGAGCGCCCACGCGCCGCCCGGACCGCGGCGGTCCGGCTCAGCACCCGCCCCGCGCCGTGGCAGGTGCTGCCGAACGTCTCGCGCATCGCGCCCGGCGCGCCCACGAGGACGTAGGAGTACCGGCCCATGTCGCCCGGGATGAGGACCGGCTGGCCCACCGACCGGTAGGCGTCCGTCAGCTCGGGATGGCCTGGGGGGAAGGCGCGCGTGGCCCCTTTGCGGTGGACGAGGAGACGGCGGGCGTGGCCGTCCACCTCGTGGACCTCCTCCTTGGCGACGTTGTGAGCCACGTCGTAGACGAGTCGCCATCCGAGCTCCCGGGGTGCGATCTCCAGCGCTCGTTCGATCGCCTCCCGGGCGAAGTGAGCCAGGCACTGCCGGTTGGCAAAGGCGAAGTTCGCGGCGGCGCGCATGGCGCCGAGATAGGCGCGGGCCTCCGGCGACGTGAGCGGCGCGCAGGCAAGCTGACGGTCGGGCAGCACGATGCCATAACGACGCATCGCGCCCTGCATCCCCCCCAGGGCGTCCGTGCAAATCTGGTGACCGAACCCGCGAGACCCCGTATGGATCATCACGGTCACCCGGCCCTCCTCGAGTCCGAGCGTCCGGGCGACGTCGGGGAGGAACACGGTTTCGACCACCTGAACCTCGAGGAAATGGTTCCCGGAGCCGAGCGTCCCGAGCTGGCCGCGGCCGCGCTCGTAGGCCCTCGGCGAGACGGCCTCCGGATCGGTATGGGGCAAGCAGCCGTGAGATTCGATGTGTCCGAGATCTTCGGCGGCGCCGTATCCCTGCGCCACCGCCCACCGGGCGCCCTCCCGGGCAGGACCCCGACGCTCCTCCTTCGGCGAGAGCCGAATCCTTCCGGTCGACCCGACACCGGACGGGATCGCGACGGCGAGGGTGTCGATCAGCTGCTCCATGCGAGGTCGCACATCGGCGACGGCGAGGCTGGTTCGATGCAGGCGCACGCCGCAGTTGATGTCGTAGCCGACACCGCCCGGACTGACGACCCCGTCCTCCGCATCGGTGGCGACGACGCCACCGACCGGAAGACCGTAGCCTTGGTGGATGTCGGGCATCGCGAACGATGCTTTGACGATTCCGGGCAGGGCGGCGGCATTCGCCACCTGCTCGAGCGAGCCGTCGCGCCGGATGGCCTGCATGAGGGCATCGTCGGCGTAGATGAGTCCCGGGACCCGCATGCCTGGCCTCGCGTCCCGAGGAATGCGCCAGAGGTAGGGGGTAACCTGTTCGATCTCCATGAAAGCCTCGGGACAGCCCTGCCACGTCGCAGCCCAGGGCGAGGAACGCGAACCTCGGGGCTCCAGCAGTTTCATTCTCGTTGCCGGGCCGCGGGGAGTCAAGGTTTGCCGGGCCGCCCGCGACCACCCGTGCGAAGATAGCCGCCGGAGACGAGCGCGGCGGGTCTCGCGTCCTGGTGCCCGCGCTCCTCACACGAGATGCCGCGCCTCAGGATCCCACGCGGCGCCGCTGGGCGCTCCCGCAGCCCGTGGGCTGCAGCCGCCGCTTTGTCGCTGATACCGGGTCTCGTGCTGGCCGATCACGGTGTCCCGGCGCCGCCCCAAGGGGGTGGGCTCGGCTGGGTTTCGTGGCTCCTGATCTCGGGCGCGGTCGCGGCCATCGGCCTGGCGGCATGGGCGCTCCTCGCTCCGGAGCGACCGGACGACCATGGACGGGAGCCCCCGTCTTGATGGAGATCCTCCTCGTCGTCGTTCGCTGGCTCCACACGGTGGCGACGCTGTCGCTGGTCGGTGTTTTCGCGTGTTCCGTGCTGGTCGTGCGCCCGGCGGCCCGCTCGGGGGCTGAGGTCGGCCGTGAGCGCCTTCGGGAGCTGGACACCCAACTCCTCAAGCTGGCGGGCTGGGCGCTTGCGGTCGCCGTCATCGCCGGCATGCTCGACCTCTGGCGTCAGGTCGGCGTGGCCACCGGGGCCGGCTCCTGGGAGAGCCTTGACGGCGGCCGCATCCTTTCGGTCCTGGCCGACACGCGATACGGGACCGTCTGGCTCGCGCGAACCGGGCTCCTTGTCCTCCTGGCGGCGCTTCTCCTGCTGGCGGAGGAGGCTGGGCCGGGCGATTGGCTGGCGCTCCGCCTCCAGGCGCTCGGCCTGTCGGCGGCGAGCCTCGTCCTCGGCGCCGCTGCGGGCCATGCCGCCGCGGTTGAGGGCGGCGCCCTCGCCATGGGACTCGATGGCCTGCATCTTCTGGCCAGCGGTGCGTGGGCCGGCGGGCTGGTGCCGCTCGTGCTGTGTCTCGCCTGGGCGCGTCGTCTGCCCAGCCACGCCGTCGCCGCGAGGGCCACGGAGGCGTTCTCCCGCGTTGGACTCGGCGCCGTCACGATTCTCGCGGCAACCGGGGCGTTCGCGGCCTGGCAGCACGTGGGTGGTGTGCCCGCGCTCCTCGGCACGGCCTACGGGCGCTGGCTCATCCTGAAGCTGGTCCTCTTCGGAGTCCTCCTTCCGGTGGCCGCGCGGAACCTGCTCGTCTGGCGCCGGCGGCTCGCGGCAGGCGGCCCCGGCACTCCCGAGGCCCTGACGGCGCTCCGGCGTCACGCACTGGCGGAGGCGATCCTGACGGTGGCGATTGTGGCGGTCGTCGCGGTGCTCGGGCTCACGACACCGGGGCGGCACGACGAGATCGCATGGCCTCTGACCTTCCGGCTCGACTGGGAGGCCACCAAAACGCTGCCGGGCGTCCAGCCTCGCGTGGCGATCGGGAGCCAGGTGGCGACGCTCGGGCTGGTGGCGCTGCTGCTGGCGCTGGTGATCCGGCCGCGGCGGTGGCGCGCGGCCGCCGTAGGTGGCGGTATCGCGCTTGCCCTTGGCGCCACGCTGGCTCTCCGCCCGATGGCCGTCGACGCCCACCCGACGACGTATCTCCGGCCGGCGGTGCCCTACGCGGCGGCTTCAATCGTTCAGGGCCAGAACCTCTATCGGATCCACTGCCAGAGCTGCCATGGCATTGCCGGCTACGGGGACGGGCCCGCGGGCGCGAGCCTGCCACGACGGCCTGCGGACCTCACGGCCAAGCACGCGGCGGATCACACCGCGGGGGACCTCTTCTGGTGGCTTACCCACGGTATCCCGGGATCCGGCATGCCGGGATTTGCCGATCAGCTGGCGGTCGACGCGCGCTGGGACGTGATCAACTTCGTGCGCGCGCTGGGAGCAGCGGAGCGCGCGCGTGACCTGGGTCCGATCGCCACCGTCCGCCCGGCCGTGGTGGCTCCGGACTTCACCTTCACGACCGGGATCGGCGAAGGCCGAGCACTCCGCGACTGGCGGGGCCGCGGGATCGTGCTCGTCGTCTTCTTCACTCTGCCTGCCTCCGCTGACCGCCTGGTCGAGCTGAATCGGCTCGCGGTCGCTTTCAAGCTTCGTGGCGGCGAGATCCTCGGCGTACCGCTCAACGCCGAAGGAGGGGTGTACCGCGCTCTGGGCGGACGGCCGGTGTTCTTTCCGCTCGCCGTCGAGGGAGCCGCCGAAGCGGGAGCCGCCTACATGCTGTTCCGGCGCGACCTCACCCCGGAGGGGTTGAGGCCGGAGCCGCCGCCGGTCCCGCACATGGAGCTTCTGGTCGATCGACAGGGTTATCTCCGCGCTCGCTGGGTCCCGCGGGATCTCGGCAGCCAGACGGAGGGCTGGGCTGATGTGGGGCGACTCCTGGCCCAGATCGACCGCCTCGCGCAGGAGGTGCCGGTTGCCCCGCTGGCGGCCGAGCACGTGCATTGACTGATCATGGGCCGGCGGGTCGATAGCCCGTGATGCGGCTGTGGAAGGTCGTCGTGCTGCTGAACGTCGCCCTGGCGGTGGGCATCGGTCTCGGCTACCTCCGGTGGGTGAAAGAGGTGCGGAGTCTCCGGGGCGAGATCTCACGGCTCCGCGCCGAGGCGGCTCGCCCCAACCCCCCGTCCTGGGCGGTGCGCGGCATCGTTCGGTCCGTGATACCGAAGCTTGGCGCGGTCTTCCTCACGCACGAGGCGATGCCGGGACTCATGGACGCGATGACCATGGGGTTCGAGGTCGAGGAGCCGAAGATGCTGGACGGTCTCGTGCCAGGAGATCTGGTTCGCTTCACGGTCCGCAAGGACGGCGAGCGCCTCGTTCTCGTCGCGATCGAAAAGTTGCCCGCGCCGTGACGGCGCGCGTAGGGGTGGCCCTGATCGCGTTGGCCGGGTCCGTCGTGGTCGGGGACGGGAGGCCGGCGCGTGCCGTTCACGTCGCCGCCGATGCGCCACTGTCGATCTCGGCCGAGGATGTCCAGCGTTACCGGGAGGCCGGAGAGGAGGTCGTTGTGATCGACCTCCGACCGGCCGATGCGTTCCGGGTCGGCCACCTTCCCCGCGCCCGATCCCTGCCGCTCGGCGAGCTGAAATGGCGGACGGCGGAGATCCCACGCGTCGGACGAGTCGTGCTCCACGCCGGCACGCCCGGGGAAGCGGCGGCGGCCTACCAGGTGCTTCGCGAGGCGGACTACCGGAACGTCATGGTGCTGGTGGGCGGACTCCCCGCCTGGATTCGCCTCGGGTACCCGGTGGAGGTAGGGCGGTGAGCTTCGGCCGTCGGCGTGGTCGTCGCTGCCGCCCGGACGCACGGCGTGTCGCGACGGCGGCCATCGTGACAATGCTTGCGCGCGCGGCGCGCCCTGTCAGAGGTCAGGCGCCGGGAGGTGCCATCCAGGAGCAGGTCTTCGTGGACACCACCTTGGCACTCCGCGGCGGTTGTCGGCGACGGTGTCGTAGGTGGCGGTCATCGTCGGGCGCTCCCTTCCTGCGTGGCCTGCGTGATCGGCGTGTCCGGCGCAACCTGCGGGGCCGAGGGGGCGAGCGCGAATCCGGTGATGAGCGCCTCGTCGAGCAACGAGCGCAGCGCCGCCGTGAGATCGAACGTCGGATCCGCGGCCACGGCCGCCGTTGCGGCCGTCTCGAGCGTCGCCTCCGAACCGAGCGCCGCACGGAACGCGAACTCCCCTTCCTCGAGCGCTCTCATCGTTGGGACGTCGTCCCGGCGGCGGACCTCCAGCGTCACTCCACCCGCGGCGAGGTCGACGGTGCCAGCTGGATCCGAGCCCGGCTGATTGGCCCGCCAGATCCGGTCGATCGGCCAGGGAGACCGGAGCCACGAGGCGGAAGTCTCGACCCGGAACACGACGCGTCCAACGTCATCCGGGGGCACCCTCCCCAGCGTGGCCGGGGCGATGGGCGGGGAATCCTCAGCGTGGGTGGCGAGATTCATGGCCCATTCCAGTCTCGCGACGTCCGGCAGGTAGGGGTGGCTCGCGCACGGGGGGAAGCTAGCGAGAAACGTGGGGAACGTCGCGCCGTACTCGAAGAGACACGGTCCGGTGGGAGGATGGCGTCGGATGTAATGGTTCGCCGCGAAGCCGAAGAACCGGCGGTCCACCAGCCGGCACACTACAGGAAAGGTTGTCTCGAGAGCCTCGGTCAGGCTCGTGAACACGTGGTTCCAGTAGATCTGGACGCGTGCGGCGGGAGTCAAGCCGTCCCCGACGATCACGTCCTCGACGCGGCGGGCGTCCTCCTGCAGGATCCCCAAGGCGAACGCGGCCTGGACTTCAGGTAGCGTCTGCATCATCGATCGCGCCGCGGAGCAGGGTGTCAGCGTGCCGGGCCTCCGCCAGCAGGACCTCGAGGGCCGGGATCTCGGTGTCCCACTCGACGAGCGTCGGGACCGCGCCGAACCGTCGGATCGCGTGTTCGTAGAGTGCCCACACGGTCGGAGCCACCGGCGAACCGTGATCGTCGATGAAAACGGTCCGGCCGTCCGTCTCGTTGGCCGAGTGCCCGGCGACGTGCACCTCTCCCACCGCGTCAGCCGGGAGCGCGTCCAGGTACGCCACGGGATCGAGCCGGAGATTCCTCGCCGTCACGTACACGTTGTTGACGTCACACAGGAGGCCGCATCCGGTCCGGCGCACGAGCTCCGCGAGGAACTGGGCCTCCGGGATCGCGGACGTCGCGAACCGGAGGTAGGCGGAGGGGTTCTCGACCAGGACGCGCCGGCCGAGCACCGTCTGGACCTCGTCGAGGTTCCGGCAAACTGCCGCGAGCGACTCCTCCGTGTAAGGCAGCGGCAGGAGGTGGTTCAGATAGACGCCGGCAGCCTGGCTCCACGCGAGGTGCTCCGAGACGAGGGCGGGCTCGAACCGGTCCACGAGGGCCTTGATCCGGCCGAGGTGACGCCGATCCACGCCCCCCCAGCTCCCGACCGAAAGTCCCACGGCGTGGAAGGACAGGGGGTAATCTTGGCGGATCGTCTGGAGCGCCCGGACGAGGGACCCGCCGCCCATGTAGTTCTCCGGGTGTACCTCCAACCACGGGAGCGCGGGACGGGTGGCGACGACCTCGGCGACGTGCGGGCTCCGGAGCCCGATGCCCGTCCGTGCCGGGACACCCAGGCTGCCGCTGCGCGAGATCATGTCACCCGTCCCCTCCCTTGCCTAGGCGCGAGGCTGCATGCTGCCGTTGACGAGCCGGTCGCAGGTTCCCTTCGGGACGTACACCCAGGCGTCCCGCTGGCCGTCCCGCTTCGACGTTCCGGCGCACGAGGAGTTGGCGGTCTGGCAGTCGTTCTTGCCCGCCTTGGCGATGCCGTAGCACTTCTCGGCCTCGAACTTCGGTGCCGGCGCCGGCTGGGCCCCAGTGACGACGGGCGCCGCGATCGCCGCGGCGATGGCTGAGGCGAGGAAGAGGCGTGTCTTCATCGGGTCGTCCTCCTTCGGTAAATGAGGGTTTCGTCCATGACCCACTCCCGCGTCCGGGAACGGTGTCAGGCACCAGCTCCCGGCTCGGCGAGCCATCTCGGCGGCAGTATGGACCCTGTCAGCGACCGGGTGTCACGAAGGTGTGAAATCGGAGGGGGCGCGGTGGGCACGGAACGCTACTTGACGAGCGCTCCGATCGCTTCTCGGTCGGCGGCGCCGATTGCGGTGAGGCGCATCCGCACGAGGCCCTCCCCGTCGTGGGCCAGCACCTTGGCGTAGATCGCCTCGGAGGGCCGGTCGAGTGGCGGCGGGTACCGGAGGCGCAGCTTCACGTTCGTCAGGGGGGCGGGCGGCTCCTGAAGCCGGGCGTGGATCTCCCGTCTCCCCAGCCGGACGACGCGCCCCTGCACGGCCTCGGCACGCACGACCTTGCCATCGATCATCCAGCACTCCAGTTCCAGGTCCACGGCCACCTCGCGCTCGGCATCCGGCGCCGTCACGGGGAGGTCACGCGCGAACCGGCCCATGAGCCCCTGGAGTTCGTGCAGCGTGAGAGGCTCGGAGAGCCCCTTCACCTGCAGGGCGACCGGGGGTCCGACCCTCGCGAGTCCCCCGAGCTCGGCCAGGGTTCGTGCGGTCAGAAGGATTTGGCCGCCGACCGTCGCGCTCTCGACCCGGCTCGCCACGTTGACCGCGCTGCCCACCACAGCGTACTTGGCCCGCTGCTCGGAGCCGATGTTCCCCACCACCGCCTCACCCGTGTGGAGCCCGATGCCCATCTCGAACGCGGGCAGTCCACGCCGGGCGTGCTCTGCGTTGATATCGATCAGGGCCGCTTGCATCGCCAGCGCGGTGGCGGCCGCCCGCTCCGCGTGGTCCAGATGAGCCACCGGCGCGCCGTAGACCGCGAAGATCGCGTCGCCGATGAACTCGTTGATCGTCCCCCCGTGGGCGATGACGACTTCAGCCATCCGCGCAAGGTAGCCGTTGAGGATCTCCATCACCTCCTCCGGGTCGCCCTGCTCCGCGAATCGCGTGTAGCCCCGGAGGTCGGACATGAGCACCGTCACGACCCGCTTCGCGCCGCCGAAGCGGAGGCCCTCCGGCGACTCCAGGATCGCCTGGGCCACCTCCGGCGATACGTACCGCCCGAATGCGGAACGGATGAAGTCGCGCTGGCGGAGACCGTCGAGCATCGCGTTGAATGCCTGGGTGAGCCGACCCACCTCGTCCCGCGAGGTCACCGGAAGGGGCCGGGAGAGGTCGCCGGCCGCGACGCGCGACACGCCTCCCGTGAGAAGCGCAATGGGCCGGGTGAGGCGACGGAGGGCCAGGAGCCCGAGCACGAGCGTGGCGAACGAGCCGACCGCCGTCGCGAACAGCAGGGTGTTCCGCAGCTCGTGGAGCCGGTCGAGGTAGATCTCGACCGGGTAGGCCACGTGGAGGAGGGCGCCGGGGCGTCCATCGGGGTCGAGGATCGGTGCGAAGGCCGAGATCCAGAGCCCGCCCTGATGCCGATACACGCGCGTGTAGCGGGCCACGCCGTCGCCGAGCGTCCAGCCCATCGGCTCGATCAGCTCCGGAGCCAGGGGGTACGAGTCGCCAGGACGCCCCGGTCCGCTACTGGCGATGACCAGGCGGGCTGTCCGCGCGTCCGGCAGGACGGCGGCGAGCGTGGTGATCGGGCTCGTCAGAAGGGTCTCGTTCTGGATCGCGGCGAGGGCTTGACGGAGTTTCTGGTACCCTGCGGAGTCCGTGGACCGGGTGGCGTCGACCTCCATGAGGAGGCGTGGGTCGAGCTGGAGTGCCGCCACCCGGGCGATGTTGAGCAGCTGCGTGCCGACCGAGTCCTCGACCTCGCCCCGCTGCCGCGTGTAGGTCAGAAAGCCCACGGCACCCACGGCCAGGAACGTCACGGCCGCGAAGAACACGGCCAGCCGGACGCTCAGCCGTTGCCATGGCCGGAGCGGAGGTGCGGCCGCCGACTCGGGTCTCGCGGACGAGCCATTGCCATGCCCCGGGTGGGCCATCGACTCCCTAGAATGCGCCGCACCGACGATTCGGTCCACTGGCCACGCACCCCTTGGCGGGCCCTGGACTCCGACTCCGAGCATCCCGGCCCTCCGATGAGGTATCCTGTGAGGGATGGAGATCATGGGCCTGTCTCGAGGAGACAAGCGATGAGGGTCAGACTACGCTTCGCGCCAGTGTTCCTGCTGCTCGTGGCCGCCGCGGTCCTGCCCGAGGCGTCGCGCGAGGTGAGCGCGCAGCAGCCGACGTTCGACGTCATCAAGGTGGCGCAGCTGGACTACCTGCTCCGGAAGGGCACCAAGATCCAGCTAGTGGACGTCCGGAGCCGCCAGGAGTACCTGACCCGGCACATCAAGAACGCCGTGTCGATCCCCCTCGACACGATCGAGTCTCGAGCCGGAGAGATCCCTCGGCAGGGACTGGTCGTCCTCTACTGAGCGTGTCCACATCACCTGGCCAGTTTGGCCTACGGCAAGCTCTACGCGATGGGTTACCGGAACCTGAAGGTGCTGGACGAGGGCATACCCGGCTGGGTGCAGCAGGGCTTGCCGACTGAGGGCTGGCAGTCACGCGGACCGTTCGTGCCGCACGGTGACGAGACTTACCGCGCGGTGGGAGTGGCCCCTCCCGCACGCCAGACGCAATGAGCGCCAATCCCGCTGCGTCCCCAGCCGTCGAGGACCCTCGCGACGCCATCCCTCGGCTGCTGGCGCGCCGGGGATACCGCATCACCGCGCCGCGCCGGGCCGTGCTCGGTGCCCTCGCGGCGAGCCAGGAGCCGCGCACCGTGGCGCAGCTACACCACGCCCTCGGCGGAGAACGCGCGAACCTCGTGTCCGTCTATCGCACGGTGAAACTCCTCTGTGACGTGGGCCTCGTCCGGGCGACCGATGCCACCCAGGGGCAGCGCCGCTACGAGCTCGCCGAGCCGTTCATGGCGCACCACCATCACCTGATCTGCCGGCTCTGCGGTCAGATCGAGGACCTTGACGGTTGCCTCCTCGAGGCTGACGTGCTGACCCGGCTCGGGCGCCGCGTGCGGCAATCTCACCGGTTCCGCGTCACCGATCACGAGCTGCGCTTCTTCGGCGTCTGCCGCCGCTGCGACGACGGCGCCTGACCGGCGGGCACCAAGGCCCCGGCGGCCCGGTCCGGTGCTGGGGCCGGAGCCGAGGCCGGACCAGGGGGCCGGGCCGCGGGTCTCAGAACGACAGCGTCAGACTCGCGTAGGGCCCGTACAGGTCGACGTTCGCCTCGTCCCTGTCCCTTTCCCCTTCGGCGTGGAAGTAGCGGTAGCCGACTCGGATGGCCAGGAGCGGGATCGGCAACCACTCGACCCCGCCTTCCGCATCGATGAAGGTTCCTCCGTCACCGATGGTACCCCCGCTGATGCGGCCGGACAGCGCGAGGGACGAGAGCAGCGGGACCGGAAACGGATGCAGGATCACGACCAGCCCCAGGGCCGGCAGGGCAGTCTCGAATTCTCCCTTGGCCTCTCCGACGAGCGGGGCCTCGATCGACGCTTCCGCACCGACGAAGCGCACGCCGATGTTGAGACCGAGGGCCGCCTGCCCCGTGTGGACCACGTCGAAGCCGTAGTCCAGGCCGGCGAAGGCGACATCGGCCTCGGACGTGACGGGGGTCGCGACGGGATACGTGCGGCCGTCGAAGGTGAACGTGCGATCCGTCTGGCGGCCTCCATCCACGCCGAAGGCGAACCCGTCGATCCGGAGCGCGTGGCGCTTGGCCAGGCGGAACGTGACGCCCCCCTGGAACACGACGTCCGGGTCGTCGATGCCGACATCGTCGTCGCTGAGCAGGTCCCCCCCGAGCCCAGCCCGTGATGATCGAACCTCGGCGTCGAGGGTCGGGAACCATGCCCCCCCTTCTACATGGATCGTGGCGTCGTGAAACGCGACGGCCGGACTTGGCGCCACCGCCAGCGTCACGACGAACGTCGCCCACAACGCGAGCGCCGTCCCGATTGACCCTCGCTTCATGCCGTGGCCTCCCAGTTCGTGGTGCACTGACCCAGTGTGCCACCAGGCCCCGCGTTTCGGCGACGAATTGGGCGATGCGTCCGGACGCCAGGACCTAAGGGCCGGTGCGATGCCGTGTCCGCTGGCCGCCGACAGCCGTCTCGTGCGACCATCTGGCTCGGTGAGATCGTAGCAGTGCATGCCATGATCTTGCGTCGACAGGGGTCCATCAGCTCGCATCCGCTCGAGCGGGTGGAGCTACCGGATCCGGAGCCAGGCCGAATCGAGATTCGCGTGCGCGTCCGTGCGTGCGCGATCTGTCGAACCGACCTTCACGTCATCGAGGGCGACCTACCCCCACGCCGCCTGCCGCTGGTGCCCGGTCACCAGGCGGTCGGCATCGTGGACCGGGTTGGCCCCGGCTGCCGCCGCTTCCATCCGGGGGATCGCGTCGGCATCGCGTGGCTCCGCGGAACGTGCGGCGCGTGCGGCTTCTGCCGGGCGGGCGCCGAGAACCTCTGCGAGGTCTCGCGATACACGGGCTACGATGAGGACGGCGGCTACGCGGAGCTGGCCGTCGTGCCCGAGGCCTTCGCCTATCCGATCCCCGCCGGGTTCTCTGACCTCGAGGCTGCGCCGTTACTCTGCGCGGGCATCATCGGCTACCGCGCGCTCCGCCGCACGGAACTGACCCACGGCGGCCGGCTCGGACTGTACGGTTTCGGCTCCTCTGCTCACGTGGTCATCCAGATCGCCAGGCACCGTGGCACCGAGGTCTTCGTGGCGACCCGGAGCGCCCGCCACCGCGACCTCGCAAGCCGGCTCGGGGCTGCGTGGGCCGGCGATGCTACCGAGGCGATGCCGGGCCGCCTCGACGCCGCCATAGTGTTCGCCCCGGCCGGGGAGATCGTACCGCCCGCGCTCCGAGCAGTGCGGAATGGCGGCGTCGTGGTGCTGGCCGGGATCCACATGAGCCCGCTCCCCGCGATGGAGTACGGCCCCCACCTCTTCCACGAGAAGACGCTCCGGAGCGTCGAGGCGAACACCCGGCGAGACGGCGAAGACCTCCTGCGCGAAGCGGCCGAGTTCCCCATCCGACCCTCCGTGACGGCGTTTCCGCTCGAAGCGGCCAACGAAGCACTGTGCGAGCTCAAGGGCGACCGCCTTGACGGCACTGGCGTGCTTCTGGTCACGTGAACCGTGGATGGCGCCGCGATCAGGGATGCCGCGTCCACCGCAGCCAGGCGGCCCGAAGCCACCAGAGCCGCTCCTCCCGACGCTTGAAGCGCGGTGCCCCCCGGTAGGCTCGCACTGCCTCGTCAAGCGCCACGCGGGCCAGATCCGTCTGGCCGGTAGCCAAGTAGGCGCGAGCCCGCTTGTACTGGCCCTCGACGCTGGACGCATGCAGCTGGCGGAAGCGCTCGAGATGCGCAAGCGCTTCCGCCGGCTGGTCGTGATCGAGGTAGTAGTCGGCGAGTCTTAGATGCGGTTCTCCGTAGCCGAGGCGCGGATCTCGGGCGAGCGCTTCCTCGATCAGCGGTCGGCCGCCTGCCGCATCGCCGAGCCGGAGCCGCGCGGCGCCGAGGTAGTAGGCGGTCTCGGCCACTTCCGGTGCCCGGGCTCGAGCGGTCTCCAGGTGGGACAGGGCGCGGGCCGGCTGTCCGGCCTCGACCAGCAGGCGCCCGAGGTCGGCCTGGGCCGTGGCGTCATGAGGGTTTGTCGCGATGGTCCTGTCGAGCTCCCGGATACTCACCCACCGGTTCACGGCGCGCGGGATCCGGAAGAGCCGACCCGACACGTACCCGTACCCGGCCGCCGAGAGGACGAGAACGACCACGAGGGCGACGATGGGATTGCCCGTCATCCACGTGAGAACGCCGAAGAGGAACAGCCTCCCCATGGACCCAACGATAGGGGTGAGACCACCACGCGGGCAAGCGCGGGGCCCGCAGCTCGGTGCGCGGCCGTGGGCGGGGCGCGGCTGGGCGCACTGCTTCACCGACCGTACACCGGCCGGATGTCCGCCGACCGGCTACTGACCGGCTACCTACGTACCGACCGACCTACCGGCCGGCATACCGGCCGGCTACCCTTGACGCGGCGCGCTTTTGCGCGGATCCTCGGAGCCCATCGAGCGGCCCCGACAGGCGGCACTGGGCAGCCGAGGGGGAGTGACCACGATCGAAGCACCAGGTCGCGCAGACCACGAAAGGTGACATGGCCGACGAGCGCCGAATCGTGACGGTGCTGTTCGCGGATGTGACGGGCGCGACGGCGCTCGGCGACGCCCTTGATCCCGAGGACGTTCGCGCCCTTCTGACGCGCTACTACAACATCGCGAGAGAAGTCGTGAGCGTACACGGCGGCACCCTTGAAAAGTTCATCGGCGACGCCGTGATGGCGGTCTTCGGACTGCCCCAGGCGCACGGTGACGACGCGCAGCGCGCAATGTCGGCGGCGATCGAGATCCGAGACAGGGTGCAGGCGGATCGGAAGCTCGGTCCGCGGCTACCCGTGCAAATCGGGGTGAACACCGGTGAAGTGGTCGCCACGCGAGACAGCGCCGCGAGCGACTTCCTGATCACTGGCGACGCCGTGAACGTCGCCGCGCGCCTGCAGCAGACTGCCGAGCCGTGGACCATCCTTTGCGGCGAGCGGACTGTCAGGGCGGCTCGAGACCGGTTCACCCTGGGCCCGCCCACCGAGATCGACGTGAAAGGGAAGCGGCTGCCCATCCAGGCGCTGCCCCTCCTCGGGCGGGCGGCCGCGGCGGAGCTGTCCAGCTTTCCGCTGATCGGCCGGGATGACGACCTCGCGCAGATCGAGCTGGTCGCCCGGCGAGCCTTCACCGGTCGCCGCCCCTCTCTCGTCAGCCTCATCGCGCCCGCTGGCACCGGGAAGACCCGTCTGGTCGAGGAGTTTCTGCACAGGCTGGCCGTGCTCGCGCCCGATGCAACGGTGGCGATCGCCCAGTGTCTCCCCTACGGCCAGCGGGTCACTTATGGACCGCTGCGCACCCTGCTGTTGCGTCTCGTCGGTCTGACGAACGGGGTGACGCCGGAAGCCGTGCGCGAGGGGATCCGGGCATGGCTCCAGAGCCGCGGCGTGGACTCGCCCGAGCGTGCGGCAGACCTTCTCGCCGCGACGATCGGCGCCGGTGAAGCCGAGGTCATCGACCGGGCTGCCCTCTTTGCCGCCTGGCGCACGGCCATCGAGGTGGCGGCGCGGCGGTCTCCGCTCGTTGTGGTGTTCGAGGACCTGCACTGGTCGAGCGACAGCCTCCTCGATCTCGTGGAATTCATCGTTCAGCCCCGGGGCGATGCCGCGGTGCTGATGATCGCCCTTACCCGTCCCGAGCTGCTCGATCGACGCCCGGCGTGGGGAGGAGGCCGGCGAAACTACGTCGCCATGTCTCTGGAGCCCCTCAGCGACGACTCGGTCGCGCAACTGGTCCACCACATGGTGGGGCCGGGGGCCCCCCAGATCGTCCAGCGTGTTGTGGCGCGCGCCGAAGGCAACCCCTTCTTCGCGGGCGAGATTGTCCAGGCCATCAGGGAGCGCGTCGGCTCGCTGCGCGACGGCGATGACGTCGAACGCGCGCTCGCGACGCTTCCCGACACGATCCAGGCGACCATCCTGGCGCGGCTCGATCTCCTTGCGCCCCCGGAGCGGCGAGTGTTGCAGCTGGGCGCCGTGTTCGGAGGTGCCTTCAGCGCGGCCGGGATCGCAGCCCTGGAGCCGGATCTGGCGGCCGACAGCGACTCGCTGGTGGATCGGCTCGTCCGGAAGGATCTCATCCGGCTCTCGACCGGGGACACCTTGGCCTTCCGCCACATGCTGATCCGGGAGGTGGCCTATCAGACGCTGCTTCGGACGGAACGGTCGCGCCTGCATGCGGCGGTTGCGCGCCGGCTCGAGACGCGTGCGGCCGGGCGTGAAGACGCGCTTGCTGAGCTGATCGCCTATCACTTTCGTGAGGCCGCCACCCTCACGAGCGTGTCCGAGACCGCGCAGCTCGACGCGGTCGAGATCCGGCGGAAAGCGGTGGGCTGGCTGAACCGCGCCGCCGATGTCGCCGCGGCCGGTGCCGCGACCGCCGAGGCCGCCCGACACCTGCGCGCGGCCATCGAGCTGGCGGCAGCCGACGATCTCCCTGAGCTTCAGGAGCGTCTGGGTGACGTGTCAGGGGGAGACGCGGGGGCTGAGGCGTACCGGGTGGCGCTCCGCCTCTGCCGGGAGTCACGCCGTCCGGTCGACCAGGAGCTGCGCATCCTCGGCAGCCTGCTCGCCCGGTACATGCGCTTTCAGGGGACCGTCGGGAACCGGCCGACCGCGGAGGAGATCGAGCGTCTCCGCGCCGATGGCCGGGCGCTCCTCTCCCGGGCCCGTGACGAGCGGGCCATCGCGAGCTTCCTGATCGCGGACGGCTTCTATCCGTTCTGGCGAGGGGCGCAGGCAACCCCGGCGGACACTGCCGAAGCCGCTTTGAGCACTCGACGCGGCCTGGTGATCGCCGAGCGGCTTGACGATCCCCGGCTTCGGAGCGCCGCGCTCGACGCACTGACCGGCTGTGCGCAAGCGAGCGGGGCGTTTGCACAATCGCGACAGTTCGCCCAGGAGCGTCTTGCCTTCGAGGAGCGCCTCGATCTCCATGAGCGGCTCGACGCCTACACGATGGTGGCGTGGGCCTCCGCCGCGCTAGGGGACCTCGCCGAGGTGGACCGCGCGACCGCCTCGGCGCTGGGGCTGTTTCAATCCGGACAGGTCCACTGGTGGGGCCTCCACTCCGCCGCCTGGCGGGCATACGCCCTCACGCTCCTCGGGCGGTGGGACGAGGCGCTGGTCGTCGCTGAGCACGCGCGCAAGATCTGGGCAGAGGGCGGGCTCATCCCCGCCGCGTACTGCGTCCATGGCTTTATCGCCGCCCTGGATGTCGGACGGGCCCGGCACGACGGCCAGCTCGTCGACCAGTATCGCGCAGTGCTCGACGAGATTCTGAAGCACTTCGCCGCGGACTCCCTCTTCGGGCGATTGCGACCCTACGGCCGCGGCGATCTCGAGGCCTTGGAGGCAGAGGTCGTCCACGGCTTCGCCACGATTCCGCGCGCTCGGCAGCAGCTTGTCGAGCGCACGCTGTCCTTGTGCGCTGACCTGGACCGATCACTCTCCGTCGAGGCGCTCCGGCCGATCGTGGAATGTGCCGCCGCCGACGGCTTGCGGCTGCTGGAGGGCCAGGCGCGACGGGCGCTCGGCATTGCGGTGCGCGACCCTGCCGAGCTCGCGCGCGCCCTCGAGATCTTCGAGAAAGCGGGTGCGGCGCCCTATGCCGCGCGCGTCCGCTGCGAGCGGGCGCTCCTCACCAGCGATCGGAGCGAGCTCGAGGCTGGCATGCGCGTCCTCGAGTCACTGGGGGATCTCGACCAGCTCGCCCGGGTGGCGCGGGCCCGCGGCAAAGGCCTCGGCTCGCCGTGATACCGATGCCACCCTGCCCCGCGCTGGCTGCCAACTGGACGAACGGAGCGAGCTGGTGCGCTCCGTCAACTGGCTTTTCGCCGACGCCGGCCAGCGCCGTGACCAAGCCGCTGGGGTAACGCTCCAGTGAATCCCCATATGGGTCGTAGGAAGGGTTCCCCCGGGGAGCACCAGGCCGGCGACGCGAGGCTGGCGCAGAATGCGCTCAAGCACTGGACCGACTCGGCGAGGAACAGGGCCTGCCCGTAGTGCGGGAAATTGACGAGCGGCAGGTCGCCCGAGTGAACGACCTCCACGCCGAAGTGCACGAGCGCCGGGCGTGAATGCCCGCACAGGGCGACCAGCGCTGCCGCCGCGGCGCCCGCGGAGTCCGCGCGCAGGCGGGGGCCGGCGCCTGGTGCACGGGGTACGGACCAGCATCCCGCGCTCGTAATCGCCGAGGTTGGCGAGGTCTAGGGGCTCATCTCCTCCTGGTACTCGAAGGAGTAGAGGCGCACCTCGAACCGTTGCTCCGTACCTCGGGGCCGGAGCGCGAGGGTGAAGAACTCCGAGTCCGAGTCGGACCGCCAGCGGACTCGGCCCGGCGCCGTGAAGCTCACGATGGAGTCCGTAGCGTCGAGCCCGACGAGCTGGATCCAGGCACTCCCGATGTGATGGTGGCGCCGCTCGATGAGACCGTCGGCCCGGACGACGCTCGGGCTCGGGCTGAGCCGCCAGTGGATCTCGAACGGGGCTGCCGTCCCGTGGAATGGAAAGTCGACCAGCTTCGGCAGCGGCGCAGACGCCAAGCAGCTCGGCAAGAGGAGCGCGAGCGTCAGCAGCGCCACCACTTCGTGCCGGACCCGGCGGCTCAATGAAGAAGGCATCATCAATGCGACGCATGGTGCCGGGGGAGGGAGTCGAACCCTCACACGTCTTGCGACGTAGCGAATTTTAAGTCCGCCGCGTCTCCCAGTTTCGCCACCCCGGCCGCAAAAATCTCTCCCAAGAATACGCGAAGTTCCGGTCCCCCTGCATCGGCCTCTCCGCGACGCCGGACCCGTCGTGGGCCGGCTCCTCGGCCAGTCACCTAGGAGGTCGGGCCTAGCATCGAGACCGCCGCGTGCGGTATCGTCGACGTGCGCGACGCCCGCGCGGGGCACGGCCCCGCGGGGCCGGCGAACCCCGACCTGTTCGGCCGCCGCTGACGCGCGAGAGGTTCCCTGGAGGGCCGGCGGCGGATGCTCGGAGGTCACTTGGTATCCGACCGGCTACTGCTCGGCTCGCCTCTGCGCCGGCCGCGAGTAGCCGGATGGGTCGTCACCGGGCTGCTCGCGGCCATCGTCGTCTCGGTCCTGACGCTGTTCCTCGCCGTCCAGTCGCTCAAGCTCGGAGCGGCGGGGGTGTTCGTGAGAGGTCTGGGCCTCGCCGCGCTGGCCTCGCTCGTGCCCGTGGCCGTGCTCTGGTTCCTCGACCGGCGCGAGCGGGAGTCGCCTCCGCTCTTTGCGGTGGCCATCCTGTGGGGCGCGCTCATCGGGACTGGCCTGGCCCTGCCGCTGAACACAACCATCCTAGGGGCTGTCAAGCGCTGGCTGTCGGAACACCCGATTCTCGACGCGTACCTGGGACCACAGGCGACGCTTCTCATCGGGGCGCCGCTGGCCGGTCCGCTCGTGGAGGAGATCACCAAGGGTCTGGGAGTGCTGGCGCTGTTCTGGCTGCTGCGGGCCGAGTTCGACAACATGCGCGACGGCCTCGTCTACGGCGCGTTGGTGGGGGTGGGCTTCAACCTGGTCGAGGCGCCCTTGTATGTGGCCCAGGGCTACTCCCAGTACGGCGTGGCGCCGTGGGGCCTCCAGTTCGGGGCCCGCTTCGCCCTGTTTGGGCTCGGGGGTCACGCGCTGTTCACGGGGATCTTCGGGGCGTTTCTGGGGGTGGCGCGGCAGACCGCGCGTGGATGGCTGCGCATCACGGCCCCCTTCCTCGGGCTCCTGCTCGCGATCGTGGCGCACGCGCTGAACAACGTACTCCCCCTCCTCATCACCATCCTCCTTCGCTCTGCCGGAGAGAAGCTGCCGGAGCCCGGACCGCCCCCGTCAGTCGGGTTCATCCACGCTTGGCTGCTCGCCAGCGCTCAGAACGTGATCGTGTTCTTCCCCTTCGTTGTGCTGATGCTTGGGCTCCTGTGGCGCAGCGGCCGCTGGGAGCGACGCGTGATCCGGGAGGAGCTGGCCGACGAGGTCAGCGGCCCTGTCACACGTCCCGAGTACGAGCAGATCATGCGCGACGGGGTGTTCCGGACGCGGCGCATCGTCCGCTCGGACCGGCGCCGCTCGGCGGCGCTGGTCAACGCGCAGCACGAGCTGGCCTTCCGCAAGCGACGGGTGCGCGCGGACGGCCGCGATCCCGAGCGAGACCCGCTGGTGGCCGGATGGCGACGCGAGATCGCAGACCTCCGGAGCGCGCCACCGACGGCCGTTTAGCGGTTGTGCGCGCCCCGAAACACGTGGTGCCCCCCGGCGCACGTCCGGGATCGATGCGTCAGTCTGCGGGCGTGACGACCAGTGCACGTCTCGGACGGGCGAGACGGCCAAGGTCAGGACGAGGGAGGTTGGAGGCGGCGGGCGGATTCGAACCGCCGAGTAACGGTTTTGCAGACCGTCGCCTTAACCACTTGGCTACGCCGCCTTTTCAACTACTTACAGCGATTTGGCAGGGGAATTATACCCTATCGGACCATTCACGGTCCGATGAACCGGGAAACTCTCCACGACTGCTGCCGGCGCCGAGGTCTCGGCGGCTGGCTCCGGCACCCCGAATCGCACCCGACTCCACCGCCCCCGAAGATGGGCGGGCGAAAGATGGGCGTACCGGGCGGTCATCCGGAGATCCGAGTGGCGCCGACGAGGAGCGGGGCGAGCAGGATGCGCTTCATGGTGGAGTCTCCTGTTCGTGCACTGGCAGTGGTCGGCCGCACGCGCACTGGTAGAGGCTGAGCGGCCGGTACGTGCAGCGGTGGCAGAGCATGCCATCGCCGAGGCGTCCACAGCACGCGCACGGGCGCGGCGGATCGTTCGGACCGATCCACGTGACGTGGTCGATGCCCTCGCAGCCGACGGACCGATGCCAGTCGGCCCAGATCATGACCGCGTCCAGGGTCGCGCCGGTCCTGGCGCGTCCGCAGAAACAGACGGCGAGGAATGGGGGCCTAGTGTTTCGGGACATCGAGGACCTTTCGATATGTTTCCCAGGCTTCACGGTGGTCGGGATCGGAGTCGAGCTTGCGCCGGACTTGACACTGACAAGGATTGGGCGTTTGCACGGCGGTGGTGGTCAGTGTCTCCGTGCGTCCTGCCCATCCTGGAAGCCGTGGGCATAGCCGTCGCGGTAGTACGTCTCCAGCAAAGCGGCCAACGCGCCCTCCTGATAAAGAGCCTGGGATAGGCCCTCGTCGCTCGTGCATGCGCCAGGTTCCTCGCACGTCGGCGCGTGCATCAGACGCACGGCCGTCTCGACCTTTAAGAGCCAGGCGAACGCGTCGGCGCGCTTATCCCGCATTGATTACTCTTCCGTCAGCGAACGCGGAGGGCGGTGTAAAGAATCGCGGTGACCCAGACGGCTATAGTGAGCAGGTCAGGGCGGTTCGTCGTCGATGGCGTCGTCACGTGAAACCATCCTTCCGGCTTCAGGTCGCTCGAGAGCGTGAGACCCCAAAGGGCCTGCCGCGCGACTACGCTGGCGGGTGAACGGAATCGCCTCACCCCACCGCTCCACGCGTGCAGGTTGTCTTCCAGGCCATGGAATGAGCTGGAGACAGCTCCGTCCCGTCCTGCTCAGAGACCCAAAGCGCCAGCTCGACGCCTGGCTGCCTCTGGAGACCCTGTGAAGGGGCTACAGCACGCGATTCGCCTTAAGCCGGGGGAGAGTCGTGCAATTGCGAGACCACCCGAGAGCCGACCTCCCAGACTGGGGCGTATTGCGCAAGATTTTTCCCAGGTACCGCTGTCGATGTGCAGAGAGCTCGCATCTCCTGCCACACCTCCTATCTGTCCCGCCGAGACGCGGCGATTTGGTGTCCTAGGCCTGACCTCTGAGGACCGTCTTGACACCGGAAGCAGTGTCCGCCGACCCCCAGCACTGTGTACCGCGTTGCATGACTCCCACCATGAAGGAGTAGGTTTTCTACCCGATGGACAAAGCCAGGACGTCCGCAGTGCCTCTGATCGGAGGCGACCGCCAGCAATTGACACCGTCCAGACATCAACAGGTGAGAGACGGCGCGCCGTGTCGGTCGTCTCGACACCCTTCTGGCCGCGACATACCGAACTCGGCGATCTCACCAGCTTTCAATAGCGGCAGCACCCATGTCACGGGCATTAAAGAACCTCGACGTCTCCCTGGGCCTGGCCACCATTCCGGTGCAGCTCTTCACCGTCACCGGCTCGCAAGGCGTCGCCTTCCACCTGCTCCACGCGCGGTGCGGCAGCCGGATCCAGATGCGTCTGGAGTTGCCCACTCCACGCCATCGTGGCCCGCGAAGAGACGGTGAAGGGGTACGAGATCGCCAGCAAGCATTTTCGTCGGCGCTCGTCATCGATTCGTTCGTCCTGGAGGGCGCGATCGACCCCGTTTACTTCGAAGACACCTACTACCCGGGTACCGGCAAGAATGGCGAGCGCGGCTATCGTGTGCTTGCGCAGGCCCTCCAGAAGACGCACCGGATCGCCGTGGGCACGTTCACCTGGCGCGGCAAGACGACTCCGATCGCCGATCCGGGTGCACTAGGACGGGCTTCTCCTCCAGCGGCTGTACTTCGCGAACGAGGTGTACAACGCAACTGAGATCGACCCGGGGGACCGAGCCCAAGATCCGCGAGCAGGAACGGACGCTCTCCGAGCGGCTGATCAGCGAACTGTCGGAGACCGAGTTTCAACCCGATAAGTACGAGGACGAGTACCGGAAGCGTCTCCTGAAGGCGATCGAGCAGAAGATCGCGGGCCAAGGGATCCAGCGCGTGGAGGTCGAGAGCCGACTTCCGACGACGGCTCTGGTGGCGACGCTCGAAGCGAGTCTCGAACGGAAGGAGCTGGCCAAGGTCTCCCCCGGGAAGTCAAAGCGGGGACCCGTGTCGGAGAAACGGCCGGTCCGGCGGAAGCGCGCCTCGTAGCCGATCTAGCTTGACGCTTACTCAAGCGGTTGAAAGACTCTCTGGCTCACCGTTGCTTTCAGCCTGGCCGCTGGGCGGACGATGTGTCCGCACTGCTCAGGGGGGTCTTACTTTTGCCGCGGTTGTTCCCACCAGACCATGACCGCCAGGCTGGCAGCGAGGGCCGCCACGAGCACGCTCAGCCAGAGCGGCACGGGAGCTCCGCCTAGTGTGATCTCCCAATTGGCAATGAACAGGAGCAACTGTGGGAGCGCTATCAGCCACAGTACGACGATCGCAAGGCGCGTAAAGGGCTTCACCGTCTTCACTCACGTCAGTCGAACGTCCTCCTTCGGGCAGCAAACGAGGTGCCAGGGGTTGCTTGCGTTCCCGAGTCCGCGACCCTTAGCCACCGACCCCGCGGGGATGAGCGGGGATGAGGATGAGGAAAGAGACTGTTCGGCGACGGACGGCCCGCCTATCGTCCGCGACTCATGCTGGTATCGCACTGACACCGTGCCAGGCGGCGCACTCGGTTACCGTTGCCATCTGTCAGCAGCCTCCCGCTCGCCATAACCACGCCTGCCCACATGTCAGACGCCTGTTCGGTGCTGTCGCGACCCCGCAACAGGCCAGTCATCATCTCGGCTCCATGGGAGCTCGTTGGTCTCCGTCTCGGTGGTGCGGATCTTGGCCTCAGCCTCAGAATGGCGGCTACGGGAACCTTGTCCTCGAGCTGATGTCCGGGTTGGGGACTCCGGCTGACCAGCTTGTCCGGAGGACGCCACCGTCGAGGGGCGCGGGGTAGCGTGGCTTTGACCGGAATGAGACATCTGGTCGCGAGGACGACGGGGTGTCGTGACCGCGGGTGCGTCGCTCGCTTCACGCGGGCGGGTGGTCCGGACAGGGTCGGGGCAGGGCTGGGGAGACGGCGGTGTTTCACCTGGCCGTCGTACAGCGAGGCGAGCCTCTATGCGCGGCTGAGGGCGGTGATGTGGGCCCGACGGGCCGCCGCCCCCCGTCGTGACTTCACTGAGGCGGAAGGCAACCGGGTTCGCCAGCGCGCCTACCGGCAGCGCCGGCCGGCGGCTGGCGCCGAGGGCCGGCTCGCGGTAGGGTCGGGGCTGCTTCCCCCAGGGGCCGCCGGGATGCCGAGTCCGGCGGCTCCTTGGGTTCGTGCCGCGTGATCGTGGCCGGCGGCTAGCGATCCGGAGGCGGGAGACGTTGGACATGCACTGTCCCCGGTGCCAGCGGGAGAATCGGCCGCAGGCCAAGTTCTGCGAGGAATGCGGCGCGTCCCTCGCCCAGTCCTGTGGGCATTGCGGGGCGGCGCTCTCCACATCGGCCAAGTTCTGCTCCGAGTGTGGACGAGCTGTCGGCGTCCCTCCCGAGGCCGGGGCCCGCTTCGCGTCCCCGCACACTTACACCCCTAAGCACCTCGCCGAACGCATCCTCAGCTCGAAGTCCGCTCTCGAGGGGGAACGGAAACAGGTCACGGTGCTGTTCGCCGACCTCAAAGGATCCATGGAGATGCTGGCGGATCGAGATCCCGAGGAAGCCCGGAAGCTCCTGGATGCGGTCCTCGAGCGCATGATAGAGGCGGTCCACCGCTACGAGGGCACCGTGAACCAGGTCATGGGCGACGGGATCATGGCGCTGTTCGGGGCGCCGGTCGCTCACGAGGACCACGCGGTGCGAGCGTGCTACGCGGCGCTTGGGATGCAGGAGTCGGTCGGCGAGTATGCAAACCGAGTCCTGAGGTCCGATGGCATTTCGATTCAGATCCGTATCGGACTGAACTCCGGTGAGGTCGTTGTTCGGTCGATTGGTAGCGATCTGCATACGGACTACACCGTGATCGGGCTGACCACGCATCTTGCCGCCCGAGCGGAGCAGTTGGCTGTTCCCGGGACCATCCTGCTGATGGCGCAGACGTTGCGGCTCGCCGAGGGGCTTGTCCACGCCAAGCCCCTGGGCCCCGTGCCGATTAAGGGAGTGGCAGAGCCGGTCGAGGTGTTTCAGCTGATCGGGGCACGGACCCGGGCGCGCTTGCAGGTGGTGGCAACTGGGCTGACTCCCTTCGTCGGGCGGCATACCGAACTCGCCATGCTCGGCCAGGCCTTGGACAAGGTCAAAGCAGGCCACGGACAGGCCGTCGCCGTTTCTGGTGAGCCCGGCGTTGGCAAGACTCGCCTGCTTTACGAGTTCATCCATTTGCTCGATACCCAGCAATGGCACATTCTCACGACCAGCTCGGTCTCCTACGACAAGACGACTCCCTATCTGCCCGTCATCGACCTTCTGAAGACCCTTTTCCGAATTGAGGACCGAGACGACAAACGGGAAATCCGGCGGAAGATCACCACCCAAGTGCTTGGCGTCGATGCGGCCTTGCAGCCGGCGCTGCCGGCTCTCTTCGCACTCCTCGACATACCGGTTGTGGACGCGGAACCGCCGATCGTCGATCCCCCACAAAGTCGCCAGCGGATCGTAGATGCTCTCAATCGCCTCCTATCTCGACTCGCTAGCGTCCAGTCCGTGTGCCTCGTCGTCGAGAACCTGCATTGGATCGATTCGGCGACTCAGGAGTGGCTCGACAGCCTGATCGAAAGTCTCCCACGTCTTAGGCTCCTGCTCCTAGTCAACTATCGTCCTGAGTATCAGCACGGTTGGGGAGCGAAGTCCGACTACACGTGCCTCCAGTTGGATCCCCTCCCACCGGAACGCGCCGGCGAACTCTACCGGGCCCTTCTCGGAGATGCGCCCGCCCTTCGGCCGCTGAGGCAGTTGCTGATCGGCCACACAGAGGGGAATCCCTTCTTCCTGGAGGAGATTACCCGAACGCTGGTCGAGAAGAAGATTCTGGAGGGCGAGCCGGGCAGCTATCGCCTCGCCCAGCCGGCCCTCTCCATTCAGGTCCCGGCAACGGTGCAGGCGGTGATCGCCGCGCGAATTGACCGGCTCTCCCTTGAGGACAAGCACCTTCTCCAGGCGGCCTCCGTCATCGGTAGACGTCTACCCTTTGCACTCCTGCTCAAGATTGCCGAGATGCCACCAAACACCCTCCGAGACCGCCTCGCACATCTCCGATCAGCGGAGTTCCTATACGAAACGAGCGTGTTTCCCGATACCGAATACACTTTCAAGCATGCCCTCACTCATGAGGTGGCCTACGGGAGCCTTCTTCGCGAACGACGGCGCCATCTACATGCCCGGATTGTCGACGCCATCGAACAACTGCACGCCGATCGCCTGGACGAACACGTCGAACGGTTGGCCCATCACGCGGTCCGCGGCGAGATAGGGGAACGCGCCGTGGACTATCTCCGCAAGGCCGGAACCAAGGCGTATGCGAGAGCCGCGCTGAGTGAATCTCGAGACCGCTACCAGCATGGGCTCGATCTTCTGGCGAGACTCCCCGCAACACCCGAGAACATTCGTCGTGGGATCGACGTGCGCTTGGATCTCCACGGCCCGCTGGTTGGACTGGCCGAGCTCTCGCGAGTGGTCCAGCTTCATCAGGAGGCAGAGGAACTCGCTCGCCAGCTTCAAGACCGGCCGCGGCTCGGACGGATTGCCTCGCGAATGGGCAATTTCGCCTGGCTGGACGCGGGATACTCCACGGCCATCGTGCGAGCGCAGGAGGCACTCCAGATCGCCGCCGCCATCGATGATCGCAACGTGCAGATCGCGGCCCGAGACGTGCAGATCACGGCCACCCATATCCTCGGGCTCACATATCTGGCGCTCGGCCAGTATCGCGCATGCGTGGAGGTGCTCAGACAGAATGTGGAAGGGCCCAATGCCTCCCTGGCGCACGAACGCATTGGCTTTACCATCCCCCCGTATATATTCGGGTGCGGTCTGCTGGCGTGGGGGTTCTCGGCACTCGGGGAGTTCGCGACCGCGTTGATGTATGGCCAACACGGAATTGATGCCGCCGAGACCTCGGGGTACTTCCCCGCCCAGGCGGCAGCGCATCTCTACCAAGCTACGGCCCTGGTGTCCAGAGGGAAGGTTGCGGCGGCCCTCCCATTGTGCCGGCGTGGCGTCCGGCTAAGCGAACTCGGAGCGGTGGGGTTTTGGCGCGCGTTCGCCTATTCGATGTTGGGGTGGGCGCTCGCCCGCTCAGGCGAAGCCGATCAGGGCCTTCCGCACTTGGAGCGAGGTGCCGTGCTGCAGGAGAGCGGCGGGATCAAGGCAATCCGCTCCGTCTTCTGGACTCGATGGGCGGAGGGTCTCCTCCTGGGTGGCGATCTCCTAGAGGCCAAACGTGTGGGACGCCGGGGGCTGGAGCTTGCCGAGGCCTCCGGTGAACGGGGATTCGAGGCCGAAGCATATCACGTGTTGGCAAGGACTGCCGCAGAGGGGGATGATTCCGAGCTCGACGTCGCCTGTCTGCACTACGAACGAGCGGTGACGTTGGCCGTCGAGCTTGGCATGCGCCCCCTCGTCGCCCACTGCCACCTCGGTCTCGGCAAGCTCTACCGTCGCACAAGCGACCGAGCGAAGGCGGCCGAGCACCTGACGACCGCGAGGGTCATGTACCAAGAAATGGACATGGGGGTTGGGCTGGAGAAAGCCGACACCGAGTGAGGTGGAGTCGAGCGATGACCCTACCGGGAGGTCAGGCAGCGATAGCCCGGCTGACCGACGGTCGTGCCGTCGATCCAGAGCTGCTGCCGCTCACGGCCGGCAGCTCCCCGATCGACCCCTTCGAGCAGACCATGCCGTGGAGCGGTGCCCCGCTGATCCCGACGCTCGGGCGGCTCGGGATCGTGGGCACGGCCCAGACGTGGCCCGCCGGCGTGAGCACGAGCGTTGAGTCGTACTGGGTCCGGTGGCCATACCGGTAGATGTGATCGCCTGGGACGTCCCCATAGCGCACGGATGGCGCGACGTCATAGCGGGGACGGTAGCCTAGTCCCGGATCCGCCTGGGCGACTGTCACGAGCCCGAGCAGCGGCATTGGATCGCGGCGCGGAAGTCGCCGCCCGACCTGATCGGGACTGGACGACCGCGCGACCGGCGTCAAGCGAAGACGGGGGAGTTAGGCTCAGCGACCGCGCTGCCTTGCGAACCTCCCCCGCCTGCGCCACGGGACTGGAGCGGGAAACGGGATTTGAACCCGCGACCCCAACCTTGGCAAGGTTGTGCTCTACCCCTGAGCTATTCCCGCTCGACGCATCGGATTCTAACAGGGGCCCCTACGGGGGTCAACGCGCGCTACCGTGCCGGCGCGTCCGACGCGGCCCCCGCCAGACGCAGGAAGCGCGCCGCGTCCTCGGGCGGCGTCGGGTTGATGAAAAACCCGGTGCCGAGCTCGAACCCGGCGAGCCGCGTCAGCTTCGGCATGAGCTCGAGGTGCCAGTGGAAGTGCTCGGGGTCCGTGTCCCGAAGGGGCGCCGTATGGAGCGCGAAGTTGTACGGGGGATCCGCGAACAGCCGGCCGAGCCGGCCGACCAGCTCCCGAAGCAGCCGGGCGAGCGCGTCCACCTCGTCCGGCATGAGGCCCTCGAAGCTGGCCTGGTGAGCGGTCGGCAGGATCCACGTCTCGTAGGGGAAGCGGGAGGCGTACGGCGCCACGGCGATGAAGCCATCGTCCTCCAGGACGAGACGGCTCTCATCGCGCCGCTCCTGGCGGACAATGTCGCACCAGACGCAGCGCTCCTTCATGCGAAAGTAGCGAATCGCCCCCTGGAGCTCCTCTGCCACCAGCTCCGGCAGGATGGGCGTCGCGATGAGCTGGGAATGCGGATGCTCGAGCGACGCGCCCGCCGCGACACCGTGGTTCTTGAAGATCAGCACGTACTCGAGGCGCGTATCCTTGCGGAGGGCGAGCAGACGCTCGCGATATGCTACCAGGACCTCGCCGACGTGCGCGACCGGAAGCGTCCCGAATCCGGCGAAGTGGTCCGGGCTCTCGATGACGACCTCGTGCGCTCCCACCCCGTCCATCCGGTCGTAGATCCCCTCGCCGGCGGACTGCACTTCCACGTCCGCGTGGAGGGCCGGAAACTTGTTCGGGACCACGCGGACCGTCCACGGGCCGTCATCCGATCCACCGGAGCGGAAGAGCTCGGGAGGGGTCCGGTCCTCGTGGCCCGGGCAGAATGGACACCCCTCGGGGCCGTTCGGGGGGACCACCTCGGGCGCGAAGTCCATCGGTCGCCGCGCACGCTCGGTGGCGATAATCACCCAGCGTTCGACGACCGGATCCTTCCGGAGCTCAGGCACGGTTGGCCCCCGTGAGGTCGTACGGCTCTTCTTCGGGCCGGGCGGAGCGCGAGAGGAGCGCGAGGAGCGCTTCCCGCGGGGGCTTGTGCTCGAAGAGCACCGCGGCAACCTCCTCGATCACCGGCGCGGATACTCCGGCCCGCCGGGCGAGGGCGAGGCCCGCCTGGGCCGTGCGCACGCCTTCCGCGACCGAGCGCGTGCTGGCCTGCCACTCGGCCAGCGACTGACCCCGCGCGAGAGCGAGGCCGAGCCGCCGGTTGCGCGACAGCTCTCCGGTGCAGGTCAGGATGAGATCGCCGAGGCCCGCCAGCCCGGCGAGCGTCCGCGGCCGGGCGCCGAGCGCGACGGCAAGGCGCGTGATCTCGGCCAGGCCACGGGTCAAGAGAGCCGCACGGGCGTTGTACCCTAGATCGAGGCCGTCCGCGATGCCGGTGGCGATGGCCATCACGTTCTTGAGCGCGCCGCCGAGCTCTACCCCGGTGACGTCCGCCTGCGTGTAGAGCCGGAAGGTCGGAGTGGCCAGCGCGCTCTGGAGCGACCGGGCGAGCTCGGCGTCTGCTGAGGCCAGGACCGCGGCCGTCGGCCGTCCGTTCCCGACCTCCTGGGCGAACGTCGGTCCGGAGAGGACAGCCACGCGACGCCCCTGCGCGGGCGGCAACACCTCCGTCAAGATCTCGGACATGCGGGCGAGGCGGTCCTCCTCGATTCCCTTCGCCGCGGAGAGCACGCACGCGCCGGGGGCGAGGTGCGGCGCCACTGCGCGTGCGATGCCCCGGAACACGTGCGACGGCACCACGATGACGACGGTCTCCGCCCCCTCCACGACGGCGGCGAGATCCCCGAGCGGCTCGACGGCGTCCGGCAGGCGGATCCCCGGCAGATACCAGGCGTTCTCGGCCGAGGCCCGGAGGATCCCGAGGAGCTCCGGCTCGAACACCCAGAGTCGCGGCGCCAACCCCGCGCGAGCCGCCTGGACCGCCAGGGCCGTGCCCCAGGCACCAGCGCCGACGATCGCGAGGCGCGCGCCCGTCACCGCTTACCGCGCGGCCCCGGGGGTATGGCCTCCGCAGCCGGCTCGGTTGCCCGCGCACCGAAGCGGGCTTCCGTGCCCGCCAGGAGCCGCCGGATGTTCTCGTGGTGCCGCGAGACGACGATCGCCGCCACGGTGAGCCCGGCCCCAGCCAGCGCCGGTGGATAGCCGAGGGCCAGGATCGCCAGCGGGAGTCCGATCACGGCGCAGATGGAGGCGAGGGACACGAACCGGAACGAGCCCACCAGGCTGCCCCACACAACCGCCGCCGGGATCAGCGCCCAGGGTGTGATGCGGAGGAACGCGCCGAGCGCGGTCGCGACCCCCTTCCCGCCCCGGAACCCGAGGAACACCGGCCAGCAGTTGCCGACCACCGCGACGATGGCGGCCGCCCCGGCCCAGCCCGGCCCCGTCCCCGCGCGGCTGCCGAGCCACGTTGCGGCGTAGCCCTTGGCGACGTCGCCGATGAGGGTCGCGATTGCGGGCGCCCAGCCCGCGGCGCGGAGGACGTTGGTCGCACCGATGTTCCCGCTGCCACGGCGGCGGATGTCCATGCCCAGGATGCGCGCGATCACGTAGCCCACCGGGATGGCGCCCACCAGATAGGCGCCCAGGAGCCACAGCGCGCTCAGCGCCAGCGATCCTCTCCCCGCACCAGGGCGTCGACGTCAGAGGCGCGGTAGAAGCGAACGAAGTAGTCGACGCCCGAGAATACCGTCAGGGTGAGCGCCGCCCAGAGCATGCCGCGCGAGAGGTACACGAACTCGGAATCGATGCCGGATGGGACGCTGCGCTCGAGGATCAGGAACGTCACCGCCAGGTACTGAGCGACGGTCTTGTACTTGCCGAGATCCGAGGCCTCGATGACGAGTCCCTGGGCCGCCGACACGCTCCGGAGACCGGTCACCGCGAACTCCCGGCCGATCACGATAACGACCATCCAGGCCTGGACGGTGCCGACCTGGACGAGCGAGATGAGGGCGGCGGAGACCAGCACCTTGTCGGCGACCGGGTCGAGAAGCTTGCCGAGCGTGGTGACCTGGCCGCGGCGCCGCGCGATCAGCCCATCGAGCCAGTCGGTCAGCGCGGCGCCCGCGAAGAGCACCGCGGCGACCAGCGCGTGGACCGATTCGTTCGAGATGAGGAAGACAACGACGAGGGGAACGAGACAGATGCGCCCGACCGTCAGCTGCGTCGGTAGGTTCACGCCTTGCCTCCGGACGCGCCTCGCACCGCCACATTATGGCGGGGCGCCCCGAAGGGGGTCAAGTTACCGTCGCTCGCGACGAGGGCCCCCTCGCGGAGCACCGGCACCACCCCGTAAACGTCTAGCGCCACGCAGAGGGGTAGGTCGGACCCTCGCCCCTGACTCACGAGGACCTGGGCCCACGCGGCGTCGGTCAGCATCGCGTCGAGGCTGCCCTCATACCGGTCCCAGAGCATCCGCGCCGCCCTCGCCGCGTCCGTCAGAACGGCGTCCGGCGTCGCGAGCCGGGCCACGATGAGCCCGGCGCAGACCGCGTCCTCCAGACAGAATCGCCCCCGCTCTCCCGCGCACACGAGGAGGACGTCACCGGGCTCGGCCGCCACCCAGCGGGCGACGGCCCCCGCGTTGACGAAGCCCCCAACCGCAACCCGGCGCGCGCCATCCAGGGCGAGGAGGGCCCGGGTACCGTTGGTGGTCGTGAAGACGACGGTGCGCCCCCGAACCCGGTCGGGCGTGTACTCGGCCGGGGAATTCCCGTGATCGAAGCCCGGCGGCGGCGCGCCGCCCCGCTCGCCGCCGACCAGGACTGGACCAGCGCCCCGCCTGCGGCCCCGCTTGCGCGCCTCCTCGGGCGTGGCCACCGGGATGACGGCGCGCGCCCCGCCCCCGAGCGCGGCAACGATCGTCGTGGAGGCCCGGACGACGTCGAGGACGACGGCGGTCACGCCGGTGAGCGGCATGCGGCGCACTTCCTCGAGCGTCAGCGCGACGTCGATCACGAGTGGGTGGCGGGTCGATCCTGGTCGCGAAGGGCGCGGATCCGCAGCCGCAGGGCGTTCAGACGGATGAACCCCTCGGCGTCCTTCTGCCGGTACACCGAGTCGGCCTCGAAGGTCACAACGTCCTGTCGGTACAGCGAGCGCGGCGAGCGCCGCCCCGCCACCGTGATATTGCCCTTGTAGAGCTTGAGGCGCACGGTCCCGGTCACGTCCTGCTGGGCCTGGTCCATGAAGACCTGCAGCGCTTCCCGTTCCGGGGCATACCAGAAGCCGTAGTAGACCATCTCCGCGTAGCGCGGCACCAGGGAGTCGCGGAGGTGCAGGAGCTCCCGGTCCATCGTGATGGACTCGATCGCCTGATGGGCCGCGTGAAGGATGGTCCCGCCCGGCGTCTCGTACACCCCGCGTGACTTCATGCCGACGTAGCGGTTCTCCACGAGGTCGATACGGCCGACCCCGTTCTCCCCGCCGATGCGGTTCAGCCGCTCAAGAAGCGCTACCGGCCCGAGCCGCTGACCGTCCACCGCTACCGGATTGCCCCCGTCGAAGTCGACCTCCACCGTGGTGGCCACGTCGGGCGCTTCCTCGGGCGAGCGGGTCAGCAGAAACATCTTCTCCGGCGGCTCGGCCCACGGGTCCTCGAGGATCCCGCCCTCGTAGGAGATGTGAAACAGGTTCCGGTCCATCGAGTACGGGCGGGCAGGAGTGGTCGGGACCGCGATCCCCTGGCGCTCCGCAAAGGCCATGAGGTCGGTGCGGGAGCGGAGCTCCCAGTCCCGCCAGGGAGCGACGACCTTGAGGTCAGGCGCCAGGGCGGCGTAGGTCAGCTCGAAGCGCACTTGGTCGTTCCCCTTGCCGGTCGCTCCGTGGGCGACGGCATCCGCCCCCTCGGCGCGTGCGACCGCCACCTGTCCCTTCGCAATGAGCGGCCGCGCGAAGGAGGTGCCGAGCAGATACCCGCCCTCGTAGGAGGCATTGGCCCGCAGCACGGGGAACACGAAGTCGCGGACGAACTCCTCCCGGAGGTCCACGATGTGCACCGAGCTCGCCCCCGTCCGGAGAGCCTTCTCGCGGACGGGGATCAGCTCCTCGGCCTGGCCGAGGTCGGCAGTGTACGCCACGATCTCCGCCCCGTAGGTCTCCCTGAGCCAGGCCAGGATTACCGAGGTATCGAGCCCGCCGGAGTACGCGAGGACGATCTTCTTGGGTCCGTTCATGCGCGAGCCCCCGCCTTAGCCCTTGCCCAGCAACCGGAGCAGGACGGCTTTCTGCACGTGCAGGCGGTTCTCGGACTGATCGAGCACCACGCTCTGCGGCCCGTCGAGGACCGCGTCGGTGATTTCCTCCCCGCGGTGCGCCGGCAGGCAATGCATCACGACCGCCCCGGGTTTCGCGAAGCCGACCACCCGCTCGTTCACCTGGTAGCGCGAGAAGGCCTCCAAGCGCCGGTCCCGCTCGGCCTCCTGCCCCATGCTGGTCCAGACGTCAGTGTAGATCGCGTCGGCGCCACAGGCGGCGTCGGGAACGTCGCCAGTCACCGTCACCCGCCCGCCCCACGCCCGGGCGGTCTCGACGACCCGGGCGTCGGGCTCGAACCCTGGCGGGACCGCCATGGTCATCTCCGCTCCCAGCAACCCGGCCAGAAGAATCAGGGAATGGGAGACGTTGTTGCCGTCGCCGATCCAGGCCAGGCGCAGGCGACGGAGATCCAGCCCTCGCTCCCACAGCGTGAAGAAGTCGGCCAGCGCCTGGCAGGGGTGCTCGAAGTCCGAGAGGGCATTCACCACGGGGATCCCCGCGTGCCGCGCGAGGTCGTCCACGGTCGCCTGTGCGAACGTCCGAGCCGCGATGACGTCGACCCACCGGCCGAGGTTCCGGGCCACGTCGGCGATCGACTCCCGGCGTCCGAGGCCGATGTCCTGGCCGGAGAGGTACACGGAGGCTCCTCCGAGCTGCGCCATCCCCACCTCGAAGGTGACGCGGGTCCGGAGCGATGGCTTCTCGAACACGAGGGCCAGCGAGTAGCCGACCAGCGGCGTCCTCGCCTCGCGCGCCTTCGTGCGGGCCTTCCACTCGGCAGCGAGGCGGAACAGGTCCTCGACGTCCGCGGACGAGAGGTCCGCGATCGAGAGCAGCCGCTTCACGGCTTGGGCTGGCGGAGGACGTCCCCGACGATCGCCACGGCCCGGTCGGCGTCGTGCTCGTCCACGATGAGCGGAGGCGTCATGCGGAGGATGTTCTCGCCCGCCGTCAGAACCAGGAGACCTCGGTCGCGGCAGCCGTCGACGACGGCGCCCGCCGGCCGGTCGAGATCGATTCCGATCAGGAGGCCCTTGCCCCGTACCTCGCGGATTCCCGGAAGCCCGGTCGCGAGGGTGCGGAGGCGCCCCGCCAGGTGCGTCCCTACCCGATCGGCGCGCTCGGCGAGCCGATCCTCGAGCATGGTCGTGAAGGTCGCCACACCAACCGTCGTGGCGAATGGATTGCCGCCGAAGGTGGTGCCATGGCTGCCTGCGACCATGACACGGGCGCACGACTCGCGTGCGACCATCGCGCCGATCGGGACCCCGCTCGCCAGCGCCTTGGCGAGCGTCATGACATCGGGCTCCACGTCCCAGTGCTGGTACCCCCACAGGCGACCGGTCCGTCCCATTCCCGTCTGGATCTCGTCGAAGACAAGCAGCGCCCCGCTCTCGTCGCACAGGCGCCGGAGCGCCGCGAGGTAGCCGTCAGGCGCGACGTTGACGCCGCCTTCGCCCTGGATCGGCTCGACCAGGATGGCCGCCGTCCGGTTGTCCACCGCGCGCTCGGCCGCCTTGACGTCGCCGAACGGGACGTATTTGAAGCCCGGCACCAGCGGCTCGAAGCCGTGCTGGTATTTCTCGTTGGGGGTCGCCGACAGGGCCCCGAGCGTCCGGCCGTGGAAGGCGCCCCGCATGGTGATGATGTCCACCACGTCCGTGGCGCGGGTTTCCTTCGCGTACTTTCGCACGAGCTTGATCGCCGCCTCGTTTGCCTCGGTGCCCGAGTTACAGAAGAAGACGCGGTCTCCGAACGAGTGCTCGACCAGGAGCTTCGCCAGGTGGATCTGCGACGGGATCTGGTAGAGGTTCGACACCTGGAGGAGCGCGGTCGCCTGCTCGCGGATCGCGCCGACGATCTTCGGGTGCGAGTGCCCGAGCGCGTCGACGGCGATCCCGCCTACGAAGTCGAGATACTCCTTGCCGTCGGTGTCCCAGACTCGGGCTCCCTCGCCGCGGACCAGGCAGAGCGGTGCCCGGGCGTAGTTCTGGAAGAGATACTTGTTGCCCCACTCGAGAAGGGTCTTCGTGTCCTGGCTCATCGAGGCCTCCGGAAGCGGCACATTCGCCGCGTGGGTTCGAAGGGAGACGCCAGCGGGGCCGCTCGGGCGTCCTGGTCTAGCGGGCGGCCCGGTCCACGTCAGGAGCCCCGGGGTGTCGGCGACGGGCGGCGCCCGGCCGCGACCCGGGGCCTGGCCTCATCCGGAGGGAGGTCTGGAGCATGGCCCGGCTATTGTACCGCATGGGGACCCGTGATCGACATGCTCGCCACTTGCCCGGCGCCCGGTTGCAGACCGCGGCAGATCGCGGCACGCGGCGCAACCGCGGCGCAACCGGGGCGGGGTCGGTCCGGCCGCGTCGGCTGCCGACCGCGCGGAGCCCGTGACCCGGGTTCCAGCCTGAGACGATACCGGCTCGGCTGGGCGCCGGACCCGTCCGACCGACCGTCGAGGGCGATGCGGGACACGCGTACGGTTGCTAACCACTAACCCATGGGAGGCGCGCAGGAGCGTGCAGGGCATCGGTCCTGACGCTCCTGCGTCGAGCCTAACAGAGGAGACGCCATGTCCCAGGAGCCGATCGAGTGCGGGAACTGCGCTGCGGCAGGCGTGCCCAGCGGAGTCGTCGCGCAATTGCTGCAGGAAATCCTCGACCTCGCTGAGCACCCTGAGTCTGACCCGGATGGCGCGCTCGCACGCGATCTCGACGAGCGCCTCGTGACACTCGCTGAGATGGGGGACGAGCCATTGCCGTCGTGATCGTCGCCATCGGCGTGCCCATCCGCCGGCAGCACCCGACGGGTGGCCATCACCCCGCCGCGACCGCTGGGCGCGTCGAGGGACCTCGAAAGGAGACCCCATCATGAAACGGCTCGTCGTTGGCCTGCTCGTCGCCCTGCTTCTCACGATGCCAACGCTGGCGCTCGCCGGTGGGCGCGGCGGCTACTACGGAGGTGGGCGCTACTACGGCGGAGGCCACCACTCCGGTGGGCATGGTGGGCACCGCGGCCACGCGAGACATCACGGCCACGGCCATCACCATTCCCACTCGTATGCGCCGTATTTCTTCGGAGGTCTGGCGGGCGCGCTGCTGGGCGCCCTGGTGGCGCCGCGCTACGGAGCTCCGTACTACTCCCCCTACGTGCCGTATGTCCAGGGCTGGCGCGAAGCATGCCGCATCGGATCAGGAGGGTGCTGATGGACGAGGACTGGGTGGACGTGCACGGCATTGACCTCTGGGGGGACTGTGGGGACTTCGCCCTGCGCCCAGGGTGGTGGCACGCCATTCTGGGGCTGGCCCTCCAGCATGGCGGGGACCCGCAGGGCACCCAACCCCCACGGGACGACTGGGACTGGGATGGCGATCCGACCGCCTGGGACGGTCGGTACTGGCCTGGGGTGGGCCAGGAGGTTACCGACGAGGATGCGCGGAACCTCGGCGCGGCGCTCGCGCGGGGCATGGCCGACATTCCCGACCACGGTGGCAGGCCATACTTCAACCGGCCCGGCGGCGACGCCCAGCCGGTGACGGGAGCCACATACCCGGACGTGACTGCGCTGGAACTCCTCCGCGGCGCGGAGTCCAAGGAGGTCCTCGGGTGGTTCCTCCAGCACTGCGACGGCTGCGGGGGCTTCGATATCTGTAGCTACTCGTGACTGGCCATGTCGACGCGACGCCGCCCGACGAGAGCAACTAACGCGATGCCGCGACGAAGACCGGTCCCCGTCGTCAGCTGGACGGTTCCGCTCCTCGCCCTCCTCGCCCTCGTCACCGGGGTCGACGCCTTCGAGGGCCGCGTGATCGGGATCGTCGACGGCGACACGATCACCGTCCTGCACCATCAGCGCCCGGTGCGCGTGCGGCTCAACGGGATCGTTGCGCCAGAGGCGAGACAGCCCTTCAGCAGCAGGGCAAAGCAGGTCACCGCCGCACTGGTGTTCGGGCAGCTCGTCGTGCACGACTACGACCGCTATGGCCGGAGCATCGCCGACGTCCAGTTACCGGACGGCCGGAGCCTTTAACCAGGAGCTCGTACGGGCCGGGTACGCGTGGTGGTTCCGGAAGTTCCACGCGAACGGCGAAAGCCATTGAAAACCAACGAACACGGGGGAAGACGGGAGGCCCGTATTCCCCCTGTTCTACGGTCTTCGACCCCTTCGGCTTAGCAGATCCTTAGCAGCGGACGGTCGCGCGTGGCGCCCGACCTGCCCCCCGCCGCGATGTTCCTGAGCTGAGGGATGTCAGCGCGGCTCCGGCGGCGCATACCGCCGCAGCGGATTGGCCACCTGGTCCGGCTCCCAGATCGGCACCAACTGCCACCAGCCCGCGTCCACCGGCACCGGCACGTACTCCGTCGTGCAGCCGCACCAAGCGGGAATGTGGAGCGTCCGCCCAGGCTGCCATCCGTGCGGACGCAGGTGCTCAGCACGCATGCGCATGACTGCGACCTCTCGTCCGCAGGTCCAACACGCCCGGGTCGGGCGCCGACGGCCGGCGGCATCGAGCCAGATGGGCGGGGTCATGTGCCAGCGCTACTGGCCGTAGCGCTCCGTGTCGCTTTGCGGGCAACCGATGCCTAGAAGCGTGATCTTCATGCCTCATCCGCGAGGATGGCGTAGGCCTCGATTTCGATCAGGAGTTCGGGCTTAACGAGCGCGTTGGTGCCGATCAGCGACGAGGCCGGCGTGTTGCCGCCCATCGCCTCGAGATGACCACGTTGGAAACCCGGCAATTGCTTCATGTCGACGATGTAGGACGTGACGCGGACGATATCCTTGACGCCGGCGCCGCATTTTTCCAGCGCCGTGGCGATCTTGCGATAGGTCTCACGCGTCTGCTCGTAGACGTCCTTGCCGACGGCGTTGCCGTTCTTGTCGAGCGAGGTCGTGCCGGAGACGTGGATGTGGGGACCCACTCGCACGGCGCGCGCGTAGCCCCCCGCCACCTCGGTGCCATCGAACACGTTCTGCCGCTGCATGTGCTTGCCTCCTTTACAGGTCCAGCAGGCCCCGGGTCGGTCACCGACGGCCGGCGGCGTCGAGCCAGATGGGCGGGGTCATTCGATCACCCGATCCGCCCGCGCGAGCATTGCCGACGGAATCGTGAGGCCGATGGCCTTTGCGGTCTTCAGGTTGATGACCAGTTGCAGTTGCGCGGCCCTGTCCACGGGGAGGTCGCCGACCTTGGCACCCCTCAAGATCTTGTCGACATACCCGGCCCCCCGCCGCCACATGTCCTGCATGTCCGGGGCGTACCCGATGAGGCCCCCCGCCTCCGCGTACTCCACTAAGCTACAGGCCGAAGGGAGCCGATTCGCACGGGCGAGATTGGCGATCCGTTGCCGTTCGGCCCAAATCAGTGACGCCGCCAACACATAGAGGGCCTCGGAGCGGGTCCGCTTCATGTCCCGGAAGGCGGCGTCCAGGTCGTCGGCTGTCGCGATATCCACGCGCTGAAGACTGACACCCAACGCGGGAGCCACTGCGTCTAGCTCCTGCCAGATCACTCGATAGCCTGGCCCCATGCCCGGATGGCCCAGCACGGCCACTCGGGAGGCTCGCGGGACGGTTTGTTTAAGAAGTTCGAGAACCTTCGGCTCCAACGCGGGGTCAGTGACCACCGTAACGTTGCCGCCTGGTCGCGCGAGGCTGGCGACCAAGCCCACCGCGACAGGGTCGGCGGTGGCCAACCCGACAATGGGCATGGTCGCGCTTGCGCTCATCGCCGCCCGAACGGCCGCCGTTGAGCACGCCGCGATGACCTCGACCTTCAGTCCGACCAGCTCCGTCGCGAGCGCGGGCAGGCGATCGGGCTTGCCTTCCGCCCAGCGGTACTCGATGGTGAGGGTCTGTCCCACGATCCAGCCATGTGCGCGCAACCCCTCCTCAAACGCCTTGACGAGCGGTTCTGTGCCCGCCGCGCTCAAACTGCCGGGGTCGAGGTAGCCAATCCGGCGGACCTTCTCGGCCTGCTGCGCATGGGCGGGAAACCGTGCGGCGAGAAGGGTAACCGCTCCAGCAACAAACGGGCGCCGACTAATCATTGGATCACCTCGTCCGCCCGCGCCAGTACCGCCGGCGGGATCGTGAGGCCGAGAGCCTTGGCGGTCTTCAGGTTGATGACGAAGTCGAACTTCGTCGGTAGCTGATAGGGCAGCTCGCCCGGATTCGCCCCCTTGAGGACCCGGTCGATGTAACTGACCGCCCCCCGAAACAGGGCGGGCAAGTCCACGCCGTACGCCAAGAGTCCTCCGTTCTCCACGAATGCCCGGAAGTGGGAAATCGTGGGCAACCGGGCCTGGGTGGCCAGCTCGACGATGAGTCGTTGGTGCGTGACGTTCTCCGAGTTATCCCCTACGACCACACCCTCCACGCGGTCGCGAGCCATCACCGCAAAGACCCGTCGGTACTCCGACTCCTGGATGGGGTCAGCTAACCCTAATCGGCGATTCCGAGAACGGTCAGGGCCACGCGAGCCACTGTCATCACGCTGGCCCGCGTCACCCAGTGACTCATCACCAAGGCCCTTCGGAGGGCCGTTGGACTGGAGCGCCGGGTGCGTTAATCACCGCGACCGGAGCGGGCCCCGCATGACTCCCTGGACTGTAAGATTCGCCGTTCAGGGCTAACAGCGCCCCGGCCATCGTGACTCCCACGCGGGCACCCGCCTGGCGCATCGCCACGCCGTAGTCGCCTTCCCAAATAGCCCGCGGGCAAAGGACGGCCATGCGCGAGGCCGTGGGGACGGCCGCCTTCAAGAGCTCCACGTGCTTCTCGAGGATCGCCCCCCCGGCGTCTACGCTGAAGCCCGTAACGTTGCCGCCCGGTCGTGACAAGCTCGTCACGATCTTGGAGAAGATCGGGTCGGCTGTGATCCCGATGATCGGGATCGTGGTCGTGGCCGCCTGGAATGCTGTGACCATGCGGCCAGACACCAAGAAAATCAAGTCGGGCTGAAGCTGGACCACCTCGCGGGCGACCTCGGGGAAGCGCGCGGGGCGTCCTTCGCCCGATCGCCGCTCTACGATGAGGTTCTGCCCCTCGACGTAGCCGAGCCGGCGCAGCTCCGAGAAGAGCGCCTTGTAGTACGGATCCTTGGCCTCGGTCATGTCGGCGACTGCGGCGGCGGGGTTTACAAGGGCGATCCGGTACACCTTACCCGGCTGTTGCGCCTCGGCGGCGAGCGGCGCGGCGAGGAGGGCCAAGGCGAGGAGGAGGACCATCGAAACTCGCGTCATGAGTCACCTCCGGCGGACGCGGCCTCCGCCTTCTCCAGCCAGAACCCCATGTCCATCTCGCGGTACATCGTCGAGGCCGTCGTCAGGTGTTCGCCCGCCTTCGCTCGATCGCCAGTGCGACGGTACAGCTTGCGAGGCCGAGGTGGCAGTGGCGGGCGCATGCCGAGCTCCAGGTCAGCGCCGCATTCCTCGCAGAATCTCGCGCCCTGGGGGTAATGCGCCTGACAATCGGAGACATGTCATGAGCGCAGAGGCTCGCCTCCGCCGCGCTCGCTCGTATTGCTGCCGTCAGACCGAACGGGTAGGGTGAAAGTGAACGTGGAACCCTGGCCGACGTGGCTCTGCACCCAGATTCGCCCACCGTGCAGCTCCACGAACTTCTTGGCCAGCGTCAGCCCAAGTCCCGTACCCTCCTGCTTCCGGGCGTCGTCGCGCCCGGCCTGGCGGAACTCCTCGAAGATGTTCGCCTGGTCCTCGGGCGCAATCCCGATCCCCGTGTCGCTGACGGCGATGGTGATGACGCCCTCGGCGGCCGTGGCGGTGAGGTCGACCCGACCCCCCTCCGGCGTGAACTTCACGGCGTTGGAGAGCAGGTTCAGCAGGATCTGCTTCACCTTCCGCTCGTCCGCCACGATGTCGCCTGCATCCACGTCCACATGCTGGGTGAGCGTGATCCCGTGTCGAGTCGCCCGCTCCCGCACCAGGGTCAGCGCATTGTCAAGGGCGGTGGGCAGGTGAAACCCCCCGAGCTCCAGCTCGACCCGTCCGGCCTCCACCTTGGCCAGGTCGAGAATGTCGTTGATCAGGGAGAGGAGATGCCGGCCCGAGGAGAGGATATCCTGGAGGTACTCGGCCTGCTTCTCGTTCACCTCCCCGAACATCCGGTCGGCCAGCACTTCAGAAAAGCCGAGGATCGCGTTCAGCGGCGTCCGGAGCTCGTGGGACATGTTGGCGAGGAACTCGGACTTATGGCGACTCGCCGCCGCGAGCAGCCGGCCCTTCGCCTCGAGTTCCCGAAACAAGCGGGCGTTCTGGATGGCGAGGGCGGACTGGGTGGCGAAGGTCTGGAGCAGCTCGATGACCTCCGGCGCGAACGCGCCCGGTGTTTTCCTGTTGACCGTGAGCCCACCGATCAGCTCACCTTCCCGCAGCAGCGGGATGGCGAGGAGCGCGCGGGTCCCCGTGCGAAGGAGAATGTCGCGGCGGGGCCCATGATAGGCATCCTCCGCGGCGATGTCGGGGATCTGGACCGGCTGGCGCGTCATGGCCATGCGCCCCTGGACGCCCTCACCTTTGTGGGTCGGCGTGCGCCGGAGGTGTGCCTCGACCTCCTCGTCAAGGTTGTGGGTCGCGCGGAGGTGGAAGGTTTCGGTCGCCTCGTCGTACTCGTAGACGGAGCACGCGTCTCCACCGGCCAGCTGGCTGGCGCGCGTCACGATGGTCTGGAGCACCGTGTCCAGGTCGAGGGTCGAGCTGAGCGCCCGGCCAACCTCGCCCAGCGCCGTGAGCTGTGCCACCGAGCGGGTCAAATCGGTCGTCCGGGCCCGCAGTTCATTGAACAGGCGCACGTTCTCGATGGCGATCATGGCTTGGTTAGCGAACGTCTCGAGGAGTGCGATCTGCTTGGCCGAGAAGGGATGGACCGCGGGTCCCCGAGCGATGTAAAGGACGCCCAGGGCCTTCCCCTCGCGCAGCAGTGGCGTGGCTAGCGGTGTCCGGATGTTGGACCCGGTCTGCCTGATGCGTGCTACGGTGACCGGGAATTCCGCCTCAGCCGCCAGGATATCCTCAACGTGGATCGTCTCGCGGTCGCACACGGCCCGTCCAACCGTGGTGTCGCGGGTGACAGGGACCGTACCGCCGATCGCCAGGGAATTGCGCAGTGGCCCGTGCTGCGCTACCTTGCGGAGGAGTTCTCCTTCGAGCCGGAAGATCGCCGAATCCGTCGCCCCGCACACGCGTGCAGCGTTCTCGGCGACGGCCTCCATGACCGGCTGGAGATCCGTCGGCGAGCTCGCGATCACGCGCAGGATCTCGCTCGTGGCCGTCTGCTGCTCGAGCGACTCGGTCACCTGCATGTGTGCTTCCGTGAGCGCCCGGTTCTTCTCCTGCAGTTCCGTGAACAGGCGAACATTCTCGATCGCGATCACCGCCTGGTCGGCGAAGGTCTTCAGGAGCTCGATCTCGCTGGCGTCGAAGGCGCCGGCCGTGGCGCGGGTGACCATGATGACGCCCGTCAGCTGTCCCTCCCGCATCATGGGCGCCGCCAGCGCCGATCGCCATCCTTGGGTCCTTCCGATCTGACGGGACTCCTCCGAGGCCTCCGGATCTGTCTCTACGTCGGCGATGTGGATCACCGCACGGGCAAGAGCGCAGCGCCCGACCGTGAGGTTGGGGCTGGGTCGGATCGAAAACCCACTCGCCGCACCACCGACCGGCCCTCGCATGGCGCCGCGATGGAGAAGCTCGCCGTCGAACCGCATCACGTATGTCGTCAACGCGTGGAAGAGCCGCTCCGCGCTCTCCACGATGGCGTCGAACACCGGCTGCACATCGGTCGGCGAGCTCGAGATGACTCGCAAGATCTCGCTCGTCGCCGTCTGCTGCTCCAGGGCCTCTTTCGTCTCGTTGAACAGGCGAACGTTCTCGATCGCGATGACCGCTTGGTTGGCGAAGGTCTCGAGGAGCGTGATCTGCTTGGCCGAGAAAGGATGGACCTCCGGTCCTCGACTGACGAAGATGACGCCCAGCGGCGTGCCCTCGCGAAGAAGCGGCGTCCCCAGCATTGTCCGGACGGTAGCCCCGGTCTGCCTTATGCGGGACACTGCTTCCGGGAACTCCGCTTCGGCCGCCAGCATGTCCTCGACGTGGATCGTCTGCCGGTCGCACACCACCCGTCCGCTGACGAAGCCGCGATTGACTGGGATGGGTTCTCCGATCGCCACTGGGCGGCGCAGCGATCCAAACCGCGCCACCGGGCGCAGGCGCTCCCCCTCCAGAAGCCAGATTCCCGAATCCGTCGCCCCGCACACCCGGGCGGCGTTCTCGACGACGGCCTCCAGAACCGGCTGGAGGTCGGTCGGCGAGCTCGAGATCACGCGAAGGATCTCGCTCGTGGCGGTCTGCTGGTCCAGCGATTCGGTCACCTGCGCGTGGGCCTCTATGACCACGCGGTTCTTCTCTTGCAGTTCCGTGACAAGCCGGACGTTTCGATGGCGATCACTGCTTGGTTGGCGAACGTTTCGAGGAGCTCGATCTGCTTCGCCGAGAACGGATGGGGCTGTGGCCCCCGCGCGATGAAAATCACGCCCAGCGGCGTGCCCTCGCGCAGCAGCGGTGTCACCAGCATTGTCCGGACGGCTATCTGGGTCTGCCCGGCGCGGGCTGCCGTTACTGGAAACTCAGCCGCTGCCGTCCTGATGTCCTCGACTTGGAGCGTGCGCCCGTCGGTCACTGCGCGTCCAACCATGGAGTCGCGATCCACCGGAACAGTGTCTCCGACGCGCAATGATCGGCGCAGCGATCCGTGTTGTGTCACCAAACGCAGATGATCCCCTTCGAGACTATAGATTGACGAATCCGTCGCCCCGCAAACCCGAGCGGCGTTCTCAGCGATCGTCTCCATGACCGGTTGCAAGTCGGTTGGCGAACGGGAGATGACCCGCAGGATCTCGGCGGTGGCCGTCTGCTGCTCGAGCGACTCGGTCAGCGCTCGCCTGAGGCTTTCAACCTCGCTGTTCAGGTCCGCGTCTGACTGCGGGATGGAGCTGGCTGCGGTCAAAGGGCTTGCGCATTCCTCGCAGAACTTCGCCTGCGGACGGTTCTCGCGCTGGCACCGGGGACATCGCATACCGAGCGTCTCCCGAGTCCGGATCGCAGCTGCCGGCCAGGATCAAGCGTCACGACACCCGGGCGGTCGCCGCAGCTCGGCGGCCCTGACCGTCCCCCCTGGGGGGTACGGCAGTCCCGACCCTACCGCGAGCCGGCCCCCGGCGCCAGCCGGTAAGCCCGCTGGTGGACCCGATTCCCTTCAGCCTCGGTGGTGCAGCAACTGGGACGGCGCTCCGTCGCGCCAGTGGGAACCCAGGAGTGAACGGAACCCGACTCGAATCGCCAGTGATTATGCGGGTCCCGAAGGCTGATTCCTGGGACTCGGTGTCTGCCTACCGACCCCAGGCGGGCTTCGTTAGGCGTCAAGCCAGATCGGCGGCGTCACGCGAGGGTGACCGGGAAGCGGGTGCGTCCGGCGATGGCGGTCACCTACAACTCCCCTGACCCGCGGCCTCGTGTTGTTCAGACGTTGCTTGCTTGAGGCCCCCCAGGCCCCTCCGCACCCTTGGCCTTGTGCCCTCAGCTTTTCACGCCGATTTCACGCCTCGGTCACGTTCCGCGGCTGCCGCGCCGTCTAGCCTCGACCATGGGTACACGGGGATGTCGACAGAAAGGGCTGGTCTTGGGTCTTCCCCAACTGGCGCGTGATGGCGTGGCATTCTCGCACACTGCGCCAGGTCCATCCTCCCGGTGGTGGTGCGTACAATCCCGCGCACCCCGCGACCAGACTGCTCGGCGCACGAGGCGTCCGGCCTTCTGGACACTCCATGTTCTCCGACAGCATCTGGCGCCTCCTCGCGGGGTCGCTTGAGTTGTCCCAGCGCGAGTTCCAGATCCTGCAGGCGGTGTTCGACGACGAAAAGGAATCCGCTATCGCGGCCAACCTCAGTATCTCCTCCCACACTGTCCCCACGCATCTCGAACGTCTGTACCACAAGCTTGGCGTTACGAGCCGCGACACTCTCGTTTTCGCGGGTCTTCGTCGAGTACCTGACCCGCAGCCCGGTAAGCGTCGGTCAGGGTTGAACCAGGGTGGGCGCCCCCAGCGCGGCGGGACGCCCTCGCTCCACCGAACATCCGAGTCGCTGAAGACGCCCCTGCGGCCGGCCTCGGTCCGTGGGGGTTGACCTCTCCAGCGAAGGAGGTGGCTCCATGACGACTCCTCGTGGTGCTCGGGGGATGCGCCGGGCCCCTCGGTCGACAGGCGCGTGGCTCCTGGTGTCGCTGCTGCTCGTGGCCGGGCCCCCGCCCGCCGCCGCCGACCCGGTGACCGACTGGAACCTGACCACGCTCGCCGTTGAGACCCCCGCGAACATCCTGCGCACGCTTGCCATGGTCCATTTGGCCATGTTCGACGCCGTGAATGCCGTGTCGCCCGAGTACCAGGCCTACGCGGTGAGCGGGCCGGTGGCCGGCGACGTCTCGGCGGAGGCCGCGGCCGCCAGCGCGGCGTACGGCATCCTGATCCGGCTTCTTCCCGCCCAGCAGGCATTGCTCGACGCGGCGCTGGCAGCTTCCCTCGCATCGATCCCGGACGGCCCAGCCAAGACCGCCGGGCTCGCCCTCGGCGACGCCGTGGCCGACGCGATCGTCGCGCTACGGTCCGGCGACGGCATCCTCACGCCCGGGCCGCCGTACACCCCCGGCACCGAGCCGGGTGATTACCAGCTCACGCCGCCGAACTTCCCTGCGCCGGTCGCCACGGGGGCTAAGGACTGGACCCCGTTCGCCATGACGAGCGCGTCCCAGTTCCGTCCCAACGGGCCGCCCGCGCTCCGCACCGGCCGGTACGCCCGGGAGCTGGCGGAGGTGCGGCAGCTGGGGACGGCGGAGGTGCTGCTTCGCACCCTGGAGCAAGACCTCATCGCGAACTGGCACCGCGAGCAGGCCCACTTCCAGGCGAACCGGATCGCCCGAGAGGCGGTGGCCGGCGGGACGTTCGACCTCCTGACCAGCGCCCGGATGTTCGCGCTTCTGAACGTCGCGACGATGGACGGCGTCCTGAGCGTTTTCGAGGCGAAGTACGTCTACGACTTCTGGCGGCCGATCACGGCGATCCGCGAGGCCGGCGACGACGGCAACCCGGCCACGGCTCCCGATCCGGACTGGGCCCCGTTCCTCGGCGTCACGCCCCCGCACCCCGAGTACCCTTCCGCCCACGCCGTCGGCCAGGCCGCCGCAGCCACCGTGCTGGAGGCCTTCCTTGGTCACCACTACGGCTTCACCGCGACGTCCGCGACCGTGCCGGGTGTGGAGCGATCGTTCGACAGCCTGGCGGCGTTCGTCGAGGACGGCAAGCTGGGCCGGGTCTACGGCGGCATCCACTTCCGATCAGCGGTCGACGAGGGCGCCCGCCAGGGGAAGAAGCTCGGCAAGTGGGTGCTCAGGACGCTACTAGAGCCCCTTCACGGGGCGCGGTGAGCGCCGCGTAGTCAGGACGCAGCCGTGACGGGCACGCGTAAGGTCCGCTGGTATCTCCAGGCACGGGAGGAATACGACACCCTCGCCCGCCAGCTCAACACGTCCCGAACTCAAGGACTCGCGGCAGCACCGGCTTGCGTTGAACGAGGCCCGCGTGGCGATGCTGACCGCCCTCAACAGCCTGACCGGCGGGCAACTCGCGCAAGCGCGCCGCCTCGCTGCCTAGCAGAAGGAGACCACGGATGATGACTAACGCCGTCGGCTCAGGCTTCACGGGGGGTCTGGGGATGATGAGGAAGTCCGTCGCCATGTTTGCGCTGGGGGTGTCCGTGTTGCTCCGGCTGGACCCTATCGAGCTCCTGGTGTACCTGGATGACGCGCCCGAGGCGACGTCGATCGACACGGTCGTTGCGGAAGCGGCCTGCCAGTACATCCGGGCCGAGGAGGTTCCGCTTCCGGTGCCGTACACCGTTCGGCTGTTCCAGCGGTCAGGCGAGAGCCGGCGGTACATCCCGCGGAACTCGCCGGTCGCCAAGGGCCTGCTCTCGAAATGCCCGGCGACGCTCGACGATCGCCGAACTCACGGGACTGCCCTCGAGTGAGGTAACAGTGGTGGTCGAGTATTTCGGCAATCCCGTCGAGCCGGAGCGGCGAGCAGGCGGGTCGGGTACGCCGACGCGCAGCAGCCAACGAACATCCCACGAATAGGATTCCTCACGGCTGTCCCCTTGTCCGTGATGTCGGCCCGCACCGAGGCATTCCGGCAGGGCGTGGCGACTCCTGGTACGAGGCCGGATACTATCTCTACTCGCCGCCAGGAAGCATGGACGATGTCTACTCGGACACCGGCGGAGTGCTATTCGTCAGCCTTCCAAAGCCGCACGTCGACATGTGAACCGAGCCGCTCCGGCAGGTCTGGGAGAGGTCGAGAGCTAGTTGGTATAGGCCGATGTATCGTCGCGGGCCGTGAAGGAGAAGGCAAACCGTCTGGACCGCCATTGAAGGCGATGATTCACAGCACGAAGGAGGCTTGGATATGAAACGGTCGACCTTTACGTTCGCTGGGACGCTCGCTCTCGGCATCGCGCTCGGGGCGGGCATGACGGGCTTCCTGAACGCAATGCAGCATGTCAAGGTGACGGAACTCTACAAGGCTGACCTCGTCACGAGTGAGGGGAAGGAAGCGAGCATGTTTCTCGCTGAGCTCGCGCCCGGGGCGAACATGGGCAAGCACTACCACCCCGGTGACGCCTTCGCCTACATCCTCGAGGGGACGATGCTGCTCGAGATCGTCGGAAAGGAATCGGTCACCCTAAAGCCAGGACAGAGCGGCAGCTTGCCTCCGCAGACCGTGCACGACGACAAGAACGCGAGTCAAACCGCTCCGCTGAAGTTCCTGGTGTTCCACGTCGCGAAGAAGGGTGATCCACTGGCGGTTCCGGTGCAGTGAGCGAAGGTCCGCCGCCTCCACGATAACCTGGAGATGACGAGCACAATCGGATCCCGGGGCATCCCTAAGACAGACCGATCTAGGACCATATTCATGGAGCTTACGCCTTGCCGTATGCGAACCATCAAGGCATCCGGTCAAGGCCCGGCGCGGCGCTGGTCCTGCACCATGGTTTGGGCGGAAGTCTGGAAGTCTGGCGCCAGCTGGGCTATGCCGCCGCGCTCCGTGACAATTACACGCTGATCATGCTGGATGCTCGGGGCCATGGGGCAAGCGACAAGCCACACGACCGGGGAGCCTATGGTTTGCCCTGCGAGCTGGTAGCGGTGAAGAGCTGGACGGGAACCAGGTCAGGCCGAGGGTGATATCCAGGTTCTTCAGCGCGCGGGCATGGTGTGTTTGGAGGCGATCTCGCCTTCTGTGGGATCCGAAATTCATTATATAGCCGTCCGAAGGTCACGGGCGGGCGCGCTCGGCGGGCTCCTCATCTAAGCACACCCCTGCGTGATTCCAGGAGCGCGACCAAGGAGGCATAGGATGACCCGTACGCGAATGTTTACTATCAGCGTTGGGATTCTAGGATTGGCGTGTGGTCTGGGACTCGGAACCGCGATCGGTCAGCAGTCTCCGCCGACAGAGATCAAAGGCGTGTCCGTGGGGAAGACGGCCGCGATGGACTTGGGTTCCGAACTCCAGGGCATGCAAGGTCGTCAGCTACGAGTACGAGTAATCACCGTGGAGCCGGGAGGCCAGATCCGCAACCACAGTCACCAGGATTGGCCCGAGGTTGTGTACGTGAGCCAAGGAGCGGTGACCGAGTACCGAGGCAGCCAGTCGAGTGACTATCGCACGGGAGACACATTCCAGGCGGGCAAGGACACGACGCACTGGCTTGAGAACAAGGGGACCGCACCCGTGGTGATATTGTGGCGGATATCTTCAAGCAGCGGTAGCGCCGTCCGGCAAGGCACGCAGACACCCGGCAACGGAGGAAGGCGCATGCCCAAGCGCATGCGATCCGTTCCCCGCCTAAGGCTGGAAGACTTCGATCCCTGCCCCGCTGAACCTACCAGGGAGGCACCCCCCTCGGCGAGGTCGCGCCGCCCGCCGGCAGCGGGTCGGAGAACTGGGCGCCTAGTCGGTCAACTCAAGCGGCGCCTCTGCCGGCTTCAAGTCGGACCTCGATCTGACGGCGCTCCTCGCGCAGGCGGAGCTCGACGCGGTGACGATCGAGAAAGTCAACATCCCGCGCATCTGGTCGCTCGTCACCTGCATTAAAAGCTAGACCGGCGCTACGACAGCATCGCCAGAATCCTCCTCGCGGCCACGTCGGCGCCGTCCACACGCGCGCGCTCGGGCGGCCGGGACTGGCCGAGGAGGCGATCGACGTGCGCCGTCCATCGTCCCGCGAAGAGATCGTCGTGATCGATGCGGGCACAGCGCAGCCAGCGCGGCATTTCGCGAACCAGCACCGGGTACTCGCGAAACCGCCCGCGCGGCGTGTACAGGACGGCGGCGCCGTTCGCGACGCACTCGGCCACGATGCCGTACCCCGGCTTCGTCGCGACGACGGCGGCGGCAGCGACGAGGTCCTCGTACCGCAGGCCGCGGCGGTAGAGATCGGCTTCGTCGAAGATGCGTACGCCGGGCACCTCCGCCGTGCGCCCCGCCGCGGTCGCGACGAGCGCGTAACGGGACGCCAGCGTGTCGGGCACCTGCAGGCCGCTGACGCCGTATCCGCCGTACGATATGAGCACGAGCGGACGGTCGGCCGGCAGGGCCAGCATCCGCCGCACGTCCGCCGGGTCCCGGCGCGAGCGCCGCGCGACGAACGGCAGATCGTCCACGGCCCGGAACGACTTGAATCCGCCCGCCATCGGAAGCCGCCACGCCATCGTCGCGCACGCGTACGCCTCGGCCATGCGGGGCACGACGTCGTGCGCCTCCTGCCGCGCCAGCTCCTCCTCGTATTCCGCGAGAATCCAGTCCCACGTGAAGTTGGCGATGGCGATCGAGGGGACGCCGGCGCGCGACGCAGCGGCGAAGGCGAGCGGCGGCACGTCGCCGACGACGAGGACGGCGCCGCGGGCGGCGAGCAGCGCGGCCTCGGCCCCGACACGCTCGCTGAACCCTGCCTGGAACGCTGCGGCGCGCCGCACCGTCTCCGCCTCGTCGAGCCGCAGGCTGTCGATCTGGGCGATGCCCGTATCGCATTCCACCGGCTCGAACGTGACGGGGGCGCGCAGCGTCAGATCGAACAGCCACCGCGGCGCGCTTGTCCGGACGGCCAGCGCGACCGCCGGGGCCGCCGCGTGCAAGGCGTTGATGATCTCGATCTGACGGGAGGCGTGGCCGAAACCGTGGCCTGAAATGTAGAAGATGATCAACGGACGGCGTCGTGCGCGACGGTCTCGCGCTCATCGGCGCGGTCGGCTCCGCCGGGGGGTGGCAGGGCGATCTTCAGCACCTCTTCGAGCGTCTCGACCGGCACGAACGCCATGTCGCGCCGGACCTCCGGCAGTTCGGCCAGGTCCTGCTCGTTCAGGCGCAGCAGCACGAGCGGCCTTTGCGAGCTGGTGGCGGTGAAGAGCTGGACCGGAATGGTGGCCAGCCCGAGGGAGATGTCGAGGTTCAAGGCGCGCGAGGCATTGCTGGTACACCCAGCGCAATCTCGTCTGGGTGTACGGGGATTATAGCTCCGTCAATTCCCATCGGGCCGCTGGGCTCCTGGAGAGCGGGACGCGACGGGCGCCGTCGCTGCCGGTGCGCAAGCGTCTCGCGAAGGCCCTGGGCGTGCCGTTGACGCGGCTCCTGGACTAGGAGGGTCCCCGATGGCGGTGAAGATCCGTGCGGTGCGGGGCGTCTGGCGAGTCGTCGTGGATTGGAAGGGGCGGCGGGTCTCGCGCAACGTCGGCCGGGGGAAGGCCGGCCAGAAGGCGGCGGCGCAGGCGGGCCAGCAGATCGCCGCCCGGCTCGCGCTGGGCGACCTGAGCGTCCTCGACGCCCCGTCGGCGTCCGCCCCGGCCGTCCCGGTTCCCGTCATGCCGACCTTCCGGCAGTATGCGGAGGCCTGGCTGACCACCGAGGCGGCGCTCCGGTGTAAGGCCTCGACCTGCCGGACTTACGGGTACGCCCTCGCGCGATACTGGTATCCCCTCCTGGGTGATCGACCGGTGGCTGAGATTACCCGGGCCGATGTGCTCGCGGCCCTGGTCCAGCTGAAGCCGAAGCTCAGGGCCGGAACGATCAAGCACTCAGGGCTCGTGGTGCTCCGTGCGGTGTTCGGCACCGCCGAGACGGCGGGGCTGGTGGTGCGGAACCCGGCGGCAAAACTGGGGCGCTATGTTCGGAGCGACGTGCCCGAACGAGAACGCGTCGACCCCTTCACCAGAGACGAACTCCAACTCCTCCTCGCCGAAGCCGAGACGACCATGCCGGAGTGGGCGCCCTTCGTGCTGTGCCTGGTCCGCACCGGCCTCCGCATCAGCGAAGCCCTCGCCCTCCAGCCGGACGATCTCGACTTTGTCCAGCGGACGATCTGGGTCCGGCGGAACGGCTACCGTCGGCAGGTGACGACCCCGAAGAGCAACAAGTCGCGCCGGGTAGACATGAGCCGGCAGCTCGCGCGGACCCTCCAGGGCTGGCTGAGCCTGCGGCAGGCCGAGGCGATCGTCGCCGACGCCCCCGCCTCGCCCTGGCTCTTCCCGGGGGTCCAGGGCCGGCTGCTGGATGCCGACTGGTTCACCGCGCGGGTGTGGCGCCCGCTTCAGGCCCGTGCTGGCCTCCGCTATCGGACGCCGCATCAGGCCCGGCACACGTTTGCGACGCTCCTGCTCCAGCAGGGGGAGTCGCTGGACTACGTGAAGGTCCAGCTCGGCCACAGCTCCATCCGGGTCACCGCCGACACCTACGTGCACTGGCTCCCGGGGAGCAACCGCGGGGCGGTAGACCGGCTGGACGCGCCCGACCCCGCCGCCATCCGCAACCCCGGCGCAACAGGATCCCGCCGCGACGCGGAACCCCGCGATCTGTCGGACGGGCCGGTCAATGTACCGCAAGGCACCGCACGACAAGAACCACGGCCGGGCGGCGTGGGCGGCGTGCTGCACCGACTTCGCGAAGCCCGGACCCGCTAGAGGACGATCTCCGTCCCGATCCCCTCGCGGGTGAAGATCTCCAGAAGAATCGCGTGCGGGATGCGGCCGTCCAGGATGTGGGCCTTCGCGGTGCCGACCTCGAGAGCCCGGAGCGACGACTCGACCTTCGGCAGCATGCCCCCGTCGATCACGCCGGCGGCCATCAGGCGCCGGGCCTCGGCCTGGGACAGGGTCGAGATCAGGTCGCCGCCGGGGCCCTTGATTCCCTCGACGTCGGTCAGGTGGATCAGCTTCTCGGCCTGGAGCGCGGCGGCGACCTCGCCGGCGACGAGGTCGGCGTTGATGTTGTAGCTCTCTCCCCCGTCGCCGACGCCGACCGGCGCGATCACCGGGATGAACCCGTGCTCGTCGAGGAGTCGGATCGGCTCGGGGTTGACGTGCGTCACGTCGCCGACCAGGCCGATGTCGAGCTCCTCTCCGTCCGGCGTGCGGTGCACGCGGCGTCGAGCCCGGACCAGCGTGCCGTCCTTGCCGGAGAGCCCCACTGCCTTGCCGCCGTGGTGGTTGATCAGTCCTACGATCTCCTTGTTGATCCGGCCGACGAGGACCATCTCGACGATCTCCATCGTCTCCTCGTCCGTCACGCGCATGCCGCCGACGAACCGCGGCTCCTTGCCGAGGCGTTTCATCATCGCCCCGATCTGAGGCCCGCCGCCGTGCACGATCACCGGGTTCATCCCGACGTACTTCAGGAGGACGATATCGCGTGCGAATCCCTCGGCCAGCTGGGGGGATTCCATGGCGTGGCCCCCGTACTTGATCACGAGGGTCTTTCCCCAGAACGCCCGGATGTAAGGCAGCGCGTCCATGAGCGTGCCGGCCTTCTCGATAAGCTTTTGCATGGCTCCCGTCACGAGCTCTCGGCGGCCTCCCTCACAAGATGTACCGGCTGACGTCGTCGTCGCGGATCGCATCCGCCAGCCGGCCGTGCACGAAGCCGGCGTCAACCGTCACCGTCTTGCCGGACAGGTCGGGAGCCTGGAAGGAGACCTCCTCGAGCACGCGCTCCAGGATCGTGTAAAGCCGGCGGGCGCCGATGTTCTCGGCGCGCTCGTTCACCCGCGTGGCGATTTCCGCCACGGCCTCCACGGCGTCCAGGGTAAAGTCGAGCGTCACGCCTTCGGTCCGGAGGAGCGCCGTGTACTGCTTGATGAGCGCGCTCTCCGGCTCGGTCAGGATCCGGACGAAATCGGCCCGCGACAGGGGCTCCAGCTCCACCCGGATAGGAAACCGGCCCTGGAGCTCCGGGATCAGGTCCGCGGGCTTCGCCACGTGGAATGCCCCGGCCGCGACGAAGAGGATATGGTCGGTGCGAACGACTCCGTACTTGGTGGTCACGGCCGTTCCCTCGACGATCGGCAGGAGGTCTCGCTGGACACCCTCGCGGGAGACGTCTGGCCCCTGACCTCGTTCGCGCCCGGCGATCTTGTCGATCTCGTCCAGGAACACGATGCCGGAGTCCTGGACGCGGCGGACCGCCAGGCTGGAGACCTCGTCCATGTCGATGAGCTTCTGCGTCTCCTCCTGGATGAGGAGGCGCCGAGCTTCCGACACGCGCACCTTGCGGACCTTCGTGCGAGTGGGCAGCATGTTCCCGAGCATCTCCCGCAGGTTCTGGTCCAGCTCGCCCATGCCCGCCCCGGCGAACATCTCCACCACCGGGATCCCCTGAGTCTTGACCTCCAGCTCGATCTGGCGGTCGTCGAGACGGCCGGACCGTAGCTGCTCGCGCAGCTTCTCGCGCGTGGCGGCGCCGCTGGCCTCCGGGGAGACCGGCTCCAGGCTGCCGAGCCCGACCGCGTCCCGGATGCGGGCGCGCGGCAGGAGCAGCTCGAGGAGCCGCTCCTCGGCTGCCTGGGCCGCTCGCTCGGCCACGCTCTCGGCCATCTCGCTCTTGACCATGTTGACGCTGAGCTCGGTCAGGTCCCGGATCATCGACTCGACGTCGCGGCCGACGTAGCCGACCTCCGTGTACTTGGAGGCCTCGACCTTCAGGAACGGCGCCTGCGCCAGCCGCGCCAGCCGCCGGGCGATCTCGGTCTTGCCCACTCCCGTCGGGCCGATCATGATGATGTTTTTCGGCGCCACCTCGTCGCGGAGCTCTGGCGGCACGTTCTGGCGCCGCCAGCGGTTCCGGAGCGCGATGGCGACCGCGCGCTTGGCCTTCGCCTGCCCGACGACGTAGCGGTCGAGCTCGATCACGATCTGGGCCGGCGTGAGCTGGCCTCCGTCCAGGCGAACCGTCACAGCTCCTCCACCGTGACCTGGTCGTTCGTGTAGACGCAGATGCCCGCGGCGACCCGCATGGCCTCGATGGCGATGCCCTTGGCGTCGAGGGCGGAGTGCGCGACGAGCGCCCGCGCCGCCGCCAGCGCGAACGGTCCGCCCGAGCCGATCCCGATCACCCCGTCGTCCGGCTCGATGATTTCGCCCGTGCCCGACACGATGAAGGAGGCCTCGGGATCCGCCACCGCCAGGAGGGCCTCGAGCCGGCGCAGGACCCGGTCGCTTCGCCACTCCTTGGCGAGCTCGACCGCCGCCCGGCGGAGGTTGCCCCGGTGCTCATCGAGGCGCGCCTCGAACCGCTCGAACAGCGTGAAGGCGTCGGCGGCCGTGCCGGCGAATCCCGCCAGCACCCGGTCGTGGTGGACGCGGCGCACCTTGCGGGCGGTATGCTTGACGATCGTCTGCCCGAGGCTCACTTGCCCGTCCCCGGCCATCGCCACGCGCCCGCGGTGCCGGATGGACACGACCGTGGTCGCGTGCAGCCGCCCACTGGCTCTCATGCCCGCGCCCGGGGGTGAGCCGCGTCGTACACCTTCGCGAGCCGGTCTGCGCTCACGTGGGTGTATCGCTGCGTGGTGGCGAGCCGGGCGTGGCCCAGGAGCTCCTGGATCAGGCGGAGGTCCGCGCCGGCGTCGAGCAGATGGGTCGCGAACGTGTGACGCAGGGTGTGGGGCGTGACGTGCCCGGCGAGCCCTGCGGCGCGCGCCCGGTCCCGGACGATCCGGTGAAGGCTGCGCACCGTGAGACGGCCGCCCCGACGGTTCCGGAAGAGCGCGCCGCGCGCGCCCTCGCGCGCGCCCAGGTACGCACGGAGCGCTTCGATGGCCTTCGTCCCGAGCGGGACCATCCGCTCCTTTCGACCCTTGCCCAGGACCCGCAGGGCTCCTTCGCGGAGGTCGACGTCTTCCAGATCCAGCCCGGCGAGCTCCGCCACCCGCACCCCGCTGGCGTAGAGCACCTCCAGGATCGCCCGGTCCCGCCGGCTGGTCTCGTCGTCGCCCAGAGGCTGGCGGAACAGCGCCTCGCTCTGGTCGATCGGGAGGTGGACCGGTAGCCGGCCGGGCAGGGTCGGAGTGCGCACCTCCCTGGCGGGGTTCGACCGCACGCGCCCCCTGCGAACCAGGAAGCGGAAGAAGCTGCGAAGCGTGGCCAGGCGGCGGGCCATCGACGTCCGCGCCAGGCCGCGCGCGTGGAGATCCGCGAGGTATGCCCGGAGCACGCGCGCATCCGCATCGGCGAGGGCGCCGAGCGCTCGGCGCTCGAGGAAGCTGGTGCAGTCGACGAGATCCGCCCGGTAGCTCCGGACGGTGTGCGCCGAGGCGGCCCGTTCGGCCACGAGGTACCGCAGGAACGCCGCAACGGCCGGCCCTTCCTGCTGGTGGCCGGCCGGCTTCACGCGCTCTCGATCTCGCGCCGGTAGTCGCAGCCCTCGCGCCAGCACGCGGCGAAGCGCTTGCCCCGCCCTCCGCGCTCCGTCACGAAGGGCGCGCCGCACTTCGGGCACGGAGTCGCGACCGGGCGCTGCCAGACGACGAAGCGGCACGTCGGGAAGTTGGCGCAGCCGAAGTACGCGCGGCCTCGCTTGGAGCGGCGCTCGGTCAGCTCCCCCCCGCAGCCTTCCTGGGGACACGCGATGCCAATCGTGATCGGCTTGACATTCTTGCACTCGGGGTATCCCGAGCAGCCGATGAACCGCCCGAAGCGGCTCTGCTTGTAGACCATTGGACGGCCGCACTTGTCGCAGGTAATGCCGGCCGGCTCGGGCTCCGCCTGGGCGTTATCCCCCGGGTTCCGCGTGTACTTGCAGTCCGGGTACCGCTCGCACGCCAGGAACCGCCCGAAGCGACCCCACTTCTCCAGCAGCTTGCCCTCGCCGCACGTGGGACAGGTCTCGTCGGTGACCTTACCCTTCTTCAGGTCCTCCATCTCGTAGCCGGCCTGCTTGAGGTCCTTGGCGAAGGGCACGTAGAACTGGCGAACGGTGTCGACCCACTTGCGGTCCCCTTCCTCGATCTCGTCGAGGGACTCCTCCATCTGCGCGGTGAACGTGACCTCGAAGATGTCCGGGAAGGACTTCACCAGCAAGTCCGTCACCGTCTCACCAAGCTCGGTCGGCGACAAGGAGCCACGGTCCTTCTGGACGTACTCGCGCTTCTGGATCGTCGTCAGGATCTGGGCATAGGTCGAGGGCCGCCCGATACCTTTCTCCTCCAGCTCCTTGACGAGCGAGGCCTCCGTGTAGCGAGGCGGCGGCTGGGTGAAGTGCTGCTTCGGGTCGAGCCGGACCAGGCTGAGCCGCTGCCCGACCTCGAGGGGCGGCATGCCCGACACCTCGGACTCAATCTCCTCTGGAGCCGCCAGCGACTCGTCGGGCGCTTCGATGTACACGGCCATGAAGCCGGGGGCGCGAAGCGCGGAGCCCAGCGCGCGGAAGAGGTATCGCCCGGCCGTCACGTCCACGGTCAAGGTGTCGTAGAGGGCGGGACGCATCTGGCTGGCCAGGAACCGCTCCCAGATCAGCCGATAGAGCGCGAGCTGGTCCCGGCCCAGGTGGCGGACTAGGCGCTCGGGCGGGTGGTCGAGGAGCGTCGGCCGGATCGCCTCGTGGGCTTCCTGGGCCGACTTCCGGGCCCGGTAGAACGGTGGCCGGTCGGGCAGCGTGTCCGGGCCGTAACGCGCCGCGATCGCGTCGCGGGCCGCCGCCTGGGCCTCGGCCGCCACCCGCGGCGAGTCGGTCCGCATGTAGGTGATGAGGCCAACCGGCCCGCCGTCCCCGACGTCGACGCCCTCGTACAGCTGCTGGGCGACCATCATGGTCTTCGACGCCGAGAAGCGGAGCTTCCGCCCCGCATCCTGCTGAAGGGTCGACGTGATGAAGGGCGGCGACGGGTTCTTGCGCCGCTCGCCCCGGTCCACGGCCTTGACCACGAACGGCAAGGGCTCCAGCTCGGCGACGATGGCCCGGGTCTCGGCCTCGGTGGACGGCACGAGCTTCTCCCCGTCCCTTTCCCGGAGTGCCGCAACGAACTCCGGGGGCACGGCGGCGGCCAGGTAGGCGTGGAGGCTCCAGTACTCCTGGGGGACGAAGGCCCTGATCTCTCGCTCTCGCTCGCAGATCAGGCGCACCGCGACCGACTGGACGCGCCCCGCCGACAGACCCCGGCGAACTCGCTCCCAGAGGAGCGGGCTGATCTTGTAGCCGACCAGTCGGTCGAGCACCCGCCGGGCCTGCTGGGCGTCCACCCTCTTCTGGTCGATTCGCCCCGGGCTCTTGAACGCGGCCTTCACCGCCTTCTCGGTGATCTCGTTGAAGAGCACGCGGTAGACGCGCTCCGGCGGGAGGCCGAGCTCCTGGGCGATGTGCCAGCCGATCGCCTCTCCCTCGCGGTCGGGGTCCGTGGCGACGTAGAGCGCCTTCGCCCGCTTGCCCACCTTCTTCAGGTCCTCGAGCGTCTTCATCTTGGTCCGGACGGGGACGTACTGCGGAGCGAAGCTCTTCTTGACGTCGATCCCCAGCTTGCTCTTCGGCAGGTCCTTCAGGTGCCCGAGCGAGGCCTTCACCAGGAATCCCCGGTCAAGGTACTTTTGGATGGTCTTCACCTTGGTGGGTGACTCGACCACGACCAGGGACGTGCGTCCTGCCACGCTTCCTCCTCAGCTCCGGACGTACCGCTGTCCGGTCATCCGCCGTACGAGCCCGCGCAGCTCGAGCGCCGTGAGCCGCGCCGAGACCTGACCCGATGGCAGGCCGCTCCGCTCCACGACCGCGTCCACCGCGACTGGCTCGTCCCCGAGCATCGCCAGGATCACACGCTCCCCTGGCTCCACCGCGCCACTGGCTCCCCCGCCCTGCTCCGATGTCGTCGGCAGCCCCCGTAGCGCCCGCCGCCAGTCGGGGGGCCACTCGGCTACCACGTCTTCCCAGCCTTGGACGAGCTTGGCGCCGTCCTGAATCAAGCCATTCGTACCCTGGCTTCCCGGCAGGGAAACATTCCCGGGCACCGCGTAGACCTCCCGGCCAAGCTCGCCCGCGCATCGAGCGGTGATCAGGGCGCCGCTCCGCTCGGCTGCTTCGACCACGACCGTACCGAGAGTCAGCCCCGCGATGACCCGGTTCCGGGCCGGGAAGTGGTGGGGGAGCGGGGACGTGCCCATGGGGAACTGTGACACCACGGCGCCGGCTTCTGCGACCTCGGTCGCCAGGCGCCGGTTCTCGGGGGGATACACCACGTCCACGCCAGACCCCAGGACAGCGATTGTCCGTCCACCGGCGTCGAGCGCCCCGCGGTGGGCCGCCGTGTCGACGCCCCGAGCCAAGCCACTTGCCACCGTCACGCCGCGCGCCCCGAGATCAGCGGCCAGCCGCTCAGCCATCCGGAGGCCGTAAGCCGAGCCCCGGCGCGACCCGACGATGGCCACGGCCAGCCCGTCTTCGCGGAGCAGGCTGCCACGGACCAGCAGGAACGGCGGGGGCAGGTCGATCGGCCGGAGCGAGACAGGATAGTCCGAGTCGCTCAGCAAGACCAGCCGTGTCGCGCATCTGGCCGCCGCAGCCGCCTGCTCGCGCGCCGCCCGTCGCCAGTCGAAGGCCCTCAGGGCCGCGGCGGCCTCCTTCCCCACGGCGTCCGTGAGCGTCCGGTGAGACGCCCGGAAGACGTCCGCGGGCGGGCCGAGGCGCAACAGGTCGTGAAAGCGCCGGGCATTGCCGGCGATCTCGCGGACCAAGGCCATGGCCACCCATGCCCATCGCTCGTCGGTCATCGTCTCCGCCTCGAGCGGCGCCACATCGTGCTGAGAGACACTAAACATGTGCAAAGCAAGCGCCATCATATACACCGCCTCGGAGCAAGGTCAAGGAAAGGGGCGTCCAGTGGAAGGGGTTGGATGACAGGATTCGTCCGTATTGATCGGCCCTTTGGTAGGTGATGCTGCTATCGAGGCTCCGCCGGACGGACCGCCCGGCTCGGCTGTCGCAGCACTGCACGCACGCGGAGGGCCGCCTCGCTGTCCGGAAAGTCCCGCACAAGTCGGGCCCACACCTCCCGTGCCCGGTCCTCGCGGCCGAGCGAGCGGAACGCGAGACCGAGCCGGAGCAGTGCGTCGGGCGTTCGCTCCCCGGTCGCTGCGAGGTCGATCGCCTTCTGGTACTTGTTGGCAGCCTGCTCGAAGTCCCGGCTTCGGAAGTAGGCTTCCCCGATCCAGAAATGGGCGCTGGCCGCGAGCGGGTGCCCCTGGTGCTTGTCCGAGAACTCCTCGAAGTCCAGCACTGCCTGGCCGAGCTCCCCTGCGCGGAAGCTTTCCATCCCCCGATCGAAGAGCTCCTCGGCCGAGATGGAGGGTCCCCCCTGACGGGCTCTGGAGGGTCCCGCCCGAGGGACGGCCGCCACGCTCGAGCTCCCCGCCTCCAGCCTGGCGAACTGCTCGGCCAAGGTGGAGACGGCGACCTCCATCCCCGCGATGCTGTCGGCCAGCTCCTCGACCCGCCGCTCCGTGGTCGACAGATGGCTGGCCATCGTCTCCTGGTCTTGCCGGGCTCGCGCTTCCTCCGCCCCCCGGGCCGCCGCCGCGCTTCCGAGTCCGGCCTCGATCACCGCGCGCACCCCGGCGACCTCCTCCTGGAGCCCACGGAGATCCGTACGCAGCCCATCGATTCCCCTTCGCAGGTCGGACAGGGCGGCGTCCTGTCGGACCATGTCCTCGCGGAGGGTGCCAGTGCATCCGGCGGATCCGACCATCAGGCCGGCGGCGAGAATCCGCGCCCCGAGTCTCGCCGTGGAGCGCGGCCGCGGTCGTCTGCCGGTACCGCCTTCCCTCACGCGTTGATCGCCGCTTCGGCACGCGCCGGGCTACCCATCCGGCGTTCGAGGGCCCGGCTCCAGAGCGACATCCCGTAGCACAGCACCCAGTAGACGACCGCGATGAACAGGTAGAGCTCGAAAGGCCGGATCTCCCGCTGGTTGACGGTCTGGGCGGCCTTCGTGAGGTCCATGTAGCCGATGATGGAGGCGAGCGAGGTGTCCTTGACCAGGATGATGAACTGCGTGACGAGCGAGGGCAGCATGTTCCGCACCGCCTGCGGCAGGACGACGTGCCGCATCGTGGGTGCGTAGCTCAGCCCGGTCGCCTGGGCAGCTTCGACCTGGCCGCGGGGGACGGACTGGATGCCGGCGCGAATGATCTCCCCGAGGTAGGCCGCCTCGAACACGACGAAAGCGACGAGGGCCACCCAGTACTGGGGCAGCGGCACCCCGGTCGCGATCGGGATGAAGAACCAGAACCAGAACACCACCATCACCAGCGGCACACCCCGGATCACCTGCACGTAGAGGGATGCGGGGTAGTAGAGCCAGCGGTAACGGGAAAGGCGGGCGAGCGCGACGCCCACCCCCAGGACGAAGCCGAGAACGATGGCTGGAATCGCCAAGGCCAGCGTTCCGCCCCCAAAGGCACCGATCCCGAGCAATCCCTGGACGAGGAGGAACCGCCAGTTCGTCAGGATCACGCCGAAATCGAGGCTCAATGTTCGCCTCCCGCACTTCGGACGATGAGGCCCGGGATTGCGACCCGGCGCTCGATCCGCCCCATCAATGCCGACACGCCCAGACAGAGCCCCAGGTAGATGAGGGTTCCCGCGGTGAGAGCCTCGAAGCCCTTCGCCGTGTAGCTCTCGATCTGCCGGGTCATGAACGTCGTTTCCGCGACGCTGATGGTGAGCGCCAGCGAGGAGTTCTTGAGCAGGTTGAGGGACTCATTGGTGAGCGGCGGCACGATGAGCCGGAGCGCGATGGGGAGCAGAACCAGCCGGTACGCCTGGATCAGGCTGAGACCGGTGGACAGCGCCGCCTCGAGCTGCGTGGCCGGGACCGACTGTATGCCCGCGCGCACGACCTCCGCCAGCCGGGCCCCGTGGTAGACACCGAGGGCGGCCACGGCGGCCAGGAGCTCGCCACCCGAACGGTTGAGCCAGTCCTGCGCACCGAGGGGCAGGAGCTGGGGAACGCCGAAGTACCAGAAGAACATCCAGACCAGGAGCGGCACGTTGCGGAAGAACTCGACGTAGACGGCCCCCGCGCTCCGCAGAAGGCGAGAGGGCGCCGTCCGGACCGCCCCGAAGACCCCGCCCAGCACGGCGGCAATCACCCAACTGAGGACGGTCAGCTTGAGCGTCGTCAGGATGCCGAACAGGAGCCACTCGAGGTACGGGCTCGTCCAGAGAATGCTCCACTCGAACCGGTACGCGAGGGCGAAGAACGGGCGCGGCATGGATAGTCACCGCGGGGCCCCGACCGGCGGCCGGAGCCCCGCGACGATGGTCACTCAGCGCGGGATGACCTGCATCTGAAGGAAGATACGGGCCGTCTCGGAAAGCGGGTAAGGCACCTCGCCCTGAGCGCCGAACCACTTGTCGTAGAGCTTCTGGTACTCGCCGCTCTCGATCGCCTCCATGAGCGTGAAGTCCACCAGATTACGGAAGTCGCTGTCGCTCTTCCGCATCGCCATGCCATAGGGCTCGTAGGTGAAGAACTCGCCGACCACGTTCCACTCGGCCGGCGTGGGGGCCTTCGCCTTGAGCCCGGCCAGCTGGACTCCGTCGTTGGTGTATGCGTCAATCTTGCCCTGGACCAGCGCGGTGAACGCCGCGGGCTGGTCGGGGAAGACGACCAGCTGGGCCTGCGGGTACTTCTCGCGAAGGACCTTTTCGTTGGTGGAGCCCTGCTGGGCGCCGATGCGCTTGCCGGCGATGCTCTGCACCCCCCGGATGGGGCTCCCCTTCTTCACGAGAAACTGGGCGCCGGTGACGAAGAACACGGCGCTGAAGTCCAGGCTATCCCGCCGGGCCCGCGTGATGGTCATCGTCCCCGCGATCAGGTCCACGGCGCCGCTCGTGAGGAGGGGGATCCGCGTCGCCGGCGTGGACTCCTTGAGCTCGAACTTCACCGGTTTGCCTATCTTCTTCTCGACGCTCGCGTGGACCAGCTTCGCAAGGTCGACGGAGAAGCCGCCCCAGTTGTTGTTCTTGTCGATGAACCCGAAGGGCGGGGACCCGGTCCGCGTCCCCACCGTGAACGTCTCCGTGCGCCCGATCTTCTCGAGCGTCGTCTCCGCCAGGGCCGCACCGGCTCCCGCGAGGATTCCCAGGGCCAGTCCCGCCGCCACGATCCGCCCCACCAGTGTCGCCATTGCTGTCGCTCCCTTCCCCCGCCGTCCGTCAGTGGGCGAGGACTTTCGACAGGAACTGCCGCGTCCGTTCGTGCCGCGGCCGGTCGAAGAACGTGTCCGGCGCCGCCTCCTCCACGACACGCCCCTCATCCATGAAGACCACGCGATGCGCCACCTTGCGGGCGAAGCCCATCTCGTGGGTCACCACCGCCATCGTCATCCCCTCGCGAGCGAGGGCCACCATCACGTCCAGGACCTCGGTGATCATCTCGGGGTCCAAGGCGGAGGTCGGCTCGTCAAAGAGCATGATCTTCGGCTGCATGGCGAGGGCTCGCGCGATCGCCACTCGCTGCTGCTGACCACCGGAGAGCTGGGCCGGATACGCCGCGGCCTTGTCCGGGATGTCAACCTTGACGAGGAGATCCATCGCGATCCGATCCGCCTCCGCGCGCGGGCGCCCTCGTGCCCGGATCGGCGCCAGCGTGACGTTCTCCAGCACGGTCATGTGCGGGTAGAGGTTGAACTGCTGGAAGACCATGCCGATGTCAGCCCGGAGCCGCGGCAGATCGATGCCGGGCGCCTGCACATCGCGCCCGTCCACGGTGAGCCGGCCGGACTGGATCGGCTCGAGCCGGTTCACACAGCGGATCAGGGTGCTCTTGCCCGATCCGCTGGGCCCGCACACCACGAGGACCTCGCCCCGGGCGACGTCTAGGTCAACGTCCTTGAGGACGTGGAGCCTGCCGAACCACTTGTTCACCTGCTCGAAGCGGATGATCGGGTCGCCTGCCGACATCGGTCTCCTTGCCTCGCGGCCTCATGCAGGGAGGGCCCACCCGCGGCCGGACTCGCCGCGCAGGCTGTCCCCCGAGCGAGCACCCGGGGGACGACGGCAGCCGCGAGCGACGAGGCGTCGCTCTTGCGGAGTATAGCCGGCCGTCCGGGGGCTCACAAGCGGAGACGCCGGGACGACTTCCGCCCGAAGGTGCGGCTGGAGCGTAACTAGCGCGCATCGATCGAGACCGGCTCGGGCTGGCTGGCGCGCTTGCCGTCGTGATGGGGCGCGGCTAAGATCGCCGCCGTGGAGATCTCTGGCGTCGTCCCGATGGGCAGCGCGCTTCTCGCGGGGCTGCTCTTCGGCTACTGCGCGCAGCGCGGCGGCTTCTGCCTGACCCGGGCCCTCTCCAACTGGGTCCTCATGGGCGACACGGCGATCCTGCGCGCCTACGTTCTTGCGCTCGTGGTCGCCATCGTCGGCGTCCACGTGCTCGAGCTTGGCCTGGTCGAATCGATCCCGGTCCGACCGTTCCGCTGGCTCGCCAACGTCGCCGGCGGCTTCGTCTTCGGAGTGGGCATGATCCTCGGCGGCGGATGCGCCGGCAGCTCCTGGTACCGTCTGGGGGAAGGTGCGCTGGGCGCCTGGGTGGTCTTGCTCGGATTCGCGATCGGGGCGAGCGCCGCGAGTGTCGGGATCCTGCAACCGGCCCGGCTCGCCCTCCAGGCTTACGAGTACGCCCTCGACGACCAGCCGGCGACTCTCGACGCCGTCCTGGGGCTTCCGGCGTGGCCGGTCATCGTCGTCCTCGTCCTCGCGCTGGGGGTCTGGCTGGTCCGCAACCGCCCCGAGGAGTCCGGCCACGGGAAGTGGCGCTGGCCGGTCACCGGCGGTGCCATCGGACTGGTCATCGTCCTGGGCTGGTACCTCTCGACCCTGGGGGGAGCCCGACCGGGATCACCTTCGCCTCCAACACCGGGCACCTCCTGACATACCCCCTCGTGGGCTATCCGAACCGGGTCACGTGGGGCATGGTGCTGCTCATCGGGGTCGTCGCTGGCGCGGCGCTCGCTGCGTGGCGGGCGGGCGAGTTCGCGTGGAAGCCCGTGCCGGGCTTCACGATCGTGAAGATCTTCGTCGGTGGGCTCATCATGGGCGTGGGCGCCCTGGTTGCTGATGGATGCAACGTCACCCAGGGCCTCACGAACTCCGCCACCCTGGCCCTCGGAAGCCTGACGGCGTTCGCGTCCATGCTCGCCGGCGGCTGGGTGGCGCTATGGGCACTCTTCTCGCGCTCCGGGTAGCGATGCTCGCCCGGATCACTTCGTGGATCCCTGCGGCCGGGCCCTGCCGAGAGCCGGGCGGACCCGTTCGGTTCAGGCCCTACCGCAGGGTCGAGTAGTATGCCGCGAGGTCCGCGAGCGTCTCGTCGGATAGGGTCCGGATCAGGAGCTTCACCGCCTTGAGGGATTCGTCGCCGGGGCTCCGCTGGTCCTGCTTGAACAGCAAGAGCTGGTTCCGCAGGTAGCCGGACGGCTGGCCCGTGAGGTCCGGGATCAGCTTCACGCGGTCGCCCTTTCCGTCGGCGCCGTGGCACACGGCGCACTGGGCGGCGGCTTTCCGTCCCCGCTCCACCGCTGCGGCGTCCGCCTTGACCGGCGTCGGCTGCCGGACCTGGCTCGCGAAGTACGCGGCGATGTCGTCCACGCCGAAATGGAGCGCCATCTTGCCATAGGGCTCCATCTCGGGTGACAGCCGGCGACCCGCCGCGTAGTCCCCGAGCGCCTTCTTCAGGTACGCCGCGTCGGCACCCGCCAGGATCGGCACGGTCTCTCCGCGACTGTTCCCCGCGAAGCCGTGGCACGCGCTGCACACGAGGGCCTTCTGCGCGCCCGGTCCGTCGAGGGGACCTGCAAAGACGGCGGTGGCGGTGAGGCACAGCGCCCACCCGGTTGCGCCGAACAGCAGCCGTAGTAGTGTCGGCATCGCGCTCTCCTGTCTAGCCGAGGACGTCATTCCAGATGCTGGCACGCCACGCGAGGGAGTTCTGCGCCACCGACACCGTCGCACGGGGGGTCAGCTTCTGCTCGATCTGCACGACCTTCCCGTTGTCGATGCGGTACGCGTTCACGACGGCGATGGCCTCGCGGTCGCTGACCCAGCTGTAGCAGGTGTTGCCGGGGGCGAGGACCGGGGGCTCCTTGCCGTTCAGCAGGTGAACAATGGCCGTCGCGCAGATCTTGCCCGTCGCGTTCGCGATGTTGCCCGACTTCGGCACCGGCAGCCCGCTCGTGGCGTCCCCGATGACGTGCACGCCCGGCCGCTTCAGTGACTCGAAGGTGACGTGGTTCACCTCGCACCACCGGTTGTTGGCGTCGGCCAGGCCGGCCTGGATGGCGATGGCGCTCGCCTGCTGGGGCGGGATCAGGTTGAGCACGTCGTACTTGACCCGGTCCCCGATGGCCGGAACGACTTCGCGCGTCGTGAGGTCGACCCGTTCGATCTTGCTCGTCGGGCGGAAGTCGAGGTTCGGATAGCTCCGGAAGGCCGCCTTGAAGAGGGCGGTCTTCGAGACGATGTCGTTGTTTGCGTCGAGGACTATGAGCTTGGCCCCGGGCTTCTTCGTCTTGAGGTACCAGGCGATCTGGCAGGCCCGCTCGTACGGGCCCGGGGGGCAGCGAAAGGGCGCGGGAGGCACCGTCATGAGGACCACGCCGTTGTCGGGCACCGCCTGGAGCCGGCGGGCCAGTTCGACCGTCTGCGGCCCCGCCTTCCAGGCATGGAGGATGGTGCTCTCCTGGCCAGCGACACCCTCGACCTGGTCCCACATGAAGTCGACGCCCGGCGCCACGACCAGGCGGTCATACTCGAGGTAGCCCTCGCCGATGCGCACGCGCCTGGTGTCGGGCTCGACGGCCGTCGCGGCTTCGTGGCGGACCTTGACCCCGTGCGCCCGCAAGCGGTCGTACCCAAGCGTGAGGGCGTCGATCGACTCGACCCCGCTCAGGACCAGGTTGCTGAAGGGGCACGAGACGAACGTGCGGCTTGGCTCGAGGAGGATGACCTCGATGGAGGGGTCCTGGAGCCGGACGTACTTGGCCGCCGTCCCGCCACCCCAGCCCCCGCCGATGACCACCACGCGACGCCCCGACTTCCTCGCGAGATCGCCCTTGACGGGGGTCGCGCACCCCGTAAGGCCACTGCCGGCGACTGCGCCCACTCCGATCCCGCCTGCCGCCGCCCGAAGAAAGTCTCTCCGCGAGAGCTGCGTCATGGCCACCTCCGTGGGGGGTTGATCATACGCGGATCGCCTGTGACGCTTCCCAGTGCTGCTCTTCGCTGTTCACGAACTGGACGCGCAGGGTCGCCGGGCTCGTCACCTTGAGGGGGAAGCGGATCAACGGGTTCGGGCTCACCGCCGACGTCATCTGGAACTCGCACACACGCTGGTCGTCGAGCCAGACGGTCATTCGCTTCACGTAGTACTCGGGCAGTTCGCGGACGAAACGCCCCTGCTTGAGGACGAGCCCCGTGTGCGATCCGTGGATCACCCGGGCGCGAACCTCGAACGGCTCGCCGAGCTTCACGGCGCGAGGCAGGCGAAGGTCGGGACTGCCCACTCGGTCGCGGGCACCACGCTCGGGCGGGGTGCTGCACCCACCCTCCACGACCCGAACCTCACGTGACGCGACGAACTCGCCGTGGCGGCTGCAAACCGCGACGGCCTTGACCAGGCCCCCGGTGCCCGAGCGCATCTGATACGCCACCCAGGCGCGGCCGTTGGCCGGCAGGAAGAGGAACTTGCCCTTGGCTGGTACTGGATCACGCTCAATGCTCACCTCGATGGACTGGATGTAGTGGTCGGGCTCCATCGGGTGCTCCACGCCCACCCGGATGGGCACCGATGCAGGTTCCTCGGACAGGAGCGGCACATCGAGGTCGATTCGGTGCTCTCGCTCCGAGCGGGATTGCGCGTGGGCCCGCCTCGACATCCCAGCGACGACTCCCGTCGTGATGACCCTCAAGAAGGCTCGACGTTCCATTCCACCAATCCTATCGACAATACGATTATAGGGCAATGACTTTGCCCACACGTGCCGCAAGGCGATCACCCATCACTCCTTAGCAACTCATCGCTCAGGAGCAGGATGACCTCGACCTCGCCGTCGACGGGAATTCGCGTATCCCCAGGAACGACGGCGAGACCGTCGGCCAGGAGCATGGATCGCAGGATGGCGGAGCCTTGCTCCCCGGTCGGCCTGGCCCCTACTCCCCCGGCCAGTGGTTCCAGCCGGACTCGCAGGTATCCGGGTCGACTGCCGGGATTGTCGATCGGCTCAAGGGCCCGAGCCCGTATGCGAGGCCGTACCAGGGTCCGGTGCCCGCCCAGCCGCCGGAGGACTGGGCGGACGAACATCTCGAAGGTCACCATGCTGGACACGGGGTTTCCCGGAAGCCCGAAGAAGAGACGCTCGCCGACCCGGCCAAAGGTGAGGGGCTTGCCCGGCCGCATGTTCACCTTCCAGAAGTCCAGGCGGGCACCCAGGACCTCCACGGCCTCACGGACCAAGTCCCTGTCGCCCACGGACACCCCCGCGGAGGACACGAGCACGTCCGCCTCCAGCCCTTTCCTGAGGCGCTCCACGATCTCTTCGCGCCGGTCGCGTGCGATTCCGAGGGTCAGCGGGACGGCTCCGGCCTCGGTGACAAGGCCACCGAGCGCGTACGTGTTCGAATCCGGAATCTGGCCGGGCCCGGGAGGAACCTCGGGCTCGACGAGCTCGTCGCCCGTCGACAGGACAGCGACGACCGGGCGCCGGTAGACGTCGACGCGAGCTCGACCCAGCGCCGCGAGCACCCCGAGCGCGGCGGGGCGGAGCACGGTCCCCGGCTCGAGCACCCGATCGCCCGGACGGATGTCTTCTCCGCGGGGGCGCACGTATGCGCCCGGCTGCACCGGCCGCTCAAGCGTGACGTGTCCGCGATCACGGCGAACCTCTTCCTGGGGCACGACGGCATCGCTCCCGGGAGGCAACGGCGCACCGGTGAGGATTCGGTACGCCTGGCCCGGACCGACCTCCTTCGTCGCGACGGCCCCCGCCGCCACCTCCCCCACGACCGTGAGCGTCACCGGGCGTCCGCCGCTGGCCGCCCGGGTATCGGCCGCCCGCACGGCATAACCGTCCATCGACGAGTTGTCCCAGGGCGGGATCTCCCGCCCCGCGACCACCGGTTCGGCGACGACGCGGCCGAGGGCAGCGGCGAGTGGGACGCTTTCGTGGCCCAGGACGGACACGCCCGCAAGCACACGCTCCAGGGCCTCCGCGACAGATAGCACCGCTGCGCTCCTTTGGTCGGGCCGAGAGGGTCAGCTCCGCGGCCAGTGTAGAGCCTATCTCGGGGCTTGGGGAGAGCCTTGCGGCCGTCCGCAACGCCGATCGCTGACGGTGCCGGGCGCGGCCGGGTTCATCCGTAGGGTCGCTCCCAGCGGAACCGATAGAGACGCCGGAGCGGCGGTGACGGGCACCGCCCCGGATCCATCCGAGCCTCGACGAGGAAGAGATGCCGACCTCGGTCCTCCCCCGCGTGGATGGCCTGCTGCATGTCGAAGCAGTCGCGGAGCCATCGGTCGCTGGCCAGCAGCCAGCGATTCGGCGCTGCCCGGAGCCATGCCAGGGCCTGCCCGACCTGTTCCGGCCCGCCGCGGTATCCGAAGTGCACAATGGGGTTCTGGGCGAAGAGCCACTGGCCGTCCCGCCAGTGGATGAGCGCCAGCTCCCGTTCCGCGCCGATTCGACGCGCGACCGCGGCCATCACGGCCCGGCGCGGATAGTCATCGGCGCGCAGGAACGCCTCAGCGACGCCCCACGCGATCATCCCCAGGAACCAGGCGGCGACGGCCGCATGAACGAGGCGGCGACGGCCCGGAGTCCGCGCCAGCCGGCGACCAAGCCCGACAACGACCGGCGCTGCCGCCAGGGCGAGCGCCGGAACCGCCGGGAAGACGTAGAGGCTGCGCTTTCCACTGCTCAGGCTGAAGAATGTCACCACCAGGGCGACCCAGCCGACCAGCAGCAGCACACGGCCGTCGCCTCGCACGAGGCGACGCCGCCAAGCGGGAACCAGCCACGGCATGCCCGCGACGATCGGAAGCCAGTAAAGCGGGATGACCTGGACCAGGAAGTACCAGACTGGCTCGCGGTGCTGCCACGCCGAAACCATGCGCTCGGCTGTTTGGGTGATGAGGAGGTTCCGTGCATAGGCATGAGCATCCGGATCACCGGAGCCGGCCACCCGGCCAAGCAGCGGCACGAGCCACGTCGCCACGGTGCCGAGCAGGCAGATCGGGCCGAGCAGCCATCGTCGATCCCTGAGCGTGATCGGCACGAGATTCCGGAAGGCGCGCTGTCGCCCGTAGGCATAGGGCACGAGCAGGAAGAACGGCAGGAACCCCACGCCCTTGGTCATGACGCCCAGACCCATGGCCACCGACGCCACGCCGTACCAGCCCCATGCGGGTCCCCCGGTCAGATGGCGGAGCAGGCCGTACAGGCCGAGCGTGGTCCACAGGATGAGCAGGGAATCCGTCTGGCCAGCCCTGAGAACGAGCATGCTCTGGATCGTGGCGACAAGGAGGAGGCCGGCCACGAGGCCCGCGCGACGATTCCAAAACCGCCGTCCCAAGTCGTAGACACAGATGACGCAGCCCACGGCGGCGAGGAGTCCGGGGAGGCGCAAGGCCAGGCGTGCGGAACCGGTCAGCCGGTAGGCAAGAGCCAGAACCCACATGAAGAGTGGCGGCTTGTCCGGATACAGCTCGCCAGCTCGGTGCAGGATCAACCAGGAGCCGTCCTGGAGCATCTCCAGGGCGACCCCGAGGAACCGCTCCTCGTCCACGCCCCACGGGTCCCGGAGTCCCATCCCGGAGCCGATCACGAGGACGGTCAGCGTGATGAGGAGCGGGAGCTGGTAGTCCTTCAGCCTCGGGGAGTCAGGCCGAACCGCGGCACAAAGATTCGGAAGGAGAGGGCAAAGAGAGCGCCGAACCCGAGCGTCATCAGGAGGGTGAGTAGGACGTCGGCCGCGCCGTACGGCCCGGCACCTGGATGCACCGTCGACGGCAGCACGAGGACGATCCGCTCGATGAAGATCGCGGTCAGCGAGAGGCAGGAGATTGCGACGAGGATCCGGTGCCCCTCCGGCGGGCGTCCCGTCAGGCGCCCGAGGAGATAGGAGAAGGGAACGACCCACCCGATGAAGAACGCGCAGATCGCCAGGCGTCGCCAGGGATCCGTGAAGAGCCGGTCCAGCACGTACCGCGTCTCGATCGGCACGTTGCCGTACCAGATGACCAGGTACTGCGACCAGAAGAAGTACATCCACACGATGGACGTGGCGAACACGAGCTTCGCGAGATCCTGCATCTCCTTGGGCGGCATGACCCAGCCGGGCCGGCCGGTGCTGTACAGGCCCGTCAGGAGGACCAGGAACGCAAAGCCCGAGTAGAGCATGCCGACCACGACGTAGCCGCCGAGGAGCCCGCTGAACCAGTGGGGATCGAGCGACATCACCAGGTCATAACCAAGCAGCGAGCCGACGATGACGAACAGGAAGAGGAGCCACACGGCGAGACGCGCCCGCTCCGCCCGCCCCGGATCCTCGGCGGCCCCCGCCGGCGAGCCGTGGACCGCCTTCGCGAACCGGACGCTCACCCAGTAGAGCGCCCCCACCCCGACGACAGTCCGGAGCACGAAGAACGGGACGTTGAGCCACGCCGCCTTCTTGGGGATGGGCACGGTGACCCACGGGTACAGCACCCGCATGCCGACCATGAGCAGCAGGAACAGCACGAAGGACACCGGCATGAACGCCACCGTGGTCGTCGCGATCCGGCGTAGGCGCGCCGCCCACCGCGCCTCGGTGAGCTCGAAGATCCCCGCGATCGCGGGACCAGCGGCCGACAGCCCCGACCAGAACAGAAGGTTCGCGAGGAACACGCCCCAGGCATGGGGACCGGACCCGCCGGCCAGGGCCACGAGGAAGCTTACCGCCCCGAGGGCGACGAGTCCTCCCAGCACCAGCCCCGACTTCCCTTCGAGTCCCTGACCCGAGCCTGCGACGGGCACGCTCATCCCTTCCTGGCCAGCGCACGGAGGTGGTTCACGATGTCCCACCGGTCCGTCACGGACAGGGCCTCGCCGTACGCCGGCATGACCGCCCCGCCGAAGCCGATGTAGTAGGAGAAGTGCCCGTCCGACTTGGCTTGCACGGGCTGGCTCGTGAGGTCCGGCGGCGGGATGAACCGCGGGGTGACCAGTCCGTCGCCCTTGCCGGCTGCTCCATGGCACGGGGTGCAGTGGATCTCGTAGAGCTTCTTGCCGCGCGCCAGTGACTGGGCGTCGGGCGGAACGGGGTTCTTCCGGGTCGCGTACACTTCGCGGGCAACGACAAGCTCGCCGTCCCGCGGGACGGTGCCGGGTGGCTGAGCCATCGTGACCTGGCCGGGCACTAGCTTGACGTCGTTCTGCATGCTGGTCAGCCACCGGTAGGCCACCAAGCCCCCCATCGCGCCCGCGACGGCCCCGACCAGCAGGAGGCAGAGCAGGAACACCCACTTCATGCCCGGACCTCCTCGGCCCCCGCGCTCCGCAGGAGGTCCTCGACGGTCCGCCGCTCGGTCGCGTCGCACGTCACCTCGACCCCGAACCGGTCCTCGCTGAACCGGGGATCGTACCGCGCCGACACCCCGAAGCTCGGCATCCGGGCGGTGATCAGGAGGCCGAGCAGCGTGCAGAGGCCGCCGAGAAGGATGGTCAGCTCGAACGCGATGACCACGAAGGGCGGGATCGAGACGACCGGCTTGCCCCCCGTGATCAGGTTCCACTTGAGCGACGTCCAGATCGTCAGCGCGAAGCCGCTGGCCATCCCCGTCAGGGCGCCCACCAGGGTGAAGAGCCGGACCGGGCTCCGCGGCAGGCCGTAGCCGGTCAGCGCTTCCTCGAACTCATCGAGAGGGACGGGGCTGTAGGTTGCGATCGAGCGCATCCCCCGGGCCCGGAGCTCGCGGATCGCCCGGGTGGCGGTGTCGACGTGCTGGAAGACGCCGAGGACGGTGGCGGCCGCCATCAGTGCCCGTGCCCGTCTCGCACCGGATGCGGGATGGTCTCCTTCACCTCGACGATGGACATGGACGGCATCACCTTGATGAAGCCGATGAACAGGATGAAGAACCACGCGAAGCTGCCGATGATGATGCCGCTGTCGACGAGCGTTGGGACGTAGGAGCCGAATGTGTACGGGTAGAAACCGTGGGCGAGACCGGGGACGATGATGTTGAAGCGTTCGAACCACATGCCGATGAGCACCAGGATCGACACGACGTAGAGCGTCGGGATGTGCGTGCGGGCCCGCTTCCAGAAGAACACCAGCGGCGCCACGCTGTTGCAGAAGAGCTGGAGCCACCACCACGGCGCGTAGACCCCGACCCACTTGAACAGGTAGGAGGCCCGCTCCATGGGCTCGCCGCTGTACCAGGCGGTGAAGCCCTCACAGGCGTAGAAGTACGTGAGCACCAGCCCCGTGACCAGGATCAGCTTGGCCATGTTGTCGAGGTGGCGGTCGGTGATGTACGGGTACAGGTTGAAGAAGTACCGCATCGGGATCAGCAGCACGAGCACCATGGCGAAGCCGGAGAAGATGGCGCCGTCGACGAAGAACGGGGCGAACAGGGTCGAGTGCCACCCCGGAACCAACGCCATGGCGAAGTCCCACGACACCACGCTGTGGACCGACACGACCAAAGGGGTCGCGAGGGCGGCGAAGAGACCGTATGCGCGCCGGTAGTGGCGCCACTGCCGGTCGGTCCCCTGCCAGCCCAGCGCCATGACCCCGTAGATGCGCTGCTTCCAGCCCGTGGCGGCGTCCCGCAGCGCGGCGATGTCCGGCACCAGGCCGACGATGAAGAAGACAGTGCTGATCGTCAGGTACGTGGAGATCGCGAACACGTCCCAGACGAGGGGAGACCGGAAGTTCGGCCACAGGAACCGCTCGTTCGGATAGGGGATCAGCCAGTACGCGTACCACATGCGGCCGGCGTGGATGACCGGGAACAGACCCGCCGTCATGACCGCGAAGATGGTCATCGCCTCAGACCCGCGGTAGATCGACGTTCGCCACCGCGCCCGGAAGAGGTACAGGATCGCGGAGATCAGCGTGCCCGCATGGCCGATCCCGATCCAGAACACGAACGTCGTGATGTACATCGCCCACATCTGGGGATTCCGCTTGCCCGCCATTCCCATGCCGAAGTAGACCTGGAGGAGCCAGCACGCGATCCCGCCGGCAAGGATCAGGGCGATCAGCGACATCCAGCCGAAGTAGGCCGACCCGGGGAACCGGAGGGTCAGGAGAACGTCCCGGTTGACATCGGCGAAGGTGGGGGTCGCGCCGCCGGCGATAGGGCGACGGGCCGGCTGCTCGGCGGTCCCCGGGCGTCTCACGCGTGCTCCTCCCGCAGGATCTTCTTGAGGTACGTCACCGCGGGGCGGGTACCGAGCTCGCCGAGGACGTGGTAGCCACGCGGCGAGACCGACAGTCCGGAGACGCGGCTCTTCCCGTCCTTCAGGTCCCCGAATGTGATCGCCTGCGAGGGACACGTCTGCTGGCAGGCGGTCTGGATCTCGCCATCGCGCGGCTGCCGGCCTTCGTCGCGGGCGCGGTCGCGGCCCGCGATGATCCGCTGGACACACATGGTGCACTTCTCCATGATGCCGCGGTCGCGGACGGCGACGTCCGGGTTGAGCTGGAGGTTCAGCGGCGCCGGCCACTCGTAGCGGTACCAGTTGAACCGCCGGACCATGTACGGGCAGTTGTTGCCGCAGTAGCGGGTGCCCACGCACCGGTTGTAGACCTGCGCGTTCAACCCGTCCGCCGTGTGGTACGCGGCGAAGACCGGGCAGACGGGCTCGCACGGCGCCACCTCGCAGTGCTGACAGAGCATCGGCAGGAACCGGGCGTGCGGCCGTCCGGAGGCGGATGCCTCGGCGGCATGCGCCAGGCCGATCCCCCCCGCCGCCGCGTGCCCCTTGGCGGCCGGTCCCGCGTGCCCCCGGTCCCACCAGCGCTCGACGCGGAGCCAGTGGACGCTCCGCCCGTAGTCGATGTCGCCCTTGCCCACTGACGGGACGTTGTTCTCGGCCTGGCAGGCTACGACGCAGGCCTGGCATCCCGTGCAGGCGTCAAGGTCGATGGCCATGCCCCAGCGGTTCTGCGGGTACTTCAGATCGGGATACATCGAAGGCAGGTTCGCATGCTCTGGCGCCTTCCCGCCCCGCTCGAGCTTCACCGCCTCCGCGAGCGTCACGGTCTCGAAAATCTCCCGGGAATGGTCGAGCTCGCTGACTCCGGCCGGCGAGGCGAGCTTCTCCCGGCGTCCGGTCTTCTGGAGGCGCACGCGCACACCCAGCCACCGGCGCCCTCCGGAGGCGGCGGCCGGCTCGGCCGGCAAGAGCTCGTACGGGCTCTGACCCACGCCCCGGGCGAAGCGCCCGTACCCGGTGTGTCCGAGGCCCGTCGGGATAGCCACCGCCCCGGCGGCCAGGGTGTCCGAGATGTAAGCGGGCGCCTCGATGGCGCCGTAGGGCGATTCTACCCGCAGCACGTCTCCCGCCTGGACCTGGAGGCTCCGCGCGGCCTCCGTCGGGATCTCGACCCAGCTGCCGTAGACGACCTGGGTCATCGGATCGGGGGCCTCGTGCAGCCACACCTTGTTGGCGCCGCGGCCGTCGTAGTAGCGGGTGGACGGGACCACTAGCAGCGCCGGATCCGCCGCGCCGCCATCGAGGGCCGGCGCCTGTGCCGAGACGTTGATGCCCGGGCGCAGGGCGACCTTCGCGGCGGGCACATCCGCCCAGTAGCCACCGCGGCGGAGGCCGTCCTCCCAGAACGTCTCGAAGGGGATCTTCGGCGCGGCGCTCTTGGCGAGAGTGCGCCAGGACTCCCGCAGGTAGTCGGCGAAGGTCTTGGCCTGGAAGAGTGTCTTCGCGGAGCCCGGGACCAGCGCCCGTCCGGTGTCGAGCAGGAGATCGCCCGTCGACTGCGTCTCGACTCCCGGGAACGTCTCCGGCGCCTTCCGCCCGAGGGCATCCCGCACCGGCTTGAGCAGGGGGAGGTCGAGGGCATCGGGATTCGTGGGTCCCACCCTCGGCACCGGCGCCATCGCCGGCTGCATCAGCCCCCACACACCCTCCCGCGGCGAGTAATCACCCCAGGACTCCAGCGGGGTGAGATCCGGGATCGCTAGGTGTGCGCGGGCCGCGGTCTCGTCCACGTGACTCGAGAGGCTCACGACGAACGGGACCTTCGCGAGCGCTTCCGAGAAGGCCGCTCTGGCCGGGAGCGTGAACACCGGGTTGGCGTCCTTCACAATGAGCACGGCGATCTCGCCCTGGGCCATCGCCTTCGTCAGAGCGAGCATGTCCGCGTACCGGCCAGCCTGCGACACGGAGGCGCTCCCGCCGAAACGCACCGTCCGGCCCACGTTACCGAGCGCGTAGTTCAACAGGTTGACCGCGATCGCGGCGTCGGTGCCGCCGGCCCCGCTCAGGGCCACCCCGCCCGCCACCACCAGGCTCGGGCCCCCCGTCACCAGGGTCTCCGCGAGATGCTTGAGCTTGGCCGCGGGCACGCCGCTCTGCTTGGCCGCAGTCTCGAGGTCCACTGTCCGCGCGGCGGCCGCGAGAATCTCGACCTCCTTGGCTGGCAGGGCCGACGCCTGGCGCGACTCCAGTACCAGGCGGAGCAGACCGAGGGCGATGGCTGCCCCGGCTCCCGGCAGGCTCATGATCCACTCGTCCGCGTTAGCCGCTGTCATGGAGTACCGCGGTTCGACGTGGATCACCCGGGCCGCGGCGTGGTCGGGGTGGAGGCCATGCGCCCGCCGGAGCCCTCCTGCAAATTCCACCGGTGAGATCCACGTCTCCAGGTAGTCCGCTCCGAGGGACAGGATCGTCTTGGCGTCCTCGAAGGCGTGGTACGGGATCGTATCGACGCCGAAGACCGCCCGGCTGGCCGCGCGAAGATCCTCGTGGGCGAACGTCTCGTAGGCGAGGCGGGGGCGACCGCCGACCGCCTTCAGCCATTCGTCCGCCAGACGCCCGAGGCTTCCCGTCTCCAGCTGCGTCACCATCGCGATCCGGCCCGGGCCCGCCTGTCGCGCGGCCGCGATCCTGTCGACGAGGAGCTTCTGCGCGTCGGCGACCGTGACGGGGCGCCAACTCTCCCCCTCGCGGACGCGCGGTCCCGGAAGCCGATCCGGGTCGTAGGTCGAGAGGAGGCTCGCCTGGCCCCTGGCGCAGAGGGTGCCTCGATTCACGGGGTGGTCCGGGTTCCCCTCCAGCTTCACGATCCGACCTTCACGGCTCTTGGCCAGGACCCCGCAGCCGGCAGGACATTCCCGGCACACGGTCGCGAACCAGGTCGCCACGCCCGGCACGAGGTGCTCGGCGGGGATGACGTAGGGCAGGATCGCCTCGGTCGTCTTGCCGCACCCGGCGGCGGCCGCAGCTGCGCCGCTCGCGCCGACGATCCGGAAGAAGCCCCGGCGATCCATCCCCTCTCCCACGCGCCGTCCCTCCGACATCCCGTGCTCCGTCAGTGGTGGCAGACCACGCAGTCGAGCGGACCCTTCCGCTCGGCGTGACAGGACACGCACCAGCCCATCGTCAAGGGCGCCACCTGGGCGACCTCGGTCATGGTCTCGACTGCGCCGTGGCACTGCTGGCAGGCGAGCCCTGTTTGCACGTGGCGCTTGTGGGGAAAGTACACGAACCCCGCGAGCCTGTGGATGCGGATCCACTCGACCGGTCGCGCGTCCTTCCAGAGGGTGCGCAGCTTCTCCACTTCCTTCTGGAGCTCCGCGTCCTTGGACGTCACGATCTGGTGGCAACCCATGCAGCGCTTCACTGAAGGAAGACCCGCGAAGGACGAGCGGCGAGCATCCGCATGGCAGTACTGGCAGTCGATCTTGAAGTCGCCCGCGTGGATCTTGTGGCTGAAGAGGATGGGCTGCTTCGGCGCCGGCGCGATCGGTGCTTGGGCATGAGCCGGGCCGGTCCTCAACCCGGGAAGGAGCATGGCCGAGAGCGAGACGATCAGGCCGGCGAGGACCTCCCGCACGCCGACCCGCATGCGCCCGTCTCTCGTCTGGCTCGCCGTCAGCCGGTCAGGCCGCGCCCGGTCCGGAGCGGTCCGAGAAGGCAAGTACGCTCTTTCACAAGGCCCCGGATCATAACAGTCGCGTTCTGACCCGTCAACGGCTTTCTGCTCGAATCCTCTCGCCGATGACGAGCGGGATCTCCACGAACTCGCGGGTCTCGGGGCTCCAGCGATGGGCACGGGTGTCCGTGACCTGTCCCTTGTCGAGCGCGACAACGACGTAGGTGCACCCCGGGTAGGACGGCTCCCCTCCCCACGTCGCGTTCCGCACGTCAGTCGCGGAGAAGTAGGCGCCCGCGTCGATATGGGAGTGGTAGATCACGTCCAGTCGATATCCGTGCTGCTCGGCCTGCTGCGCGTGAAGCGCGTCTTCAGGATGCATGTAGTAAGCCTCCCGGGACGTCCGAGGGTGCTTGTCCGGATCCTCTCGGTGCTTGTCGTCCTGGATGTTACGGCACGCCATGAGTTTGCGTTCGTCGGCGGCCGCCGGTCGGACGAGCAGGACGCCACAGCACTCGGCCGGGTATTCTGCTCGCGCATGCTCGTGGATGGCAGCGAGCTCCTCGGCGGTCAACAGGCCGGCGGGGGCGTCGACCTTGCCCGTCCGCCTCCCTTCAGGCTGCGCCAGAGGGGCTCCCGGAGAGCTCACGCGCCTCCCGCGAGTGCCGGGATGATCGAGACCTCGTCGCCATCCTGGAGCCGCGTCGCCTGGCCCTGGAGGCTGCCGATCTCCTCCCCGTTCACGTACACGTTCACGTGGTGGTGCACCTCCCCGGCCTCATCGCGCATGAGCCCGCGGAGACCCTCGTAGCGTCCCTCGAGGGCGTCGAGCAGCTGCTTCACGTCCACCGCGTCCACGTCGATACGCGGCTCGTTCGCCGTCGCGCGTCGGAACGGCGTCGGGATGTACACGCTCACGCCCATGGTTCGGCCTCCTCCTCCCGTCCCTCAGCGCTCCTCGGCTTCCAGCGGGACGCTCAGGTACCGCTCGCCGGTGTCGCAAAGGACCGTCACCACCGTCCGGGCAGCACCGAGTCGCTCGGCCAACCCCAGCGCCGCCCACACGTTCGCTCCGGCCGAGATACCCACGAGGAGCCCCTCCTCACGAGCCAGGCGGAGCGCCGTGGCCATCGCGTCCTCGTCCTTCACCTGCACGATCTCGTCGATCACGGCGCGGTTGAGGATCCCCGGTACGAATGAGGCCCCGATTCCCTGGATTCCGTGAACCCGTGCCTTCCCGCCTGAGAGGACCGGCGAGCGGGCCGGCTCGACCGCGACGATGTGGACGCCGGGAAGCCGTTCCCGCAGGACCTCACCGACTCCGGTGATCGTCCCCCCGGTTCCCACGCCGGCCACGAAGCCGTCCACCTTGCCGCCGGTCGCCTCGAGGATCTCGATGGCCGTCGTTCTCCGGTGGGCGTCCGGGTTGGCCGGGTTCTCGAACTGCTGCAGCATCACGTAGGCCTCGTTCGTCCGGCAGAGCTCCTGCGCGGCGTAGACGGCGCCCGTCATTCCCTCGAGGGCCGGGGTGAGGACCAGCTCTGCGCCGAGCCGCGCCAGGAGCCGGCGCCGCTCCAAGCTCATATCGTCCGGCATCGTGAGGATGAGGCGGTAGCCCTTGACCGCGGCGACGATCGCCAGGCCGATCCCCGTGTTCCCGCTAGTGGGTTCCACCAGGGTCGATCCGGACCGGAGCAGGCCCCGGCGCTCCGCGTCCTCGATCATCGAGCGCGCGATGCGATCCTTCACGCTACCTCCAGGATTCTGCGACTCGACCTTGGCCAGGATCGTCGCGCTGCCCGACGGGCCGATCCGCCTCAGCCGGACGAGCGCGGTGTTGCCGATGAGGTCGAGGACGCTGTCGGCGACGCGCGGACGCCCGGCCATGGCTTCCCCCAAGGGTCGGCGACTCTAGATGTGGTAAATCGTGCGCTCGGGTGAGCGGCGGGCCTTGGCCCGTTCGGCCAGGTCGCCAAACGTGGTGCGGTCGATCACGGCCGCCACGGCCCCCGCAATCTCGTGCCACAGGGGCGCCAGGTCCGAGGAGCCCCCGTCGCCCGGGCCTCGCGGACTGCGACCCGCCACCTCGAGCGCGGTGACCCTCCCCTCGACCGCCCGCAGCACCTCGCCGACCGAGATGGCTCCCGGCGGGCGGACCAACTGGTATCCCCCGGTCGATCCGCGCTTGGATTCCAGGAGCCCCGCCCGCTTCAGGAGGAGGAGGACTTGCTCGAGGTAGCGCTGGGGAATGCCTTGGCGGTGGGCGACCTCCTGGATGGGAACCAGGCCCTCGCCATGGTGGACGGCGAGGTCCAGAAGGGCACGGATCGCGTACTCGCCCTTGGCTGAAATTCGCATATCCGGTCAAGAATAGAGTGTACCGACCGCATCGCAGCAGCGTCAAGGACAGCCGCCCGCGGACTGGCGGGGACTTTAGTCGCGGCGAAGACGAGGGTTCAGCCAGTCCTGCAGGCCGTCGCCAAGGAAGTTGAACCCGAGGACCACCGACAGGATCGCGAGCCCCGGGAAGGTGGCGGCCCACCAGTACTCGAACTTGCTCTGCCCCGCGGCGATCATCGCGCCCCACTCCGGCGCGGGCGGGATCGCGCCGAGGCCGATGAAGGACAGCGCGGCGGTGAGGATTATGGCGTTGCCGATATCGAGGGTCCCCTTGACGACGATCGGAGGGAACGCGTTCGGCAGGATGTGGGTCAGGACGACGCGAGGCGCGGACGCCCCGAGCGCCCGGGCCGCAATCACGTAGTCGTTCTCCTTGATCGCCAGGACCTGACCCCGCATGAGGCGGCTGAACTCCGGCCACGACACCAGGAGGATCGCGAACATGGCGTTGCGGAGCCCGGCCCCGAGGGCCGCGGTGATCGCCATGGCCAGAACAATGGGCGGGAATGCCAGCACGATGTCGACGACCCGCATGAGGATCTCGTCGACCCGCCCGCCCGACGTACCCGGCCACCGCGCCGACGGCCGTCCCGAACAGGCTCGCCAGCAGGATGACCGTGAAGGCGACGGGCATCGTGATGCGTGCCCCGTAGAGGACGCGCGAGAAGTTGTCACGGCCCGCCTCGTCGGTGCCGAAGAAGTGGTGCGGCTCCCGGCGGCTCCAGCCGATTCATGACGTCGAGGTCCGTCGGGCTGTGGGGCGCGAGCCACGGGGCGAACGCCGCCACGAACACCACAGGCTCCGACGATGACGGACGCCGGCGATGAGCGCGGTGTTCGCCCGCCTGCGGCTCCTCGGGGCGCGTCGCGGAATGACGATCAGGAGGCCGGAGTCGGGCGATCGGCTGGGCTGCGGGCATCCCGGGCCCATCAGCGCACGCGGATGCGCGGGTCGAGGATGCCGTAGAGGAGGTCCACGATGAGGTTCACGATGATGTAGATGACGGCGGTCAGCATCGTGACGCCGAGGATCGCGGGATAGTCGAGCCGCGTCGAGGCCGTCACGGCATAGCGCCCGATCCCGGGCCACGCGAAGACGGTCTCGGTCAGCACCGCGCCGGACAGGAGGCTCGCGAAGGTCAGACCGATGACGGTGACCACCGGGATCAGCGCGTTGCGCAGGGCATGGAAACCCACGACGAGGCCCTCGCCGAGCCCCTTCGAGCGGGCCGTGCGCACGTAGTCGGCGGCGAGCACCTCGAGCAAGCGACGACCGGGTCGTCCGGGCGATGAGCCCCATGATGAACCACCCCAGGACGAGGGCCGGCAAGACCAGGTGCCGAACGGCCGCGGCGAAGAGCTCCCAGTTCCCGGCAGCCAGACTGTCCACCAGGAGGAATCCCGTCATGCGGGGCGGCATCGTCTGGTGGCTGTCCAGACGTCCGGGCCCCGGCGCCCACTCGAGGAGGTAGTAGAAGACGTAGAGCGCGATCGAGACCAGTCCAGAAGATCGGCGACGCCGCGCCGACCAGCGATACGGCCCGCGCGGCGTGATCGGCCAGCTGGTTGTGGCGGACCGCCGCCCAGACGCCCAGAGGTACGCCGAAGCAGACCGCCACCGCGAGCGCGGCCAGCGAGAGCTCGACGGTGGCCGGCAAGGAACTGCTTCAGGTCCTGAAGGACCGGGCGCCGGGTGGTGAAGGACTCGCCGAGATCGCCCGCGCAGGACGTTCGTCTGAGATAGGTGACGAACTGCTCGGGCAGGGATCGGTCGAGCCCCCAGCGCTTGACGAAGGCGGCGCGGATCGTGGGATCCTTGGTCGCCTGCTCGGAGAGCACCATGGCCAGCGGATCCGCCGGGACGCTGTGGGCGACGAGGAACGCGGTGAGGATGACGCCGAACAGCGCGACGACGGCCAGGATGCCAGCCGCCGTCCGAGATACGTCAGCAGCATGGGCGCGGCTCGCCGGGAGCACGCCCGGCGGGAGGACCCTCGACGAGCCGCGTCACGTGCTGCTTACCGGCTGAGGTTCGCCACGGTGACCCACCAGATCGGGTGGATGGCGTAGCCCTTGATCGCGGGATTCAGCCCCACGAAATTCTTGGGCTGGATCAGCATGATCTGGCGGAACGTCCTCCAGGACGATCTTGTTCAATCTCCATGTAGAGCGCTTCGCGCTTCTTGACGTCTTGCTCCTTCTTGGCCGTCGCGATGATGCCGTTAGACCTTCGGGTTCGAGTACTTCACCCGCTTCGGCACCGGGCCGGCGCCGTAGAAGGCGTCGGCGTAGGGATCGGGGTCGAGGTAGTCCGGCGACCAGGACGCCAGCATCAGTTGGGTCTTCCCGGCCCGGTACTCGGCGATCGCCGACCGAGCGCTCCTTCGGGTCGAGCGTCACCTTGATGCCCGCCTGCGCCAGGTCGGCTTGGAGCTTGGCGGCCAGGGGCTCTGGCGCGACACCCAGGAGCGGAGCCGTCCAGTAGATCAGCTTGAGCTCGATGCCGTTCGGGTAGCCCGGCCTCGGTGAGGAGCTGCTTGGCCTTGGCCAGGTCGCGCTTGCGCGCCAGCGACTTGTCGCCTGCCAAGGATCCCGAGCGGGAATCATGGTCGAGGGCCGCTCGCCCGCACCGCGCACGATTCCCTTCATGATCCCGTCGTAGTCGATGGCGTAGGAGACCGCCTGGCGGACGCGCTTGTCGACTGAGCTCCTTGCTCTGCTCCGCGCTGTTGGCGACTCCCATGTAGACCTGGTTCATCGACGAGCCCCTCGATAAGCTGGATCTTGGGGCCCTGGGTGATCTTCGCCACGATGTCGAGGTCGAAGTCGTGGGCGACGTCCGCGTCTCCGCGCTCGACCATCTCGCGCTGCGTGGTTCCGTTGGGCACGTGCTTGAAGATGACCTTCGCGAAGTAGGGCTTCTTGCCCCAGTACCCCGCGTTCCGCTCGAGAACCGCCTCGACGTTCTTCGTGAACGAGACCAGCTTGTACGGACCCGAGCCCTCCGACTGGTTGTTGAGCCACTCGGTGGCCTTGTCCTTGTCCTTCGCGTCGTCCGCGTCCGTGCCACCCTTGGCCATCACGACCTTCGAGTCGGCGACGCCGCAGGGCACGGCCGCCAGCGCGGCGAGGAACGAGGCGTCCGGGGCCCTTCGAGGACGATCCGGACGGTGAGGTCGTCCACGACCTGGATGTCCTTGACCGGATCCAGTGAAGAAGGAGGGGTTGTCCTTGAGGTTCTTGAGCCGCCGGAGCGAGAAGCGCACGTCGTTCGCGGTCAGCGGGTTGCCGGACGTGAACTTCACGCCGGGCCGGATCTTGAACGTGTAGGTCGTCCCGTCCGGGGACACCGTCCAGGAGGTGGCCAGGCGCGGCTGGATCTTCGTGAAGTCCGGGGCGTCCACCGTGACGAGCGTGTCGTAGGCGGCGGTGTCCAGGATCTGGGAGGTGTACTCGTAGGTGCGGTGGACGTCGTTGGTGACGTAGTCGTCGATGTTGCGCGCGATGATCAGGGTGTCCTGCCGGCTCTGCGCCTGGGCCGGTCCGCCCAGCGGCGAGCAGCACCGCGGCGACGGCCCAGCGCGACGATGGCCAGGTGCCTCAGGGCGTTCCGTTTGACACGCATCGTGTGCGATCTCCTCCCGGTGAAGGTTCACAGGTCGGGACGACGCTCGTCTTCACGAGGTCGGACGCACCACGAGAGTCTCGGTGACGGTCACCCCGTCGATGGCCCGGATGCGGCCCACGACCTCGGAGGCCGCGTGCAGGTCCAGCGACCGGATGAGCGCCACCATGTCGTAGCGGCCGAACAGCTGGTACACGTACGAGAGGCCCTCCAGCTTCCGGAGGGCGTCGAGCACCTCTGCCTCCTGCTGTGGCTGACATCGGATCAGGACACCCGCGACCATTCGTATCCTCCTTGGCGCCCGAAGGGCGCTAGCTCCCCCCGCCCCCCGGGAGGACGAGGATGGCCTTGACGCCCTGGCGTGACATCACGAACTCGAATGCTTCTTGCGCCTGTTCGAGCGGGAACACGTGCCGCATGAGCGAGCTCACGTCCACCTGACCCCGCGCGAGGAGCGCGAGGGCCCGCTGGTACTCCCGGTAGGAGTAGCAGATCGCGCCCACCAGGTGCAGCTCGCCGCGGACCGCCGGCTCGAGGTCGACCTGGACCTTCTTGTGCACGGTCAGCATGACCACCGACCCGCCCTTGCGCGCCATTGCGATCGCCTGGCCGAGCGCCTCCGCCGTCCCGGCAGCCTCGTTGACGAAATCCGCGCCGCCGTCGGTGAGTTCACGCACGGCGGCGACGGCGTCCCGCTCGCGCAGGTTGATCACCTCGTCCGCCCCCATCTCGCGCGCCATCGCCAGACGGTCGTCCCGGGTCCCGATCACGACCACGCGGGCCCGCAGGATGCGCTTGATCACCTGCGTGGCGAGCAGGCCCATCTGGCCCGGCCCGAGGACCGCCACCCACGACCCCGAGGTGACGGTGATCATTTCGAGACCTCGGATCACGCAGGCCAGCGGGTCGGCGAAGACGGCCGCCTCGAACGGAAGGCCCGCCGGCAGAACGTGAATGTTGCGAGCCGGGACGGCGACGAGCTCCGTCATCCCCCCGTCGACGGTGACGCCGAGCTCCTCCAGCTTCTCGCACAGGTTGACGCGACCGACCTTGCAATGCCGGCAGATTCCGCAGCCGATGCAGATCTCCGTCCCGACCGCGGCCCCGAGCGGGACCTCCGTGACTCGCTCGCCGACCGCGACGACTTCCCCCGCGATCTCGTGGCCCAGGATGAACCGACGTCGGCGCGTCGCGTTCACCTCGTTGTAGATCCGCTGGTCGCTCCCGCAGATCCCCGCCGCACGCACGCGGACGAGCACCTCCCAGGGCCCCACCGTGGGGACCGGGACGTCCTCGAGGACGATGCCAGGCTTGGCCGGATCCTTGACGACGGCGAGCATGCGCGCTCCGCTACAGCGAGCTTGCGAAGCGCTGGCGCTCGAGCAGCCGCGCGGCCTCGCGCGCGAAGTACGTGATGATCAGGTCGGCGCCAGCACGCCGGATCGCGGTGAGCGCCTCCAGCATGCACCGCTCCTCGTCGAGCCACCCGAGGCGAGCGGCGGCCTTGATCATCGCGTACTCGCCCGAGACGGAGTAGGCCGCCAGCGGCAACCCGAACTCCTGGCGCACCCTCGCGATCACGTCGAGATAGGGGAGCGCCGGCTTCACCATCACGATGTCCGCGCCCTCGTCGACGTCGAGCCCGACCTCGCGCAGCGCCTCCGCCGCGTTGCCGGGATCCATCTGGTACGAGCGACGGTCCCCGAACTGGGGCGCGGATTCCACCGCCTCGCGGAACGGCCCGTAGAACGCCGAGGCGTACTTTGCCGAATACGCCATGATGGGCGTCTCCGTGTACCCCGCTTCGTCCAGCGCGTCCCGGATCGCCCCGATCCGCCCGTCCATCATGTCGGAGGGCGCGACGACGTCAGCTCCCGATTCCATGTGAGAGAGCGCCACGCGGGCCAGGAGCTCCACGCTCGCGTCGTTCTTGACGCGCCCGTCCTCGACGAGTCCACAGTGACCGTGGCTCGTGTACTGGCAGAGGCAGACGTCGGTGATGACCAGGAGGTCCGGGATCGTCTCCTTCACGGCCCGCGCTGCCTGCTGCACGATCCCGTCCTCCGCGTACGCCTCCGACCCCCGCGGGTCCTTCGATTGCGGCACGCCGAACAGGAGGACCGCCGGGATACCCATGCTGGCTGCGTCCTTGGATTCCTTCAGCAGCTCGTCCAGAGAGAGCCGCGAGACACCCGGCATTGAGCTCACCGGGTCCCGGACCCCGCGGCCGTGGACCGCGAAGAGCGGCAGGATCAGGTTGTCGACGCCGAGCCGGGTCTCCCGCACCATCCGCCGGATGAGCGGAGACTCGCGTAGTCGGCGGGGGCGGTACAGGGGATGTGCCATGAGGGTCCTCCTGTTGGTTCTCGGATTAGCCCCGTACGGTCGCCGGCCGGGACGTCTCGAAGTGGCCGGCGATGGCGTCCGCGAGCGCCGGGACCGTGTATTCGGTGGGCATGATGCTCACCCGAAGGCCATGCTCGGCGGCGGACTCGGCCGTGACCGGTCCGATGGCGGCTACGGCGACTCCGTCGAGAAGACGCCGCAGGTCGGCTGGTGCAAGCGCCTCGCGGAACCCGCGCACTGTCGACGAGCTGGTGAAGGTCACGACGTCAATCCCGCGCGATTCGAGAAGCGTGCGGACCCGATCCGCGCCTTCCCTCGCCAGCGTCGTGCGGTACGCTGGGGCGACCATCACCCGTACCCCGCGCGCCTCGAGCTCCCGTGGCAGCACCTCCCGCGCCTCGGCGGCGCGCACCAGCAGCACGCTGTCCCCGCGGTCGGCCCGGCTCCTGAGCGCCTCGATGAGCCCTTCGGCGCGGTACTCGGCCGGCACCACATCGGGCTCGATGCCACCGCGCCGCAGGGCCTCCGCCGTCTCAGGGCCGATGGCGGCCACACGGCGGCCGCCGAGGTGCCGCGCGTCCAGCCCGGCGCGCCCGAGCCGCTCCCGGAACGCCGCCACGCCGTTCACGCTGGTGAAGACGACCCACTGGAACGTCTCGATGTCCCTGATCGCCTGGTCGAGGGGCGCCCAGTCGTGGGGCGGTCCGATCTGAATGGTGGGCAGCGTGACCACCTCGCCGCCGTAGGCTTCGAGAAGGGCGGTCAGCCGACCGCCCTGGGCTCGGGGTCGCGTGACGAGCACCCGTCGCCCGTGGAGCGGACGGCGCGCGAGCCAGGCATGGACAGGGCCGGGCGCCACTCCGGGGACGACGTCGAAATCCACTCCCCAGGCGGCGAGCGTCGCCGCCTCCTCCTGAAAGGCTCCTCCGTCTCCTACGACGAGTCGGACGACGCGGCGCCCGGCTGCCGCGTGAGCCCGTAGGAGCGCACTCACGGTCCCGTGGGGGATCCCGCCGCCGCCGTCACCCACTCGCAGGCGCTCGGCCGCTTCCGGAGCGCCGTCGAGCACCGCCGTTTTCACGTCCGCATCCGCGACGACGACCTGGGCCCCGGCAAGGGCTTGCTGGGCCCGGACCGCGAGCAGCCCAGGGTCTCCGGGGCCCGTGCCGGCGAACGTGACGAGGGCCTGCGGACTCACGCCCCCCGTCCCCTCTCGATGAAGTCGGCCCCGCCCGCCGCCAGGACCCTCCCGGCCAGCCCCCGTCCGAGCGCCTCGGGAGCCTCGGGGTCGCCGACGTCACCGTCGCGCAGCACCCGAGTCCCATCGGGTGTCGCCAGGAAAGCGTCGAGCCGAAGGCCCGCCCCGATGCGTCTCGCGTATGCCGCCAGGGGCGTCGTGCAGGTCCCGCCGAGCGCCTCGAGGAAGGCGCGCTCCGCGAGCGTCGCGGCGCGGGTCTCGGGGTCGGTGAGCACGTCGGCGAACGCGCGGGTCGTGGCGTCCTCCTCGCGCGCCTCCACACCGAGCGTCCCCTGCCCGGCCGCTGGCAGCATCTCCTCGGGATCGAGCACCGTGGCGGTCGCGTCGAGGAGACCGAGGCGCCGCAGGCCGGCCGCGGCCACCACGAGCGCGTCGTACTCGCGCTGCCGGAGCTTGCGGAGCCGCGTGTCGACATTCCCGCGGATCGGGGTGACCGTGAGGTCGGGGCGGAGGGCGAGGAGCTGGACACTTCGGCGGAGACTCGACGTTCCCACGCGTGCGGCCCGCGGAAGGGATCCCACTCGCGTCGGTGTCGCCGCGACCAGCACGTCCCGCGGGTCCTCGCGTCGCGGGAAGGCCGCGAGCACCAGCTCCTTGGGTCGTTCGGCGGGCAGGTCCTTCAGGCTGTGCACGGCGAGGTCCACGCGGCCCTCCCGGAGGGCCTCGTCGATCTCCTGCACGAAGAGGCCCTTCCCGCCCACCTCGGCGAGATGAGCCGTTGCGAGACGGTCCCCGGAGGTCCGGATCGGCACCACGTCGATAGCCAGCCGTGGCCACGCCCGTCGCAGAGCGGCCGCGACCTCTTCCGCTTGCCGGAGCGCCAGCTGACTGCCTCGCGTCCCGATGCGGACACGGTCAGTCACCGCGCCCCGCCTCCGGCATCGGGCACGGCGGTCAGCGCCATTCCGGCGACCCCGGTGAGAACCGGCAGACGGTCCCCGGGGCGAGCCCCGCGCCGCGTGGGGATCGGCAACGAGCCGAGGTCCACCCGCCCGAGGGCGCCGAGGAGGCTCCGCTTGAGCCCCGGGTGAGTCCGGTCGAGCTCGCGGAGGAGTCGCTTCATGCGGTGACGCTGCAGAGTCGGATCCTTGCAGCCGGGGCACGCGCAGCAGACCACGGGGAAGGCCCGAGCTCGGACGTACTCGGCGATCTCCTCTTCCCACGCGTACACGAGCGGGCGGATGACCGTGTGGCGCCCGTTGCTCGCGCGGAGCCGCGCGTGCATCCCCTTGATCTGGCCATTGAAGAAGAGATTCAGCAGCAGGGTCTCGATGAAGTCGTCGGCGTGGTGACCGAGGGCGATCTTGTTGCAGCCGAGCTCGTCCGCGTACTTGTAGAGCGCCCCCCGGCGGAGCCGCGCGCAGAGCGAGCAGAACGTCTCGCCGGGCTGGATCTTCTCCTTCACCGTGAGATTGATGCGCGCGCTCCGCATCTCGTAGGCGTACCCCTCACGCGAGAGCTGATCCTCGATCAGGTCGGCCCGGAATCCGGGGAAGCCCTGGTCGACGTTCAACGCGATCAACTCGAAGCGGACCGGCGCCCGGCGCTGAGTGAGACGGAGGAGGTCCAGGAGGGCCCAGGAGTCCTTGCCGCCGGAGACCCCGACGAGGATCCGGTCCCCGGGCTCGATCAGGCTGAAGTCTCCGATCGCCTCGCCGAACCGAGCCATTAGGCGCCGCTCGAGCCGCTGGTCTTCGCTCACCTTGGCACCTGTCCTCTTGGCGGGTTTCTCGGATTGTAGCGCCCCCCGTCACGCCACTTCAACCGACCCTGACCACGGCTCGGTTGACAGCGGGGCGCGCCTTGACCTAAATGACCCCGTGTCCGACTCTGCCTTCCGCCTCGACGGCCGCGTCGCGCTGGTGACCGGCGGCAGCCGGGGCATTGGCCGCGCCGTTGCACTCGCCCTCGCCCAGGCGGGCGCCGACGTGGTGGTGGCCGCCCGGAAGGCGCAGGACCTGGACTCCGTCGCCGAGGAGGTGCGAGCGCTCGGCCGCCGGGGGCTTGCGGTGCCGGCTCATCTCGCTCGTCGGGCCGACATCGACCGGCTGTTCGAGTCGACGCTGGAGGCCTTCGGCCGCCTCGACGTGCTGGTAAACAACGCCGCCACGAATCCAGTCTTCGGTCCCCTCGCGGACATCGACGAGGACGCCTGGGACCGGATCATGGCGCTCAACGTCAAGGGCTACCTGCTCGCGGCCCAGCGGGCGGCCCGGGCCATGGCGCCCCTCGGACGGGGCGTGATCATCAACATGGCCTCCACGGCTGGACTGCGCGCGAGCCCTGGCCTCGGCGCCTACTCGGTGTCCAAGGCTGCGGTGATCATGCTGACACGTGTCCTCGGCCGTGAGCTGGGGCCTCTCGGGATCCGGGTCAACGGGATTGCCCCGGCGCTGATCGAGACGCGGTTCAGTGAAGCCCTGTGGAAAAACCCGGAGATCCTCGACGGGTACCTCAAGAGCACCCCGCTCGGGCGTGCCGGGCAGCCGGAGGAGGTCGGCGGGGCTGTCGTCTATCTCTGCTCCGACGCCGCCAGCTACGTGACAGGGCAGACACTGCTCCTGGACGGTGGGCATCTTGCCTGAGCCTTCGCGTCGAGCCGCGCGGTCAGGGCGGGTCCACCGCCAGGTGCTCGCCTCCCGCGTACACGTTGAACGTGTCGTGGCGCAGATATCCCACCACCGTCACCCCGAGCTGCTCGGCCAGGCTCACGGCCATCTCGGTGGGCGAGGTGCGCGACACGACGATGGGAGTCCCCATCCGCGCGCCCTTGAGCAGCATCTCCGAGGATACCCGGCCCGTGCTGAGCAGCAGCCGGTCGCGCGTCGGAACGCCACGGAGCAACGCCTCCCCGCATATCTTGTCAACGGCGTTGTGCCGGCCGACGTCCTCTGCCATGAAGAGCAGCCGCTCGGGGTCCGCGAGCGCGGCCCCGTGGATTCCCCGTGAGGTGCGGTACCCCACCGCCACCTGGTAGAGCTCCTTCATGCGTTCGAAGAGCCGCGCCGGCTCGACCCGCAGCGACGACTCGATCCGCGGGATCACGCGGGGGTCGATCCGAAACGTGATGCCGCCCCCGCAACCCGACGTGAGGATCCGCTCCTGGGGCAGCTCCACCTCCCGGACGAGGTCCACCTCCGCCCGCCCGTCGACCTCGGACACCACGAGCCGCCGGATCTCGTCCACCGAGCCGATGATCTTCTCGAGCCAGAGGTATCCCACCACGAGAGCGTCGAGCTTCTGGGGTGTGCAGAGGAGCGTCAGGAGCTTCTGCCCGTTGACGTAGACGGTCAGGGGCTGCTCGCGGACGACCACGCCCTTGACCTCGCGAAGCTGCCCCGCCTTCCAGCTGTAGTAGGTTCGCATGGCGTCGTATTGTCTCGAGGCTAGTCCTCGGCTCCGGCCGGCGTCAAGCTGTCGCCGGGAGCTGTGCTTCGCCGGGAGCTGTCTTCGCCGGGAGCTGCTTCGCCGGGAGCTTTGCGGCGATGCTGCGCGCCACGTCAGGCGCCGCGCCGGCTCGTCGCGTCCCGCTCGGCGCAGGTTGTGGCGACAAGGCGAATCGTCCCACCCGGTCCGCGCCACGTCACCTCGTGCCGTCCGGCGGTCAGCTCCAGTAGCCCGCGACGCACCGGCGCTCCGTCGAGCGCGACCTCGAGCTCCGGGGTGAAGAAGAGGAGATAGGGACCAGGGACCAGCAGGTCGACCACGGAGCGCCCACCGCCATCCGCTGCCACCACGTGCGCGCCGGCGACCAGGAGCTTGTCCGGTCCTTCGACGTAGTGCCGTTGCAGCACGTCGGCCACCGGCCCGATCATCCCGCGGATGCGGAAGTCGACGTGGGCGACGGGAGCGCGTGCCGCCCGGATGTCGTCCGCGATCACCTCTTCCGCCACGACCCCCCGGGCAACCCATTCGCGGATGCCGCGGATCATCGTCCCGTAGCGATACGCGGCGGGGCGGAACACGTAGAGCGCAGTTCCGTCGAGGACCGCTTCGTCGGGGCACGTGTGACGAAGCTCGGCACGCATGAGCGCAAGGTCGGCGGTATTCTGGTTCCTCACGGCGAAGATGAGCGATTCTCCCGCAGGTACGACCACGGCCGCCGCGATCGCCGCCAAGGCGACCCCCTTCCGCCAGCGCGACGGGTCCCGCCGAGCCCACTCCGCGAGGGTCGCGAGCCCCAAGCCCGCATACACCGCGACTACCGGAAGCAGCGGCAGCCAGGCGTGCTGGTACACGGCCGGTGTCTGCGGAAGCAGCAGGATCACCACGCTCGTCAGGGTTGGCAGGAGCAATGTGCCGTGGACGGGGTGGTCCAGGATGCCCATGCCGCGCACGCGGAGAACCAGGGCGAGCCCGAGCGCGGCGACGAGGAACACACCGACCTCAGCCCCCCAAATGGGCCACGTCTTCCCGAAGTCGACGAACCCGAGCGAGTCCTGCACAACGTTTCGATGGAGGCCGCGGACCGTCGACTCCCCGCCGATAGCCGCGAGCCCACCGAGTAGGATCCCAAGCACCACCGCCAGCCCGCCAACCAGACGAACAAGCGCGCCGACCCGCGTGCCCCCTCGCTCCGCGTGGGGTGGCGGCATCCCGGCAGCGACCGCCAATACTCCGGCGAGGCCGAACACCGCCTTCAGCGAGAGGGCCAACGCCACGCCCTGCCAGGCCCCGACCGCCCAGAGCGCCCCTGAGCCGCGTCCCTCGCGCCAGCTGACGAGGGCAAGAAGGCTCGCGAGGTGGGCGGTCAGGGCGGGCACATCGGGACGGGTCTCCGTGGAGGTCTCGGCGAACTGTGGAAGGAAGAGCAGGACCACCACCGCCCAGACCGCGCCGTCCACGGAGAGGCGCCGAGCGAGGTGCCAAGTCAGGACGATCGCGGCCGCGGCCATGGCGACCATCAGCGCCCGCCCCGCGAAGTAGATCTCTGGCCGATCCGTGAGCCACCACGTCAGGGGCGCCATCCCGTAGTGGAAGAACGGCAAGTGGTGCTCCCAGAAGTCGCGGTAGGGAACCTGGCCTTGCATCACTAGCCACGCGACGTGGAGGTGCTGGCTCTCGTCGGGGTCGATGCGCCGGTTCACGACGATGCCGATTCGAAGGACCACAGCGAGCGTCACAAGCGCGGCCAGGACCCCGGGGGCGAGCCGACGCATGGCGAGGCGCATCATACCGCGGCCCGGAGGAGAGCCAGAGAAGAGATGGTCGGCTCGCGTTGACCATCGGATGGCCCATGGCTATACTGCCGGTCGGTCGACAGCCCGGGGCCGCCCGGTTTGACCGCACCGTCCGATCCCAGACACCATGACGACGGAGCAGTCGTCCGACGATGCGCCAGCCAACTCCCCCTGGGGTGGGCCCTCCCAGCGTGGGCTCAAGATGCGCAAGCGGCGGGATCGAGCGGCTGACCTCTTCCGCACCGCCCTCCAGCAGATCGACGATCCAGAGCGCCTCCGGCCCGCCCTGCTCGAACTCAGCCGGATCTACGACCCGGTGACCAACGCGACCCTCCTGGCTCCCGAGGTCCGCCATCGGGTCGTTGAGCTGGCCGGCCGGGGAGCGCGCGAGGAGGCCCGCCGGCTCTTGGAGGCCGCTCTCGCCCGCTACGTCGAGGCGGGCGAGCCGCCTTCCCCGTCCGGAGGAGCGGGGGACGGAGGGGTGCGGGATGCTTGACACGGCGCCCCTTGGACCTCTAGCATTCATCTAACGCGTCCGTTACACCCCCGTAGCGACATCTCGGCGTCCACAACCGAGGCCAACGGAGGTGCATATGTCCTTACCGCCGCGTCCCACCGCCTGGCTCCAGGAGAGCCGCCTCGTGGTCGTATCCGTCGACCCGGCGCGCCGTCACCTACGGCTCCGAGGCGTTCACGACGAATGCTCGGAGATGAGCTGTGGGCCGGACAGCGTCGTGGTCGCAGACGACGAGACCACGTCGGCCCTGGAAGCGATCAGCCCGGGCGACATCGTCAAGATCGAGTCCGCGGCAGCGGGACCGACCCGCATCGTCGTGCTCCGACGTGCGTGGGAGGAGTACGCCAGCCCGGAGCTCTAGTCGTGGTGCTTCGCGAGCCCCGGTCGCCCCGCTCGGGGACGACGGACTCGCCGGTCTTCTTCCTTGCCCGTTCCGGTCGTCGGGCCGGGCACATCGATTCGCTGCCAGCCACGCGAGAGGAGAAGGGCCATGAGCCTGTCTCGACGTGACTTCCTGAAGTGGTCGGGCACCGCCTCGGGCGGCGTCCTGGCGGGCACCCGAGGGATCGACCTGGCGCCCGTCGAGGCTGCCGCGGCGGACCTCCGGATCAAGGAAGCCAAGGTCTTCCCCGGCGTGTGTCCCTACTGTGCGGTCGGCTGCGCCCAGCTGATCTACGTGAAGGACGGGAAGATCGTTGACATCGAGGGCGATCCGGACACCCCGCACACCGAGGGGGCGCTCTGCCCCAAGGGCTCGTCGACGTACCAGCTCTCGGTCAACGAGCGCCGCTGGTTCAAGCCGATGTACCGGGCGGCGGGCAGCGATCGGTGGGAGGAGAAGCCCCTCGACTGGATGATGGAGCAGATCGCCGAGCGGGTGAAGAAGACACGGGACGCCACCTTCGTGGAGACCGCGACCCCCGCGCCGAAGGTCGACGCTCAGCCGAAGCCCGAGGCGAAGAGCCCCGCGAAGCCCGGAACCGGGGACTCTCCGTATCCCGCGCAGGTCAAGGCCGAGGCGCCAGGCAAACCGATCACGGTCAACCGCTGCGAGGGCATCGCCTGGCTGGGCTCCTCGGTGCTCGACAACGAGGAGAACTACCTCATCGCGAAGCTCTCACGGGCGCTCGGCCTCGTGAACCTGGAGAACTCCGCTCGACTCTGCCACTCGGCGACCGTGCCGGCGCTCGGCGCGACCTTCGGCCGGGGCGCCATGACCACCAACCTGATCGACGTCATCAATGCCGACGTGATCATGCCCACGTCCAACTGGGCGGAGTGCCATCCGGTCAGCTACAAGTGGGTGATGAAGGCCAAGGAGCGCGGGGCGAAGATCATCCACGTCGACCCGCGCTTCACCCGGACCTCCGCGACCGCCGACATCTGGGTGCCCATCCGCTCCGGCACGAACATCGTGTACTTCGGGGGCCTGATCCGGTACGCCATCGAGAACGGGAAGTACTTCCACGACTACGTCGTCGCCTACACGAACGCCTCGCTCCTGCTGGACCCGGCCTTCCAGACCCCGACCGATCTCGACGGGCTCTTCAGCGGCTTCGACGCAGGGAAGCGAGTCTACGACCAGGCGACGTGGAAGTTCCAGCTCGATGGCGACGGGTATCCCAAGCAGGACAAGACCCTCCAGGACCCGAACTGCGTCTTCCAGCGGCTCCGTCGCCACTATTCCCGCTACACGCCGGAGATGGTCGAGAAGGTGTGCGGGATCTCGAAGGAGCTGTTCCTCAAGGTGGCGGACATCTACTGCTCGGCCTCGGGGCCCGACAAGACGGCCACCGCCTCCTACGCGCTCCAGCTCAACCAGTCGACCAACGGGGTTCAGCAGATCCGCGCCCTCTGCATGCTACAGCTCATCCTTGGTAACATCGGGCGTCCCGGTGGCGGCGTGGTGGCCCTGCGCGGCCACTCGAACGTTCAGGGGGCGACCGACTTCGGGACCCTCTACCACATGCTGCCGGGGTACCCCGCCGAGCCCCTCCAGGCCGCCCACCCGACCCTGACCGACTACCTGGAGAAGACCACCCCCAAGGGCGGCTATTGGGTGAACAACCCGAAGTTCGTCATCAGCCTCCTCAAGGCCTGGTGGGGTGAAGCCGCCACCAAGGACAACGACTACGCGTACGATTACCTCCCCAAGCGGGAGAAGGCCGACGCGTACTCCCACCAGCACTTCACGGTGGGCATGGTCCAGAAGAAGGTGACCGGGTTCATCTGCCAGGGCCAGAACCCCGCGGTGGACAGTCCGAACGCCAGCATGGTCCGGCAGGGGCTTCGGAGCCTGGAATGGCTGGTCGTCGTCGATCTGTTCGAGACGGAGACGGCCTCGGTGTGGAAGGCGCCGGGCGTCGACCCGAAGTCGTGCCAGACCGAGGTGTTCTTCATCCCCGGCGCGCCGGCGGCGGAGAAGGACGGGTCGATCACGAACACGATGCGTCTCGCGCAGTGGCACGTGAAGGCCGTCGAGCCGCCCGGCGACTCGCGGTCCGACGCGGCGTTCGTCGTGGACCTTGGGAGCCGGCTCAGGGCCTTGTACACCGGCTCCCGCGCCAACAAGGATCGGCCCGTCCTCGACCTCGTGTGGGACTACCAGCCCGAGGGCCCGAAGAAAGAGCCGAAGATGGAGCTGGTCCTCAAGGAGTGCAACGGGTACGCGACCGAGGACATCCCGGACAAGGACAAGCCGGGCGAGTTCCTCTACAAGCGAAACCAGCCGGTGAGGACCTTCGGACACCTGCGGGACGATGGCTCCACCGCCTGCGGCAACTGGATCTACACGGGGATCTATCCCGAAGAGGGCAAGAACCTCGCCCTCCGGCGCGAGAAGCCGAAGGGCGACGACTACATGGCCCACGGCTGGGGCTTCGCGTGGCCGGCCAACCGACGGATCATCTACAATCGCGCGTCGGCCGACCCCTCCGGGAAGCCGTGGAGCGAGAGGAAGAAGCTCATCTGGTGGGACACCGCCCAGAAGAAGTGGGTGGGCAACGACGTCCCGGACTTCAGTCCGACGATGGCCCCGGACGCGCCGCGCGCCAAGGACGGCCCCTTCAAGGGCATCTCGGGGACCGACCCGTTCATCATGAATCCGCACGGGCTCGGCCAGTTCTTCGCGTCCGTCCTCGACGGGCCCTTCCCCGAGCACTACGAGCCCTTCGAGTCGCCCACCGAGAACCTCCTGTCCAAGGTCCAGAACAACCCGGTGGCCAAGGTCTACGACATCGGCGACCTCAACAAGCTCGGGACGCCGGACAAGTACCCGTACGTCCTGACAACCTATCGCCTCACCGAGCACCATGCCGCGGGCATGTCCCGGCACGTGCCCTGGCTCTCCGAGCTGTTCTTCGGACACTTCGCCGAGATCGGGCCCGAGATGGCCAAGGAGCTGGGCATCCAGAACGGGGACATGCTCAGCGTCGAGACGCCCCGCGCCAAGATCAAGGTCCGAGCCCTGGTGACCGAGCGCATCAAGCCGTTCGTGATCAACGGCAAGAAGGTCTACCAGGTCGGCATCCCGTGGCACTGGGGATACCAGGGCGTGATGAAGTCCTCGCGCGGAGACGTGACGAACGACCTCGTCGCGAGCCTCGGTGACCCGACGACGTTCATCCAGGAGTCCAAGGCACTCCTCTGCAACGTGCGGAAGGAGGCGTAGCCATGGCCCGCACCCTCGCGATGTTCACGGACGTCTCGCTGTGCATCGGATGCCGCGCGTGTCAGGTGGCGTGCAAGCAATGGAATCAGCTGGGGCCGGAAGAGCCAGAGTGGACCGGTACCTACCAGAACCACGAGCACTTCACGGACAAGAGCTACCGGCTCGTCCGGTTCTTCGAGGAGCCGGACGACAAGGTCGGCGTCCGGTGGCACATGATGTCCGATGTGTGCAAGCACTGCGCCCAGGCGGGGTGCCTGGAAGCCTGTCCCACCGGCGCCATCTACCGCACCGAGTTCGGAACGGTCAACATCAACCAGGACATCTGCAACGGCTGCCGGTACTGCGTGTCCGCCTGCCCGTTCGGCGTGGTCGCGTTCAACCACGACACGGGCACCGCCACCAAGTGCACCTTCTGCAACGATCGCATCCACAACGGGCTCGGGCCTGCCTGCGCGAAGGCGTGCCCGACCCAGTCCATCCGGTTCGGCTACCGGGACGAGCTGGCGGCCGGCGCCCGGAAGCGCGTGGACGAGCTCCGTCAGCAGGGCTACAAGGACGCCCAGCTCTACGGGGAGGACCAGAGCGGCCCCCTCGGAGGCCTGAACGCCTTCTTCCTGATCACGGGGAAGCCGGCGATCTACGGCCTGCCCGAGAATCCCAAGCTTCCCCAGCGCAACGTCTTTGTCGACTCCCTGCTGGCCATCGGCTCGGCGATCGCGGTCGGGATCGGGGCCGTGGTCGCGTTCCGCTCGCGCGGCGGAACGGAGGAGAGCTGAGATGGAGCCCGGACTCCTCAAGAGCGCCGAGTGGCCCCTCCTGATCGACGTCTATTTCTACCTCGGCGGGATCGCGGGCGGCGCCTTCGTGATCGCTACCATCGCCCACCTCCTCGGTCCCGAGCGGTACAAGAGCGTCGTCCGCATCGGGTACTACGTCGCCCTCCTGGCCGTGATCCCCGCGCCCATACTGCTGATCGTCGACCTCGGGCTCCCGACGCGCTTCCTGCACATGATGATGGTCTCGAAGCCCTCCACGGCTATCGGCGTGGGGGCCGTCACCCTTGGGCCGTTCCATCTCAAGCCCCTGTCACCCATGAACGTGGGCGCCTGGGCGCTGCTCGTCTTCAGCGGGTGTGCCTTCCTTGCCGCGCTTGACGTGTTCCTCGAGCATCGGGGCGGCCGCAGGATCCCCGGACTCCGGACGCTCGTGGGCCTGATCGGGTCCGTCTTCGGGTTCTTCCTCGCCTCCTACCCGGGCGTCCTGCTTGGCGCCACGGCGCGCCCGCTCTTCGTCAGCGGACACTGGCTGGGGGCGTTGTTTCTGGCGGTGGGCGCGTCGACCGGGGCCGCGATGATCGCGCTGGTGCTGGCGGTGATCGGTGGAGAGCGACGGGACGCTCTCGCTGCCGTGATGAGGGCGGTGGCGGCCGCCCTCGTGGTGCAGGCGATCGCGCTCGTGCTCTTCGTCGTCACGGTGAAGATGAGCGGCTCGGTCGGGATCAGCGGTGCTCTTGCTCCGCTCCTTTCCGGCCAGTACAGCCTCCCCTTCTGGCTGGGCGCAGTGGTCGCGGGTCTGCTCGTGCCGCTGGCCCTTCAGTTCGGGGGTGGCCTGCGGCGGGCGTCGGCTGGGGTCGCCGCGCTTGTGGCGATCCTGGTGCTGCTTGGCGGCTTCGTCATCAAGCATGTCTTGATCGCCGCTGGTCAGGTCACCTGACAGCGTCGGTTCCCGGCGACCTGCCGGTGGAGCACGACCTGCTCGGGGAGTGGCACGCACTCCTTGAGCGCCGGCCCACCTTTCGCGCCACGCTGGCCGGGTGCGAGCCCGTTCTGCAGGCCTTTGCCACCTGGAGCGAGGACGTCCCCCCACCCCTGCCCTGGTCCGCGGCGGAGTGTCGCCTCGTCTGGGGCAAGGGCGAGCCGTTGCTGGCTCGGGCACAGCCCGAGGTCCGCAGCGCCGACCTGGAGAAGGCGCTCGCCCCAGCGCTCGATGCCCTCGCGGCCACGGGCGTCGACGTCGAAGCGCTGAGGGCGTTCGCCCAGCTCTGGGACTCCGGCGGCATCGTCCTGCCGGATCTGTTCCCCGCGCCTGGACGACTTGGTGCGGGCTGGTTGCCGGAGCGCACGCGGCTCTCGACCGAGGCCTTGGGCTTCCTGGCGGTCGCCGCGCTCCGTCCCGTGCTGGGCCGCTTCTTCGCCGAATGCCGAAGGCACTTCGAGCCTGGACTGTGGGGTCGCGGCGTGTGTCCCTTCTGCGGCGCGCCTCCTGCCTTCGCTGACATCCCCGAGGACGGCCAGCGCCGGCTCGTCTGCCATGCGTGCACGGGGGTCTGGGTCTTCTCGCGCACGCGCTGCCCCCTCTGCGGCACGCTCGACATCGGCCAGCTCGTCCGTCTGGTGTCGGAGGGTCTCCAGGAGGAGGGTTATGCGATCACGGCGTGCAAGGCTTGCGGGGGCTACCTGAAGGAGCTCGACCGGCGGGTCCGGTGGAACGGCCAGCACCCGCTCGTTGAGGACTGGGGCTCGCCTCACCTCGATCTCGTCGCCCGGCGCGCGGGATACTGGCGACCGGTTCCGGTCCTGGTGAGCGCCGCCGACTGAGCGGTCCCGTGGCGCATCTCTTTCTCGTCACGGACCGCGCGGAGATCGATCGTCGTCGCCGCCTGCTGGGCCCCGGCGAGGTCGTTGAGGTCTGGGAGACCCTCCACGCTCCGGAAGTCTCGTGGCTCGGCGATCCCGAGCTTCGACGCATCGCCTACCAGCGAGCGGACTGCGCTCCCACCCCCGGGCTCTTCTGGATCGGCACGTCCTCCAAGGCTCTGCTGGACCGGGCAAGCGCGCCCTTGCCGCACCTGCTGGCGATCCCCGAGGCAACCATCCCTGTCTACTACGGGCCGTCGTTGCGCGACACGGAGTCCTTGCCCTCTGAGGAGTCGCTGAAAGCGCGCGTCCTTTCGGCGCGCGGTATCGCGGTGGTCTGGGCCACGTACGATGCAGCCGGAAACCGGCTGGATCAGCGGCCAACTGACCCCCTGGATCCCGTGTTCTACTTGCGTCGTCCGCGCGGACACGCCGTCCACGCCTGGCGCCTGTTCCGAGCCCGTGCGGAGGCGGTGCGCTACGCGACCGACCGCTTCGCGGGAGACGAGGAGGCGCGACGCTGGGCTGAGGCCATCCCGGCGAACGACTTCGATGACCTCGCACGGAGGTTCGGCGTCAGCTCTCCGATCTGAGGAGCCAGGCACCGGGCCGGGCGTGGCGGCCCCCCGGAAAAACGCTCCAAGGGTAGAGGACGCTCAGCAGGTAGAGCCCCTGAGCGGGCGCCGTCGGACCGGCCGCCCCGCGGTCCCGGCCCGCCAGCACGGCGGCGACCCAGCCGGGGGGCCGACGCCTGAGCCCGACCTCCACGAGCGTGCCGACGACATTCCGGACCATGTGGTGCAGGAAGGCGTCGGCCGATACCAGGACGCCGATCCGGCCACGGCGCTCGACGACACGCACCGCGCGGACGGTGCACACCGGATCCCGCGCCCGTCCGGGCGCCGCGCAGAACGCCGCGAAGTCGTGCTTCCCGCGGAGGCACGCGGCTGCCCGAAACATGGCGTCGGCATCCAGGCTGCGACCCACATGCCACGCGAAGCCGCGGAGGAATGGAGAGGGCACCGGGTCGGTCGCCAGGAGAAACCCGTAGCGCTTGAGCCGGGCCGCGCGCCGCGCGTCGAACCCGTCCGGGACGGCCCGCGCCGCCAGGACCCGGATGTCGCCAGGCAGGCGCGCGTTCAGGGCAGCCTGCACGGCCCGCGGCGCGAGCGGGACCGGGCTTTGCACGCTCGCTACCTGCCCGAGAGCGTGGACGCCCGAGTCGGTTCGGCTCGCGCCGGTCACGCGGACCTCGTCCCGAGCCATGGGGCGCAGGGCATCGAGAAGGCGGCCCTGCACCGTCGGGGCTCCGGCTTGGATCTGCCAGCCGCGGTAGGCCGTGCCGTCGTAGGCCAGCAGGAGAGCGAGGCGGACGGACGGCGCGGCGGGGTCGATCGGCTACCGGCCGGGGGTCGTGCCCCCGAGCAGCTCCGCGATCTGGACGGCGTTGGTCGCCGCGCCCTTACGGAGCTGGTCGCCGACGACCCAGAAATTCAACCCGCGATCGCTGGCAAGGTCCTCGCGAATCCGCCCGACCACGCAGTCATCCTGCCCCTCGACGGTCAGCGGCATCGGGTACCGCGCCTGCTCCGGATCGTCCACCACGCGGATGCCCGGGAAGCGGCCGAAGAGATCCCGCGCCCGCTCGACCGTGACCTTTTCCTCCGTCTCCACGTTGACGGCGACGGAGTGGGCCGTGAAGACGGGCACGCGCACGGTCGTCGGTGAGATCCGCATGTCCGGGGCCTCGAGAATCTTCCGGACCTCGTTCACGAGCTTCCACTCCTCACCCGTGTATCCGCCGGCTCCGAAGCGGTCGATGTGCGGGATCAGGTTGAAGGCGATCTGGTGCGAGAAGAACCGCGGGACGATCGCCTCGCCGCGTGCCCAGGCGAGGGCCTGCTCCCGCAGGTCTTCCACGCCCTTGACGCCGGCACCCGACACCGCCTGGTAGCTCGTCGCCACGACCCGCGTGACTCGGGCGGCGCGATGGAGGGGCGCCAGCGCCATCACGGTCACGACCGTGGTGCAGTTCGGGCTCGCCACGATGCCCCGATGCTGACGGACAGCGTGCCCGTTGATCTCCGGGACCACGAGCGGGACCGTCGGGTCCATCCGGAACGCGTTCGACTTGTCCACGACCACCGCGCCCGCGCGCGCGGCCATGGGAGCGTGCTCCTTCGACTGCGCGGTCCCGGCGGAGAAGAAGGCGATGTCGATCCCGCGAAGCGCCTCCGGCGTCACCTTCTCGACGCGCACGGCTTCCCCCGCGAACGCGACGCTCTTTCCCACGGAGCGCTCGGACGCGAACGCCCGCAGCTCGCGAACCGGAAATTTCCGCTCCTCGAGGATTCGGAGGGTCATCTCCCCTGCCGCCCCCGTCGCCCCCACCACCGCCACCCGATGACCTGCCATCATTCCCTCCGGCCGCGCCGACCACCGGCGGGCCCTCGCGTCTCCGCCCTCAGCGGTAGAGCGCCTCCAGCTCGCGGATCACCCGGTCGGCCATCGCGGTCGTCCCCACCAGGGTCGTGCCCGCCGTGTGGATGTCCTGCGTACGGAATCCGGCGGCCAGCGTCCGCTCGACCGCCTGGTCAATCCGGTCGGCGTCGGCCGGCCGGTCCAGCGAGTACCGCAGCAGCATGCCGGCCGACAGGATGGCGGCGAGCGGGTTGGCGATGCCCCGTCCGGCGATGTCGGGCGCCGTCCCGTGGATGGGCTCGTACAGCCCTACCGGCCGGTCGCCACGCTTCTCGCCGAGGCTCGCCGACGGGAGCATGCCCATCGATCCCGCGATGATGGCGGCCTCGTCCGACAGGATGTCCCCGAACGTGTTCTCGGTCACGATCGTGTCGAACCGACGCGGGTCGGCAACCAGCGCCATGGCGCAATTGTCGACCAAGAGATGGTCGAGCGTCACGTCCGGGTACCGGCGGCCCACGTCCGTGACGACCTCCCGCCACAGCTGCGACACCACGAGCACGTTCGACTTGTCCACCGAGGTCAGCTTCCGCCGGCGCCCGCGCGCGATGCGGAAGGCGAGGTCCGCGATTCGCTCGATCTCCCGTGCCGTGTACGTCATCGTGTTGAAGCCGCGACGGGCGTCGCCACTGCCCTCGATCCCTCGGGGCTCACCGAAGTACAGGCCGCCCGTGAGCTCACGGATGACCATGAGGTCCGCGCCCTCCACGACCTCTCGCTTGAGCGGTGAGCTGGCCACGAGCATCGGATAGAGGCGGGCCGGGCGGAGGTTCGCGTAGAGATCCAGCTCCTTGCGGACGAGCAGGATCCCCCGCTCCGGACGCTGGTCAGGCCGGAGATGGTCCCAGCGCGGTCCGCCCACTGCCCCGAACAGGATGGCGTCCGCGTCCCGGCAGACTCGGAGGGTCGCGGCAGGCAGCGGAGTGCCCTCCGCGTCGATGGCGGCGCCGCCGATCAGACCCTCCTCGAACTCGAGCCCGGCCCCTCCCTCCTTGGCCACCACGCTGAGCACGCGGACGGCTTCCGAGGTGACCTCGAGACCGATCCCGTCACCGGGCAGCAAGGCGATGCGGGAAGCTGGCATCCCGCTCAACCCTGCCCCGGTCCGAGGCTCCGGGGAGCGGGCTCGCGCAGCACGACGGGCGGTGCGGGCTCGCGCTGCCGGAGCAGCAGCCACCGAACGGGACCGGAGACCGCGTACGTGCAGAACAGGATGAAGACGGACGTAGCGGGGTGCGCGAACACGATGAGGATCCCCAGCGCGACGATCAGCAGGACGCCGAACGGGTGCCGCTTGGCGAAGTTGAGCTCCTTGAAGGAGTGGTAGCGGATGTTCGAGATCATGAGGAACGCCACCACGTAGGTCGCGCACGCGAGCGCGAACAGACCCGGGCGCCCGAAGGCGGGCTCCTCGAAGAACAGGATGGTCGACGCCACGACCCCGGCCGCGCCCGGAATCGGCAGGCCGATGAAGTAGCGGCGATCCGTGACACCGGTCAGGACGTTGAAGCGAGCCAGGCGCAGGGCGCCACAGATGACGTAGAGGAACGCCGCGCCTGCGCCCACGCGCCCCAACGGCTGCAGCGCCCACGAGTAGAGGAGCAGGCCCGGCGCGACCCCGAATGAGACGACATCGGCGAGCGAGTCGAACTCCACGCCGAACTGGGTCGTCGTGCGCGTGAGCCGCGCGACTTTTCCGTCGAGCATGTCGAGCACCATGCCGATGAAGAGCGCCAGTGCGGCCCACTGATGGCGTCCGTCGAAGGTCAGGACGATCGCGTAGAAACCGCACAGCAGGTTGCCCGTCGTGAGAAGCCCGGGCAGGAGGAAGATGGTCTGGCGGCGCCGCTCGCGGAGCTCCGACCAGCGGCGCCGGCGAAGGGCCGACGGGCGCCGCCTCATGGCAGCACTGCCATCACCGTCTCGCCTCCCCGGACCCGGTCGCCAGCCTTCACCCGGAGGCGCACCGACGCCGGCATGACGAGGTCGGTGCGCGACCCGAACTTGATGAGGCCGAAGCGCTCACCCGCGGCGAGCTTGTCCCCGGGCCGGGCCCGGCACACGATCCGCCGGGCGAGCACACCGGCTATCTGCCGCACGATGACGCGCGTCGCCTCTCCTTGGATCGCGATCGACGTGCGCTCGTTCTGCTCCGAGGCCTCCGGACGGTAGGCCGCGAGCTTGGCACCCGGGTGATGCTCCACGCCGACAACCAGGCCGGCCAGCGGCGAACGGTTCACGTGGACGTCGAGCGGCGACAGGAAGATGGACACTGCCTGCGCGTCGCCGACGAAGGGGTCATTCACGCCGGCGCGAACGTCGACGACCCGGCCGTCCGCCGGGGCCAGGATCGCCCCGGGAACAGGTGGCGCCGTTCGTGCGGGGTCTCGGAAGAAGAATGCCATGAAGGCGGCGACCACACCGAGCACGAGGGCCGCCTTGATCCAGCCAGTCCAGGCCAGCAGGACGGCCAGGACGAGTGGAGCGAGGATGAACCCCCAGCCTTCCGCGGCGATCGGCAGCATCCGGTCGGACATCCGCAGCGGCCGCTACCCCATGCGGGGTGGCTTGATCCAGCTCATCATCGACCGGAGGCGCTTGCCGACCTCCTCGATCGGGTGATCCGCCTCGGCCCGCCGCGTGGCCAGGAAGCTCGCACGGTTGGCCTGGTTCTCGAGCACCCACTCGCGGGCGAACTGCCCGCTCTGGATCTCGCCCAGGATCTTCTGCATCTCCGCCCGGACGTGCTCGTCGACGACGCGCGGACCTCGGCTGTAGTCGCCGAACTCCGCGGTGTCGGACACCGAGTAGCGCATATACGCAAGGCCGCCCTGATAGAAGAGGTCGACGATGAGCTTCAGCTCGTGCATGCACTCGAAGTAGGCGACCTCCGGTTGGTAGCCTGCCTTGACCAAGGTCTCGAAGGCGGCCTTGATCAGCGCCGACACGCCTCCGCAGAGCACGGTCTGCTCGCCGAAGAGGTCGGTCTCCGTCTCCTCCTTGAACGTCGTCTCGATGACGCCCGCGCGCGTGCAGCCCACACCCTTGCCGTAGGCGAGCGCGACGTCCCGTGCCTTGCCGGACACGTCCTGCTGGACGGCGAGCAGACCCGGCACGCCCGGGCCCTGCACGAAGAGATCGCGCATGATGTGGCCCGGCGCCTTGGGCGCGATCATCGAGACGTCCACGTCGGCGGGCGGGACCACCTGGTTGAAGTGGATCGAGAATCCGTGCGCCATCATCAGGGTCTTGCCCTTGGTGAGCGCCCCCCGGATCGACTCCTCGAACGTCTGCCGGTGCACCTGGTCCGGCAGGAGGACCATGACGATGTCCGCCATCTGGGCGGCTTCCGCTACGGTGGCCACCCGCAGCCCGTCCTTCTCGGCCTTCGGCCAGCTCTTCGAGCCCTTGTAGAGCCCGACGACGACGTCCAGCCCGGAGTCCTTGAGGTTCAGCGCGTGGGCGTGTCCCTGGCTCCCGTAGCCGACGATGGCGATCTTCTTCCCGCGGAGGAGCGAGAGGTCCGCGTCCTGGTCGTAGTAGATCTTCGCTGGCATCCGTATGGTCTCCTCGGACGTGTCCCGTCCGGCTAGTCGACGAACCCCGTCACGCGCGGGTCCGGCCTGCTCTCGTCGCCCTGGCGGCGTCGCTGGGCGTCGGCCGACTTGCCGAGCGGCTCTTCCGGCTGGCGACGCGTCGTCTTGGAACCCCGCGCGATGGCCACCTTCCCCGTCCGAACGAGCTCCTGGATGCCCATGGGCCGCAGGAGCTCGATGATCGCGTTCAGCTTGGACTCCTCCCCCGTGGCTTCCAGGGTGAACGTGGTGGGTGTCACATCGACCACCTTGGCGCGAAAGATGTCGGCCACGCGCAGGATCTCCGCTCGGTGCTGGGGCTCGGCGTTCACGCGCACCAGCACCAGCTCGCGCTCGACGTGGTTCTCCTGCGTCAGGTCGGTCACCTTGATGACGTCGATCAGCTTGTGCAGCTGCTTGACCACCTGCTCGAGGACGAACTCGTCACCTCGCACGACCAGGGTCATACGGGAGACCGTGGTGTCCACGGTCTCTCCGACCGAGAGGGACTCGATGTTGTAACCCCGCGCGCTGAAGAGCCCGGCCACCCGCGAGAGGACCCCGAACTTGTTCTCGACGAGGACCGCGATCGTGTGCTTCCGGACTCCGTGGCCGTTTTGCACCGCGGTCTCCAAGCTAGAAGCCCGTCTGGGACTTGGCGGCCTTCGCCTTCACGTCCTTGCTCGGGCGCTCGAGCAGCATGTCCTTGTTCGCCCCGCCCGCCGGCACCATCGGGAAGCAGAACTCGTCCTTGTCGACCATCACGTCCACCAGCACCGGGCCCGGAATCGCGAACGCCTTCTCGAGCGCCGGCACCACCTCGTTCGGCTTCGACGCCCGGATGCCCACCGCCCCGTAGGCCTCGGCGAGCTTCACGAAGTCGGGGCTCGCCGACAGGTCGATGGAGTGGAAGCGGCCCCCATAGATGATCTCCTGCCACTGGCGAACCATCCCATGCCCGCCGTTGTTGATCACCACCGTCTTGACCGGCAGCTGGTTCTCCACGATCGTCGCCAGTTCCTGGGAGCTCATCACGAAGCTTCCGTCGCCGTCGACGAGCACGACCAGGCGGTCCGGCCGGCCGACCTGGGCGCCGATCGCCGCCGGGAGGCCGTAGCCCATGGTGCCGAGCCCGCCCGAGGTCAGCCAGTGGCGCGGGTGGCGAAAGCGGTAGTGCTGCGCGGCCCACATCTGGTGCTGCCCCACGCCGGTGACGATGACCGCCTCGCCCTTGGTGAGATTCGAGATCTCCTCCACGACGTACTGGGGCTTGATCAGCTCGTCGTCCCAGTCGTAGCGGAACGGGTGCCTTTGCTGCCATTGCCCGAGCTGGCGGAGCCACTGCTCCCGCGCCTCCCGCACCGGTGAGCTCGGCTGACCGGCGCCTTCCTGGCGGAGGGCCTCGATCAGCTGCGCCAGGACACGCCGCGCATCGCCCACGATGGGGATGTGCACCTTGATGTTCTTCGAGATCGAGGACGGATCGACGTCGATGTGGATGATCTCGGCCTGCGGCGCGAACTGGTCCACCTTCCCCGTGACCCGGTCGTCGAACCGGGCGCCCACCGCGATCAGGCAGTCGGCGTTGTAGACCGCCATGTTGGGGGCGTAGCCGCCGTGCATGCCGAGCATGCCCAGCGAGAGGGGATGGCCCGAGGGGAACGCTCCGAGGCCCATGAGGGTTGTCGTCACCGGGATGCGCGTCAGGTCGGCGAGCGCCAGCAGCTCCTCGGACCCGTCCGCGCCGATGACCCCGCCGCCCACGTACAGCACCGCGCGGCGAGCGCGCATCATGGCCTTGGCCGCCTTCTTCACCTGACCCGGATGCCCCTCGTACGTCGGGTTGTACGACCGGAGGTGGACGTTCTCGGGGTACTCGAACTCGGCCTGCTTCATGAGGACATCCTTCGGCAGGTCGATGTGCACGGGCCCCGGCCGTCCGGTCGCCGCGATGTGGAAGGCCTCGCGGATCACCGGCGTGATGTCTTTGATGTCCTTCACGAGGTAGTTGTGCTTCGTGCAGGGCCGCGTGATGCCGACGTTGTCGGCCTCCTGGAAGGCGTCGTTGCCAATGAGGTGCGTCGGCACCTGCCCCGTGAACGCGACGATCGGCATCGAGTCCATGTACGCGTCCTGGAGCGCCGTGACGAGGTTCGTGGCGGCCGGCCCCGAGGTGACCAGGCACACACCGACCTTGCCGGTTACGCGCGCATAGCCCTCGGCCGCATGGCCGGCGGCCGCCTCCTGGCGAACCAGGACATGACGCAGCGGCCCCGGGAAGTCGTAGAGCGCGTCGTACAGCGGCAGGACGGCGCCTCCGGGCAGGCCGAAGACGACGTCCACGCCCTCACGCTTGAGCGACTCGAGCACGATCCGCGCGCCTGACATCTTCATCGCCGGTCTCCTGACCCCCTCATGCCTCGATGGCTTCGATGGTCGATCGCTCGCTCCTGGATGCTCGATCGCTCGTCGCCATGGATGTCCAGTCGCCGATCCCCGGGACGTGCTCCCGCGCCGGGGCGATCACCCTCTCATCTCGCCTTTGGTCAGAGGCGGGAGCTCGCCCGTCGACCCCCAGGACGACGTAGCCGATCACGGAGTGGGCGTTCAGCCGGGTCAGACGCTCGGCCAGGCGGTTGTGGAGGGTCACGGTGCCCTCACCTCGCCGTTCACCTCAGACGGGCCACCTGTCCGATCCTCGTCCCGTATTACACCATCGTCGATCAATTGCAGAACAAGTGCAAAGATGTAGCACATTATCACCTAAACCCTGATCGGGTCAATCCGAAACGACCTTGGCATTTGAGGCGCCGGTGGGTGCGGCGCTCAGCGGGCCGGCTTGGCCGGGGTTCGCTCCGGGCGGCCGTCCTCACGCCCCATGACTAGACGCTCGACAGCCACGAGATGAGACAGCATGGCCTGTTCGGCGCGACGGGGGTCCCGGGCCTCCACGGCCGCCAGGATGTGCCGGTGGTCGCCGTGAGACCGCTCCGGGCGGCCCGGGAGCGACAGGGATTCCTCGCGACTCTGCGCCAGGAGGTCCATCAGCGTCGTCACGATCCGGGGGATGGCCCGATTGTGGGTCGAGTGCGCGAGCGCCGTGTGGAACGCGGCGTCCTGAGCGAGGCCGGTCCGCCCCGCCGCGACCTCGGCGCCTTGCTCCTCGAGGATCCGCGTCATCTCCGCCACCTCGTCGGGGCTCGCGCGTCGCGCCGCGAGCCCGGCGATGGGCGGCTCCAGGAGACGGCGGGCTTCGTAGAGATCCGCGATCGTCTCTCGCTGCGCCAGGATGACCAGCGCGAGAGGTTCGACGAGGGTCTCGACGGAGACTTCCCGGACGAAGGCCCCTTCGCCGGGGCGAATCCCGATCAGCCCGCGGCTCTCGAGGGCACGCATCGCCTCCCGCACCGACGTGCGACTCACTCGGAACCGCTCCGCGAGGTCGCGCTCCGGTGGGAGACGGTCCCCGGACTTCAAGTGCCCATCGGCAATCATGATCCGGATCTGCCGGACGATCTCTTCGTAGATCCGGGTGCTGCGAACCGGCTCGACGCTCGGCCACTCGACGTCGGCGCGACGCCGTGTCACGGCTTCACCTCGCGCTCAGTGCTCGGATCCGGCACGAACGGCCACACGGCCGCCGCGGCGGCGCGCCCATGCGCGGCCTACGACGACGACGAGGATGGCGAGGGCGCCCTGGACCGCTCGCGTCACCGCCGCGCTCGGGTGTCCGCCGAGCCATTCCTGGACGACGCGGTCCCCGAGGATCATCTCGCCGGCCACCCATCCCAGGATGGCCGCGCCGACGTCGACGATCCACCAGAATCGCGCCATGAGCCGGGCAAGGAGTCCACTGCCCCAGATCACGATGGGGATCGAGAGCCCGACGCCAAAGATGACCAGCGTCATGTCGCCGTGCGCGGCGCCGGAGATCGCCAGGACGTTGTCGAGGCTCATGACCACGTCGGCCACCACGATGATCCAGATCGCCTCGAGGAGCGTCGTGCCCTGCCGGACCTGGTGCGTCTCCTCACCGTGTCCCTCCTGGGAGAGCAGCCTGACGGCGATCCAGAGCAGGACGGCCCCGCCCGCCGCCTGGAGGAGAGGGACGCGGAGAAGGACACTGATGATGGCGATGAAGGCGATCCGCAGGCCAACCGCGCCCATCGTCCCCCACAGGCGCCCTTGCCACTGCTGCTTCGGTGGCAGCTTCCGGACGGCGAGAGCGATGACGAGCGCGTTGTCGCCGGCCAGGGTCAGGTCGAGAATCACGATCTGGATCCATCGAAACCAGAAGTCGGCGCTGGCCAGCTCTGCTAGGTTCACCGGACCGGCCTTCGGAACACCTTGACCTCGCTCGACACGTCCGTCACCCCCGACGTTTCGCGGACAACCGCGAGGACGTCCTCGCGCTCGGTCTCCGTTTCGACCACTCCCGCCAGCCTCACCCGGCCCTCCGTCACTTGGATGTCGACGTCCACCCGCGCGGTTGCCATCGTCGCCTTGAGGGCCGCCCGCAGGCGTGCCGCCATGGCCCGGTCGGCCAGCAGTTGCCGAGACGCCGCCGTCGGCTGGAATTCCGCCGCCGCCACCAGTCCCACCACCTGACCGACGGCCGTCATCGGAGCCACGGCCTCCGTGTTGATGACGAGATCGTACAGGAGCGGGTCGGTCCAGTCGACATCGAACATCTGCCGCATCCGGACCCGGACGCCGTCGTCGTACGCGGCGATTCGCCGCGCCGCTTCGGCGCCGTCGACCCCTCGTCGTTCCATCACGCGGCGGACCCGAACCTCCGCCGGCGCGCAGACACGAACGCGCACCGCATGGGCAATGCCGCGGAGAAAGAGCGTGGACCACCGCCCCACGAGGACGACGCGATCCTGGAGCGCCGCCTCCAGCACCACCGCTTCCAGGTACGATCGGTACCGGAAGCGAGGTCGGCGCAGCCGCTCGACCAGGCCCGGGACCTCCTCCATCACACCGACGAGGCGGGACTCCCGTACCCGGTACTCCGCCGCCGCATCCCGGAGGAGATCGTTCCGGAGGAACCTGTAGCCGAGTTGGCGCGCGACTTCCTGGGCGATGACCGAGCCGAGGCTTCCCATCTCCCGTGTCATCGCCAGGACGGGCATGGCGGCCTGTCTCCGATCAGACTCGCGTCGCCTCGGACGGCCGGAGCCGCAGGCGGCGCCTCAGCGGGCCGAGCATGGGCAGCGCGAAGAGCAGGAGCGCCGCCGCGGTCACGACGGCCGAGATCGGCCGCTGCGCGAAGATCAGGATGGAGCCCTGCGACATGATCAGGCTCTGCCGGAGCGCGCTCTCGGCCATGTCCCCCAGGACCAGCGCGAGCACCAGAGGCGCCAGCGGATAGTCGAGCTTCTTGAACAGGTACCCAAGCACGCCGAATCCCAGCATGTACCAGATGTCGAGCATGCTGTTGCTCACCGTGTACGCGCCGATGGCGCAGACGAACACGATCAGCGGCACCAGGATGGCGAACGGGATGCGGAGGATCGCCGCGAACGCGGGCACGAAGAAGAGCACCACGAGCACCCCGATGACGTTGCCCGTGTACATGCTGGCGATCAGCCCCCACACGAATTCGGGCCTCTCGACGAACAGCATGGGCCCTGGCTGGAGGCCCCAGATCAGGAGCCCGCCGAGCATCACCGCCGCGGTCGGCGATCCCGGAATGCCGAGCGTGATCATGGGCAGCATCGCGGCCACGCCCGCCGCGTGCGCGGCCGTCTCCGGGGCCACGACCCCTTCCAGGACCCCGGTTCCGAACTTCTCGGGATACCGCGAGAACCGGCGGGCGAACCCATAACTCATGAACGAGGCGGGGGTCGCGCCACCCGGCTTGAAGCCCATCCAGAACCCGATCAGCGCGCTACGCAGAAACGTCCGCCAGTACCCGGCCAGCTCGCGCCACGTCGCCACCATGTCCCGGAAGCGCACCCGCGGCGTCACCCCGCGGAACCGCAGCCCTTCCTCGACCGTGAGGAAGATCTCCCCCAGGCCGAAAAGCCCGATCACCGCGACGATGAACGACATGCCCCGCATGAGCTCCACCGAGCCGAAGGTGAGCCGGAGCCGTCCGGTCACTACGTCGAGGCCGATGGCCCCCAGGACGAACCCGAGCACGATCGCCGCGAAGGACTTGACCGGACTGCCACCTCCCAGCCCGATGAAGCTTGAGAAGGTCAAGAGCTGGATGGCGAAGAACTCCGGAGGCCCGAACCTGAGCGCGAGCTCCGCCAGGGGCTGGGCGAAGAAGGAGACGAGCACGATGGCGAACAGTGCTCCGATGAACGACGACGTGAAGGCCGCCGTCAGGGCCTGAGCGCCCTTCCCCTGCTTCGCGAGGGGGTACCCGTCGAGCGTCGTCGCCACCGACCAGGGCTCGCCGGGGATGTTGAAGAGGATCGACGTGATGGCCCCGCCGAAGAGCGCGCCCCAGTAGATGCAGGTGAGCAGGATGATCGCGGACGTCGGCGACATCGTGAACGTCAGTGGCAGCAGGATGGCCACGCCGTTCGCGCCGCCCAGACCCGGCAGCACCCCGATGATGGTGCCGAGCACGATGCCGACGACCGCCATGACGAGGTTGAACGGCGTGATCGCGATCTGGAATCCGAGGAAGAGGTGCTCGATGCCTCCCATCGCGTCCTCAGTAGCCGAGCCGTGTCTCGAGAGGGCCCTTCGGCAGGGGCACCAGGAACCACACCTCGAAGATGAGGAAGGCCGCCACGGGGATCCCGATCGCCACGAGCACCGTCGTGACCCACCGGTGGCGGCCGACCCACCGCATGTAGGTTGCCAGGTAGAGCGCGCCGCTCACATACAGCCCGACGACGTGCGTGAGGACCACCATGGAGACCGCGGGCAAGAAGACCGTCGCCACGGAGCGAAGCTGGCCGGGTTTCACGAACGGAGCTCCGCCCTCAGCCCGCAGCATCGCCCCGGCGACGACGAGCGCGGCCGCTACGAGGAGGGCCACGCCCAGGTAGAACACGAAGAAGCCGGGCTGCGGCCCATCGGTGCCCCAGCCGATGCCGAGCCGCAGACCCTCGACGAGGACTACCACGCCGACGACGGCCAGGACCATGCCGCAGACGATGTCAGCCGTGCGCACGCGGTCTTTCTCCGATGGTTGTCCCAGTAGCGCGCGAGGGCCGCCGCGTTGGCCGGTGCGCGGCGCCTCCGGACGTCGAGGAGGCGCCGCGCGACGAGGTTACTTCAGCAGGCCACCCTTGGTCATGAGGTCCTTGTGCAGGGCCTCCGCGCTCTCCAGCCACTTGACGAACTCCGGCCCGGTCTGCCAGGCGGGGTTGAGCGCACCCTGCGCGAGGTACTCCTTGAACTCCGGGGTCTCGTAGACCTTTTGCAGCATCCCCTGGTAGTAGGCGACGGCCTCCGCCGGCATGCCCGGCGCGCCGAAGATCCCCCGAAGCATCAGGTAGCTGATGTCCGCGCCCAGGGCTTCCTTGATCGTCGGGATGTCACCCCACCCGGGCGCGGCCAGGCGCTTGGTGTCGAACACCCCCAGCGGCCGGACGCGTCCGGCCTTCATGTGGCCGGCGCACTCGATCGGGTTGTTCACCGTCGAGTCCACGTGGTTGCCGACGAGATTGACGCAGACCTCCCCGCCCCCCTTGAACGGCACGTAGATGAACTTCACCCCGAGCGCCTGCTCGAGCTGGACCGTGATGATCTGGTCCTCCTGGGCGGTCCCGGTGCCGCCCATCTTCATCTTGTTGTCTCCTCCCGACGCTTCCTTGACCGCGGCGATGTACTCCTTGGCGGTCTTGAAGTCTTTCTTGTCGGGCCGGTCGGTGTTGACCCACAGGATGAACTCGTCGAGCGCGAGCCGGGCGACAGGCGTCAGGTCCTTCCAGTTGAACGGCACCCCGGTGTGGAGGGGGGTGGTGAAGAGGTTCGAGAGGGTGATGATGATCGTGTGGGCGTCACCGGACTTGGCCTTCACGTACGTGAAACCTTCGGCCCCGGCGCCGCCGGCCTTGTTCACCACGACCAGCGGCCGCGGCGACAGCTTGTACTTGTCCACCAGGGGGGCAATCAAGCGCGCCATCTGGTCGGCGCCACCGCCGGTCCCGGCGGGAACCACGAACTCCACCGGCTTGGTCGGTTCCCACGCCTCCGCGGAGTCGACGAGACCCCCCAGCACGGCGAGTCCCAGGAGAGCGATGCCGAGTCCCATCACTCGATGAACCATGTGGCCTCCTTCATTGGAGGGTTGCAAGGTTCGAAACGGAAAAGGGCCGCCAGCAGCGTGGCGGCCCCTCCTGCGCTTCGACGACGACGGCCGTGTCATCGTCCTGCTGTCACGTCCTCAGGTTGGCAGCGGGATTTCGGCGGGCGCCTTGCGGAACGACACGACGCCCGGGATCTCCCAGTTCACCCACATCTCGTCGACCTTCGCCTGGAAGTACGCCAGGTCTCCCTCGGTGAAGTGCGCGAAACGGCCTTGCTTGAGTAGGTACTCGCGGACCGGCTTCCGCTGCCGCCCTTCCACGATGGACTTGGTCTTGCCGTAGTACTTCACGACGCCATCCTCGACCTCGTACAGCGGGAAGATTCCGGTCTCCACCGCCAGCTCGCCGAGCTCGTGGGAGAGCATCGGGTCGTAGTCCCACCCCTTCGGGCACGGATCGAGCGAGTGGATGAACGTCGGGCCGCCGATGCTCAGCGCCCGTCGCACCTTGTTCATCATCTCCACGGCGTAGGACGCGCACACCGTGGCCACGTACCGGCACTCCGGATGCCCGGCGGCCAACATCCCGGCCATGTTCTTCTTCCAGCGGGTGTGGATGATCCGCTTGACCGCGCCGGGCGGGCTGAAGGTCGTGTGGGCGCCGTACGGCGTCATCCCCGACAGCTGGATGTCCGTGTTGGCGTAGGACTCGTTGTCGTAGAGCAGGATCAGGGAATTGTACTCCTTGTGGGTCAAGGTCGCGGAGATCGCGGCGAGCCCCATGTCCGCTCCGCCCCCGTCCCCGCAGAAGGCGATGACGTTGATTGGCTCGGCCTTCATCTTCCCCTTCTTCATGAGCGATTTGAGGCCCGCCGCTGTCCCGAGCGCGGCCGACCCCGACGAGCCGAGCTGCGTGTGCATCCACGGCACCACCCACGGCGTGGTGTAGTACGTGGTGTTCGCGACGTACATGCATCCCGTCGAGCCCAGCACGATGGTGCGCGGCCCGGAGGCCTTCACCATGAGCTTCATGACGAGGGCCGACTCGCACCCCTGACATGTCCGGTGACCCGACGTGAAGTACTCCTCGAGGGTGACCTTCTTGACGCCCTTGAAGGGCGAGAGGAGCTGCGTCTCGTTCGTGAACGTCGTCGTGCCGTCGGCCATTGTCTTCCCCCCTCAGTCGCGCACGCCCAGCCAGTAGGTCGCCCGCTCTGCTCGGCCGGCGCTCGCCGCGGCGTAGCAGATGTCCACCGCCTTGTTCACGTCCTCGAGCGTGACCTCGCGCCCCCCGAGACCGCAGATGAACCCGATCAGCGGCGGCCGGTGCTCCGCGTTGTACAGCGTCGCCCGCACCTCGGTGGCGACGACGCCGGAGCCGAAGGGCGACCCGAACGAGTAGTCCCGGTCGATGACACCGATCGCCTTCGCGCGCCCGAGGGCTCGCGCCAGCTGCTCGTACGGGAACGGGCGGAACCACCGCAGCCGGATCAGGCCGACCTTCTTCCCCTGCTTCCGCAGGTTCCGGATCGCTACCTTGACAGGGAGCGACAGGGTCCCCATCCCCATCAGGATGATCTCGGCGTCCTCCGTCATGTACTCCTCGAACCAGGGGTTCTCCGGCCCTCGCCCGAACGTGTGACGGAAGTCGGCGTACACCTCCTCGATCACGCCGTACGCGCGCCGCGTCGCCTCGTCGTTCTGGCGCCGGATCTCGATGACCCAATCCTCGTTCACCTGCGGCGCCACCGTGATCGGGTTGTCCGGGTGGAGCAACAGGTCTCCCCGGTTGTACGCCGGAAGGAACTGCTGCACCCGCTCCTGCGGAGGCACCCGCGTGATCGTCTGGGAGTGCGTCAGGAAGGCTCCGTCGGCCGAGATCGCGATCGGCAAGAACACCCGCCGATCCTCGGCGACCCGATACGCGATCAGCGTCGTGTCGAGGGCTTCCTGTGCCGTGTCGATCCACACGAGCAGCCACCCGAGGTCTCGCACGGAGAGCGCGTCGTTGTGCTCCACGCCGAACGCGCCCGGGTCGTCCAGCGCGCGGTTCCCCACGAGCGCTACCATGGGGACTCGGAGGGCGGGGGTGACCGTGATCGCCTCCATCGCGTACATCCAGCCGACACCCGAGGACCCGCAGAAGACGCGCGCGCCGACGGTGGACGCGTGCTTGACGATCTCGAACTGGCTATGCTCGCCCTCGGCGACGATGTACTCGGCGACGAGCTTGCCGTTGGCGATCTTCTTCGCGATCGCCTGCATCACCGTGTCGTAGGGCCGGATCGGATAGGCGGTGACGACGTCGATGTCGGCCAGCGCGAGGGCCTCCGCGACGGCCTCGCTACCCGAGATGAGCATCTCCTTCTCGTCGAGGACCGCCGCGTCGCCGGCGGGCCTGGTCGCGACTGCCATGGGCATCCTCCTCCGTCCGTCGGGGTTAGGCGCCTGGCGCTTCGGGCACGCCGGTCACGATCGACGCCGTGTCGTGGATATGCCGCTTCGGCTGGACGCCCTTGGCGTTCGCGTTCTCGCCGGGAATTCCCTCGGTCACCGGCATCCCGCCCAGCTCGATCTCGCCCTGGGAGAGCTCCTCCTCATACTGGCCCCGGTAACGGAAGCCGTGCGAGCGCACCGTGGTGACCTTGTCGCGGATCTTCTCGGTCGACCAGACGCGGTAGGCGTCCTTGTCCTGGCGCCACATCTCCCACTGGCTGTCGTTGTCGTCGAAGGCGGCCTCGTTCACCATCGTGATGCAGTCCTTCACGGGGCAGACCGCCTCGCAGACCCCGCACCCACAGCACGCTTCCATGTTGGCGTCGTACAGCCCGTCCGGCGTCACGTCAAAGACGCTGTCCGGACACTGGATCCAGCAGAGCGTGCACTTGACGCATGTGTCGAAGTTCACGACCGGCCGCATGGTGCGGGTCGTGAACTTCTTGAAGTAGGGGTTGCGCTCCGGCCGGTAGCCCTTGCCGCCCTCGACAGGCTTGCCCACCGGGATGGCCGGAATCGTCAGCCCTTCCCGCATCTCCCACCACTTCGGCATCTCGAAGGAGAAGGGCACTTCGTCGTTGCCCTCGCTGACCTGGATTCGCCGCCCATCGACCCGCTCGTAGGCCTTGCGCGCCGACTCGGCCTTCAACTCCGAGCCCCATTCCGCTTCCTGGATCGCCGCGCACACGGCGTCGATGTCGAGGAACTCGGACGCGATCTTGGCCAGGGCGCCGAGGGTGCGCGCCTCCGTGTGGTCCTCCTTGAAGACCCAGAGTCCGGAAAACGACGCCTTCCCTGGCAGGATCCAGAGGTGATACGGCGAATCCTTCTTGTGGATGTCCCGAAGGAGCTCGCTCGGCGATCGCATGGAGGTCACGAGTAGATGGCCGCCCGGGAGAAGGAGCCGATTGATCGGCTGGAGCCCGTACCAGGCCCACGACTCCACGCCCTTGCACAGCGTGTCATCCACGCAGATGGTGACGTGGAGCTCCTTTGGCTCGTAGCGAGCCATGTGCTGCTCGAGCTCCTCCTTGGTGTCGGCCACGATCGCGAAGTCCTTGGCCGGGATCCCGTTTCGCTGGGGGCTGTCGCCGTACCGTCCGAAGGCGATGCCCCACCGTCCGGCCTTCCGGGACGAGAGCACGATCCCGCGGGTGATCCGCGCGGCGAGGTTCTTCTGGAAGATGCCCCGGTAGACGACCTCGACGGTGAGATGCGCCATGCACGGCCTCCTGCGGCCCCCAAAGTCTGGGAGCCGGATAGCGGTATGCTGGTCAGACCTCTTACCTGAAAGTTACGGAGAAACGCCACACCTGTCAACCGACCAAATTCCCAGGGGACCGAACCCGCGAGGCGATGTCGCCGCGGCCTGGGCCACGCCTAACCCATCCCGCTGACGCGCTCGGGGGCGATCGTGTAGATCACGCGCACCTCGCCAGGCTGCCGGTGGGGGTAGCGGTCCTGGCCGAGGTATTTCTTGGCCAGCCGGTCGATGTGGGCGTCCCCGCCCTGCTCGGTGATCTCGGTGACGCGGCCCATCACCCCCACGTAGCGGTAGGGATTGTCCGGATCGACGATGGACAGGGCTACCATACGGCTCCGCCGCATGTTGCGGTCCTTCACCCGGCCCTTTGCTGAGTTCACCCGGAAGAACGTCCCGTCGTACTCGAACCAGACTGGAGTCACGTGCGGCCCCCCGCCCGGCATCACGGTTCCGAGGTGCGCCAGCGCCTTCCGGTCATCCCTCAGCAGATCGCCGTACTTCTTGAGGGCCTCCTTCATGCCGTCCTCCGCCTTCCTGCGGGCGCGTCGTCACTACTTAGGACCCGGCCGCCCGCAGGGCCAGGTCCAGCGATTCCTTGAGGTCTTCGACGTCCTCGATGCCGACGGACAGGCGCACCAGACCCGCCCCGATCCCGAGCTTCGCGCGCTCGTCATCCGACAGCGCCCGGTGCGAGGTCCGCGCCGGGTAGCTCCACGTCGTTGTGACGTCCCCGAAGCTCGGCGCGAACGCAATCAGGGCCTCGCGGCCGGGCGATCTCGACCCGCCGGCCGCCGCCCCAAAGAACCGCCGGATCGCCGAAACTCCTCCCGCCAGCTCGAAGGACAGCATGCCACCGAACCCGCTGGGAAGCAGCACCCGCGCGAGTGCGTGCTGCGGGTGATCCGGCAACCCCGGGTAGTGCACCCGCTCCACCAGGGATTGCCTCCTGAGGAACCGTGCCAGCTCGAGCGCGTTCGAGGAATGGCGCTCCATCCGCAGCGCAAGGGTCCGCACACCGCGGAGGGTGAGCCACGCGTCGAACGGCCCGAGGTTCAGACCGATCCGCACGGCCTGCGCTCGCGCCACCTCGATCAGCTCCCGGGACCCGACGAGGACTCCTGCCGTGACGTCGCCGTGGCCGGACAGGTACTTCGTGGCGCTGTGGTGCACCGCCGAGGCGCCGTGCTCGATCGGACGCAGAAGGGCTGGGGACGCGAACGTGCTGTCGACCAGGAGCGCGAGTCCCCGCCGCCGTGCGACCGCCCCGAGTCCGGGCAGGTCCGCCAGCCGCAACAGCGGGTTGGAGACCGCCTCCACGAAGACGGCACGCGTCGCCGCCGTGATGGCGGCCTCCACCGCCGCCACCTCGGTGGCGTCCACGAAGCTCACCTTGATCCCCCATCGTTCGGCTTGCTCACGGAGGAGAGCGGTGGTCGCGCCGTAGAGATCCTGTCCCGCCACCAGGTGGTCCCCCGGACGGAGAGCGCCCAGGAGTAACGCGCTCAGCGCGCCCATCCCCGAGGCGACGACAAGCCCGCTCTCGCCACCCTCGAGGGCCGCCAGGGTCTCCTCCAGCATGGTGTGATTGGGCGTTCCGAACCGCCCGTATACGTAGCCGGCCTGCCGGCCCTCCCACACCGCATCGACCTGATCGAGGTCCTCGAAGACGTAGACATTCGCCAGCTGGACGGCTGGCGCCAACGGCGTCGATGCGGAGTAGGGTGGCGGGGTGGCGCGCGCGGCGCGGGTCCCGAAGCGCAGCTTCGCGCTCACGGCTGGCCTCGACCAGGGATGATCTCGGGCCGGGTGTACGCCGATCGAGGGGTGTTCTCTAGAAGCCATCTCACCCTATATGACAGGTACTTGGATCGCATCGCTGCAGACTCTCCCTTACCTCGCCGCTTACGCGGCGCCACGAGTCTTCTCACCGAGGTGCGTCGGAATCAGACGAAAAGCTTTGGCGCCCTCAGGCACTAGCGTAAAGTGAGTTCGCTTCAGGCACCCGCCCTCCGCGTGGGGGGAGCTGGGCGCCGACGCGAGCGGTTCCCCGACGAACGAATCTGAGGTCCCGGCTCGAATGAGCACGATCGTGGCGATCCTGTTCGACATGGACGGGGTCCTCATGGACTCCGAACCGCTCCACCTCCGGGCAACGCAGCTGGCCCTCGGGGATCGCGCGGCGTCGTTTACGGAGGGGGACAACCGGGCGTTCGTCGGATCCACCGATCCCGAGATGTTCCGGGTCCTCCGGATTCTCTTCGATCTCGAAGCGTCCACTGCCGAGTTAGTCAGCCGGAAGCGCGAGCATCTGATCTCCCTCGTCCGCGCGGAGGGTCGACGCCTGCCCGGCGTGCCGGAGATCCCGCTCCGTCTTCGTGAGACCGGATACCGGCTCGGTCTGGTGTCGGCGTCGGCCCGCCCGGTCATCGACGCGATCCTGCAGACCGTCGGACTGGGCGGGGCGTTCGAGACGATAGTCTGCGGTGATGAGGTGGCGCGTGGCAAGCCGGCTCCCGACGGGTTCCTCCTCGCGGCCCGCCGGCTCGCCGTCGACCCGGAACGGTGCCTCGTCGTCGAGGACTCCCGGAACGGCGTCCTCGCGGGCAAGGCGGCCGGGATGACGGTGGCCGCCGTGCCCGGCTCGACCACCCGCCACGAGGACTTCTCGCCCGCCGACCTGGTCCTCCCGACTCTCGAAGCCCTGCCGAAAGTCATCCAGCGAAACGGGAACGGGCACGGATCCTCGATCGCCGGCAGCAGCCCATGAGCCTGGGAGAGCCGAACGTCAAGCGTGCCCTCGACTGGATACTCGAGCGCCTGACCGACGACCCGCACGCCAAGCAGGGCGTGCTGATCGACGAGGCCTCACGCGAGTTCGACCTCACGCCCCTGGAGACCGACTTCCTGTATCGGCAGCTCAGCGAAGCCATGAAACGCAAGGCTGCCGAGGAACCGCCGGACCAGGCCCGGTCGTAGCAAGTGGCGACGCGCTGTCGGAGCGGGGCGCAGTCTCATCGGAAGGCTCCCCGGTCCTACGCGGACCGGTATCGCTCCTTCAGCTCTCGTGGCGCGATCGCGATTCGCTTCCCTGAGACATCGTCCAGGACATAGACCTCGTCGTTCAGCGAGCCGCTCGCGAACACCTCGAAGACGCCGAGCGCCTCCTCGAGGGAGGTGCCCTCGGCCTTCGCCGCCATCATCGCTTCCACGTCGGTCACAGCGAGTCGCACGGGTGAAGCCTCCTCTCCTAGACGTCACCGCCGTTGGACGGCGGCCGGGCGGGAGCGTCGCACGAGCACCAGTGTGAGTGCCGCCGCGCCGGCGGCGCCTGCCATCGCTCCCGGGTTGGGCCGATACAGGTAGCCGCGAACCCAGGCAAAGGCTGCGTTCCGCAGAAAGGGGCTGTTCGGCACCAGCTCGAGTCCCAGACGTCCGCCACCGTCGCCGGCCGGCGTCCACGTGTCTCCCGCCGGTCCGAGGACGCTCACCCCGGGCCGGTCCGCGAAGTACAGCGCGTGACGCGGCACCGTGACGCCCGTGAAGGGAGGAGGAGGCAGCCGCACGGCGAGCGGCATCTCGATGCCCGGGCGGTCGTCGACGACAGCGGTGATTAGCGCATCGTCGCTCGCCGCGGGCGCCTTCACATCGAGGCGTCCGAACGCGGGCAGCCGAAGCAGCGGCCCGCGCACCCTGCGCGCGACCACCGGCTCGGGCCACGTGGCGACCACCTCCACGCTCCGCGGGGCGGGCTCGAGGTCGGTCCAGGCGCCGGGCGGCACCACGCGTCGTCCCTCCCCTCCTGCCGCGTAAGTGAGACTCAGGGGAACCCCAGACGGCGCCGGGCTCCGGAAGGCCCGCGTCTCAAGACGGAGCAGCCGGACTCGAGGCGCCCCGGCGACCGCGTAGCGGATTTCCCATAGCACCTTGCTCTCGCTCTCATCGTAGCGCGCAACCGCCGCGGTCGTCGCCGCAGGGACACCGCCTCCCAGCACGCGCACGAGCGATTCCACCGCGGCGCCCGCGGCAGCGAGGTCCTCGCGCACGGGACGAAGCGAGACGTGGGCCATGGCGGCCACATCGGCCGCCCGCAGGACGGAAGTCATCTCGCTGACGTCGCGTGCGGCGGCGATCCGCCGATCGAGCTCCGCCAGGTAGGCGGCGGCCGCCGCTCGGCGGGTCTCGAGGTCCCGGAACTCCGCTGCGGCGAGCGTCCGCGCGAGCCGGCGCGCGCTTGCCTCCACCGCAGCGACCTCCTGCGGCACCTCGCTTCGCAGGGGCTCGAGGCGGCGCGCCAAGGCGATCACGGCCCCGGCGCGTTGCGCGATCTCCGGCCCCGTCAGGCGAAGCTCTTCGCGACCCAGCGCAGCCAGCTGCTCCCGCGCCGCCACCACGCGGGGCTCATCGTCGAGCGTGGGCGCCGGCCGCGACTCGGCCCAGCGCGGCCCCCAGCCAGTCTCGTACGACGCGGGAGGGGGCGGCGGGAACCACCCGAGCCGGCCGCCCCAGACGAGCAGGACCGTAGCTGCGAGGAGCACCAACGGCGCGGCCAGCCGAATGCGGCGTCGGAGGACAAGCACGCCCACGAGCGCCAGGACCCAGAGCACGCCGATGGTCAGGTCCAGTGCGCTCGCCGCGAGCACGGCGCCAAGGACCCCCGCGACCGCGACGGTCCTCACGCTGGCGGCGCGTCGTCCATTCGGTGGAGCTGGACGATCGTGGCCCCCCACCCGCCGCGCGTTGGCGGTGCGTCGGCGAACCGGGCGACCTGAGGCACTTCGGTCAGCATGCGCCGGACCATCGCCCGCTGAACGCCCCGGCCCCGACCGTGGACGATGCGGACCTCCTCCAGCCCGGCCCGGTGCGCCTCGCCCAGGTACTCCCTCAGCACTCTCCTGGTGTCCTCGGGACGGAAGCTGTGCAGGTCAAGCACGTCCGTCAACGGCAGCGTCACGGCCTCAAGCGCGACCGGGTCGCCTGGTTTCACGGAACCGCCGTCGAGCACGTCGACCGACACTGGCTCATGCTGGCCGGCTTCGATGAACCCGCCCGAGTCCACCGAGTCCCGCGGCACTGCCACGCCGGGCCGCGCCAGCTCCACCAGCACCACGCTACCGATGCGGAGCCGGGACCCGGCCGGGAGATCGCCGATGGGAAGCCCGTCGATCACGACGCGGACGGTCAGTGGCCCACGAGCGAGCTGCCACGTGGCGACATTCGCCCCGCCCGGACCCGGAGGACGGAGGGCGACAACGCGACCGGTCAGCGGAGTCGGCTCCTGCACGGCCCTACTATAGCGTCCGCCTTGTCCGACATTCCGCACTCGCGGCGAGCGCCCCGTCTCCGGGTTCACCGCCCCGACCTTGGTCTAGAATGACAGCGTGTCCACGATCCCCGTAACGATTCTGCCGGAGCGCCGAACGGTCGCTGTCGAGCCGGGGACCGTCCTGCTCCCCGCGGCGCACGCCCAGGGTATCGACGTCACGGCGACCTGCGGGGGCCGAGGCCGCTGCACGTCGTGCCGGGTCAAGGTCATCGAGGGGGTGGCGCCGCCCGGCACGATCAACGACGAGCTCCAGCTGGGCGCCGATCTCGTGCGGGAGGGCTATCGCCTTTCCTGTCAGCTGGCTCCGACCGGGCCGCTCGCGGTGCAGCTCGCGCCACCGCTCGACGAGAGCGCGTTCCAGATCCTCGGCGTCGAGCGGGACGCCGTGGCCCGGGCGCGCGTGCCGATAGATGCCGGGATCAGGAAGCGCGTGGTCCGCGTCGAGCTTCCCCAGGAGGAGCATCATCAGACCTCAGACCTCGAGCAGCTTGGCCTCGCGGCCGGCATCGTGCCCGAGGATGTGACCCTCGACATCGTCCGCACGCTGCCCTCGACCCTCCGCGAGGCGAAGGGCGAGGTGACGGTCGTCACCTTTTCCGGAGCCCTCCTCGCCGTCGAGCGCGGCGACACGACCGCGATGGCGTTCGGTATCGCGGTGGACGTCGGCACGACGAGCGTCGTCACCACGCTGCTGGAGCTGCACTCCGGCGAGGTGATGGCCTCGGTGTCGAGCCTGAACCCGCAGGCCACGTTCGGCGGCGACCTCATGTCGCGGATCGCGTTCGCCCAGTGGAATCCGTCCAATCTCCGCAAGCTCCAGAGCCGCATCGTCGGACTCCTCAACCAGCAGATCGACGAGCTCGTGGAACGCACGGGCGTCCTGCCGCAGTGGATCTACAAGCTCACGATCGTCGGCAACACCTGCATGCACCATGTCCTGCTGGGCATCGATCCAACGTACGTTGGCCTCTCGCCGTATTCCGCCGTACTGCGTCACCCGCTGGTGCTGAGCGCGCGCACCATCCGTCTCAAGGTGAATCCCGAGGCGAGGGTCTGCTTCCTCCCCATCGTCGCCGGCTTCGTCGGCGCTGACGCGGTGGGCGCCGCTCTCGCGACGCGCCTCGACGAGAGCCCGAGCATGCGCGCCGTCGTCGACATCGGGACGAACGGCGAGGTGGTGATGGGGACGCGGGACCGCCTCATCGCCTGCTCCGCGCCGGCCGGCCCCGCCCTCGAGGGCGCGCAAATCCGGCACGGGATGCGCGGGGCGGTGGGAGCGATAGACCGCGTGTGGGCCGAGGACGGAGACCTGCGCTTCCACGTGATCGGCGAGGGGCCTCCCCAGGGGATCTGCGGCTCCGGGCTCATCGATGCCGTCGCCGCAGCTCTTGACTTCGGCCTCGTCGACTGGACCGGGCTCATCCAGGTCGAGCGCCGTGACCGCTTCCCGGCACCCCTGGCGGCCCGTCTCGCCGAGCGCGGCGAGGAGCGCGTGCTGATCCTCGCGCCCGGCGGGCAGGCGGCAGGCGGCGGCGAGATCCTGCTCACGCAGGACGACATCCGCCAGGTGCAGCTCGCCAAGGGCGCCATCGGCGGCGGGATCCGGATGCTGCAGCACGTGCTGCGCGTCCCGGACGAGGCCCTCTCCGAACTGATGCTCGCCGGCGGATTCGGGAACTACCTGTCGATCCGCAGCGCCGTCCGGATCGGGCTCATCCCCGCGCTACCGACGGAGCGCATCCGGTACGTGGGCAACGCCGCCGCGCTGGGAGCCCAGCTCGCGCTCGTGTCCGAGGCGGAGCGCGCTCGCGCAGAGCGGCTCGCGCGGTCCATCGAGCATCTGTCCCTCGCGACCCATCCCGACTTCCAGGATCTCTTTGTGGAAGCGATGAACTTCCCGAAGGCGTGAGAGGGCCGTCGCCGGACTCGGCGGCAAGCGGTCAGCGGCCGATGTTGAAACGGAAGTGACAGACCTCGCCGTCCTGCACCGGATAGTCCTTGCCCTCGAGGCGAAGAAGCGCGCGCCGCCGGGCCTCGGCCAGCGATCCGGCCTCCAGCAGCTCCTTCCAGCCGATCACCTCTGCCCTGATGAACCCGCGCGCGATGTCGGAGTGGATCGCCCTCGCGGCCTCGACCGCCGCCGCGCCAGCCACGATCGTCCAGGCCCGCACCTCGTCCTCTCCTACCGTGAAGAAGCTGACCAACCCCAGCAGCGTGTACGCGTCGCGGATCACCCGGTGAAGTGCCGGCTCCGGTAGCCCGAGCGCGTCGAGAAAGGCCCGCTGCTCCTCCGGAGCGAGCACGGCTACCTCGCCCTCGACGGCCGCCGAGATCCAGCCGACCTGGGTGCCTGGCCGCTTGCCGACCTCGGCTAGCTCCGACATGGCGTCTTCGCGGCTCGACACGCCCTCCTCGGCGAGGTTCAGACAGTGCAGGATCGGCTTCAGGGACAGAAATTGGAATCCCCTGAGTACCCGACCCTCCTCCGCGGTGAGGCCCTGCGCGCGGAGCGCCACTCCCTCCTCGAGAGGCCCTCGAACCCGGGCGAGGAGCGCGTGCTCACGCTGCTCGGCATCCGTGGGCTTTCGCTTGAGGCCCGGACCGAGCTTCTGGAGCCGCCGCTCGACGACGTCGAGGTCGGCGAGGATCAGCTCCTCCTCGAGCGCCTGGACATCGCGGGCGGGCTGGGCCGCCGCGCCCAGCACCGGCGACGGAAACACCCGCACGACGTCGAGAAGAGCGTCGGACTGACGGAGCTCTCCGACGTCCAGCGTCGCGCGCTCCCCGCGGTCGAACCCGGCGAGGTCGACCACCTCGACGCTCGCGTACACCGTCTTCTTCGGCTGGAAGAGGGCCGAAAGTCGCGTGACACGGTCGTCAGGCACGCGGGCGACCCCGACGTTCAGGCGGTTCCGGCCCGAAACCTGGGCAACACCCGCCGCCGCGCCGGTCAGGAGGTTGAAGAGGGTCGTCTTTCCGCTACCAGGGAACCCGATGATGGCGAGCCTCACGACGACCGAGTGTACACTGCTTGGGATCATGGCGCGTCCGACCCAGGGCCCTCGAGACCTGGACGCCGGCGCCATCGCACTCGTGCTGCTGCTCTCCGCGCTGTGGGGCGGCAACACCGTAGCGGTCAAGATCGGCGTGACGGACTCGCCGCCCCTGATGCTGGCCGCCCTCCGCTTCGCGATCGGTGGCGCGTGTGTGGTCGGGTGGGGCCTTTGGAATCGGGCGCCCTTCTGGCTCCAGCCTGGCGAGGGACGCTCGCTCTTCGGGCTCGGTCTCCTCTTCGCCGTGCAGCTCGGGCTCCTCAACGTCGGCGTCTGGCTGTCGACGGCCGGCCACGCGGCGGTCCTCTTGAACGCCTACCCCGTCTACATCGTCCTCCTCGCCCACTTCCTCGTGCCCGGGGACCGCCTCACGGTCGCCACGCTGGGAGGCGTCCTGCTCGGCTTCGTCGGAATCGTCGGTCTGTTCGCCAGCGAGCTCCTCGCGCCGACTGAGCCGGGCTCGACGGTCCTGCTCGGCGACATCATCCTGACGGTGAGCGCGATCCTGCTGGCGCTTCGCCAGGTGGTGCTCAACCGCCAGCTGCAGCGGATTCACCCAGTGAAGCCCCTTCTCGCCCAGGTCGTCATCGGGACGCCGCTGTTCCTGCTGCTATCGTGGCTGGTCGAATCCGCGCCCACGGTCGTGACCGGGCGCCTCGCAGCGTCGCTCTTCTACCAAGGTGTCGTCATCGCCGGGTTCAACTTCATCGCGAACATGTCACTCCTGAAGCACTATCGGCCCAGCGGCCTCGCGGCATTCAACCTGACGACTCCCCTGTTCGGCGTGCTCGCCACCGCACTCATCATCGGCGAACCAGTCGGATGGAGGCTGGCCGTCTCGGCCCTCCTCGTGGCGGGAGGGATCGCGGTCGCCACGGTGCTGCGTGACCGTGCATTTGCCGCGCGCCCGGCCGTCCCGCGGTCGGTGCCCGGCGGCATGCCGTGACCAGCCTCATCCCGCCATCCCCGGTCCGCCGCCGGGGACCCAGGGGCGCGGCGTCCTTCGTTCTGCTCACCGTGGCCGCCGTCGTCTCGCTGGCCGCGGGACAGACCGCTGTTCCGCGCGGCCTGCGCGCGGACGCTGCGCGCCTCCTCCAGGAGCTCGCGGCTCTCCGTGGCCTGTCGTCACCGGACGCCCCGCCGAGACTCCTCATACAGAGCCGCGAAGAGCGCCGCCGCTTTGTTCTCGGCGCGCTCGCGCGAAGGTACTCCGCTTCTCGGGTCGACGTCGAGCGGCGGGCGCTCGTCGCCTGGGGTCTCGTCCCGGCGGATTTCGACCTGGCGGGATTCCTGGTCGATCTCCTGGCGGAGCAGGCGGCCGCCTACTACGATCCGGTGGCGAAACACATGATCCTGGCGAACTGGCTCACGCCCGAGCTTCGACGCGACGCCCTCACCCACGAACTGGTCCATGCTCTCCAGGACCGCCAGGTCGACCTCGACCGGTTCCTCGCTCCTGCGTCCGGGCGGAGCGACGAGGGCCTCGCCCGCCAAGCGCTGGTTGAGGGCGAGGCGGTGGCCCTAGCGCACGACCTCAACCTCCGACGAGACGGGCGCGACCTGGCGACCCTGCCAGACGTGGCCGATCTTCAGCGGGCCATCCGGGCCTCGGCGACGGGGCCGGTCCTCGGGCGGGCTCCCGAGTACGTCCGCACCATGCTGACGTTCCCGTATGCCGGGGGCGTGGGTTTCATCCACGCCTTTCGCCAGCGCCGACCGTGGGCGCAGCTGTCGGCGCTCTATCAGGATCCGCCCCGATCGTCGTCACAGATCCTTCACCCTGAGCGCTACCTCGACCGGCGGGAGGATCCTGTTCCGCTCGTCCTGCCGGACCTCGCCGCGGTGCTGCCGACCGGATGGCGGTCCGTGATCGAGGACAGCCTGGGTGAGATCGGCGTGGCGGAGGTGCTCCGTCGATTCCTGGGCGCTTCGGCGGACGCGGTCGGCTGGCGCGGCGACCGCTACGCCCTGTGTGATCATCCCGGTGGCGCTTCGCTCCTTGTCGCCGTCATCGCGTGGGACACGGAGGATCTCGCCGCGGGGTTCGCCCGAGCCTACGCGCGCGTGATGCTCACCAAGCATGGGCTCACCCCGGCGCTGCCTGACGTCCCGCTCGTCGTCTGGAGTCGAGGCTCGAGCACGTTCGCGATCGAGCGGCACGGTCGCACTGTCCTGCTCCTCGAAGCGGTGCCGACCAGCGCGCTCGACGCTCTCCGCACGGCGGTCTGGGCGAGGCCGGTGCTATACTGAGCGCCGCCTGATGCCGAGCGCTCCGTCCAAGGGCCTCCAGCGGGTTTCGAACCCACACGCTGACCGGGACTACGAGATCGATCACGTGGTCCCCGAGTTCACCTGCATCTGCCCGATGACCGGCCAGCCGGACTTCGCCACGATCCGCATCCGGTACGTTCCGGACCGATGGCTCGTCGAGCTCAAGTCGCTGAAGCTCTACATGTGGGCCTACCGTGACGAGGGCGCCTTCCACGAGGACGTGACCAACCGCATCCTGGAGGACCTCGTGCGCACACTGGCGCCCCGCCGTATGGAGGTGGTGGGCGACTGGAACGTCCGCGGCGGGATCAAGACGATGGTGACGGTCCGTTACGACGGCGCCGGCCGAACGGGATCGGAGGCGGGCGGGACGGGCCGAGGAGCCCCCCCGCCCGGCGCCAGTCGGAGAAGGGCGACGTTGGGGAGGGAGCTCCCACGTGTCACCCGGTCCCCCCGCCGAAGGGCTCCCTGAAGTCCGGTCGTCCCCGGCGGGCCGCCACCCCCGGCACGGACTCTCCGCCCTGCTCGTGCCGAGCCAGGCTACGACTCGGCGACGCTCACCCGCAGCCCGATCTCGGCGAGGATGCGCCCGACCCGCGTGCACTCCGTCTTCGGGCCCACACGCACGACCGCCTTCCCGTCGTTGTGGACGCGTCCCGCGATCGCCATGCCCTCCTCGTAGGAGCACGCAATCGCCTTCATGAGCTGGCGAGCCACCTGCTCGAAGGTGTGGCAGTCGCAGTTCCACAGGATCGTGATCCACGGCGGCTCGGCGGTCGTCTCGGTGCCGACCTCCTGCTCGACCACCGGACGGCTCTGGGGAGTCGAAGCGAGGCGGACGAACGCGGACCAAGCGACTCCGTGCCCGCCCGCGCTCATCCCGCGGAGTCCCCCGGAAAGACGGCAACCTTGATCGATGCCGGATCCCGGTGAGCCGCCAGCGCCGCGTCGATCGCGCCCAGCGGGAAGCGGTGGGTCAGAAGCTTCTCCACCTGAACGCGGCCCTCGGCCAGAAGCGCGATGGCCTCCCCGAACTCTTCCCGGTAGATCATCGAGCCGCGGATGTCGATCTCGCGCCGGACAATCCAGAAGAACTCGATCCGGGCCGGTGCATGCGGCAGCCCCGTGAGCACGACGCGGCCTCCCGGCCGGACGAGGCCGACTTGGCCGAGCGACAGTTCCACGGCCTCGGCGGTTCCGGCCGTCTCGACGACGAGGTCGACCCCGTCCCGACCCGCGAGGCGTCGCGCCGCGTCCACGACCGCCTCCCCCGCACCCGCGACGGTGGAATCCGCTCCGAGCTCCCGGGCCAGCCCCAGCCGGCGGCCCGTGCGCCCGACGACGAGCACCCGGCATCCGCGAGCCCTCAGGACCTGGAGCGCGAGCAGCCCGAGCGTCCCCGCGCCGATCACCGCTGCCGTCTCGTCCGGCCGTGGGGCCGCGCGCGCCACCGCTCGCGTCACCACCGCAAGCGGCTCCGTGAACAGGAGAATGTCCGAGGCCAGCCCGGCTGGCGCTGGCCAGCATGCCCGTTCGGGCAGGGCCGACAGCTCGGCGAACCCGCCGTCCCGGTCGATCCCCACCGCGGTCCGCGCCAGACAGAGGTTTCCGCTTCCCGCCCGGCAGAGATCGCACGAGCCGCAGCCCCAGTTCGGCTCGACGGCTACTCGGTGACCGGGGGCGACACGCGTGACACCTGGCCCCACTGCCACGACGTCGCCGATGAACTCGTGCCCCGGGATCAGGGGGTAGCGCACCCGCCGCTCTCCAGTCCAGATCCGGTAGTCGGTTCCGCAGATCCCCGCCGCCCGGACTCGGACCAGCACCTCGCCCGCACCCGCGACCGGGTCCGACACCGTCTCAAGCCGCAAGCCACGCGGGCCCGCCAGCACGGCGGCTTTCATAGGCCTTGCACATCGAGGACGGAGGCCACGTTGCCTATTCCCGGTACATGGACTCGATGACGTCGGCGTACTTCGCGCGGACATCCCGCCGCTTCACCTTCAGGGTCGGCGTCAGCTCGCCACCGTCCTGAGTGAAGTCGTCGGGGAGGACCGCGAAGCGCTTGACCCGCGCGTAGGAGGCGAGGTGCGCGTTGACGCCGTCCACCGTCCGACGGACGCGCTCCACCACCACCGCATGGCGCACCAGCTCGGCAGCTGGCTTGTCGCCGAGACCACGGTCGCGGGCGAGCTTGGCGAGCTCCTCGGCGTTCAGCGTGATGAGGGCGACGGGGTACGGGCGGCGGTCGCCCTCCACCAGCGCTTGGCTCACGAACGGATCTCCCTTTAGCAGGTTCTCGACGTGCTGGGGAGCGATATAGCTCCCGCCCGAGGTCTTGATGAGGTCCTTCTTCCGGTCCGTGATCCGGAGGTATCCGTCTTCGTCGATCTCCCCCACGTCCCCGGTGTGGAACCAGCCCTCGGGCCGGAAGACCGCTGCCGTCTCCTCGACCTTCCGATAGTACCCCTGCGCAATATTGGGCCCGCGCGCGAGGATCTCGCCGTCATCGGCGATCCTCACCTCGACACCGGCGAAGGGGCGCCCCACCGTCCCGAACTTGAACTCGTCCGGATGGTTGCTCGCCAAGATCGGGCAGGTCTCGGTCAACCCGTACCCTTCCAGGATGAGAATCCCTGCCGCATGGAAGAACTCCGCGATCTCGGTCGCCAGCGGAGCCCCGCCCGACACGCAGAAGCGAAGCCGGCCGCCCAGAGCGGCCCGCAGCTTGCTGAATACCAGCCGATCGGCGAGGGCCTTCTGGATCCGGAGGGGCGCCGGAATCGGTCGCCCTTCCCGGCCGAGCCGGCTGGCCCGACGGCCGACCTCCAGTGCCCAGTGGAAGATCCGCTGGCGGACCGGTGGCGCCGCCTTCACCCCAGACAGGATCTTCGCGTACACCTTCTCGAACACTCTGGGCACGCTGCAGAGGAAGTCCGGTGCCACCTCCCGCAGGTTCTCCGGAAGCCGCTCGATGCTCTCGGCGAATGCGGTGGTCAGCCCCAAGCGGATCCCGAGGAAGCCCTCCATACGAGCGAACGAATGGGCGAGCGGGAGAAAGAGGAGATGGACGTCTCCCTCGCGCACCCCCGAGGCCTGCGCGATCATGTCGAGCGCCGCCAAGTGATTGCCGTGCGTCTGCACGACGCCCTTGGGGGAACCGGTCGTGCCGGACGTGTACACGATCGTCGCGACGTCGGTCGTCTTCAGGGCCGCCAGGCGATGGTCGATCGCTCCGCGGAGGCGCCCCTCGCGACCCAGCACGCGAAGGCCCTCCCAGTCGAGCACGCGCAGTCGGCCGGCCTCCGGAGTCGGGGCCGGTCCCTGGATCACGACCACCGTCTCCAGGCTCGGCATCTCCGGGGCCACGGCCAGGACCTTCCCGAGCTGCTGCTCATCCTCGACGAACAGCGTCCGGGTCTCGGAGTCGCGCACGATGTAGCCGAGCGTCTCGGGTGGGTACGTCGGATACACCGGGATGGTGACGCTGCCGATCGACAGGATCGCGAAGTCGGCGCGGACCCACTCCGCCCGACTCTGGGAGAGAATCCCGACCGCTTCGCCCGGCTGACGTCCGAGCGCGATTAGGCCGAGCCCGATCTCCTGGACTTCTTCTCGGAGGGCGCGCCACGAGACGTCACGCCACGATCCCGCGACCTTGACACGCTGCGCCGGGCTGTCACCAGACTGGGTCCGATCCCGGAGCATCTGTCCCAGGGACTGCGTCTTCATCGCCGCTTGCCTCCCTCACAGGCTGGAGTCTGAATCATAAACTATTGACTTCATTGTTATTATGAGCTTACAGAGACTCGGTATGACTCGACGGCCGAGCTGATAACGCGACGCATTAATTGACTTGACGCGTCGCGATGAGACTGGTATGTTTCTAACGCATAGCGTCATACAGGCGGCCGAGAATGGCGCTCGGCCCAATGGCAGGACAACGCGAGGAGGCCACAGCGATGAGCGTCAAGCAGACCCATCTCTCTCCCGAGTTCTTCGCCCAAATGCAGGGCAAGGCCCTCGAGGCCTACTCCGTCCTGGCTGACATGAATCACCGGGTTCTCCAGGGCCTGGTCGGCCTTTCGGCCTACACCGCCAAGGAAGGGCTTCGCACGTACGCCGAGCTCCAGTCGGCCACCGTAGAGGCCGCTCGGAGTCCGCAGGCGACCGTCGGAGCGGAGACCTTCGACGCGCCCTACCAGAACCCATTTGCGTGGTACCAGAAGAGCCTCCTGGCGCTTGTCGAGGCCACGCAGAAGTCGTTCCGTCTTGTCGAGGCCAACGCCCAGGTGGTCACGCGGACGGCCGAGCGCGTGCAGGCCTCCGCCGAGCAGACCGGCCAGGAGATCCAGGAGACGCTGGCCACCTCCGTGAACCGGCTCAAGGAGCTCTACGCACGCGGCTGATTGCCTGAGCCGGTTCGCACTCCGGCCGGGACCGACGGCAAGCCGGGGGAGGCTTCGCGCCCCCCCGGTTCACCCGCCCAGCCGTGCCTCGAGCTCGCGGAGCTTCTCCTTCAGCGCGGCGACCTCAGCTCGGAGGCCCGTCGCCTCCGACGAATCGGGGCCCGCCGCCGGTTTCGGGCCTTCGTGATCGGAGGGCCACCAGCCTGCCCGGGCGCCCCACTCCCGCAGGACACGTTCGGTCTCCCGCTGACTGGCCACAATGCCGGCGAGGCTCGATTGTAGCGATTCCTGAACGAACGACTGCCACGCCGTCCCGTGCTGGATCAACTGGTGCAAGAACGCGGCGGGCAGCGTCGTCCGGCGACCACGGGCGGTGTCGAGGATGATCTGCGCCAGGGTCTGACCCGTCAGGTCTTCCCCGGAAACGGCGTCTACCACCCGGATCTCCCGGCCTTGCCGGATCGAGTCCTCGAGTTCCTCGAGCGTGACGTAGCGGCTGCGCCCCTGGTCGTAGAGCTTGCGGTTCGCATAGCGCTTGATCAGGATGGGCTCATCGCTGGCCATGCCCGGCTCCCTGGCGACGCATTCTAACACTGCGCGTCAATGCGACAAAGGCCACCTGCGCGCGTCGTCAGCGCGCCCAGTACCCGGCCAGTGCCGGCCAGTGCCAGATTGAACAGCCCGATCCGGCGTGCTACCCGTGGAGGGGAACGGGGACGAGCCGGAGGCACGGCCACACGGGAAGGGGTAGCCATGAAGCTCGAGGGACGCAAGGCGGTTGTGACGGGAGCCTCACGCGGAATCGGTCGCGCGATCGCGATGGCGCTAGCCGAGGAAGGTGCCGATGTCGCCGTCAACTACATGTCTAGCGAGGCGGCGGCCGAGGCGGTGGTGCGCGAGATCGAGAAGCGAGGCCGCCGGGGGCTCGCCGTGCGGGCCGACGTGAGCGACTTTCCCGACACGTTCCGGATGGCCCAGGAGGTCATCGGTGCCTTCGGTCACGTCGACATCCTCGTGAACAACGCTGGCGTCAACAGCGACAAGAGCTTCGTCAAGATGGATCACGCGGCCTGGCGGAAGGTGCTCGCCATCAACCTGGATGGCGTCTTCAACTGCACCAAGGTCTTCATCGACGCCATGCTGAAGCGGAGCTATGGACGGATCGTCAACATCACCTCGGTCATCGGGCAGATCGGTAATTTTGGTCAGGCAAACTATGCGGCATCCAAGGCCGGCGTGACCGCCCTGACCAAGTCGCTCGCGAAGGAATTCGCCTCCAAGGGAATCACGGTGAATGCGGTCGCGCCGGGCTTCGTGGAGACGGAGATGGTGGAGTCCATTCCCGAGAAGATTCGCCAGCGCCTGCTCGACCAGATTCCGCTCAAGCGCTTCGGAAAGGCCGAGGAGGTCGCGCGGGCAGTCATCTACCTCGTCTCCTCGGACGGCGAGTACATCACCGGCGAGGAACTCTCCCTGAACGGCGGGCTGCTGATGCGCTAGATCCGCGCCCCGGAGGGGCCTCAGGGTCGTAGCGGATCCGGCTCCGGCGCGGCAGGTCCCCCGGCGAGCCCGGGGTGGATCGGCGCGAGCGTCCCCAGGCGAAAGGCCTGGCTCACCAGGGCCAGGCCACTCGTCATCCAGATCGACATCACCTCGACAGCCAGCGCCGCTGGCAGCAGGGGAACGGGGACGGGCCGGTGCGCCGGTCGCGCCGCCGCGTACTGGAGACGCGTCGTCGACGGGAGGACCCAAGCCTCACCCTCCAGGAGCAGGTCCCCGTCCTGATTGGTGCAGACCGTGGCCAACCGGAGACGGTTCCGTTCGACGACCCGCTCCACCACCTCGACCCTGACCGTCACCCGATCACCCACGTAGACGGGACGCAGGAACCGGAAGCTCTGCGACAGGTAAATCGCGCCTGGTCCGGGCAGGCGCGTGCCGATGACGCTGGAGACGAAGCTCCCGGTCAGCATGCCCGGTCCGATCACGCGGCCGAACCGCGTCCCGGCGGCAAACGTCGCGTCCGAGTGGATCGGGTTGTTGTCCCCGCTCGCCGTCACGAACTCACGGATCACCTCGGACGTGACGGTGTACGTGGCCTCGGCCACATCGCCGACAGCAACGTCCTCTATCGTGAGTCCGGTCATCGTGCCTCCTGTGGTCGGGCCGGCCGTTCGGCTGCGGCCCGAGGCGGCGGCCGGACGGCGGTGGCACGGCGCTCCTTGGCTTCTTTCGGGCGGTCCCCCGCCTGGGTCGTCGTGTCGAGCAGGTTCTTGATCTCGTCCAGACGGTCTTCCAGGCCTTCGATCCGCTCCTCCAGCGCTACCAGCTGGGACGCCAGCCCGACGACCTGGCTGCGGGACGGGAGACCGAGTGTCCGGATCGCTTGCTCCGTGTACTGCTCCGCGCCCTTCCGGAGGGGACCCTGTGCGGCGAGCGTTTGATCCAGGTACCGGCCGAGCGCCTGTGCGAACCCCTCGGTTGCCATCGCCTGGCCCAGGGCTTTCGACCAGGCGTCGATCCACTGGTCGAGGAAGGCCTTCCACTGCTGGGCGAACTCCGGGCTGACGCCCCCTTGCGCGGCCGCCTTCTGCCAGAGGTCCAACCCCTGACCGAGGATCGGACGCCAGAACTGGCTGAGGTCGGGCGGCGGCGCTGCTTGCGACGGCGCAGCCTGGCCCAGAGCACGCACCCAAGCCTGGGTACCGTCATCGAGGGCCTTCTTCCAGATCTCGAAGGCGTCCTGGACCGGGTTCTGTCCCATCAGCGTCTCAGTATGCCACGTTGCGTCATAATCCGGAAGCGCTGCGTCGTGACCCCCACCTAGCCGAGCTTGGTCGCCAGCCAGTCCGAGACGCGGGGCCAGCAGTGAAGGGACGCCGACCGCCCTGCGATCAGGGAGATGTGGCCGCCAGGAAGCTCGAAGTACGTCTTGTCGGTGCTGCCGACGCGGTCGATCAGGGCGCGCACGCACCCGGGAGGGGCGATGTAGTCCTCCTTGGCTCCGACCACCAGGATAGGGCAGCGAACGCGTGCGAGATCGACCGGCGCCCCGCCGAGGCGCAGCGTTCCCTGGACCAGGCGGTTCTCCTGGTAGAACTCCTTGACCCACTGGCGGAAGAACTCGGCCGGGAACGCGATATAGTCATTCGCCCAGCGCGACAGCGCTTGGTAACCCTGGACGTAGCGGGGGTTGTCGAGATTCCACCAGAGGTTGAGGGCGGTCGTCACATCCATCGTCGGACGGAGAAGCTTGAATCCGGCTTTGACCCAGTCCGCGGGAATCGCCCCCACGGTATCGACGACCCTGTCCACGTCGTAGAAGCGCTTGTCGAGCCAGAGGGCGAAGAGGCCGGCCTGGGCGAAGTCGATGGGCCCTGCCATGTTGACGTACGCGCGAATCGGCGCCTCCGGATGCTGGGCGACGAATGATATGGACAGGGGCGCGCCCATGCAGTACCCGATCATGGCGAGCCCGTCCGAGCCCGATGTCGCCAGGACCTTCCGCACGACGCGCGGCAGAGTCTGGGTCACGCATTCGTCGACGGTCAACCCGTCGTCTTCCTCCCCGTGGACGCCCCAGTCGAGCAGGTAGAAGTCGTGCCCGAGCCGGCACATGTGCTCGACGAAGGACGCCCCAGGCTGGAGGTCGAAGATCGACGGCCGGCTGATCCCGAGGTTCGGAACGAACAGGACAGGCACCGGGCGAGTGCGCGGCGACTCGTAGCGGTAGAGCCGCGCCTTGTTCCGACGGTAGACCACCTGCTTCGGGGTCAGCCCGATTGCGGGCTCCCGGGCGCCGGCCAGCTCGACCGCCCGCACTGCCCGTGTCAAGGCCCGGGTCCACTCGGCGGCGAGGGTCTCAGCTGGCCCTCTCGTCTGCGTGGTCTCCGTCATCGCGGATCCCCCCGAGGAATCGATCTCAAGCCGGGCAGAGGCCGCCGCTCACATCGCTCCAGCGCCCATCTGCAGTGCCTAGATGATACCCTGCGCCCTGAGATCGGCCAGCCGGGTCGGCCCCAGGCCAAGGTGGCGCGCGTAGACGTGCGCGGTGTGGAAGCCAGCCGGCCGCCCCGGAACCTTCAGGCGCGGCGGGGTCCGGGTCATCCGCCACACGGGGGCCGCCAAGGTCAGAGGCCCGTATACCGGGTCATCGAGCCGAGCAAAGCAGCCTCGGTCCCACCAGTGGTCCTCCGCCAGCGTCTGCGTGGGACGATTCACCGGGCCGAAGACGACCGTCCCGGGTCCCCGGTCCGCCAGGACCTTCGCCAGAATCTCGCTCGCGGTGTAGTTGACCGACCACCGGGCGATCTCGTCCCGCAGGGCCGCTCGACTGTCGGGCTGCGCCCGGTCGAGCGTCGTCCGGAACCGGGGATCCTGCGCAAGCTCCGAGCGTCCCATGATGCGACAGATGGCGCCGAAGTTGGCGTCGGTATATCCCGCCATGAACGCCCAGCCGTCCTTCACGGGGATGAACGTGTACACCGACACCGCGATGTCCATGCCTCCGAGGCGCTCGCGCACCTCACGGTTTCCGTGGTACAGGAGGAGCGTGTACTCAAGGTAGCGCATGAGAGCCTCGGCGCCCGAGACGTCGATCATCTGGCCGCGCCCCGATGTCTCCCGCCAGTGCAGGGCGGCCAGCGTGGCCACCCCTCCCCACGCCGCCTGAGCATACGCACCGATCCAGCTCCCCACACGGGTGGGTCCCGCTTCGGGTCCGCCGTTGCCTGGCTCGCCGGTGATGTATGCGAGCCCCGACAGCGCCTGGTCGATCAGGTCGTACTCCGGCCCGCTTCCTTCGGCTCGCGGGCCGAACTGGCCGTGCGTCGACAGGGCAACGTAGATGAGACTCGGGTTGACCGGCTCGAGCTGCCGGTACCCGATTCCCCACGCGTCCATCTGCCCCGGTGGAAAGCCTTCGATCAGGACGTCGGCCCGGGCCGCGAGCTGGCGGAACAGCGTCTGGCCGCCGGCCGATGCGAGATCCAGCGTCGCGTAGTAGCGGTTCCGTCCCTCGGCCAGGTATGCGAGCCCTTCGCCCCGGAGGCTCACGTCCAGCGGTCCCCAGGCGCGGGCAGGATCGCCTCCCGGGGGCTCAAGCTTCACGACCTCGGCGCCGAGCTCTCCGAGGAATCCACCGAGGACGTGCCCTCCGTAGTGCGCGACGGCGCAATCGAGGACCAGGAGGCCGTCGAGTGCCTCGGGCTTCTCGGCCGCGCGCCGAGGGTCTTCCGCCGCGCGCGCCCAATCGGCCCACGGGGTCCCGGGACCGCTCGGCGTCCCGCTCACAGGAGATCGCCCTCGCCAGTCCAGTCGTCCGGCGGCTTCGCGCCGAGCCGGTCATCCCATCGCCCGACGATCCCCCGCCGCTCGAGGTCGGCGATCTCCTCTTCCGCCAGGCCGAGAATCCCCCGGAGGACGTGGCGGTTGTGCCACCCGACGGGTCGACCCGCCCACTTGTGGCGAGCGGGCGTGGCCGACAGCTGCAGGGCCGGGCCGTAGTCCACCACTTGCCCGTAGACCTGATCGTCCAGCTCCTCGACGCTCCCCCGTGCCCGGAAGTGCGGGTCCTCGTACTGGTCCCCGGCGCTCATCACACGAGCCGCCGCGAAGCCGTGGTGCCGCGCCGCCGCCTCGACGTCGGCGCGGGACCGTGTCTCGCACCAGGCTCCGATGAGGGTGTCGAGCACCCCGGCGTGGTCGGGCTGGCGACGAGACTCGACCGTCGCGAAGCGCGCGTCGGCGGCCAGATCCGGCCGATCGAGCCCCGCGGCAAGCCCCCGGAACTCCGCGTCAGTGCCGGCGACGAGGGCCACCTGCCCGTCCGCGCAGCGATAGATCCCCGACGGCACGAAGACCGGGTCGCGGTTGCCCGTCTTCGAGCGGTCCCGTCCCGTCAGCCCCGCGTAGAGCCACGTCCAGTCGAGTGCGCGCACGAGGCCCTCGCACTGCGCCACCTCCACGAACTGGCCCTCTCCGGTCCGGTCGCGCCAGCGCAGCGCGGCCAGCACTCCCATCGCGGACAGACAGGCCCCGAACCAGTCCCCGAGATAGTTCCCCGACTTGATCGGCAGCGCTCCCTCGAATCCCGAGATCCCCGTGAGCCCCGAAACCGCCTGAGCGAGGCCGTCGTACGACGCGCGGCCCGCCGCGAAGGGGCCCCACTGACCGAAGCCGGTGTTCGCCACGTAGATCAGCCGGGGGTTGATCTCGCGAAGCTGGCGGTATCCGAGCCCCCACTTCGTCTCCGTCGTCCCGGGCTTGAAGTTCTCGACGAGAACGTCGGAGCGCGCCGCAAGCTTGCGGATGAGAGCCTGGCCATCAGCGTGGTGCATGTCCACGCCCACGTGGTATTTGCCGTGGTTCTGCGGGAAGAATGCCACAGAGACGCCCTTCCAGAAGCACCCTGCGTGCCCGAGGATCCGGGTCACGTCGCCCTGTCCCGGCATCTCGACCTTGATCACCTCGGCGCCGAGCTCGCCGAGAAAGTCGGCGGTGGCGGGGCCGAAGATGATGACGGAGAGGTCGAGGACCCGGAGGCCTCGGAGCGCCTCCGGCTTGAGGTGACGTCCTGCCGGGTCGAAGAGCCGGGCTGCCCACTCGGCGTACGGCCCCCCGGTCGCCTCCAGCCGGGCGCTCATCTCACCCATCCGTCGCGGCGGGAAGCGGCCGGCCGAGACGTGAGGTCAGATCCCGAACAGCCCGGGAAGCCGCATGAGGAGACTCATGTCTCCCTTGTGCTTGAGCTTGCCGGACATGAAGGCGACCTGTCCCGAGAGCTTCCCTCCGAGCATGTCGAGCCAGTCCTGGGCGCTCATGGTCAGCGTCAGGTTGGGCTGTGCGGCCCCGCCTTCGTGGAGCGCACAGTGTCCGTCTGCGATATCCACGTGGTAGGTGCAACCCTCCGGGCCCGTGATGTCGTACTGGATGACCGCGTTCAGGCCCTGGGCGCGCTCCGGCTTGAAGCGGCCCGACATCGCCTCGAACGTCTCCTTGACTGTCATGTCCACCTCCTCCGAGCGTCGGGGGTATGCCCCGTCACGTATGCAGGCCTACCGTCCCTTGAACTCGGCCGGGCGCTTCTGGAAGAAGGCCTGGATGCCCTCTGCTGCGTCCTCGGTCCGGAGGGTCTCCAGGAACGCCTGGACCTCCACGTCGATTCCCGCCTCGAGCGAACCGTCGAGTCCGCGGTCCACGCACTCGATGATTAGCCGCGTCGCGATCGGGGCGCGCCCGGCGATGGCTGCCGCCAACGCTTGGGCGTCGGTCAGGGTCTCCCCCTCCTTCGCCAGGCGATTGATCAGCCCGAGCGCGAGGGCCTCCGGCGCCGTGATCTGCGCTCCCAGGATCAGCAGCTCGAGCGCCTTCGTCCGTCCTATCAGGCGAGGCAAGCGCTGGGTGCCGCCGAACCCCGGAATGATGCCCAGGTTCGATTCCGTCTGACCGATCCGCGCCGTTTCTTTCATCACGCGCAGGTGGCAGGCCATGGCGATCTCGCAGCCGCCTCCGGTGGCATGACCCTGGATCGCCGCGATCACGGGCTTCGGGGAGCGCTCGATGCGACGGAGCAGCGCCTGGCCCCGCCGAAGGAAGGCCTCGAGGTCGTCCGCCCCGCCGCCGAACGCGCTCGACAGATCGGCCCCTCCGCAGAAGATGCGATCGCCCGCCCCGGTGAGGACCACGGCCCGCACGCCGGCGTCCCGCACTAGCTCGTCGATGGCCGTTTCCAGCTCGAGGACCAGCTGCGTCGATATCGTGTTGGCGGGCGGCCGGTTCAGCGTCAGGACCGCGTACCCATCGTTGCGATCGAGGATCAGTGTCTGGAAAGCCATCCCGCCTCGCTCCTCAGGCCGCGGACGGCGCCCCGAGGGCCCCGGACGCACGCAGCTCCGCGATGGCCGTCGGCGAGAGCCCGAGAACCTCCCGAAGTACCTCGTCGGTGTGCTGGCCGAGGTTGGGCGGCGGCCCCTGGACGCGGGCGGGCGTGTCGCCAAACTTCACGGGGATTCCGGGAAGCCGCACCCGGCCCGCGGTCGGATGGTCCACGTCCACCGCCATCTCCCGGTGCCGCACCTGAGGGTCGTCGAAGACCTGCCCGATGTCGTTGATGGGCCCCGCCGGGAGACCCGCCTCCACGAACCGCGCCACCCACTCGTCCCGACCCGCCGCCTGGAGCCGCGTCTCGATCTCGCGCACCAGCTCCGTCCGGCCCGCCACCCGCTTGGCGTTCGACCCGTAGCGCGGGTCGTCGGCCCACTCCGGCGCGCCGACCACCTCGCAGAACGCCTTCCAGAGCCGCTCGTTCCCCGCGCCGACCATGAGGTAGCCGTCCCGGGCCCTGAAGGCCTGGTAGGGCACCAGGGACGGGTGCGCGCTCCCCCAGCGACCCTGGACTTCCCCGCCCACGAGGTACGCGGTCGCTGCGTTGATCAGGGCCGCGATCCCGCACTCCAAGAGGGAGAGCTCGAGATGCTGGCCGTGCCCTGTCCGGTCCCGGTGGCGCAGAGCCGCGAGGATCGCCCCGTGAGCGTACAGCGCCGTGATCGCGTCGATGAGCGCAACGCCTACCTTCACCGGAGCGCCGTCTGCCTCGCCGGTGATCGACATGAGCCCGGTGAAGCCCTGCATGATGGCATCGTACCCCGCCCGCTCCCGGTACGGCCCGGACGCTCCGAATCCGGAGATGGCGCAGTAGATCAGCCGGGGGTTGGCGGCCCGTAGCGTCTCCCATCCCAGGCCCAGGTCGTCCATCGTCCCGGGCTTGAAGTTCTCGACGACGACGTCACCCCGCCGGGCGAGGTCCACGATGAGCGTCTTGCCCCGAGGATGCTTGAGGTCGATCGTGATGCTCCGTTTGCCCCGGTTGACCGCGAAGAAGTAGGAGGCCTGGCCGTCGGGTGCGCGCGGAGGCGACCACTGGCGGCTGTCGTCCCCGCCCTGCGGATGCTCCACCTTGATCACCTCCGCGCCGTAGTCGCTGAGGATCTGGGTCGCGAGCGGACCCGCGACGATGCGCGAAAGGTCGACGATCCGGAGGTCTTCGAGCGGCCCCGGCATGCTTCCTCCTCGAGGGTGGCCCCTGCACTATACCCGGCACCGGAAACGCCCACAACGCGTCAGACTCGACCGCGCTCGCGACGCGGCGCATTGCGACGCAGGGGCTCGCTCCGTATACTCGAAGCGCTACGTCATGCGCCAGCGCCTCGTTCGGCTCGCGGTTGCTCTTCTGTCGCTCACGGGCTGCAGCGTCGTCTCGATCGACCTGACGCCACGCGTTCGCCCCCTCGAGGAAAGCACGGTCGAGGGCACGGGCCGCAACAAGGTGCTGCTGATCGACCTCGCCGGAGTCCTGGCCGAGGAGCCCATCTTCACCCTCGAGAGCCGGTCCCAGGTTCCCCTGCTCGCCCGCGTTCGCGAGGAGCTCGATAAGGCCGAGAACGACGAGCGGGTGCGCGCCGTGGTCCTGCGCATCAACAGCCCGGGTGGGACCGTCACCGCGTCGGACATCCTCTATCACGAGATCACCCGGTTCAAGGAGCGCCGCAAGGTGCCGGTAGTGGCGTCCATCCTCGACGTCGGCGCGTCCGGCGGTTACTACGTGGCCCTGGCCGCCGACCGCATCGTCGCTCACCCGACAACCGTGACCGGCTCCATCGGCGTGCTCCTGCTGACCATCAATGCCAGCGGGCTTCTCGAGAAGATCGGGGTCAGCGCGAGCTACGTGAAGTCGGGCGAGCTCAAGGACATGGGCAGCCCGTTCCGGAGTCTCCGGCCCGAGGAGCGTGCGCTCTTCCAGGAGCTGATCGACCGGTTCTACGGACGATTCGTCGAGCTGGTCGCGCGCTCGCGGAAGCTCGAGGAGACGCGGGTCCGCGCCATCGCCGACGGGCGCATCCACACCGCCAGCGAGGCGCTGGGGCTGGGCCTGATCGATCAGGTCGGCTACCTCGAGGAGGCGATCACGGCGGCCAAGAAGGCGGCGGGTCTCACCGAGGCCAGGATAGTCACGTATCATCGGCCCCGTCAGTACCGCGCGACGATCTACTCATCGCCGCCGACCCCCGCCCCGGTAACCGGCCTCCCGGACCTCGCCCGAGTGGTGTTCTCCGGCCCGCGCTTCCTCTACCTCTGGTGGCCGTGACGCGACCGGCCGGTCAAGACGATGCCAGACCCGCGCAGCGTGCGCCAACCGGGGGCCGGCTGGACGTAGCCTAGCGCCCCTGCCAGCGGGGCGCCCTCTTCTCCAGGAAGGCCGCGATTCCTTCCTGCGCGTCCTCCGAGCGCGACACGATCGTCAGGAGGTCCCGCAGGTGGCCGATCGCCTGCGCGTGCGGGAGCTCCAGCGCCCGGTAGAAGGCCTCTTTGCCGAGCGCCACAGTGGCCGGAGAGAGGCCGGCGAGCGTGCGCGCGACCTCGGCAACCGTGGCGTCGAGGTCCGCGCGAGGCACCACCCGCGTCACCAGTCCGATCTCGAGCGCCTCGGGCGCGGGAAGCTCACGCCCGGTCAGGACAAGCTCGAGAACTCGCTTCGGCGCCGCCGTCCGCAAGATGGGCGCGAGCACCATCAGGGGCAGGAGCCCCAGCTTGATCTCCGGGAGGCCGAACACGGCGTCCTCGGCCGCGATCACGACGTCGCACGCCGCCGCCAGGCCGCAGCCACCGGCCAGCGCGTACCCGTGGACACGACCGATCACCGGCGTTCGCATCCGCGGCATGGCCTCGAGAATCGCGGCCAGCCCCGCATATTGCTCCCGTGCGTCGAGAATGGACCCCCCGCGAAACATCCCCTTGAGGTCGGCCCCGGCACAGAAAGCTCGCTCACCCGCGCCCCGGATGATCACGACGCGCGCCTCGTCGTCCGTGTCCAGGCGGCTGAGAGCGTCGCCGAGTTCCTGGACAAGCGTCGGGTTGAGGGCATTGCGGGCTTCCGGTCGGTTCAAGGTGAGGGTACCCACGCCCGCACGTACCTCGATGAGGAGCGTCTCGTAGCTCATCCCGTTCCCCGGACCGGCCGCGCCTCCGGGAACAGCGCATCCAGGAGCTCTCGGAGGATGCGTCCGGTCGTGCCCCAGACGACGTCCTCGCGGTAGCTGACGAAGACGACCGGTCGTTTGACCCCTTCTCGCTCCCACTCCTCTTCGCGAAACGCGTGCGGCGCCAGGAGATGCGCCAGCGGGATCTCGATGACGCGCTCGATCTCGCGGCCGTCCGGATGAAAGCTCGGCTCGGTGCGGGCGAGGCCGAGCACCGGGGTGATCACGAAACTCGTGACCGTGGTCGGCACGTCGTCGAGGACGCCCAGAACCTCGACGTCCGCGGGATCCAGCCCGATCTCCTCCTGGGCTTCTCGCAACGCCGTCGCGACGACCGACGCGTCGGAGCTCCGGACGACGCCGCCGGGGAAGGAGAACTGCCCCTTGTGGTGGGGCACGTCCTCCGTCTTCTTCCCGAAGACGAGGGCTGGCACGCCCCCCCGGTAGACGAATAACACCAGCACTGCCGCCGGGACGCGGTCCCCGAGGACGAGTGTCCGGCGCCCCCGGTTGAGCACCGCGGCGATCCGCGCCCGAAGCGCATCGACCGACAGCTCCCCGACAGGCTGGAGCCGTCTCACGCTAGCGCGCCCGGTAGAGGGGCTTCCGCTTCTCGGCGAACGCCTTCGGCCCCTCCGCCGCGTCCTCAGTGCCGCGCAGGGTTCCCGAGAGGAACGCCTCGAGACGGAGGCCATCGGCGAGCGGAAGCGAGAGGCCCCGGACGATCGCCTCCTTCGCCGCCCGGACCGCCAGCGGGCCCCGTTCGCAGAGGGTTTGGGCCCACCGCCGCGCGGTCGGCAGGACCTCCGCCGCGGGCACCACGGCGTTGACGAGGCCGATGCGATGCGCCTCCTGGGCGGACATGGTCTCGCCCATCAGGATCATCTCCATTGCCTTGGCGAGCGGCACGGCCCGCGGCAGGCGCTGGGTGCCTCCGGCCCCGGGCATGATGGCCCAGCGAACCTCGGTGAGCCCGAAGACGGCGTGTTCGGCCGCCACCCTGAGGTCGCAGCACAGCACGAGCTCCAAGCCCCCGGCGAGCGCATACCCGTTCACCGCCGCGATGACGGGCTTCCAGATCTCGAGCCCGCGCGTGATGCCGCCCAGGCCGAGGTCGTTGTGACTCCGTCCCGCGCCCGGGCTCCCGAACGCCTGCGGGATGAGCTTCTTCAGGTCCGCGCCGGCAGAGAAGGCCTTCTCACCGGCGCCGGTCAGGATGGCCACCCACGCCTCAGGGTCGTCCCGGAAGCGGGTCCACGCGGCGATCAGGTCCCGGTGCATCTCCGGGTCGATCGCGTTGAGGGCCTCGGGCCGGTCGAGCGTGATCGTGACGACGCGCTCCTGCTGGTCGTAACGAAGCCCCATAGTTCTCCTCGGGAGTGGTCTCGCGGTCAGGGTAGCACACGGTTCGCGACGACCCGCCGCCCGGCCGGTGACCTCGGCCAATCTCTGCCAAGATGCCAGAGTGCCTTGTCGAGGGTCCTGAGCGATACGCGGTGCCGCGTCGCCAGCCCTCGAAGGACGGCGGCGTAGGCGGCCCACCCCGCGGGGTTCGGCGGGAACCCTCGCCGCACGCCGATGCGGCGAAGCGCCGCCAGCACGCGCACGTCGTAGATGGGGTAGCTCCGCGGGTCGGCGAAGTGGAGCACGACCGACGCGACGGCCGTCCCCACTCCGCGGAGGCCCAGGAGCAGACGAAGCCGCGTCGAATCGGTCCGCGCGAGGAAGGCGGCCTCGCTCGCCCCGCGGACGCCGGCCTCCGTGTTCCGCGCGATCTGCGGCCGGATGCGCGGCGACTTCCACTCGCCGATCCAGCGCAGCTCGGCCTGGGTGAGATAGAGGGTCCCCCGATGACGGCGCCGCGCCAGTCGTGCCTTCAGACGCCGCTCACCGCGGGCCCACGGCTCTCCTGCCTCGTTGCGGTCGAAGGCACGCGCGAGGGCCAGGATCACGGTCCGCGACAGCGTGACCATCGGCTTGACTCCCACGGGCCCGGGCCCGACGATTGGCAGCGTGGACACCTCGGCGGTCGTCATCGAGCCTGCGCGAGCAACGGACGCGTCGGCTGTCATCGCGCTCATCGGCCGCGTCTTCGCCGAGTACGACTTCAGCTGGGACCCGTCCACCGAGGTGCCCGACCTGTACGACCTCGACCGCCGCTACGGCGGGGAGGCAGGCGCATTTTGGGTCGCCCGTCTCGACGGGCAGGTGGTCGGCTCCGTTGGCGTCGAGCGATTGCCCGATGGGCGCGCGGAGCTCCACCGCCTCTACCTCGACGCAATGCTCCGTGGTCATGGCGTGGGCCGCGCCCTCGTCGAGGTCGTCATCGGCTGGTGTCGCGCGGCAGGCGTCCAGCGGCTCGTCCTCTGGTCGGACACGCGGTTTGACCGCGCCCACCGGCTCTACGAGGGAATGGGATTCACGCGGGCCGGCGAGCGTGCGCTCCCGGACGACCCCAACGAGACGCGTGAGTTCGGCTACGAGCGTGCCGTCTAGACCAAGTCTAGCGACCGGTCCGGGTCTCCACGCGCTCGACCAGCCCGGCCAGGATGGATGCGGCCGGCCCGGCCAGGACCACGTCGGCGAGGTGATCGAGCCGGGTCGGCGTGAGATTGACCACCACGAGCCGGGCTCCCGCATCCTTCGCATAGCTCGGCATGTAGGCTGCCGGGTAGACGCCAAGCGACGAGCCCACGACCAGGAAGCAACCGGCCGCCCGCGAGCGCTCCTCGGCGCGCCGCACCACCGCATCGGGCATCGGTTCCCCGAACAGGACCGTCAAGGGCTTGAGGATGCCTCCGCAGGCGGCGCACGCAGGCACCGCTTCGCCGGCCAGCAGCCGCGCTTGGATGTCGTCGCGCGGATACCGGCCGTCACAGCTGAGGCAACGGACGCGCGTGGCGTTGCCGTGGAGCTCGACCACCTTCTCCCTATCCGTGCCGGCCCGCTGGTGAAGGTCGTCGACGTTCTGCGTGATGACGGAGTCGAGGAGGCCGAGCCGCTCCAGCGTGACGATCGCCCGGTGAGCGGCGTTTGGCTGTGCCGCACGGATGGCCGCGTAGAGCTCTCGGCCGACCGCCCAGTAGCGGCGGCGCGCGTCGGCCGAGCGCATGAAGCTGGGAAAGGAGAAATCGTCCGGGTCGTACCGCGCCCACAGGCCTGTCGGGCTCCGGAAGTCCGGGATTCCCGACTCCGTCGAGATACCGGCCCCGGTGAACACGACGACCCGCCCCGTCGTGGCGACCAGATCGGCCGCTCGGTCCAACTGGGCCTCGATCAGCTCGGTGGCGTGCATCCCGGGTGGGAGCGTAGCAGAGGCGGCGCCGACCCGTTCAAGAATCTAACCCAGGGTTTCGAGACATCGCCCCACCTCGGTCCAGCCGCCATACTCCGGGCCCAGCGAGCCTCGCGCCGAAGCGCCCAATTCTCCGGTCCGGCCCAGACTGCTCCGGGGCGGCCAGCCGTGTCCAGCAGGCACGACCGGAGCCACGGATGCCTGGAATGAGCGCGGGAACGGCCCGCGGGACCCCGCACCTCCGTCTCACGGATATCGACATCCACGCACTCGGCGAGCGCGGATGGTTTCTCATCGATGGCGTGCTCGGTGGCCCGGCGTCGATGGGGATCCACGACGCCGTCGAGGCCCTCGCCGCGGTCGGTCGCCTCCGACCCGCGGGACTGAGCCGTGGCACCGCATATCGTGTCGATGAGGTAGTGCGAGGTGACTTTGCCACCTGGGTCACCGCGGAGGAGACGCCCCCGAAGCTGGCTCCACTCTGCGGCGTGTTCATCGCGCTGCGAGACGCCCTGAACCGCGAAGCCTATCTAGGCCTTGGTCGGATGGAAGTCCAGGCGTCCCGGTACCCGGGTGGGGGTTCAGCCTACCGTCGGCATCGGGACGCGTTTCCGGCGCTTCCCGGCGGGCGCCCGAACCGCCGGGTGACGGCGATCTATTACGCCAATCCTGCCTGGCGCCCCGAGGATGGCGGGGCCCTCCGTATGCACCTTGACGCCGGACCCATCGACGTCGCGCCCGTCCTCGACCGCCTGCTCGTCTTCCTGAGCGAGCAGGTTGAGCACGAGGTCCTGCCCACCCACCTCCCGCGCCGGGCAATCACCGCCTGGTTTCGCGCTCGCGACCTTCTCGGCGACTGAGCCTCGCGCCCACCGCGGGTCAGATCACATGGTCGCGGCGCAGCGCACGGATCTCCTCGGGTCCGTAGCCGAGGGCTGCCAGCACTTCCGCTGTCTGCGCGCCGAGACGCGGCGCCGCGCTCCTGACCGCAATCCGGCTCCGCGACAGGCGCACCGGCGTTCGCACATGAGGCACTCGACCGAGCTCCGGATCCTCGGCGTGCGTCACCATCTCCAGGTGCCGCACCTGCGGGTCGCTGAAGAGCTGGGCGTAGGTGTTGACGGGGCCGGAGGGCACGCCGACCTGGTCGAGCGCCGCGACCCAGCGGGCCGTCGGTCCGGTCGCGAGGACGTTCTCGATCTCCTTCTCCAGCGCGGCGCGGTGCCGGAGACGATCGGCGTTCCGGTGGAAGCGCGGGTCCGTGATCCAATCGGCGCGGCCGAGCGCCCGGGCGCACCGCTCCCAGAGCTCCTGGGTCGCCGCCCCGATCATCATGTATCCATCCTGGGTCGCGAACCGCTGATACGGTGCGTTCTGGCGGTGCCGCGCCCCCTGGCGCGCCGGCTCCTTCCCGTCCGCGAGCCACGCGGCGCTGGTCCACCCCGAGAAACCCAAGGCGGTCTCGAGGAGCGAGCAGTCGACCTTCTGACCTCGTCCCGTGCGCTCCCGCTCGTAGAGCGCGGCCAGGATCCCCTGCACGCCCCACATTCCCGTGCCGAGGTCGCAGATTGGCTGGCCGATCGACGTCGGAGGCCCGTCGGGCTCGCCGGTCACCTGCATCAGACCCCCCATCCCCTGAGCGATCAGGTCGAGGCCGCCCTTGTCCCGGTAGGGACCGTCGGGGCCGAAGCCGCTCAGTTGGGCGTAAACGAGCCGCGCGTTCTCGCCCGCCAGAACAGCGTAGCCGAGGCCGGCCCGTTCCATGACACCCGCCCGGTAGTTCTCGACGAGGGCGTCCACGCCCCGGACGAGCCGCAGGAACACCTCGCGCCCCGTGGGCCTCTTGTAGTCGAGTGTCACGCTTTTCTTGTTCCGGTTGATGTAGCGGAAAAAGGGGTTGCGCTCGCTGCCGTCGCCCATGGCGCGGGACGAATCGCCTTTGCCGGGTCGCTCGACCTTCAGCACCTCCGCGCCCATGTCGGCGAGGATCATCGTGCAGAAGGGGCCCGCCATGTGCTCCGTGAGGTCCAGGACCCGGAGCCCGGTCAGCGGCCCCCGCGCGTCAGGTGGCGTCATGTCACGGCCTCCTCGGTCAGCGGCCGACGAGCCGGGTCGATGCCCCGCTCTGCGGTGCGCGGGTCGTAGGCGCCCTCGCGCCGGCGCGCCTCGATCCCCGAGCGGTAGCTGATGAATGTCACGTCCGGGTACATCCGGGCCGCGCGCCCGACGTCATCACAAGCAGCGTACGGCGGCTCGTGGAATCCAGCTTGATGGGTAACGTCGGCTCGTGCCGCATGGTGCCCTCCCGTTTGCTAGAGGGCAGTCTACCTCACAAGGAGCCGGGCGACGCCGGCCGTCGCGACGCTGGCGCGAAAGCGCATGCTATCCTGAGCGCAGTGCCGGGGCGGCGGTGCGCCTGCGGTGACCCGGCCGCGGAGGTGTGGTGACGGCGCCGACTGGAACCCGCACCTGGCAGGCGAGCCTCGTGGGCTTTGGGCTGTCCTGCGTCGTCATCGTTGGGCTCGCCTGGTTCTCGTTTGACCGCATGGCCCGGCTTCAGGCCGAGACGCAGCGCGTGCGCCACGCGCAAACCGTTCGGGCCCAGGCGGAGGCGATCCTCTCTCTCGTCAGGGACGCGGAAACCGGGCAGCGCGGCTACATCATCACCGGCGACCCCGGCTACCTCGAGCCATTCGCCAAAGCCGTGGTGGAGATCCCCGAGCAACTGGCCGCGCTTCGCCGGCTCACCCGGGACAGTCCCTCCCAGCTGGAGCGGTCCCAGCGACTCGATGTCCTCGTCGCCGGGAAGCTCGCCGAGCTCGACGAGACCATCCGCACGCGCACCGACCAGGGGTTCGATGCCGCCGTCCGGATCGTCGCGACCGATCGAGGCAAGCAGGCCATGGACGAGACGCGCCACGTGATCGGCGCCATGCTGGCCGAGGAGGGCCGTCGCTACGGCGCGCACGTCGTCAGCGAGGGACGGCTGAGCGGCGCCGCGCTTCGCGCGAGCCTGGGCGGGGCCGCCGCTGCGCTGCTCCTCATCGCCGCGGCGATGGCCCTCCTCCACCGGATGACGCAGGCCAGAGAGCGCGAGCGGGCGGCACGCGCCACCGCCGAGGCCGTTGCGGTCGCCACCGCGAGCTCGGAAGCGTGGCTCCGGACCACCCTGGCCAGCATAGGCGACGCAGTGATCGCGACGGACGACAGCGGGCACGTGAGGACGATGAATGGCATCGCGCAGCGCCTCACGGGCTGGACCGAAGAGGAGGGGCGAGGGCGTCCGCTGGATGAGGTCTTCCGCGTCGTCAACGAAGAGTCGGGACGCCCGGTCGAGAACCCGATCACCAAGGTGCTCCGGGAGGGACAGATCGTCGGGCTCGCCAACCATACCGCGCTCCTGGACCGGAACGGTCGTGCCGTCCCCATCGACGACAGTGCGGCCCCCATCCGGACACCGGAGGGCCGACTCATGGGCGTTGTGATGGTCTTCCGCGACGTCACCGAGCGCCGGCAGGCAGAGCGCCAGCAGGCCGTCGCCATCGAGCGAGAGCGGGAAGCGCGGCGCGAGGCGGAAGCCGCCGCCCGAAGCAAGGACGAGTTCGTCGCCACTCTCTCGCACGAGCTCCGGACCCCGCTGAACGCCATCTTCGGCTGGGTCCAGCTCTTGCGCGGGGGCGCGCTCGACGACGGAGCCCGCGTCCACGCCCTCGAGGTGATAGAGCGAAGCACGCGCACGCAGACCCGGATGGTCGAGGACCTCCTCGACGTCTCGAGGATGATGAGCGGAAACCTCAGGATCGAGCCACGCCCCGTCGATCTCGCGGCGGTTGTCAACGCCGCGGTGGACGCGGTACGGCCAGCACTCGACGCCAAGAGCCTCAACCTCGTCACGGGGCTGGATTCCGAGGCTGGACCCGTGGCGGGCGATCCCGAGCGCCTCCAACAGGTGATCTGGAACCTCCTCACGAACGCCATCAAGTTCACGCCGCGCGGCGGGCGCATCGAGGTCCGCCTCGAACGTCGCGACTCTGGCGTGCAGGTGCAGGTATCGGACTCCGGCCGCGGGATCGCTCCCGATTTCGTGCCACGCGTCTTCGAGCGGTTCAGCCAGGCCGAGGCCTCCAGTTCTCGATCGCAGCCCGGCCTCGGGATCGGGCTCGCCCTCGTGCGCCACTTGGTCGAGCTTCACGGCGGGACGGTCCAGGTGGCGAGCGACGGCGAGGGTCGAGGCGCAACGTTCACGGTCCGCCTGCCCGTCCCGGCTACCCTCCAGGGTCATCGCGCTGGCGGGCCGGATTCTCATCCGGCCTCGCCAGTGGTGGATCCCCTGCGACCGCTTTCGGGCCTGCACATACTGGCGGTGGACGACGACGCCGACGCCCGCGAGCTGCTGCGCGTCGCGTTCCAGCAGGCCGGCGCCCGGGTCACCGTGGCCGACTCAGCTCGCGCCGCCCTCGCTGCGCTGGAGGCGGTGGCGCCGAGCGTGCTCGTGTCCGATATCGGGATGCCCGACCAGAACGGGTACGAGCTTCTGGAGCAGGTGCGCGCCGCGGAGCACGGTAGCCGGCTCCCCGCGGTCGCCCTGACGGCGTACGCGCGCGTTGAGGATCGGGACCGGGCCATCAGGGCTGGCTTCCAGCTTCACATCGCCAAGCCGATCGACCCCGCCATGCTGGTACGCGCCGTCGCGCTCGTGTGCGGCCGCATCGAGCGCTCCGGCACTTGACGCGCCGGTTCTTTCGACCGAGCGCGTGCGCCGCCTCCACCCAGTCCGCTGAGCGCCACCGGTGGCGGCGCCGTCGCCCGGCTGGCGACGAGATTGGACCTCCGGGGTGTCGCCGACCTGCGATCGTGGGCCGGCGATGAGCCGTTTCAGGCGCCCCGGCCCTCGGCGATCCCGACCAGGATCTCCCCGGCCTCCTCGCACTGCTTGCGCGACACGTCCAGGTGCGTGACCGCTCGTATCACCCGTGGCCCGATCGCGAAGATGAGCACACCGCGCTCTCGCGCGCGCGCGATGACGGCGGCCGCGTCCGGCGCGTCGCCGGTCAGGCGGAAGACGATGATGTTCGTCTGGACCGTGGCGAGGTCGAGGATGATCCGAGGGCTCGCCGCGAGCCGCTCCGCCATCCGGCGGGCGTTCGCGTGGTCCTCCTCCAGCCTGTCGTCGTTGTGGTCGAGGGCGTAGAGACCCGCAGCGCCCAGGATCCCGATCTGCCGCATTCCGCCGCCGAGCATCCGCCGGTACCGGACGGCCCGTCGCACCAGCTCGCGCGGCCCGGCGAGAACCGATCCGCCCGGTGCGCCGAGGCCCTTCGAGAACGCGACAGACACGAGGTCGAACGGCCGCGCGAGCTCTCCCGCCGACCGTCCAGTTGCCACGGCGGCGTTCCAGAGCCGGGCGCCGTCGAGGTAAGTGGAGATCCCGTGCTCGCGGGCGGCGGCGCAGATCCGCTCGGACTCGACGTGCGGGAAGACAACCCCGCCCGCGCGGTTGTGCGTATTCTCGATCTCGACGAGCGTCGTGGGCGGGTACATCGGGACCGAGGCGGGCTTCCGGGCGGCCAGGAACTCCTCCAGTGTGAATACGCCGCCCGCTCCGATCTCGGTGAGCTGCACACCGGAGTTGGCCGCCGAGGCGCCGGCCTCGTGCCAGACGGTATGGCTCTCCCGGCTTACGATCACGTCGTCACCCGGACGCGTCAAGACCCGCAACGCGATCTGGTTCGCCATCGTGCCGCTCGGCAGCCAGAGCGCCGCCTCCTTCCCGAGGAGCTCCGCCGTGCGCTCCTGGAGGCGGTTGATGGTCGGATCCTCGCCAAACTCGTCGTTGCCGACGGGGGCGGCCGCCATGGCCGCCCGCATCGCGGCCGACGGAAGCGTGACGGTGTCCGAGCGCAGATCGATGGACGCGGCAGGGCTGGCCACTATGATCCTCCCGGGAGATGCACGCGTGTTGGGTACTTTCCGCGAGAATAGCTCAGGTGTGGCCGCGCCCGCCAGGGCCGCCGGCACTGATCCTGCAATCGCATAGCTTCGGGGACAACGAGTGTTCGCGCCTCTCGACGCGTGGTTGCACGAGCATCTCTATGCTGTTGCCTTCCTCGGCGCTCTCGTTGACGCGACCGGCGTTCCTTTCCCCGGACGGATCATGCTGATCACCGTCGGCTCCCTCTCTGGTCCGGCGGAGGGAGCGGGCGCCAGCGCAGCTCTGCTGATCGCGCTCGCCACGCTCGGAACCGTGACTGGCGACCACATCTGGTTTGTCCTGGGCCGGCTGAAGGGACGGCGCATGTTCGAGGCCTATTGCCGGTGGATGCGCTTGCCGAAGGCGAGGATCGCATGGGCCGATCGCTTCCTTCGTCGCTTCGGGGGGCTGGCCTTGGTGTTCGCCCGGCTCTCCGCGACGCTGCGAATCGTCGTGGTGCCGCTCGCGGTCTCCCGGGGGATGTCGTACGGGCGCTTCCTGGCGTTCGAGTTGGCGGGCGCTCTGCTCTGGACGGCGGGGTTCGTCTGGCTAGGCCGGGCCGCCGGCGCCCTGGGCGCCCAGAGCGGTTTCGTCGGGACCTTCGCCATAATCGGGGCCCTGGGAGCCGCCAGCGCCGTGCTGAGCCTCATGACGCACCGCCGGCTCGCGGGTCGCGTCAGCGTGTCGTGAGGGTGACCAATTGTCGCCAGCACCGCGGCGAAATCCACGGCGCGGCGCAGCGTCGCGGGCGGTTGACGCCGGACGGACGGGGCGGGCCGGCGTGAGTCCGGTCGCCAAGGCCAAGCGACCTCTACGGACGAAGGCACCGTCCCCGTCGAGGAAGACGTCTCTCGCGGAGTATCGGGCCAAGCGGAACTTTGCCAGGACGCCGGAGCCGCGGGGCGGTGCCCCTCCGAACCGCGCCCGTTCGACGTTTGCGGTTCAGAAGCACGACGCGAGTCGCCTCCACTACGACTTCCGACTCGAGATGGACGGTGTCCTGAAGAGCTGGGCCATCCCCAAGGGTCCGAGCCTGGATCCCACCGACAAGCGACTCGCCATGCAGACAGAGGATCACCCGCTCGAGTACGGAGGCTTCGAGGGCGTGATCCCCGAAGGCGAATACGGCGGCGGTACGGTCCTCCTCTGGGATCGCGGCGTCTTTAGGCCAGAGAGCGATCCCGCGACCGGACTCCGCGCGGGCCGGTTGAACTTCACGCTCGCCGGCAAGAAGCTCCATGGTGCCTGGACCCTGATCCGCCTGCGCGGCCGCGACCGGCACGACGCCGACGGGCGGCGGAGCTGGCTCCTCATCAAGGAGCGTGACGAGCACGCGCGACCATCGGGCGAACTGAACCTCACCGAGGCGCGCCCGGAAAGCGTCCTGAGCGGCCGAGGGCTCGAGGAGATCGCGCGGGCGGCCGACCGAACGTGGCACTCCAACCGGACGGCAACATCCGCACCCCGCATCGCCGGGGCCGCCGCACCGTCGCGGCGCGCGGCGGCGACACGGGGACACGGGCCGATTCCGGGCGCGCGCCCTGCGCCGCTGCCGGAGTTCGTCCCGCCCCAGCTGGCGACCCTGGTCTCCGCGCCCCCTGAGGGTGACGCGTGGATCCACGAGATGAAGTTCGATGGCTACCGGATCCTTTGCCGGATCGCCAACGGCCGGGTCATCCTGTGGAGTCGCAATGCCCGCGACTGGACCGCGCAGTTCCCGGAGATCGCGGCGGCGGCCGCCCGTCTACCGGCACGGCGCGCCGTTGTGGACGGTGAGATCGCGGTGCTCCTTCCGAACGGAACGACCAGCTTTCAGGCGCTGCAGAACGTCCTCTCGTCGCGAGGACAGGGGCAGCTCGTCTACTTCGTCTTCGACCTCCTCCACCTCGACGGACAGGATCTGACAGGCGCGGCGCTCGAGGCTCGCAAGCGCGCGCTGGAAGCCCTGATCGTCCCGGCCCGGGACGGCGCGATCCGTTACAGCACCCACGTCGTCGGCCAGGGTGACGAGTTCTTTCGTCAAGCCTGCCGGCTCTCGCTGGAGGGCGTGGTATCAAAACGCCGAGACCGCCCCTACGAGCCCGGCCGCGGACGAAGCTGGCTCAAGGTCAAGTGCATCCAGGAACAGGAGTTCGTGGTGGGCGGCTTCACGGAGCCGAAGGGAGCGCGGGCTGGCCTCGGCGCCCTGCTCCTCGGCGTCAACGACGACGGAAGCGGTCTCGCGTACGTGGGCAAGGTCGGCACCGGATTCACGGGGAGCGCGGCGCGGCTTCTCCGGGAGCGGCTCGACCGCCTCCAGGTCGCGCGGTCCCCCTTCCGGAAACGGCCTCCCGGCGCATCGGAGGCGCGATGGGTCAAGCCGGAGATGGTCGCCGAGGTCGAGTTCAGTGAGTGGACCACGGATGGCCGGCTTCGCCACCCATCGTTCAAGGGGATCCGGGAGGACAAGCCAGCGACGGAGATCGTCCGCGAGCGGCCCAGGGACCCGCAATCCGAGGGCTCACGGTCCACCTCGGCGAAGCGTGAGCGGACGACGATGGAGACGCCGATCGCGAAGGGCGACGGCGCGGTGGTCGCGGGCGTCCGGATCAGCCACCAGGACCGCGTGGTCTATCCGGAGCAGGGCATCACGAAGGGGACGCTGGCCCGCTACTACGCGGCGATTGCCGAGCACATCCTGCCGCACCTCCGCTCGCGGCCCGCCGTGCTCGTGCGCTGTCCCGACGGCCTGGGCCAGGAGTGCTTCTACCAGAAGCACCCAGGTTCGTGGGCTCCCTCCTCGCTCCGCCGCGTCCGAATCCGCGAGAAGAGCAAGGCGGACGAGTACCTCGTCGTTGAGAACGTGAGCGGGCTTGTGGGGCTCGTCCAGATGGGCGTCCTCGAGATTCATACGTGGAATGCACAGGCCGACCGGATCGAGGCGCCCGACCGACTCGTGTTCGACCTCGATCCCGGCCCCGACGTTCCCTGGCCGGCCGTCCTCGCCGCGGCGCGCTTGGTCCACGCGAACCTGGCCACGCACGGACTCGCGAGCTTCGTGAAGACCACCGGCGGCAAGGGGCTCCACGTCGTGACCCCCATCCAGGCCGGGCCGACATGGTCAGCATGCGTCGCCTTTGCACGCGGGGTCGCCGAGGCGCTCGTAAAGGAGACCCCGCAGGCTTTCGTGGCCGCCATGGCCAAGAGCGCCCGGAGCGGCAAGATCTTCATCGACTACTTTAGGAACCAGCGTGGCGCGACCTCGGTGGTCGCGTACTCCACCCGGGCCCGTCGCGGCGCTCCCGTATCGACCCCGATAACCTGGGACGAGCTGGATTCCGTCCCGGCCGGAGACCATTTCACGATCGAGACGGTCGTGCCGCGCCTGACCAAGCTCGCCTCCGATCCCTGGACCGGTTACGAGACTGCCCGGCGCCCGCTTCCCGCCGCCCGGAGCCGGCGGGGAAGCTGACAGCGAAACGATCGCGAGGCGTCAGAGCGTCGTCGTGGAGACGCGGTAACGCGGCCCGCCGCGTCACCGGGATTCCTCGAACCCGAAGTCTCGCGCCTCGCGGCTATCTGTTCCAAGGTCCACGGCAACCGGATTGCACGAGGTCCTACCAGACTTCCGTGGGAGGTACCACGCTACAAAGACTCACAAACCCCGAATCGGGAGGGATTCAATGGCCAGGTACGGCACGGGCGCTGGCAAAGCGGTCAAGTCCGCGATGCGTCGTCGCAAGAAGGGCACGTTGAGGAGCGGGAGCGGAAAGAAGGTGACGAGCCGGAAGCAGGCCATTGCGATCGGCCTGTCCGAAGCTCGTGAGAAGGGTGCCAAGGTACCGAGAAAGTCGAAGTGAGGGTCGCCTCCCGTTACCTTCGGCGGCGGTCGAGCCCGGCGGCTCCGGGGTTCGACGGGCTGTGTCGAGGAGCCTGCTCCTAGTACAGGGCCGACAACGGCGAGCGCCAGGCTGCCGTGACGGCGACATCCTGACGGACAGTCACGCCGGCTCCGGAGTCGGAGTGGCGACGACCCAGCGGGAGTAGGCGGGCCGGCCGCGGGCCGTGGCGTTTCGCGTTCAGCAAGGGCACGTAGTCGAGCTCCCGGCCGTCGGCCACGCAACGGAGCAGGAGTCCGCCGCGACTCATGTCACCCCGGCCGACAAAGTCGGCCGGAAACACGAGCCGCTCGCCGAACGCGTCCGTAAGGAGCTCCGCGTATTTCCCGCTCGCGACACTCCCGAGGAGCACGACCTCCCAGCCTGACAAATCCTTGAGCGCGGCGACGAGAGCCCTGGCGTCGCGCATCAACGGCCGGCGGTACCGGGCGTCGGCCGGATCGATCCCTACCCGGCCGTACCGGCGCAGCAGCGGCAGTCCTACCCGGACGTCCGGCGAACGCAACCCTTCACAGGGTGTGATCACCATGATTCCCGGCACCCCCGCCGGCGCGCGCGCAAAGGATCGCGCGTAGGCAAGCTTGCCGCGGAAATACAACCCGCTGAGAAAGCTGAAGACCTCGCCCATGGAGGCGCCCTGCCGAGCACGCAGCCGCCGCGCGAGATCGAAGCGCGCTCGCTGGCTGAGCACGAGGCGCGCCCGCACGCCTCCACAGTGCGCGGGAGAGAGCAGGAAGATGCGTGGGCTCATCGCCGTCCTCAGTGTAACGGGGAACGTCGGCTGCCGGCGATTCAGAATCGCCCCGCCTGCTGCCATCCTCCGTGTAACGGATGGGCGGCGTCGAGCGGCAGTCGGACCGTCTCACCCGTCCGCGCCGCGTGGTAGATTGCCGTGATCAGCTCGATCGACGCGCGCGCATCCGTCAGGGTGACCGGGAGCTCCGACCGGGTCCGGAGCGCCTCATGGTATCGGGAGAACTGACCGGCATACCCCTCGGACCGCGCCACGAAGGTGGCCAGCGCGTCCCGGATCCGCTCCTCGACCTCCGGGGAGTCGCCAGTCAGGGTCCACGGATCGCCGGAGTTCGCATAGGGCTCCGTGTTGCTCTCCGCGGAGAGGTTGGCGAAGCAGAACCGATGCCGGCTGATCTGCTGCGCTGAGCCGGTTGTCGCCGCGAGCGTACAGAGGGATCCGTCCATCATCTCGAGCGAGGCCGCGACACAGTCCTCGGTCTCGATGGGATTCACGAGCGTGGCCAGGCGGGCGGACACGCACCTCGCGGGGCCCAGGAGGTAGTAGACGAGATCGTGGGCGTGGATGGCGAGGTTCACGACCGGCCCCCCGAGCTCCGTCGCCCATCTGGAGCGCCAAGGCACCGCGTAGTACGCCGCCCGCCGGCGCCATGCGGTCTCGACGGTCGTCAGGTAGGCCCGGCCCGTGATCCCCCTCTCGAGGAGCCACTTCAGCTTCTGGACACCGTGCCCGAATCGATACTGGAAGACCGGCATCACGCGGCGCCCCGACTCCCTCTCTGCCACGGCCACCCGATCCACGTCCGCGAGCGATCCGGCCAGGGGCTTCTCGCAGATGACGTGCTTGCCGGCGGCCAGGACCTGGAGCGTCTGCGCCACGTGGAGGTACGGCGGGGTGCAGATGTCGACGACGTCGAGGTCGTCCATCGCGCAGAGAGCGTCGAGCTCCGTGAACACGCGATTGACCTGGTGCGCCGTCGCGACCTCGCGCGCCTTGGTCTCGTTGACGTCGCAGACCGCGACGACATCGAACAGATCAGGCAGGCTTCGGTACGCCTCCACGTGCTGCGTGCCGATCCCGCATCCGACGACCGCGACCCTCAGGACGTCGCCCATGCGTCGGCCCTGCCACGGGGCGTGGGCGCCGCTTGCCCTCTCGGGGGGAGCGGCGGCGGGGTGGCATCCAGCCTCACCGCCTTCGCCTGGGCTTCCAGCGCCAGCCGGCAGGCGAGGAAGCAGTGGGCCTGCGACATGGCGGTTTCCGTCCGGTCCAGGATGTCGGCTACGAGCTGTCGCCCGTACGGGAGGTCGCCCCCGCTGGCATCGACGTGCCGGGAAGCCTGCCCGTCGACGAGGAACAGGTGGCTGCCGCCCAGCCGTCCGGCGATGTCCACGTACTTTCGGACCTCGATGTAGCCATCCGAGCCCAAGATCACGAGGCGGCCGTCCCCCCATGTGTCGAGTCCGTCGGGAGTGTACCAGTCGACCCGAGCGTAGCCGCTTCCCCCGTTACCCCTGAGGACCACGTCGCCGAAGTCCTCGAACTCCGGCCATTGAGGGAACTTCCAGTTCGCCACCTGGGCCCCCACGACCTCCGCCTCGGTCGAGCCGGTCAGGAACAGAAACTGGTCCATCTGGTGAGACGCGATGTCCGCCAGGATGCCGCCGCACTGGGCCCGCCGGAAGAACCACGCGGGGCGGCTGGGCGCGTTCAGCCGGTGAGGGCCGAGGCCGATCGTCTGGACGACCTTGCCGAGGGCACCCGCCTGCACCAACTCCCCCGCTCGCACCGTCGCCGGATTCTCGAAGCGCTCGCTGAAGCAGACCGAGTAGATCCGTTGCGTCTCGGCCTGGACGCGGCGAGCCTCCGCCAGCTGGTCCAGCGTGGTGAAGGCGGGCTTGTCGCTCATGTAGTCCTTCCCGTGGCGCATCACGTCGACACCCAGGGGGCCCCGCTCGGACGGGATGGCCGCGCTCACCACGAGGTGGAGGCGCCCATCCTCCAGGATCTCCCGCGGGTTCCTGGCCCGCTGTGCCCTGGGGTACCGCTGGCCGTACGCGGCGGCGAGATCGGGCTCCTCCGCGAAAAACGACACGAGCTCCGCCCCGGCGCGCAGCAGGAGGTCCGTCTGGGCGTAGATGTGGTTGTGATTGAGGCCAATTGCCGCGAAACGGACGGGCGCCGACATCGATCCCTCTCCGGCTGGCGTCGTTTCGCCGGACGCCTCGGTCTGGCGCCTAGCCCTTCATCCCGGTGGTGCTGATGCCCTGGACCAGGTACCGCTGGAAGGCAATGAAGACGACGAACACGGGGACGAGCGACAGCGCCGACATCGCGAAGATGGCGCCCCAGTCCGTGGCGCCCGACGCGTCGGCGAACGAGCGCAGCGCCACCGAGATCGTGTAGAGCTTCGGCTCGTTGAGGTACACGAGCGGCGTGAGGAAGTCCTCCCACGTCCAGTAGAAGGAAAAGATCGTCGCCGTGATCAGCGCGGGCCGAATCAGCGGCAGGATGATCCGGAAGAAGATCCCGAAATGGCTACAACCGTCGATCTCGGCGGCCTCGTCCAGCTCCTTGGGGATGCCGCGGATGAACTGCATGATCATGAAGATGAAGAAGGCCATCCCGAACAGGCGAGGCAAGAGGAGCGGGTAGAATGTGTTCACCAGGTTGAGCTTCGTGAAGAAGACGTACTGCGGGATGATGGTTACCTGGTAGGGCAGCATGAGCGTCAGCAGCATGCAGGTGAACCAGAAGCCGCGCCCGGCGAAGCGAATGCGAGCGAACCCGTAAGCTACCGCCGCCGACGACAGCACCGCCGTCACCGTCCCCACGCCGGCGTAGATCAGCGAGTTCTTGTAGAAGGTCGCGAACGTGACTCCGCCAAAGCCTGCCCAGCCGGTGACATAGTTCTGCAGCGAGAAGCGCCGTGGGACCAGCGATATCACGTCGCCCCAGATCTCCGACGGCCCCTTGAAGGAGCTGGCGAACAGCCAGAGGATCGGATAGAGCATCACGAAGCCCAGCGCCCCGACGGCCGCGTGGTAGACGACGGTGCGGAGCAGTTCTCGCCGCCGGCGGGTCGAACCTCCCGGCGACAGGGTTCCGGCGGCCGTCCCGGGCATCACCGGCCCTCCTTGGCCTCGTAGAACACCCAGCGCCCCGAGGTCTTGAACAGAAGCGCCGTGCAGAGGGCCACCGCGAGCAGCAGCACCCAGGCCATCGCCGAGGCGTAGCCCATCTGGAAGCTCTCGAAGGCGCGCCGGTACAGGTAGAGCGCGTAGAAGAGCGTGGTGTCCATCGGCCCGCCGCCCGTCACGATGAAGGCCTGGGTGAAGACCATGAAGCCGGTGATCGTCTGCATCACCAGGTTGAAGAACGTGACGGGCGAGAGGAGCGGCAATGTGATCCGGAAGAACCGGGCCCACGCCCCGGCACCGTCGATGGCCGCCGCCTCGTGCAGCTCCGCGGGGATCTGCCGCAACCCCGCCAGGAAGATCAGCATCGGCGACCCGAACTGCCAGACGGCGAGGGTGATCAGGGTCCAGATGGCGAAGTCGGGATCACCGAGCCAGCTCACACTCGGGACGCCGAGGACCGCGAGCACTGCATTGACGACGCCTTGCGATCCGAACACCTGCCGCCACATGAGGGCGACTGCGACGCTGCCGGCCACGATCGAGGGGGCGTAGTAGGCGGCCCGGTACACGCTCATGCCCCGCCGGTGAGTGTTCAGCAGCATCGCGAGGGCAAGGGCGAAAGCGAGCCGCAGGGGCACCGCGATCGCCACGTAGAACAGGGTCACCGTGACGGACTGCAGGTAGCGCCGGTCCTGCGTGAACATCCGATGGAAGTTTTCGAACCCGACCCACCGGGGGGCGGTCAGGATGTCGTAGTCCGTGAACGCGAGATACAGCGAGGCGCCCATGGGGAGCAGGGTCAGACCGAAGAACCCGATCAGCCAGGGCGCGATGAAGGCGTACCCGGCGAGGTTCCGCGCTCGAGCCCGCGCGCGACGCCCCGCGACGCGCCGCTCCTGCGCGCTGGCGCGCAGGAGACCCTCACTGGGAAGCGAGGACGCGGGCGCGCGGCTCATCGCCGGCCGCCCGACGTGCGCCCGGGGGCGGCGAGTGGAAGGTCAGCCGCCGCGCCCGATTCCCTTCCGGACAATCGTCCCGCCGAGCTAGCGCTTCGCCTTGGCGAGGATCGCGTTGGCTTCCTGACGCAGCAGGGCGGCGGCCTTGTCCGGATCGAGCCGCCCGTACGCCACCGGGTCGATCACCTGGGGATTGAACACGTTCTTGACGATCTCGGTGTGCCCGGGCGGGTCGGGCGGCGGGATCGGCTGGACGTCCTTGCTCACCCGGTCGAGGTACGCGAACATCTCCGCCTGCGAGCGGCCCAGCTTCGGTTTGAGCGCCTGCTGTACCTTGCTGGAGATAGGCACCCCCCGCTCCGCCAGGAGCACCTCGTTCGCCTCGATCGAGTTCGTGATGAAGTCGATGAACATCGCCGCTTCCTTGGGCTGCTTGGCCTGGGACGTGACGCTAAAGAACTGCGACGGCTTCACGAAGTTCGCCGACTTCCCGCCCGGGACCCTCGGCAGCGGGGCGAGCACGAAGTTTCGCTCGTCGCCGCCACCCGCCTTCCAGACGGCCACGATCTGATTGCTCCAGAAGTAGGCCATCGCCGCCTTCCGGCTGACGATCGGGGCGAGCTCCACGCTGGTCTCCTGGTTGTAGCTCGCCAGCTCCTCGGCCCGCGGGGTCAGCGCATTGGCCTTCTGGAGGCGCAGCAGCATGCTGAAGTGGTCCACAAGCGGCTTGTCGCTCTCGTACCCGATCCGGGTGCCGTCGGCCGTGTAGCGCCACTGCCCAGCCGAGAGATACAGTGCTCCCCAGATCTGGTTGTCCCACGTCTGCGAGCCCATCCCCCAGATCCCCAGCTTTTGATGGAGCGCCAGCGTGGTCTTTTCGAAGTCGGCCCACGTCCAGTTCGGGGGCGGCAGCTCCACGCCCGCCTTCTTGAAGGCGTCCACGTCGAGCACCCAGCACTGGGAGTTAGAGCCGAGGTTGACCGCGACCAGCTTTCCGTTGACCACACCGCCCTTGATAGCTGCATCGGCGACGTCCCGTGTGTCGATGACCCCGGCCTTGACGTAGTCGTCCAGCGGAGCGAGCAGGCCCCGGGACGACCACTCGGCGATGTAGGCGTAATCCTGCTGCATCACGTCCGGCAGGTTGCGTCCCGCCGCCTGGGTGGTCATCTTGGTCCAGTAGTCGCCCCACCCCGCGAACTCGTAGGTCACCTTGATGTTGGGGTGCTTCTTCTGGAAGAGCTCGATGGCCTTGATCGTCCGGTTGTGACGGTCCTGCGAGCCCCACCACGCGACCCGCAACTCGACGGGCGCGGCGCCCGACTGGGCGGCGGCGGGGATGTAGGCCGCGCCGGCCATCCAGAGACCTACGATCACGGTCATCCACACGACTGTCCGACCGACGTGACCACGCATGGCGATGGCCTCGCTTTCTACGGTGTCTGGCGCGTGCGCGAGCGTTCCAGGGCCTCGGAGCCCACACCCTTACTCGGTCACCTGAGGGCACACCTTGTCAAGAGGCTATCAGGGCCCGGGAGCGCACCCGTCCTCCGGCAGGCGGAACAGATCGTCGACGTGAACCAGCCGCTCGGTGCAAATCGACTCGTTGGCCGCGAAGCCGACGAGGAGCGACGCCGCCCCGTCGACGTGAGAGGCGGCGCGATGGTAGGGATCCGGGGTCGGCGATGGCGAGAAGAGCTGCTCGAGCATCACCGGGTCCGCCCCGCCGTGTCCTCCTTCCCCGGGTGGGATCTCGACCTCGTACGCCGTGCCGAACATCGGATGGACCGCGATCCTCGCCGCCTTGAACGCGCCCTTGCTGGCCTTGGCTCGCTCAGCGTCCTGCATCAGGTGCGTGACGTTCTCCACGATGTCCATCTGGAGTCGTCCCCGGTCGCCCGTGACGGCCACCCGCAGGCCCTCCCAGGGAGCGTAGGCCACCAGGCAGTAGGACAGCAGCGCGCCGTTCCCGTAGCGCGCCGTCACCGTCATCGTGTCATCGATCGTGATCGGCTCACCGAAGACATTCCGGTCCCGGACATAGCCGCTCTCCGCCTCGGCCTCGAGGTACAGCCCGCGGAGGGCGGCACTCCTATCGAGGAACAGGGCGAACGGGTCGTGCCGCGCCGCCTCGTTGCTCGTGTAGCGGGCGTACGGGTAGGACTCGCCCCGCGCCTCGGCATTGGCCCGTCCGTAGAAGCTGAGCCCCGCCAGGGCGAAGACGTCGCGGGGATACGAGTCGATCCACCAGTTCACGAGGTCGAAGTGGTGGGTCGCCTTGTGCACCAGGAGGCCACCCGAGTTCGCCCGCTCCCGGTGCCAGCGCCGGAAGTAGTCCGCGCCATGCTGCGTGTCCAGGAGCCACGAGAAGTCGACGCACAGCGGACGACCCACGACCCCTTCCATCATGAGCCTGCGGACGGCCGTGTACGCCGGGGCGTACCGGTAGTTGAAGGTGACCCGGAGCAGCCGCCCGGTGCGGGCGATCACGTCGAAGATCGCCCGCATCTTCGCCGCGTCGGTCGTCATCGGCTTCTCGGTGATCACGTCGCAGCCAAGCTCCATGGCCCGCATGATGTACAGGTGGTGGGTGGCATCGACCGTGGTGACGATCACCGTGTCGGGCTTGGTGTCCGCGATCATTCGGTCGAAGCTGTCGGCGAGGTACGTGGGGCGGGGCCCGACTTCCGCCATCGTGGCGAGCCGCCGGTTGTACCAGTCCATCCGCGTCTGGCTCACGTCGCACAGCCCCACCAGCTCGGTCGTCTCCCGGTAGGTCCCCGCGATCGCGTCGATGAACATTCCCGCCCGAGAGCCCGTTCCCACGATCGCGCAGCGTCGCCGCCTCATCCGCCCCTCGTGATTTGGCCCCCGCCCTCGGGCCTGCCGGACTCGCCGCGCAGTCGCCACTCGTGGGGCACCCCTGTGAGAGCAGCCATATCACCCGATAAATCCGCGACTTGAGAAAATTCGTCTAATAGGGTTCTTCAGGCTGATTCGACCGGCCGGTCGTCTGGCTCCCAGATCACCACCCGAACGGGCGTCGGATGGAGGCCGGTGCACGGGTTGTTGACCTGAGGGCAGTTCGAGATGACGGCAAGGGCATCCATCTCGGCCCGCAGGTCGACAAAGTCACCCGCCCTGGAGAGGCCATCGACGAACACCGTGTCGGCCAGATTCCCGTCCGGATCCACCGGCACGTTGGAGAAGAAGTTCAGATTGGCCACGATGTCGCGACGCCCCAGCCCGTATCGGCCGAGCACCCGCAGAAAGGTCTCGCGACAGCCGGGCACGTCCGTCACCCCATACATCAGGAAATTGCTGGGAGCGCTGCAGCAGCCTCCGATGGTGTCGTGCCGGCCGCAGGTATCCGCGACGATCGTGAACATCGGCCGCGCCACGTCGGAGTAGAGCACGTGCCCCGTCGTGAGCCAGATGGTGCGCGCCTTCTTGATAGTGTTGGCCGCATGGTACCGCTCCTCGGGATGGTCGGCGCAATAGCACAGGAAGTCGACTCCTTGCTTGCCGGCCTGGTCCACGATCCGGAGGACCTGGCCCTGCCTGACCATCTCGGCCCATCCCTCACCCGGCGCCACCACGTCGTCGCGGACGGCGTGCCCGCGGGGTGACGCGATCGCTCGAGGCTCGCAGGCCATCCGGATTCTACTCCCTCGCTAGGGAATGCTTGTCCGGAGCGCGACGGTCGGCCGATCCCGCTCAGGCCCTCGTGTACTTCCGCGCGTACGCGCGCGCGCAGGCCGCTCGGAGGGCGGCCTCGTCGAGGTAGTCGCGGCCCCGGAAGCGCTCGACTGACATCCGGCCCAGGTCCGGCTGGCTGGCTCCGTCGACGATGAGGTCGGCCAGCACCCGACCCACCGAGGCAGAGATGGATAGGCCTCCCACGTTGCAGGCGGAGGCGATGTAGAAACCGGCGAGACTTGCGACCGGGCCCACGATGTGCTCGCCGTCCGGCGAGATGGTCGGCAGCCCGCCGCGGTGCTCGCGCAGCCGCGCACCGCGCAGGGCCGGAAAGTGGGCGGCGACCTCGCCGGCGAGCCCCCAGAGGACGCCAACGTCCAGGGGCAGGTCCCGCACCTGGAAGTCCTCCGGCTCCGCCCGCATGTCGATCTGGAGCGGGTGGTCCTCGTACCCCCCGAGCATCAGCCCGCCCTGCTCCGGCCGCGTGTAGACGCTCGGCTCGTGGATGCGCACGATCGGGTGATGCGCCTGGACCCCCGCGATCGGCTCGGTAATGAAAAGCTGATGACGAGTCGGCACCATGGGGACGCGGATGCCGACCTCATCTGCCAGGAGCGCCGACCAGGCGCCCGCGGCGTCGACAACAACCGGGCTCTCGATCACGCCGGCGGACGTCCGCACACCGCGGATCCGCCCTCCCTCGTGCATGAATCCCGTCACCGCCGTCCCCGGAGCGAGGGTCACCCCCATCTCTCCGGCGACGGCCGCGAACTCCCGGGCGACGAGCGGCGGGTGGAAGTAGCCGTCTTCCGGGGAGAACAGGATGGCGCGGGCGTCGGCCGCGCGGAAGTGCGGCGCCCGCCGCTCAGCCTCGTCGGCCGACAGGAACTCGACCTTCACTCCGAAGGACTGCGCCAGCGCTGCGTCGCGGCGCATGCGCGCCTCCCCTTCCGCGGTCAGCAGGACGCGCATGGCGCCGACGCGGTGGAAACCGATCGACCGCCCCGTCACGTTCTCGAACGCGGCCAGCGTCTCCACCGCCTCGTTGACGAGCTTCACCATGAGCTCGGACGCGACGACCTTGGACGTCAGCCCGGCTGCCCTGGGCGAGGTCTGCGCCCCGAGGTCGAAGCGGTCGAGGAGGATGACGTCACGAATGCCGCGGCGGGCCAGGTGGTAGGCGGTGCTGGCGCCAAAGCCACCCGACCCGATGATCACGACCTCGGCTCGGTTACGCATGGTCCTCCGCTCCGCTTCTCCGCGAGTCAGACTCTCGTCCGTCGCCCACAGCGGTTCCGACGTGCATCCTAGAGATCGGCGCACGCGCTGTCAAACCGTCCGGCCTCCACCCAAGCCACCGGGATGAAACACACCGAACGAGGACCACAGGCCATGTGGCCTTGACACGAGGGCGCTGCCAGCCGATTCTGAGCTCGATCCGGATCACGCGCGCGGGCCGTGGTCTCTCGCGTGAACGGGGAGCAGTCTGACGTGTCGACAGTTGGGGACCTTCGTCCCCGGAGGGAGGACGAGATGCGGCACCGACCGGTGAGACTGGCCTTGGCGATCCTCGCAGCGGGATGGCTGTCCACGGGGTTCTTCACGGCACCGGGTGACGCCGTTGCCGCCGAGAAGGTGGTCGTCGCGATCACGAGCCCCCAGTCCGGGCCGCAGGCTGCCTGGGGCACCGAGCTCATTCGAGGGGCCGAGCTGGCTCTGGCCGAGTACGACCCCAAGACGCTCAAGTTCAGCTACGAGATCCTGCCCATGGATGATACGGCCGATCCCAAGGTCGGCATCACGATCGCCAACAAACTCAAGGTCGACAAGGATGTGATGGCGGTCATCGGACCCTGGAACAGCGGCGTGGCCATTCCTGCCTCGCCGATCTACTCCGAGGCCAAGCTCCCGCTCTTTGCGATCGCCAGCGATCCCAAGCTCACGCGCCAGGGATTCACGAACATCTTCCGGACGGTCTCCACGAACGACTTCCAGGCGATCGGCGGCGAGGCCTACCTGGTCGGGGAGCTCAAGAAAAAGCGAATCGCGATCATCCACGACAACACGATTCCCGGCGTGACCATCTCCGAGATCTTCCAGGAGCTCGTCAAGAAGGACAAGGCGGAAACGGTCATGTTCCAAGGCGTCAACTGGGGTGAGCGGGACTGGAGTCCAGTGCTGACCACCCTCAAGCAGAAGAATCCCGACGCCCTCTACCTTGTCACCGTGTTCGCCGACGCCGCCCTGGCCCTGAAGCAGATGAAGGACCTGGGGATCAAGGTCACCGTGCTGGGTCCGGATGGCATGTACTCGGACGACCTGGTGAAGCTGGCCGGTCCGGCCGCCGAGGGCGCGTGCGCCACCGCACTGGGCGCCGACGTGAACAAGCTCCCGACGGCGTCGAAGTTCGTGAACGCGTTCAAGGCCAAATACAACGAGAGCCCGCAGCAGTACAGCGTCTTCGCCTACGAGGACATGCACATCATCATCAAGGCGGTCGAGAAGGCCGGCAAAAAGGACCGCGCGGAGATCCTGAAGGCGGTGCGTGCCGTCACGCCCTACGAGGGCGCGCTTGGGAAGACCGTCTTCAACGAGCGGGGTGACACCGTGAACCAAGTCATCGGCATCTACTGCGTGAAGGATGGCAAGTGGGAGTACCAGAAGGCCGCCAACATCCCGGCTGACCGCCTTCCGAAGTAAGCGCCCGTGAGCGCGCCGGGAGGGAGCTCGACGGCGGGAACCCTTCCGAGCCCGGCGTCTGGCTGGCCACGGCCGCATCGCGCGCGGTCGTGGCCAGCGGGAGACGGGTGACCCATGGAAGGCTCCATGGGCCCCGTGTACCTCCAGCAGTTTATCAACGGCCTCACCATCGGCAGCGTGTACGCCCTGATCGCGCTGGGCTACACGATGGTGTACGGCGTCCTCGAGATGATCAATTTCGCCCACGGCGACGTGTACATGGTGGGAAGCTTCCTCGGCCTCCTGGTCGTCGCGCTCATGGGCCCCTCCGCGAGCCTGGTGGGCGGCAGTGTCGCCCTGGTCCTCGCCGCCACCCTCCTGGGCGCGATGGCCGGCTGCGCTTTGCTGGGTATCGGCATCGAGCGAATCGCCTATCGTCCGGTGCGCAGCACGAGCCGGCTTGGACCGCTCATCGCCGCCCTGGGGGTTTCCCTGTTTCTCCAGAACGCCGCGATGCTGATCGTCGGCACGCGGCCGAAGGCGTTCCCGGCACTGGTGGAGAAGCAGCTCTACCACGTCGGGGGCGCCGTGTTCACGAACCTCCAGATCCTGATCCTGGCCGCGTCGGTGGGTCTCATGCTGCTCCTGGACCAGTTCGTCCGACGCACTCGGTGGGGACGGGCGATGCGCGCGGTCGCCCAGGACGCCGAGGTGGCCGGCTTCATGGGCGTCGAGGTCAACACGGTCGTCACGCTCACCTTCCTAATCGGCTCCGTCCTGGCGGCGGGGGCCGGCGTCCTGGTGGGCCTCTACTACGGGATCGTCGACTTTTTCATGGGATACATCGCCGGCCTGAAGGCATTCACCGCCGCGGTCCTCGGGGGGATCGGCAACCTCCGCGGGGCGATGCTGGGCGGCCTTCTGCTAGGGCTCGCCGAGAGTTTCGGCGCGGGGTTCATTGGCGCGCAGTGGCGGGACGTCATCGCGTTCGGCGTGCTCATCACTGTGCTCGTCTTCCGTCCGGGAGGGCTGCTGGGCGAGCAACTACCCGAGAAGGTCTAAGCCGGTGCCGTGGCCGCTCTTGTCCGGACTCTCGGCCGTGTCCCGGGCGGCCCTGGTCGGGCTGCTCATCGCCGGGTTGATCGCCTTCGGGCTCGCCGCCGACGAGTACCTCCTGGACATCGGCGTCCTGGTGGGCGTCTACACCATCTTGGGCCTTGGACTCAGCATCGTGATTGGTCAGGCCGGTCTCCTCGACCTCGGGTACATTGCCTTCTACGCCATCGGAGCGTACTGGACGGCGCTCCTCTCCACGCACTGGGGCGTGAGCTTCTGGATCCTCTTGCCAACCAGCGCGGTACTGGCGGCGCTGTTCGGTGTCGTCCTCGGGTATCCGACCCTCCGACTTCGCGGCGACTACCTGGCGATCGTGACCCTCGGCTTCGGCGAGATCATCCGGATCACGCTAAACAACTGGCGCGAGCTGACGAACGGCCCCATGGGAATCATGGGCGTTCCCCACCCTACGATTGCGGTGCCGGGCTTGGGCGTGCTCGACTTCGGCCTGAAGGTACGCGCCTACTACTTCTTCGTGCTCGCCCTGGCGGCCATGACCGTCTTCGTCGTCCGGCGGCTGGTCCACTCGCGGATCGGCCTCGCCTGGAAGGCGATCCGGGAAGACGAGCTGGCCGCGGGCGCCATGGGCGTCGACGTGCGCCGGGCCAAGCTGCTCGCGTTCGGGCTCGGCGCCGCCTTTGCCGGCCTGGCCGGCAGCTTCTTCGCCGGGCGGGCAGGCTTCGTCTCCCCGGAGAGCTTCACGTTCGCCGAGTCCGTGTTGGTCGTCTGCATCGTTGTCATCGGGGGCGCCGGAAGCCTGGCGGGGGTGATCGTCGGGGCCGTCGTCTTCATCGCGCTGCCCGAGCTCCTGCGGGAGGCCGCCCGCTACCGCATGCTCGCCTTCGGCCTCGCCATGGTCACGCTCGCCCTCGTCCGACCGCAGGGCCTTCTCGGCCGCACGTGGATCGGTGAGGAGCGTGATGAGGACCGGGCCCCGGAGGGCGAAGCGGCCCCGGGGCTTCCGTCTCGAGTCTAACCAGGCTCGGCGATGAGTGTTCTGCTCGCCGTCCGCCATCTCACCGTCCGCTTCGGCGGCCTGACGGCCCTGAACGACCTCTCGCTCGAGGTGCGCCCCGGTGAGATCGTCGGTGTCATCGGCCCAAACGGATCCGGCAAGACCACGCTGTTCAACTGCGTCACCGGGCTCTACCGCGCCACGACCGGATCGATCGCGTTCGGGAACCCGCCAGCGGAGGTGACCCACCTTGACCCGCACGATATCGTCCGGCGGGGCATCTCCCGCACCTTCCAGACGCTCCGGGTCTTCCCTAACCTCTCGGTGCTCGAGAACGTGCTGGTCGGCCTCCACTGCCGGCGGCGCGCGGGCGTCCTCGGGGCGATCTTGCGGCCCGCGTGGGTGGTCACCGAGGAGACGGACGCCGCGAAACGGGCGCTGGAGCTGCTCGCGCTCTTCGGAGACCGTCTCCTGCCGCGGGCCACCTGGCCCGCGCGCTCGCTCTCCTACGCGAACCGACGTCGCCTGGAGATCGCTCGGGCTCTGGCCACGAATCCCCGCCTTCTCCTGCTCGACGAGCCGACGGCCGGTATGAACCCGACGGAGAAACAGGAGCTGACGGGCGTCATCCGCACCATCCGCGGCCGGGGCGTGACCGTGCTCCTCATCGAGCACGACATGCGCGTGGTGATGCAGACGGCGGACCGGGTGATCGCGATGAACTACGGAGAGCGGATCGCCGAGGGGCGCCCCGACGAGGTCGCGCGGAATTCGGTGGTGGTGGAGGCCTACCTCGGCAAGATGGTGAGCGGTGCTTAGGCTTCGAGACGTCGACACCGCCTACGGGCGCATCCGTGTGCTGCGGCGTGTGAGCCTCGAGGTCGCGGAAGGCGAGATCGTGTGCCTCCTTGGAGGCAACGCCTCGGGAAAGTCGACGACGATGAAGACGATCCTCGGGGTCGTCCGGCCGACAGCCGGCACCGTCGAGTTCGACGGCAAGGTCATCAACGACGTCAGGACCGCCCAGCGGATTGAGCGAGGGCTAGCCATCGTTCCGGAGAACCGGCGCGTCTTCCCCCGCATGACAGTCCGCGAGAATCTCGAGATGGGCGCTTTCCTCCGGCGCGAACGCCTCGGCATCGAGGCCGATCTCGAGCGTGTTCTCGGCCTCTTCCCACGTCTTCGCGAGCGCCTGGGGCAACGGGGCGGCACACTGTCAGGAGGCGAGCAGCAGATGCTCGCGATGGCGCGGGCCCTGATGGCCCGGCCCCGCCTGCTCCTCATGGACGAGCCTTCGATGGGACTCTCGCCTCGGCTCGTCCAGCAGAACTTCGAGCTGATCCAGGAGATCAACCGGAGCGGCGTGACCATCTTCGTCGTCGAGCAGAACGCTGCGATGGCCCTCGCTATCGCTCACCGCGGCTACGTCCTCCGGACCGGGGAGATCGTGATGTCCGGATCGGCCCCGGAGCTCCTCCGCAGCCAGGGCATCCGTCAGGCCTACCTCGGGGAGATGTAGCCTGAATTAGTGTGAGGTCACCGACGGCCCGTGTGGGCTGGGCCCGAAGAGCGGAATCCGCGCGTTACCCGACGGCCGGTACGCGAGCGTCCCGAGTACCCCCGCGAAGTCGAGGCGCGCGGCCAGCAGCTGCTCGACGCCGGCCTGGGTGACGATCGTGGCGAGCGTTTCACCCGGGCAGGCGTGCGCTCCGAGGCCGAAGGTGAACGTCAGTCGTTCCCGGCGGTGCGGATCGAACCGATCGGGGTCGAGGTTCGCCGCCGGGTCGCGATTGGCCGCGGCCAGCACGACCAGCACGGTTTCACCTGCCCTCATGTCTTGGCCGGCGACGGTGCCCGGCCGGCCCAGGAAGCGCCGGGTGTTCTGGATGGGCGCGTCGTGACGCGCGACCTCACGAATCACCGCGGTCAGGAAGGCGGGTTCCGACCCGGCGCGATCCCGGACATCGCCCTGCCGTCCGAGCGCGACGATCGTGTTGCCGATCAGCCCGGCCGTCGCCTCGTAGGCCTGGGACAGATACCCGATCCGGTTCGCGACGACCACGTCCAGCGCCGGGCGGCCGAGCAGGTTCTGGAAGGCCTCGACGAGGTGGCTCGCTGCCACCTTGCCTTGCTCGATCTGCTCCGGTGTGCTGGCGGGGGACAGACAGCGTACGAAGTCGTCCGTCCACGCCACGAGCTGCGGCAACCGGTCCGGTGAGAAGCCGAGCAGGCTGCCAATCACGTGGACCGGCAGCCGGAAGGCGAAGTCCGCGAGCCGGGCGATATGGCGCGCGGGATCGAGCGCCTCGGCCAACCGCTGCGCCCACGCCGCTCCCTGCTGAACGATTAGCGCAGGGTTCATCGAGCCGAGGTGACCGGACACGGCGAGCTTCGCCGGCAAGTGGCCTGGCCCATCGGTCATTCGAATCAGCTGGCCGAAGACGTTGCCTGCCGGGGAGCCCAGAAGAAGTCGGGAAACGGGCTCTGCCTCGGGTCGGACTCGGCACAGGTCGCTCGTCAGGACCGCCCGTACCGCCTCCGCACTGGCGGCGACCCAGAACCCCAGCGCGTCGTCGCGATGGAGCGGCCGGGTCGCGACGAGCTCCGCGTAGTACGGATACGGATCGGCATGGGTCACTGCCGTGATCGGGTTCACGCGAGCGAGGGGTCGGCGTCCGTCATGGGTCCATCACCTTCAGAGGACGCCGCCCGCGATGCTAGGCTCCCATGAGCGCGTTCAGCTCCGGTGTCGGCACGCAGTGGCCGAGGTAGCCGAAGGTTCCCCTGTCCTTCACCTCGCGGGCGGCGGTGAGCAGGCCGGTCATGGCCACACGATAGAGTGAGGTGGCGAGGCTGATCCGGCGAACTCCGGCCGCCTCGAGCTCGGCCACCGTGAACGACTTGCCCTGGATCCCGACCATGAAGTTGACCGGCTTCGAGACCGCGGCACAGACCGCCTGCACCGCCGCCAGGTCGGGGAGACCGGGGGCGAACAGCACGTCCGCGCCGGCTCGCTCGAAGGCCTGGAGCCGCGCGATGGTGTCATCCAGGCTCGGGTTTCCGCGAAGGAAATTCTCTGCCCGCGCGGTCAGGGTGAACGGAAACGAGAGCGCTCGCGCGGCTTGCGCCGCGGCCGCCACGCGCTCGGTCGCATGGCCGATGTCGTAAAGGGGCCTGGCGGGATCGCCGGTGGCGTCCTCGATCGAGCCGCCAACCAGCCCGACCTCGGCAGCCAGCCGGATGGTCTCCGCGGCGTCGCTCGGAGCGTCCCCGAAGCCCTTCTCCAGGTCGGCCGAGACCGGCAGGTCGGTCGCTCCCACGATGGCGCGGGCGTGCGCCAGCGCCTCCGCGCGTGTCACCCGGCCGTCGCGGCGCCCGAGCGTGCCCGCGGAGGCGCCGCTCGACGTCGCGAGCGCCGCAAAGCCGAGCCCGGCCAGGATGCGCGCGGAGCCCGCGTCCCACGGATTGGGGATCACGAATACGCGCGGCACCTCGTGGAGTGCGCGGAAGCGGGCGCCCCTGTCGACCTGGCTGACCGTCATCCAATCTCTCCTGGCGTCAGACGTCGTGGCACTCCGGCAGGGTCTCAGCAGCGCGTGACGTGTGCCGACACCGCGAGCCAGCTCCCCTGCCGGCGCGCCCACACGTCCGTGTAGCGGCCGGAGCCGCCGCCGCCATCGGGCCGGGTGTACGTCGTGCGCGCGTGGATGATCGCGACGTCTCCCATGATGCGGACCTTGACGTCGTGGGCCTCGAGGTTCGAGATCCGGACCGGCCGCGCCGTCTGCTCGAGGAAGGCCTTCCGATCGATCAGCGATCCGTCCGGATTGCTGCAGAGAAAGTCGTCTGCCAGGATCTCTTCGAAGCGGCGGACGTCCGACGTCTGCACCGATCTGATGTAGTCGCGATTGAGCCCCAGGAGCCTGTTCAGATCCGTCTCGGACGCGACGCGCCCGCATTCCTGCATGTCGTGTTCTCCTCACGCCGAAGCGTAGCCTTCCTCTGACAAGATAACTCAGCGCAGCCTTGTCGTGTGCAGATCGAGCCGCGACTCTGATCCGCTCCCCGACGTCGCCGGGTCCGCACGACGGACCCTGGTGCGCCTCCCGCGCCGACCTCTTGCGCCTCTCGCGCCGCCGTCAATCGTCCGAGGGCGCTCGCAACGGGCCGGACAGGACCCGCGACGGAGCCAGCGGGGGTTAGTCGACCACGCGCTTTTTGCCGTCCCGCCACTGAACGAGCCGGATCCGGTGGCCGACCTGTCTGCCCGTCACGGGGTCGAGGCGAAACCCGCCGTAGAAGGTCGTCGTCTGGAGGGCGCGGGCGGCGGCCAGGAGCGCGCCATCGTCGAGTTTGCCGGCGCATCGCCGCCGGCACTCCTCGAAGATCAGTCCAATGGCGAAAGCCTGCGCCGCGGGATACTCGGGAGTGCGTCGGGACGCGCCTTCGAACGCGCCGGCAAACCAGGTCGAGTCGGGGCCCGTCAGGGGCGCCTCGCCGGCGGTTGGCTCCCACTGGCTCGGCCCCATGATGCCCTCTGCGAGATCGCCCATCTCGCCGCCGAACTCGGCGAGGCCGGCGCCGACGAGAGCCAGCACGGTCGCTCCCGGAAGGGCCGGCCGCTCCCGTGCGATGGCCAGGTCGTCTGCGAACGCGCCCACGCTCAGGAGGAGGTCAGGCTCCCGCGCGGCCGCCTCGAGCAAGAGTGTGCGCGCATCGCGAATCGGCGACTCGAAGGTCGCGAACCGGATCTCGGCAAAGCCAGCGGCCCGTGCGCCCTCCGCGGCGCCGCGGGCCACCTGGCCGGCAAAGGTCCCGGACGCCGCGTACATGATCGTGGCCCGATTTGCCTGCGGCGCGCGGCGCCTGATCCAGTGTGGAAGATCCCGCAGGTAGTCGCTGGCCGGGCTCGCCACGCTTACCAGGTGCCGCCCACCCTCCTGGAAGATTGCGTCAGACGTCCCGCCGTGGTTCCAGAGAACCTTTCCTGCGGCTCCGACGACGGGAACGACCGCCAGGACCAGTCCGCTCGAGTACGGGCCGATGAGAACATCGACGTGTTCCTCGGCCAGGAGCCGCCGCACGTGCTCCCGCGCGACACTCGCGCGGCTCCGGTCGTCGAGAACGATCAAGTACGGCGTGGGAGCGTCCCCGGCAGCCCGCACGTAGTCGACCCAGAGCTGCAGACCGTCGCGTGCCTGCTCGCCCTGCCGCTGAAACGGGCCGCTGAGGGACAGCGACGCGCCGACCAGCATCCGCCTACGCGCCGGGATCTCGCCCCGCCCGCGCGCAGCAAGCTCGCGTCCGGCGCGTGGCGAGCCGGGGCGTACGGTGATGGCGCGGACGGAGACCGGCATCCCATGCCTCCTCGTCCGCCGGTATTCCGAGCGGCACGGTAGCCGGGTTCACGACCGGGTGCTCAGTGCTCCTGGCGGCGATGGGCCCCGAGCGCGTCCATGCCGAAGTCGCGGACCGGGTCGCGCCAAACAGTATGCACGTGGTTCGCGTCGCGCGTCGTGTTGTCGTACTCCACGAGAAGACGAGGTCCTTGGCGGCCTTGTCCGCGTTCACATGCCGGGTCCGCGGAGACCGAAGATCAGCTCCGGATCGCCCGGCACCCAGGTGCCGTCGAACTGCGACCGGCGGCCGATGCGACGCGTTCGATCGAGGAGCTGGGCGCCAAGCGCGATCTGCCCCGGCTCCCAGCGCGCGAGGGCCGACGGAACGTCGCGACCATGCTCCACTGCGGCGGCCAGCGCCCAGGCGTCGGCCGCCGCCTTCGCCGTTCCCGCCGCCGCGTGCGGTCGGACCACGAACGCGGCGTCGCCAATCAGGCAGACTCGGCCAAAGGCCATGCGCGGCACCTCGATGTCGTAGATCACCTGCAGGAACGGCTGGGCAGTGCAGCAAACGACGCGGGTCAGAGGCGTGGGAAGCCGAGCATGGGCGACGGCGCGCATCTCGGCGACGTGCCGCTCGCGGGCCGAGCCCGGCGGCACCGAGATCTCGCGACGCAACCCGTCGTCGTCGGTCAGCACATCGTCGAGGTCACTGCCCTCGAGGTAGTTGCGGTACCAGACGAAGTTCATGAGCCGGTGGCCCGGGGCCACGCACCCATCCGGTCCGGGTATGGGGTACACGAGAATGTGACTGTTTGCGTATACATAGTACGTGATGGCGTCGTCGAGGACCGCACGCGTCGCCGCGTCTAGGCTGGCCTCGGGCACCATGCCCCGCCACGCCACGTATCCCGAGTAAGAGGGCCGCACGGCAGGCAGCAACCGCGCCCGCGCCATCGAACCGACCCCGTCAGCACACACGAGGAGGTCGACCCGCCGCGGCGGTCGTCCCGCCAGGTGCAGCTCCACCGAGTCGCCACCATCGACCCATCCAGTCATCTCGTGGTCGAGGTGATACCGCGAGGAACGGACCCGGGTCACCAGCTCCCGGTACACCGTGTTCCAGGAGCTGAACCGGTAAGAGTGCAACCCGTCGTAGACTCGCTCACCGCGGCGATCCAGATACCGGATCCGAGAGGTGGCGACGCTGATGCGGTCCAGGGCGACGCCCGCGCGCTCGACGAGATAGCGCGCGCTCTCCGGCAGAAACCCGATTCCCGCCCCGCGCTGTACCAGCTCGGCGGGGGACCGCTCGTAGACGTCGACCTCGATCCCCAGATCCTGGAGCAGCAGCGCCGCGCTCAGCCCGCCGAGCGATCCGCCAACAACCGCTGCCCGCATGCCACTCGGCGGTCAGGGCTTGCCGAAGGTGGCGACCTTGTCGATCGAGCACTCGAAGAGCACCCGCCGCTCGTTGCGCGATGGGTCGCGCAGGCCGTAGGGCGGGGGCTGCTTGGTGTACTTGGTCCAGATCCTGTCGACCTGGGCGGTGACCCGCGCCCCCTCGCGCGGGTCGTCCTCGGACACCTCGCGCCTGACCGTGCACTTGATGCTGACCCAGTGGTACGGATTCGTCGGGTTCATCAGGAGGATCGTGAGTCGCGGATTCGCCCGGATCCACTCGACCTTCTTCCGGTGCGAGGCGACATTCACCAGGACGGTCGTGCCGGTGTAGTCAAACCACATGGGAGTGAGGTTCGGGCGTCCATCCTTCCCCTGCACCGCGAACACCGCCGTCACCGGCTCGTCGAGCAGCCGCTTGTAGATCGGGTCGAGATCGTCCAGGGAGCCGATCCGATCGTGGGAGCCTACCGAGAACTGGTTTGGTTGCAGGCCGCTGGCCACGTCGAGAAACCGAGCCACGGTGATCGCCATGGTCTCCCCTTCTCGTCGACGGGTCACGCAACCTCGTCGACGGGTCACGCAACGCCCGTCACGCTAGCATCTAACCCGCGATGCGAGAAGGGCCGTCCGCCTTTGTCCGCCTTTGCGGAACTGGACGCCTTGCGCCGCGGCTGACGCGGCGGGCATCCGATCCACCGAAGCCGGCGCGAAAGCTAGGCGGGCGCGCCGCCCCGTTCTATCAGCGGGCCAATTTCCTCGAACACGCGCGGACGATCCTTTGCGTGAAGCCGCTTGGATCGGCGCTCGGGCGTTCGCGGCGGCATCCCTGTCACTCCAGGGCCTCGGCCACCAGCTCCGCGATGTCCTTCACCTGCAGCTTCTCCTCGACGCCCTTGACCTTTCGGCCGAGGTCCACCATCGCCAGGCAGAACGGGCAGGCCGTGCCCACCGTCCCGGCCCTCGTCTCGAGCAGCTCGGCCACACGGATCTCGTTGACTCGCTCGCGACCGCGAACCTCCATCCACATGTGGCCGCCCCCGCCTCCGCAGCAGAGTCCCTTGTTCCGGCTGCGCGGGGGGTCGATGACCTGAAGACCCGGGATGGCCCGGAGGCTCTCCCGGGGCGCCTCGTAGATGTCGTTGTACCGGCCGATGTAGCAGGAGTCGTGGTAGGCGAGCAGCTCCTCCCGCGGCCGGGTCAGGCGCAGGCGACCCTCGCGAACCAGCTGGGAGATCAGGACCGAGTGGTGCACCACTTCGAACTCGCCGCCGAACTGGCGGTACTCGTTGCCAATGGTGTTGAAGCAATGGGGGCACGCGGCGAGGACCTTGCGGAAGCGGTACCGCTTGAGGTTCTCGACGTTCTCCTGGGCGAGCGTCTGGTAGAGGTACTCCTCGCCGAGCCGCCGCGCGGCGTCGCCGCTGCAGCGCTCGCCCTGCATCACCGCGAAGGAGACGCCCGCCGCCCGCAGCACCTTCACGACCGCCCGGGCGATGCTCTGGTTACGCCGGTCGTAGGACGCCGAGCACCCGACCCAGTAGAGATACTCGACCTCCTGCCCCTCCTGGAGCCGCGGGACGTCGAGCCCTTCGGCCCATGCGAGGCGGTCCGCCGCCGCCAGACCCCAAGGGTTGCCCGCCCGCTGCATGTTCTGGAGGCTCATGCCCGCGGTTCCGGGCAGCGCGCCCTCGGAAAGCGAGAGGTACCGTCGCAAGTCGACGATCGTGTCCACGATGTCGATGAACGCCGGGCAGGCCTCCACGCACGCCATGCAGGTCGTGCACGCCCACAGCTCGTCGGCCGCGATCGTCTCGCCGTGGATGGCGCGCCCGTTCCCCTCGTGCATCAACCCCCGGAGCTTCAGGATGATCTGCTTCGGCGACAGCGGAGTCCCCGCCAGATACGCCGGACAGACGTCCTGGCAGCGACCGCACATCGTGCACGCGTCGAAGTCGAGCCGCCGTTTCCACGAGAACTCCTCTATCTTCGAGACGCCGAGCGCCTCCGCCTCCTCGATGTTCGGGATCGGCTGGAGTGCACCCACCGGCGTGAGCTTGACGAGGAAGGTGTTCAGGGGCGTCGTGATCAAGTGGACGAAGTAGGAGTGCGGGATGAGCGCGATGAATGCGAACGAGATTGTGAAGTGAAAGATCCAGGTTCCGAGGTGAAGCGCCCGGAGCGCGCCCTCTCCCATCCCGATCGCGAGTAACCCCTGGCCCAGTATCCAGCCGACCGGTGACCACGGGCCCCACCACGGCTTCACGACCGCAAGCCGACACGCCTCCAGCACGAAGCCCGTGACGTTGATGACGAAGAGGAGCGCGAGGACCCATGCGAAGTGCGTGGTTGGGTCGATCCGGGCTGGGCGCTGGACGAACCGTCGGTACAGGGCCAGGCCGAGGCCCACCACGAAGAAGAGCCCGAAGAAGTCGAGCGACAGCTCGTAGAGCAGATAGAACGGGCCCTGAAGGAGCTTGAAGTCGAACCCCAGCGGGAGCCGGAGCGTGATGTCGTAGTCAATCGTCGCGAGCACGGTCCCGATGAACAGGACGCAGAACCCCCAGAACATGAGGGCGTGCATGACGCCCGGATACTTCTGCGTGAGGATCCGACCCTGGAGAAGCCCGTGGCGGATCAGGAAGCGGACTCGCTCCGGGACGCGGTCCAGGCGCTGCTCGGCCTTGCCCTCGCGCCACAGCGCCACGCGCTGCCACATCCCGAGCGCGAACACCCCAATCGCGACGACGGACAGCGCGTACAGGAGGAACTGCGCCCAGGCGGGGATGTTCCAGAATGTGTCGCGGAACGGGACATCGGAAAGGGCCGCCACCGCGCTCGAGCTCACGTTGCCGGATTACAGCACGCCCGCTCGACGAGGGTCAAGGCGCGGGGTCGTCTGCGTGACGCGCACATCACCGGTTGCGGGGACGCCCGGTGGCCCGGCGTCGCGGTCACCTGGCGACGCTCAGTCGGGCGACGGCGCGCCGAAGCGCAGGCGCTCCCTGATCGTGCGGATCGCGGTGTACGGATCGACCCGGCCCGCCTCCACGTCCGCGAGCACTCGCTCGAGAGCTCCGCCGTCCGCGAGCTGGCGGTCGACCTCCTGGCGCAGCTCGGCCACGATGAGGTCTCGCAGCTCCCGCGTCCGGCGCGCCTGCCGGCGCCGAGGCAGGGCCCCGCTGCTCTCGAGCGCCGCCCGATGACGACCGATCGTGTCCAGGAGCTCGACCACCCCGACGTCATGGACCGCCTCTGCCGAGAGGATCGGGACCTCCCACCTGAGGTCGCGCGACGCCTGCTGGCCTTCTCGGTGGAGGTGGACCATGTACTTGAGCTCGGTGAGCAGCCGCGGCGCTCCTTCGCGGTCCGCCTTGTTGACGACGAGGACATCGGCCGCCTCGAGGAGCCCGGCCTTCATGGTCTGGATGCCGTCGCCCGATTCGGGCACCAGCACGACGACCGTCGTGTCCACCAGCTTGACGACGTCCAGCTCGGTCTGGCCGACTCCTACCGTCTCCACGAGGATCCAGTCGAAGCCGGACGCGTCCAGGAGCTTCTGCGTCTCGGCCGTGGCGCGGGCGAGCCCGCCCAGGCTTCCGCGCGTGGCCATGCTGCGGATGAAGACGCCCTGGTCCAGGGTGTGAGCCTGCATCCGGATCCGATCACCCAGGACGGCGCCGCCCGTGAACGGGCTCGTCGGATCGACGGCGACAACACCGACCGTCGCACCGGTCTTCCGAATCGCGGCGGTGAGCCGGTCGACAAGCGTGCTCTTGCCCGCCCCCGGAGGCCCCGTGATGCCGACCGTGTACGCGCGCCCCGTCCGCGGGTAGACCCGGCGCATGAGGGCCGGCACGGCTGATTCCCGATTCTCCACGAAAGTGATGAGCCGGGCGAGCGCCCGGCGGTCGCCGCCGAGCATGCGGGCTACGAGGGTGTCCACCGGCTCTTCCGCGCTCACAGGAACCCCTGGCTCCGCGCGAGGATTCAACGGACGGCCTTCACCCTCGGGCGGCGTTTGGCGACCTGTGGCGGCGGTCACGCGATCACGCCGTCGCGCCGGAGCGCCGCGATCGTCGCCGCATCGTAACCGAGGCCGTGAAGGACCTCGTCGGTGTGCTCGCCCAGCTCCGGCGGAGGCGTCTCGACTCGCCCCGGCGTCGCCGACATCCGCACCGGAAAGGCAACCTGGCGGACCGTGCCGAGCTTCGGGTGTGCCACCTCCGTGAAGAGTCCGCGCTGCGCAAGCTGCGGGTCCCGGACGACCTCGTCGAGCTCGAGCACCGGTCCCGCACAAACATCGGCCTCGTGCAGGAGGGTGACCCACGCCGCGCGAGTCCGGGTCAGGAACAGGTGGCGGAGCTCGGTCGCGACGCGGTCGCGCTCGGGACCCTCGGCGTGCTGGAGCGCCCGGAGATCATCGCGCTCGACGAGCCGGCAGAAGTTCGCCCAGAACTGCGGCTCGAGCGCCCCCAGTGTCACGTGGCCGCCGTCGGCCGTCTCGTAGACGCCGTAGCAGGGCCAGCCGCCGTTGAGGCGCTCCCGGCCGCGCTCCGGTACCCGCCCCGTCGCGAAGAAGGCGGCCAGGTGCGGAATCAGCCAGGACACGACGCCATCGGTCATCGAGACGTCGACGAACTGCCCCTGCCCAGACGCCTGCCGGTGGTGGAGCGCGGCGGCGATCGCGAACGCCGCCATCAGCGCCCCTCCCCCGAGGTCGGCGACCTGGACACCGGGGGTCAGCGGCGGGCCGTCCCGAGGACCCGTCACGGCCAGGGCGCCCGCATAGCCCATGTAGTTCACGTCGTGGCCCACGAGGTTGCGGTAGGGTCCATCCTGGCCGTAGCCGGACAGGGCACAGTACACGAGCCGGGGATTCTCGGCGCGCAGCGCGTCCCACCCGAGGCCAAGGCGCTCCATGACGCCGGGCCGGAAGCTCTCGAGCAGGACGTCCGCGGTCCGGGCAAGGCGCCGGAAGACCGCCTTCCCGGCATCGGCCTTCAGGTCGATCGACACGCTCTTCTTGTTGCGGTTAAGCAGGAGGAAGTACGCGCCGACGTCTGACTGGCCCCAGAAGGGCGGGGTTCGCCGGGCGTAGTCGCCGCGGCCCGGCTCCTCGACCTTGACCACTTCAGCGCCCAGGTCCCCGAACAGGAGCGAGCAGTACGGGCCGGGCAGGAGGCGCGACAGGTCGAGGAAGCGGAGGCCCGCGAAGGCGCCCGACATGGGAGGATTATAGGCTCAGGCGCGCCGAACCCGGCGCGAGGGTGACGAGGACCCTCGCGCCGGGACGGATGCCGCTACTGCTGCTGGGGCTGCCGGAACGGCTGGTGGCAGGTGCCGCAGGCCTGGCGGCCGAAGTCCTTCACGAGTGCTTCGACCTTCGCCTGGTCCTTGGCGCGAGCCGCCTCGCGGAGCTCCTCCGACTTGGTCTCGAGGTTCTTGGACGCCGCCTCGAACTCCGCGAACTTCTGCCAGATCTCCGGCTTGGCCTTCGACTTGTCGGTCAGCGATCCCTCGGGAAAGAGCGAGGGGATGTGCTTGGCGTTGATCGCCATCGTCTCGGCATTGACGACGACGGCCTCGATCTGGCCCGCCTTGACCTTGTCCTGGACATCCTTCCAGCTGGCCCCGTTCAGCTTCATCAGGCGTTGCCGATCGGCGACCGGATCCCCCGAGCCCGGCTTGGCCGCCATCTGGGCCTGGCTGGTCACGAGCCCGAGGAGCAGGGCGGCCAGACTGCCGACCACGACGCTGGCACGGACAGCGAAACGATTCATGCGGCCTCCTTCGGGCTCGACGGGGCCCGACCCGGCGTGGGGATGGACGCGCTCACTGCTTGGTCACCTTGTTGCGCACGGCGGGGATGCTCTTCAGATACCGGGCGATGGCCAGCCGATCCTCCTTGGTGAGGTCCTTGAAGCCGGCCGTCACGCCCTCGATCATCTCGGCCATCAGCCCGCCGGCCACGTCACCGTCGGGCTTGTTGCCGCTTCCCAGGTAGTCGGCGATCTCCTCCTCGGACCAGGTGAGCCCGGTGTCCTTGTCCGGCGTGATGTTCGGGACAGGGTCGCCGTCCGGGCCCTTCCCTGCCCCACCCAGGAACCTCGAGTTGTCCGTCGCCTGCGTGATCCCGCGCGGCGTGTGGCACTCGCCACAGTGACCCACCGCCCGCACGAGGTATTCGCCGCGTGCGAGGCCGGAGGTCGGCGCGCTGGGCGGCGGCTTCTCGCGCGGCGCGAAGGCCGCGAGCCAGGCGGGCAAGAACACGCTCTCGAACAGTGGGACGACCTTCTTCGGCTGGTTCGGACGATTGACGGCGGGCAGGCTCCGAAGATACGCCACCACGGCACGCAGGTCCTCTTCGGCCATCCCGTTGAACACGGGATAGGGATGCACTGGAACCAGCCGCTCGCCGTTCGACCGACGGCCCAGACGAATGGCCGTGATGATCTGGTCGTCCGTCCAGTCGCCGACTCCGGTTTGCCGGTCGGGGGTGATGTTGGTCGAGTACACCGTACCGAACGGGCCCTCGTACTTGCGTCCACCGCTATTCACCGGCCGGTCCTTTTCGGTGTGGCAGCCGCAACCGCCAGTCGCCCCGAACACGTATTTCCCCCGGGCGATCGCGTCGCGGCCGGGGGAACCCTGCGCGGATGCCGATACCGCCGCCAGCAGGACGAAGCCAAGCGTCAGGACCGGCAGGAACAGCCACGAAACCCGGTCCTTCGGCTCCCCGCCGCCCTCTCTGGACATACTCATGGAGTTAACCAGTAGAACGCGTCAACCGGCCGACGGGTTCCGGCCACCCGGCCCGCTCGTGTCGACCGCGGTCGCGAACGACCCCTCGTCGAGTCGCGCCTCCAGGATCAGCGCATCCTCTCCAGTGTCGACGTAGTATCCACGGCGCCGACCAACCTCCCGGAAGCCGAGGCCCTCGTAGAGCCGGCGCGCCTCCACGTTGCCGGGACGCACCTCGAGAAGGGCGCGCCGGGCACCGATGATGCGATGCTGCGCCAGAAGCGAGCCGAGGAGGAAACGACCAACACCTTCCCCACGCCACTCCGGGTGGACAGCGAGATTCGTCACGTGGACCTCGTCGGCCACCGCCCAGAGGCACAGGTAACCCACCACCACTGCCGCACCGCTCGCGTCCCCGGCGCCCGCGGCGCGAGCAACCCACAGCGCAGCAACGCGGTTCCGCTCCAGCTCGTGCAGGAAGGCCTGCCGGGACCACGGCGTGTGGAAGGATGCGCGCTCGATCTGGAGGACCGCCTCGAGGTCAGCGGCCCGCATCCGCTCAATGCGGACGGGCGGCAGCTTGCCGTTGCTCACGCGCGAGCTCCGCTTCCGACGGGCGCAGATAGAGGGGGACGAGCCCGGCCGCGTCCGCAGCCTCCCCGCGGGCCAGCGCCCACCCCCCGAGCTCGCCAACCGTCGCCGCCGAGGGCAGACGAAGGTCGGCCGGCGCCAGGTAAGCGCGTGTCCCGAGCACTTCTGCGAAGAGTGCCGCGAAGGGGGCCACGCCATCCCCCAGGAAGACGATGGGCCCTTCCGTTGTCGCCCGCAGCTCCTCGGCCAGGGCCGCGGGGGGTACGGCGCGCGCGGCTTCCAGCCGATCGAGCCTGCCGTCACGCGTCAGGTAGAGCGCCGTGTATACCTCGTTCTTTCTGGCGTCGAGGACGGGACACACCGGATAGGCGCAGAACGGCAGCCTCCAGGCGAGAGCCTCGAGGGTCGGCACACCCACCACGGGCTTCCCGGTGGCAAAGGCCAGGCCCTTTACCGTGCTGAGCCCGATCCGGAGCCCGGTGAACGATCCCGGGCCGAGCGCCACCGCGAATCCGTCGACATCTCCGAGCTCCCACCGGGCCGATCGGAGAATGGCGTCGATCGCGGCCATCAGCCGCTCGCCGTGGGTTACCGCAACGCTCACCCGCGACTCGGCCACCAGACGGCCCGACTGCAGAAGGGCCACCGCCCCGGTCAGCGTCGATGTCTCAATCGATAGCACTCGCACTCGCCCAGTCTAGCGAGCCCTTGGAACGAGCGTCAAGGAAGGCCCCCGAACCCCAAGTCCCGGTTGACACGCAGGTCCCCCCGGGCCACCATAGACGCCAATCACCGGCGGGGAGATGCAGCGGCATCCGAGCGGAGCGGTCCGGTTCTGCAACAACCCCGCGTGCGAGCGCTGTGACCAGCACCTCCGCCCGGGGGAAATCCTCCGGAAGGACGGGCGCGAGGTGTGCCCCGCATGCCACGAGGAACTGGTAACCCAGGCACCCCGCCCCCGTCCCGGGGTCTTCCGGATCCCCGCCGACCGCCCGACCGGACGGCCCCCGCGCTGAGGGTCGGCCGAACCGGGTCCCCCGACGCCCGGGCCAGCATGCCCGGGGCCAAGAGCCAGACGGCTTCGAGTCCAGCCCAGCCCGACTCCGGGACCCGCGAGAAGATCCATCTCGAGATCCTTCGCCGGACCGGTGCCTATCGGACCGACGACCATTTCCTGCTCCCATCGGGCCACCATGCGCCGGAGTTCATCGACAAGGCGCTGGTCACTACGGAGCCATCCTTCACCGAGGGCCTGGGGGACGTGATCGCCACGCACTTCGCTCCGTGGCCTGCGGACGTCGTGCTGTCGACTGGCCCCGGCGCCCTGATCCTGGCCCACTGCGTGGCCCGGGCGCTCCCCTCCCGGCCCATTCTCGTCTACGCGACGAAAGGGTTCACCGGCCAGGGGCGTCGGGTCCGGCTGCCCGACGAGTTCACGCGTTTCGTGCGCGGCGGCAGCAAGGTCCTCATCGTCGAGGACTTGATCACGACGGGCGAGACGATCAGGCTCCTGATCCAGATGGTCGAAGAGGCCGGCGGCACGGTCGTCGGGATCGGTTGCCTCTGGCAGCGCGCGACGAAGGTCGCACTCCGGAAGGACGTGTTCAGCCTGGTGAAGCGGGATTTCCCGACCTACGACCCGCCGAGTTGCCCGCTCTGCGCGCGCGGACTGCCCCTAAACGTCGAATTCGCCCGCGCCGAACCCCCCACCGAGGAGCCCATCGAACCGCCGCGGCCGCGGCGGCGCTCCACCTCGTAGGTGCGCGCCCGGCGCCCGCCGTGAGGGGCGCTGGCGGAGGGCCCGTCAGGTCGCGACCGGCTCCGACGATTCCGATGGCCGCCCGGACGTCACCAGGGCCGCTTGCACGGCCGTCTCGAACGCCTCCCGCAGGCGCTCGACGCGCCGCGTGAAGGTCAGGCCGATCCGGGCGAACGCCTCGAACACCGCCTCGCGACCGTCATCGATGGAGAGGTGGACGACGCGGGGCAGCTTGTCCAGGTCCAGCTGGACGCGCTCCTGCAGCTGCTGGACCACCTGGTGCAGGTCCTCCCGACCCTTCCGCACCGAGCCCAGTATCGGCAGGACGAACAGATCGGCTCGGCCCTTCAGACGCGACAGGGCCGCCGTGGCAACGGGGATGACCTCCACGCCGAGCTCGTCCAGGTATCGCCGGAGGCACTCACCAACCTTCTCGGTGAGGAACGCCTCGGGAACAGCCACCGCCCGGCGGAGCCCCGGCCGGAACCACGCGAGGAGGGAGCGGCCCGCGCCCGCCTCGCGCCTCAGGCTCTCCAGGTACGCCGGACCGAACTCGCCCTCCCACCACCGCTCGAGCGAAGGGTCCGCGAACGGCGACCGCGGGGTCACCGTCTCGGGATCGCCGTGCACCTCGGTCACGTACTCGTGAAAGTGCTTGTGCGCGATGAGGTAGGAGATCGCGTTGACGAGCCGCTCGACGGACCACGTCGCCCCCATCGCCTGCCATGCGGTCCGGATGAACGCCCGGCGACGGACGCCGTCGGTCGTCAGAAGGAAGTGCCGCACGACCTTGAGGACGGTCCGGACCATGTTCCAGTCGAAGCGCTCGGCGGTCCGCTGCTCCCGGTCTGGTCGCGTCTGAAACGGCTGGAATGCCCGGATCACCCGCGCGCCGTAATTGTCGTACCGGTAGAGTGAGCGGATGAGCCAGTTGTAGCCGCGCTGCACCTCGTCCACGGTCATCAGCTTTGGGATGAAGTTGAGGTCGGCGGCACCATGGCCGAGCACTGTCGCCGAGTCGTACGGCAGGAGCCGCCCCTCCTTCTCGAACCGCGCGTGCAGCGGCGTCTTCTCGATCGCGGTCAGGACACCGCAGGTCGTGAAGGGGATCCCCGCCTCCATCAGGAACTGGAACTGCTCCTCGAAGATCCGGTGGTCGTCGTGGTCGAAGCCGACGATCATCCCGGCGACGATCATCAGGTTGTGCGACTGGATCAACCGGATGCTGTCGAGCAGCGGCCGGTGGGCGTTCTGCCGCTTCTTCGTCTCGATCAGGCTGTCGATGCGCGGCGACTCGATCCCCACGAAGATGCTCGTGAAGTTGGCCTCGCGCAGGAGCTCGAGGAGCCGGGGCCGCTCGGCCACCGTGATGGTCATCTCGGCCGAGAACTGGAGAGGATAGCCCCTCTTTCGGCCGAAGTCTCCGAGGGCCTCCAGGAGCTGCTCCGCGTACTTCTGGTTCCCGATCAGGTTGGCATCCGAGAAGCTCACGTATTTCCCGCCGAGCGACGCGACGGTCTCGATCTCCTTGAGGACCTGCGGGATCGACTTCAACCGCGGGACCCGGCCGTCTGTGATGATGATGTCGCAGAACTCGCACGCGAACGGGCAGCCCCGCGTCGTCTGGACGAAGTAGTAGAGGTAGTCGCCCTTACTGATGAGGTCGAACCGGGGAACCGGCGACAGCCGCATGTCGATGTTGCCGACCTGCTTGTAGACGGGCTGCGGGGCCCCGGCCAGGAGGTCCTCGCAGAACTGCGGCCACGTGACCTCCGTCTCGCCGTCGAACACGATGTCGAACGTGCCGTCCGTGAACCGCTCGGGGCAGAGCGTCGGGTACGGGCCGCCCACGACCACGACCTTCCCGCGGCGGTGGAACTCTCTCGCGAGCTCCCGCGCCCGGTGGAACTGCACGTTCCAGCAGCCGATCGCCACCACGTCGGCGTCGGTGTCGAGATTGATCGGCTGCACGTTCTCGTCCTGGAGCTCCACGGGAATCTCGCGCGGCGTCATACCCGCCACGGTCGCGAGGCCGAGCGGCGCCTGGCCGCAGCGCACCCCCACGATGTCGTGGATCCCCTGGAAACCCCACAGCGACCGCGGGAACCGCGGATTGACAAACAGGATCTTGGGGGTCTTTCCAGCTAAGGAGATCATTCCGAGCCTCCGTAGGCGAGTCGCGTGAAGCGGTGAGACGCCGCGATGATTCGACCCACCGTAGCATCGGGTCGCACGCCCTGTCAACGGCGGCGACGCGGCGTCGCCGCTCGCACGCGAGATCTTCGCGCTTCTCGCCGGCAGCGTCCACCACAACCGGTAGGGGGCAGGCCTCCGACTCCCCTCAGCCAGTTGCACTTTTCCCTTGACAGGGCCGGACCCCTCACCTAGCATCCCGCCAGAGACGCTCCGCGCGCGGCTACGCGAGCGGACGAGGGAAGGAGGTGACGGTCGATGGCGAAGAAGAAGGCGACGAAGAAGAAGAAGTAGGCGCGCTACCTACTCCAACTCGGGGGCCCCCGGTAGCACCGCGGGGCCTCCGCGCTTCAGGAACCGTCCGGCACCAGCGCGAGCCAGCAGGGAGCCACTGGTAGGGTAGCCGCGTGGCCAAGGCGGAACGCGAGCTTCGCGAGCGCGAGGCCTACGGGTTGCTCTTCCTGATCAGCCTGATCTGGGCGGGCAACTTCATTGCCGCCAAGGTCGCCCTCGCCGCCGTCGGGCCGATCACCCTCACCGCACTCCGGACCGTCCTCGCGACCGTCGTCCTGCTCTGGTACGTCCGCTTCACGTACCAGACGTGGCCGAGCGTGGGCACCGGCGACCTCCGCATCTTCCTGACGCTGGCGCTGACGGGCCTGGTGACCAACACGACGCTCTGGTACTACGGCCTCCAGCGCACGCTCGCCGTCAACGCGGCCATCCTGGGCGCGATGGGGCCGGTGTTCGTCGCCCTGCTGTCGGCGACGTGGCTGCGCGAGCGCCTCTCCCCCCTGAACGTGCTGGGGATCCTGGTCTCCTCGGCGGGCGTCGTGCTGACAGTGACCCGGGGCTCGCTCCGGGCCCTGCTGGACCTCGACCTCCATCCTGGCGACTTCTTCATCCTCGCCGGCCAGAGCATCTGGGCCGTCTACTCCGTGTACGCCCGGCAGGTGTCCCGGCGGTTCCCCCCGACGGTGATCACGGCCGGGACCTACATCGTCTCCGCCGCCTTCCTCGTGCCGCTCGCCCTGATCGAGCGTCCCTGGGTCGCCCTGCCCCGCGTCACGCTCGGCACCATCCTGGCCGTCCTCTACGCGGCGACCCTCGTTACCGTCTCCCACATCTGGTTCTACTGGGGGATCCGCGTCGTCCCCGCCGCCGTCGCCTCCCTCACAGTGAACCTTCTCCCGTTCGAGGTGCTGGCCCTGTCGTGGCTCCTCCTCGGCGAGGCGGTGACCTGGGCCCACGTCCTCGGCGCTCTGATCGTCATCGCCGGTGTCGCTCTGGCGACTCGACCGTCCGCCCCGGAGCCGGGTCGGACGGATCGGCGCTAGGACGGGGGGCCCGCGTCTTGACCCGGGACGGCCTGGCGCACCAGCGCCTCGAGGGCACGGCGGAGCCGCGCGTGCGCGACAAGGCGCCGCACATACGGTCCCTCCCCCCGGGCGCCCTTCGCCCGGATCGTGCGGACCAGTTGAGTGCGACTCGATTGCGGCCACCGGTGAAGGTCCGGCAGGAGCGCCGCCACGAGGGCCCACTGCGTGAAGGCTCGGCGCTCGGACTCGCGCCAGGCGCCCAGGTCCGATACGCCGAGGCCCCCCGCAACCCGGCTCACCGCTTGGCGTGTGGCGGCCTGCCGGTCGCCGCCGTGACGCCGCGCGACGTCGCGCGTCACCAGGGCCGCCAGGTCCCGCGCGCGTAGGCGCCGTTCCGGCTCGGGACTGCCTCCGGCTAGGGTGAGGCAGACCTCGTCCCGCGCGAGGCGTCGGAGTACCGGCAGCGGCGACCGATATGCGGGATCCCGCGCGATCTTTGCGAGTTCCCGCTCGAGGTCCCGCTTCACCTGCGGGGCACGCGACCGAAAACCGAGGCGATGGTAGAAGTAGAAGGCGCCGGAGCGGAGCGCCTCGGCGTTCCCCGCGCCCAGCTGGTAGGCATCCACCACCACGGTGCGCATGCCGAACACGCGATGACATGTTCGGAGGACCTGCCCCAGGATCCAGGCCGACTCCCCTGGGCGGAAGGCTTCGAAGACGTTGAACCCGAACTCCAAGGTCTCGAAAAGACACCAGCCCCCGCCGTAGGCGACGGGGACGCCGTTCTTGAGCGCGAGGAACGCGTAGTAGCCCTCGAACGGCAGCCGGTACTCCGGCTGGAGCCCGACCAGCGCCAACCGCAGCCCGCGCCCCATCTCTCCCACCAGCACGTCCTCGGCGTTCGGGTGGGAGAACGCGTGAAGCTCCCGCGAGCGGGTGGCCATGGCGATGCGCGCGGTTTCGATCAGCTGCCGGGCGAGCCCCGGGGAGGCACGTCGGAGCGACGGGAGCGGCCGGACCGCCTCCCGCGCGACGTGGACGCCGGACCGTCGGAGCGGCGCTTGCTGGAACACTGGCCGCGCTACACTTCGCTTCGCGAGGGTGCGGGACGTCGCGGCGTCGAGGCGAACCCGGATCGGGAGGCCGAGGCTCTCGAAAAGCCAGTCCCGGAAAGCGGCCTCGATCGGCGCCCGGTCGAAGGTCTCCACCAGGACCTGGAGGTCGGTGAGCCGCCGCCCCGCCCGCGCCACTTCCAGCCACTGCCGCACCGTGAAGCCGCCCTCGCTGAAGGCGTCGCTCTCCGCCGGCGTGACCAGCAGATCCAGCGCGTCCGCGATCCTCTCCGGGACCAGGACTTCTGTCCAGCCGACGTCGGCGCGGGCACCGACTCGCGACGCCAGCCAGCGGCTCAACGGAAGGCCGAACGGATACTCGACGGTCGATCCGGCGATGCCGGTGTCGCGGAGACCTGCTTGCCCTCGCGGCCCGAGCAACCGCGTGCGCGCCAGGAGGCTTTCCAGGAGCCCGTCCACGCGCCCTAGGATTTCGCGATCATCCGGGTACGCCTGGAGGAAGCAGAGCGTCTCGTGTAGCTGCACGAGCGCAGGAGCCTCGGTGATGCGCTCGGTCACGAGGGCCGCGAGCAGTCGGCGCTTCTCGGCTCGCGCGTCGGGTGAGAACCGGGAGGCAACGGCCGCTAGGTCCTGGACGAGTCCGACGGCGCTCGGGGTGACCCTTCTGTCCGGCGCTGATCCAGAGTCGCCCGCGTCAGCCATGGGCCGGGCCGGCGCCGTCAGGAGGCGGGCCCTACACCCTGGCCTTCCGCCGCTTGGCCTTCTCCGGCTCCTTCGGCTCCTTCTTGATGAGCCCCTTCACCTCGTCCATGAACTGGGTCACGTCGTTGAACTGCCGGTAGACGGAGGCGAAGCGGACGTAGGCGACCTGGTCGAGCCGCTGGAGCCGCGCCATCACGAACTCTCCGAGCTCGCGGCTCGACACCTCCTTCTCGGCCCGCTCGTGGAGCTTCGTCTCGATGTCGCTCACGACGTCGTCGACCGCCTGGACACCGACCGAGCGCTTCTCGCACGCCTTGAGGACCGAATTCCGCAGCTTCACCCGGTCGAACGGTTCCCGCCGGCCGTCGCGCTTGACGACCATCGGCAGAATGTCCTCGATGTACTCGTACGTCGTGTAGCGGCGGTTACACTTCAGGCACTCGCGTCGCCGCCGGATGAACTCGCCGTCCCGGCCGACGCGGGAGTCGACGACGCGGTCCTCGGTGTGGCCGCAGAACGGGCACTTCACGCGAGGCGCTCCGGATAGAGGGGGAACCGGCCGGCGAGCGAGGCGACGTCCGCCCGCACCGATGCCTCGGCCTTTTGGTCGCCCCGGGCCCGCAAGACGCGGTCGATGAAGCTCGCGATGGCGTCCATCTCGGGCTCCTTCATGCCCCGCGTCGTGACCGCTGGCGTGCCGACACGGATCCCGCTCGTCACCATCGGACTCCGCGTCTCGAAGGGGATCGTGTTCTTGTTCACCGTGATCCAAGCCCGGTCGAGGGCCTCCTGGGCCTCCTTGCCGGTGAGCCCCGTCGCCGTGAGGTCCACCAGCATCAGGTGGGTGTCCGTGCCTGCGGTCACGAGCCGGTGACCGCGCTGCATCAGCGCGGCGGCCAGCGCCTTGGCGTTGGCGGCGATCTGCCGCTGGTACGCTCGCCAGTCAGGTGTCAGCGCCTCGCGGAACGCGACCGCCTTCGCCGCGATCACGTGCATCAACGGGCCGCCCTGCATGCCCGGCATCACGACCTTGTCGAGCGCCGGGCCGTGGGCGGCCCGGCACATGATCATGCCGCCCCGGGGTCCACGGAGCGTCTTGTGCGTGGTCGTCGTCACGAAGTCGGCGTGGGGGATCGGCGTCGGGTGGAGTCCCGCCGCGACAAGACCCGCCGGGTGCGCGATGTCGGCCATCAAGAGACACCCGAACTCGTCGGCGATCTCGCGGAAGGGCTTGAAGTCGATTGCCCTCGGAAAGGCCGAACCGCCGGCGACGAGCAACTTCGGGCGATGCTCCCGGCAGAGGTCGCGTACCTGATCGAGGTCGAGTCGCTCGTCCTCGCGCCGGACGCCGTACGGCACCACCCGGTAGAGCTTCCCGGAGAAGTTCACGGGGCTGCCCATCGTGAGGTGGCCACCATGCGCCAGGTTCGGGGCGATGATCGTGTCGCCGGGGGCAAGCACCGTGAAGTACACGGCCATGTTGGCCTGGGAACCGGAATGCGGCTGAACGTTCACGTGCTCGGCCCCGAAGAGTTCCTTGGCGCGCTGGACCGCCAACTCCTCCACCGTGTCGACGTGCTCGCACCCGCCGTAGTACCGCCGGCCCGGATAGCCCTCGGCGTACTTGTTGGTCATGACGGAACCGACGGCCTCGAGCACGGCCTCGGAGACGAAGTTCTCGGACGCGATGAGCTCGAGGTTGCGGGACTGTCGCTCCGTCTCGAGCCGGATTGCCTTGGCGACCTCGGGATCGGCTTGCTCTAGCCACCGCATGGGCATTCGTCTCCTCTGGCGGGTGCGCTGGTGGCCCCCACCCTACTGGGCGCCCACGGGAGTGTCAAGGCGCGCTGCGATCGGCTCCCCATCGATCGCCCCGTTATAATGGGAGCCATGTCGCGCCTGGTCCGCATCGCGTCCCCGGGGGAGATCCCGGTCGGCCAGGGCAAGGCGGTGGAGATCGACGGGCTCCTCCTCGCCGTCTTCAACGCGGGCAGCGGCCTCTACCACGCGATCGACGGCTCTTGCCCACACGAGGGGGGCCCGCTCGCCGACGGGGCGTTGCTCGGCGACTCCGTCGTGTGCCCCTGGCACGGCTTCGACTTCGACATCCGTACCGGTGCCTGCAGCGTCGCGCCCGACCTAGCCGTGACCGTGTACCCGGTCCGCGTCACGGGCTCCGACGTCGTCGTGGAGCTACCCTGACCCGACCCGTGGGCCGTCGACTCCTGCCCATCGGCATCACGCTCGCGATCCTCGCCGCCACCGCCTACGGCACCTGGGCGTGGCTCGGCGCGCGCCACCGGGTGTCCACGGAGGACGCGTACGTCGAGGGCGCCGTCGTGATGATCAGCGCACGCATCCCCGGGCCGGTGGCCAAGGTGCACGTGCGTGACAACGAACACGTACGGGCGGGGCAGCTCCTGGTGGAGATCGATCCCCGCGACTTCCAGATCCGCGTGGAGCAGGCGCGGGCAGCGGTCGGCATGGCGACGGCAGGGGCGCAGGGCGCGCGCTCCGAGGTCCCGCTGGCTCGCGAGAGCACGGACAGCCGTCTCCAGCAGGCGCGGGCCACCCTGGCCGCCGCCCGGGTCGCGGTGGAGGTCGGCCGCGCCGAGGAGGACGAGGCCCGGGCCCGCGCGCAAAGCCGCCGGGCCGCCGCCGCGGCCGCTCAGGCCGACATCGCGCTCGCCGAGTCCACAGCCGACCGGACGCGGCTCGACCTCGAGCGTGGGAGCCGGCTCGCAGCGGGCGGACTCATCGCTCAGCAGGAGCTCGACGCGATCCGCACCTCGCATCGTTCGGCGATCGCCACGTTGGACGCCGCCCAGCGAAGGCTTGGCCAGGCGGAGCGCGAGACGGAGGCGGCGGAGGCTGAGATGCGCCGACGGGCCCTGTCGGTTCAGCAAGCCCAGCGCCGCGTCGACGAGGCCGAGGCCCTGGTGGCAGACGCCCAGTCCCAGCAGACCCAGGTGCCCGTCAAGGAGGCCGCGGCCGGCCGAGCGGGGGCGAGCGTCGAGCAAGCGCAGGCGGAGCTGGCGGCCGCGGAGCTCGAGCTGGCGAAGACCCGGATCGTCGCCCCGTCGGGGGGCATGATCTCAAAGAAGACCGTCGAGCCCGGCCAGATGGTCCAGGTCGGCCAGCCGCTTCTCGCCGTCGTCCCGCTCGACGGCGTGTGGGTCGTGGCGAACCTCAAGGAGACGCAGGTCGGCCGCGTCCGCCCTGGTCAGCCCGTGACCGTCCACGTGGACACCTTCCCCGGCCGCCCGTTCCGCGGCCGCGTGGACTCCATCAGTGCCGGGACCGGAGCGCGCTTCAGCTTGCTGCCTCCCGAGAACGCCTCGGGCAACTGGGTCAAAGTGGTCCAGCGCGTGCCGGTCAAGATCCTGCTGGAGGACTACCACGCGAACCCGCACCTCCTGCGGGCCGGGATGTCCGCCACGGTCACGATCGACGTCCGGTAGCTCCCGAGCTCCTGCGCGTGGACGCGGTGAGCGCCGAGAGCGCGGGGCGGCGCTGGGGCATCACGTTCGCCGTCATGCTCGTGGCGACGATGCAGATCCTCGACACGAGCGTGACCAATGTCGCCCTGCCCCACATGCAGGGCAGCCTGTCCGCCTCACTCGACGAGATCACGTGGGTTCTCACCTCATTCATCGCCGCCAACGCGGTCATCCTCCCCGCGACGGGCTGGCTGGTCGCGCGCCTCGGCCGCCGTCGCTTCTTCCTGCTCTCGACGACCACGTTCATCGTGAGCTCGCTCCTGTCCGGGGCCGCCCCGAGTCTCGAGCTGCTGGTCGCCGCGCGCCTGCTGCAGGGCCTGGGCGGTGGGCCGCTTATCCCGCTCGCCCAGGCCATTCTCCTGGAGATCTTCCCGCCGCGACAGCGCGGGACGGCCATGGCGATCTGGGGCCTCGGCATCATGGTCGCGCCCATCGTGGGCCCGACCGTCGGCGGCTGGATCACCGAGAACTACTCGTGGCGCTGGATCTTCTACCTGAATCTTCCCTTCGGCGCCCTTGCGCTTGCGCTCGGGAGCGCCTTTCTGGACGACTCCACGAGGGAGAGGAGGCTTGGCCCTGGCCCATCAACGGGCCGGTTCGACGGCGTTGGCCTTGCGCTCCTGGTGGCGGGAATCGGAGCGCTCCAGGTCGCGCTGGACCAGGGCCAGCGGCTCGATTGGTTCGACTCGTCGGTGATCACGACGTTGGTCGTCGTGGCCGTCTTCGCGCTCACCGCCCTCGTCATCTGGGAACTGCGCGTCGCCCACCCCCTCGTCGACCTCCGGGTCCTGGCGAATCGCACCTTCGCCCTGGGCACCTTCCTCATCACCGTCGTCGGCTTCGGGCTCTACTCGAGCTTCCTGCTCCTCACGTTCTACACGGAGCACCTGCTGCGCTACGACGCGCTCACCGCGGGATGGGTGCTGGCGCCGGGCGGGATCGGATCGCTCATCTCGCTGGCGATCGGGGGCCGTCTCGTCGACCGCATCGACCCCCGGTGGCTGGTCTCGCTCGGGACGGCGATCATCGCCTACTCGCTCTATCTCATGGGCTCGCTGAGCCTCGGCGCGGACTTCTGGGCCGTCCTCTGGCCGCGCTTCATCCAGGGTTTCGGGATGGGCCTCGTGTTCGTCCCGCTGACGACCATGTCGCTGACCGCCGTGTCCCAGGCCGACCTGCCGACCGCCAGCGGGATCTTCAACGTCGTGCGGAACGTGGGGGGCAGCGTGGGCATCGCGGTGACGACGACCTGGCTCTACCGCCAGACGCAGGTTCACATGGCGACGCTGATCGGTCACGTGACGCCGTGGAGCGTCCCGACGGCAGAGCGCCTGGCCCGTCTCCAGGACGTCTACCTCGCAGGGGGCGCCGACCTCGACACCGCGCGGCGCCAAGCCCTCCGTCACCTCTACGACGAGGTGCAGCGCCAGGCCTCGATGAACGCCTTCTCCGACGACTTCCTGCGCCTGGCGGCGATCTTCACCGCGATGGTCCCCGTGGTATGGCTGATGCGCCGCCCACCAGAAGCCCCGCGTCCCCAGCCGATCGACGCCGCCTGAGGGCCACGCTCTGCCCGGGGCCGCCTCAGTCCGGTCCGCGCCGGGTCAGGATGGCCCACGCCCCGTCTCCGACGGGCGCGCACTCGATCACAGTGTGGCCGGCCCCGGCGAGGCTCCGCGGCACGTCACGGGCCGAGGTCTCGTTGTCCACGACGACGCGCAAGAGCACGCCGGCTCGCAGCCCCTCAAGCGCGAGGCGCGCCTTCAGGAACGTGTAGGGGCACACCTCCCCACGGAGGTCCAGCTCCTCGGCCGTCTCGCGGGCCGGAGCGGAGCCGATCGCTATCTCTCCACCGGCAGCGCGGGCGTAGTCGCCCATTCCATCCACGAGCCGTCGTAGTTCCTGACGCGCGCGTGCCCCAGCAGCCGGAGCGCCAGATAGGCATGGGAGGCGCGCGAGCCAACATGGCAGTAGACGACGGCGGTCCGGTCCGGCCGCAGACCGGCGCCCTCGAAGAGCGTGCGGAGCGCGTCGGCGTTCTTGAACGTACCGTCCACGTTCAGCGTGGAGGTCCAGTCCACGTTGGCCGCGCCCGGAATGTGACCACCGCGTATCGACGGCGGGGCCGCGCCTCTGAACTCGGCCGGGCTGCGGGCGTCGATCAGGCAGGCGTCGGGACGCCCGAGGCTCGCCCGGACGTCCGCCGCCGTTGCCACCAGGTCGCGCCGCGGGCGTGGGTCGAAGCGGCGGAACCCGATCGTCGGCGCGACGAGCTCGAGCGGGCGCCCTTCCCGCCGCCACTTCGCCAGACCGCCGTTCAGGACCCGGACACGATCGTGACCGTAGTACTCCAGGACGAAGAACAGTCGAGCGGCCAGCACGCCTCCTGCGTCGTCGTATGCCACCACGGTGGTCTCGTGGTCAATGCCCAGGCCTCCGAACAGGGCCGCTGCCGCCGCGGGGCGAATGGGTAGGCCCTCGGCGTTGGCGGTCGGATCGTCGAGATCGCCCTCGTCCAGGTACGCCGCCCCCGGCACGTGGCCCACGCGGTACCCGACCACCCCCGTCATCCCGCCGCGGACGTCGACGATCCGGACGCCCGGTGCGCCGAGCATCCGCGCCAGGTCCTCGGTCTCGACCAGTAACTGAGGGTTCGCGTACCGCCCCTCAGCGGCGACGTGCCCCGGCGCCCCGAGGGCGGCGATGACCACGGCGGCGGTAAAAGAAGCACTGCGAGACGTCGGGGTTCGCAGGATCCGTCAACCTCCAAAATGACACCGGCAAGACGCGGGAACCTGGTGCCATTTTATCATCGGCGCTCGGGGGGCTCGGGCCCAGATGCGCGGCCTGGCCACCGCATCCCGGGCAACGTAAGATAGCGGCCGTTGCCGCCGATCCCGAACACCCAGAGAGGAGACGCCGCGTGAGCACCCAGCATTGGCGACGAGGACTCGACCGCCCGATCCTAATGATCCCCGGCCCGACAGAGGTCCCCTGGCGGGTCATCCGCGCGATGGCGCAGCCAGCCATGATCCAGTACGAGCCGCCATTCGACGATGAGATCCTCGAGCCGGCGTGTCTGGATCTCCGCCAGGTGTTCCAGACCTCGGGCGAGGTGATCGCGATGCCGGGATCCGGGCGGACCGGTCTCGAGGCCGCAGCCGTCTCTCTCGTCGAGCCGGGCGACCGCGTGGTGGTGGTCGTGGCGGGCGTCTTCGGCAGCCTCATGAAGGAAGTCATGGAGCGCGTCGGCGCGGCGGTGACGGCGTTCGACGTCGACCTAGGCCGGCCGATCGACCTGGAAGGTCTGGAGCGCGCAGTGACGAAGGCACGTCCGAAGATCGTGACGCTCGTCCACAACGAGACCTCGACGGGGGTCACCTACCCGGCGGCCGATGTCGGCGAGATCACGCGCCGTCACGGGGCACTCTTCCTCCTGGACACGGTGTCCTCCCTCGCCGGGATAGACGTCCAGACGGACGCCTGGGGAGTGGACGTCAACATGACAGGCTCCCAGAAGTGCCTGGCCATGCCGCTCGGGCTCGCGGTTGTCTCGGTGTCTTCCCGCGCGTTCGAGGCCATGGAGCGGCGGGCTCGCCCCTCGGCGAGCTACGCCAACGATCTGATCCGCTGGAAACGACAGTGGGTGCCGGCCTCGCGAGGGGGCGGCGTGCCAGAAGGCGGTCGCCGGAACCAGCCGGTATCGATGCCAACGCATCTCGCGCAGGCGCTCCGGGAGGCCGTAAGCCTCATCCTCGAGGAGGGCATGCCCAGCCGGCATCGCCGCCACCGTATCGCCGGCAAGGCCTTCCGGGCGGGACTCGCCGCCCTCAAGCTCGATCTGTTCGGTGATCCCGCGATCGCCTCCGACACCGTCGCGTGCTTCCGGGTCCCGACCGGGCTCGCGGCCACCGCGGTCGTGCGACGGATGCGCGACGCCTACGGCATTCTGGTCTCGACGGGAATCGAAGGGATGCGCGAGTCCGTGCTTCGCGTCGGGACGATGGGGATGACAGCGAGTCCGCTCTACGTCCTCCCCACGCTTTCCGCCCTCGGCATGGCGTTGCGCGACCTCGGGTACCCGGTCGATACGGGTGAGGCGCTAGCGGCGGCGCAGGCCGTCTTCGACGCCGAGTCGCCCTGACCCGGAGGCCGCGGGCTCGGCGCCCAGACGCAGCTCGTGCGGCCTTAGTTAGTTAGGGCCGGGGAAGCTGCCCGGCCTGCAGGTTGACGAGGCGAGCGGCGAGGAACGCGGACCGCCCAGCACCGGGGTTGACGCTCGAGGCATAGACCGCACGGATCGCGGCGAGGTCCAGTGCGGTCAGCGTTGCCGCGCCCGAGCCAGCCGTCGCACCAAGGCCCGAGCTCATGAGCGAGTTCTCCGCGCCGCCGGCCTGCCGCGCGTCGATGTGACAGAGCCCGAGCACGCCATGGCCCACTGCATCGTGGACGTACGCCCCGACGCTGCGCCCCCGCGCGCCCACGACCCGGGCTCCCATCAGGAGTCCCCGCCCGGCAAAGCGGTACTGGACGCAGCCAGCGTCGGACGGACACCCCGCGCCGCGCGGAGAGAGCACCTCGGCGACCGTGACCTCGTTGACGCGGGGCTGGGGGTCCGGCTCGGCAGTCGACTCGACCAGGATACTCAGCGCACCCCGGGTCGCGTCACCGGCCGTCGAAGCCGCGCTGGCCAGGCCATCCTGGGCAGCCGCTGACACGCGGGTAGAGACGCGCAGGCGGACCGTGGCACCACGGGGGTAGCCGCTCCAGAAGCCCTGGACAGGACACTCGGTGGTGCCATCCCGGGGGATCAGCGGCCCCGACCCGAGGTAAAGCGCGTCAATCACGTCGGGTGTCCTCGCCGCTTCCGCCTCAACCCGGCGCGCCTCCGCGAGACGCGCGGTTTCGGTGGGCGACTGTCCGTTCCCGCATCCGGCCAGGAGCCAGGTGACCGCGATCCCCGCGCCGAACCGGAGAGATGGACCTCGCGGCCCCATGGCGCCAACACCCCGCCCATTCCACCACACGCGGGTGATGATACCCCAATCCCGAGCGCCGCTGAATCCCCGAGGGCCAATCTCCAGCCACGCCTGGGGTCGCCCGAGGCCCTGGCATTCGGCGAAGAGAACCGTCACGAAAAACTTGCGCAACAGCCTCGGCTCGTCGAGCCAGAACCTGAAGCTCAGCCAGAGCCGGGCCGACGCGGTTTGGCCAGTTCGATGACCTCCTTCGCTTTGCTCCAGCCGCGACTGACAAGCCATTCGGCGGGTTGCATTCGCTGATCCAGATTCGAGCGCTGGCCCTGCGCGCGGCCCGCCACCGGAATCAGTTCGCCGCGCGCGATCGCGAGGTGCAGTTCGACCAGCTCACGCCCGCCGCCCGTCAGGCGACGCACCTCCAGGGCCAGGTTGACGAGCGCGAGACCCCGGCCGAGGGGGTTGCCGGATTCACCGGGTCGCCAGGGGCGCAGGTGCGCGAAACACCCAGTGTTCCGCCTGTGGTTGCACTAACCACGTTCTCCCTCCCGCGCGGCATCGCGCTCCGCCATCACGCGCTCGAGCAGCCGCACCCAGCCGGCCCGCTCATCCAGAAGCTGGGCGACCCGGGCGCGGAGTGCATCGCGCTCCTGCCGGACGGCCTCCAGCCTTCCGGCCAGCACCACCGGCACGTCGTCGAGATGCGCGTCCCAGACGGGACGCATGATCTCGATGTACTCCGCGAGGGAATCCGCGCCACCGTCCGCCGGAGCCACGACGTCCACCACCCGGTCATTCGTCGGCCGCATCAACGCCTGCACGCGGATCGGCGCGCCCTCAGACAGGAGCTCGACGTCCTCGCCGCTCGCCGGCCGGAACCATGCCCCCACCCGCATCAGTCCTCCCCCACCGTGACCCGCACCCCCTGATGCTCCAGCACCGTGGCGATCCGCTCGAACGCCTCCGCCATGCGCCCGAGCTGATACGCCAGCCCCTCAATGGCCCCTTGGCCCGTCAGGTCCATCGTGCTGGTATGGGCCTGAATCGCCTCCGCGATGTCCTGAAAAGCATCCGCCAGCCGATGATCCGCCCGCGCCACCACCACCGGCGGAACCGCCTGGCTCATCCCAATGCCTCCCCCGCGACGAGCCTCGCCGCTCGCGCATGCCGACGCCGACTCCGTGGCGATTGCCCAGGCGCCTGTCCCCTCCGCCACTCCACAATGTACCGCGCATACCGCTCCGGGTCTCGCTGCGTTGCGCTGCAGCCCTCTGCCCCATGTCTTCTACCTACACCGGCGTCGTCGTGGGGCGGGTTCATCGGCAGCCTTGGGCCGCGCTCGGCCACAGCCGGGATCAGCGCGCCAACCCCGATCCGGCCGACCGATCTGGAGGTCGCAAGGCATTCCGGTCGACCGCGTGGCGGCGGCGCGGTCCCGTGTGCGGCGGGCGAGACTCGCCGACGTAGGTCCACACACAGACCGGCCCAGGGAGACGCCAATCTCCGCCGGGCCGTGAAACGGAACAGGAGCCACCTATACCGACGGTAACACTCACGGTCCGCGAGTACAACGAACTCCGGCTCCACACGGCCCTCGCGGCCGCTGCGCGTACCGGAAACCCGGGGGCCTGTAGGGGGATACCGGGTCGCGACAATCCGGCTCCCGGAAGCCGCCTCAATAGCGGCGATTCGCGAGGGGTTTCCGTTATTACCTGGGCGCGCGAACAGGGCAGGATCCCCTGGGACTGGATCGTCGATGAAACGCGCGAGGCCGAGACCAGCGTGAGCTGGGCGGATCCGGAGGCGTTTGTCGACGCCCTCCGGGGTGCCTATCGGCGCGATCACTGGCGGCTCCAACCCTCGCGCGTGGAGGTCTGGTCCGAGAAGGGCACCGTCCGTGGCACGCTAGCCCCTATCCTCGACACCTCTGGAGTGACCTTCCGGGTGATGCACGGGTATGCGAGCGCCATCGCCGTCCACCAGGTGGTCGAGGACCAGGCGGCCGCTTCGGGCGCTCTACGTGGGCCACTGGGACCCGAGCGGCCTCCACATGTCCGAGGTGGACCTTCCCCGGCGGCTGGCCTAGTATCAGGACCGCGAAGCCGTCGAGGCGGAGCAGGGCGTGTCGCTCGTCCGGATCGCGTTGACCATGCCCGATGTCGAGGGCTCCGCGCTTGCGTCCTTTCCCACCGACAGCAAGCAGCCCGATCCGCGCTGGCGCTGGTATCGCCAGCGGTACGGGCCGCGCTGCTGGGAGCTCGATGCCCTTGATCCTCGCGTCCTGGGGGACCGGGTTGCGGCGGCGATCGAGCCGGGCGCTTGGTCGCGCTGTGCTCGGGCGGGAGCGGTCGAACGCGAGTCGATCCACGGCGTGCTCACCGAGTGGCACCGGTGTATTTCCGGGCCGGCACAGGAATAGAGGCCAATGAACACCAAGCGGCAGGGCACCCGGAACCAGCCCCGCTCCAAGAGATTCGTCTCGTACAGAAACTCGGCCGCCTGGAGGTGGGTGAGCCCCCGGCGAAGGCTCACCTCGGGCATGTCGGAGATCCCCTGCAGGAGCGCGTACGACACGTCTTTCCCGATGACGGACGCGGCAGGCCCGGCGGCGCTGTCTTCGAACGCGACCGTGGTCGGTGCGCGCGGTGCGGGCGTGACTGTGCCACGGACAACGTACCGTGGGAGGCCGATCACATTGTCCCGGTGGCGCAGGGGGGCCACTCCCGCCTCGAGAATTTTCGGACGCCCTGTACCTATCCCTGCCACAAGATCGTGACGGCGGAATGGGCGCGGGCGCGCTCGCGGCGGGGGGGAAGGAGGCCGCCCAGCGCCAGGCCTTGAATGGCTGGTTCTCCGATGATTGAGCCAAATGTCTGCGACGACGGCCATCGCCCGCTCGCGGAGATCCGCCGCGTCGTCCTGGGCGGCGGGCGTCCCGTTGGGCTGTGTCGTCGCGACTATCGGCAGCGATTCCCCATGAAGGACTGGCCCGCATGGGACACGTTCCCCCTCGTCGCGCCGGGGGCCACCGCGTGGATTCGTCGCCCGTGTGCCACGTGTGGCCGTCGCAAGGAGCACTGGCAACCGACCTCCACGAGTCCGAAGGCCCAGTGTCTCGGCTGTGGGCAATGGAGAATGTTGCGATGATCGTGCTCGAGCGCTGGGTGCGCTCCTGGTGGCGGGGGCTTCGCTACTCGGCGCATCAGGTGCCGATGCGCAGCCACCAGCACTACTGCGCGGAGCATGATAACCGCTGGAGCTGTCTCGATCCGCGCTGCGTACGCCACGAGATGGTGCCATGTCGGAGCTAGGGGGGCCGCGCATGGTCGTCCTCGTCCTGGTCTGCGCTGGGGCGTTTGTGTGCCTAGTGGCTTTGGCCGTCATCTGGTGGGCGCGATGACGGGCCTCATCGCGGCGGCCTACCTCGGCACGATTGTCCTCGCGAACTGGCTGATCACGGTTTCAGCGTGGTGGCGGTGGGCTTTGGTCTGCAGGCCCCCGGCGGGCGTCTAACGCCGCTGGTCTGGCGTTCACCCTGCGCGATCTCGTCCATGACCGGTTGGGCGCGCGTGGACCATCGGCCTGATCGTGGCCGGGGCCGGGCTGGCGGCTCTGCTCTCCTCGCGCCTCGCAGTGGCGAGCGGGACCGCGTTTCTCGTCTCTGAACTCCTGGACTTCGGGTGTACGCGCCGCTGTGGCGGCGGCGGTGGCTCCTCGCGGTGGTGCTGTCGAATCTGGTCGGGCTGACGCTCGACTCCGTGGTATTTCTCAGCCGCGCCTTCGGGTCGCTCGAGTTCCTGCTCGTGCAGATCGTGCGCAAGGCGTGAATGACCGCGCTCACGGTGGGGGTCTATGCACTTTGGCTCGGCATTCATCACCCCGGTTGGCTGGCTAAGACGGCGGTGCCGCTGTTCGTGTCGCGGCGGCGGCTCGCCCTGCGGCGACGGTTACCGCGCGACCGTCTGGACGACACGACCGGCCGCAACCTCTACGCAACCGCCGCCCTGGCGCGGTAAGATGCCGTCGAGGGAGGGAGCCTCCATATGTCCGATACCAAAGCCGTTCTCTACCACCGCCCCGGCTGAAGCTCCTGCGCCAAGACGAGAGAGTTGCTCTCGTCCTGGGGCGTGCCGTTCCACCTGATCGACATCGAGGCCGAGCCGGGGGCGCGCTTGGAGCTCCAGCGGCTGGGCGTGCCGGCGGTTCCCGCGGTCGTCGCGGCTGGGGGTGTCGTCCATGGATGGAACCCTCGCGCCCTCGCCGAACTGGTCGGGGTCCGCTACGAGGGCGCCCAGCGACTGTCCCCGGGGGAGCTCGCGAAGCGCCTCGACCAGGTCCTGGCCGCGGCGGGGCGAGTGGTGTCCATCGTGGCGCCCAAGCACCTCGCCCTCCAGCATCCCGGGCGCGACCGTTCACTCCATCAGCTCGCCTACCATCTCTTCCGGCTGAGCCTCGCGTTCCGCGATGCTATGGTCGAGCGCCGGCTACCCCAAGCCTGGCTACAGGAGATGGCGGCGCCTAGCCTCTCCGACGGCCCTGCGCTCGCGGGATACGGAGCGGCGGTGCGAGCGGCGCTCCGCGGTTGGCTGGCAACCGAGAACGCGGTCTCGGGAACCGTCGAGACCTACTACGGCCCACAGGGTGCCCATGAACTCTTCGAACGCACCGTGTGGCACGCGGTCCAGCACCTGCGCCAGATCCACGCGCTCCTCGCCGACGCGGGCGCACCGCCGGCCGAGCCGCTCGATCCGTCGCTCCTGGAGCGGCTTCCTCTCCCGCAGTCCATCTGGTAGGCACCGCGCCGGGATGCCCGCTCCCGTCAGGGCCAAAGACTGCGGGGGAACATCGCGAGGCTGACCGCCACCAGGGCGCCAACGGGTCGCCGCCAACCCGATCAGGCACCGCCGGCGAGAGCGCAGGGATCGGGCGCGGCTATCGCGCGAGAGCCTCCCAGAGAAGCTCGGCGAGGTGCTTCGGCACACGCCCCGTCGTGTGCTCCACCTGCTGACGGCAAGAGATGCCTGGCGCACAGATGGCGACGTCCGCCCCCGCGGCCCGCACGGCGGGGGCGAGCCGCCGCTCGGCGATGCGAATTGAGAGGTCGTAGTGCTCCGACTCGAATCCGAACGACCCCGCCATCCCGCAGCAGCCCGCGTCCACCTCGCTCACCCGGTAGCCCGCCGCCTTGAGGACGGCCACCGTGGGAGCCGTCCCCACGAGTGCCTTCTGGTGGCAGTGTCCGTGGAGCAACGCCGGGCGCCCGCTCGCGGTGAATCGCGGCCGCTCGCCGCGCGACCACTCCCGCTGGAGGAACTCCTCCAGCAGGAGGCTCTGACGCGCCACGAGCCGGGCGTCTTCCGTGCGGACCAGCTCGGGGTACTCGTCCCGAAGCGTGAGGAGGCACGATGGCTCGAGGCCGATGATCGGCCGGCCCTGGCGGGCCGCCGGGGCAAGCCGGGCGACGTTGTCGGAGGCCAAGGCGCACGCCTCGTCCAACATGCCCTTGGAGATCATCGGTCGACCACAGCACCCGCGGTCGGCAAGGCCGACGCGGTAGCCGAGTGTCTCGAGTAGCCGGGTCGCCGCGATCGCGACGTTCGGCGTCTGGTAGGTGTTGAACGTGTCGTGGAAGAGGACGACGTCGCCCCGCGCTCCGCTGCCTTCCGGTTGCCGGCGGGCAAACCACCGCGCGAAGGACTCGGTGGCGAACCGAGGAAGGGGCCGCCGCCGGTCGATGCCCGCCACGTGCTCGAGAAGCCAGCGATGGGGGGCGGAGGCCACGATCCAGTTCGAGATCGGCGCCAGCGCCGATCCGACCCGAGCCAGCATGTGAATCCGCCCGAAGAGGCGGCTGCGCAGGGGCAGCCCGTTCGCCCGGTAGTAATGGGCGAGGAACTCGTACTTGATCTTGGCCATGTCGACATTGGCCGGGCACTCGGCCTTGCAGGCCTTGCACTCCAGGCACAGGTCCAGCACCGCGTGGAGCCGGCGGCCGGTGAACTCCGACCGCGGCACCTTGCCCGACAGCACGGCACGGAGGGCGTTTGCGCGGCCGCGGGTCGAGTGCTCCTCGTCGAGCGTCGCCATGTACGAGGGGCACATCGTTCCCTCGAGCTTCTTCCGGCAGACACCGATGCCGTTGCACATCTCGATGGCGCCAGCGAACCCGCCCTGGCCCGAGAAGTCGAGCCGCGTCTCCGGTTCCCAGGCCCGGTACTCCGGTCCGTAGCGGAGATGCTCGGTCATCGGCGGCGCATCGACGATGTTGCCCGGGTTGAGGATCCCCTTGGGGTCGAACGCGCGCTTGACCTGCCGGAAGGCGTCGTAGAGCCTCGGCCCATACAGTGTCTCGTTGAACGGGCTGCGCGCCCGGCCGTCGCCGTGTTCCCCCGAGAGCCCGCCGCCGAACTCCATGACGAGGGCGGTGATCTCCTCGGCGATCGCGCGCATCTTCCGGATCTCGCCCGCGTCCTTCAGGTTGATCAACGGGCGGATGTGGAGGCACCCCACGGAGCAGTGGCCGTAATACCCGGCCCGCGCGTCGTGACGCGCGAGGACCTCGCGAAAGCGCGCGATGAACGGACCCAGGTTGGCCGGGTCGACCGCCGTGTCCTCGACAAACGCGATAGGCTTCTTGTCGCCCTTGGTGCCCAACAGGAGGCCGAGGCCGGCCTTGCGGAGCTTCCAGATCGACTGCTGCTCGGCGGGGTCGTAGGCGAGGTGCGCCGCGTAGCCGATCCGCTTCCGCGCGCGGAGGCTCTCCAGGGCTTCGATCTTGGCGCGCACCTCCGCCTCGGTCTCCCCGGAGTACTCGACGATCATGATCGCAGCGGGGTCGCCCTGGACGAATCCCATGCGGGTCCGCTGCTCGATGTTCTCCCGGGCGAGGTCGAGGATCATCTTGTCCGTGATCTCGACCGCGTAGGGGCCGGTGCTCAGCAGATCGACCGACGACTCCAGCGCCGCCTGGAGGTCGTCATAGTGGATGACGTCGAGAGCGGTGAACCTCGGACGCTGGACGAGCCGCATCTTCATCTCGACCACGACCGCCAGCGTGCCCTCGGAGCCCACAACCAGCCGGTGGAGTCCGAACGGCTGCGGCTTCACGAACTCGTCGAGGTTGTAGCCGGAGACACGACGCATGAGCTTCGGGTAGCGGGTGCGTATCTCTTCGGCATGCTGCCCGACCAGCCGCCGCACCTCGCGGTAGATTTGTCCCTCCAAGCCGTCTGCCCGGCCCTTCACCTCCAGTTCGGCCGACGTCAGGTCCCGCAGGGTGATCTCGGAGCCGTCGGCCAGGAGGCACGTCAGCTCGAGCACATGGTCGATCGTCTTCCCGTACGCAATCGAGTGCGACCCGGCGGAGTTGTTCCCCGACATCCCGCCCAGAGTGGCCCGGTTCGACGTGGAGGTGTCGGGACCAAACAGCAGGCCCATCGGCCGGACGCGGGCGTTCAGCTCGTCCTGAATGACGCCGGGCTGGACCCGGCACCAGAGCTCGTCCCGGTTCACGTCGAGCACCTGGTGCATGTACTTGGAGAAGTCGAGGACAACCGCGTGGTTGACGGTCTGGCCGATCAGGCTGGTGCCTCCGCCACGGGGCAGCACCGGGACGTTGTACCGGTTGGCCAGCTCGAGCACCGCCCGGACGTCGTCCCTCGAGCGCGGCAACACGACGCCGATGGGCTCCACCTGGTACATGGACGCGTCGGTCGAGTAGAGGAGGCGCGTGTAGTCGTCGAACCGCACCTCGCCCTCGACGACGCGGCGGAGCTCGCGCTCGAGGTCGCTGCCGATCCTGCCGTTCCCCGTTCCTGTCCCGCTCACCGGCAGCCTCTGGCCCCGCTTTCTGCTATCTCTTCGCCTTGTCGATGGCGACGCGGAGCGCCGCCGCCTCCTTCTTGTCGAGAGGCTCGAGCCGTCGCAGCACCCCGCGGGCTTCGTCGAGCTTCCCCATCTTCACGTACGCTTCGCCGAGATACTCGAGCGCTTCGGCGTAGTCAGGCCTGAGCCCGAGCGCGCGGTCGTAGGCCTTGACGGCCTCCAGGTACTTCCCCTGCTGGCGCAGCGAGTAGCCGAGGCCGTTCCACGCCTCCGGGAAGGCCTCTCGCTGCTGGATCGCCGCCTCGTAGGCCTGGGCCGCCTGTCGCCAGTCCTTCCGCTTCTGAGCGTCGAGTCCGTCCTGGAGGAACCGTTCGGCCGATGCCGGCACGCCGGGCGGCGGCGCGGTGGGAGACGGGCCGTCCGCCGCCGCGACCGCTGCCAAGGCGACGATCCACGCCCCGACCGCTTGCTCGAACCGTCCCCGTCGCATCACGCGCCTCCCTGCCCCGGCGGCCCGCGTGGCGGGCACCACCGATCCGGCCGTCATTGTCGCACAGCCTCGGCTGGTCCCCGCGCGGGCGCCGCGTACCCGACAAGCTCGACGTAGCCGATCCCCCCCACGGGGTGCCCGTCCGCACGTCCTTCCGCGCGCACCGCGCCTTCCCAGTAGCGCACGGCCAGGTCGAGCTCCTGGTCCGCCAGGAGCGGGGTCACCACGAGATCGAGCCCCGCCGCGGGAACGCTCAGTCGCCAGCGCGCCGGGTACCGGGTGCCCCCGCGCGGGCTCGTCCAGTGATCGAGGACGAGAACCTTCACGTCCTCCCGGTCGAGCGTCCGCGACATGCCGTCGGTTCCGACCAGGGTGCCCTGGCTCGTGGCGGAAACGCCGCCGTCACGCTCCCGGAGCCGGTAGAGCATCAGCTCACGCCCGTCGTCGAGCTGGAGGGCAAACCAGTCCCAGCCGACCTGGTCCGGAGCGAGGGCGCTCGTGCTCCACTCGCGGTCCATCCACCCGAGACCCTCGACCGCGTACGGCCGCCCGGCGACCTGCACCTCCCCGGAGACAGGCATGCGCGTCAGTGAGTAGTAGTACGAGGCGTTCCCCGGCTCCGCGCTCTTCCGGGAGAGTCCGCGCTCACCGTGAAGAACCGGCGGCTTCCCGGGTGCCAGCGCGAGATCGATCCGAACGTCGCCGTCCCCCGCGCGGAGGCGGAGGGGCCACCCGTGCCGCGGCAGGCCCTCGGCGATCCAGTCGCCAAGCCATACGCGAAGCGGGTCCCCCCTCGCGCCGGCGAGGTCCAGCGCGGCCCGGGCCCACCGGTCGCTGGCGTGGAACTCACCTGCTTGGACGTCGGTCAGGGCGAGGTGGGCCATGTAGACATCGCGTGCGCCCCAGGCGGAGCGGCGGGGCGTCACCGTTGGAGCAAGCGCAGTCCGGAAGAACGTCAGCTGGAAGCCGAAGCGCCGAGCGCCCCCGCCCGCCTCACGGAGGTTTCCCGTCCAGTACCACCACTCCGACCGGAACGCCGGGTGCGGCCCATGATCCGCCGGGAACGCGATCGGCCGCGGAACCAGGGCCCGGGCGAATCCATCGGCGCCGGCGGCGCCGAGCGCTTCGGTCACCGAGAGCGTCGCACCGAGCGTCTGTCGCGAGGATCGTCCGGGGTCAAGCTGGATGACCAGCCCGAGCCCCGCGCCAATGGCCGCCACGACGACGAGGACCCCGACGAGTAGCCCCGCACCCGGGCGTGGCGGTCCCACGACCGTCACTCCTCCCGGAGCGCCGCCGCCGGCGGTGTGCGCGCCATCTGCCAGGCCGGGTACGCTCCCGCCGCGAGGGCCGCGAGAAGCGACAGCCCCACCGCTTGGACCAGGACGTCAGCCGGCACCGTGGTCTCGATCGTCCAGCCGAACGCCCGGCGATTGATCACGTGGATCAGGACCAGGGCGAGTCCGATGCCAACCGGGACTGCCAGCACCCCCGCGATCCCGCCGAGGAGTCCAGTCTGGGCCAGGACGAGTCGCCAGACCTCCCGCGGCGTGAGGCCTTGGGCGCGCAGGACACCCAGCTCCCGCGCGCGCTCGAGCTGAAGCGCCATGAGCGCGCTCAGGACCCCGATCACGGCCACCGCCGTCGCCAGGATGCGCAAGACCGTCGTGATCGCGAACGTGCGGTCGAAGATCTCCAGCGAGGCTTCCCGGAGCGCGCGATTCGAACGGATGAGGAGATCCTGGCCGTCGCCTGCCCGGAGGCGAAGCGTCTCGACGGCCCTCTCGGCGTCGACACCCGGCGCGAGCACGATTCCGAGCGAGGACACCCCCGGGTCGTCCCAGTAGGCCTCGTAGGTCCGGCGGCTCACCATGACGACACCCTGGTCCGAGCCGTAGTCCGCGAACACCCCGACGATCGGGAAGCCTTGTTCGCCGCGGTCGGTTCGGAGCCGCAGCACACTGCCGACATCGAGACCGTGGCGGTACGCGTAGGGCTCGGACACGATCGCTGCCGCCCTGTCCTGGAAGGCCGGCCACACGGTGTCGGCAGATCCTGCCAGGAACCGAAACTGCCGGTAGCTGTCGGGGCCGATACCGAGCGCCACCAGCTGCGTCGGGCCAAAAGGCGACCAGACACGCGCGCCCCGGTACGTACTGACGGCGGCGACGCCGGGCGCCTCCCGCAGCCGGGCGATCACGGTCGGATCCAGCGTGGACTCGCCCCCGCGACCTCCCCGGAGCGCTGGGGCGGACACGTAGACGTCCGCGACCAGGGACGCCTCGAGCCACCGCACGACCGTCTGGCGGAAGCTCTGGATCATCACTCCGACGCCGATGGTTGCCGCCATCGCGACCATCAGCGCGGCGACTGCCACGCCCGTGCGGGAGAGCGTGGCGACGACTCCCCGCGCCGCCATCTGGCCCGGCAGGCCGAGGAGGCGGCCGAGAACGGGCCCGGCCGCCCTGGCCGCGCCGACCATCGCGAGCGGCGTGAGGAGCGCGGCCCCCAGAATGATCGCGAAGAGCCCTGCATAGCTCCAGGCGAGGCTCCGGCTCGCGCTGGCCACGACGAGTGCCCCGCCCGCAACGATCGCCATCCCCGCCGCCCCCGCGCGCGGGACTGCGCGGCGCGCCCTCGCCTCGAGAACGATTCGCCGGATCGCGGTCCCGGGCGGCGCTGCTGACGCCTCGACCGCGGGGACGACCGCCGCGAGGAGTGTCGCCCCGATGCCGAGCGCCGCGCCCTTCGCCAGCACCGACGGAGACACCGCCAGGTCCCGCACGACGACGAGGAAGTACAGGTCGTTGATGGTCCGAGTGACAAGCTTCACCAGCGCGCTGGCCAGGCCCACGCCAAGGCCGAGGCCGAGTGCGGTGGCGAGCAGACCGAGCAGAAGCGCCTCGGCGAGGACCGCCGCGACGATCTCCGCGCGCGTGACGCCGAGCGCCCGCGCCATCCCGATTGTCGCGCGGCGCTGGACCACCGAAAACGTCATCGTGTTATACGCGAGGAAGAGGCCGACGACCAGCGCCAGGAGCGACAGCGCCGTCAGGTTCACGTCGAAGGCTCGTGTCAGCTCCCCAACGAACTCGCTCCTCGCCTCGGCGGGTACCACTTCGGCCCCGGGCGGGAGCACCGCCCGCACGCGGGCCAGCATCCGCTGTCCCTGCGCGTCACCCGGCATCGCGAGATCGATGTGGGACAATCGGCCCGACCGGTCGAGCAGCTCCTGCGCCGTGGCCAGATCCGCCACGACAAGGCCCGCCAGTGCCTGCCGGCTTCGCGCGCCATCGGGCTCGATCACTCCGACGACCCGTACTGGTCGCGTGCGCCCCGCCACCCGCAGGACCAGGGTGTCCGGCACGCGCACGCCGAGCTCGGTCGCCGTCTGACGGCTGAGCAGCACCGCGCCCGGCTGGGTGACGATCGTCTCCAGCGTGCGCGTCCCCGTCTCCGCTGCGCGCCCGAGATACGGGCGGAACGGAGCCTCGCTGAAGGGATCGATGCCGAGCAAGTGGAGTGTGCGGCCCGGTGCGCCCTCGACGCCGACCCACGCCTCGACCACCGGAGCCAGCGGATAGACCCCGACCTCCCTGGACAACTGGACGAACACCTGCTCGTCGAGTCCACCGGGGCCGCCGACGACCTGGTGGGTCGCGCGCCCGACCACCCCTTCCGCGGAGAGCGCGAACGCGCGACGGGCGCTCGCGCTCGAAAGGTCGACCGACACGACCACCGCCACGCCGAGCGCGATCCCCAGCACCGCCAGGCCCGCCTGCCAGGGGTGCCGAAGGAGGTGGCGGGCGCTGGCGCGCAGAAGGGTCATCCTGCGGCCGCCCCCTGCGCCTCGACCAGACGCCCATCCTGCAGGCGGAAGATCCGGTCCGCGAGCCCAACCACCTCCTGGCTGTGAGTCGCCATCACCATCGTGCGGCCAGCCTGGCGGGTGAGGCGGTCGAGCAGCTCCAGCACGCGCCGGCCAGTGTCGAGGTCCAGGTTGCCCGTCGGCTCGTCGGCCAAGACCAGCAGCGGTTCGTGAACCAGGGCTCGCGCCACTGCGACTCGCTGCTGCTCACCCCCCGAGAGGTGCTCGGGAAACGCCGACTCGCGGTCCACCAGCCCGACGTCGGCAAGAACGGATCGAACGCGCGCCCGCGCCGTCTCCCGTGGCCGGCCGTTCAGCTCGAGCGGTAGGCGGAGGTTCTCCTCGACCGTGAGCGTTGGAATCAGGTTGAAGAACTGGAACACGAATCCCACGTGACGCCGGCGAAACAGCGTGCGTGCCGACTCCGTGGCGCGCGCGAGCGCGAGGCCGTCCACGAGAACCTCGCCGGCAGTGGGCACGTCGATGCCACCGATCAAGTTGAGGAGCGTCGACTTGCCGGAGCCGCTCCGCCCGACGAGCACGCACAGCTCACCGCGGTGGATCGCGGCATGCACCCCACGCAGGACCACCCGCTCGGCGTCACCCTCGCGGTACGCCTTCGTGACGCCGTGTAGCTCAACGAGCGGAAGTTCGGAGGCCGCCGCCTTCATCCGGCCGCGTCGCGCGCGCCGAAGTGGCAGAGCCGGATGCCCAGGCGCTCGACCGTCGCCCGCGCCTCGGCATCGCACAGGGCGGCCAGCTCGACCTCGCGCTGGCGCCCGTAGCGACTGTAGGCCAGGTCCTTGTCGAAGAGACCCGGATGGCACATCAGCTCGGTGAGACCCACCGGCAGGATCGCGAGCTGGTTCAGAAGGCGCTCGGCCGTCCAGCAGGGCTCGCCCTCCGCTTCGCCCACGAAGTGGTCGGTCGTGGCGATGCCGTGGCGGCGGAGGCCGTCGCGGAAGCCCACGTCCTGGCTCCGGACCGGAAGCCGTGCAGCCAGCGCAACGCCCACGATCGCGTCCATCACCCGCGGCAGGCGGTGGACGTGGTGGTGGCTGTCCAGGTGGGTCGGCGCCCGGCCGAACCTGCGCATGAACGCCTCGATCTGAGCCTCACCCTCACGCCGCACGTCATCCGGGCGGGCCCGCTCGCGGAGGATCGCCAGATCGCGCCCGAAGCGCCCCTCGGCGTCGACGAGGGACGGCACGGTCTCGGCGGGCGACACGGGACGCCCCCACGTCAGGTTGAGGTGCAGCCCGAGCCCGAGATCGCGCGACGCGGACGCCTCGGCGTCCAGCTCCGCCTGGCGGGGCAGGCTCGCCAGGACCGTGGTGCTGGTCACTAGACCCAGATGGTGAGCGCGAAGGATACCGCGACTCACGCCCTCCGTCAGACCAAAGTCGTCCGCGTTGACGATGAGCCGACGCGCGGCCGGCCCCGGGCTCATCAGCTCCTCCCGCCTACGACTCGAGGGTGCGTCGAACGTACTGTCGCACCTGCTCGGTGAGCAGGGCCTGACGCCCGCTGTCCGACACCGCGTCCTCGAGCAGCTCGAGATCGAGCACGAGCGGGGTCGGTGCCTTCTTCCCCGCGTCCAGCTCGACCGTGAACACGCACTGCTCGTCGGACTCCGTGAAGACCGCCTTCGCGCGCGCGAAGGAGCCGTCCTCCAGCGCAACCGTCTCCAGTGCGTGCCGCAACACCCGTAGAACGCCCTCCTGAGCATCCCCGGGCACGGTGCCGAACGCGCTCATTAGCCGGATGTCCGCCATGCCGGGCCTCCTCCGGTCAGAATCCCATCGCAGTCGCGGGCCGCAGGTGGTCGACACCTGCCGCCAGCCCGCGGCGCGTGACCTCGATCACCTGCGGCCGGGCGAAGTAGAAGGTGGAGTAGGTCTCCTTCAGTGGCACAACCTGGTGCCCGCGCCGGCGAAGCCCGCCGATGGCCGCCGGCCCCAGGCGATCGTCGACGTCAACCGCGGTGCCCTCGGTGTGCAGTCGAGGCGCCTCAACGGCGGCCTGGGGGCCGAGCGCGAAGTCGATCAGGTTGGCGAGCACCTGGGGAACGGCAGACACGATCTTCCGGCCGCCCGGCGCGCCCACGGCCAGGTACGGGGAGCCGTCGCGCAAGCCGAGGAACGGCGTCATATTGACCAGGGCGCGCTTTCCGGGCTCTATGGAATTCGGCCGGCCGGGTTCCGGATCGAACCAGATCATCCCGTTCGAGAGGAGGAGGCCCGTGTCCGGCACCATGACCTTCGAGCCGAAGAGGCTGGCCGCGGTGTGCGTCAGCGACACGAGCATCCGGTCGCGATCGACGGCGCATACGTGAGTCGTGCACTCGCCGGCCGGACGTCCGGAAGATACCCGGGCTGGCCGCGCGCTACCCGGTCGACCACGCTCGAATCGCCACGGATCCACAGGGCGCCGCGCGTGACGACGACCGTCGGGCCGGATCCCCTCCGCCACCCTGCCGGCATACGCCTTGCCGGACAGCGCCGCCCATGGGGCCCTGACGGCGGCGGGATCCCCGAGCCAACGGAAGCGGTCCTCGAACGCGACGCGAAGCGCCTCCGCACGGAGGTGCGTCGTCCGTGTGCTGGACGGCCCCTCGAGTCCGGTGTCGAAACACTCGAGGACGTTCAACGTCTCCAGGGCGGTCACGCCGCCCGTGGCCCCGGGCATGCCCAGGAGCGTCACGCCACGGTAGGCACCGGCGAGGGGTTCGGAGGCCCGGACCCGGTAGCGGGCCAGGTCAGCACGGTCCAGGATGCCGCCACCGCGCCGACTTTCCGCCTCGATGGCCTCGGCCAGCTCCCCGCGGTAGAAGACACTCGGTCCCTCTTTTCCGATCAGCTGCAAGGTGCGAGCGAGCGCCGGGTACCGCAGGCGATCGCCGCCCTCGAGGTTGGCCGGCCGTGGTGGCCAGCGCCCGGCGCGGAGGTAGGTGGTCGCAGCTTCGGGGAAGCGGGCGAGCTCCTCGACGTACATGGCCGTGACGCCGGCAAGGTACCAGTCCATCGGCACGCCACGTCTGGCAAGAGCCACGGCGGGGGCCACCGCGTCGCGGAGTTCCAGGGTCCCCCACCGCTCGAGGGCCATCGCCAGACCGGCGACCGACCCGGGCACCGCGACGGCGAGGTGGCCGTGCACGTTCGCATCGCCCTCGACCGCCCGCCACGGGAAGAGGTCGCCGCCTCGACCCTCCCCCAGCGCGTACATCCGGGCGTGCGCCCGACGTGGGGCCTCCACGTTGAAGTCCAGCGCGACCGAGGCACCGGTCCTTGGGCGGTGAATCAGCATGCTGCCGCCGCCAGCGAGGCAGGACATGAAGGGCTCGACCACGGTCATCGCGAACGCGGTGGCAACGGCGGCGTCCACCGCGTTCCCACCCCGACGAAGTATCTCGGCGCCCACGCGGGCGCCGAGCGGGTGTCCCGCCGTCACGCAGGCGTGCGGCACCTCGATCTGGCTCTTCGTGACGGTGAGACAGGAAGCCTTCACGACGCGGTCATTCTCCCACGGCGCCCGCGCACCCGCCAGCGCAGCGACGCGCGCGGCCGCTCAGAGCCGACCCCGGGGAACGGCACCCCTCGGCAGATCGGATTCTGCTACCATGGCCGGCGAGCCCAGCGAGCATCCCGAAGGATACCCATGCGCCAACGTGTGCTGATCGTCGAGGACGACGCCCTTGCCCGGAAGGGCCTCGCCGATCTCTTGACCCTCTGGGGGTACGAGGTCGCGACCGCGGGGGACGGCGCCGAGGCCCTCGAGCGGGCGGCGGAGGAGCCACCGGCCGTGGTCGTGAGCGACCTTGTGATGCCGGCCATGGACGGGCTTGCCCTGCTATCCGTCCTGCGCACCGACTACCCGGAAGTTGCGGTCATCATGCTCACGGGCCAGGGTTCGATCGAGAGCGCCGTCCAAGCGATGAAGGAAGGCGCCTACGACTACCTGACGAAGCCGCTCGACCCGGCCCGCCTCCAGGTCCTCTTGGAACGGGCCCTGGACAGGGCCGAGAGCGCGCGCGAGGTCCACCGGCTCCGACGCGAGCTACGGCACCGCGGGGCGTTCGGACGCCTGGTCGCCGGTGCCCCTTCCATGCAGGAGGTCACGCGGCAGATCGAGCAGGTCGCACCGACCGATGCGACGGTCCTCGTGCTCGGCGAGAGTGGGACCGGGAAGGAGCTCATCGCGCGGACGATTCACGAGCATTCCGCGCGACGGCGTGGCCCGTTCGTCGCCATGAACTGCGCGGCTATCCCGGAGACGCTGCTGGAGAGCGAGATCTTCGGCCACGAGAAGGGATCGTTCACGGGAGCCACGGGACGGCGGCCCGGTTGCTTCGAGCTCGCCGACGGCGGGACGCTGTTCCTCGATGAGATCGCAGAGATCAGTCCGGCCACCCAGGTCAAGTTCCTGCGGGTCCTCCAGGACGGGCGGTTCCGGCGGGTCGGTGGCCAGGCCGAGATCTCCGTCGATGTCCGCGTCATCGCGGCCACCAACAAGAGCCCGGCGAAAGCGCTGCAGACTGGCGCCCTCCGTGAGGATCTCTACTACCGCGTCGCCGTCTTCACTATCTCGCTGCCCCCGCTCCGCGATCGCCCCGAAGACCTCGAGGAGCTGATCCGCGTCCTGCTCGAGGAGCTCGCCGATCGTCACCAGCGGGCCGTTCGGGGCGTCGACGAAGCCGCGTTGGCCGCGCTCCGCCGCTACGCATGGCCGGGGAACGTGCGAGAGCTCCGGAACGTCCTGGAGCGCGCTCTGATCGTCTGCCCCGGGGAGCTGATCGGCGCCGCGCACCTGCCATCGCCCCCGGCGGCGACGCCGACGGCCACGGAAGCGCCAGGGGACCAACCGGCCGACAGCGTGCGCCTCCACGTCGGCACGACGGTGGACGAGGCGGAGCGGCTGCTGATCGTCCGGACCCTCGCCCACACCGGCAACAACAAGACCCGGGCGGCCGAGATCCTCGGCATCAGTCTCAAGACGCTCCACAACAAGTTGAACCGCTACAACCGGCAGCCGTGATGGGCGTTCCGGTCCCATCACTCACGTGTCCCTGCCCATGGCTCTGAGCGCCCGGACGCGTGAGCTGCTCGGCCTCACCCTGGTCGTCCTGCTTGTGGTCTCCGTGGCGACCGCCGCGCATCTCGCCACGCTGGCGCGGGTCACGCTCGGGAGCGCGGCGGACGAGGGCCGGCTGCTTTCGCGTCAGCTTCTTCACCAGGCTGCCCACGTTCTCCAGGGCGCCGGCGCCACCGGACCGGTGGCCTTCCGCCATGATCCGAGTCTCAGAGCTCTGCTCGACGGCCTCGTGGGCTATTCCCGCGTGGTCGTCTACGGCGCGATCGTCGATGCGAGTGGGCGGACGCTGCTCCACAGCGAGCCGGCTCTCCAGGGACGGCTCCTCCCGGAACGTCCGCTCCTGGACGACGTGCTCACGGCGGGACTCCCGCAGCTCGCGCGCATGCTCCTAGGCCCGCCGCAGATCTACGAGGTCCGGCTCCCCGCTCGCCTCGGAGAGCAGCCGTTCGGGACCGTGCAGGTCGGGGTCTCTACCAGCCTCGTCCGGCAGACCCTGCGGGACGCGTTGCTGCGAAGCCTCGCCTTCGGCGCCGGCGCGCTTGCCCTCGCGATCGCCCTCGGTCTCGGGGCCGGGCGCGTGCTCCTCGGCTACCTCCAGCGCATTGCGCGGAGGGTGGAGCGCCTGACGCGCCGGGATGTGGGCGTCGAGCTCGGGCCAGGCGACGACATGGGGCGCCTTGCCGAGCGCATGAAGGGCCTCGGCGAGCGCATCCAGGCCTCCGGGGGCGCGGGTGACCCGAGCCCGGACGGCGCACAGCGTCTCCAGAACGCTGTGGTCCTGCTCCGAGCCGACGGGTCCGTCGCGTTCACCAACGCGACGGCGGAACAGCTCCTCGGCCGGGGACTCGCCGGATTCCCGCTAGCCGAAGCGCTCCCGCCCGCTCACCGGCTGGCGAGCATCGCCGCGGCGGTGCTGGAGACCGGCGCCTCGCCGCTCCACGAGACGGTAACGCTGCCCTCGGGGCCCTCGGCCCCGGGCGAGTCGCGCGAGTGGGCCATCTCGGGGTATCCTCTGCACGTGACCGCTGAGCCCAGCGGCGCTCTGCTCGTCCTGCGCGATCTTGAACCGGCCCGGGCCGTGGAGTCTCTGGTGAGCTACTCGCAGAAGCTGGCGGCACTGGGCCGCCTGACCTCCAGTGTGACTCACGAGGTCAAGAACCCGCTCAACGCGATGCGAATTCATCTCGAGCTGCTGCGGGCACGTCTTGCGCAGTCCGGGCACCCGGCGACGCCGGAGATCGCCGACAACATCGACGTGATCGCGCACGAGATCCAGCGCCTGGACCGCGTGGTGCAGGGTTTCCTTCGGTTCGTCCGACCGCAAGACCTTCGGCTCGCGCCCGTCGACATCAACACCGTACTGTCGGACGTCGCGCGCGTCGCGCGGCCCGAGGCCGCACGGGCCGGTGTCGAGATCGTGCTGGATCCGGGGCGAGACCTGCCTCGCGTCACGGCGGACGCCGGGCTCATCGCCCAGGCCAGCGCCAACCTCGTCAGCAACGCCATCCAGGCGATGACGGGCGGCGGGACGCTGGTGCTCGCGACCCGGCGCGCCGTGCCCAACGGGGTCGAGATTCGCGTAGCCGATCAGGGGATCGGCATCGCGCCGGAGAATCTCGACAAGATCTTTCGGCTCTACTACACGACGAAGGCGGGAGGATCGGGCATCGGCCTCGCCATGGTGTACCGCATCGTGCAGATGCATGACGGGCGCGTCGATGTCGAGTCGACGGTGGGCAAGGGCACCACCGTGACGCTCACGCTTCCCGGCGGCCCGGAGGCACCGTGAAGGCCCTGATACTGGCCGCCTTCGTCCTGGCCTGTGAGGGGTGCGCGCTATTCCGTCAGGAGCTGCCGCCGTGGGCGCGGCCGATGACTGCCTCCGCGCCGGTGGTCACGTCGGATGCTCCCGAGAGCGTCACCCTGCCGCCGCCGATCACCGAGCCCGCCGCGCCGTCAACCGTTCAGGAGGCTACCCTTCCCGCCGATCCGCCCGTCGCCCCACCCATCGGCCCGCCTTCCGCTCCCGAATCGGTCCCCGCCCCGTCACTGCGCGCGCCCGCGGCGCCGCCTGCTTCGCCGCCGATTCAAGCGCCCGCCCGGCCCCCAGCGCCCGCCGGGCCTCCGGCCGGCCCCAGTCGCGCGTTAACAGCGAGCCTGCCTCCCGCGGAGGTCCGGCGCCTCCAGGATGAGGCCCAGCGGCGGATCGAAGAGGCGGAGCGGCTCCTGCGCCAGCTCGACGCCCGCCCGCTCCCGGCGAAGGATCTGGAAACGCTCCGCCTCGCCCAGAGCCTGGTGGAACAAGCCCGAAAGGCCCTCGGGGGCCAGGAGTACGAGCGTGCCGCGAACCTGGCGGTCAAGGCGCGCACGCTTGCGGACGACTTAAGCACGCGGCGTTGATCCGCCGGCTGGCGCGTCACTTTTTACATCTTGTTGGCGGCACCTCCGTGGTAACTCTTACATCGCGGCATGGCCGTGTCCTGCCCGGAGGGGGCGGGCCAGGTCACCCTCGGAGGTGGGGCCGCCCGGAAATCTCCCCGGGCGCACCCGGGCCGACCATGGCAGGAGATGCCGGCACGCCCTTTGCGTAGGGGCGAACGATGGACTGATTCGTCACGTCGCGGGGCTGTCCCGCACAGAGGAGGATGTCGCATGCGGATACGCTCGGTAGCTATCCTGGTTGCCTCTCTGTCCCTCTTGACTGTCGGCTGCGCAACCAAGAAGTTCGTTCGCGAGGAAATCGGAAAGAGCGAGACGAAGATCGGAGCTGAGGTGGGTCGGGTCGAAGGCGTCGTCACCCAGGAGCGCGCCCGCACGACCGCCCTCGACGACCAGCTGGGCCAGACGAAGACCGCCGTCCAGCAGGCGGACAACCGAGCCGGCGAGGCGGTCAATCTCGCCCGGACGGCCCAGGGCCGTGCCGACGAGGGAGTCACCAAGGCCACAGAGGCCCAAGCCCGCGCCGACGAAGCTCAGGCGAGCGCTGGCCAGGCCGTGGCCAAGGCGGACGAGACGGGCGCTCGTCTGACCCGCCTCTGGGCGAACCGGAACAAGCGGGTCCCGGGCGACACGATCGCGATCCTATTCCGATTCGACCGCTGGGAGCTCGACGACCGCGGCCAGACCGCGCTCCTCGACGTGGCGAAGCAGCTCGCCGACAATCCGAACCTCGTGGTCGAGCTGGAGGGCTACACGGATAGCGTCGGCTCCGCGCCGTACAACGTCCAGCTGAGCCAGCGGCGCTCCGAGGCAGTGCGGCGCTTCCTCGTCGAGAAGGGCGTGGAGGTCCACCGGATCCACTCGATTGGCCTCGGTGACATCAAGCCGTCCGCTGAGAACACGACCGCCAAGGGGCGGGAGCAGAACCGCCGCGTGATGGTCCGGTTCTTCGCGCCGGTCGAGTAGGTCCACTTTCGCAGAAGCCCCACACCCAGAGCCCGGGCGGCGACACCAGCGCCGCCCGGGCTCTGACGCGAAACGCGCCCCTCGGGCGACGCCCGCGCGCCCGGGGCTGGCGTCAAACGTTCCTTCAGATCAGCGCGGACTCCAGCACGATCCCCCGGTCCAGCACCCGGGCGGCGGCGGCGGCGGCGCTGGCGACGCCGCCCGGGACCTCCGGTCCCTCGGCGATCTGGCGCAGGAGATCGATCAACCGGCGCATCGCGCGGATCAGATCGCCTTCGTGGCCGCCGAACGATTGCACGACCACCCGCGCCCAGTCGTCGTCTCCGGAGGCCCAGCGGAACACTGCCGCCACGAAGCCCGTCTGCACGCGCGCCGGTCGATGAAGGCCCACTCGCCGCTGGACGGCCATGATAGCCTCGGCGGCTTCCTCCATCTGACGGACTCGGCGGCGCAGCCGCGGACGCTCGCGAAGAAGTCGGCGCGAGGGCTCGTCCTCCGCCGAGCGCGCGTCCTCGATCAGGCACGAGACGAGCGCGGCAACCTCGGCGGCAGTCGCATCGTCGAGGACGCCTCGGTGAACCACCTCCGCGACCAGGAGCTCGTGGTCGTGCCGGAGCGACGCCACGAGCTCACCCTTTGGCCGGAGCACGCCCCGCTGGACGGCATCGAACGCGTCGAGAACCTCGAGGACCCGCCGGTATTCCTGCCAGATTGCATCCCGGACGGCCTCGAGCGCCGCGCGACGATGTTCGAGCTGACTTCGCTCCTTCTCGATCGCCCGGGAGGCGGCATCGCAACGCGGTCGCGCCTCCCAAGGGCAGGCGTGACACTCGATCCGCTCCAGGGCGTCCTCGGGGTCACCATGGCGCTCCCGCTCCACCAGAGCCTGCAGGTCGAGCTCGCTCAGGCGTTCGAGGAGCGCGCCGCCCTCGCGCGCGAGCGTCTCCCGGAAGTCACGTCCCCACCCTCGGTGGTGGGCGGCGAGACTCCGGATCGCCGGGGGCAGAAGGAGTGGAGGCAGCGCCCAGAACACCCGCTTGACATTCCCAGCCTTGGTCCGGACAAGCGAGCCGTGCGGAAGCAGCACATCGAGGAGGACGCGGTGCCCGCGCAGCCGGTGCACACCGACCACGACGCCGAGCCCTCCCCCGCTTCCGCGTTGCCGGAGGAGCATCACGCGACCCGGCTCGACGTCGTCGAGAGCCTTGGCCCGGGCGGGTCGCGAGCGCGATCCTCTCGCGCGGCGGCGGGCTTCCACCTCTGCGCGAAGCTGCCGGTAGCGTCCGATCCGATCGAACTCGCCGCAAGGCGCCTCGTACCGCTCGGCCTCCGCGAGGGCCGCCTGGGCCCGGGAGACCTCGCGCTCGAGGTGGCGGATGTGCCGGAGACTTTGGTACTGGCCGAAGGAGGACTCGACGACCCGCCGGATCGCCGCTTCATCGCGCACGGTCTCGACCAGGAGCGCGACCGAACCGAAGCCCAGGCGGAACTGGCTCGTGATCGGCTCCGGTGCGCCGTCAACCACCGACAGCGCCTCCTCCAGGCTGTCGCGGGCGTCGAGAGCGATGACGCACTGCCCCTCCGGGTCGATGCCCCGTCGCCCGGCCCGACCCGCCATCTGCGTGAGCTCGTTCGTCGTCAGCGCCCGGAACCCGCGGTCGGTACGCTTCGTGAGCCCCTGGAGGACGACGCTGCGGGCCGGCATGTGGATACCGAGACTCATCGTCTCGGTGGCGAAGACGACCCGAACCAGACCTCGCTCGAACAGCACCTCCGTCAGGCGCTTGAGGCTCGGCAGGATGCCGGCGTGATGAAGGCCCACGCCCGCCCGGAGAGCCTGGAAGATCGTCTGGTTGAGCGCGGAGGCGGCGAGGGTCGGACTCTCGTCGATCGCGTCGGCGATCGCCTGGTCGACCTCCCGGACGCGGGCCCTGTCCAGGAGCGTCCGGCCTTCCTCAAGAACCTCGTCCATGGCTCGCTCGCATCCGGCCCGGCTGAAGATGAAGTAGATGGCGGGCAGCCAGCCGCGTGCCTCCAGCTCCTCGATCAGGGCGGTGACCGAGGCCACCCGGCGGCCGTAGAAGCGGCCACGCCCCTCGTCACCACCTCCGGCGACGGCGACCAGCTTCGCGCGACCGGTCCGCACGGCGTCCAGCGAGTGGACCTCCGCCGCCAGATCCGCCATGTGGTAACGAAGTGGCACGGGTCGGTGCGGGTGTATGACCGCATGGATCGGCCGGTGGACAAGCCCGATCCAGTCCGCGATCTCCCGCACGTTGGCTACCGTGGCGGACAGCGCCACGAGCGTCACGTCCTTGGGCGCGTTGACGATGATCTCCTCCCACACCGTGCCGCGGCCCTCGTCGCCCATGTAGTGGCACTCGTCGAGCACGACGTGCCGGAGGCCTTCCAGGGTTCCCGTGTAGAACATGTTGCGGAGAATCTCGGTCGTCATGACAAGGACGGGCGCGCGCGCGTTGACCTTGACGTCTCCGGTCAGGATCCCGACCTCCGCGACGCCGAACTGACGGCAGAAGTCCGCGTACTTTTGGTTGGAAAGCGCCTTGAGCGGAGTCGTGTATGCGACCCGCCGCTTGGCCATGAGCGCGTCGTGGATCGCGAACTCCGCCACCAGCGTCTTGCCGGCTCCCGTCGGCGCCGACACGATCACCGAGGACCCTTCGAGGATGGCGAGGATTGCCTCGACCTGAAAGTCATCGAGGGGAAAGGAGTAGCGGCGCGCGAACGCCCGGAACAGATCGACAGCGTCCTCGGAGATGCGGCCGGTGTCGAGGGCTGTCTGGATCGAAGCGGGGGGCTGGTAGGCCAAAGGGCGGAAGCTCCCCTCCTGGGCGCATTGTACACTGAGGCGTGATGCAGGGCGTTTCGGTGTCGATTCGATGGGTCGCTCCGATGCTGCTCTTGGCCACCATCCTTGCCACCTCGGCCACGGACGCCACGCACCTGCCCGACCACCGCTTCCTGGTGCTGGGCTTCGTGGCCGACGGCGAAGGCCGCCCGATCGCCGGGGCCAAGGTGATCGTGACCCGCCTCAAGACGGGCCTGGAGTACCCGACGACGACGGAGCGGGACGGCTTCTATCTCGTCGTTCTCCACCTTCACGACGAGGACGAGGGCGAGCGGTTGGGCTTCGACGTGCGCGGTACCAAGGGTGAAGTGCGCGTGCGGTTTGACAAGCGCGACAAGAAGGTCGAACGCGGCACGCGGGTGGACGTCCGCGCCGACCGCCTCATGGAGAACCGGCCGGCGTTCGCCGAGACGCTCCGCGCCTACCTGAGCCGCTAGGCAGAGGTAGCGCGGTGTCCTCATTCCTTGACAGCCTCACCGAGCCGACGATGTAATGGGCAGGGAATTCTAGGCCTGGACGAGGAGGTGTCGCCATGAAGGCATACGTGCTCGTCGAGACGAGTGCGGGCAAGACGAAGGTGGTCAAGAAGGCGCTCGGGAAGCTCAAGCCTGGCAAGTGCCGGATCGAGTCGCTCGACGTGGTCACGGGCCCGTTCGACTACATCGCGGTGGTCCAGGGCCCGACGCTCGACGCCATCGGGCAGCTGGTGACGGAAGGCATCGGTGCGATCGATGGCGTCACGCGGACGACCACCTGCCTGGCGGTGTCGGTGGGATGAGTGGCGCCGCGCGCCTTCTCATCGGTCTTACGTTGGGCCTCGCCACCCTCGTCGGGCCGGCCGCTTCGGCCCAAGACCCCAAGTCGCCGAAACCGCAGTATCTTCCCTTCGCGGACTTCGCGCCCGACGACTCTGCCACGCAGGTCTCGGCCAAGCAGGCGTACAACGATGCGGTCGAACGGTACAACAAGACGCTGTACGACTACCACGTGACGCTCGGTCAGCACGATCAGCTCGTCGAGCAATACAACCGCGCCGGGACACCCGCCGACCGGGAGAAGGCGCGCGCCGACGCCGCCCCCCTTCGAGCAAGGCTGCAGACGCTTCGCCGCGACGTCACGGCGCTGGCCACCACCGTGGACCAGGCCCGCCGACGTGCGACCCAGACGGGAGCGACGCTCACCCGCTGACAGCCGACTCCCCCCGGCGCCCACCAGCAGGGATCCCGGCAGGTGGCCGGTTTCGTGACACTTTCTGCGCGGTTATACCGTGCCCCGTGCTACCATCCCTCTGATGCCGCCGAAGGGCCCGGTCTCCGTCCTGGTGTACCACCCGGACGAAGCTCAAGCCTATGCGCGGCTGGTTCGTGCCCCGCGCGGGCAGGTTCGCCTACGGGTTGCCTCGACCCCCGAGGTCGCCCTGCCCTTCGTAGAGGAGATGGACGTCCTCTACACCTGGGGCTTCCCAACCGCGCTCCTCCCGATGTCCCGGCGTCTCAAGTGGGTCCAGGTCATGGGCGCCGGCGTAAACGCCTTCCTCGACACGCCATTTCCGCCCAAAGTCGTTCTAACGCGAGTCGAGGGGATTTTTGGTCCCTGGATGGCGGAGTACGTCTTCGGCTGGCTCCTCTGGGCGTCTCAGCGGACCGAGACCTTGCGGGCCGCGCAGCGCCTGCGCCGCTGGGAGCCGATCAACCCCGTGCTGCTGAGGGGCAAGACGCTCGGCGTCGTGGGCGTGGGATCGATCGGGCGGATCGTCGCCTCCGTCGGACGCGCGTTTCAGATGCGCGTCCTGGGCCTCTCCCGCACCGGCCGCCGGGTGCCCGAGGTCGACCGGGTCTACCGTCGGCCTGGCTTCCACGAGTTCCTGGCGGCGAGCGACTACGTGGTCCTGGTCGCCCCCCTCACCCCGGAGACCCGAGGAATGCTAGGCGAGCCCGAGCTCCACGCCATGAGACCCGAGGCCTGGCTCGTGAACCTTGGACGAGGCTCGCTCGTCCAGGAGCCCGCCCTGGTCAGAGCCCTTCAGGAGCGATGGATCGCCGGTGCCGTCCTCGATGTCTTCGCGGAGGAGCCCCTCCCGGCCGAGCACCCATTCTGGGGGATGCCCAACGTGGTGGTGACCCCTCACATCTCGGGACCGAGTATCCCGGAAGAGATCGCCCCCATCTTCAACGAGAATCTCGGACGCTTCCTCACGGGCCGGCAGCTGCGCGGGCGGGTCGACATCCGCCGGGGGTACTGACGGGCGGGAGCCCGAAGGGCCCCCGCCGCCTCCGCTCAGCGCTTCGCGAGGGCCTTCACGATCTCCCGGCAGAAAGCGGGCAGGTCGTCGGGCTTTCGCGACGTGATCAGGTTGCCGTCGACCACGACCTCCTGGTCGACCCAGGTGGCCCCGGCGTTCACCAGGTCGTCCTTGATCGAGAAGAAGCTCGTCGCGCGCTTGCCCTTGAGAATCCCTGCCGATACCGGCATCCAGCCCGCGTGGCAGATCGCCGCGACGACCTTCCCCTCGTCGAAGGCATCCCGCACCAGCTTTACCATGGCGGAGGAGCGTCGCATGAGGTCCGGGGCGAAGCCGCCGGGGATGATCACCGCGTCGTACTCGACGGCGTTCACCTGTTCGGCCTGGACATCGACCCCCACGGGGTAGCCGTGCTTGGATGCGTAGCTCTTGGCGCTGTCGCTGCCGACGACGTGGACCTCCGCCCCCTCTTCCTTGAGCCGGTAGTACGGGACCCAGAGCTCCATCTCCTGGTACAGGTTCTCCGCAAGGATCGCTACCCGTTTGCCTCTGAGTTGCATCGCTTCCTCCCTGTGGGGCGGGCCGAGCCCGCTCGTTTGCCTAGACGGCCCTACTCGGGCTGCACACGCCAGAAAGATCGTCCCGCCACCACCCGGGACGGCACCGCTTCATCAACGGCTTGGTGGCTGGGCGGGCGGCAGGGTGAGCATCAGGGATTCGCCCTCACGCTCGACGCGGACGCGCACCGCGTTGCGCAGGTACAGTTCCTGGGCCCGCCGACGGAACTCCTCCACCGTCTCGACCACCGCATCGTCGACCGCCAGGATCCGGTCCCCCGCGCGCAACCCGCCGCGCGCCGCCGGACTGCGCTCAGCCACGCCGGCAACGACCGGGACCTGGTGCTCTCGCACCCCGGCGGGCCGATCCTCGCCCCCGTCCCGAACGAAGAACCCGAACTCGAACGCGATCCGGTCGGCGACGGCTTCCGCCGGCATGCGCCCCACGCGGACCCGCAGCTCCTGGCGATCGCGGCCGCGGAGCACCATGAGGGCCAGGTCGCGACCCGCCGGCGTGGCCCCGATGAGGCGCTGCAGGGCTCGCGTCTCCACGATGGGACGCCCGTCGATGGCGACCACGAGGTCACCCTCGCGCAGACCGGAGGATTCAGCCGGCGTCTCCTTCATAACCTGAGCAATCAGCACACCGTAGCCTTCGCGGACGCCGGATTTCTTGGCGATCTCCTCCATCTCTTGCTCGGTCAGGTCCCGGATCCGAACGCCCAGCCACCCCCACTGCTCGCCTGCCACCGCGCCGCTCGCCAGGCACACCAGCGCCAGCAAGGAGACTCCCGTGGTCCACCCGGCCGCCGGACGGCACCCGGCGACCGCGCGTCGCGGCTCAGCCGTCATCGGACTCCTCCGCTTCCTCTTCGCCCTCCCGGCCAGCGACCATGGTGAGCAGCTCACCGAGAGCCCCCAGGGCGAGATCCAGGCGTTCGCTCACGTCGGTGGTCTCGAGCAGCCGCTGCCTCACCTCGGCGTCGGGGACAACCGCCGCCACGATCCGGTCGATCACGGAGCCAGGCGACGCGCCTGCCACGGTTAGACGCCCGACAACGTCCGGATGCGACTGGCCGAGCGCCACCAGAAGCCGGGCGTGGGCCGCTCGAAGCTCCTGCATGCGTTCGGGTACCGTGCGATCGCCGGGACGCGGTTCTCGATCCTGGATCCGCTCCGCTCGGACCACCCTGTACGCGCGCCCACCTGGCGGCTCCTCCGCCAGAATTCGAAGCCGGCAGCGACCGTCGAGCAGGACATTGTACCGGCCGTCCGCCAGCACCTCGGCCTGGATGATCTCTCCGGCCCCGGCCACGGCATGGACGGGCGGACAGCCCTGATAGTCCCGCTCCCACCCCGGCCGCAGCATGGCTACGGCCAGCCAGCGATCCTCGGCCAGGCAGTCCGCGATCATCTGGCGGTAGCGGTCCTCGAACACGTGAAGCGGGAGCACCGTCTCGGGGAAGAACACGACCTCGGGCAGCGGGAAGATCGGGATGCGGAGCTCGTCCACCGGTGCCGGCCTACGCTGGAGCGATCCCGCCAGGAGAACTCCTCAGCTCCGCACGTCCCTGCATCAGCTGATGAGCGGCAGCCTCGGCGCCGCGGCCTCGGTAAGGCGGTTCCGGACTCCTACTGCCACCCGCCGGAATGCGTCCGCCTGGGGAGACGAGGGGCGCGCGACGACGATCGGCTCGCCCGTGTCACCGCCGATCCGTGTCTCCGGGTCGATCGGGATCGAGCACAGGACCGGCACGTCAAACTCGCGCGCGAGCTTTTCGCCTCCGCCCTCGCCGAAGATGGCCGTAGCGTGACCGCACTGGGGACACGCGAATCCCGCCATGTTCTCGACGATGCCCAGCACCGGCACGTTCATCTTCCGGAACATCTGCAGACCCTTGCGGACGTCCAGCAACGACACGTCCTGGGGCGTCGTCACCATGATCGCGCCGGACAGGGGTAGCGTCTGTGAGAGGGATAGCTGGGCGTCACCCGTCCCGGGGGGCATGTCGAAGACCAGGTAGTCGAGCGGCCCCCACTCCACGTCCTTCAGGAACTGCTGGACAGCCGAGTGAATCATCGGCCCCCGCCAGATCACCGGGTCCCCCTCCTTGACGAAGAACCCGATCGACATGACCTTCACCCCGTACGCCTGGACCGGCACGATACGATTCGCGACCATCGCCGGTCGCCCGCGCGCCCCAATCATGAGCGGAATGTTGGGGCCGTACACGTCCACGTCCACGATGCCCACCTCGGCACCGTCGCCGCGAAGCGCCAGCGCGAGGTTGACGGCCACCGTGGACTTCCCGACGCCACCCTTCCCGGAGGACACCGCGATGGTGTGCTTGACATCCGGAATCAGCTCCTCGGGCGTCGGCCGGGAGGGACCATGACCGTGCCCCGCGGGCTGCCCGGCGGCCGCGCGCGAGGCGATGCCGGCCTTGACGTCGGAGACCCCCGGCAGGGCCTGAACGATCTTCCGGGCCCGGTTGTGAATCTCGGCGCGCGCGAGAGGGGGTTGCTCACCGGTGAACTGGAGGGTGAACGCGACGCGACCGCCTTCGACTGTCACTCCCTCGACGAGCCCGAGGGTCACGATGTCCTTGCCGACGTTGGGATCGAGGACGCCGCGGAGCGCGCCCAGGACGACATCCTTCGTGAGCGCATCAGCCTTGCTACCGCCAAAAAGACCCATCGCGTCTCACTATACGGAAGGGGTCAGAGAGGGTCAAGCAACGCGGCCAGGAGGACCCGGTGACGACCTGAGTTCCGCCGCCTGTCGTCACCGGCAGTCAAGGTCGCGCAGCCGGTCCGGGTCGAGTTCCGCGAGGGCCACCAGCTCACTCGGGGTCGGTGGCGCGAGCGTCGAGAGCCCGGGAAGAGGCTCGACCCGGAAGGCCGTTCGACGGGACACCTCTTCGATCGTGGCGCCCGGCTGGAGGGCTTCCAGCCGGAGCCCGTCGGGAGTCGCGCGGAACACGGCGAGCGGCGTCACGACGCGGTCGAGGTTTCCCTTGGCGGTGACGAAGTCGACCGCGGCCACCATCGAGGCCAGATCGTGGCGCGTCCGGTACACGATTACCCGTCGGCATACCTGGAACAGCACGGCGGCGCCGCCCCCCCCGGGTAGCCGCACACGCGGCCGCGCGAAATCGCCGATCACTGTCGAGTTGACGCGTCCCTGGCCGTCGATCTGGACGCAGCCGAGCAGCATCACGTCGATCCGGCCGCGCAACGCCAGCTGGTAGATGTCGACGTTCGACAGGACAACCGGCGACCCGGCGAGCCACTCCGACCCCGACGACGAGCGCGGCAGCGTGGACGGAGCCCCGTCCACGCTGCCGCCGATGGAGAGGTGCCGCGCGCGGGGGGCGTGGAGCCGTCGGGCCAAGCCAATCGCCAGCGAGGGCAGAATGGAGTTCACCCCATGACATGCCACCTCGCCGTCCCGAATCAGACGCGCGAGCGTCACGGCCAAGAGTTCGGGGACCCCAACGGCCCCCGCGTGTGCGGCGTTGAACCCTGCGGCTCTCAGGAGGTGGACTCCAGGTAGGCCTTGAGGCCCCGGGCGGTCCGCGCGGCATCGAGGTAGCGGCGGACCCCGGCCTCGTCAACGTCGTAGCAGCCGGGGCAGTCACCCGGTCGGGCGCCGCCCGGAACCTCGACCACCGCCGCAACGGACAGATCAGAGATCCGCGTCAACTCAGGCATGCGAGCCAGCTCCTCCGACGGCACGATCCGTTCGGTCGTGAGGATGACCTCGTCGGCCGCCTGCGCCATCAGCAGGTCGTACCCCGGCGAGCCGAAGATCCGGGCGTTGCCGGATGCATCCGCCTCCTGGACGTGGAGGAGCGCCCAACGGGGCCGGAGCGCAGGCACCACGTAGATCTCCTCTCCCGACCACGGATCTGTCACCGTGCGGAAGTCCGCCGTGGCCGGCAGGTCCGTGCCCCGGAAGCCAGGAACTGGCTCGAACGGCACGCCCAGGGATGCGGCCCGCAGCCCCGTCATCACGCCCACTCAGGAGAACTCACGGACACGCAGGAGCCCGGACTCGACGGCCCGCCGGTAGCTGGGCAGTGTACCGCCGAAGGCCGACTCGAGGGACGCGACACCGGCGTCGACCTCGGCAAGGCAGCCCGCGGCGCACAGGAGGTCGAGGTCGTAGGAGGGCGAGGGCTTCGACAGGCGCAGGTTCCGCCGCCCCTGGCGCGCCAGCTCTCGAACGAGGGCCGCCGGGATCCGGTGGAGCATCACGCCCCCGATCGTGATGTGGTCACCGTCGGAGACGAGCGCTGCCGCCCGGGTGAGGGAGACGAGCTTGCCTTCACCCATCGAGACTGCCGACGCGCGGGCCCGGCAGGATGGCACCCACGAGCAGATGATAGACCCGCGCCGCCGCGCCAGTCGATGCCGATTGAAGCCTGCGATGTCCGAACCACAGCCGGGTTAATATGATGCGCGCCATGCTGGAGCGGTTGCCGGGCTGGCTCGGTTGGGCCCGCGACACGGAGCACGCGCGCCGCGTCGGCATCCTGGGGCGCACGCCCATCTTCGCCGGCCTGCCGCGCCGCTTGCTCGCACGGCTCGCAGTCCAGCTCTTCGAGAAGGCCTACGCGCCGGGGGAAGCGGTGTTCTCGGAAGGCGATCCCGGCAAGGGGCTCTTCGTCGTTCTCGACGGCGAGATCGAAGTCGTCCGCGAGACCGCTCAGGGTTCGCAGCGGATCGGGGCCTTCGGCCCGGGTACCGCCTTCGGGGAGCTCGCGCTGATCGACGACCTCCCCCGGTCCGCCACCGCACTCGCGACGACACCCACGCGGCTACTCATCCTCTATCGCAGTCACTTCGAGGATCTCGTGGCCGGGGACCGCGTCATTGCGCTGGTCGTGGCGAAGAACCTCTTGCGCCTCTTGGCCGGATACGTGCGCGCTGCCAACGTGACACGCGCCAAGGCCGAGGCGGCGGTCGCGCCGGCGCCAGCCGGCGACGGCAGCGCTCGGCCAACGAGCCGGTGATCGACCGTCCGGTCGTCCCCGAGCCCCCGACTGGCCCCCCGGCGCCTCGGAGCCCGTCCATGCTGCCGTGGCTCGCGGTCGCCGCGGTGGCCGTCGGCCTGGGCTTCTTGCTCCGCGGTCTCGTCATTCCCATCGTGCTGGCCGCTCTCCTCGCCTACTTCCTGGACCCCCTGGCCGTGTGGATCCAGGGGTTCGGCATCCGGCGGACGATTGCCGTGACTGCGCTCTTCCTGGGCTTCGGTCTGCTCGTGGTGCTCCTCGCCACCCTCGCGGCCCCGCGCCTCCGCGCCGAGGTCGTCGCGCTCGTCTCGAACCTTCCCTCCCTGGCCCGGACGCTCGAGTCGGGGATCGACGAACTCCAGGCGGAGCTGACCAAGGCCTACCCGCAGACGCAGCGCTTCCTGCCGAAGGAGCCGCGCCAAGCGGGTTGGCTGCTCGCGCTCATCGAGCAGCGCCTCGGCGACGCTTCGGAGCTCCTCGCCAATGTCGGGCTGATCGTCTTCATCCTCGCGCTCACGCCGATCTTCGCCTTCTTCTTCCTCCGGGACGGCGGGGCTATCGTCACCTACCTGATCGACCGGCTGCGGCCCGTTCACATCGAGACGACGGTCGCCGTATGGTGCGAGATCGACCGGAGCATCGGCCGCTACCTGCGCGCCCTCGCCCTCGACGCTCTCGTGATCGGCGCCTTGGCCACCTTGGGTCTGTGGCTTGTGGGTGCCCCCTACCCGTGGCTCCTCGGCGCCTTCACGGCGCTCGTGAATCCACTGCCCTACCTGGGGACCATCCTGAGCGTCGGCGTGGCCGCCATCGTGTCGATCGCCAACGAGCAGCCGATCGGCCAGATCGGCTGGATCGTCGCCGTGTACGTGATCATCCGGATCCTCGACGACCTTGTCGTGGCCACGGTCACGATCGGCGGGAGCGTTCACCTGCATCCCATGCTGGTGCTCGTGTCGATCCTCGTCGGGGAGCACACGTTCGGTCTCCTCGGCATGGTGGCGGCCGTGCCGCTCGTGACCGTCCTCAAGGAGAGCGCGCGCTTGCTCCTCGAGCACCGCCGAAACCTGGCCCGGCCTCACGTCCCCGGGGTCGGCCGGGCGGGACGCGTCCCCGAGTATGTCTGCTGAGCTCGCGCTCCCCACCCGGTTGCTCATGGGTTCGGGGCCGTCGAATCCGGACCCGCGCGTTCTCCGCGCGATGTCGGCCGGGCTCGTCGGCCAGTTCGACCCGGCGTTCACGGCTCTCATGGGCGAGACACAGGACCTCCTGCGGCGAGTGTTTCGCACGCGGAACCGCTCCACCTTTCCGGTGCCGGGAACGAGCCGCGCCGGCATGGAGGCGGCGGTCGTGAGCCTGGTCGAGCCCGGAGAGCGCGTGGTCGTCGTCGAGAACGGCCGCTTCGGCCTCCTCTTCGAGGAGATTGCCCGCCGCGCGGGCGCCGAGGTCACGGTCGTGCGGACGCCCTGGGGCGAACCGGTCGATCCGGCCGCGGTGGCGCGCGCGCTCGACCCGGCGGGGGCGGCCGCCGTCCTCGTCGTGCACGCAGAGACCTCGACCGGCGTGATGAATCCCGTCCGGGAGGTGGCGGCCGCGGCCCACCAGCAGGGGGCGGCCGTCGTCGTGGACGCGGTGTGCTCGTTCGCCGGAGCGCCGCTCGAGACGGACGCCTGGGAGCTCGACGTCGTGGTGGCCGGCACCCAGAAGTGCCTAGGCTGCCCATCGGGCCTGGCTCCCGTCACCTACTCCGAGGCGGCCGCCGCCCGGATGGGCCGGCGCCGGAGCCCGATCCGCTCGAACTATCTCGATCTGACCCAGCTCGACCGCTACTGGAGCCCGGAGCGCCTCAACCACCACACGGCGCCGACCACGATGGTCTATGGACTCCGGGAAGCGCTGAGAATCGTGCTGGAGGAAGGGCTCGACCGGCGAATCGCGCGCCACCGCGCGGCGGGCGAGGCGATGGTCACGGGCCTCACCGCGCTCGGGCTCGAGCTCTACGGCCAGCCGCCGGGCCCCGGCAAGATGCCGATGCTGGCCCCCGTCGCGGTGCCGGGTGGCGTCGATGACGCGGCGTTCCGCTCGAGCCTCCTCAACGCGCACGGCATCGAGATCATGGGCGCCTTCGGTGCCCTCGCCGGCCGGGTCTGGCGGATCGGCACGATGGGCGACAACGCTCGGCGCGCTCCGGTCCTGCGGGCGCTCGCCGCCCTGGCCGACACCCTTGGCGGGCGGGCGGGAGGAGCGCTCCACGAAGCCCTGACGGCGGCGGGCCAGCGCTTCGACGCGCTCGCCTCGGCCCCGTCCGCCGCCTGAGAGCGCGGCCGGGACCGCGCCTCACTCGACGGAACGGAGCTCAGGACTCGCCCCTCAGCGTGGGGTCGAGGACGTCGCGCAGCCAATCTCCCGTCCGGCTCACCACGAGCGAGGTCAGCATCAGCCACACGCCGGGGCAGACCGAGATCCACCACGCGGAGTCGAGGTACTCGCGCCCTTCGTGGATCATGCCGCCCCAGGACGGCGTGGGCGGCTGGATGCCGAGCCCCAGGAACGACAGGGTCGCCTCGAGCACGATCGCCCGCGCCAGCTCGAGCGTCGCGATCACCATGAACGTCGACGCCACGTTCGGCAGGATGTGCCGGGCGAGCACGCGCGGCACCGACCCGCCGAGCGCTACCACCGCGCTCACGAAGTCCCGCTGCCGAATCGACAGCACCTGTGACCGAAGCACGCGGGCGTAGGTCACCCACCCGGAGAGGCCGACCACCACGATCAGGTTGGGGAACGACGGGCCGAGCACGGCGATGATCCCGATCGCGAGCAGGATGAACGGGAACGCGAGCTGCGCGTCGGCCACCGTCATCACGATCTCGTCCAGCCAGCCACCGCGGAATCCCGCGACCAGCCCGAGCAGGCCTCCGACGATGCCGCCGACTGTCACCGCCGCGAAGCCGATCGCCAGCGACACCCGCGTCCCGTACACCATTCGCGACAGCACGTCCCGGCCGAGCTGGTCGGTGCCGAGGAGGTAGGCCTTGCCGTCGGGGCCTTCGAGGGTCGGGCCCCGGAGCCGCGCGCGCAGCGAACCGCGCTCGGGATCGTGCGGAGCGAGAAGCGGCGCCGAAACTGCCACGACGATCAGCAGCCCCACGAACGAAGCCGCAAGGTAGAGCGGCCAGGGAACGCGCCCACGCCGGACCGCGGGCGGCGCAGGGAGCGCGTCCACCGCTGCGGCGGGCGAGACGGCCTCGACCTCCGTCACGCGCGCGCCCGCGGGTCGAGGACCCCGTAGAGGACGTCCAGTGCCAGGTTGATCGCGATGAAGAGCACCGCCGCGACGAAGACGGTCGCCTGCACCACCGGGTAGTCCCGGTTGTAGATGGACTGGATCGCGAGGCGCCCGATTCCCGGCCACGCGAACACCGTCTCCGTCACGACGGCGCCGCCGAGCAGCGTCCCGAACTGCAGGCCCGTGATCGTGAGAATTGGCAGCGCCGCGTTTCGGAGGGTGTGCTTCGCCACCACCCAGGTCTCGGCGACCCCCTTGGCGCGGGCGGTTCGCACGAAGTCGGCCCGGAGGACCTCGAGCACGGCCGAGCGCGTGATCCGGGCGATCGACGCCATCGTGAAGGCGCCAAGCGTGAGGGCGGGAAGGACGAGATGCCGCCAGTCCCCTCGCCCGGAGGTGGGAAACAGGTCGAGCCGGAGCGCCAGGACCAGGATGAGGAGGATGCCGATGAAGAACGTCGGCGCCGACTGACCGACGAGGGCCAGGCCCATCGCCGCATGGTCGAGCACCGAGTTCCGGCGCACGGCGGACAGCACACCGATCGGAAAGGCGACGACCACCGCCACGACGAAGGCGACCAGCCCCAGCTCGAATGTCGCCCGCAGGTAGGACCGCGCCACCTCCATCGCCGGCTGCCGGAAGTGGATCGAGCGTCCGAAGTCACCCCGGAGGACGTTGGCCAGGAAGACACCGTACTGAACCGGCAGGGACCGGTCGAGGCCCAAGTCCCGCCGCACGCGCTCCATCTCGGCGATCGGCGCGTCGGGGGGCAGGAGCAACGGCACCGGATCGCCGGAGAGCCGCATCACGACGAAGACGACAGTCGAGACGAGCCAGAGCGAGACGAGGGTTCGGAACAGTCGGTAGGTGAGGAAGCCGCCGAGACCGCGCATGCGCGAGATCAAGCCGGTCCCGGAGCGCGAGCGCCCCGGGACCGGCGGGCTGGCGCGGCGCTAGGCGCGCCGCAGCTTCAGGTTGAAGCGCCGGACCTCGAACTGCTGATTCGGGTTCGGGGTAAAGTCCACGAACTTCTGCAGACCGTAGTCCTCATAGGGCTGCATGATGATGACCCAGCCGAACGCCTTGTCCAGCATGATCTTCGTCATCTTGCGATAGGCTTCCGCGCGGAACTTCTCGTCGAGAGAGAAGCGCGCGGCGTTGCCCAGTTCGTCCCACTCCGGGTCCCGGTAGTAGTCTTGCGGGCCGTTGGGAGCGAGCAGCCGCCACATCATCCCGTCGGGGTCGCGGAGAGTCGAGGTCGGATCGGACCACCAGAGTCCCTTGAACGTCTTGTTGCGGTTCTTCTCCGCGCGCACCGAGTACTCGACCACCTCGACGGCCGCGTTCAGGCCCACGTCCTTCCACATCGCGACGATCGCCTCGGACATGGCCTTGTCCTGGGCGACGTACCCGATCGTCGTCTCGATGATGATGGGCTCGTTCTTGTACCCGGACTTCTTCACGAGGTCCCGCGCCTCCTTGGGGTCGAAGCGGAGCGGCGGCAACGACGTGTCGTAGAACCGGTCTCCCTGGGCGATCGGCCCGTTGGGGACGATCGCGCGGCCCCGGTACATCTCCTTCACGATGGACTCGCGGTCGACGGCCAGCGACATCGCCCGGCGCACCTGCTCGTTGTTGAGCGGCGGGTTCTTGGCGTTGATGCCGAGGACGTACAGGCCCGCGTAGAGGGCGCCCACGCCCCGCGTGGTCGCGTTCTGGTTCACGCGGTCCCAGTGGTCCGACGGTAGCTGGGTCATCGCGTCCACTTCGCCCTTGAGAAGCGCGGCCACGCGCGGCGCCGTCTCAGGGATCGGCCGGAATACCACGCGGTCGGCGTCGATCTTCCCGCCCCAGTAGTCCGCGAACCCCTCGAAGACCGCCTTGTCGTCCTTCGTCCAGGAGGACAGCTTGAGAGGGCCGGTACCCACCGGCTTCGTGTTGAACGTGTCTGGGCCCACGTCCTCGAGATACTTCTTCGGGACGATCTGGCCTCCGTAGAACGCGAGCCGGTCCGGCAGCAGTGGATCCGACTTCTTCGTGTGGATCACCAGCGTGAGCGGATCCAGCGTCTCGATGCGATCGATCGTGGTGAAGACCGTCGCCACCATCGTCTTGGCCGCCGGGTCGAAGGTGCGCTCGATGCTGAACTTGGCGTCCGCTGCCGTGAACGGATCGCCGTTGTGCCACTTGACCCCTGGCCTGAGCTTGAACGTCCAGGTGGTGGGGTCGGTCGCCTTCCACTCAGTGGCGAGGCTCGGGTAGAGCTTCTGATCGGGATGCCGGCTGGTCAGGTTGTCGAAAACGTTGAAGGACACACGGATGTCGTTTGAGGAGGTCGAGAAGTGGGGGTCAAACTTCGAGACGTCCCCTCCTTGGGCCACGACGACTTCCCGCTTCTGGGTGGTCTGCGCCAGCGCGCCCACCGGAGCCGCGGCATCGGCCAGCGCGCCCGCCCCCGCCGCGGTCAGGCCCAGCAGTCCGGCCCGGCGCAGGAACTCGCGCCGCGACAAGGCGCCCCTCTCGAACGCGCTCAACAAGGACTCGATCATCGGGGTCTCCGCGCTCCACGTCTCGTGGGCCATCGCAATCCTCCTGGCTATCCTCTGGGGGTTGGCGCACTGGGTCCGCCTGGGTCGCGCCGTTGAAGTGCGCAATAAGGTAGAGAATGGTCCAACCCTTGTCAAGCTGCGGAGGCGATGGTACGGTCGTCGCGGGCCTGATGGCGCTTACCCAGACCGAGTTCCGCAGCGCACTGCGCTCCTTCGCGGCGGGCGTCACGGTGGTGACGACCTGCGATCACGAGGGGCGTCCCTCGGGCCTGACGGCCAGCGCCTTCACATCCGTCTCGCTGGACCCCCCGCTGGTGCTCGTCTGTGTCGACCATGCGGCCACCGCCCACCCGGACTTCCGCGCGCGCGGCTGGTTCGCCATCAACGTCCTCCGACGCGAGCAGGAGGCGCTCTCCCGTCGGTTCGCGATCTCGGGCGGCGACAAGTTCCGGGAGGTACCGTACCACGAAGGCAAGAGCGGGCTGCCGCTCCTCGACGGTGCCCTGGCGACCCTCGAGTGCCGGATCGTGGAAGCGCACGAGGCGGGAGACCACACGATCTTCATCGGCGAGGTGGCGGTCGCGTCCGTCGCCGCTGGGCGGCCCCTCGTGTATTTCCACGGCGCCTACCATGGCCTGGCGGCGGACGGTGGCGCGTCGTCAGGCGATGCAGGCTAGCCGTGATCTCGCGCTTGTGCCGATAGATCCTACCATCGCAGGGAATCGGGGGCCGTCATGCCGCAGCGTCCTGCGCCGGTCAAGCTAAACCCGCGCGAGCTAGGCGATCGGCTCTCCGCCGGCGCCGTCCTCGTCGACACCCGCGATCCTCGCGCCTTCGGCGCAGGACACGTGGCCGGTAGCCTGAACGTCTGGATCGACGGCCCCCAGTTCGCGGAGCGCGTCGCTTGGTTCGTGAAACCTGGCGCGACGCTGCTGCTCCTCGTCGAGGCCGACGCGGACGTAGCCCGGGCGGTTCCCGCTCTCGCTCGGATCGGCCTGGATGACGTCGCTGGCTGCGTCGTCGGCTCCAGCGCGGTGCGCGAGTCCGGGATGCCGGTGGGAACCCTGAGCAACATCACGCCGCAGCAGCTTTCCCAGCGCCTCGCCAACGAGGACGACCTCGTGGTCCTCGACGTTCGGGAGCCAGCCGAGTGGACGGATGGACACATGCCCGGCGCCCGGCACATTCCGATGCGCCAGGTGGCGGCGCGCCTCGCCGAGATTCCACGTGACCGCTGGGTCGCGCTCACCTGCGCCGGCGGGACTCGATCGAGCCTCGTCGGGAGCATGCTCCTCGCCCGCGGCTACACGGACCTCCTTAACGTCTGGGGCGGGACCGCCGGCTGGGCGGAGGCCGGGCTCCCGACCACTCGTGACTGAGGGATCGTGAGCCGGAGCCGGTGAGCCGGCCATAGCCTGAGCGACCTGCGCCGGATGCCCGGACCGAGCGGTCGGGCAGGCGGATTCCCGTGCACGTTCTCCAGATTTATCCCAAGGGCGACTTCTACACCGGCGCCGCCATCCAGCTTCTCGACCTTGCCCGGAGCCTCACCGCACGCGGCCACAGCGTGGTCGTCGTGACCCGGCCAAGCGAACGGTGGACCGCCGAGGCTCGTGCCGCCGGTTTCGCGCACCACGGCTTCTTCCGGGGCCCTGCGGACCCCGTCGGAGCCGCGCGGCTCGCTGGCATCCTGCGCCGCGAAGCGATCCAGATCGTGCACGCCCACAAGGGCGGTGGGCGGACGCTCACGCTCCTCGCGCGCGGCTTCGGGTCGCGCCCGCCTCTCGTCGTCAACCGCGGCGTGAGCTTCCCGTTGACCACCGTGAGCCGCTGGCTTGACGGGAGCCGCCTGGTGGCGTGCATCGTCGCCGTCTGTGGCGCGATCAAGCACGACCTCGCGCGCCAGGGGCTCCCGGCGACGAAGATCGAGGTCGTCTACTCGGGAACCGACACCGGGTGGTTCGACCCCGCGCGTGTCAGCGGCGCCGGCATCCGGCGCGAGCTCGACCTCGACGCAGACACACCTCTCGTGACTCAGATCGGAGTCCGCGAGCCGAAGGGGAACGACGACCTTCTGCGCGCGTTTGCCCGGATCCATGCGGCGCGACCGGACGCGCGCCTGCTTCTGGTCGGGGCGCAACCGGAGAAGCGCGCGCCCCTCGAGGCCCTGGCCCGGGCCGGTGGCCTGGGCGACGTCGTCGCGATCTGGGGTTACCGAGACGACGTGCCGGAGATCCTTGCCGCCGCCGACGTCTCGGTGGACGCCTCGTACGAAGGCCTCGGGATCACCGGGTCGCTGCGCGAGTCGCTGGCGATGGAGACGCCCGTGGTGGCGACGCGGGCGATGGGCAATCCGGAGCTGGTCGATCATGAAGCGCACGGCCTGCTCGTGCCGCCCCGGAACCCCGAGGCGCTGGCCGCAGCGGTCCTGCGCCTCCTCGCCAATCCGACCTGGGCTCGCACCCTCGGACGGGCCGGCCGGGCGCGCGTCGTCGCGGGCTTCTCCACCCGAGCGAAGGTCGAGCGGCTCGAAGCGCTCTACGAACGCCTGGCGACGCCCGGCCCGCGCCAGGGCTGATCCGCCCGGATCCGCACCGGGCTCGGGCAGAGAGCCGGCAGGCGGGAATCCGTCGTCTCCTCCCGCGCCGCTGCTACAATAGCCGCACGGAATCGCCGTGAGCGTCTTCAAGCGTCTCCTTCCGTACGTCGTCCCCTACCGATCTTGGCTCATCGCTGGGGGTCTCCTGGCCGTCGTCGTCTCCGGTGCCGACGGCCTCATCGCTTGGCTCGTCAAGCCGGCGATGGACGACATCTTCATCCGGCGCGACCTGACGATGCTGAAGCTTCTCCCGCTCCTCATTCTCGGCGTCTACGTCGTCAAGGGCATGGGTCGGTACGGCCAGTCGTACCTGATGGCCTCCGTCGGCGAGCGGGTGATCGGGGCGCTCCGGCGCGACCTTTACGCGCACCTCCAGTCCATGCCCCTCGCCTTCTTCCAGAGCCGGCACTCGGCCGATCTCATGTCGCGCGTCGTGGTGGACGCTAGCCGCCTCGCTCGCCTCTCCTCCGAGGTCCTGGTGATGGCGTTCCGGCAGATCTGCACGGTGGTCGCCCTCCTGGCCGTCATGGTCACCCAGGAGCCGCGGCTGACGCTCCTCGCCCTGGTCGCATTTCCCCTGGTCGGGTTGACGATCCGAGGCATGGGCCAGCGCCTCTATTCCATCAATCGCCGGACGCAGGAGCAGATCGCCGCCCTGAACACGGTCCTCCAGGAGGCGTTCGCCGGCACGAAGATCGTCAAGGCGTTCGGCCGTGAGTCGCACGAGCAGGCCCGCTTCGACCAGGTCAATCGCCGCCTGCTGGAGCTGTCCCTGAAGGATCGTCGCGTTGACGAGCTTTCCGAGCCCCTCATGGAGATCCTGGCCGCGCTCGGGCTGATGGCCATCCTCTGGTACGGCGGGTTCCGCGTGATCCAGGGCGCCATGACACCCGGAACGCTCTTCTCCTTCGTGACGGCCACCCTCATGCTGTACGGTCCGGTGCGCAAGCTCTCCCGGATGGCCAACCTCGCCCAGCAGACCACGCCGTCCGCCGAGCGCATCTTCGAGATCCTCGCCCTCGAGCCCGCCGTCGCCGACGCGCCGGACGCGGTCACGCTGGAGAACTTCCGGCACGCGATCGAATTCGACCACGTGTGGTTCCGCTACGAGGACGGCGAGATGGCGCTCAAGGACATAAGCCTCACCGTGCGGCGGGGCGAGGTGGTCGCGCTCGTCGGGATGAGTGGCGGCGGCAAGTCGACCCTGACCGACCTCATCCCGCGCTTCCACGACGTCACGCGGGGGCGGATCCTCGTCGACGGCATCGACGTGCGCCGCTACACGCAGGCGTCTTTGCGTACCCAGATCGCAATCGTCACCCAGGACACCTTCCTCTTCCACGACACCATCGAGGCGAACATCGGCTACGGCAAGCCGGGCGCGACGCGAGAGGAGATCGAGTGCGCTGCGCGAGCGGCCTATGCCCACGACTTCATCGTCGCGCTTGCCGACGGCTACCAGACCCTCACCGGGGAGCGCGGCGTCAAGCTGTCCGGAGGACAGCGCCAGCGCGTGGCGCTCGCGCGCGCGTTCCTGAAGGACCCCCCGATCCTGATCCTCGACGAGGCGACTTCCGACCTCGACGCCGAGAGCGAGTTCATCGTGCAGCAGGCTCTCGCCGACCTGACGAAGGGACGTACCGTCGTCCTCATCGCTCACCGGCTGTCCACGGTTCGCCTGGCCCACCGGATCGCCGTGTTCCATGACGGCCGCATCGTCGAGGAGGGCAGTCATCACGAGCTCCTGGGCCTCGATGGCGTGTACCGGCGCCTGCATGCCCTGCAGTTCGCAGCGACCGGCTCCGGCGGGCCTGGGGGCGGTGGCTAGGTAGCCGGCGCGAGGTCGGATCGGCCATGGGTGTCGCCGCGCCCCGCCCGCTGCCGCTGGGTCGCTCCCGCGATTGGGTTGACGTCGCCCGCGACGCCGCCCTGATGGCATTCTTCGTCGCGCTGGCGTGCTCGATCAGCCTCTCCCAGGGCCTGCTGGCGTGCCTCTGCGCCCTCGTTTTGGCACCCCCCCTGTTCGCTCGACTCGGTGTCGCGGGCGCCGGGACCGCCGAGCGGCCGACCAGCGATCCGTGGAGCAACCTGGACGGGCTGCGCCGGCATCCCCTGGCGCCGCCCTTCCTGGCGTTCACGGGGCTGACGCTCCTGTCCGCCGCCTTCTCCGGCAACCCCGGCTGGAGCTTCTGGATCGCGCGAGACCTGCTCCGCATCGCGACCTTCGGCATCGTCCTCCTGTGCACGCACGACAGCCGCCATGCCGCGCGGCTGTGGCAGGCATTCCTCGCCGCCCTGACCCTCATGGCCGTCTACGGGCTCAGCCAGGCCTACCTCTGCGCGACGCGGCCGGCCGTCTTGCCGGCCGCCTGGATGTCGGAGATCTGCACGCACGCCCAGCGCGTTCGAGGACCCTTCAGCATCTACATGACGTTCGGTGGCGTGTTGTTTCTGGGAGTGCTCTTCTTCCTCGCCTACCTGGCCAACGTCCCGTGGCGTCGAGCCTGGTGGATGCTCCCGAGCGCCGCCGTCACCGTGGCAGCCCTGGCCTTCACCTATTCGCGGAACGCGTGGCTCGGCCTGGCGGCAGGCGCCCTGGGGCTCGTGCTGACGGCCCGCCGGACCCTGCCGATTTTCGCGGTCGTCGCTGCGGTGCTCGTGGCGGGGGCCATGGCGATGCCCGGCCAGATAGCCGAGCGGGCGCGCTCGGTCGTCAACCTGGAGGATCAGACCCTGCGGGACCGCGTTGCGATGTGGCGAGCCGGACTCTCCATGGTCGCGGAGCATCCCCTGCTTGGTGTCGGCCCCGGCGAGGTCCGAACCTGGTACCAGCACTACCGGCGCCCTGAAGCGATCCGGCAGAGCACCGGCCACCTCCACAACTCCCCCATCCAGGTTGCCGCCGAGCGGGGACTGCCCGCCCTAGGCGCGTGGCTCTGGTTCTGGATCGTGTTCTTCCGGGAGGGGTGGCGGATCCTGGGCCGCGTCGGACGAGAGTCCCCCGTGCGGCGGGCGCTCGTCTGCGCGAGTCTCGCCGGGGTGGCGGGGTTTCTCGTCGCCGGGCTCTTCGAGCACAACTTCGGCGACGCAGAGGTCGTGATGGTCGTCTACGCGCTGATGGCCCAGCCCTGGATCGTCTCGCGTGAGCTCACTGCGACCTCGCCGACCCGCCTTCACCCGGCGCCGAAGCCGGACACTCCTCCGAGCCCCTTCCGCTCCGCCGATCGACGTGGCGACCGCGGAGGCCTACATCTAGGGGTGGCGGAATCGATTCGAGATCGGCAAGCGCCAGTCCCGACCAAATGCGCGAGGCGTGATCTTCACGCCAGGCGGCGCTTGTCGGCGCTTGTACTCATTCCGGTCTACCATGCTGACGACCTGCCGGACGGTCGCCTCGTCGTACCCCAGGGCGACGATGTCTCCCAATGAGCGGTCCTCCTCGACGTAGGCTTCCAGGATGCGGTCCAGCACCTCGTAAGGCGGCAGGGTGTCCTGGTCCGTCTGGTTGGGGCGCAGCTCGGCCGACGGCGGACGAATGATGACGGACTCAGGAATCACAGGGGAGGCACCCTGGAGATTCCGCCAGCGGGAGAGCGCATAAACCATCGTCTTGGGAACGTCCTTGATCACGGCGAAGCCCCCCGCCATGTCCCCGTAGAGGGTGCAGTAGCCCACGCCGGTCTCGCTCTTGTTGCCAGTGGTGAGAACGAGCCAGCCGAACTTGTTCGACAGCGCCATCAACAGGGTGCCCCGAACGCGCGCCTGGATGTTCTCCTCCGCCGCGTCCTCCTTCAGTCCCTTGAAGGCGGCGGCCAGGATCCGGCGGAACGCTCGGTACGCCGGAGTGATTGGCAGGGTCATGAACTCGATGCCGAGGTTCCGGGCGACCCGACGCGCGTCCGCCTTCGTGCCCGCGGACGAGAACTCCGATGGCATCGACACCCCGACGACGCCTTCGCGGCCCAGTGCGTCGACGGCAATCGTCGCGGTCAGCGCCGAATCGATCCCACCCGAGAGCCCCACGACGACGCGCCGGAACCCGTTCTTCCGGGCGTAGTCCCGCGTCCCGGTGACGAGCGCCGCATACACCTCCGCGTCACGGTCGAGGAAGACCGTCGACCGAGGTGGCACCGGAGGGCGGGGTCGCTCCTGGAGGGCCGCGAGACGTATCCGCCGGACCGGATCGCCCGCCGCCCGCTTCTCCTTACGCCGCCGGGAGTCACGGAGCCGCGCCCGGAAGACGGCGTCCAGGTCGAGGTCTAGGACGACCAGGTCCTCCTCGAACGCGAGCCCGAGGGCGAGGCGCTCTCCGACGGGGTCGAACACCATCGACTGGCCGTCAAATACCAGCTCGTCCTGACCGCCCACGAGGTTCACGAACGCGAGATATCCGACGTGGTCGGCGGCGCGGGTCGCCAGCATCTTCTCGCGGTAATGCACCTTGCCGACGTGGTACGGCGACGAGTTGATCGAGACGACCACCTCTGCCCCGGCGAGCGTCTGCACGGTCGTCGGCCCGGTGGGGTACCAGATGTCCTCGCAGATGTTGACAGCGAGTACCGGACCATCCTCGCCCAGCTGGAAGACCGGCGTCTCCACCCCCGCCTGGAAGTAGCGATCCTCGTCGAACACGCCATAGTTCGGCAGGTACTGCTTGTGGTACACGCCCGCGACCGCCCCGTCATCGCAGACAGCGGCGGCGTTCATGATGTCGTCCCGCCGGTCGACGAAGCCGACGACGACGATCAAGCCCGTCGATGCCCGCGCCACGTGATCGAGCGCGCGCAGGTTCGCCTCGATGAAGGCGGCCCGGAACAGGAGATCCTCGGGCGGATAGCCGGTGATGGCGAGCTCGGGAAATGCGATCAGGTCGACCCCGAGCGCCCGGGCTCGGGCGATCTCGCCGAGTATCCGGCGGGTGTTCCCCTCGACGTCGCCGACGGTGACGTTGAGCTGGGCCAGGCCGATCCGGAGCTGTCGCACGCGGATCCTCCGGGCCGAAGTATATCAAATCGGCCTTGACGAACCGCGGAACGCTCCCGATCATGAGGCCGATGCCTGACGTCCCGGTCGAACGTCGCACGTACTTCCCGTCTGCCGCCCCGGCCAGCGCCGACCGACGTGTCTGCCCCGTCTGTGGCCGCCTCGCCATGGGGCCGTGGTACCTCCGGCGGGATCGCGAGCGGCATGTCTGGCGGCGCTGGACGTGCACCGCCTGCCAGGCGCACCAGGACCTGCCCGAGGACGAGTCCGCCTGAACCGGGGCAGTCCGTGACGAAGGCCATCGACGTCCACTGCCACCTCTCCACACGCCCCCAGTACGAGGCGTGGGGGTCGTACCTCGAGGCGATGGAGCGCTACTATAAGTTCCGGCCGGACGTGCGCTCTGAGCAGGAGATGGTCGACGACCTTCGCCGGGCGGACGTCCGCGCCTGCATCATCGGCTGGGACGCGGCGGCCGGCTCCGGCGGGCCCCCCCTCACCAACGACTACGTCGCCGATCTGGTCCGCCGCTTTCCCGACGCGTTCCCCGGGGGGTGGGCCATGATCGACCCCTGGAAGGGGCGAGAGGCGCTCCGCGAAGCGGAGCGCTGTCTCACGACGCTCGGGCTGATGGGCCTCAAGTTCCAGGCGACCGCCCAGGCCTTCTTCCCCGATGACCACCGTTTCTACCCGCTCTACGACCTCTGCCGATCCCTGGGAAAGGCCGTGCAGTTCCACTCGGGCACCACGGGCTTCGGCGCGGGAACCCCGGGCGGCATGGGACTCAAGCTCAAGTACTGCCGGCCGATTCCCCACCTCGACGACGTCGCCGGCGACTTCCCCGAGCTGACGATCATCGCGTGCCATCCCTCGTGGCCGTGGCAGGACGAGATGATCGCGGTATGCCTCCACAAGGCGAACGTCTTCATGGAGATGTCGGGCTGGTCCCCGAAGTACTTCTCCGAGGCCCTCAAGCGCGAGATTCGCGGTCGGCTCCAGGACCGGGTCATGTTCGGCTCCGACTACCCGGTGCTGAGTTACGAGCGGCTCTTTCGCGACTGGGAGTCCGAGGGATACCCGGACGCGGTGCTGGAGAAGGTCTACCTCCGGAACGCCGAACGGATTCTGGGGCTCCGGGCCTGAGAGCGGCCCATGGCGGCGACACCGGCGCGGCTCCTCGCGAGCCGGCGTCAGCCGAGCGCGCCGGTACAATGAACGGCGTGACACCAATGCTCGAAGCGCGAGCCCTCGTAAAGCACCTGGGCGGCCGGAAGGTCGTGGACGGCGTGAATCTCGTCTGCCGAGCGGGAGAGATCCACGGCCTGCTCGGCCCCAACGGCGCCGGCAAGACCACCACCCTGCGCATGCTGTACGGCTTCCTGACCCCCGACGCGGGGGAGATCTTCTTCGAGGAGACCAATGCGCGCCAGGACCTGGCGCGCGCCAAGCGCTTCATCGGCGTCTGCACCCAGGAGGACACCTTCGACGGCGACTTCACCGTCGAGCAGAACCTCCTGATCGCCGCGGAATACTTCCGGCCTCGGCCGAGCGCCCTGCGTGAGCGCGTCGGGCAGCTCCTCGAGCGCTTCGAGCTGCGTCCGTACGCGCGCCAGAAGCCGGACACCCTGTCGGGCGGCTACAAGCGGCGGTTGATGCTTGCGCGCGCGATCGTGCACCGCCCGCGCCTCCTCTTCCTCGACGAGCCCACGACCGGCCTCGATCCGCAGGCGAGGGTCGCCGTCTGGCAGCTGGTCGACGGGCTGCGCGCCGAGGGTCTCGCGATCATCCTCACCACGCACTATATGGACGAGGCGGAGCGGCTCAGCGACGTGCTCACCGTGCTCGCTCGTGGACGGGTCGTCGCCCACGGCACGCCGAAGGCCGTCCTCGGCGACTCCGTCGGCGAGCACGTGGTCGTGGTCGGGGTCGACGCGGAGGTCGCCGCGGAGCTCGTGCCATGGCTCGCGACCCGCGGCCTTCGAGAGCCGGCAACGGTCCTCGGCGACTGGCACGTCCCGCTCAGCGCCGAGGCGCTGGCGGAGTTCGCGCGGGCCTTCCCTCACCTGCGCTACGAAGTCCGCGTGCCGACGCTCGACGACCTGTTCCTCAAGCTGGCGCTGGAGCCATGAGCCTGGTAGGTGCGCCTCCGGGGCCGGGTCTCGGCTTCGACGCTCGCTGGCTGACCGCCGCGCTCGACTGGCAGAGCCGGGCGGTCGTGGTCCGGCACCTGCGCGTCCATCTCCATAACTGGCACACGGCGCTCCTGCCGCCGGTCGGCGAGCCCGTGACAATGCTCCTCGCGTTCGGTCTCGGCCTCGGCGGCTACGTGGAGAACCTCGAGTGGCGGGGCCAGCCGGTGGACTACCCGACGTACGTGGCGCCGGGGCTCCTCGCCTATTCCGCGTTCATGACGGCCGTCTTCCAGGCGCTGTTCAGCGCCTTCGTCCGGATGCGCTACCAGCGGACGTGGGAGGGCCAGCTCACGACGCAGGTGGAGCTGCGGCACGTTGTCTGGGGTGAGGTCCTGTGGGCGGCGCTACTGGCGACGATGTATGTGCTGGTCGTCGCTCTGGTGCTGACGGGCTTCGCCGCTGCCGGACTCGTCGATATCGACCTCGCATCCCTTCCGCTGGCGCTCCCCATCGCCTTTCTCGCCGCCTGCGGGTTTGCGGCCTTTGGGCTCTGCTTCACGGCCCTTATGCCGACGATCGACCACATGAACCTGCCGGTGTTCCTCGTCGTCATTCCGATGGGACTGCTGTCGGGCACGTACTTTCCGATCACCCACCCGGCGCTGGCGAGCCTATCGGAGGCCAATCCCCTGTATCACCTGGCCCAGACCTATCGCGGGTTGCTCCTGGGCGGACCGGTCGCTCGCCCTCTCGCGATCCTCACCCTGCTGTCCCTCCTGATGGTCGTCGTGTTGGTTCCCCTCGACCTGCGCCTGCTCCGCCGTCGCGTCCTGGGAGACTGAGGCCTGCGTGGAGCCGCGGCGGTGACCTTGACCGACAAGGGCCACCGATGGTAGTCAGGCGTCGTGAAGCTGGCCGGGAAGGTCGCCCTCGTCACCGGCGCCGCCCGCGGTATCGGCCGGGGCATCGCGCTCGCGCTGGCGGGCGAGGGTGTTCACGTCGCCGCCGCTGACCTTGGTGAGCCGGACGACCGCGCGATCGGCTATCGGCTGGCGCGGCCGGTCGACCTCGACGAGACGGTGCGCGGCATCCAGGATCGCGGCGTCCGCGCCCTCGGCGTGTCGGGCGACGTCACCCAGGCCGCCGACGCCCGCCGGATGGTCCGGGAGACGGTGGTCAGCCTCGGCGGGCTCGACATCCTGGTGAACAACGCCGGCGTCCTGGCCGGCGGCCCATTCGAACAGCTGACGGAGGCCCAGTTCGACCGCATGATGGCGGTGAACGTAAGGGGCGTCGTCCTCGTGACCCAGGCGGCGCTGCCCGAGCTCAGGGCGCGTGGCGGCGGCGCCGTCGTGAACATTGCCTCGATCTCCGGGAAGACTGGCAGAGCCTTCACCGCCGGCTACGCGGCGTCGAAGTTCGCCGTCGTCGGGCTCACGCAGGCCCTGGCCCAGGAGTACGGGCCCGCCAACATCCGGGTCAATGCCGTGTGTCCGGGACTTCTCCGGACCACGATGTGGACCGACGGCGTCGCGCCCGCACGCGCCGCGTCGCTTGGCGTGCCGGTCAACGAGGCCTTCGATGCCTTCGTCCGCCAGACGACGCCGCTCGGGCGCGAGCAGACTCCCGAGGACATCGGCGAGGCGGTCGTCTACCTCTGCCGCGCGGAGAACGTGACCGGCGTCGCCCTCAACGTCGCGGGCGGCGTCGAGATGCACTAGCTCAGGTCATACGCGGGCGCTGATCTGCTCCGATCGACTCGGTCGGGAAGAGGAGCTTGCGGGGCCCCGCGTTGATCACTCCCGGAGCGCCGCGCGGATGCGCGCATGGCGGTCCGCGACCTCCCCTGGGTCCCGGGGCCAGGCGATCGTCAGCCCGGTCGCCAGCCGCGCCCCCGCCTCCTCACCCTCCGCGTGGTCCTCGAGCACGTCGCGTACCACCAGCTCGAACCGCGCGAGGTTCGGCACGCCACAGGCTCCGGCGAGGGCCAGGGCTTCCACCTTGACATAGACACAGAGCTCGGCATCCGCGAAAACAAGAGTGGCCCGGCCTGACTCTCGGAGGTGCCGGCTCGAGCGCGTGCCGACGTGAAGCGCCAGCCGGAGGCGAGCCGCGTCGAAGGCCACGATCTCCGCGTACGACACGAGGGCGGGGTGCGCCCACCCGTACGGATCGATGGTCGCCAGCAGGATCGCGGTGTCGGGCGGCGACGCGGTGGCGGGCGCCATCAGGCGCGAGAGGAGCCGGTCGGGGAGGACGGGACCGAGCGAGCGGGTCACGCCCGAAGTATGGCACGCCGGGCCGGGCCTCACGGCCTCCGACCCGGCGTGGCCTCGGACGAAGGGTCCGCCTAGATGTCGTAGTAGAGGGCGAACTCGTGCGGATGCGGACGTAGCCGGATCGCGTCGACCTCGTTCTTCCGCTTGTACTCGAGCCAGGTTTCGATCAGGTCCGGCGTGAAGACGTCGCCCTTCAGCAGGAAGTCGTGGTCCTTCTCCAGGTTGTCGAGCACCACGTCGAGGGCGCCGGGAAGCTGCTTGATCGCCTTCTGCTCCTCCGGCGGCAGCTCGTAGAGATCCTTGTCGATCGGCTGACCGGGATCGATCTTGTTCACGATGCCGTCGAGGCCGGCCATGACGCAGGCCGCGAAGGACAGGTACGGGTTGCAGGACGGATCGGGCGTCCGGAACTCGATGCGCTTGGCCTTTTCCGAGCGTGAATAGACGGGAATCCGGATGCACGCCGACCGGTTCCGCTGACTGTACACCAGATTGATCGGCGCCTCGTACCCCGGCACCAGCCGCCGGTAGGAGTTCGTGGAGGGCGCGATGAACGCCAGGAGCGCCGGCGCGTGCTTGAGGATGCCGCCGATGTAGTGGAGACACGTCTTCGAGATGTCGGCATAGCCGCCGACCTCGTAGAAGAGGTTCTTGCCGTTCTTCCAGAGCGACTGGTGGGTGTGCATTCCGGAGCCGTTGTCCTGAAACAGCGGCTTCGGCATGAACGTGACGGTCTTGCCGTGTTTCCGGGCCGTGTTCTTGGTGACGTACTTGTACCACATCACCCGGTCCGCCATCTTCGTGAGAGTGTCGAACCGCATGTCGATCTCGGACTGTCCGGCGGTCGCCACCTCGTGATGGTGCACTTCGACACGCACGCCCACCTTCTCGAGGTTCAGCACCATCTCCGAGCGGATGTCCTGGAAGTGGTCCATCGGCGGGACGGGGAAGTAGCCCTGCTTGTAACGCGGCCGGTAGCCCAGCCCCTCCTTTCCCGTGTTCCAGGCGCCCGCTTCTGAGTCGATGTGATAGAAACCGAAGTTGTAGCCCTGGTCGAACTTGATCGAGTCGAAGATGAAGAACTCCAGCTCCGGCCCGATGTAGACGGTGTCGGCGATGCCCGTCTGCTTGAGGAAAAGCTCGGCCTTCTGGGCGACGTAGCGGGGATCCCGGGTGTAGGCCTCCATCGTCACGGGATCCTTCACGTTGCAGTTCAGGACCAGCGTCGGGACCGCGGCAAACGGGTCCATCTGCGCGGTCGTCGGGTCGGGCATGAGCAGCATGTCCGACTCGTCGATCGTCTGGAAGCCGCGGATCGACGACCCGTCGAACCCGATGCCCTCGGCGAAGAGATCGTCGTCGAGGTCGTGGGTCGGGATCGAGAAGTGCTGCCACAGGCCGGGCACGTCGACGAAGCGGAGGTCGACGATCTTCGCCCCGCGCTCCTTGGCCGCGTGGATGACATCCTTCGGCGTCTTGGTCTCCAGCGGCTTCACGTCATCAGCCATGCAGGTCCTCCGTTGGACATGTCGTCGGTTGTGGACGCCGGCGGTCAGCACCAGACTCGGTGTGCCGGATCGATTCTAGCGGGCAACCTCTCCTTGTTCAATCGGCGCCGAAGCGCGCCGGAGGCACGCCGCCGAGCCCCTTGGCCCCGGCACGCGAACCTCGGCATCGGTCGCGTCGTTGCGCTTCGACATAGCAATCGTCGTGCCCGCGCGAGCGTCACAAGCGCCCCGGAATCGGCGGGCTTTCGGCGAGGAGGTGCGCGATCGCCTGCCGATTCCGTGAGCATCTGCCCACGTCGTGGGCACCGCGCCGCCTGGCGTTGACGGCCCGCGACGCGACCGCTAGTGTCAGAGGAGTGTCCTGAACCGCCTGGAGAGGGAGCCTCGAGATGACGGTCCAACTGGAAGAGATGGAAGGCCGGTCCCGCGAACTCCTCGCCACTGCCGGCGCCGTCCTGCCCGGCGCGTGCCTCGGCCAGAACATGCTGCCACCCGAGCTGTCCTTCGTCGTCGACCACGGCGAGGGAGCTCGCCTCGTCGACCTCCGTGGCCGGCGCTATCTGGACTACGTGCTGGGGTCCGGGCCTCTGCTGCTGGGCCACGCGCATCCGGCGATCGTCCGGGCGGTGCAGGAGCAGGTTGCGCGGGGCTCCACCTTCTTCTGGCTCTCCGAGCCGTCGGTTCGCCTCGCGGAGATGGTCGTCCAGGCAGTGCCCTGCGCGGAACAGGTGCGCTTCGTCTCCACCGGAACCGAGGCGACCATGTTCGCGTGCCGCATGGCCCGCACGTTCACGCACCGCGAGAAGATCCTGAAGTTCGAGGGTGGCTGGCACGGCCTCCACGACTACGCGATGGTCGGGAACTGGCGCGTGCCGTCCGAGGCGCCGTATCCCCATCCCGGCCCCGATGTCGGCGGCGTCCCCCGGGGGGCGCTCGAGAGTGTCCTCGTGGCGCCCTTCAACGATCTCGACGCCACCGCGCGCATCGCGACCGAGCGGGGCTCCGACCTGGCCGCCATCATCGTGGAGCCCCTCCAGCGCTCCATCCGGCCGCGGCCGGGGTTCCTCGCCGGCCTCGGTGAGCTCGCTCGTCGCCTCGGCGCTCTCCTCATCTTCGACGAGGTGGTCACCGGATTTCGCCTCGCCTACGGGGGCGCTCAGGAGCACTACGGCGTCGTCCCCGACCTCGCGGTCTACGGCAAGGCGCTGACGTGCGGGTTCTCGCTAGCGGCCATCGCGGGACGCGCCGACATCATGGCCACCGCCGATCCTGCGCGAAAGGGCTCGCTGGACTACGCGGCCCTGTCGGGCACCCTGTCGGGTAATGCGCTCGCCTGTGCCGCGGGAGTCGCCGCCCTGGGTGAGCTGGGGCGACCGGGTGTCTACCCTCGGCTCCACGCGCTCGGCGAGCGGCTGCGAAGCGGGATCGCGCGCCGGGCGGGCCGGCTCGGCGTCCCCGTCCAGGTCCTCGGAGACGGTCCCATCGCCCAGGTCTTCTTCGTCGACCCCGGCGCCGACCTGACCACCGAGCGCGCAGCGCGAGCGGCCGACGGGCGCAAGGGTGCCCGGTTCGCGCTCGAGTGCCTGCGGCGCGGAATCTTTACCCTGCCCGGCACGAAGCTCTACCTATCCGTCGCGCACACGGATGCCGACGTCGACTGGACTCTCGATGAGATGGAGGAGGCGCTCCGTACCGTCGCCTGACGCGATCGCATCGGTCGCCAACGGCAACGGACTCTGCGTCGCGCGCGCCCGCCTCTGATGCGGCTCCGCGCCGCCAATGTGAATATTCGCCTCTTGCGTGGCCGAGGGAGTTGGGCTTAGGATCGGTCGCTGTGAAGCAGGACGCCGCAGCAAATCGGCCCGGTCTCCAACTCGGCTGGAGCCTTCCCAGCCGCGGGCCGCTCGCGCGCGTCGACGTCCTCACGCGTCTCGCCCGGACGGCCGACGGGCTCGGCTACTCGGTCATCACCATCTCCGACCACGTCGTCCTCCCCACCCGAGCGTCGGCCCCGTATCCCTACGACCACGCCGGCACGTTCCCCGGCGGCTCCCACCAGGGGTACCTGGAGCCGCTCTCCCTCGCCGCCTGGCTCCTCGCCGTCACCCGGCGCGTCCGCGTGGCGATCAGCGTGCTCGTGGTCCCCTACCGCAACCCGGTCGTCACCGCGAAGCAGATCGCGACGATCGACGTCCTGTCGGGCGGGCGGCTCATCGTGGGTGTCGGGGTCGGCTGGTGGCCGGAGGAGTTCGAGGCGCTGGCCGCGCCGCCGTATGCCGAGCGTGGCCCGGTGACCGACGAGTACATCCGGCTGATGAAGACCCTCTGGACGGCGGAGTCTCCACGGTTCGAGGGGAAATACTACCGGATCGGTGACGTCACGATGCTGCCCCCGCCCGTGCAGAAGCCGCACCCGGAGATCTGGGTGGGGGGCCACACCGAGCCGGCGCTCCGCCGGACGGCGGCCCTGGGCGACATGTGGCATCCGATCGGTCTGCGCGGTCCCGTGGGCCTGGCGCCCGCCGAGGTGGCCGAGAAGATGGCACGGATCCGGACGCTCGCCCGGGCGGCCGGGCGCGATCCGGGGTCGATCGGCGTGGCCTTCCGCGGCCCTCTCGATCTCTGGCCGGTCCGAGGGAAGGCGCCCGCCGAGGCGCCGCGCCCGCTGGCGGGCCCGCCCGACAAGGTGAGCGCGGACCTCCGCGCCTACCAGTCGGCCGGCGTCGGCACGGTCGTCTTCGATTTCCCGAGGCCGGATCCGCCGGCCATGGTCACACTGATGCGCCGCGTCGCCCGGGAAGTGCGGCCGCGACTGGCCCGTCAGGCCCGCCGCTCCGCGACGCGCTCGCGATGACCGGGACCGACGCGTTCGCCGCCGAGAGTCGAGTGGCTCGCCTGGCGACGGTGGACGACGCGGGCTCGCCGCACGTCGTGCCGGTGTGCTACGCGACGGACGGCCGGGCCTACTACTCGCCGATCGACGCCAAGCCGAAGCGCACGCCTCCCGAGCAGCTGAAGCGCGTGCGCAACATCAGGACGAATCCGCAGGTCGCCCTTCTCATCGACCACTACGAGGAGGACTGGACGCGCCTCCGGTTCATGATGGTTCAGGGTCGCGCCGAGCTGTTGCAGGACGGCGTGGAGTGGCGGACCGCTCGGGCGCTGCTGGAGGCGAAGTACCCCCAGTATCAGGCGCTCCCCCTCGGACCGAGCGGGCTCGTCATCAAGATTGTCCCCGAGCACGTGGTACGCTGGAGTCCCGCCTGATGATCGCCTCCAGCGGGCTGTCCCGGGCCGTCGCCTCCGCTCTCGAGCGCATCGCCACGAGCCGGCGCCTCGATCGCGCGGACGGCGTGGCGCTGATCGACGCCGCGGAGCACGAGCTGCCCGCCATTCTCGACGCGGCCGCCACGCTCCGAGACCGGGGCAAGGGACGGACCGTCACCTACTCGCGGAAGGTGTTCCTGCCCCTGACGAACCTCTGCCGGGACGACTGCGGCTATTGCACCTTCAAGCGCGATCCGGGCCAGCCGGGCGCGCGCACCATGGAGCTCGAAGAGGTTCTCGCCGTCTGCGACGCCGGGGCGCGGCTCGGCTGCAAGGAGGCACTCCTCTCTCTCGGCGACAAGCCCGAGGTCAGGTTCCCCGAGCATCGGGACTGGCTTCGGCACCGCGGCTACCGCACGACCATGGATTACGTCGTCGCGGCATCTCGCGCCATCTCGACGGAGACGGGGCTCCTGCCCCACGCCAACCCGGGCCTCATGAGCGAGCGGGATCTTCTGGCGCTCCGCGACTGGAACGTGAGCGTGGGCCTCATGCTCGAGACCGTCGCGAACCGGCTGGGCGGTACGGGCGGTCCCCACGAGCATGCGCCGGACAAGCGGCCGGCGCGGCGCCTGCGAACGATCGAGACCGCGGGCCGACTGGGCATCGCGTTCACAACCGGCATCCTCTTCGGGATCGGGGAGACGCGGGCCGAGCGGGTGGAGTCGCTCCTGGCGGTCCGGGACCTCCACGACCGCTACGGACACATCCAGGAGGTCATTGTCCAGAACTTCCGGACGAAGCCTCGGATCCCGATGGCCGGTCGGCCCGAGCCTACGCTGGACGAACTCCGTCGGACGCTCGCGGTGGCGCGCCTCCTCCTCGGCCCGGACGTGAACGTGCAGGCCCCGCCCAACCTCTCGCCGGGAACCTACCCCGCCCTGATCGCCTCCGGGCTCAACGACTGGGGCGGCGTATCGCCTCTCACCATCGACTACATCAACCCCGAGGCCCCGTGGCCCCACCTCGTCGCGCTCGAGGCGGCGACGGCCGCCGCCGGAGCCCGCCTCCGGGAGCGCCTGGCCATCTATCCCGAGTTCATTCACCGGCCGGGCTTCGTCCCCGAGGCCCTGCGCCACCGCGTCCTCACGTCCGTGGACGACGCCGGCTTGGTTCCTGACCGTGCGACGCGCGTGGCCACCTGACGAGCATGGACGACTGACGACAGGAGAACACGCTGCAATGATGGACGTCTTCCTGGCCCGCTTCTGGACGGGCCTCGATCGGAGCGTGCGCACGGCACTGGACCGGGCGCTCGACGGCCGCGAGGTGACGGTGGACGATGGCCTGGCGCTCGCCGAGACGACGGGCCGCGAGCTGACCGCGCTGACCCTCGTCGCCGATGAGCTGCGCGCCCGCCAAGCGGGGGACGTAGTCACCTACGTCGTCAACCGGAACATCAACTTCACGAACGTCTGCATCAAGCACTGCACCTTCTGCGCCTTCAGCCGAGATCATCGGGAGGAGGAGGGCTACTTCCTTCCGCTCGAGGAGGTGATCCGCCGGGCGCGGGAGGCCCGGGAGCTCGGGGCGACCGAGGTGTGCATGCAGGCCGGGCTGGCGCCGAAGCTCGACGGCCGGTTCTACATCGACCTGTGCCGGGCGATTCACGACGCGCTGCCGGACCTGCACATCCACGCATTCTCCCCTGAAGAGGTGCTGTACGGGGTGACGCGGTCCGGGATGTCGGTCGCCGAGTATCTTGGCGAGCTGCGGGAGGCCGGGCTCGGCACCCTCCCTGGCACGTCCGCGGAGATCCTGGACGACGAGGTACGAGACCTCATCTCGCGCGGGCGGATCTCGACCCGCCACTGGCTCGAGATCATCACCACCGCCCACCGGCTCGGCATCCAGACCACCTCCACGATGATGTACGGCCACGTCGAGACGCCGGCCCACTGGGTCCGGCACATGGCCCTTCTGCGCGACGTCCAGAAGGACACGGGCGGCTTCACCGAGTTCGTGCCCCTGTCGCTCATCCACCAGGAGGCGCCGATGTACCGCCGTCACCTGGTCCGGGACGTCCGGGCCGGGGCAACGGGCGCCGAGGTCGTGCGCGTGCACGCTCTCGCGCGGGTCATGCTCGGGGCGACGGTGCGCAACATTCAGTGCTCGTGGGTCAAGGAGGGGCCCAAGCTTGCCCAGATGCTCCTCGCCGCAGGCGCCAACGACCTGGGCGGGACCCTGATCAACGAGAGCATCTCGACCTCGGCCGGGGCGGGGCACGGTCAGCTCGTGCCGCCTCGGGAGCTCCGCCGGCTCGTGCGGGATCTCGGTCGAATACCCGCGCAGCGCAGTACGACGTACGGTATCCTCAAGCTCTACACTGACGGGCACGACGACGACACGAGCCCGCTGGATGCCGTCGAGAACCCCGACGAGCAGTTTGGTTCGTACCGCCGGCTCACTGCGTCGAGTCAGTTTCGCTTCGCCAAGCTGAAGCCGGCCGGCTCGGGCCGGGGCGCAACAGAACTGCCGGGCACGGGAGGTCAGGTCGCAGACGGTAGCAAAACTCCACAGCCACCTGTTCGCGGTGGCGTCACCACCACACCCTGAGGAGGCGGTTCTATGGCGAAAGTCATGACGAAGTCGGCAACGGTGAGCCACCTGGCCAGCAAGACCGGCCTGACCAAGAAGCAGGTCGTAGTCTTCATGGATGAGGTTCAATCGTTGGCCGTCAAGGAAGCCAAGAAGAGCGGCGCGTTCGTCCTTCCGGGCATCGGCAAGGTCGTCCTCTCGAACCGGAAGGCGCGCATGGGCCGCAACCCGCAGACCGGCGAGCCGATCAAGATCGCGGCCAAGCGGGTCGTGCGCATCCGCCCGCGCAAGGACTTCAAAGACGCGATCCTCGGCGGGAAGAAGTAGCGCCAAGCGCATGCCGCGGTCGGCGCGGCGGCCGGTCTCACCGGCAGCCGGGTCGGCACCGATCGTCCCGGAGCCCCGCATCTGGCAGGGCGTGGTGTACCAGCCCTGTCAGGGCGGGGCTCTCTTGGTTCGCCAGCTCTTCCAGTTCGTGGGCGCGTTCGCGCCGGACCCCGGTCCTCGCGATCTCGCCTGGGAGGCCCGAGCGGAGACCGGCGAGCGCCTCGTCGGCGGCGTCCTCTGCGAGCTCAAGGACGCCCACGGGTTCATCCACGGTCCCGTGGTCGTGGACCCGCCAGAGGGGACTGAGCCGCTCGAGGCGGCTGCCCAGCTCGTCGCGCCCCTCATCGACTTGGCGCGGGCCCTCCCCTTGGATTCCCTGTTCACCCGGCCCCAGGGGCTCGATCGCGTGTGGGTCCGACTGGGGTTCGTGCCGATGCCCGAGGCCTTCCTGCCGCCCGCCCTGCGCGGGCGACCCGGCTCGGGCCTTCACGTCTGGCGTCGCCCCGGCACCTATGCGGTTCCCGTGCCGGATCCAGGGGGCGAGGGCCGACGGCGCGGGCGGCGGTGATCGTCGCTCTGGCTGGAGGAACGGGCGCCGCAAAGCTCCTGCGCGGCCTGGCTCGCGTGACCGATCCGGCGCGCCTGTTCATCGTCGGCAACACCGGCGATGATCTCACCTGGTGGGGCCTCCACGTCTCCCCTGACCTGGACTCGGTGACGTACGCTCTCGCCGGACTGCTCGACGAGAAGCGGGGGTGGGGCGTTCGAGACGACACGTTCCACTGTCTCGAGGCGATGCGCCGTCTGGGGCGCGAAACCTGGTTCCGTCTCGGTGACCGCGACTTGGCGACGCACCTCCACCGTACCCTTCTCCTCCAAGCCGGCGGCTCCCTCACCGAGGCGACCGGCGCGATCGCCCAGGCGCTCGGCGTCAGGGCGCGGCTCGTGCCCATGTCGAACGATCCCGTGCGGACTGAGCTCCGCACGACCGGGGGCTGGCTCAGTTTGGAGGAGTTTTTCGTCCGCGAACGGTGCGCGCCAGATGTCCTGGAGGTGGTGTACCGGGGGGCGGAGGCGGCCCGACCCGCCGCCGGTGTCGTCGACGCCATCAGGACGGCCGAGGCGGTGGTGGTGTGCTGCTCGAACCCGGTGACGTCGATCGGGCCGATCCTGGCCGTGCCAGGAATTCTCGAGGCCTTGGCACGCACACCCGCGCCCGCGGTGGCGGTGAGCCCCATCGTCGGCGGTCAGGCCGTCAGCGGACCCGCCGGCAAGCTTCTTGCCGCGCGAGGCCTGGACGTCTCCCCGCTGGGCGTGGCCCGGGCCTACCGACCCTGGCTGGACACCCTCGTGATGGACGGCCTGGACGCGGCGCAGGCGGCCGCGCTCGAGCGGGACGGCGTGCGCTCGGTGGTGGCAGACGCGCTCATGCCGGACGGCGCAGCCGAGGCTCGCCTCGCGCGCGTCGTCCTCGAGGCCGCCGGAGCCACCGCGTGAGGGTGGTCGTCATTCCGGCGAAGGAGTTCACCGAAGCGAAGCAGCGCCTCGCCGACGCGCTGCCGGCTGCGGCCCGTGCGGCACTGGCCCGAGCGATGCTGGAGGACGTCCTGGCTGCTATCGCCGAGGCGCCGGTCGATCGTGTCGTCGTCATCACGCCCGACGCCGAGGTGAGCTCGGTGGCGGAGCGGTGGGGTGCGGTCGTCATCCGGGAGGCCGAGGCTCACGGGCATACCGCGGCGGTCGCGCGGGGCGTCGCGCTCTGTCGCGAGTGGGGCGCGACGGTCCTGCTCACCGTGCCCGGAGATCTACCGTGCCTCACCGCCGACGAGGTGCGGCGCATACTCGACACCTGCGGACCGGCTCCCGCCGCCGTGTTCGTCCCGTCCCGTAGCGGCGTCGGCACGAACGCAGTCTGCCTCGCGCCGCCCGACGCCGTTCCGCTGCGCTTCGGCGAGCCCTCGTTCGACGATCACCTCACCGCCGCTCGGGCTCGTGGCATCGAGCCCGTGGTGTTACGGCTGCCGGGTGCGGGCCTCGACATCGACCGGCCGGAGGATCTGCACGCGCTTCGTCAGGAAGGACCGGGAACGCGCGCAGCCGCGGCGCTGGGAGCGCCGCCCGGCACCGCGCCTCGCCGCACCTCCCGCATCGAGGTGTTCGGAATTCGCGGTCTACCCGAGCTCCGGCCCGGAGACGACCTGGCGAGTCTCTCGCTGGCCGCCGCGGCCGCCCAGGGCACGGCGTTCGAGGCTGGCGACGTCGTGGTGCTGAGTCAGAAGGCGGTGTCGAAGGTCGAGGGTCGGCTGGTCCGGCTGGCAGACGTCACCCCTTCCGCGCTCGCCATCGAGGTCGCCCGCGAGCACAAGAAGGATCCGCGGTTGATCGAGGTGATTCTCGGCGAATCGCGCCGGATCGTGCGGATGAATCGCGGCGTCCTCATCACGGAGACCCGCCACGGCCAGATCTGCGCCAACGCGGGCGTGGACCAGTCGAACGTGGGCCTGGGCTGGGCGAGCCTCCTGCCCGAGGATCCCGACGCCTCGGCGCGGGCATTCGCGGACCGGGTACGCGCCGATCAGGGCATCGAGGTCGCCGTGATCGTCGCCGACACCTTCGGCCGGCCGTGGCGGGAGGGACTCGTCAACGTGGCCATCGGGGTCGCCGGGCTCCGCTCCCTCCAGACCTACCTCGGCGTGCCGGACGCTTACGGCTACACTCTGCAGGCAACGATCCTCGCGGTCGCGGACGAGTTGGCGGCGGCGGCCGAGCTGGTGATGGGCAAGCTCGACCAGGTGCCGGTGGCCGTGGTGCGAGGCTACCGCTACGATCCTGGCCCGGGCTCGGCCCGTGAGCTCCTTCGCGATCCCAACCTGGACCTCTTCCGGTAGCGCCCCGTCCGGCAGGATCGCTCGACGAGGCCGCCCGCGCCGGCGCTCGCACCTCCGCGTGGTACGCTTACCCCGGCCATGAGCCAGCCCGGCGAGCCCGTGGACCGCTTTTACGCCTTCCTGCGGCTCCTGGCGCGCTTCTGGATCTGGTTTCTCTTCCGTGAGGTGGCGGTACGCGACGCCGGGCGCGTACCACCGGTGGGCCCGGTGCTCCTGTGCGTCAACCATCCCAACAACCTCATCGACTCGCTCCTGGTCGCCGCGGTGCTGTCGCGAAAGGTGCACTACCTCGCCGACGCCGCGCTCTTCCGGAATCCACTGCTCGCCGCGTTCCTCGTCCGGGCCGGCGCGATCGCCGTGTACCGGCGGAGGGGCGGCCCTGACCGGGCGGACCGGAACGCGGAGACGTTCGCCGCGGCCCGGCGGACGCTCGAGGCCGGCCGCGTCCTCGCGATCTACCCAGAGGGGACCACGCACGCGGAGGCTCGTGTCCAGCAAATCAAGACTGGAGCGGCCCGGATCGCCCTCGACTACGAGGCGGTGCGGGCTACCGCGCTCGCGGGTTTCCTCTCGCCGCTGGCGCTGATCCCGGTCGGACTCTCGTTCGAGGCCCGGAAGTCCTTCCGGAGCCGCGTCCTGGTCGCGTTCGGCGAGCAGCTCCCGCTCGACTTCCACGCGGTCAGGGCTCGCCAGGAGCCGGTGGCGGCTGTCCAGGAGCTGACCCACGCCATTCAGGCCGCCATGGAAGCGCAGGTTGTCCACGTCGAACGGCTCGAGATCGCCGAGGTTGTCCGCGCGATCGAAGAGCTGTACCGAGGCGAGCTCGTCCGCCAGCTCCGGGCCGAGCGCCGCCTTCCCCCGGAGGCGATCGACGTGTTCCGCCTGTCCCGCACCATCGTCGAGGCGGTCGCTCACTTCAAGGTGCACAACCCTGACCGGGTTGCCCGGCTCTGGCAGCGGATTCAGCACTACCGAGCGCTGCTCGCCGAGTGGCGCGTCCGCGACCAGGCCGTGGGGGCCCGGCTCGGAGCGCGCGAGGCGGATCACCCTCTCCGCTCCTCACTAGTGGCCGTGACCGGTCTTCCGGTCTTCCTGTACGGAACCGTCGTCAACGCGCTCCCGTACCTGATCCCGCGCTGGCTCGCTCGCACCTTCGCGCAAAGGGAAACCGACTACGCGACGATCCGCCTGCTCTCCAGCGTGGTCGCCTTCCCGCTCTGCTGGGGAATGGAGACTTGGGTCGTGTGGCGGGCCACGGGCTCTGGATGGGCCATCGGATTCGCGGCCTCCCTACCCCTGAGCGGCCTGTTCGCCTACCACTATCTCCGCGGCCTGCACCGGCTTCGGGCGAATACGCGCTTCGCCATCCTGGCGCTGACCCGCCGGCACGTCGCGTCACGGATCCTCGTCGAGCGCCGGGCGATCATCGAGACGCTGGAGCGCGCCAAGGCCGACTTCCTTCTGGCTCGCGACCCGGCGCACCCCAGGCCGGACCGGACCACCCCGCAGGCGACGGCGGAGAGTGTCCGATCGGCGCCGTCTCGGCGACCGGAGCGTCCTGCATGAGCGTGCTCCGCCTCGAGGAGCTCACGGCGCCGGCCGTGGACGCGCTCGACAGAGCCCGCACGCTCGTGGTCATCGCCGTGAGCCCCCTCGAACAGCACGGCCCGCATCTACCCGTCGGCGTCGACTACCTCGTCGCTCGCCACTTCGCCGAGGCCGTCGCCGAGCGGATCGTCGCGCGGCGCCCAGGCTGGACGGTGGTGCTGACCCCGACGCTCCCCCTCGGCAGCTTCGCGTTCAAGGCCGTGGGAACTATCGGCGTCCGCCAGCGCGTCGTTCGCAACGCCGTCGTCGACTACGGGCGGGCGCTCGCCCAGGCCGGCTTCCGCTACATTCTGCTCGCGAACGGTCACGCCGGTCCCGGCCATCTGGTCGCGCTCGAGGAGGCGGCGGCGATCGTGTCCCGGCGGCATCGCGTGGCGATGGCCTCGGTCACGGGTCACATGGCCTGGGAGTTCCTCCGCGGACGGTACCTCCCCCGTATCGAGGCGGCCCTGGGCCGGCCGCTCACGGTGGAGGAGCGTCACGCGTTCGCTGATGACGCCCACGCCGGGTGGTGGGAGACGTCGCTGATGCTTCTCCTCCACCCGGACCTTGTGAACCCCGGCTACCGGGACTTGCCACCGGCGCGCTATCCCCTGTCGCACCGACTCCGCCCGAACTTCCCGCTGCGTGGCCGCGGTCAGGGATACGTGGGGGATCCGGCACGCGCCGACATTGCCTTCGCGAAGGCCACGCTGGAAGTGCTGGTGACGGAGGCGAGCGAACTGGCCGAGCGACTGCTCGACGATCGCCTCGAGGCTCGCCACCGCCGCTCGCCCTTTCGGCTGGTCCCCCTACTGCGCACCGACTTCTGGCCCATGGCCAGCGCCGCGCTCGCGGTCAGCCTGGCGGGACTGTGGCTGGGCCGGCCATCCGGCAAGCGCGCGCAGGCAGCCCACCGCGCCCGGCCCACGTCGGCCGATCCGCGCTCGACCCCCGACAGAGGAGTCTCCACCCGATGACCGACCGGACGCTCCTGGTTTCCGCCCCCGCCCTGAAGACGTTCATCACCTCGGTCTTCGAGCGGTGGGGGACGCCGGCCGCCATCGCGGATCTCACGGCCGACCTGATGGTCAGGACCGACTTGCGCGGAGTGGACTCGCACGGGGTCGGCATGCTCCCGACGTATCAGCGGTGGCACGCCCGTGGCTGGATCGTGCCCGCGGCGGAGCCCAAGGTCGCGCGTGACGAGGGGACGACCGCCGTCGTGGACGGCCAGCAGGCATTCGGGCACTACACGGGAACGCTGGCCATGGAGCTGGCCATGGCCAAGGCGCGCGCCCACGGCGTGGGGTTCGTAGCCTGCCGCAACTCGAACCACTACGGCGCGGCGGCCAACTACTCCATGATGGCTCTGGCGCGCGACATGATCGGGTTGAGCCTGACCAACTCGGGGCCCGCCGTCGTCCCGACCTACGGGCGAGAGGCCATGCTCGGCACCAACCCGATCTCCCTCGCCGCGCCCGCGGGCCGGCACTACCCCTTCGTCCTCGACATGGCGACCAGTACCGTGGCCATCGGGAAGCTGTCGGTGGCGCTTCGCTGGGGGAACCCGATCCCGCCTGGTTGGGCCCTCGACCATGAGGGCCAGCCGACCACGGACCCATCCGTTGCCTACGAGACGAGGCATCTGACCCCGCTCGGGGCCACCCGCGAGCTCGGCGGCCACAAGGGATACGGGCTCGCCGTGATGGTGGACATCCTGGCGGGCGTCCTTGCCGGCGCCGCGTTCGCGGACGTCCGCCGGCGCAATCCGGACCCGGTTCGCCCCGACATCGGGCACCTCTTCGGCGCGATCGACGTCGCCCGCTTTCGCGACCTGGATGCCTTCAAGACCGACATGGACGATCTCCTCCAGGCGCTCAAGGACTCGCCGAAGGCCGAGGGGCAGGACCGCATCTACGTGGCCGGCGAGCCGGAGTGGGAGTGCGAGCAACGCCGCCAGCGCGAGGGCATTCCGCTCGCTCCCGGCTTGGTGACCCAGCTCCGCGACGTGTCAGCCGACGCCGGCGTCCCGTTCACCCTCGGTGCCTGAGGAGAACCCATGCCCCAGTTCGCCTACTTCTGCGGCCACGAGCAGTTCCAGCCGGAGGTCCTTCTCGAGCACGCCGTCCTCGCCGAGGAGGTGGGCTTCGACGCGCTGACGGTCTCCGACCACTTCCATCCCTGGGTCGACGACGCCTCGGCGTGCGGATTCGCCTGGGCCTGGCTGGGTGCACTGGCCGTTCGCACTCGGCGGGTCCGCATCGCGACAGCCGTCACGTGTCCCCTGTTCCACTACCACCCGGGGCTCGTCGCGCAGGCCGCGGCCACAGTCGACCGGCTCTCCGCCGGTCGCTTCGCGCTCGGGGTCGGCACCGGTGAGGGCATCAACGAGCGACCGCTCGGCTTCCCGTTCCCCGGATACAAAGAGCGCGCGGCCCGCATGACGGAGGCGATCGCCATCATGCGGGGCCTGCTCGCGGGCGAGAAGCTGGACTTCGACGGCACCTACTACCGGACCAACAAGGCCCGGCTCTACAGCCCACCCGTCGGCCGGGTACCCCTCTGGATGTCGGCAGGCGGCCCGCAGTCTGCCACGCTCGCCGGGCGGATCGCGGACGGGCTGATCCTGAGCGTCAAGGCGCCGGCGGAGGCGCGCGAGCAGATCATCGACCCCTTCCGCTCGGCCGCTCGGGAGGCCGGCCGGCCCGCTCCAACCCTGGTGGCGCAGCGCTGGTCGATCCTCGCCGCGGACGAGGACGAGGCCTGGGAGGCCCTCAAGGCCTGGCGCGGGCTCCGCGTCGAGGGGCGCCTCGAAGAGGTCGATCCCGCGGTGCTCCGGGCGCGCGCCGATGCCATGGACCGGCGGGAGATCATCAACAAGTACGCGTGGGCACGCCGGCCGGAGGACCTCATCGAGATCTACCGGCCACTCGTCGAGGTGGGTGCGGACGTCGTCACCATCCAGGTGACGTCCGTCGATCAGCCGAAGACGATCGGGGCGCTGAGCCGTCAGGTCCTGCCGGCGCTTCGCGCGATGGACACGCCAGCATGAAGCTCGCGCTCGCGGCCGTCGGACTGATCCTCGGCGCGGGATGCGCCGCCGTCGAGTGCACGCAGACCGACCTGGTCGCCCTCAGATCTTCTGGCTGCAGAAGGCGCGCTGCTGCGCCAGAAGCTCACGGCCGCCGCCGATCGATGCTCGGACGAGCTGGTCGGGTTCTTCCTGGGCGCTGACTGAGGCGGCGAAGCTTCGCGCGCGGCGAAGCGAGCCGCCTAGCGTCCCCTCGCGACCCCGACCGCGAGGAAGAGGACCGCGAGGGCAAGCAGAAGGACGACCCGATCGAGCGCTCGCGCGCCCGAGAGCGCCACGGCGGGCTCGGCGCCTCCCTCGACCGCGCGCACGGCGCGCGGCAGCACGGCGAAGTCCCGGTGCGCCGCGAGTGCGAGAAGCGCGATGACCATGATGAGCTTGGCCGCCAGCCACGGGCTGATCGCTGGCACGCGCCGCAGATTCTCGATACCTGTCACTGCCAGAAGGGCCCAAGCAGCCCACGCCACGGCGCGGCCGCGCACGAGGAGCGGCAGGCCATCCCGACCTCCGCGCGCGATCGCCGGCATGACGAGGTGGCCCGCGTAGAGCACACCCCCGACCCACGCCACGGCGGCGACGACATGGAGCCACACGATGACGAGCCGTAGCAACGGTCGCCTATCCCTTGAGCATGGCCGCCACCGCGAGCTCCCGGTCCGAGAAGTCGGCGAACACGTGGTCGGGCCGGTGGGCAGTGAGGTCCTCGATGCTGTGCCAGCCCGTAGCGACGGCGATGGCCGTCGCCCCGAACGCCCGGGCACAGCCGATGTCCCGCGGCGTGTCGCCGATGATCACGGTGTCCGCCCCCCGGAAGACGCGACCCACGAGCCGCTCGGCCCGGTTCGCCGCGACGAGCGGAAGCCGGGTGCGGTCCGCGTCATCCGAACCGTACGCGCCCAGCCGAAAGTGCGGCCACAGGCCAGTGGGACGAAGCTTGATCCGGGCGCCGGCCTCGATGTTGCCCGTCAGGAGTCCGACCACCACATCGTCCCGAACGGCCAGGGTCTCCACGAGCTGCCGAACGCCAGGGTAGAGGGTCACCTCACGCCCATCCCCGATCTCTGCCTCGAGCAGCGCTTCGTAGCGGCGGTAGACCGCCACCTCGTCCGCAGCGATCACCTCTTCCCCCAGGCCCGCCTGCCTGAGGAGGTCCCGGATGATCTGGGGATCGGTCCCGCCCCTGAAGTCGTAGGCGTCTATGGGCCCCGCCGTCCCGTACACGTCCCGAAGCGCTCGATCGAGGGCTCGGCGCCCTGCGCCGCTGGCCGTGAGCAGGGTGCCGTCGACGTCGAAGAGGACGAGCCTCACGACCGAACGGACCCGGGACTCACGCGAATGGAGAAGCGGCGCGGAGACGCTCGACGATCGGCGGGAGGTCCGCCAGGACCACATCGATCTCGTCAGCCGTCGTCCAGCGTCCGAGGATAAAGGCGAGGGCTCCCTGCGCCTCGCGCTCGCCAAGACCCATGGCCCGGAGCACGTGCGACGATTCCCCGGTCAGCGCGCCACACGCGGTGCCGGACGTCGCGGAGATGCCGGCGAGGTCGAGGGCCAGGATGAGGCTCTCGCCCTTGACGCCGGGAACCACGAAACCCGCATGCTGCGGCAGTCGGTTCCGGCGCGGTCCCACGAGTCGCAGCGACGGGCACCGGGTCTTCAGCCCGTCGACGAGCCGGTCGCGAAGGCCTTCGAGTCGGCCGGCTTCCGCCGCGCCCTCTCGCAAGGCGAACTCCGCCGAGACCCCCAGCCCCACCGCCCCCGCCAGATTCTCGGTACCGGAGCGCAAGCCCCCCTCCTGGCCGCCGCCCAGGAGCTGGGGAGCGAGACGAAGCCCAGGCCGGACCCACAAGGCCCCCACTCCAGGCGGGCCGTACAGGTCGTTCGCGCTCACCGTGAGGAGATCGACTCCCTCCGTGTCCACCGCGATGGGTAGACGCCCGAGCACTCCAACTGCATCGAGATGAAGCGGCACGCCAGCCTCGCGTGTCACGGCGGCGATGGCCTTCCACGGTTGCACTGCCCCCGACTCGCCGTTGGCCGCTCCCAGGGCCACGAGACACGTGTCGGCCCGGAGGGCGCCGCGCACATCGTCCGGGGATACGCGCCCCTCGGCGTCGACCGGGACGGCGGAGACCTCGAGCCCTGCTTTGATGAGGTCCCGGCAGGGAACAAGGATCGAGGGATGCTCGACGGTGGTGGTCACGACGTGCCGCCCCGGCCCCCTGAGGGCGATTCCCTTGATGGCGAGGTTGTTCGCCTCCGTCGCACCGCTGAGGAAGACCACGCCGTCGGGACGGCCGCCGACCAGGCGACCGACCTTCGTCCGCGCTGCTCGAAGCGATTCGCGGGCTTCCTCACCGAGGCTGTGCCGGGCAGCGGGGTTGCCCACCCACCCCTCCAGGAACGGCCGCATGACCCCCAGAACGCGGGGGTCCACCGGGGCGAAGTCCGAATAGTCGAGATAGGCTCGGCGGGCGGGCCGGGCGCTCCCCGCGAGCCTATCGGGTTTTCCGGACCAGGAAATGGTAGACGGCGCCGTTCTTGGAGACCTCAAGTAGCTCATTCCCCGTGCGGCGAGACCAACTGCGCATGTCGGCGTCGCTGGCAGGATCGTCGGACAGCATCTCGAGGACCTGCCCCACGCGCATTTCTCCGAGCGCTTCCCGTGTCTTGACGATCGGCATGGGGCAAAAGAGCCCGAGGCAGTCCAGGGTTCGATCTACGGTCAGGGGTCGAATCGGGTTCGGGGTGCCCACGCGAGGCCACCGTACTGTACGGTGCTGCAGCGAGTCAAGGGCTGCCGGGCTTTGCGGCTCAGGAGCTTGCCGGGACCGACGAGTCTGACTCCTAAGCCCATCAGAGGAACCTTGCCAATCAAGGTTGAATACTCCACAATAAAGACGAGTCGAAGCGGAGCAGGGAGATGGAGCCAGTCGACCGCCGGGCCAAGGCAGGAGCCGAGATCCTGACCATCCGGGAGGTAGCCGGATACCTCAAGCTGCCCGTCTCGACCGTCTATCGCCTGGCGGAACGCCGGGATCTCCCAGGCCACAAGGTGGGACGCCAGTGGCGGTTCCACAAGTCCGTTCTCGACGACTGGTTCCGGGAGCACGCGGCCACGAGCCGTTCCACGATCCTCGTCGTGGATGACGAGGAGGCCATTCGTGATCTGATGGTCTCAGCCCTCGCCACCAAGACCCGGGACGTCCTCACTGCGGGCAGCGGTGAGGAGGCCTTGGAGATCGTCAAGCGCGCCGACGTCGACCTGGTCCTGTTGGACCTCGCCATGCCGGGCATGAACGGGGTCGACACCTTCCGCGAGATCCACGCGCTCCGTCCGGTCCTGCCGGTGATGATCGTGACCGCCTACCCCGATTCGGACCTCATGGTCAAGGCGCTGGAGATCGGTCCGTTCTCGATGATCTCGAAGCCGGTGGACCTGGTGCAGGTTCAGAAGACGGTCGATCGCATCGTCGGCAGCTGATCGCGTCGGCTTGACCTCGCCGACCCCCCCTGCTATCAGAGAACCGCGGCGGCTGCCCTCTCCGCTGTCCGGCGCCGACCGAGCAGCGCTTCCCGAGAAAGGCAATGGCATGTCAGGAACCGAGGGCGGATTGATTCGGGGCCTCGAAGGTGTCGTCGCCGCCACCACTCGCCTGTGCGACCTGGATGGCGTCAACGGTCGGCTCGCCTACCAGGGCTACGCGATCGAGGATCTCGCGCGTCATGCGTCGTTCGAGGAAGTCGTCTGGCTCCTCTGGCAAGGAGAGCTCCCCCGCGAGGCTGACCTGGCCACGTTTCGAAAGGAACTGGCCGAGGCCGCCCCGCTCCCCCCCGACGCGGTGAAGGCGCTCAAGCTCCTACCGAAGACGATGCATCCGATGCGGATGCTGGAGATGGGCGTTGCGCTTCTGGGCGGACTGGACCCCGACGCGGAAGACAACTCCCCGGATGCCAACCGACGCAAGGCGACACGATTGGTGGCCCGGGTGTCCTCTCTCACGACGGCATTCCACCGGATCCGCAACGGCCGCCGGCCTATCGCGCCGCGTTCGGACCTCTCGCACGCCGCCAACTTCCTCTACACGCTGTCGGGCCGGAAGCCGCGCGTCGTCCCCGCGCGGGCCTTCGACGCCGCCCTCGTCCTCTACGCCGAGCACGAGCTCAACGCTTCGACCTTCACCGCCCGCGTGGTTGCCTCGACGCTGTCGGACATGCACTCGGCGGTGTCGGCAGCGATCGGAGCGCTGAAGGGCTCGCTCCACGGGGGCGCGGGTGAGGCGGTCATGAAGACCCTCGAGGAGATCGGACAGCCCGAGAACGCCGACGCCTTCACCCGCCAGGCACTCGCCGACAAGCGGCGATTGATGGGCTTCGGACATCGTGTGTACAAGGCCGGTGACCCGCGGGCGAAGATCCTGCGCACGCTTGCAGCGAAGGCCTGCCGGAACTCCGCGGAGCCGGTCTGGTTCGAGACGGCGCTCAAGCTTCACGAGGCCGTCAACCGCGAGAAGGGTCTTATTCCGAACGTGGACTTCTACTCGGCCCCGCTCTTCAAGGCGCTGGGCATCCCCGTCGACCTGTTCGTCCCGGTAATTGCCGTCTCCCGGATCGCCGGATGGACGGCCAACCTGCTGGAGCAGTACCAGGACAATCGCCTGATCCGCCCACGCGCGGATTACGTGGGACCCGCAGCACGAGGGTTCCGGCCGTTGTCCGAGCGGGGCGCCTGATGCCGGAGAGCCTCGTCCAGAAGCTCCTGGCCGGGCATCTGGTCGCAGGCGCGCCGGTAGCCGGCCAGGAGATCGGCCTCCGGATGGACCAGGTGCTCCTGACCGATACGAACGGCACCATGGCCTGGCTCCAGTTCGAGGCCATGGGATTCGACCACGTCAAGGCGCCCACGGTCGTCACCTACGCGGACCACCAGGTCTATCAGTTCGACGCCCGGAACACGGAGGACCACCGCTACCTCCAGACAGCTTCGCGCCGCTTCGGCGGCTACTACTCGAAGCCCGGCAACGGGATCTGCCATCAGGTCCACCTCGAGACCTTCGGGGCGCCGGGGTTGACTCTCCTCGGTACGGACAGCCACACGCCGCTTTGCGGAGCGCTCGGCATGCTGGCGATCGGTGCCGGCGGCCTCGACATTGCCTGCGCCATGGGTGGAAGCCCTTACTACTTCCCGTTGCCTCGAGTGGTCCAGGTCGTCCTGACCGGCCGGCTTCAGCCCTGGGTCGCCGCCAAGGACGTCATCCTCGAGCTGCTGAGGCGGCTGACGGTCCGCGGGGGCTTCGGCAAGATCTTCGAGTACGCGGGCCCGGGCGTGGCCAGCCTCACGGTGCCGCAGCGCGCGACCATCGCGAACATGGGCGCCGAGCTGGGCCTGACGACGTCGGTCTTCCCCTCTGACGAGGTGACCCGCGTCTATCTCGCCCGCGTCGGGCGCGAGGCGACCTGGCGTCCGCTAGCGGCCGACCCCGGCGCGCGCTACGACGACGCGATGGAGCTCGACCTCTCCACCGTCGAGCCGCTGGTCGCGCTTCCCGGATCTCCGGACAACGTGGTCCCCGTCGGCGAGGTCGAGGGCACCTCGATCGAGCAGGTTCTGGTCGGCTCGTGCACGAACGGCTCGTGGGAGGACATGTCCGTCGTGGCCGAAGTTCTCAGGGGCCACCGCGTCCATCCCGAGGTGTCGTTCGTCCTGTTCCCGGCGAGCCAGCAGGTCCTCGAGACCATGGCGCGCCAGGGCCTCGTGGCCGACGTCATCGCGGCGGGCGCGGTCGTGTCCGAGTCAACCTGCGGAGCGTGCCCGGGGATCGGCCATGTTCCGGCCACCGGGTCCCGTAGCCTCCGCGCCTTCAACCGAAACTTCCCGGGTCGGAGTGGCCTGAAGGGCGACGAGGTGTACCTCGCGTCCACGCAGACCGCGTGCGTGTCCGCTCTCCGCGGTGTGATCACCGACCCTCGGCGCCAGGGCGCCGCGCCCCAGGTGGTCACTCCGGCGCGCTTCGCCGCCTCCACGGCCGGTCTGGTCCCCCCGGTTCCGAGCGGCCAGGACGCCCCCGTCGTGAAGGGCCCCAACATCGGCGCCGTCCCGGTGGGACGGCCGCCGGGTGACGAGGTCACCGGGCCTGTCCTCATCAAGCTTGGCGACAAGGTCTCGACCGACGACATCTCGCCCTCGGGCTCCCAGGTCCTGGTGTTTCGCTCCAACATGCCGGCTATCGCGGAGTTCACGTTTCGGAACGTGGATCCGGAGTTCGTCGCGCGAGCCCGGGCCGCGGGCGGCGGCTTCATCGTGGCCGGCCAGACCTACGGCCAGGGCTCATCGCGGGAGGCCGCCGCCGTGGGCCCCATGTTCCTCGGGATCCGCGGTGTGATCGCGAAGAGCTTCGCGCGCATCCACCGCGCGAACCTGATCAACTGGGGCGTCCTTCCCCTCGAGCTGGCCGATCCGACCGACTACGACGCGCTCTCGGCCGGCCACCGGCTCCGGATTCTCGACCTCCCGTCGGGGCTCGCCCGCGGCCGCCTGGTCGTCGAGGACGACACGGCGGGGCGTCGCGTCGAGGTGCGTTGTACGCTCACCGAGCGCGAGTGCGCCATACTGCTAGCCGGAGGGCGCCTGGCCCACACGCGAGCCCTCGCCGAGGCGGTCGCCTGATGCAACGGCGGATCCGGGCCGTCTTCGTCCGCGGCGGCACCAGCCGCGCCCTGATCTTTCACGGCCGAGACCTGGACGGCGACCGCGACCGCTGGGATGCCGTGTTTCTGGCGGCGCTCGGCAGCCCCGACCCGAACGGCCGACAGCTTGACGGGCTGGGCGGAGGCATCTCGTCGCTGTCGAAGGTGGCAGTGGTGGGGCCACCGACCCGACAGGATGCCGACGTCGACTACACCTTCGGCCAGGTCGACGTCACGCGCCCCGCCGTGGACTACCGGGGTAACTGCGGCAACATCTCGTCGGCGATCGGGCCGTTCGCGATCGACGAGGCGCTCGTCGCGGCCCGGGAGCCGCTCACCGTGGTGCGCGTCCACAACACGAACACCGGAAAGATGATCCACGCCCACGTCCCGGTGGAGGCCGGCGAGGCCGCGGTCCGAGGAGGCTTCGCGCTCGACGGCGTCCCGGGTACCGGTGCGCGGATCGCACTCGACTTCGTCGATCCGGGGGGAGCCGTCACCGGGCGGCTCCTCCCCACCGGCCACGTCCAGGATGCCCTCGATGTCGCCGGTCTCGGCACCATCACCGCATCCCTCGTGGACGCCACCAATCCGATGGTCTTCGTGCGAGCCAAGGACCTCGGGCTCGAAGGTATCGAGCGCCCGGAAGACCTCGACACCCGGTCCGGGCTGCCGTCGCACCTGGAGGCGATCCGGGGCGCCGCCGCCGTCCGCATGGGCCTGGCCCGGACTCCGGAAGAGGCTGGCCGGGCGAGCCCGGCCGTGCCGAAGATCGCGGTCCTCGCGCCACCGGCCGGCTATCGCACCCCGGCGGGTGCCACGGTGGAGCCCCACGCCGTCGACCTCGTCGCCCGCATCGTGTCGATGGGCAAGGTGCATCGCGCCTTCGCGCTGACCGGGGCGATGTGCCTGGCCGTAGCGACCCGCATCCCCGGCACCGTCGCCTACGAGGCCGCCGCCACCGCCGGCGCCTCCGGCGATGTTCGGATCGGCCATCCTTCCGGGGTGCTGCCGGTTGCGGCCGCGGTGAGGCTCGGCCCCGACGGCACGCTCGTGGCACAGACGGTCACGGTTTACCGGACCGCGCGCCGCCTGATGGAGGGCTTCGTCCTCGTCCCCTGACCCCGAACGACCGAGGAGGCCAGCTATGGCAGCGACCAGACGCGAGTTCCTCCGTGGCGCCGGCGCCGCCCTGGCGGCCGGCGGTACGCTCCTTCGCCCGGGCCTGACGCAGGCCCAGCCTCGACCGGGCGTCCCTGCCGACCCCGTGAAGATCGGTGTCCTCGCCAGCCGCGCTGGTGTCACCGCCCCCGTCGGCCAGGCCGGCCTCCGCGGCACCGAATGGTGGGCCGAGCGGGCGAACCGAGCAGGGGGCATCCTGGGCCGACAGGTCCAGCTGGTGGTCGAGGAAGAGACGAACCCGAAGGACACTGTGGAGCGCTACCGGAAGCTCGTGCTCCAAGAGAAGGTGGACGTTGTCGTGGGCGTGATCTCGACTGGCGTCTCGCTCGCCCTCGGCTCGGTGGTCGAGGAGATGGACACACCCTGGCTCGCCTGGGACGGCACGACCCAGAAGGGCGTCGAGGAGACGATCCCGACCCCCAAGTGGGCCTTCCGGAGCGTCGACAACGAGGTCGAGGCCATCGTGGGCGGCATCCTGACGGCCAAGTACTTCAAGGGCGTCAAGACGATCGCCGGGATCAACAACGACTACTCCTACGGCCACGACTGCTGGCAGTCCTACCAGGCGGTCCTCAAGCGACACGGCATGGAAGTGAAACCCGTCCTCGAGCTGTTCCCGAAGCTCGGCGAGACGAACTTCACGTCCCACATCGCCGCCATCCAGCAGGCGAAGCCGGATCTCCTCATGTGCTCCTTCTGGTCGGGCGACGCGACCATCTTCATGAAGCAGGCCGCGGCGGTCGGGCTGCTCAAGAGCATGAAGGGCGTGTTCACGACGGCGGGGGGCGTCCACGACTCGCTCAAGAAGGACTTCACGCCCGAGGGGCTGCTCCTTGGCTACAACTCCATGTACTTCGACGATCCGAAGGCGAGCGCCCTGCTGAAGCAATTCGTCCAGGAGTACAAGGCCAAGCACAACGAGTACCCGCCGTACGAGTGCGACCACGCGTACTTCTGCGTCGAGTCGTACAGGGCGGCGGTCGAGAAAGCGTACCAGGGCGCGGGCCAGTGGCCGTCCAAGGCCCAGGTCGTCAAGGCCCTCGAGGGCATCGAGGTGGAGTCCCTGTCCGGCAAGCGGTCCTGGCGCGAGGACCACATCCAGACGTGCAACTTCTACCAGGGCATCACGACGCACAAGAACCCCTACGACTTCGTGACGATCAATCCGGTCGAGATCGTGTCCACGAAGCAAGCGATGAAGCCCCCGGGGGCCAAGCTCTTCGACTGGATCAGTTCCTGGAAGATCTAGCGGAGCGAGGCCTCCTGACAGTGACTCGAGGCGCCGGACGGCCGGCGCCTCGCCTCTCTCGACCGGCCCGCACAGGCCGGTGATCCGTCGCCGTTACGCCGGCCGGTCGGTGGGCCCCCGGCCGCCATCTTCTCGATGACGATCACCCACGCCGTCAACGTGGCCATGGGCGGCCTGTTTCACGCCGCGATCCTGTTCCTGGTCGCGGCTGGGCTCCAGGTCGTCTTCGGCGTCCAGAGGATCTTCAACCTGGCGTGCGGCTCCTTCTACGCTCTCGGCGCCTACGTGGGAGTGGCCGCCGTCCAGGCGTTCGTCCACGTGGGCGGTCCGCCAGGGCTCTTCATCGTGCCCCTCGTCACCGCCGGCCTCGTGGTCGGGCTCGTGGGCATCGTGGTGGAACGCGGGCTCCTCCGGTTCATCTACGATCGCGACGAGACGTTCCAGCTTCTCCTGACCTTCGCCGTCGTATTGATGATCGAGGACCTCATCCAGCTGATCTGGGGCGCGGCGCCCACGTCGACCTCGGGCCTCTACCTCGTCTACGGTCAGGTCCGCCTGCTGGGCGCCACCATCCCGGCCTACAACCTGATCGTGATCGGGGCGAGCCTCGTCATCGCGGCCGGCATCGGCTGGCTCCTCACCCGGACCGCGTTCGGACGGATCGTGCGGGCCGCCGCCGAGAACCGCGAGATGGCCGAGGCTCTGGGCGTCGACATGCGCGTGGTCTACTCCCGCGTCTTCACCCTCGGCTGCATGCTCGGCACGCTGGGCGGCGCCCTCGTGATCCCGTCGACGGCGGCCATGAGCGAGATGGGCGTCGAGCTGATCGTGGAGGCGTTCGCGGTCGTGGTCATCGGCGGGCTCGGCACCATGCGCGGCGCCCTGACCGGGGCGCTGGTCGTGGGAATCCTGCGCGCGATCGCGATCGCCGTCTACCCCGCCCTCGAGATGCTGCTGATCTACCTCATCGTCATCGCGGTGCTCGTCCTCCGCCCGCGCGGCTTGTTCGGTAAGGTGGCTGCCGCGTGAGGCGCTCCGGCGCCGTCGCGCTGATCGCGGCGCTCGTCGCTGCACTGGCCCTGCCCGTGGTCGCGCCGACCTACCACGTGACCCTCATGCTTTCGTTCATGGCCTACGGCATCGCGCTCCTCGGCTTGAACCTCCTCTTCGGCTACACCGGGCTCGTCTCGTTCGGCCACGCCCTCTTCCTGGGCATTGGCGCCTACACGGGAGCCTTTCTCACGACCCACACGCGGGTACGCTCGATCGAGGTGATCCTCCTGGCGGCCACCCTGGCGGCCACGGCGGTGGCCGCGCCCGTCGGCTCCCTGTGCGTCCGCTACGTGAAGATCTACTTCGGCATGCTCACCCTTGCTTTCGGCATGCTCTTCTACACGTTCGTGCTGAAGTTCTATCACCTCACCGGCGGGGACGAGGGGATGCGCTTCCTCCGGCCGACGCTTCTCGGCCACTCCCTGGTCGATCTCTCGAAGACGGCCTACCTGGTAGGGCCCTACTACTACTACTCGCTGGCTCTCCTTGTGGTCGCCACGGTCCTCATGTGGCGGATCGTCCATTCGCCGCTCGGACTCTGCCTTCGCACGGTCCGCGACAACCCCCTCAAGGCGGAGTCGCTGGGCCTGTCGGTGCCCCGGTACCGCTGGTACGCCTTCATGCTCTCCGCCGCCTATGCCGCCGTCGGCGGGGTCCTCCTGGCGATCCCCACGGGCAACGTGGACCCGACGCTCGCCTACTGGACCCACTCCGGCAACCTCGTGTTCATGACGCTCCTCGGCGGTTTCGCGAGCTTCTTCGGCCCTCTGCTGGGCGCCTTCGCCTTCATCTACCTCCAGGACACGGTGATGTCCGTCTTTCCCTACTGGCGGCTCGTCTTTGGCGCCATCCTCGCCGCGCTCGTCATGTTCGCCCCCACGGGCCTCGCGGGCCTGGTGAGCCGCCGGCAATCTTCGCAGGCGGCCCGCCGGTGATCCTCGAGGCCCGGGACGTCACGCACTTCTACGGGGACTTCCGCGCCCTGGATGCCGTCAGCCTCGGCGTCGAGACCGGCCAGCTCGTTTCGATCATCGGGCCGAACGGCGCCGGCAAGTCGACCTTGATCAACGTGCTGACCGGGGGGGTGCGGCCAAGCGCGGGCACCGTGCGCTTCAAGGGCCGCGACATCGCGGGCGTCGGTCCGATGCGGCTGGCCCGGCTCGGGCTCGCCCGGAGCTTCCAGCTCGTCCAGATCTTCCCGGATCTGACGGTGCGGGAGACGCTCCAGGCCGCCGCGGTGTCGCGGCTCGGCCGGGGCCACCGGCTCCTGGGGTCGCTGGCCGCCGATGTCGAGGTGCGGCGGGACACCGAGCACGTGGCAGGCCTGTTTGGGCTCCGCGAGAAGCTTGACGCCCCGAGCCGCACGCTCCCTCAGGGCGACAAGAAGCTCCTCGACGTCGCCGCCGCGTTCGCCCTCCGGCCCGAGGCGATCCTGCTCGATGAACCCACCAGCGGAGTGTCCACCCGCGACAAGACCAGCGTGATGCAGATGCTCGTCCAGGCGTCGCGGGGTACCGGGGTCCAGGCAATCCTCCTGGTCGAGCACGACATGGACATCGTCTTCGGCTACTCCGACCGGATCATTGCGCTGCAGCAAGGGCGGGTCCTCGCCGACACGACGCCGGACGGACTGCGCAACGACGAGGCCGTGCTGGCCGTCCTGGTCGGCCGCCCCCCGGCGAGCGCGCCGGCCGGCCCGGGCGCCTGAGCGATGCTGCGGCTCGACGCCGTCAACGTCTTCATCCAGTCGAGCCACATTCTCCGTGACGTATCGCTCGCGGTGGAGCCGGGCGCGTTCGTGTGTCTCGTGGGCCGGAACGGCGCCGGGAAGACCACGACGCTCCGGACCGTGATGGGGTACCTGCGCCCGGTCTCGGGTCGGATCGAGCTCGACGGCGAGACGGTGGCCGGGCTTCCCACCCACGCGATCGCCCGGCGCGGCGTGGGCTACGCGCCCGAGGAGGGCGGGATCTTCGGCGACCTCACCGTCGCGGAGAACGTGGAGATCGCGACCTGGACCCAGCGCGCGGGACGCCCCGCCGCGGAGCGAATCGCCCTCGCCTACCAGGTTTTCCCGCGGCTCCGCGCCTATGCGGCGCGGGGCGGGTTACACCTGTCCGGAGGCGAGCGCAAGATGCTGGCGATCGCCCGGGCACTCGCGCTCGACCCCCGGCTGCTCCTGCTCGACGAGCCCTTCGAGGGCCTCTCGCCAGCCATCATCCCCCAGGTCGCCGCGAGCATCGCCGCCATCGCGCTCCAAGGGCGTTCGATCCTGATCGCCGAGTCGAACGTCCACCACGTCCCGTCCGAGGCGACCCGCCTCTATGTCATCGAGCGGGGCGAGATCATCTACGGCGGGCCGCCCGATGGGGCCCGACGGGACCCGACCGTCCTGCGCGTGATCGGGGGCGCTGCCACGGCCTGACCCCCGCAGCGACAGTCGCCTGGCGCAGCCCGCCGCTTACGACGCGGAGGCTTCGCCGCCGCTTGACCGCGTGACGGACTCCGCCTAGACTGCCTCCCGAGCTTGGCGGGACCCCTCGCAGGCTTCCTCAGAGACAGGCGCGACTGCATCGAACGGAGGATCCGACATGAGCTTCGCTTGGAGAAAGCCGGCGACCGTCACCGTCGCCCTGTTCCTGGCCCTCGCCGTGTGGGCGAGCGCGACGGTGCCCGCGTCCGCCCAGGCCACCAAGTACAAGGAAGCGCCGACGCTGGCCGAGCAGGTGAAGGCCGGAAAGCTGCCGCCGGTTGAGCAGCGTCTGCCCGCCGACCCCTTGGTCGTCCCGGTCGTCGAGCGCACGGGCCAGTACGGCGGCCTGTGGCGCCGCGCCTTCCTCGGCCCCGCCGACTACAACAACTACGTGCGGGTCGTGTACGACGCCCTGGTCAGGTTCTCGCCGGACGGAGCCAAGATCGAGCCCAAGATCGCCGCCGGATGGGAGTCGTCGCCCGACTTCAAGCTGTGGACGATCAAGCTCCGCAAGGGAGCGCGCTGGTCAGACGGCGCGCCGTTCACGGCGGACGACATCGTGTTCTGGTACAAGGACGTCCTCCTGAACAAGGACCTGATGCCGGTCGTACCGGGATGGATGCGCAACGGGGACGGGACGCCGGCATCGGTGGAGAAGGTCGACGCCCAGACAGTCCGCTTCAGCTATAAGCAAGCGGCCACCCTCTTCCTGACGGCGCTGGCCAACCAGGACGGCGGAGACCGGACCTACGCCGCCTTCCTGCCGGCCCACTACCTGAAGAGGTTCCATCCGGCCTACGCCAAGAAGGAAGACATCGACAAGGCCGTCCAGGGCGCCGGCTTCAAGACGTGGACCGAGCTCTTCGCCGCACGGAACGCCCCGTTCGAGAACCCCGAGCGGCCGACGATGGCGGCCTGGGTGCCGGCGACCCGGGTCAGCGATCAGGTCTTCACGCTCCGGCGCAACCCCTACTTCGTCGGCGTCGATCCCGACGGCAACCAGCTTCCGTATCTCGACGAGGTCCGATTCACCTTCTTCGCCGACATCCAGGCGCTCAACCTGGCCGCGATCGCCGGCGAGATGGACATGCAGGAGCGGCACATTCAGATGACGAACTATCCGGTCTTCAAGGAGAACGAGAAGAGCGGGAAGTACCGCGTCATCACGTGGCCGACCTTCGGCGGAGCCGACGCCGTCGTTGCGTTCAACCAGTCGTACAAGGCCGACCCGGAGCTCGGGAAGATCATGGCGACAAAGGAGTTCCGGATCGCGCTCTCCTACGCGATCAATCGCGACCAGATCAAGGAGTCGGTGTTCCTCGGCCTGGGTGAGGCGCGCCAGGGGGTACCGGCGCCCTGGCACCCATACTTCCCCGGAAACGAGTGGGCGAAAAAGTACACGGAGCACAAGCCGGACGAGGCAAACAAGCTGCTCGACGGCATGGGCCTCGCCAAGAAGGATGGGCAGGGCATCCGGCTGATGCCGAGCGGGAAGCCGCTCACCATGGAGCTCAGCGTCGTGCCGGCCTTCGCGGCCTGGCCCGACACTGCCCAGCTCATCGCGAAGGACTGGGAGAAGGTCGGCGTGAAGACCGTCGTCCAGATTCGCGAGCGGGCGCTCCACTTCAAGATGCGTGACGCCAACGAGCTGCAGACCGAGATGTGGAACGAGGACACCACCGCCTTCCCGTTCACCGGCAACGCCAAAGCCGACGTGCGGAATCAGCCCATCCTGACCACGGGGCCGCTGTTCAAGCAGTGGTACGACACGAAGGGCAAGGAAGGTATGGAGCCTCCGGGCCCGCTCAAGAGGAGCGTAGAGCTCGTGGACCTCGCACGGACGGTCGGTCCGGACGGGCAGGTCAAGGCGGCCCAGGAGATTTATCGGCTCTGGGCGGAGAACGCCTACACGATCGGGACGGTCGGCCTCACCCCGATGGTCCAGGGGGTCGTCGTCGCCAACACCCGGCTTCGTAACATACCCACGACGCTGGGGAACGACTGGCCGCTCCGGAGCCCGGGGAACGCCCGGCCCGAGCAGTTCTTCTACACGAGGTAGCCGTCTGCCGGCCGGGCCTGGTCTCGCCCTCGATGGGTCGGGGCCGGGCCCGGCCCAGCCGCTCGCCCTCGACCGGACTCCCCGTCGACCGGCCTGGTCTCCGCCACCCAGGAGGCCGTAGGCTCGACCACCGGATGGATCGACGATGACCCGTTACGCCCTGCGGCGCCTGATCCTCCTGCCCGTCCTTCTGTTCGTCTTCTCGGTGGCCGTCTTCGCGATCGTCCAGGCGCCGCCGGGCGACTTCCTGACGTCGTACATGGCGACCCTCGCCTCGTCCGGCAGCTCGGTCAGCGCGGAGCAATTCGAGGCGCTCCGAAAGGACTACGGGCTCGACCAGCCGCTCCACGTCCAGTACTGGAAGTGGATGGCCAACGTTCTCCGCGGCAACCTCGGCCTGTCGCTCGAGTACCAGCGGCCGAACACGGAGCTGATCGGCGAGCGGCTGGTGCTGACCATCGTCCTGGCCCTCTTCTCGTTCGTCTTCACCTGGCTGGTCGCCGTCCCGATCGGGATCTACTCGGCCACGCACCAGCGCTCGACGGTCGACTACGTCATCACCGTGCTCAACTACGTCGGCGTCGCCACACCCAACTTCATGCTCGCGCTGATCCTCATGTGGGTCGCCTACGCGTACCTCGGGATCGGGGTCACGGGACTCTTCTCCCCCGAGTTCGTCGACGCGCCGTGGAGCGTGGCCCGTATACTCAACCTGCTGGCGCACATCTGGCTGCCGGCGGTCGTCCTGGGAGTCGCCGGGACGGCCCGGCTCACCCGGGTGATGCGAGCCAACCTCCTCGACGAGCTCAACAAGCCTTACGTCGTCACCGCCCGCGCCAAGGGGCTGCCGGAGTGGCGCCTGGTTCTCCGCTACCCCGTGCGGCTGGCGCTGAACCCGCTGGTGAGCACGATCGGGTGGTACCTTCCCGCCCTCTTCTCCGGCAGCCTGATCGTCGCGACCGTGATGAACATCCCCAACATCGGCCCCCTCCTCCTCCGGGCGCTCGTCAACCAGGACATGTACCTCGCGGGCAGCATCCTGCTCATCTACTGCTTCCTGGCCATCATCGGCACCCTGGTCTCCGACGTCCTCCTCGCCTGGCTCGACCCTCGAATCCGCGTGGAGAACTGACGGACGGTGGACGAAGCCACCCGCCAGCCAGAGCCTCGTGGGGCACTGATCCCGGATGTCGTCGACGTGGGCGCTCCACCGTCCGCGGCCGAGGAGCGGGTCTCCCTCGCGTCGAACTGGACCCTCGTCTGGTGGCGGTTCCGGAAGCATCATCTCGCCATGGCGAGCGCCGTCGTCCTGCTCGGGCTTTATGCCGTCGTCCTCTGCCCCGACTTCTTCAGCACCCAGGATCCCGAGTACACCGAAGCCCGCCTGGCGTTCATCCCGGTGCAGCGCCCACGCATGTTCGAGGGCATGTGGTGGAGCCCCTGGGTACCGGCGGTCGTTGGAAAGCGTAACCCGACCACGCTCCGCATGGAGTGGCAGGTCGACCCCTCCCAGAAGGTCCGCGTGCGTCTCTTCGTCCGAGGATACCCCTACCGCGTGCTCGGCCTGTTCCCGACGAGCCTCCACCTGCTCGGGGCCTCCGACGGGAGCACGACGGGCCGCGTCCACCTCCTGGGGACCGACCGCCTGGGGCGCGACCAGTGGTCGCGGCTCATGCACGGGACCCAGACGTCGATGACCATCGGCCTGGTGGCGGTGACGCTCAGCGTCGTGCTGGGGGTACTGCTGGGAGGTGTCTCCGGGTACTTCGGCGGGCTGCCCGACCTGGTGATCCAGCGCCTGATCGAACTGCTCCAGTCGCTCCCGACCATCCCGATCTGGCTAGCGCTCACGGCCGCGCTGCCCCGTGACTGGACGCCCTATCCAGGTCTTCTTCGCGATCACCGTCATCTTGTCACTGGTGGGGTGGACGACGCTCGGACGGGAAGTGCGAAGCCGGTTCCTGTCACTCCGGGAGGAGGACTTCGTCCTGGCCGCCGAGCTGGCCGGATGTGGCCGGCCACGCATCATCGCCCGCCACATGGTGCCGACGTTCCTGAGCCACATCATCGCGACAAGCACGCTCGCGATCCCGGCCATGATCATCAACGAGACCTCGCTCTCCTTCCTGGGGCTCGGGATCAGGCCTCCCGCGATCAGCTGGGGCGTGCTCCTGCAGGAGGCGCAGAACATCCAGACACTGGCGCTCGCGCCTTGGCTCCTGATCCCGGGCCTCGTGGTCATCCTGTCCGTCCTGGCGTTCAACCTGGTCGGCGACGGCCTCCGAGATGCCGCAGACCCCTACAGCCACTGATCCCGCGGCGGCCATGGTCACGCGGGAGGTCGCTCCTCTCCTGTCGGTCCGCGACCTCCGTGTGTCCTTCTTCATGGAGGAGGGGGTGGTCCGCGCAGTCGATGGCCTCAGCTTCGACGTGTTCCCGGGCCAGGTGCTGGGGATCGTGGGCGAGAGCGGCTGCGGGAAGTCGGTCGCGATGAGGGCTGTCCTCCACCTGATCGAGTCGCCGGGACGGATCGTCTCCGGCCAGATCCTGTTCCGGCCCGACGTGGACAAGGCCGTCGATCTCACTCGGCTCGCCCCCCGCGGCCCGGAAATGCGGGCGATCCGGGGCGCCGAGATCGCGCTCATTCCCCAGGAGCCGATGGCCGCGTTCAGCCCGGTGCACTCGGTCGGGGACCAGATCGTCGAGGCGATCCAGCTTCACTGGCGCCAGTGGCGGCCTGATGGACCGCCGCTCACGCGGGCCGAAGCCCGGCAGATCACGGCCGAGCTGTTCCGCGACGTGGGCATCTCCATGCCGGAGCAGCGCCTGGACGCCTATTCCTGGCAGCTCTCGGGCGGCCTCCGCCAGCGGGCGATGATCGCCATGGCGCTGTCCTGCAAGCCTCGCCTGCTCATCGCCGACGAGCCGACGACGGCGATCGACGTCACGACCCAGGCGCAGGTGCTGAACCTCATGCGCGAGCTCCAGCGCAAGTACCGGACGGCCGTCATTTTCATCACGCACGACCTGGGAGTCATCGCCCAGATCGCCCGTGAGGTGGTCGTGATGTACCTGGGACGGGTCATGGAGCAGGGCCCGGTGGACGACATCTTCCACGGAGCCAAGCACCCCTACACGCGCGCCCTGCTGCGCTCCATCCCCGGCCTCCAGGTCACGCCGCGCGTCCCGCTGCCGACCATCAGTGGCTCCCTCCCCCACCCGTTCAACCGACCGCGGGGCTGCCCTTTCCATCCCCGGTGCGCCGACGTGATCCGGGGTGAGTGCGACCACCGGGTGCCGGCCCTCCAGCCGGTCGGCGAGCGGCAGCGCGTGAGCTGCTTCCTCTATCACGACGTGGAGGCGACGTCGTGATCTCCGGGGCCGACGCTAGGGATGCCATGCCGGGGCCGCTCCTCGAGGTCAAGCACCTGCGGAAGTTCTTCCCTATCCAGAAGGGCTTCTCGCGGCGGGTCGTGGCCGAGGTCCGCGCCGTCGACGACGTGAGCTTCGAGGTCCTCGAGGGCGAGACGCTCGGACTGGTCGGCGAGAGCGGCTGCGGCAAGACGACGACCGCCCGCTGCGTCCTCCGGGCCATGGAACCCTCGAGCGGGCAGATCCTCTTCCGGACGCGCGCCGGTCCCGTGGTGGACCTGGCCCAGCTGTCCCGGAAGGAGCTGCGCCCGCTCCGACCCGAGATTCAGATGGTCTTCCAGGACCCGTTCGGCTCGCTCAATCCCCGGATGACACTGCTCGACAACGTTGGCGAGCCGCTCCTCGTCAACGGCCTCGGGGATCGCCGGGCCCGGCGGGATCGCGTGGCGGAGCTCCTGCGCCTGGTGGGAATGCGCCCCGAGTACATGCACCGCTTCCCGCACGCCTTCAGCGGCGGCCAGCGGCAGCGCATCGGCATCGCGCGGGCGCTGGCGACGGAGCCGCGGCTCGTGGTGGCTGACGAGCCCGTCTCGGCGCTCGACGTCTCGGTGCAGGCCCAGGTGCTCAACCTGCTCCTGGAGCTCCAGCAGCGCCTCCACCTCACCTACCTCTTCGTGGCCCATGACCTGGGCGTGGTCCGGCACATCTGCGAGCGGGTCGCTGTCATGTACGTCGGGCAGCTCGTCGAGATGGCTCCCGCGGCCGCGCTCTTCATCCGGCCCCGGCACCCGTACACGGCCGCACTGATGAAGGCCGTCCCGGTCCCCGACCCACGCATTCCCAGCGGAGACGTGGCGCTCCAGGGGGAGGTGCCCAACCCGGCAGATCCGCCGGCGGGCTGCTACTTCCATCCCCGGTGCCCGTTCGCGATAGACGTGTGCCGGACCGAGACACCCACGCTTCGCACCGTCGCCTCTGGCCACCTGGCTCGATGCCACCGGGCCGACGAGCTGACGCTCGATGGTATCGGTCCCGGCGAATCGGCGCGCCGCGAAAGGGGTTTCTCGTGACCGACCCTGGCGCGCTGACGAGCCGCTTGTGCATCCGCGCGGCCCGAGGCGATCATCTACTGCGAGCCTCGGAACACACGGGCGGGCAGACTGCCCCGCCGACCCAGGTACCGAGAGGAGACCATGACCATGGCCCCCAGCACGCTGCCCCTGATTCCCTCGACTGTGGTCGGCTCGCACGGGCGGGCCGGCTGGTGGCATCTGGGCGTGAAGGCCTGGGAAGCGGGCGAGATGGGTCCCGCCGACCTGGACGAGATGCTCGACGACGCTGCCGACACGGCGATCCGCGACATGGAACGGGCTGGCGTCGATCTCATCACTGACGGTGAGGTCCGACGGCTCGACGGCTACGTGGACTCCTACTACGCGATCATCAAGGGGATCCGCTCTATCGAGGTGCGCCGGAAGCTGGGTCCCTGGGGATACGACCAGCAGACTCGCTACGAGGCCGTCGCCCGGATCGAGACGCCGGACGCCGGGCTCGGCATCGTCAAGGAGTTCGAGTACCTCAAGGCCCATGCCACCCACGCCGTGAAGGCAACGTCGGCCGGACCCCTCACCTTCGGCTCGCGCATCCACCCGGGCTCAATCTACAAGGGTGTCGTCCAGGTCGCCGAGCGCTTCGCGGAGGTCATCAACCAGGAGCTGCGGGGCCTCGTCGCCGCCGGTGCCGACTTCATCCAGATCGATGAGCCCGCCCGTGGCCACGTGAGCGGCCAGGAGATGGCCCGCCTCTTCAACCTGGCGACCGAGGGGATTCGCGCCAAGCTCGCCTACCACATCTGCTTTGGAAACCGCTTCGGTCGCTCCCGGTTCGACCGCTCCTACCGGCCCTATTTCCCGGGCCTGCTCGAGGCGCGGGCCGACCAGTTCGTGCTGGAGTTCGCGGGGCGCGAGATGGCGGAGCTCGACCTGATCGCCCAGTACGCCGGAGAGGGGCGCGAGCTCGGTGCGGGCGTGGTCGACGTCAAGGGCTTCTATCCCGAGACGCCCGAGGAGGTCGCCGACCGGATCCGCAAGGTCCTGAAGGTCTGGCCGGCTGAGAAGCTCGTCGTCAACCCCGATTGCGGCTTCGGCTGGAGTCCGCGGAACATGTGCAACGGCAAGATCAGGGCGCTCGCTGCAGGCGCGCGCCTTGTCCGGAAGGAGCTGGGCGCCGGCTGATACCCGGCGTCCACCCAGGAGGCGACATGGCACCGACGGGCACGATGCGTGCGGTCTTCTACCAAGGCGCCCGGAGCTTCACCCCTGGCAAGGCGGCGATCCCCTCGGCCGGCTCCGGTGAGGCCCTCCTCCGCGTCCTGCGCGTTGGAATCTGCGGGACGGATCTCCACATCTTTCAGGGCCACCTCGACAACCGGGTCCCCCGCGGCGGCATCATCGGCCACGAGACGCTGGCGGAGGTCGTCGAGGCCCCGGCCGACGGCGGCGTGAAGGCCGGCGACCGCGTGCTCGTGGAACCTCTATGGTTCTGCGGCACGTGCCGCGCGTGCCGGATCGGCGCGACCTATCTCTGCTACAACCTGAAGGTCCTGGGTGTCGACCTGCCGGGCGGCATGCAGGAGTACTGGCCGGTGCCGCTCGACCGGCTCCTCAAGGTTCCCGACACGCTGATCGACAACCACGCCGCTCTCGTGGAGCCCCTCGCGGTCGCCACGCACGACGTGACCCGGGCGGGGGTCAAGACCGGAGACGCGGTTCTGGTCTTCGGAGGGGGACCGATTGGCTGCCTGATCGCGCTCGTCTGCCGCCACCGAGGCGCCCGGGTGGCCGTTGCGGAGATCAATCCCTTCCGCGTCGACATGCTCCGACGCCTGGGCCTCGAGGTCGTCGGCCCCGGTGTCGATCCGGTGCGGTTCGCGACCGAATGGACCGATGGCGACGGCGTCGACGTGGCGTTCGAGGTGACGGGCCACCCCGCTGCGGTCAAGGCGATCACCGAGGTCGTTCGGGTATGGGGCACCATCAGCATCGTCGCCATCCACTCGGAACCCATGCCCGTGAACCTTCACCGCTTCTTCGCTCGAGAGCTCAGCGTTCACGGGAGCCGGCTCTACACCCGCGCGGCGTGGGAGGAGGCCATCCGCCTGGCGGCGAGCGGCGCCATTCCTCTCGCGTCGCTCGTCAGCCGGGTTATCCCACTCGAATCCCTCCAGGAAGGGATGGAGACTGCGCTCGCGGGCGGTCCCGTCATGAAGGTGCTCGTGGACGTGACCGCCTGACCGGCCTACTCCCGGGCGGCTTCCAGGTAGAGCTCGTTGTAGGCGCGGTGGCGTCGCTCAAACGCCGCCTCGCACTCGCGGATCCGGCGTGAATCCCGATAGCGCTCGCGGCACCGGAGGCGCTCTCCGGCCATCTCGTCCATCCGGGCGAGCGCCCACCGCCGGCGTGCCACCCGGTCCCGCGGCGGGGCTGGCTGGTCCGGCTCCGCCGCGTCTGCCGTGCTCGAGCCCGCCGGAGGGAGCGCCCACGCCAGCACGGCGGCGCCGAGCCCTCGGATCACGTCCCGCCGCGTCCACTCGCTCGCCATGGCATCCTCCTGTATCGGATTCTGAGGCTCGGGGGTGTCCCCGCGGGTACTCATCACGTATCGCCCGCGGTACAGTCCGCCGGCGGCCCGCGGTGCCGGAACCACGCCCCGGCGGGGCGTGCAGACCTCCGCGCTGCGCGTGCGATCCTCGGCCGCGTCCAAGGAGCAAACGACGTGCCGCGTGGACCGCGGCCTGCGGAGAGGAGTGCGCATGCGTTTCGCGGACCGGGTGGTCCCGTATATCAGCCAGAGGGCCGGCGTCAGCGGCTTCACCCGCCACCTGGCACAGGAGGTCGGGCCGGATGGCATCCGCGTGAACGCCATCGCTCCTGGCCCGGCGAGGAGCGACCTCTTTTCCTCCGTGATGGCGCCCGGCAGCCAGCAGGAAGCCCGGGTGCGTGCTCGCATTCCGCTTCGCGACGTGAGCACACCGGAGGAGCAGGCCGCGGTGATTCGCCTCCTCGCCTCGAACGCAGCGAGCTTCGTCCACGGCGGGATCGTCGATGCCAACGGAGGGCTTCTGTAGCGGTATCCCGGCGCCCGAACTTTCCCGTTGCATGTTCGAGGCACCACTTCGACAATGAGCCGATGGGGATCGCATCATGCGAAGCGCGCGGTCGCCGAGGAGGAACCATGCCGCTCTATCTCGACATCCACAACAAGGTCGAGGGTCTGACCGGACCCGCGGCGTCCGACGCCCACGCAGCAGACCTTCGGGTTCAGAACAAGTACGGGGTGAGCTACCTCCGGTACTGGTTCGACGAAGGCACCGGCAAGGTGTTCTGCCTGGTCGAGGCGCCCAGCAAGGAGGCCGCCGCCGCCGTGCATCGCGAGGCCCATGGCCTCGTCGCGGACGAGATCATCGAGGTCAAGGAAGGCAACTGATCCCCGGCCAGCCGGCGGATGCGCTGCCCGCGGTGCGAGCACCAGAACCCACCCGGAGCACGATTCTGTAACGCCTGCGGGACGGGGCTCGCCGGCGCCTGTCGCGCCTGCGGGCAGATCAACGGCCCGGGAAGCCGATTCTGCAGCGGATGCGGGCAGGCGCTCGGCCCGTCCGAGGCCGGCGCACCTCCGACCCGTTTCGACTTCCCGGGCGCCTACACCCCTCCGCACCTCGCGCAGCGTATCCTCGCGAGCCGAACGGCTCTCGTGGGCGAGCGCAAGCTGGTCACGGTGCTCTTCGCCGACACGAAGAGCTCCATGGAGCTTCTGGCCGACCGGGACCCCGAGGACTCGCGGCGGCTCCTCGACTCCGTGCTTGAGCGGATGATCGACGCTGTGCATCGCTACGAAGGCACGGTCAACCAGGTCATGGGTGACGGGATCATGGCACTCTTCGGAGCGCCCATCGCCCACGAGAACCACGCCGTGCGAGCCTGCTACGCGGCGCTTCGCATGCAGGAGGACGTCGGGCGGTACGGGGACGAGATGCAGCGCACCCTTGGGGTGCCGGTTCAGATCCGCGTCGGCCTCAACTCCGGGGAGGTCGTGGTCGGATCCATCGGGCGCAACCTGCGAATGGAGTACTTGGCGGTGGGCCAGACTACCCACCTGGCCGCGCGGATGGAGCAGATGGCCAAGCCCGCCTCGGTGCTTCTCACCGCCGACACCCTGCGACTGGCCGAGGGATACGTCCAGGTCAGGCCGCTCGGCCCGGTGCCGGTCCGCGGGCTGGCCGAGCCGGTCGAGGTCTTCGAGCTGGGCGGGGCCACCCCGGCGCGGACGCGTCTCCAGGTTGCGGCGGAGCGAGGGCTCACTCGGCTCGTCGGGCGACAGGCCGAACTGGACCTCCTGCGCCAGGCTCTCGACCAGGCCCGGAACGGTCGCGGGCAGGTCGTGGCACTGGTTGGCGAGGCGGGTGTCGGGAAATCGCGCCTGGCTTGGGAGCTCACGCGCTCTCACCGGAGTCGCGACTGGCTCGTCCTCGAGGGCAGCGCGGCATCCCACGGCAAGACAACGACCTGGCTGCCCGTGATCGATCTCCTTCGGGCCTACTTCCGCATCGAAGAGGGCGATCACGCCCGCACGGTCCGCGAAAAGCTCATTGGACGGCTCCTGGCCCTCGACGAGACGCTGCGGCCCACGCTCCCGACGTTCGAGGCGCTGCTCGAGATTCCCGTCGAGGACGAAGCGTGGAGTCGGATGGATGCGGCGGCGCAGCAGCGACGGACGGTAGAGGCCGTGAGGATGCTCCTCCTGAGGGAGTGCCAGGTGCAGCCCCTGCTCATGGTGATCGAGGACCTCCACTGGATCGACGGGGCTACGCAAGCCCTGCTCGACAGCCTGGTCGAGAGCATGCCCGCCGCCCGCCTGCTCCTCATAGTGAACTATCGCCCCGAGTACCAGCATTCCTGGGCCGGAAAGACTTACTACAGCCAGTTGCGGCTCGACCCTCTACCGCGCGAGACGGCTGAGGGAATGCTCAATATGCTCATGGGCGAGGACGCCGGGCTTACTCCTCTGAAGCGGCTCCTGATCGACCGCACCCAGGGGAACCCATTCTTCCTCGAGGAGACCGTCCGAAGCCTGGCCGAGAGCCGGGCTCTCACGGGGGTGCCCGGACAGTACCGTCTGGCCGCCGCCCTGCCGGCCATTCACATCCCGGCGACGGTGCAGGCGGTGCTCGCCGCGCGGATCGACCGCCTCCCCGACGACGACAAGCGTCTGCTGCAGCTCGCCTCGGTGGTCGGCAAGGACGTGTCCTTCCCGGTGCTTCGAGCGATCGCCGACATGCCCGAGGAGGATCTCCATGGCGGGCTGGCTCGTCTCCAGGCGGCCGAGTTCCTGTACGAGACCCGATTCTTACCGCATCCCGAGTACACGTTTCGGCACGCCCTGACCCTCGAGGTTGCGTACGGGAGTCTGCTCCACGAGCGGCGGCGAGAGCTGCACGCGCGGATCGTCGACGCGATCGAGCGGCTGTACCCCGACCGTCTGGACGAGCAGGCCGCGCGCCTAGCGCATCACGCCTTCCGCGGCGAGGTGTGGACGAAGGCCCTCGCGTATCTCCGTCAAACGGTGACTGACGCGTCGCGATCGAGTCTGGACGCCGCCCTGTTCGGTTCAGAGAGCCCTGGGGCTCTCTGGTGGAGCGGGGAGCACATCCGCGCGATCGAAGTCGCTCAGCGGGACCTGGCGATCGCCGCCGGCTTCAAGAACTTCGGTTTGAGCGTCGTGACGAACCTCCGTCTGGGCCAAGCCCAGCACGCGCTCGGCGACTACGGGCGGGGGGCGGACTTGTTCAAGCGCACCATCGCGTCGCTTCAGGGCGGGTTGGAACGGGAGCACTTCGAGATGGCGGGGCTGCCCTCGGTGTATGCACGCGCTTGGCTCGCCTGGTGCCTGGCAGAGATCGGCGCCTTTCCCGAAGGCATCGCCCGGGGGACGGAGGGCATCGCCATCGCCGAGGCCGCGAACCACGCCTACAGCCAGGTGCTGGCAGTCTGGGGTCTCGGAACCCTCCACGTCGTGCGCGGTGACCCGGAGCGCGCCATCCCGGTCCTCGAGCAAGGCCTCGTGGTGAGCCGAATGGCGGACATCCCCCTTCTCTTCCCGTTCGTCGCCGCTCCCCTCGGCGCGGCGTACGTCCTGGCCGGGCGCGTCGACGACGCGGTGCCGCTCCTCGAGCGGGCGGTTCGCCAGGCTGTCTCCATGAACCTCCTGGCGAACCACGCGCTCCGGCTCACCTGGCTTGGGGAGACGTTCCTGCTCACGGACCAGATCGAGCGCGCCGGCGATCAGGCCGCGCAGGCGCTCGCCCTCGCCGAGCGGCACGGAGAGCGGGGGAGCCAGGCCTACGCGTGGCGACTGACCGGGGAGATCGCCGCACGTCGTGAGGCGGGCGACCTCCAGGCAGGGTTCGATGCCTACCGCAGCGCGCTCCGCCTGGCCACCGAGCTCGGGATGCGGCCGCTCGTCGCGCGGTGTCACCTGGGCCTGGCCGCCGTGCAGCAGCGCAGCGGCGCGCAGGCCGAAGCCCGAGCGGAGCGCGACGCCGCCGTCGAAATGCTCCGCGAGCTGGAGATGCCCCACTGGCTCGATCAGGTAACGGCACTCGGGGTTCCGCCTGGATAGTCCTCATCGATCGGACATCCCGGTTCGTCGGACCCAAGCGCGAGTCGCGCCTCCGCACGGGGACGTGACCGCGGGCCGTGTGCTCCCCCGCCGTTTCTACGAACGGCCGGCACCGGCAGTCGCTCGAGACCTCGTCGGCTGCATCCTGGTCTCTCGGCTGGGCGGCACGCTCACGGCCGGCCGGATCGTCGAGACTGAGGCGTATCTCGGGCCCGAGGACGGCGCCTCGCACGCAGCGTTCCGGCCGGCCTCACGGTGGCTCTTCTACGGCCCCGGGGGCATCGCCTACGTCTTCCTGGCCTACGGCCTCCACGCCTGCCTGAATGCCATCGCCGGACCGGCGGGGACTCCCGGCTGTGTCCTGATCCGCGCCCTCGAGCCCCTCGCGGGGATGCGGGCGATGGCGCGGCGACGCCGGCAACCGCTCAGCCGGACCCCGTCACTGCGGGCGCTCGCCGCGCTGACGAGCGGGCCGGCTCGGCTCACCCAGGCGCTCGGGATCACCGTTCGCGACAACGGCCGGGACCTCCGGGAGGGGCCACTCCGCATCCACGCGGCGCCGCGCGAGCGAAGCCTCGAGGTGGTCGCGAGCCGGCGGATCGGGATCAGCCGGTCGCCCGAGCTGCCGCTCCGGTTCTCGCTCTCCGACAGTCCTTGCGTGTCGAGACCGCCCCCTTGACATCTCGGTCGAGGTCTCATGGTTATCGACGATCTACCATATTCAGAGGCAAGATAGCCGAACCTGTCTGAGAGGACGGATTACGTAGCCCCCACCGGCCCGCTTCGACTGCGGTCAGGAAGTCCAGCACCGCCCGATTAAACGCCTCCGGCTCCTCCAGGTTGATCGTGTGGCCGGACTTGGGCATCACGACCAATCCAGCGGAGCGGATCTTCCGCTTGAGGAAGATTCCCGGCTCGAGGCACGGCTCGTCCTCATCCCCCGTGACTATGAGGGTGGGGACCGTCAGTCCCTCGAGCTCCCGCTCGAGCTCGTAGACCGACGGCCGTGTTAGCTGGACCCCGCGCATCGTGAGGCCGTGACCGAGCGCGGACTGGGCCGCGAACAGGTCGTGGAACTCCTGCCAGCCCCTCGGATCCTTGTCGCGGAACTGGACCCGCGTCGGTCCCTGACAGTAGACGTCGGCGAGCACCGCCATGGGCTCGGTGAGGAACCGCTGGGCCGTGGCCTCGACGTCCCGCTTCCACTGCGCGCGTTCCGCCGCCACGCTGCCGTACCCGCAGCCAGCCACCACCAGCGACAGCGCCCGGTCCGGATGGCGGATCCCGAAGTGGAGGGTCGCGTAGCCGCCCATGGACAGCCCGCAGACGTGAGCCCGCTCGATCCCGAGCGCATCGAGGAGTCCGCGGATGTCCTCGACGGCCTGATCCTGGGAGTAGGCGCTCTGCGCCGTCGGGACATCGGACGGGGGGTAGCCCCGGGCGTTGAACGTGATCGTCCGGTAGCGGCGGGCGAAGAAGCGGACCTGGAGATGCCAGCTCTGGCTCTCACCCGCGAACTCGTGGACGAAGACCAGCGGGATGCCCTGTCCGACCTCGTCGTAGTGGAGACGGATGCCGTTGACGGGGACTCGTGCCATGAGAGCTCTCCGAGGCCGCGCGCGGCGTCAACCGAGCGCGACGGGCAAGGATCGCATTCCTCGAAAGACCAGCGAGTCGAGCCACTCCGGCGCCTCCGTGCGCGGCGTGAGCGCCGGAAAGCGTGCCAGCAACGCTGGCAGCGCGATCTGTCCCTCGATCCGGGCCAACGCGGCGCCCAGGCAGAAGTGGATGCCGTGCCCGAACGCCACGTGGCGGTTGTCGGTGCGCTCGAGATCCAGTCTGTCCGGCTCCTCGAACTGGCGCGGGTCCCGGTTGGCGGCATTGATCATCAGGAAGACTCGGTCGCCGCGCCCGACCACGCGGCCGTTGACCGGCACGTCCTCGCGGGCCACCCGCACCATTGCCTGGCTGGGGCCATCGTAGCGGAGCAGTTCCTCCACGGCGGACGGCGAGAGCGCGGGATTCTCCCGCCAGGATCGCGCCTCGGACGGGTGGCGCAGCAGTGCGAGAGCGCCGTTGCCGACGAGGTTCGTCGTCGTCTCGTGGCCGGCGAAGAGGAGCATCACGCAGTTCGCTACCAGTTCGTCCTCGCCCAGCGCCTCCCCCCGTCCCTCATCTCCAACCAAGGCGCTCACCAGGTCCTCGGCGGGCGCCGCCCGGCGTCGGGCGACGAGACTGCCGAAGTAGTCGTGCATCTCGGCGATACTCCGGGCCGCCCGAGCGTACTTGTCAGGCGTGGCGAGGGCGCTCCCCACGAATGTGGCGACCTCATCGGACCATGCCTTGAGGCGCTCGCGGTCGCTGGGCGGGACGCCGAGCAGGTCTCCGATCACCGCCACCGGCAAGGGGTAGGCGAAGTCCCGGATCAGATCCATCTCGCCGCGGATCGACGCGCGCTCCAGCAAGGCATCGGCGATCTCCCGGACTCGCGGGCGTAGCCGTTCCATCGCGCGCGTCGTGAAGCCGCGCCCGAGGAGACTGCGAAGGCGCGTATGAGCCGGCGGGTCGGTGAACACGACCCAGAGGCCGATCTGGCGCAGGAGCGCCTGGACCGTCTCGCTCGCCGTCGGCGTCTGGTGCGCCAGGAACGGCGTGATCCGATCGGCGGACAGACGCGGATCCGCCAGGAATGCCCGGACGTCAGCATAGCGGGTCAGGACCCAGCCGCCCAGGATCTCGCTCCAGTGCACCGGATCCTCCTCGCGCAGACGCCGGAGCACCGGGTACGGGTCGGCCAGCACGTCCGGGCGCCTCGGGTCGTAGGCGGTCAAGCCCTGACCCTGTCGCCGCGGGGATCCCAGAGAGGCTCGGCGGCCACCAGCCCGCCCACCCACTCCCCGAAGAACTCGACCTCGACCGGCGTCCCCGGAGCCGACAGCTCCACGGGGAGGTATGCGTAGGCAATGGAGAGCCCGACGGCATAGCCGAACCCGCCGCTGGTGACGCGCCCCATGACGCGGTCCGTCACGCGCACCGGCTCGCCGCCCAGGGCGACCCAGGCCGGGTCCGAGAGCGTGAGGCACACGAGCTTCCGGCGCACGCCCTCGGTGCGCTGGCGAAGCAGCGCGTCGCGGCCGATGAAGTCACCCTTTCCGAGCTTCACCGCGAACCCGGTCCCTGCCTCGTACGGCGTGTCGTCGGGGGTGATGTCGGCGCTCCAGTACCGGTAGCCCTTCTCCAGCCGGAGGGAATCGATCGCGCGGTACCCCGCGGCGACCACGCCCTGGGGCCGCCCCGCCTCCCAGAGCGTGTCCCAGAGCTCGAGGCCGTACTCGCTGGACGCGTAGAACTCCCAACCGAGCTCGCCCACGTATGTCACGCGGGTCGCGAGGACAGGCACCCGCCCGACGGAAAGCTCCCTCGCGGTGAGGTACGGGAAGGCCGGGGTCGACACGTCGGTCGAGGTCGTGGCCGCGAGGATAGTCCGGGCCCGCGGTCCCCAGAGGCCGATGCAGCAGAGCGCTCCCGTGACGTCGAGCAGGGCGACCGACCCGTCCCGCGGAAGGTGCCGTTGGATGAAGCCTCGATCGTGCGTACCGAACGCGGTGCCGGTGACGATCCGGAACCGGGTCGGGCCGAGTCGCGTGACCGTGAAGTCGCACTCGATCCCGCCGCGCTCGTTGAGCACGGACGTGTAGATGACCGAGCCGACCGGCCGGTCCACGTCGTTGGCGCACAGGCGCTGAAGCAAGCCCAGCGCCCCGGACCCCGCCACCTCGAACTTCGAGAAGGACGTCTCGTCAAACAGGGCCGCGCGCTCACGCGTGGCGAGGTGCTCGGCCTCGATCGCGGGCGACCAGATCCGGCCCGCGAACCCGCGCGGCCGCCGCCGCTCGTCGCCAGCGCCCGCGTTCGTCTCGAACCAGTTGGGCCGCTCCCAGCCGGACTTCTCGCCGAACGCGGCTCCAAGATCGCGGAGGCGCGGATACACGGGCGAGAGGCGAAGCCGCCGCCCTTCCTCACGCTCCTGGTTCGGGTAGCGGAGGTCGTAGTAGGTCCGGTAGACCTCGTGCGTGCGCTCGAGCGTGAGCCGCCGGGAGCGGTACTGGGCCCCGAACCGGCGCAGATCCATGTGCCAGACGTCGAGCCCCGGGTCGCCCTCCACGATCCAGTCAGCCATGATCCGTCCCATCCCGCCGGCGCCGGCGATGCCGTGGGCGCAGAAGCCGGCCGCGACGAAGAAGCCGCGGACCTCCGGGGCCTCACCGAGGATGAACTCGCCGTCCGGCGTGAAGGCCTCGGGACCGTTGATCAGCCGGACGATCTCCGCGCTCCCGATCGCCGGCACGCGGTGCACGGCGCCTTCCATCAGGGGTGCGAAGCGCTCCCAGTCCGGAGGCAGGAGCTGGTGGTTGAAGTCGGCGGGGATCCCGTCGAGCCCCCACGGCGCCGGCTCGCGCTCGTACCCTCCGGCCACCAGTCCCCCGACCTCCTCTCGGAAGTAGACGAGGTGGTCCGGGTCGCGGAGCATCGGGATGGCGGGGTGCACCCCGTCGATCGGCTTCGTGACGAGGTACTGGTGCGCCATCGGGACCAGCGGGATCGTCACGCCCACCATGCGCCCGATCTCCGGGGCGTAGATCCCCCCCGCGTTCATCACCACGTCGGTACGGATGGTTCCCGCGGTCGTCTCGACCTCGCGCACCCGGCCGTCGTGCACGCCGATGGCGAGCACGCGCGTGCCGGTTCGGATCGCCGCCCCACGCTGACGCGCACCCTCCGCCAGCGCCATCGCGAGGCCGCCCGGATCGAGGTGCCCGTCGGTCGGCAGGTACACGGCGCCGAGCACGCCGTCGAGCCCCATCACCGGGAAGAGTCGCTGCGCCTCGGCCGGACCGATCTCCTCCAGAGGAAGCCCGAAGGTCTTCGCCCAGCCGGTCTGGCGCCGGTGCTCGAGGGCTCGCTCGGGGGTGCACGCAAGCCGGAGGCTGCCTGTCTCCCTCCAGCCGGGGTCGCGTCCCGTCTCGGCGGCGAGCCCCCGGTAGCACTCGACGCTCCACATCATCAGGCGGGTCAGTGCGACGGAGGAGCGAAGCTGCCCCACGAGCCCGGCCGAATGGAACGTCGACCCGCTCGTCAGTTCGGCCCGCTCGACGAGCACGATGTCGCGCCAGCCCTTGGTGGTGAGATGGTACGCAATGCTCGCGCCGCCCACGCCGCCTCCGACGATCACCGCCTGCGCGTGCTCGGTCACGGCGCCAGATTGTAGCAGGGTGCCGGGCCTCTTGACACGGACCGCCCCCTTCTGTAAGTGAAAGACGTCGATCGGCCGCCTAGCCTTCACGACCACACCCCGCTCGCGCGAGGAGCGTGCAATGGATCACAGTGGCGCCGCTATCGGGAGATCGTCCAAGCTCACCCGTCGTCACATCCTGCTCGGCGCAGGCGCCGCCCTCGCCGCCGCCGGAACTGAGCCGCGAGGCGCGGCCGCCCAGACGCGCAAGGGTGAGATCGTCGCGGGTCTCTCCGAGCGCATGCTGACTCTCGACCCGGCGAACCACTACTCGATCTCCGCGACCTCGGTCCTCCGGCACATCTACGATCCGCTCGTCGAGGTCACGAACGACTCGAAGTTCGTGCCCTGCCTTGCGGAGGCGTGGACGCCGGTGAACAACACGACGTGGCGGTTCACGCTCCGGAAGGGCGTGAAGTTCCACGACGGCTCGCCGTTCACCGCAGACAGCGTGATCTACTCGCTCAAGCGGGCGCGAGACAACACGAAGCTGATCAAGGCGTTCGTCTACCAGGACATCGAGGACGTCCGGAAGGAAGGCGATTCCACGGTCATCGTGACGACGAAACGGGCATTCGGATCGCTGCCGGCCCACCTCACGATGCTCGGGATGCTGCCCCAGGGGGCCGCCCAGAACGAGGACGCCTTCTTCCAGAAGCCCATCGGCACGGGCCCCTTCAAGTTCGCCGGCTGGACCCACGGCGAGCAGATCAGCCTGGTCGCCAACGCTGACTACTGGAAGCCGGGCATCCCGAAGGTCGAGAAGGTGACGTTCCGGTTCATCCCGGAGCTCTCCACCCGCGTGGCCGCACTCCGTGCCGGCGAGCTGCACGTCATCGACCGCGTGTGGCCGGACAACGTGCAGACGCTTCGCTCGACGCCAGGTGTCCGGGTCCTCGACACGCCGGCCATCGAAGCCCAGCGCTGGATCTTCCAGCTCGCCAAGGACCCGGTCAAGGATCCCCGGGTCCGGCGGGCAATCTCGCTCGCCATCGATCGGAACGTCATCATCAAGGATCTTCTCCTCGGATACGCACGTCCGGTGGTGAGCCCGATTCCGCCCGGCCTGCTCGGCCACACGAACCTCGGCCAAAAGCCGTATGACCCGGCGAAGGCGCGGCAGATCCTCAAGGAGGCTGGCTACCAGAACCTCTCGCTGGACTTCGTGCTCATGAAGGATCTCTACCCGAAGCAGCTCGAGATCGTGCAGGCGGTTGCCGCGATGCTCGGCGACGTCGGCATCACGGTGAACATCAAGAACCTGGAGATCGCCACCGCCCGCGAAGCTCGGACGGCGGGGAACTACGACATGTTCTTCTCGGGCTGGGCCCACATGCCCCACGATCCCGACTGGTACCTCGGACAGTGGTTTACGAAGGCCGGCGCGGAGAAGCTGACTCGCTACGCGAATCCGAAGATCGAGGAGCTGATCGCCGAGGGACGGGTCCCCGACCCGAAGGTGCGCCAGCAGAAGTACGAGGAGATCGAGAAGGCCCTCTGGGAGGACGAGCCCGAGATCTGGCCCTACTACAGCGTCGCGATCTACGCGGTGAGCGACAAGCTCCAGAACTACCAGGCGCGTCGCGACTACTACGTCCTCCTGTACGACGTCAGCGTCCGGTAGGTCGAACCTCGTCGCGCCTGCCGACCGGCCCGGCTCTCCGACGGCTCTCGGGAGCCGGCGGCCGGCAAGGCCGGCGGTGGGCGTCGCGCGTCAGGCTCCGCGAGTCCCGAACCCCTGATGCACGCCTATCTCGTCCGGCGAGTGGCCCAGTCGGTCGTCACGCTGGTCGGCATGTCCGTCCTGGTCTTCGTGATCCTCCGGGTCTTGCCCGGCGACCCCGCGAAGATGCTGCTCCCCGAAGGCGCCCCGCAGTCGGCCGTGGACGAGCTGAACCGCCACCTCGGGCTCAAGGAGCCGCTCCACGTCCAGTACGGGATCTTCCTGCGGAGCGTTTTCCAGGGCGACTTCGGCCAGTCATTCCAGTACCGCTCGCCGGCCCTCCTCGTCGTCCGGGAGCGGCTCCCCGCGACGCTCCAGCTCACCCTGTGCGCCATGGTGCTGACGGTGGTCTCGGGCGTGGCGATCGGGATCGTCGCCGCGGTCCGGCGCGGCACGCGCTACGACTACGTCGGCACGCTCCTCGCCGTGCTCGGCCAGTCCCTGCCGAGCTTCTGGCTCGGCATCATGCTCGTCCTGCTGTTCGGGGTCACGCTACGGTGGCTACCCACCTCGGGATTCCAGAACTGGACGTATCTCGTCCTGCCGAGCATCACGCTCGCCGCGTATCCGACCGCGCTGGTCGCCCGCCTCACGCGCTCCAGCATGCTGGAGATCCTGAGCCGCGACTACATCCGGACGGGCCGGGCGAAGGGCCTGGCCGAGCGGGCGGTGATCCTCCGCCACGCGCTTCGCAACGCCACCATTCCCGTCCTGACCGTGATCGGCCTCCAGATCGGGACGCTGCTGGGCGGAGCGGTCATCACGGAATCGGTGTTCGCCTGGCCCGGGATGGGGAAGCTCGTCGTCGACGCCATCTACTTCCGGGACTTCCCCGTCGTACAGACCGTCCTCATCCTCTCGGCCACGATCTTCGTCCTGATCAACCTGCTTGTCGACGCGCTCTATACGGTCGTCGACCCGCGCATCCGCTATCGCTGAACGGGCCATGCTCGCCTTCGCCCGCCGCAATCCCCTGGTCCTGGTCGGCGGCGCGATTCTCCTCGTGGTCGTCCTCGCCAGTGTCTGCGCACCACTGCTGACAGCCTCCGACCCGATCCGTCCGAGCTTTGGCCAGCGTCTCAAGGCTCCGTGGGGCCTCGGCGGCACCGCCGCGCGGCCCCTGGGCGCCGACAACCTGGGGCGCGACATCTACGCCCGTCTCCTCTACGGCGGACGGATCTCCCTCGTCCTGGCCACGAGCGCCGTGCTGCTCGCGACGGGTGTCGGCGTGCTCGTGGGGCTCCTGGCTGGATCCCTCGGAGGCCGCCTGGACGACCTCGTCATGCGGCTGGCCGACGTCCAGCTCACGTTCCCAGTGATCATGCTGGCAATCGCCATCATCGCCGTCGTGGGAACGAGCCCGTTCGCCCTGGTTGGCGTCCTCGCCCTGTCCGGATGGGTTCTCCACGCCCGGACGGTTCGCGCCAACGTGCTCACGATCCGGCACCTCGAGTTCGTGGAGGCGGCGGGTGCGCTCGGCGCGAGCCAGGTCCGCGTGCTCTTCCGCCACGTCCTGCCCAATACGCTGGCGCCGATCCTCGTGATCGCGTCGAGCCAGTTCGCCACGATGGTGTTGCTGGAGTCGGGCCTGTCATTCCTCGGCATGGGTGTCCAGCCTCCGCAGCCGTCGTGGGGCGCGATGCTCGCCGAGGGCCGCGACTACCTGTCGAACGCCTGGTGGCTCGCCACGGTCCCGGGAATCGCGATCTCCCTCGTCGTGCTCGGCGCAAACCTCCTCGGCGACGGGCTCCGCGACCTCCTCGACCCGCACCTGCGCACCTGAGCGGAGGCCAGACCCAGCTCCCAAGAAGCCGCTCCCGGTGAACGCCACAGCGCTCGGGGCGTCGTCGGGTCGAGCGCGGTCAGGCTCCCACGATTCGACGGCCGTGGCCAGGCCAGGTCAGTGATTCCGACTGACTGGCGGCCCGCTCGGGCTTATCATGGAGTAGTTCCTCGGCGAGCGGGGAGCTTCGCGAGACACCCGCGCGTGCGTGCCCTCAAGATTCTGGCGGTCGTTCTTCTCGGGGCTGTCGCCCTGCTGGGCGCCGGTCTGTTCGTGCTCGCCCGCTACCTCGATTCGGAGGCGTTCCGCCGAGCGGCGATCGCCGCCGCCCAGGAAACACTCGGCGCGCCAGTGACGGTGGGCGAGCAGCGCGTCTCGCTCTTCTCGGGCGCCATCTTCCGGCAGGTCGCCGTGGGCAATCCCCCGGGTGTTCCCGGCGAGCTGCTGCGGGCCGAGGCCCTAGTCGTGCGCCCGCGGTTCCTCCCGCTCCTGCGACGCCGGCTCGAGATCGCGGAGGTGCGTCTGGACGCTCCGACCGTCACCCTGGTCCGGAACAACCAGGGCGAGTGGAACTTCGAGCGCCTGGTCATGCGACCTTCGCCACCGTCCGGCGCCCCCGGCACCTCAGGCAGCGGCGCGTCCGCGCTGTCCGTCCCGGTCCCCGCCGCGCTGGATGTCGTCGTGCCGCGTCTGAGCCTGACCCGGGGCACCCTCACGGTCACGCGCGAGCGGAAGGGGCCGATCGTGGGGGCCAGCGGCATCGAGGTGGTCACCTCGCTCTCGCGGGTCGGCAGTGCGCTCTCCGGCCAGGGGCAGCTCACGGTCGCGGCCCTCCGCGTCGCGGAGCGCCTGGAGGTCCTGGAACTCGCGGCCCCGCTCCGGTTTGGCGACGGCGACCTCACCCTCGCGCCGCTCAGTGGCCGGCTTGCGGACGGAGCACTGGGAGGTCAGGTGACCGTCCACCTGGTCGGCCCGACCCGCTATGCGATCTCACTCGACCTGAGTGACGCCCGCGCGGAGGCGCTGATGAGCGCCTTAGGGGGCCCGAGCCTGGGGGGCCGGCTCCGGGCGCAGGCGAGCTTCACGGGGGCGGCCGAGGGAGTCACCGGACAGGGTCACGCCGAGATCCGCGACGGCCAGCTCCACGAGTTCCCCGTACTCGGCACCGTCGCCGCTGCGCTGGACCTCCCCCTTCTGCGCGACCTGCGCTTCCAGGAAGGTGCCATCGACTTCGTGGTCGCGGGTGACGTGCTGCAGACGCCCGTGGTCCGATTCGTCTCGGGCGACGTCAGAATCCTCGGCAAGGGTGAGGTCTTGCTCCGGACCGGCCAGCTCGCCCACGAGTTCACCCTGCTCGTGCCGCCCGCCGCGGTGCGCCGGGCTCCGCGCGAGATACGCACGGCGTTCACCGAGCGGCCCGGCGGGCTCATGGGCGTCGATTTCCGCGTCTGGGGACCGTACCGCTCACCGCGAACCGACCTCCAGGACCGCGTCCTCCGCGGGTTCGCGGAATCCCTTCTGCGGAAGGGACTCCGGCAGTTCCTGCGCTAGCGGCGCCTGCGCGCGCGAGCCCTGCTTCGCGCGAACGGCCCGCGAGTTGTCCCCATTCGACCCCTCGGCTATAGTGGCCCGACGATGACGCGTGGACGGGTGTTCTACGGATGGTGGGTCACGATCTTCGTCGTGCACCAGTGCGGCGCCGCGCTCGGCTCGTGGCTCGGTGGGGCCCTGTTCGAGCTGACCGGAGGCTACGGCGCGGCGTTCGCCATCGCCAGCATCCAGCTGGTCGCGGCGGCGGCCGTGAGCCTCGCCATCGACGAGGGGGCACGCTGCTCCCCCCGCCTCCGCGCGGTCGTGGCGCAGCGGTAGCCGAAGCGGCGCCACCATGGGTCTCGAGGTCGTCGTCCCTCGGGTCTCCTCCGTGCCGCTCGTGACGCTGCTCGACCGCCTGGCCGCCGCCGGCCTGCCCAGCGCCCTGGCCATGGTCGACAACGTGCTCCAGGGCCCGGGCGCGACGCCGCCCGTCACCTGGCGCGACGCCCGGCTCCGGACGCCTGCGGGCGTGGTGACGCTCCGCCGGGTTCCGAGCGGCGTGGCCGTGGTGGTGTTCGGGAATGCGGACGAGCCCCTGCGCACGGCCCAACGCACCATCGCCCAGACCCTCCTCGCCCTTCATTGAACCGTCAAGATCTGAACCCGTGAAGATCACCGACGTCGAGGTCTTCGTCGTCGACCCCACGGGCGGCGCCGCCACCTACAACGAGGAGCCGCAGAACGTCTGGACGTTCGTCCGGGTGCTCACCGACGCGGGCATCCACGGCTGGGGCGAGTCGAGCAACTTCCCGGCCAACGGGAGCCTCATCATCGCCGACGCCATAGTCCGCCTCCGCCCCTGGATCGTCGGTCAGGACGCCACCGATATCACGGCGATGTGGCACCGGCTCTTCCGCAAGGCCACCTACCTCGGGCCGCGAGGCCTGCCGACCGCGGTGGTGAGCGGGATCGACATCGCGCTGTGGGACATCAAGGGGAAGGCCACCGGCCGGCCGGTGTACGACCTTCTCGGCGGCAAGGTGCGCGACAGCGTCGCGCTCTACGCGAACGGCTGGTTCGCCGCCCTGGACGGCCACCGCGCCTGCGCGACGCCGGAGGAGTACGCGGACGCCGCCCAGCGCGTCGTGGCTCGGGGGCACGTGGCCATCAAGCTCGACCCGTTCCACGAGATGGTGCCGTACCACACGGGCTACCTCGGAGGGCAGCTCACCGCCGCCGGGGAGGCGTTCGGCGTGGCCTGCGTCGCCGCGACCCGGGAGGCGGTTGGGCCGGAGGTCGACATCCTCATCGACGCCCATGGCCACTACAACGTGCCGACCGCCGTCCGCCTCGCCCGGCGGCTCGAGCCCTACCGCATCGGCTGGTTCGAGGAGCCGACGCCGCCGGAGAGCCTGGAGGCGCTCCGGGCCGTGCGGGAGCAGGTCTCGGTGCCGATCTGCGTGGGCGAGCGGCTCTACACGCGGTGGGACTACCTACCGGTACTCGCCGGGCGGCTGACCGACTACGTTATGCCTGACGTGGTGTGGACCGGCGGGATCAGCGAGGTGATGCGGATCGCCGCGCTGGCCGAGACATACCACGTGCCGGTGACGCCCCACAACGCGATGGGCCCCCTCCAGGTCATCGCTGGCGCCCATGCCATGCTGGCCGTGCCGAACTTCTACCGGCTCGAGCACAACATCGCGAACGTGCCCTGGTACGACGGGTGCCTCGATCGCCCACTCGATCTCCGCGGCGACCGGCTTCACCTGTCACAGCGGCCCGGGCTGGGCGTCGAGCTTGACCCGGCATACCTAAAGGCCCATCGCGCGCGCGGCTGGCTAGCGTAGCGCGGCTGGCGGCGGGGAGGCCGTTCCGCCGTCAGGCCGGCCAGGTCTGGTCGCCGCCGTCGACGCGCAGCACCTGGCCCGAGACGTGGCGCCCCGCGTCCGTCACGAAGTACTCGACGGCCCGGGCAATGTCCTCCGGCTGCCCGTAGCCCTGGAGCGTGCCCACGCGCTCCACGACCCCGGGCTTGGCCTGACCCGTCGCGACGAAGCGAGGCGTCATCGTACCGCCCGGCGCCACGCAGTTGACCGTGACGTTGTGTGGCCGGAGTTGCACGGCGAGGCAGCGCGTGTACTCGTGCACGGCGGCCTTGGCCGTCGCATACATCACACCCTCGGCCCGCCCGCTGAGGCCCGCCACGCTCCCGAGGTTGACGATGCGTCCGGCCCGCCGCTCGATCATCTCGGGCGCGACCTCCCGGCAGGCATAGATGCACGAGAGCAGGTTCCGGTCGATCACGGCGCGGAGGTCCTCCAGCGCGATGAACACACCGTCGTTGTTCGGAGGCCGTCCGCCGCCCGGCCCCGTCGCCCCCGCGGGCCCGATGTCGCCGCCCGCATTGTTCACGAGCACGTCGATCCGGCCGTACTCGGCACGGATCCGGGCGACCGCGGCCTGTACCGCCTCGGGGCGCGTCAGGTCAGCCGCCACGGCAAGTACCCGCCGGCGCGTGCGCGCGGCCACGTCACGCGCCACCTGGTCGAGCGACTCGCCCTCGCCGAAGGCGCGCGCCGAAGTCTGGGTCGTGCCGTGGACGACCAGGTCGGCGCCCAGATGGCCCAGGTGCTCGGCCATCACCCGACCGAGTCCTCGCGACGACCCCGTCACCCACGCGACCTGTCCCGCCAAGAGGGCTCCCGTCATGGCTCCGATCTCCTCCAGTCAGCGTTTGCCAGCCGGCCGTCACCCGACCCTTCCCGCCTCGCCCCCTCCAGCTCGAACGGCGCGCCGCAGGGGCCGCGCCTTGCGCGCAGGACTGCGAGCGGAGGGGACGGAAAGCCGGCGAGGAACCGCAGGTAGACCGAGAACGCCTCCGGCGCGATGGCACGGAATCGAGCCAGCGCCGCCACGTCGTCGGCCGTCGTGGGCAAGTCCCGCTCGAGGGACAGGTACTCAGGCGAGCCGCTTGATCTCATGGTATCGCTCCAGCAGGCCCGCTCGCTCGAAATAGCCCCGGACCTCCAGCTCGTCGATCCCAGGAACCTGCAACAGGAACTGAATGTCCGCCATCTCCTGCAGGGTCCGCCCCGGATCGTTCTTCATGGCCTGCACCTTCATCGCGGCCAGATGCTCGGGTCGCGGCACTGGCAAGTGTCGCTCCTCCAGCTCGAGGGCGGGCACGCACTGGCCCAAGAGGAGCCGGCTGGTGTCCCCGCCCACGTAGACAATGTCCACGCGCCCCATCTCACGCATCGAATGCACGTGGTTGGAGTAGCCGGAGGATACGTGGAGGGTCTCGTACCCGAGCGATTCGAGGAACCCGAGGACCCGCGCTTGCGCGTCAGCCTCCGTCACGAGATCCACGTCCATGGTCGCCCGGCCCCGGCCGTAGGCCTGGAGGCCGAAGGCCCCGATCACGGCGTAACGGATGCCCTCACGCTCGAAGAACCCGGCGAGGGTCGCCAGCACCCTAGCAAAGTCCACTGGCGCCGCGCTTCTACGGCACGACCAGGCGACCGTGCTCCACGACCAGGCGCCCGTTCGCTCGCACTGTCGCATCGATCAGAAAAAACCACTGATGGTAGCTGGACCGGTAGGCCCCACCCGACTCGGCGTTGTCCCCGACGCTCACCCGGACCACTCCCGCCCCGTAGCCGTAGTAGGGAATCGCCGGCAGCTCGGGAAGCACGGCCAGCTTGGGATTGACGCCGACGTTGAACTCACCGAAGCGGTCGCGGTCGCCCGACTCCGTCCGCCACGCCGCCTCGAGCCAGCCTCCATGGTGCTCGCTCGTGAGCCGTGCGATGCGGTTGTCCGCGAACTCCAGCCGCACGCGTCCGACCTGGCGCCCCCCGAAGGTCTCGGGCGGCGTCACCAGGACGCCCTCGGTCCGCTCGATGTCGACCGTGCGGATCGCTCCGGCCGGCAGCTCCACCTCGCGGTCGCGGGCGCTCCCGGGCCGTGCGTAGCCCTCGATGAACGTCTTGGAGGCGTCCCCGTTGCCGAGGTGGAAGTGCGCCCCCCGGAGCTCGAAACTGAGCCGTGTCCCCCGCGGGTCGGTCACCTCGATCTCGGCGTCCTGAAGCGCCCCCACGACTCGCCGCTGGTGCGCCGTCAGCGCGGCGTAGTCCATCCACAGCGCCGCGTCGTAGAGCTCCGACAGTCGACGGAAGAGCCCCGCGTCCATGGATACGTCCATGATCCAGTGGAAGTGGACGGCTCGTCCGGACCAGCTCCTGATGATCTCCTCGGTCTGCCAGACGTTGTACGCCCAGCTCGTCGGGAGCCAGATGTAGACGTCGGCCAGCGCGAACAGCCCGGCGACTGCTCGGTCCTCCATCGCCCGGATCACCGGATCCTCCCGGCGGCGAAGCTCCTTCCGGACCCGCTCGAGCCCCGGTGGATGGAGCATGTGAACCGCCAGCTCGACCGCCCCCGCCCGGTTGACCTCGACCCGAACGGCTTCGGTCAGCGCGGGGAAGTACGTAGGGTCGGCGTGGATCAGCACGCGCTCGCCCGGCGCCAGCCGTAGCGCCTCGTGGACAATCAGCCGCGCGACGCGCGTCCAATCGGTCTGGTAGTCGGCCGGAATACCCATCAGGTGATGGTCGGACGCTCGGTCGGGTACCGCTCGTACCGTCGCTCTCGGACGACGCGCGCAATGCGCGTTACGGCCTCATGAAGATCCGCGAACGACGTGTAGAGTGGCGAGACCCCCAGACGGAGGTTGTCCGGATACCGAAAGTCGGGCAGGACCGCCATCTCGTCGATCAGCGCGCGGTCAATGCGCAAGGCCTCGGGGTGACCCAGCGAGATGTGCGAGCCCCGCCGAGCGGGGTCCCGGGGCGAGTTGAGAGCGAATCCAAGTGGACGGAGCTCTCGCTCCCAGAGCCGAACGAGATACTCCGTCTGGGCCACGGACTTCGCGCGGATGCGGTCGACCCCGGCCTCGAGGAGGAGGTCGACTCCCGACTCCACCGCGAGGAGCGACAGGACCGGCGGAGTCCCCACCAGGAAGCGCTGGATGCCCGGGGCGGGGCGGTAGTCCGGCGCCATGTCGAACTGATCGCGCTGCCCGAACCAGCCCCAGAGGGGGTTCGCGAGCGAGTCCTGGAGATCCTGCCGCACGTAGAGGAACGCCGGCGCGCCGGGTCCCCCGTTCACGTACTTGTAGGTGCACCCGACCGCGAGATCGGCTTCCGCCGCGGCGAGCCCGATCGGCATTGCCCCGATCGAGTGTGAGAGGTCCCAGAGCGCGAGCGCGCCCGCCCGGTGCGCCAGGGCGGTGATCGCCGCCAGGTCGTGGACGAACGCCGACCTGTACGCCGTGTGCGAGAGAGTCACGAGCGCCGTGTCGACGTCGATGGCGCCCGCGAGCGCGGCCTCGGATACGGTGAGGCCGTCCTCGGACTTCACCACTACCAGGCGGTGCCCCTGGCCGAGCAGCTCGATGGCTCCCTGAAGCACGTAGAGGTCCGTCGGGAAGTTCATCTCGTCGCTGACCAGGGTGTGGCGGCCGGGTCGGGCTCGGAGGGCCGCGACCACCAGCTTGAACAGGTTGACCGACGTGGAGTCCGCGACGATGACGTCGCCCGGGGTGGCTCCGACCAGGTCCGCGAGCTTGGCGCCGATCCGCTGGCTGGCGGTGAACCACCCCTCACCCCATCCACGGATGAGCCGCCCGCCCCACTCGCGCTCGACCGCGTCACGCAGCCGCGGGGCGGCCCGCCGGGGCAGCCGCCCGAGGGAGTTGCCGTCGAGGTAGATGAGGCGTGCATCCCTGACGACGAACTCGCGCCGGAAGCGTGCGAGCGGGTCGGCCGCGTCCAGGCGGCGGGCCTCCGCCAGAGCGCCCGCGTCGCTGGCTGCCGTCGACGCGGCCCCAGTCCGTGCCAGGGCCGGTGCGCCTCTGGGAGCACCGTGCCGAGTGCCGCGAGCACCGTGGCCACGACGGGCGGACAGCGGGCGAGCCGGCCCGCGATCGGACATGTCTCGCGGGGCCGGCCGGCGCCGGCGTGGGCGACGCCCTTCAGGTCGCCTCATCGATCGCCCGCACCTCCTCGCGCGTCAAACTGAAGTCGAGCGCCCCCGCGTTCTCCCGCACGTGCGCCGCGTCGGTGGCCTTGGGAATCGTGAAGAGCGCCGGGCGCCGCGTGAGGAAGTTCAGCGCTACCTGGCGCGGCGTCCGCGCGTGCCTCCGCGCGATGTCGGCGACCACCCCGCGCATGTAACCTCCGCGCGCCAGCGGCGTGTAGCCCACCACCGCCACGCGGTTCCGCTCGCAGTGCGGCAGGACTTTCTCCTCGATGGCCCGGTCACGCAGGTGGTAGAGAACCTGGTTGCAGGCGATGGGCAGCCTCCCCAGGGCCGCCTGAGCCTGGCGCAGCTGTTCCACCTCGAAGTTGCTGACGCCGACGAAACGCGTGAGCCCGCGTCGAGCAAGCTCCGCCATGGCGCGCATGGTCTCCTCGATGGGGTGGCGCTCGGACCACCAGTGGAGGAGGTAGAGGTCCAGGTGGTCGGTTCCGAGACGTCTCAACGAGGCCTCGCACGCCCGGATCGTTCCCGCGTGCGAGGCGTTGGACGGCAGCACCTTGCTCGCGAGGAAGACGCGGTCCCGCTGCCCGGCGATAGCCTCGCCGACAACGCGCTCCGCACCGCCGTCCCCGTACATCTCGGCGGTATCGATGTGGGTCATCCCCAGCTCGATGCCCAGGCGCAGGGCCGCGACCTCGTCCCGCCGCCGCCCCGGCTGCTCGCCCATGCGCCACGTTCCCTGCCCGATCACGGCGACGGGAAGGCCGGTCGGTCCGAACGGACGGGTGATCACACGGGCCCCGGCCCGACCCGAACGACCATCTTCCCGAAGTTCTTCCCCTGGAGGAGACCGATGAGCGCCGCGGGGGCGCGCTCCAGGCCATCCACGAAGTGCTCCCGGTACTTGAGCTTCCCTTGCCGGACCCACTCGGTCAACTGCGCCAGGCCATCCCTGTATCGAGCGGCGAAGTCGAACACGATGAAGCCCTGGATCCGCACGCGGTTCACGAGGACGAAGCGCTCGTTGCGCGGGGCGAGCTCAGGCTCCGTCAGATTGTACTGGGAGATGAGGCCGCAGATCGCGAAACGGGCGAAGGGGTTGACGTGGCGCGAGACGGCCTCCGTGATCCGGCCGCCCACGTTGTCGAAGTAGACATCGATTCCGCCGGGACAAGCCGCATGGAGCGCCGCATCCAGGTCAGGAGCCATCCGGTAGTTGATCCCGGCGTCGAATCCGAGCTCCCTCGTGATGTAGTCCACCTTCGCATCGGAGCCGGCCAGGCCCACCGCCCGACAACCCTTGAGCTTCGCGATCTGCCCGACGAGGCCGCCGACCGCTCCCGACGCCGCCGACACGACCACCGTCTCCCCGGGCTTGGGCTGTCCAACTTCGAGCAGCCCAAAGTACGCGGTGAGCCCGGGCATTCCCAGGACCCCCAGCGCCGTGGAGATGGGCGCGACCGTCGGGTCGAGCTTCCGGACGCCCTTGCCGGCCGATACCGCGTACTCCTGCCAGCCCAGCCGGCCCTCGACGATGTCACCGACGGCATACCCCGGGTGGTTCGAGCGCGCCACCTCCCCGACCGTACCGCCCTCCATGACATCGCCGAGCGTCACCGGAGGAACGTAGGACCGCGCGTCGCTCATCCGCCCCCGCATGTAGGGGTCGAGCGAGAGGTAGATCACCCGAACGAGGAACTCCCCCGCGCCCGGTTCGTGAACGGGGGACTCGACGAGGCGGAAGTCGGTTTCCTTCGGGTAACCGACCGGCCGCGCGGCCAGCCGGACCTGCCGGTGCATCGCAGGGATCATGTCGTCTCCTCACGGCAGGGCATTGCGGGTGACCAGCACGATGGCAGGAGCCTAGCCACGCCCCCGCCGGGCGTCAAGGCAGGACGGACAGGCAGGAACGGACAGGCCGGAGCGGACGCCGAAGCGGCGCGTCAGCCCTTAGTTTAGTCAGCCGCCGCGCGTGTGCATCTCGAGGTGCGGATCCTGCCGCAGCCCGGCGATCTGGATGAGGACTCCCCGACGCCCGATCGCCTCGAGCTCCTTCCGCTCCTCCGCGCCGCGATCCCGGCGTCGCGTCCAGCTGTCCGCGACGAGGGCCCTGAGCTCGGAGCGCGACGCGCCCTCCCGGAGAGGTGTCCGGAGGTCCACACCACGCTGCGCGTAGAGGCAGAGGTACCAGGTCCCGTCCGCCGTGAGCCGGCTCCGGTCACACGTCCGGCAGAAGGGCGTCGTCGTCGAGGCGATGATGCCGAAGGTTGCGCCGTCACCAAGACGGAACCGCTCCGCCGGCGCGGAGGTCTCCGCACGGATCGGCTCGATCGACCCGTAACGCGTGGCCAGGCGCTCCAGGATTTCTGCCCGTGAGACCACCTGGTCCCGCGACCAGTGCGTCGCGCCCCCCACGTCCATGTACTCGATGAACCGAACCTCGGCGTCGATGCTCCGGGCGAACTCGACGAGCTCGACCAGCTCGTCGTCGTTGACGCCCCGGATGACCACCGTATCGAGCTTGAGACCACCGAACCCGGCGGCCCGGACGGCCTCGATCCCCCGCAGCACGGCGGAGTGATCGTCCCGCCGGGTCAGCACGCGGAAGCGCTCGGGGCGGAGGGTGTCCAGGCTCACCGTGACGCGGTGGAGGCCGGCTGACCGCAGCGTCGCTGCCTGACCGGCGAGAAGGACACCGTTGCTCGTCATGGCGAGGTCGCGGACGGGCGGGATGTGCGCCAGCATGCGAACCAGGTCCGGCAGGTCACGGCGGAGGAGCGGCTCCCCGCCCGTGAGCCGAACCTTGTCGACCCCGAGCTCCGTGAAGACCTCGACCAGCTGCTGGATCTCCTCGAACGTCAGGAGGTCCGCGCGGCGGAGCCACGCATATTCCTCCTCCGGCATGCAGTACTGGCAGCGGAGATTGCACCGGTCCGTCACCGATACCCGGAGGTTCCGGAGCGGGCGGCCGAGCGTGTCCTGGGGGCCGGGCACGAGGGGCAACTCCATAGGATCATTATGCCCCATGTAGCACCCTGGCCGGTGGTCCCCCGGAATGCCGTCCCGTGGAATGCCGTTGTCCGGCCCCTGCACCCGCTGATACGCTACGTAACGTGCCCACGGCGTCGGTCCTCGCCCAGCTCGACGAACGCCAAAGCTGAGTCCCGTGAGAAGCCTCCTGGTCAGCGCGCTCGCCGTGGCCGCGATCGCGGCCCCGGCCTCCGGCGAGGGGACAGCCCCGCCACGGACGGTGCGCTTCGTGACGCTCAACGTCCTCCACGGTGGGCCGTTCTCGAGCTGGACCGGAAAGGACACCCACCTCGAGGCGCGGCTCGACCTCGTCAGCGAGGCGCTCCTTGCCCTCACACCCGACGTCGTCGCCCTCCAGGAAGCCTCCTGGAGTCGCGGTCGGGGGTACGTGGCATCACGGCTCGCCAGCCGCCTCGGCATGAACCACGTCTACGCCCCGTCGTCCATGAAGCTCTTCGATCTCGCGTGGATGAACCGCGTCGCCGCCGCCCTCGTCGACTTCTCGGAGGGACCGGCGATACTTAGCCGGTTTCCCATCGTCCGCTGGGAAGCGCACAAGCTCCCGCGCTGCGGCCGGCGCCTGGATCCGCGCGTGCTGCTCTTCGCTGAGCTGGCGACGCCCGGCGGGCTGCTCCCGGTGTTCTCGACCCACACGTCGGGCCACGCCTGCCATGCGGAGGCCGTCGCGGCGCTGGTCCGCGAGCGTCGGGGCGACCTTCCCGGTGTGCTGATGGGCGATCTCAACGCGGTCGAATCGTCGGCCGCGATCACCGCGCTAGTCGCCGAGACGGGAAGCATCGACACATTCCGCGCCGCGAACCCCGACGCCCGGGGGGCCACGGTCTGGCAGCCGGTCGTCGTGCCGGAGCGCCGGGCCTCTCGCCGGGTCGACTACGTTCTGTTGGTTCCGGGCCACGCTTTCTCCGGCGCCGTGCTGGAGAGCCGCGTCGTGGTGGACACTCCGGGCCGCCTCGCGGACGGGAGCCCGCTCTGGCCGTCCGACCATTACGGCGTGCTCGCGGACCTGGTCGTCTTCCCGCCCTCGCCCACCGGTGCCGCGAGTCTGGGCCATCGGAGCCAGGACTAGACCGGCCGACCCGCGGGAGGCGAGACGCCCGACCACCCGGCAATACCCAGACGCGGTTGACACCGGGACCGCGCCATCCCATCGTAGTGAGCCGGGAGGACCGAGCATGACCCGCATGCGCTTCGTCGCCGTCGCCACCCTCGCTGGTCTCGCCCTCGTCATCACAGTCGCACGTGGCACGGACGCGCAGGCTCCGAAGCGAGGGGGAACTCTGACGCTCGCGCGCCAGGGCGAGGCGACGAACCTCGACCCCCACAAGGTGCCGGCGTTCACGAGCCATCGCGTGTTCGAGCTCGTGTACAGCACCCTCACGCGGCTCGGGCCCGACCTCCTGGTCCAGCCTGACCTGGCGGAGAGCTGGACCATCTCGCCGGACGGCAAGCAGATCTCGCTCCGGTTGCGGGCGGCGAAGTTCCACAACGGCGACGCGGTCACGAGCGGGGACGTGAAGTTCACGCTCGAGCGGATCATCAACCCCGACACGAAGGCGGTCGCGCGGGCGTGGTTCGCCGACGTCGAGCGCGTCGAGGCGCCGGACCCCCGCACGGTGACCCTCCAGCTCAAGCAGCCGAACGTCGCCTTGCTCGTCTACCTCGCCCACCCGAACGCCAGCGTGGTCTCATCGAAGGTGGCACAGACCGCCGGCGGCGACCTCTCCCGGAAGGAACACGCGATCGGGTCCGGCCCGTTCCGCCTGGCCGAGTGGGCGCCGGACAACTTCATGCGCTTCGAGGCGTTCCGCGAGTTCTACGTCCAGGGGCAGCCGTACCTCGACGGAATCCGGCTGAACATCGTTCCGGACGAAGCCGGCCTCGTGGCCGCCCTCCGCACGAAGGCGGCCGACATGGCGCTGATCGCCGACGCGCGGGTCGCCCAGACCCTGTCCCGGGAAGCGAGCGTGGCGGTCAGCGCCAAGCCGAGTCTCAACTACCACCTGCTGTTCCTGAACACCAAACGGAAACCGCTCGACCATCCGAAGGTCCGCCAGGCGATCGCCTACGCGATCGACCGTAAACAGATCATCGACACGGTCGCGCTCGGCAGCGGCGATCCGACCGGCCCCTTGCCGCCGTCGCTTACTCAGTACGCGGTCCCCGTGGGCGACCTCGAGCTGTACCGGCGGGACGTGGGCAAGGCGCGCCAGCTGCTTCAGGAAGCCGGCGTCGGGCCAGTGAGCCTCACGATCCTGACCCAGACGACGGAGCCCGTGTACGCCAAGGACATCGCCCAGATCGTCCAGCAGCAACTCGGCGAGGCCGGCATCCGCGTGACCATCGAACTCCTGGAATTCGGGCAGTGGGTGCAGCGCTGGCTCAAGGCCGACTTCGACATGGCCCCGGGATTGAACTCGGGGCAGCCCGACCCGGACTTCTACCTCTTCCGGTACTTCACGAACGATGGCAATCTAAACTTCGTTCATTCCTATCAAAACGACACGTCGAGCGATGCCATCAAACGGGCGCGGACGATCGCCGATCCGGCCCGCCGACAGGAGCTCTACGCAACCGCGCAGAAGGAGCTGGTGGCAGGCGTGCCGTTCGTCTGGCTCTACGTCGGCCGCGATTACGTGGGGCTCCAGCAGAGCACGAAGGGCTTCGTCCACCTCCCCACCGGCTCGATCGTCTACCTGCGCCAGACGTGGGTGGATAAGTAGGGCTCCCGGCGCCCGGCTCCGGCCGGGCGGGCCCACACCCCGCCCGTGACGCGTTATCTCCTGCGCCGGCTCCTCGCGCTCGGACCGACGCTCGTCGGCGTCTCCGTCCTGTCGTTCCTGTTCCTCCGCCTCGTCCCCGGCGATGCCATCGCCGTGCGCCTGGGCACGAGCACCGTGCTGACGCCGGCGCAGCTCGCCGAGCTCCGCGCCTACCTCGGCCTCGACCGGCCCCTGCCTCTTCAGTACATCGGCTGGCTCGGCGCGATTCTCCGCGGCGACGCGGGATACTCCCTTCGGACCGGCCAGCCGGTCGTCAGCGAGATCGTGAGCCGCCTCCCGGTCACCCTGGAGCTGGCCCTCGCCGCGGCCCTCGTCGCCCTGGCTATCGGCCTGCCGCTCGGGCTCCTGTCGGCGCTGCGGCCGAGCTCGTGGCTTGACCTCGCGGCCCGAAGCCTCGGCCTTCTCGGACTCTCGCTCCCGAACTTCTGGCTGGGCACGCTCTTCGTGCTTCTCCTGGCGCGGTATCTCCGGTGGATGCCGAACACCGGCGGGTACGTCGGCTTCACGGAGGACCCGTGGGCCAACCTCCGGTTCCTCCTCTTTCCCGCGCTGACGCTGGGCGTGGCGATGGCGGCCGTGGTCATGCGGACGACCCGTTCGGCCATGCTGGACGTGCTTGGCACCGACTACGTCCGGACCGCCCACGCCAAGGGTCTGGCGGCCTCGGCGGTGGTCGGCCGCCACGCGCTGCGGAACAGCCTGATCGTCGTCGTCACGATCCTGGGCGTCCAGGTGGGCTATCTCCTGAGCGGAGCCGTGGTCGTGGAGGAGATCTTCTCGGTCCCGGGTCTCGGCCGCATGCTGCTGACCGCCATCAACCAGCGCGACTATGCCCTGGTCCAGGGGACCGTGCTGGTGGTCGCGGCCCTGTTCGTGGCTACCAACACCGTCGTCGACGTGCTCTATGGCTGGCTCGACCCCCGCATCCGGCTGGGCTGACGAACGGAGAGGCGGAACGGGGCCCGGGGCCCGGGCCCCCCTCGCCGCCGGGTCGGTGTCTCGCGTCGCCGGCGCGCTGGTGCGGAACCGCGCCGCCCTCGCTGGTCTCCTGATCGTGGGCGCCTTCCTCGCCGTCGGCGTCGCGGCGGACCGGCTCCCACTGCCGAGCCCGCTGCGCATGGTCCCACAGGACCGGATGGCGGGGCCGAGCTGGACTCTGCCGCTCGGAGGGGATACCTTCGGCCGCGATCTCCTGGCCCGCCTGGTCCACGGCGCCCGTCTGTCGCTGGAGGTCGCATTCGCGTCGGTTCTGGCCGCACTCGGCGTGGGGACCCTTCTCGGCCTCCTCGCGGGCTACGCTGGAGGCCGCGTCGATCAAGCCCTCATGCGCACGATGGACGTGTTCTTCTCCTTCCCGGCCGTCCTGCTCGCGCTGGGAATCGTCGCCGCCCTCGGACCGCACCCCGCCAATGTGGTTCTGGCGATCGCCGTGGTGTACACCCCGATCTTCGCGCGTGTCGTCCGTGGCCCGGTGCTAGCGCTCAAGGAGCGCGAGTTCGTGGAGGCGAGCCGGGCGCTAGGGGCGCCGGCCGGAAGAATCGTGGGACGCCACATCCTCCCGAATCTCATCTCGGTCCTCGTCGTTCAGGCGAGCATCGCGCTCTCGTGGGCAGTCCTCACCGAGGCATCGCTCTCGTTCCTCGGGCTCTCGGCGCAGCCGCCGACCCCCTCCTGGGGGGCGATGCTGAACGAGGGCCGCCAGAACCTCGAGCTGGCGCCACACCTCGCCGTGTTCCCGGGTCTGGCAATCATGCTCGCCGTCCTCGGGTTCAATCTCCTCGGCGACGGCCTTCGTGACGCGCTCGACCCTCGGCAGCGCCCGTGATCCACCGCCTCCCCCGTGCTGGGGACCGGCCGAGGCCTGCGCGTTCACGAGGTCCCCGGGAGCAGCGCCGCCTCCCCTTGCAGATCCGACCTGCCCGTCGCGGAGACCTCCCTGTCCTCGCGGCGCTGATGGCCGCCTCTTCCCTGCTGCGGCGCTACGGCACGACTCGGCGCGCGGCGCTGGGCGCCCTGGCCAGAGGCCGAGCGTCGGGGGATCGGATGATCGTCGCCGCAGTGCCGGACGGCGACCTCGTCGGTCTGGCCTGGGTCCTGCCGAGCCGCATCCTCACGGGGGCCGCCTACCTCCGTCTCCTCCTGGTCGCCGAGGGGCATCAGCGGGCCGGCGCCGGCGGCGCCCTCCTGACGGCCGCCGAGGCAGCCGCACGGGCCGTCGCGAACCATCTGGTCCTTCTCGCGAGCACGGACAACGCCGGCGCACGGCGCTTCTACGCGCGTCACGGGTACCGCCACGTGGGGGACCTGCCGGGCCTCGCGCGCGTCTCACGCGACGAGGCTGTCTACTGGAAGACGCTCCGGCCGCACGGCAGGCGCTTGCCGATCTGAACGCCGCTCCATCCGCGCCTGCGCTCGTAGCGGCGCCGACCGCTCACCGCGTCTCGGCGCGGCGGTGCGGATTGACTCGCGAAGTGGAGGGACGGAGAATTCGGGCACGTCGGATGGCCACGACTGGACGGGTGCGGGGCGGCTTCAACCAGTACGGGTTCACGGTCGGCATCTTGATGCTCGACACGCGCTTCCCTCGCATTCCGGGCGACATGGGGAACGCCGCCACCTTCCCGTTCCCCGTTCGCTACCACCGCGTCCCAGGAGCGTCTCCCGACCTGGTGGTCCGGAAGGGCGCGGCCGGGCTCTTGCCGGCCTTCCTCGACGGCGCGCACCAGCTCGAGCGCGAGGGCGTCGGGGCGATCACCACCAACTGCGGCTTCCTCGTGAAGTACCAGGCGGAGCTGGCGGCCGCGGTGCGCGTCCCCGTGCTGACGTCGAGCTTGCTGCTGGTGCCGCTCGTGCACCGGATGCTGCCGCCTGGACGGCGCGTCGGCATCCTCACGGTGAACGCCGCCGCGCTCGGAGACGAGCACCTGCGTGGCGCCGGCATCGGCCCGGACCTTCCCCTCGCCGTGGCCGGCCTGGAAGGCGAGAAGGAGTTCACCCGAGTGCTCCTGGGGGACGAGGCGGAGCTGGACGTGGATCAGGCCCGCGAGGAGCACGTGCGCGTCGTGCGCCGCCTCGTGTCGGACTACCCGGACGTCGGCGCCCTCGTCCTCGAGTGCACCAACATGCCGCCGTACACGGGAGACATCCGGCGCGCATCGGGCCTCCCCGTGTTCGACATCGTCTCCCTGGTCACCCTCGTGCACGGCGCGCTCCGGGCGGGGCTGCCGCCGCGGCCGGTCTGATGCGGCGGTGGCGCGCCGCTCACCGGTGAGGTGCTCACGGGCCAGCTTCGAGCGCGCCCGGCGCGCCATGCCCGATCCCCCCGCTGTGAGCGCCTGAAGGCCTGACGGGTGCCGGTGTTCGAGCCGTTGCTGGACGGGCGCTACCGGCTCCTCTGGCTGACGGGGCTCTGCGCCAGCACGGCGCGCTGGATGGACGTCGTAGTGCTCGGGTGGCTGGCGCTCTCCCTCACCGACTCGCCGCTGATGGTGGGCGTGGCCGCGTTCTGCCGCGCGGTTCCCATGATGGCGCTCGGCCCCTTTGCGGGCATCCTCGCGGACCGGCTCCCTCGGGTGCGCCTGATGATCGCCGTGCAGGCCCTCAACGTCCTCGCGGCGGCGATCCTCGCGCTCCTCTTCGGAGCGGGCCTCGCCGGATTCGGGACCCTGATCGCGATCGAGGTTGTCCTGGGGATCGCCTGGGTGCTCGACTTCCCCGCACGCCGTACCGTGCTGTTCATCGTCGCGGGCCGCGAGCGCCTGACCGCCGCCGTCTCGCTCGAGACCATGTCGATGCAAGCCGCCAAGATGGTCGGCCCGCTCCTGGGCGGCCTTCTCCTCGCCCAACTGGGACCCGCCGCCTGCTACCTCGCCTTCAGCGCCCTCTCGCTCGGCGCTCTCACCGCGACCCGCCGCCTGGCTCGTCGGGTCGCCCTGCCAGGCGTGCCCGGTGGGGAGCCGGTTCTCGCCAGCCTCCTGGCGGGGCTCCGCGCGGCCCGCGGGCACGCGGCCATCCTGGGCGTGCTCGCGGTCACCGTCCTCATGAACACCCTCGTCTTCCCCTATCAGCAGATGCTGCCGGTCTTCGCCCGTGACGTGCTCCACGTCGGACCGGTCCCCCTGGGACTCCTGGTCGCGGCGCAAGGGCTCGGCGCCCTCATCTCCTCGGCGGTGATCGGGACCCGAGGCGACGCGGTTGGCCGGGGGCGGCTCTTCGCCGGCAGCTCACTGGCCGGTGCGCTGCTCGTGCTCGCCTTCGCGTGGTCGCCGTGGTACGCCCTCTCGCTCGCCCTTCAGCTCGCCATCGGAGCCACCGACTCCGGATTCGGAACGATGCAGAGCGCCATCGTCCTCCTCACCGCGCCCGAGCGGGCTCACGGGCGGGTCATGGGAATCCTCTCCGCCTGCATCGGCACTCAGCCCCTCGGAAGCCTGTGGCTAGGGTTTCTCGCCAGCCGCGTCGGCGCTCCGCTCGCGACGGGCCTCAATGCGGCACTCGCCTTCGTCCTCATGATCCCCGTGGCCCTCCACCTGTTCGCGGCCAGCCGGATGGCCCGGGGCGCAGGGCAGCCAGACTTGTCTCCCGCGGAGCCATCGACGAGGCCCGGACGGTGACGCCGCGGCCCACGACCTCCGACGCGCCGGGCCCGTCTCGCTGGACGTGGCTCTGCGAGCCTCGCGGGACGTTGGGCCTGCTCCTCGTGTGGGCCACTCTCCACGCGCTCCTCCGGCTCGGGCTCTCCTCGGCCCTCACCGCGGATGACGCGCGGGAGGCGGTGCTCGCCCAGAGTCTCCAGTGGGGATACCAGGCGCGGCAGCCGCCGCTCTACAACTGGCTCGTGTGGGGAGCCTTCCGTCTCATTGGCCCCGGGCTGCTCGCGCTCTCGCTGGTGAAGTACGCGGTGCTCGTCCTGGCGTTCTGGCTCGTGTACCTGACGGCGAGGCGGATCCTGATGGACCGACGGCTCGCGACGCTCGGCACCTTCTCGTTCCTCCTGATCGTCCCGATCAGCTGGACGATTCACGAGGCGCTGAGCCACAGTGTCGCCGTCCTCGCCGCCTCCGCCGGGACGGCCTATGCCCTGGTCCGCCTCGAAGACACGCCGAGCCCCGGCGCGTACGCGGGACTCGGCCTCACGATCGGACTCGGGCTCCTCTCGAAGTTCACGTACGTCCTCTTTCTCGCCGCCATCGTCCTCGCGGCTCTCTGCGTGGACCGCTATCGCAGCCGCCTCCTCAGGCCGGCGACCCTGGTCGCCGCGCTCGTCGCGACGCTCCTGGTGCTCCCGTTCGCGCTCTGGTTCATCGGCGAGGGCTACGACCTCGGCCGGGTCTACGCGCGCGAGGTCCAGCTCGAGGACGGCGGCGCCTGGCTCGCGGAAGCGGGCGCGGGCCTCGCGTCCTTGGCGAGCATCGCCGCCTACTACCTGGCGCCGGTCGGGATTGCCTTGGCGGCCTGCTTCCCGGCGGTCTACCGGCGCCGGCCTCCCGGCCTCCCGGGCCCGGCGGGCGGCCGGCTGCTCGGATGGTTCCTGGCGTGGACGCTCGCTCTCCTCGCAGGCGCTGCACTCGCCGGGGGCCTGAGCTTCCTGAAAGCCCGCTGGCTGATGCCCGCCTTCTTCCTGGCCCCGCTCTACGGACTCTGGCGCCTCGAGCGGCACGGGGTGCCGGGGACGCGGCTGGCCGCCTTCGCGATCGTCCTGGCGGTCGCCGAGGTGCTGGCCGTGGGCGGCTTGACGGTCCGCGTGGCGGGCGCGAGCCTGTTCCCCCGGCCGTACCGGATGAACGAGCCGTACGACGCGATCGCGGCCGGGCTCGCGAGCGCCGGGTTCACGCGCGGCACCATCGTCGCCGGATTCGGCACGCTCGCGGGGAACCTCGCCGTCCGTTTCCCCGACTCCCGGGTGCTCCACACGGAGTACCCGGACTTCCAGCCGCCTACCGACGGCCGCGGCCAGTGCCTCCTGGTTTGGGACCGTCACCTGAGGGGGACCCGCGGAATCCCCGAGGTGCCCGAGGACGTCCGGCAACTGGCCGCGACGCTAGACGTGACGCTCATCGCGTCGGAGCCGGTCGGCGTGGTCGAGGCGCCCCTTCGCTTCGACCCGCGGCGCGTCCGGCGCGTCCACTACATCCTCCGGCCGGACGGCACGGGCCGGTGCCGCTGACGCCGGAGCGCGACCGCTTGCACGCGCTGCCGTCCTCCTGGAGAATCGACCTGATGCGAATCGGCAACGTGGACGTCTGGGGACTGGCGCGGCTGGCGCCCATGGCCGGCGCGACCAACGCGCCCTTCCGCCTCGTGGCGCGCGAGTGCGGCAGCGGCCTCACGACCACCGAGGAGATGGACGCCGGGTCGCTCCTCTTCGCGAGCCCTCAAGCCGCCACCGCGTCGGCGTACTATCCGGCCGAGCGCCCGCTTGCGATGCAGCTCCTCGGAAAGAGCCCGGATGCCCTGGCCGCCGCCGCGCAGCGTTGCGAGAGCCTGGGGGCCGACGTGGTGGACCTGAACATGGGCTGCCCGGTCCCGAAGATCACCGGCAAGGGCAAGGGTGCCGCGCTCATGCGGGACGTCCCGGCGGCGGCAGAGATCCTGCGCGCCATGAGACGGGCGATCCGGATCCCCCTCACGATCAAGATCCGTGGCGGCTGGGACGACACGCACGTGAACGCGGTGGAGGTCTCCAGGATGGCCGAGGCCGAGGGCGTCGACGCGATCACCGTTCACCCGCGAACTCGGGCCCAGCAGTTCACGGGAAAGGCGCCGTGGACAATCATCGCGGAGGTCGTCGACGCGGTGAGGATCCCCGTGACCGGCAACGGCGACGTGCGCTCGATGGCCGACGCGCGCCGCATGATCGCGGAGACGGGCTGCCGGTCAGTCATGATCGGGCGGGGCGCTCTGGGACGACCCTGGGTATTCGACGAGACCTTCGACGCGCTTCCGGCGGCGGCCCGGCGCGCCTACCGGGCGCGCGTCATCGCCCGGCACGTCGCCCTGATCGCGGAGCACTGCGCGGAGAGGTACGCACTCGTGCAGCTCAAGAAGCACCTTGCCTGGTACACCGAGGGCCTGGGACACGCGCGCGACTGCCGTGTCGCCCTCTTCCAGGCCCGGGCGGCGGATGAGGCCCTGGAAATCTTCCAGCGGTACTGGACCCGGTCGGAGCGCGAGCACGCGCCGGTGCTCGAGGCGGCCACCGCATGAGCCGTCGAGCGAGGCGAGGGGGCGACGGATGACGCGGATGACGGGCGGAGAGGCCCTGGTAGCCTCGCTCCATCGTGAGGGCGTGCGGGTGATCTTCGGCCTCCCGGGGGTCCAGCTCTACGGGGCCATGGCCGCGCTCCGCAACGCGCCGGAGATCCGCTTCATCGCCACCCGTCACGAGCAGGCGACGACGTACATGGCCGACGGCTACGCTCGGGCGGGCGGCGGCTTCGGCGTCGCTCTCGTCGTGCCAGGACCAGGCCTGCTCAACGCCTCCGCGGGCCTCTCCACCGCGTACTCGGCATCGTCGCCGGTGCTCGTGCTCGCCGGGCAGATTCCCAAGGGGAAGATCGGCCAGAACATCGGCTTGCTTCACGAGGTGAACGACCAGCTGGATGCCATCGCGCCGGTCACGAAGTGGCGGAAGCGCGTCCTGGAGGTGGCGGAGATCCCGGCCGCGATCCGCGAGGCGGCGCGCCAGCTCCGGACCGGGCGGCCGCGTCCGGTCGTCGTCGACATCCCGCCCGAAACGCTCGAAGATGACGGGGAGGTCACCCTACTCGATCCGGCTGTCGCCGAGCGAGCAGCGCCTCCGGCGCCGGAGATCGAGCGGGTCGCGGCCCTCCTCGCCGCGGCGCGCGACCCCGTGATCGTGGCCGGCGGCGGGGTCAACCTGTCGGGAGCGCACGAGGCGCTGCTCGCCGTGGCCGAGCATCTGCAGGCCAGTGTCATGATGACCCACGAGGGCAAGGGCGCGTTGAGCGACGCGAACGACCTCTCCCTGGGCGCCGCGCTCTGGCCCGGCTCGCCTCTGCGCCTTCACCTGGACCGGGCCGACCTCGTCCTCGCCGTGGGCACGCGCCTGGCGACGGCTGCGCTTCAGCCGGCGCAGCAGGTGATCCAGGTCGACGTGGACCCTGAGGAGATCGGCCGCAACCACGCCCGCACGCTCGGCCTGGTCGGCGACGCCAGGGCGACGCTGGAACGTCTGGCCGAGCACGTCCGCGCGGCCTGTCCGCCGCGGCCCTCGCGCCGGGCAGAGCGGGAGGCCATCAAGACGGCATCCGCCGCGGCCGACGACCAGGAGCCCCAGGCGTCGATCCAGCGGAGCCTCAGGGCCGGGACGCCGTCCGAGGCCATCCTCGTGGGCGACATGACCCAGATCGGATATCACTCCAGACCCTTCTGGCCCGTCTACGAGCCTCGGACCTACCTCACGTCGTCGTACTCCGGCAATCTCGGCTACGCATTCCCCACGGCGCTCGGGGCGAAGGTGGCGCGTCCGGACCGGCCGGTCGTGGTGGTGAGCGGCGACGGCGGCTTCCTCTTCAACAGCCAGGAGCTGTCGACCGCGGTCCGGTACGGGATCGCGGTGGTGGTCGTCGTGTTCAACGACGATTCCTACGGCAACGTCGCCCGCGACCTCGACGAGTCCTGGGGCGGGAGCGTGGGCGCCGACCTCGCGAACCCGGACTTCATGCGACTCGCCGAAGCGTACGGCGTCGCCGGGTTCCGGGCCAAGGAGCCGACCGAGGTCGGCGACCTCGTCCGGGAAGCGGTCGCGCTCGATCGCCCCGTCCTGATCGAGGTGCCCGTGGGACGGATGCCCCGCCCACGCTTCTTCAGCGCGCGCCGCACGCCGAGGCGGCTCGACCGGTAGGCCGTCACCGGCTCCCGGGACCGGCTCGGCGGGTAGAGGGACACCATGTGTGGAATTGCCGGCTTCCTCGACAGGTCGGACGACCACGACGCGCCCACGGGCGCGACGCTCCTCCGGATGCTGACGCCGCTCGGGTGCCGGGGTCCCGACTCCGCCGGGATCGCTCTCTGGGGGCCGGTCAGGGACGGCCTGCTCGTGCGGGTGAAGGTCGGCGAGGGTGGGGATCTCGAGGCTCGCCGGCGCGAGGTGCTCCGGCGAACCAGACGCGTCACGCGCGTGCGAGCCTCTACCGCTCAGGGGTCGCTCCTTCGGCTCGTGGTCGCCAAGGCCGAGCCGGGCGAGCTGGCGGCGGCGATCGAGGGCGTGGCCCCGGACGTCGAGGTCGTGAGTGTGGGGCATCGCCTCGAGATCGTGAAGCAGGTCGGGGCGCCCGCGGGCCTCGACGCGGAGTTCGCCGTGTCCACGTGGGCGGGGACACACGGGCTCGGCCACACGCGCCTGTCGACGGAGAGCCGGGTCGACCTCTCGCACTCCCAGCCATTCTGGGCCCACGGGACCCTCGATCTCGCGGTGGTCCACAACGGCCACATCTGCAACTACCACCGGCTTCGTCGGATCTACGAGCAGGAGGGCGCCCGCTTCTACACGGAGAACGACTCCGAGATCATCGGGCTCTACCTCGCCCGCCAGCTCGCTCTCGGGCGGACCCTGGGCGAGGCGCTGCAGGCGTCGGTGCGCGATCTCGACGGAAGCTTCAGCTACCTGGTCGGGACGTCCGACGCGTTCGGGTTCGCCAAGGATCGCTTCAGCCTGAAGCCGCTGATCGTCGCGGAGACCGCCAGCGCCGTCGCGGTCGCCAACGAGGAGGTGGCCCTCCAGGCCGCGCTCGGCGACCGGTACCAGGCGCGCGAGGCAGCGGCGGGCGCCACCGGCCTCTGGGAGATCCGCGGGCAGACGGCGGCGCGGACCGCCCACCGCGGGCGACGGGTCGCCTGAGATGCAGGCGGTCGACTGCGCAGCGCTCTCCGTCCGGCAGGTCAACGAGACCATCCGGCGCCTGATCGACACGGGAGAGCGCGAGATCGTGATCCGGAATCCCGGCGCGCGGCACAACCTCGCCGTGGCGATCTTGACTGACGTGGCGATCACCATCGACGGGCCGGTCGGGTATTACGCGGGCGGGATGAGTGACGGGATCCGGCTCACGATCCGCGGCTCGGCCGGCTGGGGCGTGGCAGAGTGCCTGATGTCGGGCACCGTCGTGGTCGACGGCAACGTTGGCAACGGCGCCGCAGCGTCCATTCGCGGCGGCACGGTGGTGGTCCGCGGGGACGCCGCGGCGCGCGCAGGAGTGTCGATGAAGGGCGGCCTCCTCGTCATCGGCGGGAGCTGCGGCTACATGACCGGCTTCATGATGCAGCGCGGTCGGATCGTCGTGTGTGGCGACGCGGGCGAGGCGCTCGCCGACTCGATGTACGAGGGCGTCGTCTACGTCGGTGGCGAGATCGCGGAACTGGGCAGCGACGCGGTGGTGTCTGAGGCGAGCGCCGGCGAACTGGCGGAGATCCACGCGGCGCTCGCCCGCCACGGCGTCAAGGGGCCGGCCGCCTTCCGTAAGGTGGTCTCGGGACGCAAGCTCTGGAACTACGACAAGAAGGACATGGAGACGTGGAAGGCGGCCTTCTAGGGGTCGCCCTCTAGCCCCAGTCGAGGGCACTCGGCCTCACCGCGAGGGCGGCGGCGGCCGGAACGACCGGCAGGGTGGTTCCGCGCCCCGGCGCGGCTACTTCTTCACGTACCCGAACGCCTTGGCGGGAACGGGGGCCGCCCTTCCCTTCTCGCCCGGTCCTACCCAGGCAAGCACCAGGGAGGCCGTGCCCTTCTTTTGGAAGTAAACGACTCGCAGGGGATACCAGCCGGGCTGGTCGATCATGACGTTGACGCGGTCCGAGGTGCTGTCCGAATGGACGCCGGGATCCTCTACCAGGACCTTCCCGCCGATCTCGACCAGGACTCCGTCGTTCGAGGTGACCTCGAAGCCGTACACGCCAGGTTTCTCGAATTGGATGAACCCCGTGATGATCGCCCCGACCTCTTCACGGGACTTGCTGGTCAGGACGTTACCTCCCCAGCGGTAGTTGAGGTTCTGGAGAGGGGGTCCGGCCTCGAACTTCCGCCCCTTCAGCTCCTCGATGTAGTTCACCCTGGCGTAGGTGTACTCGACCGCAAGGCCGGGCGTTACCTGCGGCGGCTGAGGCTCGGCGGGCCGGAGCCCGGTGATAGTCTCGGCCCAGGCCAATGGCAGGAGCGCTAGAAACAGAGTGAGTGTCGCAGCGGCAAGGCCGTGCCTACCTCGTGAGGTCATGATCTCCCCCGCGTCATGGCGGCTGATTAGGGTGTCCCGACACCTTTGCGGCATTCTACCACTGGCCGCGCACGGTCTCGGTCCCGGCTCATCGGCGTACCGACGGACCCTGACGGGCGAGGCAAGGGGTGTGTGCCGGGGCTGGAGCGAGCGCGCTCGGGAGATGCTATCGTGCCGAGTGCAGGTGCAGCGGAGGGGCGGATTCACGCCGAGATGGCGACGAGAGCTACGCGAGAACGCAGATTGGCGAGGAGTTCTGTATGGAACGAGAAGGCGGCGTTCTGAGACCGCTGCGCCCGAGTCCGGTCTACCGGCCCGACGTCATGGAGGACATTCACGTCAAGGCGGAGCTGGGCCGCTATCGCTTCCGCGGCTTCGGAACGCTCCGGCCCCGGCCCCTCCCCAGCTTCGACGACCTGACGTTCATCCCCTGCTCGCTGACCCGCATCCCGCTCGAGGGATACCGCGAGCGGTGCCGCACCGCGACCGTCCTCGGCACGCGCCATGCCAAGCGGCCGATCGAGCTCGACATCCCCGTCATGATCACGGGGATGAGCTGGGGGGCGCTCTCCTACAACGCCAAAGTCGCCCTGGCCCAGGGCGCGCGGCAGGCCGGCACCTCCACCACCACCGGTGACGGAGGGATGCTGCCCGCCGAGCGGGAGCACTCCCGCACCCTCGTCTACGAGGTGCTGCCGAGCCGATATGGCATGAACGTGCACCACCTGCGCTCGGCCGACGGGGTCGAGCTGACGGTGGGCCAGGGCGCGAAGCCGGGCACGGGCGGGATGCTGCTCGGGTCGAAGATCTCCGCCGAGATCGCGGCGGCGCGCGAGCTGCCGCCGGGGGTCGACCAGCGAAGCCCGGCGCGACACCCTGACTGGCTCGGCCCGGACGACATGATCATCAAGATCGAGGAGCTGCGGGAAGCGACAGACTGGCAGGTTCCGATCTTCGTGAAGATGGGCGCCACTCGCGTGTACGACGACGTCAAGCTGGCGGCCAAGGCGGGCGCCGACGTCGTGGTGGTGGACGGCATGGAGGGCGGCACCGCCGCGTCACCGGAGATCCTCCAGGACCACACGGGCATCCCCACCCTGGCCGCCGTCTGCGAGGCCCGCCAGGCGCTGCAGGACATGGGACTCTACGGCCAGGTTCAGTTGATCATCGCCGGCGGCATCCGGTCGGGCGCGGATGCGGCCAAGGCCCTCGCACTCGGCGCCGACGCCGTCTACATCGGCACGGCCGCGCTGATCGCGCTCAACTGCAACAAGCCGATCCACCTCGCGGACTACGAGGCGCTGGGGACGGAGCCCTACGCCTGCCACCATTGCCACACCGGCCGGTGCCCGGTCGGGATCACGACCCAGGATCCCGAGCTCATGAAGCGCCTGCCCATCCCGGAGGCCGCCGAGCGCGTGGCGAACTTCCTCAATGCCATGACGCTCGAGATCCAAATGCTCGCGCGAGCGTGCGGGAAGGCCGACGTCCACGACCTCGAGCCCGAGGACCTGCGGGCGCTGACCCTGGAGTCCTCGGCGATCACCGGGCTGCCGCTCGTCGGCACCCGCTGGGTGCCGGGCCGGGGCCGGGAGCTCTAACGGGATGACCGCCGACCAGGTTCGCGCGAGAGTCCAGAAGGACCAGATCGACTACATCCTGGCCCAGTTCGTCGACATTCACGGCACACCACGCTGCAAGGGGGTGCCGGCCCGCGCGCTCGGCCTCTTCCTCGAAGGCTCGGCCGGCTTCGCGGGGGCGGCGGTGTCGGGCATGGGGCAAGGCCCCCACGACCACGACATGATCGCGATCCCCGATCCTGACTCCTACACGCGGGTCCCGTGGGAGACAGGGGTCGCGCGCTTCGCGTGCGACATCACCGTGGACGGCCGGCCCTGGCCGTACTGTCCGAGGACGGCGCTCCGGCGAATGGCCGCCGAGCTCGCGCGCGAGGGCTTCGTGATGATGGTCGGTGCGGAGGCGGAGCACTTCCTCGTGCGCCGGCGGGAGGACGGCAGCATCGTGCCATTCGACCCGGACGGCGTCGACACCATGGAGAAGCCCTGCTACGACTTCAAGAGCCTGGCGGGGTCGATGGGCTATCTCCGCACGCTCCTGACCTATCTGGATCAGCTCGGATGGGAGCCCTACGCGTCGGACCACGAGGACGGGACGGCGCAGTTCGAGATCAACTGGAAGTACTCGGACGCGCTCACGACCGCGGACCGCCTCACGTTCTTCAAGATGATGACGAGCCAGGTCGCCAAGAGCATCGGGGCCATCGCCACCCACATGCCCAAGCCGTTCGCGCACCTCACGGGATCGGGCACCCACTTCCACATCTCGCTCTGGGACACCGGGAAGCAGCGGAATCGGTTCCTGGACGCGCAGGACCGGCGGGGCCTCGGGCTCTCTCCGCTCGCGTATCACTTCCTCGGGGGCGTCGTCGAGCACGCCCCCGCCCTGACGGCCGTCGTCGCTCCCACGGTGAACGACTACAAGCGCCTCTCGGTCGGCGAGTTCCTGACGGGCGTCACCTCCGGGTTCACCTGGACTCCGGCGTTCATCAGCTACGGCGACAACAACCGGACTCAGATGTTCCGGGTGCCCGAGCCCGGGCGATTCGAGTGTCGCCTGGTCTCCGGCTCGGTGAACCCGTACCTCGGCATGGCCGCCTTCATCGCCGCGGGTCTCGACGGCATCCGCCGCCAGCTCGACCCGGGGGAGCCGAACGTCGGGAAGAACATGTATGCGCTCGCTCCGGACGAGGTGAAGCGCGAGAAGATCGGGCTGATCCCTCAGAGCCTGGCGGAAGCGATCACGAGCTTCGAGGAGGATCCGGTGATCCAGCAGGCCCTCGGTCCCGAGCTGGCCGCGGAGTTCGTCAAGGTGAAGCGCCAGGAGTGGGTCCGGTACCACGGCACGGTGAGCCGCTGGGAGATCGACCGCTACCTGACCCTGTTCTGACCGGCCAGCCGGCACGCGACGTCCGCCTCCGTTCCAGCGGCTCGCGTGCCGAGGTGGTGATCGTCGGGGGCGGCTTCGGCGGCCTCTACGCCGCCAAGGCGCTGAGAAGGGCGCCGGTGCACGTCACCATCGTGGACCGGCGAAACCACCATCTCTTCCAGCCGCTGCTGTACCAGGTTGCCACCGCGGCCCTGAATCCGGCGGACATCGCCGCGCCGATCCGGAGCGTGCTCCGTGGGTGGCGGAACGTCTCGGTCGTGCTCGCGGAAGCCGTGGCGGTCGACGTCGCGACGAAGAAGCTCATCCTCACCGACGGGGAGGTTCCGTACGACCACCTCGTCGTCGCAACCGGCGCAACCCATTCCTACTTCGGCCACGACGAGTGGGCGCCCTTCGCGCCCGGTCTCAAGAGCATCGAGGACGCGCTCGAGATCCGGCGACGCGTGCTCCTGGCTTACGAGATGGCCGAGCGCGAGCGCGACCCCGAGCGCCGCCGGCCGTGGATGACGTTCGTGATCATCGGCGGCGGCCCCACCGGGGTCGAGATGGCCGGAGCGCTGGCCGAGATCTCCCGCCAGGCTCTGTCGCAGGAGTTCCACCACATCGACCCGAGCCACGCGCGCATCATCCTGGTCGAAGGAATGTCGCGGGTGCTCCCGCCCTATGCCGAGGAGCTCTCCGCCAAGGCGCGGACCCAGCTCGAGCGACTGGGCGTGGATGTCTGGACGGGTGCCCGCGTGACCGGGATCGATGCGGCCGGCGTCACCCTGGGCCAGGAGCGAATCCTCGCCCGCACCGTCGTGTGGGCCGCCGGCGTGGCGGCGTCGCCGCTTCTCAGGACCCTCGGCATCCCCATCGACCGCGCCGGCCGCGCGCACGTGAACCCGGATCTCACCATCCCTGGCCACGACGAGATCTCCGTCATCGGGGACCTCGCGGCCATCGAGCAGGACGGCAAGCCAGTTCCGGGCGTGGCCCCGGCGGCGATCCAGATGGGCCGCCAGGTCGCGCGCAACATCAGCCTGGCGATGGCCGGCGAGCCGCGCCAGGCGTTCCGCTACCGCGACAAGGGCAGCTTCGCGACGATCGGCCGCGGCAAGGCGGTGGGCGAGCTCGCAGGGGGGTTCAAGCTCTCGGGCTTCCCGGCGTGGGTCGCGTGGCTCGCGATCCACATCTTCTTCCTGATCGGCTTCCGGAACCGGGTCCTGGTCATCTTCCAGTGGGCGTATTCCTACGTCACCTTCCGGCGCGGAGCGCGCTTGATCACCGGCGCGCCCCCGCCGCCGCTCAACTAGCCTCGCGCTCAGGCGATCCGGATGATGCCCGCCTCGACGGTCTCGAACCGGGTGGCAACCTCCGGGTCGTGACCGGCCACGATCCGGCCGGGCGAGCCTGCCAGCTCGCGGATGGTCTCGAAGCCCGCGAGCATCTCGGGCAGGTTCGTGATGGTCTGAACCGGCTGGTAGCGTTCGACGTTCCGGTAGAAATGCGACGCGTCCGACGTCAGGACGACGCGCCCCCGGGCCGTCTCCACTGACACGATCTGTAGCCCCGCCGTGTGGCCGCCCACCCGGTGCACGCGCAGACCGGGCAGCACCTCTCGCTCGCCGTCGACCAGGCGGACGCGCTTTTCGTAGTTGAGCCGCACCAGCTCCGCGAGGGCTCCGGGGTTGGCCGACATCCGGTAGGCGTCGTAGCGGGCCACGACGCCCGTCCAGAAGGCGACCTCGTCCCGCTGGATCCAGAACTCGGCGCCGGGAAAGTGCTTGTACCCGGCCCAGTGGTCCCAGTGGAGGTGCGTCACCAGCGACACGGGAATCTCCTCCGCCCGCACGCCGAGGCGCGCCACCATGACGGCTGGACTCACGTATCCCCGCAGCCCTCGCGCAGTGGCGTCCTCCTCACCGAACCCGGTGTCCACGAGAACGGGATGCGGCCCGCCGAGGATCAGCCACACGAAGAAGTGCAGCGTGATCCGCTCATGGGATGGCTCCCGATAGAAGAACTCGCACGCCGTGGTGTCCCGCTCGCCGCACTTGAGCGCATAGACCTGGTACACGCGTGACCTCCGTCGGATGGAATTGGCTCGGATCGGGCCGCGGCCAGTCTACCGCGCGAGCCAGGAACCCGCCTTGCGGCGTTCCGGCGCGCCGCCTGTAGATTTGCTCCCGACCATGCTTCCTCTCTCCGCAGGGCCGGGACGGCATCCGCGCGGGCCTGGTCGCCTGTCGTCGTGCTGGCGGTGCTGGCGGTCATCGCTGTTCTGGCCCCGTGGATCGCCCCCCAGGACCCTCTGGTCCAGAACCGCGCGGACCGGTTCCTGTCACCGTCCCTCGGCCACCTCTTCGGCACCGACGAGTTCGGACGCGACATCCTGAGCCGCGTCATCCACGGCGCCCGCATCTCGCTGCTCACCGGCGCCGTCGCCGTGCTCATCGGCGGCGCCGTGGGGGTGCCGCTCGGCCTCCTCGGCGGCTTCGCCGGCGGGCTCACCGACGCGGCGATCATGCGCGTCCTCGACTTCCTCCTGGCGGTGCCCGCCATCTTGCTGGCCATGGTGATCATCGCGATCCTCGGACCCGGCTCCTTCAACGCCATGCTGGCGGTCGGCGTGGTGAGCGTGCCGGCATTCGCGCGCCTCACGCGCGCCAGCACGCTCACGCTCAAGGAGCGGGAGTTCGTGGTGGCGACCCGGGCCCTCGGCGTCGGCCCCGGGTACCTCATGTTCCGGACGATCCTGCTGAACGCCCTCACGCCCATCGTGGTCCAGGTTGCGGTCACCGCCGCGGTGGCGATGCTGCTGGAGGCGGCGCTGTCGTTCCTCGGCCTCGGCACCCAGCCGCCGGCGCCTTCCTGGGGCTCGATGCTGAACACCGGTCGGTCGTTCCTCCACCACGCGCCGTGGTACGGCCTCTTCCCGGGCATCGTCATCACGCGTGTCGGTCCTCTCGCCTCAACGCGCTCGCCGACCTGCTGCAGGCCGTCGTCGACCGCGGGGGCGCCGGCCGGGCGGTCGGGGCCGGACGCGGACTGCCTGATGGCCCGCTACGTCCTGTTCCGTCTGGTCCAGCTCCTGCCGGTGCTCCTGCTGGCGTCGGTGGGCATCTGGCTCATGATCTACCTGATCCCCGGCGACCCGGCCATCGCGCTCCTCGGGCCCGGATGCGCCACGGCAGAGCGCTCCAGCTCGAGCCCGCGACGCTGATGGGCCTCGACCGGCCGCTGCCCGTCCAGTACGCCCTGTGGCTCGGGCGGGTCGTCCGGGGTGATCTCGGGGTCTCCTACCTCAACGGGTTCCCGTGACCACGATGCTGGCTCAGCGGATTCCGGTGACGATTCAGCTGACGCTGGCCTCGCTTGTCGGTTGCGCTCGCGATCGCCGCGCCCGCTGGGCATCGCCTCGGCGGTGCGTCCGCGGTCCTGGATCGCCCGCATGGTCACGGGCTACAATGCCCTCGCCATGGCCGTCCCGACCTTCTGGCTGGGCATCCTCCTGGTCCTCTGCTTCGCGCTCTGGCTCCGCTGGCTTCCGACCTCGGGGTTCGTGCCCTTCTGGCAGGAGCCGCTTCGGGCCGTGCGCTTCCTGGTCCTGCCCGCCTTCACGCTGGGCGCCTACGTCTCGGCGGTCCTGGCCCGCTTCACCCGCGCGGCTCTCCTCGAGACGCTCTACCAGGACTACGTCCGGACCGCCCGGGCCAAGGGGCTCGGCGAGCGGCCTCGTCGTCGGCAGTCCACGCCCTCCGGAATGCGCTGCTCCCGGTCGTGACCGTCGTCGGGCTCCAGTTCGGCGCCTTCATGGGCGGGACCGTCATCACCGAAGCGATCTTCGACTACCCGGGCCTCGGCCGGATGCTGCTCCAGGCCATCCTGACGCGCGACTACACCGTCGTCCAGGGCACGATCCTCTTCGTCGTCGTCGCGTTCGTCGTCATCAACCTCGTCACCGACCTCGCGTACGCGCTGCTGGATCCCCGGATCCGGTACTCGTGAGGCCCTCACGGAAGGAGACGCCATGACGCGCCACGATCTCAGCCGCCGCCGCTTCCTCGGGGAGCTCGCCGCCGGCACCATCGCCGGGACGAGCCTGCTGGCCGCCGCGCGCCGCGCGGCCGCCAAGAAGCGGGGCGGGACAATCACGGTGGGGATGCCCAATGACTGGAACACCTTCGACCCGCACAACCTCGCACTTCGCGAACTTCACGCTCCAGCAGAACCTCTACGACACGCTGACCCGCTACGACCAGAGCCTCAGGCCGCTGCCGGGGCTGGCCGAGAAATGGACGGTCGCGCCCGATGGGCAGTCCGTCACGCTCATGCTTCGCAAGGGCGTGAAGTTCCACAGCGGGAAGGAGCTCGTCGCTGCCGACGTCGTCAAGAACTTCGAGAAGGCGGCCGACAAGGATCGCGGCTTCAACATGCTTCCGGCCGTTGCCAACGTCGCCGAGGTCACGGCCCCCGACGCGGGAACGGTGGTCATCAAGTTCAAGAAGGTCTCCCCGGAGGTGTTCGACCTGCTCCAGGCCATGGCGATCATCGAGCCGGCCGCCATGGAGTCCCTCAAGAACCGTGGAAGCGGCACCGGCCCGTTCAAGTTCGTGGAGTGGGTTCCGGGAGACCATACGACCCTCGAGCGCAACGCGGCCTACTGGGGCCAGCCAGCGCCCTGGGCGGACCGCGTCGTCTTCAAGGTGTTCAGCGACTCGGACGCCATGGTCGCGGCGCTCCAGTCCGGGATCTGCGACCTGATCATCGCCGTGCCGCCGAAGGACACCGCCCGGCTCTCGCGCGAGTTCAACATGGTGCGCGGAACTCCCGGCGCGCTGACCTACGAGATCCGGGTCAACGGGACCAGGCCGCCGTTCGACAGGAAGGAGGCCCGCCACGCGCTCCACTTCGCCATCGACCGCCAGGGCGTGGTGAACAACGTCCTGTTCGGCGTAAGCGAGCCCACCGTGCTGCCGTTCAGCCGGAACTCGCCCGCCTACGACCGCTCGATCGCCGCGAAGTACCCCTTCGATCTCAAGCGCGCGAAGGAGCTCCTCGAGAAGGCCGGCGTCGCCGGCGGCAAGGCCGAGTGCCTGACCCTGCCGCAGTTCCCCGAGCTGCCCGCGATCTCGCAGGTCCTCAAGGCCGATCTCGCGAAGATCGGCTTCACCCTCGACATCGTGGTCGTCGACTCGACGCTGTACTACAAGCGCCTCCTCGGCGGTGACTTCCAGGTCTGCCCGTCCTTCTCGGGCAACACCCAGAAGTACCCGACGCGGGTGTCGCTCAACAGCATCTACCGCACGGCCAACAACCCGGTCTGGGGAAACGAGGTTCCCGAAGGCCTATCTCGACGCCGTCAACGAGGCAAGCGGGACGGTCGACCCAGCCAAGCAGAAGGCGGCCTTCGCGAAGCTGAACGCGGCGATCCTGGACGAGGCGTGGGTCATCTCGATCGCCTACCGCCAGAGCGTGTTCGGGCTGGCGAAGCACGTCGACGGCTTCGCGTACACCGTCGACGACATGGCGGTGCTCGAGAACGTGAGCGTCGAGAAGTAGGGCGGCGGCGCGCGATGCGGATCGCGATCGGGCAGTTCATGGAGGAGTCCAACACCTTCGTCCGCCAGCGCGCGGACCTCGATCACTTCCGGGCCACTCAGCTTCTCAGCGGGGACGAGGTCGTCCAGCGTCTTCGCGGCACCCGGGCCGAAGTTGGCGGGTTCCTCGACGTGCTGGGCCTCGCTGGCGTCGAGGTGGTCCCGACGGTGGCGGCCAACGCCGTCTCGTCGGGACCGGTGACCCGGGCGACGTTCGAACACGTGAGGGACGCCCTCCTCGAGCGGCTGGCCGCGGCGGGGCCGGTCGACGGCGTGCTCCTCGCACTCCACGGCGCGATGGTGCTCGAGGACGCGCCCGACGGCGAGGGCGAGCTCCTCGCCGCGGTCCGGAAGGCCATCGGCCCCGCCGTTCCCCTCGTCGCGACGCTGGACCTCCACGCCACGATCACGCCCCGGATGGTCCATGAAGCGGACGCGCTCGTCGGCTACGACACCTATCCCCACATCGACCTCTACGAGACCGGCGCGAAGGCGGCAGACCTCCTCCTGCGGACCGCCCGGGCGGAGGTGCGTCCGGTCACGCTTTTTGCGCGCGCCCCCATGCTGGTGCCGGCCGAGGGCCAGGGCACCGAGAACCAGCCGATGGCCGGGCTCATGGCCGAGGCCAAGCGCCTGCAGGCCCGGCCGGGGGTCCTCGCCGTCTCGCTGTTCCCCGTCCAGCCCTGGCTCGACATCCCGGACACCGGGTTCTGTGTGATGGCCGTCGCCGACGGCCCCCGGCGCGCTGCCGAAATTGAACCCGTGGTACGGCAGCTCGCCTGGCAGGCGTGGGAGCGGCGGCGAGGCTTCGCCGCCGACCTCCTGACCGTCGACGAGGCGATCCACCGCGCCCTCGCGACCGAGGGCGGCCCGTTCGTCCTGTCGGAATCGGCGGACAGCACGGGATCGGGCTCGCCGGGTGACAGCACCCACGTCCTGGAACGACTCCTCGCTCTCGGCGTGAAGGAGCGCTGTCTGGTGACCGTCGTCGACGCTCCGGCGGTGTCGCGCGCGATCGCCGCCGGCGTCGGTGCCGACGTGGCGACGACCGTCGGCGGCACGCTCGATCCCCGGTACAACCGCCCCGTGCCCGTCCGGGGACGGGTCCACCTCCTCTCCGACGGCCGTTTCGTCTCGTCGGACAAGAAGTCGGCGGGCGTCGAGTTTCACATGGGGCGGGCGGCCGTCATCGAGATCGGGCGCATCGCTGTGCTGGTGACCGAGCGACCCGTGTTCACGTTCGACCCTGCCCTGTACCGCTCCGTCGGCCTCGAGCCGCGGGACGCGAAGATCGTCGTGGTCAAGTCCCCGCTGCAGTTTCGCGACGGCTACGGGGAGATCGCCCGGGGGTGCTGGGTGGTCGACACGCCCGGGCCGAGTACCGCCCGCGTCGAGCGCCTCGAGTGGCGCCACCGGTCGCGGCCGCTCTTTCCGTTCGAGGACGACTTCGAGCCCGAGATCCGCGCCGTCCTCGGCCCGGATCGGAGCGCTGACGAGGACCGCCGGTGACCGGCACGCCTCGCGCGGTACGACCGCCACGGACGCAGGCAGGATGGCTCGAGCCGGTCCCGGGGTGCGGGCTCCGGCCACCGGGCCGCTGGCGAACGGACGATCCACCCGGCGCCGCCCGATCCCTGGCTCGCCCGCGACTCCCGGACCCCGGTCGACGACTGGAGCGCGATGCCCTGCCCTGGCCACTGCCGCCGCCCGATGCGCGGGCACGCTGACCACGTCGGTCAGCGCGTGGCCGCAATCGCGCGACCGGTGGCCGTGCCACGGCCGCGCGGGCACCGGCGCGTTCGCGCGTGGACGGCCTGCGCGGCGGCGAGCGCGCTGCTGCTCGGTCCCGGCGTCGCGTGGGGGGCGGCGTTCCGGATCGACGCGGGGCGGACGCGACTGGCCGTGCGGCTGTACCGGGACGGTCTCGGCAGCCGGCTCGCCCACGACCACGTCGTGGAAGCGACCGAGGTGACGGGCCGCGTCGAATACGACGCCGGTCAGCCCGGGGCCAGCTCCATCGTCGTCGAGGTTCGCGCCGCCTCGCTCCGCGTCGACGAGCCGGCGGCCCGACGGCGACTGGGCCTGGAGGGCGACCTGTCGGACAGCCAGCGCGCCGACGTGGACAAGGCCATGCGCGCCCCGGACCAGCTCGACGTCGCGCAGCACCCGACCATACGCTTCGCATCCTCGCAGGTCGCGCCCGAGGCCGACGGCCGGCTGCGTGTCAGCGGCCAGCTGACGCTCCGGGGCGTCACCCACGACGTGAGCTTCCCGGCCACGGTCGCGCTGGAGTCCGGAGCGCTTCGCGCCCGTGCGACGCTGACCTTCCTCCAGTCGAGCTTCGGGTACCGCCCCTACAGCGCCCTTCTCGGTGCGATCCGCAACAAGGATGAGGTCACGCTGCACATCGACCTGACCGCCGTCCCCTGAGGCGCACCGCCCGGAGGAGAGGAGTTCGATGCCGAGTGAGCCGATGGCCCCGAAGTCGCCGACAGGGCGGACGTTTGGTCAGGGTTATCTCCCTGGTCTCAAGGACCTTCGGTGACGGCGGCATGCCCCCCGTCCAGGCGGCCGCGGCCTCTCTGCGCACCAGCGGCGACCGCAAGCGTCAGGGCGCGATGGGCACCCCGGTGGTCGCCGCGCGCTCGACCGCGAGGGCGATCCTGAGGGCCATGACGGCGTCGTGTGGGGTAACGGCCGGCGTCGCCCGCCCGCGCACGCAATCCACGAAGTGGCGCAGCTGGAAGTAGAACATGCCACCCGGATGCCCCTGCACCGACGGGGCGGCCGTGGTGTCCACCTGTACCGCGCGCTGGCCGTCAGCCCGTCGGAGGCCCGTCTCCAGCGTCGCGATCGAGAGCGAGCCCGCGCCGCCTACGACGTCGAGCCGGTGGTCGCCGGAGGCCGGGAACCCCCGGGGCAAGATCCAGCTGAGCTCGGCGATCCCGAGGACCCCGTCCGCGAACCGGAGCAGGGCGCAGTTCGCGTCCTCGACGGGAAAGCCCTGCGCCTGGAGCAGCCCCCACTTCGACTCGGCCGTGACCCGCTCCACCTCGCTGCCGACGAGCCAGCGCATCACATCGTAGTCGTGCACCCCGAGGAAGAGCGGGAGGGAGCACCGGCCGCCGAGACGATCCTGCGCGGCGACGGTGTTGGCCCGGCGCGTGTAGATCGTCTGGATCGCGCCCAGCTCGCCGCGCTCGACCGCCTGCCGCGCCTGGTCGTAGCGCGGGTCGAACCGGAGGCAGTGCCCGACCAGCAGCATCACGCCGGCCCGGGCGGCGGCCTCGACCATCGCGCCCGCGTCGGCCAACGTGGTCGCGATCGGCTTCTCGACCAGGACGTGACGGCCGCCCAGCATGGCCAGCTCGCTCGGCTCACGGTGAAGCCCGTCCGGCGTGCACACGCTCACGGCATCGAGGTCGTCCCGCCGGAGAAGCTCCCCGAAATCCGAGTACGCCGAGGCGCCGGTCCGAGCCGCCAGGTCGCGGGCGGCGCCCTCCCGCACGTCGCAGACCGCGACCAGCTCGACGTCCGGCAGGCCGGCATAGATCCGCGCGTGCCGCTCGCCCATGTGCCCCGCTCCGATCACCGCGACCCGGATCGGCTGCATGTCTGCGATCATCGCACGTGGAGGTCACCTTCCGGGCGCCCCCAGCTCGTGCTTGAATGGTCGCCGGCATGCGAGTCCAGTCCCTCTTCGATCTTACCGGCCGCGTCGCGATCGTGACCGGGGGCGGGACGCACCTCGGCCGAGCGATGGCCGAGGCCCTGGCCGAGCTCGGCGCAGCGGTGTATCTCGCCAGCCGGGACGCGGCGCGATGCCAGCGAGTCGCCGCGGAGCTCCGCGCCGGAGGGCTCGACACGACCGGTCTCGGCTGCGACGTCACGGTCGAAGGAGAGGTCGACTCGCTGGTCACCGGGGTGATGACGGACCGCGGCCGCCTTGACGTGATGGTGTGTAACGCGGGCGGGGCGTTCACCACGACTTACCTGCCCGAGGCCTCGATCGACGAGCTCCGGCGCGCGCTGGAGCTCAACGTGACGGGCACGTACATCGCGGCCCAGGCCGCGGCGCGGGTGATGATCGCCCGGCGGCAGGGCCGCATCATCACGGTCGGATCGATCCACGGTACCCTCGGCGCCGACAAGCGGCTCTATGCCGGGCTGGACTACCAGCGCTCAGGCCCGCCCTACCAAGCGGCCAAGGGCGCGGTCGTGAACCTAACCCGGGCCCTGGCTGCCGAGCTCGGCGAGCACGGGATCACGGTCAACTGCCTCTCGCCCGGCCAGATCCCGCAGCCCGACACGGACCCTGGCTTCGTGGAGCGCTGCCGCGAGGCGAACCCGCTGGCGCGAACCGGCACCCCTGTGGATCTGAAGGGAGCGGTGGCGCTGCTCGCCTCGGACGCGGGCGCGTGGATCACCGGCCACAACCTGGTGGTCGACGGCGGCTGGAGTGTCTGGTAGGGTGAGCGCCGTGCCCGTGCCCTCTCGCCCCGCCTGGACCGACGCCGCCGCTCTCCGCCACGCGCGGTGGCTCCTCGCGCGCCATCCCCTCGTGGACGGCCACAACGACCTCGCGTGGACGATCCGGAACGACGAGAAAGCGCGTGGCGATGTGGCGGCGTACGACCTGCGCCGGCCGGCCCGCGGCCAGACGGACCTCGCGCGCCTCCGGGCCGGGGGGGTTGGCGCCCAGTTCTGGTCGGTGTACATCCCGGGTGACCTCGCCAGCGCCCGGTTCGCACTCACCCAGCTCGAGCAGATCGACATTGCCCGGCGCGTGATCGCGCGCTATCCAGACCGGCTCCAGGCCGCGTTCTCGGCGGCCGACGTGGAGCGAGCGCGGAGGGCCGGGCGGATTGCCTCGCTCCTCGGGATCGAGGGCGGCCACGCCATCGAGGGATCACTGGGCGCGCTGCGCACCTACTACGACCTCGGCGTCCGGTACATGACGCTTACGCACAACGTGACGCTCGACTGGGCGGACTCCTGCAACGACGTCCGGCGCCACGGCGGCCTGACCGATTTCGGCCGGGAGGTCGTGCGCGAGATGAACCGGCTCGGGATGCTGGTCGACCTCGCCCACACGTCGCCCGAAGTCATGGCCCACGCCTTCGACGTCTCGGCGGCGCCGCTGATCTCGTCCCACTCGTCCTGCCGCGCGCTGACGGATGTCACGCGGAACTTCCCTGACGCCATCCTCCGGCGCCTGCCGAAGAACGGCGGCGTCATAATGATCACCTTCGTCGGCCCCTTCGTGTCGCAGGCAGCGGCCGACGCCCGGGCCCGGGCCGTGGCCGAGATCAGGCCTCAGCTGGACGGCATCACGGACCCGACCGAGCGTCACCGTCTCGAACGCGCTCACCTCAGAGGGCAGCAGCTACCCAAGGCCACGATCGCCGACGTCGCCGACCACGTCGAGCACGCGCGCCGCCTCGCCGGCGAGGACCACATCGGCATAGGCGGCGACTACGACGGCAACGACGAGTGGCCCACCGGCATGGAAGACGTGTCGACCTACCCGGTGCTCTTCGCAGAGCTGATCCGCCGCGGCTGGTCCGACCGCGACCTCGCGAAGCTCTCCCGCGGGAACATCCTGCGCGTCATGCGCGAGGCAGAAGGCGTCGCCGCGCGGCTCCGGCGCCGGTCTCCCGCCAGGATGGCCACGGCCCGCGCCTCCTGACGCCCGGCCCTCCTCACCCACCCGGCGGTCCGGCGCTTGTGCCGGCGCCGCGAGCGTGGTCTAGTCAGATCGCGCCGGCCACCAGTCCAGCGCCATCCCATTCGAGCAGGGGGCACCGAGACCGTGCAACGCATCACGCGGGAGCAGGCCCGGAAGTACGCGTTCGACTGGCGCGACGAGCCGCTGCTTCGAGTGAAGCCGGGTGAGAGCTTGGAGATCGAGACCTACGACGCGAGCACCGGGTACTTTCGGACCGCAGAGGACCTCGCGATCCCCGCGAAGCGACCGGGGTTCGACCGGGTGCCGCCCCTCGCCAATCCGATCGGGGGCCCGGTCTGGGTGGAGGGCGCCGAGCGCGGCGACACGCTCGTCGTGAGCGTCGAGGACATCCTGGTCGACAGCTACTCCTGGATCGCGGTCGGGCCCCGGCGCGGCCCTCTCGGTGAGTCCGCCCGCTGGCCCGAGCTCTCCGGGCGCTACACGACCAAGATCTTTCGTCACACGCCCGGCCCCAGCGGCACGACGCGGGACGGCACGCTCCACTTCAGCAACCGGCTCAGCTGGCCCATCACCCCGTTCATTGGCACCATCGGGGTGGCCCCCGAGCGTGAGGTGACCACGAGCCTCGATGGTCAAGGCGAGTGGGGCGGCAACCTCGACATCCGCGATGTCGCGCCGGGGAATCGGATCCACCTCCCGGTCTTCCACGAGGGGGCCCGCTTCTACCTGGGCGACGTGCACGCGAGTCAAGGCGACACCGAGTTCACCGGCACTGCGGCGGAGACCAAGTCAACCGTGCGTCTCCACTTCGACCTGGTCAAGGGCCGGACCGTCCCGTGGATGCGGATCGAGAAGCCGGCGTCGATCGTCTCCGTGTTCGCCTACCGGCCACTCGAGGTCGCGGTCGAGACCGCCACCATCAACCTGATCGACTGGCTCGTCCGGGACCACGGCTACTCTGCGACCGACGCGTACTGCCTGGTTAGCACCTGCCCGGACTTCCGCGTGAACGTGTATCAAATGTGTCGAGTCGGCAAGCTGAGCTACGTCGCGGGGGCCGAGCTCCCGAAGCGCTACCTTCCGGGCGCGAGCTCGTGACCGCCAGTCCGATCGGCGGGTCACCCCGTCGAAGGGAGGACGCGCCACTCCTCCTCGGTCGGGGGCGGTACCTGGACGACCTCCGACGGCCGGGCATGGCCCACCTCGCGGTGGTGCGAAGCCTGCACGCCCACGCGCGCATCCGGGGGATCGCCGCGGACCAGGCTCGCGAGATGCCCGGAGTCCTGGTGTTCACCGCCACGGACCTGCCGGAGGTCGCGCGCGGGATCCCGTCGCCGTTCGGCGAGGCCCCCAACACCCGTCCCTACGTGCAGCGCGTCCTCGCGTCCGAGGTGGTCCGCTACGTGGGCGAGCCGGTGGCCGTCGTCGTGGCGGACGATCCCTATCGTCTGGGCGACGCGATGGACGGAGTCCTGGTGGACTACGAGCCCCTCCCATCCGTGATGACGCTCGAGGCCGCCGCCCGCGGCAACGGCCGTGTCCACGAGGACTGGCCCGACAACGCCGCCACCGTCGCTCGGGGCGAGATGGGCGACGTCGACCGTGCGTTCCCCTCGGCCGACCTGATCGTCGAGGAGCGACTGCGCCACCCGCGGATCACGGCCGTGCCGATCGAGCCTCGTGGCGTCCTCGCCTACCGGGACACCGAGGCCGGCCTGCTCGTCGTCTGGTCTTCGACGCAGAACCCCTATGTCGTGCGGGACGCCGTGTCCGTGGTCCTCGGGATCCCGGCCGAGGAGGTCCGGGTGCGCACCCCCGACGTGGGAGGCGGATTCGGTCCCAAGGGCTCCGTCTACCACGAGGAGCTGCTCGTGCCAGCCATCGCGCTTCGTCTGGGACGACCCGTCAAGTGGGTCGAGGGCCGTCGCGAGCACTTCGTCGCCACGGGGCACGACCGCGAGCAGGTCCACCGGGCGCGGATCGCCTTCCGGCGCGACGGAACGATCGTGGGCATCGACGGCGTCTTCCAGGCCGACGTGGGCGCCTACCCCGTCGAGGGCAACGGGCTCACGCTCAACACCGTGAACCACCTGCCGGGACCCTACCGCGTGCCCAACTACCGGAACGTCGGCACGAGCTACGTGACGAACAAGACGCAGAACGCCGCCTACCGCGGCGCGGGGCGACCGGAGGCGGTCTTCGTCATGGAGCGGCTCCTCGACATCGGCGCTCGCCGTCTGGGCCTCCACCCGATCGACGTCCGCCGGCGCAACCTGGTGCAGCCGGGCGAGATGCCGTACCGGACGGGCATCACCTACAAGGACGGCGTGAGGGTCGCCTACGACCCGGGCGACTTCCCGGCCGCGCTCGACCGCGCACTCGAGCTCCTCGGTCATGTGGAGCTCCGGGCCCGCCGGACCGCGCAAGCGCACACGTCGCGGCGGATCGGCATCGGCGTCGCCTGTTACGTCCAGGGTTCGGGCCCTGGGCCCTACGAGGGCGCGCAGGTCCGCGTCGACCCGAGCGGCCAGGTGTTCGTCACCATCGGCGTCACCGCGCAGGGCCAGGGTCACCAGACGACGCTCGCCCAGATCTGCGCGGCCGAGCTGGGCGTGTCCCTGGACGACGTCCACATCGTGGCCGGCGACACTCAGCTCTTCCCGATCGGCATGGGCACCGGCGGAAGCCGTGTCGCCGCGAACGTCGGGCCCGCCATCGCCCGGACGGCCCGGGAGGTACGCGCCCGGGCACAACACGTGGCCGCGGAACTTCTCGAATGCGCGCCCGAGGACGTCCGAATCGAGGAGGGACGGGCGTTCGTCGCCGGCGTCCCCACGCGCGCCGTGACGCTCGGTCAGGTTGCGCACGCCGCCATTCTCTCGAAGGCGCTCCGCAAGACCGGCGAGCCCGGTCTCCAGCGATGCAGCTACTTCTATCCGGACACCGTGACGTGGGCCTTCGGCACGCAGGCGGCGGCCGTCGAGGTGGATGTCGAGACCGGTGACATCCGGCTCCTCGCGTACTCGGTCGTCCACGACAGCGGCCGCGCGATCAATCCGGTCATCGTGGACGGTCAGCTCCAGGGTGGAGCCGCGCAGGGCATCGGCGCAGGCCTGTGGGAGGAGCTCGTCTACGACGACTCGGGGCAGCTCGTGACCGGAAGCCTCATGGACTACGGGCTCCCCAAGGCCGACCAGCTTCCGATGCTCCCGGTGGCCCGTCTCGACCATCGCTCGGTCGTGAACGAGCTCGGAATCAAGGGTGTCGGCGAGAGCGGCGCGATTCCCGGGGCGGCCGCGATCGCCAACGCCGTGGAGGACGCGATCACCGACCTCGGCGTGACAATCCGCGAGGTACCGGTCACCCCGGCCCGGCTCTTCGCGCTCATCGAGGCGGCCCGCCGCCAGTCTGCCTGACGCTCGCCGGTCCCACGCGGCTCCCGCTCTACAACCCGTCGCCGGTCCCGTGCTTCCTGGCTTCCTCGCGCGAGAGCGCCTCCAGCTCTGCCAACATCCGCTCGACGTCCTCCTGGCCCGCCTTCACCGCTTGATTCTGCACGATCATGAGAGCCATGTCCGCCACGGTGGGTGACTCGAACAAGGCCCTCACCGGCAACTCCACCTGAAAGGTTCTGAGCACCCTCGAGATGATCCGGATCGCCAGCAACGCGTCGCCTCCCAGCTCGAGGAAGTGGTCGTGGTTCGTGATCGCCCGCTGCCAGGCCGGAGTGCGAGCCAAGGGGGCGGAGACATCGCTCGTCGCCCCCTCCTTCCTTGCGCTGAGCGGCGGCAGTCCGGGTCCCCGCCGCTACTGCCGCAGGAACTCCAGCACCAGCCGGGCAAAGGCTTCCGGCATCTCGTCCACGAGCGCGACGGTCCCCCCGACGATCGGCGCGAGCCGGCTCCCTGGAATGTGCCGCGCGACGATCTCCGCCTTGGGGAATGCGAACGGGTCTTCCGTCCCGCATGTCACCAGCGTCGGGCAGCGAACCCGCCCGACCTTCTCCTCCATGCGGTACCGGCTGCATGCGCCGTGCCCCTCGACGAGCTTCTCCCCTGCCCGGAGGGCGTCGGAGACGAAGCGCGTCAGTAAATCTGGCCGCTCCTTCGGATAGAAGCGCTGCCGCCCCTGCCAGAGCTCGGCCAGGTGTGTGCCGTCCGGCTTCGGCTCAACGTGGTCGACGCGGTGCCCGCCGGTCCGGCGCCGCTCGCGGTCGGGCGCGTCGACGAAGGGGCTGGATGAGAGCACGAGCCGCTCGACCCGCTCCGGGTACGACACCGCCAGTTCCATCGCGATCACGGCGCCCGTGTGGTGGCCGACGACCGCCGTTGACCGGATGCCGAGACCGTCGAGCAGCGCGATCGCCCCGCGTCCGTAGTCCTCTATGTCGCACCGCCGGGCCGGCTTGTACGACTCCCCGTAGCCGATCGTGTCCATGGCGACCACGCGGCGCTCGACGGCCAGGAGCGGGATCACGTCACGGTACTCGTCCCAGGAGCGCGGGGTCTGGTGCAGGAGCAGGACCGGCCGGCCCGCACCGGCCGTCACGTAGTGGATCTGACCATCGGGGGTGTCGAGAAACGCGCGGTGCACCGTGTTCCCCTCCCGTGCCTACGACGGTCGCGTCCGGAGCGTCTCCTCAGGGCTCGCCCGTCAGGGCACGGCGGGGGTTGTCCACCGTCATCCGGTGATACGGCTCATCGCCGATCCCGAGGCTCTGGAGCTCCTCGCGCAGCCCGGTTGCCACGAACGCGTAGCCTCGCCCGCCGTAGGCCACGTAGTCCGTGCGCCAGCACACATCCTGTGACAGGACGACGTGCCCGACGAGGCCCGCAGCCACGAGCTGCTGGATACCCTGAAGCATCCGCTCATGCTCGTAGGGCTGAGCGTAGCCCATCCGGTCGAAGGAGAGGAATGCCCCGCGTCGCGCCAGCGCGACGTGGTAGTCGTGCACCGGGTAGGAATGCGCATGACCGACGATGACCCGCCGTGGGTCCACGCCCTCCTCCTGCAGGATGTCGAGCTGGTCGAGGCCGACCGGCGAGTTCAGCGCGTGCGTGGCGATCGACACCCCGGTCCGCCGGTGTGCGCGCGCGACCGCGCGGAAGACGCGCTCCTCGACGGGCGAGATCCATGTGAAGTGGGATCCGATCTCGCCCAAGAGACCGGCCCGGACGTCTGTGCCGTCGATCCCGAGCTCGACGTCCCGTGCCAGCTCCTCGGCGATCTGGTCGGTCTTGGCCCGCCACAGCCGCCGCTCGTAGTACGGCTCCCGGTACCAGCCGGCGCCCAGGACGATCTGAAGGCCCACTCGGCCGGCAATCTCGCGGATCGCGAGCGCGTGCTTCGTCGGGGTGATGTCGTGGTCGTGACCCCGGAGACCCCCCGTGGTCTGGTCCACGAGCGTCACCCCGCCCGCCTGCTTGTACAGGGCCAGCTCCCGGTAGGCGAGCTCGGGGTCGTTGAGCAGGCTGTTTCGACCGAGCACGTCGCGGGTGAGGTCTAGGTAGATGTGCTCGTGGACCAGCGTGAAGCCGAGGTCCCGAGCCTGCACCGGTCCGGTCACCGTCATGACGGACGCCATCGCTCCTCCCAGTCGAGTGTCGTGGGATCCGTTCGCGCGAACGACTCCATGTTGGCATAGGTCGCGGCCCGTGCGGCACCGGGCGACTGCGTCTCAGCCGACCAGCCCCGGCCAGGAGCGCCGGCAGATCCACGCCCTTGGCAGCACCTCGCCGTTCGGCCACGGCAGCGCCCTCGGCGGCCCGGCGGATCGATCGGGCATCGGCAGGGCGCGCCTCCCGCTTCGCGATCACAGCCGGGCGCGGCCGCAACCCCGCCATGGTAGCGCGGCCCGTCGCGCGGGCCACCCGCTGGTGTGCCCGCCGGCCGCCGGTGTCCGCCGGGGGTGGACCGGGCCTTGACAGCGCCCGAAGGGCCCGCCTAGCATCGCGACGTTGGAGCTCACACGGGACGCGGTGCTCGTGGCTACCAGTGCCCAGCGCGAGATGCCGCGCCTCGGCCGGCGCGTCCGGCGCGCCCTCCGCAGCTCAGTCGTCCTCGGCGGCCTCGTCGTCTCCGTCCTCATCGTCGCTGTCGCGCTCTTTGCCGGTCTGCTTGCCCCCGTGGCGCCCGACGAGCAGAACTTCGAACTCCTCGAGACGGCTCCCGGGCCAAAGGCCTGGATGGGCACCGACCGCTTGGGACGGGACGTGCTGAGCCGCGTGATCCACGGCTCCCGCATCTCGCTGTACGTCGCGACCGTCTCCATCGGGTCCGCCATGCTCGTGGGCGGAGCCCTCGGCCTGACGGCCGGTTACCTTGGCGGACGCTGGGACAACCTCGTCAGCCGGGTGATGGACGTGTTCTTCAGCGTGCCAGGGCTGCTCCTCTCCGTCGGCATCGCGGCCATGCGGGGCCCCGGCGTCAACAGCGCGGTGATCGCGATCGCCATCGTCTACACGCCGATCTTCGCGCGTGTCATGCGCGGCCCCGTCCTCGCGGAGCGCGAGAAGGAATACGTGGAGGCGGTGCGGGCGCTCGGCGCCGGTCGCGCCAAGGTCGCGCTCAGGCACGTGCTGCCGAACGTGCTCTCACCCTTCGTCGTCCAGGGGACGGTGGCCTTCTCGCAGGCGATCCTGATCGAGGCCTCGCTGAGCTACCTCGGTCTTTCTGCTCAGCCGCCGACACCCTCCTGGGGCAACATGCTCAACGAGGGCCGGACGTACCTCGAGACGGCCCCCTGGATCTCGGTGTTCCCGGGCCTGGCCATCATGACGGCAGTGCTCGCCTTCAACCTGCTCGGCGACGGCCTTCGCGACGTGCTCGACCCACGCTCTCAATGACCACCCCTGCCAGGAGGCATTCCATGACCACGCGTGACCGACAGCTTCACCGGGACAGCTCTCAGTCCAGCGGCCCCACCCGCCGCGACATGCTCAGGGCCAGCGGCGCCATCCTGGGAACCCTCGCCATGGGTCGCAGCGTCTTCGCCCAGACCCCGAAGGCCGGCGGAACGATCATCTCGGCCCAGAACAACGAGGCGACCGGCCTCGACCCACAGCTCGTTCCCGCATTCTCGCGCAGCCGGCGCTCCCCCCTCACCTACAACCAGCTCGTCCGCTTCGACGAGAGCATGACGCCGCAACCGGAGCTGGCGGAGTCCTGGGCGGTGAGTCCCAACGGCCTCACATGGACCTTCAAGCTCCGCCAGGGCGTCAAGTTCCATGACGGCCAGGAGCTCACCTCCGCCGACGTCAAGTTCACCTTCGACCGCCTGCTGGAAAAGTCAGCGGCGGGCAAGGCGGACTTCATCGCCGTCGACAAGGTCGAGCCGTCGGGAAAGTACGAGATCAAGTTCCAGACCAAGGAGCCGTTCGCCGCCCTGGTCCCCGCCCTCGCCGGCTTCTACGCCTTCATCATCAGCGAGGCCGGGGTCTCGAAGGGCGGCGGCGACCTCAACAAGATGACCATGGGCACAGGGCCCTTCATGCTGGCCGACTGGAAGGTCGAGCAGCAGATGGTCTTCAAGAAGAACCCGAACTACTTCAAGAAGGGGCTGCCGCACGCCGACGAGGTCGTCGTCCGGACGATCCCAGACGAGGCGAACACGGTGGCCGCCCTCCGGACGGGCCAGATCCATCACGCCTTCATCGAGGACAACAAGAACTGGAACCTCCTGAAGGACGAGAAGGCGCTGACCGGATACCGGTCGTCGCGCCTCGGATACGACTTCCTGAACATCAATGCGAGCCGCGGTCCGCTCAAGGACGTGCGCGTCCGGCAGGCCATCAGCTGGGCGGTCGACCGCGCCGCCGTGCTCCGGGTCGCCGCCGCTGGCTTCGGCCGCCTCACCGCGCCGTGCACGGCACCGATGAAGGAGTGGCAGCTTCCCGAGGAGCAGTGGATGAAGTACTACAAGCCCGACGTCGACAAGGCCAAGAAGCTCATGGCGGACGCCGGCCAGGCCGCCGGCTTCACGGTCAAGTTGGGCGTGATCCCCACGTTCCCGACCATGGTCAACGGCGCGCCCGTCATCGCCGCGAACCTCAAGCGCATCGGCATCACGGCCGAGATCGAGAACGTGGAGTACGCGGTGTGGATCAAGCGCTGGCTCGCCAAGGACTTCGACATGACCATGAACACCACGCCCGGTTACGGCGACCCGGACGTCGCGTTCTTCCGGGCCCTCCACTCGACGAAGGGCCAGAACTGGAACAGTTGGAGCGTGCCCGACCTCGACGGTCTCCTGGAAGAGGGACGGCGCACGATGGACCAGAAGAGGCGCAAGGAGATCTACGACCGGGTCCAGATCATGATCCTCGAGAACGTGCCGCACCTCTGGCTGTTCTCCGCCGACCACATCGACTTCACGCAGGGCGCGGTGAAGAACTGGAAGCAGCACCCGACCACGATGCTCTACGGCTTCGAGCAGGTCTGGCTCGACAAGGCGTAGCAAGGGAGGTTCAGGGGCCGGGCCCTGGGAGGGCACCAGCCGCCCGCGGGGTGAGTTACCGCGCGGGGTCTGCCCCGCCGACTCGGCGTGGCGGTGGGGACCGCGAGGCAGGTTGACGGATGTAGCCACGTGAGGCTACATTCTGGGCCATGAAGGCCGTGGCGATCCGCGAGCTGAAGAACCGGCTGAGCGCGTACCTCCGGGAGGTCGCTCGGGGCGAGGTCGTGCTGGTCACCGACCGCGGTCGGGTCGTGGCCGAGCTGAGGCGCCCCTCCGGAGACTTGCCCGCGACGACGCTCGACCATGCGCTCAGCCGTCTGCAGGCCGAGGGCGCGCTCACACCAGGGCTGCCCCAGGACAAGGCCGCCTATCGTCGGACGCGAGTACACCTTCGCGAGGGCACCCAGCGGCTCCTCGACGCCGAGCGAGCCGAGCCATGATCCTCTACGCCGAGAGCAGTGCTGTGCTGAGGTGGCTCTTCAACGACTCCCTGGCCGACCGGGTGTTCGACGACCTGGTCGGAGCCAGCAAGGTAGTTTGCTCGCGTCTCACCCTGATCGAATGCCGCCGCGCGGCGCGGCGGGCGCTTTCGGAGTGCCGAATTGCCGAGACGCAGCTCAGCGAGGTGCTGAGCGTTCTGGCGCAGTCCACGGCACGATGGGCCGTGCTGGAACTCACGCCAGACGTGGCCGAACGAGCGGGCGGCCGGTTCCCCCTGGAGCCCGTGCGGACGCTGGACGCGATCCACCTGGCAAGCATGGCGGTCCTCCGGGAGTCGCTCCCCGACCTCGTCGTTCTGAGCACGGATGCGCGGGTGCGCGAGAACAGCGCTCAGCTGGGCTTCGAGGTCAGGCCCGCCAGCTTGGCCGCCTGAACAGACGAGGCCAGGCATCCTCATGCCGAGCGTGGTGGAGTCCCACGCCTAAGGGACGCGGGCAGACCGATGGGCCGCTACGTGGTCGTCCGCCTCTACTCGATGGCGCTGACGCTGCTCGGCCTGACCGTCCTCGTGTTCCTCATGCTCCACCTCATCCCCGGCACCGTCGTGGAGCAGATGATCGGCGCCGACGCGGTGGTGAGCCAGCAGATGGTCGACCAGCTCAAGCGCTTCTTCGGTCTGGACCAGCCCTGGTACGTCCAGTACGGGCGGTGGCTCGGCCAGCTCCTCCGCGGCGACCTCGGCACTTCGTGGCGCACCGGCAAGCCGGTCCTCTCGCTGATCCTCGAGCGGCTGCCGGTCACGATCGAGCTGACCGTGCTATCCGTCGCCTTCTCGTTGATCCTCGGTGTGGCCGCCGGGGTGCTGTCCGCCGTCTGGCGAGACCGACCGGTCGACCACGCCACGCGAGTCGGCACCCTGCTCGGGCTCTCGGTGCCCGTCTTCTGGCAGGGGACGATGCTGATCCTCTTCTTCTCCCTCTATCTCCGCTGGATGCCGCCGATCATGTGGGTGGGCCTCCTCGCGGATCCCCGGCGGAACCTCACCATCATGATCCTCCCCGCCCTGTGTCTCGGCACGGCGGCCGCCGCCAACGTCGCCCGCACCACCCGCTCCTGCATGCTCGACGTGCTCGGTTCCGACTACGTGCGGACAGCGCTGGCCAAGGGACTGGCCAACCGGGGCGTCGTGCTGAAGCACGCCCTCAAGAACGCCATGATCCCCGTGGTCACGGTGGCCGGGCTGCAGCTGGGCATCCTCCTGGGCGGCACGGTCGTGGTGGAGGAGGTCTTCACGCTGCCCGGGGTCGGACGCCTGGTCCTCTGGTCGATCTACCAGCGGGATTACCCGGTGACGCAGAGCACGATCCTCTTCATCGCAGCGCTGTTCATGGCACTGAACCTCGCCGTCGATCTGTTGTACGGTTACCTGGAGCCGCGAATCCGATACGGGAGCTGACGGGCGACCGTCCGGACCGTGTGACGATCGGGGGTGGCCGAAGGGAGAGGAGCCATGAAGGCGCCGGTCCTGTTCGAGCAGCGGGCGCCGCTCCGCGTCGAGGAGCTGGAGCTCTATCTTGCCGGGAAGCTACACCTGGACGATCTGATCACGGGCCGCTACTCGATCGACGAGGTAGACCAGGCGTTCCGCGACCTCGCAGCCGGCGCCTTGGCTCGCGGCCTCATCATCTTCTGAGATCCCACATGGCGCCGACGACCCATCGGCCGACACCCCTGACCGTGTATCTCCCGTTCAACCGGGACTGCCTGCGGGACGCCTTCGTGCCGGCCAAGGCCGGCACGACTCCGCCGGAGCCTCGCGGGCACTGGTTGCTCGTCCAGGATCAGGGCCTCCTGGTGGTGCCCGATGGGAATCGATTCCAGCTGCCCCAGGGTGGTCGGCCGCCCGGCCTGGACGGCGCCGCCGGCGACCCGATCTGGCTGGGGACCCTCGGGGAGACGCCCTGCTGGGTCATGGGGCTCCCCAAGGGGGCGCCCGTCCCCTCGGCACTCCAGCGAGAGACGCTGGTGCCGATGCAGGGCACCCGGCTCCCGGACGAGCTGCTCTCGCTCGGCGGGATGGCCATGCAGCTCCTCTGGTGGGAGTCGACCAGCGGCCACTGTCCGCGCTGCGGCGAGCCGACCGCGCGCATTCCCGGCGAGTGGGGAAAGCAGTGCCCGCGCTGCCGCTACGAGCACTACCCGCACCTCCACCCCGCCGTGATCACCCTCGTTCGCGACGGCTCCCGCGTCCTCCTGGCCCGGAAGGCGGGCTGGGCTCCCGGGCGCTATGCCCTGGTGGCGGGCTTCGTCGACAACGGCGAGTCGCTCGAGGGCGCGGTCGCCCGCGAGGTGAAGGAGGAGGTGGGCGTCGACGTCACCGACATCCAGTACGTCGGGAGCCAGAACTGGCCGTTCCCGAGCCAGCTCATGATCGGCTTCGTCGCGCGCTACGCGGGCGGTGAAATCGCGATCGACAAGGAAGAGCTCGAGGACGCCCGCTGGTTTGACAGCGACAAGCTGCCGACCGGCCCCTCGCGCCACTCGATCGCGGGCTTCATCATCGCCAACCACGCCCGGCCCTGAACCTCAACCGACGGTACCGCCCCTGTCGCTCGGTCCCGTCATGGCCCTCGGCCACGCGAATCTCACTGCATCTCCCGCTCCCTTCTCACGCATGAAGCTCTTGCAAAATGCGGGCTCGTGCCGTGGCGATGCCCCCCAGCGCGACCGCGGCCCCCCCCAACCCGCCACGCGGCCCGACCGACTTGTCGGGCGCGCGGGTGAGGCTTATCATCGGCCTTCGGCATCACGGCGCTGTCGCCAGACCTGCGGCGCTCCCGGACACCGAAAGGAGAACCCGTGCGTCCGAACAGCCTCAAGGCCAAGCTGCGGGCCGGCCAGCGTGTGGTCGGCGCTCTCATCACCATCAACAGCCCCGAGCTGGTGGAAAGCTTCGGTCATCTCGGCTACGACTTCGTGTTCATCGACGGCCAGCACGGCGGCCTCGGCGTCGAGACCGGCCGCGATCTGATCCGCGCGGCCGAGCTGACCGGCATGACCCCGCTCGTGCGCGTCAGGAAGAACGACCCGGCGGAGATCCTCGAGTACCTCGACCAGGGCGCGGGGGGCATCATCGTCCCCGATGTGGCGAGCCGCGCCGACGTCGAGGCGGCTGCCAGGGCGACGAGGTATCCACCACGGGGGACGCGGGGCGCCATGGCGATGTCGCGCGCGGCCTTCTACGGCGTGCCGCAGCTGGGCGCCGAGTACTACCGGCGGGCGGACGAGGAGATCCTGTGCTGCGCCATCTTCGAGAACCGCGAGGTGCTCGGTGAGCTCGACGCCGCCGTCGGCGTAGCCGACCTCGACGTTGTGCTGATCGGACCCGGCGACCTGTCGCTGTCGATGGGCATCCCGGGAGGCTGGCACGATCCGCGGGTCCAGACCGAGGTGAGGCGGATCCACGCGGCGGCCCGCGCGGCGGGCAAGCCCGCCATGATCGTCGCCCTCGACCACGACGACGGCCGCCGCGTCCTCGCCGAGGGGTTCCAGGCGCTCCTGGTCGTCACGGGACCGCTCATCGTCAACGGGGCGCGGAGCTTCCTTCAGGTCCTCCGCGCCTGAAGATCTGGAGCGACCATGCGCGCCGCGACCTGGCACGGCGACAACCGCTTCACGCTCGATGACCTGCCCGAGCCGGCTCCCGGGCCGGGCCAGGTCCTCCTGGCAGTCCACACGGCGGGCATCTGCGGCAGCGATGTCCACGCCACCCAGGGCCTCTTCCCCCTGACGCCGCCCCGTGTAATGGGACACGAGTACAGCGGAACGGTGCTAGCGGTGGGCCGCGGCGTCAGGCGGGACCTCGTGGGGCAGGCGGTGGCCTGCGAGCCGAACTACGGCTGCGGAGCTTGCGACGCCTGCCGAGCGAGCCGCATCAGCCAGTGCCAAGAGGCCGTTCGCGTCGGCGGCTTCGCCGAGCGCGTCGTCCTCCCCCGGCAGTGCGTGCATCCCCTTCCCGAGGGACTCGACCCGGCCACCGCCGCCCTGGCCGAGCCGGCGGCCTGCTGCCTGGAGGGACTCGAGATGAGCCGGATGCGGCGTGGCGCCACTGTACTCGTGATCGGGGGCGGCGTGATGGGCCTGCTCACTCTCGCCCTGGCGAAGGCCCGCGGTGCGGGAACGACGGTTCTGTCGGACCCCGTCGCGAGTCGCCTAGATGCGGCCCGACGTCTCGGCGCCGATCTCGCCGTGGATCCGGTGACCGAGGATCTCGCCCAGGTCGTGCTGCGCGCGACGGGCGGTCACGGCGTCGACCTCGCCTGCGAGGCGGTCGGCAAGCCGGACCTCCTGGCGATGGCCGCGGGCCTCACCCGCCCTCGCGGCATCGTGCAGCTGGTGGGCGTCTGCCCCAAGGGGAGCACGCTTCCCGTCGACCTCTTCGACTTCCACTTCCGGGAGCTGACCCTCACCGGCGCCTACGGCCGCGGAACGGCATTCCGCCGGGTGCTACCGCTCCTGTCCAAGATCGGCGCCCGCACCCTGATGACGGACAGCTATCCCCTCGATCGAATCGCCGAGGCGTTTGCCCACGCGGCCGCCGGCCGAGGCCTCAAGACGGCCATCACACCCGGCGCGGCCGCACCGAGGAGCCACGGATGACCAGCCTGAGCCCCGAGTTCACGATCCGCCGCGACGTGCCCCAGACGATGCGCGACGGGACAATCCTCCGCGCCGACGTCTATCTGCCCAAGGGGACGGGACCGTTCCCGGCGCTCCTGGAGCGGACGCCGTACAGCAAGGACAATTCTCCCGAGTGCCAGGTAGGGTCGCCGCCCTTCTTCGCGACCAACGGCTACGCGGTCGTGATCCAGGATGTCCGGGGACGCTTCGCGTCCGAGGGGCGCTTCATCCCCTTCCACGACGACGGCTGGGGCGTGAACCGTGACGGGTACGACACGGTCGAGTGGATCGCTGCCCAGCCGTGGTGTGACGGCAACGTCGGCACGATTGGCGGCTCGTACGCCGGCGCGACGCAGTACCGCCTCGCCCCCACCCGGCCGCCGCACCTCCGCGCCATGTACGTGCGGGAGTCGTCGGCCGACTACTGGGCGGAGTGGGTGTACCACGGTGGCGCCTTCGAGCTCGGGTTCATGGTGGAGTGGACCCTCAAGTGGACTTACAACAACCTGCCCCGGCTGGCCAGGAGTCCGGAAGAGCAGGCGCAACGAAGGGGCGTTCTGGAAAAGGCGCTCCAGGAGCTCCCCAGCTGGCACCGCGAGCTGCCGCTCCATCCGAATCCGCTCGTCGAGGGTCTGGACGACTGGTACAACGAGTTCCTCGCTCACCCGGACGACGGCCCGTTCTGGTGGCGCTGGAACATCGCCCAGCGGCACGGCGACATCGACACGCCGATCGTCCACATGGGGGGCTGGTTCGACATCTTCCTCGCCGGGACCATCAAGAACTTCACGGGCACGCGGGCCAAGGCGCGGACCCAGGCCGCGCGCGACGCCCAGCGCCTGGTCGTCGGGCCGTGGATCCACGGCCCCTGGAACATGGCGCAGACCGTCCAGGGGGAGGTCGACTTCGGCGGGGAGGCGATCCGGGACTACAACGCCATCCGGCTGCCCTGGTTCGACCACTGGATGCGGGGCGCGCGGAACTCGCGTGCCCGACGAGCCCCGCGTCCAGCTCTTCGTGATGGGGGAGAACCGCTGGCGCAGCCGCCGACGCGTACCCGTGGCCCGGGACGCGCGAGACGCCGTGGTACCTCCACGATGGGGCGCGCCTGGCGCCGGAGCCGCCGGTGGGCGCGGAGCAAGCGGACGGATACCAGTACGACCCGGAGGACCCGGTTCCGACCGCGGGCGGCGCGACGCTCAACATCCCGGGCGGCGCCTGCGACCAGCGGCCCATCGAGGGACGCTGTCTCACCTACACCAGTGCGCCCCTCGAGCGGGACCTCACGGTGATCGGCGACGTGCGCTGCGTGCTCCACGCCATGTCCACGGCGCCCGACACCGACTTCGTCGTCCGGCTGACGGACGTCCATCCCGATGGCTTCTCGCGGCTTCTCTGCGACGGGATCCTCCGCGCCCGCTACCGTGACTCGGGGAGCCGTCCGACTCCCCTCACGCCCGGCCAGGTCTACCAGCTGACGGTGGACCTCTGGGCGACGGCCAACACCTTCCGCAAGGGCCACCGGATCCGCGTCGCCGTGACGTCGTCCAGCTTCCCGCGATTCGACCGAAACCTGAACACGGGCGGACCGACCGGCGCCGAAGCACGGGGTCAGGTCGCCATCAACACCGTGTTCCACGACGCCTTCCGGCCATCACGGATTCTCCTGCCGGTGGTGGACGGCTAGAGCCCACATCGGCCGATCAGAGCCAAGAAGAACGCCTTCTTCGCCGTGTTGGCGGACCAAGCGGGACGCGCAGGGTACGTGGACATGTATCCGAAGGACCACGAGAACCAGCTGCACCATCCTGGAGCGCCACTGATCTTCGGCCCCGATGGCAGGGTGTTGGCGTCGCCGCAACTCGAGCAGATTCGGGAGGAAATGGCCGTGGCCACTCTCGAGGCTGCCTCCCCGGCGGAACAGCGCGCATACCCGAACTACCAGCTGAAAACGCGCCGGCCAGAGCTCTATGGCGAACTGGTGCGCGAACTACGTCCCCGACGAGGCGCGAGAAGTTGACCGTCCATGAGTCGTCGGCCCCGCGTCCGACACCCCTGATACCGGTCGGGCCGGTCAACCCCGCCCCCGTGGCCCGGCTGACCGTCAGCCGGGCGGCCCGGCCCCGCCCCCGCGTGCGCCCGCCGCAGGAACTGCGACGACCCGCCCGGCGACGATGCGCCGATCCGCGCCAGGCTGCTGGTATCATCGAACCGCAATGAAGGCCATGGTGGCGACCCGGTGGTGCGAGCCGTCGGAGCTCGAGTACGTGGACCTGCCGGACCCGGAGCCGGGGTCCGACCAGGTCCTCGTCGAGACCCGCGCGATCGGGTGCAACTTCCCCGATATTTTAATGATCCAGGGCAAGTATCAGATCAAGCCGCCTCTGCCGTTCTCCCCCGGCCACGAGATCGCGGGCATCGTGCGCGAGGTCGGCGCCCAGGTGACGGATGTCCGCGCTGGCCAGCGAGTCCTCGCCAATCTCGAGTGGGGTGGCTACGCGGAGCGGGCGGTTACCGCACCCCAGCGTCTGCACCCGATCCCGGACGCGATGCCGTTCGATCAGGCGGCGGCGTTCTTCGTCGTCTACCAGACAGGCTACTCGGCGCTAGTCCGGCGCGCTGCCCTCCAGCCTGGCGAGTGGCTCCTCGTCCACGGGGCGGCCGGGGGCGTCGGGCTCGCGGCGGTCCAGCTGGGGAAGGCGCTCGGCGCGCGCGTCATCGCCGCGGCCGGCACCCCGGAGAAGCTCGAGGTGGCGCGCCAGTCCGGCGCCGACGTCCTCATCGACTACCGGGCGGAGGACTGGATCGAGCAGGTGAAGGCGGTCACCGGCGGCGAGGGCGCGGACGTGGTCTACGACCCCGTCGGCGGCGACATCTTCGACGGGTCGACCAAGTGCATCGCCTTCGAGGGACGGCTCCTCACCATCGGCTTCGCCGGCGGCCGCATCCCGACCGTGGCCGTGAATCGTCTGCTGCTCAAGAACATCAGCGTGGTCGGCGTCCACTGGGGCTACTACCAGCGACGCGGATCCCCGCTCGTCCAGGAGTGGACGGATGCCCTGATGAAGCTCTATGGCGAGGGCCGGCTGCGTCCCGTGATCTACCGTGCCTATCCCCTCCGCGAGGCGGCGGCGGCACTCGGGGCGCTGGCGTCCCGCGAGTCCTACGGAAAGGTGGTCCTGGTGCCATGAACGCCCCCCAGCGAACACCGCGGTTCCTCTCCGGACAGGAGCTCGCCGAGTATCGGCGTGACGGGTTCCTCGTGTGCCGGGGGCTCTTCAACCCGAACGAGGTTGCGGAGCTCCGCCGAGCCACCGACGAGGTCCAGGCCTGGCCCGAGCAGCCCGGGGTCTGGATGGTCTACGGGGAGACGAGCCTGCGCGAGCCTGGCCGCCGGCTGATCAATCGCATCGAGAACTTCTACCCCTATCACCCGGGGTTCAGGGCCATCTTCGACGGAGACAAGCTCCTCGGGCGGGCGAGTGAGCTCCTCGGCGAGCCCGCCGTTCTCTTCAAGGACAAGATCAACTTCAAGCTCGCAGGCGGCGATGGCTTCAAGCCGCACCAGGATCAGCAGGCGGGCTGGAGCGCGTACGCGTCCCTGTTCGTGACCGCGCTGGTCTCGGTCGACGAGGCGACCGAGGCGAACGGGTGCCTCGAGCTCGCGGCGGGTCACCACACCCGGGGCCTGATCGGCCCCGAGTGGGCGCCCCTATCGGAGGAGGATCTCCGGGGGGCCGAGTTCACCCTCTACCCGACCCGGGCCGGTGACGCGGTCTTCTTCGACTCCTTCGTTCCCCATCGCTCGGGCCCGAACCTCTCCGACGAGCCTCGGCGCGTGCTGTACGTCACGTACAACCGCCTCGCGGAGGGCGACCATCGGACGCAGTACTACGCCGACAAGCGGAAGAGCTATCCACCCGACGTCGAGCGGAAGCCCGGCCAGCAGTACGTCTACCGGGTGTGACCGGTTGAAGATCACGGGGGTCGAGACGTTCGTCGTCGACGCGGGATGGCGTCCCTGGCAGTTCGTGGCCGTCCGCACGGACGCGGGTGTCACCGGCTACGGGGAGTGCTCGGACGGTCGCAATCCGTACGGAGTCGTCGGCGCGGTCAAGGACTTCGAGCCAGTGCTGATCGGTCAGGACCCGCGCCCAGTCGAGCGAATCTACTGGGATCTCTACCGCATGGCACGGCAGAGCCCGGGTGGCATCGCCGCCAAGGCGATCGCTGGCATCGAGCTCGCACTGTGGGACGTCAAGGCCAAGGGGCTCGGTGTCCCGGTCTCCGAGCTCTTCGGGGGGCCGCTTCGCCTTCGCCAGCCGGTCTACTGGTCCCACTGCGGCACCTCGCGGGCCATGAACGCGGCGATCATCGGGGCACCGCCGCTTCGCGCGATGGACGACGTGCACCGTCTCGGCGAGGAGGTCGTCCGGCGCGGCTACCGGGCGCTCAAGACCAATATCGTCTATCCGGGCGACCCGGCGCGGGTGCACTTCCCGGGGTTCGGTGGCGGCCCGGGAACCACCGACCAGACGGTGACCTCCGAGATGATCCGTCACATCGCGACGCTCCTCGGCACCTTCCGGCGAGCCGTCGGCCCCGACATCGGCATCGCTCTGGACCTCAACTTCAACATGAAGCCGGAGGCTGCCATCCGCGTGTGCCGGGCGGTGGCCGACCTGGATCTGATGTGGGTCGAGGTCGACATGTACGACGAGCAGGCGCTCCGCGAGGTCAAGGAAGAGGCGCCAATGCCGATCTGCTCGGGCGAGAACCTCTACGGCCTTCGCGGCTACCGCCCCTTCTTCGAGGCCCGGTCGATGGACGTCGTGATGGTCGACGTGCCGTGGAACGGCTTCGCCCAGTCGCGCAAGGTGGCAGACCTGGCGGAGACCTACGAGCTCAACGTCGCCCCCCACAACTACTACAGCCATCTCTCAACCCTCCACTCGCTACACCTCTGCGCCACCGTGCCAAACGTCCGCATCATGGAGATCGACGTGGACGACGTGCCGTGGAAAGACGAACTCGTGGACGTCCCTCCGGTCATCGAACACGGCGAAGTGCTCCTGCCGACGCGGCCGGGCTGGGGCGCCGACCTTGTGGAGGCAGTCGCGCGGAAGCACGTCTGGGAGCCGGGTCGCCTGCCTGGCTACTCCGCCGCGACGCTCATGTACGGGCGGTAGCCGTCCCCGCGTCCTCCCCGGGCCCGAGAGCCAGCTCGAGATCGGCGACGAGCGCGCTGTGATCGCTGCCCCTGAGGGGCAGGACGCGCGTCCCCGTCGCGACGAGACCGCGCACGAGGACGTGGTCGATGCGGAGGAGCCGCACCGACCCGGCCCACGGGCCCCAGGTGCGACCCGGCCAGCGCCCGATCCGGCGCGCCGCCTCGACGGCCGCATCGTCGAAGCGCGCCCGGAGGCGGCGGTACGCGGGCCACAGCGGTGTCGAGTTGAGATCGCCCGCCAATGCGCGCCGGCGCCGGGGCGTCGTATCGAGATAGGCCAGCACATGGCGGAGCTGCCCGCGGCGATCCTTCATCCGCTGGATCACGGGATGGACGTGGGGAGCGGCGAGGTGGAGATTCAGAATCTCGATCGGCTCGTCGTCCGCGGGCCCGGGCACTTCCGCCACGAACGCCGAGCGATACGGGAGCCTGAGCGGCCGGACGCTTCCGGGCGCCCGAAGCGCGATCCCCATGCCGTGGTGGTCTCGGGCCGGCTCGAGCTTGCCGAACGACAGCACACGGGCAAGCGCTTCAGCCTGCGGGGGCGCGAGCTCCTGGGCAGCGACCACGTCGGGCTCGACCGCCTCCACCAGGTCGGCGAACGCATCGGCATCGGCTCGTCCGTTCGCGAGGTTCGCGGACAGGATCCGGAGGCGCCAGCTGCTCATGCCGAGGGCACGCCCGCAACGACGGGCGGCACCTGATCTGTCCACGGCGCCGCGGCCTCGAACGCCGCTGCCGCGGCGAGCACGGCCGTTTCCTGGCGCCGACGGCCCACGATCTGGATCCCCACCGGGAGGCCGTCCCGCGTGAAGCCGGCGGGGACGGAGATCACCGGCAGTCCCGTCACCGAGATCGCGTACGTGAGCGAGAACCACTGCGTGTAGTTCTCGAGCGGCTTGCCTTCGATCTCGGTCGGATAGGGCTGCTCGACCGGGAACGGCCTGACGGCCACGGTCGGCAGGACCAGGAGCTCGTACCGCTCCATGAAGCGCCGTACTCGCTCCCACAGCACGCTCCGCAGCTTCTCCGCGCGGGCGATGTCCCGCGGCGTGAGCGCGAGTCCCTGCTCGATGTTCCAGAGCAGGCCCGGCTGCATCTCTGCGCGCCACCGGGGCAGCCGATCGGCGTGGAGCGCCACCATCGACAGCCCCCGAGTCCCCAGCACGATGTCGTGCAGCTCGGCGAACGACGGAGACGCCGTCGTCACCCGGGCGCCGAGCGAGCGGAAGACGCCGATCGCACCGGAGGCGACGCGGCTGACCTCGGCGTCCACCGCGATCAGCCCGTCCAGATCCGGCGTCCACGCGACCCGCCATCCGCGGATCGAGGGCCGCCGGACGGCCGCCGGGAAGGCGCGGACGTCCACGTCGTAGGAGAGCGGCGCCCGGTCGTCCGGCCCGGCGACGACCGACAGCATCAGCGCGGTGTCGGCAACCGTGCGCGCCATCGGCCCCGACACCGCGAGCGAGTCCCACGCCAGCTCCCGCGGGTAGACGGGCACCAGCCCCGGCGTCGTGCGGAACCCAACGACCCCGCAGAACGCCGCCGGGGTGCGAAGCGACCCCCCGAGATCGGAGCCCTGGGCCAGCGGGCCCATCCCCGTGGCCAGAGCCACCGCCGCCCCCCCGCTGGACCCGCCGCATGTCAGGGCGAGGTTCCAGGGGTTGCGGGTCGCCCCGAAGACCGCGTTGAAGGTGTTCCCGCCTGCTCCGAACTCCGGCGTATTCGTTTTGCCGACGACGATCGCGCCGGCGGTCTTCAAGCGTGTGACCACCAGCGCGTCCTCGGATGGCACGTGATGCTCGAACTCCTTCGAGCCCCACGTGGTCCGAATGCCCTTGGTCGCGGTGAGATCCTTGATCGACACCGGCACGCCGTGGAGCGGCGGAAGCGTCGCTCCTCGACGGAGGGCGCTCGTCGCCCTCCGTGCCCCGGCGAGCGCCGCCTCCCGGGCAACCGTGACGTAGGCATTGAGGCGAGGGTTCACCGCATCGATCCGGTCCAGGACGGCCTGCATGACCTCGGAGGGGGACACCTTGCGGGCGCGGTACAGGCGGACGAGCTCGGTCGCGGGCGTGAAGCAGAGCTCACCATCGCGCACGGAGGTCCTCCTCGGATGACCGCGGGTTCCCGGCCGCACCGTTCGGGTGTTCATTGTAGCAGCGGACCGCAGGAGCCTTGACAGCTGCGGTATCCTCGGCGGAGTGGCCCCGCGGGCGCTTCTACCGGGATCTCGTCGAGCGTCGCTTCGATGCGACGACGGTGCCTCTCCCTTGGACGCCGTCTTGCGCCTCGCCCCTTGACTGCTAGCCGGACGCCGACACAATAGACGCGGAGGATACGCATGGACGTGTACGCACGACTCGGGGTGAGGCCGATCGTCAACGCTCGGGGGATGAACACGATGGCGAGCGGCTCCCTCATGTCGAAGCCGGTCCTGGACGCCATGACCGAGGCGGCCGGGGCCTACGTGGACATGGCGGAGCTCAACGCGCTCGCCGGCGCCCACATTGCCCGGCTCGTCGGCGTCGAGGCCTCCCACGTGACCTCGGGCTCGGCCGGCGGTCTGCTCCTCGCAGCTGCCGCATGCATCGCCGGGAACGACCCCGAGCGCATCGCCCGCCTCCCCGACACCACCGGGATGCAGAACGAGATCGTGATCCAGCAGTGTGGCCGGATCCAGTACGATCAGGCCCTCCGCATGGCCGGCGCCGTCCTGGTAGAGGCCGGAAACGCCGACGCCTGCACGCCGGAGATGCTGGAGGCCGCCATCAGCGCGAGGACCGCGGCGCTCATCTACATCGTCTCGCCGGGGCTGGCCGGACGCGGGGTCGGGCCGGAGGGCATGGCCGCCATCGCTCACGCTCGCGGGCTCCCTCTGATCGTCGACGCGGCCTCCACGCTGCCGCCGGTCGGGCACCTCAGGCGCTGGACGGACATGGGCGGAGACCTCGTGATCCTGAGCGGGGGCAAGGGCATCCGCGGGCCACAGAACACGGGACTGCTCATCGGCCGTGGCGATCTCATCCGCGCCGCAGCCGCGAACGGGGCGCCGAACTCTGCCGTGGGACGCCCCTGCAAGGTCAGCAAGGAAGCCATCATCGGGCTGGTGGCCGCGCTCGAGCTGTTCCTCCAGGACGACCACGACGCCGAGTGGGCGCGCCACCTCGACGAGGCGCTCCGGATCCGCGAGGCCGTGGCCGAGATTCCCGGCGTGCGAGCACGTCTGGGAGACGATCGCGGCGTGTGGACTGCGCCGACTCTGCTCGTCGCCATCGATGCGGCCACCGGGCTCACTCCCGACAGCGTGATGGCGGCCCTCCGCCAGGGCGAGCCGCCGATCATGGTCCGCGTCCACCGGGGCGAACTGCTGGTCGACCCCCATTGCCTGCGCGGCGACGAGGCAAGCCTCGTGGCCCGACGCCTCCGGGAAGAGCTGATGCGACGGCCGCCCCGGCCCTGACAACCAAGACACAAGGAGACTGTGAATGGAGTTCCGGACGCTTGTCCACGCATGGCAGACGGGGACCCTCTCCCGCCGCGCCTTTCTGGAGCGCGCCGCGGCCCTCGGCGTCGGCGCCGCCGCTACGGCCCTGCTGGAGGGTCCGTCGCCACGGGGCGCCTCCGCCCAGACGACCCAGAAGCGCGAGTTCGTCGTCGCTCAGGGCGGCGACATCTCCCGGCTCGATCCCCACTTCTCGACCTCGTCGAACGACATCCGCGTCACGTTCAATGTCTTCGACAACCTGACGAACCGCCATCCGGACGGCAAGCTGCAGCCCGGGCTGGCGACCGAGTGGAAGGCGACTGCGCCGACCACGTGGACCTTCAAGCTCCGGCAGGGCGTGAAGTTCCACAACGGCGACCCCTGCACCTCGGATGACGTCAAGTTCTCGATCGAGCGGACGTACGACCCCAACCTCAAGACCCTGGTCTCGAGCGTCTTCACCACCGTGAGCCGCATCGAGGCGCCCGATCCCGTTACCGTGGTGATCCACACCAAGGCCTCCGACCCGCTGCTCGCCGCGCGGCTGGCCTTCTACGGAGGCCAGATCGTGCCGAAGAAACACCTCGGGGAGGTCGGCAACGACACATTCAACGCCAAGCCTGTCGGCACCGGACCCCTTCGCTTCGTCTCGTGGACCAAGGATGACCGGCTCGTCCTCGAGGCCAACCCGGACTACTGGGGCGGCCGGGTCGAGGTCGACCGCGTCGTCTTCCGACCGGTGCCGGAGATCGCTCCCCGTGTGGCCGGGCTCCTCAAGGGGGAGACGGACCTCGTGACCCAGCTCACGCCCGACCACTGGGACCGCGTCAACCAGGGTGCCAGCACCAAGGGGGCATCGGCGCTCTACGCGGGCCTCTACGTGCTCGGCACAAACTCGAAGGTCCCGCCCCTGAACAACTGGACGCTCAAGAAGGCCATGCAGCTCGGCGTGGACCGGGAGGCCATCGTCAAGGACCTGTGGCGCGGCCGCGGGATCATCCCGACCGGCCCCGTCGCCAAGGGTGACGCGCACTTCGACGCGAACCTGCCCCCGCTGGCCTACGATCCTGGCAAGGCGAAGGAACTCGTCAAACAGTCCGGGTACAAGGGCGAGCCCATCTATCTCGAGACGACGGTCGGCCTCCTCGCCAACGACAAGGCGATGTCCGAGGCGATCGCCGCCATGTGGAAAGACGTCGGCATCAACGTCGTCGTCGAGGTGGTGGAGTTCTCGGTGCGCGCCCAGAAGAACCGCGAGCGGACATTCAAGGGGCTCTGGTGGTCCGACCCGACCTCCACCCTCCGCGACCCAGACGGGATGATGTGGCGACTCATGGCGCCGGGCGGTCCCCACGATTACTGGCGGCACCCCGAGTTCGACGAGCTCGGCACCTCCGCTCGCAACTCGATGGACGAGGCCTTCCGCGGGAAGGCCTACAAGCGGATGACCGAGCTGTTCCTCGAGTTCAACCCCTGGATCCTCGTGATCCAACCCTACGAGGACTACGGGCTCCAGAAGTACGTCGATTTCGCCCCGAATCCGAACCAGGCGCTCGAGCTCCGGAAGTTCAACTTCAGGATGCGGCGGGCGTGAACCCGCGCGCCTGGCGCATGCGTCGCGCGTAGGAGCGGCCGCGTTACCCAGCTCCGCGGGCACCCGCGGGGCTGGGCCCGCGCGCGCGGCCAAATCCCAGCCGGCGCTTCCCGTCATGGGCAACCGATCGTTCGCGACAACCGTCATCGGCAGTCTCCCGCGCCCGGCCTGGGTGCGCGACGTCATCCTCGACCGGAAGGCCGGCCGTCTCACAGAGGCCGACGCGGACCACCTCCTGGACGCGGCCGTCGACACGGCCATCCGGCTCCAGGAGCGCGCTGGCCTCGACGAGATCACCGACGGCGAGTGGCGCCGCGAGAGCTACGTCAAGGTCTTCGCCGAGCGCGTCCGCGGCTTCCGGCCTGACCTGAACCCAAGCGGGGGGCTTCCCTACCCCGCGGTCGTAGCACCGATCGAGTACCACCGCGAGATCGCCGCTTCGGAGGTCCGCTACACACGCGCCCGGACGGATCGCCGCGTGAAGGCCACCCTGCCGGCGCCGTACATCATCGGGCGCCGGATGTGGCATCCCGAGCACTCCCGGGCCGCCTACCCGACGCGAGAGAGCCTCATGCGCGACTGCATCGGCGTGCTCCGCCGAGAGATCGAGGCGGTCCGGGCGGCCGGCGCGGACACCGTGCAGCTGGATGAGCCCTGGCTCGCCACTCTCGTGGACCCGCGCTTCCGGGCCGAGGAGGGGATCGAGGACGTCCGGTACGAGATGGATCTGTGCGCCGACCTGCTCAACCAGACCCTGGACGGCCTCCGCGGCATCGAGACGTCCGTCCACCTGTGTCACGCCCATTTCGCGCGCCAGCACAAGACCGAGGGGTCCTACGACCTCATCATGCCGGCGCTCTCGCGTGTCCGGGTCGGGACCATCTCGCTCGAGATGGCGACACCGGTGGCCGGGGGGTTCGCCGCGCTGGCCCGCTTCCCCGCCACACCGCGCCTTGGCCTCGGCTGCATCGACCACTGCGACCGCCGGGTGGAGACCGTGGACGAGGTCGCCGCGCGGGCCGAGGCCGCGATGCGCTACGTCGACAAGGAGCGCATCGTGCTCCATCCTGACTGCGGCTTCGCGCCCTCGGTCCAGAATCCCATGGACCTCGACGAGGCCTACGAGAAGCTCAAGGTGATGTGTCTGGCCGCCGCACGACTCCGCGAGCGGCACGCCTAGACCGGAACTGGCAACCCGTCCGAGCCGCGCCCCCGCGTGCCCGCGGGTTTGGTGTGTGGCGACCCTCGGTGATCTGGTACGGGGCGCCCTGGTACGGGGCGCCCTTGACGGGGCCAGCGCGGTCCCGATAGGCTCGCCGACAGACCGACGGCTCGCGCATCGCGAGGCCGCCGACTGGACTCGTACGACGGAGGTCGCGCCATGCGGATGCACACGCTGGGAAGGCTCGTCGCCCTCCTGTGTCTTGCCGGACTGGCCGGCTCGCCTTCCGAGGCGGCCCCGAAGGCCGGGGGCATGCTCAAGGTCGCGCTCCTCCGGGACCCGACCGGCTGGGACCCCCACATCAACTACGGCGCCACCACGTACACGTTCCAGGCCAACGTGTACGAAGGCCTCGTCCGCTACTCCCTCAAGGGCGCGCTCGAGCCGGGACTCGCCGTGCGCTGGGAGACGCCGAACCCGACGACCTACGTGCTGCACCTCCGGAAGGGCGTCCGCTTCCACAGCGGCAACCCGTTCACGGCTGACGACGTGAAGTGGAACCTCGAGCGGATCATGGCGCCGGCGACCAACGCGACGCGGGCCAAGGAGTTCGAGGTGGTCGAGGCGGTGACGGTCGTCGACCCCTCCACAGTCCGGATCGCGCTCAAGCAGCCCGCCGCGCCCTTCGTCGAGTTGCTCGCGGCCGCCGAGGCGGTCATCGCCGACAGCAAGTGGGTCGCCGGCGGTGGGGACCTCAAGAAGGCGGCCAGCGGGACGGGTCCCTTCAAGCTCGGCCCGTTCGAAACCGGGGTCCGCTACAGCCTCGTGAAGAATCCCGACTACTGGGAGTCCCCCTACCCGTATCTCGACCGGATCGAGCTCTCCACGGTGGGCAAGGACGACGTCCGGGTCCAGGCGCTCACGACGGGGACTGTCGACCTCGCGGAGTACATCCCGTGGCAGGAGGTCAAGGCCCTCGAGAAGGACCCGCAGATCAAGGTCCACGTCGGCTACGACACCTTCAACGTGATCCGCATGAACCCCAAGCGACCGCCCTTCGACAACGTGAAGGTCCGCCAGGCGCTGAACTACCTCGTGGACCGCAAGGAGATCATCGACCTGGCGTGGGGCGGCATCGGGCGCCCGTTCGGCGCCGGACTGATCCCCGACGGACACTGGGGGTTCCCCAAGGCCCTCCAGGGGACGTGGTCCCACGACCCCGCCAAGGGCAAGCGCCTCCTCGCCGAGGCCGGCGTGAACCCCGGTGCGACGAAGATCGTGTTCGACTCGACCACGCTCTCCGTCCACATGGACTCCGCCCAGATCATCGTGACCCAGCTCCAGAAGGCGGGGTTCACGCAGATCGAGCTGAAGCCGATGGACGTCCCCACCCAGCAGCGGAAGCGGGTCTCCGGCGAGTACCAGCTGATGATGGACGGGTTCAGCCTGCCCTGGCCCGATCCTGACTTCTACACCGCGTTCTTCGGCACCGGGGGCGCGTCGTACGCCCGCGCCGTCGAGTTCAGCGACGCGGCGCTGGACAAGCTCCTCGCCGAAGGCCGGAGCCTCGGGGATCAGGCCAAGCGCGCGGCAGTCTACGCGCAGGTGGAGCAGCGGATCGTCGAGCTGGCGCCCTGGGTGTTCCTCCACTGGCGCCCCCAGGCCGAGGCGCACCGGGCCGCCATCGGCGGCTACACGCGTCTCCCCGGCGCGCTCGGCAACAAGAGCCTGGGCGGTCTCAAATACGTCTACCGGGAGGGCTGAACGATGGGATTCGACGGCGGGGCCTTCATCGACCGCTTCAACACCGTGTGGAACGGACACGACGTGGACGGGATCCTCGCGATGATGACGGACGACGTCGTGTTCGAGGCGTCCTTCGGCAAGGACCCGTGGGGGACGCGGGTCGTGGGCAAGCCGGCCGTGCGCGAGCTGCTGCGCGACATGTTCGCGCGGATCCCCGACGTGCGGTGGGACGAGATCCGACACTTCGTCCACCCCGAGCTCGCCGTGGTGGAGTGGATCACGAGCGGCACCCCGCACGGCGCCACGCGCTACGAGGTCTACGGCTGCGACGTGCTGGCCCTTCGGGACGGTCGGATCGCGGCCAAGCGCTCGTTCCGGAAGGGCGTGATCTAAGACCCGGAACCGACCGACGCCAGTGTGGATCTACCTCCTGCGCCGGCTCGGTCTGGCCGTCGTCCTGCTCTGGGTCGTCGCCACGGTCCTCTTCTTCTCGATCCACCTCCTGCCGGGTGATCCGGCGCTCCTCATCCTGGGCGGCGACTCGGCGCAGGCCGGCCCCGAGCAGATCGCGCGGGTCCACGCCCGCCTCGGGCTGGACCGTCCGCTGCCGGTGCAGTACGTGGCCTGGCTGGGGCGGCTCCTCCAGGGCGACCTCGGCACCTCGCTCCTGGACGATCGCCCGGTCGCCGTCGACCTCGCCAATCGCCTGCCACGCACGCTCCAGCTGGTCGTCCCGGCCACCGCGCTTGCGGTCGCCCTGGGGCTACCGCTCGGGATCTTCGCCGCTCGCCGGCGTGGGCGACTCGCCGACCCCGCCTCTTCCGCCCTCGCGCTCGCCGGCTTCTCGATGCCGGTCTTCGTCGTCGGCATGGTGCTGGTGCTGGTGTTCTCGCTCCGGCTCCGCTGGCTTCCTCCGGCCGGGTACGTCCCGCTCGCCGAGGACCCCGCCGGGTTCCTGCGCCATCTGGCGCTGCCCGTGCTCGCGCTCGCGGCCGCACCGCTGGCGACGGTGATGCGCATGACGCGGTCGAGCTACCTCGAGGAGGCGGCGCGGGACTTCGTCCGAACCGCGCGGGCCAAGGGGCTCGCCGAGCGCGTCGTAGCGTGGCGCCACGTTCTGCGGAACGCCCTCCTCCCCGTTGCCTCGATCGTCGGGCTCCAGGTGGGCTCAATGTTCGCAGGCGCCGTGCTGGTGGAATTCATCTTCAGCTGGCCCGGAATGAACGCCCTCCTCCTGAGCGCCCTCGGCACCCGGGACTACCCGGTGATCCAGGGAGTCGTCCTGCTCGGGTCAACCCTCTTCGTGGCGGTGAACCTGGTGACCGATCTCTGCTACATGCTCCTGAACCCCCGGATCCGCTATGGATGAGCGCCATCGCGATGCCGTCCCCGCGCTGGAACGCGGCTCGGGCGCGACGGATGTGACCGTGGCTGAGCCAGCCGACCAGCCCGGTCGCCGACCAACCAGGCGCCGATCGCGGCAGGTCCTGATCGCGGGCCCGGCGGTCAGCCTCCTGCTCGTGGCGGCGGCGCTCGCTCCCCTGCTGGGGCAGGCCGATCCCAATGCGCTCGACCCGCGCGCCAAGGCCCAGCCGCCGAGCCTCGCCCACCCGCTGGGCACCGACGAGTTCGGCCGCGACCTGTGGAGCCGCCTCCTGCGCGGGGCACGTATCACGCTGGTGGTCGGCCTGTCGAGCGTCGCCGTGGCCGCCACCCTGGGGACGGTCCTGGGAAGTGTCGCCGCGTACACCCGGGGCCCGGTCGAGGCGGCCGTCATGCGGGTGATGGACGGCCTCCTCTGCTTCCCGCCGATCCTCCTCGGGATCTTCGTGGTGACGTTCCTCGGCCCTTCCCTGCGCAACCTGATTCTGGTGATCGGCGTCCTCTACGTCCCCCGGTTCACGCGCGTCGTGCATGCCAGCACGCTGGCGGTCCGCGAGCTCGAGTACGTCGAGAGCGCCCGCGCGCTCGGCGCGTCGGCACTGCGGGTCGTGAGCCGCGCCATCCTGCCGAACATCGTCGCGCCGATCCTCGTGCAAGCCTCGCTCGCCGCCGGCCACGCCATCCTGCTGGAGTCGGGGCTCTCGTTCCTGGGCCTGGGGCCGCCTCCCCCCACCCCGTCCTGGGGGCGCATGGTCGAGCAGTCGGGACGGTTCATGCAGCTCTCCGCCCTGCCGCTCCTCTGGCCCTCGGCCGCCATCTCGCTGACGGTGCTCGCGTTCAATCTCCTGGGCGACGGCCTGCGGGACCTCCTTGACCCCAGGCTCCGGCGGGGAACGTGACCAAGGCGTGCGGCTCACGTGGATAGCGCCCTGGTCCAGCGCGCAATCGCGCCCTGAGTCGGCACCTTCCCGGCCGATCCCGCGCGTTCTGGCACGCCGGAGGCCCGGCTGTCAGGACGAGCTGGCGATGGCGCGGATCTGACCGGCGTGCTCCTCCGTGTGGGGGCCGACCCGGCCAGCCAGGAGCTGGATCGACATGTGCCCGAGCTCGGGGTGCCGCCCCGCGCGCGCCCACCGATCGTCCGGGAGCCCTTCGAGCAGGCGGCCGATCTGCTCGTGCTCGGCCGTGATCATCCGCACCAGGTCCCCCAGGGACTCGCGCCGCGCCAGGTCTTCCTGGCGGAACGCCTCCTCATCGTAGTCGACGAAGATTGGGTCCCGCTCGAAGAGCAGCCGGCGGATCCGAAGGCCATAGACCATGACCACGACGTTCCGCACGTGGATCAGGGTCTCCCGGGCCGACCACTCGCCGGCGCGGGGCATCCGGTCCTCCTGACCCGGCGGCACGGCGGCGACGGCCGCCGCCAGGATGGCCGGGGCCGAGCGAATGTGCTCGAGGACGGTGCGATGTTCAGCGTTCACGGGTCACCTCCTTCGGCCGAGTTGGCCAGGCAACGCAACCGTACCGTGGCCGGGGCCTGGGGTCCAGGTCGGCCCCGTCGGGCACAGTCGACGGCTCCCCCACCGTAGGGCGCAATGCTATAGTCCCGCCAGCGATTGAGCGCGACGGGCAGATGTGGGCGCACGACCTTTCCGAGGGGTCCCAGCGGTGAGCGTGGAGCCCTGCGAGGCGTTCTTCGACGCTCAGTACGCTCTCACCTACGCGCCCCTACAGCCGGACGACCGCTCCCGAGTCGAAGCGCTCGCCGCCGCTCGACTGGCAGGACTCTCCCCGGGGGCGCGCATCCTCGACGTGCCGTGCGGCTACGGCCGCCACTCGGTCCCCCTAGCCGCCGAGGGCTACCGCGTCGTCGGTCTCGACCGATCAACGGCCCAGCTCGACGAGGCGCGGCGGCGCCGGGGCACCGCGAGCCAGCCGCGGCTCGTACAGGCGGACTACCGCGAGATCCCGATCGTCGACGGAGCCTTCGACGGGGCGCTGACACTTCACAGCTCGCTGGGGTACGCCGGCGAGGATGCGGACCTGAGCGTGCTGCGCGAGATCCGGCGAGTCTTGCGCCCGGGGGGCCGCCTCGTCATCGAGACGAACCACCGCGACCGGCTGCCTCCCCGAAGCCCGTGGCGCGAGTGGTATCCCCTCGGCGACAGTGCCGTTCTCCTGTCCGAGAGCCGGGTCGACCGGATCGCAGGCATGGTCGAGCTGATCCACACGTACATGCCGGCCGGCGGTCCCCCCGAGACCCGGACCATTCGCTGGCGGGCCTACTCGGCCACCGAGCTCGTCCGGATGCTGGCCGAGGCCGGCTTCGGGGAGATCGCCTCCTACGGTAACCTCGACGGCGGACCGTTCGGGGGCGACACACGCCTCGTCCTCGTGGTGACCGCGCCGGCCACGGCGTGACCGGCCACGGCCCATGACCCAGCACGTGGCCCTCGAGACGCGTCGCCTTGTCCTGCGCGAGCTCGGCGACGACGACGTCACGGCCGTTCAGGCGTACGCAGGGGACCCCGAGGTCGTCCGCTACCTGGATTGGGGCCCGAACACGTCCGAGGACACCGTGCGGTTCCTGGCCATGGCGCGGGCGGCTCGAGAGGCCCTGCCCCGCACCGCCTACCACCTGGCGATCGTGCTCAAGGCTGCCGAGCGACTGATCGGCGGCTGCCGGATCGAGATTCGCAGCGCGGCCCACGGGAGCGGCGACGTCGGCTATGTCCTCGACCGTCAGCACTGGGGGCACGGTTACATGACCGAGGCCACGCGCGCTCTCGTGGGCTTCGGATTCGGCCGTCTGGCGCTCCACCGGATCTGGGCCGCCTGCGACGTCGACAACCACGCGTCCGCGCGGGTTCTCGAGAAGCTCGGCATGCGCCGGGAGGGACATCTGCGCCAGAGCAGGCGGCAGCAGGGCGAGTGGCGGGACTCCTACCTCTACGCGATCCTCGAGCCGGACTGGCGGGACCGGTCGCCTCCGGCGTAGGGGCCGCCGGCCGGCCCCTCCGAGCCTAGCGGGTCCGTGCGTAGTGCTCGACCCGGTGCTCCAGGTGGGCAACCGAGCCCGACACTAGGTAGGCGAACGCGAACACCACGATGACCAGCGCCCAGAACTCCTCGAACAGGAAGTGCTTCGAGTAGAGCTCGAAGAGCTCGCCCACTCCCAGGATGGCGACCAGGAGCTGGCCGATGACGACCCCCTTCACGCCGCGGATGGCGCCGAGGCGGAGGCCGGCGAGAATCTCCGGCAGCGCCGCGGGGAGCAGGATCTTCCGGTAGAGGTCTCTGCGCGAGGCGCCGAAGCACGAGGCCATCTCGACCAGCGAGCGGCTCACCTGGCGGACGCCCACCTCGGTGTCGAGGATGATCACGAACACCGCGAACAGGAACACCGTCACGACGACCGTCGTCTCGCCGATCCCCAGGACGGCCATCAGGACTGGCACCAGGGCCGAGACCGGCGCGCTCACGAACACGTTGACCCAGACGCGAAGGATTCGGCCGACCGCCTCCGAGCGGGCCATGACGATTCCCAGCGGGATCCCGACAGCCACGGCCCACGCCATCCCCAGCGCGAAGGTCCGCAGCGAGAGCCACGCCGCCGCCGCGAACTTGTCGGACGCGACCACGCTCAGACCACTCGTCACCACGCGGCTCAACGGCGGCAAGATGGACACCACGCCGGCCCGCCCGACCGCCTCCCACACCAGGCACCAGAGCGCCAGCGAGGCGGCTGTCAGGAGGGGTGAGCGGCCCGTCCGGACCTCCGGCGCCTCACCCCACATGGCGCTTGAGCACCTGCCAGATCTCGTCCACCGCGTCCAGGTACCCCTTGTCGCGACGGATGTCGTCCGGGTTCCGGCGGCCCCGCTCCACGCTCGGCTGGACGACCCGGTGGACCGTCCCCGGTCGGGGCGTCAGCAGCACGATCCGGTCGGAGAGGTAGACCGCTTCCTCGATGCTGTGGGTCACGAAGATCACCGTGCGGCCCCGGTCGCGGAGAAGGACGAGCAGATCCTCCTGGAACTTTCGCCGCGTCTGCTCGTCCACCGCGGAAAACGGTTCGTCCATGAGGATGATCTCGGCGTCCACGGCGAGCGCCCGTGCGAGGCCCACGCGCTGACGCATGCCCCCCGAGAGCTGGTGCGGGTAGCTCTGCTCGAACCCGGCGAGCCCCACCTCGCCGATCCAGCGACGGGCCGTCTGGTGACGGGCTTCGTGCGGCACCCCGCGGAGCTCCAGGCCGAACGCCACGTTTCGGAGCACGGTCGCCCACGGCAGCAGGGCGAAGTCCTGGAAGACGAACGCCCGCTCCGGGCCGGGACCCTCGACCTTCCGTCCCTGGACCCAGACCTCGCCGGCCGTCGGCTGGACGAGGCCGGCGATGATCTTCAGCAGCGTCGTCTTGCCGCATCCGCTGGGGCCGAGGAGGGTCGTCAGCCCGCCCCGAGGGAAGGTCACCGCGACATCGCGAAGGGCTTCGACGCCCGTCCCGTATCGCTTGCCCACCCCGCGCACCTCGACCGCGGCGTCGGTCACCGGGCTACCCTGGGTCCACGGGAGATGATCGGACGGTCTTGATCCGCCGTTGTCCGACGTTGATCGGACGTTGATCCGACGTTGATCGGACGGCCTTCGGCCTGTGGCGGCCTGTGGCGGCCTGTGGCGGCCTGTCGCGGCTTGTGGCGGCCGCGGTGGCGGCCCGGGGCGTCACGCCGTCAGCCCCGGATCTCCGGCGGGAAGAGCCGCTGCTCGAGGCGCTGCAGACCGTGGATCGTCAGCGCGCCGAGCGCGACGATCGACGCGATCGCCGCGAACATCTCGGGGTAGTCGGCCACCGAGGAGTGGTACGTGATCAGGTCGCCCACGCCCGTGGGCGTGATCAGGAGCTCGGCGATCACCACCCCGATGAACCCCATCGCAACGCCGAGCCGCAGGCCCACGAAGATCAGGCCCGCCGCGTAGGGCAGGACGACCTTCCAGATGGCCTGCCGCCGCGTCCCCAGGAACGCCCGGCACATCTCGAGGAGCGAGGGCGATGTGTTGCGGATTCCCTTGTACGAGTTCATGGCGATCACCGGGATGGCCAGGATTGTCACCGCCAGCACCTTGGCGGTCAGGCCGATACCGTACATGTAGGTGATCAGCGGAATGATCGCGGCCATCGGGGCGGCCTGGGCGATCACGAACAGCGGCAGGGTCAGCCACTCGACCGAGCGGCTCAGCCCCATCGCCACCCCCGCCCCGACGCCGACGGCCGCCGAGATCGCCACGCCGATCAGGAGAGGCTGGAGCGTGGACGCGTAGGCCCGGGCGAGCGAGCCGTCCAGCGCCATGCGCCCGAGCGCGAGGACGGTCTGGCTGAACGTCGGAAAGGCGGGGCTGACCGGCCAGCGCCCCGCCCACTCCCATGTCGCGAAGAAGAGGGCGAACGACGCGCCGACCCACAGGGCCCGGCGCGCCGTCCCGGGGGTCACGCTCGCGTCACGACCCGACGCGCGCCAGCGCCGCCTTGAGCGGGGTGAAGTTCCAGAAGTCGTCGGCCTTCACCCCGTCCCCCTTGATCTGGCCCGCCAGCGTGAAGAACTCAAGGTCGTTGGCGGCGGCTCGCGCCGCGCCCCCGTCCGCCGGGAAGATGCCGCCCTGGACCCCTTCCTGGTAGTAGGGCAGCACCTCGGCCTCCATCTTCTCCGGCAGGTCCTTCAGGAGCCCGAGCCGCTTGCGCTCCTCGACGGCGAAGCTCGGGTTCGCGTTGATCGCGCGCGTCGCCTTCACCAGCTCCTCGAGCAGCACCGCGACCGCCGCCTGGTTCTTCTCGAGGAAGGCCGTGGTCGCGAAGAGCGCCTCGTCGCTCGCCTTCAGCTCGCCGAGCGGCAGGATGAGGAACTTGTCCCCGCCCTCCTTCATGAGGAAGCTCTTGTTCGGCGCGTCGAGGATCGTCGCCTTGATCGTCCCCTTCAGCATGGCGAGGGCGCGAACCTGCGACCCCGGCACGTAGCTGATGTTCTTGTACTTGATGCCATGCTGCTTGGCGGCCAGGGCCATGATCGCCTCGGTGCCGGAGCCCCGCCCCTGGACCGCGATCTCCTGGCCGTCGAGGTCCTTCCACGTCTTGTACTGCTCCTTGCTCACCACCGGGAAGAACTGGAGGGTGCTGAGCTGGTAGAAGAACCGGATCGGGACGTTGACCTTCTGGATCGCCGCGTACGGCGTCCCCTGGCCGACGTCCGCCTGCCCGTTGATGACGGCTTGGGTGGCGATCTCCTCGCTCTTGAACGGGGTGATCTCCACCTCGACCCCTCGACCCTTGGCCTTTTCCGCCGCGATCAGGAGCGGCAGGTCGTCGATCCCGACGACGTCGCCCAGGGCGTAGCGGATCTTGGTGGGCGCCTGACCAAAGACACCGCCCGCCAGGATCCCGAGGACCCCGACCAGCGCGATGACCGTGATCGACAGCCGCCGGCTCCGCAGTCGCATGGCTTCCCTCCTCGTGATGTTGTGGATCCGACGTGGCCCCCGCGCCGCTCGCTCAAGTGGCGGAGCGGGGCGGCCGGTGGTTCCTAGGTGATCCGTACCGTGAGCGTCCCGACTCCGTCGACCGCGCCCATCAGGACGTCCCCTCTCTCGACAGGTCCCACGCCCGACGGGGTGCCAGTGAAGATCAGGTCCCCGGGCGCCAGCGTGAAGAGTGTCGAGAGATAGGCGATCATCTCGGGGATTCTCCAGATCAGCTGACCGAGGTCGCCCCGCTGGCGAACGGCGCCATTCACCTCCAGGACGACGGCGCCCGCAGTTGGGTGGCCGATCTCCGCCGCGCGGCGGATCGAGCTGCACGGCGCCGAGCCGTCGAACGCCTTGCCGGTGTCCCACGGCCGGCCCATCTTCTTCGCCTCCGCCTGCAGGTCTCGCCGCGTCATGTCGAGCCCGACGGCGTAGCCGTACACGTGGTCGAGGGCCCGGCCGGCCGGGATCGCCGCGCCTCCCGACGCCAGCGCGACGACCAGCTCCAGCTCGTGGTGGACGTCGGCGCTGCCGGACGGATAGACGAAGTCGCGGCCGTCCGGGACGATCGCGTCGGCCGGCTTCATGAAGAAGAACGGCGGCTCGCGGTCCGGATCGTGGCCCATCTCGCGCGCGTGCTCGGCGTAGTTGCGGCCGACGCAGTAGATGCGGTGAACCGGGAAGCGGCCACGGACACCCTCCACGGCCAGGGACGGGGTGGACGGGACGGGGATCACGTACTCCATTCGGCGCCTCCGGGAAGTGGTCGACCGACCTCGCGGCCGAGGTGTCCCTGCATTATCGCACCCGCCGGGGCGCGGTGAAGGCCCCGGGCGAACCACCCGATACGATCCCTGTCGCCGGCCTACCGGGCGGCCTCTTCTCCGCGGAACGCTGCCAGGTACTCCGCGATCGCCCGGCGGGCCAGCGGACCGAAGTTCATGGTGATCAGCCGGACGCCGCGCTGGCTCATGGCCCGCGCCTCGGCCCCGGTCGCCGCCGGGTACATCACCACCTTCCCGGCCCCGAGCGTGAGGTCGATCGCCCGGTCCACGAGTCGCCGGATCTCAGGGTGCATCGTGGGCCCGCCGAAGTACTGGCGGCCGAGGATGAGCGCCATGTCCCCGGCCCCGACGAAGCAGCCATCCAGGCCGTCGACGCGAAGGATCTCCGGCAGGGCTTCGACGGCGCGCGGCTCTTCGATCAGGCCCAGGCACAGCACCTCCTGATCCGACTGCCGGAGGTGTTCGCTCGGCGTCTGGGTGAAACCGTAGCCCGCCGCGCGGCTCGAGCTGGCCGCCCCGCGGACCCCACGGGGCGGGTAGCGGCAGGCGCTCACGAACCCTTCCGCATCGACCGCGCTGTTGCAGTGCGGCAGGATGAGCCCCTCGACGCCGGCATCAAGGTAGCGAAGGACGAGCGAGGCCTCACCGTTCGGCACGCGGGCCAGCGCAGTCGCGCCCGCCCCCTGGGCGGCCCGGGCAAGTTCCCGGACGCCCTGTGGATCGACGCCCGCGTGCTCTCCGTCGGCGATGAGGAAGTCGAAGCCGGCGAGGGCACAGAACTCGAAGAGCTCGGGGGACCAGAACTCCTGGAACAGCGGCCCGACGCACGTCCGCCCGGCGGCCAGCTTCTCTCGGAGGCGATTCGGTCGCGCCACGCGGATCCGGACGCTCAGCTGGACAGGCGCACGCGCAGGTCGTGCAGCGTGTAGCGCCCGGGGCGCTCGTGCGAGCGGGCCATCTCGATGATGAGCTCGAGCAGAAGGCGATTGTAGGGCGTGGGCACGGCGTGCGCGTCCCCGAGCCGCACGATCTCGCCGTTGAACCAGTCGGCCTCGACCTCGCCGCCACCGTGGTGGAGATCCTGCCAGAGCGAGGGCCGGTGCCGCGCCTCCTCGTCGGCGGGGACGGTGACGTTCGTCGCCGGCGCGCGCAGGCTCCGGATCCGGTCCTCGATCGAGCTGCCCGGCGGGCCGTCGAACCGGATCCCGGCCGCCCGCAGGACCCGGACCCCCTCCTCGTAGACGTCGGCCATAAACGCGCGGACCTCCGGGTCCGCCTGGGCCTCCTGGCCCGACAGCCCCAGGAGCCCGAACGTCGCGTTGTTCAGGTTGATCGCCATCTTGTTCCACTTATGGACGGCGATCTCCTCGGTGGCGTACGCGGGGATGTCGGTCTTCGCGACCGCCTGGGCGACCTCCCGCGCGACCTCCGACAGGCCAGTGGGCCAGCGCCCGACACCGAGGGGCCCGGCGCTGGTGTGGACCACCTCGCCGGGGACCAGGCGCTTGGCGCCGATCAGCACCATCACCCCGTGCACGGCCTGGAAGTGGCGCACCGCCACCTCCTCGTTCCGGATGCCGTTCTGGGCGCAGAACACCGGGACCTCCAGCGGAGTCGCGCGCCGGAGAGCCTGCATCGCCGCCTCCATGTGGTAGGACTTGACCGAGCAGACGACAACATCATCCCCGCGAAACGTGACGGCCGCGACATCCGTCACCGCCGGCACCCGGAGAACGTGGTGGCCGTGGATGCCACGTAGGTGGAGGCCGTCCCGGTTGATCGCCTCGACGTGCTCGCGCAACGGATCGACGAAGAGCACGTCGAACCCGGCCTTGGCGAGCTGGCCGCCGACCACCCCGCCGATCGCTCCCGCCCCCAGCATCACGAAACGCATCCGCGCTCTCCTCTCGTTCTAACAGCGACCGCTGCCCGTCGAACGATGACCTGCTTCACCGACCGCGGCCGCGAAAGACCTCAGCGATGCGATGTCAACACGCCACGCGACACGCCAGGAGTATAACCTCTCGAGTGGTCCGTCCGCAGAGCGGCGACGCTACTTGTCAGTCGCAGTGGGCCACTGCGCACTGTCGGTTGCATGCGCCTGCTCGGCGACGACCGTCACGGCTTCCAGCACGCCTAGCGCGTTTGCCCCCAGGTGTCCCGGTACGTCCGTTCTCGTGCCGGAAGCCGCTTGGCTGGCTTGAAGTCTTCTCCCGTGTAATACGCAACAGGGAGTTGGGGGCGTCGATCACCGGTGGGCAGGCAGGCGCGCCTCGCCGACCTTCACGCGCCGCCCGCGCCGGCTACGGCCGGTGGATCCAGACCGCCGTGTCGTGGAACACGGCGCCGCCGTTCGGGTACCCCGGCTCGGCGCTGGTCAGGGCGTTGATGCCGAGGCCGCCCTCGAAGTCCCGGTTGGGCCAGATGCCCTCGACCACGACCACGCCGCGCGCCTGTCCCGCGCGGGGCCGGACGTGTACGACGACCTTGCCGCGATCGTTGCCCAGCTCGACCCGGTCGCCCTCCTCCACGCCCAGCATCGCGCAGTCGTCGGGGTGGAGGAGCGCGGTCGGCCGCCGCTCCCGTGCCCGCGAGGTCGGCGTCTCCGAGAAGGTCGAGTTGAGGAAACCACGCGCCGGCGCGGCGACGAGCCGGAAGGGCCTCTCGACCGACGCCTGGTCGATCACCTCGAAGTGGTCCGGGAGCCTGGGCATCTCGGCCCCCCGGCCGCCGAAGGCCGCCCAGTCCGGTTTGAACCGAAACCTCCCGTCTGGCCACTTAAACCCTTGCAAAAAATGCGCTTCCTCGAACGGCAGGGCCATGTCCTGGCCGCCCCGCTCGAGGTTCGTTCGAGCGTCCCACATGCCGGAGCGCGCAAGCGTCCAGTCCATGATCTCCCAGGCGGTCATCCCGAAGCCCGGATGCTCGGCGCCGAGCCGGCGGGCGAGCTGCGAGATGACGACGTGGTTCTCGAGGCACTCCCCCGGGGGCTCGATCACCTTCCGGGTCACCTGGAAGTACGTGTGCCCGCTCGCTGTGTAGAAGTCGTCGTGCTCGAGGAACATGGTCGCCGGCAAGACGACGTCCGCGTAGGCCGCCGTCTCCGTCAGGAACTGCTCGTGCACGCACAGGAAGAGGTCCTCCCGGGCGAGGCCCCGGTGGACCAGGTTGAGCTCCGGACAGACCATGGCGGGGTTGGTGTTCTGAACCAGCATCGCCGTCACCGGCGGGCCGCCTCGGAGGGCCTCGGCGTCGCCGGTCAGGATCGGCCCCAGGCGCGACTGGTCGAGCGCGCGAATGGAGCGGTCGGCCACGTCGAGACCCTCGATCAGTGTCCGATCGAGCGGGTAGATCCCGGTCTGGCCGTAGAGCGCACCGCCGCCCCGGTGCTGCCAGGCGCCGGTCACCGCCGGGAGGCAGGTCACGGCGTGCATGTTCACCGCGCCGTTGCGCGATCGACTGAACCCGTGGTGGCAGCGGATGAAGCTCCGTCGGGTGCGCCCGTAGAGCCGCGCGAATGCGACGATCTCCTCCGCCGACAGGCCCGTGATCGCCGCCGCCCACTCGGGCGTGCGCGTCCGCACGTGGTCGGCGAGATCGTCCGGGGCGTCGGTGTACCGGCGCATGTACGCCCAGTCCGCGTACCCCTCGGCGAAGAGCACGTGCATTACCGCGCAGGCCAGCGCGGCGTCCGTCCCGGGGCGGAGGGCGAGGTGCAAGTCCGACCGCTCCGCCGTGCCCGTTCGGTACGGATCGACCACGACCAGGGTCGCGCCGCGGCGCTGCGCGCGCGCCACGTGGGTCATCACGTTCACCTGGGTGTTGACCGGGTTCCCGCCCCAGATCACCACCAGGTCGGAGTGCTCGCCGACCTCGCGCAGGTCGGCGCCACGCTTGACCCCGGTGCCCGCGATCCACCCGGTGTCCGACAGGGTCACGCAGATCGTCGAGTACCAGCGCGAGTAGCCCATCGCGTGGCGGAGCCGGTTGATCCCGTCCCGCTGGACCAGCCCCATGGTGCCGGCGTAGAAATAGGGCCACACCGCCTCCGGCCCGTGCCGCGCCGCCGCCCGGACGAACGCGTCGGCCACGGTGTCGAGCGCCTCGTCCCAGGAGATCCGCGTGAACTGCCGGGCACCCTTCGGGCCGACGCGGCGGAGCGGGTAGAGGAGCCGGTCGGGGTGATGGACGCGCTCGGCGTAGCGCCCCACCTTCTCGCAGATGACGCCGGCCGTGTAGGTGTTGCGCGTGGAGCCCCGCACCCGGCCGATCGTGCGGGCGTCGAGGCGCTCGACCTCGAGCGCGCACGTGCTCGTGCAGTCGTGCGGGCAGACCGAGGGGACCACGTCGAGCCGGCCGCGGGGCGCGGCGCTCTGGGCCGGGCCGGCCAGGGCCGTCAGGTCAGGCGGAGTCACGATCCAAAGAATACGCTGGGCGCCCGGCCCGGAACAACTCTGGCCAGGATGCGGCGCGGCGACCGCTGGTGGCCGCCGCCGTCTCGCGGGAGACGCTCGAGCTCGCAGGCATGGACAAGGTCGTGTGGTCTGCGTGATCGAGGTTCATCGCGCGGTCGTCTTGAGATCGTGGCGCATGATCGGGCGAGAGGGTGCGCGGCGAGCAACCGTCTTGAACCCGGCGCGCGCGAACGTCGAAGCTGAGCCAGTGAAAAGATTCGACGTGCTTTTCGGCTGGCCCGTATCAACAGGATAGGCTTCCAGCGCGGGCGCGCCAGCGCGTCTTGTTGCTTTCACCGCCGCCGCGATCAACGCAGACGTGACGCCCTGTTTGCGATGGCCCCGGCGCACATAGAAGCAGGAGAGCGACCAGACCGGGACATCGTCCAGGCGCCTGAGCAACCGCGCGCTATCAAGCCACGGCAAAGCGTGGCGTGGCGTGAGCTGGCACCAGCCAACGGCCACGTTGCCGTCGAACGCGAGCAAGCCAGGAGGCGGACCACGCTTCACGAGCTGCCGTAACGCCGCCCTGTTCTTCTCGCGCGGTCTCTTGTGGTAGGCGGCCCCGATTCTCCAATACATACACCAGCAGCCATTGGAGGCGCCGCTCTTGCCGAACAGGTCCTCGAGCGCAGGCCACAGATCGGGTGTAAGGGGGCGAATCATGAGCTTCATGCCGAGCTCCTGTCGCGACACACTCTCAATTCTATCCCGGCGCCCATGCCGTCGAAAGCGGCGGGTCAAGCCAGGGGGCACGCTACTCCCGGATGGCATCTGCGTCGTGGTCCTCTCCGCGCCGAACCTTCGAGACCGCCCTCGCGGTCCCGTCGAGGCATGAACTCGGCGCAAGGGCCGGGAGCAGCTCCCGCTCGGCTCCCTCAGCTCCGGAGGTAGGCGTGCCGGACCAGCTCCGAGGCGGCCAGCTCCACCGCCGTGCCCCGCCCGATGATCTCGCCCTTCTGCAAGAGGAACCCGTGGTGGGCGATGGCCAGCGTCTTCCGCGCGTTCTGCTCGACCAGGAGCACCGTCGTGCCGCTCCGGTTCACCCCCTGCACGATGTCGAAGAGCTGCTCGACGAGCACGGGGGCGAGACCGAGCGAGGGCTCATCGAGCAGGAGGAGCTTGGGCCGGCTCATGAGCGCCCGCCCCATAGCGAGCATCGCCTGCTCACCCCCGGACATGGTCGCGGCCGTCTGGCGGCGCCGCTCGGCGAGCCGCGGAAACAGCACGAAGACCCGCTCGAGCCGCCCGGCCAGGTCGGCTGGCGCCCACTCGACGAAGGCGCCCATCCGGAGGTTCTCCTCGACGGTCATGCGCGGAAACACCCGGCGCCCCTCCGGCACTATGGCGATCCCGCGGGCAACGATCTCGTGGGGCCGCAAGCGGTCGATCTGCTCGCCCTCGAACCAGACCGAGCCCTCCACGGGCGTGACGATCCCAAGGAGAGTGCGGATCAGCGTCGTCTTGCCGGCGCCGTTCGGGCCGAGCAGGCAGGCGATCTCGCCCGCCTCGATCCGGAGCGACACGCCGCGCAGGACGGTCAGGGGCCCATAGCGGGTCGTGATCGCACGAACCTCGAGCATGCCCGCCGATCGGCCGGGATCGACGGTCCCTCCAGCGGGCACGCCGGACTCACCCACGCGCGCCCTCCTTGCCCAGATAGGCCTCCCGGACCTCGGGGTGCGCCGCCACCTCGGCGAAGGTTCCCTCGGCGATCTTGCGACCGTAGTTGAATGCCACGACGCGCTGGCTCACCCCCTCGATCACGAACATGTCGTGCTCGATGATCACGAGCGACAGCTCGGGCGCCTCCCCCCGCACGATCTGAAGGTCCCGCATCAGCTCGGCGGTCTCCGCCGGGCTCATGCCGGCCGAGGGCTCGTCGAGCAGGAGGAGCCGCGGTCGCAGCGCGAGCGCCCGGCAGATCTCGACGCGGCGACGGTCGATCTGCGGGAGCTGGCCGACCCGGTCGAAGCCCCGCTCCACCAGCCCGGGACTGAACAGCGTGAGGAGTCGGGAGGCCTCGACGAGGCCGGCGCGGACTTCGGCGCGGAACCGGTGGCGGCGCAAGACCGAGTCGACGAGTCCCGTGCGCCGCCGAGCGTGCATGCCGACCAGCACGTTGTCGAAGACGGACAGGCCGAGGCAGAGCCGGCTCGCTTGAAACGTCCGCCCGACGCCGAGCCGGGCGATCGCGTGAGGCTCCAGACCCGAGAGCGAGCGCCCCTCCAGGCGGATCTCGCCCGCCGCCGCCCGGTAGAGGCCGCTGATGGCGTTGAAGAGCGTGGTCTTCCCGGAGCCGTTTGGCCCGATGACGCCCACCGTCTCGCCGGGAGCCACGGCAACGTCGACGTCAGCCAGGGCCTCGAGCCCGCCGAAGCGGACGGTGAGGCCGCGCGTCACTAGGCGCACGCGTCGTCCATCCTCGAAGAGTGCGCCGCCTGCCGCTCCCTCCGCTGGCCCCGTGCCCGTCGGATGTGAGCCCAGGTTCCCCGCGGAACCGACGCGGCCTTGCGTCCCCGGGCTCCGGCTCCGGGCATCGTCACCGATAGCGCCGCACCGACGCCGGCCAGAGGCCCTGCGGCCGGTAGAGGAGCATCAGGACGATCACCGTGCCGTAGAGCAGCAGTCGGTACTCGTGGAGGAAGCGGAAGCGCTCCGGGAGCGGCAGCAGGAGACACGCCCCCAGCACAACGCCGGCGATGGAGTCGACGCCTCCGATGATGATGACGCTCAGCATGACAAGCGAGTAGCCGAAGTCGAAGTCGGGGGGCGAGACGAAGCCCACCATGACGGCGTAGAGACCCCCTCCGAGCCCGATGAGAAAGTTGCCGATTGAGAACGCGACGAGCTTCTCACGCGTGACCGACACGCCGCAGCATCGGGCGGCAATCTCGTCGTCCCTGAGCGTGTTGAGCGCGAGGCCAAGCCATGAGTCGTGGAGCCGCCGGACGGTCCAGGTCGCCAGCGCGGCCATCCCGAGTGCCAGGAAGTAGAAGTTCGCGTGGGCCGGGAGCCTCACGCCGAAGATGACTGGCGGCGTCGTGAAGGCGTGGCCAAGGATCCGAAGCGTCGGGATGTTCTTGATCCCCTGGGGCCCGCCGGTGAACTCGAGGTTGTTCATGAGCGTGTTGAAGATGAAGACGAAGGCGATCGTCACGAGCGCCAGATAGTGTCCTCGGGTCTTCAGGATGGGCACGAACAGGAGCGCGCCCAGCGCCGTCGCCACCCACGGGCCGACGAGGAGCGCGAGCCAGGACGGCCACCCGGCGGCGGTCGTGAGGAGGCCCACCGTGTAGCCGCCGAGACCGGCGAAGGCGGCGCCTGCGAGGTTGATCACGCCCGCGGTGCCGATCTGGAGGTTCAGCCCCTGGCCGATCGTCACGTACATGAGCGCCATCGTCGCGACGAACGTCCAGTAGGGGCTCCCACGCAGGAAGACAGGAAGGAGCAAGGCGGCGAGCGCGCCGCCCGCCAGCGCCGCCGCGCGATGCCGGGCGAACGCCCGGCGCAGAACGGCCCGCAGCCCTGGCACGAGCCCGATGGCCGCAGCCACCCCGACGCCGCTCGCGCCGGTGACCGCGAGGCTAGCCGGGCGCTCCGCGAGGAGCGCGGCCACCAGCAGGGCGAAGAGGGCCGCCTCGGTGAGGAGGACCAGGATCACGGCCCGAGGCGTCGGGTCACGGCCGCTCAGACCCTCTCGACGGTCTTCTCGCCCAGGATGCCGCTCGGCCGGACGATCAGGAACAGCATAACCACCGCGAAGGCCACGACGTCGCGGAACTCCGAGCCGCGCGGGATGAGGGCCGCCGACAGGGTCTGCACCATGCCGAAGAGGAGCCCGCCCAGGATCGCCCCGTAGACGTTGCCGAGGCCCCCGATGGCAGCCGCCGAGAATCCGATGACCCCGCCGCTCACGCCCATGATGAAGTGGATCTCGCTGTAGTAGAGGCCGCTCAGGATGCCGGCGATCGCCGCCAGTCCCGAGCCGATGAAGAACGTCAGGTCGACCGTGGCGTCGAGGTTCACCCCCATCATCTGGGCCGCCTCGGGATCCTGGGCGACCGCGCGGATGGCCGCGCCGGTGCGCGTGCGGTTGATCAGGAGGTCGACCGAGACCATCGCCAGGACGGCGATGGCCAGGATGGCGAGGTTCTCGTACCGGATGGTCACCCCGCCCGCCTCGAACCCCCCCGCCGGCAGGAGCTGCGGGAACGGCTTGGGGTCGGCGCCGCGGGGGTAGAAGATCAGGACCGCCTCCCGGATCACGAGGCCGAGCGACAGCGTGGCCAGAAGCGTCATCAGCGGCGAGGAGCGCGCCAGGGGCCTGACGCAAACACGCTGGGCGAGCACACCCAGCAAGCCCACCACCAGGATCGACCCGGCGAACGCCAGGACCAGCATGACGGCCGGCACCCTCAGCCCCACCGCCGCGAGCCCAGCCAGCACGGTGAGCCCGCTGAACGCTCCGAGCATGAAGATGTCGCCGTGGGAGAAATGGATGACGTCGAGCACGCCGAAGAACAGCGTGAACCCGACCGCGACGAGCGCGTACATCACCCCCAGCATCAGCCCGTTCAGGGCCTGCTGAAGGAGGAGCTCGAGCGGCGGCACAGACCGCGGGCGGCGCCGCTACTGCTTCTTGAACTGGATCCCGGGCAGGGTCCGCTTCCCGGAGGCGTACTCCGAGTCCTCCCAGAGGACCCACTTGCCGTCCTGGCTCACGTACTTCGAGATCAGCGGCACCGTGTTCTGCCCGTGCTCGTCGAACTCGACCGGCCCGATGATCGTATTGGCGTTCTTCGTGCGCTTGAGCTTGGCCGCGACCTTGGCACGGTCTGGCCCCACGTCCTCGATCGCGTCGATGATGAGGTTCGCGGCCACATAGGCAAACGGCCCGTACGCCTCCGACGGCTCCTTGAATCCAGCCTTCGCGTATGCCTCGAGGAAGCGCTTGCCCCCCGGCAGCTTCTCCGTCGGCGCCCCTTCCACGAAGGCCAGCGTCCCCTCGGCGGACTGGGCAGCGGTCTCGTTGAAGGTGTCGGACTTGATGCCGCTCGTTCCCTGGAACTGGGCGCGGACGCCGAGCTTGTCCATCTGCACCTTGACCCTCACTCCGTCAGGGGTGAGGCCGCCGTACCAGACCACCTCGGGCCGGTCCGCCTTGGCGCGCGTCAGCTCCGCCGCGTAGTCCTTCTGGTCCTTGGCCGTGCCCTGAGTCGACAGGACCTTGCCGCCCGCCTTCTCCAGGTACTCCGTGAAGTACTTCGCATGAGCCCGCCCGTAGTCGGTCGTGTCGTGGATCAGCGCGAACGTCTTGAAGCCGAGCGTCTTCACAGCGAAATCGGCCGCCACGTTGTTCTGGTTGATCATCGTGCCGTTGACGCGCGTGATCTCGACGTGCGTGTGCCCGTAGGTGATCTCCGGCAGCACGGCGCCCCACACCATCGCCGGCATGCCGGCCTTGTGGTACGTGTCGACGGTCGCGATCGCCGTGACCGAGCAGTAGTGGGTCACCCCCGCAATCACCTGCGGATCGGAGGAGGCCTTCAGTGCAGCCTGGACGGCGACGGTGGGCTTGCACTCGTCGTCCAGCACCTCGGTCTCGTACTGGTGCTTGGTCTTGGAATCGGCGTTGCGCTCCTGGAGCGCCAGGAGGAACGAGTTCCGCCCGCCGAGTCCGTTCGACGCAGTCCCGCCGGTCAGCGGGCCGATGAACGCGAGCTTGACCGTCTTCTTCTGCGCCCACGCACGCTCGGGCCAGCCCGCCAGCACGACGCCGACCGCCGCCCCCTTGATCAGGTCGCGTCGCCCCAAGGTCTCGTCGCGAGAGGATGTGCGCATGGTCGGCCCTCCTTGGTGCACCGGCAGTTGGCGGATCGGCCTCGGGTTGAGTGCGCCGATGATACTACGCGGGCCTGGGGCAGCAGAATCCCAATATTGACGCGATGCTCCTACACCGGGGACCGGACCGCACGGGGTTCACTATCCGACCCCCACACCGTTCGACCCGCCTTGACAGCTCGGGGGTGGCGCGCTCACGGTAGGCGGCAGTGCCCGCACGACGGACCGACCTCACTGCCGCGCTCCCCGACCTCGCGAGCCCGCAGCGCCTTCGCGGCCTTGTCGGCCGGGTGGACGTCTGGCGGGACCCGGACGGCGCCCCCCACGCGCGCGCCCGGAGCCTTCACGACGCCTTCTTCGCCCAGGGCTTCGTCCACGCTCAGGATCGCCTGTGGCACATGGAGTACGACCGCCGACGCGCCCACGGGCGATGGGCGGAGCTGGCGGGGGCCTCCGCGGTTCCGCAGGACGTCCTGGCCCGCCGGCTCGGCCTCGGCCGCAGCGCCCGCGCCGACTACGAGGGAGCAGCCCACGAGACGCGCGGCATGCTCGACGCGTACGCAGCCGGCGTCAACGCCTTCCTGGAAACCACGCGCGCCTGGCCCGTCGAGCTCCAGCTCCTCGGGACCCGACCGGAGCCCTGGGCGCCGTGGGACAGCCTGGCCGTCTTCAAGATCCGTCACGTGGAGATGGGGCCCTGGCGGATGAAGATCTGGCGCGCCCGTCTCGTCGCTCAGCTCGGTCCCCGTCTGGCCGCCTACCTGTGCCCCGGCACGCCTCCGGCCCCGATGCTGATCGTTCCTCCTGGCGTCGAGTATCGGGGACCAGAGCCGGACGCGCTGGAGACACTGGCGCGGAGCGATGCCGCGCTCGCCTCGCTTCCCGCGTGGATCGGCGGGAGCAACAACTGGGCCCTGGCGGGATCGCGGACGGCCTCCGGGCTCCCACTCGTGGCGGGGGACCCCCATCGCGCCCTCGACACGCCGAACTGCTACTACCAGAACCATCTCGCCTGCCCCGAGTTCGACGCCATCGGGCTTTCGTTTCCCGGCGTCCCCGGCCTCTCCCACTTCGGCCACAACCGCCACGTGGCCTGGTGCGTCACGCACGCGATGGCGGACTACCAGGACGTCTTCGTCGAGCGCTTCGACCTCGCCGACCCCACGCGTTACGAGTTCCGAGGCGAGTGGCGGCGGGCAGACGTCTGGCACGAGACCGTGAACGTCCGCGGGGGCAGGCCGGTCGACGTCGCGATCACCGTGACGCACCACGGGCCGGTCGTCCTGGGTGATCCCGCGAACGGTCACGCGCTGGCCCTCCGCTACACGGCGACGGCCGAGGTCAACCGAACCTTCGACGCCTTCGTCCCGATGCTCCGGGCGGCCTCCGCCGACGATCTGGAGGCCGCGATGCGACCGTGGGTGGATCCCGGGAACAACCTGGTCTTCGCCGACGCGCAGGGGACGATCGGGTATCGGACGCGCGGGGTCGTGCCCGTGCGAGCGGCGGCGAACGCCTGGCTCCCCGCTCCGGGGTGGGACGGCGCCCACGAGTGGACCGGCGCGATCGCGTTCGAGGCGATGCCGGCGATGCGCAACCCGGCCACCGGCTGGATCGCGACCGCCAACAGCCGGATCGCCGACGCCGGTTATCCGCACTACCTCGGGCTCGACTACGGCGGCGACTTCCGGACCCGTCGACTGGCCGCCCGGCTGGAGGCTCTCACGCGGGCAACGGCCGACGACATGGCAGCCATCCACGCCGACCGCACTTCGATCCCGGCCCGGGCCCTGATGGAGGTGGCGAGTGGCATCGAGCCTCTCGACCTCGGCTCGCGCGCCGCGCTCGCGATGCTGCGTCGCTGGGACGGCTCCATGGACAGGGACAGCGCGGCGGCCACGGTCTACGCGGCGTTCCGGGCGCGCCTCGTGCGGGACGTCCTGGACCCCCTTCTCGGTCCCCTCGCCGGGGACGCCTTCGCCACCGTCCCGGGCCCGGGGGTCACGCACGTGGCGCGCCTCCGCAACCGTCTGGCCGAGTGGATCCGCGAGGACGACCGGACCCTCCTGGCGCCGGGCGACGACTGGGGAAGCGCGATGGCGCGGGCGCTCGCGGGGGCCGTCGCCGGGCTGCGGGAAACGCTCGGGGCGGATCCGTCCTCCTGGGCCTGGGGCCGGCTCCACATCGCGCGACCCCGCCACCCGCTGTCGGCGACGCTTCCCGAGGTCGGCGACCTCCTCGACCCCCCGGCCATGCCCGCCGGCGGGGACGGCGACACGGTGCAAGCGGCGGACTTCCTCCCGGCGGCGGGCTTCGAGCTGGCCGTCACCTCCGTCGCGCGGTACGTGTTCGACCTCGCCGACTGGGAGCGAAGCGCGTGGATCGTGCCTCTCGGTGCCTCCGGGCACCCGGGGAGCACGCACTACGCAGACCAGGCAGCGGACTGGGCGGCCGTCCGCCTCCGCCCGATGCGGTACGGCTGGACGCGTGTCGCCGCCGAGGCCGAGAGCTACCAGCGACTCGAGCCGGCCGGAGCCCGCTGACCGGTGGCGGAGGGCGACGCCCGCGCCTCGTGGCTCGTCCTCCTTGTGCTGTGTAGCGTGCTCGCCCTTCACAACGCTCGGCCTGCTGCGCGTCCTCGCCGTGCTGGGCCTCCGGGAGCCGCCGCGCCGGTAGCGGAGCACACGCCTCGTCCTTGACCCTCTGTGAGCGGGGGGTGTACGGTCAGCCCGATGCTCCGGGCGAGCCACCGCGCTGCGAAGCGTCCCGGGTCTGAGGCCGCGAACGTGATCCCGGCGGCGCGGGCCGTGCTGCTGACGGCGGCCCTCACGCACGTCCTCCACGACGGCTTCTCCGACGCGCTCTACGTGCTGCTCCCCCTGTGGGCCACGGAGTTCCGCCTGACGCTCACCCAGGTCGGAGTCCTCAAGGCCGCTTACACCGGCGGGATGGCGCTCTCCCAGGTGCCCGCGGGGCTGCTCGCGGAGCGCTGGGGCGAGCGGCGCCTCCTCGCGGCAGGGACCGCGATCGCGGCGCTGGGGTATCTCGCGGTGGCGACGTCGGCGAACGGCTTGCTCTCGCTCGTGAGTCTCCTGCTCGTCTCGGGCCTCGGCTCCGGAGTCCAGCACCCCCTGTCGTCTTCCCTGGTCGCCCACGCATACGAGACCGGACCGCGGCGGGCGGCGCTCGGGACCTACAACTTCGCGGGCGACATCGGCAAGATCGCCGTGCCCGCCGGGGTCGCGCTGGCGGCGAGCGTCGTCGGGTGGCGCATCGCCAGCGGCGCCTACGCGCTCGTCGGCCTGGGCAGCGCGGCTCTCATCGCCCTCGTGCTGGCGTGGCTCAGGGCAGGCGCCGTGGACGCTCAGGCCGAGGGCCTGTCGATCCCGGTCGGCGGCTGGGGGATCCGGGATGCGCGGGGCTTCCAGGCGCTCGCCGCGGTCGGGATGGTGGACACCGCCACGCGCACCGCAGTGCTCACGTTCCTCCCCTTTCTCCTCCTCGAGAAGGGGGTCACGGTGGCCGGAGTCGGCGGGGCGCTCGCCGTCCTCTTCGCCGGCGGGGCCGCGGGCAAGTTCGTTTGCGGCCTGGTCGCGGAGCGGGTCGGGATCGTGCGCACGGTCGTCCTCACCGAGCTGGCGACGGCGCTGGGCATTGCCGCGGTCGCGCTGGGCTCCCTCTCGGTCACCCTCGTGGTGCTCCTCCCGCTCGGCATCGCGCTCAACGGGACATCGTCCGCCCTGTACGCGACGGTGGCGGATCTCGTCGCGCCCGAGCGGCGCGCCCGAGCCTACGGTCTCTACTACACGCTCGTCGTCGCAGCCTCGGCGGCGGCACCGCTCGTCTACGGCGTGCTCGGCGACGCCATCGGCGTCTTGGCGACGCTCCTGGTCACGTCGACCGTGGTGCTCCTGACGCTCCCGCTCTGCTCCGCCCTGCGCACCGCGCTGGTGCAGTCTGCGGGCCAGCGGATCTCCGCATAGCTACCAGAGGTGGCCACGTCATAACGTTCTCGCACGGACTCGGGCTGGCGGCGCTACGCGTCACGCTGGGCGTGATCTTCCTCATGCACGGCTACTTGGCGCTGGCGGTCATCGGCCCCGCCAGTGTCGCGGGCTATACGGCTCGGATGGGGTATCCTCCGGCGTTCGGTCCGGCCCTCGCCTGGTACCTGATCCTGGCGCACTCGATCGGCGGGCTCCTGTTGATCCTCGGCCTGTGGGCCCGCTGGGCCGCGGTGGCCCAGCTGCCAATCATGGCATCCGCGTTCTTCCTCCATCACCTGCGGCAGGGCTTCTTCCTGACCGGCATCGTGGTGGACCCGGCAAAGGGCATCGCCATCGCGGGCGGCTACGAATACGTGCTCCTGATCCTCGCCGCGACGCTCACGCTGGTCCTCGCCGGGGGCGGCGCGCTCGCCATCGACCAGCGCTCGCGCTGACCGAGAGCGCGCTCCATCCGCGTCGCCCCTATGCGGGACCGACTTCCACTGCCGCGTCGAACGCGGCCTGGCCAGCCGCGAAGGGAAACAGGTCGACCGCGTCGTCCGGAACGACGGCCTCGCCGGACGTCACCACGTTCAGGCCGCCCCAGCCATCCCGCATCCAGACTGTTCCGGCCGGCACGCGCGCGGTCACGTGCGCGCGGGCGGCGAAGGCTCCGCGCTGATTGAACACGCGGATCGCCGCACCGTCGGTGAGGCCACGGGCCGCCGCGTCGGCCGGCGCGATCCACAGGCGCGGCTCGGGGTCGAGGCGAGCGAGCGTAGGCAGGGCCCGCCCGTGGTCGTAGAATCCGTGGAACTGCGTGAGCGTGCGCCCCTGACGGAACGCGAGCGGATACGTCGACGGGCGCGCAGGCTCGTAGACCGGTAAGGGCGGCAAGCCCAGTGTCACCGCACGCGCCGAGTGCAGCTCGACCTTGCCCGACGGCGTCGCGTAGGCATGCGTGGGGTGACCGACGTGCGAGATCCGGAGCGCCCGGATGCCGCCCTCGGCCCGGAGGGCTGCCACGGTCGCATGGCCCGTCGCCGGATGGTCGAGAATGGCATCGAGCGGGCCCTCGTCGGTAGCCCACGGATAGAAGTCCGCGACTCCGAGGCGGCGGGCGAGCTCCCGGAGGATCCACGCAGCCGGCCGGGTCTCGCCCGCCGGCTCCAGCACCTTCGGCATGAGGTACAGGTGCGTGTTCGTGCTCTTGCACCCGAGCTCCTCGAGCCACGCGGTCCCGGGCAAGACGACGTCCGCGAACTCTCGCGCGGTATCGTTGAGGAAGAGGTCGTGGCTCACCACCAGGTCGGCGCGGGCGAGACCCTCCGCCAGCCGCCCCGCGTCGGCGTACGACGACAGCATGTCGGTCCCGAACAGGAGCAACACGCGGACGCCGCCCTGGGTCAGCGCCTCCGTGACACGCGGCATCTGGTTCGGGACGTACGTCCCCGGCGGCCGGCGCTCCGGCGCGGAGATGTCCGAGAGCGCCTGCCCGTGGCTGGCGGCGCCGTGGCGAGGGCCGAAGCCCCCGCCCGGCACGCCGAGTTGCCCGGCGAGCGCCGGGAGGCAGCCGACCGCGCGCGCGCCTTGCCAGCCGCTGCCGCCCTTGTGCATCGAGCTTCCGCCGAGGAGGATCATCGCCGGCCGCGTCGTCGCGTAGCGGCGCGCGAGGGCAGTGATGCGGTCGGCGGAAACCCCGGTGATCGGCGCGGCCCACGCGGGGCCTAGGCCGCGCACGTGCGCGGCCAGGGCGTCGAAGCCGACCGTGTGGCGGGCGACGAAGTCGGCGTCGTGGAGCCCTTCTTCGATGATGACCGACATCATCGCCAGAGCGAGCGCCGCGTCGGTCCCCGGCCGGATGAGGACGAGCTCGTCGGATTGGCCCGCCGCCTCTGTCTGTCGCACGTCGATCGTGACGACGTGAGCCCCGCGGCGGCGGGCCGAGGTAAGGTGCGGCCCCGTGTTGGGCTGGCTGGCAAGGTTGGCGCCCCACAGCAGGATGAGGCGGGCGTGAGCGCCCATGTCCTCCTTCGTGTTCGCTTCGAGCACCCCCGTGAGTCCCAGGCCGAAGCCGCCGAGCCCCCAGCAGATCATCGACGGATGCCACCACTGACAACCCCAGAGATTGGCGAAGCGCCGTAGGAGGTGCGAGCCGATCCGCGTCCCGTAGTTGTTCGCGAAGAGCCCGTGCCCCGACCAGAGCCCGACCGCCTCGCGGCCCACCGCCTGCATCCGGCCGGCCACCAGGTCGAGCGCGTCGTCCCAGCTCACTCGGCGCCAGGCGTCCTCACCGCGCCGCGCACGGAGGAGCGGATAGAGGAGCCGGCGCGGATTGTCGATGATCTCGCGCGACGCCTGGCCCCGGACGCAGAGAAACCCCCGGCTGTCGGGATTATCCGGATCCCCCCGGACACCGAGGAGGCGCTCGTCCTCCACCGTGGCGAGCATGCCGCAGAGGGTCGGGTGGCAGTTCATCGGGCACATCGTGCGGACCGTTCGGCGTTCTCGGTCCCTCGTCTCCATCGCCCCTCCCCCGGCCGCGCCGACCTCTTGCCCCCGAGGCCGCCGCGTCGACACGCACGACGGCAGTATACTGACGCGGTCGCGTGGCGGCAAACAACCCGGCCCCCGGTCGCCTCACGGGGCTCGAGAGGAGCACGATGCGGATCGCCGCGCTGGAGACCCTGCACGCCGACGGTGGCTGGCGCAGCCTGGACTTCGTGAAGGTCACGACCGACGGCGGCCTCGTCGGCTGGAGCGAGTACAACGAGTCGTTCGGTGGGCCGGGCCTCACGGAGCTGATCCGGCGCCTGGCGTCTGCCCTTATCGGCAAGGATCCGCGCGCCCACGAGGCCCACGTCGCGCTCATGCAGGCGCTCCGTCGCACGTCGGCGGGCGGGGTCGTCCAGCAGGCCGTGGGCGCGATCGAGAACGCGCTCGTCGACGTCAAGGCGCGAGCGCTCGGGATCCCGGTGTGCGAGCTGTTCGGCGGCCCCGTCCGCGACCGGATCCGCCTCTACTGGTCCCACTGCGCGACCTACCGCGTGGACCGCTGGAAGGAGATGCAGATCCCGCCGGTCCGCACCCTGGACGACGTCGTTCGAATGGGGCGTGAGGTCGTGGCCCGCGGCTACACCGCGCTCAAGACCAACGTGCTCCTCCTGGGGGACACCCCGCGAGCCCACGTCCCCGGCTTCGCTCGCGGTGAGAGCTTCCCCGAGCTCAATCCTGACCGCCACGTCCTCCGCGCGGCCCGCGAGCAGCTGGCGGCGTTCCGGGAAGGCACCGGCCCTGACGTCGACATCCTGGTAGATCTGAACTTCAACTACAAGACGGAGGGGTTCCTGAAGGTCGCTCGCGCGATCGCGCCCTTCGACATCCTCTGGGTCGAGATCGACACGCGCTCACCGAGCGCGCTCCGATACCTCCGCGACCGCAGCGAGATCGCCGTGGCCTCTGGCGAGTGCCTCTTCGGCCGCCGGGAGTACCGGCCGTTCCTCGAGCGCGACGCAATGGACGTAGCGATCGTCGACGTCCCCTGGAACGGGATCGCCGAATCCGTGAAGATCGCCGCGATGGCCGACGCCTACGAGGTCAACGTGGCGCCCCACAACTTCTACGGTCACCTTGCGACCCTGATGAGCGCGCACTTCGCGGCCGTCGTCCCGAATCTTCGGATCATGGAGATCGACCCCGACACGGTGCCATGGCAGGATGAGCTGGTCACCCGGCCCCCCCGCATCGAAGCTGGCCACCTCATCCTGCCCACGAGCCCAGGGTGGGGCGCGGAGGTGGACGAAGCAGCCGTCCGAGCGCACCCGCCGCGCGGCGCCGCGTAGCGGTCTCCCTCCTCCGCCCCGTTGCGAGATGCGCCGGGGGACGCTACGCTCGTGGCGAGACGGATCCTGGGCCGTCGCCTCTCTGGCGCCCCGAGGAGAATCAGACCCCCGCCCGACGTGGCTCACTCGGGCGCGGGTCAGGCGGCTCCGGGCAGCCCGTCGGCTGCAAGGAGAGACACGTGAAGACGCCGGAGTTCGGCTTCACCTTCGAGGACGTCCTCCGCGAGGAGCTCGATCTGATAAAGGGGCAGCAAGGCCCCGCAAGCCCGAACAGCGATGTGCGCGAGCAGCTGATGGGCCTGGCCCTCTCCGGTGGCGGGATTCGCAGCGCCACGTTCAATCTCGGCGTGCTTCAGGCACTCTCGGAGCAGGGGCTTCTCGCCGAGTTCGACTACCTGTCCACGGTGTCCGGCGGCGGGTACATCGGCAGCTGGCTGTCGGCGTGGATTCACCGTGCGGATGAACAGAATCTCGAGCAAGAGAAGGAGGAAGAGAAGAAGACCGGCCGGCGTCCCCCGCATACGCTGGGCGTCCTGACGGTACAGGAGCGGCTGAGCCTGAAGAAGCACCCCGACGAGCCGCAGGAGGTTGCATTCCTCCGGAGCTACAGCAACTACCTTACTCCCAAGACCGGCATCTTCAGCACCGACACGCTGGCCGTCGTCGCGACGTACCTGCGCAATTTCATCCTCAACCTCTCGATCCTTCTGTTCTGTCTCACCGTCGTCCTGCTCCTGCCGCGGATGGTGGCGTGGGCCGGGTTTTCCCTGGAGACGTCGCCGGATGCCTTGTTCGCGTTCGCCCTGGCGGGGCTCGCGGTTGCCATCCTGTTCATCAATCTCAACCTTGCCACCCAGCTTCCGAACAGCCGCAGCCGGCGGGACAGAAGACGCCTGGGCCTCGAGTGGGAGGCGCCCTGGTACACGACGCGTGGGGCCGTGCTCCTCTGGATCGTGGTCCCCTTGGCGCTCGCGGCCGTTTCCCTGACCTTCGGGCTGGCCTATCGCCCTTCCACCCTCGCGAGCCAGTTCCTGAAGGCCGACGGGGCGAGCGTGCTCCGCAATGCCGCCATCGTGGCCGGGATGACCGCAGCGATCGGGTTCATCTGGCTCTGCGCCTTGAAGGTGGCGGGCGTGAGGCGTGAGCCCGGCGACAGGCCGACGTGGAGGTGGCGGCTCGGCGCCCTGGCGATAGGCCTCCTGATCGGCCTCCTGGCGCTGGTCACGTTCCACAAGATCCTGCTGGGACGCCCGGAAGGACCGGAGCGCTTGTGGTGGGCGACGGTGTGGGGCCTCCCGGGGCTGCTCGGCGCGTTCGGTCTGGCGGCCGTGTTCGTCATAGGCGTGAGCGGGCGCCAGTTCGAGGAGGACAGTCGCGAGTGGTGGAGCCGCCTGGGCGGCGTCCTGTTCGGCGTCGTCCTCGGCTGGGTCGTGATCGGGAGCATCGCGGTCGAGGCGCCGTTCTGGGTCATGGTCGCGGGCCAGAAGCTGAAGGGACTCGTCCAGAGCCTGGGCGTCGCCTGGCTCGTCACCACCATCGCCGGGGTGCGCGCCGCCATGAGCGCATCCACCGGCAAGCCCGGGGCGCGAACGTGGCGCGATCTCTTGGCGGCCGCCACGCCCTACATCTTCCTGGTCGGGTTGCTGGTGGCGCTCGCCTACGGCATCCACAGCATCCTGAGGCTGTGGCTCGGGCCCGACAGATCCGTGACCGTCTGGAGCGAGTACGCCGCCCAGACCGCCAGCTGGCTGTCGGCCCATGGTCTCCTGCTGCCGTTCCTTCTCAGCGTCGCCCTCGCGGCCTTCTTTTCCTGGCGCATCGACGTCAACGTGTTCGCGTTCCACATGTTCTACCGGAACCGGCTGGTTCGCTGCTACCTCGGCGCGAGTAACTCGAAGCGGACCCCGCACCCGTTCACCGGATTCGACGGCGAGGACTCACTGGCGCTGAAGAGTCTCCACCATCGCCCCTATCACCTGATCAACGGCGCGATGAACATCACCAAGGGCACGCGGCTGGCGTGGCAGGAGCGGAAGGCGGCCTCGTTCATCGCAAGCCCGCTCTTCTGCGGCTACGAGCTGAAGGACGACGCTCGCCCGGCCGGCAGCTACCAGCGCACCGCGGACTACCTCGCCGACGAGAACACGGAGCGAAGACGGCGCGCGGCGCAGGCTCGGGAGCGCCAGGGGCTTCCGGCAGCCGACAGCCCGGACGCCGGTGAGCTGAACATGCCCCTCGGGACCGCGCTGGCCGTGTCCGGTGCGGCCGCCAGTCCCAATCAGGGCTACCACTCCTCGCCCGCCGTCGCCTTCCTGATGACCGTGTTCAACGTGCGCCTCGGCTGGTGGCTGCAGAATCCCGCGAAGCCCCGGAAGTGGCGCACCGAGGGGCCGCGCTGGGGCATCATGTATCTGCTCTCGGAGCTGCTGGGGATGGCGGACGAGACTTCACGCTACGTCTACATCAGCGACGGCGGCCACTTCGAGAACCTCGGCCTGTACGAGCTGGTGCGGCGCCGCTGTCGATTCATCGTCGCATGCGATGCGGGCATGGATCCCACGTTCGAGTTCGAGGACCTCGGCAACGCCATCCGGAAGTGCAAGGTGGACCTGGGCGTCTCGATCGACATCGACACACGGCCGCTCCGACCCGACCCGGCGACCGGGCGCGCCCTCCTTCAGTGCGCGGTCGGCACCATCCGCTACGAGCGCACCGGTAGCGGGATGGCCGACGGGTATCTCCTCTACCTCAAGCCCTGCATCACCGGGGGCGAGCCCGGTGACGTCCTGCAGTACCGCGCCGGGCACGCGGCGTTTCCCCACGAGAGCACGTCGGACCAGTGGTTCGGGGAGTCCCAGTTCGAGAGCTACCGGAGGCTCGGCTATCACAGCGCCAAGGTCGTGTTCGAGGGCGCCGGCGTGTCCGACCCACAGCGGCGGGAGCGCATGTTCGTGGCCCTCAAGGAGCACTGGTATCCGCCGAGCCCCGCGGTCAAGGCCTCCTTCTCCCGGCATGCCGACCGCCTGAACACGCTCCAGGTCGCGCTGCGCCGCGACGACCACCTTCGCTTCCTGGACGGGCAGATCTATCCCGAATGGGGCGAGCTGATGAAGGGGAAGCAGGCGCCTCACCCGTCGAATCTGTCCTTGCCGGCCTCCGCGGCGGAAGCGCGCGCGGGCTTCTACTTCTGCAACAACCTGCTCGAGCTGATGCAGAACGTGTATCTCGACCTCGATCTCGAGCAGGACCACGACCACCCCGACAACCGGGGATGGATGAACCTCTTCAAGCACTGGTCCTGGGCCACGATGCTTCGGGCCACCTATGCGATCTGCTGCTCGACCTACGGGGCGCGGTTTCAGACATTCTGCGAGCGGCGCCTGGACCTCTCGCCGGGCCAGGTGAGCGTGGACCGACGTCCCGTGAGCGAATCGCTCGAAACCGTTCTCCAGGAGGCGCTCAGACTGGGAGAGCTCAACTTCTGGGAGGTCAAGCTCATTCGCGATCGAAAGTCGGGTGGAGCGCCCTTCGACGAGCTCCACCTGCTCCGGCTCAGGGTCGAGGACCCGGCGCGGGCCGCGGCCGATCCCGAGGCCCCTCCGGCCCTCCTGTTCACGTTCGGGTTCGCGCTGACGCATCAGCGCGAGTTCATCTACTTCCGGGTGCAGGATCACCTGCGGCGCATGGGCCTGGCGCGCGACGCTCTCCTCGCCCTCTGCCAGGCGGGCTACACCACGGTCTCGAGCAACCTGGCTCCGGAGGACGTGGCAGCCGGTCGTCACTTCCGCATCCTGGTGAGCTCGGTGCTGCGCGAGGTCACCCCGAAGCCTCGGCGCGCGGGCTCGCCGTGAGCGCCGCTGCGCGGCGTCGGCCGGCCGAGCCGCCGCGCAGGGGGTCAGCTCCGGGGCCGGGAATTCTCCGGGTCGAACGGGGGCTCGGCCAGCACCACTGCCGGGCGGCGGTCGCCCAGGACCTCCACCGCCAGCCGCGTCCCGGGAGTGACGAGCTCCGCGTCCACGTAGGCCACCGCCAGGCTCCGGTCCAGCCAGTACCCGTAGCCGCCCGAGGTCGTGATCCCGACGACCCGGTCACCCACCCACACGGCCTCGTTTCCCCAGCAGTCGGCGTCGCGTGCCGCGACCTCCAAGGTGGCGAGGCGCTTCCGCACCCCGTCGCGCCGTTGACGGATGAGCGCGTCGCGTCCGACGAAGTCACCTTTGTCAAAGGCGACGAACCGCTCCAATCCGGCTTCGAGCGGCGTCACCTCGGTGTTGATGTCCGCGCCCCACGCGCGATACCCCTTCTCCAGACGCAGCGAATCCATGGCCCGGAGGCCGAAGTCGACGAGCCCCAGGTCACGGCCCGCGCCCTTGAGCGCCTCGTAGAGGCCGATCTGGTACTCCACGGGATGATGCAGCTCCCAGCCAAGCTCCCCGACGAAGTTGATCCGGAGCGCCCGCACGGGGGCCGATCCGATCTGGACCTTGCGCGCCGAAAGCCAGGGGAAGGCGGCGTTCGACAGGTCCGCATCGGTCACGCGAGCAAGAATCTCCCTGGCTCGCGGCCCGGCCAGAATCAGCACGCCCCACCTCGCCGTGACATCCTCGATGGCCACACTGCCATCCGCTGGCGCGTGCCGCCGGAGCCAGTCGAGATCGTGGAGCTCAGCGACCGCGGCGCTCACCACGAGGAATCGCTCGGGCGCGAGCCGCGTCACGGTCATGTCGCACTCGATTGCACCGCGCGGCGTGAGGAGCTGCGAGAGCACAATCCGGCCTGGACGCGGGAGCCGGTTCGCGCACAGTCGATCCAGGAAGGCCTCCGCGCCCGGGCCGTGCACCTCGTACTTGGAGAAGCTCGAGAGCTCGAGCAGACCGGCCCGCTCGCGGACGGCGCGCGCCTCCCGACCGACGGCGTCGAACCAGTTCGTCCGGCGAAAGCTCGGCTGGTCGCACGGCTCCACCCCCGCGGGCGCGAACCAGTAGGGCCGTTCCCACCCGTTCCGGACGCCGAAGACCGCGCCGGCCGCCCGGAAACGCTCGTAGAGCGGACTCGTCCGGGCCGGCCGTCCCGGCCGGCGGTCGTCCTGCGGATAGACGATCGCGTACTCGTCCTCGTAGATGTCGACGCACCGGGCGACCGCGTAGCGCTCGGTGGCGTACGAGCCGTAGCGTCGCGGATCCACCTCCCAGAGGTCGATCGACGGCTGCCCCTCCACGATCCACTCGGCCAGGTACCGGCCCGCACCACCCGCTTGCGTGATCCCAAAGCTCACGCCGCAGGCGAGCCAGAAGCCGGGCAGCCCGAACACAGGCCCGAGGAGCGGGTTCCCGTCGGGCGTGTAGGTAATCGGACCGTTGACGATCCGAGCGACGCCGGCCCGGGCGAGCACGGGGACGCGGGCCATCGCACCCTCGACGATCACCCGGAGACGCTCGGCGTCGGGCGGCAGGAGGTCGGCGCCGAAGCCCGGCGGAATCCCCCCGACCCCGAACGGCCTCGCCCCGCGCTCGTAGGGGCCGAGCAGCAGGCCGTGGGCTTCCTGCCGGAGGTAGTAGGAAACGTCGACCTCCCGCAGGAGCGGCAGCTCGCCGCCGAGCGCCTCGATCTCCGGGATCGCCTCGGTCACGAGGTACTGGTGCTCCATCGGGACGATCGGCAGGTCGAGCCCGACCAGGCGCCCGACCTCGCGCGCCCACGTGCCGGCGGCGTTGACGACGACCTCGGTCAGGAACACTCCCCGGTCGGTGACGATCCGCCACTCGCCGGCGACGGTCCGCTCGAGACCCCTCACGCGCGTGTGCCGGTGAACGCGCGCGCCCCGGTCGCGCGCTCCCTTGACCAGGGCCCGCGTCACGCTCGTCGGATCGACGTGACCGTCTTCCGGGTTCCAGGCTGCCCCGAGGAGCCCGCGGGTGTCGACGAGCGGGTGAAGCCGGCGGAGCTCCTCGGGCCCGATGACCTCGAAGGGGAGCCCGATCGTCCGCGCCTTGCCCCGGTGGCGACGGTACTCGTCCATGCGATCCGGCACCGAGGCGAGACGCAGGCTGCCGGGCCGGTGAAAGCCGATCGCCTGCCCCGTCTCCGCCTCGAGCCGCCCGTAGAGCTCCGTGCTCGCCAGGTGAATGCGCGAGAGGTTCAAGCTCGTGTTGAAGTGCGGCGTGTTGCCGGCGGCGTGCCAAGTCGAGCCGGACGCGAGCTCCGCTCGCTCGAGGAGGACGATGTCCGTCCACCCGGCTCGGGTGAGATGGTAGAGGACGCTCGCGCCGACGATGCCACCGCCGATGACCGCGACCCGGGCGGTCTCGGTCACGGCACCGGGCGGTCACCGAGGTCCGGAAGTCGCACGCCGGCCGGACCTGCGTGGTTCAGAATCGGCGCTCGCTGAGGTAGCCGGCGATCGGCGAGGCCTCGCGCTCGCGGAAGCGAACCGCGACGCGAAGCTGCTCCAGGTACTGGTCGAGGATCTTCCCGCCGAGCTCGATCCCGTGGGCCGGGAAGAAGGCGCGCACCTCCTCCTCCCACTCGGGACGCGCCAGCGCGCTGACGCCCTCGAACATCCGGCGGAACGCGCTCGGAGGATAGAGCCGCCGCATGCTCTCCCAGTGACCCTTGACGAACTCCCAGGCGAGTCTGCGAGCCCAGACGCTCGTGAGCATCGCGCGGACGACGTAGGGGGCGTCCTGGCTCCGGATCTCCCCGTCCACCGTCCGCTGGAGCGTCCCAGTGATGAGCTCTGGCTGCCGGAAGGCGGCCAGCGCGTAGAGGTAGCGCTGCTCTTCCTGCGGGCTCCGGGCGTGCCGGAATCGGTCGAGGAACTCGCCGTACTCGGCCTCGCCACCCGCCCGCGCCAGGATGCTGATCAGGGCGGGCAGCACGTTCGGATCGACGGCGTGCTCGTCCGCCCGGTAGCGCGCGTAGAGCTCGCGCGCCTCGGCCTGGATGTCCTGGTCGTCTCCGAGAACGCCCAGTGCGCGGAGGAGGTCGCCGCGAAGCTGGCGGGTGAGCTCGTCCTCGCCTGGCCGCGGCGTCCAGCCGAGCTGCCGCGCGGCCGGCCCGACCCGGTCGCGAACGAATGCCTCCAGGGAGCCCCGCACGTGCTCGTCGATCACCCGGTTCACGTAGGCCAGCGCCCCGACGAGCACCGCCCAGACGTTGCGATCGGTCTCGTCGCGGAAGCGCGCCGTCATGTCCAGGAACGCCCGAGCACCGAGATCACCGGCCTGGGTCAGGGCGAAGCAATCCGACAGCAAGCCGAAGCGCTCGATCGGAGCGAGGGCGCCCAGGTTGGCCGTCAGATGGTCGAGTAGCGCCGGCGCGTAACCGACCCGGTAGAAGCCGTGACCTCCGGCGTTGACGATGACCCACTCCGGTGGCCCTGGCAACGCGAGCTCGTCCTCGGCGGCGGCCAGGAGCAGCTTCCGGTCCACGACCCTGCCCGCCACGGAAGCCCGCACGGTCACCGGAACGCGCCAGAGCTGCGCCAGCTCGTCGTCGGCTCCCGGCGCAGGATCCCGCAGGTACGTGAAGCGCCGCTGGCTGAGGTGGAGCCGCGACCCGTCGACCCGGGCCTCAACCAGCGGATAGCCCGGGCGGAAGACCCAACCGTCCATCACCTCGGGGATCGGCTGGCTGGATGCCTCGCCGAGGGCCTTCCACAGGTCAGTCGTCTCGGCGTTCTCGTACTCGTGCCAGCGGAGGTACAGGCGCACGCCCTCGCGGAAGGTGTCCGGACCGATGTGCTGCTCCAGCATGCGGAGGACCGAGGCGCCCTTCTCGTACGTGAGGAGGTCAAACATCGCCTCGCAATCGCGCGGCGCCCGAACGTCGTACTCGATCGGCCGGCTGGCGTGGAGCCCGTCGACCCCCATCGCCGCGGCGCGGGAAACACCGAAGCTCACCCAGCGCTGCCACTCGGGCTTCCAGGCGTCCACGGCCAGCATCTCCATGAAAGTGGCGAAGGCCTCGTTCAGCCAAATGCCGTTCCACCACGCCATCGTCACGAGGTCGCCGAACCACATGTGGGCTACCTCGTGAGCCACGACATCGGCGATCCGCTCGAGGTCCGTGTGGGACGCGGTCGCCTCGTCGACCAGGAGGGCAGTCTCCCGAAACGTGATCGCCCCCAGGTTCTCCATCGCCCCGGCCGCGAAGTCGGGGATCGCCAAAAGGTCGACCTTGTCGCTCGCATAGGGGATGCCGTAGTAGCGCTCGAAGAAGTCCAGGCAGAAGGCCCCGGCGGTCCGCGCGTAAGTCGCCAGGTGACGCTTGCCCGGCACGGACCAGACGCGGAGCGGCGTCTTGCCCACCATGACCGGCTCGGTCGACTCCAGCTCGCCGACGACGAAGGCGACCAGGTAGGTCGACATTCGGATGGTGTCCGCGAACGTCACCGCTCGCTTCCCGGGCCCGGCGGGCTCTTCCCGGATCGGCGCGGTGTTCGAGATGGCGGCATACCCCTCGGGAACCTCGAGGGTGATGCCGAAGACGGCCTTCACCGCGGGCTCGTCCCAGCACGGGAACGCGCGGCGCGCGTCGACCGCCTCGAACTGCGTCACCGCCATCGCATGCGTCCGCCCCTCGGCGTCCTTGAAGGTGCTGCGGTAGAAGCCGTGGAGCTGGTCGTTCAGGATGCCGCAGAACCCGAGGCGCAGCGACCACTCGCCGGGATGGAGACTGCGCGGAAAGCGGAGGTGAGCCCGGTCGGTCGATGGGTCCAGCGTGGCCGAGCCTTCGAGACGGGTCCCGTCCTGCCCTTCCGCCTCCACCCGCGTGAAGGTGAGCTCGACGGCGTTCAGCTGGACCTCATCCACCTCGTCGCGAACCTCGACCCGGATGGTCTCCTCGCCGGCGAAGGTGGCGGTGTCGAGGTCCGGCTCGAGCCGGATGTCGTAACGGCTCGGGACGACGGTCCTGGGCAGGCGATGGCTGTTCACGTGGCTCCCCTTTCCGCGCTCCGGCGCCGGACGCCGGTCGATGTCGAATAGCGGTGGAACCTCGGGCTCTTAGCGTCCCGGGGGCCCCGGAGGAGGATACCATCGCCCGGGTGTCGCGGCCGTCGGTCCCTCCCGTCCGGCTCGTCCGCCGGGAACCGCGCCGTTGACGTCGTGGAGAGGCACGTGTATATGACCGGTGGACGTTCACATTCAGCCGAGCGTCGGCTCGGCGCCCCGGAGGAATGGCCCATGAGCGACCGCGCGCGAGCCCTGGCGGAACGCTTCGAGCAGGCGAACCAGGAGCTGATCGTCACCGTCGACCGGGTGTCGGACGCCCAGTGGCAGACCAAGACGGCCGGCGAGGGCTGGAGCGTCGGTGTCGTCGCGCATCACGTGGCGGTGAGTCACCCGGGCATCGCGGGGCTGGTCCGGAAGATCGCGAGCGGGGAACAGGTTCCGGCGATGACCGCGGAGATGTTCGCCAAGGGCAACGCCGAGCACGCGATCCAGCACGCGAACACGACCAAGGCCGAGACGCTGGCCCTTCTCCGCCAGAACGGAGCCGCGGCGACCGCGACGGTGCGGGCGCTCGGGGATGCCGAGCTCGATCGCACCGGCGGGTCGATGGGAATGACCACCGCCCAGGTCATCGAGCGGATCCTCATCGGTCACATCCACGAGCATCACGGCAACATCCGCAAGGCCATCGACGCCTAGCGGGGTTCGGCCCTTCACACCCCAGTCGCCGGATGCTCGATAAGATCGGTCTGTCGGTCGTGCTCCTCCTCCTTCTGTCGCTGACGGCCTGCGGGACGCTCGCGCGGGACCCGAACTGGCGCGACGCCCGTCGGGATTCCTCCCAGCAGGCCCCCGACCCTGCCATGACCCCGGAGGCGGTGATCCAGGTCTACGCCGCGCGGACGGTCGGGTGGAAGGGGGTCCTCGGCGTGCACTCGTGGGTCGTTCTGAAGCGGTCCGAGGCTCCCGCCTACATGCGCTATGAGGTCGTCGGCTGGGGCGTTGCCCGCGGACTTCCCGCCGTGCGTGTGAACCGGACGGGGCCGGACAACTACTGGTTCGGCAAGCGACCGGATCTCCTGGTCGACCTGAGAGGAGAGGGCGTGGACGCCCTCATAGACCGCGTCGAGGAAGCCGTGCGTGCGTACCCGTACCCATCCTCGTACCGCACGTGGCCGGGGCCAAACAGCAACACCTTCACGGCGTTCGTCGGGCGGGCCGTGCCGGAGCTGCGTCTCGACCTTCCGCCGACCGCTGTCGGCAAGGACTTCCTGCCAGGCGGCGCGCCGGTGGGACTCACGCCCAGCGGCACCGGCATCCAGCTCTCGCTCGTCGGTCTCGCCGGGGTGCTAGTCGGCTGGGAGGAGGGTGTCGAGTTGAACCTGCTGGGCCTCACGTTCGGTCTCGACTGGAACCGCCCCGCCCTGAAGCTCCCCGTTCTCGGCCGTCTCGGGGTCGCCGACGATCCCACGCCCTGATGAACCACGCGGCTCGGCGCGAGCCCGCCCTCGCCTCGAGGTGCGAGAACGGCTCGACCCGTGCCGGCGGCGTTGCGGGGGCTTCGCCGTTCCCCTATGATGGCAAGCGTGCCATGAGACTCTCGCGACGGCAGGCGGTCCCCCCACGCCTCGGCGTTCCGCCCCTCACACCGTGCCAGTCCGGAGGAGCCGCGTGAAGAAGAACTTCTACAGCGACAACGTCTCGGGCGCCGCCCCGGAGATCCTGCGGGCGATCGTCGAGTCGAACGCGGACGACACTGCCCCCTACGGCGGCGATCCGTACACGAAGCGGCTCGAGCGCTGCATGGCGGAGCTCTTCGAGACGGACGTCGACGTCTATCCCGTTGGCACCGGCACGGTGGCGAACGGGCTGTGCGCCTCGCTGCTCAGCGCTCCGTTCGGTGGGATCTACTGCGCGGACGTCTCGCATCTGCACAGCAGCGAGTGCGGCGGCACGGAGTTCTGGTCCGGCGGCAACGCGCGAAGCGTGCCGATCGCGACGGTGGACGGCAAGATCCCGGCCGCCACGCTCGTCGAGGCGATCGAGGCGGGATCCCTGCGGGCAGCCGACGCGCCCGGGCGCGCGGTGAGTCTCACCCAGGGCACCGAGGCGGGCACGGTATACACGGTGCGCGACGTGCGAGAGCTGGCGGGGATTGCCCGCGCGCGCAACCTCCTGGTGCACATGGACGGCGCTCGCTTCGCGAACGCGGTCGCGCGCCTTCAGTGCACCCCGGCTGAGCTCACCTGGAAGGCCGGCGTCGATCTCCTGTCGTTCGGCGCCACGAAGAACGGCGCGCTCTGCGCCGAGGCCGTCGTGTTCTTCAACCGCGCCCTCGCCGAGACGATGCGCTACCGTCGGCGCCGCGCCGGGCACCTTTTCTCGAAGATGCGCTTCCTGTCCGCTCAGCTCATCGCGTTCCTGGAGGACGATCTCTGGCTCCGTAACGCCCGTCACGCCAACGCGATGGCTGCGCGCGTGCGCCGGGGACTCGCGGACCTCCCGGGCGTCCGGTTCCCGCACCCAACCGAGATCAACTTCGTGCTGGCCGCGCTTCCGAAGCCCGTGTGGGACGGTCTGGCAAGCGACGGTTACAGCTTCTCGCGCCGTGGCGCACCGCGAGACGGTGTCGTCCGGATCGCCTGCGCCTGGGACACGACGCCCGCAGCCGTGGACGCGCTGGTCGAGGCGGCGCACCGGCACGCAGGTCTCGTCCCGGCAGGTGCGACGGCCGGGCAACGCGTGTGAGCTGAGGGCGGCGCGGCGGCCGCCCCGCCCCTCGGCTACGCCCGATGGAGTTCCCGGCGGCGCTCCGGGCGCTGAACCACCGCGACTTCCGGCTGTTCTGGACAGGGCAGTCCGTGTCGTCCGTCGGTAGCTGGATGCAGTCGGTCGGCCTGTCCTGGCTGGTCCTCGAGCTCACCAATTCGCCGTTCCGTCTCGGACTCGTGAGCGCGCTGCAGTTCGGTCCCGTGCTCCTTTTCTCGGCCGTGGCCGGGGTCGTCGTGGACAGGACCCCGAAGCGGCGCCTGATCCTCAGCACGCAGATCGCTCTGATGCTCCCCGCCCTGGCACTCGCCGTTCTCGCGTGGACCGGCTGGGTCCGCTACTGGCACGTGGCCACGCTCGCCGGCCTGATCGGCGTCGTGAACGCCCTCGACATGCCGTCACGGCAGTCCTTCCTCGTCGAGATGGTCGGCCGGGAGGACCTCCTGAACGCGATCGCCCTCAACTCCGCCACGTTCAACGCGGCACGGGTCATCGGCCCGGCGTTGGGCGGACTGATCATCGCTCGGTACGGCACGGCGATCGCGTTCCTGCTGAACGCCCTGTCCTTCGGGGCCGTGGTGGCGACCCTCACCCTGGTCCGATCTGGCGGAGAGGCGAGGCCGCGGCGCGGCACCACGATCCGGGAGGAGCTCCTGGACGGCGTTCGATACGCGACGCGGACGCCGCTGGTCGCGTTGATTCTCGGCCTCGTCTTCGCGGTCAGCACGTTCGCGATGAACCACGGCGTGCTCGTCCCGCTCTTCGCCCGGGAAGTCCTGCACGAGGGCGTCCACGAGTTCGGTCTGCTGATGGCGTCGCTCGGGGCGGGGGCGGTCACGGGAGCCGTCGCCCTCGCGGTTCTCGCGTACGGACGGCCCACCCTCGCCGCCATCGTCATCCCGGGGCTCGGCGTGGCTGTCGGCATCCTTGGCCTCGCGTTCGTACGGCACTTCGCCCTGGCGGCGGTCGTGCTCTTCGGTGTGGGGGCCATGCAGATCGTCTTCCAGAACGGCTGCAACACCATCGTCCAGATGACGGTCCCCGACGAGCTCCGGGGCCGTGTCATGGGCGTCTACATGATGGTCTTCGCGGGCGCGACACCCGTGGGCGCCTCGCTCATCGGATCGGTCGCCGAGGGGGTCGGCGTGCCGGCGGCCTGCCTCGTGGGCGGGGGCCTCGCGCTCCTCGGCGTTCTGGTCCAGCTCGCCCGCTGGCGCCGGGCCAAGCACGTCTACGCGTGAGGGGCGCGACCGTCCCCGCCACGACGGAACCTCAGGAGGGGCAGCGGCACGCTGACACCCGAGGATGCGCGAGATGAACGACTATGGCGGCATGGAGGAGCGGCTTCGTGACAGCTTCAGCCTGCGGCGGCGCCCGGTGGCGGTCGCCTTCCGGGCGACGGCCCCCCCGGGCGTCGCGAAGTTCGCCGGCACGGAGCCGTCGGGCTGTAGCTTCTGGCGCGTCGCCGCCGACGGACGCACCTTCTACACCGTCCCGAGCGACCACTACAACTGTGCGGTGGGCAGTCACACGCACAATATCTCCCTGCCGCCCGACCGGGCTCAGGAGCTCGATCAGACGCTCGGGTTCATGACCAGCGTCGGCTACCTCAGGATGGAGGAGGTTCCCGGGATCTCCCGCCTGCCCGAGACACCGGGCGCCGTGATCTACGCCCCGCTCGGCGACACCCCGGTGGACCCCGACGTGGTGCTGATCTCCGGGCGACCCGCGGCCTTGATGCGCCTCCTGGAGTGCGCCCTGCGAGCCGGGATCCAGTCGCAGGTCCCGTTCCTGGGCCGGCCGACGTGCATGGCGCTGCCTGTCGCGCTCTCGCACGGCGTGGTCGCGAGCATGGGCTGCATCGGCAACCGCGTGTACACGGATCTTGGAGACGACGAGCTGTACGTGGCCGTCCCCGGCAGGGATCTCGCCAAGCTGGTCGAGGTGGCCCAGACCATCGCCACGGCCAACGCCGCGCTGTCCGACTACCACCGCGGACGGCGCCAGGCCCTCGCGACGGAGTAGCATCCGGCCGGGGGATGCGCATCGGAGTCGACCTCGGCGGCACGAAGATCGAGGCCATCGCCCTCGATCGCGACGGGACCGAGCGCGGCCGCCGCCGCGTGCCGACTCCCCGCGATCGGTACGCGGCGACCCTCGCTGCCATCACGACGCTGGTGGAGGGGCTCGAGCGCGAGGGCGGCGAGCCGGCGCGCGTCGGGATCGGGATGCCAGGGGCGATCTCGCCCGCCACCGGGCTCGTGAAGAACGCGAACAGCACCTGGCTCAACGGCCGGCCGCTTCGCCAGGACCTCGAGCGCCTTCTCCACCGGCCCCTACGCTTCGCGAACGACGCGAACTGCTTCGCGCTCTCCGAGGCGCGCGACGGCGCCGGCGCGGGAGCCCGGGTCGTCTTCGGGGTGATCCTGGGCACCGGGACAGGAGGCGGCATAGCCGTCGAGGGCCAGATCCTCTCGGGTCCGAACGCGATCGCGGGCGAGTGGGGCCACAATCCGCTCCCCTGGCCGCGCGCCGGCGAGTGGCCCGGGGCGTCCTGCTATTGCCGGCGGACGGGATGCCTGGAGACCTTCCTCTCCGGGCCCGGAATCGCTCGAGACCACCTCGAGGCCACCGGGGAAGCGTGCGATGCGGCGACGATCGCCGCGAGAGCTGCCGAGGGCGACGAGCGATGCGAGGCGACGCTCGCCCGCTACGAGGAGCGGCTCGCGCGGGCGCTGGCGGCAGTCGTCAACATCCTCGATCCGGACGTGATCGTGCTCGGCGGCGGCCTGTCGAATCTGACGCGACTCTACGAGACGGTACCGGCCCGCTGGGGCGCCTGGGTCTTCTCGGACCGCATCGACACTCTCCTCCGGCCGGCGCGCCATGGCGACTCGAGCGGAGTCCGGGGGGCGGCGTGGCTCTGGGTTCCGGCCGAGGACGACCGGAGGCCGGCACCGTGGCCGCCTCCTGCCTGAGCCCCGGTGGCCTCGCCCGGAGCGCCGGGAGGTCCGACGGTCTCACGTCGCGTCGGAGCCGGAGACGTGCTCGCCGCTGGTCCGGACGATCTCGGCGAGCGCGATGAGTGACTCCACGCGGAGGAAGCCGGGACGGTCCGGATGACGCCCGGCGCGGTCGATCAAGACGGCCCGGAGGCCCGCGGCACGCGCGCCCTCACAGTCCTCGGCAGGCGAGTCGCCGACGTGGCAGGCGTCGGCGGCCACGGTCCCGTGGCGCGCGAGGGCCCGATGGAAGATCATCGGGTCCGGCTTCGTCACGCCGACCTGGCTCGACAGCGTTATCGAGGCGAACCAGGGCGCCAAGTTCAGCCCCTCGAGTATGCGCACGGCGCGACCGTCGAAGTTGCTGACGATGCCGAGAGGGCACCCGAGCGCGCGCAGAGCCGAGAGCGACGGCATCACGTCCGGGAAGACCTCCCACACGCCAGCGTCCTCGAAGTGGCGGTACACCGCGTCGAAGTAGGCGTCGAAGACGCCGGGCGCGAAGGCGGGCAGGAGGCCAGCACCCGCGAAGACCTCCATCACGATGCCGAGCCACACCTGGCGCTCGAGGCGGGGAATCGCTTCCGGGGGGGCTCCGGGGAACGCCATCCGAGGGGCGGAGCGGAAGGCCCGGGGGAACTCACGCTCGAGCACCGATGGGTCGGCCGTGACGCCGAAGCGCGCGGCGACGCGCGCGTACTGCGCGCCGACGCCATCACGCACCCGGATCAGCGTGCCCGCAACGTCGAAGAAGACGATCACCGCCACCTTGCCCACCGTGCCGCACCCGCGCGACATCGAGGCCGCGGCCCGGCATCCGCCCGTGAGCCCGCCTGATCCCGCTCGTCCGGCGCGCGTCCCGTTCAACCGGGAGGCCGGCGAAGAGCCGGCAGTGCGCGGGACGCTCCACGCACCCGCGGACGCCGCCGAGGAGGGTCTGGTCCTCACCCACGGCGCCGGCGCGTCCTCTGACAGCCCGCTCCTGGTCGCCCTCGCCGACGTGCTCGCCGGCCGAGGCTTCGTGGTGCTCCGCTGCGACCTGCCGTTCCGGCAGGCGCGCCCGCACGGCCCACCGTCGCCGGCCGGGGCGGCTCGGGACCGTACGGGGCTCCGGGCCGCCGTGGGGGCGATCCGTGGCATCGGTCCGCAGCGCGTCGATCTCGGGGGCCACTCCTACGGCGGCCGTCAGGCGAGCCTCCTCGCCGCCGAGGATCCCTCCGTGGCGCGGGCACTCCTCCTGCTCAGCTATCCCCTCCACCCGCCCGGACGCCCGGGAGAGCTCCGGGTCACGCACTTCCCGCGACTCCGCACACCCGCGCTCTTCGTCCTGGGCACCGCGGACCCGTTCGGCTCGGTGGCGGAGTTTCGCAGCGCCCTCACCGCGATCCCGGCGCCGACGGCTCTCCACCTGGAGCCCGGCGTCGGTCACGATCTCGGCGCCGCGCGACGTTCGCGCGTGTCGCTCGCGGACCTCGCCACGCGCATCGCGGACCATTGGCTCGAGTTCAAGGGTGAACGTCCGGCGAGACCGGCAGTCTAGCACGGACCAGGGCGGAGCCGCGGTGCGGGCATCGCCAACCTGCTATAGTGTCAGCGCAATGCCTGCCGAGAGCGGATCGCTACGGGGCCGCAAGGGCGCGGACGTCATCACGACCGGCGCGCCCACGCGGCTTCGCGCGACGACCGCGCCCGATCGCGGCGCTGGAGGCTGATGGGCCCTGCGGCCGTCACAGTCCACGAGCGGGTCGAGCGACTCCGCAAGCAGCTCGCCCAGGAGGGACTCGCGGGGTTCCTGATCCCGCGGGCCGACGAGCACCAGGGCGAGTACGTTCCGCCTCGAGCGCAGCGCCTGGCCTGGGTCAGTGGCTTCACCGGCTCGGCCGGATTGGCCGCCATCCTGACCGATGCCGCGGCCATCTTCGTCGATGGGCGCTACACGCTCCAGGTGCGAGACGAGGCTCCCGGTGACGTGTTCGAGTATCACCACGTGACGGAGAGCCCGCCCGCCGAGTGGCTCCGCCTGCGCCTCCGCCAGGGCGACCGTCTGGGCTACGATCCTTGGCTTCACACGATCGAGAGCGTGGAGCGCCTCCAGGCCGCGTGCGCCAAGGCGGGCGCCACGCTCGTCCCGCTCGCCGAGAACCTCGTCGACCGGATCTGGGACGATCAGCCGCCGCCCCCGCGCGGTCCCATCGTCCCCCACGATCTGAAGCACGCCGGGCGGCCCTCGCCCGACAAGCGGAGCGAGGTTGCCGAGCTCCTCGCCCGGGACGCCGTCGACGCGGTGGTGCTCACGGCGCCTGACTCGATCGCGTGGCTCCTCAACGTGCGCGGCAGTGACGTCGCCCACACGCCCTTGCCCCTCGCCTTCGCGGTCGTGCACCGAGACGCGACCGTGGACCTCTTCGTCGACCCGGCCAAGGTCACCAGCGGCGTTCTGGAACATCTGGGAGAGGGCGTACGCGTGCTGCCTCCGGACGCCCTCGGCGCCGCGCTCGACAGCCTGGGCGCCGCGCGCCGGACCGTTCAGGCCGACCCGACCTCGACGGCGGCATGGATCATCCAGCGACTGGCCGGCGCCGGCGCCACGGTGTCGCGGGCCGCTGATCCGTGCCTTCTCCCCAAGGCCTCGAAGAACGACGTGGAGCTGGCCGGCGCCCGCAGCGCCCACGAGAAGGACGGCATCGCTCTCAGCCGATTCCTCGCCTGGCTCGTCCGGGAAGGCCCGGCCGGGCGCCTCACCGAGCTCACGGCGGCGGAGCACCTCGACGCCCTTCGTGCCGAGGAGTCCCTGTTCCGCGACGTGAGCTTTCCGACGATCTCCGGCGCAGGACCGAACGGGGCCATCGTCCACTATCGCGCCACCCCCCGCACGGACCGCCGGATCGAGAGCGGGATGCTGTACCTGGTTGACTCCGGAGCCCAGTATCTCGACGGCACGACCGACGTGACCCGGACCGTTGCGATCGGCCCCCCCACGGCAGAGCAGCGGGACCGGTTCACGCGCGTGCTCCGCGGCCACATCGCGCTCGCCCGCGCGCACTTTCCCAAGGGGACGACCGGCTCCCAGCTCGACGTGCTGGCCCGACGGCCCCTCTGGGACGCCGGCCTCGACTTCGACCACGGCACGGGCCACGGGGTCGGCAGCTACCTTTCGGTCCACGAGGGACCGCAGCGCATCTCCAAGGTGGCGAGCACCGTGGCGCTCCGGCCCGGGATGATCATGTCGAACGAGCCCGGCTACTACAAGGCCGGAGAGTACGGGATCCGGATCGAGAGCCTCGTCGTGGTCGTGCCGGTGCCCGGGCCACCCGGCAGCGAGGTCACGCTCTACGGCTTCGAGACCCTCACGATGGCCCCGATCGACCGGACCCTCGTCGAGCCATCGCTCCTCACGCCGGCCGAGCTCGCCTGGCTCGACGCGTACCACGCACAGGTGCGCGCTGTGATCACGCCGAAGGTCGACGGTGAGACCGCCGCGTGGCTGGCCGACGCCACGCGACCGCTGACGCCTCGTTGACGGCCTAGGCGCGGCACAAGCGCCGACCGGATCCGCGCGACCTCAGTCCAGTCCCCAGCTCCGGACGCGCGACGGGACGATCCGGAACATCACGCGGTCGAAGGGCATGGCCCGGCCACCCCAGCGCCGCTCGAGATGGGGATGGTATTTCTCGAGGAGGCGCGCGACGAGCGCGTCCCGCTCCGGCCCGTCGGACACGAACTCCGCATGGCCGTGAACGGCTACGCCCCGCACGTCTCCGCCGGACCCCCCTTCGGCCACGATGCACACGCGCCCGTCGCGACGCAGGTTGCGGACCTTCTGGGTCCCGGCGATGCTGATCATGGTCAGCGTCGTCGGGTCGTGCAGGAACCACATCGGCATCGCAAGTGGAGCGCCGTCGGGCTGGACGGTGGCCAGCACGACGACCTCCTTCTCATCGAGGAACCGCTGGATTCGAGCCTCGGCGAGGCTCATGGGCATGGCGCTCCTTTCCGTCAGGCACGACGGCCTCTCGGGACGCAGTGGCCCCCTGCCGACTCCCGGGACCATGCCAGCGTAGCGCATCGGGCTGAAGACCTCCACGCCGGTTGTCACCCCGTGGGGCGGCTTCGCGTGGGGCTTGTCGACCGGGGCCTCCTCGGTCAGACTGTCGTCTTGCGACCCGGGCTGCTGAGCCCCCTCGGACGGGACCCGGCACCGTAGCGCCGATGACGCGAAGCGACGGAACCCAGGCGATCGTGCTCCTCGTGGAGCTCTTCATCCACCCAGGCCGCGCGGTCGAGTTCCGCCGCTTCGAAACAGAAGCGGCGCGCATCATGCGCCGCCACGGCGGGCGGATCGACCGCGTGATCCGGCCGACCGGCCGCGCGGCGGGTGATCCCTTGCCGCACGAGATCCACGTCGTGTCGTTCCCCAGCGCCGCGGGGTTCGACGGGTATCGGAGCGATCCCGAGCTGGCGGCCCTCGCGCCGCTCCGTGAGTCGGCAATCGCCCGCACAGAGGTCACGGTAGGGACCGAGGGCGAGGCCTATCCTGAGGTGCCCGCGTGAGACCAGTGAGCGGCCGGCTGGCGGGAAAGGTGGCCATCGTCACCGGCGGCGCCTCGGGGATCGGTCGCGCGACGTGCCGTCCTGTTCGGGCGCGAGGAGGCGGCGGTCGCCGTGGCGGACATCGACGAGGCGCGTGGCCGGGCCGTGGCCGAGGAGGTCGGCCACGCGGGTGGCCGGGCGACGTTCCTTCGGCTGGACGTGACCCGCGAGGCGGACTGGACCTCGGGCGTCGAGCGCGTCCTCCGGGAGCACGGGCGCCTCGACGTGCTCGTCAACAACGCCGGACTCGGAGGCCTCCCCGCCCGCGTCCCCGCGGAGCACGTGGTCCTCAGCGACTGGGACCTCCTCATCGCGGCGAATGCGACCAGCGTCATGCTCGGCACGAAGCACGCGATCCCGGCGATGCGCCGGACTGGCGGCGGCGCGATCGTGAACGTCGTGTCCATCTACGCCCTGGTCGGCAGTCGCTCGGGCACTTCGTACCACGCATCGAAGGGCGCGGCCCGGGCGCTGACGCGGGCGACGGCCATCCAGTACGCGCCGGAAGGCATCCGCGTCAACGCTGTGTTCCCGGGCTTCGTCGAGACCGGCATGACCGCGGAGCTTCACGCCCGCCCCGGTGTCCGGGAGGAGCGCGCGGCGCTGACGCCCCTCGGCCGGGTCGCCGAGCCCGAGGATATCGCGCCGGGTATCCTCTACCTCGCCTCGGACGAGGCGAGCTTCGTGACGGGCACGGAGCTCGTGATCGACGGGGGCATGACGGCCCGCTGACCGGCGGCGGATCAGGAGGACGAGCGGTGGGCTCCGACGAGATCCTCATCGGGCGGGAAGGGCCGGTCCTGACCCTCACCTTCAACCGGCCGGCCGCCCGGAACGCGCTCACGTGGAGCATGTACGAGGGTCTGACGCGAGCATGCGAGGAGGTCGACGCTGACGACTCGCTCCGGGTGCTGGTGCTCCGCGGCGCGGGTGGTCAGGCGTTCGTTGCCGGGACGGACATCGGGCAGTTCCAGGCCTTCGCCGGGGCGGCGGACGGCATCGCCTACGAACGGGACGGCGACCGGCGCATCGCCCGCCTCGAGGGTGTGCAAAAGCCGGTCATCGCCGCGATCCGGGGCTTCGCCGTGGGCGGCGGTTTGCGCATCGCCGCGGCGTGCGACCTCCGGATCGCCACACCCGACGCCCGCTTCGGTGCCCCCATCGCGCGCACCCTCGGCAACTGTCTGTCTGCCGAAGCGTACGCGAGCCTCGTCGACCTCCTGGGACCGTCCAGGGTCAAGGCGCTCCTCTTCACCGCCAAGCTCCTCGATGCCCGGGAGGCGCACGCCGCGGGCTTCGTCCACGAGATCGTGGCACCGGAGGCGATCGACGCGCGCGTTCAGGCGCTCGCCGAGGAGATTGCCGGCCACGCCCCCATCACCCTCCGGGTCACGAAGGAGGCCGTTCGCCGCATCCGGGCCACCCGATCCATACCCGACATCGGGGATCTGATCGCCGAGACCTACGGAAGCGCGGACTTCCATGAGGGCGTCCGCGCGTTCCTGGAGAAACGCACCCCTGAGTGGAAAGGTCGATGAAGATGACAGCGCCTCAGGCCGCTCCGACGCCCCACGAGACCTACGCCACCCGATTCGGCCTCCGGCCCGTCGCCCTTGGGCGCCGGGGTATGGTCGCGAGCGCGAATCCGCTAGCGACCCTCGCCGGGCTGCGAATGCTGGCCCGCGGCGGGAACGCGGTCGACGCGCTGGTGGCCACGGCCGCCGCCGTTGGCGTCGCCGAGCCCTACATGTCCGGTCTGGCGGGGTGCGGCGTCCTCGTGCTGACGCAGCCCGATCACCGCCCTCGGGTGCTCAACTTCCTCGGGCGGGCCCCCTCCGGCACAAGTCGCGAGCGGCTCCACGGCGCCAACCACACGAGCGGCCCCCTCTCGGTCGCGGTTCCCGGCAATCTCGCCGGGTGGGCCCGCGTCCTCGCCGATCACGGCACGCTGTCGCTCGCCGACGTGCTCGAGCCCGCCGCCGAGCTGGCCGAGGCCGGCCCTCCGGTGACACCGTTCGACCGCCAGATGTTCGAAGAGCACCTCACCCACCTGGACGCCGAGGCTACCCGCACCTATCTCCACCGCGGCCGGACGCCAGACGTCGGCGCGCCGCTCAGCCAGCCGAATCTCGCCGCCACGTTCCGACGCATCGGCCGCGAGGGAATTCACACCGTCTATGGCGGGCCGTTCGGGGATGGCATCGTCGCCGCGCTGGGCGGGGTCATGACCCGTCGCGACCTCGAGGTGTACCCGGAGCGGCTCCGCTGGGAGGATCCACTCACGACAACCTACCGGGACGTGGAGGTCTTCGCGCCGGCCCCACCGTCCAGCGCCGTGCAGGTGATCCAGACCCTCAACGGCATGGCCGGTTGGGACGTGGGCACGCTCGAGCACCTCGGACCCGAGCACCTCGCGGTGATCGCCGAGGCAGCGCGCGCCGCGCGCCTGGACACCCACCGGCACATCGGCGACCCCGACGTGGTCGCCGTGCCCGTCGAGCGCCTCCTGGACGGCGCGCGCACCGAAGCTCTGCGCGCGGAGATGCGCGCACGGCTCACCGCGCCGTCTCGACCAGTGGCCGTGGCGGGCGGGAGCGGCGCCGGGGCCGGCGCGTCCACGACGCACCTGGCCGCGATGGACGCGAGCGGCCTGGCGGTCAACGTCACGCAGAGCCTCGGCAACGGCTTCGGGAGCGGGATCGTCGTGCCGGGCACCGGCATCTGTCTCAACAATGCGCTTCACTGGACCAGCACCGAAGCCGGGCACCCGAACGCCGTCGAGCCTGGGAAGCGGCACGAGTGGCCCGTGGCGCCGGTTCACCTGTTCCGCGGCGGGAAGCTCTGGGGGACCGTGGGCACGCCCGGAAGCTACGGCATTCTGGTGACGACCGTGCAGGTTCTCTCGAACCTGATCGACTTTGGCCTCAACGTCCAGGACGCGATCGGAGCGCCGCGCTTCCGCTGGCTGGACGAGGCCATCGACCCGCTCCCGGCCGACACCCTGCGGATCGAGTCGCGGGTGCCCGAGGCGACCCGCCGCGCGCTGGCCGCCCGCGGCTACAGCCTCGAGGTCATGGGGCCGTGGTCCATGCGGGTCGGCGGCGTCCAGGCGATCGTCCGCGACCACGGCACCGGCTGGCTCATGGGCGGCGCCGATCCGCGCCGGAACGGCTACGCCATGGGCTGGTAGCGGCGGAGCATCACGGCACCTCGACCCGTGCCCCGTGACCTCGGACGCGGGCCAGCCGCCGGTCCAGCGTGAGCAATGGCGCTTCCAGCACCTCCGCCAGCGCCAGGTAGACGGCGTCATAGGCCGTGACGGAGGTGCGGAGATCCCACACCCGCGGCAGTAACGGGTCATGTGGATAGCGCACGATGTCGAGCCCGGCCAGATCCGCCAGAGCCTCACGGCCGTCCTCGGACGATAGCGCCCCGGAGAGCTGATACCGTCGGAGAACGCTGACGACCTCGACGTCCAGGAGATGCGGCGCGTGCAACGATTCGTCGCGCCGCTGGATCCGGGCGTGCACGGTTGCCCCGCGCGGGGACCCTAGCACCAGCTCGATCACGGCCGAGGCGTCCAGCACGATCACCGCCGATCGCGCTCCGCACGCACCATCTCGGCGGCCGGCACACGCGGGTTCACCGAGCGTCGGCGCGCGATCCGATCGAGAATCTCAGCCCGAGTCGGTCTCTCGAGCGTTCGTCGAGCCTCCGCCAGCAGGTATTCGGAGAGCGACATGCCGGCAAGCGCGGCCCGGGCCTTGAGCTTCCGATGGACGTCGTCGGGAACGTGGCGGATCTGAATCATCTTTGACATGGCCAGAGGCTAGATACATGTGGAGCACATGTCAAGGCAGGTCGCCTCGCTCCGGCTTCGACACCTCGACGAGCCCATGCGCCTCGCCGAGCCCTGTCCCAGCATCAGAAGTGCTCGACGATCCGTCCGCGCTCGTCGAAACGGAAGGTGTCGCTCATCGCAATGCGCCCTTCCCGTCACTCCCCCCCGGCAGCGGTATCCGCTGAGGCGTCGACCAGGCGGCCGCCGGTGGCGGCGAGGAGGTCCTGTACCCCGAGCTCGAGATCCACGCCGCGAACGCCCGCACTCACGTGGACCCGATCCCGGCCCGCCGCGCTGGCGTCAACCAGCACCTCGAACGCTCCTGCCCGCACCGCCAGCGCCGAGATCCCGCCGACCTTGAGGCCCGTGAGGCGCTCGGCCTCGAGCTGGCTCGCCATGCGCAGCCGCTTCTCTCCAATCACCCGGCCGAGGCGCTTCAGATCAACCTGCCGGTCGGAGGGCACGAGCACGAGGAGTGGCTTCGCGCGCCCCGTCGTCTCCCGCAGGACGACGAGCGTCTTGAGGACCGAGGCGCCGGGAACGCCCAGGAGGTCGGCGGCCTCGTCGGCCGAGTGGAAGGCGCGCCCGGCGTCGTAGACCCGGACCCGGTGCGGGACCCCCCGCGACTCGAGGAGGCGCGCGGCGTTGGTCTTGGCCGGCTCGGTCATTGGAGCGGGGCGAGGCGACCGCCGATCAGTAGCCCCGGGCGCGGTCGACCACATTCCGGAGGGGCCGGCCGGCGAGGTAGCGCCGCAGGTTGGCGAAGAAGATGTGGAGGCACCGGGTCACGTACGCCCGTCCGTCGTCGACCGCACAATGCGGGCTCAGGATGACGTTCGGCGTGGTCCACAGGGAGGACCCGGGAGGAAGAGGCTCTTCGTGGAACACGTCGAGCACCGCGCCCGACAGCTTCCGTGCCCGTAGCCTCGTGGACAGGGCGTCGTAGTCCACGACTGCCCCTCGCCCCAGGTTCACGAGGCCGGCGTGGCGCGGCAGGGAGTCGAGCTCCTGCGCGCCGATGAGGCCACGCGTCTCGGACGTCAGGGGCGTGGTGACGACCACGAAGTCGGCGCGACGCAGGGCTGCCCGCAGGTTCCTCGTCGGGAACATCCGGTGGACCCAGCGGTGCGGGCGTCCGCTCCGGCGCACGCCGAGGACGTTCATGCCGAACCGCCGCGCGAGCCTGGCCACTTCCCCGCCAATCCGGCCGACCCCGACGATCACCACCGTGCGCCCGGCGATCGGTGTCATGAAGACCGGATCCCACCGCCGCTCCCGCTGGCGCGTCACGAAGTGCGGCACCCCGTGGTTCAGCATCAGGAGAGCGGTCATCGCGTACTCGCCCCCCTTGGGGATGTGCACGCCGCTCGCGTTGGTCAGCACGACGTCCGGCGGCAGGAGCGGCACGAGCTTCTCGACGCCGGCGCTGGTGGACTGGATCCATCGGAGGTGCGGGGCTCGGGCTGCCAGGTCCCGGCCGTCGACGTGCGCCGCGATCAAGACCTCGGCCTCCCGGAGCCCCTCCTCCAGGGCCCGCTTGCTCTCACCGAAGGTGACGCGCAGACGCCGGCGGAGGTGCGCCTCGCCCCTCGCGCCGCTGGCGAACCGCGAGGGTGTCACGGCGTCGTTGGGGCTCAGCGGGTCATTCTGGATGTGGAGGCGGATCCGGCGGTCGTGCGAAGGCATCAACGCTCCTCGGGCTCACAAACGATACGCCGGGAGATGGGGCCCCAGCTCCCGGCGTTCCATCTGCGCTCGCGTCCCCGCTCACATACGGAGCGTTGGCGGGACGGCCTGCGCGCTCCCCTGCACAGGGGAGCCATGCACTGGATTCCGTCACCGGCTTGCCCGGCGACGGCGTCCCCTAGCGCGGTGGCGTGTCCTCCATCGGCTATCTCCTTTGAGCGGGCTCGCTACCAGGAGCCCTCGACGGGGTTCGCGCGCCCCCCGTCAACTCAAGTGGAGCAAGCCAGCCACTCCGTGTCAAGAGGGATTGCGCGGGCTGTCATGTGGCAGACGCCCGCGTGCTGGGAATGCTCTGGCCGGTGTTAGGATTGGGCCGAGGAGGACGCCATGACCGGAGCTGCCTACGACCTCCTACTCCGAGGTGGCCGCGTCATCGACCCGACCCAGGACCTCGACGGTCCGCTCGATATCGCGGTGAGCGCGGGGCGGGTCGCCGCGGTGGCTTCGGCCCTCCGCGCTGGTGACGCCCGCGAGGTCGTGGACGTCCGCGATCAGCTCGTCCTGCCTGGGCTCATCGACACTCACGCTCACGTCTACCAGTACGTCACCGGCCGATTCGGCCTCGAGGCCGACATGGTCGGCGTGCACTCCGGGACGACGACCGTCGTCGACCAGGGTGGCCCGAGCTGCATGACGTTGCCGGGCTTCCGGAAGTTCGTCGTCGAGCCGGCGGTGACCCGCATCTACGCCTTCCTGTCTGCCTATATCGTTGGAGGACTCGAGGGTCACTACTACCCGGCGCTCTACGGGCCCGACGGAGTCGACGTCCCCGCCACCGTCCGTGCCGCTCGCGAGAACCAGGATCTCGTCCGCGGCATCAAGGCCCACGCCGAGATCGGGGGCGTCGCGCGATGGGGCCTCGAAGTCCTCCGCCTGGGCGCAGAGATCGCCCGTGAGGCCGACCTCCCGCTTTACGTACACTTCGGCCAGCTCTGGCCACTTCCGAAGTCAGGGGCGGGCGGCGCGGATCCAGACGCAATCCTTGGCCAGGTCGTCGAGCTCTTGCGGCCCGGGGACGTCCTGGCTCACCCGTTCACTCGACATCCCGGCGGCTTCGTGGATCGCCACGGGCGCGTCCACCCGGTCGTCCGGGAAGCGGTGGCACGCGGTCTGCGCATCGACATCGGCCACGGCTCCCACTTCAGCTTCGACGTGGCGCGCCGCGTGCTGGATGCGGGGATTGTTCCCGACACCCTGGGCGCCGATCTCCACGGCTACAACACGCCGGTGCCGCGTCCCGCCGGCACACCCCCGGGGGTCCACCCGGACCCAGAGCTCCATCCGTTCGCCGGGAGCACGCGCTTCAGCCTCGCGCGCGCGATGACGGGCCTCATGGCCTGCGGTCTCGGGCTCGAGCAAGTCGTGCCAATGGTGACGCGGAACGCGGCGCGGATGCTCGGCCGTGAGGGTGAGCTGGGCACCCTCCGCCCGGGCGCCGTCGCGGACGTCACAGTCCTCGACGACCGGAGCGGGCGGTTCTCCCTGCGGGACAACGGTGGCACGGAGGTGATCGCCACAGCGCCTGCTGACCCCCGCCTTCTGCCTGCGGGAGGGCCGGCGCGTCGAGGCCGACGCCCCGATTCTCCCGCGCGCGGTCGCGGCCTAGCGCCGGCGGACGATCTCCCGAGCGGCGCCAGGTCAGCCAGGCGGAGCACGCACAGCGTCACGCGAGGGGGGGCCAGTACCGCTCTAGCCGGATGTCCCCGTCCTGGCGGACGAGCAGCCACGTCGCGCCCTTTTTCTTGGGCGCTCCCTCACCGACCAGGGCCTCCATGACGTCCCCGTGCGTGCAGAGGACCACCGGCCCCGGCCCGAGTCGCCCGATGAGGGCGCGCGCTTCCTCGCCGGAGGCGCCCTCGGCAAGCCCGTCGTCCGACTCGACCGGCATCGCCAGACTGGCGGAGAGGGGCTCGAGGGTCTGCACGCACCGGTCGTAGGGACTGGAGACGAGCCGCGTCAGCGCGTAGCCGGACAGCGGCCCGACCAGCGCGTTCGCCTGACGGTGTCCCCGCGGATCGAGCGGACGCAGTCGATCGTCGCCGGTCCAGCGAGCGCGGTCGCCCGCCTTCGCGTGGCGCACCAGCAGCACCAGGCGCCAGAGACTCGCGGTGAGCCCGTCGAGAAGCCCGCGGTCGCCCGGGTATGTGAGCTGGCGCGCGGCGGCTGGCAGCGGAGTCCAGCGGATCTCATCGACCTCGTCGTTCGGCTTGAACGCGCCGGCACGAACGGTCATCGCCCAGTAGCGGACACCCTTGTCGCGGCCCCGCCGGTCGCGATACCGGCTCGCGCCCAGCTCGGGCCCGAGGAGACAGTCGAAACCCGTCTCCTCGGCGACCTCGCGAAGGGCACATGCCTCTTCATCCTCGCCGGGGTCGACCTTGCCCTTGGGCAGGGTCCAGTCCCGGTGACCGGGGCGATGGACGAGGAGAACCTCCGTCTGACGGTCGGCGCCGGTCCGGATCACCACCCCGCCGGCCGCCCGGACCTCGGGAGCTAGACGGCCTTCCACGCGCCCTGACGCACGAGCTCGTCGGCGACGGTTCGGATGCCGCGATCGAGGCCCTCCACGACGCGGTCCACCTGGTCTCGCGTGATGCAGAGCGGCGGGGAGAGCGCAATGACGTGACCGACGGGAAGCGCGCGGACGATCAGCCCGTCCTCGAGACACCGGGCGGCGACTTGCTGGGCGACCTTCAGGGCCGGGTCGAACGGCCGACGGCTCGCCCGGTCGGCCACGAGCTCGATGCCCGCGATCAGCCCCAGCCCTCGCACGTCGCCCACGAGGGCGTTCGCCTGGAACCGCTCCCGCAGGCTCGACTGGAGGTAAGCGCCGACGCGCTCGGAGTTACCGACCATGTCCTCGCCGATGAGGATGTCGAGGTTCGCCATCGCCACCGCCGCGCCGACCGGGTGGCCGCTGTAGGTGAACCCGTGCGCGAACGCTCCGACCTCGGGCGACCCCGTCTGGAGAACCGACCAGACGCCATCCGACAGGATCACGGCCGAAAGCGGAAAGTACCCGCTCGTCAGTCCCTTCGCGACGGTCACCAGGTCCGGGTTGATCCCGTAGACGTCGGAGCCGAAAAAGCGCCCCAGGCGCCCGAAACCGCAGATGACCTCGTCGGCGATCATCAGCACCTCGTACTTCCTGAGCACGGCCTGCACGCGGTCGAAGTAGGTCCGGGGCGGCACCAGCACCCCGCCGGCGCCCATGACCGGCTCGGCGATGAACGCCGCCACGGTGTCCGGACCCTCCCGCTGAATGAGCGCGTCGAGGTCCGTGGCCAGGGCGCCCGCATACGCCTCCTCCGAGACTCCCGGCGCGGCGTCGCGGTAGTGGTACGGCGGCGAGGTATGGAGCACGGTCCCGATCGGCAGATCGAACGCCCGGTGGAACATGGGCAAGCCGGTGAGGCTCGCGGAGGCGACGGTGCTTCCGTGATAGCCCCCGACGCGGGAGATGATCTTCTTCTTCTGGGGCTTGCCACGGAGGTTGTTGTAGTACCAGACGAGCTTGACCTGGGTGTCGTTCGCTTCGGACCCGGAGTTCGCGAAGAACACCTTGCTCATCCGGCCGGGAGCGATTCCGAGCAAGCGGTCCGCGAGACGGATCTGCGGCTCGTTCGACATCGACGAGAACGTATGGTAGTAAGCGAGGCGCCGCGCCTGCGCTGCCATGGCGTCGGCGACCTCGGTCCGCCCGTAGCCGATGTTGACGCACCAGAGGCCGGCGACCGCGTCGAGGTAACGTCGGCCCTCCACGTCGGTCAGCGTGAGACCGGAGCCCTCGGCCATGATCCGCGGCCCCGTCCGGAGATGGTCGGCGATCGAGGTCGCCGGGTGGAGCACGCGTTCCTTGTCGAGAATCTCCAGCGACGTTGTCTCCGCAGTCCGGCTGCTCATCCTCAGCTCCTTCGCTCCCCTGATTGCGTGACGCACGACGCCCAGGCTTGCTCGGTCCGCCGGGCGCTCTTGCCAATTGGGCTCCATGATACGCGAAGCGGATCGGCACGCCACCCCCGTGCGGCGAACATCGCTCCACGGGCGTCGTGCCGTCCGCCTGCGTGGGGGCCTGAAGAGGCGCCACGACGGGCATCTCAACTTCCTCGCGGTCGAGACGATCGCCGCGTGGTTAGCGCCGGCTCGGCTGGTTTTGGCCGTGCCGGTGTCGCCGGGCCAGGCCGTCGGGCGCGGCTCCCCGCGCGACGGAGCGTCGGAGGCCGCGTTCGTGGACAAGGCGAGCGGGACTCACGGGCTCCGGCCGTAGGCGCGGAGCGCCGCCGAGCGCCAGGCGATCCACGCAGTCGTCAGGAGGCTTGCCACCCCGCCCACGACGACCGCGGGACTTGGACCCAGCCATTGGGCCGCGACTCCGGCTTCGAACTCTCCGAGCTGGGGACCACCCATGAAGAACAGCATGCTGATCCCCACCATCCGTCCGCGGAGCCGGTCAGGCGTCTCCAGCTGGCGAACAATGTTGCGGAGCACGGCGCTGACGGTGTCGGCGGCACCCGATGCGGCGAGTGCCAGAAACATGAGCCAGAACGTCCGCGATAACCCGAAGGCTATGGTAGCCAGTCCATAGACCGCCACCGCCAGGAGAAGCACGACGCCCCGGCGCGCAATCTGGCCCGCGAGGCGGACCATGACCGCGCTCGCCAGGACGGCGCCGACCGACGGTGCGGCGTAGAGCCACCCGTATCCCCGGGGCCCCACCTGCGCCACGTCCTGGGCGAAAAGCGGCAGGAGGGCCGTCGCGGAGCAGAAGAAGGTGGCCAGGCCGTCGAGGACCAGCGTCGCGCGCAGCAGCGGAGACCCGAACACGAACCGGATGCCCTCGCCGAGCGCGCGAAGGCTGATTGCGCCCGGGCCAGCGGGGCGGGTCGGAGGGAGGTCGCGCATCAGCAGCACCGCGCCGATGGTCGCGAGGAACGAGAGCGCGTTCAGCGCGTAGACGCTGGCCACGCCCGTCGTCGCCAGGGCGAGCCCGGCGAGGGCAGGCCCGATCACCGAAGCCGTCTGGAACAGGATGGAGTTGAGCCCGATGGCGTTCGGCAGGTGCTCGCGCGGCACGAGGCTCGGCAGGAGCGCCTGGCGGGCCGGACCGTCGACCGCGCCTGCCGCCGCGCCCCCGCCCGCGACGAGCAGGATGAGCCAGGCCCTCGCCAGGCCGCCCGCCGTCACCAGCGCCAGCGTCGTGGCGGTGAGCATCATGACGCTCTGGGCGGCCAGCATGAGACGTCGGCGGTCCATGGCGTCGGCCACTACCCCGCTCCAGAGTCCGAACACGAGGATCGGGCCGAGGCGCGCCAGGCCGACCATCCCGAGCGCCAGCGCCTTCCAGCCCGGCGGGGCCAGGAGCGAGACGTGCCAGAGGATGGCCGCGGTCTGCATCATCGTGCCGGACATCGACACGAGCTGACCGAACCACAGGAGCCGGAAGTTCCGGTGCCTCAGCGCGACGAACGTCGATGCGTCGGCCGGAGGCATCGCTACGCCCGATCCCGCCGCGTCGGCCGACCCGGCGGCCGGGTCGGCACCGGAACCCTCCCGCCGCGACCGGGCGCCGCGCGGCCCGGTGGCCCAGGCCTCCCGCACGATGGCCCAGCGCTCGTGGTCGCGCCAGCGTCCACCGATCTTCAGGTAGCGCGGCGAGAAGCCCTCCTTCCGGAACCCGAGCCGCCGCACCAGCCCCCGGGAGTCGCGATTCCCCGGCTGAATGTTGGCCTCCAGGCGGTGGAGCCCGAGGCACCCGAACGCGTGGCGCAGGACCAGCGCCAGGCCTTCCGTCATGTAGCCCTGGCCCGCGTGCGGCCGGAACGCGTAGTAGCCGAGGTAGGCGCTCTGGAGGTTCCCCCGCACGATCTCGTTCAAGTTGACCACGCCCACGATGGCGTCGTCGACGCGCCGCCGGACGAGCAGACGATGACGGCTCGGTCCGGCCGCCAGCATCCAGCGCACCACGGCCTTGGTCGTCTCGGGCGGACGGACCCACGGCCGGTGAAGGCGACGGCTCGCCCGCGCGAGGGTGGCGAGCGCGGACGCGTCGTCGAGGCCAGGCGCCCGAAGGAGGACGCGCCGCCCCGTCTGGATCGCAGCGGACCGACGGCGCCGACCCCGCGGGTCGCGGGAGGTCGGCACTACACGGCGACGCCGCGGAGGGTGAGCTCGCGAGCCCGGTGGCAGGCGACGAAGTGGCCGGGCGCGATGGCCTCGAGGCGCGGCGTCTCGGAGCGGCACGCGGCCACGGCGTAGGAACAGCGCGGATGGAAGTAGCAGCCCGGGGGCGGGTTCGCCGGGTCCGCCACGTCTCCCTCGAGCACGATGCGCCGGGTCCGGAGTCGGGGATCAGGTTTGGGCACGGCGGACAGGAGGGCCTCGGTGTAAGGGTGGCGCGGCGCGGCAAAGAGCTGCTCCGTGTCCGCCACCTCGACGATCCGGCCGACGTACATCACCGCGACCCGGTCGCTCACGTGCTTGACGACCGAAAGGTCGTGGGCCACGAACAGGTAGGTCAGCCCCAGCTCGTTCTGAAGATCGAGCATGAGGTTCAGGATCTGCGCCTGGACCGAGACATCGAGGGCCGAGACCGGCTCGTCCGCAACCACGAGGCTCGGGTTGAGCGCCAGGGCCCGGGCGATCCCGATGCGCTGGCGCTGCCCTCCGCTGAACGCGTGGGGGAAGCGCCGCATGTACTCGGGCCGGAGCCCGACGAGTCTCAGGAGCTCGGCGACGCGCTCGCCGCGCTCGTGCCGCGTGCCCACATGGTTCACCAGCAGCGGCTCGCCGACGATGTCGAGCAGGGTCTTCCGGGGGTTCAGCGAGGAGAACGGATCCTGGAAGATCATCTGCATCTCGCGCCGGAGCGGGCGGAGCCGCCTCCTCGGCAGCGTCGCGACGTCGACCACCTCCCCGTGCCGGAGCGGAAGCGGATCTCGCCGGCAGTGGGGGTGATCGCCCGCAGGATACAGCGAGCCGTGGTCGTCTTCCCGCATCCGCTCTCCCCGACGAGCGACAGCGTCTCGCCCCGGCGGAGCTCGAAGCTCACGTCGTCGACGGCCCGGACGTGACCGACGAGCCGGCGGAGGAGTCCGCGCCGGATGGGGAAGTACTTCCGAAGGCCGCGCACTTCGAGGAGGAGGCCATCGGCGCCTGTGGCCGGACTCGTCCGTTCGATCGGCGCCGCCCCGTCCCAACCGGAACCGGCGCGCCGGGCTCCCAGACCGATCACGCCGCTCACCCGCTCCCCTGGATCCCCGCCGGGGTGAGGGCCGAGGCTGCCGGCGGATGGTACAGGAAGCAGCTCACCGACTGGCCGCCCTCGCCGTCGACGGGCTGGAGCTCCGGCTCGTGACGCTCGCACGTGCCACGGATCCACTCCACGCAGCGCGGATGGAACGGGCACCCGCTCGGCCGGTTATGCGGGTGCGGGATCGAGCCGGAGATGGTCGGAAGCTTCGTCCGGACCTGGGCTTGAATCGACGGGATCGACCGGAGGAGGGCCTGCGTGTACGGGTGGCGGGGCGCATGGAAGATCGCGTCCACGGGGCCGCGCTCCACCACGCGGCCGAGGTACATCACGACCACCTCGTCGCACATCTCGGCGACCACGCCGAGGTTGTGGGTGATCAGGATGACCGCCATCCCCTCCCGGGCCTGCAGGTGACGGAGCAGGTCCAGGATCTGCGCCTGCGTCGTCACGTCGAGCGCCGTGGTCGGCTCGTCGGCGATCAGGATGCGCGGGCCACAGGCCAGCGCCGTGGCGATCATCGCCCGCTGCCGGAGACCCCCGCTCAGCTGGAACGCGTACTCGTCGACCCGGCGCTCCGGGTTGGGGATCCCGACCTGCCGGAGGAGGTCGATCGCCCGCTCGCGCGCCCCAAGAGCGTCCAGCCCGAGGTGGAGCCGGATCGTCTCGACCATCTGGTTCCCGACCGTGTGGACAGGGCTGAACGAGGTCATGGGCTCCTGGAAGACGAGCCCGATCTCTCCCCCGCGGATCTGCCGCATCTCCAGGCTGTCGGGGTCGAGCTGCACGAGGTCGATCGCGTCCGGCGCCTCCGACCGCCCACTCCCGACGGGCCGCCGGAGGCGGATCTCGCCGGTCACGATCCGTCCGGGCCGCTCCACGATGCGCAGAATGGAGCGCGCGGTGACGCTCTTGCCGCAGCCGCTCTCCCCGACGATGCCAAGCGTCCGCCCCGCATGGAGCTCGAAGCTCGCCCCGTCGACCGCCTTGACGACCCCCTCGTCCGCGAAGAAATACGTGCGGAGGTCCTTCACGCTGAGGATTGGGACCAGGTCCCGCCCTTCGCGCACCTGCCCCCGCGCGGCGTCGCCGAGCTGTTTCGAAGTCAAGGCCCGTCAGTGCCCGTACGGATCGGCCGCGTCGCGCAAGCCGTCACCCATGAAGTTGAACGCGATGATGACCAGGATCACAGGGACCGCCGGAAGCAGAAGCCACGGCGAGATGGCCAGCGCCTGGACGTTCTGCGCTTGCTGGAGCAGCACACCCCAGCTGATCGCCGGTGGCCGGAGCCCGAGTCCGAGGAAGGACAACGACGTCTCGCTGATGACCATGGCCGGGATCGCCAGCGTGGTCGCCGCGATGATGTGGCTCATGAAGGAAGGAACCAGGTGGCTCAAAATAATCCGTGTCCGGCTGCACCCCGCCAGCTCGGCCGCCATCACGAACTCCTCCTCGCGAAGCGAGAGGAACCGTCCGCGCACCACGCGGGCGAGCTCGGTCCATCCGATCAGTGAGATGATCACCGTGATCGCGAAGTAGACTTGCAGGACGCCCCAGTCGTTGGGGAGCGCCGCGGCCAGCCCCATCCAGAGGGGAATGGTCGGGATCGATCGGAGGATCTCGATGGCGCGCTGGATCACGGTATCGATCGCCCCTCCGTAGAAGCCCGAAATGCCGCCGAGCAGCACTCCCAGGACCAAGCTCAGCGCCACACCAGCGAGACCGATGACCAGAGATGTGCGCGTCGCGAACACCAGCCGCGACCAGAGGTCCCGACCCTGCTCGTCCGTCCCGAGGAGGAACAGTATCTCCTCCGGCTGCGCGCCCTCGACGCCTAGGAGGTGGCGGTTCGCCGGCAGGAACCCGAGAAAGTAATATTCGAACCCCCGCGCGAAGAATTGCACCCGGAACTTCCTCGTCCGGTCCCGCTCGTAGACCCGCTTCATCGTGACGGGATCGCGCTGCCCGATCAACGGGTGGACGTGCGGGGAGAACCGGCCTTGGTCGAACCAGGTGATCCGTTGCGGGGGGAGGAGCGACCGCTGCGCCTCCGACGCCGTGGGCGAAGCGTACGCCAAGAAGTCCGCGAAGAGCACCACTAGGTAGAAGAGCGCGACGATCACCGTGGCCACCATCGCTAGGCGGTGGCGACGGAACCGCCACCACATGAGCTGCCACTGGGTGGCGACCGAGATCCGCTCCTCGACGACATCAGCCGGAAGATCGGCCTCGGTCGTCGAGCGGAGACCACGGCGTCGGAAACGGCGCCAGGGTCTGCTATCGCTTGCCTTCCATCCGGATACGGGGATCGATCCACATCAGGAGCAGGTCGGACAGGAACGTGCCAATCACGGTCATGACTCCGAGCAAGAGCACGATCGTGCCGGCCAGGAACATGTCCTGGGCGACGAGCGACCGTCAGGAGGAGCGGCCCCACGGTCGGCAGGCTGAGGACGAGGGAAACGATGATGCTTCCGGAGACGACGTACGGGAAGAGGTAGCCGATCGTGCTCGCGAAGGGGTTGAGGGCGACCCGCACGGGGTACTTGAGGATCACCCGACGCTCGGGCACGCCCCGTGCTCGCGCCGTCATCACGTACGGTTTCCGGAGCTCGTCGAGCAGGTTCGCCCGCATGATTCGGATGAGCTGCGCGGTCCCCGCCAGCCCCAGGATGAGCGCGGGAAGGGGCAGGTGTTTGACCATGTCCCACGCCTTGGCCAGGCTCCACGGCGCCTCGACTGAACTCGTCGGAGAAGAGGCCGCCGATGCTCGCGTTGAAGTATCTGAAGCCGAGGTACATCAGGACAAGGGCCAACAGGAAGCTCGGCACCGCGAGGCCGATGAAGCCGATGAAGGTCGCCACGTAGTCCCCTACCGAATACTGGCGGACCGCCGAGTAGACACCGATCGGCAGGGCCAGCAGCCAGGTCAGGATGATCGCCGCCACCGAGACAACCATCGTGAGCCACAGCCGGTCGCCGATAACCTCGGACACTGGCCGTTGCCACTCGAGCGCCATGCCGAAGTTCCCGCGCAGCACCAGCCTCATCCAGCGGAGGTACTGGACCCAGCATCGGCCGATCGAGACCGTACTCGTGGCGGAGGGCGTCGGCGTCCTGCTGGGAGACGGAGCTCCCCGAGGCAGACATCTGCGCGATGTAGGAGGTGATGTAGTCGCCGGGTGGCAACTGGATGATGACGAAGGCGAGGACGGACACCGCCCAGACGGTCAGGACCGCCAGGATCAGCCGGCGCGTCAGGTATGCCAGCACGTCAGTCTACGCCGGATCGGCGTGCGGATCGCAGGATCGCGGGGGTGTCCTCCCGCCGTCTCCCGAGACCGGGGGAGAGGGCGGAGAAACGACGCCATCCGCTACGCCTTGTAGTAGAAGGTCGCCGGGTGTGAGCTGCAGGGGGTTCGACAATGCTGCGCGTTGATCTGACGCGAGGGGATGTTCCCCATCCGACGACTGACGACCCGCACGCCCATCGTAGCCGGCGACTGGCCAACGGTGCCGATCGAGAACTGCTCGTCGACCATGATCTTGAAGATCTCCTGGGCGATCTTGAAGCGCTCCTCGGTCTTCTTGCCACCGGCGGATCGGAACAGCTCCAAGGCCTTGAGTAGCTGGGGATCGTCAGGCTTCTTCCCTTGGGCCCCGTTCGTCGCGTACCACCGCGCAATCGGGTGGCCAAGGAGCGCTTCGGCAGGGTCAACCGGAAGGGCATGGCGGGGGAAGAGATAGAGCACCTCGGAGCCGTCATTCGCCCAGAGCGCGATCTGGTGCTCGTTGCCGGCGATGCGGGTGAAGAAGAGGCTCCGCTCCATTTCCTTGGGGTCCGCCTGGATCCCGATCTTCTTCCATTGCTCCTTGATCATCTCGGCGATCTGGGTGTGGGGAACGAAGGCGCCGGCGGAGGTCTGCAGCTCGATCCGGAGCCGCCCCTTGCCGTCCGTCCGCAGACGGTAGCCCTCGGCATCCTTCTTCGTGAGGCCGATCTTGTCCAGGAGCGCGTTGGCCTGGGTCGGGTCATGAGTCGACCACTTCTTCCGCCACTCGGGGCCCGGGCTGTAAGGCACCGTCTCCGATGGCGCGATGGAGCCTGGGACGCCGACGCCCGAGCCAGAAGGTCTCATTGAGCTGGTCTCGCTCGATCCCCATGGACAGAGCCCGTCGGAAATCGCGGCTGTGGAGCCACTTGGCGATCTCGGGGTCTGCGTCGTAGGCGTGGTTGACCTGGAGCGTGGCGTCCGAGCCGTTCAGCGCGGGATCGAGACGTACGTCATAGTTGCCCTTGTCCCGATTCTCCAGGAAGACGGGAATTTGGCCATCGCCGTGTGGCGCTCCTGGAGGTCGTACTGGCCCGCGATGGCCCGGAGGTTCAGCACTTCCAGGTTCTCCGCGAGGTCCCATGCTGATCCGGTCGATATAGGGAAGCTGGTTGCCCTGCGCGTCCACCTCGTAGTAGTACGGGTTCCGCTCGATCACCCAGTTCGGGGTGTTGTTGGGCGAGACCGTCTTCCACGGGGTCAGGGTCGGCAGGTCTGGGTTGAGCCTCCAGTCCCAACGGTTCTTCATGAACGTCACCCAGCCGTCGAGATCGGCTCCTTGGCCTTCGTGTCCGGTTCGTCCTTCGCCACATACTTCGGGATGGAACTGCTTGAGATAGTGCGCCGGCATGTAGGCGCCCATCGTCCGCCCCGGCCACGTCTGCGACGCCTGCCGCCACCCATCGCAGTGCTGCCGGCGAGGATGTCGAGGAAGAGGTAGTTCGGATCCGGGAACTCGAAGACGAGCGTCGACTCGTCGATCTTCCGCATCGTGCCGGACTTACCGTTGATCATGAAGTCTGGGTGTCTGGGTCGGCCTGGATGTCCTTGTTGAGGTAGACGTCCTCGTACCAGAACAGGAAGTCGTTGGTCGTGAAGGGGTGGCCGTCCGACCACTTCATGCCCTTGCGGAGGTAGATCGTCACAGACTTGCCATCGTCGCTCAGCAGCCAGTCCTTGGCGACGCACGGCATGATCTTCGTCCCCGTGTGATCCCAGAACAGGATCTTGTCCGTCGAGACGATGCGGTTGCCGTTCTCGACGTCCCCCGGGCCCGTGAAGCCGCGGCGCCAGGTCCCACCGTACCGGCCAATGGAATGGACCGGCTTGACGACCATCGGTTCCTCGGGCAGACGCTTCTCGACCGGGGGAAGCTTCCCGGCCTTCACCAGCTCGGCCAGCATCGGGGCCTCGCTGAACTTCTTCGGCCACTTGGCGGGGTCGAGGACCAGTTCCGGACCCTCGAGCTTCCCGATGAGCTGGGCGCCGAGCTTCGGCGGGGCGCCCGCGGCGGTTTGTCCGCGGACCGTCCCGGGCAGACCCACGGCGGCGAGACCCCCGGAGAGCAGGGCCGCGTCCCGGATGAACTCACGTCGGCTTACACCATTTCGCTTCCTCGACATACGGACCCTCCTCGTTGATGGACCCGATCAGGGAACGAAGCGCTCAGGCTGCATTTCGCCCGGAATCTGGCGCCCGAAGTTTAGCACGTCGGGGTCGGGCTTGACCCCGCAACAGTCAGGCACCGACGCGGGCCGTCGCGCGCACGCCCCGCTCCCCGCTCGCGGGCCCGACGCCGTTGCGCGCCAGGACGGCGGCGACGGCGCGGCGCTCCGCCTCGGTCGACGGTACGAGCGGCAAGGCGGGCGTGCCGCTCCCGATCCCGATCATCGCGCAGGCCGCCTTGAGCGCGGGCAGCCAGTGCCCGATCTCGTGGATCGCGCAGAGGTCGAGGATCGCGCCCTGGAGCCGGGTGCACGCGGCGCCATCGCCGCGCGCCGCCGCCGCTCGCAGCTCGACCAGGAGCGCGGGCACCACGTTCGCGAGACCGGGGACGAGCCCGTCGCCGCCCAGGCGAAGGCTCGCGGCGGCGAGGTGCTCGTGCCCCTGGAGGACTCGGAAGTCGGCTCGCGTGGTCTTGATGGCGAGGTACGCCTGGAAAGCGACGAAGTCGCCCGCGGAGTCCTTGATCCCGAGGACACGGCTGTCGCGCGCCAGCTCCGCGACCGTGGCGGGGGCGACGACCTGGTGGGTGCACTGCGGGATGTTGTAGAGGAGGGCTGGCCGGCCACCGGCCTCGATCACGGTCTCGATGTGGCGCCGCTGGGCGGCCGCGTCAACGTCGAAGTAGTAGGGCGACCCGACGACCACCGCGTCGGCACCCTCGCCGACCGCCTGGCGCGCCGCCTCCACCGCGGGCGCCGTGGCCGGCAGCATCACCCCGGCCAGGACCGGTACCCGGCCCGCCGCGGCGCGCACGAACGCCCGGACCACGACTCCGCGCTGCCGGGACGGCAGCCAGGCGCCCTCGCCGCAGCCGCCGAGGACGAAGAGGCCACTACATCCGCCCTCCAGCACGTGCTCGACCAGCGCGGCGACCGCCCCTTCGTCGATCTCCCGGGCGGCGTCGAGCGGCGAGATCGTCGGCGGGACGATGCCGGTGAGGGCGCCGTCCCAGGTCCAGCGGCGCGCGGACCCCGTCGGCGCCGTCATGCGGACACCCGGCCGGCGACGAGCGTCCGCTCCTCGCGCGCCGGTGCCGAGCACGTCGCCGAGCGACGCCTCGACGATGTCGAGCATGTCGTCCACCTCCGTGGCCGTGATCGTGAGCGGCGGGGCAAGAGCGAGCATCCAATGGCTCGCGCGCAGCAGGAGCCCGCGCCGCCGCGCGGCCTCCCGCACGCGGATCCCGAAGTTCACGTCGGCCGGGTAGCGGTCCCGCGTGGCCGGATCACGCACGAACTCGACGCCGATGAGGAGCCCCTCCCCCCGCACGTCCCCGATCACGGGCAGACGTCCCTGCAGCTCGCGGAGGCGCGCCATCGCCTGGAGACCGCGCGCGCGAGAGTTCTCGATGATCCCCTCGTCGAGGATCTGCCGGATGGCCGCGATGCCCACGGCGGACGCGACCGGGTTTCCGCCGAACGTGTGCCCGGCGTGAAACTGGACCTGGTCGACGGCGCTGCCGTAGAACACCTGGCCGATCTTCGTGGTGAGCAGGTTCGCGGACAGCGGAGCGTAGCCTCCGCTGATCCCCTTGCCGAGGCAGAAGATGTCCGGCCACGCGTTCCAGTGCTCCGCCGCGAAGAGCTTCCCGGTCCGGCCGAAGCCGGTGATGATCTCGTCGTAGATGAGGACGATGTCGTAGCGGTCGCACAGCTCGCGCACCCGCGGGAGGTACTCGCGTGGAGGCACGACCACGCCCGCCGACATCATGATCGGCTCGGCGATGAAGCCAGCGATCGTGTCGGGACCCTCCAGCTGGATGACCTCCTCCACCAGTCGGGCGTACGTGGCGCCGACCGGCTCATCACCGCCCGGGAACGGCGGCCGGTAGGGATCCGGGGTGTGGAGGTGAATGAACCCACCGGGGAGCGGCTCATAGGGGACGCGCCACCCCGGCCAGCCACCGGCGGCGAGCGCGTGGCCGGTGCCACCGTGGTACGCGCGGTAGTGCGACAGGATCTTGTACTTCGTCCCGTGCCCCACCTGCTTGTGATACTGGCGGGCCATCTTGATGGCGGCCTCGGTCACCTCCGAGCCGCCGGAGAGCAGCTTGACCGTCGTGTACTGGGGAGGTGTGATCTCGAGCAGGAGCTTCACGAGCTCCAGCGCACGATCGCTGGTCCCGAGCGTCGGGGCCGCCAGGGCCAGGCGCTCGATCTGGCGAGACGCAGCCTCCGCGAGGCGCTTGTTGCCATGGCCGAGGTTCACGCAGAAGGTGCCGCTCAACCCGTCGATGAAACGCCGGCCGTCCACGTCGATGACGTGGATGCCCCGGCCCTCGGTGAGGATCAGGGGGTTCTCGGCGAACTCCTTCATCGGCAGGAAGTCGACCATGATGTGTCGAGCGAGCTCTTTCATCCGCGCCTCCCCTCGGCGTCCGGGACGTGGGCGGCGGCGCGCTCCGCGCGTCGCCTGGCCCGATTGTACTGGCCCACCTGGTGATCCGCCAGTGGACGGCCCGGCCCGATCGCGTCGTGTCGAGCCAAAGGCGCCCGACGCGTCGGCCCGGGAAGCTTGTGATAGGGTGAAGCCGGCCTCCGCGGACGCCGGGGGCAGAGCGCCTGCGGCCGGCCCGGCCGGACGAGGGACGCGAGGAGGGAACGACCATGCCCGAAGCGGTGATCGTCTCCACGGCCCGGACCCCCATCGGCAAGGCCTACCGAGGGGCGTTCAACAACACCCACGGGGCCACCCTGGCCGGTCACGTCATCGAGCACGCCGTGCAGCGAGCGCGGCTTGACCCCGCCGAGGTGGAGGACGTCGTGATCGGGTGCGCGATGCCGGAGGGGGCGACGGGCCACAACATCGCCCGGCAGGCGGCGCTCCGCGCCGGTCTGCCGGTCACGGTCGCCGCCATGACCGTGAACCGCTTCTGCTCCTCCGGTCTCCAGGCGATCGCGATCGCCGCCCAGCGCGTGGTCATGGATGGTGTTCCCGTGGCCGTGGCGGGCGGCGTGGAGTCGATCAGCCTCGTGCAGAGCGAGCACCAGAACCGGTTCCGGCTCACCGAGGATTGGCTCCTCGAGCACAAGCCGGAAGTGTACATGTCCATGCTCGAGACCGCCGAGGTGGTCGCCCGGAGATACAGCGTCACGCGGGAGATGCAGGATCGCTACGCGCTCGAGAGCCAACGCCGCATCGCGGCGGCCCAGCGCGAGGGCCGGCTCGACGCCGAGATCGTCCCGCTCAAGACCGTGAAGGTCGTCACCGACAAGGCCACCGGCCAGACGAAGGAGGAGTCGGTCACCCTCGCCCAGGACGAGGGCAACCGCCCCGACACGACGGCCGAGGGCCTCGCCGGCCTCAAGCCCGTCGTCAGCGCGGAGGGCACCATCACCGCCGGCAACGCGAGCCAGCTCTCCGACGGCGCCTCGGCCTGCGTCGTCATGGATGCGAAAGTCGCGGAGCGGCGAGGCATCGAGCCGCTCGGCGTCTTCCGGGGGCTCGCCGTCGCCGGGTGCGAGCCGGACGAGATGGGCATCGGGCCCGTCTTCGCAGTTCCGCGGCTCCTCACGCGCCACGGCCTCAGGGTGGAGGACATCGATCTCTGGGAGCTCAACGAGGCGTTCGCCGTCCAGGTCATCTACTGCCGGGATCGCCTGGGAATCCCGATGGACAGGCTGAACGTCGACGGCGGCTCGATCGCGATCGGCCATCCCTACGGGATGAGCGGGGCGCGCATGACGGGGCACGCGCTGATCGAGGGCAAGCGGCGAGGCGCCCGGCGGGTGGTCGTGACCATGTGCGTCGGCGGCGGCATGGGCGCGGCCGGCCTGTTCGAGATCGCGTAGTCCTCCTCCGCAGAGCCCGCGCGATCTTGCGCCAGATGGGCCCCCCGCTGCCCGGGAACCGGCGACGCGATGATCCGTGAGGTGCCGGGCCGGAAGCCGCGAATCCACCCCGACACCTGGATCGACCCTTCGGCCGAGGTCATCGGCGACGTCACGATCGAGCAGGGCGCGAGCGTCTGGCCGGGGGCCGTTCTTCGCGGCGATGAGGACAACTACGTGCGCCTCGGCAGGAACTCGAACGTCCAGGATGGGTCGGTCCTGCACGTGACGCCTCAGTTTCCGTGCGTCGTCGGCGACGGCGTGACGATCGGCCATCGCGCCGTCGTCCACGCCTGCACGATCAAGGACAACGCGCGAATCGGGATCGGCGCCGTCGTCCTGACGGGGGCGGTCATCGAAGAGAACGCCCAGGTGGGTGCGGGCGCCGTCGTCCCGCCGGGCAAAGTCGTGCCGGCGGGCTGGCTGGTGATGGGGGTCCCGGCCAAGCCGGTGCGCCAGATGGCCCCCGAGGAGCTCCTTGACATCCGGCGCAACGCGACCGCGTACGTCGCGCTCTGGCGCCGGGACTACGGGCCGCTGCCCGGCTCCCGCTAGCCGGCCGGTCGCTGGCCCGCGCTAGCCGAGACCGGACTCACGACTGGAGGAGCACCATGCCGCTTCGCACGCGCTATCTCTTCTCCGCCGCCATGGACGTGGATCCGAGCCGGGAGGCTCTCTTTCACGAGGTCTATGACAAGGAGCACATCCCGGCCCTCCTGGAGGTCCCGGGGGTCGTGTCGGCCGCGCGCTTCAAGGTCCGGGAGCTGACGCTCATGATAGGCGGGGAACGCAAGAGCATCGTGGTCGAGGGTGAGCCGCGCTACAACGCGTTCTACGAGGTCGAGTCCCCCGAGGTCCTGGTCACCTCCGCCTGGGCCAGTGCTGTCGAGCGCGGACGCTGGCCAACCGAGGTCCGGGCCTTCACGCGGAACCGACGCCATCTCCTCTACGAGCGCCTGTAGCAGCAGGAGCCCGGGCTGGGACCCCGCGAAGTACCTGGAGTTCGCGGGCCCCCGGCTGCGCCCGGCCCTGGACCTTCTCGCTCGCGTGCCGGCGGCCTCACCCGCGTTGGTCGTCGACCTGGGCTGCGGCGCGGGCAACGTGACCCGCCTGCTGGTCGATCGGTGGCCGGCGGCGTCGGTGACCGGTGTCGACGGCTCGCCCGCGATGCTGGCCGCGGCCAGGGCGGTCGCGCCCGCGGTGACGTGGGTCGAGGCCGACATCGGCACCTGGCGCAGCTCGCGGCCCGCCGACGTCGTGTTCTCGAACGCCGCGCTCCACTGGCTCGACGACCACCCGCGGCTGTTCCCGCACCTGGTCGCCGGCCTCGCTCCCGGTGGTGTCCTTGCCGTCCAGATGCCCAGGAACCACGGGGCGCCGTCCCATACGGCGATCGTCGCAGCGGCCCAGGCCGGGCCCTGGTGGGAGCGGCTGCGCCCGGTGCTCCGCGAGCGGCCTGTCGCCGAGCCGGCCGTCTACCACGAGATCCTGGCGCCCCACGTCTCCCGGCTCGACATCTGGGAGACCGAGTACCTGCACGTGCTGGAGGGCGAAAACCCGGTGGTCGAGTGGACCCGTGGCTCGGCCCTCAAACCGCTCCTCGATGCTCTCCCGGAGCCGGAGCGCTCCGGCTTCCTGGCCGAGTACACGTCGCGGATCACCCGCGCATACCGGCCGGACCCCGACGGGCGGACCTTCTTCCCGTTCCGCCGCCTGTTCATCGTGGCGACGCGATGAGCGGAGGTCGGCTCGCCAAGCGCGTGTGCGCTGCGTGATAGAGTGGGAGCCAGCCTAAAGCACCACCGGAGAACGAGAGAGCGCATGACCGGGATCGAGCGCCGGCGCACCGTGACCGTGGACGTGGGTGGGGTCCGGGTGGGCAGCGCCCTTCCGATCGTCGTCCAGTCGATGACCAACACCGACACGGCCGACGTGCCGGGAACCGTCGCCCAGGTGCGGGCGCTGGCCGAGGCCGGCAGCGAGCTGGTCCGGGTGACGGTCAACAACGACGACGCGGCCCGGGCCGTTCCGGAGATCGTCCGCGAGGTGGACGTGCCGGTCATCGGCGACTTCCACTACAACGGCCACCTCCTTCTGGCCAAGCATCCCGGGTGCGCCCGGGCGCTCGCCAAGTACCGGATCAACCCCGGCAACGTCGGCGCCAAGCACCGGGACGAGAACTTCGCGACGATCGTCAAGATCGCGATCGACCACGGAAAGCCTGTCCGGATCGGCGTCAACTGGGGAAGCCTGGACCAGCACCTCCTGACCGAAATGATGGATGCCAACGCGAAGCTCGCGGAACCGCGCGACGCGCGCGACGTCATGCTCGACGCGATCGTGGAGAGCGCGATCCGCTCCGCCGAGCTGGCCGAGACGACGGGGCTCGGCCACGATCGCGTCATCCTCTCGGCGAAGGTCTCCGGGGTGCAGGACCTAGTCGACGTCTACCGACGCCTCGCACGCCGGTCCGACCACCCGCTCCACCTCGGCCTCACCGAGGCGGGCATGGGCATGAAGGGCATCGTGGCAAGCGCCGCCGGATTGTCCATCCTGCTCCAGGAAGGCATCGGAGACACGATCCGCGTCTCGCTCACGCCCAGGCCCGGCGGCGACCGGACCGAAGAGGTCCAGGTGGCCCAGCAGATCCTCCAGTCGCTGGGCCTCCGCGTCTTCGCGCCGCAGGTCACGGCCTGCCCGGGCTGCGGTCGGACGACGTCCACGTTCTTCCAGGAGATGGCCGAGGAGATCCAGGCGTACCTGCGCACCGAGATGCCCCGCTGGCGCGAGCGCTATCGCGGCGCCGAGGCACTGCGGGTCGCGGTCATGGGCTGCGTCGTCAACGGGCCCGGCGAGTCCAAGCACGCGGACATCGGTATCTCGCTGCCCGGCACGTTCGAGGAGCCAAAGGCCCCGGTGTACGTCGACGGGAAGCTCCTGCTCACGCTCCGCGGCGACACGATCGTCGCCGACTTCCTGCGGATCCTGGAGGACTACGTCGACACCCGCTTCGGCGCGGCGTCCGCCAGCCGCAGCTGAGGGGTCTCGCAGCGGCTCCCGCGCCGCGCCCCGCCGTCACCTCCTGCGCGTCTCACTGAGGAGGGCTCTTTCATGTGGTCATCGGCGATCGTGGCGGCGCTTCACTACGTCGCGCTGGCGATCGGGCTCCCGGCCGTCTTTCTGCGCGGCCGCGCGCTCAAAGGGCCGCTCGACGACGCGGGACTCAGGCGGCTCTTCGCGGCCGACACGGCGTGGGGTCTCGCCGCCGCCCTCTGGGTGGCGACCGGCTTGCTGCGGGCGTTTGCCGGGCTCGAGAAGGGCTCGGCCTTCTACCTCCAGAGCCGGCTCTTCTACGTGAAGATGGCGCTCTTCCTGGCGATCGTGGCCCTCGAGGTGTCGCCGATGATCACCCTCATCGGCTGGCGCCAGGCGCGCCGTCGGGGCGCGCGCGTGGACACGAGCCGGGCGACCGCGCTCTTCCAGCTGAACCACGTCCAGCTCGCCCTCGCCATCGTGATGGTCTTCGTCGCCTCCGCCATGGCGCGAGGGCTCTGGTGAGTCACGCCCGCGGTGGCCTGGCGGGGTAAACCGGGAGGTGACCTGCCGTCGTCTCAGGCCCGGCGCGTCCGGCGATTCGGCCGACCGGACTTGATGATCTCCCGCGCGGCGCCACCCGGAAGCCGCTCCTCTAGCTCCTCGAGCGTGCGCGGCCAGTCCTGGTGAAGGAGGCGCGAGAGCGCGCGATCGGCCAAGAGCCGCCCGCCGGTCTGGCAGACCGCGCAGTAGTTGGTCTCGTTCTCGGCGTGGACGATCCGCTGCACCGGCGCCCCGCACTCCGGACACGGTCGCCCGTACCGGCCGTGGACAGCCATCCCCTCCCGGAAGGCCGTGACCTTCTCCGGGAAGGCGGCGCGCGCCTCGGCGGCCAGCCGAGCGGCCCACTCGGAGAGAACGCCTCGGGCGGCGGCGTGGAGGCGCTCGACCTCCGCGTCGCCCAGCTGGTCGGTCATCCGCACCGGCGAAAGGCGGGCCCGGTGCAGGATCTCGTCCGCGTAGGCGTTGCCGATGCCGTCGAGCAGGCGCGGGTCCGTGAGGGCGCGCTTGAGCGTGTGCCGCTCCCCGGAGAGCGCCGCACGGAACTCGGCGGGGGCCGCGTCGAAGACGTCCAGGCCGCCAGCATCGTGGGCGGCGAGCGCCGCGTCGCCCCGCGCCAGGTGGATCGACGCTCGCCGCCGAGTGCCGGCCTCGGTGAGCACGAGCGTGCCGTCCGGGAAGTCGAACGCCGCGAGTCCCACGCGACCCGGCGGACGCGCGCCCGCGGGCCGCCAGTGGAGACGGCCAGCGATCATCAGGTGAATCACGACGAAGACATCTCCCTCGAGCGCGAGGACGATGCGCTTCCCCAGGCGGCGGAGCCCGACCACGGTCCGGCCCTCGACGTCGGCCACTCGGGGCTCGACCGACCTGAGGACGAAGGGGCTGGCCAGACGGAATCGCACGAGCCGCCGTCCGAGAACACGCGGCTCGAGAGCGGTCAGATACGCGACGACGTCGGGCAGCTCCGGCAATGGTGAGCTCCGCGGTCAGAATACTATCTCTGGCCGCCGCCGACGTCGGCGTCGTTCGAACCCCGCACCGGGCCAGGCAGGCCCGCCAGCCCTGCGTCGTGCTACGGTGGGTCGTCCGATGCCCCGTGCCGAAACCGCGCTGCTCCGTCTGCCCGGCTTCTCCCGGTTCGCCTGCTCAACCCTGCTCAGCACGATCGCCTTCGCCGGCGAGCAGGTCGTGCTCGGGTGGCTCGCGCTCGAGCTCACGAACTCGCCGCTTCTGGTGGGCGTGGCCCTCGCGCTCCGGATGGTTCCCTTGCTCATCGTCGGCCTGCCGGCCGGCGTGCTCGCCGATCGGGGGGACCGCCTCGCCCTGCTTCGCGGCGCCAACGCGACCATGTCGCTCGCGTTCACGGTGCTCGCTACCCTCACGATGCTCGGCCGCGCGACGATCGGGGCGGTTCTCGGCGTCACCTTTCTGGTCGGCTGTGCCCGCGCTCTACAGCAGGTCACGCAGCAGGCCCACGTTCACGACCTGGTGGGTCCCGCGAGGCTGACCGAGGCCCTGGGGGCGCTCGGCATCGCGATGCGCATCGGCGGGATCGTGGGCTCGCTGCTCGCAGGTCGCCTGATCGGCGGCCTCGGACCGGGCGTCGCCTACCTGGCCGCGGCATCCACGTCGCTCCTGGGCACGCTGGTGCTGCCCCGCCACTCCCCAGGCGTGGTCCGCGCGCCCACGACCTCGGTGTCGGTGTGGCAGGGCCTGCTCGGCTTTTTCGCGGCCGCCCGGGCGGAGCCGCGTCTGCCGCTGCTCATGGCCCTGACCGCCGCCAGCGAGGTGCTCGGCTTCTCGCACCAGGCCGTGCTACCGAGCCTCGCGCGGGATGTGCTGCGGGTCGGGCCGGAAGGGCTCGGCGCGATGAGCGCCGCGCGCCAGGCCGGCGGGATCCTCGGCATGCTCGGCGTCGGACGCCTGAGTCAGATGGGCGGACTCACACGGCTCTTCGTCGGCGTGCTCGGGGTGTTCGGCGCCGGCGTTGCCGGGCTGGGGCTGGCCCCCGGCTACCGAACCGTCCTGCTGTTGCTGCTCGTGACCAACGCCGTTGGTGCTCTGGCGGACGTGCTCGGGCAGAGCCTCATGCAGCAAACCGTTCCGGCCGCACTGCGCGGCCGGGCAAGCGGCGCCTGGGTCGTGGCGATCGGCGTCGGACCCGTGGGTCAGTTCCAGATCGGAGCGCTCGTCTCCTGGCTGGGCGTCACCGCCGCGCTGGGCATGAGCGGCGCGGCACTCGTCATCGTCGCGGTGGCCGCCCGATTCCTCATTGCACGGTCACGCAACTTCTGACGCTCGAGCCATACCGCGTTTTCACTCCGCGTTCACGCCGTGGCGGTGGACAGTTCGGTCCACCCTTCGTTATACTTTCAACACGTATCGTATAACTCCTGGGAGGTGCCGCATGGCCGTGACCGTCTCCGAGAAGGGGTGGGTCGTCATTCCGGTCGAGCTGCGGAGGAAGTACAACCTGCATCCGGGGGCAGAAGTCTCCGTGGTCGACTACGGGGGCGTGCTCGCCCTCGTCCCCACGCTGGCCAAGCCGGTTCGGCAGGCCGCCGGCATGCTGAAGGGCTCGAAGTCCCTTACCCGCGCCTTGCTCGCAGAGCGTCGACGAGAGCGGGCGCGTGGTCGATAGGCCCTCTGCATACGTTCTCGACAGCTTCGCGCTACTCGCGTACCTCGAAGGTGAACCGGGCATGGCCAAGGTGCGGGCGGCTCTCGATGGCGCCGCGGCCGGCCGAGCCCGTGTCTACCTGTCGCTCATCAGCCTGGGTGAGGTCCTCTACGTGGTCGAGCGCGAGCGGGGCCTGATCGAGGCGCAGCAGACCCTCGCCGTTGTGGATCAGCTCCCGCTGGAGCTACTGCCGGTGACGCGCGCGACGGTGCTCGCGGCGGCACACGTGAAGGCTCGGTTCCCCCTCGCCTATGCAGATTCGTTCGTGGTGATCGCCGCACGGGACCGGGCGGCCGTCGTCATGACCGGAGACCTCGAGTTCGAGCCTGTCGCCGAAGCCGGCCTCATCGCCGTCGAGTGGCTCTCTCGCCGCTGACGGCCACGTCAACTTCATCACTTCTCGGGACAAAGCCTCTTCTCGCCCGAGGGAGGTTGGTCACGCCCCTCAGCAGCAGCCGCCTGAGACCGCGGGCTTCTTCGGAGGCTCGATCAGCTCGATCCGCACGTCGTCGGGGCCTCGCAGGAAGGCGATGCGCGGGCCGTTCGGGACCTGGATCGGCCCCTCGAGAAGAGGGCATCCAAGGGACACCAGCCGGGCGATGTCGGCCTCGAGGCCGGCCGAGTCGAACCCAAAGTGCTCCAGCCCGTGGTGCGGCGTGGCGTCGCCCGCCCCCAGTCGCTCACCCGTGCGGGCGCCCGAGATGTTGACGGCCATGCCACCGTCCTCGCTCATGCACCGGACGAACCGGTCACCGAAGACACGCGTCTCGTCGGAGAGGATCTTGAAGTTGAACGCCTTGACGTACCAGTCGGCCGTCTTCCGCGGATCGGGAGCCTTCAGGTGGATGTGGTTGATCCGGAATGCCATCGTGATCCTCCAGTTCGATGGCCGGCGGCCGGCCGGCCGGTGAACGGCCCTGGGCGCCCGCGTCACCCGGCGATGGGTTTCCCGGGGTCGCCACCGCCGGGCCGGTGGGTGGTCACACGAGTGAGCGCCCGGCGAGCTTCACGGGTCGACCGGCCTGGATGACGTCTAGGGCGTCGCCCAGCACGGCGATGTCTTCCGCCGGATCGCCCGCGACGGACATCAAGTCGGCGACGAAGCCGGGTCGGATGGCGCCCACCTCGTGCCCGAGACGCATGGCCTCGGCCGACTCGATGGTCGAGACGGCCAGCGCCTGCCACGGCGAGTAGTCGAACCACTTCACGAAGGAGCGAGCGTTAGCCGAGGAGGCGTCGAACCGGGCGTGGGCCATTCCCATGTCGAGTCCGGTGATGAAGCGCACGCCGCGCGCCCGCATGTCGCGGGTGACCTCCACGTGCTCCTCCATCGTCACGGGCGACGCCGACACCGACCAGTGCGGCTTGGGCGGCGGCGCGCCCGCCGCTACCGCCTCGTGCCCCAGGAGATGCAGGCCGAAGGTCACGTCGACCGCCTGGCCATTGGCCGCCATCCGGCTCGCCACCTCCGAGTCGTACTCCAGCCCCTTCCGAGGGTCCGCTGAGAGCCAGCGGGCGTGCACGAGGTGGTGGATGCCGGCCTCGACGCAGTTCCGGACCCCGTCGGCCGACAGCGTGTGCGCCACGATCTGCATGTCCAGGCGCTCGGCCTCGCGGACGGCCGCCCGCAGGGTGGTGACAGGGTACTGGACCGTCCGGGGGTTCGCCGTTGGCGTGAACATGCCGCCGGTCGCCATCATCTTGATGCAGTCGGCGCCGAGCTTCTTCTGCCGGCGCACGGCGACGACGACCTCGTCCAGCGTGTCGGCCTCGGTCCCGAACATCCAGCAGTGGCCGGCCGTCGTCGTGATCGGCGTGCCCGTCAGGATCAGCCGCGGACCGGGGATGACCCCCCGTCGGACCGCGTCGCGGATCGGGAACGCCACCTCGTTCTTACTGCCGATGTCGCGGAGGGTCGTCACGCCGCTCAGCAGTACCGTCCGGACGTTCGCGGCCGCCCGGAGCAGCAGCGCCTCGTGCGGCTCCGTGGTGACGAGGTGGTACGCGTCGGGAGTGGCCGAGCAGTGCATGTGGGCGTGGACGTCGACGAGGCCGGGCAGGAGAGAGACGTCGCCGAGGTCGTGGACGCGGTGGGTGGCGCCCACGTCCCCGGGCAGCTCTCGCGCCGGGACCACCGTCCGGATCCGCTCGCCCTCGGTCAGGACCGCGTGGTCCGTCAGCCATCCCGACACGGTCGAGTTCGCGACCCGCCTCGCCTTGAACACGGAGCGATGCGCCACAACTGCCTCCCGGGTATGCGGTGGGCGGCGTCCGCCGCCCGCGCGGTCAGGCTACGTTCGAGGCCTCCGACGCCACAAGCGGGCCGCGGCTGATCAAATGAGCGACGCCAGGGCCTCGCCCACTTCTCGAGTCGAGGCCTTGCCGCCGAGGTCGCGCGTCACCGTCCTGCCGTCGGCTACCACCGTCTCGATGGCCTGCACGACGGCGTGGGCGGCCGCGGCGTGCCCGAGATGCTCGAGCAGCATCGCGCCGGTCCAGATCTGGGCGACCGGGTTGGCGATCCCCTTCCCCGCGATGTCGGGCGCCGAGCCGTGCACCGGTTCGAACATGGACGGGTGCTCCTTCTCCGGATTGATGTTCCCGCCCGGCGCCAAGCCGATCGAACCCGCGATCGCCGGCCCGAGGTCCGACAGGATATCGCCGAAGAGATTCGACCCGACCACGACGTCGAACCAGTCCGGATGCTGCACGAAATGGGCCGTGAGAATGTCGATGTGGTACTGCGCCGTCCTGACGTCGGGGTACTCTTGCGCCACTGCCGCGAAGCGCTCGTCCCAGTACGGCATGCTGTGGATGATGCCGTTCGACTTCGTCGCCGATGTGACGTGCCGGCGGGACCGGGTCCGGGCCAGCTCGAACGCGAAGCGCATCACTCGGTCGCACCCCTTCCGCGTGAAGACGGCCTGCTGAACCGCCAGTTCCTCCTCGGTTCCCTTGTAGAGCCTTCCGCCGATCTCCGAGTACTCGCCTTCGTTGTTCTCGCGCACGATGACCATGTCGATCTCGGCGGGGGACCGATCGGCCAGCGGCGAGCGGACACCGCGCAGGAGCCGCACGGGCCGGAGGTTGACGTACTGCCGGAACGCCCGACGGATGGGGATGAGGAGTCCCCACAGGGACACGTGGTCCGGAACGCCCGGCGCGCCCACCGCGCCGAGGAAGATCGCGTCACAGGTCCGGAGCTCTTCGAGACCATCATCGGGCATCATCCGGCCGGTCTTCCGAAAGCGCTCGCAGCTCCAGTCGAACTCACTCCAGGCAAGCTCGAACCCGAACCGACGGGCCGCGGCTTCGAGGACCCGCTGCCCTTCGGGTACGACCTCCTTGCCGATCCCGTCCCCGGGAATCACCGCAATGCGATGTCGCATGAGTCCCCCTTCACAGAGGTGGCGCCGGCGATCGGCCGGATGCTGGACGACGCCCGGCCGTCACGGGCCCGAGCGTATCCCGCTGCCTGAGCGGGGTCAATGCGCAGCCGCCCGATCAGCGACCCTCGAGGGCCAGTCGCGCCCCCAGGGCCAGGAGAGCGAGCCCGGTCACCGCCTCGAGGGCCCGGCGGACGCCGAGGCGGCGCAGGATGTCGCCCGCCCGAGCAACGACCGCCGCGTAGGCCACCAACCAGCCCAGCGTCATGGCGCAGAACAGGAGGCCCAGCGCAAGGAGGGCGGAGAACGTGGCCTTTCCGGTCGGTACGAGCTGAGGCAGGAGGCTCGTGAAGAACACCGCCATCTTCGGGTTCGCGAGGTTGCTGAGGACACCCTGCCCGAATGCAGCCGACGTCCGAAGCCGCCGTGAGCCGCCGAGGCCGGCCTCGCGCTCCGCCTCCACGCCGACCCGGGCGGATGCCCACAGGGCCTGCGCGCCGAGCCAGACGAGGTAGCCCGCGCCGGCAAGCCTGAGCGCCGCGAACGCGGAGGCGGAGGCGACGAGCAACGCGGCGACGCCGGCGCTCGTGGCCACCGTCCAGACCGCCTGCCCCGTCGCCACCCCGAGCGCCGTCCCGAGGCCGCCTCGCCGCCCGCCCGAGAGCGTGTTCCGAATCGTCAGAGCCGTGTCCGGCCCCGGCGTCACGATCAGCAGGACTGCGATCCCCAGAAAGGCGACGAGGTGGACGTCCACGCGCCCGAAGGTCCGCCAAGGCGACGCACGACGTCAACGGCCATCGGGCGCGGGCCGCCGCCCGCCATTCACCGCGGATGGGAGTCAACGCAGGCGGAGCTTCGGATCGATGGCGTCCCGGAGCCCGTCGCCGACGAAGTTCGCGGCGAGCGCCACCATGAGGATCGCGACGCCCGGGAAGGTCGAGATCCACCACTGGGCCGTCAGCTCCCGTCCCTCCGCCACCATCGCGCCCCACTCCGGGGTGGGCGGCACTGCTCCGAGGCCCAGGAAGGACAGGGCCGCGGTGACGATGATGGCGTTACCGAAGTCCATGGCCATCAGGACGATCGACGGCGCCGCCGCGTTCGGCAGCACGTGCCGCAGCAGGATGCGCCGGTCGCGTAGTCCGAGCGCCGCCGCCGCGCTGACGAAGTCACGCGCCTTGAGCGACAGCACCTGGCCCCGGGCCAGGCGCGCGTACGGCGGCCACCAGACGACCAGCAAGGCCAGCATCGAGTTTTCGATGCTGGGACCCAGGGCGGCGGCGATCGCCATCGCGAGGATCAGGGCCGGGAACGCGAGCACCATGTCCACGATCCGCATGGTCACCTCGTCGAACCAGCCGCCGAGGTACCCGGCGAGCGCACCATACACGGTCCCGAAGATCGAGGCCACGACGACGACGACGGCGGCGACCGGAAGCGACACCCGGCCGCCGTAGAGCACACGGGTGAACACGTCCCGCCCCAGGCCGTCAACGCCGAGCCAGTGCTCGGCCGAGGGCGCACCGAGTCGGTTGTCTACGTCCACCTCGGTCGGGTCGAACGATGAGAGCAGCGGCGCCAGCAGCGACGCTGTTACCCAGGCGAGAATGACGAGCGCCCCGAGGACCACCATCGGTTTCCGGATCAGCTGCAGGAAGACCCGGCGGCCCTCGCTCCGCGACCGCGCCGCGACAGTGGAACCCAGGGCCGCATCCGCGACCGCCACCGCGCGCGTTGCCGATGCCGTCGCCATCTACGAGTACCGGATCTGGGGATCGAGCCAGCCGTAAAGCAGATCGACGGCGAAATTGACCAGCGTGTACATGAGCCCGATCACGAACGTCACGCCCATGATGGCCGGAAAGTCGTTGGTGACGGCCGACTGGAACGCGTAGCGACCCAGCCCGGGCCAGGCGAAGATCGTCTCCGTCATGACCGCTCCCGAGAGAAGCCCGCCGTAGGCGAGGCCCAGCACGGTCACGGTCGGGATCAGCGCGTTCCGGAGCGCGTGCCGCGCGATCGTGGCCCCCTCCCGCAGTCCCTTGGCTCGAGCCGTCCGCACGTAGTCCTGGGAGAGCACGTCGAGCATCGATGCGCGCGTCACGCGCGTCACCAGCCCCATCACCGAGCTCGCGAGCACCAGCCCCGGCAGGATCAGATGCGCCACCGCGTCGCGGAACGTCCGGTAGTCTCGCGCGAGGAGGCTGTCCACCGTGTAGAACCCGGTGACGAACGGTGGCGAGTCGATCTGGGGGCCGAGCCGGCTGGGGCCGACCGTCCAGTGGAGCGTCGCATAGAAGACCACGAGGGAGACCGTGGCGAGCCAGAAGATCGGCAGCGAGACACCGATGAGCGACAGGAGGCGCGCCGCGTGATCGATCACGCTCTCACGCCGGATGGCGGCCACGACGCCCAGCGGCACGCCGATCACGAGTGCAAAGAGGACCGCGACGGTGGACAGCTCGATCGTTGCCGGCAGGAACGCCTTGAGGTCCTTGGTGATGGCCCGCCGTGTGTTGATCGAGATGCCCAGCTCCCCGCGAGTCAGGTTTCCGAGGAACGTGAGGTACTGCACGTACAGCGGCTTGTCGAGTCCCCACTTCTCCTTGAACGCCTGGACGATCTCGGGCCGCTGGGAAGCCTGCTGTCCGAGGTTCGACACGATCGGGTCGGAAGGAACGGCGTGGGCGATGAGGAACGAAATGAGGGTGACCCCCACCAGCGCCACCATCATCAACCCGAGGCGTCGCGCAGCGTACTTGGCCATCGCCTGATAAGGCGCGGGGACCGCAGAACTGCGGTCCCCGCGCCGTCGTCCTTGAGTCCGGGAGTAGTCCGGCGCTACTTCTTGTCCACGCCGTAGATGCGAGCCGCCCCGAGCGGCAGGTACTCGTAGCCCTCGATGTTCGGGCGCACGACGACCTCGGCCTTGCCCTGGACGAGGTTCACGTAAGGACCGTTCTCGACGAGGTAGGCCAGGGTCTCCTTGTACATCTCCGAACGCCGCTTGGCGTCGACCTCGGCGTCGGCCTTCTTCGCCATCTCCTTCGCCTTCGGGTCGTCCCACCGGAGCCGAGGCGCCCAGGTGTGGAGGATCATCTGGCCGGTGAAATCGCTCGGCCCGATGTAGTCCGGCTGGTTGTACGAGATGACGGCGACCTCACCCTTCGCCCGGTACTGGGTGAGCATCACCGAGAACTCCTGCGGGACGAGCTGGACCTCGACGCCGATCTTCTTCAGGTCCGACTGGACCTTCTGGGCGACCGACTCGTAGGTAATGCCCGCGGGCGACGGGCCCGTGCCGTACTTGAGCGGGAACTTGAAGCCGTTCGGGACGCCCGCCTTGGCCAGAAGCTCCTTGGCGAGGTTCACGTCGAACTTCGGGTTCAGCTTGTCGGCGTCCGCCTGCGTCTCGAGGCCGAGCACGCCGATCGGGTACACGGCCGGCCCGATGACGGCGCGCCCGTTGGTCAGCTTGATGATGCCGGCGCGGTCCACGGCGTGCCGGAGCGCCTGGCGGACTTCCTTCTTGGCCAGGGCCGGGTGGAGGGCGGGGTCGGCCGTCACACCCATGTACATGTTGTCGAGCGACTGCCCGACGAGAATCTTGACGTTCTTGTTGCCCTTCATGGCCGCGGTCAGATCCGGCGTGATGTTGAGCGCCACGTCGACGTCACCGTTCTCGACCTGAAGCTTCTGGGTGGCGGGGGAGGGCACGTCGCGCGCCTCGATCTTCGCGATCTTGGCCGGACCCTTCCAGTAGTTTGGGTTCCGCTCCATGATGATGACGTTGTTCTTCTGCCAGCCCTTGAGGATGAAGGGCCCGCCGCCCGCCGAGTTCTGGTTCAGCCATTCCTCGGCCTTGTCGTCCTTGTCGGCGGTCGCCGAGTCACTCGCCCCGTGCTCCTTCGCGAGCTTGGAGTCCATGACGGCCGCGTTCGGGCCAGACAGCACCGGAAGCCAGTCGGCGAAGGACTCGTTGAGGACGGTCTTCACCGTCAACGGGTCGATGACGACGACCTCCTTGAGCGGGTCCATCATCCAGCCCGGGTTGCCCTTGAGGTTCTTGAGCCGCGTCAAGCTGAACTTGACGTCCTCGGCCGTGAACGGATTGCCGCTGGCAAACTTCACGTTCGGCCGGAGCTTGAACGTGTACTCTTTGCCATCCGGCGACACCTTCCACTCGGTGGCCAGGATGGGCAGGAAGGTGTTCAGCTCTTTCGGGCTCTTGTGGGCGACCAGCGTGTCGTAGACGTTGAGGTCGACGAAGGCCGCGCCGAACTCGAACTCGCGGCCCGGATCGAGCGTCTTCACATCCGACTGGTCGAGGGCCATGATCAGCGTCTTCCCCCCGGCCGGCTGGGCCAGCGCGGAGGGGCTCGTGCCGCCGATCAGGGCCGCGAGGGATAGCGCGAGCAGTTCGAGAGGTAGGGAGCGTCTCATGGGGCCGTCCTTCCTGCACGAGGATGATGGTGATTCCACCCAGCCGCCAGCCGCGAACCGCCCACGACGGCAGCGCCCCCTGGGAAGAGCGCACGCCACGGCGCACCGTAGAGCAGAGCTCCCGCCCGTCACATCGGGGGGTTCCCTGACACGGCAGCGCAGGCGCATTGTACCCCCGAACTGCCCCGAGCGCTCCGCGCCCGGCCGTCGAAGCGTCGCCAACGTCCGGCCGCGCGCCCGCCGACGACCGGTCCGGAGGCCGACGGCCGGCGCGGAACCGGCCCTGCCCACAAGGTCCTCCGCCGTCGTATGATGGCGGGAGCATGCCGACCGGAACGCCGAAGCCGCCCCCGCGCCGGGCCCGTACGCCTGCGCCAGGGTCCCATCTCCAGCCTGCGCGAGAGGATGCCGCCATGAAGCTCACCGGAGCGTTTTGCGAGAGCGTCTACAGCACGATGGTGAAGATCCGGCGATTCGACGAGAAGGTCGCCGAGCTCTTCCAGCAGGGCATCGTCAAGGGCACGGCCCACAGCTACGTCGGCCAGGAGGCCGTGGCGGCCGGCGCCTGCGCGAACCTGCGCGAGGACGACTTCATCGTCTCGAACCACCGCGGGCACGGCCACACGATCGCCAAGGGCGCTCGGATGGACCGCATGATGGCCGAGCTGATGGGCCGCGAGGACGGCTACTGCCGGGGCCTGGGCGGCTCGATGCACATCGCGGCGCTGGACCTCAACATCCTCGGGTGCAACGGCATCGTCGCCGCCGGCGTGCCGATCGGCGCCGGGGCGGCGCTGGCCGCGAAGATCCAGGGCACGGACCAGGTGGCCCTGACCTTCTTCGGGGACGGCGGGGCCAACCAGGGCGTGGTCCACGAGACCATGAACCTCGCGTCGGTCTGGAAGCTCCCGTTCATCTTCCTGTGCGAGAACAACAAGTACGCGCTGTCCACGGACACGAAGCGCACGACCGCCGGCGAGATCGCCAAGCGCGCCGCCGGCTACGACATGCCGCATGCGCGGGTGGACGGCAACGACGTGCTCGCCGTGTACGAGGCCGTCAAGGAGGCCGTGGCCCGGGCCCGTCGGGGCGAGGGCCCGACCTTCGTCGAGGCGGTGACGTACCGCTGGGGCGGTCACAGCATGCGGGCGAACCTGCCCGACTACCGGACCAAGGAGGAGGAGCGCGAGTGGATCGAGCGCGACCCCATCGTGCGCTTCGGTCACCAGGTCGTGGAGCGGAAGGCTCTCACGTCGATGCGGCTCAAGGAGCTCGAGCAGGCGGTCGAGCTGATGCTCGACGAGGCGGTCCGCTTCGGAATGGCCAGCCAGGAACCGACCGTGGAGATGATGGAGTCGTCGGTCTACGCGCCCCACGCTCACTGGAACGAGCCGACATCGCGGGGCACGCGGCAGCTCGCCATGAACGAGGCGCTCAACGAGGCGTTCCATCAGGAGATGGCCCGGGACTCTCGCGTGTTCGTCATGGGCGAGGACGTCGGACTCATCGGCGGGATCTTCCAGGTCACCAAGGGTCTCCGGGATCGCTTCGGCGAGGACCGGGTACGCGACACGCCCATCTCGGAGGCGACCTTCGTCGGCGCCGGCGTCGGCGCGGCGGTGGCGGGGATGCGGCCCGTGGTCGAGATCCAGATCTGGGACTTCATCGCGATGACGATGGACCAGGTCGTGAACCAGGCGGCGAAGTTCCGGTACATGCTCGGCGGGACCCCCACGGTGCCGCTCGTCATCCGGGGCCCCCAGGGCGGCGGGATCCGCCTCGCTGCCCAGCACTCGCAGAGCCTCGAGGCGTGGTTCACGCACGTCCCCGGTCTCGTCGTGATCGCTCCCTCGACGCCGTACGACGCCAAGGGGCTCCTGACCGCGGCGATCCGCGACGACAATCCTGTCATCTTCCTCGAGCACAAGGCGCTCTACCCGCTCAAGGGAGAGGTGCCCGAGGAGCCGTATGCCATCCCAATCGGCAAGGCGGACGTCAAGCGCGCCGGCCGGGACGTGACGGTGGTCGCCACCCAGGCCATGGTCAGCCGCGCGCTCCAGGCCGCGGGCGACCTGGAGAAGGAAGGGATCAGCGTGGAGGTCATCGACCCCCGCACGCTGGCGCCCCTTGACGAGACCACGATCCTCGAGTCCGTCGCCAAGACGCATCGGCTCATCATCGCGCACGAGGCGGTCAAGCGGGGCGGCTTCGGAGCCGAGGTCGCGGCGATGGTCAGCGAGAAGGCGCTGGACGAGCTCGACGCCCCGATCGCCCGGATCGCTGCCCGGACGGTGCCGATGCCCTACAACGACAACCTCGAGCGGGCGACCATCCCGACGAAGGAGGACATCGTCGCCGCCATCCGGTCGATCGTCGCGTGAGGCGGGCACCGGTCCTCACGGCCGCCCGCCGCACGGGTGCCCGTGAAGATTGACGCCATCCCCTTCGGCACGACCGATTGGAGCGCGGTCGAGCCGACCCGGCACGCGGGGGAAGCGGGCGCGGCCACCTGGCGGACTCGCGAGGCCGGGGGGATCCGGGTGCGGATGGTCGAGTACTCGCCCGGCTACCGGGCGGACCACTGGTGCCGCAAGGGGCACGTTCTGCTCGTCCTCGAAGGGGAGCTCGAGACCGAGCTCGAGGACGGCCGGCGCTTCGTCCTCCGTCCCGGGATGAGCTACCAGGTTGCCGACGGGCACGAGGCGCACCGGTCGTCCACCCGGACGGGGGCGCGTCTGTTCATCGTCGACTGAGCCGCGGGCCGACGCTCACCCGCGTAGTCGCGTCTCTGCTGCCTCCCGCGCGGCCGCGCCGACGTCAGGAGCCGGCGTCGACACGTCGATGGCCACCCGGAGCGCCCGAAGCCCCTGGACCCCTTGGAGATCCTCGATCCCGACGTCCTCGATCTCCCCGGTCGCGTACCCCCGTGCGCCCAGGTACTCGAGGTAGGCCCGGTACTCGGCGGCCTCGGCGGGCTGCGAATAGACGATCGCCAGCTTGCGCGGCTGCGTGATCCGCTCGCGGGTCCCCTGCACCACCGCCTTGTCGATCCGGCTCTTGATGACCTCGTAGCGGACGTTGTAGGCGCCGTCGACGGCGAAGCGACGCTCCTCGACGCGGAAGCGGATCGACAGCGGAGCGTGATGGGCCAGGACCAGGTGGGTCGTCGTGAGCGGCACCGTCAGCCGAGGGAGGACGGCCTCGGTTCGGCGCGCGATCCCGCACGTCACCATGAGCTGCCAGAGGCGCAGATTCCGGAGGTACATCTCGTCGAACCGCCCGTCCTCGACCAGGCTCCGGCCGACGTAGAGCGTGTAGTCCACGCCGTCGGTCCGTTGCCGCTCGAAGTAGTGCGGGAACATCGCCTGGGCCAGCTCCTCCTCCGCCGCGAGGTACGAGGAGATCGTATCGATCACCAGCGTCATGCTCTCCTCGTAGTCACGCCGCTGACGGTGGACGGTTCCCAACCCCGGATCGAGCGCCGCCCGGTACACTTCGACGCTTTCCCGCACCGCCGGCCCGAAGTCGGCCAGCTGGTCGAAGAGAGGCTCGACGTGCTGCCGGAGGAACGCGAGCACCGTCACCTCGTCGCCTGAGGAGAGCATCTGCTGGATCTGCCGGGCGTGGCGCTCGATCCGGTAGGCGACCTCGTCCAGGATCGGCAGCGGTCGAGCGGCGCGAGCCGCCTCGACGACCGCGAGGGCCAGGCGGAGATGGACACCCAGGTCAGCCTGGACCGCGACGTTGCGCTCGACCGAGGACCCGCGGATGTCCGTCGCCGCGTAGAGCGGGTACACGTCCCGGAAGACGATCGGCTCGAGGTCGGTGGCTTCCTCGCCGTCGTGCTCCTCGATGCTGTCGAGAACGGCGCGCCGGAATCGCCACTCCACCGAGGGATGGATCGCAGTGCACTTCTCCTTGATCACCGCCTGCACGCGAGCCTCCAGCTCGTCGAGGCTCCGCCGGACTGCCATCGAGAACAGGGGCAGCACCTCGCGGAGCTTGACAAGGCTCACGGGACCGAGGTCGCCGGGATTCGGGGAGCTCAGCTCGAGCGTGCCGATCGGCCGATCCTGGTAGGAGAGCGGCGCCACCAGGACGTTCCGGACGCCCTGGCCGAGGAGGGCGTCCTCGAACTTGGTACGCCGCGCCTCCAAGGCGAGGTCGTCGACGACGAGGGGCGTGCCCTGGGAAACGGCCCGCTCGTGGACGGAGCCGACGAAGTCGCTCATGCGGAGGTGCTCGGAGTCCGCGAAGATGCAGCCGTGCTCGATGTCGCAGCTGTAGTTCAGGACGAAGACACGCCCGTCCTGGAAGGCCGCCAGCGCCAGCCGGATGGCGGGCCGCCGGAGGAGGGTCCGAAGCTTGTCCTGAAGCTCCTGGAATCGCTCGGTCGAGACGATGGACTCCTTGTCGATGAGATCACGCTGGATGGCGGAGAGCACCTCCTGGTCGGTGACCTCCGTCGCCCGCAGCACGGTGAAGCCGGAGAACGCGAACGCATCCGGCGGGAACAGCTCTCCCAGGAGCTGAGGAGCCGCGTCCCCCCGGAGCAGCCGCCGGCGCGTCGCCTCGTCGAGGGCGCGGACCGGCGCCAGCGCCCGGACCTCGAGAAACCGGGTATCCAACTGGATCCGGAAGTGGCGCTCGAGCCCGGACTCGGGGTCGCGCGTGGCCAGGGTAAACGGATGGTCGTCCACGTCGAGCGTCATCCCGTAGTGGACTCGCAGGATGGCATCGTAGGCGTAGAGGAGCCGCCCGCGAGCGGCGCCCTCGGCGTCCAGGTTCAGCCAGCCCTGGACGAACCCCTGCTCGTCGAGCAGGAGCCGCCGGAAGCTCGGCGTCGCATGGACGGCGCGCAGCTGGAAGGGAACGGCCGCAGCCCCGTAGTCCTCTCCCCAGGAAGCCGCCGGGAAGACCAGCGACATGAGGGCCCCGACCAGGTCGCGGTGACGATCGAGCACGGACGGGTCTTCGATCGGGGCGCGCAGTTCAGGCGCCTGATCGAGCCCCCGGCACACCGCGCGGGCCACATCGCCCGCGATCCCGGGTTCAGCGGCGGCCGCCTCCCACGCGGCGACCAGGGGGGCGAGGCTCAGCTCGCGCCGGAACGGGAACGCCGTCGTCGGAAGCTCGAGTCGGAAGCGCGCCTGAGGTAGGGACGTGGCTTGCCGGTCCATGCCGCCTCCGCGGCGCCGCCTGCGAGGGCGCTCGCCGCCCTGATCTAGGGGACTCCGCGCCGGCTTGGCGCGGCGGCCCCGGCCCTCCAGAGCGTACCACGGCGCGCAATGTGGCCCGCGTTTGGGCGGGCGAGCCGCATCACAGGCCGCGCTCCAGGAAGATGGGCGCCATCAGGTTGTCCGCCGGGGCGTAGTCGTCGGTCAGCACGATCGGATTCGCTTCCCGCAGCCACTCCTCCAGCGCGTCTTCCGGCATGACGCTGACCGCCCTCCCCCCGCTGAGGCCCGGCGCCGTCGCCTTGCGGAGCCGGTCGAGGTCGAGCGGCGTCTCGCTCGCGGCGATCACGAACGTCTGCGCCTCCGCCGCCGTGGTCCGGGCGACGTCCTCCAGCACGTACACGTTTGGAAAGACCTCCCGGAGCGTTCGCACAACGGAAGCCATGAACCGGCCGCCACGCATCCGATCGATCACGAGCGTCAGGTAGAGACCCTCCGGCTTCAGCAAGCCGCGGACCATGCGTGCGAACTCGCGCGTCGCCAGATGGTACGGCACCTGGTAGTCGTTGAAGGCGTCCCCGAAGACGAGGTCGTAGGGCGGTGCCGTGCCCTGCTTGCCCTCGACGACCTCGCGGGCGTCCCTGTTGTGGGTGACCACCCGCGTGGTCGTGCTTAGCCCCAGCATCTCCCTCGCCGTCAGGGTCACCCCCGGATCGATCTCGGCGACCTCCAAGACGGCGTCGGGGTAGGTCGCCTCCATGTACCGCGGCAGGGTGTAGCCACCGCCGCCGACGAAGAGCGCCCGGAGATGCGGCGACCGCTGGGCGGCGTAGGCCGTGAGCGCGGCGTACGTCCGGAGGTAGGGGTAGTGAAGTCGCGTCGGGTCCTCGATCGAATTGTAGCTGTGGATCAGCCGGTCGAGCATCAGGACCCGGTAGACGTGGCCGTCCGACGCGCGCTCGGCCGTCACCCGGATGCAGTAGTAGCTCGTTTCCCGGACGCACCACGCCTTGAGGGCGTCGCGGAGATGGATCTGCCCCAGGACCAGGACCAAGAGGAGAGCCATCAGGGCATCGACGGCTCGCGGCAAACCAGCCCGGCGGAAAAACTCACCGGTCACCGCCGCGAGGGCGATCAAGATCACGCCCACACCGAAGATCACGACCTTCGTGCCGAGCAGGGGAATCAGCGCGAAGCCGGTGAGAAAGGCCCCCGCGATGCTGCCGAGCGTCGACCAGGCGTAGATCCGGCCGACGACGTGACCAGCGCGCCCGAGGTCGGCGAGCGTCAGCTTCACGACGACCGGCAACACCATGCCGAGCAGCGCGCTCGGCACGAAGAACAGGAGGCCGGTGAGGAGCACGATCCGGACGACGACCGGCAAGCCCCGCGGCACGAGTCCCAGCAGGTCGATCGTCGTGAACGGGAGAACGCCAAGGCTCGCCAGGCCGCCCGCCGCCAGCAGGACCCCGAGCATCCGCCGCGAGCCAGCCAGATCCGCCACGACGCCGCCCAGGTAGTTCCCCAGGGCGATGCCCGCCAGCACCACGCCGATGATGCTGGTCCACGTGTAGAGGGAGACGCCGAGGTACAGGGCGAGCAACCGGCCGGCCGTGATCTCGAGGATGAGCGCGCAGGCGCTCGCCGCGAAGACGACGCCGTAGGCCGTCCACGCTCGCCAGCGGATCACGCGAGCCGGACGCGCCGCGGAAGCCCCGTCAAGACGGCCCGGGCCTCGCGGACGATCGTCTCGACGACCTCGCCCGCCCCGGGGAGATCGCGGATGAGGCCCACTCCCTGGCCCGCCAGCATCGGGAAGTACTCCCCCTCCCCGCGCCGTCGAGCCTCCTCGACGATGTCCTGCGCGGCCCGTGTCTGGAGCAGCGGCGGCAGGACCGGCGCGCCCGACGTCTGGTACCGGGCGGTGTAGGAATTGCGGAGCGCGCGCAGCCACAGGCCTGAGAACGCGTCGGTGATCGTCGTGTCGTCCCCCTCCCGCTCGAGGAGCGATTTCTTCCAGAACTCCGGCGCCATGGATTCCCGCGTCGCCACGAACCGGGTCCCGAGAAGAATGCCCACCGCCCCGAGGGCCAGCGCGGCCGCCAGCCCACGCCCGTCGGAGATGCCGCCTGCCGCGACGACGGGCACCGGAACCGCGTCGACGATCTGCGGGACGAGCGCCAGCGTCCCGACGCTAGCGGCGTCGGGCGAGGGTCGCTTCACCCACGTGGAGCGGTGGCCGCCCGCTTCGCTACCCTGGGCGACGACCGCGTCGACCCCCGACTCGACGACCGCCCGCGCATCCTCCACCGTGGCGACCATGGCGACCACCTTGATCCCCTGCGCGCGGCACCGGTGGACGAGATCCGGGCCCGGATCGCCGAGCCCGATGCTGAAGACCGCCGGACGCTCCTCCAGGATCACCTCGACCTGCGCCGCGATGATGTCGGGGACGGCGCCCGGCCGCTCGGATCGGGCCGGGAGTCCGAGCTGCGTACGGAACCCGTTCAGCACGGCGTGCACGGCAGCCAGCCGGTCGTCGGCGATCGTCGCCGGATCGGCGGGCGGACGAAGCTCCGTGTGCAGCCACAGGTTGACGCCGAACGGGCGGTCCGTCAGCTCGCGCACCTGGCGGATCCGACCCCTCAATTCCTCGGGTAGTACGTTCAGGCCGGCCAGGATCCCCAGGCCGCCGGCACGGGACACCTCGGCGACGAGGTCGGGCCCTGCGACGCTCCCCATTCCGGACTGGATGACCGGATACTCGATTCCGAGCAGATCGCAAAGGGCCGTCCACAGGACGTCCCGCATGCTGCGCCTCCTGTCAGTGGCTCGGCGCCTGGCTCTCCGCCGAGTCGCGGGCGAGCGCGCCGGCAAGTATCCCGAACACGACCAGCGTCAGCCCCACGGAGAGGACGATCGCCCGCACCCCGAAGTGGGCGATCAGCACGAATCCTGTCGCGAACGTGCCGACGAGGCTGCCGACGGTCGACGCGGCGTAGATCCGGCCCACCACTTTCCCAGCCTGGCCGAGATCGCCGAGGGTGAGCTTGATGGCCATGGGCGGGACCATTCCGAGCAGGAGGCTCGGCAGGAAGAAGAGCAAGACCGTGAGCAGCACGATGCGGAAGAGGTGTGGATAGGCCCGGAGAGCCAGCGTTCCGAGGCCACTGGCCAGCGGCAGAACCGCGAAGCTCGCCAGACCGCCGGCACCGAGGAGAATGCCGAGTGTCCGGCCGGACCCCACGCGATCTGCCAGCACGCCGCCCAGGTAGTTGCCGAGCGAGATGCCGGCCAGGACGCCACCGATGATGCTGGTCCAGGTGTGAATGGACACCCCGACGAACGGGGCCAGGATGCGGCCGGCGACGAGCTCAAGGACGAGCGTGCACCCGCTCGCAACGAAGACCACGAGGTAGGCTATCCAGGGCCGTGCAGCCGGCGTCACCCTTTCCGCCGGCTGGCGCATCCTACCAGAGAAGGATGAGGTAGCCCGGCCCACCGGGCAATCCGGGGCGTCCGGCCTCGCCACCCGTTCCGCCAGCGCCGGTACGAGGCGGCGGATCGATGCTACCCCGCGCGGCGCCACCACTCACCCCCCCGCGACCGGGAGCGAGGCACGACGAGGGTGTCAGCGGCGCCGGTCGGCAAACCTCGCCCGCGACACCGCTGTTCCCGTCGCGGGCGAGCCCCACCGTGGGGTCGGCCCGACCGCCGGTCCCACCAGCTCCCGGGGTAGCCATCGGGACCCGCCGGACGGCCGCCCTGCCCGGGTCGCGCGGCGAACAGTACGGTGCCAGAGGCGGTGTCCCGGAACGCAGTGTCCCGCCCGTCACCGCCACCGCTCGCGCCGGGCTGGCCCCCGTCGCCCACGACCAGGTCGTACGTCGTACCTGGCACGACCGGGATCACGAGCCGCTGGTACGCTCCGGCTCCGCCCCCGCCACCACCACCCTGGCCCCCGGGCGATCCCGCCCCCCCGGCGCCACCCGCCCCCCAGGCCTCCACCAAAACGCGCGTCACGCCGGGAGGGGCTGTCCATGTCCCCGAGGCTCTGTACTCGCGCAGCCCGCCGACCATCCCACTCGGAAGCACCGGTCCCGTGACGGCGGCCACCGGACCCGGCGTCGATACCGCGGGGCCCGACGGACCACTTGGCCCGCGAGCGCCGGCGGGCCCCGCGGGACCCGTCTCGCCCTGAAGTCCGGTCGACCCCGGGGGGCCGGCGGGACCTGCGAGCCCTACGGGACCGATCGGCCCCGGAGGACCCGGCGGGCCAGCCGGACCCCGTTCGCCGGCACGACCGGGCGATCCGGCCGGGCCGGGGAGACCCGGGGGTCCCGGCGGACCGGGGGGCCCTGGCGGCCCCGCCGCCCCCGTGCTCCTGAGGGTGATCTCCAGCTGAGGCTCGTGGCTGGTCGTCGCATTCTCCTTGCTGTCGAACTCAACCGCCACGCCGGCCGCGTTCGGCATCAGCACCAGCCCGTTGTTCTCGAGCGTTCGGTCCAGCCACTCCTGCACGAGCTCCGTCACGTCCACGATCACGAAGCGGCTCCGGTCCTGCATCGAGACCGGGATGCCGACTCAGCTCGTCCCGACCTTTGCCCGGCGCGTTCGACGCGGTGAGTGCGTCCTCGCTCCATCCACCGCGGACCGAATGGACGTCGAACATCCCGGCGCGCGTCACCTTGGCAACCCACAACCTGAGAACGGCGCGCGAGACATCGGCACCCCGGGTCCCGGCAGGCAAGGTCGTCAGGTCGAAGCGCACATAGGCCTGGGCCGCGGTCGCGCCGGGCCCCTGGACCAGGAGCGTCGGGGCCGAGCCGAAGTTTGCGGTGCGCGCGGAAGCGGACGCGTGCGCGTCGTCGCTGAGGCGGGCCAGCACGGCAGCCGCTGGCGCGGGCAACCCGCCCACGATGGCCGCCAGCACGAGAGGCGCGCTCGTGGCGCGCAGGGTCCGCGAGACAGTCATTCGCAACCGGTCCTCCTTGACTACGATTGCGCCATCGACGGCCGTGGCTCATGGGCAGGATATGGCACGGCCCCGATCGGGGCAACCGCGCGACGCGCTGCTCTGTGGGCCGTCGCCCTCTCGCTTGGACCGGCCGCGTGCTAGGCTGCTCCTGGTGCCGGGCCGCGCGAGACGGGCCCGCGGCCCCGGGGAGGCCTCGATGAGATTGCGCGACAAAGTGGCGCTGATCACGGGCGCCGGGTCTGGAATCGGCCGGGCCTCCGCCGTGCTCTTCGCCCAGGAAGGGGCGCAGGTGGCCGTCGTGGATCTCAACGAGGATGCAGCCAAGGCCGCCGCCGATGCGATCGAGCACGCCGGAGGCCAGGCGCTCCCGCTACGAGCGGACGTGAGCCGGGGCCAGGACAACGAGGCGGCGATCGTTGCCACCGTGGCGCGCTGGGGGCGGCTCGACATCTTTTACGCCAACGCGGGCGTCCCACAGGCGCCCACCCCGATCGAGGACGTTGACGAGGCGACCTTCGAGCAGATCATGGCGGTCAACGTCCGAGGGGTCTTCCTCGGCGCCAAGCATGCCGTGCCCCTGATGAAACGCCAGCGAGCCGGGGTCTTCCTGGTCACCGCCTCGACATCGGCGCTGCGACCGCGGCCCGGGGTGCAGTCCTACTCGGCCTCGAAGGGCGCGGTCGTGTCTCTGACGAAGAGCCTCGCGCTCGAGCTCGCTCCCTTCGGCGTCCGGGCGGTTGCCATCGCGCCGGTGGCCACCGAGACGCCGATGCTTCCGCGATTCTCGGGCAAGGAGCAGATCGATGAGGCGCTCCTCCGAAAGTACCTGCCGACGATCCCGCTCGGACGGCTCAATACCCCCGAGGACGTCGCCCGCACCGCGCTGTTCCTGGCGTCCGACGACGCCGGGATGATCACGGGCGCGTGCGTCGAGGTGGACGGCGGCCGCTGCATCTGACCCCCGCCCACGTCATCGCGGGTCGGGCAACTCCGGCGACCCTGTGGCATTCGGCCCATCGTGGCGGCAATCTTTCTCCGGAAGGTTCGTCCAGTCGCTTCCGATCTCGGCGCGGGAGACCCGGGCGCATCCCTGGGCAACATGGCCATAAAATCAGTATGTTGGATCGTGTTTTCTCAGTCGTATCTAGAGCGCAGCTGGGGCCTGGCACCGCTCTTGTAGCCCATGGTCCGTCCCACCATGTCCTCATTGCGCCTCAGCTCCCAGTTCGGTCTCGCCGTCGCAGGCCTCCTGCTCGTGGTGGGCATCCTGGTAGGTTGGAATCTGCTGGTCACCCGGCAGCTCACGGAGGTCCACCGGAACCTGGTCGACTCAGGGATCCCGGCCGTTCGCCTGGAGGTCGGTCTCCTCGAACACGTAGCGGCACTCCGGCGGATGGAAGGGCGCTACGCCATCCTGAAGGACCCCGCCTTCCTCGTGGTCTTCCGGGACAGGATCCGCGCGGCCGCCGCGGACCTCGACCACCTGGACAGGCTCCTCACGACGACGGTCGAGCGCGACCTCCTGAAGGAGACCCAGATCTGCCTCGACGAATACCGCCAGCTGATGGGCGGGAGCAAGCTCCCGGCCGGTCACCCTCATCCGGCCATGGAGGTCGAGGAGCTCCTCGATCGGCTGTACCTCGCGTCCGTGGCCGAGCTCCGACGTCGCCAGGAGAGCCTCCAGGACATCGCGGAGCGCACACGCGTCCTGGGGATCACGGCCCTGCTCGTGGCGGGCCTCATCGGGCTCGCACTCGGAGGCTTCGCGGTGCTGCGCGTCGCCAGGCCGCTGCACAAGCTGCGGACCGCCACGCAGGCCGTGGCCGCGCGCGAGTTCTCGGAGCCGCTGGACGTCGCCGGTCCCAGCGAGATACGGGATCTCACGGGGGCCTTCAACCAGATGGCTGCCCGCCTCGGGGAGATCGACCGGCTCAAGGACGAGTTCTTCACGGGAATCTCCCACGATCTCCGGACTCCCCTTGCCGCGATCCGCTGGTCCGCCGATCTCCTCCATGCCGGCTCCCTCGGCCCGCTCACCCCCAAGCAGATGCGCCTGGCGGAGACGATCCAGTCGAGTAGCCGGCGGCTCCTCGCGCTCGTCGGCCAGATCGTGGAACTCGGGAGACTCCGGGCAGGACGGCTCCAGCTCGACCTCCGTCCGACGGATCTCCGGGCCGTGATCGACCAGGCCGTCGACGAAGTGCGCGCGCTCGGCGAGGCCGCGCAGCTGCAAATCGAAGTCGCGGTACCGGGCGACTTGTCGCCCATCACGGCCGACGCGGGGCGGGTTCAGCAGATCCTGGTCAACCTCCTCGCGAACGCTGTGCGCTTCACGCCGCCCGGCGGGCGCGTCTCCGTCACCGCGGCAATGGAGACGGACAAGGTGACGGTGCGGGTCGCCGACACTGGCGTGGGGGTCCCGTCGGACCTCGTGCCCAAGATCTTCGATCCCTACGAGCAGGCTCATCGCGGCCGGGGCGGCAGCGGCGTCGGGCTGATGGTGGTGCGCGGTCTCGTCGAGGCCCACGGAGGCCGCGTGTGGGTGCAGTCGGAGGAGGGCCGGGGAAGCTGCTTCACGTTCACGCTTCCCGTGATGGTGCCCGTGGGCCGGGATGCGTTCGCGTGACGACGTGGCGAGTCCTCCCCTGTGCTGTCCCCCTGGTGCTCCTCCTCCTGGCCGCCTGCGCCGGACCGCGGGCGGCGCCGACCGTGGCGACGCCGCCCGACGACGAGGAGAGCATCGTCAGGCTCGCCGAGGTGCAGGTTCAGGTAGGGGCGCACAAGGAGGCGGCGCGGGTGTTCGACGAGATCGCGCGCGACCCGAGCTCCGCGTTCGCGGACCGGGCGCTTCTCGGTCTGACGCGGATCCTGTGCAATCCAGAGTACGCCGGTCGCGACTACACCCAGGCCTACGTCGTCGCCGACCGGCTGGTTCGCGACTATCCCGACTCGCCCTACGCCGGCGAAGGTCGTGCCTGGCGCGAACTGCTCGTGGCGTACCTGGCCCTGGAGCAGGAGTTCGCGCAACGCACAGCGGAGCTCCATCAGCTCATCCGGACGGACGAGCAGCGCACGCAGGAGCTCGAACGGCTCAAGCGCCTGGATGCCGAACTCGAACGGCGCACCCGCGAGCTCGAGCACCGCACGCAGGAGCTCGAACGGCTCAGGCGCCTCGACGCCGAGCTGGAGCGGCGCACCCGCGAGCTCGAGCGGCGCACGCAGGAGCTCGAACGGCTCAAGCGCCTGGATCTCGACCTGGAGCTGCGGCAGCGGAAGCATTGATGGGCCCGCGCTCCGGAGAACCCATGTCCACGTCCCGATCACTCTGCCACGAGGCGCCTGATCTCCTCGAGTTCGAGGCGACCGTCCTCGACACGCGACCCGGCATGGTCCGGCTGAGCCGCTCGGCGTTCTACCCTGGCGGTGGCGGGCAGCCGGCCGACCGCGGCGTCCTTCGCTGGAGCGGCGGCATGGTGCGCGTCGCGCGGATCGAGGCGGAGGCGGTCGCCGTCTGGCACGTGTTGGAAGACCCCGGGGCGGTGGTGGAGGGAGCGGTGCTGGGCGCGGTGGACGCGGCGTTCCGGCGGCAGATGTGCCAGCTCCACACCGACCTGCACATCGTCAACGCGCTCGCCTTCCAGGCCTTCGGCGGGGCGCTCGTCACGGGCGCCCAGATCGGGGAGGACGGCACCGCGCGAATCGACCTCGACCTCCCGGGAGCCGACAACGACCGCGTGCGAGCGCTCGAGCCGGCGATCAACGACGCCATCCGCCAGGACCTGGCGGTCGGGCAGGTCTACGTGCCCGCCGACCTCGCGGAGGCGGAGCGCGGGCTTCTGCGCAGTCGCGCGGTCGCTCCCCCGCCCCAGGCCGACGGGACGATCCGGGTGATCGAGATCGCGGGGCTCGACCGCCAGGCGTGCGGCGGCACCCATCTCTCCTCGACGGGCCAGTCGCCGCCGGTGCGGATCCTCAAGGTCGACAACAAGGGCCGTCACAACCGCCGCATCCGGATCGGTCTCACGGGCTGAACGGCCACCCCCGGCCCCGAGCCGGTCGCCCCGTACGGGATCGGGTGCCCGTTCCGGCGCCGGCCGCGGTGTACAATCGGGCCGCGATGGCCCAGGCCGTGTATCTGCAGACCTACGGCTGCCAGATGAACGAGCGGGACTCCGAGGAAATCCTCGGCATGCTCGCCGCCCAGGGCTACGCCGTCGCCGATCGCGAGGAGGATGCCGACGTCATTCTCCTGAACACCTGCTCGGTGCGCGCGCACGCCGAGGAACGGGCGATCGGCAAGATGGGCCTCATGCAGAAGCTCAAACGCGAGCGCCCGGACCTGGTCCTCGGCATCCTGGGCTGCATGGCCAAGACACAGCGCGACGATGTCTTTCGCCGCCTGCCGCAGGTGGACCTCGTGGCGGGGCCCGCGGAGATCTACGATCTCCCCGACCTGCTGGCCGGCGTCGCCGAGCGGCGGCAGCGCGCCGCGCGCGGCATGGGTGCCCACATCCTCGCCGTCGACCGCAAGGTGCGGCCGCTCGACCGCCGGCCGGCCACCGACTACCGGGCGGGTCGCGTCACCGCGTTCGTCACGATCATGGAAGGCTGCGACAAGAAGTGCGCCTACTGCATCGTGCCGACGACTCGAGGCCAGGAAGTCTCGCGGCCGGTCGACGAGATCCTCGACGAGATCAAGCAGCTCGCGCGGGCGGGCTACCGCCAGGTCACCTTGCTGGGCCAGAACGTGAACTCCTACGGGAAGCGCTTCCCCGACGGATCCGGCTGGCTTGGGCCCGGCCGCCGGCGCGCCCTGCTCCAGATCGAGGCCGGGAGCGAGAGGATGGAGGGAGAGCCAGCCGACGGAATCCAGGATCCCCCTCGGCTGATCGACTTTCCGGCGCTGCTCCGCACGATCGATCGGAGGACATCGATCGAGCGCGTGCGGTTCACGACGAGCCATCCGTTCGACGCCCACGAGGAGCTGTTCCGTGCCATGGCGGAGTTCCGCGCGGTGTGCGAGGCGCTCCACCTGCCCGTCCAGTCGGGCTCCGACCGGGTCCTCCGAGCGATGCGCCGCGGCTACACCGGAGCGCGCTACCTCGCGCAGATCGCGCGCCTGCGCGCGCTGGTCCCGGACGTGGCGCTGTCCACGGACATCATCGTCGGCTTCCCCGGCGAGACCGAGCCCGACTTCGAGGCGACGTGCGAGCTCATGGAGCAGGTGCGTTACGACAGCGCCTTCGTGTTCAAGTACTCGCCCCGCCCGGGCACCGAGGCGGCCGGCTGGCCCGACGACGTGCCCCAAGCGGTCAAGGAGCGTCGCAATCAGATTATCCTCGAGCTCCAGGGGCGCATCTCCCGCGAGAAGCTCTCCACCTGGATCGGCCGCGAGGTCGAGGTGCTCGTCGAGGAGCGGAACCGCCGCGGCCAGCTCAGCGGCAAGAATCGCGGGAACACGACCGTCGTGCTCAATGGCCCCGACGCCCTCATCGGCGAGCTGATCGGCGTCCGCGTGGCGCGCGTCACCGAGACCACGCTGATCGGCGAGCTGGTCGACCCCGCCGCGTTGGCCTGATCTTCCCGAGCCCTTCCAGTCGACGACCCGCCGCGACGTCGGCTCATCGGCGTCCCCTTTGAATCTGCCGGGGCCCCTGCACGGCGGGGGCGGTATGATGGAGTGCGGTCGATGAAAAGGGCCCTCGCGCTGCTGCTCGGTCTCGCGACCTCCGTCATCCTCGTCGAGGTCGGCCTGCGCGTGGTCGCCCGCTTCCACGCGCCCGTGAGATACCTGGTCACCGTCGGCAATGCCGGCGAGCAGCCAGTGTTCGAGAGCCTAGAGGCCTATCTCGCCTCGCGCGCTGACCTGGTTCCCCACCGCGACTTCCTGAACTACCGGAACAACGCGCTCGGGCTAAACGACATCGAGTTCGTCGTGCCGAAGCCGCCGGGCCGGTTCCGGATCATGGTGCTGGGCGACTCGTTCACGTACGGCCTCGTCCCCTACCCCGATTCCGTGATGACCCGCCTCGAGGAGGCCCTCCGGGCGCGCTGCACCGGAGTCGACCTGGACCTGCTCAACTTCGGGATCGGCGGGGCCAATGTGTGGGATTACAAGACCCTCTTCGAACTGGCCGGCCAGACGTTCGATCCGGATCTCGTCCTGGTAAACTTCTACCTGGGCAACGACGCCCCCGATCTTTCCGCCCGACCGCCGTCGTTTCGCCGGATACCCTCGTGGCTCCGGACGTTCTATCTCGCTCGCTACGTGGTCAATCTGGTGAGGCTCGAGACGGGTCTTGAGCGGCACATCGCGGCCGGCACCTCGACATCTCGAGAGCCGTCCCCCCCGAACGCTCGGGGAGGCAGCATGGTCAACGCCGCGGCGCCACTCCTCCAGGACGACGGTCGGCTGATCGGACCGATCTACACTCAGGAACGGTTTGTCGAGATCATGTGGGACGAGTCCCGGCGCTTCGCGCGCCCGCCCCCGGGGCACCCTCCGTACAGCGGACGTGGCGTCCGACGCTGTCGATCCTCGACCTCCTCCGGCATCAGGTCACCGGACAGGGTCGCCGCCTGATGATCGCTCTCTATCCGTCGGTCCTCCAGATCTACCCGGAGATCTGGGAGCAGCTCGAGCGGGAGCTCCGGCAGCGGCCAAGGCTCGCGGCGGTCGTTCCGGCCGAGGTCGATCTATCGCTACCAAATCGTGTCGTGCTCGAGTACTGTCGCATCGCGGCGCTCGAGTGCTACGACACGACGCCGAATCTCGCCGTGGCGAGCCGACAATCGCCCGAGCCACTGTACAAGGCGCGCGACACGCACTGGACGGTCCGAGGCAATCATGTCGTTGCGGAGATACAGGCCCGCTGGCTCCAGCGAATCGTGTGTCCCTCGGTTCCGGTCACGGCTGGGCCTCACGGCGTTCGAGGCTCACCTCCGAGCCAGGCCACGGGCCAGCGGTCGGCGGGAGGAGACTGGCCTCCGGCCCCATCGGGTAGAGTAAACTCCTAAGGGAATCAAGCGCATGGCCGAGCGCAAGTACCGTCAGCAAGGTTACCGAGGCCAGGACGTGGAGCCGCGGCGGGGAGGGCAGCCGGCTTCCGGGAATCCGCGCATCCGGAGCATGCTCGCCCAGCGAACCGTGTCACGGTGCGGGGCCTGCGGCGTCGTCCTGCCGATCGCCACGGCGTCGCTCGAGCAGTGCCCGAGCTGCCGAGCCGCCCTCCACGCCTGTCGTCAGTGCGCTCATTTCGACACGAGCGCGCGCTTCGAGTGCGCTCAGGCCATCCCCGCGCGGCAGGTGGACAAGGCCGCTCGCAATGACTGCGCGATGTTTTCCCTCCGCGTGACGGTCGAGCGGGACTCCTCGCCCGACTCGACCCGCCCCGGCGACATTCGCCGGGCGTTCGACGACCTCTTCAAGAAATAGTCCGGGCGTCAGGCACGATCCGGACGTCTCGCGCAGAGAGGCGCTGGGGACGTGATCAGTAGCCGCTGACGTACGGAAGCGCGCGCGCGGTGCGCTCGATCTGGTCGCCGGCCTCGAGGAGCACTCCCATCGAGTCCCAGGCGCCGCTCACGAGCTGGTGGTGCACACCGTCCGGAATGTCCGCCGGGAGCGTCCGGCCGTTGAATCGGACCTCGCGGCGCTCGACGTCGACCTCGACCGGGCGGTCAGGGTGCCGCTCGACCTCGCGGAGCAGCCACTCGATGTCCCTCGGGCCTGCCGTCAGGCAGGGGATGCCCAGCGCCGCGCAGTTCCCGAAGAAGATCTCGCCGAATGACCCGCCGACGACGGCAGCGATCCCCCAGTCACGGAGTGCCTGGGGCGCATGCTCCCGCGAGGAGCCGCAGCCGAAGTTTTGGCCGGCTATCAGGACGGAAGCGCCCTGGAACTGCGGCCGGTTGAACGGGTGCTCGGGCACGGCCTGCCGCTCGTCGCCGAAGACGTGCTCGCCGAGACCCTCGAAGGTCACGCTCTTCAGGTAGCGGGCGGGGATGATCCGGTCGGTGTCGATGTCGTTGCCGGGAAGCGGGATCCCGCGCCCGACGACCTGCCGCCGCGCGCTCGGGGAGGTCATCCCCCCCCGCCCTGCAGGAGCTCCCGCACGTCGGTCACTGCCCCCGCGATGGCCGCCGCCGTCACCATGGCCGGGCTCATGAGAAGCGTCCGCCCCGTGGGACTCCCCTGCCGGCCCTTGAAGTTCCGGTTGGACGACGACGCGCTGACCTCCCGCCCCTGGAGCTTGTCCTCGTTCATGCCGAGGCACATGGAGCAGCCGGCCTTCCGCCACTGGAAGCCGGCCTCCTGGAAGATCTCGTGGAGCCCCTCGGCCTCGGCGGCCCGCGCGACCTCCTGCGATCCCGGCACGATCAGCGCGCGGACGCCCCGAGCGACCTTCCGGCCCCGGGCGATCTCGGCGGCGACCCTGAGGTCGGACAGGCGCCCGTTCGTGCAGGACCCGATGAAGGCCACGTCCACCTTGGTACCGGCGATCGGCTGCCCCGCCTTGAAGCCCATGAACTGAAGCGCCTCGTGCCAGGTCGGCCGGTCCTCCTCGGGCACGTCGCGCGGCTCGGGAATCCGCTCGGCGACCCCGACGGACTGGCCGGGATTGATGCCCCACGTGACGACCGGCTGGATGCTCGCGCCGTTGATCCGGGTGACGTCGTCGAAGGGCGCGCCCGCGTCGGTCGCCATGCTCCGCCACCACGACAGGGCCCGATCGAATGCCGCTCCCTGCGGCGCGTAGGGCCGGCCGCGAAGGTAGTCGAAGGTCGTCTGGTCGGGGTTCACATAGCCGAAGCGGGCCCCGCCCTCGATCGACATGTTGCAGACCGTCAGGCGCTCCTCCATCGTCATCCGCTCGATCGCGGGGCCGGCATACTCGTAGGCGTAGCCGACGCCGCCCTTGACGCCCAGCACCCGGATGATCCAGAGGATCACGTCCTTGGCGTAGACGCCCGAGACCAGCGTCCCGTCGACCCGGATCTGACGGATCCGCGGCTTGGCCATGGCGAGGCACTGCGTCGCGAGGACGTCCCGGACCTGAGTCGTCCCGATCCCAAACGCCAGAGCCCCGACGGCACCGTGGGTGGAAGTGTGGCTGTCGCCGCACGCGATGGTCATGCCGGGCTGGGTCAGCCCGAGCTCGGGTCCGATCACGTGCACGATCCCCTGGCGGCCGCTGTCGAGGTCGAAGAAGGCGACGCCGGAGGCCCGAGTGTTGCGGACGAGGTGGGCCGTCATCTCCTCGGCCAGCTCGTCGGCGAAGGGGCGCTGCTGGCGGTCGGCCGCCGTCGGGATGATGTGGTCGATCGTGGCGAACGTGCGCTCTGGCATCCGCACGCGGAGCCCCGATGCCTTGAGCATCTGATAGGCCTGCGGACTCGTCACCTCGTGAACGAGGTGGAGGCCGATCAGAAGCTGGGTCTGCCCGGACGGCAGCGTCCGCACGGTGTGCGCCCGCCAGACCTTGTCGAGCAGCGTCTCGGCCATCGCGGTCCGGATTGTGCCAGAGCGCCGAATCCGCGGCAACCCCTTGGAGGTACACTACGGCCGATGACCTGGCTCACCGAGACTGATCGCGATCCGGAGCCGGCCGGCGAGCGCCTCGCGGCGCTCTGGGCAGAGCCCGGCATCCTCGGATTGCCAGGAGCCCACGATCCACTCGCCGCGCTCCTCGCTCGGCAGGCTGGCTTCAGAGCGCTCTACGTGTCGGGGGCAGGGCTGGCGGCAAGCCTGGCTCTTCCCGACCTCGGTGTCCTCACGCTTGGCGAGCTGACTTACTTCACCCGCGCCATCGTGCGGGCCTCGGGGCTGCCGGTCCTGGTCGACGGGGACACGGGCTACGGCGAAGTTCTGAACGTCATCCGGCTCGTGCACGAGCTGGAGGACGCCGGGGCCGCGGCCGTCCAGCTCGAGGACCAGGTGCTGCCGAAGAAGTGCGGCCACCTCTCCGACAAGCGCCTGGTGGCGCCAGAGGAGATGGCGCGGAAGGTCGCGGGAGCCGTGCGGGCGGCACGTCACCTCCGGATCGTCGCTCGTACCGACGCCGTGGAACTCGAGGGGCTCGACCGGGCGATCGCGCGTGCCCGGCTCTACCGCGAGGCCGGGGCGCACGCGATCTTCCCCGAGGCGCTACGCACGAGCGACGAGCTGCGCACCTTTTCCGAGGCCATTCCGGGGCCCGCTCCTCGCCAACATGACGGAATTCGGGCGCACGCCTCTCCTGCCTGCGGCCGACCTGGCGCGCCTCGGCTACAAGATGGTGATCTGGCCGGTCTCGGCGCTCCGCGTGGCGGCGGGCGCGATGGAGGAGCTCTACCGTGACCTCGCGCGCGAGGGCACCCAGGCCGCGTGGCTCGATCGCATGCAGACCCGGCGCGCGCTGTACCAGCTGATCGGCTACGACGACTACGAGGCGCTCGACGACTCAATTGCCCGGAGCGTCCTGCCCGACGGGCGTACCGCCGAACGTGGAGGTCCATAGAGTCCGGACGCATCCGGCGGCAGCCCGGCTTCCGCGCGAGGCCCAGCTCGCGTGGAAGCTCGCGACCTTCGCGGCGGCGGCCCCGCTCGTCGGCACCGACCCCGATGTCGCCGAGATGGTGGCCTGCCGCCTCGTCGACAACGTGGCGGTCGCCCTGGCCGCCCTTGACCGAGAACCCGTGGCCGCGGCGCGCGCCATGGCGCTCGCCCATCCCCGGACGGGCGGCTCGACGCTGCTCGGCCTTCCCGCGACGGCCACGGTGCACGCGGAGTGGGGAGCCTGGGCAAACAGCACGGCCGTCCGAGAGCTCGACTTCCACGACACCTTCCTCGCCGCGGACTATGCCCACCCCGCGGACAGCATCCCGCCCCTCATCGCCGTCGCTCAGCAGAAGGGCGTGGACGGCGAGCGGCTGCTCGCCGCCATCGCCGCGGCCTACGAGGTCCACGTGAGCCTCGTCAAGGGCATGTGCCTCCACGCGCAGAAGAAGGACCACGTGGCCCACCTGGCGCCCGCAATTGCTGCTGGGCTCGGAGCGCTGCTGGGTCTCGAGGCGCCTGTCGTCTACCACGCGATCAACCAGGCGGTGCATCTCGGCTTCTCGACACGTCAGTCGAGAAAGGGAGAGATCACGTCGTGGAAGGCATCCGCCCCGGCATGGGCCGGCAAGCTCGCCATCGAGGCGGTCGACCGGGCAATGCGGGGCGAGGGCGCCCCGAACCCGATCTACGAGGGCGAGGATGGCGTGATCGCCTGGATGCTGGCCGGCCCGGATGCAGAGTACGCCGTCCCGTTGTCGCGGCCGGGCGAGCGCCCCCGCGGGATCCTCGAGACCTACCCCAAGGCCCACGCCGCGGAGTACCAGGCCCAGGCGCTAATCGACCTCGCGTTCGACCTGCGGCGCCGGGTCGGCCCTCCCGTCCTGGCGCGCGTCCGCGAGGTCGTCGTCCACGCGAGCCACCATACGCACACGGTCATCGGCTCCGGCTCGAACGACCCCGAGAAGTACGATCCCGACGCCTCGCGCGAGACGCTCGACCACTCGGTCATGTACATACTCGCGGTCGCCCTCGAGGACGGCCGGTGGCACCACGTGGAGTCCTACACCCCGGAGCGCGCGCACCGCCCGTCCACCCTGGCGCTCTGGCGCAAGATCCGGACCGAGGAGGACCCCGCGTGGACCGCGCGCTACCACGACCCGGATCCCGCACGGAAGGCGTTCGGCGGGCGGGTCGCCGTTGAGCTCGACGACGGCGCCGTGGCGACCGAGGAGCGGCTCGTTGCGGACGCGCATCCGAACGGCCGGCGGCCCTGGCGCTGGCCGGACTACCTCGAGAAGCTCGAGCAGCTGGCCGGCGGACGGCTCCCCCGGGATGCGCGCGAGCGGTTCGTCGACCTGGCCGCGCGCCTCGGGCGCCTCTCCGCCGAAGAGGTCCGCCAGCTCAACCCGGCCCTGCCGCCGGGTGCCATCGCGGCGGAACGCCATCGGCCCGGCATCTTCTAGCGTGCGGTAGAATGAACCGCGCGGAAGGCCTGCCGATGCTCAGTGCGCGCTCCAAACGGAGGGGGTTGCCGATGAGACAGCGAGTGCTCGCGTCCCTCACGCTCGCCCTGGTGCCGCTCCTGGCGCTCGCGGCCGAGCCCATCAAGCTCATGGTCCCCGCCAACCCGGGCGGCGGGTGGGACACCACCGGTCGTTCGGTCCTGGCGGCGCTCGAGGCCGAGGGCCTCCACAAGGCCGGCGCCCAGGTCACGAACAAGGGCGGCGCGGGCGGCACGATCGGTCTCGCCGAGTTCGTGAGCACCATGAAGGGGAACGACAACGCCATGATGGTCATGGGCGCGATCATGGTGGGGGGCATCCTGACGAACAAGTCGCCGGTGACCCTCGAGCAGGTTACCCCGCTCGCGCGGCTCACGATCGAGTACAACGCGATCGCCGTCGCGCCGAACTCGCCCTTCAAGACCGTGAAGGACTTCAGCGAGGCGCTGAAGGCCGACCCAGCGAAGGTGTCGGTGGGTGGCGGGTCGGCGGGCGGCGTCGACCACATCACGCTCGCTCTCATCGGTCAGGCGGCCGGCGCGCCCGCGGCGAAGCTCAACTACGTCGCGTTCCAAGGCGGGGGCGAGATGATCGCAGCGGTCGCCGGCGGCAAGCTGGCCGCGGCGATCTCGGGCGCCTCGGAGTTCAAGCAGTACGTGGACACGGGACGGCTGCGCCTGCTCGCGATCACGTCCGAGGCGCGCCTGCCGGCGGTGAACGCCCCCACCCTCAAGGAGTCGGGGGTCAACGTCGTGATCGGTAACTGGCGTGGCCTGGTGGGGCCCCCGGGCATGTCCGCCGGTGGCCGCACGAATCTTGTCGGGATGCTCGACAAGATGCACCACACGAAGGCTTGGCAGGAAACGCTCAAGAAGCAGGGCTGGGACGACGCCTACCTCTCGGGTGACGCGTTCGGCGGATTCCTCAAGGAGGAGAACATGCGGATCGAGGCTGTGCTCAAGGAGGTCGGCCTCGTCAAGTAGCCGCCAGCGGCAGTCCCGCCCCTGGGGGCTCGGCGTCGTCGTCATCGGCTTCGGCCTCGTGTGGCTTTACGGGGCGGTCTCGCTTCCGCAGGCCGCCACGTACGCCGTCGTCGGGCCCGGCCTCTTTCCTGCCGTCATCGGCGCCGGGCTCGTCGTCCTCGGCGCCCTGCTGCTCGCTGCCGTCGCCCGCGGCGAGCTCTTCGAGCCGCAGGAGACGGAGGACGCCGATCCGAGCCGGCGCCCTTCCCCTGCGGCACTCTGGACCACCACGGCCGCCGGGATCGTCCCCATCCTCCTTATCCGCCCGCTCGGCTTCCCGCTCGCCGCCGCGGTCACGTTCGCTCTCACGGCGCGGGCGTTCGGCTCTCGTCGGCTCCTTGCCGACGTGGCCGTGGGTGTCCTCCTCGGCGTCGCCTGCTGGCTCCTCTTCTCCCGGGTCCTGGGCCTCTCCCTCCCCGGATTCCCCCCGCTCGGGATCTGAGCGTGGACGCCCTCACGCAGCTCGCCCACGGCTTCGCGGTGGCGCTCACCCCGGTGAACCTCTTCTGGGCGCTCGTGGGCTCGGTCCTCGGAACGGCGATCGGGGTCCTGCCGGGCATCGGGCCCGCGCTGACGATCGCCCTGCTGCTCCCCGTGACCGTGAAGATGAACCCGACCGGGGCGTTCATCATGTTCGCCGCCATCCTCTACGGCGCGATGTACGGCGGGTCCACGACATCGATCCTCCTGAACACCCCCGGCGAGAGCGGCTCGATCATGACGGCGCTCGAGGGCAACCGCATGGCGCGGCGGGGCCGTGGCGCCGCTGCCCTCGCTACCGCGGCGATCGGCTCCTTCGTCGCCGGCACGCTCGCCACCCTGGTGCTGACGTTCGCGGCGCCAGCCGTGGCCGAGCTGGCTTTCGTCTTCGGGCCGGCCGACTACTTCGCGCTCATGGTGCTGGCCTTCACGTCGGTCTCCTGCGTCCTCGGCGCCTCGCGGGTCCGCGGCTTCACGTCGCTCTTCGCCGGCCTGGCCCTCGGCGTGATGGGAATCGACGCCCAGACCGGTCAGGCCAGGCTGACCTTCGGGTCGCCGGAGCTCCTCGACGGGATGGAGCTGGTCGTGGTCATGGTGGGCCTCTTCGCGATCGGCGAGACGATCTACGTGGCGAGCCGGTACGGGGGCGGCGGGATCCAGCTCAATCCCCTCGCTGGCGGGCTCTGGATGACCCGGGACGACTGGCGGCGGTCGTGGAAGCCGTGGCTCCGGGGCACGGCGCTCGGATTCCCCATCGGAGCGCTTCCCGCTGGCGGTTCGGAGATTCCCACGTTCCTCTCCTACATGGTCGAGCGGCGGCTGTCGCCCAGGCGCGCGGAGTTCGGCCGCGAGGGCGCGATCGAGGGCGTGGCGGGGCCGGAGGCGGCCAACAACGCGGCCGCGGCCGGCATCCTGGTCCCGCTGCTCACGCTCGGGCTACCGACCTCCGCTACCGCGGCAATTCTCCTCGCGGCGTTCCAGAACTACGGCCTCCAGCCCGGTCCGTTCCTGTTCCTGAACAACCCCGACCTCGTGTGGGGGCTCGTCGCGTCCCTCTACGTCGGCAACGTGCTTCTGCTGGTGCTGAACCTGCCTCTCGTCGGCCTCTGGGTCCGGCTCCTCTTGATCCCCCGCCCTTGGCTCTACGGCGGGATCATGGTGTTCGGCATCGTCGGGGTGTACGGGCTCGGCAACTCCGAGCTCGATCTCGCCATCATGGTCGTCGTGGGCCTGGTCGGCTACGCCATGCGGGTCTACGATTTCCCGATCGCGCCGGCACTGCTCGGCATGATCCTCGGCCCGCTGGCCGAGACGCAGCTCCGGCGCGCCCTCGCCATCGGCCAGGGCTCCCCATGGGCACTCGTCGAGTCGCCGCTCTCGGCAACGCTCCTGATCCTGGCGGTGGCGGTGCTGCTGCTTCCCACCCTTCTCCGGCGCCTCCGCCCGAGCTGAGGAAGTCCCTGACCACCGTCGCCTACTTCTCGATGGAATTCGGCCTCCACGAAGAGTTTCCCTCTTACTCGGGGGGCCTGGGCGTGCTGGCGGGCGACTTTCTCAAGGGCGCCCACGACCTCGGGCGGCCCGTGGTCGGGGTCGGACTCCGGTGGGCCGAGGGGTACACCACTCAGCGACTCGACTCGGCGGGCGAGCCCGTCGACGAGTGGCATGAGCACCGCCCGGACTTCCTGGACGACACCGGCGTCCGGGTGCACGTCCGGGTGGCCGGTCGCAGCGTCGAGTGCCGAGTGTGGCGCGTGGGGCGGTACGCGATCGTCCCCCTCTACCTCCTCGAGCCGAGCGACGCGCGGGACCACTGGATCACGCGCCGGCTGTACGACCCCCGACCCGACTGCCGCATCGCGCAGGAGATGCTTCTCGGAATCGGAGGCACGCGCGCGCTCAGGCTCCTTCACCCGGAGGTGCGCACCTACCACTTCAACGAGGGGCATGCCGTCTTCGCCGGCGTGGAGCTGATCGCGGCCGAGATGGAAACCGGGGCGACCTTCGAAGCGGCGTGGCAGGCGGCGCGAGCGCGCATCGTCTTCACCACGCACACCCCCGTCCCCGCCGGGAACGAGATCCATTCGCTCGGGGAGATCATGCGTCTGGGCGCCGGATGCGAGCTTGTGGCCGGCGAGCTCCGCCAGCTCGGCGGCGACCCGTTCAACATGACGGTCGCGGGGCTCAGGCTCGCGCGCCGCGCGAACGCGGTGGCCGCGCGCCACGGGCAGACGGCGAGGCGCATGTGGGCCGACGTGCGCGACGCCGCGCCGATCGTCCACATCACGAACGGTGTGCACGTCCCCACGTGGCAGGACCCCGGCGTGCCGCAAGCGCTCGGGAGCGACGACGGCCTCGAGACCCTCCGCCAGAGGCTGAAGACTGACCTTCTGGCGGAGATCGAGCGGCGAACCAACGTGCGCCTCGCCCCGGACGTGCTCACCATCGCGGTGGCGCGGCGGGCGGCAACCTACAAGCGCCCCGACCTGGTGCTTCGCGACGTCGACCGGGTCGGGCGCTTGCTGAAGGGCCGCCAGCTCCAGCTCGTCTTCGCGGGAAAGGCGCACCCAGCCGATCGGGCCGGCAAGGCCATGGTCACGCGGCTGGTCCGGACCATCCGTCAGTGGCCCGATGCCGCGGTGTTCCTGGAGAACTACGACATGGGGCTCGCGCGGCTCCTCACCCGCGGCGCCGACGTCTGGCTGAACACACCGCGCCCTCCCCTCGAGGCCAGCGGCACGTCGGGGATGAAGGCCGCGCTCAACGGGGTCCTGCACTGCTCGACCCTCGATGGCTGGTGGCCGGAGGGGTGCGAGCACGGCGTGACCGGATGGGCCATCGGGGACGGCGCGAGCAGCGACGGGTCCGAAGAGCATGACGCGCGCGATCACGCCTCGCTCTTCCGGGTCCTCGAGGACGAGATGCTCCCCGCCTATGCCGCCCGCCCCCGGTGGCTGGCGATGATGCACGCGTCGGTCCGCATGGCGGCCGAGCGCTTCTCCGCCGCGCGCATGGTCACCGAGTACTTCACCCGCCTCTACGGCGACGCCTGAAGCGACAGTCCGGGCGACGGGCGCCCCCGCTTGCCGGGAACGAGCTACGCCCGGCGCCCCGAAAGCACGTACGTGATGTCCGGAACGTGGGGTCGCGCCGTCACCCCGACAAAGCTCGCATCGGACATGGCACGCACGTCTCGAGAACGGCGAGCACCGCCCGCGGCTCGCACCCGAACCGTCGAGCCCGCTCGACCAGCGGAGCAGGGCCGGCGTGCAGCTCGGTGAAGAGCCCCTAGCTCGAGGGCGGTGAACAGAGCCTGGGAGCCCATGAAACCATACGCGACCGACGACCCTGCCGTGACGCCCTCGTCCTGTCGCGCGGCAGGTGAATCGACACGCGCGTCGTCGGCTCGTATCTCCACGGCGAGAGGGTAAGGGGGCCGCGCCTCGTCAACCGTGCGGGTCAGCGCTCCCCCGCCATGTGCCGCCAGCAGGCCTCCAGGCGATCGAGCGCCTCCGGGGAGAGTGGGCCCTTCGCCACCGCGGCCGCCGCGGTCTCCAGGTGATCGAGGCCGGAGTAGCCGAGGAGCACCGTCGACACGGCGTCCGAGCCCAGCGGAAACCGAAGCGCGGCCTCGACCAGACTCGCCGCGTGGCCCTCCTCCACGAGGACCCGGAGGGCACGGGCCCGGCTCACATCGGTCGCGTAGTCGGGACCCGAGGCGATCGGATCGACGACGGGCACCGCGATCGGATGGCGCGTCAACTCGCCCGACAGCGCCCCTCCGGCCAGCACCCGGATCACCACGACCCCGGTCTCCTGCGCGCGCGTGCGCGCGAGCAGGCGGTCGAAGTCCTGGCCCGGAAAGCCCGGCGGCGCGGCAAAGCCGGCGGTCGGGTTGAGGAGGTTGAAACATACCTGCGCCGAGTCCACCGCGCCCGCCGCCAGGACCCGGTGGAGGGCCGGCGTATCGCCGATGGCCGTCACCCCGACGAAGCCGATCTTGCCAGCCCGGCGCAGGGTCTCGAAGGCCGGCAGAATCCGATCGAGAACCTCCGCCGCTCCAGGCTCGCCGCCGGTGCGCACAGACCGAACCGGGTCGTGAAGCTGGAGGAGGTCGACGCGATCGCGGCGGAGGCGCCGGAGGCTCGTGTCGATGGACCGCGTCACGGCCGCCACGGGGTCGTCGAGCCCCGCCGCTCCCAGGCGGACTTTCGTCGCCACGAGGCACTGCGCCCGGAGCGCCTGCAGAGTCTCTCCGAGGTGCTCCTCCGACACGCCGTCTCCGTAGAGCGGCGCGGTGTCGAAGAAGTTCACGCCCAGGTCGAGAGCCCGCGCCACCGCCCGCTCGCGCTCGGCCGGAGTGCCTCGGACCATGAGGCCTCCGACGTTGCCGCACCCGAATCCCAGCGCCGACACGCGGAGGTTGGTACGCCCCAGCACGCGGTACTCCATCTGAGCTCCTCCTCTTCCGGTAATCGGTGGACGCGGCCGCCCGCCGGCCGCGCTCCGGGTCTATCCGGACCCGATGAGCTTCTCCAGCCGTGCCAGCTGGTCGCCCGTCCCGAGGGCGAGCAGACGGTCCCCGGCAGCGAGTGTCAGATCGGCCGGTGGATTCGGGATGGGCGCGCCCTCGCGGAGCACCGCGAGCACGGATGCGCCCGTTGCTTGCCGCACCTCGAGCGCCTCGAGCGTCCGGCCGATCGCGCCGCTCGTCGGCGGGAGTGCGACGTCCTCGATCGCCAGGGCCTCCTGCCCCGGCTTGAGCGCCGTCTCGAAGAAGTCGACGACGGCAGGGCTCAGGATCAGGTGCGCGAGGCGGTGGCCGCCGATAGCGTAGGGGCTGATGGCCCGGTCGGCTCCCGCGCGGAGGAGCTTCGAGACGCTCGCCTCGTCCGCGGCCCGCGCGACGATGCGCAGGCTCGGGTTGAGCACCCGGGCGGACAGCACGATGTACAGGTTGGTGGCGTCGTCGGCCGTCGTCGCGATGAGGCCGCGGGCGCGCCGGATCCCGGCCCGATCGAGCACTGCGTCCTCGGTGGCATCCCCCAGCAGGTGGAGGTAGCCCTGGTCTTCGGCGAACCGCGCCGCCGCCGGATCCTGGTCCAGGGCCACGAGCGGCGTTCCGGCGGCGGCCAGCTCCGTCACCGCCTGACGGCCCACTCGTCCGAGCCCCGCCACGATCACGTGTCCCTCGAGCTCCGCGATGTGCCGCTCCATCCTGCGCCTCCCCCGGGGATCGGCGACGCCCGTCGCCACCAGGTGGTCGAGCACCACGCTGAACGTGTAGAAAAAGGCGCCGATCCCGGCCGTCGCGATCGCCATCGTGAAGATCCGGCCCGGCCCGTGAAGGGGCTTCACCTCGCCGTACCCGATCGTGGTGATCGTCGTGAAGGTCATGAACAGGGCATCCAGCGTCGTCCCGCCGATGTCGCGCCAGAGCCAGCGGTAGCCGAGCGTGCCGATGACCGCCACGGCGACGAGCAGCGAGAGAGGCCAGACGAGGCGAGCCTTCAGCGAGCTGGGACCGGGAGCTTCCATGATCAGCCTGCTCGGCGCCTCCGGCGCGATTATACTGGCCGAGGCATCCGCCCGTCGGGAAGCCCGTCGGGCGCCGCCTTGGCGCTCACCCAGTTCACCCGGAGGTCTCGTCATGGTCGACGGCTGCTCGGGCGGCGACGATGCCCGGTTCGACGTCCAGAAGGTGGCGGACGGTGTCCACGTCGCCGTGGCCGCGCGCGCGTACAAGGTCAACTGCAACACCGCCCTCATCGAGACGGACGACGGCGTCCTGGTCGTCGATTCGCACTCCAAGCCGTCTGCCGCACGGGTCGTGGTCGAGCATCTCCGGGACATCACCTCGAAGCCCGTCCGCTACGTCGTCAACACGCACTTCCACTGGGACCACTGGCAGGGGAACGAGGCCTACCCCTCCGCCTACGGCCACGTCGAGGTGATCACGAACGACATCACGCGCGAGGCGATGGTGGGGAAGAGCTTGAAGCGGATTCAGGACCATCTGCGCCAGCTCCCCGACGAGATCGGCGGCCTGCGGGCTCAGCTCGTGGCGGCGACGAGCGCCGACCAGCGCGCCGAGCTCGCATCGAACCTGCGCCAGGCGGAGCAGTATCTCGCCGAGGTCCGGGTCCTGCGGCCGGCTCTCCCCTCCATGGCGTTCGAACGAACCATGCGCATCTTCCAGCGCGACCGCGAGATCCACCTTCTCTTCTTGGGGCGTGCCCACACCGAGGGCGACGTCTTCGTCTATCTCCCGAAGGAGAAGGTGGTGGTGACCGGGGACGCCGTCATCGGCTGGACTCCCTTCATGGGCGACGGGTATCCCCAGGATTGGCCGGAGACGCTGCGCCGGCTCGAGCAGCTCGACTTCGACCGAATGATCCTGGGCCACGGCCAGGTGGCCGGTCGCGATTGGCTGCGCACCTTTCGGGGCTACGTCGAGGACATGGTCGAGGCAGTGCGGCGCGAGGTGTGGGCCGGCACGAGCCTCGAGGAGACGAAGGAGCGCGTGCGGGACGCGCTCGGCCCGAAGTACGAGGCGGCGCTCACGCGCGAGGGTGGCACCTACCGGCCGTGGCGAACGCTCGTCCTCGCCAACATCGAGCGGGCCTACCAGATGGTGAGCTGATCGGAGCCCGTGGCGGCGTCCTCGGGCCCGCACAATGCTCGTGCCGTCGTCGCGCGTCGGTCAACGCCACCAACGCGTCCCGCCGCCGCCCGCTACCACGACACGAGCGCGATCGCCGTCAGGGTCGCGATGGCGCCTGCCACCTGTCGGCGCGTGAGACGCTCTCCAAGTAAGAGGCACGACAGGGCCACGGTGGAGGCGGGGTAGAGGGAGGACAGGACGCCGGCGACGTCGAGCCGGCCGGTCTGCGCGGCAAGCGCGAAGAAGGCGTTCCCGCCAGTGTCGAGGACGCCGGCCAGACAGGTGAGCCCGAGCGCGGAGCGCGCCGGAAGCGTGAGTGTCCCGGCCGCGCCACCGATCGCCGCCAACACTCCCATCGAGGTCACCCGCGCGACGATGAGGGGCAGGAGCACGGCCGGTCCCGCGCGATGGATGAACACGAGGAAGAGTCCGAAGCTGACGCCCGCGAGCACGGGGAGCCCGAGCTCTCGCAGCCCCGCCCGGCTGGCATCGAGGTTCGCTGCGGTGAGGAGCCACACTCCCGCCACGGCCAGCCCGAACCCCGCGAGCTGGATCGGCCTCGGCGGCCCATGGACCAGGCTCCCCGCTAGCACCGGCACCAGGGCCCCCACGACGCCCGACACCGGCGCCGCGATGCCCATGCGACCCGACGCGAGCGCCGAATAGAGAGCGAAGAGGCCCAGCGCTCCGTTGGCACCCGCGAGGGCGGCCCACAGCACCTGGCGGACGGACGGGGCGGCCTCGACGGTGATGACGGTTCCGAGGACCACCAGCAGCGCGATGCCGACCGCCTGCGAGGCGACCACCACGCCCAGCGCCGGAGCGCGCCGGCTCGCCAGCCCGCCGGCGAAGTCCCCCGCGCCCCAGCTCGCCGCCGAGGCGAGGCCGAGCGCGACCGACCCGACGGCCGTGGGGTCGCCCGCCACGTCGGCCAGCGCCGCGCCTTGGGCCCTAGTGGATCGAGAAGTCCTCGGCCTTCTCCGTGATGAACTCGAGAAGTGCCGGGACGCCTTCCTCCGTCTTCTTGATCGCGCGCCGGATGGCCGGAGCGATCTCCGCCGGCTCGGTCACGCGCTCGCCGTAGCCCCCGAAGGCCTTCGCCATGTCGGCGTAGTGCCCGGAGATGTCGGTGCTCCGGTACTTCTCGGTGGCAGTCTTCATGATCTTGAGCTCGATTGCCATCGAGAAGTTGTTCAGCAGGACGGACAGGATGGGGATGCGCTCGCGCACCGCGGTCTCGAAGTCCATCCCGGTGAAGCCGATCGCCGCGTCTCCCCAGACGTTCACGCACAGCCGGTCCGGATGGGCCAGCTTCGCCCCCATCGCGAGCCCGAGGCCGTAGCCGAGCTGCGTCGTCTTGCCCCACCCGATGTAGGAAAGCGGCGTCACGCATTCCCAGAAGGGCGACAGCTGGTCGCGCGGGCTGCCCGCGTCGTGCGTGATGATGGTCCGGGACGCGTCCACCGTGTGGAGCAGGTCCCAGATCACCCGGTACGGCGAGAGCGGCTTCGTCGCCTGCGTGAGACGAGGCTTCCACTGGGCGAGCCACGCGGACCTGACCTCGCGGATGCGGTCGGCGACGCCGCTCGCACGGCCCCGGGGCTTGCCGTGGAGGCGATCCTTGATCTCGACCAGCAGCGCCTCGATCACGAGGCCCGCATCGCCAATCAGCCCGTGGTCCGCCCGCACGTCCTTCGAGAGGTCCGCCGGGTCGAGGGTCGAGTGGACGATCCGCTTCCCCTTCGGCATCTTCACGCCGTAGTTCGTGCTGGAGAAACTGCAGCCGATGCCGAAGATCACGTCAGCCTCGTCCAGGAACTGACGCACGGCCTTCGGGACCGATCGTCCGCCCGAGCCGAGCGACAGCGCGTGAGTCTCGGGGAAGGCGCTCTTCCCCTCGAGGCTCGTCGTGACCGGGCACTCGAGCAGCTCGGCGAGCGCCCGGAGGCCCTCCCACGCCTTGGCGTAGTGGACGCCCTGGCCCGCGTAGATGACCGGCCGCTCGGCCGCCACGAGCACGCGGGCTACCTCGCTCACGGCCACCGGGTCGGCGGCCACACGTGTGCGGAGGGCCGGGACGTAGTCGAGCGGCTCCGGCACATCTTCGGTCATCAGGTCGATCGGGATCTCGACCAGTACAGGGCGCGGCCGCCCGTTCCGAACCTGGGTGAACGCCCGCCGCATGGCGTCCGGGATCGCGTCGGCCATCACCACCTGCTCGATCGACTTGGTCACGTGCTGGTAGTTGAGGAAGGCATTGAAGTTCGGCCGCACGTTGGTGAGGCGCCGGGGGTAGCCGCCCGGGATGACCACGATGGGCACCGAGTCGCCGTAGGCCTGCGCGACGCCGCCGAACGAGTTCTCGACGCCAGGGCCATGCTGCATCGTGAACACGCCGATCCGGTCGCCGGAGGTCACCCGGCTCACCGCGTCGGCCATGTGGATGCCCGTACGCTCCTGCCGGACGATGATCGTCCGGATGTCGGCCTGCGCTGAGGCTTCGATGACGCTGTTGACGGGATACCCGATCAGGAACTCGACTCCCTCGCGCTTGAGGATCTCGGCGACAGCGGCGGCGCCCTTCATGGAAGGCCTCCTCGGGACAGAGATGACGTCGGCACCGCGGATGATAGCACGTCCATCGTGCCGACACGGCGTCCAGCACGTGCTGCAGGGGGCGAGCCGAGCCGCGGCGCCAGGAAGGCCGGATTCGGCCGACTCGGCTCGTGCTAGACTATCGTCTCCCGGTCAGCTGAACGGCTCAAAGGCCGAAGCGCCATTTGCGTCAGCGAGGACGACGATGACTCACCCGATCCGGATCACCCGCACGAGCCAGAAGAAGCCGAAGCCGAGGGACCACGAGCTGGGATTCGGCACCCTCTTCACGGACCACATGTTCGTGGCCGACTTCCAGGAAGAGAAGGGCTGGTACGATCCGAGGATCGAGCCGTACGGCCCGCTCTCCCTCGAGCCCGCTGCGGCGGTGCTGCACTACGCTCAGGCGATCTTCGACGGGCTCAAGGCGTTCCGTGGCCAGGACGGGCGGGTGCGGCTGTTCCGGCCGCAGAAGCACGTCGCCCGGATGAACCTCTCGGCCCGCCGGCTGTGCATCCCCGAGGTGGATCCGGACTTCGGCCTCCAGTCGCTCGTCGACCTGGTGCGCGTCGAGCAGGACTGGGTACCGTCGAGCGTCGGCACCGCGCTCTACATTCGGCCGACGATCATCGCCAACGAGCCGTTCCTCGGCGTCCGCCCGTCAAGGCAGTACCTGTACTTCGTGATCCTGTCCCCGGTCGGCGCCTACTACAAGGAAGGCATGAACCCGGTCAAGATCCGCGTGGAGGACAAGTATGTCCGCGCGGTCGAGGGCGGGACCGGTGGCGCCAAGACGGGCGGGAACTACGCCGCGAGCCTGCTCGCCGCCGAGGAAGCGCACAGCGCGGGCTTCACCCAGGTTCTCTGGCTGGACGGCTCTCAGCGGAAGTACGTGGACGAAGTGGGCACCATGAACATCATGATGCGGATCGGGGACCAGGTCCTGACGCCCCCGCTCACGACCAGCACGATCCTGCCCGGCGTGACGCGCGACTCGGTGCTCTCCCTCCTCCGCGAGTGGGGAGTGGAGGTCTCGGAGCGCCCCATCGCCATCGACGAGGTCATCGAGGCGGCGCGCCGGGGCACGCTCCGCGAGGTCTGGGGCACCGGGACCGCCGCCGTGATCTCGCCGGTCGGCGAGCTCGCCTACAAGGATGAGCGGCTCGTCATCGGGGGCGGGCGGATCGGCGAGCTGACCCGGAAGCTCTACGACGCCATCGTTGACATCCAGTACGCGCGCGTGCCGGATGTCCGCGGCTGGACCGTCGCCGTCTGACGTCGCCCTCGCCTCGGCATCCCCACGGGCCTCCCTCGCCCGGGCGGCTCCCGAGGTCGCCCCGGACAGGCGAATCATCGTGAACCGAAGCGAGGTGAACCATGGCGTATGAAGGGCCGCGGTCCTACCGCGCGGTCATCATCGGACGGCGGGGCGCCGTCGCGGCAAACCATCCCCTCGCCGCGCAGGCGGGCCTTCTCGCCCTCCAGGCCGGCGGGAACTCGGTCGACGCTGCGGTGGCCGTGGCGGCCACGCTCTCGGTCGTGGAGCCCTTCATGTCCGGGCTCGGCGGCGACGGCTTCTATCATGTGCACATGCGCCGGACGGGCGAATCGGTCGTCTTCAACGGGACCGGCCCCGCTCCGCGCGCGGCGACGGCGGAGCGCTACGCGGCCGGCCTGCCGCTGGCGGGACCCCTCGCCGTCTCGGTCCCCGGCTCGGTGGGCGCCTGGGGCGCGATGCACGCGCGGTTCGGGCAGCGGCCCTGGAGCTCACTGCTCGAGGCGGCGGTCCACTACGCCCGGGACGGCTTCGGTGTGACCCGCGCCTGCCGGCACTTCGCCGGCGAGCAGGTCTCCGCCTTGAGCGCTGACCCGAGAAGCGCCCCGGTATTCCTCCGCGACGGGCGGCCCCCCGGGCTCGGCACGCCGATCGTGCAGGCCGACCTCGCGCGCACGCTCGAGCGCCTGGCCGCCGCCGGCCCCGATGACTTCTATCGCGGTGAGATCGCGCGGCGGCTCGCCTCCGGGTGCCAGGCGGCCGGCAGCCTGGTGGGCGTGGACGACCTCGGCGCGTTCGTCCCCGAGGTGAAGGCGCCGATCGAGCTCGCGTACCGCGGGTACACCGTCCGCCAGGCGCCGCCGAACTCCATGGGCTGGGTGCTCCTTCAAGAGCTCGGCATCGTGGAGCACTTCGACCTCGCCGCCATGGGGCCGCTCTCCGCGGACCTCGTCCACACGCTGGTCGAAGCGAAGAAGCTTGCGTTCGCCGACCGGGATCGGTGGAGCGGCGACCCGCGGTTCTTCGAGGCCCCGCTCGCCGAGATCCTCTCACGCGCATATCTCGCCCGGCGCGCGGCGGAGATCGACCCCAAGCGCACGGCGCCGACCGGCGCGGGCGCGGCCACGCTTCCCGGGGACACCACGTACTTCTGCGTGGTGGATGGCGAGGGCAACGCGGTGTCCGGCATCCAGAGCCTCAACTCCGCGTTCGGGTCCGGCGTGACCGCGGGGGACACCGGCATCCTGCTGAACAACCGGATGACGCCCTGGCACCTCGAGCCGGGACACCCGAACCGACTCGCGCCGGGCCGACGAGTCCGTCACACCATGAACACACCCATGGTGTTCAAGGACGGCGAGCTCTGGGCCGTCTTCGGCACGCCGGGCGGCGACTACCAGGTCCAGGTGAACCTACAGGTCCTCACCGCAATGGTCGACTTCGGCTACGACCCGCAGCAGGCGGCGGAGATGCCGCGCTGGTCGAGCACACAGCCGGGCCAGGAGGCAAACTGGCCCCACGAGTGCCCCGACGCGCTCAACCTGGAGGCCCGCTTCCCGGCCGACGTCGGCGCCGAGCTAGCCGGCCGGGGCCATCAGGTGGTCGCACTCGGCGAGCTCGATGGCCCGTGCTCGGTCGAGATCATCCGCCGCGACGCCGCCACCGGCATGCTGATGGCCGGCTCAGATCCTCGCCGCGACGGCTGGGCCCTCGCGTACTAGGCATCTCGTGGCTGCCCGCTGGCGTTGGTGCGAGGTGCGCCCCCGCCGTGGCTGAACGGCCGGACTCCACGGCGCCACCGGTCAGGAGCTGACGCCAGTCAGGCCGCGCGGCGCCCCGGCGGACCAGGGGACGGCGCGTCTACGCCGCGGCCGGCTGCACCCTGAGACGGGCCCGGCGCATGACGATGTCCGCGACGCGGGCGGTCGGCGACTCGCGGTGTCGCGAGCGGTCACTCGAAGGCGGCGCGGACGGCTCCGAAGGGTGTGAAGCGAGTCTCGATCCGGTCGCCGCGCGCGATGGGGTATTGCCTGGTGAACGAGCCCGACATGATGCGGTGACCCGGCTCCAGGCTTCGGCCGAACTCGGCGAGCTTGTTGGCCAGCCAGGCCACAGCGCCGACCGGGTGGCCCGTCTCCTCGCTCCCTACGCCGTGGTCGACCCGCTCGTCGTTGATCAGCACTTCGACCGTCGTGCGAGCGGGCTCCCAGCCGGCCGGGAGGGGGCTCGCCGGTCCGGTCACGAACGCCTTCTGCTGGGCGTTGTCCGTGAGGGCGAGCGCGGCGTCCCCGCGGAAATCACCGCGCCCTTCGATGATCTCGAACGCCGGCTGGACGGCCGAAATCGCGGCGCGGGCCTGGGCGCGCGTGACGTCGGGCCCCCGGAGGACCGTCCCCACGGTGAGACAGAGCTCGTTCTCGAAGCCGGGCTCGATCAGCTGGCCATGCTCGAACATGGCGCCGCTGTCGCGGTGGCCGCTCTCGAGCAGGAATCCCATGACCGGCTCGTGCATCCCGAACTGCTTCTGGATCACCGGGGCGGTGAGCCCAACCTTCCACCCCGCCAGGCGCTCGCCCCGCGCCACCCAGCGGTCGAGGATCCCGAGCTGCACCCGGTACGCCTGCTCGATCGTCAGCCGGCCCTTCCACTCCGCCGGGAAGTAGCGCCGCTGCAAGGTGTGCCGCCAGATCGACTCGACGACGGCCTCGGTGTCCATGCGGTGGGCCTCGACCAGCGTCAACCTTGCCGCGCGGCGCCGATCCCGGCCTCGAGCCGCGTGAGCCCTTCGGCTAGGTCGTCGTCCGAGGACGCGTAAGAGAGCCGGAGAAAGCCTCCCGACCGCGGGCCGAACGCCTCTCCAGGAGAGACGACGACCTTGTGATCGAAGAGGAGCCGCTCGGCCAGGCTCCGGGTGTCACGGGTCACGGCACGCACGTCGGGGAAGGCGTAGAAGGCGCCATCGGGCGTCGGGCAGCGCACACCGGGGATGCGTCTGAGCCGCTCGACGACCGCGTCCCGTCGCCGCTGGTAGGCGCGGCGCATCGTCTCCACGCACTCCTGCGGGCCGCGGATGGCGGCGAGGGCGGCCCGCTGGGTTGCCGAGTTGACGCACGACGCCATCTGCTCCTGGACGACGGCCATCACGCGAAGCATCGACGCCGGGCCGGTGAGGTAGCCGATGCGCCAACCCGTCATCGCGTACTCCTTCGAGAAGGAGTGCACCGATACCGTGCGCTCCCGGAGGCCGGGGAACGACGCCGGGCTGACGCTCCGGATGTCGCCGTACGTCAGCGCTCCGTACGTCTCGTCGGAGATCAGAGAGGAGGTCGTGGCGAACGCAGAGCTCGGCGATCGCGTGCAGGAGGTCCCGCGGATACACGGCGCCGGTGGGGTTCGACGGGCTGTTGACGAGGATTGCCCGGGTGCGTGGCGTCACGGCGGCCCCCACGTCCTCGGCGTAGGGCAGGTAGCCGCGCTCGGGATCGGTCGGAACGAAGATCGGCTGGCCGCCGGCGAGCGTGATCTGTCCCTCGAAGTTCGTGTAGCTCGGGTCGGTGATGAGCACCTCGTCCCCCGGATCGATCCCGACCAGGAACGTGAGCAGCAGCGCCTCCATGGCGCCGACCGTCACGAAGACCTCCGAGGCCGGGTCAACCCGGTAGCCATTGACGTGCTCGATCTTCTCCGCGATGGCCTCGCGGAGATCGAGGTACCCCTCGTTCGGCGAGTACTTGGTGAAGCCGTCGCGGAGCGCCTGGCAGGCAGCCTCGACGATGTGCGGCGGGGTCGCGAAGCCCGGCTCGCCCACCGCCAGGCTGATGGCCCCGGGCACGCGGGGCGTCATGTCGAACATGCGGCGGATGAGCGAAGGCGGCACCGCCCGCGCCCGGGCGCTCACCCGGTCGGTCGTGGTCCCCATCAGGCCCTCCTCGGCGCCGGCACCGGTCAGGCGGCCGCGATGACGGCGATCTCGACGGAGTAGTCCGTGGTGGCCAGCCGAGACTCTACGGTAGCCCGCGCGGGCGCGTTCGCCTTGTCGAGCCACGCGTCCCAGGCCGCGTTCATCGCGTCGTAGTGACGGATGTCCGAGACCCACACGTTCGCCCACATGATTTTCGACTTGTTGCTGCCGAAGTGCGCCAGCGCCTCGTCGATCTTGCGCAGGATCTGCGCCGTCTGCCCCTTGGCGTCCAGCTTCGGGTCGTCGGCGACGGTCCCGGCCACGTAGATGGTGTTCCCGTGCTTGGTGGCGGCGGCGATCCGTGGTCCGACCTTGTAGCGCTCGACGGTCATCGGTGACTCCTCCTGAGGTTGCGAGTGAAGTTGAGGGTGTCCAGTGAGCCTCAGCCGAACCAGAGGCGCTCGGCCGTCCCGCCCATCACGAGGCCCAGCTGCTCCTTGGAAAGGAACGTCGCCTCTCTCGGAAGCAGATGCCGGTTCCGGACGTAGCCGCATCCGGCCAGCACGTGGGGAAAGTCCGAACCCCACATGCACCGGTCCGCCCCGAAGGTGCGTACGGCGGCCTCCGCGAACGGCAACCCGTCGCGGTACGGATACCGCTCCCGGCACCAGTGGTGAAACCCCGAGAGCTTGACGTGCACCTCCGGGTGGCGCGCGAGGTCGAGCAGCGCGCGGAACGCCGGCTGCCCGAGCCCCCGGGCGGGCACCGGGCTGTTGAGGTGGTCGACCACCACCCGGAGCGACGGAAAGCGCTCGAGGATCGCGGGCAGCCGCCCCAGGTCCGTGCCCGCGTTGAGCACGCAGGCGATCGTCCCGGTCTCCGCCATCGCCTCCCACAGCGGCAGGGTCTCGTCGGTGCCAAACCAGGGGCCCCGACGGGGCCGCTCACCCTCGCGGAGCGGCCGCAAGCGGATACCGGTCACCCCCTGGGCCCGCCAGCGCCGCAGCGCGGCCGGGGCGTTCCGCCCGCGGGGGTCGATCACGCCCACCCCGCGGAACCGCCCGGGAAACCGCCGGAGCGCCGACACCATGTAGCGATTGTTCCAGTGGTAGAACCACGGCTGGACGAAGACGGCACGCTCGACGCCGGCCTCATCCATGTAGTCCATGAAAAGCTCCACCGAGGCCGTGGCCTGCGGGCTGTAGCCGATCTTCATCGGACCCGGGTCGCGACCGGCCGCGGTCCCGTCCCACACGTGGAGGTGCGAATCGATCACCGCGTGCGTCACGACCACAAAGGGTAGCACGAGCGTTCCCGAACCGGCAGGCGTCCGGCGGTCCCCGCTCGTGCGATACTGGCGAGCGCACCAGCGGCCCGATGCCGACCCCCCCACGATCGGAGGTCTCATGAGTGCCCGCCAGGATGTAGTCATCGTCATCCCCGGAGACGATCCTCCGCAGATCCAGGGCTCCCCTCACCTCGACCGTCTCCGCCTGTACGGCGAGGTGCGCCTTCACACCGACCGGCCCGCGACGGCGGACGAGAAGCTGGCACGGGCGCGCGATGCGGTCTGCCTCGTGAACACGCGGGGCGCCATCAAGTGGCCGCGCGAGGCGCTGCTCGCCCTGCCGCGCCTCCGGATGGCCACCGTCTGCGGGATCGGGACGGACTCCTTCGATCTCGCCGCCGCGCGCGAGCGGGGCATCGTCGTGTGCAACATCCCCGGCAGGACCGCGCCGATCGTCGCCGAGCACGCGTTCGGCCTGATGCTCGCGGCCGCCAAGCGCGCCCACTTCCAGACGGCGGAGCTCAAGGCGGGCCGCTGGACCAGCAGGGACAACGTCTACCTCCACGGCAAGACGCTCGGCGTCGTCGGGACAGGGGCGATCGGCGGGGCCATGGCCCGCCTGGGCCGCGCGATCGGGATGGACGTCGTGGCCTGGACTCATCACCCGGCGCCGGCGCGGGCGGCGGAGCTCGGTCTTCGCTACGTTCCGCTCGACGAGCTCCTGGAGACGGCGGACGTCGTGTCGCTCCACGTGCGACTCACGGCGGAGAGTCGCGGCCTGCTCGGCCGGCGCGAGCTCGGGCTCATGAAGCCGGGCGCCATCCTGGTGAACACCGCGCGGGGACCGATCGTGGATACCGACGCGCTGGTCGAGGCGCTCCACGCCGGCCGCCTCGCCGGCGCGGCACTCGACGTGTTCGACACCGAGCCGCTTCCGCCCGGGCATCCCCTGCTCACCTGCGAGCAGGTGGTCCTCACCCCGCACAACGCCGATCAGACGCCCGAGGGGATGGATCTCCTCAACGCCGGCGTCGTCGACAACGTGATTGCGTTCCTCGAGGGGCGACCCCAGAACGTCGTGGCGTAGCCGACCCACAGCGGCGGCCGGGGCGCGGCGGAACCGGACCGAGCCGGTTGACCGCAACCCGGTCGGGATGCAACCGGACCTGCTGCTCGAACCGGTCGGGAACGGACTGCTCGATCTCTTCCCGACGGAACTCGACGAACTCCTTCTTCAGGGTGACGCGTCGCATCGCCAGAGTGTAGCGCGCCCTGACCGACCTCTCGAGTGGCCGCGGCCGTCGCCGGCCCCCGGCCGAACGCGCCGGGCGTTCACATGAACAGCGAACGTCGCGGTGTCAGCCGGCGGCCGGCCCCGCGCTACCGGCGGCCCTCCGTCTGCAGGCGCCGCAGCGCCTCCTCCAGCCGTTTGAGCTCTTCCCCGAAGCCCGTGAAATCGCCCTGGCCGAACCGCTCGCGCGCCCGGGTGAAGTGATCGAGCGCCTCGGCGGCGGCCCGCGCCGGGGCACCGGCCGCGCCCGTCGCCGGCGCGCCGGCCGCAGCTGGCACGGGCTCCGCACCCGCCGGGCGGGCGCCGAAGAGCTGCTGGAGCGAAGCCTCCAGCGTCTCGTCCATGGCGATCCGGTTCCCGTAAGCCGTGATCACGCGCTTGAGCTCGGGCAGCCGCCCGCGCTGCGCCGCCAGGTAGAGCGGCTGGACATAGAGCAGCGACTCCTCGATGGGAATCGCCAGGAGACCGCCCCGGATCACCTGGGAGCCGGCCTGGCTCCACAGGGAGAGCTGCTGCGAGATGAACGCGTCCTGGTCGATGCGAGCCTCGACCTGTCGAGGGCCGAAGACCAGCTTGCCCTTCGGAAACTCGTACAGCACGAGCTTGCCGTAGTTCGGCGGGTCCGAGCGAGCCGCGAGCCAGGCGATCATGTTGTCGCGGCGCACGGGGGTGAACGGCAGGAGCAGGACGAACTCCTCGCGCTGCTCGGCGGGGAGCCGCATGATCGTGTAGTAGGGCTCCATCTCCGCGTCCCGGCCCTCCGTCTTCCGGACGGGAACCGTCCACAGGTCCTCCTTGTTGTAGAAGACCTGGGGGTCGAGCATGTGGTACTGCGCGTACATGCGCGCCTGGATGCCGAACAGGTCCTGCGGGTAGCGGATGTGGGCGCGCAGGTCCTCGGGCATCGTCGCGAACGGCCGGAACAGGCCGGGGAACGCGCGCGCGTAGGTGGCGATCATCGGCTCGCCGGGCTCGACGACGTAGAAGGCCACCGTCCCGTCGTAGGCGTCCACGGCCACCTTCACCGGGTTGCGGATGTAGTTCCCGACGCCCGCGGTCGTCTGGGAGTACGGGAAGTGGTTGGTCGTCGTGTAGGCATCCACGAGCCACACGATCCGCCCCTCGCTGGTGACGACCGGGTAGGGGTCCCGGTCCACCCGCAGGAACGGCGCGATCTTCTCCACCCGCTCGGCGACTTGCCGGTGGTAGAGGATCCGGCTCGCCGGCGTGAAGTCGTCGGAGAGGAGCATCTTGACCTCGGCGAACCGGGCCGCGAAGGCGATGCGGCGCCACAGCGACCCGATGCTCACTCCGCCCTTCCCCGCGTACGTCGTGTAGACGTTCTGGTCGCCCTCGGGGTAGTTGAGCTCGGGCGCCCGCATCTTGACCAGCACGTAGGCGTTCGCGAGCTCGCCGAAGTACACCTCCGGCCGCGTGATCTGGAGCGGGCCGGTCGACACGGGTGGGATGTCCTTGATGAAGAACTCCGGGAGCCCCTCGCGCGTCACCCGGTTGACCGGGCCCACCACCGCGCCGTGCCCGTGGGTGTACACGAGGTGCTCGTTGATCCAGATGCGGCTGGGCAGGTGCGCGTGCGAGAGCTCGCGGACCGATAGCATCAGCTGCCGGGACTCCCCGTCCAGCACGTACCGGTCGTTGTCCACGTCGACGAACTTGTAGTACGTCCGGATCTCCTGGAGCTGGCCGTAGGAGTCGAGCGCGGGCCGGTGCTCCCACAGGCGGATGTTCTTGATGGTCGTGTCGTTCTTCCGCAGGACGGCGGCGGTGAGGTTCTCCTCGGCCGGGAACGGGACCGACTCGATCCGGTCCAGCCCGTAGGCGCGGTTGGTGGCGGCAATCGTCCGCTCGATGTAGGGGCGCTCGGCCACAATCTCGTTGGGAGCCACGCGGAGCCGTTGGACGATCGCGGGATAGGCGGCCAGTCCGAGGACGCCGCCCCCGATCCAGAGGGCCAGCCCCGCGAACGCGAAGCGGAGCCCTGGTCTGGTCATCTGGAACAGGCACAGGACGGCCGCGAGGCCCGCCAGGCCGATCATGGCGTAGAGAGCCGGCAGCTTGGCGTTGACGTCCGTGTAGCTTGCTCCGAACGACGCCCCGCCCGCGGAGAAGAGCAAGCCGAAGGCGTTGAGCGAGTACCCCCACGCCTTGACGACGAGGAAGGCGGCCACGAGCGCCAAGAGGTGCGCCTTCGCCCACGGGGAGACGACGAACCCGGTCGGCGCCAGCCGGATGCCCCGGGACAGGATGTACACGGCGGCGACCGCGGCCAGGGTCACCGACAGGACCAGGGTCAGGAACTGGAGAATCCCGAGCAGCAGCGGGTACGTGAAGACGTAGAAGCCGACGTCTCGACCGAACAGGGGGTCGGCCACGCCGAAGGCGCCGGCGTGCCAGAACCGGATCACCGTCTCCCAGTGCGCCGTCCCCTGCCCGCTGAGCAGGAACGCGATCACGAGGCTTGCCGGCAGGCGGAACTTCCGGTAGAGCGGCTCCACCAGGGGCCAGCTCGGGAGCTGGGGCAGGTTCTCCTCCCCGGCAAGCCCCAGGAGCGGCCCGTGGCCCCGGCGCGTCGCCAGCAGGTTGAGGTAGAGCACCAGGAACGTCACGAGCCCGGCCCCCAGGCCGAGCAGGACCTTGGTGTACATGATCGTCGAGAAGACACCGGGAAAGCCAACCTCCTGAAACCAGAGCCAGTCGGTGAACAGCTCGACCACCTGCCGGCCGAACGGCAGCACCATGAACAGGACGACCATCACGCCGAGTACGCCTAGCCTTGCCATGCTCCCTTCCATTCTCTCGGAGGGAATGACCCGGGTCTCCCCGAGCCCGATGATCGGCCATGTACTCCGCCAGCGACCGCCCGGCCTCCAGGACCGGCCGGACCGGCCGCAAGACGCTTCTCGAACGAGGCAGTGACGCTAGGACGCCGGCGGACTCCGGGGACTTCCCGGAGAGGGGACGTGCTCGACGAGGTCAGTGCGGGCGTCGGCCGAGGTCGAGCAGCCGGTCGCGTCCGCCGCGAAGACAGCCGGCATGCAGGCCGGCGGAAGCACGGGGGCGTGCGGGCGCGGGGCTGGCCTGTGGTCGGCCACCACGTCGAACTGCGCCTGGCGATACCTCGCGAAGACGATTCCGGGAGGACGGTCGAGGCCGCCCCCCAGCCACTGGCTCGGCATCGCGGCGACGAGAAGAAGCAGGTAGATGACGAGGCCGAGCGTGGCGCCCACGCTGGCGAGGGCCGGCAGACGACGGCAGCGCGGTGAGGTGGGGCGCACGCCCCGAGAGTAGCAATCCACGCCAGGGTTGACAATCGGACGACGCCCCCGTGGACCGGCGGAGGGGGCTGGCGGAACCGGGGCCGGAGCCGCGTGATACCTTTGGACCAGCGCGCCTTCGCCGGCCCGGCCGGCACACCGCCCGGTGCGCCGGAGGGAAGCACCATGGACGAGCAGGAGCTGCGAGGGTGGCTTCGCCGGGTGCGTGACGGCGCCGTCTCGCGGCGGCAGTTCACGCACACGATGATCGGGGTGGGTCTCACCGCGCCGCTCGTCAACCAGATGCTGGCCTCGCTGGGCCTGGCCCAGACGCCGACTCGACCGGCTTTCGTCCCCACGCGACGCGGCGGCGGCGGGCACCTTCGGACTCTCTGGTGGCAGGGGCCGACCCTGCTCAACCCCCACTTCGCGGCCGGACTCACGAACGCCGACGGCTCGCGCCTCTTCTACGAGCCCCTGGCCGCCTTCGATCCCGACGGGAACCTCGTCGCGATCCTGGCCGAGGAGCTGCCAACCGTCCAGAACGGCGGCGTGGCGCGGGACGGCCGCTCGGTGACCTGGCGGCTCAAGAAGGGCGTCCAGTGGCATGACGGGAAGCCCTTCACAGCCGATGACGTCATCTTCAACTGGGAGTACGCGGCCGACCCCGCGACGGCGGCCGTCACCGCGGGAAGCTACCGCGCAATCCAGCGCGTGGAGGCGCTCGACAGCCACACGGTACGCCTCACCTTCGGTAAGCCGGCCCCGTTCTGGTCCGACGCCTTCTGCGGCAACCGCGGCATGATCCTCCCCAAGCACGTGTTCGAGGCGTACCGGGGCGCCAAGTCCCGCGAGGCGCCCGCCAACCTCAAGCCCGTGGGCACCGGGCCGTACCGGTACGTGGACTTCAAGCCGGGCGATTCGATTCGCGCCGAGGTCAACCCGGGCTATCACGTCCCGAACCGACCGTTCTTCGATACCGTGGAGGTGAAGGGCGGCGGCGACGTCGTGTCGGCCGCTCGAGCCGTGCTGCAGACGGGAGAATACGACTGGGCGTGGAACATGCAGGCCGAGGACGACGTCCTGAAGCGGCTGGAGCAGGGCGGCAAGGGCCGGGTCGAGATCGCCACCTGGGGCGGCGTCGAGTTCATTGGCTGCAACCTGGCCGATCCCTGGCGCGAGGTCGACGGAGAACGCGCGAGCCTGAAGGCGCCGCATCCGATCCTCACGGATCCAGCCGTCCGCTCCGCGCTGGCGCTGCTGGCTGACCGGGGCGCCATCCAGGAGCAGATCTACGGGCGCCAGGGCCAAGCCACCGCGAACTTCCTCAACGCGCCGGCCCGCTTCCAGTCAAAGGCCACGCGCTGGGAGTTCAGCGTCGACAAGGCCAACCAGCTCCTCGAGGGCGCGGGCTGGAAGCGCGGGGCCGACGGCGTGCGCGCTAAGGACGGGAAGCGCCTCAAGGTGGTTTTCCAGACTTCCATCAACGCCGCGCGACAAAGCGTCCAGGCCGTCATCAAGGCATCGATGGCCCGGGCGGGGATCGACGTCGAGCTGAAGTCCGTCGTCGGTTCCGTCTACTTCTCGACGGATCCCGCCAACCCGGACACGTACCTCCACGGATTCACCGACATCCAGATGTACACGACGACCCTGGACGGCCCCGATCCTCAGAGCTTCATGGAACAGTTCACCTCCTGGGAGGTCTCCTCGAAGCAGAACCGCTGGCAGGGCCGGAACAACACGCGGTTCGTGAGCGATGAATACGACCGACTGTGGAAGGCGGCCGAGGCTGAGCTGGACCCCCTCAAGCGCGCCGCCCACTTCATCCGGATGAATGACATCGTGGTGCAGGCCAACGTGGTGATCCCGCTGGTGCACCGCAACTGGGTCGCGGCGGGCTCCAGCCAGATTCGCGGCGTCGAGCTGAGCGGCTGGGACTCGACGTTCTGGCGCCTCCCCTACTGGCACCGGGAGGCGTAGCGCCAGACAAGCTGGCGCGCGCAGCCGGACGGGCGGTATGATTTCGCGTCGACCGCGACGCGCCCCCTGACTCATGGAGGAGAATCCCATGCGCACGCACTGGACGCGCCGTCACCTCACTCACCTCGGTCTCGCGACCCTCGCCGCGCTGACAATCGCGCTCGGAGCCGGACCAGCCGGGGCCTCGGGGACCTTCCGGATCGCCGTGGGTGTTGACCTCGACACGGTGGACCCGGCCCAGATGACGACGACCACGGTCGCGAACATGATCGACTACATGGCGGAGACGCTCACGTCCCTCGGCCCCGACGGGAAGGTGCAGCCCTGGCTCGCCGAGAGCTGGACGCTCTCGCCCGACGGGGTCACCTACACCTTCAAGCTCCGGAAGGGCGTGGTCTTCCACGACGGGACGCCGTTCGACGCGAAGGCGGTCAAGTTCACGTTCGACCGGCTCAAGGATCCCGCCATCCGCGTGCCGGTTCGCGCGTCGCTCCCGCTCAAGGAGATCGAGGCGGTCGACGCCTCCACGGTCAAGATGACCCTGACGCGGCCGTCGGCGCCCTTCATCTCGGCGCTCGCGCAGACCACCACCGCGATCGTCTCGCCAGCGGCGGCCGACAAGAACGGGAACGAGTACAAGAACATCGTTCAGACCGTCGGAACCGGGCCCTACGTGTTCAAGGAGCGGAAGAAGGGCGAGAGCTTCACGGTGAGCCTGAACGACAAGTACTGGGGCAAGAAGCCGACCTACGACACGGTCGTCTTCCGGATCGTGCCCGAGGCGGCGACCCGGGAGAGCCTGCTCCTGGCCGGCCAGGTCGACCTCATCGTGCTCCCGCCCATCGCCGACCTCCCGGCGCTCCAGCGCAACCCGGCCGTGAAGGTGCTGCTCGCGCCGAGCGACCGGACGATCTTCGTGTCGATGAACACGAGCAAGCCGCTCTTCGGCGACCCCCGGCTTCGCCAGGCGCTGAACTACGCGGTGGACAAGAAGGCGATCATCCAGAACGTCCTCTTCGGGGCTGCGGACGAGATGGACGCGCCGATGGCGTCCAGTCTCTTCGGGTACTGCAAGGTGGGTTCCTACGAGTACAATCCCGCCAAGGCGAAGCAGCTCCTGACCGAGGCCGGAGTCAAGCCCGGCACCAAGGTCTCCTTCCACCACCCGACCGGCCGTTACGTCCAGGACCGGGAGGTCGCTCAGGCCGTGGCCGGGTACCTCCGGGAGGTCGGGATCGAGCCCGAGCTCCAGACCATGGACTGGCCGTCCTACGTCTCGATCATCAACGCCGGGCCGGCCGAGAAGACCGTGCACCAGCTCGCCTTCCTCGGCTGGGCGCCGCAGTTCCTCGACGCCTCCCAGCAGATGCTGCAGTTCTGGACGGAGACGCACCCGCCCAAGGGGCTCGCCATCACCTTTTACAAACACCCGCGCGTGGACGAGCTGATCCCGGCCGCCGATCGCGAATCGAACCCGGACAAGCGGAAGGAGATCTACTGCGAGATCCAGAAGCAGATCTGGGCGGACGCGCCCTGGCTGTTCCTCTACGTCCAGCGCTTCCCGATCGTCTACTCCTCCAAGGTGACCGACGTCGGCTCCTTGCCCGTCGAGAAGTTCTCGGCGATCCACGCCCGCCCCGCGAACTGAGTGGTAGCCGGGGGGCTCAGCCGAGGCCGTGAGCCTCTTCCGCGAGTACCTGGCACAGCGGCTCGTGGCCTCGGCCGTGACCCTTCTCGGGGTGTCGGTCATCGTCTTCCTGATGGTCCGCGTGCTTCCCGGCGACCCGGCGCAGGTGTTAGCGGGTCTCCTGGCGACGGAGGAGGACGTGGCGCGGCTGCGGGTCGACCTCGGACTCGATCAGCCGCTCCACGTCCAGTACGGCATCTTCCTGGCCCGGCTCGCGCATGGGAACCTCGGCCGCTCGGCCCGAACGTCCCAGCCTGTGCTGGAGGAGCTCAAGCCGCGGCTTCGCTCGACGCTCACGCTGGCCGTGGTTAGCGCCGCCCTCGCGAGCATCGCCGGCGTCACGGCCGGCGCCCTCGCCGCTACCCGGCCCTATTCCCGCTTCGACTACCTTCTCTCGCTCGCGACCCTCTTCGGCGTCTCGATGCCGACCTACTGGCTCGGTCTCATGCTCATCATCGTCTTCGCCGTCCATCTGAACTGGCTGCCGGCGGCCGGGTCCGACGGCACGAGGAGCCTGATCCTTCCCGCGCTGACCCTGGCCGCCTTCTCGGTCGCGCTGATCGCCCGCATGACTCGCGCCACCATGCTGGAGGTCCTGGGCCAGGAGTACGTCCGGACCGCCCGGGCCAAGGGCGTCGGAGAGACGCTGGTCGTGGCGCGCCACGCCCTCCGGAACGCGCTTGTGCCGATCCTGACCGTGGCCGGTCTCCAGTTCGGGACGCTGCTCGGCGGGGCCGTCCTGACCGAATCCGTCTTCGGGTGGCCGGGAATGGGCCTGCTCCTGATCGAGTCGATCTTCTCCCGCGACTACGCGATGGTGCAGGGCATCGTCCTGGTCTTCTCCGCTCTCTTCATCCTGACGAACCTGGGCGTCGACCTGCTTTATGTCGCCATCGACCCTCGAATCCGTTACGCCTGAGCGCGCGATCGTCGAGGCGGCGTCCCCTGGGCGCCCCACCCTCCGTCGCCTCCAGGAAGGCTGGCAGCGCTTCCGTCGTCATCGGACGGCGATGGCGGGACTCGTCCTGCTCGTCGGTCTCTTCGCGCTCGCCCTCGCCGCTCCGCTCCTGACCTCGTACAATCCCGAGCGCCAGAGCCTGTCGGAGGCGCTCCGGCCCCTGTCCCCGGCCCACCCGCTGGGAACCGATCACCTCGGCCGCGATATGGTGGCGCGACTACTCTATGGTGGCCGGCTCTCGCTCCTGATCGGCTTCCTCGCCGTCGGCCTCGGCCTCGTGATCGGCGTTCCCCTCGGCGCGGTCTCTGGCTTCCAGGGGGGGCTCACGGATCTGGTGATCCAGCGGCTTGCCGACATTCTCCTGTCGTTTCCGGGCTTCCTCCTGGCCCTCTCCCTGGTCGCCATCCTCGGCGTCGGGCTCCAGAACGTGATCATCTCCGTGGGCATCTCGGCGGTCCCGTCGTTCATCCGGCTGGTACGCGCCTCGGTGCTCTCCATCCGGGAGCAGGTCTACGTCGAGTCCGCCCATGCCATTGGACAGCGGCGGAGCGTGATCATCTTCCGGCACGTGCTGCCAAACGCGATGGCGCCCGTGATCGTGCAGGCGACGCTCTCGCTCGGCTTCGCGATCCTGGTGGCGGCGGGGCTCGGGTTCCTCGGGCTCGGCGTCCAGCCTCCGACCGCGGAGTGGGGCACGATGCTCGGCGAGGGACGGCAGTACGTCTTCCGCGCGCCGGGGTTGACCATGTACCCGGGCCTCGCCATCTTCCTGGCGGTCCTCGGCTTCAACCTGTTCGGCGACGGTCTACGCGACGCCCTCGACCCAAGAATGGGCCGCCTCTGAGTCGTCCGACCCACCACAGGAAGCTGAAGCGCGGCGCCCGTCACCGGTCGAGGAACAGGCCGCCGCTCAGGTTCAGGTTCGCCCCGGTGACGTAGCTGGCCTCGTCGGAGACCAGGAAGACGACGCAGGCCGCTACCTCGTCGGGAGTTCCCTCGCGGCCGAGCGGGATGCGCAGGTCGGGCAGCGTCGACCCGGCGGCGCCGCCCATGTCCGTGGTGATGAGGCCGGGCGCGACGGCGTTCACCCGGATCCGGTGCGGCGCCAGCTCTCGCGCCAAGGATCGCGTGATCGACACCATCCCGGCCTTGGACGCTGCGTAGTGGGCGCACGGATTGATCCCCCCGCTCCACGCCGCATCCGAGGCCACGTTGACGATCGCCCCGCCCTGCCCGCGCTCCCGCATGACCCGCGCCGCGGCCTGGGCGCAGAAGAACGCGCCCTTGAGGTTCACGTCGAGCAGCCGGTCCCAGTCCCCTTCCTCCATCTCGAGGGCGGGGCGGCGCTCGAAGACGCCGGCGTTGTTGACCAGGACGTCGATTCGCCCGAAGCGAGCCCGCGCCGCGTCGACCAGCGCCCGCGCGTCAGCCACCCGGCCCAGATCGGCGGCGTGCCACGCCGCCGGGGCTCCGAGAGCGGCGATCTCTGCGAGGACCGCGTGGCCCGCCGCCTCGTCCCGGCCGTTGACGACGACCGCCGCCCCCTCACGCGCGCACGCGAGCGCAATGGACCGGCCGATCCCCCGCGTGGCCCCGGTCACGACGACCGCGCGACCGGCCAGCCGCTGTCTCGTCTCGTTCACCGCGGCTTCCTTCGCGTGCTCGGCTTCCGCGGCGGCCGCCAGTCCCAGCCCGTCTTCACCGGCCGCGGCTGACGCGGACCGCTGGGCTTCCGTGCCCCCATCAGGGCCGACGGAAGCCGATCCGCCCCATGTACGACTCCGCAGTGCCCTTGACGTCGTCCGAGTCGATGCCGAACGCCACCGCCCCGGGATCCTCGGGATCCTCGCCGTAGATCTGCTTGAAGTCGGCCCGGACGTCCCGGCGCTCGGTGACCCACTTGCCGAGGTCCGCCGGTCCCGAGCGCACCACGACGTAGGTCACCGTCGGAGCCTTCTGGCTCTTCACGACCGATCCGACCGGCGCCGTCGCGTCCCAGATGTAGCCGATGATCCGTGAGCGCACCGCGTGCGGAAAGCGGGGCCAGACGACGTAGAGCTGGGCGGCCTCATCGTCCGTGGCCGCGCTGCGGGCATCCGCCCCCTTCGGCAGGGCGGTGACCTTCCAGGTCCACTCGAGGACCGGAGTCTCCGCCAAGCGGACCACCCCCTTGATGTCCTTGCTGACGGTCGAGCTGTCAGCCGCGCTCTTGAGATGGACCACGCGGTGTCCGTCCTGCTCGACCACCGTGAAGTCGTACGTCGGACGGCCCCAGTCCTGCTTCTGCCAGCCGTGCGGGATGCCCTTGTGCCCGATGGGGGCGTCCGACCAGTCCTCGACGACGGCGACGTCCGCTGCCAGGGCCACGGCCGCGAGGAGCGCCCACGCCAGCATGAGGCTCCGGATTCCCAGTCCGCCCTTCATGCGGTCCTCCCGTCTCCGGTCGCATCAGGCGTCCCGCGGGCCAGCATCCCCCGCTGCGGGACGTCGATGTCCACCGTTCAGCATACCGGACACCCGGGCGTTGAGCCTGAAGGTTTGACCATCGGAACGGCGGACTGACCCAAGCGCCGAACGAGCAGTGGCGCCGGACGCCGAGGTCGGCTACGTCGCGTCCGATTCCGAGCGCGCGCGGCAAGGAGGTCGAGGGCTCATCGCCATCCGCGCCCGAGGGTCGCCAGTGAGACCTGGGCCTCCTCGAGCTCGTCGCGGGTCGGCGGCGTCCCGCCGAACCGAGCGCGCTCGTAGAGCTCCGTCACGCGCGTGAACGCCAACCCCTGAGCGCGTCCAAGAAGGGCCACGCGATCGCTGAACTCGCGCGCAGTCTCCCCGGCGTCGGGCCGGAGGCCGCGCCGCGCAGCGGCGCTGAGCGCACGGCGATAGAAGGCGGGCGCGCGCGACCCGCGGGGCCCGCGGCCTCCTGGGGAATGCTGCCATGCCACCCAGGCGCCGACAGCACCCACCGCGACCACGAGCGCCAGCGCGCCCCCGCGGCCCAGGCGCGCCCGGATCTCCGGGTCCAGGCCGGTTGACCAGCCCCGCAAGCCCGCCAGTCTGACCTGCACCGCCTGGACGGCGTGGATCTGGTCCCGGAGCGTCCAGTTGACCACGTAGCGGTGCCACCGGAGCCGGAGCGAGTCGAGGTAGAGGAGCATCGGCGTCCGGCTTGTCAGCGCGTCGAACGAGGCGCGAGGAGTCGGGTCGAAGCTCACCCATCCCGCCTCGGGCAGGTAGGCCTCAACCCAGGAGTGCGCGTCGTAGTATCGCACGATGTAGTACTGACCGTACGGGTTCCACTCCCCGCGCTGAAAGCCATTGACCACCCGAGCGGGCACGCCGAGGCTGCGAAGCATGACCGCCATCGCCGCGGCGAAGTACTCGCAGTGGCCAGCGCGCCGGACGAGGAGGAACTCCTGGAGCGGGTCGAGCTGGCTCACGCGCTCGATGTCGAGCGTGTAGCGGAACTGCTGTCGCAGGAACGCCTCGAGGCGCCTCGCGATCTCCGCGGGGTCCCGGCTCGTGCCGGCAACCTGGCGGGCCAGGGCCGGAATCGCGGGCGCCAGGACCGGCAGCTGCCGATAGCGCTCCAGCTGAGCGCCGTCGAGGGCCGGCGCGGGGGGCACGACACCCGCGCCACGGACGGTCGGCCCCTCCACCTCCGACTCGACCGTGTACCGCAGCCTGGCGCCGGCGGAGGACACGGACACGGCGCCCATGTCGTCAGCGGCCACGGCGGACGTGGCCATGGTCAAGCGAAGCAGGCGGGGCGCCGCGAAGACCACTTCGGAGGCGATGGGCTCGAGGAACACATCCTGGCGAAGCAACAGACCGCCCCGCCTCAGGAGTCCCACGTCGAAGCCGCCCCCGTTGGGGCGCACCAGCCGGGTCTGACGCGGATGCCGGATACTCCACGCCTGGCCGTCGAAGGTGTCCAGCACGACACCCCGCCAGCGGAGGTTCGGAAGCCGATCGGGCTCCACCTCGTCGGGCAGGTGCACCCGCATCACGATGCTCGAATCCGTGAGGATGCTCCCGTACGAGCCCAGCTCCACGCGCTCGGAGAATCCCGTGATCATCCGTCCGAGTCGGGCGCGGAGCGGCAGGGTCGCGAGCCCTACCCGCGGCAGCACGAAGAAGAGCCCGCCGGCCACGAGGAACACCGACAGGGACGCCACGCTCGCCAGCGCGACCAGGTAGCGCGTGGGGATCCCGCCGGCCCCGGCGGCCGGCCCCACGGCCGCCTCGCTCGTCACGTGCTGGAGGAGCGCGATCCAGCTCAGCAGGCCGACGAAACCGACGAACGCGAAGAGGAACCCCACGCCAAACGCTGACCCCGAGGCGGCGACGAGCATGAAGAACGCGAGGAAGGCAACCGTCCGTGAATCCCGCACGCTCTGGAGCGTCGCGAGCTTGTAGAAAACCAGGAAGAGCAGGAGCCGGACCAGGGCATCGAGCACGTTGTCGGCGAGATAGGCGACGTCCAGCACGGAGGCCAGGGCGGCCAGCGGCACGAGGAGCGGGCCACCCGGCAGCCGACCGGCTGCGCCGTGTGCGCGGTGTTGGGCCAGCCAGGCCCCCGCGACCAGCACCGCCACCAGGAGGAGGCCACGCACGCCGAGGAACCCCGCCAGGTGAAGCGCGAAGAGCCCGTCCGCGACCAGCAAGTACAGCGCGATCCGGAGAACGAGCGGCATCGTGGTCAGGCCGGATCCAGAGGAATCCGGATCTCCCGCAACCCGCCGTCCAGGACTGTGGCCGCCGCGGCGCCGGGGTCGGGGGACGCGTAGAGCGCGAGCGCGGTCAGGATGCGACGCTCCTGGCCCCGCCCCCGACCCAAGGGCACGATCCCGGTCGCACTCGTCAGCTCCACGCCGATGCCCCGGCGCAGGAGGTGGACCGCCAGAGATGCCGCCTGCGAGAGCGCCCGCTCGAGGCACTCCCCATCGGCCTGTCCCGTGCCCGTGAGCACGAGCCGCGTGTCCTCGGTCGTGTCCTCCTCGAGCTCCCGCACCATGAGGGTCCCCGACTTGGCGCTGGTCGGCCAGTGGATCAGGTGCGGCTCATCGCCGGCCCGGTACGCGCGCAGGTTGTAGAGGTCGTGGCCGCGGCCGCGCCGGCGCATCACGGCCTCGCCGCTCGCGGCTTCGCGGATCTCCCGGAAACTGACCGGATGCACCGCCGGATACACGAGGACCTCCTGGTCGAAGAGAAGCGGCGGGCCGGTCTTGACGAAAAGCCCGAACGGAAACGCCGTCGTCGCTCGAAGTCTCGGCAGCCGCCGCCGTCCCCGGACCGGCAGCGTGATCTCCCACCCGACGACGCGCTCGCTCGCGGCTGGAATCCGAGCGACGTAGGCCAGGCGTCGGGGAGACCCGAGGCCGCGCCGGTCCCTGAACCCCATGGCGCGAAGCCGGTCGTCGAGTGCCCGGCGCGGGAGCCGGCGAGCGAGGAAGCGGCTCCTCGCGAGGAGCGGACGGTCCAGGGCCTCGAGCGCGAGGGAATACGACGCGAGCCGACGCTTCCGGTTCGCCAGCGCGATGACCACGAGCGCAGGCTGCGTCGCATGGATCGTGTCAGGCAGGCTCACGGTCACGTGGAGGCCTCGGATCGTGAGGTCGGAGAGCATGCCGGAGACGATGATCAGGGCGAGCAGCATGGAGCAGAGGAGGTACGCCAGGTTGTTGCCCGTGTTCACCGCGGCGACGCCCAGACCCACCGCCGCGAACAGGCACCACCAGCCGTCCCGGGTCGGGTGGATCGCCTTCGTTCGCCGCCACCACCAGCTCGCCACGATCCGCGTCAACCGGATCATTGGATCCGCAGGCTGCCGATGCCCCGCGTCAGCGGGGAACCGGGACGTCCTGGACGATCGTGCGGATGACCGCCTCCGCCCCTGCTGCGGCTCCGTCGGAGGCCGGGCCGGAGGAGAGGAGGACCCGGTGCGCCAGCGCGGGAATCGCCAGGCGCTTGACGTCGTCGGGCACGAGGTAGTCCCGCCTGTCGGCCAGCGCATGGGCCCGCGCCGCGCGGAGGAGCGCGAGGGAGCCGCGCGGGCTCACCCCGAGGGCGAGCAGCCGCGAGCGGCGGGTCGCGGTCACGATCGCCAGGAGGTAGTCGACGACGGAATCGTCGGCACGAACCCGCTCGGCGGCCTCCTGCAGCTCGATGACATCGGCGGCGTCGAGCACCATCTCCAGGCTCTCTGCGACCGGAGCTCCCGCCCCGCGAAGAATTGTTCGCTCGTCCGCCACGCTGGGATAGCCGATTCTGATCCTGAGGAGAAAGCGGTCGAGCTGGGACTCCGGCAGGGGGAACGTCCCCGCGTGCTCCCGCGGGTTCTGCGTCGCGAGAACCATGAAGGGGCGCGGCAGGGCGTGCGTCGTGTGGTCCAGCGAGACCTGCGCCTCATTCATGGCCTCGAGGAGGCTCGACTGCGTCTTCGGCGTGGTTCGGTTGATCTCGTCAGCCAGCACGATGTTGGTGAAGATGGGGCCGGGCTTGAACACGAACTCGTGCTTGTCCGGCTCGTAGACGGCGACCCCGAGGACGTCGGACGGGAGCATGTCGGACGTGAACTGGATCCGCTGGAACCCGGCACCGATGGATCGGGCAAGAGCGGCGGCCAGCGTGGTCTTCCCCACCCCCGGTACGTCCTCGATGAGAAGGTGCCCCCTGGCCAGGAGGCCCACCACGGCCAGCCGGACGACCTCCGCCTTGCCGACCAGGGCTCGCGACAGGTTGGCTTCCAGGTCAGCGATCCGGGCGTGAAGTTCCGGCGGCCTTGCCATGGCGGAATTATCCCACGCAGGGCCCGTGTCGGTCGCCTCGATGCCCGCGGGGGTCACAGCCGGCGACCGACAGCGGACCGGCGTGCCGCGTCGCGCGCGGGATCCTCTCCGGACCGATTTACTGGAAGATCGCCTCCGGCAGGAACGCCGAGACGATCCAGTTCGGCGCGTCGACGATCTCGCTGATGCGGAGATCGGCGGCGACGCTCGCGACGACGTAGGCTTCCTCGCGCGTGAGCCCACGCTCCGCCACCAGGTGCTCGATCAGGTAGCGGACGGCCTGCTGGGCCGAGGCGAAGAGGTCGGGGCCGTGGGCGGTCGTCGCGAACTCCGCCCCTCGGCTCGGCGCGGGTCCGCCGGTCCGGAGCTGCGGCTCCCGCAGCGAACGGTCCCGGCGGATGTTGATCCGCAGCGTGACGCGGGCGGACATCTCGACGGCGCTGACGCATACCTCGCCGTCGCCCTGGGCGGCGTGGGCGTCTCCCACGGACAGGAGCGCACCCTCCACCCAGACGGGGAGGTAGACCGTCGTCCCGGCCGTGAGCTGCTTGATGTCCATGTTGCCGCCGTTCTTCCGGGGCGGCATCGTGCTGTGGCTACCGGGCTCGTCGAGCGCGGTCCCCAGGACGCCCGGGAATGGGGCCTGCGGCACCGCCACCCGCGTTCCCGAGCGCGCTCGCATCCGGGCGAAGGCGCCGTCGGACACGTCCCAGATCTGGAGGAAAGGCTCCGGAAAGTCGGCTTCAGGCAGGAGCCCGCGCCCCGGCCGCACGTGGGTCCAACCGAACGACGCCGCGGCCCGGACGTCTAGGATGTCGACCGCGAGGACGTCTCCCCCGTGTGCACCCCGCACGGCGATCGGGCCCGTCAACGGGTGACCCTTGAACGGGCCGCGCGCCGCCGTGTCCCGGCTGGTCGACGTCGCCGTGTAGTAGCCGTCCGCCGCGTCGCGCGTGTCAAGGACGAGCGTGTCACCGGGCTCCGCCACGAGGCGTGGCGGGATCGTGTTGTTCCACTCGTGGTGCACGGCGGTGGCGTCGAGCCGGTGAGTCGCGGGCATGGGGACCTCCTCGAGAGTGGGCAACGCTCCAGTCAGGCGGCCGCGCGCGCGCTAGTGTCGCGTTAGTGTATCGTACCGGCGTGACGCGTCCGCTCGTCCTCCTGTGGCTCGACGAGGCGGAGGTCTACGCGCGCGCCGTCGAACGCGCCGGGCTCAGCGGGCGCGTGGAGCTTGCGGAAGTCAAGGCCGGTGCGACGCCCGATCCCGACCTCCTGGCCCGCGCGGAAGCCACCCTCGCGTGGCGTATCCCGCGTGGCATGTTCGCCGCGGCGCCGCGTCTTCGCTGGGTCCAGACGCTCACGGCGGGCGTCGAGAGATGGCTCGCGCGCCCGGACCTGCCTCCCGCGCTCACCCTGACCTGCGCGCGCGGCACCCATCGCGTCCAGATGCCCGAAAACATCCTCGGCGCGCTCTTCCACCTCACCAAGCCCTTCGCAGCCGCCCAGCGCGACCAGGAAACGCGCCAGTGGAGGCGGCACGTCTCGGAGCCCCTCGCCGGCAAGACACTGGGGATCCTCGGACTCGGCGCGATCGGCCAGGAGGTGGCCCGCAAGGCGGCCGCGCTCGAGCTCACCGTCATCGGAACCCGGCGCGACCCGAGGCCCGTGCCTCACGTGGCGCGCGTCTTCCCGCCGGAGGCGACCAGCGAGGTCCTCGGCGCGGCCGACTTCGTGCTCCTGCTCCTGCCCGTCACGCCGGCCACTCGCGACTTCATGGACGCGCGACGCCTCTCGGTGATGCGTCCGGCGGCGTGGCTCCTCAACTACGGGCGGGGCGAGCTGATCGTCGACGCTGACCTGGTCGACGCCGTGAGGCGGCACGTCATCGCGGGCGCCGTCCTCGACGTCTTCCGGACCGAGCCCCTGCCCGATGACCACCCGTTCTGGGCGACTCCGGGCATCGTCGTACTTCCGCACTTCGGAGGCCTCCACCCCGCCCGCGACGACCTGGTTGCGGCGCTCTTCGTGGAGAACCTCCGCCGGTTCGTCGACGGTGAGCCCCTCCGGCACGTCGTCGACCGGGCGCGGGGTTACTGACGGGACGGGCATCTCGCCCCCCCTCCGGCCCTGGGCGTGACGCCGTGAATATCCTGTCCATCCAGTCGAGCGTGGTTTACGGACGCGTTGGAAACCGGGCGGCGGTGCCCCTGCTCGAGCGCGTGGGGCACGACGTCTGGCCGGTGAACACGGTCGCCTTCTCGAATCATCCGGCGCACGGCGCCTTCCTCGGGCGAGTCGTCCCGGCTGCCGAGATCGCCGAGCTCGTCGACGGGCTGGCCGCGCGAGGCGTGTTCGGCCGCTGCGACGCGGTCCTCTCCGGCTACGTGGGCGATCCAGGGACGGCGGCGGTGATCGCGAACGCCGTCGCGCGGGTCCGTGCGGAGCGCGCCGGCGCACTCTACTGCTGCGATCCAGTCATTGGCGAGGTCGGGCGCGGCGTGTACGTGCGCGCCGGGATCCCGGAGGCCTTCCGCGATCGCCTCGTCCCGATGGCCGACATCGTGACACCGAATCCCTACGAGCTGGAGCTCCTCACGGGGATAGCCCCCACGACGCTCGAATCCGCCCATGCCGCCGCGCGCGCCCTGCTCGGCCGCGGGCCGGGTCTCGTGGTCGCCACGGGCCTCCGGCACGCCGAGGCGGCGGGCGAGCTGGCGGTGCTCGCGGCAACGCGAGAGGCCGCGTGGCTCATCCGCCATCCGCGGCGCGCGGTGCGCGTGTGGGGGGCGGGCGACGCCTTCGCGGCGCTTTTCCTCGGCGCCTACCTCGGTCCCCGCGACCCCCGCGCCGCGCTGGAGCACGCCGTCGCCGCGCTGGACGAGGTCCTCGCGGTCGCCGAAGCCCAGGATGCCGACGAGCTACCGCTGGTCACGGCTCAGGACGCCCTGGTCCATCCCCGCGCGCGCTTCCCCGCGGTGCGGCTCGAGTGAGAGGGAGCGCCCGCAGGGGCGGCGGGACACATCAAGTAAAGGCTGAGGTTCTGGCTCCAATCACACTGTTCCGGGAGGGAACGATGAGCAAGGGTGAGATCGGATTCGTAGGGCTCGGACGGATGGGATTCCCGATGACCCGGAACCTGGCTCAGGCCGGATATCGCGTCCACGCCCACGACGTGGCCCCGGAGGCGATGCGGCGGCTCGCCGGGATCGCTAGTGTCGTGGCCCACGCCTCGCCCAGCGACGTCGCGGCCGCCGCCACCGTCGTTTTCACGGCCCTGCCGAACGATGCCATCGTCCGGGAGACCTATCTCGGGACCTCGGGCCTCCTCGCCGGAGCCCGGCCCGGAGTCGTGACGTGCGATTGCTCGACCGTGAGCCCGGGCGTGACGTTGGAGCTGTACCAGGCGGCCAAGGCCCTGGGGGTCCATCACCTCGACACGCCGATGCTCGGCTCCACGCCCCAGGCGGAGTCCGGGGAGATCTTCTTCATGGTCGGTGGCGAAGAGGCGCAGATGGCGGTGATCCGGCCACTCCTCGACGTGATGGGCCGGCTCACGATGCACGTCGGCCCGCCGGGCACCGGCAACCGCATCAAGCTCCTCCACAACGCGCTCGGCGCGGTGAACGCGGTCGCGGTCGCCGAGTCCCTCGCGCTCTGCGACGCGGTCGGCGTCGATCCTGGCACCTACTACGACGTCGTGAAGAATGGCGGGGGCATGGCATATTCGACCTACTTCGACCGCCGGGTCATGCGGGTGGTCGCGGGGAACTACGATCCGACGTTCACGCTGGAGCTCATGCTCAAGGACGTCACGCTGGCTACCGAGATGGCAGGCGAGCTGCTTTCCAAGCTCCCGATCCTGCGCGAGACGCTGGCGGCTTACGCGGACGGTAAGCGCCGCGGCTCCGGCGGGGAGGACTTCTCCGCCGTCACCCACGTCGTCGAGGACCGGGTCGGTCACCGGCTGTTCGCGCGATAGCAGGGGATCCGGGGTCGCGCCCGATGAGCACGCCGGCAAATACTATCCTCGCCCGCCTTCGCGCGGAGTTCCCCGCCTCGTCCGGCCGCCGCCTCCGCGCGTGGCTCGTCGCCGGACGTGTGCGGGTCGCCGGCGTGGTCGTGCGTGATCCCCGCACGCCCGTGGCCCCCGCCGATCGCGTCACGCTGGGTGCAGCGCCGCCACCCGCCCTGTCCCCGCTTCTCCGCCTCGTCCACGAGGACCCGGCCTTGCTCGTGATCGAGAAACCACCGGGCCTGCTCACGATCGGGACCGAGCACGAGCGTGAGCGCACCGCCTACCGTCTGGTGTGGGCCTACCTCAAAGGGGCGCGGCAGCCCCGCCGGCCGTTCATCGTCCATCGACTGGACCGGGAGACCTCGGGGCTCCTGGTCATCGCGAAGACGCTGGAGGCGAAGCAGAGCCTCCAGATGCAGTTCGCAACCGGCGCCGCGGAGCGGCGCTACATCGCGATCGTCGAGGGCGTGGTCGCCACGGATGAGGGGACTCTCAAGGACGTCCTCCTGGAGGAACGCTCGCTTCGCGTCCGGCCCGTCGACCCGACCCGGCCTCCGCCGAAGGGAGGCCGGGCGCGCATCGCGATCACCCGCTACCGCGTGATCGAGCGGCGAGCGGACGTGACACGGGTGGCGCTCCGCCTCGGGACCGGGCGGCGCCACCAGATCCGCGTCCAGCTGGTGAAGCTCGGTCATCCGGTCATCGGGGACGGTCGGCACGGCGCGCGCCGGGACCCGCTTCGCAGACTGTGCCTCCACGCCACGCGGCTCGGCTTCCGCCACCCGGACACCGGGGCGCCGGTTGAGTTCGAGAGCGCGCCGCCGGCCGCCTTCGCCGCAATCGGACGCCCGGCGGAGGCAAGACGGCTGCCTGCTTCCCCGAGCTCGCCGAGCGGCGAGCGCGACGCGGGCCGCCGATCCGGACGGCCGGGCCGCCGGCAGCCCCTCGCCAGCTCGCCCCCTCCGCAGCGACCGCCGCGGGGACCACCGCGTTGACCGGCCATTGTCCCTCCGCTACCCTCGCTTGCGGGCGGTGGCCGATACCGTCGCCCTGTCCAGCGGCACACCAACGTGAGGAGGATCGGCGATGGCAGATACGGCAGGCGAGCGCGTCGCGTACTTCAACGGCCGGATCGTTCCCGAGCGCGAGGTGCGGATTCCGTTCCGCGATCGCGGCTTCAAGTACGGCGACGCCGTGTTCGACACGACGCGGACCTTCGGGCACCGGATCTTCCGGCTCCAGGAGCACCTGGAGCGGCTACATCGCTCGCTCCGCTACCTGCGCATCGATCCCGGCCTCGGGATCCAGGATCTCCGACGGATCACCGAGGAGGTCCTGCAGACGAACCTTCCGCTCCTCGAACCTGACGACGACTACTGGGTTACCCAGCGCGTGACCCGGGGGCTCGACCCCTCGGATCGCGCGCTCTTCGGGCAGTCGGGGCCGACCGTGATCGTCGAGTGCCTGCCGCTGCCGCTCCGCGAGCGGGCCCCGCTCTACCGCGACGGCATCCGCGTCGTCGTGCCCTCCGTGAGGCGGGCGGCCCCGGACAGCCTCAGTGCGCGGACGAAGACGAACAACTACCTGAACGTCGTCCTTGGAGACCTCGAGGCCAAGTCCCGCGATCCCGAGGCCTGGGCGATCCTCCTCGACGTCAACGGCAACCTCGCCGAGGGAATCGGAAGCAACGTGTTCCTCGTCCGCGACGGCGCGATCTACACGCCGCGCGAGCAGTTCGTCCTTCCCGGCATCAGCCGCGAGACGGCGATGCACCTGGCGCGCGAGCTCGGCCTCGCGGTTCACGAGCGCGACGTCGACCTCTTCGACGCGTACAACGCCGACGAGGCCTTTCTCACCTCGACCAGCCTCTGCGTCTGCCCGGTCCGGAGTTTCAACGGAGTGGAGCTGGGAAGGGGCCAGGTCCCGGGGCCCATCACCCGGCGGGTCATCGAGGCCTACTGCCGCATGGTCGACTACGACTTCGTCGCCCAGTACCTGAAGCGGCTCGAGCGGTAGTCGTCCATGCACGAGCTGTATCCCGAAATCGAGCCGTATCAGCAGGGGCACCTCAAGGTCTCGCCGGTGCACGAAATCTACGTCGAGCAGAGCGGGAACCCCGACGGTCAGCCCGTCGTCTTCGTGCACGGAGGTCCGGGGGGAGGAACGGAGGCGTTCCAGCGCCGGTTCTTCGACCCCGCCGCGTACCGGATCGTCCTCTTCGACCAGCGCGGCGCCGGGAAGAGTCGCCCCTATGCGTCCCTCGAGGACAACACGACCTGGCACCTCGTGGCCGACATGGAGCGCATCCGCGAGGACCTGGGCATCGGCCGCTGGGTCGTGTTCGGGGGCTCGTGGGGCAGCACGCTCGCACTGGCCTATGCGGAGACCCACCCGGATCGGGTGCGCGGCCTGATCCTCCGCGGGATCTTCCTGGTCCGGCCCAAGGAGATCGCGTGGTTCTACCAGGAAGGCGCGAGCTTCATTTACCCGGATGCCTGGGAGGCCTACCTCGAGCCGATCCCGCCCGAGGAGCGAGGGGACCTGGTCTCGGCCTACTACCGTCGCCTCACGAGCTCGGACCCGGCCGTCCGCGCCCGCGCGGCCCGCGCCTGGAGCGTGTGGGAGGGCTCGACGAGCAAGCTCCACCCGGACCCCAAGCTGATCGCCCGCTTCGGCGGCGATTCCTTCGCGGAGGCGTTCGCGCGGATCGAGTGCCACTACTTCGCCCACGGGTCATTCCTCAGGCACCCGGATCAGCTGCTCGACGACGTCGACCGCATCCGGCACGTCCCCGGCGTGATCGTGCAGGGGCGCTACGACGTCGTCTGCCCGATGGTCTCGGCCTGGGAGCTCCACCGTCGCTGGCCGGAGGCGGAGTTCCACGTGGTCCCCGACGCCGGGCATTCGGCGATAGAGGCGGGAACGGTGGACCGCTTGGTGACGGCGGCCGACCGCTTCCGGGCCCTGCCGTGAGAGCAGTGCTCCGGAGCACGTGTCGGGTCAAACCGCCACCTACCCCTCGCTGTCGCGGTCCCCACCACCGAGCAGGACGCGAGACCCGCAGCAGCCTGCGGCGCGGAGGCGCGTACCCATGAGCGAGCGACGTCGATTCTTGGTCCCGCTTGTGATCCTCGCGCTGGCGGCCTGCGCGGGCCCCGCACGGGCGCCGGATCGCCCGGCCTTCGCGCTCCAGATCCTGCACAGCTCGGACAACGAGTCGGGCTTCGTGGACCCGGTCACTCTCGAGCCGAAGATCCTCCACTACGCGGCGCTCGCGACGGGCCTCCGGTATCTGGCGCCGTCCGGCGGCCGGAACTCGATCCACGTGACTGCCGGCGACCACACGCTGCCCGGGCCTTTCTATCGGGCCGCCGCGGAGGTGCCCTCGCTGGGAGCGCCCGGGATGGCGGACATCGCGTTCTTCAACGCCATGGGGCTCACGGCCAACGGCACCGGCAACCACGAGTTCGACGGCGGCATCGACGACTTCGCCCGCATGCTCGCGGCCGCCCGGTACCCCTTCATCGCGGCCAATCTCGACTTCAGTCGGGTGGTGCTGAAACCGGGCACACCCCCCATTCGTGGCGGGCAGGACGGCGGCAGCGTCGTGGAGAACGCGGGCCGGGTCGTCCGGAGCGCCTATGTCGAGGTCGGCGGCGAGCGGATCGGCCTCGTGGGGCGTGCCCCGGCCGACTTCTTCAACATCATCGCCCGGCCCAACGAGACCACCCCGGGCCTCGACTTCGTCGGCGGCCGGAACCCGTCAAACAACCAGCCGCTGGTCCCAGCACTGGGTCAGGTGCTCGAGCAGGTGACGCTTCTCGAGTCGCGTGGTGTCAACAAGATCCTCCTCGTGGACCACGCGCAGGACTTCACCGGCGACCCCCTGTCCACGAAGGACCTCCACGGCGTCGACGTGATCATCACTGCCGGCTCGACCGGCTTCACCGCCCAGGCACACGCCAACGGTCCGTTCAGCAAGCTCCGGCCAGGAGACCGCGCCCTCGGCGAGTACCCCGTTCGCCGGACCGACCGCGACGGACACCCCGTCCTGATCGTCAACAGCGACCAGCTCTACCGGTACATCGGCCACCTGATCGTGAGCTTCGACGCGGCCGGCCGAGTAGCCTCGGTCGATCCGCGAAGCGGCCCGGTCGCGACCACCGAGGAGGCGGTGTCGGAGGTGGCACGGCTCACGGCTCGCGCGGCGAATCCCACGGCCGACGTGCAGCGCCTCTTTGAGGAGCTCCGGCGCGCCCCCCTCATCTCGCGCCTCCTGCGCGCCGTCGGGGAGACGCGGACGCGGCTGAACGGCGAGCGCGCGGATGTCCGCACCCGCGAGACGAACCTGGGGAGTCTGGTGGCCGACTCCGTTCTGTGGCTCGCGCGCACACGGGTGCCCCAGACGGACCTCGCCTTGGCCAACGGTGGCGGGATCCGCGCTTCCATTCCTGCCCCCCAGATCACCGGGTTCACGGTGGCCAGCGCGCTCGCGTTCGACAACCCGCACATGGTCGCCGAGGTGACCGCCGCGGAACTCCTCGCGGCGATGGAGAACGCCGTGAGTCGCCTTCCCGCCGCCGACGGCCGGTTCCCCCAGCTGGCCGGCGCGTACCTCGAGTACGAGCCGGGACGACCGGGTCTGTCGGACCGTCCCGCGTTGACGACGCCCTCTCGTGTGAAGACCCTCCGCGTCCAGCGCGCCGGAGGAGCCGTGGACACCGTCGTGGAGAGCTTCGCCTTCGTGGGCGACCCGGGCCGCCGCTTCACCATGGCGGGCAACGAGTTCCTGATGGGCGGCGGCGACGGCTACACGGCCCTGAAGACCGCGTCCGAGGGCCCGGAGGCGCGAAAGACGATCCTGCCCGAGCGCGAGCAGCAGACCCTGATCGACTACGTGGATCGCGTCCTCGGGCAGCGCGTCGATCTGCCCGATCCCGTCAGGACCCCTCGCATCGTCCGCGTCGGCGGATAGCGCTGCGGCTCGGGCGGCGAAGTCGGCGGCGCGGCGCGCGCGGCGCGTCGCGCGGCGCGTCGTTGACACCGTCGCGGGCCCCTCCTACACTCGCTCGAAGCGCGCGACATGGCGTCTCGGGGGCGATGGGGAGGTCACCAGAGAGGACCCCGGATCCCTTGACGCGGTCGGAAGGGGTGCCAAGGACAACGATGTCCCCGCGGCGCGCCGCCCGCCGGAGGCGGGCGTGGAGCCGACCCGTTGCCATCGGCGCGGTGACCGCTGCTGCCGGCCTGATCTTCATGGCGCTGCCGCTTGGCGCGTTTCTCGAAGAATGGGCCGGGCTCAACCTGCTGTTCCGGCTTCGCGGTCCGCGCACGCCGCCATCCGACGTCCTGATCGTCGCCATCGACCGGCCCGCCGCGGATGCGCTCGGGTTGCCGTCAAACCCAAACCGCTGGCCGCGAACCCAGCACGCCGAGCTCGTCGACGCCCTCCATCGTGGTGGCGCCGCCACGATCGTCCTCGACATCGTCTTCGACGAGCCAGGGGCGCCAGAGGACGACCGAACCCTGGCCGAAGCGGTGCGGCGCGCCGGAACGGTCGTCCTTGCCCAGCAACTGGTGCGGGAAAGTGTGCCAATGCCGGGCGCTGATCCCCGCGCCTCCCCTGACCCTTTCCACCTTGAACGCCTCGCCCCTCCGCTGCCCTCCCTGGCCGAGGCCGCGGCCGGCCTCGCGCCGTTCCCGCTCCCGAAAGTGCCCGTCCGGGTCAGCCGCTACTGGACTTTCAAGGCGGGCGCCGGGAATGCGCCGAGCCTCCCCGTTGTGGCGTTCCATGTCCACGGACGTGAGGCGCACGGGCCGCTTGTCGCGCTCCTGCGAACCGTCGGCGCCTCGGCGCCCGATGGATCGCCACTGGAGAGCCCTGGGCTACCCTCGTCGGGGCACGCCGAGCACACAGTGCGCGCTCTGCGTGAAGCGGTCGAAAGGGACCCGACTACCCGGGCTCGCCTCGACAAAGCGATCGCCCGCGCACCAAGTCCATCCGCGACAGCGCGGGAGCGGCGACTGCTCGAGCGCCTGGCTCGGCTGTACGCGGGGCCCGATGCTCCATACCTCGACTTCTACGGCCCGCCGCGCACGATCGCCACGGCCTCGTACGACCTCGCGCTCGCCCGTCTGGCCGGGACGGGCGCGGCTCTAGATGTACGTGGAAAGGCCGTGTTTGTCGGGCTCTCGGCATACACAGGCACCGAGCAGAGGGACGGCGTCAACACCGTTTTCTCGCAGCCCAATGGCCTCGACTTGAGCGGGGTCGAGATCGCGGCAACCGCGCTCGGGAACATCCTGGAAGGGCGCTCCGTCGAATCGGCTTCGCTCGGCGCCCAGCTCGCCCTCGCCGTCGGCTGGGGAGTTGCGCTCGGGCTCGTCGCATGGCGGCTGCAAGCACTTGCCTCGGCGGCGCTGCTGCTGCTCACCGGGCTGCTGTATCTCCTCGCCGCACTCAACCGCTTCTCCATCACCGGGCTCTGGCTGCCGCTTGTCGGTCCGCTCGTCGTCCAGATGGGAGTTGCCTTTACCACGTCCGTCTTCTCGAGACACCGCGACACACGTCGCGAGCGCGAGCATCTGTCGACGGCCCTGGCCCGCTATCTGCCATCGCGGATCGCCGAAGAGCTGGCGCGCGAGATCGGTGATGTCCGCGCCACGGACCAGCTCGTCTTCGGCACATGCCTGTCGACGGACGCTCACCAGTACACCGCGCTGTCGGAGAACATGGAGCCCGCGGAACTCGGCGCGTTCATGAATGAGTATTTCGCGGTGTTGTTCGAGCCCGTGAAGCGACACGGGGGTCTGGTTCAGGATGTCGTCGGGGATTCCATGCTCGCAGTCTGGGCGACGACGGAGCCGGACGTCTCGCTGCGGAACCGTGCCTGCCTGGCGGCGCTCGACATCGCGGCGGCCGTGGACCGCTTCAACGCGGGGTCGGGCCGCCTGGCCCTTTCCACGAGGGTCGGGCTGCATGCGGGACGGCTGCTCCTCGGGAGCGTGGGCGCGATGGATCACTACGAGTATCGCGCCGTCGGCGACATCGTCAACACGGCGAATCGGCTGGAGAACCTCAACAAGCACCTGGGAACCCGGATCCTCGTCAGCGCCGACGTCCTCGAGGGCCTCGATGGCCTCACGACCCGCGAGCTCGGCGAGTTCCTGCTCGTCGGCAAGTCCCGGCCCGTGCGGGTTCACGAGCTCATCGCGCGCGCGGCCGACGCCACGCCGTCGGATCGGGAGCGCTGTGTCATGTTCGCCGCGGCGCTCGCCGCGTACCGGCGCGGCGCGTGGCCCGAGGCGATGCGGTTCTGGCAGGAGGTGGTGCGGGCCTGCGGCAGCGACGACGGGCCGAGCCGCTTCTACCTTCGATGGTGCGAGGCCCATGCCGGCCAGCCGCCGGGCGCCGACTGGGACGGGGTCGTGCGCATGGACGAAAAGTAGCCGGAAGACCGCGCGAGCGGGCGCCCGCAGCGGCCTGTGCTGAGGGTCGCTCGCCCGCGCAGTTATCGCGTCGTCTGCGCCGGACGGTCCCGGACGAGACGCCCAAAGGCCAACGGACCCGAAGCCCTGAGCCCGGCCTCGTCGTGACGGCCCTGCTCGGGGCGCCCCCTCAGTGGCACGGGTACGTGAACGTGTATCCGTTCGAGACGGCCGTGCACAACTTGTGCGGGTTCTTTCGAAAGAAAATCACGATCGTCTCGAAGTGATCGAACCCGGGTTCGTCCGAGAACTTGACCTCCAGGTTCTTGAGGTCCTTCTTGTCAGCCTTTCGGATGAGGGTCTCGTCCAAAACATCTATGATCTGGCCTCTCTTGTCGACGAAGAACGTCGCGTGTGTACCCGCCGGGATGGTGATGGTCTCCGCTCGCGCACCCGTAGCCTGCACGACGCGTGGCTGGGGAGCAGCACACGCAGCAGCCAAGGTGCTCCCGAGCGCGCAGGCCAACAATATCCGACTCCGATGCGTCCACATGTCTCCGCCTCCTCTCCAATTGTTGACGGCCATTCGTTGCTCCGGTGGGGTCTGATCCTCAATACGCCAGGGTCAGCTTCAGCAGGACTAGGCGCTCCGGGTAGATGGTCGGGTTGGCTGGGTCGGTATCCTGGAACCCGAAGCGCTCGTCGAAAAGGTTCCGGACCTCCAGGGTGACGAGCCCCAGCCGCTTGGGCAGCCGGTAGCCGATCAGGGCATCGGCCACCCAGAAGCGGTCGCTGCCGCTCGCCACGGGGGCGTTCAGCGGCTCACCGAACTTGCCGTCCTGGTCGACAAAGGTGCCCCGCAGGCGCGCAATGAACCCCGTGGGATGGAAGAAGCTGACGCCCAGGGGCACGCGATGGGTTGACAGTTCGGTGAACTGCTCCACGCCGACGTGCGCCGGATCCCGCTCAAAACGCTCGTACTGGTACTCGGCGCTGAGAGCGAACCAGGGGTGCGGCGACCAGTAGAGATACGCGCGGGCGAGCTTCTCGTGCCGGTCGACCTCGCCGAGGGCAGGCGGAGCGCCAAGCGCCTGAAACGGGATGCGATCGAGGTCCCGCTGGGAATACTCGGCGCCCGCGTACAGCGTGTCACTGAGCCGCTGATCGATGGCCCCACCGTAGCGCCAGGCGTCGGTGCCGTTCACGTCATCGAAGAACTGGTTGAAGCCGGCGACTTGAGTCGGCTCGATCGTCTGGTTGGTGACGAACGGGCGCTTCAACGTTCGGAAGGCAGCAGCCCGAAGCGTCGTCCAACGGAACGGGTTCCACGCCACGCCGAATTTGGGGTTCACCTGATCCCGGCTCACTGACAGGCCGAAGATCTCGTCATCAAAGAGGTCACCGCTCGCGCCGAGGGTCCAGGTCACGGACTCCGGGTAGTGGAGGTACGCGTAGAGGTAGAGATTGCCGTGGGTGCTATCGTCCTGCGTGGCCGTCGAGAACGGACCAGACGGCAGGTTGATGGTGGTCGTGGTCCGGCTCGTCCCCGCGAAGTACCCACCACCTCCGACGAGGCTGAAGCGTCGGAGGCGCAGGATGTGCTGGATCTCACCCGTGTATGCCTCGACGTCCAGATCGGCCCGGAATCCCGCGGCGGCGTCCCGCGTCTCGAAATCTGCGTCCTGGTAGACAAACGTCGCCAGGAGGTCTGAGTTCGGCGTGAATCCATGCCGCAGCCCGGCGCGGATCGATGTGGTGCGGTCTTCCTGCCGGAGGGTCGGGGTGAAGTTCTCGGGATCGAAGCGAAGTGGCAGGTCGCCCTTCTCGACGTCCGAGGTGCGGAACTCCGCGAGGACACTGGTCCGCGTCGCCAATCGCACCTGGGCGAAGACGTTGTAGAGGTCCTGCGTGAGGTCGTTGTTCGGGCGGAAGCCGTCGGTCTCGTAGTGGAACTGGCCAACGCTCAGCGAGAATTGGTTCCATACGCCGGAAAGAGCGACCTGGTCCCCGTAGGTGTCATTACCCCCGACAACGCCGGTAGCCAGGAGCGAGAGTCGATTCCGCTCGAAGAGGGCATTGAACTCGTTGAACGCAGGCTCGGCCGGCCCCGCCCCGCTGAGGATGAACGAATTGCTCAGCGCCAGCTGGGGCTGGACCGGACGAATGTTGAGCGGCTGGAGGAGCTGTGACTGCAGAAGCTCGCTGACTCGCGCGGTCTCGTGACGCGGCAGGGCGGAATACGAGTCCGCCAGGAAGCGATGGGCGGAGAAATTGGCCGGATCGACGTCGAGCGACCTCCAGCCCTCCACCAGCGCCCGTTGCTGAAATCCGAGATCGCCATAGATCCGGCCGAGGCTTGCGGTCCGAGCCGCCAGGTCCTCGTCGAGCAGCAGGCGGGAGCGGTACACGGCGCGGTTGTCGTTCAGCTCGATGGAGCGCTGGAGCGACTCGAGCGCTTCGACGGGGCGGTTCACGCTCTGCTGCAGAATCGCCTGGTACAGCCACCCGGTGGGGTCCGCGGGGTCCAAGGCCTCTGCCCGTTCGAGCTGGCTGGCGGCGAGCCGTGGCCGGCGCTCCTCATAGTACGCCTTGCCGAGGTAGCTCCGGAGCAACGAGTCGCCGGGGTCCAGGCTGACCGCGATCTCCAGCTCCTCGCGCCCGCCCGCAAGGTCACCTCGTCGGATCCGCGCCAGCCCGTGACCGAGTCTCGGCAGGGGCGCCGCGGGATCGAGCGCGATCGCCCGCTCGAATGCTTCGGCCGCGCGCCCCACCTCCAGGCGGGCCAGGCGGACGAAGCCGAGCACCGTATGCGCCCGCCCGAGGCTGGGCTCGAGCCGCACGGCTTCCTCCGCCTCCCGGAGCGCGGCGTCGACGCGCCCCTCGGCGAGCCAGAGCTCCGCGAGCCGCGCCCGCACCAGCGCGCTCACCGGGTCGAGCCGGGCCGCGGCCTCGAGGCTCTCCCGGGCCCCGCTGACGTCGAACGCAGCCTGCCTGGCGTAGGACTGGGCGACCCGGGCGGCCGTCGACGCAGGGTCACGCGCCACGGCCTCGTTGGCCAGTCGGACCGCGTCTGTGCGGTCGTTCTGCGTCACGGCGACAACGGACCGGAGGGCGAGCGCCGGCGCGTGGCCGGGGTCGAGGGCGAGGGCACGCTCTATCGCCGACTGAGCCTCGTCGACGCGCCCGATCGCGAGCAGGAGGCTCGCACGGTAGGCGAAGACGCGGGGGTCACTCACGCTGTCGGGGACGCGTGCGAGACTCGCGAAGGCCGCCTCGAGGTCACCGGCTCGCGCCGCGGTCAAGGAGCGCCTGATTTCCGCGGGCCACATCTCCCCGGGGCGGTCGGGGAAATCCTCGGGACGGAGATCGAGAACAGGGGGGTAGTGGAGCGCCCACGCGACGGCGTCGCCGGGGCGTACGATGATAGGCCGCAGCACGGGCGGTTGCCCGGCGCGCGCGACCGCCGATTGCCCGGCGGTCACGATCAGCGTGCCCTGAGCGTTCTCGGCAAGGACCCGACCCTCCCACACGGATAGGCGTGCCTCGACCGCATCAACCTCGATCAGAAACTCGGTCCCCTCGACTGCGCCGTTGACGAATGGGGTCGTGATGCGGAGTGTCCGAGGTGTCCGGCTCCAGAAGTAGACCGCGCCAGTCAGAAGCTCGATCCACGTCGCCGGGCGCTCCGCCGGCGGCGTGAAGGTGATTGTCGTGTTCTGGTCGAGGCGCAGAACCGCCCCATCTCGGAGCACGAGGGCAGCGCGAGAGAGTGGCCCGAGACGCACGGCGTCCCCGGGGCAGTGCGTGGCTTCCAGCCTGACAGGCAGCCACTGCAGCTGGCCGGCACGGCGGGCCTCGACGCGGCCCTGGGCGGAAACGGTCCGGGCGACCCAGTCGGGGCAGTCAGAGCTCTGAGCGGTGAGAGATGTCGCCGAGAAGACAAGCCCGACGATGCCGAGCGCCGAGATTAGGCGTCGGCCCGTCATCCGGCTTCCAGCTTAGATCCGAACGATCCGCACGATTTAGCCGGCGGCCGGCGGCTCGCCGGCATGCGTGTGACAGCACCGGAGGCGAAAGCGGGACGGGCCATTGTCCCCTCTCTGTATCCAGGAGGTCCCGTCAGAACGCGCCACGGCGCCCGTGCTCCTGGAAGCGCCCAAACCCCTCAAACATAGCACGTTCACGCCTTCCAGGCGATTCTCGCGCTCACTCCTCTCGCGCTCACTCCGACCACTAGCTCGGAGGCGCTGAGGGCGCCGGACACGGCGCGGCGAGCGTTTCAGTCCGCTTCGCGGACACCGGATGCTCCTGGAGCCAGAGGGTCCAGGCCGTGTCGCCCGGGGCCCGGAGGCGCTCCTCGAGGAGACTCCTCAGCGCGCGGCAGCTTGACGCCTCGGTCTGGTTCAGGAGTGTGACGGCCATGGCGTCGGCCGCCTGCTCCTCCTCGGGCACGTAGGGGTTCCCGTGCATCTCCATCGCGGCGGTGGCGGCCTTCCGCGCCGTGCCGATGCCCTTTGAGACCAATCCGCCGACACCAGGGATGAGGCTCACCGCCTTCGAGCCCGCGCTGCTCACTGCCTTGACCTCCTTCTGCGTCTGCTTCTGGGCCTCCGCGCGGGCCTGACGCGCCTCGGGATGGCCAAGCTGCATGTGCGCCAGCTCGTGAGCGAGCAACGCCCGCAGGCTCGCTCGATCGGTCCGAGCCAGGGCACCCTCGGTGAGGACTGCCTTGACGCGGCACGGCGCATGCGGCGTCACGAACACGCCGACAGTGTCCGCATCGAGCAGGCTGTAGAGAGCGGCGCATCCACCGACGGAGCTCTGCCACAGCCCGGCCTCGATCAGCAGGGGCTCCAGTACCTGGGCGAGGCTGTCGCGCTCGGCCGGCGTGAGATCCCGCGCCTTGGCCGGAGCGGAGGCGGTGGCGCACCCGCCCAGGATCACAAGCATCACGCCGAGCAGGAGGTCCCACGACCTCACGGCGACCACCGTAGCAGCGGCCCGCGGTGAGGCGCAACGCGAGAGCGCCAGACCTGGAGACGCTTCGGCGAAGCGCCGAGGACCTCTGCGATGGCGCGCGATTGGCCCACCTCGATGCGAGGCGCCTGCTCAGGGCTCCGGAGCGAGCAGCCGAACCTCGTCGGGCGGCCAGATGAGCGCGACGCGCATCGCGCGGCGCAGCGCGGGCCCTCCCGCCCGCCGGGGCCGGATCACCGTCACGCGCTCGCCGCCGTCGAGGAGGACACGGCCCCGCTCGATCGGCCCGGGATCGGCCACATCCTCGACGACACCCACGAGCCCCTCGTCCGCCAGGCCGGCCTCGGCGAGCGCCGCCGCGTCGGGACGGAAAAGCACGAGCACGTGGTCGCCGACTCGAGCCGAGCTCCGCGCCGCCTTGATCCGACAACCCCCCGCCGTCCTGACGACGGCGAACTCGCCCTCCACGGCCACGACCGCGGCCTCGAGTAGGTTCGACTCCCCCACGAAGCCGGCGACGAACGCGTTCGCCGGCTTTTCGTAGAGCTCGCGGGGTGGCGCGACCTGCTGGATCCGGCCCGCCCGCATGACGGCGACCCGGTCGGAGAGGTCCATCGCCTCGTCCTGGTCGTGGGTCACCAGGACCACCGTGATGCCGAGCGCCCGCTGGAGCTCGCGGAGCTCCGCACGCATCGTCACGCGGAGGGCGCGATCGAGGGCTCCGAACGGCTCGTCCATCAGCAGCACGCGGGGGCGGAAGGCCAGCGCCCGGGCGAGCGCGACCCGTTGCTGCTGGCCGCCCGAGAGCTGTCGCGGCTGCCGGTCCTCGTAGCCCGGCAGACGCACCAGCCCCAGCATCGAGCTCACGCGCTCGCTGACGTCCGGCCCGGAGATCCCCCGCACCCGCAGGGGAAACGCCACGTTCTCGCGGACCGTCAGGTGCGGGAAGAGCGCATAGTCCTGGAACACCATCCCGACCTCGCGGCGGTGCGGCGGCCGGGCGGCGACGTCGGCGCCGTCGATCCGAACCGCGCCGGCGTCCGCCACCTCGAACCCCGCGATCAGGTTGAGGACCGTCGTCTTGCCGCAACCCGACGGCCCGAGCAGCGTCAGGATCTCGCCGGGCTCGACGTCGAGCGTGAGCCCGTCGACGGCGGTCACCGGGCCGAAGCGCTTCCTGAGACCGACGAGCGCGAGACTGGCGCCGGCTCGCGTCGCCGGGTCGATCCGCCATGGCGCCACATGCGCCACTGGCGCTGCCGGAACACCCTGGGCATCGGGCGCACGATTGTCTCCTCGTCGCCAAATGGCGCCGAGCCTGGCCGCAACGCCCAGCAGGCCGAGCGCCACGAGCATCTGGAGCGTAGCCACGGCGGTCAGGAGCGGGTCGAACTCGTCCTGGGTGATCGTGCTCCACATCTTCCGGGGCAGCGTGGTGGTGGCCGGTCCGCCCACGAACAGCGCGACGACGACCTCGTCGAGCGACACGATCGCCGCGAACAGCGTCCCGGCGAGGAGGCCGCGCCGGACCAGGGGCAGCGTCACGCGCCGGAGCGCCTGCCATGCGGTGGCCCCCAGGCTCCGGGCCGCGCGCTCCAGGCGCGGGTCAAGGCTGCTCGCCGCGGCCTCGACGCTCAGGACCACGTAGGGCACCCCGAGGGTGGTATGAGCCAGAATCAGCGCGACGAGCGTGCCGCCCAGGCCCGCGGTCACGAAGGCGGCGTAGAGCGCCATGGCCACCAGCACGACCGGCACCAACAGCGGAAGGAGGACGATGGTCCTGAGGGCTCTTCGAAGGCTTGGGGTCCAGCGCCCCCGCCCCAGCGCCAGGCCCGCCGGAGTGCCGATGAGCGCGGCCAGCAACGCGGCGCAGGCGGCGACCGTCAGGCTCGTGCCCGCCGCCTCGCGCCACTCGCGGTCCGCCAGGACCCGGCCGTACCACTCGAGCGTCAGCGCCTCGGGAGGAAAGGCCAGCCAGGTGGTCCGGCTGAGCGACATCGGCACGAGGGCGAGGATGGGCAGGAGCAGGAAGGCGACGCCGAGCCCGGCCGCGCTCCCCATCGCCACGCGGAACGCCACGTCAGCGGGTCCCCGCCCCGACCAGCGCTTCCAGCCTGAGCGCTCGCTGGGCCGGCAGCAGCGCGACGACCGTCGCGACCAACAGCACCAGACCGAGCGCCGAGGCGAGCGACCAGTCCTGGGCCTGGCTCACGTGGGCCTCGATGAGCATCGCGAGCGTCGTCACCTTCCCGCCGCCGAGGAGCGCCGGGGTGATGAAGAACCCGAGCGCGACCACGAAGAGCAGCAGGCTGCCGGCAGCGACGCCGGGCCTGGAGAGGGGCCACCAGATCCGCCGGAACGCCTGCCATTCGGTGGCCCCGAGCCCGGCGGCGGCGCGGAGGAGGCCGGGATCGATCGCGCGCATGGCGCCGTAGAGGGACAGGATCATGTACGGCAAGAGGACGTGGATCATCCCGATGTGAACGCCCACCTCGTTGTAGATGAGCGGCACCGGCTCCCGCACGACACCCAGCGCCAGCAGGAGCCGGTTGACGATCCCCTGGCGCTGGAGCAGCACCATCCAGGTGAAGCTCCGCGCGAGCACGCTGATCCAGAAGGGCGCCACGACCAGGGCGAGCAGCACCTGCCCACGCCACCCTCGGGTGCGGGCGAGCACGTAGGCCACCGGGTATCCCAGGATCAGGCACACGAGCGTCACCGTCAGGCTCAGCCGGAAGGTTCGCAGGAGCGCGTCACGGTACAGCGGGGTCGCCAGAAGCTCGCGCCAGGGCGCGTCCGTCGCGCCGATCGGGGCCGTCGCCGGCGCGACGCCCCACAGGAGCACTCGCGCGATCGGCCCGATGAACACGAGCGCGAGAAACGCGAGCAGCGGCAGGACGGGCCAGAGGGCCTGCCGCGTCGAGGTCCCGGATCTCATGCCGCGCGTCCGGACGCCCGGGCGTGGCTCGTGCGGCGCGAGGCGGGGGACCTCAGCCCCTCAGCCGAGGAAGGTCAGCCAGCGCTTGAGGACGGCGTCGATGTTCTTCGCCCACCAGGCGCTGTCGACCTGGATCTGCCGCTCCACGTTGCCGGGAGCGGTGGGCAGGAGGGCCAGGGTCTCCTTCGACATCTTCTGGTAGGCCACGCGGTTCGGCATGCCGTACGGGAACAGCTCGGCGAACTGGGCCTCCGGGTCCGGGCGCGTGTAGTGAGCCATGAGCCGCATCGCGGCTTCCCGGTTCTTCGCGCCCTTCGGGACGATCCAGAACGACTGCATCCACGCTCCCTGGTCAAACGTCCAGTCGACGTCGGCGCCGGCCTTCTTGAGGTCGATCAGACGTCCGCTGAACCCCTCGACCATGTCCACCTCGCCCCCGCGGAGCAGGGTCTGGATCTGGGCCGGGCTCTTGTACCAGACGTTCACGACGTCCTTCCGGCTCTCCAGGAAGCGGAAGGCGCGGTCCACGTCGAGCGGATAGAGCGCGGTCGGCGCAACGCCGTCGGCAAGGAGCGCGAACTCGAGCACCGGTATCGGCTGGCCGTACATGGCGCGCCGCCCCGGAAAGGCCTTCGTGTCGAAGAAGTCCCTCCAGCCACGGGGCTGACGGCCGGCCGGGAACTTCTGGGTGCTCCAGCCCAGCGAATACGCGTATGCGACGGAGCCGATCCCCCAGTCGCTGACCGCGGTCGGCAGGAGGTCGGTCCGCGGGATCACCGAGAAGTCGGCGCGCTCGAGCATGTCGTCGGCGGCCAGCCGCAGCATCATCTGGCCCTCGGCGTCCACCATGTCCCATTCCACCGCGCGCGCCTGCACCATCGCGCGGATCTTGGCGATGTCGGGCACACCTACCGTCCGGACGCGGATGCCGGTCTCGCGCTCGAACGGGTCGAAGAAGAACCGGCGCTGCGCCTCGGTGTAGGTGCCACCCCAGGTGCACACCACGACCTCGCCGCTCCCGCCCGTCTGCGCGCTCGCCACCCGACGACCCGCCGCGAAACCGGCGCCGGCGGCCGTCGCGCCCGCGCCAAGCGCGCCGCGGAGAAACGCTCGCCGGCCGAGACCCGTCCGAGTTCGCGCTCCTTGCCTGGCCATGTGGTCCTCCGTGATGTGAGCGCCCGGAAAGCAATTGCGCTGCGGATCAGCCTACCACGGCTGTCCTCCGCATCCTCGGCCGATCGGCTCATTGGCTGAGCCCACACGTCGGAATTGGCCACTCCAAGTCGCACCTGCAGGGCCGACGCTTGCCGAACTCGCGCCCCTTCGTCTATTCTGCGCCCGTCGGCACCGCGACGGATCCGGCTCAACCACGACCGCAAGTCCGCAAGGAGGACCGCGAATGACCCGCCGGTCGACGCTGATCGGATGTCTCTCGATCGCCACCCTGCTGTTGACGGCCGCCATCGGTTCGGCCGCACCCAAGGGGAAGGTCGTCATCTGGTACGACAGCGGCGCCGCCTGGAATCCGTTCATCGCGGATTTCAGCAAGGAGATCGGCGCCAGGTACCCCGACGTCACCGTAGAGTGGGTGACGCAAGACGCGGCCCAGCTGTCGGCCAAGCTGGTGGCCGCCTTTGCGACCAAGCAGGGGCCCGACATCGCGATGGGCTCCCAGTACCGGCTGGTGCCGGTCGAGCAGCAGTTCAAGGCGTGGGCGGATCTCTCGGCCCGGGCGGCGTCGGATCCCGAGCTGAAGGAGATCGTGGCAGCGGTCCCGAAGGCCCACGTCGACTCCTACCAGAGCGGGCAGAAGCTCTGGGGGCTCCCGCAGGTCGTCCAGGCGGTCGGCCTCTTCGTGCGCGAGTCGTGGCTCACGAAGGCCAAGGCCAAGCCCCCCGAGGACTGGAGCGAGCTGACCACGCTGGCTGAACGATTCACCCGGGAGGATCCGGACGGTAACGGGCAGAAGGACACCTTCGGGTACTGCATCTTCGGCGCGCCCGGCGTCACCAACAGCGCCGGCACGCAGTTCCTGTACAGCGCCGCCGCCGCCGGCATGCAGTACCCGATCGTCGACCTCGACGGCAAACCCTCGTTCAACACCGACGTCGGCCGCGAGGTCGCCAAGGCGCTCCACGCGTGGCAGCACGAGAAGAAGGTCACCTCGCCGGCTACCCCGACGTTCACGCACAAGGAGTTCTACGACGTCGTCCAGGCCGGCAAGTGCGGCATCGGCCGCGTCGGGGCGTGGAACGTCGGCCCGTGGGCGAAGACCGCGATCGCCGAGGACTACGTGGTCCTGCCGTACCCGCCGCTGAAGAAGGGCCAGAAGGGGTATCAGGTATCCTGGTCCAACGCATCACGATGAGCGCCTCGACCAAGAACGAGGAGGCGGCCTACGCCGTCTTCAAGGCGCTGCTCGGCAAGCCGGCGCAGACTGCGTTCTACCAGAAGCTCACCAGCTCCGCTCGCACCGACCTCGACTGGGGCACGCTCGCGACCAGCCCCCGGCTCGCATACTTCACGAAGCCCCAGGCCTACGCGCTCGAGCTGACCTACATCGACACCTGGCTCCCGACGCTCGACATCCTGTCGCGACACCTCAATGGGATGCTCGCGGACGCGAAGATCGACCCGACGAAGGCCCTGGCTGACGCCGAGAAGGAGGCCCTGGCCAAGTTCAGCGAGATCCGCAAGCGGTAGGACGCGGCCCGGACCGGGGCAGAACGCGCCCCGGTCCGACGGCCGCCCGGGTCCCGACCCCGCCGCCCACCGCCATGGCGATGCCCGCCGTAGCTGGCCGCCGGTCCTCGCTCCTCTCCGCCCGCGTCGCCGGCGTCGCGACCTCCTACCTCTTCCTGGCGCCGATCCTCGTCCTCTACACGGTGTTCTCGCTCCATCCCATCGTGGAGACGTTGGCCCTCTCGTTCTTCGACGCCAAGATCGTCGAGCGGGGCCCGTTCGTCGGTCTCGGGAACTATCGCGATATCCTGGCGGCTCCCGGGTTCCACCAGGCTCTCTGGAACACCGTACTCTTCACGACGGCGTCGACCGTCCTCGTCCTGGTGATCTCGCTCGGCCTGGCTATCCTGGTCAATCTTCCGTGGGTGCGCGGCCAGACCCTGCTCAAGGTGATCTTCTTCCTGCCGGTGGTGACGTCGCTCGTCGCGGTGGGCTACATCTGGAAGTGGATGATGGATCCGAGCTACGGCGTCATCAACGTGGCCCTCTCGTACGCGGGGGTCCAACCCGGACCGAACTGGCTGTCCAGTCCCCGCCTCGCGCTCTGGTCCCTGGTGCTCGTCAACGTCTGGAAGTGGATCGGCTACTTCCTGGTCATCTTCACGGCGAACCTCCAGGCGATCGATCCCGCCTACTACGAGGCCGCGTCCATCGACGGCGCCAGTGCCTTCAGTCAGTTCCTTCGCGTGACGGTCCCCCTCCTGCGAACCGCCATCGTCCTGAGCGTGATCCTGGGCATCGTCAACTTCCTCAAGGCCTTCGCGCTCGTCTTCGTCATGACGCAGGGGGGACCCGCCGGGCACACCGAGCTGATGGCCACCTACGTCTACCGCGAGGCGTTCGGGACGGGCCAGCTCCGCTTCGGATTCTCCGCCGCCGCCTCCATCGTGCTCTTCCTGATGATCATGGTCTGCACCGCGCTCTCCAACCGACTCGGCAAGGCGGGCGAGGTCGCCCTGTGAGAGGCGCCCCTCGCCGGCCGCTCCGACCGGCCGAACTGGTGGGCCGCGTCGTTGTCTACGCCATCCTCATCGTCGCGGCGCTCGTGATCGCGTTCCCCTTCTACTGGATGGTCGTGACCACCGTCCGCCCGGCGGCCGAGGTCTACACGGTGGCCTTCCACCCCATCCCGTCCACCGTGAGCTTCGCCATGTACCGGAAGCTCCTGGCGGACCCGCAGCTCCCGGTCCTGCGCTTCTTCCTCAACAGCGTGATCATCTCGCTGGGGGGGACCATCGCCAACGTCGCGACCGCCGTGCTGGCGGCGTTCGTGCTGAGCCGACGGCGGGTCCCCGGCGGGCGCCTGTGCTACTACCTGGTCATTGCGACCATGATGGTGCCGGGCGAGGTGGTGCTGATCGGGCTGTTTCGCGTCGTCAACAGTCTGAGTCTCATCGACACCCACCTTGGCATGATCCTGCCCCTGGCGGTGAACGCGGTGAACTTCCTGATCATCTACGGTTACATGCGGGGCCTGCCCCGGGAGCTCGACGAGGCGGCGCTCATGGACGGGGCGCGGGCCTGGCAGCTCATGTGGCACGTGGTCGTGCCGCTGGCGCGGCCCGCGCTCTACAGCGCCATGCTGCTCGCGTTCCTGAGCGCCTGGCAGAACTTCACGATCCCGTACCTGCTCACCCAGTCGAACGCCATGTACCCGCTGGCGGTCGGCGCGCTCTTCACCGAGAGCACCATCATGGCGAGCAAGCAGGAGACCCTCACGCTGGCGACCATCCTGACCGTGCCCACGCTGGCGGTGTTCGTGCTGACCCAGCGATTCGTGTTCTCGGGCATCACGACGGGCGCCATCAAGGGCTGAACGGAGGATCCCACGGTGGACAGGGCGACGGCGACGATCCGGGTTGACTGCGATGACTGGCGCGGACCTCTCCGCCGGATCTGGGCCAGCATCGGCTACGACGAGATCCTCGGGTCGCCCGAGCCGTACTCACTCGGCGCAGGCGCTGGAGTGCGCCGCATCGATCCGCCAGTGGCTGAGCTCCACCGTCCCGCTCCACGGGATGGCCGTCCAGTTGATCTCCCGGCCCCGCCCAGCTCGAACGGCTGCGTCGACGTCAGGGGCTCGAGCTGGCCGGGCCGCCCAGGCGGCTCAGGGTTGGCGCGGACGGGCAGATCACCGTCACGTTCCCGCTGCCGCTCTTCGGTACCTCGCTCCTCCGACTCGCGCCGACTTCCCCGACTCCTCCCGGTCCGGTGAAGGGTGCGGCGAGCGGGCGCCGGCGCAGGTCCTCCCCGCGGGCCCCCCGCCGATCCCGGGAAACCCGGAGCCCGGCCCCTAGCGCGCGGCCGGCTGAGGACCGCCGCCGAGGCGCGGACGGATGACGCGGCGGAACGCTTCGATCTCGCGCTCCGGCATCTCGTAGGCGCCCGCGAGCGTGTGCGCGGGAAACAGGAAGACGTGCTCGACGCCGGCCTCCTCGCGCGCCCGGAGAAGGCGGTCGGCGCAGTGCTCGGGCGACCCGAAGAGGCCGAACGCGTCCGAGATGCGCGCCGCGAGATCCTCCGAGATGTCGTCCGGCGTCGCCGTCTCCGGGACGGGAAGGCCGGCCTCGCGAAGCCAGCGAAGGTTCGAGGCGCTCGGGTACGTCAGCCACGGATGCCCGGGCGCGAACCACCGCCGGGGCCAGCGATGCGCCGTGGCTCCGCCCTCCTCAAGGCCCATGGTCGCGATGAAGACGGTGCGAAAGCCGTGGAGCGAACGGGCCGCTCGGCTGGCGCCCGCCTCCAAGAGGCGGCGGGCCGCCGCCACCGCGTCCCGGTGGAGGCCGACCATCAGGAAGACGCCGTCGGCCACCTCTCCAGCCAGCTCGATCATGCGCGGCCCGGCGGCCAGCAGGTAGACGGAAGGCGGCGCGGCGCTCAGGTTCCGGAGCTGGCTCGGCGGATCGCCGAAGGCGACGGGCTCCCCGGCTAGCAAGCGCCGGAGGGCGAGCACGGCCTCGCGCATCGTCGCCACGGTCGCGCGGGGACGGCCGACGCTCCGCGCCGAGAGGAAACCGGGAGCGATCGTGAGACAGACCCGGCCAGGCGCGAGCTCGTCCAGGCTGTGTGCCAGCGATGCCAGGAGCATCGGGTGGCGGACGATGGGGCTCGACGTCGCCGGGTACAGGCGGATCCGGCGAGTCCGCTCGGCGGCCAGCGCCAGGACCAGATAGGCGTCGCGGCCGCTGTGGGGATGGTCGTGAACCCCGACGCCGTCGAACCCCGCGTCCTCACAGCGCGCGATGACGTCTGCGATCTCGGAGAGCGGGCGCCCGACGGGCACCCGGATGTCGACCTCCACGACCGGACGGCGGCGGGGCGACCCTCAGGGGCCGTCGGCGCGCCGGACGATGGTACGGTCGAGGTCTCCCACCCGCGGCACGCCAACGAGCGCGAGGACCTGGTCGACCTCCCGCGCGAGGGTGTCGATCGCATGCCGGACGCCCGCTGGCCCGCCCGCCGCCAGCCCGTAGAGGTACGGGCGTCCGACCATCACGGCGCGCGCCCCGAGCGCGAGAGCGCGCACGACGTCCGCCCCGCGCCGAACGCCGCCGTCCAGCAACACGTCGATCCGCCCCCCCACCGCGTCCACGATCTCCGGCAGCGCCTCGATCGTCGCGGGCACACCGTCGAGCTGCCGGCCGCCGTGGTTCGACACGACCAGGCCGTCGACGCCGTGCTCGGCCGCACGCCTGGCGTCCGCTGCGGTGAGCACGCCCTTCAGGAGGAGCGGACCTGACCACAGCGACCGGAACCACACGAGGTCACCCCAGGCGATCGAGGGGTCGACCTGGCGATTGGCCACGCCCGCGAGGGTGACGATGTCCGTCCGCGGCGCGCCCGGCGCGCCGACCAGGTTGGCCAGCGTGAGTCGCGGGCCGAACAGCACCCGGCGGATCCACCCCACTCGCCGAACGGTATCCAGGACGTTCCGCGCCGTCAGCCGGGGCGGAACGGTGAAGCCGTTACGAAGATCCCGCTCACGACGGCTGATGACCGGCACGTCGACGGTGAGGAGCAGCGCCCGGTATCCCGCCGCCCGGGCCCGTTCGACGAACGAGCGCGTGAGGTCGCGATTCTGCCAGACGTAGAGCTGGAACCAGAGCGGTCCCGGCGCTCCCGCCGCCACCTCCTCGATCGAGCAGCTCGAGTGGGTGCTGAGCGTGTAGATCGTCCCCGCCTCGTGAGCCGCGCGAGCCGCCGCCGCCTCGCCCTTCGGCCAGCAGAGGCCGGCCATCCCGGTCGGGGACAGCAGGACGGGGGTCTCGATGCGATCGCCGAAGACGACGGTGGCCTGCTCCCGCTTCGAGACGTCGACGAGCACCTTCGGCTGGAACAGGAGCCGCTCGAACGCGGCGCGGTTCCGGACGACGGTCTGCTCGTCGCCGGCGCCGCCCTCCACGAAGTCGAACACCGCGCGCGGAAGCCGGCGCCGGGCAAGACGGCGGAGATCGTCGATCGTGAAGGCGCGGGCCAGACCGCTCATGCGGGGCGATGATACCATCCCTGCACGAGAGGTCCGAATGAGCGGCCAGAACCCGGGCGAGGCGGTCGAGCTCACGTGGCAGGGCGGACTCCGGTTCGAGGCGCGCGCCGGCGAGCGGACCCTCGTGTTGGACAGCGAGCGCCGGGCCGGTCTCTCGCCCGTGCAGGCACTGGCGGTCAGCCTCGCCGGGTGCATGGCGATCGACGTCGTGGACATCCTGCAGAAGGGGCGGTTCCCCCTGGACGGGATGACGGTCCGCCTCGAGAGCGCCCGTCGCGGAGATCCCCCGCGCCACGTCACGCGAGTGGCGTTCCACTTCGTGGTGCGCGGGGACGGCATCCCGGCCGACCGCGTCGAGCGGGCGATCGAGCTCTCACGCGAGCGGTACTGCTCCGTGTGGCATAGCCTCCGGCAGGACATCGACTTCCGCGCCACCTTCGAGGTGGTAGCGAAGCGGGAGTCCTGAGCAGCCGCGTCGCCGCTGCCCAACGAGACCGGACCCGGTCCCATGGCCTCGCAAGACGGTGACCCCGCCGCCTTCCGCGCGTTCGAGCAAGCCGGGTGGCAACGCGTCGTCACCGCCTATCGAGACGCCTGGGGAGATCTGACGAGCCAGGCGATCGAGCCGCTGCTCGATGCCGTCCTCGCCGGCCCGGGCGTCCGAGTCCTCGATGTCGCGACGGGGCCGGGGTACGTGGCCGGCGCCGCCGCGCGTCGGAACGCGGAGGTGGTGGGAATCGACTTCTCCGCCCCCATGCTCGCCGAGGCGCGGCGTCGCGAGCCGACCGTCGACTTCAGAGAGGGCGACGCCGAGGCGCTTCCCTTCCCGGACGCGAGCTTCGATGCCGTCGTGATGAGCTTCGGTCTGCTGCACCTCGCTCGCCCCGACGAGGCACTGGCCGAAGCGTACTTACGGGAGCCCCGTGCGGAGAGCCGTGTGAGCCGACACATTCGCCGATTTGGGCGCCGGACGTGAGCGAGCGATTCGACCTGACCGTGGTGGGAGGCGGGATCGTCGGACTCGCCACGGCGCGCGCGCTCCTCGCGGAGCGTCCCGATCTCCGGCTGGTCATCCTCGAGAAGGAGCCGCGGCTCGCCGCGCACCAGACCGGGCACAACAGCGGGGTCATTCACTCCGGCATCTACTACAAGCCTGGCTCTCACAAGGCCCGCCTCTGCGTCGAGGGGGCACGACTGATGAAGGAGTTCTGCGCCGAGCACGCGATCCGGGTCGATCCGATCGGCAAGGTCATCGTGGCCACCTTCGAGGACGAGCTCCCGAGGCTCCAGGCCCTCTTCGAGCGCGGCACGGCGAACGGGGTTGCCGGACTCTCCTTGATCGACAGGGACCGTCTTCGCGAGATCGAGCCTCACGCCGCAGCGATCCGCGCGATCCACTCGCCGACCACCGCAATCGTCGACTACGGGGAGGTGGCCCAGGCGGTCGCGCGAGACCTGCTCACCCAGGGCGCCGTGATCCGGACCGGGGCTCGGGTCACCGCGATCAATCGGACCAGTGACGGCTTCGACCTGTCGACGGCCTCCGGGCCCATCCAGTCGCGCCGACTCGTCAACTGCGCCGGCCTGTACTCCGACGTCGTCGCCCGGCTCGCGGGCGCCCGTCCGGGTCTCCGGATCATCCCCTTCCGGGGCGAGTACTACATGATCCGGCCGGAGCGGCACGATCTGGTGCGGGGCCTCATCTATCCGGTCCCCGACCCGGAGTTCCCGTTCCTCGGCGTCCACTTCACGCGCACCGTCCACGGCGAGGTCGAGGCGGGTCCGAACGCCGTGCTGGCCTTCGCGCGCGAGGGCTACCGCCTCGGGCGGATCCACCTCCGCGAGTTGGCGGGCACCCTCGGCTACTCAGGCTTCTGGGCGATGGCCCGACGATACTGGCGCACCGGCAGCTACGAGATGTATCGCTCGCTGAGCAAGCGGGCGTTCGTGCGGGCTCTCCAGCGGCTCATCCCCGAGGTCAAGGCGGCCGACGTCGCGCCCGGCGGCGCAGGCGTCCGCGCCCAGGCGGTAGCCGAGGACGGGTCCCTCGTCGACGACTTTCGCATCGTCAGGTCGCCGGACGCGATCCACGTCCTGAACGCGCCTTCTCCGGCGGCCACGGCCTCGCTCGCGATCGGCCGGCACATCGCGCGGCTGGTCATGGAGTCGTTCCCGGCGGCCGCCGCCGGACACCGAGGCTCTAGCCAAGCGCTCCCGTGAGCTCGGCGGCGAGAAACCTCGTCACCTCGATGATCGCGTCGGCGCGGGCCACGGGCTCCGTGCCGACGGTCGCGCCAGAGCAGCCCTTGAGCTTCGTGTGATTCCGCACCTCGGGCCGGTAGCGCAAGGAAGTCGCCGGCGCATCGAAGCTGTGGTGGGCGCCTGCGTACACCTTGATCGCGATCGGGGCCCCGCGCAAGCGGGCGCGCTCGACCAAGGCCATGCACGGCGCGGCCGGCGTCCAGTCGTCTAGGGCGCCCACCAGGACGAAGAGGGGGGCGTAGGGACGGAAGTCGGGGCCGCCCGGGTAGGTCCGCGTGCAGTTCGGATAGAACGCGACGGCAGCGCGGAAGTCCCGCTCGGCAGTACCCTGGTCGAAGAGGACGCTCAGCGCGGCCGCCGCCCCGTTCGACCAGCCGACAAGTCCCACCCGGTCCGGTCGGACGTCTGGCTGTCCCTGCAGATAGCGCAGCCCGCCCCGTGCGTCGTCGGCGCGGTCGCGAACGGGCGACAGGAGATGGCGGCCCGTGCATACCTCGTCGATGCCCCGCGGCGTGAAGCTGTCCACCAGGAGCGTCACGTATCCGAGATCGCGGAAATGCTCCGCCCAGAACCTGAGCTTCCCCTGGATCGCGCCGCCCCTGGTGCGGAGGCCGGAGCAGCCGTGAAGCATCACGACGGCAGGAAACGGGCCCCAGCCGGTGGGACGGAGCAGTAGCCCCTCGAGGGTCGCAGCCGGCCGGTCCTGGAGCGGCGCCCCAACGAAACGGACCAGCTCGCCGCACGGCGCCGAGGCGGGCGCCGGGGTCGCCTCAACGTCCCAGCGCCCCTCCGGCTTGAGGGGCAACGAACCCGCGCTCAAGCCGGCGGTCGGGATCACGGCCCCCCAGGGAGCTGGCCGGTCACTGCATCGGCGAGTAGGGCGTCGGCCGCCAGAGCTCGTTGCGGACCCGCGCCACGATGGGCCCATCCTTCTCAGACTCCGCCCGCACGCGGTGCCAGTCCGGATCAGCCATGAAGGCGTTCCACGCTTTCTCGCGATGCGCGAGATCGTCGAACTGCAGCACGTAGTGCAGCACGTTGGTGGTCCCGACGATCGCCTCCCAGAAGCCGACCACGCCGATGCCGTGCTTCCGGAAAAATCCCAGGGTGTGGTTCTGGAACCGGGCGTGCATGGCCGGCATGCGGCCGGGCACGACCTCGTAGCTACGCAGCTCGTAGATCACCGGACAGACTCCTCTTCGGCAAGCGGGGTGGACGTGAAGGCGCGCGCCGCGCAAAGCGCGCGGCGGAGACCGGGGTCAAGATCTACCGCCGAGAGCTCCTCCCAGGTGAACCACCGGAGAGCCCGGGCCTCCTCCGCAGCCGGCCGCGGCGTCCCGGCGCGGGGCGCGACCACCAGGTAACGGAGATCGAGGTGCCGGTGCGCGGGCTCGTCCCCACGCGCCGGGATCGGGTGCACGTCGACGTCAAGGGGCCGCGGAGCCGCCGGGTGGAGGATGAGCCCTTCGATCCCCGTCTCCTCACGCGCTTCCCGCAGGGCGACCATCACCCCCTCTCGCTCCCCAGGCTCGGCATGGCCGCCGGGCTGGAGCCAGCGATCGAGTTTCCGGTGATGGAGCAGGAGCACGCGGTCGCCCGTCGCCGAGACCACGACGGCGCTGCCCGTGAAGTGGCCCTCGAGGATGGCGCGGTCGAACGGGTCCGGGTGTCGATCGAGAAACGCAAGCATTTCCGCCAAATCGCCGGCCTCCTTGGCGTCAGCGGGCACATGCCGCTCGAGCCTGACGCGTAGGCTCGTTTCGCCGGCGGCCTCCGCGGCGGCGGTGGATGCGGCGCCGAGCGCCGCACGGTCGACACTCGCGACGCGAGAGATGTCCTCGAGAGCGCTCACGATCTCCTGCACGGTAGGGCGGTGGGCGTCCGCTGTCAACGACACCCTCCGCGGCACGCTCCGTGGCACACTCAAGATGTGGGCTTGGGCCGTACGACCCGCTTCGCGCCGCTTCCCTCGGGAGCGCGCCGCGTGAGCGTCATGCGGGCAGGCGCCGGTGGCATCAAGGTCCTCGCCCCGTCCGACGAGCTGGTGGCGGAGTTCCAGGCGCGAAAGCGCGCGCTCATCCGCGCGGGAGCGGCGCCGGACGCAGCGCACTCCGCGGCGCACCGCGACATGGGATATCGCGGGCGGTACATCGCGGAGCTCAGGGCCCGGCCCGGCGCCCTTCCGGCGGTCCGGCAGCTCCTCGCCGAGGCCCGCACCGGCGACGTCTTCCTCATGTGCATGTGCGCCTATCGAACACGAGGGCGCGCGTGCCACACCTACGCGCTCCTCGACCTCGCCCACGAGCTGGACCCCTCAGTGCGGCAGCTCCCCGAGCCCGCTCCGCGCCGGCCCCGCTAGCGCTTCGCTTCGGGCTGGCACGCTGCGCAGGGACACCACTCCCGGAGCTTCTGGAACGTGTAGATCCCGGTTCCGTGACCGTCGCTCCAGCGCACGCGGATGGCGTACCGACCCACGAGCGCGATCTCGTCCGCCCGGATGTCCGGGCGGACGGACGCCGGATCGAGGAGGCGCTGCCCGGTCAGCTCGTGCACGCAGCCGGCGCAGGGACAGCGCTCGCGAAGCATCTTGTTCGGAAAGACGCTCCGGTGCCCGTCGGCCCACGTGACGTGAAGCTCGCGGTCCTCGATCCGTCGAATCTCGACCGGCGACGCGTCGGACACTGCCCTGTTTCCGTTCTCTCGCCAGAACCCGTATCATCCTACCAGCCGTGACGCCCCCATCGCACAGGGCCGTCGTGTCCTGGCTCCTCTACGACTTCGCCAACTCCGCCTACGTCGCGGTGATCCCCGCCACCGTGTACGCGAAGTACTATGCGCTCTCGGTCGTGGGCAACGAGCGCGGCGAGGGCGACTTCTGGTGGGGCCTCGCCGTGACGCTCTCGATGGTGATCGTTGCCGTCGCTTCGCCGCCGCTGGGCGCGATCGCCGACCACGCGGGGCTCCGGAAGCGCTTCCTCTCGATACTGACCTACCTCGCCGTGGGGGCGACGGCGCTCATGGCCACCGTCGACCCGGGCGAGGTCCTCTGGGGATTGCTCCTCGCCGTCCTGGGCACGGTCGGCTTCGAGGCGGCCATCGTCTACTACAACGCCTACCTCCCGGACCTCGCCGACGAGACGCGCCGGGGCCGGCTATCGGCATACGGGTTCGCCACGGGCTACGCCGGCTCGGCACTGGCGCTCGTCGCCGCCCTGCCCTTCGCGCTCCACGGCTGGTATGGCGGGGCGTTTCTCACGGCGGCGATCCTGTTCGGCGGTTTTGCGCTGCCCGCCGTCCTCTACCTGCCAGCCGACCGGCCCGGGGACTTGACGCTCGCTCGAGCGGTCCGTGTCGGGTTCACCAAGACTCGGGCGACGCTTCGTCACCTCCGGACCCTGCCCGATCTCCGCGGCTTCCTGCTGGCGTATCTCTTCTTCGAGGACGGCATCAACACCGTGGTCTACTTCTCCTCCGTGTTCGCCGGGCACACGCTCGGCTTCTCGACCGCCGAGGTCATCGGCCTCTACTTCGTCGTCCAGCTCTCCGCGCTCGCCGGGGCGTGGCTCTGGGCGAAGCCGATCGACACCCGAGGACCGCGCTTCGTGGTGATGGTCACCCTCGTCCAGTGGTGCATCGTGGTGGTCGCCGCGTACTTCGTGACGACGAAGGGGCAGTTCTACGCGGTGGCCATCCTCGCCGGCACGGGACTCGGCGCCGTCCAGGCGGCTGCGCGCGCCTTCATGGCGAGCCTGATCCCCCGGGGCCAGGAGGCCGAGCTGTTCGGCTTCTATTCCCTCTGCGGGAAGACCGCCGCCGTGATGGGCCCCGTCATCTTCGGGACGGTGTCGCGGCTGACGGGCGGGAACCAGCGCATGGCCATCCTCTCGGTCGGCGTCATGTTCGTCGTGGGCCTCGCCCTCCTTGCGCGCGTCCGGGCGGGGGGCCCAGCGCCGAGCCCGATCTGAGGCCGGGCGCGGGTCCGGGCCGCCCTCCGCTCAGGCGCGAATCCGGACCCCGCGGGGATCGTAGAGGACGTCTGGGGCCACCTCGGCGGCCACCCGCTCGCCGAAGACCTCGAGCTCCAGCGCCGTTCCCGGCACGGCCACCTCCACCGGCAGGTACACGAGCCCGATGTTCCGGCCAACCGTGTAGCCGTAGCCGCCGCTCCGGAGGCGGCCGAGCACCCGGCCCTCCTTCCACACCGCCTCCCCGCCGTAGATCGTGGGCGCGGGATCGATCGTCACCGTCGCCAGCCGACGTGCCATGCCCGTCTCCTTGGCCCGCCAGAGCGCCTCCCGCCCGATGAAGTCGCCCTTCTCCAGGCGGACGCAGAACCCGAGGCCCGCCTCGTACGGGTTGTCCGCGGGAGTGATGTCGGCGCTCCAGTATCGGTACCCCTTCTCGAGCCTGAGCGAGTCGAGCGCCTTGTATCCGGTCGGCAGGATCCCGGCGGGCCGCCCCGCGTCCAAGAGCGCGTCCCAGACCGCGCCCGCCCTGTTCATGGGGACGTAGAGCTCCCAGCCCAGCTCGCCCACGTAGGTGACGCGCTGGGCCCACACATCCGTGGAGGCGACGCGGATCGACCGGGCGCTGAGGTACGGGAACGCGGCATTCGACACGCCGTCGGGTGTCACGGCCTCCAGGATCCCGCGGGCCGCGGGGCCCCACAATCCGATGACGGCCAGCTCGTCGGTGACCTCGCGCGCCTCGACCGAGCCGTCCGGCGGCCGCCGCATCCGAATCCAGCCGAGATCCCCCGAGACGAAGCCGGAGCCAGTCACCACGCGGAAGCGGTCCTCGGCGAGCCGGATCACCGTCACGTCGGCCTCGATCCCGCCACGCGGGTTGAGGAACTGCGTGTAGACAACGCTGCCGGGCGGCTTCCCGACGTCGTTGTCGCAGAGCCGCTGGAGAAGCGCCAGCGCGCCCGGCCCCCGGACGTCGATCTTCCCGAACGAAGTCATGTCGAGGAGGCCCGCACGCTCCCGGACGGCGCGATGCTCCTCGCCAACCCGGTCGAAGAAGGCTGGCCGCCCCCATCCCCACGCGCGCTGGTCCGCGCCAGCGCGGCGGCCGGGGCAACCGGGCTCGTAGTAGATGACGCGCTCCCAGCCGTTCTTCTCGCCGAACACTCCGCCCAGGCTCAGGCACCGCGCGTCGAGCGGGGACAGGCGCCGTTCGCGCACCGACTCGTTCTCGTCGTGCGGGTAACGGAGCATGTAGTAGTAGCGGTAGGACTCGCGAGCGCGCTCCGCCGCGAATGCCCGGTCCTCGAACACCGGCCCGAAGCGCCGGACGTTCATCTCGCTCACGTCGTAGGGCGGCTCGCCCTCGACGAGCCACCCGGCCACGACGTCGCCGATCGCGGCGCCCGCCCCGAAGCCCGTGTGCGACAGCCCGGCCGCAACCCAGAACCCTGGCACGCCGGGCACCGGGCCGAGGAGCGGGCGGCTGTCCGGGGTGATGCCCTCGGGCCCGTTGGTCAGATGCGCCATCTCCGCCCGGGCGAGAATCGGCACCCGCCGGATCGCGCCCTCCATGATCTCGCCGAACAGCTCCCAGTCGGAGGGGAGGAGCCGCTGGGTGAAGTCCCACGGGACGCCGTCCACCGCCCAGGCCACCGGCTCCCGCTCGAAACCGCCGATGAGGAAGCCCCCGACCTCCTCCCGGAGGTACACGAGGTTCTCGGGGTCCCGTAGGCACGGAGTCCCCCGCGAAAGCTCGTGGCCGGCGATCGGCTTGGTGGTCAGGTGCTGGTGGACCAGCGGCGTGATCGGCAGCCTCACGTCCACCATCGCGGCCACCTGGCGACCCCACATCCCGGCCGCGTTGATCACGATCTCCGCGCGAACCCGGCCACGGTCCGTCATCACGCCGTCGACGGCTCCGCCGACCGATCGCTCGATCCCCGTCACCCGCACGCCCGTCTCGAGCGCCACCCCCAGCGCCCGGGCGCGCCGCGCGAGCTCGGTCGTCGCGCCGCTTGGATCGATCCACCCGTCACCCGGCAGGTACATGGCCCCGTGGAGATCGTCAGGGGACATGAGCGGGAACTGCCGGAGTGCCGCCGCGGGCGAGATCGTGTCCACGTCGAGGCCCAGGGCGCGCGCGGTCCCGACCTGCCGGCGAAGGAAGAGCCACTGGTCCCGGCTCGAGGCGACCCGGAGGCTCCCGACCTCGTGCCAGTACTCGGGGGTACCCGGCTCCTCCTGGAGGCTCCGGTACAGGCGGATGGAGTACTGCCGCATGCGCATGATCGTCGGCGAGGTGTGGAAGTGCGTCACCATCCCGGCGGCGTGCCATGTCGATCCGCTCGTGAGCTCGCCCTTGTCGAGGAGCAGCACGTCGGTCCACCCCCGGCGCGCCAGGTGGTAGGCGATGCTGCAGCCGGCGATGCCGCCGCCGATGATGACGACCCGCGCCTGGTCCCTCACGCGCCTCCCCGCGTCCGCGGTCCGCGGACGACCCGGTCCATTCTTCCCGCGGCGGCATGGGCGGTCAATGCGCGAGACGGGCGGAGCCGGAGGCTCTAGCCCGGCGCGGGCGCGACCCGCCGCCGGCGCCTCCAGAGCCACGCCAGGAGCGGCGCCAGGAGATACACGGCGGCGGCGGCCAGGAGCAAGGCCGCGATCGGGCGCTGCCAGAAGATCGCGTAGTCTCCGCGGGAGATGATCAGCGCGCGTCGGAAGTGGGTCTCGAGCAGCGGGGCCAGGATGAGGCCCAGCACGATCGGGGCGATGGGATAGCCGTGGCGCTGGAGCACGAGGCCGATCGCACCGAAGACGACCATCACCCACAGGTCGAAAGGGTTCCCGCTGACGGCATAGGTCCCGGTGAAGCAGAACAGGAGGATCAGGGGCATGAGGATGCGCGGCGGGACGCGCAGGAGCTGCACCCAGAGACCGATGAGCGGCAGGTTCAGGATGAGTAACACGACGTTGCCGATGTACATGCTCGCGATGAGGCCCCACACGAGCTCGGGGTTCTTCTCGAACAGGAGCGGCCCGGGGCGGAGACCCCACAGCATGAGCGCGCCCAGCATCACGGCGGTAGTGCCGGAACCGGGGACGCCCAGGGTCAAGAGCGGCACCATGGCCCCGCCGCTCGCCGCGTTGTTGGCCGTCTCCGGCGCCGCCACCCCCTCGATGACGCCCGTGCCGAACCGTTCCGGGTAGCGCGAGGCACGCTTCTCCGCCAGGTAGGCCAGGATCGAGGCGAGCGTCGCGCCCGTTCCGGGCAGCACGCCGACGACGAAGCCGATGAGCGACGCGCGTGGCAGAGTCCACCGGCAGGCGTGCCAGTCGGCGCGGCTCGGCAAGAGTCCCCGGATGGGCGCCGCGTAGACGTCCCGCGTCAGCCCGCGTGACGCGGTGGACAGGACCTCGGCCACCGCAAACAACCCGATCGTCACCGGAAGGAACTCCAGCCCGTCGAGCAGGCTCGGGACCCCGAAGGTGAAGCGCGGCGTCCCGGTCAAGGGGTCGCCGCCTACGGTGCCGAGGAGCAAGCCGAAGACGCCCATCAGGAGTCCCTTGGTGACGGACTCCCCCGTGAGGCCGCCGAGCGTCAGGAGTGCGAGAACCATGATGGCGAAGTACTCGGCCGGCCCGAACTCGAGCGCCACCCGGACCAGCGGGCGGGCCAGGAGCATCAGCAACACCACGCTGATCGTGCCGGCCACGAAGGACCCGATGGCCGCCATTCCCAGCGCCGGCCCCGCCCGGCCCTGGCGCGCCATCTGGTAACCATCGAGGCAGGTCATGACGGACGACGTCTCCCCGGGCGTGTTGATGAGGATCGCCGTCGTCGAGCCGCCGTACTGGGAGCCGTAGTAGATGCCGGCCAGCATGATCAGCGCCGCGGTGGGGTCCATGCCGAACGTGAACGGTACGAGCATCGCCACCGTGGTCACGGGGCCGATGCCCGGCAGGACCCCGATCGCCGTGCCGACGACCGCGCCGATGAGGCAGTAGAGGAGGTTCACCGGGGTGAGGGCGACGCTGAACCCCAGGCCGAGGTGCTGCAGGAGGTCGGTCACGGCGACCGTCCCGGGCTTCGGCGCGCGGTCATCGCCGGCCCGTCAGAACCCCCACCGATCGAGGAGGCCCGACGGAAGAGGCACCTTGAGCCAGAGACCGAACAACCCATAGGTCGCGGCGCTGGCGAGAACCGAGACGGCGAGGACGACGCCCCAGCGCCGCTCCCCGTGGACGACCAGCAGGAACGCCAGCACAGGCGCGCTGCTCAGGAGGAATCCGAGCCGCTCGAACAGCAACGCGTAGCAAGCCATGGCGGCCAAGACGACGAGGGGCCGGACCAGCCCCCCGTCCCCGGTCGTGTCCGTCCCCGAAGGCGGGGACGGCGCCGGCGCGCGACCGAAGGCGATGATGCCCCCCAGCAGCACCATCAGCCCCCCCAGCAGGACTGGCAGGAATCGGGTCCCCGGGCCGCCCGTCGCGGTGCCCTCGCGGAGGCCCCCGCCCATGAGGATGGCGGCGAGCCCGAGGGCTACCGCCGCGCTTCCCACCACGCGGCCACCGTCCCAGCTCATGCGTGCACCCTGGGCACCCCGGCTCCGCGCGGCGTGATCGCGCGGGTCTGATCGAGGGGCCTTCGGCTGGCGGCGATGTGAGTCCTCACGCCGGACCGTCCGAGGTGCGCCCCGCGCCCACGCGGGCGCGGAGCGCCTCGGCTCGCCTCACTTCTTCAGCATGCCCAGCTCGGCGAAGACAGCCTTGTCGATCTCCTGCTCGCGATCGACGGACTGGAGGAACTCGTCGCCGATCAGCCAGCCGTCCTCGAGCACGCTCTTCTCGAGGAATCCCTTCCTCCACGAGTCAGTCTTGCGCACCTTGTCGAGCGCGTTGACCCAGAAGTCGACCACGGGCTTCGGGAGGTTGCCGGGCCCGCCGAGGGCGCGCCACTGGTTGCTGACCATGGGCACGCCGAGCTCCTTCATGGTCTGGATCTTGGGGAGCCCCTTGAGCCGCTCCTCGTCGGCCACCGCGAGCGCCCGCACCTGCCCCGCCTCCAGCTGGCCGATGCACTCGTTCGGGTTGGCCCACGCCGCGTCGACATGCCCGCCCAGGAGATTCGTCGTCACCTCCCCGCCGCTCTTGAAGGGCACGTAGGTCAGGTCCACCTTCGCCGCCTTGCTCAGGTTGATGTTCGCGATGTGATCGACCTGGCCAACGTTGGTCCCCCCGATGGAGAGCCCACCCTTGCCCTTGGCGCGCGCGGCCGCGAGCAGCTCCTGGACGCTGTTGAGCGGCGATTCCTTCCGGACGACGAGGAGGTTCACGTCGGTGACCATGCGCGCGATGTACGTGAAGTCCTTCCGGTAGTTCCACGTCGCGTTTCCCTGCAGCTCCTGCTGCCAGTTTCCGGCGTCGACGGCGACCAGCGTGTAGCCGTCGGGAGGCTTGTTGATGGCGAACGACTTGCCGACGACCCCGCTCCCACCGGTGCGGTTGTTGACGGTCACCGGCACCGTCACCAGCTTCTGCTCCTCGAGCACCTTCACGATCTGCCGCACCATGATGTCGGTGCCGCCGCCGGGCGCGTACGGCACCACGATCTCGATCGGGCGGCTCGGGTAGTCCGCCGCCCCCGCCCGGCCCGGGAGTCCGGCCACGAGCCCCATCGCCAGCACCAGGAACGCCCGCCGTCTGCTCATGCTCCCCTCCTCCTCTCGAACTATTCGCTCCCGGCGCCCCGCGGCCTTCCGCGAGGCGCGTTGCTCATCGCCGCCGCCATGCCTGCGTGCGCCGCTCCAGCCACCGCGCGAGCCCCGCGTGCACCGTGCGGGCGCCCACGTTCGTGTAGAGGATCATCATCGCCATCGCCGCCGCCGACGCCGTCTCGCCCGTGTCGTCCATGTTCAGCACCGCGACCGACGCCAGCTCCGTGCGCGGCCCGTAGAGGAAGACCACGCCTGACACCGTCGCCATTGCGTTCACGAACAGGTATATGCCCGTGTCGAGGATCGCCGGCAGGCAGACTGGTACCGTGACCCGCCAGAAGGTGCGGTAGACGGGCTGCCGCAGGGACATCGCCACGGTTTCGAACTCGGGGTCCATCTGCTTCAGCGCGGTCAGCGCCGTGAGGTGCGCCACCGTGTAGAAGTGGACCACCGTGTTGATCACGAGGATGGCCATCGTCCGGTAGAGACCGTTGAGCGGGTTCCGCGGGTCGTTGAAGAAAAAGATGTAGGCGAGGCCCAGCACCATCCCCGGCACCGCCATGGGCAGCATGGCGAGGAACTGGAAACCGGCCCTGGCCCAGCGAAGCCCGCGACCCTTCTCCACCAGGTACGCTCCGACGAAGACGACCACGGTGCCAACGACGGCAGTGCAGAGTCCCAGGCGTATCGAGTTCCAGTACGACTGCCAGCCCCCGCCGCCCCTTCGGTCGAAGTCGTAGTGGGCGAGGGTCGGCGCGAGATTGTACGGCCAGAATTTCACGAGCGCGCCGAACTGGGAGACCGCGACGATTCCCAGGAGGAAGAGGCCCACGAGAAGGCAGTATGCGAGCATGACGCCGTCGAAGGCGGCGTTGGGCCGGGGGGCGTACGGCACGGCGCGCACGGTCAGGAGGGCGACCTGCCGCCGCTGGACGAGCCGGTCGACGAGGAAGGCGAAGCCGGCGGGCACCAGGAGAAGCACGCTCACCACCGCGCCCATCTCGAAGTTCTGCTGACCGATCACCTGCTTGTAGACGTCCGTCGCGAGGACGTTGTACTGTCCCCCGATGACCTTGGGCGCCCCGAAGTCCGTGATCACCATCACGAAGACCACGAACGCCGCGCTGATGAGACCGTAGCGGGCGCCGGGCAGGGTCACGGTGAAGAAGATCCGCGCCCGGGTGGCCCGGAGCGCGACCGCCGCCTCGTACAGCCGCGCGTCCGCGAGGGAGAGCGCGGTGACGATGATCAGAAGCGCGTGCGGGAACGTGAAGAAGATCTCCGAGATCACGATCCCGATGGGTCCGTAGATCGAGTGCCCCAGGAGGAGCCCCTTGACCAGTCCCTGGTTGCCGAAGAGGTAGACGAGGGCCAGCCCGGGGAGCAGCGACGGCACCAGGATGGGGATCAGAGCCACCGTCTTCCACAGGGGCTGCCAGGGCAGGCAGCTCCGGGTCAGCGCGTACGCGTACACGAAGGCCAGCGGCACCGTGACGGCGGTGCTCAGGAGCGACACGATCAGGCTGTTGGTGATGGAGTGCGCGAGCGCCGGGGTGGCGAAGTACCGCGCGTAGTTCGCGAGTCCGACGAAGGCTCCCTTCGAGTCCTGCACGCTCTTCACGAGCATGACGCCGAGCGGCAGCGCGAGCGTGACGACCAGGTAGAGACCGATCAACGCGAGGAGCGCGCGCAGGAGCCACTCGTCGCGCGACACGTGCTGTCTGACGGCAGCGGCCGTCACCCCGGCGGGGCTGACCGCGGGCGTGGCGCTCACGTGAGCCACGGCGGGGCTCCCCGTGGGGCTCCGGGCATGGCGCCACCATACCCGAGGCTCGACGCGCGCCGCAACGGGTCCGGCCCTGTCGGCAGACGAGCCGCTCGCGGGGCAGGTGCTACAATTCCGCCCCGCAGGCCGAACACGGCCCCGTCCAGGAGGCTCCCGCCGATGGACCCGTCGACGATCGCTGGAATCTGGCCCATCCTCTACGCATTCTTCGACGCCTCCGGACGCGTCGACCGCTCGGCCATGCGGCGGCAGATCGACGGCTGCGTGGCGGGAGGCGCTCACGGCGTCGCCGTGATGGGTCTTGCCACCGAGGTGGCCAAGCTAGACGTCCGCGAGCGGCGCCAGCTCATGGAGTGGGTGGCCGAGGATCTGGACGGCCGGAAGCCGCTGGCGGTCACGGTGGCCGAGCCAAGCGTCGACGGACAGGCGGAGATGGCGCGCTTCGCGGAGCGGCTGGGCGCGGGCTGGGTCATCCTCCAGCCTCCCCCGGTGGCGGGGCTCCCCGAGGCCGAGTACGTGCGCTTCCTGGGCGCGGTGGCCGACCGCGTGTCGCTCCCCGTCGCCGTCCAGAACGCGCCCGGTTACCTTGGGGTGAGCCTCTCCAGCGCCGGGCTTCGCGAGCTGCATCGCCAGCACCCGAACGTGTGCCTGCTGAAGGGCGAGGGCCCCGCTGCCGTGATCCAGCGCGTGATCGAGGACACCCAGGGCGCCTTCCGCGTCCTGAACGGGCGCGGGGGCCTCGAGCTGCCCGACAACCTCCGCGCGGGCTGCGTGGGGCTCATCCCAGCCCCCGAGTGCTTCGACGTCCAGGTCCGGATCTTCGAGCTGATGCGGACCGGGCGATCGGTGGACGAGGCCGAGGCGGAGCGGCTCTACCGCGAGATTCTGCCGCTCATCGTCTTTCTGATGCAGTCCGTCGAGAACTTTCTCTGCTACGGCAAACGCGTGGCCGCGCGCCGGCTGGGACTCGGCGAGGTGCACGACCGCCCGCCCGCTCAGCCACCGACCGCATTTGGCCTGGCGTCGGCCGAGCGCTACGCCGCGGGCCTCGGGCCCTACGGCACGGCGCGCTGAGAGCACCGCGCGTCGGGGGAAGGGCGACTCGGCGCCTCAGATGGCCCGGAGCCACGTATCAGAGAGCGTGTAGCCCTCCGGGAACGGGTCCTCGGGGTCGCAACCGTACTGACCGATGTCGGTGACCCACCCACGGCCGGCGACGGTCGTGATCACCGCCGGCTTCCGTCCGACGCGGGTCGTGCCGACGATCTCCGCCAGGAAGTGACTTCCGATGACCGACTCGTGGTCGAAGAGCTGCCCCTTGCGAATCTGGCCGCGGGCATGCATCACCGCGAGACGAGCGGACGTCCCTGTCCCGCACGGCGACCTGTCGAGCCGCCCGGGCGAGACGACGACGGTGTTCCGAGCGGTCAGGCCGCGTCCCTTGCGGCGGAGTGGTCCCCTGAACTCGGTGATGGTCACGTCGCGGATGTCGGGGTTCTCCGGGTGCACGACGCGCAGCTGATCCCGGGCCGCCATCCGGATCTTCTCGCCCACGACGCAGATGTCCCGCGCCTCGTCCCGCGTGATGGCGAACCCCAGCGAGGCGGCATCGACCAGCGCGTAGTGCATGCCGCCATAGGCGACGTCCAGCGTCACCGTCCCCACCCCCGGCACCTCGACGGGCGCGTCGAGGTGCTGGACGAACGCCGGGACGTTCTGGAACTTCACCTGAAGTACGCGGCCACCCTCGCAGCGGCAAGTCACCTCGATCAGCCCGGCCGGCGCTTCCAGCGTCAGGCGGGTTTCCGGCTCTCGCATCGGAAGGATGCCCGTCTCCAGGATCGCCGTGACCGTACAGATCGTGTTCGAGCCCGACATGGGCGGGTATTCCTCCGACTCCATGATCACGTAGCCGAGCGCCGCCTTGGGGTGGCTCGACGGCAGCACGACATTGGCGCTGTGGACGGCGGCGCCGCGCGGCTCGAAAAGCAGGAACTTTCTCAGGTCGTCGTGACGGGCGAACCAGCGCATCTTGTCGAACATGCTCCGGCCGGGCACGTCGACGACGCCGCCGGTCACGACCTTGGCGTACTCGCCCTCGGCGTGCACCCCAACCGCGGTCAGCGTTCGCTTCCAGCGCATGACTCCTCCTCGCGCCTGTCCGCGCGCTCCGGTCTACCAGAGCTCCCGCGTCGCTCAACCACGGTCTCGCGCTAGCCCGCGCGGCCGCCCGCTACCCTCCTCGACCCACACGGCCTGGCTCTTCCATCGTGGCCGGGGCTGCTGGGCTCCGCGTCGCGGGCCGCGGTTGGCGCCCGGGGCCGTGGCCGATGGCGCGGCAGACCGCTGAGTGCCCGCACGATGAGCGCGGTGTCGGTGAACTGCTGGACGCGAACGATCCGACCCGCGCGGACGCGGAAGATGTGGACGAACTCCGCCACGAACCTCCGGCGCGTCGCCCGGGCTCGACCGCGGTAGCGGCCGAGCCCGACGACGACGGCGCCCGTGTCGAGTACCCTGTCCACCTCGAGGTCCCACCGGTCGAAATCGCGCATCAAGGCGGGAAACACGCGCTCGAAGACCGCCACGTGACCGACCCTGGTCCCGCCGTGCGGGAATCCCCCCATGAAGCGCCATTCGATTGCGGGGTGACAGAGTCGGCGGTACGCGGCGCGGTCGCTCGCCCGGAGGGCCGCGTAGAGATGCCTGACGAGCGTCACGGCGCGCGTGTCGCGTCGTCTGCGACGCCAGCGGGCCCGGGGGGCGCAGGGCTCGGGCGTGCGCGCCGTCAGGCCCGCTCGGCTCGCCGCACGTCGAGGAAGGTGCTCTGGTAGGTCGCGCCCTCGCCGAGGTCGCTGAGCCGGCCCCCGCAGAGGAGATTCACGGTCCCCGCCAGGGCCTCACCCGCCGGCCGCTGCCCGGGGACCAGCACGACCCCTGGCGCCACCTCGTCGGAGATCCGGAGCCGCATGCTCACCGTGCCCCGGTCGTTGAAGAGCTCCACCCCGTCACCCGGCTGGAGCCCGCGCTGCCGCGCCTCGGCGGGATGCAGGATGACCACCGGCGCCCCCTCGCGACGCCGCAGCGACTGGTTGCCCGTGAAGGCCGTGTGGCTCTGGAAGTAGCCGGGGGCGGTCAGCAAGCGAAGCGGCCACCGCTGCCCGAGCGCCGTCTCGTCGGCGTCCTCGCGCCAGTCGGGCATCGGCGGGAGCCCCTGGGACGCCAGGCGCTCCGAGTAGAACTCGAGTTTTCCGGATGGCGTCCCGAAGCGCTGCCCGTCCGGATAGGGCTCGATCTTGATCGGCCCGGCCGTTCTGAGCGTGCCCGGATCGATGCCCGCCGCAGGTCCGGTCGCTCCCACGAAGGCGGTGTGCACCAGCTCGTCGGTCGCCATCGAGAACACCGCGTCGCGGACCCCGAGGCGGCCCGCCAGCTCCTGAGCGAGCCGCACGTTGGACCACGCCTCGCCCTGGGCCGGGACCGCCTGCGGGGCGAACTGCACGTAGTACGCCCCGTAAGCTCGAAAGAGGTCCTCGGTCTCCAGGTACGTGGTCGCCGGTAGCACCAGGTCGGCATAGCGAGCAGTGTCGGTGAGGAACGGGTCGTGGACCACCGTGAACAGGTCCTCGCGCAGGAGCCCCCGGCGCACGGTGGCCGCGTCCGGACACGTGACGGCCGGGTTGTTCGCCGCGACGAAGAGCGCCCGGATGGGCGGGTCGCGCAGCTCGAGCAGCGCCTGCCCCAGCCGGGAGTGATTCACCAGACGGGTCGCGGCGGGACCCGACGGTCGGCGCACCGCGTCGAAGGAGAAGCCGAAGCCGCCGACGGTCGCGAGCAGGGCACCGCCGCCGAGCTTCCCGTAGCCGCCGACTACCGCGGGCAGGCAGGCGACCGCACGGACAGCCTGGCCGCCCTGCGTGCTCCGGGACATCCCGAAGCCGATGCGGATGTAGGGCGCGCGCGCCCGGCCGTAGAGATGCGCGAGGCGCTCGATGTCGGCGGCCGGCAGCCCCGTGACCGCCGCCACCCGGCCCGGAGCGAAGCGCGGGAGAACCTCACGCTCGAGCCGGTCGAACCCGACCGTCTGGCGCCCGAGATACTCACGGTCGGCGAGCTCGTCCCTGACGAGGACGTGCATCAGCCCGAGCGCCAGCGCCGCGTCGGTGCCAACCCGGGGAGCGACGTGCCAGTCGGCCCGGGCGGCGGTGCGACTCCGTCGGGGATCGATCACGACCAGCTTCGCGCCCCGCGACCGGACCTCCTCCGTCTTGGCCCACGCGTGCACCGCCGTCGTGACCAGGTCCGCGCTCCACGAGACGATCAGGTCCGAGTGGATCATGGACTCGGGGTCAGCCCCACCCACGGGACCGCAGGTCATCTCCCACGCGACGTCGGCGCACGTGTCGCAGATGGTCCCTGGCAGAAGGCGCGTGGTCCCGAGCGCGTGGAACAGCGCCATCGGAAGCCAGCGATTGAGCTGCCCCTGATGCGCGCTGTAGCAGTATCCGAGGATCCCGAGCGGCCCGTCCTCGCGAACGATCTGGCGCCAGCGCTCCACCAGCTCGTCGAGGGCCGCGGCCCAGCTCACGGGCGCGAACCGCCCCGCACCTTTCGGGCCCGTCCGCCGGAGCGGCGTCCCCACGCGCTCGGGAGAATGCACCAGCTCGGGCTCACGCCGCACCTTGGCGCAGACGAAGCCGGCGGTGAATGGCTGGTCGGGATCGCCCTCGACGCGGATCAGGCGGCCGTCCTCGACGTGGGCGAGGATCGAGCACATGTCGGGGCAGTCATGGGCGCATACCGTGCGGATCACCGTCGTCACGCGAGACTCCCTCCTCGGCGACTCCGAGTCGGCCGGGGCCGACCGGGCCGTTCCCGACGATCTTACGGGCGGAGTGGCCCAAGTAAAAGGGCCGCTTTCCGACCCTCCGGGGGGGCCATTTTCCCGAGACCGGCGGCGCTCAGGGGCCAGTCTGGCGGCCGGGATAGACGCGCAGCCGCTTTCGCGGCAGCACCACCGAGAGGGCCTGGCCCTCGGCCAGGTCCAGTCGTCGCACGACGTCGACGGCGAGGTCCGCGCGCAGCGTGACGCCGCCCAGGGTGGTCCCCGCCAGATCGATCCGGAAGAACGAGCCCAGGAACTCCATCGCCGCGACGCGGACCGCGATCGCGTTCTCCTCGCTGCCGGTCACGCTCTGCACGCGGATGTCCTCGGGACGAATGGCGAGGGTCAGCCCGGTGCCGGGGGGAAGCCCATCGATGTCGCAGGCCAGCTCGGCGTCGCCGGACCGCACTGCGCCCGGGCGGACCGCGACGGCCGGCATGAAGTTCATCACCCCGATGAAGTCCGCGACGAACGCCGAGGCGGGCCGGCGGTAGACCTCGACCGGCGTGCCGACCTGCTCGATCACGCCGTGGTTCATCACGACGATCCGGTCGGCGATCGTCAGCGCCTCCTCCTGATCGTGGGTGACCATGATCGTCGTCACTCCGACCCTGCGTTGAAGCTGCCGAATCTCGTGCCGGAGGTGGACGCGCACCTTGGCGTCGAGGGCCGAGAGGGGCTCGTCGAGCAGGAGCAGGCCCGGGGACGTTGCCAGGGCGCGCGCCAGCGCGACGCGCTGCTGCTGGCCCCCCGACAGCTGGGCGGGGTACTTGTCACCCTGGTCCGGGAGCCCGACCATCCCCAGGAGGTCGCCAACGCGGGCCCGAACCTCAGACCTGGGGAGCCGCGCATTCTCGAGGCCATAGGCGACGTTCCGGACCACCGTGAGGTTCGGGAACAGCGCATAGGACTGGAAGACGATCCCGAAGTCCCGCTTCGCAGCCGGCAGCGCGGAGATGTCCCGGCCGGCCTGCTCGATGCATCCGCTCGTCTGAGGATCGAGCCCTGCGATGGCCCGGAGGAGCGTCGTCTTGCCGCACCCTGACGGGCCGAGGAAGCAGACGAATTCACCCTCGTGGACCTCGAGGGAGATCCGGTCGAGCGCGGTGAAGTCGCCGAACCGCTTGGTGAGGTCGCGGATGCGCAGGAACGGAGGACGGGCCGTCACGGCCGGGCCGGTCATCGCGAGTGGCCGGGGAGGCTGCCGGGCGCGCGCGAGGCCGGCCGCTCGGCGGCCGGCCCCGTCACGGACCCGTTGCCCGCGCCCGGGCTACTTCTTCGGCTCGGACTTCGCGCCGTACCGCTTCTCCCACTCCGCGAGAATGCGGGCGCGGTTCGTCGCGGCCCACTGGAGGTCGTTCTTGGCCATGTGCTGCAGCATGCTGGGTGGCAGATGCTCCACCGGCTGGGCGATCGAAGGGATCGCCGTCACGGCGTACCCCTCGTTGTAGAGCTTCATCGCCTTCTCGCTGACCGACCAATCCACGAGCGTCCGAGCGGCCTCGAGGTTCTTGGTGCCCTTGACGATCGCCGTCGCTTCCATGTCCCAGCCGGACTTCTCTTCCGGGAAGATGACGTCGATCGGCGCGCCCTGCTTCTTCACGCGGGCGGCCCGGAACTCGAACGCGACGCCGATCGGGTACTCGCCCTGGCCCGCCATCACGCACGGCTTCGAGCCGGAGTGCGTGTACACCCCGATGTTCTGGTGGAGGGCGTCCATGTACTTCCAGCCCTCGGCCTCGCCGAACAGCTGGAGCCAGCTCGACACGTCGAGGAAGCCGGTGCCCGAGGACGCCGGGTTCGGCATCACGACGTGGCCTTTGTAGACAGGCTTGATCAGGTCCTTCCACGAGGTGGGCTTGGGCAGCCCCTTCTTGGCGGCTTCCACCGTGTTGAAGCAGATGGCGGCGACCCAGGCGTCCATCCCGACCCAAGCCGGGGGGTTGTCCTTGTCGCGGAACATCGCGTCCAGCTTCTCGATGCCCTTTGGCGAGTACGGCAGGAGCATGCCTTCGGGCTTCAGCACGAGGAGGCTCGTGGCGGCGAGACCCCAAATCACGTCCGCCTGCGGGTTGGCCTTCTCGGCCAGGAGCTTGGCGGTGACGATCCCGGTGGAATCACGCACCCACTTGATCTCGATGTCCGGGTGGTCCTCGTTGAAGCGGGCCGCGTACTTCTTCAGGTCGTCGGCTTCGACGGCAGTATAGACGGTGAGCGTCGTCTTCGCGCTTGCGAAGTTGGCACCGAGCCCCAGCAGGGCAACGCTCACGACGACGGCGAGCATCACGATCCACACCTTGGACAGTTCGTTGCGGTGCATCGCCATCTCCTCCTGACCGTATCGGGTTGGGTGACGGTACCCGCCTCCGGATGGTCCACATTCTAGCCGAAGCACTGGACGCCGCGCCACGGCGGCATCGTCACGTTTTCGTCTCGGGAGGGCGGCGCTGCTCCGATCTCGGGCGGCCGATCGCGCTGCCCGGGAACCGGGCAGCCCTGCCCGAGAAGGCGGCAGCCTCGACGCTGCGGTCACCGGCACGGTCCTGGCCGCCTACCGCTCGACCGTGCCGCTCCAGGTTCTGGCGCCGCTCGCGCTGCTCGACCCTGCCTCGATCGTCCCGATCCTGAACCCGACGGGAGCCTCGTCATCATCCGATGCCTCGCCGACAGCGCCGCTGTGCTCAGCGGTGCCGTCGAGCGCCTCTGAGCCGTGGCGCGCCGCCGGATACTCGGCTGCCCTCCCCCTGGCCCTCCGGAAGCTCTAGCTCGCGCTACCTCCTTCTTGCAATACGCGGCGAATCTCCGACCCGGGCCCGCTTGGTCCATCGAATCGTGGCGGCCGAGGCGCCGCGTGGAGTATCCTCCGGCGAGAGTACATGACCAGCTACCGCATCCCGTTCAATCGTCCCGGCCTGGCCGGGAACGAGCTCCGCTACATCCAGGCATCGGTGGACTCGGGCCGGATCTCCGGCGACGGCGTGTTCACCGAGAAGTGCCGCCGCCTGCTCGAGGAGCTGCTCGGAGCGCGCCGGGTGCTGCTGACCACGTCGTGCACCACGGCGCTCGAGCTCGCCGCCCTGCTCCTCGACCTCGCGCCCGGCGACGAGGTGATCATGCCGTCGTTCACGTTCGTCTCCACGGCGAACGCGGTCGTGCTTCGCGGGGCGCGGCCGGTCTTCGTCGACATCCGCCCGGACACCCTCAACCTCGACGAGCGCCTCCTGGAGCCGCTGGTCACGCCGCGCACTCGGGCGATCCTCCCCGTGCACTACGCCGGGGTCGGCTGCGAGATGGAGGCGATCCTGGCGGTCGCCGACCGTCACGGTCTCGAGGTCGTCGAGGACAACGCCCACGGCCTGTTCGGCACGTACCGCGGACGGCCCCTCGGCAGCTTCGGCGGCCTGGCCGCCCTGAGCTTCCACGAGACCAAGAACATCAGCTGCGGCGAAGGTGGGGCACTCGTCGTCAACGACGAGCGCTACGCCGAGCGCGCCGAGATCCTCCGCGAGAAGGGTACGAACCGGAGCCGGATGTTCCGGGGGCTGGTGGACAAGTACACCTGGGTGGACGTCGGATCGAGCGGGCTGCCCTCCGATATTCTCGCGGCGTTCCTCTATGCTCAGCTCGAGGCGCGCGCCGGCATCCAGGCCAGGCGCCGGCGGATCTGGGAATGCTACGCGCGGGAGCTCCCGGGATGGGCTGACGCCCACGGCATCAGGCTCCCATCCGTTCCGGAGCACCGCGAGCAGCCCTATCACCTCTTCTACCTCGTCACCGCGTCGCTTCGAGCAGCGCACCCGGCTCATCGCGCACCTCAACCAGCGCGGGATCCTGGCGGTCTTCCACTACCTGCCCCTGCACCTCTCCGAGATGGGCCAGCGCCTGGGGGGCAAGCCCGGGGACTGCCCGGTCACCGAGGAACTGAGTGACCGCGTGCTGCGGCTTCCCTTCTACAACGACCTCGGCGAGGAGGACCAGGCGTACGTGGTCGACAGCCTCCGCTCGTTCGACGGTTGACATCCTGAGGGATCCCGACGACGCTCGCGCCCGAGGCCGAATGAGGCTGCTAGCCAGCCGGCTGGCGCGCGGCGTCCGCGAGAGCCGCGACCCTCTCCTGGTCTTTGCCGTGACGCGGGGAGCGCTCTTTCTGCTCGCCTACCTGAGCCTGGCCGTCCTGCCGCTCAATCCCGATCCCAGCGTCGCCGGGCCCACTGGCGAGCCCTGGCGCGGGTTCCCGGACAACCTGTGGCTCGACGGCTGGGCGCGGTGGGATGCGGGGTGGTACCGCCACATCGCGACGCACGGCTATGCCGACCAGGCCGTGGGACCGGCCGGTCAGCGCAACCTCGCGTTCTACCCCGTCTATCCCCTGGCGATGCGGCTCGTGAGTCTGGCCGGACCGGAGCCCCTGGCCGCCGGGATCCTCGTCTCCAACACCGCGTTCCTCGCCGCGCTCCTGCTGCTCCACCGGATGGCACGGGCGCGTTTCGGCGCCGAGGCCGCGTTCAGGTGCGTTCTCCTGCTGTCGGTCTTCCCCTTCTCCTTCTACTTCAGCGCGGTGTACTCGGAGGGCCTGTTCCTGCTCCTGGCCGTCGCCTCGCTCTTTCTGGGAGCGCAGGGTCGGTGGGCCAGCGGCGTCCTTCTGCGCGCTTCTCTGCGGCGCCACCCGGGCGCCCGGGCTGGCCCTCGCGCCGGCGCTGGGTCTCCTCTATCTCGACCGCATCCGGTTCGATCTCCGGAGGGTGCGGCCGGACGTCCTCTGGCTCGGGCTGAGCGTGCTCGGGCCTTTTCTCTTCTACGCGTACCTGCACCTCCAGTTCGGCGACCCCTGGCTCGCGTTCAAGGCGACGCGGGTGCCGGGCTGGTGGGAAGGGGGATTCAGCCTGAAGCCCGTCGAGCGGGCCGTGCGCGCCCTGCGCTCGATCGAGAATCTGCGAACGGGCCAGTTCCCGGTGGTCTTCGACCTGAACCTGCTGGCGGCGGCGCTCTGTCTTGGCTCGCTGGTCCCCGTGTTCCGACGGCAGCCGCCGGCCTGGGGCGTCTTCAGCCTGCTGATCGTGGCGTCGGGCGTGCTCCAGCCGGGCGGCTGGGGACGCTACGTGCTGCCGGCCTTCCCGGTGTTCCTGGCGTGGTCGCTCGGCCTCGAGAACCGGCTGGCGTTCGCTTTGGTCGTGGTGCTCTCCACGCTCTTGCTCGCTCTGCTGACGATCCTGTACGCGCACTGGTACTGGGTGGCCTGATCGATCTCATCAGGAGATCGTCCCTCGTGGCAGGAGGTGCCGGGCGTCTGGCGCATGCCAGTGAAAGGTCGCCTTGGCGCTCCGGAACCGATAGCCGAAGTGCGCGACCAGGTTGATGACGCGGGTGTTGCCCGCCGAGATCTTCGCCGTGATCCAGCGGATACCGAGGCCTTTCAGGTCGAGGTGCATGCCCGTCATGAGGTCCAGCGCGGCCGGCGAGCCCTTGGCGGACTCGGCCACCCCCATGATGCCGACCTCGGCGCGGTCCTCGGCGAGCCGCAGCTGGAAGAAGCCCTTGACGTTGCCTGACTTGCCGACGACGTACACGCGGTCCGCCGGGCTCGCCGAGGTGCACGCGCTCCGGATCCAATGACGATAGCGGCGGTCGGCCAGGGCCGGCGGGAACCGGGGATCGGCATTGTACCGACCGTGACGGAACGTGCGCCCCGCGATCTCCTCGATCTGGGCATGGTCGTCGGCGGTCGCGAGCCGCACGGGACGTGACGGGGGCGCTGCCGCGTACGCCTGGACTCGGAACGTGAGGTCGAGGGTCTGCTCCACGCATGTGAACCCGAGCTCGGGCAGGACCGTCCGCCAGACCCGCTCGTCGGCCGCCACGGTCCCGGAGACGAGCTCGACCTGGCGGGACGCTGCCCAGTCGCGAAACCGCCGGCCGAACACCTCCCGGCCAGCATGGACCGCCCTCGCATCGCCGGGCTCGTACGTGCCGACCGGGAATCCGAAGATGTCGGTGTCCCACGGCACCACGAACACCCTTCCCCACTCCGGACGCTCGGCGTCGAGCGGCTGGACAGAGACCTCAGGCATCGCTGTCGACAGGCTCGCCGATCCGCTCCCGGATAACGTACGCGGGCTCCCGCAGCGCGCGATGGTGGATGCGCGCCACGTACTCTCCCAGGATGCCCAGCGTGAACAGCTGCGCCCCCGAGAAGATCGCCAGCATCGACGCCAGGAACCGGAAGACCGACAGGGGCTGCCCGGTCGCGAGGTAGGACCCGAGCACGAAGGCGAGCGCGGCGAGCCCCAGCAGCATCACGACGAATCCGACGAGGCTGGCGAGACGGAGCGGCCACGTGCGAAAGGTGGTCGTGAGGTCGATTGTCAGCCGGGCAAGCTTGAACCAGCTGTACTGCGACCGGCCGTGGCGCCTCGGCTCGTGACGGACCGCTACCGAGGCGATGCGTGTCGTCGTCCACGCGAGAAGCGCATCGATGGCGACGGCCGGGCCCTCGTAGTGGGCGAACCCCTCGCGGAGAACCGTCCGGAATGCCCGGAAGGCACTGGCTCGAGACGCGAGCGTCACGCCGAGGACACGGTGCAGCCACAGCTTCGTGACTCGCGACGAGAGGTTCCGCGGGAGCCCCTGGTGGGGCGTGGCCGGAACCCCGTAGACGAGGTCGTGGCCCAGGGCAAGCGTGCCGAGCAGAAGCGGAATCTCCTCAGGGGGATGCTGGAGGTCGTCGTCCATCGTCACCGTGATCGCGTAGCGGGCGGCACGGATCCCAGCCAGAAGCGCGTTGTGCTGGCCGTAGTTCCGCATCAGACTGATGCCGCGCACCCAAGCGTACTTCCGCGCCGCCTGGCAGATCGCCTCCCAGGACAGGTCGCGGCTGCCGTCGTTGACCAGCATCACCTCGAAGCGAGTGGCGACCCCGGGCAAGATCGCGGCCAGCTGATCGATCAGCGCAGGAAGCGTCGCCTCGCTGTTGTAGACGGGAATGACGATAGTGCACTCGCGCTCCTGGTCGTCCGGACGTCGAGGGGGCACGGGCGATGCCAGCCGGTCCGTCGTCATGGCACCATCAGGGCGGCTCGACACGCCGAGGTCACGCACTGGCGTTCGGCGGGGCGTCGCGTCACCACACCGGAGGCGAAAACAGCACGACGCCATCGACGCGCCAGCATGCGTCAGCCTTGCTCCCGCACGTTAGCACGGCCGAACGCATCCGGCTATGCTCCGCGGCGGCGGACCTCCGCGATCCACCGGAACGGAGCCCCTCGTCGTGAGGCGCGCCGCCCCACCGGAGCAACTTGCGCTGGCCGCTAGCCCCGCCCGCAGCAATCGGTATCCGCTCCTCGCCCCAAACGCTCTGCGATACACTACGCTGCCGTGAAGCCTCCGCCGCCCACGACCCGCCGGCCATGACCCGCCTCGAGGGCCGGGTCGCCATCGTGACCGGCGCGGGGTCCGGGATCGGACGGGCCGTGAGCGAGCTGTTCGCTGGTGAGGGCGCGCGCGTCGCGGCCGTCGACCGGGATGCGGCCGCGGTCCAGAGCTCGGTGGACTCGATCGCCAGGGTCGGTGGAACGGCCCGGGCCTTCGAGGCCGACGTCGCCGACGAGCACGCCGCGGCGAGCACGGTGGCCACGGTGCTCGCCGACTGGCAGCACGTCGACGTCCTCGTGACGTGCGCCGCGGTATCGGTCGGCGGGACCGCCACGGCCACGTCCGTCGAGGCGTGGGAGCGCGTCTTCGCCGTGAACGTCCGGGGAACCTTCCTCTGGGTGCGAGCGGTCCTCCCGTCCATGACCGCTCGGCGGCGGGGCTCGATCGTGACGGTCGGATCCCAGATGGCCGTGGCCGGCGGCCGCGGCAACGTCTCGTACACCGCCTCCAAGGGCGCCGTGATCGCGTTCACGCGCACCGTTGCCCTGGACCACGCGGCCGACGGCGTGCGCGCGAACGTCCTCGTCCCCGGGGCGATCCAGACCCCCTTCCTCGAGCGGGCCTTCGCGCGCCAGCCCGATCGCGAGGCCGCCCGGGAGCGGTCGCTGAGCCGCCATCCCCTGGGTCGCTTCGGGACGCCGGAGGAGGTGGCGCGCGCCGCGCTCTACCTGGCGTCGGACGACTCCGCCTTCTCGACGGGGACCCTGCTCGTCGTGGACGGCGGCTGGCTCGCCGGCTGAGCGCTCCGCAGCTCACGCGTCGCCGAGCGAGTCACGCCACGCGACGAGGTGCCGGGCTGCCTCCGTGAGATCCCGGGCCTCGACGTCCGCCCGCTCGGCGTCGGTCCGCGGCGCCTGGTCCGCGTGCGGCCCGCGATGGAGACGCACCGCGGCCAGGCCGAGCCTCTTCGCGGGGGCAACGTCGTTGTCCGGGCGGTCTCCTACGTAAGCCACGCGCCGGGAAGGCAGGGCCCACGCGTCGAGGGCCAGCCGGAAGAACGCGGGATCCGGCTTGGCCAGCCCGACGGCCCCCGACAGCCACACACCATCGCAGAGCGCGACGATGCCGGCGTTGGCAAGGTCCGCGCGGGCCGAGGCCGGCTGGTTCGCCAGGACTCCGAGCCGGAAGCCCGTCGCGCGAAGACCGCGCAGTGTCGCGAGGGTCTCGGGATAAGCGTCGAGCGGAACTGCGTCCCACGGCACGTCCCGGCGAACCGCCGCGGTCGTCTCGGGAGAAATCCCCAAGCTCCGGAGCATCTGCACCAGCAGGCTCGGCTCTCCCGGCTCGGGTCGGCGGCAGGCCGCCCGGTAGGCCGCGTGGAGCTCCTCCCGGCGCCGCGGGTGACCCACCCCGTCCAGGGCGTCGGTCAGCCAGGCGAGTGCGTGCGCCAAGCGCGCGGACTCGTCCATCAGGCAGTAGCCGACGTCAAACAGGATCCCGGCGTCCGCCGGCACTGGCCTCCCTCGAGGGGATCTACCCCGCGGTGAAGCCGCCGTCGACGACCAGCTCCGCCCCCGTCATGAATGACGACTCGTCCGAGGCAAGGAACAGCGCGGCGAACGCGATCTCTCGTGGCCTGGCGATGCGCCCGAGCGGGATGCCGGTCTCGAACTCCTTCCGGATCGCATCGGTGAGATAGGGGGCCTGGAGCGGCGTGTCCACGATGCCCGGGTGGATGATGTTGCAGCGGATGCCGTCCCTGGCGAACTGGATCGCCAGCGATTTGGTGAGTGAGATCAGCGCGCCCTTCGCCGAGGTGTAGGCGTCCTGGGCGCGCGTGAAGCCGACCAGCGCCGACACGGAGCCCACGTTGACGATCGCACCGCCCCCGGCCCGCCGGAGGTGCGGAATGCCGTGCTTGGTCACCCAGAAGACGGACTTCAGGTTGACGGCCATGACCCGCTCCCACCACCCGTCGTCGGTCTCCAGCACCGAGCGGTCGCGATCCTTCCAGAGGACGCCCGCGTTGTTGTAGAGGACGTGGAGCGCGCCGAACCGGCGTGCCGTCTCGTCGATCATGCGCTGGACGTCGGCCTCGACCGCGACGTCCCCCACCACGGCAACGGCCTGGCTGCCGGCGCGCTCGACGAGCGCCGCCGTCTCCTCGGCCGCCGCCTTGTTGATGTCGGCCACGCCGATCCGGGCCCCGTGCTCGGCGAACAGGACCGCGGCCTCCTGTCCCATCCCCATGCCGGCCCCGGTGATGAAGGCCACCCTCCCCGCGAGCCTCGGCCCGAGGCCAGCCCCGTCCACGGCCATCACGCGCCTCCAGTCCGTCGAGTGGAACGACGCCTCATCCTAGCTCAGGGAACCCGCACCCGGAGCACCGCCGGCCGGACCCGCACGGTCAGGACCGGCCCGCCGAGCACCGGCTCCCCGTCCACGTGGAAGAGGATGGGCTCCGGTCCGGCGATCTCCACCTCTGGCATCCGGGCGGTGCGGACGCCGGGCGCCCGATCAAACGTGCCGCGAAACAGATGGAGCGCGTCGCGCAGGGCCACGAGCGGGGGACGCGACGTCATCACAACGAGGTCGAGCTGGCCGTCATCCAAGCGGGCGACTGGGGAGATCACCGCTCCACCTCCGTACTGCCGCGCGTTCGCGCAGACGACGAGGAGCGCCTGCTCCTGCCACGTTTCGTCGCCGACGCGGATCGTGTACTCCCGGGCCCGATACCGGAGGGTCTCGCGCGCGACGATCACCAGGTAGGGCCAGAGCCCACGGCGGCGTGATTGCCGGGCGTTGAACCGCTCGGCGACGTGAGCGTCGAGCCCGACCCCCGCCAGGTTGACGAAGAGCCGTCCGTCCACTTCCCCGACGTCGATGACACGCTCCCGCCGGCCGAGCGCGACGTGAAGAGCTTGGGTCGGATCCCACGGCAGCCTCAGCTCGCGCGCGAGCCCGTTCCCCGAGCCCGCTGGAACGACACCGAGGGCTGTGCCCGTTCCCGCCACGGCGCGGGCGATCTCGTTCACCGTGCCGTCGCCGCCCCATGCGCAGACCAGGTCGACCCGTGCCGCCACCGCGGCCTGGGCGAGCTCGAGCGCGTGGCCCGGCCCCTCGGTGAGCCGCACCGTGCCCTCGGTCCGGTGCGTGGCAAGCACCCCCTCGACGAGGGCCTGCCGTGCTCGTCCGGCCCGGGCCCCCCGCGTCCCGGCGGCCGGGTTGACGATGACGGCGACGGAGGGTGTCAGATGCGCTCGAAGCCCCGCATGAGCTCCCAGTCGGTCACGACCTGGTCGAACGTCTGCTGCTCCAGCCGCGCGGTGTGGAGGTAGTGCTCCAGCACCTCGTCGCCGAGCGCCTCGCGAGCGACCCTGGAGCGCTCGAGCTCGGCCACCGCCTCGCGGAGCGTCTTCGGAACCTGCGGGAGCTTCGGGTCCTGGTAGGCGTTGCCCTCGTAGATCTTGGGCGCAGGGAGCTTCTTCTGGATGCCGTGAAGGCCGGCCGCGATGGTCGCGGCGAACGCGAGGTAGGGGTTCGCGTCGGCGCCTGGAATCCGGTTCTCGACGCGGAAGGCGGAGCCCTCGCCGCAGAGCCGGAAGCCGCAGGTCCGGTTGTCCCAGCCGGCCACGATCCGGGTCGGAGCGAACGAGCCCGCCTGGTAGCGCTTGTACGAATTCACGTAGGGCGCGTAGAAGTACGCGAACTCGCGGGCCATCGCCATCTGTCCGGCCAGCCAGTGCCCGTAGAGCGCCGAGCCGAATCGCTTGCCCTTCTCGAAGAACAGGCTGCGCTTGCCCGCCCGGTCCCAGAGGCTCGAGTGAAGGTGAAACGACGACCCCGCCGACCCCATGTCGTACTTCGCCATGAACGTGACCGAGCTGCCCTGCGCGTGCGCGATCTCCTTCACGCCGTGCTTGTAAAGTGTGTGACGGTCCGCCATCTCGACCGGCTCGGCGTAGCGGAGGTTGATCTCCTCCTGCCCGCATCCCCACTCCCCCTTCGAGAACTCGACCGGGACCGCGGCTGCCTCCATTCCGTTGCGGATGGCCCGCACCAGGCCCTCCTCCTTGGTCGTCTGGAGGATATGGTAGTCCTCGATGTACTGGGAGACCGGCGTCAGCCCATGGTACCGCTTGGCGCGCGCCTCGGCGAATGACTCCCTGAAGAGATAGAGCTCGAGCTCCGACGCGACCATGACCCGGTACCCGAGCTTGACCGCCCGGGCGACCTGGCGCTGGAGGATGCGCCGGGGGCTGACCTCCACCGGCTCTCCTTCTTCCGTGTAGACGTCGCAGAAGACGAGCGCCGTCTTCGGGAGCCAGGGGATCCGGCGAAGCGTCACGAGGTCCGGAACCGCCTTCATGTCCTGGTAGCCGGTCGCCCACGAGGCGAACTTGTAGCCCGGCAAGGGCTCCATGTCCACGTCGACCGTGAGGAGGTACGCGCAGGCATGAACGCCATCACTCGCGACGTGGTCGAGAAAGTGGCGTCCGACGACACGCTTGCCCATCAGACGACCCTGGACGTCGGGGAAGACCGTCAGCACCGTGTCGATCTCGTCCCGGCGGACGAGCTCTTGAAGCTCCCTGACGTCCAGGTTTCCGGGCATGGTCCCTTCGGCTCCGCCCACGCGCGCCGCCCCGAACGGGCCGCGGGCTGTCTCAGAAGGTGAAGATGTCGGCGCGCCGGTGCGCGAGTGCGGGCAAGCTCTTGCGGATGCGCTCCTCATGGCCGAGGTCGATGTCCGCGACGACCACGCCCTCCCGGTAGCCGGCGCGCGCCATCACGGTTCCCCACGGGTCCACAATCATCGAGTTCCCGTAGCAGGGGAGCCCGGGAGGGTGCGATCCGCACTGGGCCGCGGCTAGCACGAAGACCTGGTTCTCGATCGCGCGCGCCCGCAGCAGGACCTCCCAGTGGTCCCGCCCCGTGTCCATGGTGAACGCGGAGGGCACCGTGATGAGCCGCGCCCCCCCCGCGGCGAGCCGCCGGTACAGCTCCGGGAAGCGGAGGTCGTAGCAGAGCGTGAGGCCCGCCGGTACGCCGGCGAGCGAAGCCAAGACGACCTCATCGCCCGGCGCCATCGTCGCCGACTCCTGGTAGGTCGTCCCCTCCACCTCGACGTCGAAGAGGTGGAGCTTCCGGTAGCGCGCGACCAGCTCTCCGTCGGGGTTCAGGACCACCGACGTGTTGTGGGCGCGTTCCTGCCCCTCGACCGCCTCGAGGAACGAGCCGCCCACGAGCCAGAACCCGTAGCGTCCGGCCAGTCGGCCGAGAAACTCCGTGGTCTCCCCGGGGATCGGCTCGGCGACCTCCGCGTGGCGCTTCTTTGGCCCGAGATACGTCCAGAGCTCGGGCAGCACCACCAGGTCCGAACCCCAGGCGGCGGCCTGCGCGATCAGCATCTCGGCGCGCTCGAGGTTCTCCGCCTTTTCGTCCTTGCTGTTCATCTGGACCAGCGCAACACGCACAGCCTTAGCCCTCCTATGGTTGCCCGGCCGGCGGCGCGGCGGGCGTGTCCTCCATCGTAGCTCAGTCGCGCGAAGAGCCGCCAGATCGCGCGGAGGAGTCAGCGCACCGACAGCGGAACCGGGGGCAGGAGCAGAAAGAGCAGCATCAGGGCGAAGAGCCCGAGGGCGCGCCGGCGACGGTCGAGCGGCGTGATGTCGTCCATCGTCGGGCCGTGGCGGAAGCCCATGACCCCGACGATGAGCGCGGCCCACACGAGCCAGTTGATGCTGCCAAAGGCGAGCCCGATCAGCACGAGGCCGCCGACGGCAAGCTTCGAGACGAGGGCGTGGCGGCCACCAAACAGGGCGTAGACGATGTGACCGCCGTCGAGCTGGCCCGCGGGGATGAGGTTCAGGGCGGTGACGAAGAACCCGAACCACGCCGCGATCCCGACAGGGTGAAGCAGAATGTCGGAATCGGGCGGCAGGGCGCCGAGCGTCAGACGCTCGAGGAGCTTGGGAAGCACGGCGTCGCCGAACTGGACGTAGGCGCCCGCCGTGTCCCCGGCCGGAATCCGGACCACCGAGGACAGCCGGAGGCCGAGCACATAGACCGGCACCGCGACCGCAAGGCCGGCGAGCGGCCCCGCCACCGCCATGTCGAACAGGGCTCGGCGGTCACGGATGGCGCCGCGGAGCCGGATCACCGCGCCAAGCGTCCCCAGGAGAAAAGGAGGAATCGGCGGCACCGGGATGAAGTAAGGCAGCGAGACGGGCATCCCGTGCCGGCGACCGACGGTGTAGTGCCCGAGCTCGTGGACGCCGAGGATCCCGAGCAGCGCCGCAGCGAATGGCAACCCCACGGCGATCCGCCACGGGTTGTTCCAGAGCTCGCCCGGCGAGACCCCCCCGAGGATCAGGGTGCCAGCCAGCAGCGTCGTGAGGACCGTGGCGAGGAAGAGCCCGAGGTGAACGAGCGGCCGGCTCGGCGTGACCACGTCCGTCTGGGCGAGCGTGTGCACCCACACCGTCCCCTGATCCTCACGGATGAACGGCGTGTACCCGTGGGGCGCCAGGCGGGGCCGCAGGCGCTCGACCGCGATGGTGGGCTCCACCAGGAGCTGGCCGCCGAAGGCGAGCGAGCGTCCGACCAGCCGCCGGTCCTGGACGATCAGGACGTCGTCGAGCTGGCTCCGGAGCAGAGCCTCGAGCGGTAGCAGCTCGGTCCAGCTCGGGGCCTCCGGGGGGCGTCGCCGAGACCACAGAGGCATGCGAGGTTCCTTGTGCTCAGCCTATCACGGGGCCCGGCGCGGTCTGGGTCAGGGGCCCCTCCCCGGAGCGGACGAGCCGGCTGATGAGCGGCGACACCACGGGCAGCCCACCCGTGAGATACATGACGGCCACCACGGCCTCGAGAGCGCTCGCGAGCACCGAGTCCTTCTCGCGTCCCCCGTCCTGCGCCTCCCCCCGGCCGAGCCTGAGGCACGCGCCCACCCCGAGCTCCCGCGCCCACGCGGCCAGACCCCGGGTCGACACGATTGCCGCCCGCCGCACTGTCAGTGGCCCGGGCTCGGCCCCCGGCTCGCACCGGACCAAGAGGTCCGCGACGAGGAGACCCAGGACGGCGTCGCCCAGGAAGGCGAGAGTCTCGTTGTGCGGGGCCAGAGGGTGCTCGTGGGCGTACGAGGGGTGTGTCACGGCCTGGAGCAAGAGATCGGGGGCCGCGGCGAACCCGAGCCGCGACGGGAGAGCGGTCCGCGCCTCCCGCTCGGCCAGCTCCGAATCTCGGTCCGTGCCGCCCGGCTCGTCAGCCGGCGGGGTCGCGGCGCGACTCAGACGCGCCAGCGCCTGAACGCGAGGGTCGCGTTGGTGCCGCCGAAGCCGAAACCGTTCGAGATCGCCGTCTCGACCTCCGCCTTCCGCGCCACGTTCGGGACGTAGTCGAGATCGCACTCCGGGTCGGGCGTCTCGTAGTTGATCGTTGGCGGCAGGATGCCGTGCTGAAGGGCCAGAACGGTGACGACCGACTCGATGCCCCCCGCCGCACCCAAGAGGTGCCCGGTCATCGACTTGGTCGACGACACGGCGAGCCGGTGGGCGTGGGCACCGAATAGTTGCTTGATCGCGAGAGTCTCGGTCTTGTCGTTGTACGGAGTCGAGGTGCCGTGGGCGTTGATGTACCCCACGTCCTCGGGCCGGAGCCCGCCATCCTTCAGCGCGGCCGCCATGGCGCGAATGGCCCCGTCGCCGTCCGGATCGGGGGCCGTCATGTGATAGGCGTCCGCCGTCATGCCGTAGCCGACGACCTCCGCGTAGATGTGCGCGCCGCGCTGGCGCGCGTGCTCGGCGTTCTCCAGCACGACGATTCCGGCGCCCTCGCCCGCCACGAACCCGTCGCGATCGGCGTCGAACGGGCGCGAGGCCCGCGCCGGCTCGTCATTGCGAGTTGACAGCGCCTTCATCTGGGCGAATCCCCCGAGGGGTAGCTCGTCGATGATCGCCTCCGAGCCGCCCGCGACCATCAGGTCCGCATCGCCCCGCTGGATGATCCGGAACGCGTCACCGATCGCGTGATTCCCCGTCGCGCAGGCGGTCACCACGGAGGAGTTCGGCCCCTTCAGCTTGTAGCGGATGGAGAGGTGCCCGGAGGCCATGTTGACGATGAGGGACGGGATGAAGAAGGGCGAAATCCGGCCCGGCCCCTTCTCGAGGAGGACCCGGTGCCACTCCAGGATGGAGAGGATGCCGCCGATCCCCGACCCGACCAGGGCGCCGGCGCGCGTGGGATCCACCTGGGAGAAGTCGACCTTGGCGTCCTCGACGGCCTCGACCCCTGCGACGAGGGCGTACTGGATGAACAGGTCGAGCTTCTTGAGCTCCTTCTTCTCGATGACCTTGAGTGGATCGAATCCCTTGACCTCGGCGGCGATCCGCGCGTCGAGCCGCTTGGGGTCGAACCGGGTGATGGGCCCGACGCCCGACCGGCCCTCGCAGATGGCACGCCAGTATTCCGCGACCGAGTTGCCCACGGGCGTTACTGCGCCGAGCCCGGTCACCACTACCCGTGTCTTGTCCCCGACCACTCCCATCGCCCCGCCTCCGCCGTCACTGGCCCCTCGGGACGCCCGGGGTCCTAGGCGTTCTCCTTGATGTACTGGACCGCGTCACCCACCGTCGTGATCTTCTCGGCGTCCTCGTCCGGAATCTCGATGTCGAACTCCTCCTCGAACGCCATCACGAGCTCCACCGTGTCCAGGGAGTCGGCGCCGAGATCCTCGATGAACTTCGCCGCCGGCACGACATCGTTCTCCTCGACACCAAGCTGCTCGACGATGATCGCCTTGACGCGCTCCTCGACCGGCTTGTCGCTCGCAGCCATGTCCGTCCCTCACCTCCTCACATGTACAACCCGCCGTTGACGTGGATGACCTGGCCCGTGACGTAGCTCGCCCCCTCCGAGGCCAGGAACTGGACGACGTCTGCCACCTCGTGCGCGGTCCCGATCCGCTTGAGCGGGATCTGCCCCACGTAGGCCTCCCGCATGCTGCCGGACAGGGCCGCGGCCATGTCAGTCTCGATCAGTCCCGGCGCGACGGCGTTGACCAGGATACCCCAATGAGCCAGTTCCCGTGCCGTAGACTTGGTGAGCCCGATCAGCCCGGCCTTCGCCGCTGCGTAGTTGGCCTGACCGGGCGTGCCCATGACGCCTGCCGCCGAGGTCACGTTGACGATCCGGCCGGACCGCTGGCGGATCATGAGTCGCGCGGCCGCCCGAGTGGCCTGGAACGCGGCTCGAAGGTTGACGCCGAGGACCTCGTCCCAGTCGGCGTCCTTCATCCGGACGAGGAGGCCGTCCTTCGTGATGCCGGCGTTGTTCACCAGGAGATCGAGCCGGTCGAACCGCTTGTCAGCCTCGGCCACGATCCGCTGGACGTCCTCGCTCCGGCCCATCTCGGCCGCCAAGCCCACCGCTTTGCCCGGGCGCCCCTCGAGCTCCTGGACGACCGCCTCGACGCGCGCCGTATCCCGTCCCGTGAAGAGCACCGCGGCACCGTCGTCGAGCAGCACCTCCACGATGGCGCGACCGATCCCCCGCGTGCCGCCGGTGACCAGGGCGACGCGGCCCTCGAGAGGTCGCCCCCGGTTGCCCGCGTCGCTCACGGCTCACGCCCCGCGCGCCGCCAGAGCCTTGTCGAGCCCGGCCGCGTCCTCGACCGCGACGCCGGTGAGCGTCCCGTCGATCCGCTTCAGGAGCCCGGTCAGCACCTTGCCCGGTCCCACCTCCAGGAACGTGCGGCAACCCTCCTGGGCCATCCGCCCGACGCAGTCGGTCCAGCGAACCGGCGCCGTGACCTGACGGATCAGGAAGGGTCGCACGTCCTCCGCTCGCGTGGTAAGCCCCGCGTCCACGTTACGGACGACCGGCTGCCGCGGATCCGCCGTGGGCACCTGGTGAATCACCCCGGCGAGCTGCTCGGCTGCCGGCGCCATGAGTCGGCAGTGGAACGGAGCGCTCACCGGGAGCAGGACGCTCCGTTTCCCGCCCCGCGCCGCGGCGAGCGCCACCGCTCGCCCGATCGCGGTCCGGTGGCCGGCCACGACGATCTGACCCGGCGAGTTGATGTTCGCGACGTCCACGACCTCGCCCTGCGCGGCTTCCCGGCAGATCTCCTCGACGACCGGCAGCTCCACGCCCAGGATGGCGGCCATCGCCCCCGTGCCCACGGGCACGGCCTCCTGCATGAACTCGCCCCGACGTCGCACGATGCCGACGGCGTCTGCGAACCGCAGGGCGCCCGCCACGACCAGCGCGGTATACTCGCCCAGGCTGTGCCCGCCGACCACGGCAGGCACGACCCCGCGCTCGGCCAGGAGGCGCGCGCCGGCGACGCTCACCGTGAGCACCGCAGGCTGAGTGTTCGCCGTGAGCTGAAGCTCGGACTCGGGCCCCTCGAAGCAGAGCTTGGCGATGTCGAACCCGAGGGCGGCGCCGGCCTCCTCGAAGACCACGCGCGCCGCGGACGACGCATCATGGAAAGCGCGTCCCATCCCCACGGCCTGCGAGCCCTGGCCCGGAAAGCAGAACGCCAGGGGCGCGTCAGCGGACACGGGCATAGATGGACACAGGTCCGCGCGCGCTGTCAATAGCGACGCGGCTCGGTGGGCTCGGTCGGACCCTCGTCTGCGCGACTGCGCCGCGCTTCGGCCAGCGACTGGCCCAGCTCGCCCGTCAACGCGGCGCGGATGTGCCCGTTGACGTCCGCGTTGACCCACTCCGCGGCCGTCCGGATCGCGTTCTTCACGGCCCGGGCCGGAGAGGCCCCGTGGCCGATGATGCACGCGCCGTTGATGCCGAGGAGCGGCGCCCCGCCCGTCTCCGTGTAGTCGACCCGCTTCCAGAGCCGGCGGAAGGCCGGGCGGACGAAAAGGGCGCCGAGCTTGGTCGCGGGCGAGCGCGTCATCTCCTCCCGCAGGAACTGGATCAGCATGTCTGCCAGGCTCTCGGACACCTTGAGGCACACGTTGCCCGTGAACCCGTCCGTCACCACCACGTCGGCGTTGCCGTTGTAGACGTCGCGGCCCTCCACGTTGCCGACGAAGTTGATCGGAGAGTCCTCGATCCTCTTGAAGACTTCGCGGGCGAACTCGTTGCCCTTTCCCTCCTCCTCGCCGACGGACAAGAGACCCACGCGCGGCTCTGCGACCCCGTAGAGGTCCCGGGCGTAGATGTGGCCCATCACGGCATACTGGGCGAGGTGCCAGGGCTTCGGATCGACGTTGGCACCGACATCGAGCAGGATGGTCCGTCCGCGCTTGTTGGGAAGCACGACCGCGATGGCCGGACGGTCGACCCCGGGCAGGACGCCCAGCGTGAACATCGCGATGGCCATCGCGGCGCCGGTGTTGCCCGCGGAGATGAACGCCGCCGCCTCCCCGTCGCGAACGAGCGAGGCGGCGATCCGCATCGACGAGTCGCGCTTGCGCCGGAGGGCGTGCGAGGGCTGCTCGCCCATCTCGACCACCTGCGAGGCGTGCTTCACCGTGATGGGGAGCGACCCCACGCGATGACGCGCGAGCTCGCGCTCGACGGCGGCGCGGTCCCCAACGAGGATGACGGCGAGGCCGTATTCCCGCGCGGCGGCGATCGCACCCTCGACGCTGACGGGTACACCGCCATCGCCGCCCATGGCGTCAACGGCGATCTTCATCGGCCACTCACCCGGCGGCGCCGGGGCATGCGAGGGTGGCGCCTAGGCGCCTTCGGTCGAGACGACCTCTCGTCCCCTGTAGTAGCCGCAGTGTGGGCAGACGTGGTGGGGGATCTTCGGCTCCCGGCACTGGGGACAGATCGAGAGCGTGGGCGCGTCGAGCTTGTAATGCGTGCGACGCTTCCGACCGCGCGTGCGCGAGTGTCGGCGCTTGGGCAACGGCATCGGTCCGATCTCCCTATTGGAGGCGCCGGAGCGCCTCGAGCGGTGCCAGGCGCGGGTCGGTCACGCGCGTCTCGCACCGGCACTCGGTGAGGTTGCGGTTGCCGCCGCACACCGGGCAGAGCCCCCGGCACTCCGGGCGGCAGAGCGGCTTCATCGGCAAGGCCAGGTCGGTCTCGCTCCGGAGCAGACCCGCGACGTCGAGGACGTCCGCCTGGTAGAAGTCGACCTCGAGGTCGTCGGGCGCGAGCTCGATCTGCCCCTGACGACCGGTGGGGTGGGGCACGAGCAGGAGATCCACCTCGGGCGCCACCGGCGTCGCGAAGGTTTCCAGGCACCGACCGCACACGAGCTGGGCCGTCGCCTCGAAGCGCCCGGCGATCGCGACGTTCTCCCCGCGACGCTCGACCAGGAGGTCCACCGCGTCGAATGTCCAGGCCGGATCCGGGTAGACTCCCCCGAGCGCCCCCGGGGCAACAAGCCGGAGACCATCGTCCGGGATCTCAGAAACACGGATCCGCATGCCTGGCCCGCCTGGACACCAGTGAACAGATAAGTGCCGAAGAAATAGGGTCTTCTAGGCGATCGTAGTATAGGAGGGGGTCTCGGGGGTGTCAAGCGAAAAGGGTCCCGCGCGCGTGGCGCACTGGCGCTCAGGACCTTCGTTTGACGGGTGGGGATGCGTCTGCTAGTTTCCAGGTGACACCTGACGAGCGGCGGGGGCGATCCCCTGTCCGTGGAGCGAGGGGCACTGACGATGAGCAACATGCTGAAGACCACGCTGTTCTTGGCCTTGCTGACCGGCCTGTTCATGGCCGTGGGCGGGCTCCTCGGGGGTCGCGGCGGCATGATGACCGCATTCGTGCTCGCCTTGGTCATGAACTTCGTGTCGTACTGGTTCTCGGACAAGATCGTTCTCAGGATGTACGGAGCCCAGCCGCTCGGCGAGTCCGAGGCGCCCGTGGTGCACCGGATCGTTCGGAGCCTTGCCACGCGGGCCGGCATCCCCATGCCGAAGCTCTACCTGCTTCCCTCGGAGGCGCCCAACGCCTTCGCGACGGGACGAAACCCTCAGCATGCGGCGGTGGCGGTGACGCACGGCATCCTGCGGATCATGGACGAGACGGAGCTGGAAGGTGTGCTCGCCCACGAGCTCTCCCACGTCCTCAACCGGGACATCCTGATCTCCACGATCGCGGCGACGATCGCCGGCGCGATCTCGATGCTCGCGAACATGGCCCAGTGGGGCCTGATGTTCGGCGGCGCGCGGCACGACGACGATGAGGGACACGGCACGAACCCGATCGCGCTCATCCTGACGTTCATCCTGGCGCCCCTGGCCGCGATGATCATCCAGATGGCGGTCTCTCGCGCGCGCGAGTACCAGGCCGACGCCTCGGGAGCCAAGCTGACCCGCAACCCGCTTGGGCTGGCCTCCGCACTCGGCAAGCTCGAGCAGGCGAGCAGAATGGTTCCGATGAACGCCAACCCGGCCACCGCGCACCTGTTCATCGTGAACCCGCTGTCCGGCCGGTCGCTCATGAGCCTGTTCGCGACCCACCCGCCGGTGCAGGACCGGATCGCGCGCCTGCGCTCCATGCGCTTCTAGCCGGCGACACCCCTGCCCTAGCCTCGCACGTCGGGACGCCCGACGGCCCCGCGCCGCCCTGGGGCTGACGCCCCGCCTGGGCGTGCCGGTTTCCCCCAGGGCATCCATGCTGGTACGCTCACCGCATGGCCATCCAGAAGGCCACGGTGCACTTGTTCGCGGGGCCGCGGGCCTGCCGGTGTTCTCCACGCGATCGGGCAAGTAGCCGGCCTGCCGCGTGATCCAGGCAGAAGGCCTGACCAAGCTCTACGGTGCCCACGTCGCCCTGCGCAGCGTGACGCTGGAGGTCCCCGCGGGACAGGTGCTCACCGTTATCGGCCACAACGGCTCCGGGAAGACGACGTTGGTCCGTGTGCTGGCCACGCTCGCGCGCCCCTCGGCCGGCCGGGGGCGGATCGCCGGACACGACCTCGTCGACGGGCGCGACCAGGTGCGCCGGGTGGTCGCCGTGGTCGGCCACAGCACACATCTCTACGACGACCTCACTCCGTGCGAAAACCTGGCCTTCGCCGAGCGTCTGTCCGGCCGCCGGGCCGACCGGGCCCGGATCGACGCGGCGCTCGCGAAGGTCGGCCTCGACAGCCAGGCCGGCACCCGCGTCCGCGCCCTCTCCAGCGGGTTGCGGCGGCGCGTGGCGCTGGCCCGCGCGATGCTCGGCGAGCCGCGGGTCCTGCTGCTGGACGAGGCCTTCTCGGGCCTGGACCAGGACAGCACCAAGCGCCTGGAGGATCACCTCCACGCCTTCAAGGCGGGCGGCGGCGCTGCCGTGGTGGTCACCCACAGCCTGGGGCGCGCCCTCGCGATCGCCGACCGCGTGGCGATCCTCGCCGCGGGTCGCATCGTGGCGGAGCGGGCCTGCGCGAGCCTGACCGAGGAGACTCTCCAGCGGCTTTACCTCGGCGTCACCGACGCCAGCGCGTGAAGCGGCACGACGGGTGAGCGCGTTCCTCCGCACGGCGGCGGCGGTCTTCTGGAAGGACCTGGCCGTTGAGCGGCGAGCCAAGGAGGGCGCGAACGCGCTCGGGTTCTTCGCGCTCCTGCTGCTCTTCCTCTTCTATTTCGCCCTAGGGCCCGACAGGGAGCGCATCCGCGCGGCGTTGCCCGGCTTGTTCTGGCTCGCCTTCATCCTCGCCGGCGTGCTCGGGCTCGGCCGCGCCTTCGCGCTGGAGCGCGAGAACGACTGCCTCGACGGGCTCATCCTGGCGCCGGCCGACAAGGGCGCGATCTACCTCGGCAAGCTGGCTGGCACGACGGCGCTGATGCTGGCCATGGAGGTGGTCTTCATCGCGGCGACGGGCATCTTCTACAACCTGGACATCTGGGCCGCGGTGCCCCGGCTGCTCCTGGTGGCGCTGGCCGGCACCGTCGGCTTCGCGGCCGTGGGAACCCTGTTCGCCGCCATGACGGCCCACCTGCGCGCGCGCGAGGTGCTCCTCCCCGTCCTCCTGCTGCCCCTCGCGGTGCCGGTGCTCCTCGCCGCGGTGAAGCTCACGGACCTGGCCCTGGCAGGCGAGGGCTGGGGCCCGGCCTGGCCGTGGTGGCAGCTGCTCCTCGGGTTCGACGTCGTGTTCCTGGTCGCCGGACTGCTCACCTTCGAGTTCGTCCTCGAGGCCTGAGCGTGCACAGCCTGCTCGGCGGGGTGGCCGCGGTCCTGCTCGCGCTGGGACTGTGGGCCGGACTCGGCCTCGCCCCCCGCGACGCGGTACAGGGCAACGTCCAGCGCATCATGTACGTCCACGTCCCCGCGATCCTCACAGGTTACGTCGCGATCGGCCTCGTCCTCGTCGCGAGCGTCGCCTACCTCTGGACGCGGCGGCCCGCCTGGGACCGCGTGGCGGCCGCGTCGGGGGAGCTGGCCGTGTGCTTCGTCGGCCTCACGCTGGCGACGGGCTCGATCTGGGGAAAGCCCACCTGGGGGACCTGGTGGACCTGGGACGCGCGGCTCACCTCGACCGCGCTCCTCTTCGTGATCTACCTCGGCTACCTGCTCCTGCGGAGCGTCGTGGAGGACCCGGAGCGGGCGGCCACCTACGCCGCGGTGCTCGGCATCGTCGGCGCGCTGGACGTTCCCATCATCCACTTCTCCGTCGAGTGGTGGCGCACCCTTCACCAGCCGGCGACGGTGCTGAAGCCCCAGGCTCCCTCCATGGACCCGGCGATGCTCCGGGCCCTCCTGGTCAACGTGGCGGCGTTCCTGGCGACGTTCGCGTACCTGGCGGTGCGCCGGTACCGCCTGCTCTCGCTCCGGGCCGAAGCGCTGGCGCGCGCGCTCCGATCCGCCTAGCGCCGGGGCAACCTCGAGCCGGGTGCTAGCTGAGGCCGGTCACGAGCAAGAGCAGGCCCGTAGCGACCAGGGCCGCCCGCCAGAGACGGTCCAGGTTGATCCAGCCGCGGCGCAGAAACGCGAGCCCGACCCACTCGTAGATCGCCACGGCGATCACCCCGGTGACCAGGAGCATGGCTCCCGAGTGCACCGCCACGGCGACGAGCGTGAGGCCGACTGAGCGGCTCTCCACGAGCGGCCCGCCGGCGTGCGCGGCGTGCGATGCGCTCCGCTCGATGGGAAGCAACGCCGGGACCACCATGAGCCCGGCCCCGTGCGCCGTCGCCATCAGGAACGACCAGAGCGCCAGGCCCGCCATGCCGGTCGTCATCCCGACGCGCACCCGGTGGCGCGATCCGTACAGCCGTTGATAGACCGCCCACCCGACGAGCAGCGCGCCGGCGATGATCCGGATCAGCCGTTCCTCGACGACCATCCCCAGGGCCATGACCGCGAGCGCGACCAGCGCCACGGCGAGCGCATGGCCGAGCGCGATCGGAACGAGCGACTGGAGAACGACCGCGCGCCGGCGCTGGTGCAAGCCAAGAGCCACGGCGAACAGCCAGCCCATCGCCGGGTTGAGGCCGTGGAATGCGCCGAGGCCGGCGAGGGCAAGCCAGGGCCACGCCTGGCTCATGGAGGAGCCCGCCGGACACGCCCGGACCGGCAGGGCGCCGCGGCTCCCACTGGCTCCGCGCTGGGGCGCGCCCCGGCGCGCGGACCGCGGGGCGCGCTCGCGCCCCCGGCCCGCGCATGACGCGAGATCGGCCTCAGACCGTCGGCGTCAGGGATAGCAGTAGGAGTCCGAGGACGCGTCGCCCCCCTGGAGCCGCACCTGGTGGGGCCGGTAGCCGTCAGGCCACTCGACGAAGAAGTTCCGGTCCAGCGCGATGCCGCCTCCCGGCTTGGCGTCGACCTTGACCATCCAGCCCTTCACGCCGTCCGGGTAGAACTGGGGATCGACCGAGCCGTAGAGCGAGTTCGTGAAGTAGATACGTTTGCCGTCACGACTGATCTCGACCATCTGCGGCCCCCCGTTGAGGGGCTGGTTCGCCCGGGGGTGAGCGGCCCGCGCCACGATGCCGCCGATCCGGAGCTTGCCGGTGAGCTTCGGCTTGAAGGGGTCCGACACGTCGTACTGCTGGAGGTCGCCGGTCCCCCAGCACGACACGTACAGGTACCGGTCGTCGACCGAGAGGTCGATGTCCGTGACCAGCGGCGGGCAGGCCTTGAAGCCCTTGATCGCGGGCGGCAGCTGGTCAGCATCGGCCGGCTCGGCCGGGATCTCGATCACCTTCTTGACGGCCCACTTCGTCCCGTCGCGATACCAGACCCAGATCGACGACGACAGGTCCTTCAGGCTCACCACGCAGTTCACGAAGCCGTACGCCTTGGTCGGGTCGTGGGCCGGCCTGAGCTCGAAGACCAGCTGGTGCTCGGCTCCGAAGTCGATCTCCTGCAGATGCGTGCGCCGGTGGAGGTCCCAGAAGTGAAGGCGCCGGCCGTACTTGCCGCCGAGCAGTAGCTCGGGCACGAGTCCGTCCTCGAACATGTCGGGCGTTCCCCACTCGCTGGTCACCGAGGTCGCGTAGCCGAGGTGCCACCACATGTCGTACGCGAAGTGCTGGGGGCCGCGATCGATCTCCCAGCGCCCGCGCACGTCGAAGCTCTCGTGATCCATCACGAAGACGCCGCCGGGGCCCTTGCCGTCTGTGTTCCCCATCGCGGTGAGGTAGATGCCATCCGGACCGCAGTGGACGGTGTGCGGCCGCGAGTAGCCCGCGCGCTCGATGACCTCCTGGGCGGGGATCGTCCGCACGATCCGGGGCGCACGGGGGTCTGGCTTGGTATCGAGGACGTGGATGTTCGAGGAGCGCAGCCCCGGGGCGATCAGGTAGCGGCGCTCGACGTGCGGATGCGGCGCGTTCGGGCAGAAGGCGGAGCTGCAGGCGTTCCAGCCGAAGTGGTGGAGCTCGTCGCCCGAGGTCGGCATCGCCGTGCGGCCGACGATCTGCGCGTACGTCCCCGATCGCGGATCGACGTCGACGACCGCCAGCCCGTCCGGCCGCCGGCGCTCGGGGTCGAAGTCGACGACGTAGGCCAGGCTCTCGGGCGGCGCCTGCGCGGCCAGTCGCGGTGACGGGTAGAAGCTCGGGTCAGGCGTCCAGGTTGCCATCTGGCAGTCTCCCTTGATTCGGTCGGTTCGTTGGCACGCTCGTTCGAATCAGATGCGCAAGCCCTCGCGCTCAGGGCTCCTCGGTGTTCCACAGAAACTCGCGCCGCCCGCCGCGCGGGACGACGACGAGGCCTGACGGGTCGACCCGGTAGCGCTCGCGGTCGGCGTTCGGGTCAAGCCCGAGCTGCAGCCCGGCGGGGATGATGTTGTAGCGGTCCACGATGGCGCGCCGGAGGTGGGAGCCCTTCCCCACCGACGTGAAGTCCATCACGATCGAGTCCTCGATCACCGCGCCCTCGTTCACCCAGACCCCCCGTCCGAGAATCGAGTTGCGTATCGTGGCCCGCACGACGAGGGAGCCTTCCCCGACCTGGGTGTTCTCGAAGTCGCCACCGATGATCCGCGCCGCCGGGCCGTCGTACCGGCCCGCGTGGATCGGCCACCGGCGGTTGTCGAGGTCGAACGCAGGAGTCTCCCCCAGCAGATCCATGTGGGCCCGCCAGTAGGCGTCGAGCTCCCCGACGTCCCGCCAGTACCCGGGCTCCTCGTACGGCTTGATCCCGGGGACGACGTTGCCCTGGAAATCGTAGGCGAAGACGCGCGCGCGGGGCACCAGCGCCGGGATAATGCTCTTGCCGAAGTCGTGATCGGTGTTCTGGCGCGCGTCGGCGAGGAGCGCTTCGACGAGCACCCGGCGGGAGAACAGGTAGTTCCCCATCGAGACCAACGCCTGGAAAGGGTTGCCCGGCATGGCCCGCGGCGTCGTCGGCTTCTCGACGAAATCCGCGACGCGGCCTCTCACATCGACCGCCAGGTTGCCGAAGCTCGACGCCTCGGAGACCGGCACCGGGCGCGCGGCGACCGTCACGTCCGCGTCGTTCTCGCGGTGGAACGCCACCATCTGGTTCACGTCCATGCGATAGATGTGGTCCGCGCCGAAGACGGCCACCAGATCGGGGTCGAAGTCGTCGATGAGGTTCAGGTTCTGGAGAACCGCATCCGCACTGCCCCGGAACCAGACCTCGCCGATTCGCATCTGTGGCGGCACGACCGCGATGAAGTGGTCCGGCACCAGGCCGCTCGTCTGCCAGGCCATGCGAAGGTGCTCGATCAGCGACTGCGACATGTACTGGACGAGAACGTAGAGCGAGAGGATGCGGGAGTTCACGAAGTTCGACAGAACGAAGTCGACGATGCGGTAGCGGCCGCCGAACGGCACCGCGGGCTTGCTGCGCTCGCGCGTGAGGGGCTCGAGACGCGAACCCTTCCCGCCGGCCAGAATCAGGGCCAGAACGCGGTCTCGCGGCATCGGTAGACCCTCGGGTACGCGGAGTCCGAGTGACGTCCCTGCGGTGCGCTGAGGAGTATATCAGGCGGGGCCGGGCTTGAGCACAACCACGCCGAGCGGGGGGAGGGTCAGGCTCACCGAGCACGGCTGGCCGGCCAGCGGCCGGGCCTCGGCCAGGACGCCGCCGCCGTTGCCCACGTTGCTGCCCCCGTAGACCAGGGCGTCCGTGTTGAGCAGCTCCCGATAAAAGCCTTCGACCGGCACCCCGACGCGATAGCCATGGCGCGGCACCGGCGTGAAGTTACACACGACGAGCACGAAGTCCCGGGAATCACGCGCCCGCCGGATGAAGGCGACCACGCTCTGCTCGGCGTCCGAGCAGTCCATCCACTGGAAACCGGCCGGGTCGAAGTCGACCTGGTGCAGCGCCGGTTCCGCCCGGTACACGCGGTTCAGGTCCCGGACGAGTGCCTGGAGCCCCCCGTGATACGGCCCCTGGCCGAGGAGATGCCAATCCAGGCTCGCGTCGTGGTTCCACTCGCGCACCTGCCCGAACTCCCCGCCCATGAAGAGGTGCTTCTTGCCCGGATGCCCGTACATGAAGCCGTAGAGTGCCCGGAGCCCCGCGAATCGCTGCCACTCGTCGCCCGGCATCTTGCCATGGAGGGAGCCCTTGCCATGGACCACCTCGTCGTGGGACAGCGGGAGCACGAAGTTCTCGTGCCACGCGTAGAGCAACCCGAACGTGAGCAGGTTGTGGTGGTACTTCCGGTGCACCGCGTCCCGCCGCACGTACTCGAGGATGTCGTGCATCCAACCCATGTTCCACTTGAACCCGAAGCCGAGCCCGCCCAGGTACGTGGGGCGCGAGACCATCGGCCACGACGTCGACTCCTCGGCGATCGTCATCACGGCGGGATGGTAGCGGTAGACGACCTCGTTGAAGCGACGGAGGAACGCGATCGCCTCCAGGTTCTCGTTGCCGCCGTGTCGGTTCGGCAGCCACTGGCCCGGCCGCTTCGAGTAATCGAGGTAGAGCATCGAGGCCACCGCGTCGACCCGGAGTCCGTCCAGGTGGTAGCGCTCGAGCCAGTAGAGCGCGTTCCCGATGAGGTAGTTGGCGACCTCGTGCCGGCCGTAGTTGAAGACCAGGGTCCCCCAGTCCGCCTGCTCACGCTGTCGGGGGTCCGCGTGCTCGTAGAGGTGGGTGCCGTCGAAGGAGGCAAGGCCGTGCGGGTCTCGCGGGAAGTGGGCCGGCACCCAGTCCAGGATCACGCCGATCCCTCGCCGGTGGAGCGCGTCCACGAAGGCCATGAAGTCCTGCGCCGTTCCGTATCGCCGGGTCGGCGCGAACGCACCGATCTGCTGATAGCCCCATGACCCGTAGAAGGGATGCTCACCGATCGGCAGCAGCTCCACGTGGGTGTAGCCCAGGTCGCGAACGTAGTCCCCCAGCCCCTCGCCCATCTCCCGGTAGGTGAGGAACCGGTTCCCCTCCTCGGGGACGCGCCGCCACGAGCCCAGGTGGACCTCGTAGACGGCGATGGGCGCGTCGAGGGCGTTCCGGCGCGCCCGCTCGGCCATCCAGCCTCCGTCGTGCCAGGAATGTCCGTCGAGCGTGGTCACGACCGACGCCGTGCGCGGTTCCTCCACCTCGAACCCAAAGGCGAAGGGATCGGCCTTCAGGGCCAGCAGCGTCCCGTCCTGCCCGACGATCTCGAACTTGTAGCGGGCCCCCGCGCCGAGCCCCGGCACGAACAGCTCCCAGATTCCCGCGCCCGGGTGACGGCGCATCGGGTGTCGCCGGCCATCCCACGCGTTGAAGTCACCTACGACGCTCACGCGTCGCGCGTTCGGCGCCCACACCGCGAAGACCACGCCCGCCACGTCGTCGAGCACGGTCTCGTGGGCGCCGAGCTTCTCGTAGGCCCGGTAGTGCGTCCCCTCGCCGAGGAGGAGCCGGTCGAAGTCCGACAGGGTCGAGGGGAAGCGGTACGGGTCGTCGATCTCGCGCACGCGCCCGGGTGCCTCGGTGACCGCCAGACGGTACCGGAAGGGCGCCGCGCGCTCCGGGAACGTCGCCTCGAAGATCCCGTCCGGGTGCAGACGCTCCATCGGTCGCGGGGCCAGTCCGGGCTCACCCGGGCGGACCTCGACCCCCACGGCCCCGGGGAGGAACGCCCGGATGGCCACCACCGTCGCCCCGCCCTCGCGCCCGATGTGGGGCCCCAGGACCGCGAACGGATCGGCATGCCGACCCCGGACCAAGGCGTCCACGTCCGTGACCGGCAGCGACCCGCGGAGCGTCGAGGGACCCATGGTTCGATTGTACGTGGACCGGGCCCGCGCGGCCGCGCGTATACTACCTACTACCGTCGATGAGCCACTGGTCGTTCGTTCTCGGCGCGTACGCGCTGGTCTTCGGTACCCTCTTCGCGTACTGGTGGCGCGTCGAGCGTGGGATCCGGATGCTCGAGCCCGGGCCAGAAGACCATCCCGCCAGGACGCGGCCGTGACCCGGCGACGCCGGCTTCTCCTGGGCGCGGCGGTCATCGCCGTGGCGCTGGGCGCGCTCATCCTCACCGGCGTCAGGCAGTCAGTGGTGTACTTCGTCACCCCATCCGAGCTGATGGCCCACGACCGGTCGGCGGGTCGCGCCTACCGCCTGGGCGGCATGGTCGTCCAGGGCTCGCTCATGCAGGACATCGGCGCGCGCGAGCAGCGTTTCCTGCTGACCGACGGCAAGGCCTCCGTCCCCGTCTACCACCGCGGCATTCCGCCGGACCTGTTCGCCGAGGGCCGGGGGGCCGTGGTGGAGGGAACGCTCGGCGCCGACGGGACGTTCCGGGCCAGCATGATCATGGCGAAGCATTCCGAGGAGTACCGGGCACCGGAGGGAGCGGCGCCGGGCCACGAGGAGCTCCTTCGAACCCTGCGCCCCGACAGCGGCGGCGCCGGCGCCGGCACGCCCCGGTGAAGGTTCGCGCGCGCTGGCTCATCCCGCTGGCCGCGCTCCCCGTCGTCGGTCTCCTGGCCTACGGCGTCCGCACGGACCCTCGCGCTGTCCCGTCGCCGCTCGTCGGCCGACCGGCCCCTTCTTTCGAGCTGACGGCGTTCGACGGGAGGCAGATGAGCCTGGAGGCCCATCGGGGCAAGGTGGTCGTGCTCAACTTCTGGGCCTCCTGGTGCTACCCGGCGTGCTACGAGGAGGCTCCGGTCCTCCAGGAAGCCTGGCGACGCTCGGAGGGTCAAGGTGTGGTGATGCTAGGCGTCGCGATTCAGGACAAGGAGCAGGCGTCGAAGGAATTCATCCAGCGATTCGGCCTCACCTTCCCCAACGCGCCTGACCCGGCCGGAAAGGTGTCGATCGACTACGGAGTCTACGGAGTGCCCGAGACCTTTGTGATCGACCGGCGGGGCATGATCCGCAAGAAACACGTCGGCGCCGTCACCGAGGCGGTCATCCGGGAATCGGTCGAGCCGCTGCTCCGGGAGGGTGCGGCCACCGGAGCCGCGCCAGGCATCGACGGTCCAGAGCCTCAGGCGGCGCGGCCCGCGGCCACCGGAGGGACGCGCCGGCCGCAGGGCCAGTTGCCCGAGGCCGCCCAGGCGGCGTCATGACCAGCGTCGCTCCGCTCGTGGCCGCCTGGCTTCTCGCCCTCGCCATCGTCGTCGGCGCCGACTGCGCGTCCTCCGCCGTGCCGGTCCGGGACGAAGACGTTCAGGCCATCGCGAGTCAGCTGCGCTGCGTCGTGTGTCAAAACCTCTCGGTCGCCGACTCGCCCTCCGAGATGGCGCACCAGATGCGCGGCCTCATCCGCGAGCGGCTGGCGAGCGGTGAACGTCCCGAGCAGGTCGTGGCCTACTTCGTCCAGCGATACGGAGAATGGGTCCTTTTGGCCCCGCCGGCGCGCGGCCTGAATCTCCTCCTGTGGCTCGCGCCGTTCGGTGCGGTGGTGGCGGGACTCGCGATGGTCCTGGTGCTGTCACGTCGCTGGCGTCGGCATTCGCGGCCGCTGGAATCGGCGACGGCACCCGCCGTCGGCCCGGCGGAGCGCAAGCGGCTCGCCGCCGAGCTCGAGCGCTTGGGGGACTAGCGGGATGCCTCGATGACCATAGCCCTCCTGACCCTCGCGCTCGCGCTGCCGGCGCTCGTCTTCGCGGTCTGGCCGCTCCTCGGAGGCCGGGCCGGGCTCGCCCCTGCACTCGCCGACGACGAGCGCGCAGGAATCGAGAACGAGAAGCTCATCGCGCTCCGAGCTCTCCGGGAACTCGAGCTGGACCGGCTCGCGGGTCACGTGGACATCGAGGACTACCGGGAGCTCCACTCCCGCTACGAAGCCACCGCGGTCGCCGTGCTCCGTCGCCTCGACGCGCTCGGGCCCGCGACGCACGCGGCCCGCCCCGCGCCGGTCTCGGCGACGGCAGCGCCGCCGATCCCCTGGACCCGACAGCCGGTCGTCCTCGGCCTGGCAGGAGCCGGCATTCTCGTCTTCGGCGTCGCGCTGGGCCTCCTCGTCTCGCGACACTCGATGCCGGAGCCGCCGGAGTCCGGAACCATGACGGCCCAGCCGGAAACGCCCCCCGGGCCCCCCGGCGGCGGGGCGCCCCGGCCGCTGTCCAAGGAGATGCTCGAGGGAATGCTGAAGGCGGCGCACGCGAGCCTCGATGCCGGCCGCTACCAGGAGGCGATCGCCGCCTATACGGCCATCCTCAAGCGCGATCAGCGCAACGTCGACGCCATCACCCACATGGGTGTCATCCTCGCGCTTGCGGGCCACCACGCCGAGGCTCTGGAGGCATTCGACCGGGCGCTCGCCATTGATCCCGAGTACGCCCACGCGCTCTGGGACAAGGCCGGTGTCCAGGAAGCCCGACAGGACCACGCGGGGGCGGTCGCGACGCTCGAACGATTCGTCCGCGTCTCGCCACCGGGCCCCGACCGCGACAAGGCCCAGCAACGGCTCCGGGATGCGAAGGCGCGGCTCGCGGCCGCGCCCAGCGCCGGCACGCCGGCGAAACAACCATGACTGGAATCCCCGAGCTTGGCGCCGCCGCCCTGCTGGCGGCTCTCCTCGTCGCCGCCGCCGGCGCCGCCTCGGGCGTGCGCGCGAGCCGCAAGGGCACCCCCGGGGCGCTACCGAGCGCGCGTCGCGCGGCGGTGGCGCAGTTCATCCTCGTGAGTCTCGCCGTCGTGGTCCTCGAGTATCTGCTGATCACCAGCGACTTCAGCGTGCGGTACGTCGCCAACACGAGCGTGTCGACGAGCCCGCTGCGCTACCGGATCGCGGGACTCTGGGGTGCGCTGGAGGGCTCGATCCTGCTCTGGGAGTGGCTCCAGGCGCTGTTCGTCCTGCTCGTGGCGCGCCGGGCCGCCGCGCTGCGCCGGGAGCTGTCGGGGTACGCGCTGGCCGTGCTGTTCGTCGTCTCCGGGATCTTCCTGGTGATGATGACGGTCATCGCGAGCCCGTTCGAGCGGCTGCCCCAGGCGGCCACCGAGGGCCGGGGGCTGAACCCCCTGCTCGAGGTGACCGACATGCTCGTGCATCCGCTGTTGCTCTACACGGGCTACGTGGGATTCGTTGTGCCGTTCGCCTTCGCGATGGCGGCCCTGATCGCCGGCCGGCTCGACGGCACGTGGCTCACGCTCACGCGCCGGTGGACCGTCACAGCGTGGCTCTTCCTCACCGCCGGGGTCCTGTACGGGGGCTGGTGGTCGTACCGGACGCTGGGGTGGGGCGGCTACTGGGCCTGGGACCCCGTGGAAAACGCCTCCTTCATGCCCTGGCTCATGGGAACGGCGTTCGTCCACTCAGTCATGGTCCAGGAACGGCGCCCGATGCTGAAGATTTGGAACCTGACGCTGATCACGCTCACCTTCGCACTCACGATCTTCGGGACGTTCCTCACCCGGAGCGGCGTCATCTCGTCGGTCCACGCATTCGCCAGCGGCGCGATCGGCCCCTTCCTCCTTGCGTATCTGGCCGTGATCCTCCTGACGTCGCTCGCGCTCCTCGTCTGGCGCTGGGATCGGCTCGGCGAGCGCGCTGAGCTCGACGCCTTCCTGTCGCGCGAGTCGGTCTTCCTGGTCAACAACGTGCTGCTGGTTGCCTTCTGCTTCACGGTGTTCACTGGCACGATCTTTCCGCTCCTCGCCGAGGCGGTGACGGGTGCCAAGGTGTCGGTCGGCACGCCGTACTTCAACTGGGTGAGCGCGCCCATCCTGCTCCTCACGTTCCTGCTCATGGGAGTGGGCCCCCTGGTGCCGTGGCGGCGCGGATCGTGGGCGGTGCTGGGACGCCTCCTGCGCGCTCCGGCGGCGATCGCGGTCGGCGCGAGTCTCCTCACGTGGCTGCTCCTCGGCCTGCCGTTCGGCCTCGTGGCCCTGGGCTACACGCTCCCCTACTTCGTGGCGGCGATCGTGCTGGGTGAGCTCTGGCGGGCATCGCGGGGCCGCCGTCGCGCGACCGGCGAGCCTTGGCCGACGGCCGTCGGCCGGCTCCTCGCGCAGAACCACCGCCGCTACGGCGGCCTCGTGGTGCACCTCGGCGTGGTACTGATCGCGATCGGTGTCGCCACGTCCTCCGTGGGCAAGGCCGAGCGCGAAGCGACCCTCAAGCGGGGCGAGACGCTGGAGCTCGGAAAGTACGTCGTCCGGTTCGCCGGGCTCTCGGCCTCCGAGCAGCCGACGCACCTGCTCATCCAGGCTGCCCTGGAGGTCAGCGAGGCCGGCCGGTCTGTCGGAACTCTCCGGCCGGGCCAGCGACTCTATCCCGGGTCCAACTCGCCGTTCGCGTCGGTCGCGGTCCGATACGGGTTCCTGCGCGACTTCTACGTGATCCTCGGCTCCTTCGACCGCGAGGGCGAATGGGCCCAGATCAAGGTTCAGCTCCACCCGATGGTCGCCTGGATCTGGCTAGGGGGGCTGGTTGTCCTGCTCGGGGGCGCGCTCGCCCTGTGGCCCGCGGGACGCCGTGCACGGGCAACAGTTCCCGCCGCGATGCCCGCGGCGATCGCCGGGGGCAGAGACCCAGGGCCGTCGCGCGATTGACGGTCGACGGGGTACGGTGCTCTAATCCGCCCCTGTGCCACTCCCCCGCCTCGGCCGTAGGCTCCTGATCGCGGTCGCGCTCGGCGCGGGCGTGGCGCTCGGGTTGGCCATCATGGCAAGCCCCGCCGAGACGATCAAGGCCCTCGCGCGGTTCCGCTGGACGCTCGCGCCCCTGATCTTGCTGTCGGTCCTCGTGAACTGGGCTCTGCGGTTCGTAAAGTGGCACTACTACCTGGGCCGCCTGGACATCCCGCTGCCCTGGAGATCGAGCGCCCAGGTCTTCCTCGCCGGGTTCACGATGGCGATCTCGCCCGGGAAGCTCGGCGAGGTGCTCAAGGCCGTGCTGGTGCGAAGCCTCGTCGGCACGCACGTGAGCCGCACGGCATCCGTCGTGATGGCGGAGCGCCTCACCGACGTGGCCGGGCTCGTCGTACTGGGCGCGCTCGGCGTGACCGTGCTGCCGCGCGGGCCAGCCCTGCTGAGCGGTATCGGACTTCTCCTCGGCGCCGCCGTGGTGACCCTCAGAGCGCCGGTCGTCGGTCGGCAGGCCGGGCGGCTGCTACCCGCCCGCCTGGTGGAGCCTGTTCGACTGTTCGTCCACGCCGGGCGTGCGCTGCTGGCGACGCGCGCGCTGGCGGTGGCGCTCGGCCTTTCCGTCGTCTCGTGGTTTTTCGAGTGCCTCGCCTTCTTCCTGATCCTGCAGGCTCTCGGCGTCGTCCTTCCGCTCCATGCGGCAACCTTCGTCTATGCGTTCGCCTCGCTCGGCGGCGCGGTGTCCATGCTGCCGGGCGGCCTCGGGGTGGCGGAGGCGAGCCTCACGGGACTCCTGGCGGGGCTCGGGACCCCGCTCCCCGAGGCCGCGGCCGCGACCTTGCTCGTGCGGTGCGCCACGCTTTGGCTCGCCGTTGCCCTCGGCGTCGTCACCCTGCTCGTCGCTTTCCCGGAGGCGGCGGAGGCGCGCCCCGCGCGCGGTTAGGTGGCGGCGCCCGACGGGCCCACGGCGAGCCCGTCACGGTGGTCCGCCGGCTGGCGTGTTATCCTCGCCTCTGTGGCGGCTTCCGCAGCGGCCCGGCAGCGCGTCGAGGAGCTCCGGAAGCTGATCGCCCGCCACGACCATCTCTACTACGCCCTCGACCGCCCCGAAGTGTCCGACGCCGAGTACGACGCGCTCGTGCATGAGCTCCGCGCGCTCGAGGCGGCGCACCCGGAGCTGGTCACCCCAGACTCACCGACGCAGCGCGTCTCAGGACAGCTCTCCGACGCATTCGCCACGGTCGGGCACCTGGCGCCGATGCTGTCGCTGGAGAACGCCACGAGCGAGCGGGACCTCCGAGAGTTCGAGGCGCGGATCAAGCGCGCCCTGCCCGGCGTGGACTTCAGCTACGTCTGTGAGCCCAAAGTGGATGGCCTGGGGGTGGCTCTCCTGTACGAGAACGGCGTGTTCAAGCGGGGTGCGACCCGCGGCGACGGTAGGCTCGGGGAGGACGTGACCGCGAACCTCCGGACCCTCCGTTCGATCCCGCTCCGTCTCGGAGGATCGCTCGCGCAGTGCCGGCGCCTCGAGATCCGTGGCGAGGTCTACATGAGCCACAGCGGCCTTCGAGCGGCTCAACCGGGAGCTGGAGGCCCGGGGCGAGGCGCCGTTCGCCAACCCCCGCAATGCCGCGGCCGGGGCGGTGCGTCAGAAAGACCCCGGCGTGACGGCGAGCCGGGATCTCAGGATGTTCGTATACCAGTTGAGCCATGCTGATCCGTTCCCGCTCGAGACCCATTCGGAGGTGCTTGCGGCGCTCCGGGAGAGCGAGCTCCCGACGAATCCGCGCAGCCAGGGGTGTGCGACCCTGAACGAGGTCTGGGGTTACTGTCAGAGGCTCGAGGCCGAGCGGGATCGCCTCGGCTACGACGCGGACGGCGCCGTCGTGAAAGTCGATAGCCTCGTCCACCACCGGAGACTGGGCTCGACGGCCCACCACCCTCGATGGGCCATCGCGTACAAGTTCCCCGCCCAGGTGGGGACCACCCGGATCGCCGCCATCGACATCAACGTCGGCCGGACGGGCGCGCTCACGCCCGCCGCCCGTCTCGAGCCGGTGCGGATCGCCGGCGCCACCATCAGCCGGGCCACGCTCCACAACGCCGACGAGATCGAGCGCCTAGACGTCCGGGTGGGGGACACCGTCGTCGTCGAGCGCGCGGGCGACGTGATCCCCCACATCGTCAACGTCCTGGCGGACCGGCGCCCCCCTGGCACGGCCCGGTTCATCTTCCCGGACCGGTGTCCTGTGTGCGGGTCCAGCGCGTCTCGACCGGAGGGCGAGGTCGTCGTCCGGTGCACGAACGCCGCCTGCCCCGCACAGCTCAAAGAGTCGCTGCTGCACTTCGGGTCGCGCGGGGCCATGGACATCGAGCACCTGGGTGAGGCCGTCGTCGAGCAGCTCGTCGAGCGCGGGCTCGTCCACGACTTCGCGGACCTCTACCGGCTCACCGTCGCTCAGCTGGCCGAGCTCGAGCGGCTCGCCGAGAAGTCGGCGACCAACCTCGCCAACGCGATCGCCGGCTCCCGGAATCGCGGGCTGGCCCGCGTCCTCTACGCCCTGGGGATCCGCTTCGTCGGGGAGCGCGCGGCCCGTCTCCTCACCGAGCACTTCGGCTCGGTCGATCGCGTGGCGAGCTCCACCGTGGAGGAGATCTCCGAGATCCACGGGGTCGGCCCCCGGATCGCCGACTCGGTCCGGCTCTTCTTCGACCAGCCTGCAAACCAGAAGGCGGTGGAACACCTGCGAGAGGTCGGGGTCGTGCTCGCGGAAGCCACACGACCCGCCGGGCCGAAGCCCCTCGCGGGAAAGACGTTCGTCCTGACGGGCGCCCTCGACCAGATGTCTCGCGACGAGGCAAAGGCTCGTATCGCTCGGCTGGGCGGCCGGGTGTCCTCGTCCGTCTCGCGCAAGACCGACTACGTCGTGGCCGGTGCGGACGCCGGGTCGAAGCTCGGGGACGCCAGACGCCTCGGGGTGGCGGTCCTCGACGAGCCCGCCTTTCTCAAGCTGACGGCGCCGGACACGGCGTGAGAGGAGGCGCCTCATGATGAAGCTCGCGGTAGCCTTGCTCGTGGCCATGGCCGCCGCGCCGCCGCCGGAGCAGGCGGCACTGCTCGAGCGTCTCCGGAGCGGCGCGGTCGAGGAGCGGCGAATCGCCGCCGAGCGGCTCGGCCAGATCGGCGACGACGGGGCGACCGCGGCGCTGGTTCAGGCGCTCCGCGACCCGGACCAAAGCGTCCGCCGCGAGGCTCACGACTCGCTGTGGGCGATCTGGCACCGCTCCGGCGACCCGGCGATCGACATCCTCCTGACGCAGGGGATCGCCCTCATGCAGTCGGGCCGCCTGCCGGAGTCGGTCGCGGTCTTCAGCGACGTGATCGCCCGGGCGCCGGGATTCGCGGAAGGCTGGAACAAGCGGGCCACCGCGTACTACCTGATGGGCGAGCTTGACCGCTCGCTCGCCGACTGCGAGGAGGTCGTGAAGCGGAACCCGGTCCACTTCGGAGCGCTGTCGGGCTTCGGGCTGATCTACCTTCAGAAGGAGGACCTGCCCAAGGCCGCGGAGTACTTTGAGAAGGCTCTGGCCGTCGATCCCACCCTGACCCAGGTGGAAGCCGCCCTGGAGCGGATCCGGGAGGTTCTCCGGCAGCGTCGCCAGCAGTCCATCTGAACCCCGAGCCCGCCAAAACCGAGGCCAATACCGAGGCCAAAAGCGAGGGAGGACGCATGACCGCGCTCGACCCCCAGATTCTCACGGAGCTCTCCCGCATCTCCTCTCCGACAGTGGCCAACGCCATCGAGACCTTCAACGTGAAGCCCTGGAACACCGGCTTCGTGTCCTCCGACATCGTTTGCCGGTTCCCGCGGCTCCCCGCCATGGTGGGGTACGCGGTGACGGCCTTGATCCGCGCGGAGCCTCAGCCCATCGAGGGACACCGCGCCAACGAGTTCGCCTGGTGGGAGCACGTGGCGGCGAGCCCCGCTCCCCGCGTGGTCGTGATGCACGACATCGACGAGCCGCGCGGGCAGGGCGCGTACTGGGGGGAGGTGCAGGCCAACATCCACCGAGCGCTCGGGTGCCTCGGGGTGGTGACGGACGGGACCGTGCGCGACCTGCCGGAGGCCGAGGCCCTCGGCTTCCACTTCTTCTCGGCGCACGTGTCCGTCTCCCACGCGTACATTCACATGGTTGACTTCGGCGCCCCGGTCAAGGTGGGCGGCCTGTGGATCCGGCCTGGCGATCTGCTGCACGGCGACCAGCACGGCGTCGTGGTCGTGCCTCCCGATATCGCCGCCAGGATTCCCGAGGCGGCGGCCCGGATCGAGGCGCGGGAGCGCAAGATGATCGCGGTCTGCCAGAAGCCCGGGGTGACAGTCGAGGACCTCAAGGCCGCCCGTACCGCGATGCGGCAGTCGTACTGAGCCCAGCGGCCCCCCTCACCGACTCCGGGGGACCTCCTCGACCCGTTCCCGTCACCCCGGAGGCGCGTCGAGGCGACGGGGCGCGAGGTCTCTCTTTGGCGGCGCCCCGGCCGGTCAGCGGGGGCTCTGGCCGGCGCGCGGGGCCGAACGAGGGCTCCGGAGGTCCAGGTAGAGGTTGTAGCCCGCGATGAGCGCCGGGAAGAGGTTGGACAGGATGCCGACTGAGTCGTTCTTCCCGAAGGTGAAATAGGACAGCAGCAGGAGACTCCCCGTCACGCTCATGTACCAGAACACCCGAGGCAGCGTGGGCCGGCCCTCCACTCGCGAGGCGTACACCTGGACCAGCCAGCGGCCGGCGAACAGGGCGACACCGAGGTAGCCCACGAGCTTCCAGGGGGTGAGCGTCACTCCGAGATAGCTGCCGAGCACCTCGTGCATCTCCGTCTCGCCGGGCACACCCTGGCGCGCCCGGGCTCGCCGGCTACCGGTGCTCCCCGACCCGATGGAGCTTCAGCAGGTTGACCGTCCCGCGTACCCCCAGGGGCGCGCCGCCCACGATGACCAGGATGTCGTTGTAGCGCACCGACCGGTCCGCGAGGAGGCTCGCCTCGATGTCCATCACCATCTGATCGATGGAGGTCTGCGACTTGATGAGCCGCGGGATGACGCCCCAGTCGAGCGTCAGGCGCCGCCGCACGCGCTCGCTGGGCGTGAACGCGATGATGGGCACCGGCGGCCGGTCCTGCGAGATGAGCCGCGCCGTGTAGCCCGACTCCGTGAACGGCACGATCGCCCGGGCCTTGAGCTCCTGGGCGGCGAACGACGAGGCGTCCGACATGGCCTGCGGAAACGAGACTTCCCCCCGCCGGGGACGGTCCATTGTCTGCGGCGGGAACGCCGCCTCCGTCTTCCGGATGATCCGATCCAGCATCCGCACCGCCTCGACCGGGTAAGCGCCGACCGCCGACTCTGCCGACAGCATCACGGCGTCCGTCCCGTCGAGCACCGCGTTGGCGACGTCGGAGACCTCGGCGCGCGTCGGGCGCTGGTTGGTGGTCATGGACTCCAGCATCTGCGTGGCGACGATGACGGGCGTCCGTGCCAGCCGGGCGCGCCGGAGGATCTCCTTCTGAGCAATCGGGACCTCCTCGAGCGGCACCTCCACGCCCAGGTCCCCGCGCGCCACCATGACCGCGGCGGTGGCGTTCAGGATCTCGTCCAGGCGTCCAATGGCCTCGGGGCGCTCCAGCTTGGCGACCACCTGAACGTCGGAGCGAAACTCGTTGATCACCTCCCTGACCTCCAGGAGGTCGGCCGCCGACCGCACGAACGAGACACCGACGTAGTCGACGCCGTGCCTGAGCCCAAACGCGAGGTCCTCGCGATCCTTCTCGGTCAAGGCCGGGAGACGCAGCGTCGTCCGGGGGAGGTTCACTCCCTTGTGGTCCTTGACCATGCCGCCGGTCGCGACGCGGGCCGTCACGTCGTTGCCGCGCACCTCCTCGACTTCAAGCGCGATGCGCCCGTCGTCGATCAGGACGCGGTCGCCAGGCTTCACGTCCTGGGCGAAGCCACCGTAGGAGATGCTCGCGCGCGCGGCCGTGCCGGGGACGGTCTCCGTCGTCAGCACGAACGGGTCACCGCGCCGCAGCGCCACGCCGCCGTCGACGAATGTGCCCAAACGGATCTTCGGCCCCTGAAGGTCCTGGAGAATCGCGATCGGCTTGCCGATCCGGGTCTCGACAGACCGGATGCGCTCGATCGCCTGCCGGTGCTCCGAGTGCGACCCGTGGGAGAAGTTCAGGCGGGCCACGTCCATCCCCGCCCGGGCCATCTGCTCGATGATGCCCTCGGGGGCGGATGCCGGGCCGATCGTGCACACGATCTTGGCAAAGCGCTCCTGGGCCACCGTCAAGCGTCTCCCGGGGGCACTTCGAGGTTCTGCGGCGACCGTCCTCGTCCCGCTCCGGCCGAAGGGCGCGCGAGGCGCACGTCAGAAGGCTCCCTTGTCGAGGCTGTAGAAGTTCCCGTAGATCGACTCGCAGGCCTCGCGCAGACGCCGCCGCTCCGCGTAGCGCGGCCCGAACCGCTCGAGCGCGTGGCTGCTCGTGTCCACTCGCGTCCGCCCCTCCACGACCATCTCGCTCAGCCACTCCCCGACGAGGAGGGACCCCGCGATCCCGATGGCGTTGCAGCCCGCCGCGACCCAGAGGCCGCGGACGCTCGGAACCGCGCCCAGGAGGTAGTTGCCATCAGGCGTGAAGGTCGGCAGCCCGGCGCAGCCCTTCAGGACCGGCGCCCCGTCGAGGGCCGGGAAGGCGCGGGTGAGGCCGCTCGCAAGCTCTTCCAGCACCCCGAGGTCCTTCTCCGTGTGCTCGATCTCGAACGTCGGCGGAAGCTCCATCATCGAGAAGGCCTTGGGACGCGCCTCGAACCCCCCGAGCATGAGCCCCCCGACCTCGGGCCGGATGTAGACCGAGGCGTCCGGCACGCGCACCACCGGCAGGTCGGCGGGCACGGAGGCCATCGGCGCCGTCGTCCAGTGCTGGTGCCGCAGTGGCACCGTGTCCACCGTCAGACCCACCGCACCGGCGACCCGTTCGACCCAGGGGCCGGCCGCCACGATCACCCTCGGCGTGTCGAGCGAGCCCGCCGGCGTGTCCACCCCGCGCACGACACCACGATCAATCCGGATCGCGGTCACGGGCCGGTCGGTCTCGAACGTCACCCCGAGTCGCCGCGCAGCGCGCGCGATCGTCATGGCCAGCGTGTAGGGCTCCACGTAGCCGTCCCCGGGGATCCACGCCGCGGCCTTGACGCCCGCCGTGTCGAGGAAAGGCACGCGGGCGCTGGCCGACTTGGGTGTCAGGAGCTCGACCTCGAGACCCCACGAGCGCGCCTGGCCGACGTGCGCCTCCAGCTCACGGACCCGTCCCTCGGTCAGCGCAAGCTTGAGGCTCCCCACCTGCCGGAATCCGCTCTCCTCGCCGTGGTCGGCCTCCCAGCGGGCGAGCCGGTCCACGACGTGGCGGATGGAGCGCACCATGAGCTCGGACGACCGAAGCTGGCCGACGAGCCCGGCCGCCTGCGGCGTGTTTCCGCACGCGAGCTCGCGCCGCTCGAGGACGACAATGTCGCGCAGCCCGGCTCGGGCGAGGTGATACGCGATCGAGCAACCCCAGATGCCGCCGCCGATGACGACGGCCGTGGCTTCCCGCGAGGGACTCACGGAGCGCCGGTGGCGCGCCAGCCAGGATCGGCGGGCACGCGGCGGGGACTACGACCTAGCGGCGGACGCCGCCTGCTTCTGCCGCGCAATCTCGAGCAGCTCGTGAGGCAGCCCGAAGCGGACATCCTCCTCCACCACGCGGAACTCTCGCACTCTCGGCGCGCCCCGCGCTCCGAGGTAGTCCACCACCTCGCGCACGAGGAACTCGGGCGTCGACGCGCCAGCCGTCACACCGATGCGGACGCATCCATCCAGCCACTCCGTCCGGATGTCGCGAACGTCGTTGATGAGCCGCGCGCGCGTGCCCAGCGCCTCGGCGACCTCGCGAAGCCGGTTCGCGTTCGAGCTGTTCGCGGCACCCAGGACGAGCACGAGGTCCGCCTCGCCCGCGAGCTGCTTGACGGCGGCCTGCCGGTTCTGGGTGGCGTAGCAGATGTCGTCCCGCGCCGGCCCGAGGATCGCCGGGAACCGGCGTCGAAGCACCTCGATCACCGCCCTCGTGTCGTCCACCGACAGCGTGGTCTGCGTCAGGTAGGCGACCTTGTCGGGGTCCTCGACGACCAGCTCCTCCGCCTCCTCGACCGAGTCGATGACGACGATGCGCCGAGGCGCCTCGCCGAGGGTCCCGATCACCTCGTCGTGGTCCGCGTGCCCGACGAGCACGATCGTGCGCCCCTCTTTCGCGTACCGGATGGCCTCCAGGTGGACCTTCGTCACGAGAGGGCACGTCGCGTCGATCACCCGAAGCCGCCGGTCGGTCGCGGCCTCCCGCACCGCCGGCGAGACCCCGTGCGCGCTGAAGATCACGGTTGCCCCCTCGGGCACCTCGTCCAGCTCGTCCACGAAGACGGCGCCCTTCTCCCGGAGGGCCTCGACCACGTGGCGGTTGTGGACGATCTCGCGCCGCACGTAGATGGGGACGCCCACGACCTCCAGGGCCCGCTCGACGATCTCGATGGCCCGCTCGACGCCCGCGCAGAAGCCCCGCGGACCCGCCAGGACGATCTCGGCGAGTGGCGTCTCCGCAGCGGTGGAGGGCGGCCCGGGGTCAACCATTCGCATCGGATCTCAGTATAGAGGCCGCGGGCCGGTCGGCGCAAGCAAACGCCGGGTCCCTGCCGGCCTCAGCGGAAGAAGTAGCCGATTCCCAGGTAAAGCGCGTTGGAGTTGATCCCCGTATTGAAGTGGCAGGCCCCGCCGTTGGAGATGTGCTGAAACCGGTATCCGAGAGTGAGGGTCGTCTGATCGGACAAGAAGACGAGCAGCCCGGGACCACCCTGGAGGAGAAAGTTCACGTCGCAATCCGTCTGGCGGAGGACGACCTCGCCCAAGAGCATGCCCGCCCCGGCCTCCACGTAAGGGCGGAAGCGTCCCGACCCCGTGAAGAGCCAGCGCGCGATCGCCGAGGCCCCGACGACCGTCGCGGAGTCGTGATCGGTCTCCAGGTGCAGCAGCACCGGTTCGAGCAGGACCTCCAGGTTGCCCCGCAGCCACTTCGGGCCCAGGGGCTCCGTCAGGACGTAGCCGACGTACGGCAGGAGCTGGATACCGGCAGTCTGGTCAAGGTTGTCATGCGTGTTGTAGCTGAGCGAGATCGCGCCACCGAGTCCAAGGGCCTTCGTCCCCGCGGCGAGCGGCGTCTCGGCCCGCGCCAGGGTCACCGACAGGAGCGCGCCCGCCGCGGCCAAGAGTCCAATCCCCCACCTTCGGCCGACGCCCCGCGACGTTCCGCGGCTGCCTTGCGTCACGGGCGGATCAAGACCTTGAGTGCTTCGCCCCTGCTCATGAGGGCGAGGGCGCCGGGCACGGCGTCTAGTCCCATCTCATGGGTGACGAGCGGCGAGGGATCCAAGGCGCCGTCGACGAGCAGGGCGACAGCCCGACGGAACAGCTCGGGTGTGTGATGAAAGACGCCGAGGAGCCTCAGCTCCTGGTAGTGGACACGTTGCGTGTCCAGCCGGACGCTGGTGCCGGGGGCGCAGCCCCCGAAGAAGACGACGGTGGCGCCCTTGCCGGCCACCGCCATCGCCTGCTCCCAGGCCTCCGGCCGACCCGTCGCCTCGATCACGCAGCGCACGTCACCGCCCGCCGCAGCGCTGACAGCCGAAACGGGGTCGGGCGCTTGCGCCACATCCACGCACGCAGCGAAGCCGAGCTCGCGCGCGCGGTCAAGCCGCGGCCCCTTCTTGCCCGCCAGCACGACCCGCGCGCCGCCGGTGCGGGCCAGCAGTCCCAGGAGGAGGCCGAGAGGACCATGCCCCAGGATCGCCACCGGCTCCCCCTTCTGGAGCCCCGCTGCGTCCATGGCACGGAGGCAGCAGGCAACGGGCTCGGCGAAGGCGACCCGGGCCGCCTCGGCGGCCGGAGGCACAGTCACCAGGTTGCGGGCAACCAGGCGCGGAGGGAGCGCGATGTACTCGGCGTAGGCTCCGTTGACGAACTGGAGATCGTCGCAGAGGTTCGCCTGGCCGCGCCGGCAGGCCGCGCACGCTCCGCACGGCGCGGAGTTCGCCGCCACCGCCCGATCACCGGGACGCACCCCGCTGATGCCCGAACCCACCGCCGCGACCGTCCCCGCGAACTCATGCCCGAAGACAGTCGGCACGCGCGGGATCATGACCGGATGGCCCCGCCGGAGCGTCTTGACGTCCGTGCCACAGGTCAGCGCCGCCTCGATCCTGAGGACGACCTCGCCCGGGCCCGGTTCGGGGACCGGCGCCTCCTCGAACCGGAGGTCGCCGGGCCCGTAGAAAACCTGGGCCCTCACCCGCTCACCTCGACGAACACCTTGAGCGCCTCGCGGCGCTCCATCAGGCCGACCGCTTCGGCGAGGCGCTCGAGCGGGACACGGTGAGAGCAGAGCTCGGCCACGCGGATCGCGCCGGTCCGGAGCAGGTCGAACGCCTCGGCGAGGTCGGCCGGCGATGACGAGTAGGTCGCGGTGAGGGTCAGCTCCCGCTTGTAGAGCTCGCCGAACGGCACCGGCCCCTCGCCGTCGCCGACGAAGAGGTGGACGGCCCCGCCGTCGCGCACCCAGTCGAGGGCAGCTCGAGCGAGCACCGGCCCACCGCCGGTCACCACGACCACGTCCGCGCCGCGCCCCTCACTGGGGCCCGCGAGCGCCGCCACGGTCTCGTCGGGGGCCACGCCCGCTTCGACGCCTAGCGACTCCGCCAGCGCCCGGCGCGCTGGAAGGGGATCGACCCCCACGACCCGCGCCCCGCGCCGGCGCGCGAGCTGGACGAGCAGGCATCCCATCGCCCCCAGGCCCGCCACGACGACCGTATCGCCCGGCTCGATCGCCGCGCGCCGGATCGCGCGGACGCAGCAGCCGAGCGGTTCGGTGAACGAGGCCTCGGCGTCGGGCATTCCGGCGGGAACGCGAAAGGTGACGTGCCGGACGTTCTGGGCGGGAACGCGCACGTACTCGGCGAATCCGCCGGGGTCGAGGTTCGACGCCTTGAAGGCCCGGCACATCGACACGCTGCCGCGCCGGCAGTAGTGGCAGGCGCCGCACGGGACGTGGTGCGCCACGACCACCCGCTCGCCGGGACGGAACCCACCGGCCTCCGCGCCGGCCGCGACCACGTCGCCCACCACCTCGTGGCCGAGGACAGCCGGACGCGCCGCCGGTCCACGAAACTTGGCCAGGTCCGACCCGCACAGGCCGCAGCCACGCACCCGCAGCAGGATGTCGCCGGCGCCGATCGCGGGGGCCGGGCGCGTCTCGATGCGGATCTCGCCCGTTCCCGCGTGGACGGCCGCCCTCATGGGGCTAGCTGGCCGTGCAGGTAGGCGCCGAACGCGATGGCGATCTTCCTCGGAGTTGAGACCCGGATGCGATCGTTGAAGACGCGGAACTCGCGCGCCTCGATCTCGCGCAGGAGCGCGCGGTAGATCCGTCCCATGATCTCCGCCGCGACGAGGCGGCGCCGGTCTGCCGACGGGAGCGCTGCCTTGGCCGCCCGGTAGTAAGCGTGCGCGCGATCGGCCTGGGAACGCATGAGCCCGACGAATGCTGGAGTGTGACGCCCGTGGAGCAGTTCGTCCTCGGAGTAGCCGAATCGCCGGATCTCGTCGAGCGGCAGGTAAATGCGGCCGCGCTCCGCGTCGGTACGGAGATCGCGCAAGATGTTCGTGAGCTGGAGCGCCACCCCGAGGTTCATCGCATAGTCCCGCGCCCGAGGATCCGTGTAGCCAAAGATCTCGATGCACGCCAGGCCGACTGCGGACGCCACCCGGTAGCAGTACTCGTGGAGCTCCTCGAATGTGGCGTAGCGCCGCTTGTCGATGTCCATCTCGACACCGTCGAGGATCGCCTCGAGATGCTGGCGCTGGACCGGGAAAGCCCTGACCACCTCGGCGAGGTGCTGGGCAATCGGCTGAGTGGGACTGCCATCATAGGCACGCGCCAGCTCGAGCCGCCATTCCGCCAGGGTCCGGCGCTGCTCGATCGGGGTCGCCGCCCCCTGGTCCACCGCGTCATCGACCGTTCGGCAGAAGGCATACAGCGCATAGATGGCGTGACGCTGCCGCCGCGGCAGGAACAGGAACGAGTAGTAAAAATTCGACCCGCTGCGCCGGGTGAGGATGGCGGACAGGTCAGCCGCGTTCATGACGTCGTGATGTGATACCGGCCGCGCGGGCCAGCACGGCGCTCCAGATTATACACGGCTAGACACGGCGCCGCCGGGGCACGTACCCATTCGCCCAGAACCAGTCCACCGCATCGCGCAGGGCCTCGTCCACCGGCGTCTGGGGCAACCCGAGCTCCCGCACCGCCTTGGAGGGGTCGAAGAACATGCGCTTGGCGGCCATCCGGACGGCGGTCCTGGCGACGAGCGGCTCGGTCCTGGTGAGTCGCGCCACGAACTCGCAACCCGTGCCGAGCGCCAGCGCGACCCCGTGGGGCAGCCGCACCCGGGGCGCTGGCACCCCGGTGTACGGCGCGAGACGCTCGAAGATGGCGCGGAGGCCCAGGTTGCCCTCGGTGTGGCCCAGGATGTATCGCTGGCCGGCGCGACCGCGGGCCGCTGCCAGGAGGTGCCCGCGCGCCACGTCGCGGACGTGCACGATGTTCAGCCCCGTTTCCAGGTAGGCGAGCATGCGTCCCTTGAGGTAGTCCACGAGCATCCGGCCGGTCGGCGTGGGCTTCCAGTCCCACGATCCCACCGGCGCCGAGGGGTTGACGATGACGACGTGCAGCCCGCGCCCGGCCGCCAGCTCCGCCTCGCGCTCTCCGAGGAACTTCGAGCGCTTGTAGTGCCCCACCATGTCCTCGAGCCGGACCGGCGTCTCCTCGGTGCCGGGCCGCCCGTCCAGAGGCAGGCCGAGCGCCCCGACGCTCGACGTATAGACCACCCGGGCGACCCCGGCCGCCTCCGCGGCGAGGAAGAGGCTCCGCGTGCCGTCGACGTTGACGCGATAGAGCACGGCCGGATCGGGGGCCCAGAGCCGATAATCGGCCGCCACGTGGTAGAGCACCTCCACGCCCGCAAGCGCCGCCGTCAGCGAGGCCGGCTCGGCGAGATCGCCGGTCACGATCTCGACGGGAAGGCCGGCGAGCGCCCGCCGGTCGCTTCCGCTCCGGGCGAGCACGCGGACGGACGCCCCGTCCTCGATGAGGGCTCTCACCACGTGGCTCCCGATGAAGCCAGTCCCTCCGGTGACGAGCGCCTTCATGCCACCTCCGAGGACTCAGAAGGGGTAGTCGAGGCCGACGTAGATCGCCGGGCCCTCGCGGCTATAGGCGAACTCCATATGGCCCACGACGCTCGGCGGCGCCAGCCCGCGGAAGCCGATGCCCGGCGTGACCTCGAAGCGGCTGTGGAACAGCTGCTCCCAGGAGTCGAACACCTTGCCGACGTCGACGAACGGCGCGACCTGAAGCTCCGCGTTCACGCCGAAGAGGCGGGCGCGGAGCACGCTGCCTCGGACCTCGGCGTTGAAGAGCACCCGGGCTTCTCCATAGAAGCGATTCTCGCCGAAGCCGCGCAGCGTGTCGACGCCGCCCAGCGTGGGAAGGACCTCGAAGGGGGTACTTGCCGGGCCGGAAAGCGCTTCGAAGAGCCCCCGGACGACGACGACCAGGCGCCGGTCGAGATACGGCTTCAGGTAGATGCCCTCCCCGCCCGCCTTGATGTAGTCGGCGTCGCTCCCCAGCAGCTCGGTGGACGCCTCGGCGAACGCGCTGGCATAGAGGCCCCGGGTGGGGGTGGTCTGCGAGTCGCGGCTGTCGTGGATGAGAGCGACCCGCTGGGCGTGAATCGTTGCGCCATCGATCCCGGGGAGGTCGGGAAAGAGGTCGCCGGTGAACGGCAGCCCCGGCACGCCGCCAGGCTCGACGTTGAACCGCTGGAGCGTCTCCCCGAGCGAGAGCCGCATCGTCGGCGTGATGTTGACGCCGAAGATCGCGTAAACGCCGCTCACCTCCAGCGTCATGTTGGACTCGTCCGCCTCCTGCGATGACGGCCCGATGCCGAAGAAGCGGACCGAGGACGTGCGCTCGTGCAGGAGCTGGAGGTCGGTGTGGAACCGACCGCCAAACACCGCAAAGTTCCGGTAGTGCAGATCCAGCTCGCGATCGATCTTCTGCGAGTACGACGTGACCAGCTCCAGGCGCTCGACGTCGCTCGCGTAGAAGAAGTAGCGGAACGTCCCCGTGATGCCGCGGATCTCGTTGTAAGTCACCGACGGGGCGATGATGGTCCGCACATGCCCGTCGGCATCCTTGAACATCCACACCGGCAGAACGCCGTAGGTCTCGCCCTCGTTCGGGTCGGTATCGAACGCCGGGAGGGGAAAGAACGAATAGGTGGTCTCCCCCGCCGCCGCGCCCGGCAGCGCGAGCAGGCAGCAGACGAGGAAGGCGGCGAGAGACCTCAGGGCTCGCCCGGCAGGTCCACGAAGGCCCGAACGAACCGGGCCAGGCTTCCAAGCGCCCGGCGCGATCGTCCGCCGAGTCGCCAGGCCGCGCCGACGAGTGCCGGGTGCACGAGGAGTCGGGCCGCGGCCCCGGGGCGCATCCGACCGTCAGTTCCCACCACGCCGAACAGTTCCCGCGGCACCTCGTCGCCCGGGCCGTCGGCGACGGCGCGGATGGCCAGCGCCGGGAGTCCGGCTCGGCGGGCCCAAGCCAGGACGCGGGCGCTCTCCATGTCAACGGCCAGCGCGCCCTCGGCCTGCCACCACCGCGCCTTGTCCGCCGGGCTCGTGACCACGGCGTCGACGGTCAGAAGTGGCCCGACACGGTAACGGAGTCGTGCGGCATCGAGCGCGCGGACGGCACGTGCGCGGAGCCCGGGGTGCGCGGCGCCTCCGTCGGAGTCGGCGCCGGCGGTGACCACGGGGTCACCGACGACGACATCCCCGGGCAAAAGCCCCGGCGCGCACCCGCCAGCGAGCCCGGTCACGAGCACGGCCGAGGGCCAAGCCGTCCGGAAGACGTCCAGGCGCTCGAGGGCGACTGCGCGGGGACCAACGGTCTGGACGGTCAGCACCCGGCGGGTGGCCGGCGACAGCCGTCGGAGCAGGCCACGGGCCTCCAGCGCGAGGCCGGCGACGATGAGGAGTCGACGCTCGCGCGTGGGCGAGATCCCACCGTCACGGCAGCGGGGAGCCCGCCACCCGTCCGGCCTTCTCCGCCTGCTTCCGGGCCAGCCAGGCGGCGTAGGACTTCCCGGCCGCGGTGTCCTTCCCGGTGAAGTGGATCGTGCGCACCTCGGCGTACGGGACGCGGTGAGGACCACCGCCATCGGTGTCGAACATCTCCAGGTACGGCGTCAGGGCTTCCGAGTCGCGGTTGAACACGTAGCCCTCGAGCTCGGTGCCATCCCGCCTCACGACCGTGATGTTGCCTCGGTAGTCGAAGGCCAGCTCGACGATGCGGGCGAGCGGCGTCTCGTCGCTCGGGAGTCCACCCCTCGAGGCTCTTCTCGACCTCCATCAGGCGCGTCCGGTGACGGTGGCGACGACGGTGTCGCGGAAGCCGCGCCAGCTGGCGAACGTCTCCTGGACGGCCGTGGCCTCGAACCCGCAGTGAACCATGCAGTCGCGGCACTTCTCGTTGCCGCTCCGCTTTCCGTACCGCTCCCAGCGGGTGCCGTCGATCAGGCCCTGGAACGTCTTGACGTAGCCTTCCTGGAGCAGGTAACACGGGCGCTGCCAGCCGAACACGTTGTACGTCGGATTCCCCCAGGGCGTGCACTCGTAGTCGCGCTTCCCCATGAGGAACTGGAGGAACAGCGGGGACTGGTTGAATCGCCACCGCCGCTTCGGGTTCGACAGGATGCTCCGGAAGAGCTCGTTCGCGCGCTGCTTGCGGAGAAAGTGCTCCTGGTCGGGGGCCTTCGAGTAGCTGTACCCGGGCGACACCATCATCCCTTCGACGCCGAGATCCATCATCGCGTCGAAGAACTGGCGCACTCGGTCGGGGTTGGCGCCCTCGAACAAGGTGGTGTTGGTCGTCACGCGGAAGCCTCGCCGGAGCGCCTCCCGGATCCCCTCGGCGGCCTCGTCGAACACGCCGTCCTTGCAGACCGCCTCGTCGTGCTCCTCCCGGAGCCCGTCCATGTGAATGCTGAAGGAGAGATACCTCGACGGCGTGAAGAGGCCAGCCTCGAGCTTCTCCTTCAGCAGGATGGCGTTCGTGCAGAGGTAGATGTACTTCTTCCGCGCAACGAGCTCCGTCACGAGCCGCCCGATGTCCGGGTACATGAGAGGCTCGCCCCCGGGGATGGAGACGATGGGCGCCCCGCACTCGTCGACGGCGCCGAGACACTGCTCGACGGTGAGGTTCTTCCGCAGGATCTGCCCGGGGTACTGGATCTTGCCACACCCGGCACAGGCGAGGTTGCAGCGGAACAGCGGCTCGAGCATCAGGACGAGGGGGTACTGCTTGCGCCCGCGAAAACGCTGCGCGAGCACGTAGCTCGCGACCGTCCACATCTGGGAAAGGGGTACGCTCATAGGCTCCGTTCGCCGACGCTCACACCGGCTCGCCGGCACAGACCGGCACTCGGTCAGTCTGTGTTCGCGATCGTAGAGAGCATACTACCACCACGGCCAGCGGTACGTGGAGCAGAACGCCCGCCCAGAGCAGCACCGGCTCGGCCACCGCCGCCGTCACCGCCAGGTTGAAGGCAAGCACGAGGTAGTAAAGAACGACGGCCTGGCGCCGGTGTCCCGGATAGCGGCTGCCCCAGGCGGGCGGCGCGCCGCCCACGCGCGGGCCGAGGCTAGTCCAGCCCCACGCGATCGCCGTGCCGACCACCATCCATCCTGCGAAGTTCGCGAGAGGCACGCCGAAGTACCAGCCGGGCTCCGGATAGTAGAAGATGCGTCCGAGGAACCATCGGTCGCCGCGCACCGCCAAGGGATCGATCACGACGTCGAGCCACATCATCAGGAACCCGGTCAAGCCTGCGAGACGAATGCGCGCCCAGGCATCGGTGCGTCGCCCCCTCCCTGCTCCGGGGATCGGGATCGACCGTCCGCGGCCCACGGAGCTCCGCAGCCAGGCCGAGGCTCGCGTAGGCAAGGAACGTGAAGGACAGTGGATCGAAAAAGGGAACGTTCGAGAGGTAGAGCTCGCGACCGGCGGTCGACCCCGTGTAGTGATAGAGGCCGAACGGCACTCCGACCCGGGTCGAGCTCCACTCGGCGGCGAAGGCCAGGGCAAAGGCCCAGACCGTGAACGCGGCGGCCCGGCGCCAGCCCCACGCGGCAGCGGCCCCGGTCAGATAGACGGCAGCGAAGCCAAACACGTAGGGGCGCAGCACGAGGCTGCCCCACACACGCCCGAGCATCTCCACGAGCACAAACTGGTCGGCAACGTCCATCGGTCCCGCGTCACCCATGCTACACTAGCCGACGGCCTGTCATCCCAACGACGCATGGTAGAGACGAGCCTAGTCGACGGGGCGCTAAGGCGCTCGCAGGACCACCTGCTGCGGCTCCAGGCCCCGGCCGGATTCTGGGTCGGGGAGCTCGAGGCCGACACTACCATCACGGCCGAATACCTGCTCCTCCGCCATCTGCTGGGAACCGCGGATCGGGACCTCGAGCAGAAGGCGGTCGCACACCTCCGTTCCAAGCAGGGCTCCGACGGCTCCTGGAACCTCTACGAGGCAGGAGGCGGCGACCTGTCGGCGACGATCAAGGCGTACTTCAGCATGAAGATGGCCGGAGTGACTCCGACCGACCCTGCCATGGCCCGCGCCCGAGAGTGGATCCTGGACCGGGGAGGTCCGACACAGGCGAACGTCTTCACGAAGATCACGCTGGCGCTCTTCGGCCAGTATCCGTGGGGCGGCGTGCCGGCCATGCCCGTCGAGATCATGCTGCTGCCCCGGTGGTCCTACTTCAACATCTGGGAGATCTCGTACTGGTCCAGGACGGTCCTCGTTCCCCTCCTGGTGGTCATGGACCGTCGGCCGGTTCACGCCATCCCGCGCGAGCGGGGCATCGACGAGCTGTGGGCACATCACCTCCACCTCGACGATCCGGCGTATGCCCGCCGCGCGCTGTGGTCGTGGAAGAACATCTTCATCGGTGTCGATGGCTTCCTCAAGACGTGGGAAGCCTTTGCTCCGCGACCCTGGCGAGGCCGCGCCATCCGCGCCGTCCACGACTGGCTCATCCCAAGGATGTCCGCCCCCGGTGGGCTCGGCGGCATCTATCCCGCGATGGTCAACGGGGTCCTGGCGCTCAGGCTCCTGGGCTACCCGGACGACCACCGGCTGATCGCGGGACAGCTCAAGGAGATCGAGGCCCTCGGCATCGAGGGGCCGCAGCGCTTCCACATGCAGCCGTGCGTGTCACCCGTGTGGGACACCGCGCTGGCGGTCAACGCGCTCCTGGCCTCGGGGCTCCCTCCCGGGCATCCGGCTCTGGTCCGCTCCGCTGACTGGCTCCTCGACCGCCAGGTGCTCGAGCCGGGCGACTGGCAGGTCAAGCGCCCGGGGCTCCCGCCCGGCGGCTGGGCCTTCCAGTTCGACAACCCCCACTACCCCGACCTCGACGACACCGCGGTCGTCGCCATGGGCCTGAGTCAGATCGAATACCCTGACGATGGCCGTCGGCACATCGCCATCGAGCGTGCCGTCCGCTGGCTCCGGGGCATGCAGGGCAAGGACGGCGGCTGGGCGTCGTTCGACTCGGACCAGACGCGGCTCCTGTTCAACAACATCCCCTTCGCCGACCATGGGGCGCTCCTCGACCCGGCGACGGAGGACCTGACCGCCCGCTGCATCGAGTGCTTCGGACGCCTCGGGACTCCCGCCACCGATTCGGCGATCCAGCGCGGGGTGGCGTTCCTGCGCCGGACCCAGACGCCCGAGGGCGCCTGGCACGGGCGGTGGGGCGTGAACTACCTCTACGGGACGTGGTCGGCGCTCAGGGGCCTCGAGGCGGTGGGAATTCCCGCTGGAGATCCCATGGTCCTGCGCGCGGTCCGCTGGCTCACGGACCGGCAAAATGCGGACGGGGGCTGGGGGGAGATGTGCGACTCCTACGCCGACGCCCGCCTCAAGGGCCGCGGCGAATCCGGGCCCAGCCAGACGGCGTGGGCCGTGCTCGGCCTGATCGCCGCCGGACGGGCGGACACCCCTGCCGTCGAGCGCGGCGTCGATTTCCTCCTGCGGAGTCAGCGCGCCGACGGCGGCTGGGAAGACCGGCTGTGGAACGGGACCGGCTTCCCCCGGGTCTTCTACCTTCAGTACCATCTCTACGCCCACTACTTCCCCCTCTGGGCGCTCGGGGCCTGGCGCCGGCTCACGCGGTAGAGCTCGCCGGGAGCCACCGACCCATTCACGCCCGAATGCTCGGCGCGCTCGTCCTCGACGCCGTTCAGGGCCTGGGGCGCTTCGGCCTCGGCACGCTGTCGGCTATGGGGCGGTTCGGGGTGTTCCTGGCTCAGGCGCTGCGCTGGGCCGTGGTGCCGCCCTTCAAGATCCGCCAGACCCTCCAGCGGATCTCGTTCGTGGGGCTCCGCTCGATGTCGGTGATCCTCCTGACCGGCGCCTTCACCGGGATGGTGCTCGGGCTTCAGGGCATGCTGATGCTCCAGCGGGTGGGCTCGGAAGCCTTCGTGGGTCCGCTGGTGGCGATCGCGCTCGTGCGCGAGCTCGGCCCGGTCCTCGCCGCGCTCATGGTGACCGGACGGGCGGGGTCCGCCCTTGCGGCCGAGATCGGCGTCATGCGGATCACCGAGCAGATCGACGCGCTCACCGTGATGGCCGTGAACCCCATGCGGTACCTGGTGGTGCCCGCGCTGGTCGCGGGCGTCGTTGCCTTGCCCCTCCTCGCGTGGGTGTTCGACGTCGTCGGCATCTACGGAGGGTACCTCGTGACGGTGAAGCTGTTCGGGCTGTCGGCCGGGACCTACTTCGGGCAGATCCGCGCATTCCTCGACACCGGCGACATCTGGGTCGGCTTCTGGAAGGCGCTCGCGTTCGGCCTCCTCATCATGTGGGTGGCGTGCTACAAGGGCTTCTACGTCGGCCACGGCGCCGAGGGCGTGGGGCGGGCGACGACCGAGGCCGTTGTGCTCGCGTCGGTCCTGATCCTCGTGCTCGACTACTTCTTGGGCTCGGTGCTGCCATGACGGCGACCCCCGCGCCGTCCATCAGGATCGAGAAGCTCTACAAGCGCTTCGGGAGCCAGGAGGTCCTCCGTGGGGTCGACCTCGAGATCGCGCCAGGCGAGCTCATGGTCATCATCGGACGGTCCGGGGGGGGCAAGTCGGTCCTGCTCCGGCACCTCCTCGGTCTGGTCAGGCCGGATGCCGGCCGCGTGATCATCGACGGCCAGGACGTGGCAACCCTCCGCGGCCCGGCTCTCGACCGGCTCCGGGAGCGTTTCGGGGTCGTCTTCCAGGGTGGCGCGCTCTTCGATTCGCTCACCGTCCTCGAGAACGTGCTGTTCCCGGTCCGGGAGCGGCGCCGGCCGCACGTGGCCGATCCCCTGCCGCGGGCGCAGGAGGCGCTGGCGCAGGTGGGCCTGGCGGAAATGGGGCACAAGTACCCGGCCGAGATCTCCGGTGGAATGCGGAAGCGCGTCGCCATCGCGCGGGCGCTGGTCACCGAACCTCAGGTCGTGTTCTTCGACGAGCCGACGACCGGGCTCGACCCCATCCTCGTCAACTCGATCCACCACCTGGTCGTGGCGCTCCATCGCAAGTTCGGCTTCACGGCCGTCATGGTCAGTCACGAGATCCCGGAGATCTTCCAGATCGCCGACCGCGTCGCCATGCTCCACGAGGGCCGGATCCACGCGGTCGGCACGCCGGAGGAGATCCAGGCGTCCGCCGACCCCTCGGTGCGCCGGTTCATTCACGGCGAGGTGGAGGAGCGGGCGGTCTAGGCGGAGCGGAAGCCGAAAGGAGGCACGGACGTCGCTATGGATCGACGAGTGGAGCTCGGGGTCGGGCTGTTCATGATCGCGGGTATCCTCGCGCTCGCGTACCTGTCCATGAACCTCGGCAGGGTCGACTTCCTGGGGCGCGGAGGGTACGTCGTCTACGCGGACTTTCCGAGCGTGGGCGGGCTGAAGTCGGGGGCGTCGGTCGAGATCGCGGGGGTCTCGGTCGGACGGGTCCAGTCGATCGGCCTCAACGAGTACCAGGCGCGGGTCGGCCTTCGCATCGACGACGCGGTGAAGCTCCAGACCGACGCGATCGTCTCAATCAAGACGAAGGGACTCATCGGCGAGAAGTTCGTCCAGATCAGTCCGGGGGGCTCGGACAAGCTCGTGCCCCCGGGAGGGCGCCTGACCGAGGTGGAGGCCCCCGTCGACATGGAGGAGTTGATCTCGAAGTACGTCTTCGGCAAGGTGTAGGCTCATGCGCCGCATCACGTCGGCCGTTGCCCTCGCCGTGGCCCTGGTCACGGCGCTGACGCCAGGGATCGCCGGCGCCCAGACGCCTGCCCCCGCCCAGGCCCCGCAGCCCGCGCCCGCCGCTCAACCGGTTCCCGCCCAGATCGCCCCCGCCCTCCCAGCCACCCAGCCCGCGGCGCCCGGGCCGCCCGCCGTTCGCCTGACCCTGGAGCAGAGCCTCCGGGCGGCGCTCGGCCGGAGCCCGGAGGCGCGGCAGGCGCTGGCGGAGTTGGAGGGCATCCGCGGCAAGCAGCTCCAGGCCCTCGGGATCGGGCGGCCGCAGGTCGAGGTCCAGACCGTCCTCGGGCCCTCGCCCCGGGCCCGGGGCGACCAGGTGTCCTCCCCCGACGACCAGTACTCGCCGGACATCACCGGCGCCTTCGTGCGGGGGACGGTCAGCATCATCCAGCCGATCTTCACCTGGGGGCTCATTCAGAACGCGCGCCTGGCCGCGAACCACGGCGTCCTTGCGGCGCAGGCCGGCATCGACGTCAAGAACACCGAGGTCGCCCTCCGCGTGAAGCAAGCGTACTGGGGCGTGGTGGCCGCCCAGGCGATCCGCGCGTTCCTCCTCGACGTGCGGGACCAGGTCGACCAGGCGATCGCGCGCACCGAGCGGCTGGTCGAGGGCGGATACGCGACCGACATCGACCTCTTCCGGTTCCGGTCCAAGCGCGGCGAGCTCGAGCGGTTCATTCACCTCTCGGAAAAGACCATCGATCTGGCCGCCCAGGCGCTGGGGACGTGGACGGGCCAGGCGACGGGGGTGCCGGTGGAGCCGGTCGACACGGTGCTGCCGGAGGACATGAAGCCCCTGCCCCCGATCGACCTGTACGTTCAGAACGCACTCGCGGGGCGGCCGGAGTTCTCCCAGCTCCGGGAAGGCATCCAGGCGCGCCGGCGGCTGGTCGAGGTTGAGCGCCGGCAAGGCTACCCGCTGTTCTTCGTCGGCATCCTCGGCGACCTGGCGTACGCGAACAACCGCGACCGGCTGGAGAACCCCTTCGTCATCGACCCCCTGTATCACGCGGTGATCGGCCCGGTCATCGGATTCAAGTACAACCTCGACTTCGGGATCCGCGCCGGCAAGGTGAAGGAGGCGGAGGCCGAGGTCCAGAAGCTCGAGGCGCTGCGGGACCATGCGCTCGACGGGATCCCGCTCCAGGTGCGGGAGGCGTACGACACCGTGGTCGAGGCCGAGCGGAACGCGAGGGTCCTGGCCGAGGCGCACGACAATGCCAAGCAATGGCTCGTCGCCAGCTCGTCCAACGTGGACCTCGGGGTCGGAGACCCGGACGACCTGGCGGACGCCTTCGTGCAGTACGCGCGGAGCCGAGCCGAGTATCTCCAGGCGCTGTACGCCTACGTGTTCGGCCTCGAGCAGCTCGCCCACGCCGCCGGCCAGGACGTCCCGGACGTGCAGCGGCTCGCTCCGCCGAAGCCGTGACGAACCCCATCAGGAGGACCGCACCCATGCGACGGCTCGCAGTCGCGGGACTCATGGCCGCCCTGGTCCTCGTGGCCGGGAGCGCCGTCCACGCTGGCCCGCCAACCGATCAGCTGAAATCGACCATCGATCGGGTGCTGGCGATTCTGCAGGACCCCGCCCTGAAGGCGCCCGGCAAGGCGGAGGAGCGGCGCCAGAAGATCCGCGCCATCGCCAACGAGGTCTTCGACTGGGAGGAGACGGGCAAGCGCGCGCTCGCCCGGCACTGGCAGGGGCGCTCGCCGCAGGAGCGGGAGGAGTTCTCGAAGCTCTTCGCCGATCTCCTGGAGCGCTCGTACGTCGGGAAGATCGAGACGTACAGCGGCGAGAAGATCCTCTACGGAGAGGAAGCGGTCGACGGGGAGCAGGCCACCGTTCGGACGAAGCTCGTGACCAAGGCGGGAACCCAGATCCCGATCGACTACAAGATGCTGAAGGTGGCCGACCGCTGGCGCGTGTACGACGTGCTGATCGAGAACGTGAGCCTGGTCGCCAACTACCGCTCGCAGTTCAACCGCATCATCCAGCAGTCCGGCTACCCCGAGCTCATCCAGCGGCTCAAGACCAAGCAGGAGGAGCTCCAGTTCGACGAGGGGGCGGCGGCGAAGGGCAAGAAGCCGTGACGGGCCTCGTCCTGGCCGCAGGCCTCGGCAAGCGTCTGGCCCCCCTCACCGACGAGCGGCCCAAGGGGCTGATCGAGCTTGGCGGGCGAAGCCTCCTGGCGCGCTTGCTCGATGGGCTCCAGGCGGCGAGGGTTCGCGAGACCGTGCTCGTCGTCGGCTACCGCCAGGACATGGTCCGTTCCGCCCTCGGCCCGTCCCACCGGGGCATGCCGCTCCACTACGTCGTCAACCCCGAGTTCGAGAAGGGGCCACGGCTCTCGCTCTGGGCCGGTCGAGGAGCGCTCCAGCGGGACGATGTGGTCCTGGCCGACGGCGACGTGCTGTTCGCCCCTCCCCTGCTCGAGCGTGTCGTGCGGGCCACGGCACCGAACGTGTTCCTTGGCGAGCCCAGCTTCGTGGACACGGGCGAGGAGATCAACCTCTACTGGGCAGGCGAGCGAGTCGTGGCGATCCGGCGAGGGGTGAGCGGGCCACCCGCCGTCCCCTACCAGGCCCGAGCCGAGTGGGTCGGCTTCGTGAAGGTGGGACGCGCGGCGGGAGCTGGCCTGCTCGCCACGCTCGACGCTATGGTCCGGGAGGGCCGCGTGGACGGCGACTACGAGGTCGCGCTCGACGGTCTCCTGGGCGACCACTCGTTCGCCGTGTGCTCGACGGCCGGCCTTCCCTGGATCGAGATCGACTTTCCCCAGGACCTCCACGCGGCGGAGACCGAGATCCTGCCGCGAATCGAGGCCGGGCCCAGGAGCTGAAGGCAGCCCTGGCTCACCCGCGCGGCGGCATCGCCGGCGCGATCGCACTCGCGACCTCGGCCGCCAGGTCGCCGACCCGCTGAAGGCCTTCGTCGTCGAACGTCCGGCCCGGCCCGTCCAGGAATCCCAGCGCGCCCCGGACCACGCCTTCGACCTTGAGCGGGGCCGCCGCGACCGTCCGCAGCCCCTCCGCCTCGAGCCGCTCCCGGAGCCACGGCGCTACCGGGACCCGAGGGTCGGCGAGCAGGTCCGGGGTCCACACCGGCCGGCCCTCGCGCACCGCGCGCCCCGCCATTCCGACGCCGGCCGCCAGCGTCTGTCCGAGCCACGTCTCCGCCCCGCCGGCGCCCACGGTCGCGACGCAGGCGAGGCGGCCTGAGACGTCGTCCAGCCAGAAAAGCGCGGTGCGCCTGACCTCGAGGCGCTGACGGGCGGCCTCGAGCGCGCGCTCGGCGGCCGTGGCGAGCGCTCCGGCCCGGAAGGCGGATGCGGGCAGTCGCTCCATCGCGCGGTGGGTCAGTCGACGGCGACCGCGTCGATCTCGACCAGCATGTCCGGATGGATCATCGTCCCGCACTCGACCCACGTGCACGCCGGCCGGACCTCGCCGAACGCCTCGCGGTGGGCGCGGGCGACGGCTTCCCACTGGCCCATGTCGGCGAGGTAGACGCCCGTCTTGACGACGTGACCCAGGGACAGGCCCAGCTGTTCCAGGGCGTCCGAGATCGTGCGTATCGCCTGGATGGCCTGCGCGTAGGCGTCGCCCTTCCCTATCACCGCGCCGTCCGGGCCGGCCGCCGTGCATCCTGACACCCAGGCCATGTCGCCGACCCGGACCGCGCGCGCGTAGCCGACGACGGGCTCCCAACGCCCGCCGGACGAGACCCGCTGACGGGGCCGCATCACAGCGCTCCGTTCCCGACGCGCGGCCGGAAGTGCGGCATCACCCGCTGGGCGAAGAGTCGCATCGAGCGTGTGATCTGCTCGTGGGTGAGGTAGCCGGCGAACTGCGTGACGTTCAGGAAGTCCGTGACCTCGAAGTAGTCGATCAGCTCGCGCAGCCGCTTGACCGCGTCCTCGGGCGACCCGGAGAGGCGCGCCAGGGTCGGGATGCGGTCGTAGAGGGTGTGCTGGTGCTTCTCGGCGTCGACCGTGAGGCTGTCGAGGAAGCCGAAGTACTTCTCCATGCCACGCTCGAACGTCTCGTTGGCCTCGGCCGCGCTCTCGGCGAGATAGCAGAACATCGTCAGGGCGACCCGCATGCGGGCCGGGTCGTGCCCGCGCTCCCGATACACGCGCCGGTAGGTGTCGATCTGCGCCCGGAGCGCCTCCGGCTTCTGGTTCGCGGGAAACGTCAGGATCGGCCAGCCGAGCGCTCCGTAGCGGCCGAAGGACGCCTCGCTGATCGAGGCCCCCCAGCACGGGATCGGGTTCTGGACGGGTTTGGGGTAGATGCTGGCCTGCCTTCCCTGGAAGAGCGGGGTCGCATAGTCCAGGCCGTGGAGCTGAGCCAGGGCCTGGCGGACCACGGCGAGCGCCTGGTCGAAGCGCTCCTGGCTCTCTTCCAGCTTCACGCCGAAGCCCGTGAACTCGTGCGGCTGGTAGCCGCGCCCGAGGCCGAGCTCCAGCCGCCCTCCGCTCAGGCAGTCGACCATCGCTGCCTGCTCCACGACGCGGATCGGATGGTGCTGGAAGGGGAGGACGACCACGCCGGTGCCCAGACGGATCTGTCGCGTCTCGCGGGCAGCCGCCGCCGCCATCAGCAGGCAATCCGGCACCAGCGCGTATCCTGCGAAGTGGTGCTCGGCGAACCAGCAGGCCCAGTATCCCAGCTCGTCCATGAGGCGCACCTCGGCCAGTTGCTGCTCGTAGCGCTCGTGGCTCGACTGGCCCTCCCGCCGATCGCAGAGGACGAGATGGGAAAAGCGCATCGTCGGGCGTGACTGTAGCGACGCCCATTCGCCCGTGTCAAGCGACGGCGGCGACTGGCGCCGGACGCCCGGATGCCCGGCCGCCCGCCGTCGCCCACCGTCACCCGCGGGCCACCCGACGTCGCCCAACCGCCACCCGACCGCCACCCGACGGATTGACGCGCCGGACGTGCCGGGCTAGCGTTCCCGCATGACGAGCGCACGAGCTCACGCGTGCACGGAGACCGGAAGGGTGCCGCCGTGAAGTTCGGCCTCATCGCGCAGATGCAGGCGCCGAGGCCGTGGCCCGACCGCGAGAACGTCGACCATCGGATCCACTGGGACACGCTCGCCGAGGCGGTGCTGGCCGAGGAGGTCGGCTTCGACTACTACTGGGCGACCGAGCATCACTTCTACGAGGAGATCGCCCACAGCTCGGCGCCCGAGGTCTTCCTGGCGGTGCTGGCAGCCCGGACCACGCGGATCCGGCTGGGGCACGGGGTGGTCGTGCTGCCGTGCAACCATCCCGTCCGCGTCGCCGAGCGCGCCGCCACGCTCGACATCTTGTCCAACGGGCGCCTGGATCTCGGAACGGGCCGCGGAGCGTCCTGGTACCACACCGAGGCGTTCGGCGTCTCGATCGAGCAATCCCGGGAGATCTGGGACGAGGCGCTCCGCGTCATCTGCGGTCTCTTCGTCAACGACACTTTTCCGGGGCACAAGGGCCGCCACTACGACATCCCCGAGCGGAAGCTCGTGCCCAAGCCCGTCCAGAGGCCGCACCCCCCGCTCTGGGTGGCAGCGATGAGCCAGGCGACCTTCGCCAGTGCGGCCCGCGCGGGGCTGGGTGTTCTCGGATTCACCGCGGTGCCGCCCGAGGAGCTGGCGCCCGCGGTGGCCGCCTACCGGGCAGCTCAGGCGGCAGCGGACCCGGCGGACTTCTTCGGCGCGTCGCCGAACTTCCAGATCGCCGCGTTCATGACGGCGCACTGCGATACCGACGATCGCCGCGGGCGAGCCCTTGCCGGCGCCGCCGCGCGCTGGTACCTCGGGGACAACGAGGCACCCCTGAACCGGGTGCGGTTCGGCCCCGACTTCGACCGCGCCCGATTCGCCAGGTACACGGACGATGCGCTCGTTCGCGACCGGATGGTCGTCGGAGGTGACCCGGACACCTGCTCGCGCGTCATCGAGTCCTGGGCGGAGGTGGGCGTCGATCAGCTCATCCTCATGGTCCAGGCCGGCGTCACGCCCCACGACGAGGTGATGCGCGCCATCGAGCTCCTGGGCACCAAGGTCCTGCCCCGCTTCCAGGACACCCCCTGAGGGCGGGATCGCGACGCGGGGAGCTCAGCGGTCGCCGCGGCTCCGGAATCGCCAGAGGGCGACAAGCGTCCCTGCGTCGAGGATCTCGCCCGCGTCGGCCATCCGGTAGGCCTCGGCGAGCGTTGCCGGAACGACCTCGATGTGCTCGTCGGTGTCGAGCTCGCGCGAGACCGGCCGAAGCTCCCGCGCGACGAACAGGAAGATTCGCTCGTCTGTCAGCCCGGGGTCAGCCAGCGCCTCCCCCAGCGGCTCCAGGCGCCCCGCCTCATAGCCCGCCTCCTCGATGAGCTCTCGGCGGGCGCACGTCTCGGGCGGCTCCCCCACCTCGATCGTTCCGGCGGGCAGCTCCCAGAGCTCAGCCCCCACGATCGGCCGGTACTGCCGGATCAGCACGACCCGGCCGTCGTCGAGGAGCGGCAGGACGTAGGCCACGGCAGGCACGCGCACCGCGTCGAGCGTGACGCGCCGGCCATCGGGCAGGGCGTGGTGCTCCCGCCGGACGCGGAGCCGTCCTCCCCGGTACTCCGGAGTATCGTCAGACCCGCGCACGCTCGCCCCTGGGATCCCAGAGCGGGGCCGTCCGGACCTCCGCAGGCACCAGCCGCCCGAACGACTCCACCGAGACCGCGGTGCCCGGCCGCGCCAGCTCCGCCGGGAGGTAGGCGAGCGCGACGTTGTGTCCGAGCGTGTGGCCGTACCCACCGCTCCGCACCCGACTGACGACGCGCCCCGCGGCGACCACGGCTTCCCCGCCCCAGAGCACGCAGGCCTCCCCGTCGAGGACGAGGGGGACGAGCCACCGCTCGGGCTTGGCCGCTCGCTGGCGAAGCAAGGCATCCCGCCCGATGAAGTCACGCTTGGCGAACCGCACGCAGAAGCCAAGGTTCGCCTCGAGGGGCGTGTCGCCCGGACAGATGTCGTCCCCCCAGTAGCAGAAGCACTTCTCGAGGCGGAGCGTGTTGAGGGCATAGTAGCCGACGGGCTCGATCCCGAACTCCTGGCCGGCGGCCAGGACCGCATCCCACACACTGCCGGCGCTGTCGGCGGCCACGACCAGCTCGTAGCCGAGCTCACCGGCGAAGCTCACGCGGTTGGCGCGAACCTCGACCCCGGCCACGTCGATCACCCGAGACGTGAGGTACGGGAACGACGGGGTGGACAGGTCGCTCCCGCTCGCCTTGGCGAGCGTCCGCCGCGAATCGGGCCCCCAGAGGCTGACCACGGCATGGCGCTCGGTGACGTCGGTGACCTCGACCGAGCCATCCTCCGGGAGGTGCAACCGCAGCCAGCCGAGATCGCTGGCCGCCGAGCCGGTCCCCGTCGTCACGCGAAGCGCCGACTCTCCGAGGCGCGTCACGGTCACGTCGCACTCGATCCCGCCCCTCCGGTTCAGGCACTGCGTGTAGACGAGGCTCCCGACGGGACGATCCACGTCGTTGGCGCAGAGCCGCTGGAGGAACGCGAGGGCCCCCGGACCGGTCACGTCGAGCTTGCCGAACGACGTCATGTCCAGCACGCCCACGCGCTCGCGGACCGCGCGGTGCTCGCGGGCCACGTGCTCCCAGTAGCTCGGGCGCTCCCATGTTCGCTCGTCCGCTCCCTGCCGGCGACCGGTCTGCCCCGGAACGAAATAGTGGGCCCGTTCCCAGCCGGCGCGCTCCCCGAGCACGGCGCCGAGCGCCAGGAGCCGCTCGACGAGCGGGCTCATCCGGAGCGGCCGGCCCCACTCGTTCTCGTCACCCGGGAACCGAGGAGCGTAGTAGTACCGGTACACCTCGCGCGCCTTCTCGGCGGCGTAGCGCCGGTCGCGGAGGTGGGCGCCGAACCGGCGAACGTTCAGCTCCCACACGTCGATCGAGGGTTCCCCTTCAAGGATCCACTCAGCCATCACGCGTCCGACGCCGCCCGCGCCCGCAATCCCGTTGATCGACATCCCGGCCGCCACCCAGAAGCCGGGCCGGCCGGGCATCGGGCCGAGCGCGTAGTGGCCGTCCGGCGTGAAGCCGTCAGGCCCATTGACGAGCCGCAGGATCTCGGCCTTCTCTACCGCCGGGAAGCGCCGGACGGCCCCCGCCAGGAGCGGCTCGAACAGCTCCCACTCGCCCGGGAGCAGCTGCTGGGTGAACTCCCAGGGCACGTCGTCCAGGCGCCAGGCCTTCGGGTTGGGCTCGAACCCGCCGACCAGGTATCCGCCGACCTCCTCGCGCACGTACACGAGGTTCTCCGGATCGCGCACCACCGGAGTCTCACGGGGAAGCTCCTGTCCGGGCACCGGCCGCGTGATCAGGTACTGGTGCATCAGCGGGACGATCGGCAGATCGACCCCGACCATCGCCGCCACGCGGGGCGCCCACTGACCGGCCGCGTTGACCACGCACTCGGTGCGGATCACGCCCGCCGTGGTCTCGACCCCCCGGACTCGCCCACGCGGGTCGAGGCGGACGCCGGTGACCCGTGTCCCCGTGAGGACCTCCGCGCCGTGTGCCACCGCCCGGCGCGCCAGCTCGCGCGTGATGCTGCTGGGCTCGAGGTACCCGTCCTCCGGCACGTGCACGGCGCCATGGAGGCCCTCCCCGCTCATGAAGGGGCAGATCCGGAGCGCCTCGGCAGGCGTGATGATGTCGACGTCGAGCCCGAGGGCTCTGGCCCGGCCGACGCTTCGCTGAAGCCCACGGAGCATCGCGGCGCTGGAGGCGAGCCTGAGGCTCCCGACCGGTCGCCAGCCGGCGGACTCGCCGACCTCGGCCGCGATCTCGCGGTAAAGCCGGATGCTGTCACGCATGAGGAGCATGTCGGCGGGCGACGTGCGGAACTGCGACACCAGGCCGACCGAGTGGAAGGTCGTGCCGCTGGTCAGCTCGCCCTTCTCGAGGAGGACGACGTCGCGGCAGCCGGCGGCGGCGAGGTGGTACGCGATGCTGCAGCCGATGATGCCGCCGCCGACGACGACGACCGCCGCGTCCTCGCGCTTCAGGCGAGGACGTCCTCGAGGACGCGGCCGTCAACGCGGCCCGCGTCCAGGCCGGTCAGGCGGCAAAGGGTCGGCATGAGGTCGACGGTCCGGCCGCCCCGGATCTCCGCGCCCCCCCGCACCCCCGGCCCGGCCAACAGCATCGGGATGCGCTGCTCGTGCTTGGAGCCGTGCGAGCGCAGTCCCGTCTCGTCCCGGCTCGCCGGGCCGTCCGCCCACACGCCGAGTGCGACGTCCCGACGCCGCCCAGCAGATGAGATCGCCCACGCGCTCGGCCGGAAGGTGATCCCGGTGGGCCTCGGCGTTCGGCACGACCTCGTCGATGCCCGGGGTCCCCTGGAGCGCCGCGCGCGCCTCGCGCGCCTGGCCGGGGTCCTCGAAGTAGAGGTACAGCGAGCCTCCGAGGTCCCGGTGGTGGGCGTACAGGCCATCACGGATGAGAGGCACCCCGTGGGTCGCGATGCCGGCCTCCGCCAGCACCCGCACCGGCGAGACCGAGCGGAGCTTCGCGTTCATGCCGTGATCCGCCGTGAGGACGACGAGGGTCTCGGCGGGGTCGTACACGTCCAGGAGCCGCCCCAGGGCCTCGTCGCTCGCCTCGAGGTACTGCTGCATGGCGGGCTCGTCGGGCGCCAGCATGTGCTGCGGGTAGTCCGTCGTGGCCACGTAGAGGAAGTCCGGGCGCTCCCGGAGGGCGACCTCGCGGGCCATCCGGAACACCCAGAGGTTGATGTCGAGCGAGAAGATCTCGGGCGGAGCGCCGACGGCCGCCCGATGGGCCTCCGGATGGGTCTTCATGTCGACGCAGACGTCGAGCCCCCGGCGCAGGAGCTTCGTCAGCTTCTCCTTCGCGGTGACGAGCGCGGTCGACCAGCCGGCTGCCTTGAAATGCTCGAAGACGAGCGGCTCCTGGACGAACGACACCTGCTCCATGAACACGTCCGCACGCGTGGCCCGGTCATAGTAGAAGTTCGTCGACAGGCCGTGGCGCGCCGGGTAGGTGCCGGTGAGCAACGAAACGTGGTTCACGTTCGTGAGGCTGGGAAGCACGCCGCGGCCGTCCAGGGTCGAGGCGCCGGCCTTCATGAGCGCGGCGAGCCGCGGCATCCGGGCCGGCTGGACGTAGCCAGGGTCGAACCCGTCGAGGAGGAACATGAGGACCCGCTTCGGTGTCATGGCTCAGGCCTCCAGGGTCACAGGCTGCCCCCCCACGGCCAGCTCGGCGAGGCTGGCGCGGAACGCGTCGACCACCCCGTCCATGTCGCGGGGTGTGAGCGTCCCCATGTTGGACACGCGAAACGCGTAGGTGCGGACATCCCCCTGCCCCGCGTAGATGACGTACCCCCGCCGCTTCATCGCGTCGTGGAGCGGGTCGTAGGCCAGTCCCGGCAGGAGCCGGAACGTCGTGAGGATGCTGGAGCGCGCGCCCTCGGGGACGAGGATCTCGAAGCCGAGCGCGGTCATCCCCTGCCGCAGCACGCGAGCGTTCTCCGCGTAGCGCGCGATCCGGGCGGCGATCCCTTCCGCCTCCAGCTCGACGAGGGCTTGCCGCATCGCGTGGAGTACCTGCACGGCCGGCGTGAAGGGGGTGTTGTCGCGCTCCTGGGCGGTGTAGTGAGCGTGGAGGTCGAGGTAGACGCTGCGCGGCGGCTGGCCGGCGAGCGCGTCCAGCGCCGAGCGGCGCCCGAGAACGAAGGCGATTCCCGGAACGCCCTGGAGGCACTTGTTGGCGCTGGCCATCACGAAGTCGACCCCCTCCGCGTCGACGTCCAGCCGTTCGCCGAAGAGGGAGCTCATGGCGTCGATCAGGACCCGCCGCCCCGCCCGCGCTGCGATCCGGGCGACGTCCATCACCGGATTCAGGAGACCCGTGGTCGTCTCGTGGTGAACGACGGCCACGTGGCTCACATCCGGACGCACGCGGAGCGCCGCCTCGACGTCGCCCGGCGGGACGGGGGTCGTGAAGTCGTACTGGAGCACCTCGGCCGGGATCCCGTGGGCCCGCGCGATCCGGACCAGGCGGTCGCCGTAGACGCCGTTGCTCACGACGAGGAGCGCCCGGTCCCGCGGCAGCGCCGAGCACACGGCAGCCTCGACGGCGGCGGTCCCCGACCCGCTGAAGAGCACGGCGGCGAAGCGCTCGGAGCAACCGGCCAGCCGGGTGAGGCGCTGCCGGCAGTCCCGCATCACGTCAAAGAACTCGGACTCCCGGTGACAGAGGTCGGGCATCACCAGGGCCTCCCGCACCGACCGGGTCGTGTTGGCCGGACCGGGATTCAGCAGGATCCATTCACGCTCGGGCATCGATGATCCCCCTGGCCGTCAGGCTACCCTCGCTGCCCCCGGCCCGTCCACCACCTCGCGGACTCATCCCCTCTCGCCCTCTCGCGGACCTCATCGGTTCTTCCTTGCGACGGACGGAGCGACACGCTAGGCTGCGCTTAGGAGGACGTTGCACGGGACCATGGCGCAGCTCGCCTTCCTGATCTCGCTCGTCGCGCTGGGGATTGCGATCCTGGCCTATCAGGAAGCTGGGGGCACCAAGGACCTCTCGAAGAAGGTCGAATCCCTCAGGGAGGATCTTCGGCGCGAGACGGCCGACGGCCTCTCCAAGCTCGAAAGGGCGTTGCGCTCGGTCGAGCCGGGAAAGCCCAAGCCGTGAGCCGCTGCGGATCGCGATCGGCCCCGTGGTCCGCGTCGATCCTCCTGGGAGCGATCGCCGTCCTCGGATCGGTGACTCCCCGCGCGACGGCGCTGAGTCTGACGGTGCCTGGCACGACCGGGCCGGTTGACCGCGTCGGCGTCGCGATCCCGCCGGTCTACCCGGCGGTGCCACCCGGCTTCCTGAGACTGCCGGAAACGCACTCTCTGCCGGTCGGAGCCACGGCGGCCCCTGGCCAGGGAGGCGTGCCGCCGGTCGTGCCTGGAGCCGTCGGCGATCGCCCGGCGTGGAGCCCCGCACGCCTGGAGCCGGTGGTCGGCATCGACGCCCACGGCCGAGTCCGGTCGGTGCTCGAGTACACACCTGGGCGCTTCGAGCGCTAAGAGGCGGTGGACGGCGAATCGGACCCCCCTGACGCCGGCCGGCCCGACAAGCTTGATCCTGCCCAGGACCTGCTCGTCCTGAGACGGCATCGGCTGTCCCACCTGTCCGAGCTGAAGGTGCACCGAAGTGTTCTCGAGACCCGCTATGCTCCCGGATGCTCGACTGGAGCCTGCGTCGCGACGTGCTGCCAGCTGGGAGTCGGGGTCGATGTCGCCCAGCGCGATCAGATCCTCGCCCACGCCGAGCTGGTCCAGCGCGCGATGGACCCTGGCCAGGACCGAGATCCCGCACACTGGTTCGAAGAGACCGAGACCGTCGACCCCGACTTCCCGACCGGCCGGGCCGTCAGCACCCGCGTGCGCGAGAACGGCTGCGTTTTCCTGGATTCGACGCGCCGGTGCGCTCTGCAGACGGCGACGCTCGGGGCCGCTCGACCGGGGCTCGATCTGAAGCCCTTCTTCTGCACGGCCTTCCCGGTCACGATCGCCTCCGGCAAGCTGTGGATCGACGAGCTGTGTCTCGAGATGCCGGAGCATTGCTGCCGACCGACAACCGGCGGGACGCTGAGTGTCCTCGACGTCTGCGAGGCCGAGCTGCGCCACGTGCTCGGAGACGCAGGGCTCAGGGAGCTCCGAAGGTCGGGAGAATGGCGGGACTCGAACGCACCCTGCTGACGTGCGCGCGGCCCTCCCGGGCACAGGCCCTCCTTCTCTTGGCGTCAATGGCGTTCGGCGACACGATCGTGACCAGAAACCGGTGCCACGCCGCGCGTCCATGACGCGTCGGTCGACCGCTCCGCGCCCTGCACTCGCTCGAGCCGCGCGCATTGCCCTCGCCTTCAACCGGAAGCCGGCCGACGGCAGGCCCGCGGCCAGCCCCGCTCGCCGCGACTCGCGGCGCCCGTCCCCCGCCGATCTTTACGCCGAGTGGGACGACGAGGTGACGATCGCGGCGATCGAGGCCGCCCTGGCGGAAGCAGGGGAAGTCACGCGGCTGGAGGCCACGGAGGACTTCCCGCTCCGTCTGCGCGAGGCCAGACCCGACATCGTCTTCAACGTGGCGGAGGGACTCTGGGGACCGAGCCGCGAGGCGCACGTGCCCTCCCTTTGCGAGTTCTGGGGCGTGCCCTATACCGGCAGCGATCCCCTGACCCTGGCCACTTGCCTCGACAAGGGCCGAACCAAGGAGATCCTGTCCTACCATGCCATCCCGACAGCGGCGTTCACCGTCGCGCCGGCGGCAGCGCCGCTCGACGGCATCCCGCCGCTGCCCGTGGTCGTCAAGCCGGTCCATGAAGGGTCCAGCAAAGGCATCACCCAGGCGTCCTTCTGCCGGACGCGAGCCGAGGTCGGCCGCGCCGTCGGCCTGGTGCTGGAGCGATACCGCCAGCCGGCGCTCATCGAGCGCTGGCTTCCTGGCCGGGAGTTTACGTGCGCGATCCTGGGCAACGACCGGAAGACCACTGTCTTGCCCCTGGTCGAGGTCGACTTCGATGCGCTGCCGCGCGGGGCGGCGCCGCTCTACTCGTACGAGGCGAAGTGGCTGTGGGACACCCCCGAGCGGCCGCTCGCCATCTTCCGGTGTCCGGCCGCCGTCCCACGCGGCCTCGCCCGCGAGATCGAGACCACCGCGCTGGCGGCATACCGGATCCTACGCTGCCGAGACTGGGCCCGCATCGACGTCCGGTGCGACCGGCGGGGGGTGCCGCATGTCCTGGAGGTGAACCCCCTGCCCGGCGTGCTGCCCGACCCCACGATGAACTCCTGTTTCCCCAAGGCCGCCCACGCAGCCGGGCTGGACTATGGGTCGGTGATCCGGGCCGTGCTGCGGGCCGGCGCCGAGCGACAAGGCGTTGCCATCTAGCCCGCGCGCGAGGGTCCGGGGGCGACCACGCGTGGCCATCATCACCGATGCGCAATCGGAGGCGACGGCGCAGTCCATGGGCACGCCAGCGGCTCCGGGCAACCCCGAGCCCGTGGCGGCCGCCTTGCGTACGCTCGGATACGACGCGGTCGTGGTGGAGTTCGACGGCGACATGGCGGGGTGGCTCGCGGAACTGGCGAAGGGAGGTTTCCAGCTGGTGTTCAACCTGTGCGAGGGGCTCAACAACCAGGCAGCTGGCGAGCCAGTCGCGGCGGGGCTCATCGAGATGCTCGGAATTCCCCTCACCGGGGCTCCGTCCGACATGCTCGCGCTCTGTCTCCGGAAGGACCGAGCCAACGCGGTCCTCCGGGCGCACGGGATCCCGGTGCCGGAGTGGACGGTGGGCACGCCGCGGAAAGCCCTCGGACCGTGGCGCTGGTTCCCGGCGATCGTCAAGCCCGCGGGCGAGGACGGGTCATTCGGGATCGCGTCCGACTCCGTGGTCGCCAGCCGGGCCCGGCTCAAGTCCGTCGTCGCCCGCGGGTGCCAGCAGTGGGGCCGGATGCTGGTCCAGCGATTCATCCGCGGCCGCGAGTTCACCCTGGCAATCGTCGCCGGGCGGGTGCTGCCGCACGCGGAGATCGACTTCAGCGACCTGCCTCGAGGCGTGCCGCACGTGGTCACCTACGCCGCCAAGTGGGACTACGGCAGTCCGGAGGATCGTGGGACCTTCCCCCGGTGCCCCGCCCGGATTCCGGCTCGCCTGGCCACCCGACTGACGCGGCTCGCCGAGCGCGTCTGGGCTGCCGTCGATGGCGCGGGGTATGGCCGGATCGACGTGCGGGTCGACCGCTTGGGCACGACGTACGTGACCGACGTGAACCCCAATCCGGACCTCGGCACAAGTGCTGGCCTGGCGCGCCAGGCGGCCGCGACCGGCTGGAGCTACGTGGACCTCGTGGCCCGGATCGCCGAGGACGCGCGCGCACGCGCGCGCATGGAGCCGATCCTGACTTCTCCGTCGGCATCCGGAGACGCTCGACGCCTGACGGAGGCCATGCCCCGAACCCAGCGCCTCGCGCCGGTCCTCCACCGCCGCGAGCCAAACGGGACGAGGTCGACGTGACGCACTGGCAAGGGACCCTACACGAGTCGCTCACCACGGTCGATGAGCTCGTCAAACGCTTCGGGATCGAGCACGTCGACCAGGAAGCGGTGCAGCAGGCAGTCGACCGGTTCAACCTCCGCATCACTCCCGAGGTGCTCCCGCTCGTCCGGGAGCCGGGGGATCCGTTCTGGCGGCAGTATGTCCCGACGCCGCAGGAGAACGACGTCGTGGACGGGATCGTCGACTCCCTCGGCGAGGACGCCGATTCGCCGGTGCCCAACATCACCCACCGGTACCCCGACCGGGTCCTCTTCCTGGTCAGCCCCGTCTGCGCCGCCTACTGCCGCTTCTGCACCCGACGCCGCAAGGTGGGCGATCCCGAAAAGATTCCCCTCAGCCAGTTCGACGCGGCGTTCGACTACCTCCAGCAGCACACCGAGGTCCGCGACGTCGCGCTCTCGGGCGGCGACCCCCTGATGCTCTCGGACCGTCGGGTGGAGTATTTCCTCGGCAAGCTGCGAGCGATGTCCCACGTCGAGATCGTGCGGATCCACACGCGGATACCCGCGCACCTGCCCGAACGGATCACCCCGGCGCTCTGCGAGACGATCAAGAAGTTCCACCCGGTGTTCGTCAACGTGCACTTCAACCATCCCGACGAGCTGACGCCGGCGACCCGGACGGCGCTGGCCTTGCTCGCCGATGCCGGCTGCCCGCTCGGCAGCCAGACGGTGCTCCTGAAGGGCGTGAACGACGACCCGGCGACCATGAAGCGGCTCATGCTGGAGCTGCTCCGATGTCGGGTCCGGCCTTACTACCTCTACCAGGCGGACCTCGTGGCCGGCGCAGAGCACTTCCGGACGTCGGTCGCCAAGGGGCTCGAGATCATCGCTGCGCTCCGTGGATGGACCTCCGGGCTGGCCGTCCCCCACTTCGTCATCGACGCGCCGGGCGGTGGGGGCAAGATCCCGCTCCTGCCCGACTACGTCGAGTCCCTCAGTGACGAGGAGATCGTGCTGCGGAACTACGCGGGCGAGACGTTCCGGTACCTCCTGCCGAAGCCAGACCGCTCGCCGCCGGCTCGGTGAGCCGGACGGCGCGGACCGGACGCCCTACGGGAACCCGAGGGGCCGACGGCGCTCCGGCAGGACGACGCCGCTTCGCCGGAACTCGGCCCGAATCGCCTCCGCCTCCGGGCCCTCAAACCGCTTCATCCCCTCGCGGAGCAGGCTGACCGCCGACGCGGACCGGCGGTCACGCCGTGCCCTGATCTGGAGCACTCCTACGACCGCGACCACGAGTCCACCGGCCAGCACCGCGTCCTCCTCACGCGGCCTGAAGCCGCCGTGTGGGGCGGGTCACCGGGGCGAGCGCGCGCACCGAGGTCGGATCCGTGGTGAGGACCAGCTCGTACCGGCCCGCGCCTGACCGCGTCAGGGTGTCGTGTGCGATCGCCACGATGCGGCCCACCGCGGTGGGTCGGCCGACGGGAACCCGGATCTCCACGCGCCATGGCCGTCCCAGTGGCTTGGCCACGACCGGGGCCACGATCGGGCCCAGCTCGTCAGCGATGGCGTCGGTCAGCCGGATCTGCCGCGCGACCATCGCGTCCCGGCGGCGGTCGCGCCACGCGGCGAGCGCGAGCAACGCAGCGATCAGCAGGATCGGCGAGGACATCGTCCCGACTACGAGCGCGGTAGTCATCATTGTGGACCTCCTCCCTCTTGCCTGCTGAGACCCCACCGGGGGGACGATGTGAAAGCGAGGGAGAACCGGTCGGGTGCGCCGCGCCCCGGGACGCCCTGCTACTGTCCGGCGAGGAACGGCAAGAGGGCGGCCAGAGTCTCGGCCGGGGCTTCCTCGGGCAGGAAGTGGCCGCACGGTAGGGACTCACCCCGTACGTCGCGGGCCCAGTCGCGCCAGATGGCGACGGGGTCCCAGCCGCGCGCGTCTCGCTGACGCCCGCCCCAGAGGACGAGGACAGGGCAGGCAATGCGCCGAGCGTCCCGGTCGGCCACGTCGTTCTCGAGATCGACGGTGGCGCCAGCCCGGTAGTCCTCACATGTCGCGTGAATGACGTCGGGGTCCCTGAAGGCCCGCTGGTACTCGGCGAGCGCCCTCGCGTCGAACACGTCGGGCCGGGCAGCCCAGCTCTCGATCGTCCACCGGAGAAAGTAGTCCGGATCAGCGCCGATCAGCCGCTCCGGCATGTCCGCGGGTTGCGCGAGGAAGAACCAGTGGTACGTGGCCAGCCCGGCGCGGCGGTCCATCCGGGCCCAGGTCTCGAGGGTCGGCACCATGTCCAGCACGGCCAGCCGCGTCACGCGCTCCGGGTGATCGAGCGCCAGGCGATACCCGACCCGTCCACCCCGATCGTGGCCAACCACGGCGAAACGTTCGAACCCGAGCCGTGCCATGGTCTGGCGCTGGTCCTCGGCCATGGTCCGCTTCGCGTAGGCACGGTGGGCCGGATCCGATGACGGACGCCCACTGTCACCGTAGCCCCGGAGATCCGGACAGACAACGGTGAAGCGCTCCGCCAACACGGGGGCGACGCGGTGCCAGCAGGCGTGCGTCTCGGGATACCCGTGGAGCAGCAGCACTGGCGGCCCCTGGCCGCCGACGACGGCGTGGATCTCGGTCTCGCGCGTCCGGACCCGCTCCCGCCGAAACCCCGGGAAGAGCGCCTCGTCCGCCGAGGTCACCGAATCGGGGACGCCCCTCAATTGACCTCGTGGATTGGATGGAGGTCCGGACGGCAGGTCGTGCAGGGTCGGAGCCCCACGGCCTCCGCCCGGTTGCGAGAGCCGAAGTACGTCAGGAGCCCGGATTGGAGCGTCTCCGTCGACGGACAACTGGGGATGCAATACTCGCTGTCTCCGGGCGCGAGAAGGTACATCGCCCCTCGCGCCACCGCGAAGTCGTCGTGCGCTGGCACCACCGGCACGCCCTCGGTCGAGAGGAGCCGTCGCTTGCGATCAGTCGCGCCCCCGGCGTACCCCGTCAGCAGGCCCGTGGCCCCGACCACTCGGTGACACGGGATGGCCACAGGCACCGGGTTCCACCGGAGCGCCTGGGCCACGGCGCGCACCGCCCGGGGCTGGCCGAGGTCGCTGGCCACTCGCTTGTACGACACGACCGCGCCGTACGGGATGCTGGTGGTCCGCTCGAGTACCCGACGCTGGAACGGGCCCTTGGCGAGCCGGAGATCGAGCGGCCATTCGAGCCGGTGCGCTCGTCCCTCGACGAACGCCTGGAACTCCCGGTAGAGCCTCTCGGCATCCCCGCCGTCCTCGACCGCTTCGATCCCGCGCATCCGCGCGAGACGCGAGCCGCCGAGGTCCCGCCGCCCATGCAGGTACTCGAGCAGGACGACGCCCTGCTCGGAGTGGGCGAGGAGCACCGGTCCCAGCGGTGAGTCGAACACGCGGTACTCCACGATTCGGCTCTTGAGGTCCAGCAGCCGTGACTCCAGTCGCTCTCGCGAGCGGGCCACGCCCTGGACGTCGACGGTCGACTCGCGGATCGTCCCGAGCTCGCGGTCGATCGCACGGTAGCTGGAATGCTCGACCCGGCACGGCTCACACCGCGAGACGTGTTCGGCCACGCGACCCGCCGCGATGGAGTCCGCTTCGTCAATCGCGGAAGCCACGAGGTCCGTCTCGATTTCGATGCAGCCCGACGCCTTCTGCTTCACGGCACGAGCTCCTTCCCGATCAGCTCGCGCCCCTCGAGAGCACGGCGGACCTTCCGAAGAGCCTGAAAGACGTGGGCCCGGGCGGTCTCCGCCGAGCACTCGATGCTCCGGCCGATCGCCTCGTAGTCCAGCCCGTGAATCTTCCTCTGGAGGAAGGCCAGACGTTGCTTGAGCGGGAGGCCGGAGACCACCTGCTCCACCGCGGTCTCGAGCTCCTGCGACAGTGTCACCCGGTCAGGTCGCTCGCCGTCGGTCTCCGGGCTCTCGCTCCCGACCGCCGCGTACGCGAGCCGGCGCCGCTTCTGGGAGCGGAAGTGGTTCCGTGTGAGGTTCGTCGCGATCGCGAACAGCCACGCCCGGAAGTTGGCGTCGGGTGGGAGTGACCGGTGCGCGCGAAACGCCCGGAGGAACGTCTCCTGGGCGAGGTCGTCGGCGTCCTGCCGACGCCCCGTCACCCGGAGGACGTATCGGTATATCTCAGCATGGTGGTTGGACATCAGCGCCTCAAAGCTCCGGTCGCTCATCACCTCAACAGACCCCGCAGGCCGGGCGGCGTGAAACGCCCTTGAAGCCCCGGAAGGCCTCATGAGTGAGAATATACTCAGACAATCGACTACTTACCTCGATCTTGCTCACATCTACCATAAGCTCACGTCGACTCCCTGGGCTGGCCGTCGCCGATGATGTCGACCGATCGGGTCGCTCTCGGTAGTGACCGACCTTCACGGGCCATCGTCCGGCACTGAACGAGTGGCGTGCTCGTACCCCCGCCGGAGCCAACGGAGCGCCCGCGACAGGACCTCCGGATCCTCGAGGTTGCACTCAACCCAGCCGCGGCCCGCGAAGCGGCGGTGCGGCCGCATGCCCGGCACCTCCAGGGCGCGTGCCTGGTCCCATCGCGACAGTCGCACCCAGAGGTCGTGTTCCCGGGGCCGGATCGGGTAGCAGGCGAACATCCGCTCGCCGACAAAGTATCCGAAGCGGCCGAACATCGGCGTGATCCGCACCCCCAGCCACCCTCCCACGACCCGGTTCAGCACCGCCGAGACTCCCTCGCCTCCCTGGCGCATGACCCGCCGAACCCCCCGTGCCCGGCCTGACCCGCGCGGGCCAGGCGCGGAACGGGACGGCCGTCGGCGCAACTCAGATCCGGCGGGGCGGGACGCGGCGGTAGAACAAGAGCTCCCGCGTCCCCTGCGGCAGGTTGTCGATGTAGCCGCTCGGCGTGAAGCCGAGGGCGCCGTGCAGGCGGATGGCTGGACCGTTCGTCTCTTCAACGGACGAGAAGATGCGGGGAGTCGACGAGACGGCCTCGACCGACCGCATCATCTCGCGCGCGATGCCTCGCCGCCGATACTGCTCCTGCACCACCACCAGCGAGACAAAGGTGCACTGGAACCAGTCCATCCGGTAGGCGCAGAGACCCACGACCTTTTCCTCCGCCTCCGCGACGATCAGGTGATGCCGCTCCAGGTGCGCTTTGATCAGGGGGCCGGCGCGGTCCGGACCGACGACGAGGGCCGCCAGCTCGGCGCATGACCGCGCATCGGCCTGGCGCGGTGGTCTGATCTCGATCAGGGACATGCTCGCCCGGTCACGACACGCACGGGCTCTGGCGGCGCTGGCGCACCGGGTCCGTCGAGGAGGTGCTGGAGCGCTGCTTCCACTCGACCGACGTCGACCCCCGCCCAGGGAGCAGTGCCCGGCCGCCCCGCGACCACGCGCACGTGCGGTCCCACCGGCGCCCACACCGCCGGATCGGTCGGCCCGAACACCGCCACCGTCGGGCACCCAACAGCCGCCGCCAGATGGCTCGGGCCCGAATCGTTGCCCACGGTCGCCCGGACGAGCGAGAGGAGGGCCGCGATCTCTCTGAGGGACCAGTCCCGCGCCAGGGCATTCTCGGCCACGGCCCCGGACACGAGGAGTGAGTCCACGACGGAACCGTCAGCCGGCCCGGCCAGGGCGATCACGGAGAGCCCCCGGTCTCTGAGTCGTCGCGCCAGGGCCGCGAAGCCCGGCCACGCCTTGGCCGAGCTCCCTGCGCCGGGCTGGAGGACGATCGCATCGGCTGGCCTGAGCTCGCGGGCGGCCAGCCACGCCCTCGCCCTGGCCCGGTCCGATTCCACCACACGGAGTCGCATCCAGGGAACGGCAGTCGGGAGCGGCCCGAGCGGCGCGAGGGTCTCCACGAGGTGACGGCTGGCATGGCGGCCGGAGCCCGGCGATGGCGCGGCCCGCGCCACCACCACCGGACGGTCCAGGGCGGCGAGGCTCGCGCGAAACGCCGGATCTCCCGCCCCGAACCACGACACGATCGCATCGTAGCCAGCAAGGGCACGAAGCGCGCTGGCGCCCGGCGGCTCTTCGAAGAGGCCGTGAAGAGCGAGGCCGCCTTCGAGGTCCACCGCGGCGTTCACGAGGCTCGAGTTCCGGAAGAGCCCGGTGAGCCGGCCGGGGACGGCCAGGGTCGTTCGAAAGCCCAGCGCCCGCAGGTGCGCCAGCGCGGGGACGGCCAGGAGCACGTCGCCGAGCGCCCCGGGGTGGATGACCAGGCACGTCGGGCTCACGCGGCCGCCGGACTCCGGGGCGCCCGTCCCGGCGAGCGCCCGCGCCACCGGGGAGCAAGGTAGCGCGTCACCAGGTGAACCCCGAGTTCGCCAGCCCACCAGCCGAAGAGCGCGCCACCGAGGACATCCGACAGGGAGTGAGCATTCAGCACGATCCGCGAGGCCCCCACGCCAGACGCCGAGGCGAGAATCCACCAGCGACGCCGCGCGGGTGCCCATCCGATGAGAGCGGCGGCGGCCGCGAACGCCGTGGCCGCATGACCCGACGGAAACCCGTGGTAGCCACGCTCACCGAAGCACGGCCAGTGAAAGAACCCGAGCCTGGGCGCGGCGGGTGGCATCGGGGGCCCGACACCCCACCCGTCGACCAGCCGGGGCCGTGCCCGACACGCGACGTGCTTCACCACCTGCGTCGAGAGTCCCGCGAGGAGGACGCCAGCGACACCACCCACCGCCGCCTGCAGCATCGGAACGTCAGCCGCGCGGTGCGCGACGACGGCCAGGCCGAGGAGGCCGACGGTCGCCACCTCGGTCGCGCCCAGCAGCGTGAAGCCGTTCGCGAGCAGACGGACCTCGTGCGAGACGACATGGCGGAACACGAAGTCGTGAAGGGCCTCGTCGATCGGGGTCGCGGCCGCAAGGATGGCGAGCGCAAGCACAGCCCCCTGGATGACGCGAGCGTGGCGGAGCCTGTCGATCACGGCCGCTAGTATCCGCCCCGCCAACGGCACCGTGCAAGCGACCCGGGGTCGCCCGGCGGTCAGGGAGGCGCGGCGCCGCGCCCGAGGATGGTGGCGAGCGCGCGGGGGAGCGGATGCGCCTCGATCGCCTCGATCGTGTCCGGCAGAGCGAGCGACCAGTTCGCCCGACGATCGTCCCTCGTGCCGGGAAGGTTCGGGCGCTCGGCGACGTCGAGGGCGTCCTCCAGCGTCGCCGCGACGAGGACCGAGGGCGCCTTCGCCAGCCGTCGATGGACGGCGAGCGTCACCATCTCCGATGACGCGCCTTCGGGGAGCCCGGTGAGCTCGCGGAGACGCGCCCGGAGGGCCTCTGTGCCCGGCACGTTCGGCGACAGCCCGACGGCTTGCTGCTCCCGCAGATCGCTGCCGGTCCACAGGCCACGCACGGTCGGGAGGTCGTGCGTCGTGACCGCCGCCAGGGAGAGCGGCGGATATTCAGCAGGCGGTCCGGGCTCGAACCAGAGCACCCGGGTCGAGAGGATCCGCTCGGCCAGAAGCCGCTCTCGCACGCCCGGCGCAACCGTCCCCAGGTCCTCGCCGATGACGATCGCGCCCGCTCGCTCGCTTTCGAGGGCCAGGATGGCGAGAAGATCGTCGGTCGGGTAGCGGACGTAGGCTCCCTCTCTGGCCGTCGCGCCACCCGGAACCCAGAACAACCGGAAGAGTCCCATGACGTGATCCACGCGCATCCCGCCGGCGTGCCGCAGTCCCGCCCGCACCGTCTCGACGAACGGCCCGTAACCCACCGCCCGGAGCCGGTGCGGCACGAACGGCGGCAGTCCCCAGTCCTGACCCTCGATCGCGAAGTCGTCGGGAGGGGCCCCTACCGTGACGTTCTGGGCCAGCACGTCCTGCCACGCCCAGGCGTCGGCACCCTCACCGTCGAAGCCGATGGCGAGATCGGTCACCAGGCGCAGTGCACGCCCGGCCCGAGCGAGCTGCTCGTCGAGCTGCCACTGGAGCCACGCGTGGAACGCGACGCGCTCCCTCTGCTCGACGGCGAACCGGGCGACCTCGGGCGACGAGGGATGCCGGTGCCCGGCCGGCCAGCGCCGCCATCCCGAGCCGTGACGCTCCGCCAGCGCGCAGAAGGTGGCGAACTCCTCGAGGCCCCGGCCCTCCCGGGCACGGTAGGCGGCTAACCCGGTGGCCTCGCCGGCTCCGTGCCTCCACAGCGTGTCGAGCGCCGCCATCTTCAGGCGGAAGACGGCGTTGCGGTCGATCCGGCGCTCGGCAGCAAGGGCGCGCCCCTCTGCAGCAAGCCGCTCCACGTCGAGCCTGCTCTCCGTTGCGCCGGGCACCTCCTCCACCCGGAGGTAGAGTGGATTCCGGTACCGGCGGCTCGAGGGAAAGTACGGGCTCGGCTCCTGCGGCACGAAGGGAAGCGGAGCGTGAAGCGGATTCAGGACGATCGCGCCTGCCCCCAGCTCGCGCGCCGACCAGGCGGCGAGCCGCCGCAGGTCGGCGAGATCGCCGATACCCCAGCTGTCCCGCGACCGGAGCGCGTAGAGCTGCACGGCCCAGCCCCACGTCCGGAGCCCCTCGGGGAGGTGGCACCGCGGGGGGGCCACGACGAGCTGCGCGGCGGGGCGGCCGTCCAGCGGCCATAGCTCGTGGTAGCCGAACGGGAGATCCGGCGGCAGCGCCCCGGCCACCCGCAGCCTCGTCCCGCCCTCCAGGACGATCTCGGCGCCGCCCTGGATCACCGGAGGCGGCTGGCCGCGCCGGTGAACGAGCGGGCCCACGGGCCGCGGAGAGGCCTCATCGGTCGCGCCCATCGCCGCGTGCAGGCGGGCGCGCGCCTCGGCCCCGGTCGGCCACCAGGCCCCGCGGGTGTCGATGTAGCCGTCCTCGACCCCCCAGGCGTCGGTGCTCAGGGCGTCGTGACTCCCTCGGCCGCCGGAAGCGTGAAGCTCACCGTGGTTCCGTGACCGAGCGCGCTCTCGATGCGAAGCTCGCCGCCGTGGGCCTGGACCAGGTGCTTCACGATCGCGAGCCCGAGCCCCGTCCCTCCGACCTCCCGCGACCGGGTCTTGTCCACTCGGTAGAAGCGCTCGGTGATCCGCGGAAGATCGGTCGACGGGATCCCGATGCCCGTGTCGCGCACGCGGACCTCCACTCGCCCGGCCGCGAGGGGCGCGGCCTCGATGCGGACCTGCCCGCCCTCGGGGGTGAACTTCACCGCGTTGTCCACCAGGTTCACGAGGATCTGGACAAGGCGGTCCCGGTCCGCGCGGACGGCGAGACCCGGCGGCACCGTCCGCTCGAGGGTCAGGCGGCTCTGGGCAGTCTGGCGTTCGAACATGGCCTCAACCCCGGCGACGACGTCGCCCAGATCCAGCCGCATGGGCACCAGCGTGACGCGACCGCTCTCGATGTTGGACAGCTCGAGCAGATCGTCGATCAGGCGGTCCAGCCGCTCGGCGTGCGTGCCGGCCACCTCGAGGAAGCGGCGTGCGTGGGCCCGGTCGTCGAGCGCGCCGTCGAGGAGCGTCTCGAGGTAGCCCTTGATGCACGTGAGCGGCGTCCTCAGCTCGTGAGAGACGTTGGCCACGAACTCGCTGCGCACCCGCTCCAGCCGGCGAAGCTCCGTCACGTCGTTGAGCACGAGGAGCACGCCCGGCGCCCCCGGACCCAGGCCGAGCGGCGCCCCGCGCGCCGCGACCACGCGGTTGACCGGGGGCCCCAGCCCGAGCTCGTGCCGCGCTGGCGCGCCCGAGACCCGGACCTCCTGGACCAGGTCGAGGAGGTCCTTCTGCCGGATGACCTCGAGGAAGGAGCGGCCCTCGGGAAGCCCGTTCTCCACTCCGAACATCGCTCGCGCCGCCGGGTTGAGGAGAAGGAGACGGCCCCGGTCGTCCAGCGCCACCACACCCTCGATCATGCCGTCCAGGATCGTGCGCACCTTGTTCTGCTCGTCGCCGAGATGCTCGATCTTCTCGCGAAGGGCCACGGCCGTCCGGTTGAGCGCGACGCCCAGAGCGGCGATCTCGTCGGTGCCCACCACCGGCACCGTCTGGGCGAGGTCGCCCTCGGCCATGCGCCGGGCGGCGCCCTCCATGCCGCGGAGAGGCCGCGTGATCCGCCGGCTCACGAAGCGCCCGATCACCACCGCCACGCCGATCGCGAGCAGCGCTCCCACGGCCAGCGTGCGGCGGACCAGGGCCTGCGCCTCGGCGACGTCCTGGATCGGGAGCGCGAGGCGCAGGACCGCGCGCTGCTGGCCCTGCCGCTCGAGGGGTACCGCCACGTACAAGAGGTCGCGACCCAGGGTCGCGCTCCGGCGCACGTCGCTGCCGACCCCCCCCGCCAGGGCCTGCTGGACCTCCGGGCGCCCGGCGTGGTTCTCGATGTCGCGCGTCGACTCGCGATCGGATTCGGCCAGCACCTGGCCGTCGGCCGCGATGACCGTCACCCGCGCCCCCAGCCTCCGGGCAGAGCGCTGGGCCCGTGCCTGCAAGCTGGTCCCCCCCGACGAGCCATCGAGCAGGGGCGCGAAGACGTCCTGCAGGAGTCCGGCCTGTGAGACCAGGGTCGCCTGGAGCCGCGACACGGCTTGCGCCTCGAGCGCGCGACTCACGTAGAGACCCATGACGAGGACGCCCAGCCCCGCCACGATCCCCAGGAGCATGGTCAAGCGCGCGGCGAGACCGAAGCGGCGCCGCTCCGGGCGTTGCGTCGTCACGTCTCCCCGTCGAACCGGTAGCCCACGGCCTTGACTGTCACGATGCGACGGGCCTCGGAACCCAGCTTCGCTCGAAGACGCCGGACGTGGACGTCCACGGTCCGCGACTCGATCTCGGCGGCGTTGCCGTAGCCCCACACCGTCTCCAGCAGTTGCTCGCGGCCGAGCACCCGGCCGTCCGCGCGCATCAGCGCCGCCAGGAGCCCGAACTCCTTGGCCGTGAGCTCCACCGGCCGCCCTCCCACCGTCACGGCGTGCCGCGCCTCATCGACGTGGAGCTCACCGGTCGCGCGTCCGGTCGGCTCCGGCACGGGTCCGTCGGAGCGGCGGAGGACGGCGCGGATCCGGGCGATGAGCTCCCGCGGACTGAAGGGCTTGACGACGTAGTCGTCCGCGCCCAGCTCGAGGCCGACTACCCGGTCGACTTCCTCCCCCCGGGCGGTGAGCATGATGATGGGGAGGCGCCGGGTAGCGGCTTCCCGGCGGAGCTGCCGGCAGACCTCCAGCCCGTCGAGCCCCGGCAGCATCAGGTCGAGAACGACCACGTCGGGCAGCTCCGCCCGTGCGAGTCGGAGCGCGGTCCCGCCGTCGGCCGCGTGGACGACCCGCATCCCCGCCTTCTCCACGTGGTAGCGGACGAGGTCGGCGATGTCACGTTCGTCCTCGACCAGGAGCACCGTCAGCGGCACGCCCGCGCCCTCCTCGCGGCTGAATTGTAGCCCGGGAGGGAAAGGCGAGGCCGGGCGAAGATGGTCAGGTCCCGTGCGCTCGCCGCGAGCACGGCGCCATCGGCGGAGGAGCCTCGCGCAGACCGATTGCCGCTGATCAGACGGAGGCGGCTCGGGCCTCCGTCATCCGGCAGAAGTACCGGTGAACGGTCAGGTCGCTGGTGAGCTCGGGGTGAAAGGTCGCGACGAGCACGGAGCCCTCGCGGGCGAGGACCGGGTCGCCCCCGTGGCGGGCCAGGACCTCGACCCCGGGACCGGCGCGCCGGACTCGGGGGGCTCGGATGAAGACCATGCGGAGCGAGTCGTCGCCGCCACCGAGTGCCGCCCGGGTCTCCGCCTCGAAGGACTCCCGCTGCCGGCCGTAGCTGTTGCGCTCGACTGTCACGTCGACCAGTCCGAGGGAGGGCTGGCGCGGGCCCTCCACCTCCCGGGCGAGCACGATCAGGCCCGCGCACGTGCCGAACAGCGATCGGCCGCTCGCATGGAAGGCCCGGATGGCCGGCTCGAAGTCCCAGGCGTCCATCAGGTGGAGGAGCGTGGTGCTCTCGCCCCCGGGAAGGATCAACCCGTCGACGTCGTCAAGCGCCCCGGGCTTCCGCACCTCGACCGGCTCGACGGCCGCGCGGCGAAGCGCCTCCGCGTGGAGCGCGAAATCCCCCTGGAGGGCGAGGACCCCGATGCGCACCGCTTCACCACCCTCGCGTCTGGAGGAGATCTCCCGCGCCGAGCTTGGAGGTCTCGATCCCCGCCATCGCGTCGCCGAGCTCCTCGCTCACCTTCGCGAGGACATCCGGATCCCGGAAGTGGGTCGTCGCCTGCACGATGGCGCGCGCCCGTCGCTCCGGGTCGCTCGACTTGAAGACGCCAGAGCCCACGAAGACCGCCTCGGCCCCGAGCTGCATCATGAGAGCCGCGTCGGCCGGGGTGGCGATCCCGCCGGCGGAGAAGTTCGGGACCGGCAAGCGGCGGTTCGCCGAGACCCACCGCACCAGATCATAGGGCGCGCCGAGGCTCTTCGCCTCGGCCATGAGCTCTTCCGCGCCGAGCGCCGCGAGCCGCCGGATCCCCGTGGTGAGCGCGCGCATGTGGCGCACGGCCTCCACGATGTTACCCGAGCCGGCCTCGCCCTTCGTGCGGATCATCGCGGCGCCCTCGCCGATCCGGCGAAGCGCCTCGCCCAAGTCCCGGGCGCCGCAGACAAAGGGCACGCGAAACGCGAGCTTGTCGATGTGGAAGTGCTCGTCGGCGGGGGTCAGCACTTCCGATTCGTCGATGAAGTCAACGCCGAGCGCCTCCAGGATCTGCGCCTCGACGAAGTGCCCGATGCGGGCCTTGGCCATCACCGGGATGCTGACGGTCTGCTGAATCTCCCGGATCTTGCCGACGGCCGCCATGCGCGCGACACCGCCGTCGCGCCGGATGTCGGAAGGAACCCGCTCGAGCGCCATCACCGACGCGGCGCCGGTCTGCTCGGCGATCCGCGCCTGCTCGGCGTTCGTCACGTCCATGATCACGCCGCCCTTGAGCATCTCGGCGAGCCCGATGTGCTTCGGGTCGGCGATCCTGAGTCCGTTCATGTCGCTCATCCGTGCCGCTCCTTTCCTTCGCTAGGGTCGAGGCCAGTCACACGACCAGCGCCTCGACCGGCTCGGGAGCCGGCCGGGCGCTCTTGGTCCGTCGCCAGTCCGCGATCGACTCGGCAAGCCGCCGGACGCCGTCGTCGATCCGCCGCGCGGGCACCGATGAGAAGGACAGGCGTGCCGTGCGGTCGCCGCTGCCGTCCAGGAAGAAGCGAGCCCCCGGCGTGAAGCCCACTCCGCGACGGAGCGCTCGCGGCAGGAGCTCCGCCGCGTCGCAGCCCGCCGGCAGCGTCAGCAGCAGCGAAAAGCCCCCCCGGGGCTCCGTCCAGCTGACGTCCTCCGGCATGTGCCGGCCCAGCGCCTCGATCAGCGCCGCGCGACGCCGGTCATACTCGCGGCCGATCCGCGCGACGTGACGGTCGAGCAGGCGCCGCTCGCAGAAGCGGTGGACGGCCGCTTGGATCAACGGGCTCGTCCCGAGGTCGGCGAGCTGCTTGGCCGCCCGGAGCCGCTCCACGACGGGCGGGGGCGCCACGAGCCATCCGAGCCGCAGCCCCGGGAAGAGGACCTTCGAGAAGGTGCCGATGTAGAGGACCAGGCCGTCTCGGTCGAGCGCGCGGAGCGGGAGCGGCCGGCGATCACCGTAGTAGAGGCTGCCGTCGAAGCCGTCCTCGACGATGGGCACGTGGTGCCGCGCCGCGACATCCAGGACACGCCGCGCCGCCTCGGGAGTCATCGTGATGCCTGTCGGGTTGTGGGCCGTTGGCTGGCAATAGAAGAGCTTCGGGCGGTGCCGCTCCAGGATCTGCCCGAAGGCGCCGGCGGACGGGCCCTCGCTGTCCCAGGGCACTGGCACGAGCTGAGCCCCTGCTGCCCGGAAGACGTCCATGGCACGAGGATAGGTCGGCTGCTCCATCGCCACGACGTCGCCCGGGTCGATGAACGTCCGAGCGATCAGGTCGAAGCCCTGCTGGGAGCCGTTGACCACCAGGATGTCCTCGGCCCGCGCCTCCACTCCGAACCGGAGGAGGTAGGTTGCCAAATAACCGCGGAGCGGCGGATAGCCATCGCCGCCCGGCGGGTACTGGAGGAGCGCTGCGCCCTCCGTCCGGATGACCTGGTTCAGCACCCGCCGGAACGCATCCGTCGGGAAGAGCCCGCTGTCGGGCGTGCCCTCGGCGAACGAGATCAGGGGGCGGGCGCTGGGCAGAGCGACCCGTCGCTCGGCGCCGGAGCTCGCGATGTGGGTGCTTCGCGAGAACAGACGGGACCAGTCCAGGGGAACGCGGCCGGGAGCGGCTGGCGCGGGGCGCGCCTCGCCGGCGGGCGGCGCCGCGACGAAGGTCCCCTGCCCCACGTGCGCCCGCGCCCGGCCCGAGGCCACCAGCTCCTCGTACGCGAGCGCGACGGTCGTGCGGTTGACGCCAAGCGCTTCGGCCAGCTCGCGGGTCGCCGGCAGCTTGACCCCGGGGGCGAGCCACCCCTCGCGGATCAGCCGCTCGATCTGGCTCTCGATCTGCCGCGCCAGGGGCACGGGGGCGTCTCGGTCCAGCTGGAGGCTGAGCGCCATACCAGCCATTTTCGCGTCATTCAGCACCCAGTCAACCGCCAATTGGCGGCCGGGCCACTCCGCCAACGAGTGGGGGGCGGGCAACCCCGGCGGCCAGTGGTTCCGGCGCGCTCCTCAGACCCGCACCCCCGTCCGCGGTACATCCCCGGGGTCGAGTATGCTTGGGACCAAGCTCGGCTATGAGTCGACTGGTAAGTGGCGACCGTACGTCGCACCATTTGGTCGGGCGGAGACCTCTCCCGGCGTGCCCGGCTCCGCCCGACGCTCGCGATCGCGGCCGCCTGGGCGCGCGCACCGCGCCGCCGGCCCGACTCCGGGCCGACGTCTGCCTCACGACCGGACGGGTGTTCGGAGTCGGCCATGCGTGAACGGGCCCTGCGGTCGGTCCTGCTCATCAAGGCCGTCGAGGAAGCCGACCACGATGGCACGCTGCTCCCCGTCGCCGACCGCGCGGCAGCCACTCGCGAGGCCGCCCGGGGCCAGGAAGAGGCGGTCACCTCCGCCGGCACGCCGGGGCACGCCGGGGCCTTGCCCAGGAAGGCGCAACAGCTGCTCGAGAGGCGCGCGGAGCTACTGCACGCTCGCCTGGCGGCTCGCGTCCCCGTCGTGGACTCGGTCGCCGCCCTGGCCCGTGGGCCCCGGTGGCTGGGGGCGCTCCTGGTCGTGGTGAGCCTCGCCGCCGGCTTCTCGCTCTCGGCGCTGGATGGCACCCGCCGCATCAACGTACTCGCGTTCCCGCTCCTCGGTCTGGTCCTGTGGAACCTGCTCGTCTACGTTCTCGTCGTCGCGCGCTGGATTCGCGCGCTCGGGCGCCGCGCGCCCAAGCCGTCGGCGGTCGCCCAACTCCTCGCTCAGACAGGACTCGCCGGGATCCGCCGCGTGATCACGAGATCCGCCGCGTTCAACACGGCGCTCGCCGGCGCGCTCGGCCGCTTCCTGGGGGAGTGGTACGAAGCGGGCCGACCGTTACTGGTGGCGCGCGGCACCCGCCTCCTGCACGTCTGTGCGGCGGTGGTCGGGATCGGCCTGATCGCGGGGCTGTACCAGCGCGGCATCGTGCTCGACTACCAGGCGGGCTGGGAGAGCACCTTCCTCAACGCCGGGCACGTACGCGCACTCCTCCGCATCGTGTACGCGCCGGCGTCGCTCTCGACCGGGATACCCATCCCCGATGCGGCGCACCTCGCCGCGATTCGCTGGGAGGATGGACGCGGCGGAGAGAACGCGGCGCCGTGGATTCACCTGCTGGCCGCCACCGCCCTCCTGTTCGTCGTTCTGCCCAGGCTCGTGCTGGCCCTCGTGTCCACCCTCGTCGTGTGGCGCCGCGCGTCCAGTGCGCGGATGCCCGCCTCGCTCGTGCCCTACTTCCGGAGCACGTTCGGCGCGGTGCCGGGAGCGATCGGCCGCGGCATCGTCGCCGTCATGCCCTACGCCTACGAGCCCTCGGCGGCAGCGTCATCGACGCTGCGGCGGCTGCTGCCGGCCGCCCTGGGCGAGAACCTGGCGGTGGACGTCCGCGCGCCCGTGCCGTATGGCGAGGAGGACGACTTCCTCCAGCACCTGCCCGAGCGCGGAGGCGCCATCGCGGACGCCATCGCCCTCCTGTTCAGCCTGGCAGCCACCCCGGAAGAGGACAACCACGGGCACGTGATGGCCGGCGTCCGCGACTGGCTCGCGGGTTCGCATCGCCAGGCTCAGCTCCTCGTGCTGATCGACGAGCGGCCCTACGCGGACCGGATGGGTGCAGAGGGTGGCCATGCGCAGCGGCTCGCCGTGCGGCGCGGCGCCTGGGAGTCCTTCGTGGCCGCGCACGGCCTCACGGCGTGCATCGTCGATCTCGCCGAGCGGCCGTCCGCGACGCCCGTCGACGCGGAGGCGGTCGAGCGTCTGCGGGCAGCCCTGTGGCATCCGGCCCCGGCCTGATTCGATGTCTTCGGCATCCGCGGCGACCGTGAATCTGAGCCTCGTGTCTCACACCAATGTCGGCAAGACCACACTCGCCCGCACCCTGCTGCGGCGAGACGTCGGCGAGGTGCGCGACGAGGCGCATGTCACCGACACTGCCGAGGGCCATGTACTGATCGACACCCCGGAGGGGGATGCGCTCAGGCTGTGGGACACGCCGGGGTTCGGCGACAGCGCGCGCCTCCGAAGGCGCCTGCGCATGAGCGACAACCCCATCGGCTGGCTGCTCACCCAGGTGTGGGATCGCTTCACCGATCGGCCGTTCTACAGCAGCCAGCAAGCGATCCGCAACGTCAGGGACGAGAGCGACGTGATCCTGTATCTGGTCAACGCGGCCGAGGCGCCCGCCTCCGCCGGCTACGTCGAAGCCGAGATGCAGATCCTGGGCTGGATCGGCAAGCCGGTGGTGCTGCTCATGAATCAGATGGGGCCACCGCGCGGCCGTGAGGCCGACTCGGCGGATGAAGCGGCATGGCGTCAGCATCTGGCCACGTATCCCTGGGTGCGAGGGGCGATCAGCCTCGATGCCTTCGCGCGCTGCTGGGTGCAGGAGGACGGGCTCCTTGGCGCGGTGGGCGCCGTGCTTCCGGCGGACAAGCAGGACTCGTTCGGGCGTCTGCGCGCCGCCTGGCAGACGCGCAATCTCGGGGTGTTCGAGGAGTCCATGCAGGCCATCAGTCGTCAGATCGCCTCGGCCGCAACCGATCGCGAACCGGTAGACGAGACCACGCTCAAGGACCAGCTCCGGCACTGGGTCGCGTCGGTCGTGCGCGGGGACGACACCCCCGACCCGCGAACCGAGCGTTCGATGAACGCGCTGGCCGCCCGGCTGGACCGCTCGGTCCGCGAGGCGACCGATCGACTGCTCGCGCTGCACGGCCTGTCCGGCCGGGCGACGGAGGAGATCCTCGGAAGGGTGGCCGGGCAGTTCGAGGCGAACAAGCGCGCGGACGTCGCCAAGACGGGGATCATCGGCGGACTGGTGTCGGGGGCGCTCGGCGGCCTTGTCGCGGACCTGGCAGCCGGAGGGCTCACCTTCGGCGCCGGCGCAGTGATCGGCGGCATCCTCGGCGCGATTGGAATGGGGGGCGCGGCGCAGGCCTACAACCTGGCCCTCGGCGCCGAGAAGGGAACGATTGGCTGGTCGGCGCCGTTTCTCACGCAGCGCCTGGACGCCGCCCTCCTGCGGTATCTGGCGGTGGCTCATTTCGGCCGCGGCCGCGGCGACTGGGTCAAGGGGGAGTACCCGCCGCACTGGCCGCCGGTGGTCCACGACGTCGTGACCGATCGAGCGCCCACCTTGAACTGGATCTGGGCGCCAGCCGAGCAAGAGGGGGAGCTCGAGAAGACCGCGCAAGCGCTCCACCCGATCGTGACCGACGCGGCGCGCGAGGTGCTGGTCAGGCTCTATCCCGAGGCGAGAGCCCTTCTCTCCGCGTCGCGACCGCCCCCTTGACGGGGTGCTGAACGCCGGTCCCGTCCGGGGCGTCCATCGGCTGCCCCCCACGCCGCGACGCCTGGCCGCATCGTGTCTCCACGCTCCCAAGTGGCCTCGCCGCCGACCATTCCGGCCTGGCGCCGGCTCACACGGGATCGCCTTGCCGACCCGACCACGAAGATGTGGTGGCCCTCCCATCAGGTCTCGGTTACAATGGGCAGCGGTCCCGAGGAGCGTTGCAACGGGCGCCGGCGGATGGCGCTCGCCAGGCTCGGGCAGACCCGGCAACGGCGCTCGCGAATCTTTTGCTAGTAGAGAAAGGAGGCGCGATGAGCGCCGCACCCACCACGAAGCCGCAGCACACGTCCGATTTCCACGTCGCCGACCTCTCCCTCGCCGAGTGGGGGCAGAAGGAGATGGCCATCGCCGAGAGCGAGATGCCGGCGCTGCTGGCCATCCGCGAGGAGTACGCGTCGCGACAGCCCCTCCGGGGCGCGCGGGTCGCCGGCTCCCTCCACATGACCATCCAGACCGCCGTGCTCATCGAGACGCTGAAGGCGCTCGGCGCGGAGGTCCGCTGGGCCTCCTGCAACGTCTTCTCGACCCAGGATCACGCCGCCGCGGCGATCGCCGCGGCGGGCACCCCCGTATTCGCCCGGAAGGGCGAGTCGCTCCAAGAGTACTGGGAGTTCACCCACCGGATCTTCGAGTTCGGGGAGCGCGGCCCCAACATGATCGTCGACGACGGCGGCGACGCCACGCTGCTCGTCCACCTTGGCTCCCGGGCCGAGAAGGACCCGTCGGTTCTCGCCAACCCGGCGAGCGAGGAGGAGACCGTCCTGTTCGCCGCCATCCGCGAGCGCCTGGCGTCCCGGCCGGGCTGGTACTCGACGATCGCCGGAGAGATCCGGGGCGTCACCGAGGAGACGACGACTGGCGTCCACCGTCTCTACAAGATGGCGAAGGAGGCGCGCCTGCTCTTCCCGGCCATCAACGTGAATGACTCGGTCACCAAGTCGAAGTTCGACAACGTGTACGGCTGCCGCGAGTCGCTCGTGGACGCCATCAAGCGCGCGACCGACGTGATGATCGCCGGCAAGGTCGCGGTGGTCTGCGGCTACGGCGAGGTCGGCAAGGGCTCGGCCCAAGCGCTGCGGGGGCTCCAGGCCCAGGTGTGGGTCACCGAGATCGATCCGATCTGCGCGCTGCAGGCGGCCATGGAGGGCTACCGCGTGGTGACGATGGACCACGCTGCCCCCCTCGCCGATATCTTCGTCACGGCGACCGGCAACTACCGGGTCATCACGAACGAGCACATGCAGCGCATGAAGAACAACGCCATCGTGTGCAACATCGGCCACTTCGACAACGAGATCGACGTGGCGTCGCTCCGCCAGTACAAGTGGGACAGCATCAAGCCTCAGGTCGACCACGTCATCTTCCCCGACGGGAAGCGGATCATCCTCCTGGCCGAGGGCCGACTGGTCAACCTGGGCTGCGCCACCGGTCACCCGAGCTACGTCATGAGCTCGTCCTTCGCCAACCAGGTTCTGGCCCAGATCGAGATCTTCACCAACACGAAGAAGTACCCGGTCGGCGTGTACATTCTCCCCAAGGCGCTGGACGAGAAGGTCGCGCGGCTCCAGCTCACGAGACTCGGGGCCGAGCTGACCCCGCTGACCGACGAGCAGGCGCAGTACATCGGGGTGCCAAGAGAGGGCCCCTACAAGGCCGAGCACTACCGGTACTGATAGCTGGGGAAAGGGACGCCGGCACCAGGCAGTCCGCCTCGACGGGCTGCCTGGTGCCGTGCCGTCGCGGTTGCTGGACCCGGACGACCGCTCGACAGGCCCCACCGGGTGGGCCGATCCCCACCGGCCCTTTCCGCGCCGGTCGGCACGCGCTGCCCTCCGCCACGCACGAACGCGCCTCTGGGCCGGAGCTGCCTCAACGCCGCGGTAGGCGGCCGGGTCAGGAGTCGAGGGTCGCCCGCCTACCCCTTGAGCCCGCTCATCACGACTGCTTGCACCACCCACCGCTGGCAGAGGAGGAACACCACCAGGATGGGCAGGATGCTCAGGACGGCCGCCGCGGTCACCAGGTTGTACTCGATGAAGTAGATGTTCGTGAAGCTGACCAGCCCCATGGTCACGACCTTCATCGTCGGCGAGTTGACGACCACCAGCGGCCAGAACAGCTCGTTCCAGGTCCACATGAACTTGACGATCAGGAGCGTGGCCAGGGCCGGGCGGACGGCGGGCAGGATCACCCGCCAGAAGATCCCGAGCTCGCCGGACCCGTCGATCCGGGCGGCGTCGATGTAGTCGCTCGGCACCACCTCGATCGACTGCCGCATGAGGAACACGCCGAAGACGCTCACGAGGTCGGGCGCGAGGATCCCGAGGTACGTGTCGAGCAAGCCCAGCCGGCTCACCCAGAGGTACAGCGGCACGACGACCGACTGGAACGGGACCATCAGGATGCCGATGATCGCGAAGAAGAGCAGGTTGCGCCCCGGGAACCGGAACTTGGCGAACCCGTAGCCGGCGAGGGACGACACGATGAGGCTCGAGACGGCCGAGACCGAGGCGACCAGGGCGCTGTTCAGCAGGAAGCGCGCGAAGGGCTGGCGGGCGAAGACCTCCCGGTAGTTGTCCAGGTTTCCCCAGCGGTCGGGCAGGATCTGGAGCGGCACCCGCTGGATCTCGGGCACGGTCTTGAGCGACGTGACCGCCATCCAGAAGAACGGGAAGAAGACGGTGATGGCGCCGGCGGCGACGAGCGCCGCCGTGAGCCAGCGCCAGCGGTCGCCCTTCAATGCTCGACCTCCCGCCGGAAGAGCCGCCACTGGACGAGCGTGACCAGGAGGAGGCAGGCGAAGACGAAGACAGCCATGACCGACGCCTCTCCGAGCCGGAAGTACTTGAAGGCCGTGTCGTAGAGCAGCATGATCACGGTCTGGCTCGCCCCCGCCGGCCCTCCCTGGGTAGTCGCGTACACCTGGTCGAAGACCTTGAAGTTGAAGATGAGCTCGAGGATCGAGACCATGACGAGCTGCGGGTTCAGGAGCGGGAGCGTCACGGACCAGAAGCTCCGCCAGGGACCGGCGCCGTCGATGGCGGCCGCCTCGTAGTACTCCCCCGGGATGGCCTGGAGAGCCGCCAGGAAGATCATGGTGTCGAAGCCGAGACGGACCCAGACGTTGACCAGCGCCAGGGACGGGAGCACCTCGGTGAGGCTCGAGAGCCACTTGCGCGGCCCGATTCCGACCAGTCCCAGGAGGTGGTTCAGGAAGCCGTACACGGGCTCGTAAAGCCACTGCCAGACGAGGGCCGCCGCGACCAACGAGACCGCGAACGGCAGGAAGTACAGGGCGGCCCACACGCTGCGCCAGCGGACCCGGAGGAACCGGTTGAGGCCCAGCGCCACGCCGAGCGCCAGGATCACCGTGGCGGGCGCCGACAGGAGAAGCAGGCCCACGGTGTTGCGGACGGCCTGCCAGAAGCCGGGGTCGGTCAGGACCCGCTCGTAGAGGCGGAGCCCCACGAACTGGCTCACCCCGCCGGGGCGTGTCCGGTAGAACGAGCCGAGGATCGATTCCGCGAGGGGGACGAGGAAGACCGCGGTGAAGTACACGAGGGCGGGCAGGACGAAGAGGAATCCCGCCCGCTGCTGGCGGTCCATGTAGGATCGGGGCAGGACGAGCCGGACGACGCGGCCCACGTTCCGGCTCGCCCCCCGGCCTGCTCGGTCTCAGTCCTTCAGGATGCGGTCCATCTTCGCCGCCGCCTCGTCGAGGAGCGGTTTGGGCTGTCCCTTGCCGTAGAGGACGCCGACGACGGCCTCGCCGAAGGCGGTCGCCAGCTCGTTCGACTTCGGGTGGAAGTAGGTCGGCGGCACCGGCTGGGCGAGCATGTCCTTGGTCGACTGGTAGTCTGGCCGGCCCTTGGCGTACGCCGAGTCGAGGTTCGCGTTGAAGACCGGCATGAACCCCCCGAACTGGTGCTGGTCGAGGTCGTCCTTGGGGTTCGAGATGAAGCGGATGAACTCCCAGGCCGCCTGCTTGTTGGGGCTGTTCTTGTAGACGAGGTTGGTCCACGGGAAGAGCGCCCCGGCACCGGGGCATGCCTTGGCGCACGGGAGCGCCGCGACCTTGAACTTCACGTCCGGCGCGTTCTTGTGAACCCATCCGAAGAACCAGGACTCCCGGAAGATCACGGCCGCCCGCTTCTGGCCGAACGCGTCCTCGGGGTTGCCGAGCGCCAGGCTGGCCACCTTGTCCTTGAGCACGAGGTCACCGAAGAACTGGAGGGCGGCGACCATCTCGGGGCTGTTGGCGAAGCCAGTCGCCTTCTCGAGGTCCGGGGAGAGCATCCGCGCGCCGTACGCGTGCGCGAACGGGAGGAACTTGTCGGTGATGCCGACCGGGTGGCCCTTGTGCCGGATGGCAAACCCGACCTGGGCGTCGCCCGAGGTGAGCTTCTTCATCGCTGCCAGCCACTCGTCCAGGGTGTTGGGGGGCTTGTCGGGATCGAGCCCGGCCTTCTTGAACAGGTCGACGTTCATGTACATCTGCTGGAAGTTCCCGTGCTCGAGCGGCGTCCCGTATCGGGCGTTCTTCCACTTCCCGATCGGCACCATGTACTTCGGGATCGACTCGTCCCAGATCTTCGCGAGGTCCTGCGGCATCGGATCGCAGAAGTCGTACTGCCCGCACCACTGGTGCGTCATCCCGTTGAAGAAATCGGGCGCTCCGCTCTTGCCCATGAGCGCGGCGAGGTACTTGGCCTCGTAGCCCTGGTAGGGGATCGTGACCACCTCGAGCTCGTAGCCCGTCTTCTTCGTGAACTCCTTCCCCTTCTCCACGTACCACTTGTTGAAGTCGGGCTGCTGGTCCCAGTGGGTCCAGTAGACCAGCTTCTTCGTCTGGCCGGAGGTGGGCGGGGCGGCCACCGCCACCGCGCCGACGGCCACAGCTATCGCCAGGCTCACCCACATGCCGCGTCGCATGCTGCGCTCCTTTCGTCTCCAGGGTTGTCGACCGGAACGGGCAGGGCCTCTAGTCTCGCACACACTCTGCCGCGGCCGCGCCTCCGTCTGTCCAGCCTGCTCCGACCGACCCTCCGCGGCGCCGGGCACCGCGATCCTGCTTACGAACGGGGCAACCGGGATGGTTCCGGGCGCGGATCTCGTGTCAGCTGGGGCGCGGATCCCCGGGTCACCGCGAGATAGGTCAGGGCGGCGACTCCGAGGCTGGGAAGGGACGCCCCGATCGTCGGCAGCCCGGAGAGTCCGAGCGGCGCGAGCCGCCCGGCGATCCAGAGGTAGGTGGCGATACCCAGGCCCCAGGCGAGCATGCCCTGCCAGCGGAGGCCGGGAACGACCCCCCCTGCCCCCGTGGCTCTGAGGAGTGCCGCAGCCGGGTAGTGTCGCCGCACCAGGAAGTAGTCGGCGGCGAGGACGCCGAAGAGCGGCACGAACACGGCGCCGATCAGGAGGAGGAAGCCCTCGTATCGGGTCACGTCGAAGATGAGCGCCAAGACGACCGACAATGCCCCGAGCCCGACGACCAGCGGCCGGACGGAGGCGTGCGGGAAGGCGTTCTGGACGGAGACCGCGCACGAGTACAGGTCGGCCCAGGCCTCGTCGGTCTCGTCGGCGAGCAGCACGAGCAGGAGGAGCGGTCCGGCCAGGAGCGCGATCGCCTCGACGAACGCCTTGGGCTCCGAGCTGGTCCGCATGGCCAAGAGAATCAGCGCGCCGAGCGTGTAGAACCACACGTTGGCAACCAGGTAACCCAGCGTGGTCCCCCAGAACGCCGGCGCCGGCCGCCGAGCGAAGCGGCTGTAGTCCGAGACGAGCGGGAGCCACGAGATCGGCATGGCGATCACGATGTCCACGGCGGCCCAGAACGACAGGCCGCCGGCCGCGGGAGCGGACCAGAGCGCCGCGATGTCGACGCGGTCGACCAGGCGCCAGGTCAACCACCCGGTGGTGGCGATCACCGCCCAGAGCGCGAACTTCGTGAGCCACTCCCGCACCACGGCCACGGGACCCCAGAGGCCGAGCGCGATCACGGCACCTCCGAACGCGAGGATCCACACCCACACCGCGTCCAGACCGGTGAGGCTCCGGACGACGGCATTCGCTGCGTGACCCATGATGGCCAGCTCGAACACCGTCCAGCCCAGGAGCTGGACGACATTGACCGCGGTCGCGACGTACGAGCCGCCGCGCCCGAGCGCCGGCCGGAGGCAGACCATCGTGGGCAGCCCGGTCTGGCTCCCCACGATTCCGGTCAGACCGAGCAGCGTCACGCCGATCACGCTCCCCAGCAGGATGGCGCCGAGCGCCTGCGGGAGCGAGAGCGCGGGAACCAGGAAGCTCCCGGCGAGGAGGACCAGGAGCCCGATCCCCAGATCACCCCAGAGCACGAAAAACCCCCAGGCCCCGAGCCGACGGGACTCGGCGGCGACCGGCTCGAGCCTCTGCGTCTCCACCACCTCCGTGGCCATGAAAACCCTCCCTCGCACCGAGCCCAGGAACGACGAAGGGCGCCGGGAATCCCCAGCGCCCTCGGTGCGATCTCGTCCCTACGCTGGCATTACCCAGATCAGGTTCCGGCGGTCGGCGGCGTGATGGCCGCCCTCTCAGCTCGGCGCTCCCCGAGCTCCCGCGTCGCGTCCGTCGCGACTATGCCGCTACGCGCCCTCCCCCAAGGCGATCCGCCCCCGTCTACCTCGCCCCAGTCTACCTCGAAGGAGGCACCGGTGTCCGTCCGGCCGGGACGCGGAGCCCCTTCCGAAGCTCCTTGTCGCCGCGCTCGCGCACGTCCTCTCCCCGCACGATGTAGATCACGTCCTCGGCGATGTTGGTCGCGTGATCGGCGATTCGCTCGAGGTTGCGGGAGATCAGGATCAGCGCGAGCGCGCGCGGGATGGTCGCCGTGTCGGCCATCATGTACGTCAGCAGCTCGCGGAACACCTGGTCGCGGAGACTGTCGACCTCGTCATCCCCCTCGATGACCGCCCGGGCCAGCTCCGTATCCCGCCGCACGAAGGCATCGAGGCTCTTCCGCACCATCTCCTGGGCCAGCGTGGCCATCCGAGGGATGTCGATCAGCGGCTTCACCTGGGGCTCGTGGAGCAGCGCCTTCGCCCGGAGCGCGATGCTCACGGCCTGGTCGGCCATGCGCTCGAGGTCGCTGTTGATCTTGATGCTGGCGACGAGGAAGCGGAGGTCCGAGGCCATCGGTTGCTGGAGCGCGAGGCGGGTGAAGCACCGATCGTCGACCTCGATGCACAGGAGGTCCATCTCCTCCTCGTGGGCGAGGACGGCCTGGACCAGCGCCTCGTCCCGATCGACCAGGGCGCGCACGCTCTTGTGGATCATGGCCTCGGCCAGGCTCCCCATGGCGAGGAGCTTCTCCCGGATCGCCTGAAGCTCGATCTCGAAGTGTCGCTCCACGGGCCCCTCCGCGGCCTAGCCGAACCGGCCGGTGATGTACGCCTCGGTCTTCGGCTCCCTCGGCATGGTGAAGAGCTCCTTGGTCACCCCGAACTCGACCAGCTCGCCGAGAAGCATGAAACCGGTGTAGTCGGAGACCCGGGCGGCCTGCTGCATGTTGTGCGTGACGATCACGATCGTGTAGCTCGACTTCAGCTCCAGCATCAGCTCCTCGATCTTCGCCGTGGCGATCGGATCGAGCGCGGAGCACGGCTCGTCCATCAGCAGGACGTCCGGCTCGACGGCGATCGCGCGGGCGATGCAGAGCCGTTGCTGCTGCCCGCCGGAGAGGCCCAGCGCGCTCTCGTGCAGCCGGTCGGAGACCTCCTCCCACAGCGCCGCGCCCTTGAGGCTCCGCTCCACGATCCGCTCGAGCTCCGCCCGGGCGCCGACACCCAGGATCCGCGGCCCGTAGGCCACGTTCTCGAAGACCGACTTGGGGAACGGATTCGACTTCTGGAACACCATGCCCACGCGCTTGCGAAGCTCCGTCACGTCGAGCTTCGGATCGTGGATGTCAATGCCGCCGATCCGGATCTGCCCGGTGACCCGGACGCCGTCCACCAGGTCGTTCATCCGGTTCAGGCACCTCAGCAGCGTGCTCTTCCCGCAGCCCGAGGGCCCGATGTAGGCCGTGATCCGGTGCTTGGGGATCGACATGTTGACGTCCCTCAGAGCCTGCTTGCTTCCGTACCACAGGTTCACCCGCTCGATCTCGACCATGGGCATCTCCATGACCGATGCCACAGCTGCGTCGGGATTCAGGCTCGCGGCGATCTGGACGCTTCCCGCCATGATTATCTCCTAGACGGCGGCCGTCGCGTACTTCCGGCGCAGTCGGTTGCGCATGCCGATGGCGAAGAGGTTCAGGAGCACGACGATCGCGAGCAGGAGCAGCGTCGTGGCGAAGACCATCGGGCGCGCCGCGTCGACGTTGGGGGACTGGAAGCCCACGTCGTAGATGTGGAACCCCAGGTGCATGAACTTCCGGTCGAGGTGAACGAACGGCCAGAAGCCGTCCACCGGCAGGGCCGGCGCGAGCTTGACGACACCGGTGATCATGAGCGGCGCCACCTCGCCGGCAGCGCGAGCCATGGCCAGGATGAGGCCGGTCAGAATCGACGGCATGACGGCGGGCACCACCACGCGCAGCGTGGTCTCGAGCTTGGTGGCGCTGAGCGCCAGCGAGGCCTCGCGAATGCCTCCCGGGATCGCCGCCAGACCCTCCTCCGTCGCGACGATGACGACCGGAACCGTCAGGAGCGCGAGCGTCAGGGACGCCCAGAGGATGCCGCCCGTCCCGAAGGTCGGCGTCGGGAGCGCCTCCGGATAGAACAGCCGGTCGATGGAGCCGCCGACGAAGTAGATGAAGAAGCCGACCCCGAACACACCGAAGACGATGGACGGCACGCCGGCCAGGTTGTTGACGGCGATGCGCACCGTGCTCACGAATGGGCCCTGCTTCGCGTACTCCCGGAGATAGAAGGCCGCGAGCACTCCCAGCGGCGTCACGAGCAGGCTCATGATCATGACCATCATGACCGTGCCGAAGATCGCCGGGAACACGCCGCCCTCGGTGTTCGCCTCGCGGGGATCATCGGCGATGAACTCCCACAGCTTCGCCGCGTAGTGCCTCACCTTGGCAGGAGTTCCCATCGCGTTCGGAAAGTAGGCGTCCACGATCTGGGCAAGTGGGAGGGCCTTCTCCTTGCCACCATCGGCCGCGACGACGAGGGTCTCCGTCTGTCCCCGGCGCAGCTCGACGAGGCGCGCTTCCTGGCCCCGGTAGCGCTCCTGCTGCGTGGCGAGCTCCTGCTGGAGCGCCAGCACCTCGGGCTCGGCCGTGACACCCCGGAGCTCCAGCCCCCGGAGCTTGAGCCGAATCTGCTCCTGGACGAAGTTGATCCGCCCGATCTCGCCCTTCTCGATCCCCTGGATCTCCGCCCGGATCCGGCTGGCGTCGGGCAGCCGCTTCTCGACCTCCGCCCAGGCCGCCCGGGGTCCGGAGGCGACGACCTGGCCGTCGCGCCGGACCTCCTTGACCGTCCCGATGAGCGCGCCCCACTCCGTCCGCTCGATCACCACGACGTCCGCCGGGTATTCGCGCTGGGCGATCTGCCTCTCGTCGATCCACTGGAAGTCGGCGCCGTAGAGGTCCCGGTTGGCGACCTTGATCTTGATCCGGTACTGGCCCGGCTTCCCGGGGATGGGCTCGCGGTCGGCCAGCTGCCCGGTCATGACCTTGCCGTCCCGGAGGGTCGCGCGGAGGACGTCCTTCGGCCAGAAGAACCCGAGCCCGTTGTAGAGGATGAGCCCGATGAGCCCGGCGACCAGCAGGAGAGCCAGCGCCAGCGCCCCGCCGGTCAGCCAGATGAACGGCTCGCCGCTTCGCCAGAGCCTCCTCATAGGTACCGGTATTTCCGCCTGAGCCTGAGGCGCACCAGCTCGGCGACCGTGTTCAGCACGAAGGTCAGGCAGAACAGCAGGAACGCGGCGAGGAAGAGCACGCGGAAGAGCGTGCCCTGCTCCGGAGCCTCGGGCAGCTCCACGGCGATGTTGGCGGACATGGCGCGGAAGCCGTTGAAGATGCTCCAGTCCATGACCGGCGTGTTGCCGGTGGCCATCAGCACGATCATGGTCTCGCCCACGGCGCGACCGAGACCGATCATGATCGCCGAGAAGATCCCCGGACTCGCGGTCGGCAGCACGATGCGGAGGGCGGTCTGCCAGCGGTTCGCCCCCAGCGCCAGCGACCCCGCGCGGAGGTGCCCGGGCACGTTGGCGAGCGAGTCCTCCGCGATGGTGAAGATGATCGGGATGACCGCGAAGCCCATCGCGATGCCCACGACCAGGGAGTTGCGCTGGTCGTAGGTCAGCCCGAGGGCCGAGAGCAGCCAGCCCCGGTAGTTCCCACCCAGCAGGAGCTCCTCGATCAGGCCTCCCAGAACGAGCGCGAGCCACACTCCGGCCGCCACCACGGGGATCAGGAGGAACACCTCGCTCCCGGGCCGGACCCGACCGCGAACGCCGATCGGCACCAGCCGCCACGCGAGCAGGGCCACGACGATGACCACCGGGAGCACGAGCGGGATCAGGAAGAGTCCGGGCACGACCCGCTCGATCAGCGGCGCGAGCCAGAGACCGGCGAGGAAACCCAGGACCACGCTCGGCAGCGCCGCCATGATCTCGACGACCGGCTTGACGTAGGCCTTGAGGTCCGGGTGCATGAACTCGCTCACGTACACGGCGGCCAGGAGCGCGAGCGGCACCGCGATGAGGAGCGCGTAGAAGGTCCCCTTGAGCGTCCCGTAGATCAGGGGTGTGAGACTGAACTTGGCCTCGAAGTCGTCGGTGCCGCCAGTGGACTGCCACACGTACTCGGGCTGGGAGTACCCCTCGTACCACACCTTGCCGAAGAGGGTCCGCCAGGTGATCTCCGGGTGCGGGTTGTCGAGCCGCCACTGGGCCACCGCCCCACTCTCGTCAAGCGTCACGATCCCGTCGGCCTTCGGCGTGATCGCCGCGCTGCGCAGCGCCGCCCCCCCCGCCTTCAGCGACAGCAAGGTTTCGCCCGAGGTGCCGTAGTTCAAGCGCACCTCGCCTGTCGCATCGGTGGTCGTGAAACCCTTCTCGCGCTTCGACGCGCTGATGTCGATGACGGCCCCCTTCTGCCGCTCGAACTCGTAGATCCGGGTCAGACGCCGCTCGCCGCCTCCCGGTGGCGGAATCACCTGCCAGGTCGAGACCCCGCCGGATCCGTCGCCGACGACCAGCGTCCGGTCGCCGATGAGGAAGCCGAGCGCCGTCACCGGAACGCCGCGGCCAGCGGCGACGTCGGTGATCTCGACCCTGGCGGGGTTGGTCGGGTCGCGCAGGCCGTAGCGGACCACCTGACCCTGCGAGGTCCCGACGAACAGGTCCTCGGCGCGCCCGTCGAGGGCGAGCTTCGTGACCTCTCCGTCGATCTCCAGCCTGAGGGTCAGCCGAGACTCCTCCCGCTTGCTGGGGCCAACGAGGGCCTTCTTCTCGACCGTCGTCTGCATCACCAGCTCCGCGGGGCCCATCTGCGCGATCGAGACGGGCCCGGAACCGGGAACGGCGGAGGCCAGGGTCCGGATCGGCCGCTTCCCGTCCGGGTCGAGGACGGAAGGCTCGCCGAAGACCGGCTTCGGCGTCACGGTGCGCTCCCCACCCGGGAACGCCGCCTCGAACGTCATCTCGAGGGGGATCACACGCCCATCCGACGTGCCGATGACGTAGCGCGAGTGCCCCCCGTACCCGACGGCCGAAACGTGAGCACCATCCAGACCGGGGATGGGAACCGGCGGCAAGGCGCGACCGTCCTTCAGGTTCAGCATCTGCAGAACGCCACGCCGGTCGATGCCGTACGCGATCGCGCGGTACTCGTCGACCCCGAAGCCCTCGCTCCCAGCCAGCCGCCACGCCGATGCCGGATCCGGAGAGGGGTAAGACCGGACCAAGGTCGCCGTCGGCACCTTGAACAGGGGGTAGACCTCGGCGGCGATCACGAAAAGAATGGCGAGGATGGCGGCGATGATGATGAGGCCGCCCACGACCACCAGACGCGACGCCCAACGATCCAGGCGGATCCGGTGACTGGTCCGAGCCGACGAAACGACCAGCGGGCGGACCGGGAATTCCGGCCCGCCCGCCCTGCGCTCGACGACTAGGTCGGCGTTTACGGCCATCTACTGGATCTTGTTCAGCTCTTCCTTCGCGATCTGCGCGGGGATCGGGAAGTAGCCGTCCTTCACCACGATTTCCTGGCCCTCCTTCGACAGGATCAGCCGGACGAACTCGCGCGTGACGGGATCGAGGGGCTTCCCGGGCGCCTTGTTGATGTAGACGTAGAGGAACCGGGACAGCGGGTAATTCCCGGAGTACGCCTCGTCCGGCGTCGCCTCGTGACACTTGTCCCCGTCCTTGGCGGCGAGCGGCACCGCCCGGACGCCCGCCGTCGCGTAGCCGATCCCGCTGTACCCTGCCGCGAAGCGGTCCACGGTGAGCCCCTGGACGACCGACGCCGATCCCGGCTGCTCCTTGACCTCGTCCTTGTAGTCGCCGTTCTTCAGCGCGTGCTCCTTGAAGAACCCGTAGGTCCCCGAGGCCGAGTTACGCCCGTAGAGACTGATGGGCCGGCTGGCCCATTCCCCGGTCAGCCCGAGCTGCCCCCACGTCTTGATGTCCTCCTTGTAGCCGGCGCGGCGGCCCTTCGAGAACACGGCGTCAACCTGCGTCAAGGTCAAGCACTTGATCGGGTTGTCCTTGTTCACGAACACGGCGAGCGCGTCGACCGAGGTCCGGAGCGCGGTGGGCTTGTACCCGTACTTCTTCTCGAACTGGTCGATCTCGGTACCCTTCATCTCCCGGGACATGGGCCCGAGCTGGGCCGTGCCGGAGATCAGGGCCGGCGGCGCCGTCGACGATCCCTTGCCCTCGATCTGAATCTTGGCGTTGGGATAGAACTTGTTGAACTGCTCGGCCCACAGGGTCATCAGGTTGTTCAGCGAGTCGGAGCCGATGCTCGACACGTTCCCGCTGACGCCGCTCGTCGCCTTGTACGGGGCAAGTCCCGGGTCCACCTGGACCTGCGCGCCGACGAGCCCCGTCCCCAGGACCGTCACCGCGGCTGCCCCCGCCACAATCGCTCGAATCGTCATGCGTATCCCTCCTCCGTGCCTCCTCCAGGGTTCATGGCGCAAGTGTCGGTCACGCTACCGTCGTGTAACACCCGTGTTACGGGGACTCCCGACCTGCCTCCCGGTAACGGTATCCAACGCCCCTGACGGTCTCGATGGCGGGCTCGGGAAGTCGCGCCGCCACGAACTTCGCGCGCAGCCGTGCGAGGTGAACGTCGACGGTGCGAGGCTCGACGAAGCCATCTCGACCCCACACGAGGTCGAGCAGCTCGTCCCGGCCGTACACGCGGCCCGGCTCGGCGGCGAGCGTGGCGAGCAGCTCGAATTCCTTGGGCGTCAGTCCTACCGCGCGCCCTCCAACCGTGACCTCGAACCGCTGGCGGTCCACCATGAGGTCGCCTACCTTGATCCGGTGCCGGCGCTCCTCGGGCTCGGTGGGCCGCGTCCGCCGGACGACGGCGCGGACTCGGGCGACGAGCTCCCGAGTGGAGAACGGCTTCGTCACGTAGTCATCCGCCCCCACCTCGAAGCCGAGGACCTTGTCGCCTTCCTCGGCCCGCGCCGTCACCATGATCACGGGCAGCGCACGGGTGGCCGGATCCTGCTTGAGCCGTCGGCACAGCTCCCACCCGTTCACCTGGGGCAGCATGAGGTCCAGGAGCACCAGGTCGGGTCGGCCCTCCCGCGCCTGCCGGAGCGCGTCGGCCCCGTTCGTCGCGAGGATGACCTCGAAGCCCTCGCGGGCCAGCGTGTACCGGATCAGCTCGGCGACGTCGCGCTCGTCCTCGGCGACCAGGACCCGGGCCGCGGTGCGCCGGCCGAGACCCTCGCCGGCCCTTCGCGCCGTCATCTCGGTGAGGTCACTCATGCTTCGCATCCGGATACGAGTCTCGGGCTGCGAGGTTGCGTCCGGATGACAGCGGAGTAAACTCTAGGTGACTCCGTGAGGGTGACCGATCGGCCGCGCCGGGCTTCCCTGACTGGCCGGCGGCGGCGCGATCCAGGCTGCGCCGCGGCCACTGGATACGCACCGAGACGTGGTTCGCACGCGATTTCCGGGTCACGGCAATCTCGAGCAGCAGGAAGTCGGTTGGCTGGACTGGAACGGTCTCGTTTCCCACGAGCACGCCAAACTCGCCCGCCAAGATGCCCCGGGCCAACTCCGAGAGGTAGAAGGCCGCGGCGTCGCGGCGGGCTCGGCCCCGGAAGCGAGACGGGATCGAGGCCACGGAGGGACTCTGGCCTGGCGATGTTGCTCCACGATTACGCGGCCTCGAATTTTCGGTGACGGTGGGCGGCGCAAGGGACAAGTACGTAATGGAAACGTAATGGAAGGCGACGTCCCGCCCGCCGTACCCTCGGGCGGGATTCACCCCGGGACGCGGTTGTCCCGCCGGCACCGGCCATGTAGCATCCGAGCCCGTGGCCGGTGATCTTGTCGCCCTGGTCGAGCTCGGGTCCAACGCGGTTCGCCTTCTGGTCGCGCGTCTGGGTCCGGGTGTGGGTTTCGAGGTGCTTGAGGAAAAACGCGTGCAGACCCGGCTCGGAAGCGGCCGCCCCGGCACGCTCCGGGGGGACTCGATCGTGCGGACCGTGACCGCGGTGCACCAGTTCCTGGCACGTGCGCGGCGCGACCGGGACCCGCGCGTGATCGCGGTCGCCACGGCGGCCGTGCGGGACGCCTCCAATCGTGAGCGGCTCCTCGGACCCCTCCGACGACGGGACCAGATCGAGGTCCGGATCCTCAGCGGGCGCGAGGAGGCGCTCCTCGGAGCCCTCGCCGCGCAGTCGAGCTTTCGCCTGGAGGACGGGCTGGTCGCCGATCTGGGCGGCGGCAGCCTCCAGCTCACCCGCCTGCGGGCGGGGCACGTCGCCTCGACGTCCGCGGTGCCGATCGGCGCCGTGCGGATGACCCAGCGCTTCCTCCGCGAGGACCCGCCCGTCCCCCGCGAGCTTCGCGAGCTCCGGACCGAGGTACGGACCCGTCTCGTCAAGGCGCTCCCGCCGGCGGAGCGGGGCGAGGAGATCGTGGCCCTGGGGGGCACCGTGCGCACGCTCGGACGGATCCACCTGGCCGCCCGCGGCGAGGAGCACCGGTCGCGCCACGGCCTCCGCCTCCAGCAGCCTGACGTCACGCGCATCCGGGCCCGGCTCGAGTCCCTCCCGCTCCGGAAGCGGCGCCAGGTGCCGGGGCTCCGGGCGGAGCGGGCCGACATCATCGTGGCCGGCGCGATCGTCATCGAGGAGCTCATGATGTTCGGCGGGTACCACGGCCTGACCATCTGCAAGCAGGGCGTGCGCGACGCGCTGCTTCTGCGCGAGACGTTTGGCGCCGAGGGCTGAGACGTGTCCGAGCGCATGATCAATCGCGAGCTGTCGTGGCTCGAGTTCAACGGGCGCGTGCTGGAGGAAGCGCAGGACCCGACCCTGCCCCTCCTGGAGCGCGTCAAGTTCCTGTCGATCTTCAGCTCGAACCTGGACGAGTTCTTCATGGTCCGCGTGGCGGACCTGAAGCAGCGCATCTGGGCGGGGGACCAGCGGGCCGCCGCTGACGGGCTGTCACCAGCCCAGACGCTGGCGGCGGTGTCCGAGCGCGTGCAGGCGCTCGTCCAGGAGCAGCACCGATGCTTCCTCGAGGACATCCAGCCGCGTCTCGTCGCCGAGGGCATCCGGATCGTCCGGCCGAAGGAGGTCACCCCCGAGCAGATCGAGGTCGTGGAAGCGTACTTCCACCGGACGCTGCTGCCGGTGGTGACGCCGCTCGCGATCGACCCCGGCCACCCCTTCCCCCATCTGGTCAACCGCGCCCTGTGTCTGGTCGTGTCCCTCAGACCCACCGAGCCGTCGCTCCTCCCGAGCGCCTCGCTGGCGGTCATCCACATCCCCGCGCACGTGATCCCGCGATTCATCCGCTTGCCGGCGGCGCCCGGCGAGCACAACTTCATGCTCCTCGAGGACGTGATCCGGCTGAACCTGTCGCGGCTCTACCACGGGTACGAGATCCTCTCGTCGCACGCGATCCGCGTGACGCGCGATGCCGATGTCCAGCCCGTAGCGGGCCGGACCGCGGGGGATCTGCTGAAGGAGATCGAGCAGAGCCTGCGCGAGCGGCGGATGGGGGACGCCGTGCGCCTCCAGTACGACCCGGATCTGCCGCCGGCGGTGCTCGCCCGGCTGGTGGACGAGCTCGAGCTCGAGCCCGCGGACCTCTATGCCGGCGAAGGGTTCACGGCGTTCACCGATCTCGGCCAGCTCTACTCCGCTGTCGATCTTCCGCGGCTCAAGGACCGGCCCCTCGTCCCGCATCCCGTGCCCGCCTTCGAGGGCACCGCGGACGTCTGGAGCGCCATCCGGCAGGGCGACATCCTCGTCCACCATCCCTACCAGCCGTTCGACGTCGTCACGCGCTTCGTGCAGGAGGCGGCGGCCGATCCCAAGGTCCTGGCCATCAACATGACGCTCTACCGGGTGACCCCCACGTCAGCGATCGCGAAGGCGCTCACCATCGCGGCCCAGGCGGGAAAGGAAGTGGCCGTGCTCGTCGAGCTCAGAGCCCGGTTCGACGAGGAGGCCAACATCCGCTGGGCGCAGGCGCTGGAGGAGGTCGGGGCCCACGTGGTGTACGGCCTCATCGGCTACAAGACGCACTGCAAGGCGTGCCTGATCGTGCGCCAGGAGACTCACGGCATTCGTCGCTACTGCCACCTCAGCACCGGGAACTACAACGCCCGGACCGGCGGCATCTATTCGGACCTGGGCCTGTTCACGTGCCGCGAACCGTTCGGCGAGGACCTCACCGAGATCTTCAACCTGCTCACCGGATACACGCGGCCGGTGCGCTTCAATCACCTGCTGGTGGCGCCGACTGGACTCCGGGAGGCGCTGGTGCAGAAGATCCGGCGGGAAGCCGCCCACGCCCGCGCGGGACGTCCCGCCGGGATCGTGGCAAAGGTCAACAGCCTCGTCGACTGGCCGATGATCGAGGAGCTCTATGCGGCGAGCCAGGCGGGCGTCGCGATCGACCTGATCGTCCGCGGGACCTGCTGTCTCCGGCCGGGGGTCCCGGGGCTGTCGGAGCGCATCCGGGTGGTCTCCATCATCGACCGATTCCTCGAGCACGCCCGGATCTACCGGTTCGAGAACGGCGGCGCCCCGGAGTACTACCTCGCCTCCGCCGACTGGATGCCACGCAACCTCGACCACCGGGTCGAGATCGCCTTCCCGATCCTGGATCCACTGCTGCAGGCCGAGGTCCGCGAGATCTTGGAGGTCCAGCTCCAGGACACGGTCAAGGCCCGCCTGCTGCAGCCGGACGGTACCTCGATCCGCGCGCGCGCGGTGGGGAGTGCGCCCCTGCGCTCGCAAGAGAGGCTCTACGAGCTGATCGGCTCGCGGCGCGACTGAGACGCCTCGACCCACGGCTCAAGGCGTGACCCACAACTGCGGGCCGCCATGAGCGATTTCCCGCCGGCGTCCCCTGGTCGGGCCAAGCGCCGCCGGACTGAGACTCCCACCGTCGACCAGGACGATGCCCGGGCAGCCGGGATCAGCCGGCGTGGCCAGAACGACCTCGCCGGATGACCCGCGAGCCGACCCCAGCGCCGGACGCCATGGGGACGGACGGCCCGGGCCGTCATCGCGATGTAACACTCGCGCGGTAGCGTGGGCTCATGGACACGCAACCGGTCCTGGAAAGACTGTTCCTCTTCGGCCTCGTCGCCGTGGCGTTCCTCGGACCCGTCGAGGCGTTCCTGCGCTTTCGCTTTCATCAGGCGACGCGCCGCGGCGACGGCCACGCGTACCTCGCGGGGTCGGATCCCTGGGTGACGGTGATCGTTGCGCTCGCCGGCGCCTGCACCGTCGCCCTCGTCAGCGCCCTCTCCTGATCGCCGCCTCGCCGGCTGCCGACCGGTAGCCGAGACGTGACGCTCGCGTCATCCATACTCAACGAGCCGTCGGTACCGTTGGGGCGGTCCGTCGCCCAGGCTGCCGGCGACCCCCAGGCCGGCGCAAGAGCCCGAGCGAAGACAGGAGAACGGCGTGAGCGAGACGTGTGTCGTGGCGGAGTTCCGCTGGATCGAGGCCGGACGTGGTCTCCCGGTGCTATGTCTGCATGGCCTCTTCGGGACGAGCGAGCACTTCGCCTCGACCGTCGAGGCTCTCGCGCCCCGATGGCGGGCGATGGCCTTGGCGCTGCCCATCTTCGAGATCCCGCCGGACGACCTCTCGGTCATGAGCCTCCGCGCCCACGTGGAGGCCTTCATGGACGCCGAGCGGATCCCGCCGGCCGTTGTCGTCGGCAACGCCCTGGGTGGCCACATCGCGCTCGACCTCGCACTCCACGCCCCGGAGCGCGTCCGCGCGCTCGTCCTCTCGGGGTCTTCGGGACTGTCCGAGCGCAGCTTCACACGGGGCGTCCCCCACCGACCCCCCGCAGAGTTCCTGCGCGGGAAGATGACCGAGGTGCTTCACGATCACTCCATCGTGATGCCAGAGTGGGTGGAAGCGATTCGCGACCGCATCAGCCAGCGGAGCTACGCGCTCCGGGTGCTCCAGGTGACCCGCTCGGCGCGGCGCTACAACATCGAGGACCGGCTCTCTGAGATCCAGTGCCCCGCTCTCCTGGTGTGGGGCACGGAAGACCGGGTCACGCCCCGGGACGTCGCCATCCGCTTCCTCGACGGCCTGCCGTCCGCGACACTCCGGCTCCTTCCTGACTGCGGAAACGCGCCGATGATCGAGCGTCCGGACGCCTTCGCGCGGACGGTCGAGGAGTTCCTCGACTCGCTGAACCCGGAGCCCATCGGCGTGGTGTGAGCCTCGTCCGCCGCTCGGACACCCGCTCCGGTGGCGCCAGCCGCCGTCTCCGCCAGCTCGAGGCGGTGTGGCGCAATCGCAGGCTCCGGAGCCGCCACCCGCTCGGTGACAAGCACAAGGTGCCCCGGGCCAGCAATCAGCGCGAGGTGATCGACGCGGTCCTGGCCGCCGCGCCGAGGCCGCCGGCCGCTCGACCGGCCGCCGGCTGACCCGGCGGGCGGCTGCCACGGATCGCCCACGTCGAGTGCTGTCGCCGGATCTGGGGCATACCCGGGTCAGGCCGAGGTCAGCGCCCCCGCGAAGGCCCGGGCCACCACGGCGGGATCCGGAGCGCCGAGGATGGCGCTGCGTACCGCGACGCCGTGAGCCCCGGCCGCCAGCACGGGCGCCACCCGCTGGGGCGTGAGACCACCGATCGCGAAGACCGGCACGGGGGCGACGAACCGGGCGAGATGGGCGAGCGTCCGGAGCCCCGCGCCGGGGTGACCGGGCTTGGACGCGGTGGGGAACACGGGCCCGACGACGACGTAGGACGCGTCCTCGCCGAGCGCCCGGCACGCCTCGCCCTCGTCGTGAACGGCGCGGCCGAACGGCAGCGGTCGAGGCGGGGGCGGCGAGACGGCGGCCGCCGCCAAGTGGAGACCGACGTGGAGCGTGCGCGCGAGCGTGGCATGACCGTTGACGACGACCCGCGCCGGCGCTCGGCAGAGGCGCTCGAGCAGCCGGCGGAGCAGCGCCTCGACCTCGGCCTCGGAAAGATCGCGCTCGCGAAGCTGGACGAGCCCCACACCGCCGGCGACCGCCCGCTCCACGACGTCCACAAGATCCCGCCCCCCCGTCTCCCGGCGATCGGTCACGAGCATGAGACGGGGAAGCTCGCCCGCGCCCTGCCTCCCGCCGGCGTCGGTCAGTGGTCGGGATCCGGCCCCGCCTGGACCCGACCGGCCCAGGGGCTCGATGCCTCGGCGTAGAACTTCCGCGGCATGCGTCCGGCGAGCCACGCGTCGCGGCCACCGAGCGCCGCGTGGCGCATCGCGCGGGCCATGAGCACCGGATCCTGCGCCCGGGCCACGGCCGTGTTCAGGAGCACGGCGTCGGCACCGAGCTCGAAGGCGATCGCGACGTCCGAGGCGGTCCCCACCCCGGCATCCACGACCACGGGGACGCGAGCCCGGCTCCGGATCAGCTCGATGTTGTGGGGGTTGCGGATGCCGAGGCCGGAGCCGATCGGGGCGCCGAGCGGCATGACCGCCGCGCACCCGAGGTCCTCGAGCCGCTTGGCCGTCACCGGGTCGTCGTTCGTGTAGGGCAGGACCCGGAAACCCTTGCCCACGAGCTCGCGCGCTGCCGCGAGAAGCCCCTCCACGTCGGGGAGGAGCGTGTCCTCGTCGGCGATCACCTCGAGCTTCACCAGGTCGGTCTCGAGAGCCGCCCGTCCGAGCTCGGCGGTGAGCACCGCATCGCGCGCCGTGAAGCACCCCGCCGTGTTCGGCAGGAGGTGGAAACCTCGCTCGCGGAGCGCATCGTAGAGGTTATCGGCCCCGGCGCCGATTCCCACGCGCCGGACGGCCACGGTCACCAGCTCCGCGCCCGACGCCTCGAGCGCCTCCAGCAGCACCTGCCGGCTCGGATAGCGGGCAGTCCCGAGCAGCAGGCGCGAGCCGAGCGACAGACCGGCAAGCTCCCAGCGATCCTCCACCATCTCCGTCATCCTCCCTGCACGGCGCCCACGATGTCGATGCGGTCGTCCGGCACCAGCGCCGTCGCCTCCCAGCTGGCGCGGGGAACGACCTCGCCGTTCCGCGCGACCGCGAGCCCGCGGCCTGCGGGGTCAAGACCCAGCGCGGCCACGAGGCTCTCGATGTCGGCGGCCGCCACCCGCCGGCGCTCGCCGTTCACCCAGAGCTCGATCGTCGCCGCCGGCACCGTCCGCCCGCTCACGATTGCCGTCCGGGAGGGAGCGACGCGGCGATGGCAGCTCCCTCGTGGCTCATCGGCGCCCCGCTCGCGACACCGTCCCGGAGGTCGCCTCCAGCCGCTCGACGCCGAACGGCGCAAGCGCCGCCGGTGCCACGCCGTCCGCGATCCACCCTGCGAGGTAGTGGGCAGTGGCGGGCGCGAGCAGGACTCCGTTGCGAAAGTGCCCGGTGGCCACGAAGAGTCCGCGCGTCGCCGTAGCGCCGATCACGGGGCGATGGTCGCGGACCGCCGGGCGGAAGCCCACCGAGAGCTCGGTCACGGCCAGGTCGTACACACCCGGGAGGATCCGCCAGGCCTCACGGAGCAGGTCCAGGACCGCCCCTGCCGTCGGAAGAGCGTCGAGCCCCTGCTCTTCCATCGTCGCGCCGACGAGGAGCTCTCCACCTCGCCTGGGGACGAGGTAGACGTCGGGCGAGCGGACGACGTGAGTGGCCAGCTCGGGCCCGGCGAGCCGCACCAGCTGACCCTTGACCGGCCGCAGCCCAAGGGGCGCTACGGGCGCCGCCACATCCTCGCTCCAGGTACCAGCCGCGAGGACGACCGTGTCCGCCGCGACCCGGAATGCGCCGTCGCGAGCCACCCCGGACACGCCCTCGACCCGCCCCGCGGCATGCTCGACCCGCGTCGCACGGCAGCCCGTGGCGACGCGCCCACCCAGTCGCGTGAGCGCGGTCCCGAGCGCGGCCGAGAGAGCGCGCGGGTCGACCTGGTGGTCCTCCTCGGCCAGGAGTCCCCCGACGATGCGGCCGGACAGATGCGGCTCCCTGGCCAGCACCGCCTCTGGCGAGAGCCGTCGCGCGGCAAGCCCTTTGCTGCGCTGCATGGAGAAGAGGCGATCGAGCTCTCCGTCCTGGTCCCGGTTCAGCGCGACCCAGAGGGTCCCCTCGGTCCGGTGGCCGCACGACTGTCCGCTCACACCTTCGATCCCGGTGATGAATGCCGGATAGCGACCGAGGCTATCCAGCTCCAGGTCGACGAGAGACCGGTCCGTGAGATCGGCTTCGGAGGTCGGCGCGAGCATGCCGGCCGCAGCACGGGTCGCGACACCGGGAACGTCGTCACGATCCAGGACGAGCACCTCGCGACGTCGCCGCGCCAGCTCGTATGCCACCGCGAGGCCGACGATGCCTCCTCCGACCACGACCACCTCGCTCCGGGCCGGCAGGCCGTTCATGCCGCCCGCGCTCCGAGCCAGTCGTCGAGGGCCACCCGGAACTCCCGGGCGGCCGCCGCCGGGTCAGACTGGCAGACGATCGCCGAGATGACGGCGACGCCGTGGGCTCCGGCCTCGAGGAGAACTCTGACCCGATCGGCGGTGACGCTGCCGACCGCGATCACGGGCTTGGGCACCGCCTGAACGATGGCCCGGAAGCCGTCGAGCCCGAGCGGCGGTGCGGGACTGGCCTTGGAGCGCGTCCCGAAGACCGGGCCCACGCCGAGGTAGTCGACGTCGCTGGCCGCGACGCGCAGCGCCTCCCCGAGGCTGTTCGCGGTGCCGCCGATCAGGGCGTCCGCGCCCAGCGCCCGGCGGGCCGTCGCCACGTCGAGATCGTCCCGGCCGAGGTGGACGGCGCGTGCGCCCGCGGCGAGGGCGACGTCGACGCGGTCGTCCACGACGAGGCAGGCCGGGGTGCCCTCGAGGGCGCGCCCGATGGCGGCGGCTGTTTCCACGAGGGCGCGCGTGGTCCACGGACCCTTCTCTCGAAACTGGACCGCGTCGGCCCCGCCGGCGGTCGCCAGCCGAGCCAGCTCCACATGCGAGAACCGGCCCTGCAGCGTCGCGTCCGTGATCACGTGGAGACGGCCGAGCGGCGGCTTCACCGCGAAACCGGCGCGAGGCGCTCGAGCCAGCGCTCGCACTCCCCGGGACGCCGGAGGTAGAAGAAGTGGTCCGTCGGGCCGATCCCCTGCCCCACCGGCAGGCCGGCCCGGATCGCTTCGGTGACGTAGGCCTTGGCCCGGACGATCGCGTCCTCCAGCGAGCGCCCGTGGGCGAGCTGGGTCGCGATCGCCGCCGAGTACGTGCAGCCGGTGCCGTGAGTGTGGCGTGCGTCGACGTGCTCGCCGGAGAAGATCCGCACGCCCGTGGGCGTGACGAGGACGTCCGTCGCCGGCCGCTCCTCGAGATGGCCCCCCTTGACCAGCACGGCCGGGGCCCCCGCAGCCACCAGCCGACGGCCGGCCTCTTCGGCCTCGGCCAGCGTTCGGATCCGGGTGCCCGTCAGCGCCTGTGCCTCGTGGACGTTCGGCGTCACCAGCGTCGCCAGAGGCAGCAGCGCCTCTCCGAGGGCAGCCACGGCCTCCGGCCGGAGCAGGGCAAAGCCGGTCTTGGAGACCATCACGGGGTCCAGCACGTAGTGGGGCGGGCGCCAGTCGCGCAGGACCTTCGCCACGGTCTCGATGACAGCGGCAGACGCGAGCATCCCCGTCTTGACCGCGGCAACCTTGAGGTCGCCGAACACGGCGTCGGCCTGGGCCCGGATCAGGTCGAGGTCGAGCTCGGCCGCGGCCGTCACCCCACGAGTGCTCTGGGCGGTGACCGCCGTGATCACGCATGCACCGTACCCGCCGTTCGCGGCGATGGCCTTCAGGTCGGCCTGGATGCCAGCGCCCGCCGAGGAGTCGGAGCCTGCGATTGTGAGGACGATCGGGATCATGTGCGCTCCCTACGCCGGCATTACCCGGGTCAGGTTCGACGGGTATGTTCTCAGGCTCGGCCGCGCGGACCGAACCACCCCGGTGGACAACTTCGATGATAGCGCAGGCCGCACCATTTGCAACGGCAGGCCCGGGCCCTGCGTGTCGCCCAAATGTTACAGGCCGGACATCGGCCCGCAACACCGCGCCGGTAGCTTCCGGGTCGAGCGACCATCGACTCCCAACCGGAGGCACATGCCCGACTGGAGGCAGCCATGAAGGAAGCGGACGACGCCATCTCCAACCCCTCGGGGAACCCCTCGTTCGAGACCATCCTCGCGATCCGCTACTCCCGGCGCCAGGTGCTGGCCGGAGGTCTCGTGGCGGCCGGGGCCGCGCTGCTCGGAACCGGCGGCCTTCCCCCGCGCTCTGTGCGGGCGGCGACCAGCGCCATCGGCTTCCGAGGGGTCCCCGTGTCGACGGCGGATACCGTCACGGTACCGCCCGGGTACGCGGCGGAGGTCCTCTACGCCTGGGGCGACCCCATCAGCGACGGCCCGGCATTCAGCCCGGATGCGAGCAACACGATCGCCGACCAGGAGCGCCAGGCCGGCATGCACCACGACGGCATCCACTACTTCCCCCTGCCCCTCGGCTCGACCAGCTCCACGCGCGGCCTCCTCGTCGTGAACCACGAGTACACCGACGACGGCCTCCTGCACTCCGACGGGATGGAGCCGTGGACGGCCGAGAAGGTGGCCAAGTCCCAGGCCGCCCACGGCATCTCGGTCATCGAGATCGCCTCGGTCGACGGCCGCTGGCGGGTGGAACGCGGCTCCGCGCTCGCGCGCCGAATCACCGCGCGGACGCCGATGCGGGTTTCCGGACCGGCCGCCGGGCACGCCCTCCTGCGCACGGCCTTCGACCCGGACGGCCGGACCCCGCTCGGCACGATCAACAACTGCGGCAACGGGGCGACGCCCTGGGGCACCTATCTCGCCTGCGAGGAGAACTTCAACGGCTACTTCGTGAACGCGGCGGGCGACATCCCGGCGATCGCGGACCCGGGCGAGCGGAAGACGGCGCTCGCCGCGCAGAAGCGGTATGGCATCAACGACCGGGGCCAGGGCTACCGCTGGCACGAGCACGACGAGAGGTTCGATGCAGCGCGGCATCCGAACGAGCCGAACCGCTTCGGCTGGGTGGTCGAGGTCGACCCCTTCGATCCCAAGAGCGCCCCCGTCAAGCACACGGCCCTCGGCCGCTTCAAGCACGAGGGCGCCTTCGTCACGTTGACGAGCGATCAGCGGGTGGCCGTGTACTCGGGCGACGACGAGCGCAATGAGTACATCTACAAGTTCATCAGCGCCGGGCGCTACAATCCCGCGGACCGCGCGGCAAACCTCAAGCTCCTCGAGCAGGGTACGCTCTACGTCGCCCGCTTCAATCCCGACGGAGGCGGCGAGTGGCTGCCGCTGGTCCACGGCCAGGGAGGACTCGACGCCGCGGTGGGCTTCCAGGGTCAGGGGGAGGTCCTGGTCAACGCCCGCGCGGCTGCCGACGTGGTCCGCCCCACCCGGATGGATCGGCCGGAGTGGATCGGCGTGCACCCGGGAACCAAGGACGTCTACTGCACGCTGACGAACAACACCACGCGCGGAGTGGACAAGGGGCCGGCGATCGATCCGGCGAACCCGCGGGCGAACAATGTCTTCGGCCACATCGTCCGCTGGAAGGAACGCGGCGCCGACGCGGCGGCCACCAGCTTCATCTGGGACGTGTTCCTCCTTTGCGGCGATCCGGCGAGCCCCGACGAAGCCAGGCGCGGTAACATCAAGGGCGACGTCTTCGGCTCGCCCGATGGCCTGTGGTTCGACGCACGGGGAGTCCTCTGGATCCAGACCGACGTGTCGACCTCGGTCCTCCTCAAGGGCGACTACCGCGCCATGGGGAACAACCAGATGCTGGCCGCGGACCCCGAGACACGGGAGGTGCGGCGCTTCCTCACGGGACCGAGCGGCTGCGAGGTCACCGGTGTGATGACGACGCCGGACGGCCGGACCATGTTCGTCAACATCCAGCATCCGGGCGAGACGTCGAGCGAGCGGGGTGATCCGAAGAATCCGACCGCGGTCAGCGCCTGGCCGGACGGTTCGGGGCGGCCGCGCTCGGCGACGGTCGTGATCCGGCGCCGCGACGGAGGGGTCATCGGCACCTGAGACCTCGGCGACAACGTGCTCGCCGGACACGCGCCAGGAAAGGCGCACGGAGGAGTCAGCCATGAAGAAGTCGAACGCCCCAAGTCGCCGCCGGTTCCTGGGTGGCGCGCTTGCCGCCGGTGGCGCCCTGCTCGGGGCTGGCGCCTGGCCGCGGCGGGCGCTCCCCCAAACCTCGCGACCCGGTATCCCCTTCGGCGTGCAGACTGGCGAGGTGACCCAGGACCGGGCGGTCGTGTGGAGCGCGAGCGACCGGCCCGCCAGACTGCTGATCGAGTATGCCGCGACCGAGCGATTCCAGAACGCCCGACGCATCATCGGCCCCGCGGCGCTGCCCGAGAGCGGGTTCACCACCAGAGTCGTCCTGGCCGGGCTGCCGGCTGGCCAGGATGTCTTCTACCGCGTGACGTTTCTCGACCTCGGCGACATGAAGACGACCAGCGCGCCCGTCGTCGGCCACCTCAGGACGGCGGCGGCGGACAGCCGGAATGTCACGTTCGCGTGGTCCGGCGACACCGCCGGCCAGGGTTGGGGCATCAGCCCTGATTGGGGCGGCATGCGCCTGTACGAGGTGATGCGCGGCCTGGAGCCGGACTTCTTCGTGCACAGCGGCGACATGATCTACGCGGACAACCCGCTCAAGGCCGAGGTCGACCTGCCTGGCGGCGGCAAGTGGAAGAACCTCGTGACCGAGGAGAAGTCGAAGGTTGCCGAGACGATCGAGGAGTTCCGCGGCAACTACCGCTACAACCTCACGGACGAGCACGTCCGGCGCTTCAACGCCCAGGTCCCGCAGTACGTCCAGTGGGACGACCACGAGGTGACGAACAACTGGTTTCACGAGCGCGTCATCGAGGACACCCGGTACGCGGTCAAGAGCGCCGGGCTGCTGGCGGCCAGGGCGAAGCGGGCGATGTTCGAGTTCACGCCCCTCGTCACCCACCCGGTCGAGAGCGAGCGCGTCTACCGGCGAATCAGCCGGGGGCCGCTCCTGGACCTCTTCATGGTCGACATGCGCAGCTACCGGGGGCCGAACGGCGAGAACCGGGAAGCCACCCTCACCGATTCCTCCCGCATCCTCGGCAGCGAGCAGGCGAGCTGGCTCAGGCGGGAGCTCCTCGCGTCCCGCGCGACCTGGAAGGTGATCGCGGTCGACATGCCGATCGGGCTGGTCGTCTACCACGACTTCGCGCGCAAGTGGGGCTCCGAGGCGGTCGCCCAGGGCGACGGACCCGCCCTCGGCCGCGAGCTCGAGATCGCCGACCTCCTGCGTTTCATCAAGCAGAACGACGTGCGGAACGTCGTGTGGATCACCGCCGACGTCCACTACTGCGCCACGCACCACTACGAGCCGAGCCGCGCGCAGTTCACCGACTTCGAGCCGTTCTACGAGTTCGTCTCGGGGCCGATTCACGCGGGCGGCTTCGGGCCGAACGAGCTCGACAACACGTTCGGGCCTCGGGTGGTCTTCACCAAGAACCCCGGAGGTCGTGCCAACACGCCGCCCACCGAAGGGGGCCTCTACTTCGGTCACGTCCGGATCGACGGCCAGAGCGGGGTGATGACGGTCAGCCACCGGGACCTGGCCGGCACCGTCCTCCACTCGCTCGATCTGACTCCCGCCGGATAGGCGCCTCGATTCCGCTGCGCGATGCCTCCGGCCGCCGCGGCGGGCTCCGGGAGCATCGCCGGCGGGCGGCCCCTCCGGGGCGGAGAGCCGCCACCGCCGAAGGGGGAGCCTGGCTATCCCCGGGTCGCGAGTACGCGTTCGGGGCTAAGCGCGCGCACCACGCACTCGGCGGTCGCCAGGTTCGTGGCGAGCGCCACGTTGTGGAGGTCGGCGACGCGGAGGAGCGTCGCGATGTCGGGCTCGTGCGGCTGCGCCGTCAGGGGATCACGCAGGAAGATCAGCGCGTCGATCTCACCGGCTGCGATCTCGGCGCCGATCTGGACATCGCCCCCTCGGGCGGCGGGCAGCACCGTTCGCAGGCGGAGACCCCTGGCCTCGCGGAGCGCCTCGCCGGTCGAGGCCGTGGCCAGGAGCTCCCAGTTCCTGAACTGGGTCTGGTATCGCTGGACGAAGGCCGCCAGGGTGTTCTTCTTCGCGTCGTGCGCCACCAGGGCGACGCGCCAGCGGCGGGAGCACCAGTCGTCGGCATTCAGCATCGTCGTCGTCTCCTCCTCATCGAATCGTTTCGTCTCATCTGCGCCGGAGGATACGCGGCGAGGGTGACGGCAGGATTACGCGAAGGTGAACTCCGGGAGACGGAGGCCGGGCCCGCTCACTCCCTGACCGCAGCCGCGCGGCGGAACTGGAACGCGTTCTGGGGCAGAGCCAGCTCCATGTGGAACCGGTCGGGTCCGACCGCCTCGAGTTTGGCCACGATCGTCGTCATCTCGCCGGCGACGAACACCGCGGCCACCGCCACCATGAGCCGGCAGAGGGTCTCGGCATCGAGCACGCGCGTGCACCCGGCGGCGTGAGCCGCGGCGGCGAGGTCGGGCCGTCCCGATGCCGTGTGGGCACGAAGCCTCCGGTGGACAAGGAGTTGTTGCGGGAGCCCGTCATCGCTACGCCGGCGCGGCGTGAAGCTTCGGGTGCGGCGGATCGGTCGCGGACGCCGGCGGCAGGAGGTCGCCATCCCGGAATCGGGACCAGCGGAACGGCGTCAGATCCCACCCGGCCGCGCGCCCGTCGAGGACGACCTCGGCCATGATGTCGCCGATGACCGGGGAGTGCTTGAAGCCGTGACCGCTCCACCCGAAGTCGGCGTAGAGCCCCTGGAGCTCCGGGATGGGGCCGAGCACAGGCTCGTGATCCGGAGTCGCGTCGTAGACCCCCGAGTAGCCACCCATCGACAGCCCGTGCTCCATGACGGGAAATCGATGGGCAATCAGCTCGGCGTTCCGCATCACTTCCTCCGGATCGGCGCCCTCGTTGTACTGATCGGGATCGACCACCTCTTGATAGGTGGAGAGCCCCTGGATCGTCAGGTTGCCGGTCTCGGGGCGCATGTACGTGCCGCTCGGCCGGTCGATCATGCCGGGATGCCCATCGAAGCCCGGAGGCCGTCGAAAGAAGCACATCTGATGACGCTTCGGAGCGACCGGCACCTCGATGCCGAGCGGCGTGAGGAGCCCCGGCGCCCAGAGACCCGCGCAGACGACCACCGCCGGGGCGTGGATCTCCCCCTCCGCGGTCCGGACGCCGGTCACACGGCCGCCGCTCACCAGCACGGCCCCGACCGGAACGTGCTGGACGATGGTGGCCCCGAGGTCCCGGGCGCGAGCGGCGAGCGCGTTGGTCGTCGAGGAGGCGTCGGCATACCCCGACTCCGGCTCGTGAGCCGCCACCGCAACGTCGTCCACGGCCATCGCGGGCACCAGGGCCTTCAGCTCCTCGGGCGTGAGCAGGTCAATTCGCACGCCCTGGGCGCGCGCCCGCCGCACGTTGTCCCCGAGGTTCGCCGCCCGATCCGGGGGCGCGAGCCACAGGATCCCCACCTGACGGAACCCGGGATCGCCGCCGCCGATCGCCTCCGCCCACCGCTGGAACAGCTGCGCCGACGTGTTGCCGGTCCGGGTGAGGAAGTCCATCGCGTAGAAGCGGCGGACCAGGGCCGAGGAGCGGCCGGTGGGGCCGGAGGCGAGGAACTTGCGCTCGACGAGCACCACGCGACCGGCGCGCCGGCGTGCGAGGTGGTAGGCGACACTCGCTCCGTGAACTCCGCCCCCGACGACGACGACATCGGCCGTGCGCGGCAGGTCTGCCATGCGGATCTGACTCCTTTCAGCGGTCCCCGGGATGGGTCGCGCGACTCATCGCGAGCCAGTAGGATAGCAGACGCCCGGGGGCGATTGGCCGGTTGTCCGCGCGCGAATCGGGGCCGGCAGGGCTGCCCGAGAGACGGATCCCGGCCGCCGCCCGGTTGGGAGAGGAGGAGCGCGCGTGGGCCGTCTTCGAGCTGGCGTCTGCCGCGTGGACATTACACCGCCTCTCGGCGTCGAGCCCGGGGCGTGGCGGCTCCGGACCGGCCGCGCCGACGGTGTCGACGAGCCGCTCCTTGCGCAGGCCTTGGTGCTCGACGATGGCCGCCGTCGGATCGCGCTGGTGGCCACGGATCTCCTCTGGATGCCCCGGCACATTGCCGAGGCGGCGCGGCGCCGGATCGCGGAGCTGACCGGTATCCCCGCGGACGCCGTGCTCCTGAACGCCTCCCACAACCACAGCGCGCCCGTGCTGCTGGAGCCGGACAGCGTGCGGGCAGCCGTGCACACCGCCGGCCTCGAGAGCTACGCAGCGGCGCTGCCAGACCGGCTCGCAGGAGCCGTATACGGAGCGCACGTCCGGCGGCAGGCGGCGGCGATCGGGGTCGGCGTCGGGCGGGCCCCAGGGGTCTCCGTCAACCGCGTGGACCCGAGGCGCTCGGTCGACGACACGGTGACCGTGCTCCGCGTCGACGGGGAAGACGGTGTGCTGGCGATCGTCGCCGGGTTCGCGTGCCATGGCACCTGCGTCGGTGGCCAGACCCTCCGGTGGAACGCCGATTTCCCCCACGCGCTCCGGGTCGCCATCGAGCGCGCTTACCCTGGGGCCGAGTGCCTGTTCTTCCAGGCGTGTGCCGGAGACCTCGCGCCACTCGACTACTGGTTCGGGAACGAGGCCCCGGTCCCCCACGGCTTTCCGGCGCGGGACCTCGTCGGGCAAGCGCTCGCGGCGGAAGTGTGCCGTGTCCTGCCGACGGTCCGGACGGGGGGTGAGACCGAGCTGGCCGTCGAGGACCGAGTGGTGCCGCTCCGGCGCCGCCGGCTTCCCTGGCCCGACGCCGACCTGGACCGCGTGGAGCAACGGCTCGCCGGCGAGTCCGAGCCGGCGTTCCCGGAGGTCTGGCCCGACGAGGTCCACACCGCGACCTCCGCCCAGCGCTTCCCGCTTCACTACCAGCGCGGGGCGCTCGGCATGTATCGCGACATGCGGCGACGCCAGGACGTGCCAGTTCAGGCGGAGGTCCAGGCGCTGGCCATCGGCGACATCGCGATCGTCGCCACCGGGTTCGAGCTCTTCAGCGGTCCGGGCCGCGCCGTCAGGGAGCGGAGTCCGTTTGGGACCACGCTCGTTCTCGGCTACTGCAACGACTACCTGGGCTATCTCCCGCCGACCGAGGATTTCGACCGGATCGCCGACGTGCCGCTCGAGGCGGTCCTGGACCAGACCCGCTACCGCTGGGCGTACGGCATCACGAACACCCACCTGGACCGCGGGGAAATCGACCGCCTCCTCGACGCCGCCGACGGCGCCCTCCGGGCCGTCCACCGGGAACGGTGACGCGACCTGTGCGTCCCGGACGCCACCCCCACTTCTTGTCGCGTTCACCTACCAAGCGCCGACGCCCGGAGGCGAGGACAACGACTGACACCCGACCTCGTACGATCAGGCCTCGACCGAGGCTACGCTATGCTATTGGAGTATAACGCTCATCTTTTCAGAGCCTTCGGAATCATCCGAGAGACAAGACTTGAAGCATACGCGGCGGCCGCTAGCCACGCGCCGACCCCGGACCACCCAACAGCTTCGCCGTCGGGCACCCTTCGGCGTCCATCGCCAGCGGCGGGCTAACGCGCGCTCTTCAGACCCTCTGCACAACCCATGCAGAGAACCGGACTTGCCTCAGCTATTCGCGAGCTGGGACGTCATTGTGACCGGGTTGGCCATTCCCGTATGGTGGAGTGCCTGGGCCTCGTCATTCTCGGCGGTCGACGCGGCCGTTGACCCGCCCACGTAAAGCAGGAGGCTTCCATGCATCGAGCGAACATAGTCGCAGTTGCGGCGATCGCTACCCTTGGTGTCCTTGCCGGGTTCGTGATCCCGGCGTCCGCGCAGTCCGTCACGGCGTTCGAAGGCGCGAGGCTGATCGTGGGCGACGGGCGCGTGATTGAGAACGCGACCTTGGTCGTGGACGGCACGAAGATCGCTCACGCTGGAGCGGCCGCCGACGTCCGCGTTCCTTCCGGCGCCACGCGCGTGAGCCTTGCCGGCAAGACCGTGATGCCGATGTTGATCGACACGCACTCCCATCTCAGCGCCACTCGCGACGCGATCGTGCGGGACCTGAGATCGCGCGCCTACTACGGCGTCGGCGCCGTGCTGAGTCTTGGCACGGACACCTACGAAGTGCTCGACATGCGCGGCCAGACGATTCCCGATGGCGCGAGGTTTTTCAGCGCCGGGCGCGGAATCACGATGCCCGAGCCGGGACGCACGACGGTGCCGTACTGGGTGTCGTCCGAGGCGGAGGGCAAGAAGGCGGTGGAGGAGCTCGCGGCTCACAAGGTCGACCTCGTCAAGATCTGGGTCGACACAAGGGACGGCAAGTACAAGAAACTGACCCCTGAGATCCACGGCGCCATCATCGATGAGGCGCACAAGCGAGGGCTCCGGGTGACCGCGCACATCTTCGATCTCGAGGATGCGAAGGGACTCATCCGGGCCGGCATCGACGCGATCGCGCACGGCGTTCGCGACAAGGATATCGACGACGAGCTGATGGCCATGCTCAAGCAGCGTCCGAACCTGATCCTCACGCCAAACCTCCCGGATCGGGGCGTGAAGGTGGACCTCGGCTGGCTGCGGCCGAGTCTCCGGCCGACGAATTCGCGAAGCTCGAAGCGGCCAACACGGATCGGCCGGCGGCGCAGGCCGCCTACGGAATTCAGGCGCGCAACCTGGCGAAGCTGAATGCGGCGGGCGTGCGCATCACGCTCGGAACCGACGGCAACCAGCCCTGGGTCCCCCACGAGGAGATGCAGGACATGGTGCTCGCCGGGATGACGCCGATGGAGGTCATCGTGGCGGCGACCCGCAACTCGGCCGAGTTCCTGCGGATCGTCGACGCGGGCACGCTGGAAGCCGGCAAGAGCGCCGACTTCATCTGCTCGACGCAAACCCTGGACGAATACCAGCGCGCGACGATCTCGGCGATCGCCTGCGCGGCGCGGCCGTGGACCGTGCCAGCCGGTCCGCTGAGACACCGTGGCGTAGGTTACGCAGGGTCTACCCGCGCCAGGCGCACCTGACCACCGAGCGACCAGTACCGCGAGAGGAGCATGGGCTTCTGGCTTAGCCGGGCCGAGATCCCTGTCCAGGAAGCCGGATAGTGCGCTGTCCCCGCTGTCAGACGGAGAACCGTCCCGAGCGTCGCTTCTGCGCTGACTGTGCGGCGCCCCTCGCTGTCGCCTGCCCATCCTGTGGGTTCTGACGACCGCGTCCACGATGTACCGAGAGATGGCCATGAGCTTCTGGCTGGAGAAGACGGAGGCGAAGCTGCAGCAGCTTGGCTGATGTCCTGCATGTGCTGACGGGGCCTCCAGAATGGTGCCGGGTCAGCAGGCGCTTGCCAGTGACTACCAGGCCTCGCTCCCCTGAGGCGGGTCCCCCTCGCCGGGACAGCTTCGCCGAAGGCCGGACCTGGCCGGGCGCTCCGACGGACGTGGCGTTGCCGTGCGTGCCGCTTCATCTCTTCGTCTGATGCTGGCCCACGTCGAATTCTTGCCGCACGGGAATCCCTCGGGCGACCGTGAAGCACAGATCCAGGTGGCCCGTTGCGGTGAAGGCCAAGCGGCTCCCCGCAACCATCGGCGGCGAGGGGTTAGCGGACGCAGGCGCCGCTGACCCCTTGGTCTCTGCGCCCCCCGGGCGAAACGCTTCGCGCGCGACGGGCCGCTCGATGTGCGGGACACGGAGCCGCTCGGCGAAACCCGCCGGGCTAGAGTTGTATTCCGCGCGACCGGGCAGCGCACGGCACGTCGGGGGCCAGAGTCCCGACTCAGCCCGCGACGAAACAACGCGACCGCAGCCGCGGTGGACCGCCGCTCTGCCCGACGGCTACGGCTTCGGAGCCGCTCGGCAAACCGCCGGGCTACTGTTGTATTCCGCGCGCCACTCGTGCCGACGTCGACGGCGCGCCTGAGGCCAGAGTCCCGACTCAGGCCCGCGACGAAACAACGCCAGGCGCAGCCGCGGTGGACCGCCGCTCTGCCCGGCGGCTACGGCTTCGGCCAGGCGCCGCCTACGCCCGACGATGCACGAGCCGATCCTTCACGCCCTTCAGACGGAAGCCCAGGACGATCGACAGGATGCCGAACACGATGGCGAACGCGCCGATCCACCACAGCAGGGCCAGTGCCCCCGCCCCCGGCGCCATGATGAGGATCACACCGAGGACGATGGAGAGGATGCCGGTCAGTGCCAGCAGCCACTCGTTCTCGAGCTCTTTCCGAAGGTGAATGGCCGCGACGATCTCGAAGATCCCGCGGATGATCGCCCACGCCGCGATGAGGTACAGGAGCGCCAGCGCCGTGAGCCCGGGATAGAGAAAAGTCAGGATTCCAATGGCCAGGCCAGCCAGCCCGGCCAAGAGCACGCCCCAGGGGAATGGCCCCGCAGAGCGCCCCACCAGGGCCCAGGCCACGGCCAGCACTCCCTCGACCAGCGCGTAAGCGCCATAGAGCAAGACAAGCACGGCCAGGGTCATACCCGGCCAGGCGAAGGCCGCCAAGCCGAAGAGCACCGCGCACACCCCGCGCAGCACGATCGCCCACCAGTTCTGTGCCAGCGTTCGCAACATTGAAACCTCCTCCGGATCAGAGCGGTTGACGGTCCCCGATCACTGCCACACCCTGCGCCCCCGGCGCTGGACCTCCGGCCAGTGCTCCTCGAAGGCGGCGCGCGCGGCCAGTCGGCGTGCGCGCTGACGCTCCACCAGCAGACCAGAGACGAAGCCTGTCCGCCGGCCCGAGGCCTCGGTGGCCATCTCGCGCAGCCACTTCTCGGCCACGGCCGCATCCTGGTGCTCGCCGAGAATGTCCTGGAGCCTTTTCACCCGGTCGACGAAGCGCTCGGCGGGAGGGCCTGCCTCGGGGACGGACAGCTCCGCAGAGTAACGCGCCCGCTTCGCCTTGATTCGCACCGCATGGAGGTCGGTATCGGAGGCCGCCTCCGGCAGCTGCTTCACCGTCTTGCGTAGCTTCCGGAACGCGCGCGCCGCCACGTCAGCCAGCGACACGTTCGGGTCCAGGACGGGCGGATGCGCGATCGTCGCCTCGATCCGATCGAGCAGAGAGAAGTATCGGGGGCTGTCGAGCTCGACCAGGAGACGCGCGCGCGCCTCTACGCGTTCCTTCTCGAGCCGTCTGAGCACCCCCAGGCCCGCACCGCGGTCAGGTGGATCGAGCCTCCCCAGCTGGCCGCGCAGGTGGTCCCGCATCACGTCGAGGTCGCGCGAGCCGCCGAGGGCCCTCCCGAGCCAGGCCAGCTCCTCCCGCAGCGCGTCGACCGGCTCCGGCGAGAACATCGGCCGAGCGACCCGCAGGACGGCTCGCAGCCGCCGCGCCGCCACGCGCATCTGGTGCAGCTCCTCGGAACCCGTGCCGAGGCGTGTGCCGGGATCGTGGGCGCGAATACCCTCGAGCTGGGTGCGCATCACAGCCCGCACGTGCTCGAGCGGGGCCGCCGGTGGGCCCGGTTTCTCGTCCTCGACGGAGAAGTCGAGGCCGAGCGCCCGCAGGACCTTCGGCGTCTCCTCGCTCGCGGTGGCGCCGCTCTTCCGCAGTCGAGCCGCGATGCGATCGAGAACCTGGTCATCGGCGGTGCCGACCAGCTCGATCTCCACCTCCCGGAAGCGCCGCTTGACCTTCCGCCCGTCGAGCACGGCGACCGAGTCCAGCACCACCTCTGCCACCGGGCGCCCGCGCTCCCTCACCAGGACACCCGAGCGCCGCGTGCGGAGCGTGGCGACGGGCACGAGCGGGGCGTCGCGCGTGTGGATGCGGAGCGCCTGCAGGAACTCGTCCGGGGGTCGGGATGGCAAACCCGGCAACTCCAGCTCCAGGCGCCCAGACCGGCGTGGCAGCTTAAACTGCCAGCGATGCTGCCGGTTCTCCGTGCGGCAGCGCAGGGTGATACCCTGGCGTGCGAGGCGGTAATCGGGCGTGTCGTGGTAGCGGGACACGAACACGCGCGGGGCCAGGGGCCGGCCCGGAAGCCTGGGCAGGCGGAAGCCCGGCCCGATATCGAGCTTCAACTCGCGCTCGAGGGTCTCTTTCACCTGGCTGGCCCTCATGTCTCGGCCCTCGACGCTGCCCAGTCCAGATGGCCCAGGTGACCTCAAGGTGTCCGGAGCGCCGCCGGCGCCAGGCGGCCCGCGACGCGGAACGTCCCGCCGGCCGCGGGCGTGAGCACGACGAGCTCGCCCGGCACCGGACTGATGCCCGTCAGGGCCAGGACGTTCGCGCCGTGCGTGACCAACACGAGGTTGCCCTCGGCGGGCCGCTCACCGACCACCCGCCGCACGGCACGCGTGCGCTCCGGCTCACGGGCGCGGTCCTCGAAGATCGAGTCGAGCGGCTCCCATGGCTCGGCGCGCCCGAACGCGAGGCGCGCCGTCTCGAGGCAGCGGCACCAGTGGCTTGAGAGCACGCGTCCGACCGGGACGTCGTGGGACCGGAAGGCCGCGCCCACCCGACGTGCCTCTTCCCGACCGGCCTCAGTCAGGTTGCGCTGGGTTGGACAGTCGCCGGGGCGGAACCCGGAAGGATCGCCGACTCCCGGCGTGGTCGTGGCATGCCTCATTAGGACAGTCTGGCCGCCCCCCCGCAGTAGCACCCACAACGCCTCATCGGCCGCGAGGGGCGCCGGGGCCAGGAGCGACAGAGCCAGCGCGGCGACGATGTGCATGCCGGATTCGAGCCGGGGCGAGCCTCGGGGCCGACGCCCACTTCATCCTATACGAGAGCTTGACCAATCCGTTACCGTGTTCTTAGGGGCGTCCACCGAGGCGCGCACCAGGACGGAGGCAAGCCATGACACGTGAACGAGCCAGCAGGCCGCCACGCCGGGAGTTCTTGGGGGCGGCGCTCGTGCTGCCCACCGCGGTCGCCCTCGCGGGAAGCCGCGCAGTCGCCCAGCCGCGAACACTCGCGCCGACGCCGAGTTGTGTCGACAAGGGCGCACCCACGCCGCCCCAGACGGCAGGCCCGTTCTTCAAGCCGAGCTCGCCGCGGCGCACCTCCTTGATCGACCCGGGCATCGCCGGCACGCGGATCGTCGTCGCGGGATTGGTGCTGACGACCGACTGCCGGCCGATCCCGGGGGCGCTCGTCGACTTCTGGCACGCCGACGACCGGGGCGAGTACGACAACGCCGGCTTCCGCCTTCGGGGTCACCAGTTCGCGGACGAGCTGGGGCGATACCGGCTCGAGACGATCGTCCCCGGGCTCTATCCGGGGCGCGCGCGGCACTTCCACGTCCGGGTGCAGGCGCCGACGCAGCCCGTCCTCACGACCCAGCTCTACTTCCCGGGCGAGCCCGGCAACCGAAGCGACGGGATCTTCCGGCCCGAGCTCGTCATGGCCGTGCGGGACGTCGAGAGCGTGAAGACCGCCGCGTTCGACTTCGTCCTGGTGGTCCCGGCGCCGAAGCCAGCGGGCTGAGCCGGCGGACAGAGGGATGGGCAACGTCGAGAAGGTCGGCCTGGCGCACCGAGACGGGCATCACTGCCTGGCCCCCGCTCGCCTGACGCGGCGCCCCGCGGCACGCCGGGGTACCGGTCCACGGGAGGCGGGATCCCCTCAGGCCTTGCTCCCCAGCCCGCCGGGGTCGGACTGGGGCCAGCCCGCCTGCCCGATCAGCGGCACGAAGGCCACGGGCCCCAGCGATTCGCGCGCGTAGTCGTCCGCGGCTCGGCGCGTGACGCGAATCAGCTCCTGGGAGCGAAGAGTGAGGCCAACCGGGACCACGAGGTGGCCGCCGACTCGAAGCTGGGGAAGCAGCGGCGCCGGCACCTCGGGCCCGCCCGCGGTCACGACGATCCCGTCGTACGGCGCCTGCTCGGCCCAGCCCAGAGTGCCGTCGCCCTCCACGACGTGGACGTTCCGGTAGCCGAGGCTGACAAGGCGCGCGCGGGCAGCGGCGGCCAGCGTCTCGAGGCGTTCAACCGTGTAGACCTCGCTCACCAGCTCGGCCAGCACGGCGGCGGCGTACCCCGAGCCCGTGCCGATCTCGAGAACGCGGTGCGCGCTCTCCGGCGCGAGCGCCTCGATCATGAGCGCGACGACGTACGGCTGCGAGATCGTCTGGCCCTGGCCGATCGGCATGGCCGAATCCGCGTAGGCGTCGGGCGCGTCGAGCTCCGGGACGAAGCGCTCCCGCGGCACCGACGCCATCGCGCGAAGGACTCCCGGGTGCCGGATGCCCCGGCTGACCAGCTGGGTGTCCACCATCCGCCTGCGCGCGGCGACGAAGTCCGTCATCGGCGGGTGAAGCGGAGGGACACGACGCCCTGATCGTGGGAGCGCTCGGTCACCACGCCCTGCCGGCCGACCAGGCGCAGCATCCGGTGATTGTCGGCCAGGACGTACGCGAGGAACTTCGTGATACCGCGGCTGACGGCGTGATCGAGCAGAGCGGAGAGCAGAATCGTCCCGAGGCCGCGGCCTTGCCACGCGTCCTGCACCACGACGGCGATCTCGGCCTCGTCCGCTCCCGGCTCGGTACCGTAGCGCGCCACGCCGATGAGCTCACCCTCTGGGTCGGCCGCGGCGATCGCCGCGCGGCGGTCGTGATCCACATCGGCGAGGATTCGAGCCCAGTCGGGCGGGAGCCGCCGCATCACCGCGAAGAAGCGCTGGTAGGCGCTTTCCGGTGACAGGCGGTCGTAGAGCCGCGTGAGCGCCGGCGCGTCCCCGGGCCGGATCGGGCGAAGCAGCACCGTGGCCCCGTCGCGCAGCTGAACGGTCCGCCCGGCTCCCAGCCGAAACCCTCCCGGGGGCGGGGTTACGTCCCCGGATACTCCTCGAAGGCCACGAAGCGCCGCACGAGGGCCAGATAGTCCTCCCGGGAGAGCTTCGGCCCCGCCTCGGCCTTCACCCGCCGCGCCTCGCGCGCCCCGTTCCAGAGCAGGTCAACGACGGTCATCGCCATCGCCTTGGCCGGGTTGACGGCCGCGAGCACGTGGTCGACGACCACGTAGTCCGCCCCGTGAATCACGCCCCGGGCGCCCCCGGCGCGCGGATGCACCGCCGGCATGATGAAGCCCAGGTCGCCGACGTCGGTGGATCCGGTCGAATGCCGGGGCCGCCCCATGTTGGCCTCTCCGACGACGGCGGCGCAGTTGGCGCGGGTCAAGGCGACCAGGCTCGGGTCCATCTGCTGGGGAAGATAGCCCGGGATGGTCGTGATCTGCACCCGGGCCCCCATCGCCTGCGCCCCCGCGCGCAAGCTCCGGTCCACCTTCTTCGCGGCATCGTCGATCGCGTCCACCGTCTTGCCGCGGACGAAGGTCTCCAGCCGCACGTCGGCAGGCACCGCGCTCACCGCCTCGCCGCCCCGCGTGACGATAGGGTGGACGCGGATCGTGTCGTCGTCCCGGAACGTCTCGCGGTTGGCGTCGATGGCATGAAGCGCGATCTGGGCGGCCTTGAGAGCGTTGATGCCGAGGTGCGGCGCGCTCCCCGCATGGGCGCCCCGGCCCAGGAAGCGCATGAACTTCACCACGCACCCGTTGTGCGTGTCGCCGACGCTCGCCAGACCGTCCTCGGCGCGGGCGTTCGTGTGGGTGATGGTCGCCATGTCCACGTCGTCGAACTCGCCGAGCCGGATCAGCTCCGCCTTGCCGGCGAGAAACTCGATCTTGCCCTGCTCGCGGAGCCCGAGGCGCCACTCCACCTCGATGTACTCCTCGGCCGGCACGGCGAAGAGCACGACGTCGCCGTCCAGCTCGTCCATGACCGTCTGGAGGCCCATGCCGGCGCCGATCATCGAGGCCACCTGGGCGTTGTGGCCACACGCATGGGCGGCGTGCGTGGTCGGGTCCGCGAAGGGGTGCTCTCCGACGATGAGGGAGTCGAGCTCCCCGAGGACCGCGACGGTCGGGCCGGGCGAGCGACCGCGGAGCCGCGTCTTCACCCCGGTGAGGGCCAGCCCTTCCCGGCACTCGAGCCCCATCCGGCGGAACCACCCCGCGACGAACTCCGCGGTGCGCACCTCCCGGTAGCCCGACTCGGGATGCCTCATGATGTGCTCGCTGATCGCCACGATCTCGCCCTTCCGTCGCTCGATCTCGGCGCACAGGCGCGCCTTCAGCTCCCCGGCGGTCGCCATCTGTCTCCTCCTGCGCCGGACGGGCCACCCCGTCCCGATGCGAGGTGACGGTACACCACGGCCGTCACGGCCGACAAGCGTGGCTCGCGATGGGACCCACGGACGGCTCCCGCATGGCGGCCTGCTCGGGTACACTCGGCGCTGTCGTGACACCGAGACGCGCGAGGAGAGCCATGGCTCAGCAGAGATTCCCGGTGCTCGTGGCAACCGACGGCAGCGCCCAGGCCCGCGCCGCGGTCGAGACTGCCGTCGCCTTTCCCTGGCCGCGCGGCAGCACGGGCCATGGCATCGTCGCGCGCGGCGCTCCCGTGCTGACCGAGGCGACTCCGGTGCTCTGGGAGACGCTCCTGGAGGCGGGGCGTGCCGAGGCCCGGCGCGCGGAGCGCCGTCTCAGGCGCCGGTGGTCGAACGCGGACGTCGTCGTCACCGACGCCCCGCCCGTCCAGGGCATCCTCAAACAGGCGCGGAAGCTCGGCGCACAGGCGATCGTCCTGGGCTCACGCGGCCTGGGTGGGGTCGCCCGTCTCGTCCTCGGCAGCGTGAGCCGCGCTATCGTGCGGCAAGCGTCCTGCGCTGTGCTGGTGGTGCGAGGGCCAGCCCGGACCCCGCGCCGGTTCCTGATCGGCGTCGACGGCTCTCCCCACGCGCGTCACGCGCTGGCGTTCGTTGCCCGGCTCACGCCGCCGCCGGCGGGCCAGGTGCGGCTGCTCAGCGTCGTCGAAGCGGTCCGACTCCCCTCGACGGCCCTCCTGCCCCGGAGGGTGCACGCGGTGATAACCGGCGAGGCAGCCAACCTCGAGCGGGAGCGCATCGCGGCGGCCCGGCGGCAGCTCGAGGCCGCCCGGCTGCGCCTCGCCCAGGCCGGGTGGCGCGTGCGCATCGACGTCCGCGCAGGGCAGCCACTCGAGGAGCTGCTCGCTGCGGCATCCGATACCGACGTCCTCGTCGTCGGCGCCCGAGGCGTCGGCGGAGTCGAACGGCTCCTGATCGGCAGCGTCGCCGAAGGCGCGGTGTCGAGAGCCCCGACTCCAGTCCTCGTCGTCCGCTGAGCGTCTGAGCCTTCCGGCTCGTCCCCCTGCTCAGCGGATGGGCACGATGCCCAGCGCCGCAGCACCGCCCGTCCTCCAGCAGGCCCGGCGTGAGACGCGCGCCCCGCGCAAGTCCCGGCCCTGACGGCCTTCTCGCATCGCGAGCCTCCGGGGGGTGGTCGGGCATCGGCCTTGCCTCCTCCTCTGTCGACCGCGGCGGCCCGCGCCGCCGCATGGCAACGGCGCCACTCCCGTGGCGCCGTTGCGTTCTCCTGCGGTCCACGGAGCGCCAGCACACCGTCGACCCAAGGAGGCCGCATGACCGACGATCTGATGAGGACCGGCAACCCCCGAGGCTCGTTCAGCCAGGAGGTCCAGCGCGCGCTCGCGATAACGGGCGCGGCGATCCTGCGGCCGCCGGGTGCGCGGCCGCTTCCCGCGCAACTGCGCCTCCCGTTACTGCCGGCATATAGTAGTGCGGGTAACGAGAACGCCGCCGGGCTCGCGCACGCCGTGGACGGTCGCACCGTGCCGGATGATGCACGCGACCGGCGTAGCTCCGCTAGCACCGCAATCTCGACGGGAGGCCTCCGATGCGCGCGGACGACGATCCCCGCGAGGGTCACGGGCACTCGCATCTCCACCCTGCCGGCGGAGGGAATGCGCTCATCCGCCTCTCGCCGAGCCTCTACTGGTACCGGGACACGTGCAACGTCTACCTCCTCACGCGGGGGGACCGCGGGCTGCTGATCGACTTCGGGTCGGGCGGGGTCCTCGAGCACCTGGCCGAGGCCGGGGTGCATCAGATCGAGTGGGTGCTCCACACCCACCACCACCGGGATCAGTGCCAGGGAGACCACCTTCTCGAGGCGCACGGCGTCCCCATCGCGGTGCCCGAGCGCGAGGCAGCGCTCTTCGCCGAGACCGATGCGTTCTGGCGCCTCAAGCGGATCTACGACAACTACGACGTCTCCGGCATCGGGTTCACGCTTGCGCGGCCGGTCTCCATCGCCCGGGCCCTCCGCGACTACGAGACCTTCGCCTGGCGCGGCTACGACATCCGGGTCCTGCCAACCCCGGGCCACACGAAGGGCTCGGTCACCTTCGCCGTTGAGATCGACGGTGTGCCGACGGCGTTCTGCGGCGATCTCGTCGCCGAGCCCGGCCACGTCCACACGATCCACGATCTCCAGTGGCAGTACGGGCTGCCCGACGCCGCGGGCGCGGCTCTCCACTCGGTCACGCTGCTCGCCGGGCTCCCGCTCCAGCGCCTTTGTCCCTCGCACGGCCATCCGACAGACGACGCCGGGACGGCGCTCCGCCTCCTCGAGCCAAAGCTCCGCGCTCTCTACGGTCTCCAGGCCGAGATGCGGAAGAACCGGGTGTGGCCGATCTGGCCTCACGCGGTCGACCAGCCGAAGGCACACGTCCTCCCGCACCTCTGGGCCAACCCGCACTCCGTCGCCAACTGCTACGCCCTCATGGCCGACGATGGCCGCGCGCTGCTCCTCGACTACGGCTTTCCCAGCTGGGACCACATGGCGGCGGACATGCGCTTCGTCGAGCACTCCCTCGACGAGCTGAAGGCGGTGGCGGGGCTGCGGGCCGTCGACGTCGTCATCCCCAGCCACTACCACGACGACCACCTGGCCGGGCTGCCGTGGCTCCAGCAGACCCAGGGCACCCGGGCATGGATCTTCGAGAACTTCGCCGAGATCGTGGCGAACCCGGCCGGGTACAACGTCCCGTGCCTCCTGCCGCATCCGATCCGGGTCGACCGCGCCCTGCCGGACCGTGGCCGTGTCTCCTGGGATCGCTGGACCTTCGACGTCTTCCACATGCCCGGGCATACGTGGTGGGCGCTCGGGCTCTTCGCCGAGATCGACGGCACCCGCGTGGCCTTCACCGGGGACAATCTCCTCCAGGGCACGGTGAGCCCGCTCCGGGCGGCGGCGCCCGTGTACCGGAACAAGATGCTCTCTGACTCGATCGCGGTCGGCGTCCGGCGGCTGATGGAGTTCGAGCCCGAGCTCCTCCTCACCGGCCATACCGGCGCGCTGCGCGTCGACCGGAAGATGCTGGAGGACTTCCACGGATGGGCCCGGCAGCTGGAGGGCGTCTTCCACACCCTGGTCGCGGTGCCGGCGGAGGTGAACTTCGCGCTCGATCCGAACTTCGCGACGCTCTACCCGTACCGCAATCCCGCCCGCCCGGGCGATCGGCTACCGATCGAGCTCCGGGTCACCAACCACGGGACGCGAGAGGCGATTGGCCGCGCGAGCCTCGTCACGCCACCAGGATGGTCGGTCTCGCCGGGGGAGGCCGAGGCCCCCGTCGGGGCCGGTGAGACCGGCGTGCTCCGCTTCGCGGTCGAGGTGCCGCCGGGCGCTCAGGGTCGCCACGTCCTCTGCGCGGAGCTCACCCTCGGCGAGCGTCGGTTTGGGCAGATCGCGGAGGCGCTGGTCGACGTGGCGTGAGGGCGGCGGACCCGCCCCGGCCGCCGGGTCACGGCGCCCCGACCCTGCTCCTATCGTCAGCCGTAGGAGGCCCGTGAGATCGCTCCCCGGGCTCCGAATCGACGAAGGGAACTCTGATTTCACGCGCCATCTTTCCCTTCAGTCATGGCTCCGCGACCGGTCCGGTGGCCAGCTCGTCTCCGGATCCTCAGGCCGGACTATATTGGGCATTCGAAGGTGACGCCGCAGTGCAGCTCGTCGGGGTCTCCCTCGCATTCGACGTTCGCTCGGAGTGCCTGTGCCCCGGTTCTCTCCTTGCCGCTGCTGACGGCGTACTTGATGGCTCCGCCAGTCTTGAGAGCGATGAGGCAGGCATCGCGGCAGATCGTGTCGTACTCCTTGCTGAGGACCGCATCGAGCTGGGCGCGCTGCTGGTCGGACAGGTCGAACATATCTTCAACGACAGCTCGGAACCCGCGCTCCGTGAGAGCTTTCGTCAATCTCTCGACACGACCATGGTCGCGTCGAACATCCTCCAGGACCGATTTGAGGCTCTGCGGAGTGAGCCGAACCTTCTGGGCCATCGCGACCTCCTCTTCAAGCTGTTCGATCATGCTGACCGGATCACGCTGCCTCCATACACCAGCCCTGATCATAGGTCCGTTGTGTCAGCGATGGTAGGGTCGCATGCAGTATGAATGGAGCGGCTCGAAGGGGGTGAAGAGCGCGACCGACGTCGCTCGACCGGCCTGCTCTGCAGTCCCCGCGCGCCGCTGCCTACAACTGAAGGCGGGCAAACAGCACCCGGTGGGCAGGGCGGCTCTAGGCCTCGCGCCCAGAGCCTTCGCCACCTTGCGGGATGGGCGCATTCGTCTGTGGGTGCTCGCGACGCGGTAACGAACGCTCGCCCATGGGGAACGGCCTTGTTGTGTTCAGCGGGCCACTGATCGGCACGAGCCCGGGGTTCCTAGTCGCCAACCAGCCAGCGCCAGCCGCCCCGAAATCATCCACAGGCGACCGAACCTCGGTGAGACCCAGTCTCAACTGACGGAGCGTCGCCGGCGCTGATTATTTGAGAGTACCTTGCGCGGTCCACAGATTCAGGGCTAGCGAAAAGATGGTCCAGCACGGACGCTGAGGATACGCGCCCACTGTCGCTGTCGGGCAGACAGTCAGCAACCCGGCATGTTTGCTACGCGTTCCGGTCCCCGCAGGTGTCGCGGGAGACGTCCAGCTGTCAGTGGCGGCCGAACGGTCTCGGCCGCGACTCGCCAGCCTCACTCGGCTAAGTCCACGTCATTCTTCACTCCTCCTCAGTGACCGCCGGGGTGACCGCCGGTGGCAGGCCGCTTGCTCCCGAGACGCCGACGTGCATCAACGAGCAACGGTGAGGTCGTAGGAATGGAAGGCGCCATGAAAGGCATGACGTCACCTGGGTCCGGCCGGATCCCCCGAGCGCTGGCTGCGCTGGCGCTCCGCTTTCCGTGGACCCTCGTCACGGCCGCGGCGCTCCTGGGAATCCTCGCCCTCTGGCTCGCGGCGACACGCCTCGAGTTCCAGTCCGGCCACACCGACCTGATTTCGGCCGGCGACCGCTACCGGCAGCTAGAGAGCCGAGACCGCTTCGAGTTCGAGAACGTCCCCGGGCGGGTCGTCGTCGCCGTCCAAGGTGACGATCCCGAGCAGGCCAAGGCGTTCGCCACCGCGCTGGCCGGGCGCTGGGCGCATGACCCCAAGATCGAACGCGTGCTCTACCGGATCGATCTCGAGCCGCTGAAGGATCGGGCGCTCTGGTACCTCGCGCCCGATCAGCTGGCCACGCTCCACCGAGAGCTCGCCTCCCATCAGGACCAGCTCGCCGCCCTGGCCGGCGCGCGCTCCCTCCACGACTTGTTCGGCCGCATCAACCAGGAGATCACCACGGCCTTGGTCGGCCGCGTCTTCACTGATTTCCTCGAGGACGAAGACCTGGCCGCGAAGCCCCCCGACTTCACACTGGTGCTCACCCTCCTTCGAGAGCTGGGTGCGTGGCTCGACGGGGCGCGCACTTACCGCTCCCCGTGGGCGGCCGCGCTGGCCGGACAGGCAAGCCTTCCGCCTCGCGACGGCTACCTCTGGTCGGACGATCGGCGAATTCTCTTCGTCCTCGCGGATCCGCAGCGGAGCGCGACCGAATTCAACCGCTTCGCCACAGCCATCAAAGGCATCCGCGACGACATCCGGGATCTCCAGCGCGCGTACCCAGGGATCCAGGTCGGCCTGACGGGCCGCGCGGTCATCGAGGCCGACGAGATGGGTGCCGCCCAGCGAGACATGACCCTCGCCACCGTCGTCTCCGTGCTGGGGGTGGCGGCGCTGTTCGTGGCTTTCTTCAAGGGCCTGGTACGGCCCGCCATCGCGACGCTCACGCTCGCCCTCGGGCTCTGCTGGTCCATGGGCTTTGCGGCGCTCACCGTCGGGCACCTGAACATCCTGACGATCGTCTTCGTCCCGATGCTGGTGGGGCTGGGCGACCACTCGATCCACTTCATCGCGCGATTCGAAGAGGAGCGCTCGGCCAGGCGGTCCCTCGCCGCGGCGCTGAGGCGAACCTTCTCCGGCACCGGCATCGGCATTGTCGCGGCCGCCGGGACGACGGCGTGTGCCTTCGCGATGCTGGTCCTGACGGGATTCAAGGGGCTGATGGAGCTGGGCGTCATCAGCGCAGCAGGCATTCTCCTGAGCGCCGGGGCCACCCTCGACCCTCCTCCCGGCCCTGCTGGTACTGGACGAACGGCGGCGGGGCGCGACGTACACGCCACGCCGCGACGTGCGCCCGCGATCGGACCGCATCGCCTGGCTCTACCGGTATCCCCGGTCCATCGTGGCCGCAAGCGCGCTCCTGGCGGCCGCCGGCGCCCTCGCCCTGGCGGGCGTGCGCTTCGATGGGAACCTCCTCCAGCTCCAGGCTCACGGGACCGAGTCGATCGTCTGGGCAGAGCGGATCGCCCAGCACACAAGGCGGTCGGTCCTGTTCGACGAGGTCGTGGTCGGCTCCCTTGACGAGGCGAGGGCAAAGGCGGCCGCCCTCGCAGCCCTGCCCTCGGTGGCCGAGGTGGACAGCGTCCTCTCGGTCCTCCCCAGGGACACGGCCGCGAAGCGCGACCTCATCCGGGGACTCGGCCCCCTCGTCGCGGCGCTCCCGGTCTCGGTCGCGACGCCCGATCCCGTGGACGTCGACGCTCTCCGAGCGGCTCTGGGACGCATCCGGTTCAAGATGGTCGAGGGCGAGGCAGCGGTCCCGGGCTCCGCGGAGGAGGAGTCCCGACGACAGCGGCAGGAAGCCCGGGGCCTCATCGAGCGCTTTCTCGACAGGACGGCGCGGATGGAAGCGGCCTCCGTGCGAGAGGCGCTGGCTCTCTTTCAGGCGGAGCTCTTCCGGGACTTCGCCACGACGCTCGAGACGCTGAAGCGGCAGCCCGAGAGCGAGCCCGTCACGATCGGTGACCTCCCACCGGAGCTACGCGCCCGCTACGTGGGCAAGACCGGTCACTACCGGCTCTTCGTCTATCCGGCCGAAAACGTCTGGGAGTATGGCCCGCTGACCAGGTTCGTCGCGGACCTCCAGTCCGTCGACCCTGACGCCCACGGCACGACCGTCACGACCTTCGAGTACCTCCGAGCAATGAAGGAAGGCTACACGCGCGCGGCCCTGTATGCGGGGCTCGGCGCCGCGGGGCTGGCGCTCGTCACGTTCCGGGCCATTGCTCCGGCTCTTCTCGCCCTCGTCCCGCTCGCGCTGGGCGCCGCGTGGACACTGGGCCTGATGGCAGGGGTGGGCATGGCGTTCAACGCGGCCAACCTCCTGCTTCTCCCGCTGATCGTGGGCGTTGGCATCGACAACGGGATTTACCTGGTGCATCGCGTCCGGAGAACGGCAGGCGGGCGCCGACGAACGCCGCCCCCTCGCGACCAGCGCGGCGAAGGCCATCACGCTTGCCTCGCTGACCAACATCGTCGGATTCGGCAGCCTGATGGTCTCGAGCCATCGCGGGATCTGGAGCCTGGGCTTCGTCGTCGCCATCGGGGTGTTCTGCCTCTGGGTGGCTTCCGTCACGACCCTGCCCAGTCTCCTGAGTCTCTTCGCCCGACGTGAGGCTTCAGGTCGGATCGGACGCGTGACGGGTCCCTGGGCGGACCGGCTCAGCCGATGCGGGGATGCGTTGAAAGGTGAGGCGGCTCTGACCCGCGTGACGGCGATGGCGCAGGCTGTCCCGCCGCCCGATCGTCGGACAGCCGCATGAGGAGAAGAAGCCATGAGACGTGATCGACGCAGTGCGCATGGCGCGATGCTCATCGCCGGACGGAGAGCGGTCATGACCCTCGCGCTCCTGACTTACGCGAGCCTGCCCGCATCGGCGTGGGCAGCGGGACCCCAGGAGGCGATCCAGCAGCTCGTCGCGGCCGTATCCGCGGTCGTGGGGGATCCGGCCCTTCAGGCGGCGGCCAAGAAGAACGAACGCCGGGACCGCATCGGCGCCATCATCCACGATGCATTCGACTTCGAGCAGATGGCGCGGGAATCCCTGGGGGCGCCGTGGGCCGGTCTGACGGCGGCGCAGCGGTCGGAGTTCACCCGCCTGTTCGAGGATCGGTTCGAGCGGTCCTACAGCCTGCTCGTCCTTCGGTTCCTCGGCGAGCGCACGACCACCTATGCCGGCGAGACGATCCAGGGCGAGGAGGCCAGGGTCCGAACGGCCCTCGTCAGCCAGAAAGACGGAACCCTGCCCGTCGATTATCGCCTCACGGCGGCCGGCGGTCGCTGGGCCGTGGCCGACGTCGTCGTGGACGGCGTCAGCTTGACCGGGAACTACCGCGCGCAGTTCAGCAAGATCCTGCGTACCTCGTCGTACGAGTCGCTGCTGCGCCGAATGCGAACGCCTGCGGAATAGGAGGACAACGTGAGATCGATGGTGGGAACGCGACCGTTCTGGCTCGTGATGTCGCTCGCCCTCGTGTGGACCGCCGCATTGACCGGTTGCTCCGTGACCGGGCGGGGCCCGGCGCTGCATGCTGCTGCCAACCCGACGGTAACGTCGGACGCTGCGGCGACCGACGATGTCGGCACAGGGCTCCGGATGTTCATGGAGAAGGCGCTCAAGACGGATCCCGATGGTGACCCGGAGCGCGAGTCGGCGCAGATCCAGGGCCACGATTACGACCCCTGGGAGGCCTTCAACGAGCGGATGTTCAACTTCAACTACGCGGTCGATCGGAAGGTCGTGAAGCCGGCCGCGGCCGGCTGGGGCAAGGTCGTGCCGGAGCCGTACCGGAAGGGGCTCCAGAACGCGGTTCGCAACATCGGCATGCCTCGCCGGTTCGTGAACAATCTCCTCCAGCTCAAGATCGACAGCGCCTTTCGCGAGCTGACCGGATTCGTGCTCAACAGCACCGTCGGGCTCGGCGGCATCGGTGACGTGGCGCGGGCCGAAGGAATTTCCCCGCCGGACGAGGAGGACACCGGACAGACGCTGGCCGTCTACGGGGTCAAGCCGGGGCCGTACCTCGTCCTTCCGCTCTTCCCGCCCTCGACGGTCCGGGACACGATCGGGTCGACCATCGACGGCCTCCTCGATCCCGTGAGCCTCGTCATGCCGCTCGTCGGCAGCGTCGCCAAGCGGGTCGGGACGACGGTCAACGACCGCTCCCTCAACATCCAGCTGTACGAGGAGGTCGAAGCGAGCGTCCTCGACCTCTACAGCGGTGTCCGCAACCTTCACTTGCAGCGTCGGGAGCGGGCCATCAACGAGTGATCAACACGACTGCGGTTCGAGGGGCCGCCGCCGGCCCCTCGAACCCCGCCAACAAGCCGCCCTCTGTGCCGCCCCGGGCTAGGAGCGAGTCGCCACCAGCTGGTCGCGGCGCGGACTCCACTCGCTCGCCACCTTGCCGTAGTCGAGCTTGATCACGCGATCGCCAAGGTGGAAATACCGATCGTCATGCGTGATCACCACCACCGCCTTCCCCCGCGCCCTGAGCTCTGGCAGGAGCTCCCGATAGAAGACCTCCTTGTATGTCGGGTCCTGATCCGCGGCCCATTCGTCGAACACGTAGATCGGTCGATCCTCCAGATACGCGGTCAGGAGCGCCAGGCGCTTGCGCTGTCCCTGGGAGAGGGTGATGGTCGAGAATCGACCGTCGGCGATCCGGACCTTCTGGTCGAGCTGCAACCGCCTCAGGTACGCTGCGGCCTGACGATCCAGATCGGCGCCCTCCAGCCCTCGCAGGTCCTGGAACAGGTGGAAATCGGTGAACACGGCGGAAAAGTGTTGACGGTACCACTCCCGGTTCTCGTCGCGCACTGGCTCACCGTCACACCGGATCTCCCCGGCCTGCGGGGCATAGAGCCCGGTGAGCAACTTCATGAAGGTCGACTTGCCGCTGCCGTTCCCGCCCACCAGGAACGTGACCTCGCTGGGACGAAGCGTGAGATCGATCGGCCCGAGCACGAAGTTACCGTTCGCCGGTCCTTCGGCCCCGTATGCGAAGGCCACCCCCTCGAGCTCGAGCCGGCTCCACCGGGCCGAGACATTCCTGTCGACTCGCTGGTCCGGCGTGGTCGCGTCGGCGGCAATGGAGACCTCGCACTCCTCGATCTTCTGGAGCGCGACCTGTCCGCGGTTGAGCACCGGCAAGGAGTTGAGAAGCGCCCACATGGGGGCCATCAGGTAGAGACACGCGAATACATAGCCGGTCATGGCCTCCAGCGGCAGTCGCCCAACCACCGGCACCACGAACAGGAGGAGGCCGATGAGCAGGTAGAAGAACGCGTTGCTGCAGCTGCTCGCCAGGATGTACCACGTGGTCGCGACGACGTTGTCGCGCCGCAGCCCGGCGACGGTCGGCGCCATGTCCTCAGCGAAGAAGACATCGCGACGTCGGCGGTTCAGCTTGAGCTCCTTGATCCCCTCGGTGAGGACGCGGAAGTGGCCGAAGAGCTCGTCGCGGCCGTCCCGAGCACGACGGAGACTCTGCTGGGCCCGGGTCATGAGCACCCGGTAGGTGAGGCCGCCGACAACGATGAGGCCCACAATCCCGAGGAAGGTAGCCCACGACAACCACGCGAGGTACACCCCGCAGCCCACCAAGATGGTGCCGTTGATCACCAGAGACGGCACCGCGCGAATGGCCTCGGCAAGCGCGGTGACGTCGTCGGTCAGCACGGTCAGGATGCGAGGAGCCCCGATGCGTTCCATCTGGCGCAGTGGGGCGCGGAGCACGCTCCGGCACAGCCGGTCGGTCAGGGCAAGCAGATTGTCCTGCGCGAACCGGACCAGCAGGATCTCGGACAGTGCGGAGCTCAACAGCTTGCCGATCATGAGGCCGAGGAAGCTCAGCGCGAGGGCGACCGGAAAGGCGCCGGTCTGGTGGAGTCGACTGTTGATGACCGCGAGCACGCCGACGCTGCAGAGTCCATTGAAGAGCCCGGCCAGGACGGTGAGGCTCACCAGCGCCGGCGAAGCCGTCAGGAGGAACTTCCCGAGAGTCATCGGGCGTCCGCCCGGACCCGGATCGCTTCCAGGCAGGCTCCCAGCTGCTTGCCGATGGCGTCGACATGCTGCTGGACCAGGCTGTGATGGTCACCCGGCAGCCCGAACACCTCGATGTCGTCGCTCACCTTGCGCCAGTTCCCTTCGAACCGCCGGCCGCCCGTCTCGTCGACGACGAACAGGGTGATCTGCCCCGCGTAGCGTTCGGGCAGGTAGCTCCAGATGGCCCGGCGATACAGCTGGCTCAGCGGACCGGGCTCTTCCCGTGGCTCCCTCCGCAGGCGCCGGAATACTTTTTGAAGCATGGTCCGAGGATGTCGGCACATGTCCAGCAGGCGCGCGACGAAGACGACCGCACCCTGCAGCTTCAGGAAGAGCCGCTGTCCGTCCGCTGGCGGCAAGCCGGCAGCCGCGGCGAGCCGTCTGCTGAGGCGCCGCAGCCAGCGCAGGCTCACGTTCCAGGTGATGGTCTCGATGGCCAGCAGGAAATCCACCTGCTCGCCCTCCGCCCGGAGCCGTTGTGCCATCTCCAGCGCGATCAAGCCACCAACGCAGTAGCCGCCGAGCAGGTATGGCCCGGTGGGCCGGACCGCCCTGAGCGCCCGCAGGTATTCTTCCGCCATCGCTTCGATCGTCGGTGGAACCGCGCCACCGTCGCGTCCCCATGGGTGGAACACGTAGAACGGCTGGTCGGGGCCGACCTGGCGCGCGAGCGCCCGACAGTAAAAGCCGCCGCCCAGCCAATCGCCGTACAGGAAAAAGAAGGGCGTGCGCCCGCCGCCGGCCTGGATAGGCGTGAGCAGCTGGACACCGTCCTCACCCTGCTCGCGCATCGCGTCGACGAGCTGGCGAATGGTGGCCCCGGTGAACAGCGTGCTCACCGGCAACCGCCGACCGCAGACCCGCGCGACCTCGTCGAGCATGCGTACGGCCAGCAACGAGTGCCCGCCCAAGTCGAAGAAGTTGTCGTCCACGCCCACGTCGAGCCGCTCCAGCACCTCGCGCCATACCTCGACGATGCTCTGCTCCAGAGGCGTTTCCGGCGCGACCGCCGCCGCTGGCCGCGCCGGCTCGGGCGTGGGCAGGCGGAGCCGATCGACCTTTCCGTTCGACGTCAGCGGCAGGGCATCGAGGACGGCGAACGTCGACGGGACCATGTACTCGGGAAGTCGGCGGCGCAGGTGGACGCGCAGACGGTCGGCCAATCCGGGCTCGGGCCTCCCGGGCACCACGTAGGCGACCAAGCGTGCCCCGTCGCGTGCGACGACCACGGCCTGGCGGATGCCGGGGTACTCGGCCAGCGCTGTTTCGATCTCGCCCAGCTCGATGCGGAACCCGCGCACCTTGACCTGATGATCGAGACGGCCCCAGTACTCCAGGGTGCCGTCCGGCCGGTACCGCGCGAGGTCCCCCGTCCGGTACATGCGCGCGCCCGCCTCGCCGGCGAAGGGGTCCGCCACGAACCGTTCCGCCGTGAGCTCCGGACGGTTCAGATACCCCCGCGCGACCCCATGGCCGCCGATGTAGAGCTCGCCGACCACGCCGACCGGCACCGGCTGGCCCCGCCGGTCGAGGATGTAGACCCGGGTGTTGGCGATGGGCCGGCCGATGGGGACCGCCCCCCGGTGCGATCCGACCCGGTGCGCCGTCGACCAGATCGTGGTCTCCGTCGGGCCGTAGAGATTCCAGACCTCGGCCGCGCGCGCCAGCAGAGCCTCGGCCAGCGGGCGGGGCAGCGCCTCGCCCCCGCACAGGATCCTCAGTCTCTCCAGCCCCTCCCCGCCCGCGTCCACCAGCATCTGCCAGGTGGCCGGCGTCGCCTGCATCACGGTGGCGCCCGTCGCGCGCAGGGCCCGCCCCAGCGCGGCCCCGTCCGTGGCCACGTGGCGGGGACACAGGACCACCCGCGCGCCGACCGTCAGCGGCAGGAACAGCTCGAGCCCGGCGATGTCGAAGGACAGCGTGGTCACCGCGAGCAGCACGTCCGACGCCGTCAGCCCTGGCTCCCGCTGCATGGCGCCGAGCAAATTGACCACCCCCCGGTGGTGGACCGCCACGCCCTTCGGGCGCCCCGTCGAGCCCGAGGTGTAGATGACGTAGGCCAGGCTGTCCGGGGTGACCGACCCCCCGACCGGCCGCGCGCTGGCCCGGGCAATCTCCGCCGCCTCCGCGTCCAGTCGCAGCAGGCCCGCCTCCCCCGCCGGGACCTCGCCCGCGAGGTGGTCCTGCGTGATGAGCACGCGGGCCCCCGAGTCCTCCAGCATGAACGCCAGGCGGTCCTTCGGGTACGTCGGATCCAGCGGCACGTACGCCGCCCCCGTCTTGAGAACGCCCAGGAGTGCCACCACCATCTCGAGCGAGCGCTCCAGGCACACGCCCACCAGCACCCCGGGGCCCGCCCCGCGCTCCACCAGCACATGCGCGAGCTGGTTGGCGCGGCCGTCGAGCTCGCGATAGGAGAGCGTCTGACCCTCGCACTCGACGGCGACGCGGTCGGGGGTGCGCTCCGCCTGGGCCTCGATCAGCTCGTGCAGGCAGGAGTCCAGCGGGTACGGCGCCTCCGTGCGGTTCCACTCGCCCACGATCTGCTCGCGCTCCGCCGGGGTGAGCAGCGGCAGCGTCCCGATGGGTTGATCGGGGCCGGCGCCCATCGCCTCGAGCACGATGCGGAGGTGCTCGAGCATCCGTCGCGCGGTGCCCGCGTCGAACAGATCGGCTTTGTACTCGAGCAGCAACCCGACGCGAGGGCCGTCCGACCAGGCGTTGAGCGTGAGGTCGAACTTGGTCTCGGTCCGCTCCTGCGCCGCGAGCAGATCGAGGGTGGCGAAGCGGGTCGCCAGTCCGGGGAGCCCGGGATCGGGGCCGCCTTCCAGGTAGTTGAACACGACCTGAAACAGCGGACTGCGGCTGACGTCCCGCTCGGGCTTGAGCTCCTCGACGAGCTTCTCGAAGGGGACATCCTGATGCGCGTAGGCCTCCAGCGCCGTCTCGCGCACGCGCCCGAGAAGGCTGCGCACGCTGGGGTCCCCCGACAGGTCGGTGCGGAGCACGAGGGTGTTGACGAAGAAGCCGATGAGCGATTCCACCTCGGGTCGGGCGCGGCCGGCGATCGGGATCCCGACGATCACGTCCTCTTGCCCGGCCCACCGGCCGAGCACGGCGGTGAATCCCGCAAGCAGCGTCATGAAGAGGGTCGAACCGGTCTGCTGCCCAAGGGCTTGCAGATCAGTCACCAGCCCGGGCGGCAGCCACGCCATTGCGACCCCACCGCGGGTGGTCTGGAAGGAGGGGCGCGGCCGGTCGGTGGGCAGCTCCAGCACGGGCAGCGGCGCGCGCAGACGCTCGCGCCAGTAGCCCAGCTGCGCGTCGAGCCGCTCCCCCTGCAGCCACTCGCGCTGCCACACGGCGAAGTCGGCGTACTGCACCGGCAGGGCCGGTAGCGTGGCCGGTTCACCGGTAACCGCCGCCCGATAGAACGTCGCCAGCTCGTGCACGAGCACCCCGAGTGACCACGCATCGCCGACGATGTGATGCATGGTGAGCAGCAGCCAGTGCTCCTCGGCCTCGAGCCGGAGCAGCGTGACGCGCAGCAGCGGACCGCGCTCGAGGTCGAACGGGGTCAGCACCTCGATCTGGCCCAGCTCCTGGGCCCGCGCGCGCCGCTCGGCCTCCGGCACCGCCTCGAGATCGATGCGCCGCAGCTCGAGGGCGCCCGGAGCTGCCACCACCTGCACGGGCTGGCCATCGCGCATCGTGAACGTCGTGCGCAGCGCGTCATGCCGTGCCAGCGTCTGCTCCAGCGCGCGGTGCAGCGCGTCGACGTCCAGCTCGCCCCGCAGCTCGACGAGCGTGGGAATGTTGTACATCGCCTGCGCCGGCGCCAGCTGATCGAGAAACCACAGCCGCTCCTGGCCAAACGACAGCGGCAGCGGCCCGTCGCGGTCGACCCGCGAGAGCGCCGGCCCCGGCTCGGCGTGGCCGGCCCCCGTCCGCGCCGCGTCGACCACCGCGGCGAGCCTGGCCACTGTCGGCGCCTCGAACAGGCTGCGCAGCGGCAGTTCCACGCCCAGCGTGGCGGGCACCCTGGCCATCAAGCGCGCGGCGAGGAGCGAGTGCCCCCCCAGGTCGAAGAAGTCGTCGTGGATGCCCACGGGGTCGACGCGGAGGATCTCGGCCCACAGCGCCACCAGCGCCCGCTCGGTGGGTGTTCGCGGCGAGCCCGTCGGGCCGCGTTCGCCTCGTGACGCCGGCGGCGCCGGAAGGGCACGCCGGTCGACCTTGCCGTTGGGCGACAGCGGCAGCTCGCGGAGCGGGACGATGCCGGCGGGCAGCATGTACTCCGGCAGCCGGTCTCGCAGGCGCTCGCGCAGCTCACCAGGGAGCTCGGAGCCAAGCTCGTCGGTGACGACGTAAGCGACCAGCCGGCGGTCCCCCGGGACGTCCTCGCGCGCCAGCACCACGGCCTGGCGGACGGCCGGATGCTCCCTCAAGGCGGCTTCGATCTCGCCCAGCTCGATGCGGAACCCGCGCACCTTGACCTGATGGTCGAGCCGGCCCAGGTACTCCAGGGTGCCGTCCGGCCGGTACCGCGCGAGGTCCCCCGTCCGGTACATGCGCGCGCCCGCCTCGCCGGCGAAGGGGTCCGCCACGAACCGTTCCGCCGTCAGCTCCGGACGGTTCAGATACCCTCGCGCGACCCCATGGCCGCCGATGCAGAGCTCGCCGACCACGCCGATCGGCGCCGGCTGGCCCCGCCGGTCGAGGATGTAGACCCGGGTGTTGGCGATGGGCCGGCCGATGGGGACCGCCCCCCGGTGCGATCCAACCCGGTGCGCCGTCGACCAGATCGTGGTCTCCGTCGGACCGTACAGGTTCCAGACCTCGGCCGCGCGCGCCAGCAGAGCTTCGGCCAGCGGACGGGGCAACGCCTCGCCCCCGCACAGGATCCTCAGGCCCTCCAGCCCCTCCCCCCCGCGTCCACCAGCATCTGCCAAGTGGCCGGCGTCGCCTGCATCACGGTGGCCCCCGTCGCGCGCAGGGCCCGCCCCAGCGCGGCCCCGTCCGTGGCCACGTGGCGGGGACACAGGACCACCCGCGCGCCAACCGTCAGCGGCAGGAACAGCTCCAGCCCGGCGATGTCGAAGGACAGCGTGGTCACCGCGAGCAGCACGTCCGACGCCGTCAGCCCTGGCTCCCGCCGCATGGCGCCGAGCAAATTGACCACCCCCCGGTGGTGGACCGCCACGCCCTTCGGGCGCCCCGTCGAGCCCGAGGTGTAGATGACGTAGGCCAGGCTGTCCGGGGTGACCGACCCCCCGACCGGCCGCGCGCTGGCCCGGGCAATCTCCCCCGCCTCCGCGTCCAGTCGCAGCAGGCTCGCCCCCCCCGCCGGGACCTCGCCCGCGAGGTGCTCCTGCGTGATGAGCACGCGGGCCCCCGAGTCCTCCAGCATGAAGGCCAGGCGGTCCTTCGGATACGTCGGATCCAGCGGCACGTACGCCGCCCCCGTCTTGAGAACGCCCAGGAGCGCCACCACCATCTCGAGCGAGCGCTCCAGGCACACGCCCACCAGCACCCCAGGGCCCGCCCCCCGCTTCACCAGCACGTGGGCGAGCTGGTTGGCGCGGCCGTCGAGCTCGCCATAGGTGAGCGTCTGCCCCTCGAACTCCACCGCCACGCGCCCGGGGGTGCGCTCCGCCTGCGCCTCGATCAGCTCGTGCAGGCACGTGTCCCCCGGGTACGGCGCCTCTGTGCGGTTCCACTCGCCCACGATCTGCTCGCGCTCCGCCGGGGTGAGCAGTCCCAGGTGCATGACCCGCTGATCGGGATCCTCCAGGATTCCGGCCAGGAGCGTTCCGAAGTGGTCTTGCATGCGGGCGATCGTCGACGCGTCGAAGAGGTCGGTTCGGTACTTCAGCGTCGCGTGCAGCGCCCCGCCGAGCTCGGTAACTTCCAGCGTCAGGTCGAACTGACCCTCCTGCTGCGGCAGTGCCATTGGTTCGAGCACCAGGTCGCCGTCCAGGAGCGCGCTTTCGTCGACGGATTGCTGGGCCTGCTGGAACTGGAAGGCCACCTGAAAGAGTGGAAACCGGCTCGGATCGCGCCGTCGACCAAGCCGCTCGACGATGAGCGCAAACGGATAGTCCTGGTGGGTAAGCCCGTCAAGCACCACCGTGCGCATCTGGTTCAGGAACGACCGGAACGTCGGGTTTCCCGAGAGGTCGCCTCGCAGGGGCAGCATGTTGACGAAGTGCCCCAGGACCTTGTCGTAGCCACTGTGGCTCCGGCCGAAGCTGGGCGAGCCGACGACGATCTCGTCCTGTCCGGTGTACCGGTGGAGCAGCACGTGGAAGGCCGCCAGCAGCACCGTGTACGGCGTGGTCCCCTCGCTCCGGGCCAGGGCCCTGAGACGCTCCGCGAGCTCCGGCGCCATGGTGCGGACGCGAGACGCGCCATGGTCTCCCGGGATCGCCGGGCGTGGGCGATCGGTGGGAAGCTCGAGCGCCGCGGGCGCGGTCGCGCACTGCGCATGCCAGTGCGACCAGTGGCGCTCGGCGTCCGACGATTCCAGCAGGTCCCGCTGCCAGCGCACGAAGTCCAGGTACTCCGCCGTGGGCATGGGCAGCGTCGACGCCACACCGCCACGTCCAGCGCGATAAAGGGTGCGGAGCTCTTCCAACAGCATCCACAAGGACCACCCGTCCGCCGCGATGTGGTGAACGGTGACCAGCAGCATGTGCTCCCTGACCGCCCGCGTGAACAGCCGGACGCGGAAGACGGGGCCGTCCTGCAGGTCGAAGGGCCGCCGATGCTCGGCCACGACGCGTGCCCACACCTGCTCCGGGTCGTCGTTAGCGACGTCGATCTGGGCGAAGTCCACGGGCAGATGGCCATGGACGTCCTGGATTGGCTCGCCGTGCTCGATCCGGTAGGTCGTGCGGAGCACGGCGTGCCGGTCCACCAAGGCCTGGCTGACCACGCCGAGGGCGGCCACGTCCAGATCCGACCGCACACGCATCGCAAAGCCGATATGGTAGTTCGCGCTCTCGGGCGCGATCGCGTGCGTCAACCAGACCGACAGCTGGTTGTACGACAGCGGGTGCGAGACCCGCGAAGCGCTGCCGGCGTCGCGCAGAACGCCGAGGACCTCGGCCTTGTGCTCGGCGAGCAGCATGCGATGCTCGGCCGTCAGCGCGCCGCGCGGAGCCCGGAACCGGAGGTGAGCCCCCTCCGCCCGGACCAGGATGCGGCGCGCCTCGAGTTCGACCAGCAGGTCTCGCGCCGTCAAATCTGTCCCTCCTCCACGCCGTCATCCTCCACCATCGCGTGCGGGGCTAGCCCCACCGGCACCGCCGGAACACCCGCCACCTGCTCCAGGACAACTGCGCCCAGCGTCGTGACGCTGGAATCCTGGAGCAGCCGCACGACAGGCACGGCGATCCCCAGGCCTTTCTCGATGCGGTTCCGCAGCTCCACGGCCATGAGCGAGTCGAGGCCGAGCTGGGTCAAGGGCTCGTCGACGGGGACGCTGGACGGTGAGACCTCCAGTACACTGGAGAGCTGGGCGAGCAGGAACTCGCGCACCAGTTGCTCGCGCCCGGTCGGGGCCGCGGCCAGCAAGCGCTCCGACCAGCCCGAGGCCGCGCCGTTGCCTCGCCCGCCGGTCGGCGCTTGCTCGAGCCGGCCGGCGCGCAGCCGCTCGAGCAGCGGTGAGCGGGCCACCGGTGAGTCCGTCTCGAGGAAGCGCGACCACGTGATGGGAAGTACGGCGGCCTGGGCGGGGCCGCCGTCCATCAGACGGCCCAGCACCCGAAGCCCTGTCTCCGGATCGATGAGGCCCATGCCCTGGCGGCGCCAGCGCTCGCGATGCTCCTGATCAAGGGACGTGGCCATCCCGCCCCCGCTCCACGCGCCCCAGTTGACGCTGAGGGCGGGCTGGCCTTGGGCGCGGCGATAATGCGCGAGCGCATCGAGGAATGCATTGCCCGCGGCATAGTTGCCCTGCCCCGCGGCACCGAACAGCGAGGACGCCGAGGAGAACAGCACGAACCAGTCCAGCGATAGGTGCCGCGTGGCCTGGTGGAGGTTCCACGCTCCGTCCACCTTTGGTGTCATCACCCGCACGAACCGCTCCCAGCTCTGCTGGGCGAGCACACCGTCGTCCAGCACGCCGGCGCAGTGGAACACGCCGCGCACGGGGTACCCTCCCCGGCCAAGCTGGTCCACGATCCGCGCCACGGCATCGGGTTCGTTCACATCGACTTGCTCCATGACCACGTGTGCGCCGGCCTGCTCCATCCGCGCCAGCGCCTCGCGGGCGGGCGCCGAGGGCTCGGTCCGGCCCAGCAGCGCGAGGCGTCTCGCGCCCTGCCCGACCAGCCACTCGGCGAGATGCAGACCGATCCCACCGCGTCCGCCGCTCACCAGGTACGTGGCGTCCGACCGCAGCGTGAGGTCACCGGCACGAGGTCCGCTCACCGTCGCTGGCGCGCCGCCGACGGTGAGGACGACCTTGCCGATGTGGCGCGCCCGCGCCATGTGCCGGAAGGCCTGGGGCGCCTCGTCCAGCGGGAACACGCTCGACGGCAGCGGCCGGAGCTCGCCGGAGGCCAGGCGCTGGGCGATCTGGCGCAGGAGGCGCGGGATCAACGGCGGATCCTCGATCAGGTTCCTCGAGAGATCGTAGGCCCAGTACGCAACGTCGGGACGGGTCTGGCGCATGGTCGGCAGGTCCCAGATGTCGCGCTTGCCGATCTCGAGGAAGCGGCCGCCCGGGGCCAGCACCGACACCGAGGCCGCGATGAACTCGCCGTTCAGCGAGTTCAGCACCACGTCGACGCCCCGGCCCTCGGTGCAGGCCATGATCTCGTCCACGAAGCGCAGCGAGCGGGAGTCGAAGACATGCTGCACGCCGAGGCGCTGCAGGAACGTACGCTTCTCCGGGCTGCCCGCGGTGGCGTACACGGTGGCGCCGGCGCGCTGCGCGATCTGGACGGCCGCGAGCCCCACGCCGCCAGCGGCCGCGTGGATCAACACGGATTCTCCGGCCGACAGCTTGGCGAGATCGGAGAACCCGTACTCCGCGGTGAGGAACGCGACCGGCGTGGTGGCCGCCTCCACGGCGCTGAGCGTCGCGGGCACCGGCACCACGAGCTCCGCGCTGGTCGTCACGTGCGACGCGAAGCTTGGAGAGGCCATGCCCATGACGAGGTCACCCGGCGCGAATCCCTGGACCCCATCGCCAAGCCGGATCACCTCGCCCGCGCACTCAAGACCGATCGGGCCGGCATGCTCGGAGAGAAGCCCGAGCGCGTTCAGCACGTCGCGGAAGTTGATGCCGGCCGCCCGCACGCGGATCTCGACCTCCCCGGGTCCCGGAGCCCGGCGCGGCGCGCGCACGCACGCGAGGTCTCGCAGGTCGCCGCGCGCCGGGATGGTCCAGTACTGCATCTGCGCCTCGTCATCCGCCCCCGCACCGGTGGGACGCGCCGGTCGCGCCACGAGGCGCGCGACACGACGGATGCGATCCCGAATGGCCACCTGGCTCTCGCCATCGGGCGCCAGCAGCTCAGGGAGTAGCGCTGCCGTCCACTCCGCCATCCCCTCGACGGGATCGAGGTCCACACCGCAGTAGCCCAGGGTCGGATGCTCGAGCGCCACGGTCTTGCCGAGCCCCAGGAGTGGAGCCTGAGCAAGGGCGAGCGCAGCCTCGGTCGGCCCGACCGCCTGCGCGCCCTTCGTCACCACCCACAGTCCGCGAGGCCGCGCGCTGGACCGCGCGCTCAGCGCCTGCACGAGGTGAAGGGCGCTGGCGCAGCCCGGATTGTCGGCCGCCCGGAACACCCCCGGCCCGGGCCCGCGCTCGGCGGCCGCATCCAATCCCCAGCAGTGAATGACGGCCACGTCGTCCGGCATGCCGGCCAGCAGCTTGTGGAAGGACTCCGGGCAGTACGGATCGATGCCCGCGCGGTTGCTGGGGGCGCCGACGGCCTGCGAGGCTTTGACCACCGTACACGTGCCGCCGGAGGCGTTCAGCTCCTGCGCGAGAGCCTCGCCGAGCCCACCGCGATCCGCCAGCACGAGCCAGTGCTGTCCCCGCCCGCCCGGCGTGGCCGCGCCCGCCGGCAGGACCGCCAGCGGTCTGGCCTCCCACTGGATCTCGTGAACCCACGTGTCGCCGCGGGCTACGGCGCTACCATGCGTCACCTGGCGGAATTCCAGGCCGTAGACCTCCGCGACCGCGCGGCCGGTCTCGTCGAAGATCATCACGTCGGCCACCAGCCTGGCCACCGGGCTGCGGGTGATCGTGCGAAGCCTCGCGTGCGCCCATAGCTTGGCGCCGGTGCGCCGCCGGATGCACATCCTCTCCACCGCGGTGGGCATGTAAAGGTGTGGCTCCAAGCCGGTATCGGGACGGTCCAGCAGCACGGCACCCACCATTTGAAAGCACGCGTCGAGCGCCGCCGGATGCCACGCGAACCCCTCGTCCTCCGTCGAGGTGGGTTCGATCAGGCCCACCGCTTCCTCGGACGTGCGCCGCGCGAGGCGGATCTGCTGGAACGCGGCGCCGTAACGGACTCCGCTTTCTGCAAGCCTCGCGTAGTACTCCGCCACGTCGAGCCCGGCCTGGCACCGTGCCTGGGCCGCGGCCAGCGCCTCGTCGGTCACCGCTGCGCCGTCGAGGTCGCGCCGTACTCGGCCCGTGACGTGCTGCACCCAGGTCGATGATTCCGGCCTCTCGGCACGGCTGAACAACTGGAACTCGATTTCGCCGTCCCCCGCGCGATGGAGCGCTATCTGGACGACTCGCGCGCCCTCGTCGGGCAACGTCATGGCCTCGAGGAAGGCCAGCTCCGTCAGGACCAGCGGTTCGTCGCCCAGTACCGTCGCGCTCGCGGCTCGGATCGCCTCCACGTAGGCGGCGGCGGGGAAAACCGCGACGTCCTGAAAGCGGTGATCACCGAGGAACGGCAGCTCGGCGACGCTGACCCGCGACTCGAAGACGGTCGCGGTGAGCAGCGGCGACGACACGCGACTTCCGACCAGGGGGTGAATGTCGGCGTCCTCGGGCCGGCCGGCTCGCCGCGTGCGACGCGTGGTGGCCGCCGGTCGCTCCAGCCAGTAGCGATCTCGGGCGAACGGATACGTGGGCAGGCTGAGGCGCCGTCGCGGGACCCCGCCATCGAAGCCGACCCAGTCGACATTGACGCCGCGGCCGTACAGCGCCGCCAGCGTGTCCAGGATCTGCGTCCACTCGTCGCGCCCCTTGCGCAGGGAGGGCAGCCACGCCTGCGAGTCCTCGGGAACGCACACGCGGGCCATGGCGAGCAGCGTCGACGACGGCCCGATCTCCACGAATACCCGGGCGCCGAGACGGTCGAGTGCCTGCATGCCGTCGGCGAACCGCACCGCCTTTCGGACGTGCTCGCGCCAGTAGCCGGGGTGCGTGACCTCGTCGCCCACGAGCTGGCCCGTCACGTTGGAGATCAGCGCCAGCCGGGGCGCCCGATAGGTCACGGTCTCGGCGACCCGCGTGAAGTCGTCGAGCATCGGGTCCATCGCCGGCGAGTGGAACGCGTGGGACACGCTGAGGCGGCGCCCCGAGATGCCGTCGGCGGCGAGGGCCGTCAGGATCCGGTCGACCTCGAGTACGGGCCCGGAGATCGTCACGTGCTCGGGTCCATTGATCGCGGCGATGCTCACGAGACCGCCGGGATCGAGGTGCCTGGCTACCCGGGAGTCGGCGGCAAAAACGGCAGCCATCGCACCTTCCGGCAACGCTTGCATGAGACGGCCGCGCGCGGCCACCAGCGCCAGCCCGTCCTCGAGGCTGAAGACGCCGGCGACGCAGGCCGCCGCCAGCTCGCCGATGCTATGGCCCATGACGGCGGTGGGCTCCACACCCCACGACCGCCAGAGCTCGGCGAGCGCCCACTCCAGGGCGAAGAGCGCGGGCTGCGTGTGGCCTGTCTCGTCGATGGGCGATGTGGCGCCCCGGTCGGGATAGAGCACGGAGAGCAGCGGGCGGTCCTTGAGCGGCCGGAGGAGCTCGTGGCAGCGCTCGAGCGCGCGCCGGAACGTGGGCTGGGTCTCGAACAGACTCCGGCCCATGCCGACGTACTGTGAGCCCTGGCCACTGAAGAGAAACGCTACCTCGGGCGCGCGGGCGCCCTTCACGTGCTCTTGCACCACGCCGGCGGGTGTGGTGCCGGCGACCACGGCGGCGAGCGCATCGCGCAACTCGGCGACGCTCGCGGTGGGCACGGCCAGGCGGTGGGCAAAGTGGGAGCGACCAGTGCTGGCCGTGAAGCACACGTCGGCGAGCTGCGAGTCGTCGGTCAGGGCCAGACGCTCGGCCATGCGGCCGGCGAGCGTGCGCAGACCATCCGCCGTCCGCGTCGAGATCGTCAGCACGTGTCGCGGCCGGTCCTCGGCGGCGGGCAACTGGATGGCCTCCGCCTCCTCGAGGACGGCGTGGGCGTTCGTACCGCTGAAGCCGAAGGAGTTCACCCCGGCGATCCGCGGTCCACCGCTCGTCGTCCACGGGGTGAGCTCGGTGGGCACGAGAACGTTGAGCTGGTCCCACGGGATGTACGGGTTCAGCCGGGTCACGTGCGGCTGGGGCGGGATCTCGCGATGCTGCATCGCCAGCACCAGCTTGATGATCCCGGCCATGCCGGCCGCCGCCTCGAGGTGGCCGATGTTCGCCTTCACCGCGCCGATGAGCAGCGGCTGGTCGGGCTTCCGATGACGGCCGAGCGCGGCCGCGAGCGCCTGCACCTCGATGGGGTCGCCGAGCGAGGTGCCCGTTCCGTGCGCCTCGACGTAGCCCACCTGGTCCGGCGTCAGCCCCGCGTCCTCGAGCGCCAGCCGGACCACGGCCTCCTGGGCCGCGCCGCTGGGGACGGTGAGGCCGCCGCTGCGCCCGTCCTGGTTGAGCGCGGTCCCGCGCACGACCGCGAGGATGCGGTCGCCGTCGGCCTGCGCATCGGCGAGTCGCTTGAGGACCACGACACCGCAGCCCTCACCCCGCCCGTAGCCGTCCGCCGAGGCGTCGAACGTCTTGCAGCGTCCGTCCGGCGAGAGCATGCGGCCCTTGGAGGCCAGGATGAAGCCGGACGGTGCGAGGATCAGGTTGACGCCCGCAACCAGCGCCACCCGGCATTCACCAGCGCGCAGGCTCTGGCACGCGAGGTGTAACGCGACCAGCGACGACGAGCATGCCGTGTCCACTGATATCGCCGGGCCGTGCAGGCCGAGCACGTACGCGATGCGGCCGGACACGATGCTGTGCGCGAAGCCGGTGCCGGAGTGCGGCTCCAGGCGCGAGTACTCCTCTCCCCGCAGCTGGAAGTGCGCGTAGTCACTGCTGCTGATCCCGACGAAGACGCCGGTGGGCGTACCCGTCAACCGCGCCGGCGCCAGTGCCGCATTCTCCAGCGCCTCCCACGAGACCTCCAACAGCATCCGCTGCTGGGGGTCCATGTGCTGCGCCTCGCGGGGCGAGATGCCGAAAAACGCCGGATCGAAGCCGTCAACGCTCTCGAGGAGGTTGGCGTGGCGCATGTACATCGTCCCGGGCGTGTTCGGGTCCGGGTCGTAGTAGCGGTCGACGTCCCAGCGAGACGACGGGATCTCGACGCAGGCATCGCGGCCCGACCGGAGGAGCGTCCACAGGCGTTCCGGGTCGGTGGCGCCTCCCGGAAAGCGACACGCCATGCCAACGATCGCCACTGGCTCGCGCCGACCGCGCTCCAGCGCCTCGATCTTGCGCTGCATCTCGTCAAGGGTGCGGTATGCTCGCGCCAAAACGGCGCGGGTGTCCTGCGACTCGGGTTGCCGGGTCATCGTGTCAATTCTCCGTTCAGTGCGTCGAGCTTCTGCGACAGCATCAGCGCCAGCTCCTCCTCCGAGCACTCGTCGATCGCGGCGAGGGTTCGCGGCTCGGCTGCGCAGTCGGCGACAGGAGACTCGGCGCATTCAAGCAGCTTGCCCGCGAGCAGGCGCGCGATGGCCCGGGGAGTCGGGCAATCGAAGAGAAGAGTCGCAGGGAGCGGGCAGCCAGTCGTGCGGACCAACGTGTTGCGGAGCTCGAGCGCCATGAGGGAGTCGATGCCGAGCTCCACCAGCGGCTGGTCCAGATCGAGGAGCTCGGCGTCGACCATCCGCAGGACCCGGGCGACCCGCTCGACGACGTGGGTCACGAGCACGCCACGACGCTGGCCCGGCGCGGCATTCGCCAGCTGGGCGCGCAACTCGGGCTCCGGCTTCCGTGAGCCGGCTTGATCGCCGTGATCGTGCGCGACCAGGGCCTCGCGTCGGAACCCGGCCAGCAACGGCGGCTCCTTGCCGACGCCGTGCTGCCCGATGAAAACGGGCCAGTCGACAGGTAGGACGCCGATCTGCACCGGATTCCGGCGCAAGATCGCGTCGAGCGCCAGGATGCCCTCGCTCGGGGCCATCACGCCCATGCCGTGGGACACCATGCGCACGCCGAGCTCGGCGCTCGCCGCCGCGCCGATGTCCCTCCACGGCCCCCAGTTGATGCTGATGGCGCTCGCCCCGCTCGCGCGCCGGTCGTGGGCGAGGGCGTCGAGGAACGCGTTCGCCGCCGCGTGGTTGCTCTGGCCGGCCGAGCCGAGCATGGACGCGCCGGACGAGAAGAGCACGAACAGGTCGAGGTCGAGCGCTGCCGTCAGCGCCTCGAGATTGGCCGCGCCCAGCACCTTCGGGCCCAGCACCGCGGCGAAGCGCTTCCATCGCTGCTGGGTCAGCACGCCGTCGTCCAGCACGCCCGCGGCGTGGATCACCCCGCGCAGCGGCGGTAGCTCGGCCGCGACGCGATCGAGCACCCGCGCGAGGTCGTCGCGGCGCGCCACGTCGCAGCGCTCCACCAGGACACGCGCTCCCGCGGCTTCCAGCTCGCCGATGCTCTCGAGCGCGCCGGCCGTCGGAGCGCGCCGGCCGAGGAGGACGAGGTGGCGGGCGCCCCGCTCGACGAGCCAGCGTGCCGTGCGCAGCCCGAGGCCGCCCATCCCCCCGGTGATGAGATAGGCGCCGTCGGGGCGAATGTGCAGCGAGTCCGCGTGGCTCGCGACGGCAGCCTTCGCCACGTGATCGGCACTCTGCCCGTTCCGATCGACGCCTCCGAGCGTGGGGGTGCTGGTCGACAGCGTGGCCCGGCGCAGACGCGCTACGTACCGCGAATCGCCCCGGATGGCGACCTGGTCCTCGTTGTCGTCCGCACACAGCTCCGCGTGCAGCGCCGCGGCCGCCTCGGCGGGTTCAGCGCGGGGATCCAGGTCGAACCGCGAGCAGCGCATCTCGGGATGCTCCAGCGCGACAACGGCGCCGAGACCCCAGAGCGGCGCCTGGGCGACCGCGAGCCGCCGGGGCCCGCCCGCCGGTTGCGCGCCGCGGGTGATGAGCCACAGGCGTGGAGTCTCCGCCCGGACCTGCCCGGCGGGGGCGAGAGCCTGGGCGACATGCAGCGCGCCGCCGACCGTGCGGGCCAGGGCCGCCTCGTCGAGGTCGCCGGCGGCCGTGGGCGAGTCGAGAGCCCAGAGGTGCACGATGCCGCGACATGGCGTGCCCGAGGTGGCGAGCTCCTCGACCAGCTGCCGCAACGACTCCGGCCGCGCCGGATCGAGGGCGCGTGCCTCCGGTGAGGCTGGGGTTCCCCGACCGTCGACCCCTCCGTCGTCGGTACCCGCGTGCACCAGGAGGCACTCGTCGCCGTCCGACTCCAGCAGCGCCCCGAGGCTGGAGCCCACGCCGGACTCGTCGCAGAGCACGATCCAGCGCGCGCGCTGCCGCGCCCTTCCCGCCTGCATTCCGGGGGCGCGGGCCAGGACCAGCGCCTGATGCACGAGCACCCCGGGATCGCCGCCCGCCTCGGGGACGAGGCCGACGTCGGTGAATCCTTCCTCGCGGAGCAGCGCGGCCCACCCTTCGCGCGAGAGCAGGGCGTAGTCCGGCCGCAGGTCGGTGTCGGCGAATCGCCACCAGCCGTCGGTCAGTCCCACGGTGAGATCGCCGAACCGCTGCGGCGTCGTCGCCTCGAGAAGCACCAGCATCCCCTCGGGTGCGAGCAGCTGCCGCACGTGACGCAGGGTGCGGCGCAGGTCCGCGGTCGCGTGGAGCACGTTGGCGGCCAGCACCACGTCGAACCGCGAGCCGGCCAGACCCTGCGCGGCCGGCTCCTGCTCAATGTCGAGCACGGCCGTCCGCACGAATGGATAGTCGCGAAACCGCTCGGCGGCCCGCGACGTGAACACGGGCGAGACGTCGGTGAACACGTAATCGACGGCATCCGCACGCAGCTCCGCGAGGACCGCGGCGGTAGTGCCCCCAGTGCCCGCGCCGATCTCCAGCACGCGGAGCGTGCGGCCCGCCGGCAGCGCGCGCGCCGCGTCGGCCACCGCGCTGGCGGCCAACGCGTTGTACGCGCGCGCGAACGGTGATTCCGTGTAGAGCCGCTCCGCATCGTCGAGCGAGCCGTCCGGGAAGAGCAGCTGCAGCGGGTCGCAGCCGCCGCGGAGCACGTCGCCGAGCCGGACGCCACAGCGCGCGCTCATCTCGATCTGGGCGCGCCACTCAGGGAAACGAACGGCCAGCGCGGGGGCGTCGGGATCGGCGGTGGGCAGCGCCGCCCGCACCGTCCAGCCCGAGCCCTCGGCGCGCAGCACGCCGTCCTCCTCGAGGACCTGGAGCATCCGGCGAAGCAGGCGATGATGACGGTCGATCACGCCCAGCTGCACGGCCAGGCTGTCCACCGAGACGCGCTGGTACGGCCGCAGCCCCCCGCCCAGTTCGTCGAGGCTCCGCGCCATGTAGGCCGCGCAGAGCCGATCGAGCTCGGGCAACAGCACACCGTACTCGTCGAGCCTGTGCTCGCGACGCAAGGTTTGGGCCGAGGCGGAGAGCCCGAGCACGAGCGCGTCGAGTGGAGGCAGCCAGGTCGCGGCGTCCTCGCGGGCCCGCGGCGTCCATTCGACATCGTAGAGCCAGCGGTCCACCCGGGCCAGCTGGTCCGGCGCCTCTGTGTCGGCGCCGCCGGCCGCACCCTCCGCCCGCGCCTCCGGCGGATCGCTGGCGCCGTCCATCTCGACCCAGTGGCGCGTGCGCTGGAAGGGATAAGTCGGCAGCGACAGCCGCCGTCGGGGATAGTCGCGGTCGAAGCCCTTCCAGTCCACGCTCGCGCCCTGCGCGAAGAGCGCCGCGAGAGCTCTCCAGGAGCGACGACCAGTCGCCCCGCCCCCGTCGCAGCGACGGCAGCCACGTCACCGCCTCCTCGGGCACACAGCGCGCCCCCATTGCCAGGAGCGTCGGGGTCGGGCCGATCTCCACGAACACGGAGTGCCCCAGCGCGTGGAGCGCGCGAATCCCGTCCGCGAACCGGACGGGCTCGCGCAGGTGCCGGCTCCAGTACCCCGGGCTCGCAAGCTCGTCTCCGGCGACGAGGCGGCCGGTGAGGTTCGAGACGATCCTCAGCCGGGGTCGCGCGACGGGCAGCGCGGCGGCGCGCGCCTCGAAGGCCGAAAGGATCGGCTCCATCATCGGGGAGTGGAACGCGTGCGACACGGTGAGGGGCCGGCACTCCACGCCCGCCCTGGTCAGCCGCGCGACCACCGCCGCCACCGGCCCGGGCGCGCCGGACAGCACGACGTGCTCGGGTCCGTTCACGGCGGCGACGGCGACCTGCGAGGCCTCGGCACCGAGTGCGGGGACGACGTGCTCCTCGGGCGCGAACACCGCCACCATGTGGCCGGCGGGCAACGCCTGCATGAGCCGGCCGCGCTCGGCGATGAGCGGCAAGCCATCCTCCAGCGTGAGCGCGCCCGCCACGCATGCCGCCACGTACTCGCCCACGCTGTGCCCCATCACGGCGGCTGGCTCGATGCCCCAGGCGCGCCATAGCTCGCAGAGCGCGTACTCGAGCGCGAACAGTGCGGGCTGCGTGTACGCGGTCTGGTCGATCAGTCCGGGCGTTTCCCCGGGCCCGGGGTAGAGCACCGACAGCAGCGGAACGTCGAGGTGTGGGCGGAGGAGGGCATCACAGCGGTCGAGCGCGGCCCGGAAGCTCGGCTGGGTCTCGTAGAGCTCGCGACCCATCCCCGCGTACTGCGCGCCCTGTCCGGTGAAGAGGAACACCGGCGCGGCGGACTGGCCCGCGCGGCCGTGCACCGCGGCAGCCGCGGCTCCGCCGCGCCCGAGGGCGGCCAGGCCCGTGCGCGCCTCGTCCGGCGAGCTCACCACCATGGCGACGCGATCGGTCAGCCGGGCGCGGCCGGCAGCGGCGCTGAAGCACACATCGGCGACGGATCGTTCGGGGTCTCGCCCCAGGTACGCCGCGAGCCGCTCGGCCATCTGGCGGAGCGCCTCCCCGTCACCCGCGGACAGCGCAAGCAAGTGCAGCGGCCGATCGCGCTCGGCCGGAGTCGTGGCGGTGTCGGGGGCGGCCTCCAGGACGGCGTGGGCGTTGGTGCCGCTGAAGCCGAACGAGCTGACGCCGGCCACCCGCCGTCCGTTCCGCTCGGGGAACGGCATTGATGCGGTCGGGATCCGCACGGGCAAGCGCCACCACGCGATGTGGGGGTTGGGTGTGTCGAAGTGCAGGTGAGGCGGCACACGGTCGTGCCGCATCGCGAGGACGACCTTGATGAGGCTGGCCACGCCGGCGGCGGCCTCGAGGTGGCCGATGTTCGTCTTGACGGAGCCGACGACGACCGGCTCGCTCGCCGGGCGTTCCACGCCCAGCACGGCGCCGAGCGCCTGCAGCTCGATCGGATCGCCCAGGGAGGTGCCCGTCCCGTGAGCCTCGACGTAGCCGACCTCGCGCGGCTTCACCCCGGCGGCGGCGAGCGCCTCGCGGATCACCGCCTCCTGGGCCGGCCCGTTCGGCGCGGTGAGCCCGTTGCTGCGGCCGTCCTGGTTGACCGCGGTACCGCGGATCACCGCGAGGACCCGGTCACCGTCCGCCTGCGCATCGGCCAGGCGCTTGAGCACCACGACGCCGCAGCCCTCGCCGCGGACGAAGCCGTCGGCGCGAGCGTCGAAAACCTTGCAGCGCCCGTCCGGCGCCATCATCCGGGCGCGGGACAGGAGCATCGTGACGTCCGGTGTGATCACGAGGTTCACACCGCCGGCCAGCGCCATCCGACTCTCTCCGGCCCGCAGGCTCTGACAGGCGAGGTGCACGGCCACCAGCGAGGACGAGCAGGCCGTGTCGACCGCCACGCTCGGGCCCTGCAGGCCCAGCGCGTAGGAGAGCCGGCCCGCGGCGACACTGTGCGAGCCACCGGAGGCCACGTACGCGTCGAGGCGGCGGGGATCCCCCTTCATCACGAGCTGGTAGTAGTCGCTGTTGCACACGCCCACGAAGACGCTGGTGCGCGTGCCCGTCAGCTGGTCGGGTGCGTGACCGGCGTCCTCCAGCGCCTCCCAGCTCACCTCGAGCAGCAGCCGCTGCTGCGGGTCCATGCTGACCGCCTCGCGAGGAGCGATGCGGAAGAAGCCGGCGTCGAACCGATCGACGTGCTCGAGGAAGCCTCCGAAGCGGGTGGACATCTTTCCGGCCGCGTCGGGGTCGGGGTCGTACCAGGCGTCGACATCCCACCGCGCTCGCGGCACCTCGGTGATCGCATCGATCCCGCCGTCCAGCAGCTTCCAGAACGCTTCGGGGTCGTTGGCGCCGGGGAAGCGGCAGCCCATGCCGATGATCGCGATGGGCTCGGTGCGCGCCCGCTCCAGGTCGTCCACCCTTGCCTGGAGATCCGCGGCGAGCAGGGCCAGCCGCTTCGGCGAGAGCTTCGCGATCCGCTCGAGAAAGTCTGACATCTCAGGCGGAGGGCCGCGTCGTCTCGGACGGCAGTCGGGTGGCGCCGTGTGCCTCGCGTTCGAGGGACGCAAGAGTGGGCGCAGGGTGCCGCCGGAGGCGCATGACCCGCGAGCGCACCATCTCGGCGGTTGCTGGCAAAGGGTGCGCACCGGTCAAGAGAGAATTCCCCATGGCCTTGTCGGGTCGGACGACATGCTTACTAGACCTCCAGGATCTGACGGCCTCGCCTGTCGGCGGGCCAATTGGCATAGCGTTCACTTGGTCTGCTGAACGGGGCACCAGCGCAGAGCCCATCGGCTAGCCCCGATCCACCCAGGCGTAGCAGCCGTGCCTAGGAGGAGCCGAGGAATCTCCTTGCACATGCCTCAGGAAGTATGCAACTAGCGTGCTGTGAGACTATCCAATGCCAAACTGCTGAAAGCAAAGGCTAAATTGTTCCGGATGACCAGGTGAGCAGCACCCCCCGTGCGGGGGGATTCCCCTACCCGCGTGAGGTGCCGCTGCTCAAACTATGAACCAAAGTTCCTAATCCACACTGAGCTGGTGCCGTCTCGTCCGCAAATCGATTCGGGACGTGGCGGGCAAGGACTTCTCGGTGGCCACCCTCGATCCGGACAACTCCTCTCCGTCCCGAGGAGGGCCTGGCGTGCTTGCTCGTGAAAGCCGCCCCTCACGCATGGAAGAGAAACGGGGGATCGGCTGCTAGTCCCCGGGGCTCGGGCAACCCGCGCCGCCCGCCTCGAGCACGTCTTTCGCCTGGAGGTCCGCCGCGAGCAGGGCCAGCCGCTTCGGCGAGAGCTTCGCGATCCGCTCGAGGAATTCCGCCATCTCAGGCCTCACTCCGCATCCGCTCGGCCAGGAGGCGGTCCACTTCGTCGTCGGAGAGGTTCTCGATGCGGTCGAGCGTGTCGGTGGCATCGGCCGCTAAGCCAGGCCCTAGCACGTCGGCCGCAAGGCCGAGGAACTCGCGCCCAAGATAGCATGTTATCGCCTCGACCGTCGGATGGTCGAACACCAGGGTCGCGGGCAAGGGCTGGTCGAGCTCCAGGTCGTTGTGCAGGAGGTTGCGCAGCTCGACAGCCATGAGTGAGTCGAGGCCGAGCTCGCGCAGGGGCCGTCGCGGCTCGATGGACGTGGTGCCTGCCGCCCCGAGCACCTTCAATGCGCGCTTGCCGATGTGCGCGGTGAGCAGCTCCAGCTGCCGCGCGGAGTCGGTCTCGCTCAACTCGCGCCGGAGCGTCGACGGTACATCCGCGCGATGGATTCCCCCCCGCACGGCGGGCCTGCGCGTCCGCGGCTCGAGCTCCGACAGGAACGATCGGCGGTATGCGCCGTCGCCGAGGTACCGTCCCCAGTCGATCGGCAGCACGCCAAGCTGGATCTCACCGCCCAGGATCGCTCGCTCGAGCGCCTGCAAGCCTGCGGCCACCGGAATCGCTTCGAGGCCCAACCGCGCGATACGGCGGTCCACCTCGGGCCGCATCGCCGCGCCCACGCCCGACCACGCGCCCCAGTTGATGCTCAGCGCGGGCAGCCCGCGTGCTCGCCGGTGATGAGCGAGCGCGTCGACAAAGGCGTTGGCGGCGGCGTGGTTGCCCTGTCCCGGTGAGCCGAGCAGAGAGGCGGCCGACGAGAAGAAAACGAAGAAGTCGAGCGGCTCCTCCAGGGTCATCGAGTGCAGGTGCCAGGCGCCGATGAGCTTCGGCGCGAGCACGGGCTCGAACCGCGCCCAGCGCTGTTCCAGCAGGACCCCGTCATCGAGCACGCCCGCCGCGTGGATCACGCCGCGCAGCGGCCACTTCCCGTCCCGGATGGTGTCGAGCGCCGCACGGACATCGCCGGGGTTGCAGACGTCGCCCCGGACGCCGATCACCTCGGCGCCCTCGTGCTCCATCGCCTCGATCGCGGCGCACCCGTGCGCATCGGGGCCACCGCGGCCCATCAGGACGAGCCGGCGCGCGCCATGTCCCACGAGCCAGCGAGCGACCTCCAGCCCGAGTCCCCTGAACCCGCCGGTGATGAGATAGGTGCCGTCCGCCCGGGTGAGCGGCCGCGGCGGCGCATTGTGCATCCCGGCGTGGGTTCCCCCAGGAGCCGTGATGACGATCTTGCCGATATGGCGCGCCTGCGCCATGTGCCTGAAGGCCGCCGCTGCCTCTTCCGCGGGGAAAACACGGTGAGGCAGGGGGGGCAGCTCGCGTGCGTTCACCGCGGCCACGACCTCGAGGAGCAGGCTGCGCGCGCCGGCGACGCACCCTTCCAGCATCGGCTCCAGGTCGACGGCGGTGTAGGTCACGTCGGGACGGAGGCGGGCCGCGGAGTCGACGTCGAGGATGTCCGATTTTCCGATCTCGACGAAGCGGCCGCCCGATGCGAGCACCGACAGGCTCGCTCCCATCATCTCGCCGGTCAACGAGTTCAGCACCAGATCGACGCCGTGCCCGCCCGTGCGCGCCATCACCTCGGCCGCGAACTCAGGGGTGCGCGAGTCCATCACATGCTGGACACCGATCGAGGTCAGGTATTCGCGCTTCTCCGGCCGGCCCGCGGTCGCGAAGACCTCCGCGCCCGCCCGTTGGGCAAGCTGGGTGGCCGCCAGCCCCACGCCGCCGGCCGCCGCGTGGATCAGCACCCGATCGCCGGCCCGCACGCCGCCCACCCGGTGCAGACAGTGGAGCGCCGTCATGTAGGCGATGGGCAGCGTCGCCGCCTCCTCGGCCGTCAGGTGTGCGGGCCGCGGCAGCACGAGCTCCGCGAGCGCGATGGCATGGGTGCCGAACGCGCCCGTGGTGAGGGCGATGACGTCGTCGCCGATCTCCAGCCCGGTGACACCCTCGCCGATCCGCGCCACCGTTCCCGCGCACTCCCCGCCCATGGGCTGCGGATCGCTTCGCAGATCGAGCGCGTTGAGCACGTCGCGGAAGTTCAGCCCGGTGGCCTGAACCTGGATCTCGACCTCACCGGGCGCGGGCGACCGGCGAGCCACGGGCCGGTACCCCACGGTGTCGAGCGTCCCCCGGGCGAGGATCTCCAGCCGCTGCGGCTCGGAACTTCCCGAGGGCCGCGCCGCCGGTCTGCGTGCGCGGTGGCGAACCAGTCGCGGCACGTGGCGGACGCCGCCGCGGATCGCCGCTTCCTCTTCCTGATCGTCGACGGTCACTGCCGCTGCCAGCGCATACGCCGACTCGCGAGCCGACGCCGGGTCCAGGTCGACGGCCGTGCAGCGAAGCTCCGGGTGCTCCGCCCGGATCGAGCGACAGAGACCCAACACCGGGGCAGCCGCCACGGCCTGCGGCACCGCCTCCATGCCGACGTGCTGGGTGCCCCGTGTCGCCACCCACATCCGAGGAACGGGGGTGAGGCCCGCGCCCACGATCGCCTGCGCCAGATGGAGAACGCTCCCGCAGATGCGGCGCTGCGCCTCGGCGAGCTCGGCGGCGGTGACGGAGTGGCTCACGGGCGCGTCCATCGCCCAGAGGTGCACGATGCCGCGCCACGGCGCGGCCGGAGCGACGGCGAGCTCGCGCACCAGCGCGAGCCAGCTGCGCCGGATCGGTGGGATCGACGCGAACAGCCCCGTCGTCGCTCGCCGCGTAGCGGTCGCCGATCCTGACGACCGTGCACTCGCCATGCCTGGTACGGAGCTCCGCCACCAGCGCGTCGCCAACTCCGCCCTCGTCGGCGAGAATCAGCCACGAGCCGGCCTGCGCTTGATCAGCGCGCGCCACGATGACGGCATTCGACGCGAAGATGCGGCCCGAGCCCGGGCGGGAAGGCAGGGCCACGGGATCGCGCAGCCCCGCTGACGCGAGGCGCTCCATCCAGCTCTCGCGGCTCAGCAGCGGGCACGAACGCCCACGATCGTCGGTGAACTTCCACCATCCCTCGGTGAGGCCGAACGTCAGGTCGACCCAGCGCTGCGGTGTCGTGACCTCGACCAGCAGCAGGACGCCCTCCGGCGCGAGGAGCTCGCGGCAGTGGGCGAGCGTCCGCCGCAGGTCGGACGTCGCGTGCAGCGCGTTGGCCGCGAGGATCAGGTCAAAGGTCTGGCCGGCCAGCCCCTGTCCCCCGGGCGAGCGCTCGACGTCGAGACACTGGACGCTGACGAACGGATAGGAGGTGAACGCCTCGGCCGCCTCCGCGACGAACGCGGGCGAGACGTCGGTGAACACGTAGTGCGTGCGATCGGGCGGCAGCAGGGGCAGCAGTCCGGCGGTGGTGCCGCCGGTGCCCCCGCCCACCTCGAGGATCCGCAGCGTGCGGTCGGGCGCCGCGGCGAGCAGCCTGGAGACCACTTCACCGACGAGCGCGTTGCACGCCTTGGCGGCAGGCGATTCACGATACAGTCGCCGGGCCAGATCGATCGAGCCTCCGGGAAAGAGCAGGTCGAGGGGATCGGTGGCGCCTCGCAACACCCCGGCCAGCTCGGGGCCGCAGCGCGCGACCAGCGTCAGCTCTGGTGCGTCGCCGTAACGCTCCAGCAGCACGCGGATCGCGCCCTCGGCGTCGACGCGCCGGCACTCCACGTCCCGGACGACGGTCCAGCCATCCGCCGCCGCGACGAGGATGCCGTCCTCGACGAGGATGTCCAGCAGGCGGCGAAGCAATCCCCGGTAGCGCGGGATCACTCCCAGCGACGCCTGGAGCTCCGCCAGGGTCAGCCGATCGCCGACGCCAAGCTTTCCACCGAGACGACGCACCGCCGCCACGATGTAGTCGACGGCGAGTCGGTCGATCTCATCGAGCATCTCTCCGTAGTGGCATGGCTCGGCGGCGGCCAGCCCGGCACCGACGCCCTCCAGCGTCTCGGCGATCGACTTCGAGCCGAGCCCGAGCGGACCCGCCTCACCCGGAACGGCGAGCGGCGCTGGACGCCACTCGACCTCGTACAGCCACGAGTCCACTGGGCCAGCGTCGTCGCGCCCTAGCGTGCCCGCGGCGACGCGCGCGAAGCGCAGGCCCACCACCTCGAGGACGACGGCGCCCTCGGCGTCGATGACGCTGACGTCAGCGACCAGGGTGTCCGGCCCCTCGCGCGGTCGCAGGCGGACGTGACTCCACATGCCCGGTCGCACAGAACCGTGGGCCGACAGCCGATCGACGCCGATCGGCATGAACGTACCGGGGTCGCCCCCGGCCTCGGGAGATGGGAGGGCGGCGGCGGTGACCTGGAGGCAGGCGTCGAGCAGCGCCGGGTGCGTCTGATATGGCGAGGCGTCCAGCGTGGCCGCCAGTCTCACCCGGCCCACCGCCTCCCCATCGCGGCGGTGCAACCGATCGAGTCCGCGGAAGGCCGGTCCGAGATCGAGACCTCGCGCCTCGAGCCCGGCGTAGAACGCCTCGAGCGGGACCTGCTCGGCGCAGCGTGCCAGCACCTCCGTCAGCTGAACGGACGGCGGCGGTGTGGCGGCACCGTCGCGCAGTCGCCCGATCGCGTGCAGCCGCCACGCCGCCGCCTGGCCCGGCTCCAGGCTGAACACCCGCACCGAGGCGTCGGTCTCGTCGGGCGTCACCACGACCTGAACCGTGCATGGGCCCGCATCCGGGAGCACCATGGCCTCCTGGAGCGTGAGCTCCACGACGGCGCGGCGCTCGCCAGCGAGCGTGGCCGCCGCGGCCAGGCACATCTCGAAGTACGCCGTGGCCGGCAGCACCGTGCGTCCGTGCACGCGGTGATCGCCGAGATAGGCCGGCCCGTCCGCGGCAATCTCCACCTCGAACTGAGCGTCGTTCAGCGCCGAGCGAAGGCGCCGACCGAGCAGCGGGTGACCGGAAGACGCCTCGGAAGCGCGCGCCGGCGCCGGAGCGGGTCGCGGGGGGTCGAGCCAGTAGCGCGCGCGTTCGAAGGGCGAGCTCGGTAGCACGACCCGCCGGCGTGGCCGATCGCGATCGAAGGCGGCCCAATCGACGGGTACTCCTCGTGTCCAGAGCTCGGCGAGGGTCTCGAGGATCCGGTCCCAGTCCGCTCGGCCACGGCGAAGCGAGGGGAGCCACGTGCCGTCGCCGCCGGGCATCGCGGCGCGCCCCATCCCCACCAGGGTCGTGCCCGGGCCGATCTCGACGAAGACGCGGCACCCCTGCGCCCAGAGGGTCTCCATGCCGTCGGCGAAACGCACCGGCTCCCGCACGTGGCGCCGCCAGTAGGCGGCATCGATCTCGCCGGCCGTGCCGACCAGCGCGCCGGTCACGCTCGACACCCACGAGATGCGTGGCCGCAGGGCGGCGAGCTTCGCCGCGACATGGCCGAACGGCTCGAGGATCGGATCCATCAACGGGGAGTGGAACGCGTGCGACACCGGCAGTCGCTGGGCGCCCACGCCCTCGACCGCAAGCGCCCGGACCACGGCGTCGACCGACGGCTCGTCACCGGAGACGACGACGTGTTCCGGGCCGTTCACCGCCGCGAGCGACACCCGCCCGCCGGATGCAGCGACGGCGGCGGTCACGCGGGCCTCGGACGCGAAGACGGCGGCCATCGCGCCGCCCGCGGGCAGCGACTGCATGAGCCGTCCGCGCGCCACGACGAGACGGCATCCCTCCTCGAGCGTGATCGACCCCGCCGCGCACGCCGCCGCGTACTCGCCCACGCTGTGACCGAGCACGGCGCCCGGCTCCACACCCCAGGTACGCCAGAGCTCGCAGAGCGCGTGCTGCAGGGCGAAGAGCGCGGGCTGTGTGTACGACGTCTGATCGAGGGGGACGACTGGTGCGTCCCCGAAGAGCACGCTCAACAGCGGGCGGTCGAGCTCGGGGTCCAGAAGGCCGGCACAGCGATCCAGCGCGCGACGGAACGTCGGCTCCGTGTCGTAGAGCTCGCGTCCCATCCCCGCGTACTGCGATCCCTGACCGGTGAACAGGAAGGCCACACGGGGGGCATCCGGGCCGGACACGCGACCCTTCACGAGCCCGGGCATCTCCGCGCCGGCGGCCAGCGCCGCCATCGCCCGCCGCGCCTCGTCGAGCGTGGTGGCCCGGACGACCGCCCGGTGCGCCAGGGTCGCCCGGCCGATGTTGGCGGAGAAGGCGACATCACGCACGTCCAGCGACGGTTCGTCGGCCAGGCGCCGGGCCATGCGCTCGGCGAGCACGGTCAGCGTCCCGTCGCTGCGCGCGGACAGCGTCAGGAGATGCGCTGGCCGATCTCGATCGGCCATGGACGGCGTCGGTTCAGGCCCCGGGGCCGCGTGGACGATCACGTGCGCGTTGGTCCCGCTGAAGCCGAAGGCGCTGACGCCCGCCACCCGGCGCTGCGAGCCGCCGGGCCACGGCGTCCGGCCGGCGACCACGCGCACCGGCAGCTCGTCCCACGCAATGTGCGGGCTCGGCCGCTCGAAGTTGATCTGCGGCGGCAGCTCACCGTGCTCGATTGCGAGGACGGTCTTTATGAGGCCGGCCACGCCGGCCGCCGCCTCCGCGTGGCCGATGTTTGGCTTCAGGGAGCCGATCAACACGGGACGATTCGCGGGCCGGCCGTCGGCGAGCGCCACGCCCAGGGCCTGCACCTCGACGGGGTCGCCAAGCGCCGTGCCCGTGCCGTGCGCTTCCACGTAGTCGACCTCGGCGGGCGCCACACCGGCCCGACGCAGCGCGTCGCGGATCACCGCGGTCTGCGCCCCGCCGCTCGGCGCGGTCAGCCCGCTCGATGCGCCGTCCTGGTTGATCGCCGAGCCCGCGATCACGGCAAGGATCCGATCGCCGTCGGCCTGAGCCCGGGACAGGCGCTTCAGCACCACCACGCCGCACCCCTCGCCATCCACGAACCCGTCGGCACCCGCGTCGAAGGTGCGGCAATGTCCGTCGGCGGCGAGCATCCGCGCCTTCGCGAACGAGATCCCGTTCTCGGGGCTCAGGATGACGTTGACGCCTCCGGCCAGGGCCATGCGGCACTCGTCCGCGCGCAGGCTCTGACACGCCAGGTGCACGGCGACCAGCGACGACGAGCACGCCGTGTCGATCGACACCGCCGGGCCCTGCAGCCCGAGGACGTAGGCGATGCGGCCGGCCGCCACGCTGTGCGCGATGCCTGACCCGTAGTACGCGCTCAGGCGCGCGAGCTCCTGTGTCTTGATCTGCAGCGACGCGTAGTCGGTGGACGCGATGCCCACGAAGACCCCGACCGCGCTGCCGCCCAGGCGGTCCGGCGCCTGCCCGGCATGCTCGAGTGCCTCCCACGCCACCTCGAGGAGCAACCGCTGCTGCGGGTCCATCGCCTGCGCCTCGCGCGGCGAGATCCCGAAGAACTGCGGGTCGAACCGGTCGACCTGCTCGAGGAAGCCCGCGTGACGCGCGTAGGTCTTGCCGGGCGCGTCGGGGTCGGGGTCGTACAGACGCTCGACGTCCCACCGCTCCGCTGGCACCTCGCGCACGGCCTCCACGCCGTCGCGCAGCAGGTGCCAGAAGGACACCGGATCCTCGACCCCGCCCGCGAACCGGCATCCGATGCCGATCACCGCGATGGGCTCGCCGTGCGCCCGCTGCTCCGCCGCGAGACGCGCCTGCAGGTCGTCGATGGCGAGCAGCGCTTGCTTGAGCGGGGAGAGGGCCGGCACGGGCCCCCCGTTGCCGGACCGCGCGCGGGGATCGCTCATCGGAGCGCCTCCAGCCTCTTGAGCAGGAGGGCCTCGACGTCCGCATCGTCGAGCGCCTCCACGTCCTCGGGGGCGAGGCGCTCCGGAGGCGCAGCGGGCATGTCCAAGGGGGGCGCCGGCGCGGCGGCGTGTCCGTTGCCCGCGTGGGCCGGCGCGACGCTGGTACCGAGCAGTCGTGCGATCGCGTCGATCGACGGATGGTCGAAGATCAGCGTGGCGGGCAAGGCGCGCGCGAGCCCGAGCCCTGTCCCGAGCCGCTTGCGTAGCTCGAGGGCCATCAGCGAGTCGATGCCGAGATCCATCAGGCGGCTCCGCCGATCGAGCGACTCCGGCGCCTCGAGCCGAAGCACGCCCGCCACCGTCTCACGAACGTGGCCGATCAGAATCTCGTGGTGCTCCCCCGCGGGCGCCGCCTCGAGCCGCCGGCGAAGCTCCGAGGCCGTCGACGCGTCGAGTCCGTCCGGCAGGCCAACCGGGGGGTGGGCCAGCTCCGATCTGCTGCGCGCCGCCTCGCCGCCCACGCTCGTCGCCACGCCCGGCGCGAAAGCAGCAATGACGTGCTGGCCCAGCACCTCGGCCGGTGAACCCGCTTCCGGGAAGACGGCGACGTGCTCGAAGCCGTGAGCGCGCAGGGCCGCCTCCCAGCGCTCGGGCGTCAGCAGCGGATGATCCCCTCGCCAGGCGTCGGCAAAGCGGAGCCAGCCCTCGATCAACCCCGTGGTCATGTCGAACCAGGGGTGATGGGTGGTCGCCTCGTAGGCCACCAGCATCCCGCCCGGCGCGAGGAGGCCGCGCGCGTGCTGAAGCGTGCGGTCGAGATCCCGGGTCGCATGGAGCACGTTGGCCGCGATGATCAGGTGAACGCTGCCGGGCTCGTGACCCTGCTCACGCGGATCGCGCTCCAGGTCGAGCAGACCGGGGGCCAGGAAGGGGTACGCGGCGAACTTCCGCGTCGCGTGCTCCAGGAAGAACGGGGACACGTCGGTGTAGGCGTACGTGGTACGATCGGCAGGAAGAACGGGAAGGATCGCGGCGCTGGTTCCGCCCGTTCCGGCGCCGACTTCGAGGACGTGCACGGGGAGGTCCGCCGACTGGACCCGTACCCATGCCTCGACCACCGCGCGCGCGATCGCATTCATGTAGCGCGGCACCGCCCAGCCCGCGTAGAGGAAGTCCGTCGTCTCGAAACCGCCCCCGGGGAAGAGCGTCTCCAGCGCGCTTTCGTCGCCGGTGAGCACCGCGGCCAGCCGCGCGCCGCACCGGTCGACGTAGTCGAGCAATCCGGGCGTGTCGGCGAGCACTGCGCGCGCCTCGCCGTGCGTCCCCTCGACCGGCACGCGCGACAGCGGGGCCAGCGCCTCCAGCTCATCATCGTGTCGACGCAGGCGGCCGTCGGCAACGAGGCGATCGAGCCATCGGGCCAGGAGGTGACGGCGGGCGGGCGGCAGGGCCCAGCGCTCCGCCAGCGCGTCGAGAGTGTGACGCGAGCCGGCGTGCGTGAAGCAGCCGAGCTCGGCGAACGCCGCGGCGACGTACTCCGTGGCCAGCCGGTTCAGCGCGCTCCATTTCGCGGGATAGCTGGCGAGGGCGAGGTCGAGCGGCGCCTGGTTCATCTGGCGGCGGCCGGCCGTCGTCACCGCGTCCCACACCACGGCCGGCGTGGGCGTGCGGCCGTCGGGCCGCTGGCGGCCCATCTCCACCCAGTGCCGGCTTCGCTGGAATGGGTACGTCGGCAGCGTGACCGTGCGGCGGGAGAGCCCCCGATGGAAGGCGACCCAGTCGATGTCCGCGCCACGCGCATAGAGCGCCCCGACGGTCTCGAGGATGGACGCCCAGTCGTCCTCGTCGCGCCGGAGCGTGGGCAGCCAGGTGGCGTCCTGCGCCACGCACTGCGGGCCGAGCGGAAGCAGCGCCGGGTGCGGCCCCAGCTCGACGAAGACGTCGATGCCCTCGGCGGAGAGCGCGGCGAGCCCCTCGGCGAACCGCACCGGCCGCCGCGCGTGACGCGCCCAGTAGTCGGCGTCGATCTCGCCGGGCCCGATGAGGCGCCCGGTCACGTTCGAGACGATCGGCAGGCTGGGCTCGCGATGCTCGAGCTGTAACGCCTCCGCGCCGAGCTGGGCGAGCGCCGGCTCGACCATCGGGGAATGAAATGCATGGGTCATCGAGAGGAGCCGGACCCGGATGGCGTCCTGCTCGAGCTCATCGCAGACGGCGCGCGATCGCCTCGGGCGTCCCGGACACCACGACCTGGTCTGGCGCGTTCACCGCCGCGATCGCCACCCGGTCGCCGTGCGCGGCCAGCCGTCGGCGCACGTCCGCCTCCGGCGCCCACACCGCGGCCATCGCCCCCGGCGGCAGCGCGTCCATCGCGCGCCCCCGGATTGCCACCAGTCGCGCGGCGTCCTCGAGCTGCAACACGCCCGCGATGCAGGCCGCGGCGTACTCGCCGAGACTGTGACCGATCACCGCGGTGGGAACGATGCCCCACGACCGGAGCATGGTAGCCAGGGCCACCTCGATGGCGAACATGGCCGGCTGCGCCAGTCGCGCCTCGGCGAGCTCGGCGACCGCGTCGGGCTCGGGATCGAGGATCGCGCGCAGCGGCCGGTCGAGATGCGGCTCGAGCGCCGCCGCGCACTCGTCCAGCGCTGCGCGGAAGGACGGATCGACCTCGTACAGCCGGCGCCCCATGCCGGCGTACTGGGGCCCTTGCCCCGTGAACAGGAAGGCCAGCTGTGGGATCCCGCCGAGCCGACCGGTGCCGAGGTGCACGCCCGGCATCTCTCGGCCGGCCGCAACCGCCTCCAGCTGGGCTGCCATCTCCGCCGAGTCGCGGCCAATCACAGCCGCGCGATGGGGAAAGTGAGCGCGCCCGGTGCCGGCGGTGAAGCAGATGTCGGCCAGGTTTTCGTTTGAGCGGCTCGAGACGTCGCGCGCGAGCTGGCGAGCGAGCTCGCGCAGGGCGGGCTGGCTCCGGGCCGAGATCGGCAGCAGATGGAGCGGCCGCTCGCTGTCCGCGATCCCGGCCGCCTGTGTCGGCGCCTCCTGCACGATCACGTGCGCGTTGGTCCCGCTGAATCCGAAGGCGCTCACGCCTGCGAGCCGCGGGCCATCCGCGCCTGGCCAATCCCTCGGCTCGGCGATCACCTCGACGGGGAGCTCCGACCACGGGATGTGCGGGCTCGGCGTCCGGAAGTGGAGGCTCGCCGGCAGCGTGCCGTGCTGGAGCGCCAGCACGACCTTGATGAGGCCCGCGATTCCGGCGGCCGCCTCGAGGTGCCCGATGTTCGTCTTGACCGAGCCGATGGCAACCCGCTCACCCGGCGAGCGGCCCGTGCCCAGTGCGGCGGCGAGCGCGCGCACCTCGATGGGATCCCCGAGCGGCGTGCCCGTGCCGTGCGCCTCGACGTAGGAGACCCGCGCGGGCTCGACGCGGGCGTGGGCGAGCGCCTCGCGGATGAGCGCCTCCTGGGCGGGTCCGTTCGGAACCGTCAGACCGCTGGTTCGCCCGTCCTGGTTCACGGACGATCCGCGGATGACCGCCAGCACGCGATTGCCGTCGGCGAGCGCGTCGGACAGGCGCCTGAGCACGACCACCCCGCCGCCCTCGCCTCGCACGTAGCCGTCCGCGTCCGCATCGAACGTGTGGCAGCGCCCGGTCGGCGACATCATCCGCGCGCGGCAGAAGTTCATCATCAGCTCGGGCCAGAGGATGACGTTGACACCGCCGGCGAGCGCGGTGCGGCACTCGCCCAGCCGCAGGCTCTGGCACGCGAGATGGACCGCCACCAGCGACGAGGAGCACGCGGTGTCCAACGAGATCGCGGGCCCGCGCAGGCCGAGCAGGTATGACAGCCGCCCGGCGGCCACGCCATGCACGGTCCCGGTCGCGAAGTAGGCGTCTGCCCCGTCCGCCCTCATCGTCTGCGCCTGCATCTGCGCGTAGTCGCTGCTGCTGAGGCCGACGAACACGCCCGTCGCGCTCCCGGCGAGCCGGTCAGGGCTGAGTCCCGCGTGCTCGAGAGCCTCCCACGCCACCTCGAGCAGCAGGCGCTGCTGAGGATCCATGCTCGCCGCCTCGCGCGGGGAAATCCCGAAGAAGGCGGCGTCGAACCCATCGACCCGGTCGAGGAAGGCCCCGTGCCGGACGTAGATCCGCCCGGTCGCGTCGGGATCCGCGTCGTAGTACGCGTCGACGTCCCACCGGTCGCGCGGGATCTCCGTGACGGCGTCGCCGCCATCGCGCAGCAGGCGCCAGAACGCTCCGGGGTTCGAGGCCCCGCCAGGAAAGCGGCAGCCGAGCCCCACGATGGCCACCGGCTCGGTGAAGACGCGCTCCGCCTCCTCGAGCCGCCCACGCAGGCGCCGGATCTCGAGCACCGCCTGCTTCACCGGCGACAGGGCCGCGCCGTTCGGCGCGTCCGGAGCGTGCCGTGGCGCGGCGGCTGTCTCGAGGCTGCCCATCCGGTCGACGGAGATCGTGTCGGGGAATGCCATCTCGCTAGATCCCTCCCGTGTTCCCAGCGCCCGACGTCGTCTCGTGCGCCAGCTCGGCAAGCAGGAGCTCCGTGGCTTCCTCGTCCGACAGCGCCCGGACCGCATCAGCCGCGGTGCCCTCGCCGCAAGGCTTCGAGGGGCCCTCGTCGCCGCCGATGTCCAGCACGCGCGCCAGGAAATCGGCGACCGCCGCCGCGGTCGGATGGTCGAACGCCAGGGTCGTGGGCAAGGCGTGGCCAACCGTGACCCGGAGCCGGTTCCGGAGCTCCACGGCCATGAGCGAGTCGAGGCCCAGCTCCTTGAATCCCTGATCCGGGTCGAGCGCGTGACTCTTCGGCAGCTGGAGCACGAGCGCGGCCTGCTCCCGCACGTGCGCGAGCAGCAGGTGGCGGCGCCGCGCGCAGGGCGCCGCCGCGAGCTGCGCGACGAGGGCGGGGCGCGCGGGTACGGCGGTGGCGCGGGCGCCGTTCGCGGTCACACCGACGAGATCGCGGAGGAAGGGAGGGGCGCCGCCGGCCAGAGCCGCGACGTAGCGCTCCCAGGCGATCGGCAGCGGCGCCGCGCTCGTGGGTGCCGCGGCGCCCCCGGCGAGCAGCCGCTCGAGCTGCATCAGAGCCTCGCCGGCGCCGAGCTCGCGAATGCCTTGTGCTGCCCACCGCCGCCGGCCGTACTCGCCGAGTGCGGCGGCCATGCCGCCCTCGCTCCACGGGCCCCACTGGATGGCGAGGGCGCGCCGGCCCTGCGCGCGCCGGTGGGCGGCGAGCGCGTCCAGGAACGCGTTGGCAGCGGCGTAGTTGGCCTGGCCCGCCGACCCGAGCACCCCGGCCATGGACGAGTACAGAACGAAGAAGTCGAGCTCGAGCGGGGCCGTCGCGCGGTGCAGGTTCCACGCGCCGGCAACCTTCGCAGCCATGACGGCGGCGAACCGGGCACGCGTCTGCCCCGGGACCATGGCGTCCTCGACGATCCCGGCCGCATGCACGATGCCGCGCAGCCTGGGGAGCGCGGTCTCGATCTCTCCCAAGGCACGGGTCACGTCCTCGGCGCGTGCGACGTCACCGTGTACGATCCGCACGACGGACCCCTCGCGCTCGAGCCGGGCCACCCGCTCGCGCGCCGCAGAGGACAGCGGCGATCGGCCCATGAGGACGAGATGCCGTGCGCCGCGCGCGTGCAGCCATTCCGCGGTGTGCAGCCCGAGCGCACCGGCGCCCCCCGTGACGAGATAGCTCGCGTCCGCCCGAATGGGTAGCGCTGGCGCCTCGCCGCCAGGGGTCCGCACCACGATCTTGCCGACGTGGCGCGCCTGGGCCATGAACCGAAACGCCTCGGCCACGTCCGCCGCGCCGAACACGCGATGCGGCAGGGGCTCGAGCCGCCCGGCGGCGAGGTCGTCGGCGAGCGCGGTGAGCATGCCGTGGATTCGCGCCGGCTCGCTGGCGAAGGAGTCGCCCAGATAGACCACGTGGTAGCGGACGTCGGGACGAACCGCCGCGACGCGTGCGGGCTCCCAGACATCGCGCTTGCCCAGCTCCACGAAGCACCCGCCGAGGCGCAATACTCCGAGGCTCTTCGGGATGAACTCGCCCGCAAGCGAGTTCAGCACGACGTCGACGCCCTCGCCGCCGGTCCGCGCCATGAGCTCGTCGGCGAATCCGACCGAGCGGGAATCCATCACGTGGGCCACGCCGAGCGAGGCGAGCAGCTGGCGCTTGTGCGGGCTCCCGGCGGTCGCGAAGATCTCGGCGCCGGCGCGGCGCGCGACCTGGATCGCGGCCATGCCGACGCCGCCAGCACCGGCGTGGATCAGCACCCGCTGGCCCGGCGAGAGCTTCGCCAGCTCGGCCAGGGCGTAGCGGGCGGTGAGGAACGCGATCGGGACCGTGGCGGCCGCCTCCGGTGTCAGGGAGGCCGGCACGCGGACGGCCAGCGCGGCATCGGTGACCACAGTGGAGGCGAACGCTCCGGTGGCGACACACATGACCAGGTCGCCGACGCGGAGGTCGCGCACCTCGGATCCCACCGCCACGATCTCGCCGACGCACTCGCTGCCCAACGGCCCGGCCTCGCCGGGGTACATGCCGAGCGCGTTGAGCACGTCGCGGAAGTTGAGACCGACGGCGCGCGCCCGGATCTCGACCTGGGCCGGTCCCGGCGCCCCCCGCGTCGTCGCCACCCAGGCCAGGTCCTCGAGCACGCCGCGCGTCGGGATGTCGAGCCGCAGGGCGGCGGGCGCGAGTGCCGCGGCGTCGTCGATCCCGGCACTCGGGGCGAGGCGGGCCACGAGCCGCTCCTGGCCTCGCAGCGCCACCTGGCGCTCGTCGTCGGCGCCGAGGAGCTCGTCCACGAGTGCGGCGACGGCGTCCGCGGTCGCCGCGGGATCGAGATCCACCAGCGTCGGCCTGAGCTCCGGATGCTCGAGCGCAACGGTCCGCACGAGGCCCCACAAAGGTGCCTGGGCCAGGGCCACCCGAGCGCCGGGCAACGTCGTCTGCGCCGCACGTGTCACCACCCACAGCCGTGACGCCGCGCCCGCGCGCGCGAGCCCCTGGACCAGCTCGATCACGCTCGCGGACGCGTCGAGCGCCGCCGCCTGAACACTCCCGGAGTCCGCCCGCTCGTCGACGACGGCGTCGAGGCCCGCGAGATGGACGACTCCGTCCCACGGCTCGGGTGCACCGGTGACGAGCGCCTGCCACGTATCCGCGTCGGGCAGATCGCGCGGCGCCGGCGCGAGCGTCGACCTCGGCCCCTTGCGCCAGTAGCGCACGAGCCAGCGCGGCGCCGGTGCCGCCAGCGTCCGGCACGACGAGCCAGCGACCGTGGAGGGCGGTCGGCGCGGGACGGCGCGTGGAGCGGCGCCAGACCACGTGGTGAAGCACCGGCTCGGTGCCGGGCACCCTGACAGGGGCTCGCGCAGGGCGGAAGGTCACGCCGCGCAGCTCGGCCACGAGCTCACCGCCCGCGTCGAGCACGTCGATGTCCGCCACGAGGCCGCCGGGACGCTCCTCGACCCTGGCGTGGCCCCAGGCGCTCTGACCCGCCGGCCGGAGGACGCGTACGCTCTCGACGCTGACCGGCACCGGCAGCGTCCCCTGCTCGACGGTCACCGCGGCGGCAGCCTGCAGACAACCGTCGAGCAGCGCCGGGTGGAGCTGGTACCGAGCGCCATCCAGAAGGCCCGCGGGGACCTCGACCTCGACCAGCGCCTCGCCGGCTCCGCGCCAGAGCCTGCGAACCGAGCGAAAGCCCGGACCGAAGTCGGCACCGAGCTGCGCCAGGCGCTCATAGTGCGGGGATGACTCCAGCGCGTTCGGACAGCGGGCGCGCACCGTATCCACCGTGGGGGTGGCCGAAGACAACTGGCCAGGATCCGGGCGGAGGCCCGCCGTCGCGTGCAGCGTCCAGCCGGCGTGCGTCCCCGTTCGGCTGAAGACGCGGAGCGTGGCCTCCTCGCCATCGTCAGCGCACACGGTGACCTGCACGGTGCGCTCCGCATCGAGCACCAGCGGCTCCCTGATGATCAAGCCCTCGACGCGAGGGCGGTCGCCGAACGCCACGGCGCCCGCGGCCATCGCCAGCTCGATCAGGGCGGTCGCGGGGAGCACGGGACGTTCGAGGATTCGATGATCCGCGAGGAACGCCGGCATCTCGCCCTCGACCCGGGTCTCGAAGGTCGGCATCGCGGTGGACAGGCGTCGTGCGAGGAGCGGGTGTCCCCCCGGTGCGTCCGACACGGGCGCCCCGGCAGTCAGCCTGGGCACGCGCGGCGGATGAGACTCGCGCTCCCACGGCGTCAGGGGAACTCGGACGCTCCGACCGCGGCCGCCCTGGAGAGCCGACCAGTCGACGCCGTGGCCGAGCTCCCAGAGGCGGCCGACAACACCGAGCATCGCGGCCTGCTCGGGCTGGCCCCGACGCAGCGAGGCGAGCGTCACGCCGGGCGCGCCGATGGATTCGAGGCACTGGGTCACCGCGCCGGCGAGCGCGGGCTGCGGCCCGATCTCCACGAAGGTCGTGACACCGAGCCGCACCATCGTCTGCACCGCGGCCACGAGGTTGACCGGCTCGCGGATGTTGCGTCCCCAGTAGGCTGCGCCGAAGTCCCCGGCCCTCGCGAGCTCGCCGGTCACCGTCGAGACGAGCGACAGATCGCGGCAGCCGCGCCGTGAGCCCGTCGAGCGCCTGGACCAGCGGGCCGCGAAGCGGCCCCATCTGCGGGCTGTGGAACGCGTAGTCCACCGGGACCCATCGGCACGACACGCCGCGCGCCTCCAGGCCGCGCACGGCACGTTCGAGCGCCGAGCGCTCGCCGGAGAGCACCGTCGCATTGGGCCCGTTCATCGCGGCCACCGCGAGATCGGCGGTCTCGCTCTCGATGACGCGGAGCGCTTCCGCCGCGGACAGCTGGACCGAGACCATTCGTCCCCGCCCTGCGAGGGGCGCCATGAGCCGGGCGCGAGCCACGATCACCCGCACCGCCTCCGCCAGGCCGAGAGCTCCCGCGGTGTGGGCGGCGGCAACCTCACCCAGGCTGTGACCAGCTACCGCGTTCGGGGTCACTCCCCAGGAGCGCAGCAGCGCGACCAGTCCCACCTGGACGGCGAAGATCGCGGGCTGGGCGATCTCGGTCCGCTCCAGCCGGTCTGGATCGGGATCCGCCAGCGCGTCCAGCACCGACCAGCCCGCTTCCGCGCGGATGAGCGCGTCGCACGCCGCGAGCTCGCGGCGGAAGACGGGCTCGACGCTCGGCAAGCTCCCGCCCCATGCCGGCCCACTGCGTGCCCTGGCCGGAGAAGACGAAGGCCAGCGGGGCCGCTCGCGGCGGCGCCACCGGACGCTCCGCCGTCGCCTCGGCGTCGGCCAGGCGGCTCACGAGCTCGCCGGCCGAGGCCCCGACCACGGCGAGGCGGTGCGGATGGTGCGTGCGCCGGAGCGCCGCCGTGTGGCACACGTCGGCGACCGGCACGCTCGCATGTCCCTCCGCGAGGCGTTCCCGGTACGCGCGGACCAGCGCGACCAGTCCGGAGGCGCTCCGGGCCGAGAGGGGCAGGAGGTGGGCCCCGGGCTCCGGAGCTTCCGCGGCGCCGCGCAGCGGCGGCTCTTCGAGGACCACGTGGGCGTTGGTGCCGCCGAAGCCGAAGGAGCTGACGCCCGCGCAGCGTCGGCTCGATCCGCGCGGCCAGGCTTGCGTCTCCGTGGGAACGGTGAGTCGGGTCCCGGTCAGGTCGATGTGGGGGTTCAGCGCGCGGAAGTGCACGGGGGGCGGGACCACGCCCTCGCGCAGCACGAGCAGCACCTTGATGAGCCCGGCGATGCCCGCCGCGCCCTCGCAGTGCCCGATGTTGGTCTTGACCGAGCCCAGCAGGCACGCGCGGTCGCCGGCACGGCCGAGGACCTGGGCCAGCGCCTCAACCTCGATCGGATCGCCGAGCGTCGTCCCGGTCCCGTGGGCCTCGACGTAGCCGATCTCGGAGGGTTCGATCCCGGCATTCGCCAGCGCCTGCCGGAGCATGGCCTGCTGGGACAGGCCGTTGGGCGCGGTGAGCCCGTTCGTCCGGCCGTCCTGATTGATCGCGGATCCGCGGATGAGCCCCCAAATGTGGTCGCCGTTGGCGAGAGCGTCGGCCAGCCGCCGGAGCACGACGACGCCGCAGCCCTCGCTCCGGACCATGCCGTTGGCCGCCGCGTCGAAAGCCCGGCAGCGCCCGTCGGGCGACAGGACGCCGAGCTTGGACACCGCGAGGCTCCAGAGGGGGGACAGCAGGATGTTCACGCCTCCCGCCACCGCCAGGTCGCACTCCCCGTTCCGGAGCCCCTGGACGGCCAGGTGCACGGCCACCAGCGACGAGGAGCACGCCGTGTCCACCGCGACGCTGGGCCCGTGCAGGTCCAGCAGGTAGGAGAGGCGATTGGCGATGATGCTGTGCGCGGTGCCGGTGCTGGCGTAGGTGTCGAGCCCGACGGGATCCGAGAACAGCATCCACGAGTAGTCGTTTGTCTGGGTCCCCACGTACACGCCCGTGCGGCTGCCGGCCAGGCGCTCCCGGGTGAGGCCGGCGTCCTCGAGGGCTTCCGAGCTGACCTCGAGGAAGAGCCGCTGCTGCGGGTCGAGGCTTGTCATCTCGCGGGGCGAGATCCCGAAGAAGTAGGGATCGAATCGATCGAGGTTCGCCAGGAATCCCCCCCACCGGCTGACCATCTTGCCCGGCGCGCCCGGGTCCGGATCGTAGAGGGCGTCCGCGTCCCAGCGATCGCCCGGGACTTCGCTGACCGCGTCGACGCCATCGCGGATCAGGTCCCAGTACCGCTCGGGCGTGTCCGCGCCGCCAGGGAACCGGCAGCCGACGCCCACGATGGCGAGTGGCTCGGGGCCAGCGGGACTCGGGGCCGGGGCGCCGGCCGCGAGACGGGCCTTGAGAATCGCCTGGCGTTCGGGCGAAAGCGCCGCGATGCGGCGGGCCACGTCGCTCATGCCGTGTCCTCGGCCACGATGCGTTGCACCTCGTCCTCGGAGAGCCCCTCGACCTCTTCGAGAATCTGCTCGATGTCGTGGGAATCGGCCGGCTGCGCGGCCGGCTCGGCGGGTGCCGCGCGATCCAGGCGCTCGTGCAGGTGACTGGCCAGCGCCGCCACAGTCGGATAGTTCCAGATGGCCGTGACGGGAAGTGCGATGGTCAGGGCTCGCTCGATGCGATGGCGGAGCTCGAGCGACATGAGTGAGTCGAGACCCATGGCCTTGAACGGCTCCGACGGGCTCACCCTGGTCGTCGCAACCCGCAGTACCTGGCCCACCTGCTCGCCCACCCAGGTGGCCACCGCCTCGAGCCGGCTGGCGTGCGGAATCGCCAGGAGCCGCGCGGCGACGCCCCCCGAGGTCACCGTGGCCGGCTCCTCCATGCGCAGATCGCGGAGCAGACTTCGCGCTCCGGTCGGATACGCGCGGGCCCAGCGTCCCACATCGAGCCGGGTCACCAGCACGTGCGTGGAGTCCCCGGTCAGCGCACGCTCGAGCGCGAGCGTGCCTTCCTCCGGAGTGAGGTTGCCCAGACCATCCATAGCGAGTCGATGGTTGCCGTCACCGCGAGTGGCGTGCATGCCAACGTCCGTCCAGCGCCCCCACGCGATGCTCAGTCCGGGCCGTCCATCCGCCCGGCGCCGCGCGACCACCGCGTCCAGCGCTGCGTTCGCAGCGGCGTAGCTTGCGACCCCGGGAAAGCCCAGCACGGCGGCGACGGAGGAGAAGACCACGAAGAAGTCGAGTGGCCGATCCAGGGTCGCCGCGTGCAGGTTCAGGGCTCCCTCGACTTTCGCACCCATGACCGAGGTGAAGCCCGCGACGCCGAGATTGGCGAGAGTGCGCGCTTCGAAGACGCCCGCCGCGTGCACGATCCCGCGCAGAGGCACGCCGGTCGGCAGCTCGGCGAGGATGCGTCGGACGTCGTCGCCCCTGGCGACGTCGCCCCGACACACGACGACCTCGGCACCGGCATCCCGCAGCTCGCCGATCGCGCGCAGCGCGTGGTCGGAGGGTCCGCGTCGCCCGAACAGCGCCAGATGTCGGGCGCCGCGCGCCACGAGCCAGCGCGCGACCACGAGGCCAAGACCGCCGAAGCCGCCGGAGATCAGGTAGGCGCCATCCGAGCGCACTGGCGCCGGCGCGTCCTTCGCTTCCTTGGCGTCCGGGACGAGGCGCGCCACCCGTCGCTCCGAGCCCCTGAGCGCGATCTGATCCTCGTCATCCCCGGCCAGCATCTCGTCGGCGAGACCCGTCAGATCCGCGGCGGACCAGGTGAGCGGGAGATCGACTCGCGTGCATTGGAGCGCCGGATACTCGTGGCCGACGACCCCGCCGAACCCCCAGAGTGCGGCGCCGCTGATCGAACCGGCGACATCGCCCGGCGTGGCAACCTGAGCGCCGGCGGTGACCAGCCAGAGCCGAGGGGCCGCGGTAGCGTCGGTGCATTGCGCGAGGACCTGGACGGTGGAGAGGGCGCTGCGCCAGCTGGCCGCCGCCGCGCGCGTGGACAGCGGCGACTCCGCGGGGTCGACCTCGAGGTTCCCGAGATGAACCACGCCCCGGCACGCCGCGCCCGACGCCAGCGCCTCCCGGAGGCCTCGGGCGAGCGCATCATCGCTCGTGAAGGCGTCGACGATGACGACGTCCTGTCTCTCGGCCTGGAGCCGGGCTGCGAGCGGGCCGACCCGGCCGCGGGATGAGCAGACCAGAATCCAGCGTCCGGGCGCTCGCGACGTCGCTTGCTCGTCCCGTGACCGCCGTGTCCATTCCACGCGACGGATCAGGCTCTCCACCGGCGTCGGCGGTGGCGCCGCGAGCTGGATCCCTTCCATCTCCAGCACCAGCCCACCCGCGTCGTCGAGCAGGCGGACGTCTCCCGTCGCCCCGTCCGACGTCCGGCCGCCCGCGGTGGCGTACACCCAGGTCGCGTCCGTCGGGCTCTTCACGATCCGCAGCCTTCGCAGGCCCAGCGGGCGCCAATCCCCCGCGCGCTCGGGGTCGCCGGCAACCGTCGCGGCCAGCACGCGGAACGCGGCGTCCAGGGCCGAGGGATGAAGGGCGCACGGCTCGCTGTTCGTGGCGTCCTCGAGGCGGGCGACGCCTTCCCCTTGGCCAAGCCAGAGCCGGCTGACGGCGGGCGGGTGGCTGCTCCGACGCCATGATTCCAGCAGGTCAAACGGAAGCTCGCCCATCCGCGATCGCATCGCGGCGATGTCGCTCACTCGAGGTTCGGCGCTCGTGTCGCTGGGTCGGAGGGGACCCTCGACGACGGAGCCCACCAGGAGCGTCTTCCAGCTCGAGGCCTCGTCCACCCGGCCCAGCGCGCGGACCTGCAATCCGCCTGAGGGCTGCGGCCGGACTTCGAGCTGGAGCGCCGAGCCGCCGGCCTCGCATTGGAGGGCGTCCGGGAATTCGCACGTCATCCAGGGCGAGGGTCTCTCGCCCGATCTCGGTCGCGGCCGCGCGGACCGCCTCGAGCCAGGCGGCGGCGGGCAGCCCCGTGAACTCACCGTCGCCGTGCTGCCGGAGGCAGGGGTGGGCATCGACCTCGATCGAGCCATCCCAGACGTGGACCCCGGGCTCCGACGCGAGGGCCACGTGAGTGCCCAGCAGGGGGTGGCCGCCGCCTCGGGACTGGTGGCCCGGCCGCCGGGCGGCCTCGTACCAGAACCGCTCGCGCTGCCACGGGTACGTGGGGAGGGAGACGACCCGTCCTGGCTCCGGAAAGAGTCGGGTCCAGTCCACCGGATAGCCCTCGGCCCAGAGCGTGGCGACCGACTCGAGGATCACCGCCTGCTCGTCCTCGCCACGACGGCCCGAGGCGAGCACGATGCCGCTCTCCACACCGGCCCGATGCAGCGCTTCCTGGATCGGGGCGACGAGCACGGGGTGCGGCGACATCTCGATGAAGGCATCGATCCCGGAGGCGATCAGGTGGCCCAGGGCGGCATCGAACAGCACGGGCTCCCGGAGGTTGCGCATCCAGTACTCCGGTCCGAGCGAGCCGGGCGCGGCGAGCTCCCCGGTGACCGTCGACATCATGGGTATCGAAGACGGACGGGCCACGATGCCGTGAAGGGCGGCGAGGAGGTCAGCGCGCAGTGGCTCCACGTGCGGGCTGTGAGACGCAACGTCAACGTTGACGCGGCGACAGAACACCGAGCGGCGCTCGAGCTCACCGAGCAGCTCGTCGAGCGCGGCCACATCCCCCGAGAGCACCGTGGAGCGGTAGCTGTTCGACACGGCAACGGACAGGCGGTCCTCGCGGCCGGCCAGGGCGGCGCGCGCCTCGTCGAGCCCGAGCTCCACGACGGCCATGCCACCCTGCCCGCTCACGCGACGCATCAACTCGCTGCGTCGACAGATGATCCGCGCCGCGTCGGCGAGGCCGAGTGCGCCGGCCACGTGCGCGGCGGCGATCTCGCCCATGCTGTGGCCCACGACCGCGGCCGGCTCCACACCCCAGCTCCGCCAGAGCTCGGCCAGCGACACCTGAAGTGCGAAGAGCACAGGCTGGACCACGTCGATGCGGCCCAATCGGGAGGCTTCGGCCGGCGCGGCCAGCTCCTCGATCACTGACCAGCCACTGAGCTCCCGCAGGGCCTCGTCACACCGCTCAAGGGCCGCACGGAAGCCCGGCTCCCCGGCGAGCAGCTGGCGTCCCATGCCGAGCCACTGGGAGCCTTGCCCCGGAAAGACGAAGGCAACCTTGGGTGGCGAGCCGCTCCGGACCCGTCCGGATGCGAGACCGGGAACGGACTCACCGCGCAGGAAGGCCTCGAGACGCTCCCCGACAGCCTCGCGGCCGTCGGCGAGCACGGCCAAGCGATGGGAATGGTGTTCTCTCCGCAGGGCCGCCGTCGAGGCAAGATCCTGAAGCTCGGGGTCCGCCGCCGACATGACATCGCGGACGGCGGCCGCGAGAGAGGCCAGCGCCTCCGGACTGCGCGCGGAGACCGGGAGCAGCCGAGTGCGCCGTTCCGATTGCACCGGGCGCGCGCGCGATCGGAGCTTCCTCGAGGATGACGTGGGCATTCGTGCCGGCGATGCCGAAGGAGCTCACGCCCGCACGCAGTGGTCCCGGGACGTCCGGCCACGGCCCGAGCTCGCGCCGGATCTGCACCGGAATCGTACCCCAGGCGATCGCCGGATTCGGCTCGTCGAAGTGGAGCGATGGAGGGAGCATGCGATGGCGGAGGCTGAGCGCGACCTTGATCAGCCCTGCCACCCCGGCTGCGCCCTCGGTGTGGCCGATGTTCGTCTTGACCGAACCGACGACGCAGGGCTGACCCGGCGGTCGGCCTTCCCCGAGCACCGTCGCCAGCGCCTGGAGCTCCACGGGGTCGCCCGCCGCCGTCCCGGTCCCGTGGACCTCGACATAGTGAATTCCCGCCGCATCGACATTCGCTCGCCGATAGGCGGTGCGCAGCAGATCCTCCTGACCAGCCTGGCCGGGTGTACCGAAGGACCCGCCGGTGCCACCGTCGTTATTGACCGCGCTGCCGACGATGACGCCGTAGATCCGGTCCCCGTCAGCAAGCGCGCGCCCGAGGGGCTTGAGGACAAGGACACCGACCCCCTCGCTGCGAACGTAGCCGTCGGCTCGGGCATCGCCGAACTTGCACCGCCCGTCGGGCGCCATCATCCGCGACTGCGAGTACGCGATGGTGATGGCCGGCTCGAGGATCACGTTCACGCCACCGGCCAGCGTGAGATCGGACTCCCCCGACCACAGGCTCTGACACGCGAGATGGACGGCGACCAGCGACGACGAGCACGCCGTGTCCACGACGAGGCTCGGTCCGTGGGCGCCCAGGAACTGGGAGATGCGGCCGGCCGCCGCGTAGCGGCCACTGCCGGTGGTCATGTGAAAGTCAACGCGGTCGCGGTCGCGGAGGAGCCGGGCCTCCCAGTCGCCGAGCCACATCCCGACGAACACGCCGGTGCGGCTGCCGCGGAGGCCACTCGGCACCTGACCCGCGTCCTCCAGCGCCTCCCAGGTCACCTCGAGCAGCAGCCGCTGCTGCGGATCGAGCCGCTCGGCCTCGCGAGGAGACATCTGGAAGAAGCCGGCGTCGAACCGATCGACATCCTCGAGGAAGCCGCCCCACCGAGTGGCCATCCTTCCGGGTACGCCGGGACGCGGATCGTAGAGGGCCTTCACGTCGAGACGATCGGCCGGAATCTCGGAGACGGTGCTCATCCCTCCGGCGAGCAGCTTCCAGAATGCCCCAGGGCCCGACGCGCCGGGGAACCGGCAGCCGATGCCAACGATTGCCACGGGCTCCCGACGTTCCCCGAATCCCTTTCCGCCCGGCGCTGAGCTCATCGGAACCGATCTGGCTCGCCGGCGGTGCCGGGCCGGTCGATCCCCGCTTGGAGCGCCTGCTTCACCGCTGCCAGCACCTGCTCCCGGCTGGTCTGGATGAAGAAGTGGCCGCCCGGGAACATGTGCTGCGAGAACGCGCCCCGCGTCTGAAGCCGCCAGGGCCCCAGATCGGTCTCCCGGAGGCTCGGATCCTCGGTCCCACCGAAGCACGAGATCGGACATTCGAGCGGTGACCCCGGAACGTACACGTAGTTCTCGACCAAGGCGATGTCGGCTCGTAGCGTCGGGAGAAGGAGCTGCAGAAGCTCGGGCTCGCTCAGCACGGCGGCCGGGATCCCATCCCAGCGACGTCGCATCTCGCTGACAAACGCCTTCTCGGGAAGATGACTCATCGCCGGGTCGGGATCAGGCCGGCTCGGCGCGCGCCGACCCGAGAGGAACAAATGGACCGGGCTCCGGCTCCCCTTCCGCTGCAGTGCACGGGCCACCTCGAAGGCGAGGATCGCGCCGAGGCTGTGGCCGAAGAATGCGAAGGGCCGGTCGAGTAGCGGCTCGATCACCTCGGCGAGGACTGCCACCAGATCCTCGAGATGCCGGTACGGCTTCTCCCGGAGGCGACCCTCACGGCCAGGGAGTTGTATGGCACAGAGCTCCAGCCAGGCGGGTAACTCTCCGGCCCATGGGCGGTAGGAGGACGCTCCACCGCCAGCATGATGGAAGCAAAAGACGCGCAGGGCGGCGGCCGCTTGCGGTCGGAAGCACATCGCCCACGAGCGCGACACGGTGCGGGTCGGCGGCGACTCCTGTGTCCCAGTCACGGGGTTCCTCGCCAGGGTGTCCTGCTCCGGCCCCGGGGCCTGCGGCATCGAGGGCCTGTCCGGACAACCGTTGAGTCTCACCGCGAAGTCGTCTCCAGACGGACGGTCACCACCAAGGAGGCGACCAGGCCACTGGATACTGTTCATGGCAAGCCGTATTACAGCAACGATCGTGCTAACTGCACATTGCCGTTCAAGTAGCTGAAACGTAACGTGATTGACGAGGTCCTCCCTGCAGGGAGACCGGGGGGGTAGGTCAGGGAATTCCCTCCCACCAGACGTCGGGTGGCAAAACATGAAAGGAATTCCCATGAGTGTGACCCGGCATGCAAGCCCTCGGGCAGATCCTTGCGGACCCCGATGCTGCCCTCGCCATGCGGGTGGTGCTCACCGAGCTCGACCTCGGGGGGCCCTCCATGAGGCGCCCGACCTGCTGGTCGGCCGGCTTACAGGCGGGGAACGCGACGACGACCGAGCTGCGCGCAGGGCCCGAGGGGGCGGTGGACGTGGAGGCAGAAGCGGGCACGCGGTGAGGGCGAGCGCAGTCAGTCCGCTCTGAGCGGTGGCAGCGTCATCTGCCGGAGAAGAGCCAGCCGCATTTGGCCTTGACGAATGGGCGGCGCCGGGTATCATTGCCCCGCTGAAATTCAGCATCCGGCTCCCTTCCTCGGCTTCCTTCTTCGAAGGAGGACACCTATGGCAGACCGGATGGGGCTCGCTGTCATTCCCGGGACGGGTTGGTCCGCGCAGGAGATCCAGACCGTCGCGCGCGAAGCCGAGGATGCGGGCTTCGACGCGATCTTCACCACAGAAGTCAACAACGATGCCCTCGCGACGGCCATGCTCATGGGTGCGGCGACCCGCCGGATCAAGGTCGGGACCTGGGTCGCGAACATCTACCTGCGCCACTCGTACGTCTGCGCCCAGGGAGCCGCCCTGATCTCCGACCTCACAGATGGGCGCATGATCCTCGGACTCGGCGTGAGCCATCAGCCGATCAACGGAGCCCTCGGCATCGAGATGCCATCGCCGGTGTCGGCGCTGCGTCGCTACGTCATCGAGGTGCAGCGCTGGCTCCGCGGCGAAGGCCCCGCGACGCACTTGCCGCAGCGCGCGGCGGCGCACCCGGTTCCCGTCCACGTGGCCACCCTAACCTCGCAGGGTGTCGAGCTCGCGGGCGAGCTGGCCGACGGCATCATGCCCTTCCTCTGGTCGGCGCCGCGCGTCGCGCAGAGCAAGGCGTGGGCGGCCAAGGGCCGGGCGAAGGCGGCCGGACGAAGGCCGCTCGAGATCACCCTCGGGCTGCCCACCTTCATCGGCAACGACGTGGAAGCGCAGCGCGCCGTTGCTCGGCAGAATCTCGGCTTGTACACGACCCTGCCGTTCTTCCAGCGGCTATTCCGCGCCGCCGGCTTCGCAGCCGAAGCGGCCAAGGCGGAGCAGGGGGCGGGGCCCGCCTCCCTCAGTGACCGCCTGCTCGACGCGGTGTGTCTCATCGGGCCTGTGGCGCGCTGCCGAGAGCAGCTCGGGACATTTCGCGCCGCCGGACTGGATCTGCCGATCCTGGTCGCGCCCATCGGCGTCGACGGAGCGCGAGCGGTCATCGCGGCGTTCCGCCGCTGAGGAGAGCGCCGCCCGAGGAGCTCCGTCCGGTAGATTGCCGGGCACAGGCCCGAGCACGGGACTGAAAATCCCGGTGTCGGGAGTTCAATTCTCCCCCTGTCCACCATTTTTCTTCGGTAGTTACATCGTCCCCACTCGTCCCCCCGACTGCTGTTCGGGCAGAAACGGGGTCAGTTGCTTTCCCGCTCCCTCCGCGTCGCCGTGCAAGTCGCTCGACTGCGTTCCGCTGATGGGCCGGGCTCAGATGCGCGTATCGCTGCGTCATCACCAGCGTCTCGTGCCCGAGGATCTCCTTGACCGTGTAGAGGTCCACACCGCTCATGACCATGCGACTCGCCGCAGTGTGCCGGAGGTCGTGGAACCTGAGATCGGTGATCTTGGCGTTCTTCACCGTCTCTGCCCACGCCCTGCCGAAGTTGTGGAGGAACTCCCCTCGCGGCGAGGTGAACACCACGCCGCGAAACACCTTCCGTGCTTCGCGAAGAGCCTGGAGCGTCTCGACAACGACGCGGTTCATCGGCACCCGACGCCCCTCACCCGATTTGCTCTTCGTCACCAGGAGCGTACGGGTGTGGAAGTCCACGTGCTCCCATTCGAGGTGGGCGAGCTCTCCCCTCCGCATTCCCGTGTGCAGGGCGACAACGAAGGGATGAAGGTAGTCTGGCAGCGCGGCGAGCAGCCGGCCCTCCTCCGCGTCCGTCAACACACGAACCCGCTCGTTATTCTCCTCCAGAAGCTTCACCCCCCAGACGGGGTTGCGGTCGGCCTTCGGCGGGTCGGCTCTCATCGCTCGATTTGCCTGGCCGAGTACTTCGCCCTGCGTCGGGAGATGGCGACCGCCTTGGAGGCCGAGACCCCCGGAGCAACTCAGGACCTTGGCCCCCTCACGCGTGATCCGCGTGCTCCTGGCCCAGACGGAGCAACGCCTGGTCTCCACCCTGGAGCGCTATGGGAGGATCTGGCGGCCGTCCGCGCTGAGGTGGCCGCGATCCTGGCCATGCTCGACCGCTCAGCGTTCACGTACCTGTGTTGTACGCCGGAGGTGCACCCGGCGGCGCACACCCGGGCGCTCATGAGTGGCGAGCGACGGCTTGCGCACTGGCGTCGCGCGGTTACGCGCACGCTCACCGCCTCCGGCCGGTCCGTGCCATGGCCGCTACCCGACTCGGAGCAAGCTGCCCAGCCGGTGTCACCGATGCCGCCGACTGGTGACACGACCGAAGATCTCAAGGCCGCGGACCGGCCCGGCCGGATCGGAGTCGAAGGCCCAGGAGAACGTCAGAACGCTCCTGCCGGATCATCAAGCCAGGTTGCGGGCGCGACCCCTGGCGGCCTGCGGGCCCGCTTGACACGCCTCGTCCGCGGACGTCGTGAACCCCCGGCCCGGTCCTCCTCCCTGTAGATCTAGCCCGCACGGCCCTCGGAGAGGGCCGTCACGAACCAGAGTTCTCGCGGCTCTCCTACAGAATGATTAGTGTCAACAAGCACTTGGATGACATCCGGCGTACACCTTTATCTTGCCGTCTATCCTCTCTCGCTTCTTTCGACCCCGGCTCGTTACCGCGCCTCTCTCAGAGATCGCGCGCCCAAGGTTGACCTGACTGAACCCCCACCCGTATTCTCGGCGCATGGACTATCGGGAGCGCATCACAATCGAACCGGACAAGCTCGGCGGTAAGCCGTGCATCCGCGGGCTTCGGATCACCGTCTACGATGTCCTCGACTACCTGGCGTCGGGGATGTCCCAAGAAGAGATCCTCCGCGACTTCCCGGACCTCACGCCGGAGGACATCCGGGCGTGCCTGGCGTTCGCGGCTGAGCGTGAGCGCCGCCTGATGGCGCTTCCGCCCGCGTGAGGCTCCTGCTCGACCAGAACCTCTCGCCCCGGTTGGTTCGAGCCCTGGCTGACCTCTTCCCCGGATCGACGCACGTTCGCGACATCGGCCTGTCGCGGGCCACGGACGAGGCCGTGTGGATTTACGCGGCCCGGCATGGCCACGTCATCGTGTCCAAGGACGGGGAATTCCACCAGCGAAGCTTCCTGCTGGGCCATCCCCCCAAGGTCGTCTGGATCCGACGGGGGAACTGCTCAACCAGGGACATCGAGACGTTCCTCCGCGACCGCCTTCCAGACCTCCTGGGCTTCGACACGAACCCGGGAGCGTCGTTCCTCGCCCTCTCCTGAGGGGCTGCCTCGGCTCATCGGGCAAAGCAACGCGATGGATCTCATATTGACCGGCCGAGGGGTCCACGGAGAAGAGGCGGTTCGCATGGGCCTGGTTAGCCGCCTGGTGCCGCGTGGCCAGGCCCTCGACGCCGCGGTTCGCTTGGCCCACGAGCTCGCCGGATTCCCCCAGCGCTGCCTTACGTCGGACCGGCTCTCGGCGTACGAACAGTGGTCGCCCTCCTACGAAGATGCGCTTCGCAACGAGCTCCGGCGCGGTGTTGAGGTCGTCGAGTCCGGGGAGACCGTGACCGGTGCCACTTCATTCGCTCGAGCTCAGGGTCGCCATGGGGCCTTCTGACTTCGGCACACCTCGTGAGAGCCCCGCGTATCCCTTCGCCGACACCCCGACCCCACTCCTGACAACCTCCCGATCGCCAAGTCACGGTAGCGGCCGCTCCATCCTCTGAACACTCGTCCCTGCACGGTGCGTGCTCTCCGCGCAGGCCATGCCTCGGGTCTGCCCGCCCACGACCGCCTACCAACCCCGCCAGCCCACGGACACCGTGGCTCTACCGGACGGTTGAGGCCATCTCAAGACCCTTCTCGCCCACACTGCCGGGGACGCCGAGCGCTCGGGGCTGCCCGTTTTCGTGAAGCGCGAGTTCGAGGCATACCTTCGGTTCGGGATCCTGGGCCGAAAGGGGCGCAAGCCGTCGGGGTAGAGAGGCCTTCGGCCACGCCCTTCGGGGAAGACTACCGGACCTTCGCAGCCGCCCGTTCCAGCCAGAGGCCCATGCTCATCTCGCCGTACATGGCGGTGGCCGTCGCCAGGTGCTCCCGGGCCCGCGCGGCGTCGCCCTGGCGGCGGGAGAGCCGCCCGAGACCGAGGTGGCAGTGGGCAACGAGGGGACGCATCTCGAGCTCGGAGGCCAGGGCCATGGCGGCGCCGTAGTGCGATTCGGCCGCCACCGCGTCCGCATGGTCGTTAGATCGGACGGCCGTCAGGATCGAGGATCACGATGTGTTGCGGGATCGCGTCCGTGATCCGGCGCAGGGCGCGCTCGTCCTCACGCAACTGCTCTTCGGCCTGTTTGAGGGCGTCGATATCGGCGCTGATACCGTACCATCGGACGATCTGGCCCGCGTCGTCGCGGACCGGCTCGAACCGAGCCACGACCCAGCGAAACGCTCCGTCATGGCGACGAAGACGTCCTTCGAACGCACCGCCGTGGCCCGACGCCACGATCTCGGCCCATCGGTCGATCAACTTCGGAAGATCTTCGGGGTGAACCGCCGCTTGCCACCCCTGCCCGCGCGCCTCGTCGGCCGAGATCCCTGTAAAGTCCTGCCAGCGTTGGTTCACGAACTCGTTCGAACCATCAGGCAGTTTGCACCAGGCGATCGCCGGGATGGCGTCGAGAATCGCTCGATGCGGCTGAGCGGCCCGGGCGTCTGCGTCCTGAGTCCGAAGTCCGTCTGCCGATGTCATCGTCGCCTCGAACGCCATCGCCCCTGAGCGGAGTACCCCATCCATCGGCTCTTCTCGCGTACGACTACCGTCCCCGAGGGACTCCCTCCCCAACGGGTGTATCGCGCTCCCTCCGGTGAGCATACGCTTGATGGGCGATTGTAGCGCGCGGCCACGCCCGCTGCACCCGTTTACCCATGGATGCACGCAGGGGGTCCCACTTGACCCTGGCGACCTAAACGCCGGCCCAGGCGCTCAGGAAGAGCAGCAGCCCGAGCCCGGTGATCGTGGCGGCGCCCGCGACGCCGAGCGCCGTCTTCAGCCAATGCGCGGCGGCGGACGACGGGCCCGCCATGCGCACCGTCCCGCGGCGCGCCGCGACGGCCGCCAGGCCCACGAGCGACACCGTCAGGCCCATGCCGACGGCCATCACGAGGCAGGCCGCGATGCCCACCAGATAGAGCTCCTGCCCGAGGGCGAACAGCAGGATGATGATTGCGCTGGCGCACGGCGTGAGTCCGGTGGCGAGCACGAGCCCGGCGGAGACGACCCCCTGGCCGGTCCCCGGGGCATCCGGTGCGGCGCGCGCGTCCGACCGATGCCTCCACGCCTCACGGAGCGCGCCCGCGAGCATCACCAAGCCGATCAGCGCGATCAGCCGGTCCGGCGGCGGAGCGGCCGCGCAAGGCCGGACCACAGCAGGAGCAAGAGGCCGAACACGCAGGCGACGGTGGCCCCCGTCGGGAGGTCGAGGAGCGCCGAGGCCAGGATCCCGAGCAGGCTCACCAGCGCGCCGAAGGCCCACCCGATCAGGAGGCGCGCCCCCACCGTCCCGCCTCGGACCAGGCCCGCCAGGGCCGGCACGATGAGATAGGAGAACACCAGCAAGACACCGGCGACCCGCACCGAGCTCGTCACGACAAGCCCGAACGAGGCGTAGAAGAGGAAGTCCCAGAGCCGGACCCGCCAACCCGCCCGGAAGGCCGCGTCGGGGTCGGCGGAGATTAGGAAGAACGGGCGTCGACAGGCCCAGTGGAAGATGCCGACCAGGGCGTACAGGCCGGCGATACGGGCCACCTCGCCCGGCGTCACGGCGAGGAGGCTCCCGACGAGCATCCGCCGGAGATGCTCCGCCCCGTGAGGGGCCCGGTCCACCAGGAGCACCGCCGCCGCCGCCGAGACCGCGTAGACGACCCCGATGACCGCCTCCTGCGAGACCCGCCGCTCTCGACTCCGGGTCAGCGCGAGGATCGCGGCGCCCAGCAGGGTCGCGCCGAGCCCCGCCGCGTAGGCCAGGGGTGATTCGAGGGGCGCGTCCACGAGCAGGGCGGCGGCCGCCCCGAGCGCGGCGATCTGGGCGAGGGCGATGTCGACGAAGACCACCTCGCGGGCGATGACGTGGATGCCGAGATACGCGTGGATGCCGGTCAGGACCAGGCACATCAGGAACGGCGCCCACATGAGGGCAAGCAGGTCGTTGGCGTCCACCGGCATCGGCGCCCTCAGCGCAGCGCCTGCGCCAGGGCGCGCACGTTGAACTCGAACAGCTCGAGGTAGGAGGTCGCCTCCTTCGTGGCGCCGACCGCGGTGGCCAGGCCGACCGCCCGGGCCCCGGTCTCGCGCGCGATGCGCTCGACCAGCTTCCGATCGGCCCAGGGTTCATACACGAGCACGCGGACCTGCTCGCTCCGCATGCGCCGAACGAGCTCGGCGACATGCGCCGGGGCCGGCGGGATGCCGGGGCGATCCTCGACCGTGCCGGCGGAGACGAGCCCGAAGCGGTCGAGGAAGTAGATCCAGGTGTCGTGGTAGGTGACGACGCGGGTGCCCCGATACGGGGCCAGGGACTCCTGCCAGCGCACCAGCACGGCGTCGAGCCGGGTCAACCATTCACGCCGGCGCGCCTCGAACACCGAGCGCTGGTCGGGAGCCAGCCGGGCGAGCCCCTCGACGATGTTCGCCGTCACGATGGCGGCACTCGCAGGGTCGAGCGTGTAGTGGGGGTTGCCCTCGGGATGGACGTCGCCGCGCGAGCGATCCACGGGGCCCTGGGGGACGCCAAGGATCTGGATCCCCCGCGACACATCCAGGAGCCCCACACCGCCTGGCGCGAGCCGGCCGTTGCCCGCGCCGCGCACGAGGGGCTCGACCCAGGGGTCTCCGTCGATGCCGTTCCGGACGAGCAGGTCCGCGCGCCGGAGTTTGACCATGAGGCTCGGCCGGAGTTCGAGGTCGTGCGGGTTCTGGTCGCCGCGGGCGAGCGTGTCCACCTCGACCAGATCGCCGCCCACGGCCTCGGTGAGGGCTTTGAGATCGGACAGGGAGGCGACCACGCGGAGCTTGTCCGCCGCCGCAGCGCCGCCGGCTAACAGGCCGAGGGCCAACGCGGCGCCGATGAGACCCGTGATCAGGCGTCGCATAGGAAGGCCTCCTCAGAACGGGTGCGCCGGGTGCGCCCCGAGCAGGAACGTCGCTTGGAGGAAGAGCTCGTTGAGCGTGTCGGGGCCCGACCCGAAGTCGGACCGGTCCGTGTACTTGTAGCCCAGACGGAACCGGAGGAACTCGGACGGCATCCAGGCGAGGTACGGCTCGATGGCCCACTCGCGACCCGGGCTGTCGGGCAGTTCGGTCCAGTCGGAGCGGAGCCCGAACAGCCACGGCTTCCAGGGCTGGACGTCGACCCACACGTAGTAGCCGTAGGCGTCGCGCGTCTCGAAGACCGCCCCGCCCGGCTCTTGCGGGAGGCGCCGGGCGAGGGCTTCCGTCGTCTCGTCACCTGCCTCACCCCCGACGGCGATCGTGCGGTGGGAGAAGAGCAGCTCGCCGCCCACAGTCAGGAGCGCGTGAGACCAGCCGGCCGGCGTGTATTTGTACTTGGCGTCGAGGCCGAGGTAGCTGGCTCGCGGGCCATCGGTCGTCCGGCCGTAAAGGCCCGAGGCACCGAGCTGGATGGCACCCGCGGAGCCGAGCTCGAAGAACGTCCGGAGCCTCGCCGAGAGGAGCGGGTCGCGGAGACTCCCGTAGCCGAAGGCGTCCTCGTTGTCTCCGTTGAAGGCGCCGAGGATTACCTGGAGGTACACGGGCAGCGGCGCGACCCAGGACACTTCGAGCCCGTCCTCGGTCAGTCCCTCCTCGCCGAAGAAGTACGTGAGGACGGCCGGCGAGTCGGGCTGGGGGCGGTCGTGGAGATGAAGCTCGTTGAGGAGCCCGAACCGGAGCCGCTCTCGGCCCCCCTTGGCACCGAGGCCGTAGGGCAGGCTCGTCAGCTCCAGGTAGGCCTCGGCCAGCCCGAACTCGAGCGCGCGCGCGCCGTCCTCGAACTCCTCGGCCGCCTCGAGAATCACTGTGGCGCGGGAGTAGGGATCGACCTGGCCGAAGAAGGACAGCTCGATCTCGCGCGGGATCACCCGGTTCTCACGCCCGGCGAACGTGCCGACCTGGTCGCGCTCCACGCGACTCGACGTGAGGTTGACGACAAAGTCCCCGGCGATCCCCATGTCGAAGAGGAACCGCCCGCGCGGCGCGCCCGGCGCCGCGCCCGCGGGACCGGGCGCGGTCTGCGCGTAGAGGGAGAAGGGCGCCCGGGGGCGCGCCAGATCGAGCAGGCTCGGCAACGTCATCCCGCCGCTGCTCGGGCCACTCGGTGGCGCGGCCGCCACCTGAGGGCGGGCCTCGATGCGCTGGAGCCGCTCGGTCAACGCCTCGATTGCCCGCTGGTACTGCTGCTGTGTCGTCTCCAGCTGGCGTTTGAGCTGCTCGATCTCGCGTCGCAACGTCTCGACGTCCTGCGCGCGGACCGGGATCGGTGTGATCACCAGGCCCAGCGCGACGATCATGAGGGCTCGCAGACGCATGCCGTGACCTCTCTTCGCGCAAGGAGAGAAACGGACCGCACCACGGAGCGCGGGCTCCGGGCCGCGGGACAGTCAGTGCGCGGGAGGGCTCAGGCGGTCGCGGGCGGGGCGCGGGGCGCGAATGCCCAGCGGCCTGCCGTGGACGGCGAGGCGACGGGGGGTGGCGGGCCGGGATCGGGGAGCGCGTCCGGCCGGAGGATGGTGGGCGACGCGAGTGCGGGCAACCCCCAACTCGGCAGGGCAAGCCGCGCGAGCGGGCAGTCCTCGCTGTAGAGGCCAGGAGTGCCGGTGTGATCGTGGATCTCCGGGAGCTCGACGCCGACGACGACGAGCGCGAGGAGACCCAGCAGCGCGGCGCGCACCCACCACGGGCGGTCGGCAGGCGACTTCATTGCAAGTCGGTCGCAATCTAGCGCGACCCCGCCGCGCGTGTCAATCGGCGTCGCGTGTCGTCTCCTGGAACCGGCCCTTCTCAGGACGGGTCGCCGTTCCGGCGGCCCTCCGTCAGACCGCCCCGAGGTCGGCTTCTGGCTCGTCTTCGTCTGAGCAAAACAATTGCGTCGCACGAGCCGCGTTCGGCGAACGCGAATTCAGAACGGCTTCGTCACCATCAGCACGATCAGGAGAACGATCACGATCAGCTCCCATGCGTGTCGGGCAGCCACCACAGAGTCGGCAAAGGCGGAGGTCAAATCCGCGGTGACGCGCCCCTCAGCGAGCGCGCTCGCAAGCGTCCGCTCGAACTCCGTCCCCGAGGCAGAAACACCCAGAGGATCAACGGCACCAGACTCAGATAGAGAATGAGCGATACCAGGATCCAGTTCACGCTCCCGCCCTGCAGGGACCCCAGGATCGGCCACCCGCCGCGCCACGCCGTCAGGAGCGGGCGCGGTCCTCATCCGCATCGTTCACGACCCAGACCGAAGGCAGCGTGTCAGGAGTCAGAGGCGTTTCCCCTCGCGCCCCGAAAAGGTCCTCGCCTTGAATTTCCGAGGCAATACCTTCCGCCTCGAGGAGGTCCTTCATGAGATGAGCTTCAGTCGGGTGCCTAGCCGAGGGCGGCCACCAGCGCGAAGCCGACGCCCATCCAGGGGCGCGGGCCGCTCTGCAGGTTCTAACCGTTCCACGCTTCGCCTTCGGGCGCGCCTCGTCCGAGGATGTCCGGCAGGCGTTCGCCCTTTGGCGTGAAGCCGAGCGCGACGGAGTTGATGCAATAGCGCAAACCGGTCGGTGGCGGACCGTCGTCGAACACGTGGCCTTGTTGCGCGCCGCAACGCGCGCAGACGATTTCGGTCCTCACCATGCCATAGCTGGTATCGCGGACTTCGCGCAGATGGTTTTCGGCGAACGGCGTGGTGAAGCTGGGCCAGCCTGTGCCGCTTTCAAACTTGGCGTCGGCCTTGAACAACGGGAGCCCGCACAAGCGGCACGTGTACACGCCCTCGCGTTTCTCGCCGAGGAAGACGCCGCAGAACGGCTCCTCGTCGCCGTGGTGAAGCATGAGGCGCCGCTCTTCGTCGTTGAGGCCGCCGACCAAATTTCGCAGCTGCGTTTTGTCTGGCGGCGTGAGATCGAATTGCGGCGTCGCGGCGCGGCTCATTTTTGGCTTCACTGACGAGCGGGCTTACCCGGCGTGCGGAACGTAACCGTCCGTTTAGTGAAGGCGTTGTCTTCGGGATCCACCACCTCGATAAGGACCTTGTGCCGCCCGCGCGGCAGGCCCACCAGGATATGGTGTTTCCCGCGCGCCATCCCCACCCAACGCTTCACGTCCGCAATGTCTTGAACGTCGCGCGCACTTCATCGGTGAAGTACTTCGGCTGTTCCCATGCCATGAAATGACAGCCTTTGGGCAGGCGGTTGTAGTGCAGAAGCTTCGGGAACGCGCGTTCGGTCCAACTCTTCGGCGCGGTATAGATTTCGCTGGGGTTTGCGCTCGCGCCGACGGGAATGGTGATGCCCTTGGCGTCAAAGAAACCCGCCTTCGCCGTTTGCCGGTGTTCCCAATAGAGACGCGCCGACGAGATGGCCGTGTTCGTCAGCCAGTACAACGTGATGTTGTCGAGGATGTCGTCGCGGGTAAGGCCCTCCGGCTCTCCGTCGAAGGAGCGGGCGATGATTGCATAGCTGTCCGCGTCGTGGTCGAGAATCCATGACGCCAAACCAGCCGGTGAATCGACGATCCCGTAGAGCGTTTGCGGGCGAAGCGCCATCTCATTAGCGTAGCCCAGTCCGTTCTTGTAGAAAAACGCGACCTGCTGATACGCGTTCTTCTCGTCGGGCCCGAGGTCGGCGGGGGAAGGACTGCCGGAGGCAAGCGCCTTCACGATTTCGGGTGGGATCGTCCCCGGCATGTTGCTGTGGATGGCGACCAACTCCGGCGGCGCGAGTAGCGCCATGTGTTCGGTGATGAGCGCTCCCCAATCGCCGCCCTGCGCGACGTACCGATTGTGGCCGAGGCGCTTCATCAGCACGGTCCACGCCCGCGCGATGCGTTCCGGACCCCAGCCGGTTTCGGTGGGCTTGCCGGAAAAGCCGTAGCCCGGCATCGACGGGATCACCACATCGAACGCATCGGCCGCGGTTCCGCCGTGCGCGGTCGGATCGGTGAGCGGACCGATGATCTTCAGTAGCTCGATGATCGAACCGGGCCAGCCGTGCGTGATGATGACGGGCAGGGCACCCTGATGCTTGGACTTCACGTGGATGAAATGGATGTCGAGGCCGTCAATCTGGGTGATGAAGTGTGGCAGCGCTTTCAAACGCGCTTCGCACCTGCTCCAATCGTACTCGGTTCCCCAGTACTGGATGAGCTTCTGCATCGTGGCGAGTTGCACTCCCTGTGTCGGGCCAGCCGCCGCCGGCGTCGACCAGATCCGCCGGGAAGCCGCGTCGGACACCAGTTCGCGCTCGGGCCACCTCGTCATCTTGATGCGCCGGCGCAGGTCGGTGACGTCGGCCTCGGGAAAGTTGACTTGGAACGGACGGATTGAGGTGTTGTCGGCCATGGTGTCCTCGTATCCTGGTGGGTAGTGCTCCTTCCGTGTCAAGCTACCTTTCCATTGCGCTCCGTTCACGTGCTACACGCGCACGGGGCTGGTTGGCAGGCATTCACGGAAAAGAACACGGACAGTTGACGCGAGATCACGCGCCTGACTCCGTGTTGCGCTCTATCGCTTCCGCGGATCGTCCTCCGGATTGACGTACTTGACGTCCCACGGACCGATCCCGTGGAGCTGAATCACCGTCTCTTCATTTGTCTCCACGAAGTGGTTCGTTCCGATCGGCATAACGATGAAGCTCCCAGACGGCATGGGCTTCAGCTGGGAGGCATCGAACTTGTCGCCCATCCCGAAGTTGACCGCACCGGACAAAACGGTCACGTGCTCGATAGCCGGATGAGAGTGCGCCGGGACCTTGTAGCCGGCAGGGAACTTCAGTCGCATCGTGAACGGTCCCGCCTCCACGGGCTTACCCTCGATCACCGCAAACTTCGCCCCACGTGGCAGTGAAGGCGGTCCCTCGACCCACTTCATGTCATCAGGCTGCACCATGACATGTGCGGTCTGGGCCAGCGCTGTGCCGCTCAGGAACAACGAGGTCAGGACCAATAGTACGAGCATTCTTCGCATGGCTTGGGCCTCCTTCCCATACCTTCCGGTGCCGATAGAGGTCTCCCTAACCGTGATCCATTCTTGCCACCAGCGGTGGCGAACGCGTCGAGTCGATTTGGCCCAGTGGGGCCGTGACGTGCGGGGCGCGACCAGGATGGCAGCCAATGCCCCCACGCGCATAGAACGACTAGCGCCACCTCCGCGGGCGGAGCCGAGGTCAGGCCTCCTCCTGTCTCCCCGGCGGCCGGCCCCAGGTCCCCGGGGGGCCCCGGGGCGACCCCGAGCGCCGGCTCGCCCCCCGCGAATCCTGCGCCGGTGTGCAGGCCCCGTCAAGGGCGGGCGGCGAGGCGGAGCCGGGTCCCCGCGGCGGGCCGCCTGCCGGGGCTTTCCTCCTTCACTGGTGTCCCCGAGGGGTATCCACTCGGGGCCGTCTTCATCGTGGAGGGGGGACGCCGCCGCGCAACCTTGCGGCTACACTGGACCTCGCGGGTTAGGTGGCGACTGATTCCCGCCACTGAACAGCCAGGCTCCTCGTGAACCCGCAGGTGTGCGTGCTCACAACGCCACAAGGAGGAAGACCATGAGAAAGCGAATCTATTCCGGCGGCCCATTGGAGAAGAAGGTCGGCTACTGCCGCGCCACGCGCGTTGGCGATCTGGTCTTCGTCTCCGGCAGTGTGGCGATGAAGGACGGCCAAGTCGTCGGTGTCGGCGACCCTGCAGCGCAGACGCGGCAGACGGTAGCGACGATTGAAGCGGCGTTGCGGGAGGCCGGATCGTCGATGGACGAGGTCGTTCGCTACCGTCTGTTCGTCACGAACGCCGAAGACTTCCCCGCTGTGCTCAAGGTACTCGGTGAGACATTCGGGGGCATTCACCCCTGCGCCACCGGCGTCGTCGTCACTGCACTCATCCGCCCCGAACTCGTCGTCGAGATCGAGGTCGATGCCGTCATCGGCAGCGCCACGCCGGTTGAGAGTTGAGACGGCGGTAGGCCACCGCCGCCGAGCGGGCCGGCCTCACTCACGGGTCGGTGTCGTTCTGGCTCCCCAAGCCCCTCCAGCACCCTACGGCAGCGGCGACCCGCAGAGGGCCGCGGGAGGCGTGCCAGGAGGAAACGGCGTGGTATCACGATCGATGGATTTCAGGAAGCGCACCAGATTGCTCCGGTCGGTTGGGTTCGTCAGTGTGTCCGCGCCGTTGGTGCCGGCGCTGCGGTGCGTCACGTTCTCGAGGACCGCTCTCACGGAGCCTTCGGCGCACCGGCCCCCGTGGGCATGTCGAACTCACCCTCGCTCGAAAAGTGGTTGGTGCCGAAAGCGGAACCGCTCAACTTCCCTTTCATCTCGTACTGAATCTTGCTGGCACCTCCCTGAATTAGGCCGATGGCTTGTCGGACCATCTTGAGAGCAGCGATGGTGACCGGCACACTGATCACCGTTTCGCCAAACCTCGGCACACTGCCAGCCTCATCGCTGACGCCGCTGGCGAAGCTCTGGCCCTGCACCTCCATGTCGAGCGCCACACCGCTGTAGTCCACCGGCGTATCGTTCGGATTTTGTACCCGCAGCTTCACCATCATCCGCATCTCCATCCCCTGCCCCGGCAACGGCTCGATGCCGGCGACCGTCACCTTCAATGGATCACGGCCTTGCAGGCCTGCGCAGCCTTGCAGAAGCATCACACCGACGATCAGCAACAGAGTCCAAGCACCGCGGCTGATACACATGAAAGCCTCCTTCGTGTCGGGCCGACTCACCAACCCGGCTTCGCCGACTCAATCACATCGTTGGAAGGTAGTCAACGATCCCCGTCTCCGCCTTCCCCGCGGCGGGGTACGGCGGGAGCTCGGCGCGCCCTCCCGGATCCGAAAGACGCACTCGAGAAGGGGCTCGACAAGGGAGGAGCTTCGACTTCCGCTCGATCGGTACTCCATGCTCATGATCGCGCTGCGCGGCACCGCGCTCGACCACACACGTTCTGGGCAGTGGCGGGACGCCGCAGGCGACCAGGTCCCCGCGCCGGATGCGGGAATCATGCGACGGCTGGTGACCGAGCGCCACCGAGTGCGAGAAAGTAGGCGCTCTAAAGCATGTTTCCTGTCTCCCGCCACCGGCCTGGAGCGCCAGGCGGCCGCCGTCTAGGACTCGGCGCTTCGCGGGCGAACCGCTCAGCCACGACCTCGTGGACAATGCCGTGGACCCGGCAGTCGGCTTCCTCGCGCAGCCACCGCTCGGCGAGTTGGTTGAGATGGGCCCAGTTGCGGATCGGCTCGCCTGGGACCACGGGTTGACGCGCGCCGTGCTCGGCGTCTCACAACGACGGCAAGGCGGTGGTGGGCGTGGGTCCGAGGACGGAGTGCGAGCGGGTGGGGCGCGTCCTGGCCGAGATCGGCCTCCGGGTGACGGTGGCCGAGTCGTAAGAGCGGGGCACCCAGCCCGCCCGCCGACCCGGGGGCGGGCGCGGTTCGGTCAGCGAGACCCCATGGCCACCCCGTTCCGGGGCGCTTTTTCGAGTGATCGATGGCGGGTCCCCTCACTCGCGGCTGTTCGCTGCCCGTTCCATCCGCGCCCCGCGAAGTACTCGTCCAGCAAGGGCTCGAGGGAGCACACGCGCCCGGCGTGAATACCGTCGGGGACCGGCTCCCCCGTGAACCTTGCTGGGAGCGTGTCGTCGGCCACCGTGAACCCATGGGCTAGGTTGTAGTCTCGCTCAACGGTGAAGATGCGCGCTCCGGTCGCCAGCAGCCCGGCTGCCGTCACCGGCTCGTCGGTGACCAGGGACAGCGCCTCCGCATAGTCCTGGACCGTGAAGGCGTAGCTTCCGAAGGCGCAGCTCGTGAGCGAGTCGATGACGGCCACGAGATCCTGACGGTATCGCACGGCGTCGGCGGTTTCCCCGGGGGTGCTTCGAGCGCCTACGAGGGGTGCGACACCGGCGTGGCGCAGGCCGTAGACCAGGTCTCCGTAGGTCCACACGTGCGCCGCCCCGCCGCTGTTCTCCGTGGCGTTCAGGAGCCCCCACGCGGGCTCGGGGCGGGGATCGACGTTCTGGATGGAGATTCCCTTCACGGACATGGCAAGGTGAGGAGCGCCGATGCGATTGGCCGCAGCGCTCGCCCCGAGGGCCAGGACCCCTCCGATGCCTTCCCTTCGACCCGTCAGCTCGATGAGCTCGATCATGCGGTCCGCGTCGCCCCACCGGAGCCCATTCGGCGTCAACCCCAGCTCGGTCGCCTCCGCGAGCATGGCGAGCGTGTTGCCCATCTCGATCGGGTCGATCCCGAGCTCGTAGCAGAGATAGTTGAGGTACCCGAGCGCCTCGAGGCTCCGGACGAGACAGTTCGACCCCAGCGCGGAGAGCTGAGAGTAGTCCGGCCCTTCAGTCGTGTAGGCGCGGGGCCCGTCGGAGCCGACCTCGCGGCGGCAGCGGACCGGACAGCCGGTGCACGTCAGGCGCTCCCGCAGGATGGTCTGGCTCATCCGGATGCCCCCGATTTCCTCGTGGCCAGCCATGCGCGTGAAGCGGTAGTTCATCGTCGGCAGGGCCTCGTGCTGCCCCAGCATTTCGATCGCGATGGCGGTCCCGTGAAGGGCCAGGGTCCCGGTCTTCGAGCTGAGGAGCGGGGATTCGAGCAGCAGGGCGTGGGCACGTCTCCGGAGATCGTCGAACGCGGCGCGATCCGCGGGGGCGGACTTGGCGGCGCCGGTTCGGCTGACGACGACCGCCTTCACGCGCTTGCTTCCGAGAACCGCCCCGACGCCGTGGCGCACCCCACTGGCCCGGCCCTTGTCGTTGATGACGGTCGCGATGGGCGACATCGCCTCGCCGCTGGGACCGATCGCCAGCACGTGCGAGTCGCGATGGGCCGCCTGCAGCAAGGACACCGTCTCGACAGCCCCCTTCCCCCAGAGCGCGCAGGCGTCGCGGATCTCGACGCGCGTCCCCTCGACGAACACGTACGAGGGTTTCGGCGCCCGGCCGTCAAGGAGGATGCCGTCGAGCCCACCCTTTTTCAGCTCGGCCGCGAAGTAGCCGCCCGTCATCGCCGAGGCGATCGTGCGCGTGAGGGGCGACCGGAAGACTAGCGCGAGCCGGTTGGAAAGAGGAAAGTCGCTTCCCGTGAGCGGTCCTGTCAGCAAACAAAAGAGACTGTCCGGATCGAGGGGCTCGACGCCGCGATCCTGCTCAGCGAGGAGAGCCGCTCCGACTCCACGGCCCCCGACGTATTCCCTCAGGAGGGTGTCGTCGAGACGGACCTGTCGCGCGTCGGAGTGGTTCAGGAAGACGGCTGCAATCCGATGCTGATACCCACGCATGGCAAACCCCCCGTCAGAAGTAGTTCGTGTGCTGCCACTTCTGATACGGGGCTGGGTGGGCAAACGGATCGGTCGCAAACGAGCGTCCGCCGGTCGCGGAGGTGCGAGCGGGCCCAACGAACGTCGACGGGCTCGCACCGCTCTCAGGAACGGCGTGCGATCCGAACGCCGGGGTCGCGCCGTACTTGTCAGCGAGTCACGTGAAGACGGACCACATGGTCAGCCCTGTACCGGTCGCAGATGGCTGCGGAGTCGGTAGGCCAACGCTGGCTCGCAAACCCAGGAGATGTGCTTGGAGTTCATCACCTCATCCGAGGATCGAGCAGGTCGCGCACGCCGTCGCCGAGGATGTTGAAGGAGAGGATCGCCGTCGCCAGGGCGATCGACGGACACAGCACCAGCAGCGGCACGCGCTCCATGATGCTGCGAGCGGAGGAGACCATCGACCCCCAGCTCGGCGTCGGCGGCTGGGCCCCCAGGCCGATGAAGCTCAGGCCGGACTCCAGCAACATCGCCGCGCCCAGCGCCAATGAGCCCTGGACGATCAGCGGGGCGATGATCGCCGGCAAGACCGCCTTGCGGAGCACATACGCGCTGCCCGCGCCGAGGGCCAGCGCGGCCAGCACGTAATCCAGCCCGCGCACGGCTCGGGCGGAGGAGTAGGCGACCCGGGCGAAGCGAGGTGCGTACAGCACCGCCATGGTCAGGATCAGGTTCGAAAGACTCGGTCCGAGGATCGCCACCACACCGATCGCTAGCAGCACCGGCGGCACCGAGAGCACCACGTCCGCAGTGCGCATGACGATCCAGTCGACCAGCCCCCCGAAGTAGCCGGCCAGCAACCCGGCCAGCGTGCCCACGCTGAGCGCCAGGGCGATCGATACCATCGAGACCTTGATCGAGATCCTGGCGCCGAAGATGAGCCGACTGAGCACGTCCCGTCCGAACTCGTCGTTGCCCAGCGGATGGGCGGTACTGGGGGGCGCCAGCGAGCGGGCCGGATTTGGCAGCAGCGGATCGTACGGCGCGATGAGCGGAGCGGCCACGGCGATCACCACGAAGAGGGTCAGGATGCCAGCGCCAACCAGAATGCGGAGGTTCAGACGGCGCCGGCCGCCGGCTCTCGTGAGTCCGAACTTCGATTTCCTGATGCTGCGATCGGCGTGCGCAATGCTCTGCTCGGTGGCCATCGATCAGACTCAACCGTACCGGATGCGCGGGTCGATGTATGCATTGAGCAGGTCGACGACCAGGCTGATCAGCACGAACGCCAGGGCTATGACCAGCACGACGCCCTGTACCATCGGGTAGTCGCGGCGGTTCGCGGCCGTGATCAACAGGGTACTCACTCCTGGCCAGGTGAAGACGAACTCGATGATCACGGTCCCACCCAGTAGCGTACCAACCTCCACGCCGGTCAGCGTCACCACGGGAATCAGGGCATTCTTGAGCATGTGCCGCAACAGGACGAGCCGATCTGGTAGCCCCTTGCTCTGGGCGGTCCGCACGAAGTCGCTCCGCTTGACCTCGAGCATCGTCGCGCGGGTCATACGGGTGATGAGGGCGGCCATGAACAGCCCCAGCGTGACCGCCGGCAGGATCAGCAGCCGGAGATGCAGCCACGGTCCATCCGCGAGCGACACGAACCCCGAGACCGGCAGCCAGCGGAGCCGGAGCCCGAAGAAGAGCACCAACAGGGTGCCTGAGACGAAGCTCGGCACGCTGACCGCCAGGAGCGAGGCGCCCGTCAGGACGTGGTCAGCCCAGTGGTCCTGGTGGGTCGCGCTGTAGACGCCGGCCGGGATCCCCAGCACAAGCCCGACCAGCAGCGCGGCCACCACCAGCTCGAGCGTGCGCGGGAGGTTCAGCGAAATGTCGCGGGCGATGGAGCGGCCGTTCACGAACGATGCGCCCAGGTCACCCCGCACCACGCGCCCGAGCCAGTCGACGTACTGGACCAGCAACGGCCGGTCCAGCCCCAGGTCCTCGCGCTTGATGCGCACCTGTTCGGCCGTCAGTCCGCCGGCGTCCCCCAGCGCCGCCAGCACCACGTCCCCGGGGGCCAGGTTGATCATGAAGAAGACGAGCGACGCTGAGCCGAGTGCCAGGAACAGCGCCAGGATCAGGCGCTGGACGACGTACGCGCGCATCACCCCAAAGCGGTGGCTATTTGTCGAGCCACCACTCGTGGGCGAGCTCGCCATGCCAGGCGAGGCCGGGGAAGTGAATGTAGCCCTTCACGTAGCTCCAGGCGGCATCCGCCTGCTCGCGGGTCATGAGGAAGACCATCGGCACGGTCTCCATCAGCCGCTGGAGGACCTGGGTGTACAGCTTCCTGCGCTCCTCCTGGTTGGTGCTTGCCCGCGCCCGGTCCAGCCAGGTATCCACGTCGCGGTCGCTCAGCTTGAGATTCTGGCCCCAGAGCGACTGGCTGTGGAAGAAGCTCCACAGGAAGTCAGGGTCTGCGTAGGTCGGGATGACCGTCTCGACGACGATGTCGAACTCTCCCTTAACCGTCTTCTGCTTGGCGGTGGGAAAGTCGAACAGCGTCAGCTGCGCGTCCACGCCGATCGCTTTCAGCCCGGATTGGACCGTCACGGCTGTGTTCTGGTGCATGGCGAACGAGGTGTTCGAGAGGATGGTCGTCTTGAACCCGTTGGGGAAACCGGCCTCGGCCAGCAGCCGCTTGGCGCGCGCGGGGTCATAGGTGTGGATCTGTTTCACGTCCGGCGAGTAGGCCCAGCTCGACTTCCAGAGCGGCCCGCCGGTCGCCACCGCGCCGCGGCCGAACAGCGAAGCCTTGAGCGCCTGCTCCCGATCCACCGCGCTGGCGAGCGCCTGGCGCACCTTGACGTTGTCGAACGGCGGCTTGTCCTGGCGCATGGCGAACTGGAAGAAGTTGGTCTCCTTGTCCGTGTAGAGGACGATGTCCTTGGTCGCTTCGAGCGCGCCCATGTCCGCCTGCGGCACGAAGTCCATGATGTCCACGGCGTTGGTCCGCAGCGCAGTGACACGTGCCGTCGCGTCCGGAAAGAACATGAAGGTGATGCCGTCCAGATTCGGCCTGCCCTGCACGTAGTAGCTCTCGTTGCGGACCAGCTCCAGCTTCACGCCCGGCAGACGGTCCTTGTACTTGAAGGGGCCGGTGCCCATCATGTTGTCGGCCAGGTTGTTGCCCGCCTCCACCCACTCCTTGTTCACGACCGAGGAGGGCGGGACGGCCAGCAACGCCAGGAAAGCGGCGTTCGGCGTCGGGAGCGCAAACCGCACGGTGCCCGGACCTGCCGCCTCCACCCGCACGCCCTTGCCGAAATTCGGCGCGTACGGCGCCGCCGTCTTCGGGTCGAGCAGTCGCTCGAAGCTGAACTTCACGTCAGTGGCGGTGAACTCCTTCCCGTTGTGCCATTTGACGCCCTTGCGCAGGAAGAAGGTGTACACCTTGCCGTCCCGGGAGACCTCCCATCGCTCGGCCAGGTCGGGGATCACGCCGGAGGCGTCCGGCTTGTAGTTGACCAGGCGGCTGTAGACCATCGAGCAGACGGTGTCGATCGCGCCCGTCGGACCGCTGGCGGCGGGATCGAGCTTCGGCGGATCGGTGTTGAGCGCGAACTTGAGGATGCCGCCACGTTTTGGCTGTGCGGCCACCCCGGCCGGCACGGCCAGGGAGGCCACGGCGCCCGCCCCAAGACGATACAACAGCGCGCGCCGGCTGATGCCCGGGCTCGGATGGTTGGACGGCATGTCAGTACCTCCCCTTCCCGTCACCCGACCCGCGGGCGACGCCAGACGTCTCAACCAGACGCGCGGACTCCGTCGATCGCTACGGGGCCGTCCCGGCTGGGGGCGCGGCGGATCGCGCGGCCCGAAGGGTAGACCACGCACGCTTCGTCGTCAAGGACACGAGAGGTGGAAACGAGAGGTTGACATGAGAGGTTGAGGACACGAGAGGGTTGGGGTCCCTCCTCGCGATCCGCAGGGCGGTATGCGACACTACGATCTGCTCGCCTGTGCGAGCAGAGAGCACACGTCATGGACGAGGAGCCCTCGATTCAGCGTCGGCTCGCGGCCATTCTTGCCGCCGATATCGCTGGCTACAGCCGGCTCATGCACGAGGATGAGGCCGCCACCGTGCGGGACCTCAAGGCCCACCAGAGCGTGATCCTGCCGCTGATCGGCCGACACGGTGGACGGATCATCGACGTCGCCGGCGACGGCATCATGGCCGAGTTTCCCAGCGTCATCGGCGCCACCGAGTGCGCGGTCGAGATCCAGAGCGTGATGGCCGAGCGCAACAAGGGGGTGTCCGAGAGTCGCCGCATGCTGTTTCGCATCGGTATCAATCTGGGAGATGTGATCCACGACGAAAGCCGGATCTACGGTGACGGCATCAACATCGCGGCCCGGCTGGAAGCTCTGGCTGAGCCGGGTGGCGTGCTCGTTTCCAATACCGTCTACGATCAGGTCCGCGGCAAGCTGCCTCTCACCTTCGAAGATGTGGGCGAGCGGCAGGTCAAGAACATCGAGCAGCCCGTGCGAATGTATCGGCTCCACGTTCCAGGAGCGTCCTCCGAGGCCGTGGCCACGCTCCCCAGGCGCCCCGCCACTACGGATCGCAGGCGTTGGATTGTGTGGGGCTTGGCGGCGTTCCTGGTTCTCCTGGGGGCGGCAGGAGCGTGGTGGATGGGCTCGCGCCTTCGTTTCAAAGTCCGCGAGCAGACAGCCCAGAGGCGCCGCGTCTCTCGATCGTCGTGCTGCCCTTTCAGGAACCTGAGTGGCGATCCGAGCGAGGACTACTTCGCCGATGGCATCACTGAGGATCTGACAAGTGATCTATCGCGAATTGCCGGGAGCTTCGTCATCTCCAGGAATACTGCGTTCACATTCAAGGACAAGGCCGTTGATGCCCGCCAAGTTGGCCGCGAGTTGGGTGTCCGGTATGTGCTCGAGGGCAGCGTCCGCCGGATGGGAGGCACGGTCCGCGTCAACGCGCAGCTGATCGACGCGGGCACCGGTGCGCATCTGTGGGCCGAGCAGATGGACGTGGATCAGAGCACGCTGGCGAGCCTCCAGGACAACCTCGGCATCGCGAACCGCCTTGCACGGATGCTCAGTGTCGAGCTCGTCAATGTCGAGGGGCGCCGGGCGCCGCGCGCCAACCCGGATGCGGTGGACCTCACCATGCGTGGCTGGTCCGTCTTGAATGGAGGGCCGACGAACAAGGACGACGTGCAGCGATCCGCCGCGTTGTTCGAGGAAGCGCTTCGAATCGATCCCGCGAACGGTCAGGCCCGAGTCGGGCTCGCCCAGGCCCTCATTCTCATCTACCGCAACCGTTGGGATCCCGACCCGGCCCAGGTGCTCGCCCGTGCCGACGAAGCAGCCACGCAGGCCATTTCGACCGCGCCCAATTACGCTCATGCCCATTCCGTGAAGGCCGAGGTTCTCGGGTTGTCCAATCGCTTCGATGCTGCGCTTGCGACGTACGATCGAGCCATCGCCCTAGATCGCAACCATGCGGTGGCATACGTTGGACGGGCGCGGAACTTGATTTTGATTGGTCGCGCCGCGGAGGCGTTGGCGCCCGTCGAGCAGGCGATACGTCTGAGTCCGCGCGATCCTGACTTGTATGTCTGGTACTTCGTCCTCTGCCACGCTCACACGCATCTGGCCCGCGACACGTCGGTCATAGAATGGTGCAACAAGTCGATTGCGACCGGTAACACGTTCTACTTCGCCTACGTCGATCTCGCCTCCGCGTACGCGTGGCGCGGGCAGAAGGCCGAGGCGGCGGCCGCGGTGGCGGAGCTCCTGAAGCTCAGACCTGGATTAACCGTGCGGATATTGGAGCAGGAAGGAGCAGGAGCCTCCGAGAACCCAGCTTTCCGCAGGGAATTCCAGCGGATTGTCGAGGGAGCACGTAAGGCTGGGTTGCCAGAACGCTAACGGCGAATCCGAAGGTGGCTACCATGTCCCGTTCCCCGCTGACCCGCCCGACTTCACGTTCCGCGATCGAGGTCCTCGTGTGCCCTCGCTGTGCCGGCCCGCGTCGGATCGTCGTGGGCACCGTGACGCAGCTTGGCAGCCACGCCCCTGTCACCTAGTCCTGGTCGCCAATCGGTGGAGTCTACGTCTATGAACCCGTGTATGATCCCGGTCAGGGGCGCATGACGGCCCGGCCCCCCCGGAGCGCGTGCAGGCGTCGGGCGGCGGGCAGTGCCGGAGGGAGCCATGGCACACGAGTTCCGCTATCTCTTCACGCCCGATCCGCGTCGGGGGCCTGACCCTCCGGAACCGCATCTTCTCCACCGGGCACGCCGAGGCCATGGCCGAGGAGGGGAAGCCCGGCCCGCGGCTCCGCGCCTACCACGAGGGCAAGGCGCGCGGCGGATGCGCGCTGACCATCATCGGCGGCTCGACGAGCGTCCACCCCTCCTCGCCGGCCAGCGCGTGGAACATGCCCGCCAACCACGACGACTCGATCATCCCGGCCTACCGGGCGATGGCCGAGGCAATCCACCGGCACGGGTGCCTGGTCTTCTCCCAGCTCACGCACATGGGCCGGCGCGCCCAGTCGGACAACGAGAGCTGGCACGTCCTCCTCGCCCCGTCGCAGATCCCGGAGCGGGTCCACCGGGAGATCCCGCACGAGCTCGAGCCCGAGCAGATCGCCATGCTCGTGCGGGCGTTCGGAGACGCCGTGCGCCGCTGCCGCGAGGGCGGCCTCGACGGGGTCGAGCTGTCCTTCGCCCACAACCACCTGGTCGACCAGTTCTGGTCGCCGATCTTCAACCAGCGGACGGACGAGTACGGCGGCAGCCTCGCGAACCGGATGCGCTTCGGGCTCGAGGTCATCCAGGAGATCCGCCGCCAGGTGGGCCGGGACTACGTGGTCGGCGCCCGGATCTCGGGGGACGAGTTCACCGACGGCGGCCTGACCGCCGAGGACATGGCCGAGATCGCGCGGCGGCTGGCCGCCTCGGGCCTGCGACTTCCTCTCGATCATCGGCGGCGCCGCCCACACCTTCGCGCTCCAGGCCGGGGCCGTCCCGAACATGTCGTACCCGAACGCCGTGTACGTCCCGCTGGCGGCGGCGATCAAGGCCGCCGTCGCCGGAGATCCCGATCTTCCACGCCACGCGCATCGTCGACCCCGTGCACGCGGACCAGATCCTGGCCGACGGCTCGATCGACGTGGTCGGGATGACCCGGGCCCTCATCGCGGACCCGGAGATGCCGAGGAAGGCCCGCGAGGGCCGGCTCGACGAGATCCGCCAGTGCGTCGGGGCCAACGAGGGGTGCATCGACCGGATCTACCAGGGAAAGCCGGTCACCTGCATCCAGAACCCGGGCGCCGGCCGGGAGGCCGAGCTCGGGGACATCGCGCCGGCGGCGACGCGGAAGCGCGTCGTCGTCGTCGGGGGCGGGGTCGGCGGCCTCGAGACCGCGCGAGTCGCCGCCCTCCGCGGCCACCGCGTGGTGCTCTTCGAGAAGGGGCGCGAGCTCGGCGGGCAGGTCCTCGTCGCCGCCCGCACGCCCGCCCGGGCGGACTACGCCGGGATCGTGCGGTTCCTGGTGCGCCAGGTGGAGCGGCAGGGCGTCGACTGCCGCCTCTCGACGGAGGCCGGCGTCGAGGCGGTGCTCGCCGAGACGCCCGACGTCGTGGTCGTCGCGACCGGCTCGCACGCCCACGTCCCGGCGCTCCCGGGGCTCGACGGCAAGCACGTCGTGACGGACCGCGACGTGCTGCTGGACCGGGTCGAGGTCGGGGAGCGCGTCGTGGTGGTGGACGACGTCCACACCCAGCAGGGGCTCTCGACCGCCGACCACCTCCTCGAGCGGGGCCGGCGGGTCGAGGTCGTCTCGCGCCTCTTCTATCCGGGCCAGGACGTCGGGATCACGTCGATCGTCCCGCTCTACACGCGCCTGTTCGCGAAGGGCGTGGTGTTCACGCCGCACACCGATCTGGTCGCGGTCGAGGGCTCGACGGTCGTCGTCGCCAACGTGTACACGGGCGAGGAGCGCCGGATCGAGGGCGTGGACACGGTCGTGCTCTCGATGGGGGCCCGCTCGACCGACGCGCTCTACCGGGCGCTGCGTGGCCGCGTGCCCGAGCTCCATGCCGTCGGCGACTGCGTGGCGCCCCGCGGCGTCCACCACGCCATCCTCGAGGGCACCCGCGTCGCCCGCCTCCTCTGACGGGGCCAGGCCTTGACTTCGACTTCCGGAGCGTCCGCGCGGCGGTGCCGGAGTGAATCGAAGTCAAGGCCTGACCCCGGTCTGGGTCGTTGCGGAGGCGGGGGCGGCCGAGGCGACCCTGGAGGCGCTCGGCGAGGCGGTCGAGCTGGCGCGGCCCGGACGAGCCGGGCGTGGTGGCGGTCGGGCCCGCCGAGACGCGGAGACAGCGCTCGCCCCCCTGGCCCGGCACGGCGCGCGGCCGGCTGGTGCTGCTCCGGACGCCCGGGCGCGGCGTCCCCGGCGGAGGCCGGGCTGCGCCGTGGCGGCGTGGCTCGGCCGCGCACCGGCTGACCCGCGCGCCGGTCGTGCTGCTCCCGCACACCCGCCACGGGCTCGGGGTCGCCGCGCAGCTCACGGTCCGCCTGGACGCCGCGCTGGCGCCCGAGGCGGTGGGCGTGCGCCGCGAGCGCCGACGGCGGGATCGAGGTCACCCGTCCCGCCTACGGGGAGCGGCTGTACGCGACCGTGCGCGTCCCGGCCGGCACGCCGGCGGTCGTGACGCTCCGGCCCGGCGCCCTCGGCGTCGGCCGCGCCCGCCGCCGCACCGGCGGTCACGGTCGAGGAGTGCGCCGGCGATCGATCGACGGCGCCCCGGCCCCGCCGCGGGTCCGGCGCGTCGTCGCAGCCGGATCCCCGCACCGTCGACCTGCGCGACGCGGAGCGCATCGTCGCAGGCGGCCGGGGCGTGGGACGCGGAGGGCTTCCGCCGGCTCGAGGTGCTGGCCGATCTCCTGGGCGCCGCGGTCGGCGGAAGCCGCGTGGCGGTCGACCTCGGCTGGATCCCGTGGGAGCGGCAGATCGGCCAGAGCGGCCGCGCCGTGGCGCCCGAGCTCTACCTCGCGTTCGGCATCTCGGGCGCGAGCCAGCACATGGCCGGCATCGAGCGCGCGCGCACCGTGGTCGCCGTCAACGCGGACCGGGCGGCGCCGCTCCTCGGGCGGGCGCAGCTCGCGGCCGTCGCGGACTGGCGCCCGGTCGTGGAGGCGCTGATCGAGCGTCTCCGCGCGCGCCGGCGCGAGGCCTGACCCCCGGTCCGCCGACAGCGCCGAGGCCGTCCAAGGCCGATCGGAGAGCCGTCTGACGGGGCAGCCGGTGAGCGACGTCACCCGCGTCGTCTGGTGGAACGTCCCGGCGTGGCTGGCGACGCTGCTCTACGTCGGCACCGCGGTGGGCCTCCTGTGAGCGCGCTCGCCCTCGCCCGCCACGCCCGGACCATCGCCCGGGGCCGCCGGCTCCGGCCCGCGCCGGCCTTCCGGCCTCGGTCCGGCCCTCCGCCGCGTCCTGGCCGACGTGCTCTCGCACCGGCGCGCTCCTCGAGGACCCCGGCGCCGGCTGGGCGCACGCGCTCCTCTTCTACGGCTTCCTGGGCCTCTTCGTCGGCACGTGCCTGGTCTTCGTCCACGACCAGATGGTCCCGTTCCTCGTCGGGCCCACCTACCTCGTCTTCTCGTTCCTCCTCGAGTGGGCCGGCCTCGCCTTCCTGGCCGGCGTCGGCTGGACTGCGTGGCGACGCCTCGGTCGCCGCGTCCCGCGTCTCGAGCGGAGCGGCGCCGCGCTGGCGATCCTCGCTCCTGCTCGGCGCGATCGGCGTGACCGGCTTCCTCGCTCGAAGCGGCGCGCATCGCGCGTGACCGACCCGCCGTTCGAGGCCTGGTCGTTCGTCGGGTGGACGCTGGCCGGCCGCCTCGCGCGCGACGGGCCTGGCCGGCCCGCCGCTTCACCGGGCGCTCTGGGGCATCCACGCCGCGCTCTGCTGGCTCTTCTTCGGCCTGATCGGGGTGACCGTCCTCCGCCACATGGTCGCGGCGCCCGGCCCAGCTCGCGCTGCGGCAGCTCCGCGCGCCGGGCCGCCTGGCGCCGCCCGCGCCGGGCGGCGGACCGCTCGTGCCCGCGCGCCTCACCTGGGCCCAGCTCCTCGACGCCGCCACGTGCGTCCGCTGCGGCCGGTGCACGGCCGTGTGCCCGGCGACCGCGGCGGGCAAGCCGCTCGATCCGCGGCGGGTCGTCCAGGCGACCCTCAAGGCGATGCGCGAGGGGCGCCCGCTCGAGGCCCTCGTCACCCCGGACGAGGCCTGGTCCTGCACGACGTGCGCCGCGTGCGTCCGCGCGTGCCCGTTCGAGATCGAGGTCCTGGACAAGCTGGTCGACCTGCGTCGCAGGCTCGTCGAGGCCGGCGCGATCGACGCCACCGCGACGCGCGGGCGCTCGAGGCCACCATGGAGCGCGGCAATCCGTTCGGCGGGGTGCCGGCGGACCGCGCTCGCCTGGGCGGCGGACCTCGGCGTTCGCGTGCTCCGGCCCGGCGAGACGACGGACGTCCTGTACTGGGTCGGCTGCGCGGGCGCCTTCGATCCCCACGGGCAGCGGATCGCCCGGGCGACCGCGCGCCTCCTCCAGTCGGCGGGCGTGGAGTTCGCCATCCTGGGCGCCGCCGAGACGTGCACGGGCGACCCGGCGCGCCGGATGGGCGAGGAGGCAGCGTTCCGGGAGGCGGCCGCCCGCGTCGCGGCGACGCTCGGAACCGTCCGGTTCCGGCGCCTCGTGACCCACTGCGCCCACTGCTTCAACGTCTTCCGCAACGAGCTCGTCCCCGCTGCGTGGACGGGACGCCGGCCCGGTCGCCACCGTCCACCACACGCAGCTCCTCGCCGAGCTGGTCGAGGCGGGCCGACTGGCGCCGCGCGCGGTCGCCGGCGAGCCCGTGACGCTCCACGACCCCTGCTACCTCGCCCGCCACAACGGCGAGACGGCAGGCGCCACGGGCGGTCGCTGGCCGACGGCCGGCCGGCGGGCCCGTCGAGATGCCGCGGAGCGGCGAGCGGACCTTCTGCTGCGGCGCGGGCGGCGGGGGCGCGTGGGTCGAGGTGCGCCAGGGCTCGCGCATCGCCGCCCTCCGCATGGCGGAGGCCCGGGCGACGGGCGCGCGGGTCGTCGCCACGGCCTGTCCGTTCTGCGCGCTCATGCTCGGCGGGCGAGACCGCAGCCGGGCGACATCGCCGTGCGCGACGTGGCCGAGCTCCTCTGGGAGAGCCAGCCGGCGGCGCGGCGGCCGGCGAGGCGCCGGACCGGAGCGCGCGTGATCGCCCTCGTCCTCGTCCACGCAGGGGCTCGACGTCTCGGTCGACTTCGAGCTCGGGAGCGCGCGAGGCGGGCCGACCGGCCCGCGCCCCGACGCGATGTCGGCCACCGTGGAGGCGACCGGCTCGTCGTGACGGCCCCGGCGGACCGCGCCGCGCTCGAGTGGGCCCTCGCCCTCGCGGATCGCGCGGTCGTCCTCACGGTGGGTCCTCCCGAGGCGGAGGACGTCCTGGACTGGGCGCTCGGGCGGGGCGCGACGGGCGCCGATCAGGGTCTGGGACGCGGCGCTCGACGAAGCTGGACCTGCCGGCGATGGCGCGCGTCGTCGCGCGCCGCCGTCGCGCCGGATCGCTCCCGACGTCGTCGTGGCCGGCGAGCGGGGGCTGGCCGGCGCCACCGGCGCCCTCCCCGCGCTCGTGGCCGCGCGTCTCGGCTGGCCGTGCGTCGACGGCGCCATCCGGCTCGCCCGCGAGGACGAGCGAGATCGTGGCCGAGCGGCGGCTGCCGGGCGGCCGGCGCGAGGAGCTCGCCATCCCGTGCCCCGCGTCGTCACCGTGACGCCGCCGACTCCGTCGAGCCGCGCTACGTGTCGGTCCGGCGCGCCGGCGCGACGCGAGACGCCGAGGGCCACGAGACCTGGTCCCTGGCGGACCTCGGCCTCACGGCGGAGGCCGTGCGCGCCGCGGTCCGGCTCCGCCTGGGCGGGTCGACTGGCCCCGGCCGCGGCCCCGCCGGACGGCCGCGCATCGCCGGCGCCCGGCCCGGTCGGCTGCCGAGCGTCTGCGCCAGCTCGTCGCCGGCGGTCGCGCCGCCACAAGGAGCGCCGGGCCGGCGGCGCCGGAGTCGCGCCTCGTCGAGGGCGACCCCGCGAGCGGTCGCCGACCGCATCATGACGTTCCTGGAGCAGAACGGCTTCGCGTGAGCCCGCGAAGGAGCCGCGCCATGAACGCGTCCGACTTCCTGCCCGCCGAGTTCAACGTCGCGAGCTGGTTCGTCGACCGCCCGGTGGCCGAGGGCAAGGGCGCCGCGCCCGCGTTCCACTGCGAGGACCGGGTCCTCACCTATGCCGACGTGCAGGAGCTCGCCAATCGCACCGGGAACGCGCTCCGCGAGCTGGGCGTGGAGATGGAGCACCGCGTCCTCATGATCTGCCTCGACACGCCCGAGTTCCTCGGCGCGTTCTGGGGCGCGATCAAGATCGGCGCGATCCCGGTTCCCGTGAACACCCTCCTGCGGGCCGCGGACTACCGGTACGTCCTCGACGACAGCCGCGCGCGGGTGGCGGTCATCTCGGCGCCGCTCCTCGCCGAGGCGGTGCCTGCGCTTCCGGGCGCCCCGCACCTCCGCCACGTGCTGGTCGCGGCGGGGCGCGCCGGGCTCCTACCTCTCGTTCGAGGATCGGGTGGCCCGGGCGGCCTCGAGCGCTCGAGGCCGCGCTCGACCTCCCGCGACGACGTGGCGTTCTGGCTCTACTCGTCGGGCTCGACGGGCCGGCCCAAGGGGGCCGTGCACCTCCACCACGACATGGTGATCTCCGCCGAGACCTACGCGAAGCAGGTGCTCGGCCTCCGGTCGACCGACAAGGTGTACTCCGCCGCCAAGCTCTTCTTCGCCTACGGCCTCGGCAACGCCGGGTACTTCCCGATGAGCGTCGGGGCGCAGAGCGTGCTGTCTACCCTCACCGGCCGACGCCCGACGCGGTGTTCGACCTCCTCACGCGCCACCGGCCCACGATCTTCTTCGGCGTCCCGACGCTCTACGCCGCCATGCTCGCGGCGAAGGACGCCGAGCGCCAGTTCGACCTCTCGTCGCTCCGCCTCTGCGTGTCCGCCGGCGAGGCGTTGCCGGCAGACCTCTACCGGCGCTGGCGCGAGCGGTTCGGCGTGGAGATCGTCGATGGCATCGGCACGACCGAGAGCGGCCACATCTTCCTCTCGAACCGGCCAGGCGCCGTGCGTCCGGGGTCGTCCGGTCTGCCCGTGCCCGGCTACGAGTGCGTCGATCGTCGACGACGAGGGCCGCCCGGTGCCGACGGGCGAGATCGGGAACCTCCGTGTCCGCGGCGACTCGACGATGGCCTACTACTGGAACCAGCACGAGAAGACGAAGGAGACGCTCTTCGGCCCCTGGATCCAGACCGGGGACAAGTACCACCGGGACGCGGACGGCTACTTCTGGTACGACGGCCGCGGCGACGACATGCTGAAGGTGGGTGGCATCTGGGTCTCTCCGATCGAGGTCGAGGCAACGCTCATCCAGCACGTGGCGGTCCTGGAGGCCGCCGTGGTCGGTCAGGAGGACGACGACCGGCTGGTCAAGCCCCGAGCCTACGTCGTCCTCAAGGATCCGGCGCGGAGCCTCCGAGACGCTGGCCGGCGAGCTCCGCGGCTTCGTGAAGGACAAGATCGCCCCGTACAAGTACCCGAGGTGGATCGATTTCGTCCCGGAGCTCCCCAAGACCGCGACCGGCAAGATCCAGCGCTTCAAGCTGCGCCAGAAGGCGCCCGGCTCCTGACGCGGGAGCGTTCTCTTGCGGCTCACGCTCCCTGGTGCCGTTCTCATCCTCCTCCTCACCGTGCCCGGCACCGCCTCCGCGCGGTCGCCGTTCGTCGCGGAGATCCAGACCCTGGCCACGCGCTACGACAAGACGCCCGCGCGCCTGGATGTGGTGCGGGAGGGCTTGGCGGAGGCAGCACGCCAGGAGCCGGATGCCGAGACCTGGATCGCGCTCGCCCGCACGTGCTTCATCTGGGGCGACGTCAGGGCCGCGACCACAGAACAGAAGCTCGCAGCCTACTCCGAGGGGCGGGAGGCGGCCCGGCGCGCGGTCGAGCTGGCACCGCAATCCGCCCTGGCCCATCTGTTCTACGCGATCAACACGGGCCGCTGGGGCCAGACGAAGGGCGTCGGGCGCTCCTTGTTCCTCATTCCGGAGGTGCGAGAAGCCGCCCGGCGGACACTCGACCTCGATCCCACGCTGCCGGCTGCGTACGCGCTGGCCGGAAACCTCGACTACGAGGTGCCGGCGGTCCTTGGCGGCAGCCTGGAGCGCGCCGAGGGCTACTTCCGGAAGGGCCTCGGAGTCGATCCGCGCTTCACGCCGCTCAGGATCGGCCTGGCCAAGGTGCTGCGCAAGCAAGGGCGAGTGGTCGAGGCCCGACGAGAGCTCCGGGCAGTCCTCGACGAAGCCGCTCCCACGAATCCAGCGGAGTGGTCAATGCGGGACGCGCCCGACGCCCGCGCGCTCCTGGACGCGATCGGTCCCTGAGAAGCCGCTCGGCCAGGGAGGTCGAGGAGAGGGGGGACTCGCGCCGCCGGTGCCGGACGCCGTCCGGGATCAGGAAGACGCCGCGCGGGCGGGCACCACCACGAAGTCTAGCAGGGACCAGCTTGCGGGAATCGGACCACGGCGATCCTGGCGCCGCCGCTCTCCCCCCGGGGAGAGGTCGGAGGAAGGCCGCCGCCGATCTCCGGACCTCCGGTCCCAGATCACATCCACCCCCTCGGGCGTGAAGTCCGCCCGCAGAGCGGAGAAGCGATCGAAGGCCCCGTTCCGCACGACGATCTGCCCGGTGAGGCCGATGGTGCTTTCCGCAGGAGTCAGGGTCGTCCTCCACACACCGCGTAGTCTGCACCCGCTCACCCGCACCGTCAACGGTGACGGCACGTCGCCACGCCAGAGGTATCAGTTTACCCTGAGGATGGCTCGGCTCGCCCGAAATTCCCGGGGCGGCGTGGTATAAACGAAGGCTCATGGCGATCTTCACGGGACGCGTGGAGCGGGCGATCGCGCTGGCCCTGAGAGCCCACGAGGCCCAGGTCCGGAAGGGTGACGGGCAGCTCCCCTACGTGGTACACCCGGTCACCGTCGCCCTGATCCTCTCGCGCTACACGGGGGACGAGGACACGATCATCGCCGGGCTCCTCCACGACGCGATCGAGGATACCTCCGTGACCGCGGAGATGATCGAGCGGGAGTTCGGCGAGAAGGTTCGCGACACCGTCCTCGACGTGACGGAGCCCGGCCTGCCCGGCCTCTCGTGGGAAACGCGCAAGGTTCGCTACCTGCGGCGGCTCCAGACGGCGCCGCGCCCCTCCCTGCTGGTGGCGAGCGCCGACAAGGTCGCAAACCTGATCTCGATGATCGCCGCGCACGCGACGGCGGGGGACGCGATCTGGGAGCGGTTCCACACGCCGCCCGGCACGAGGTTCGCGTTCTATCGTCAGGTCCACGCGCTCATCCGCGGAGCCTGGCCCGGCTGCCCGCTGCTCCAGGAGTTCGGCCACCGTCTGGAGGAAGCCGAGCGCAAGCTCGGCGCGCGGCTCTGAGGTTCGGCGCGACGCCGCTCGCGCGGCGTGAGGCCGAACGGTGAGGAGCCTAGCGGCAGACTGACCGGGTGGTCGTCGGAACCCAGACCGTCGAGCGCTGGCCGTCGGAGAAGACGCGCATCTCCCAGTGGCCGGCGACGGTGACGGTCTGACAGCCCACCGACGGCGGCGAGGCAGAGGAGCCGGCACCGTACCCTGGAGGCGCGGATCCTACCGAGGAAGCCGGCGGAGGTGCCGGCTCCGAGGACAAGGGCTCCGGCGTCGGCGTCGTCGAGCCAGGCACGTCGGGCGCGACGGGAGCACCGGGCGCAGGGGGCGGCGGTGGTGGTGGCGGATATCCGTACGCGGGAGGATATCCGTACGCAGGATAGGCTGGGTAGACGGGATACGCCGGATAGGCGTACGCCGGGACCGCATAGACCGGCGAATATGCCCACCACGGCGACGTCGCGAGGACGCCCGCCCCGAACCCCCAGCCGAAGCCTGCGCAGCACCACCTGGACCCGTGCCAGTGACCATGCCCATGGCCCCCGTGGTGCCCATGGCCCCCGTGGTGCCCATGGCCTCCGCGGTTCCCATGGCCCCCGCCGTGCCCCTGGCCTCCGCGGTTCCCATGACCCCCGCCGTGCCCCTGGCCCGCCCGGTTGTGCCACCGGTGGCCCCCGATCCCGTGGCCGCCTGCGCCGCGCGAGCCGCTTCCGGCCGGCCGCTGTCCCGGCGCGGCCGCCGCCAGGACGGGCAGCAGCAGGATCACCAGCGCCATGATCGTCGCGGCCCGGATCGCTTGTCGCCTCACGGCTACCCTCCACCGGCGCGGCCAGACACCGCGCCAGACCCACTATACACCCGGGCGGCGGAACCAGTCCTCGAGCGCCTCGCGAGTGCTGCGAAAGGCGAGGCTGTTCCACGGGATCTCCTCGCGAGAGAAGTAGCCGGTTTCGCTCACCTCGTGCGCGTCGGCCGCGGCGTCGAGGGCATCCGGTACCGTGACGTGGTACACGACGATCACGGCCGGCGCGCCGGGGTACGAGTAGATCCCGACCAGGCCCGTCGGATCGAGGTCGAGCCCCACCTCCTCGCGCATCTCACGCCGCGCGGCCTCGGCCACGCTCTCTCCCCAGTCGACGTACCCCCCCGGAAAGGTCCACAGGCCGTGCGCGGGCTCGATCGCGCGACGTGCGAGGAGCACTCGCCCGTCCCGCACCGGGATGGTCACCGCGACGATCTTCGGGTGGAGGTAGCAGACGAATCCGCAGCCGCTGCACACGGGGTGCTCGCGCAGATCCCTGGCGACGACGCGCCGGGCCACGGTCGCCCCGCAGAGGGGGCAGAAGCGCAGGGTGTCCGGCGTGAGCTCGAGCCTTGGTGTCGTGGGCTCCTCGCGCTCAGCCATCGGCCGCCTCCGAGACGCCGCCACCCCCAGCGTCGGCAGCCGCGGAGCCTTGAGCGTGATAGCGCGCGAAGAGCGGATGAAGGTCGCGGGCGCGGGTCACCGCGCGGAAGTCGAAGGCAACGTGGCGGGGAGCCGCCAGGAAGGCGTACAGCTCCGCCTCGGACGGTCCGGCGTGGCTCCCGCGCTCGTCGAGGAAGTTCACGCAGCCCGCGGCCGCGTAGTGGCCGTAGAGGATGACATCTCCGCTGGACGGCATGCTCAAGAGGTCCTGGAGACCGCGCACGACGATGTCGCGGTCTGGGCGGTCGAACAGCGGGCACCCCGTGGGACCGGACGGCGGGGGAACCCGGTGCACGACGCCCCGATGGTAGCACACGGGTCCTTCCGCATCTCGCGTCAGGACGAAGCCGATCGCCGCGTGCCTCGAGAGGCGCGCGAGCGCCCCCGCATAGCGAGACTCGATCTCCTCCGCCAGCACGCGTTCCTTCGTATGGATCAGGTAGACGTTGACGTTGGGACCCGCCGGGACGATGCAGACGTCCCCGTCCCACACGGCATTCCGCTTCCGCACCGGACGCTCGACGGCGAGATTCCGCTGCCGCCAGCCGGAGAACGGCCAGAACGCCGTCTTTGGAACCATCGTGTCCGGAGCCGGGGTCGCTGACGTGGGCCGGGCGGCCGGTCCGGCCGCGGCCTCGGGCTCGAAGCAACCGAGAATCGCTTCGGCCACCGACGTGCCCCTCATCACATCGCGGAACGGCACCGAGGGGATCTGACCATGGTCGGACAGCACGAAGAGGTCGTAGCCGAGCTCCTTCACCCGGCGGACGACCCGGGCGAGGCGTCCGATGCTCCGGTCGATCCTCCGGAGGGCGCGGAAGGCCTGCCGGTGGCGCGGCCCGAGCTCGTGGGCGGCCACGTCGTAGTCCACGAAGTTCACGTAGAGGGCCGGCACCCCCGCGTAGAGGTCGACGATCACGCCGAGCGTGAGGAGCTCGCGGAGCCAGCCGCCGACGAGGAGTCGCATCGCCATCCGACGGAAGGACGCCACGCGGTGTCCCAGGCTGAAGCTCCGGAGCGCCCGAGCCGCCCAAGCCAGGAGCTCCCAGAGGGTGACGACCGACATCCTCACGACCAGCCACGCCACCACGAGACCGGGCACCAGAAGCGCCCGAACGCCCATTCGCCCCCAGAAGGCGTGGGGTCGGAGAAGATGGGCGAAGGTGAGGACCGTGTCGTCGGCGCCGCCCCCGAACACGCAGCCGTAGGTGCGGCCCCCACGGAGAATGCCCTGCCCCCGTCGAGCGTGGGCCGCCTCCACGGCGGCGGCGTCCCAGGGGCGCGGGAACCACCGGTAGGTTCCACTCCGCTTGTCGAGGAACTCGAAGGCGGGAACGTCGACCGGACCGCCGTACATCAGCCCGGCCTGGAACGCCGGCGTCGAGGTCGGCAGGCCGGAGGGGATCGAGTGGAGGCCGAGGGCGCCGTCGCGGAGCAGCCGCGCCAGGGCCGGCATACGCCTCCGCGCGAGCGCCTCGCGGAGCAGCTCGTGGGAGCACCCGCAGATCTGGATCACGACGAAACGGCGCGTCGGAGCGGTCGGGACGGGCGGCATCCGAGCCCAGCGGGCGACCGCGTCGATCAGGCCCGAAGCGGCGCGGTCCACGGAGAGCCACCGGCGAGCGGGCTTGGCCATCGAACCCCGATCCTACGGGCGGCACCCGCCCCGGGCAATGTTCGCCTTGCGCCCCCCTAAAGGGCTCTGCTACCGTTCCCGATCATGGCCGACCGCGAGCCTGCGGGACCGTTGTGCTTCGACTGCGTCTGGTTTCCCGAGGCGGCCGCTGACCTCGAGGAATCGGCGCCGGACCGGGCCGCCGGCCGGAGCCTCACTGCCGAGTTCTTCTGCCCGCGGATCCGCCGTCGCGTCGTCCCGACCTACGCGGCTCACTGCCCCGACTACCAGGAGCCCGCCGCGGAGCGCTGAGTGGACATGCGAATCATCGTGATCGGCGCGGGCGAGGTCGGCTACCACATCGCCGCGCGGCTGTCCCACGAGGCGCACGAGATCGTCGTCATCGAACGGCATCCCGAAGTGGTCCGGAGGGTGGAGGAGACCCTGCGAGTGCGCGTGATCGAGGCTGACGGCTCGTCACCCCGCGCCCTCGAAGAGGCCGGCGTCCGGGACGCGGCGATGGTGATCGCGGTGGCGGACGTGGACGAGGTCAACATCGTGGCTTGTGCGATCGCCCACCAGTACGGCGTGGCCACCAAGATCGCCCGGGTCCGCGACATCGAGCTCGGCGAGCACCCGATCCTGGCGGGCGGCAAGGTGCTCGGCATCGACCTCCTGATCAACCCGACGCAGGTCGTCGCCGGTGAGATCCTGCGCGTCATCAAGACCACCGGCGCCGCCGAGGTGGCCGACTTCGCCGACGGCCGCGTCCAGCTCCTCGGCGTCAAGGTGGATGCCCAGGCGCCGGTCGTGAACCGACGCCTCCGCGACCTCCGCTCGGTCCAGGCGTCCGCGCCCTTCCGCGTCGTCGGCATTGCGCGGGGCGAGAGCCTCATCGTGCCCACGGAAGACACCGCGCTGGCCGCCGAGGATCACGTGTACGTCGTGAGCCGTCGGGACGTGATCCCTGACATCCTCGTGCTCATGGGCCGGACGGCGGCGGCCACCCGGCAGGTGTTCGTCATCGGAGGCGGGCGCATCGGGCTCGAGGTGGCGCGCGCGCTCGAGGCCGACGAGATCGCCGTGACGGTGCTGGAGCGGAACCGCAGCCGCTACGACGAGCTCACGCGCGAGCTCGCCCGAGCCCGGGTGGTTCACGGAGACGGCACGGACGTCAAGCTGCTGGTCAACGAGGATATCGGTTCGGCCGACGCCGTCGTCGCGCTCACCGACGACGACCCCACGAATCTCCTGGCCGGGCTTCTGGGCAAGCGCCACGGTGCCAAGAAGGCGGTCGCCCTGTTCAAGCGCCAAGATCTGATCCCGCTGGTCGGCTCGCTCGGGATCGACGCCGCGATCAGCCCGCGCCTGCTGACGGCCAGCGTGATTCTGAAGTACGTGCGGGGCGGGCGGGTCGTGTCGGTGTTCGAGTTGCCGGAGAGCGAAGCGGAGACGCTAGAGGTGGTCGTGCAGCAGGAGACGCCTGCCGCGGGGCGGTCCATCGAGGGACTCGGCCTTCCGGCCGACGCCCTGGTCGGGGCAGTGGTCCGCGGCGATCAGATGCTCACGGCGGATCCCGACCTCGTCCTCGCGGTGGGCGATCACGTGATCCTGCTCACCCTGCCCCGGGCGGTGCCGACCGTGGAGCAGCTCTTCGGGCTGTAGGGGACGCGCTACTCGGGCCGCCGCTCGTCGTCGGGCGCGGGCTGCGGCGATGTTTCCGGTCCGCCCACCATCGCGTCCCAGTCGATCGGTGGGCCCCCCCCGGTCTCACCCTCTTTGGCCCCCTCGCGCTTCTTCTCGGCCTTCGCGTCGCGCTTGGCTTTTCGGGCCTGCTCCCTGCGCCATTTCTCGCCGCTATAGGACCGTCGCCCCATACCCCCCTCCGCGCCAGCGTGTGAAAATGCCACGGCCCTCCCGGTGGCCCGGAAGGGCTGGCGAGCTGCCGATTCCCCCGCGAAGGCTCAGAGTACGGGACCGATGATCCAGGGCGCGAACTCCTCCTCCCCGATTCCCTGAGCCTCGCTCTTGGTCTTCCTCCCGGACGCAACGGCCACGACCTCCTCGAAGATGTTCCGCCCCACGGTCTCGAGCGGCGTCCCTTCCAGGATGACACCGCAGTTGATGTCCATGTCGTCTTCCATCTGCCGGTAGACCAGCGAGTTCGTGGCCAGCTTGATGGACGGCACGGGGCGGCAGCCGAAGACCGACCCTCGGCCCGTCGTGAAGACGACGATGTTGGCGCCCCCGGCGACGAGGCCCGTGACGGAGACAGGATCGTGGCCGGGCGTGTCCATGAACACGAAGCCCCGCGTGGTGATCGGCTCCCCGTAGAGGAAGACGTCCGTCAGGGGGGTCGTCCCCCCCTTCGTCACGCCCCCGAGGGACTTCTCGAACACGGTCGTAAGCCCGCCGGCCTTGTTGCCAGGGGCCGGGTTGTTGTCCATCTCCGCTCCGAGGACGCGACAGTAGTACTCCCACCACTTGAATCGGTCGATCAGCTTCTTGGCCACGCCCTCGTTGACTGCCCGCCGGATGAGGAGGTGCTCGGCGCCGTAGATCTCGGAGGTCTCTGCGAGGACGCCGGTGCCGCCATAGCGGACCAGCTCGTCCACCGCCCAGCCGAGCGCGGGGTTCGCCGTGATCCCGGACGCCCCGTCCGAGCCCCCGCAGTTGGTGGCGAGGATCAGCTCCGACAGCGGCTGCGGGGTCCGCCGCGCTTCGTCGGCGACGGGAAGGAGATCCTGCACCGCCTTGATTCCCGCCTCGACGGTCTTGCGCACCCCACCCGTCTCCTGGATCGAGAGGACCCGGGGCCGTCCGAGGCGCTGCCGCTCGATGAACGGCATCGTCTGGTTCACCTCGCATCCGAGCCCGATCAGGAGGTAGGCGCCCACGTTCGGGTGGCGGGCGTACCCGCCGAGCACCCGCATGAGCGCGTCGTGATCCTCGCCGAAGAGCTTCGTGCCGCATCCCGACTTGTGCGTGATCGCGATGACGCCGTCGACGTTCGGGTAGTCGCGCTGGACGTCCCGGAACCGCTCCCGGATGAACTGACAGACGCTCGCCGAGCAGTTGACGGTGGAGATCACGGCCACGTAGTTCCGCGTCCCCACGCGCCCGTCGTTCCGCTTGAACCCGTCGAAGAAGCGCATCTGCTCCGCCGGATAGTACTCGACCGGACGGACGTCGACCCCGACCTCGTACTCGCGCTGGTAGTCGCCCACCGCCAGGTTGTGCGTGTGAACGTGCTCCCCCTGCTCGATCGGCTGCGTGGCGAACCCGATGACCTGTCCGTACCGCCGGACCGCTTCTCCCTGGGCACGCGCCCGGCGGGCGACCTTGTGGCCGGGCCTGACGTCGCACCGGACCTCGATCCGCTCGCCGGCGTTGTCGAGAACGGTCCCGGCCCCGATCGGCGCCTTCGCAATGACGACGTCGTCGTCCGGGTGAAGGATCAGCGCCTTCGCTCGCAGATCATGCGTTGCCATGGCCCGAAGCTCCTCTCGATCGTGGTCGGGGTGTCCTCGCCCGCGTCCGTGAACGCGAGCACCTTCCCGGACCTTATACCACACCCGGCGGCCCGGACCGTTCCTGCCGCTTCCGACTTGCGGTAAGATTTTGTTGCGCATGCGCAGATCGCGTCTCGTGGTCTTGGGCGTCCTGATGCTCCTTCTGTATCCGGCTGTCCAGGCACCAGGTCAGTTGGGGCGGCGTCCCGCGACCCCGTCCCCGTCCGGGCCCGCCCTTCGCCTGGGGGCGCTGCTCCCGATGACCGGGGCGGGTGCCTGGTTCGGTACCGAGATCAAGCAGGGCCTCGAGCTGGCCGCAGCGGAGCTCGATCCGGCGCCGGCGACCACTGCGTCACCCGCCGGCCGGGGGGCCGCGGAATCACCCGGGTCACCGCCGGTTGGGAGCGGGACGGGAGCTGGCTCACCCGCGTCTCCCCCGGTTGGGAGCGGGACGGGAGCCGGCTCACCCACGTCCTCGTCACGTTGGGGCGGGACGGGAACTGGCTCACCCGCGTCCTCCTCACGTTGGGGCGGGACGAGAGCCGGGTCCGGGCCCTTTGGGGCGGAGCGATACGGCGCCGGTGAGGCCGATCCCGATGGCCCATCGCCGGGGTCCACGAAGACTTCGAAGCGGCCGCCGACTGAGCCCATCGAGCCGCCTGACCGGCCCCGAACGCTCACGCTTGTGGTGGAGGCACTCGATGTCCCGCCCCTCGACCTCAGGGCTGCCGAAGCTGAGACCAACCAGCTGCTCGGCTCGGGCGCCACCGCCATCGTGACGGCCTCGCCAACGCCGACCTTGACCGCCTACTCAATCGCCGCGGCACGCGATGTCCTCTTGATCCACTCAGGCCTCGCCACCGATCGGTTCCCCCCGACCAGCCGGAATCTCCTCCAGCTCCGCCCTTCGGTCGCGGCTCGCGCCGACGTGTTGGGAGCGCACGCCTGGCAGCGAGGAGTCCGGCGCCTAGCGGTGGTGGCCGGCGGCGACGCCTTCGGCCGCGGGTTACGGGCTGCCGTCGCCGCGCGCTGGCGCCAGAACGGGGGTCAGCTGACCAACGACGAGAGCGTGTTGCTCGACGGCCCCGATCTCAGAGCGCGGCTCCGGTCCATCGCCCGGACCGCGCCCGAGGCCGCCGTGCTCGGATTCCAGGGGACCGCGCTCGGGGAAGCCGCGCGGGCGCTTCGCGAGGCTGGGTACACCGGGCTCCTGCTGGCCGCGGACGACGATCGGGCGGCGCTTCTCGCGGGCGGGCCCGCGCTCGACGGCGCCTTGATCTTGTCGGATGCGTTCGTCCCCGTGCCCGGCTCGCGGGGAGCCCGCTTTGCACGGGCCTACGAGGCCCGTCACGGCGAGCCTCCGTCTCGATTCGCGGCGAATGCGTACGAGGCGGCGATCCTCCTGGCGGAGGCCGCGAACCGGGTGCTCGGTGCTGGACGTACCCTCTCGGGCTCCCGTCTCCGCGAGGCCCTGGCTGCCGCGCCGCACCCGTCCCTCTACGCGGGCGACCTGGTGATCCGTGACGACGGCACTGTCGCGCGGCCCCTCGCCCTGTTCAGGGCCGACCAGAGCCGCCTGACTTTCGAGGGCTACGTCGGCGTGGACGGGCGAGCCCTCGCGGCTCCGCAGGGGACCACCCCCTGAGCTTTCGCGACGGCGGCGTCGGCTTCTCGCCGGAGGAGCTGGCGCTGCGAACCACCGTCGCCAAGGCCGGAGCCCAGGTCTTTCGACCGCTCGCCGAGGCCTGGGGAGAGCGCGACGAGCTCAACTGGGAACTGGTCCGAGCCCTGGGCCAGGAGGGGCTGTTCCAGCAGCTCGTGCCTGCCGGATACGGAGGCAGCCTGGAGGGGACCTTCCGGTCGGTGACCCTCTGCCTGATCCGCGAGGAGCTCGCTCGGACGTGCCCGCCCGCCGAGGAGCTGTTTGCGATCCAAGGGCTGGGGAGCTACCCCATCCTCCTGGCGGGCACCGAATCCCAGAAGCGCCGCTGGCTTCCCGCGCTGGCGCGTGGCGAGTCGGTCCCTGCCTTCGCCCTGACCGAGCCCGACGCGGGCTCGGATGCCGGCGCCCTCAGCACCCGCGCGGAATCGGACGGCGATCACTGGTTGCTCACGGGCACGAAGCGGTTCATCTCGAATGCGCCGGCCGCCCACCTCTACGTCGTGTTCGCCCGCACCGGATCCCAGGCGGGCACGCGAGGTCTATCGGCTTTCGTGGTCCCGAGGGACGCTCCCGGGTTGACGGGCATGGCCATGCACACCCTTGCCCCGCACGTCATCGGGGAGCTACGCTTCGATCGCTGTCACGTCCCCGCGGACCACCAGCTCGGGAGCGAGGGCGAAGGGTGGCGCGTGGCGATGGGGACGCTTGACGTCTTCCGGGCCTCGGTAGGGGCACAGGCGGTGGGACTCGCGCAGCAGGCCCTCGATTTGGCGCTCGCCCACGCGCGGCGCCGGACACAGTTCGGCCAGCCGATCGCCCAGTTCCAGGCGATCCAGACCAAGCTGGCCGACATGGCGACCGAGCTCCGGGCGGCGCGCCTTCTCGTCTATTCCGCCGCCCGCCTGAGGGACGCGGGCGCCGCCAGCGTGACGCTCGAGTCGGCGATGGCGAAGCTATTCGCCACCGAGGTGGCCTGCCGGGTCGTCGACCAGGCCGTCCAGATCCACGGCGGTGACGGCGTGCTCCGCGGATCCCCGATCGAGCGGCTCTACCGCGAGGTCCGCGCCCCCCGCATCTACGAGGGCACGTCCGAGATCCAGCGTCTGATCATCGCACGCCAGCTCCTGAGGGACGCCGGCGACGCGGGCTGACCAGGCGCGTCGCGCGCCGCGGTCAGCGTCCCGTGGTCAAGACCGGCGGCGAGACGAAGATCCGGTCCTCGACAACCGCGTCGGGGTGATACCGAAGGAGCTCCTGGCGGACGATCCGCACGGCGATCTCGCGAAGCTCGGGATACTCCACGTCGCCCCGCAGCTCCACCGTGGGCGCCGCCCTACCCTGCAGCGGCACGTGCGCCACGCCCGTCAGGACCGCACCGGCCAGACGCGGCTCCCGCATCAGCGCGTCGGCGATCTGACCCTCGATCGCGACGGCCTGGGCTCGGCGCTTCCGGCGGAGATCCATGAGAGTCACCGCCAGGATCAGGCCGCCCAGGAGCGCGACCATCAGAATGATTCCCGGGATCAGCAAGCTGCCGCCACCATCAGCTGGCGGAGGCGTGCCCCCGGGACCAGGAGCGGGCAACCCCTGCGCAAATGCGCTTGGCAAGCGCGACGCTCCGGCCACCACCAGACAGGTCAATGTGCCAAGGAACCCGACCCGTCGATTCATTTCCCTACCTCCCGTCCGGGCTACTTCCCGGGTGCGCCCTTCGCGGCTGCGCACCCGGGAAGTGCCGCCAGGTCGTTTTGCCTCTCTACGACTTGACCTGGAACTTCCGTACGGTCTTCTTCTGGCCGGCCTCCACGTACGAAATCGCCACTGTCGAACCGGGCTTGACCTTCGCCCAATCTACCTGGACTCCCGGCGGGACAGTGAGCATCGTGCCGTCTTCCAGGGTAACTTGCTTCTTCGCCTGATCGACCGCCTTTACCTTGCCCTCCATCATCTTCTCCGCCATGGCGGCCGGCGGAGTGGGGGTCTTGGTCGCAGGAGCGGGAGCCGGGGCCGGCGCCGGAGCGGGGGCCTGCTGAGCGGACACGACGCCCACCCAGCTAATCAGCGCGATAGTCATCAACAGCGCCATCGAGAGCTTCATGCATGCCTCCTCCACGACACTGCGTCGCCGCGTGCGCGCCTGTCGCGGAGGGCGACAGACAAACACCGAGGCCGTCTACGAGAGGAGCAACAGAGGTGCCATCACAGTGCCCTGTGGAAGAATTCCGCGTAGCGCCCTGCCGCTGTCTGATCCCGAAACACGACGGGCACATGGAGGAGCCTTCCCTGCCCGGCTTGGTCGGTCCAGGGCGCATGCAAGAACTACAGGGTGGAAGAAGCTACCCGTGCGGAGGCCAGCCCGAAAGAGAAGCCGGCGGGCGCGCCCGCTGAATCGCGGCTACGGGCGCGCTGACCGGGAGAGTGCCATCCCGTGCGGGCCCTTGCCGACCGGGATTCGCTTGATCTCTCGATGGTCCGGCAGCGCGACGACCGTCACCAGGTTGGCGTGACGGTTCGAGACGTAGGCCTTCGTGCCGTCGCTGGCCATCACCACGAGATCGGGATACCCCGGCTGGGGAATCTCGGTGACGACGTCGAGATCCTCGGTCCGGAGCACGGCGATCCGGTTGGCCTTTCGCAGGGTGACGTAGAGGAAGCGCCCGTCCGGGGTCAGGACCGCGTCGTGGTTGACGCCCTTAACCGTGGCGGTGGCAACGATCCGGTGCGTCCGGGTGTCGATCTTGGAGACGGTGCGGTCCTCCCCGTTCGCCACGAAGACGTGGTGGCCGTCGGCCGTGAGCGCCAGTCCCATTGCATCACCGCTCGAGGGGAGGATCTCAATGATCTTCCGCTGGGCCACATCGACGACCGTCACGTTGCCGGCCGTCTCGCTCGTGACCCAGAACAGCTTCCCGTCTCTCGAGAAGATGCCGTGCGCCGGCCACGTGCTCACCTCGATCTCGCCGTCCAGTGCCCCCTTCTGGACGTCGTAGATGAGGAGCTTGGACACGTCACCCCAGTCGAGCACCCAGCAGTACCGGCCGTCGGGCGTGAAGGTGAGGTTGTACGGCCAATCGCCGATCTTCACCCGCCGCAGAACCTTCCGCGCCGCGACGTCGACGACGCTGATCACCCGGCTCTTGTCGTGGATGGCCCATGCCTGGGTGCCGTCGGGCGTGAGGACGATCCGGTTCGGGACCCCGCCGCCGAGCGCGACGGTCGCAACCACTTCGTCACGTCCCGTGTCGATCACCGAGATGGTCCCGGAGTGGGTGTTCGAGACGTACAGCTCGTCGGCGCCTGCGCTGACGGGCCCCGCCGCAAGCGCCAACAGGACGACCAGGAAGGATCGGATCATCGGGGCGGTCGCTCCTCGGGCGAAATGGGACTCAAAAGTGCCGCTCAGTATAGCACCGTGCTCTCCCCGGTCCCCTCACACGCCGAAGGCCTCACACACCGAAGGCTAGGGCACCAGTGTCTCCTCGCGCCATTCGCCTCCCTCTCGGGCAAAGCGCCGGCGATCGTGGAGCCGGTCCGGGGACCCGCGCCACGCCTCGATCCGCTCGGGGACGAGGTAGACGCCGCGAAGGAGCTCCGGACGGGGCACCGCCTCCGGGGAAGGATACCGCTGGCGCAGCGTGTCGATTCCCTCGAGGAACCGCTCGCGCGACGGCACGGTGGTCGACTGCGCGCCGTAGGTCGCGTAGTAGAGATCGAGAAGGCGCGACGCGTGAACTTTCTGATTCCAGTACGTCTCGACGAGGGCGTCCGGCATGGGGGCCACTTCGCCGCGCACGCGGTACTGCCGGCGGATCGTCAGCCACAGCAGCAGCACCTCGTAGCGGCCCGCCGAGAGCGGCTCCCACTTCGGACTCGTGCGGCTGATGAGGAGGCCGATCCCTTGAGGTCCGACGTCGCGGAGGACGATCGGCCGCACCCCTGGCGGACCCGTCTCCTCGGCTCCACCGCCGGTCGCCAGCACGCACAGGTCGGCAAGCGGATCACCGGCCGCCCGGGCGCGAGCCCGGTCCTCGACGACGAGCGCGATGGGATCGGGAGTCGCGGTGGCCATGGGTCGGCATTGTAGCAAGGGTGTCGGGCGCGGAGCCCTCCAAGGTGGCGGTGGCTCGCGCGTTCTGATAGGGTCACCACTGAGAAGCACGTGACCCAGCTCGGCACCTTGGACCCGCCGTCGGATCGATCTCGATGCCGGTTCCGCCGGTCCCGCCGGCTATGTGGGGCGGTGCTGGGCCTGGCCGGCTGCGTGGGAATCCTGCCCCAGCCCGCGCCGTCCGCCGACCTCTCGACGATCCGGCTCCCGCCCGGCTTCACGATCGAGTTCTTCGCCCGCGACCTCGGACACGCCCGCTTCCTGACGCTCGACCCCCGGGGCACCCTCCTGGTCTCGGTGCCGCGCGCGGGCCGCGTCGTCGCGCTTCCAGACGACGACCGGAACGGGCGGGCCGACGCGGTCATACCGGTCGTGGAGGACCTCGACCTCCCGCACGGCCTCGCGTTCCTCGACGGCCAGCTCTACGTCGCCGAGACGGGCCGAGTCGTGCGCTTCGACTACGACCCGGCGGCGCGCCGCGTCCGCGGGCCGGCGACGGTCGTCGTCCCGGACCTCCCGTCCCGTGGCAGCCATTGGACCCGAAGCATCGCGATCGGGCCCGATCGCCGCCTCTACGTGTCGGCGGGGTCCTCGTGCAACAGCTGCGAGGAGCGCGACCGCCGCCGCGCGGCGATCTTCCGTTATGAGCTCGATGGCGGCGGTGGCATCCCCTTCGCGACCGGGCTCCGAAACGCGGTCGGGCTCGCCTTCCGACCTGGCACGCCCGAGCTGTGGGCCACGGTCAACGGCCGGGACTGGCTCGGCGAGGACCGCCCGGCCGAGTACGTCACGCGGGTCGAGGAGGGCGGCTTCTACGGGTGGCCCTACTGTCACTGGACGGCGGCGGGGCTCGTCGCCGATCCAGAGCTCGGCGGGGGCGACCATTGCAAAGCGGTGCGACGCCCGAGCGTCCTCTACCAGGCGCACACGGCCCCGCTCGGCTTCGCCTTCTACACGGGATCCCAGTTCCCGCCCGAGTACCGCGGCGATCTCCTCGTCGCGCTCCACGGCTCCTGGAACCGCTCGGTACCGGTCGGCTACAAGGTGATCCGGATTCGGCTCGGCGGTCCCACGCCCGTCGCCGAGGACTTCGCGACGGGCTGGCTCGGCGGGAGCCGGTACTGGGGGCGACCGGTCGACCTCGCGGTCGGGCCCGACGGCGCGCTCTTTCTCTCCGACGACGGCCTGGGCGCCGTGTACCGGATCACCCACCGGGGCGGCTGATCACGCGTAAGGCCGACACGGTAATGGCTACACTCTGCGCTGGACGAGTGGGACCGGGCCCACCGGTGCCCCACAGGCGCACCGCGTCGCGCGCAGTGAACGGGCGGCGAGCGACCGGTCGCCAAGCGCGGCACGCCCGTTGCTCCGGGACATCAGCACCGTGTCGCCCGAGCGCCTCTCCGTGCGTGTCCGCGACCGCCTGACCGCGCTGGCGGGCGCCTTCTGGCGCCGCCGTCTGATCCTGGCGGCGCTCGGCCTCGCCATCGTCGTCGGCCCGCCGGTGGTCCTCGGCATCTGGGCGGCGCGAACGGTGACGGGAATCGATCTCTCACGGCTGGAGGATGCGGCCCTCATCTACGCCGCGGGCCAGGTGCTGGCCCCCGGTGTCTCGGTCGAGGCCGCGGACCTGCCCGGCGCGCTGCGGCGTCTGGGCTACCGCGAGATCCAGTCGCGCCCGGCGGCGCCCGGTCAGTTCCGCCGCGACGCCGGCGCGTGGGAGGTCCACCTCCATCCGCGCCGGGACCCGCGGTCGACGCGCCCGGCCCTGTTGATCCGGCTCGCTGTCGACGGCAGCCGGATCAGGCAGGTGTCCACGGGCATAGGCGAGCCGCTGGAGGAAATCGAGCTCGAGCCCGAGACCCTCACCGGGCTCGGCGGCGCTGCCAACCAGCTTCGCCACCCGGTCCCGCTCGCGACCGTCCCGCAACACCTCGTCCAGGCCCTGCTGGCCGCGGAGGATCACCGCTTCTTCGAGCATCACGGCGTGGACGTGCGGGCCGTGGCACGCGCGGTCAGGGTGAACCTCCGCCGCGGAGCGCTGGCCCAGGGAGGCAGCACGCTGACCCAGCAGCTCGTGAAGAACCTCGTGCTGACGCCCAAGCGCACCTGGGGACGGAAGATGCGGGAGGCAGTGCTCGCTCTCGCGCTCGAGCGGCGCTACTCGAAGGAGGAGATCCTCGCGGCCTACCTCAACGGCGTCTATCTCGGCCAGCACGGCGGCTTTTCCGTCTACGGGGTCGGGGCCGCTGCGCGGAGCTTCTTCGGCAAGGACGTCGAGCGGCTCACCCTCGGCGAGGCCGCCACGCTGGCCGCGATCATCCGGGCCCCCAACACCTACTCCCCCGTCCAGCACCCCGATCGCGCCCGTGAGCGGCGAAACACCCTCCTCCGCCGGATGCGCGAGCTGGGCATGCTGGACGATGCGCGGCTCGCCCAGGCCACGAAGGAGCGTCTGGTCGTGCAGCGCGGAACCGCGATCAACGCCCTCGGTCCCTACTTCGCCGACTGGGTGTGGGCTCAGGTGGAGCAGATCCAGCCGGTCGACGAGGCGTCGTCGGGCGGCCTCCGGATCTACACGACGCTGAATCCCATCCTCCAGCGCGCGGCCGAAGCCGCCCTCGTGCGGGGTCTCGATCGTCTGGAGGGACAGCACCGCGCGCTCCGGCGCAGCGACCCGGCGGCGCGGCTGCAGGGGGCGATTGTGGCGCTCGACGCCCGGACCGGCGAGATCCGCGCGATGGTCGGGGGGCGCGACTACGGACAGAGCCAGTTCAACCGGGTCACCCAGGCTCGACGGCAGCCCGGGTCGGCGTTCAAGCCGTTCGTCTACCTCGCGGCCCTGGGCCAGGGGCCTCGCGGGGAGCCGCCGAACTTCACTCCCGCGTCGCTCCTCGAGGACCGAGCGCTCACGATCAGCACTGGCCGCACCGCCTGGACCCCGCGCAACTACGAGAATCGGTACGAGGGCACGGTCACGGTTCGCCGCGCGCTGGAGCAGTCACTGAACGCCGCGACGGTGTGGATGGCCGACAGCATCGGCTACGACGCCGTCGTCCGCTCCGCGCGCGAGGCCGGGTTCACGAGCCCGATGGAGGCGGTGCCGGCGCTCGTCCTGGGGAGCTTCGAGGTGACGCCGATCGAGCTGGCCTCGGGGTATGCCGCGCTCGCGAGCGGGGACCGAACCCAGCCGACCGGGCTTCGGGCGGTGGTGGACCGCGAGGGCGAGGTGAGCGAGCCGCGCGTGGAGCGAGTGCCGGGCGTGAGGCCCGACGAGGCCTTCCTGGTCACCCACCTGCTCCGGGGGGTCATGGATCGCGGCACCGGCGCAGCGGCGCGAGGGCTCGGCGTGCAAGGCCCCGTCTCCGGGAAGACGGGAACGACGAACGAGGGCCGCGACGCGTGGTTCGTCGGCTACACGTCCCGGCTCGTCGTGCTCGTGTGGGTCGGGTTCGACCAGCGAGACGTGCTCCGCCTCTCCGGTGCGCAGGCCGCGCTTCCGATCTGGGCCGAGTTCATGCGGACCGCGCTGGACGTGGTCCCGGCCGCGGCTCCCGAGGCGCCCCCGTCCATCACCTTCCGGGACGTGGACGCCGCCAACGGGAAGCTCGCCACCACCTGGTGCCCGGTCGTCATTCGCGAGGCGTTCCTGGCGTCGACCGAGCCGCGCGACGATTGCGTCGATCACGGCCCGGCCGCCGCGGTCCGCTCGTTCTTCCGCCGCCTCTTCGAGTCGGTCCGCTAGCCCCCGCCACCCCGGATTGGTCGATCCCGCCGTATCCGGATCCGGCCGGGGCCCCCGCACGCCTACTTCAGGAAGTAGTCGACATAGGTGCCGGTGGCCAGGACACCGGCTGCCGTCGCCTCGGGCGTGAGCTTTTCCGACACATCGGAGATCACCACCCGTTTTGCCGCCTTCTCCTTGAGCGCCCGGAACAGCGGGGGGGCGGGCATCTCCCACCCCTTCGTTCCCTGCTTTTTCGCGGTGGCCTGATCCAGCGGGATGAACGCCACGAGGTCGTCGCGGGTCATGAGCTCGAGCCCGCCATCCTTCAGGGTCGCGTTGTGGCTGCAATGATGACCCACCTTGTAGAAGACGGTCCGGCCGAGAAGGTCAAGCGCCGGGAGCGGCTGTTCGCGGCCCGGGACCTTGAACCCGAGCTTCGCCCAGGACTGCCAGCTGCCGACCTGCGCGTCCCCGACGAAGAGCAGGACGTCGCGCGTCTTCTGGAACTCGATCGCCAGCACCAGGCAGGTGTTGTTGGTGTCGTTGTCGAGGTCGAGGGCCAGCTGGCCGAAGGCGCTGAGCCAGTCGTTGTCAATCCGCCGCCACGCCTGCCGCGGGTCGTCGTAGGTCTCGGCCACGAACGACTGGAGAGCCGAGAAGTAGGGGTTCGGCCTGGAGACGCCGGGATTCGACAGGTCCGCACCGGTTCGCGTGATCCGATGCTCCGCGGAGAACGGGTGGTAGCGGTCCTCGGCGGTGCCGGGTGAGCCCGTGACCGCGGCGCTCAGCGCGTCCATGCCGGCTTCACCCGTGCTGGACAGATGGTAGATCACGCCCTCCCTCTTCATCCGCTCGGTGACTTCGCTGCTCTTGAGGAGGATGGGGTCGCGCGGCGGTCCGAGCACGTAGACCCGGATCCCGTCGACGCCGTCCAGGCCGAATGGCTCGCCGCCCGGCTCGAGATATCGCAGATCGCCCGCGTCCTTGCCCCTGAGCTTGAGGTACTCGAGTGCGTCGGCGACTCGCCCGCAGCCGGTCTCGTCCTCGTCCTGACTGAAGCCGAGAAGTGCGGCGACGCCATCGAGCGCCTCCCCCGCGGCGGCCGCCTGCGGGCTGGCGAGCATGGCCTGAAGCTTGGCGATCGCCTTCTTCCGCGTCTCCTTGATCTTCTTGATCTCGGGCTTGCTCAGGTTCTCCGTCCAGCCGAGCCACACCGCACCGAAGTCGAAGTCGTTGTTGAAGACCTCCCGTGCCTGATTGAATCCCGAGACGTGGTCCTTGTGCTCGTGCGTGGCCACCACCACGTCGAGACGCGCCTTGTCCGTGGTTTCGCCGCCCCGGACGGTGTCGCGGATGTGCTTCACGATCCGGGTCATGAACGTCGCGTCGCGGGCCAGGGCGCCGCAGTCGATGAGCATCTGGAACGGCGGTTTCCCCTCGCGCGGGAACGTGACCAGGAAGCAGTCCCCCAGGCCGTGGCGGTACATGCGCACCCGCGCCCGGAACTTCTTCGGGCTTCCCGGTGCCACGATGGGGTCGAGCGCGGACGGCTCCTCGGCGCCCTGGGAACCGGGCTTCCGCCCGGCCGGATTCGCACCCGTCGATTTCCGGGGGGAGGGCTCTTCTTCTGCCGTGGCTTCTTCATGGCTCGCATCCTGTCATCAGGCGCCGACACTGTGAAGAGCGGCGAAGGGCTCCCGGCCGTCGCCAAAGTACGTGGCCGCCAGGGAGGCACGAGCGGCCTGGCTCTCCTCGAATTCGATCGTGCGCAAGAGGCGCTCCCTGTCGCGAAGCCCCTTCGTGATCACGTACGTGACGCGCCCCTCGTCCAGGTCCAGCACCACCGTGCTGCCGCACCGGATCGTGTGCGTCCGGCCCTGGTACTCCACCGTCTCCTTCTGCAGGATCGTGACGAACACCTGGTTCAGGACCCGTCCGTCCTCCTGCAGCCGGCGCGCCTCGCGCAAGGCGTTCACGGCGAACACGGGCCGGCCGTCCCGGTGGACGCGCACGCCCTCGGGGGTCGGAGACTCATCCAGGGCCAAACCCGTCAGCCGCTGCAGAATCTCAGTCTTCTCGACCTCGCTTCGGATGGCCGTGTGCAGGTCGATGCGTATCCGGCGGGTCTCCTCCCAGATCGCCCGCCGGTCTCGCTTGTAGCGCAGCTTGTCCACATGATCGCGGAGTCGGATGTTCTCGATGAACTGCTTGAGCATCGCCTCCATCTGGCCCGGCGCCATGCGGGGGTCTTCACCAGGGCGGGTCCAGCGCAGGCTGTCTTCCGACAGCGTGCGCACGTCGCGCGGATAGATGCCACGCCGGCGGAATGCTTCGATGAACGCGACCCGGTATCGGTGGGGGTCCTCGGTCACCAGGTCCATGTCCGCGGTGATGAGAGCCCGCAGGTACTCCCCGAAGGTGAGATCGACGGGCGGGCAGTAGTCCAGCGCGCGAATGCACATGTTCAGGACGTGGCCGGCGGCCTTCGCAGCCTCCTGGGCCAGGCGGTTGACCAGGTCCGGATGGAGCTCCCCGTCCTGCAGCACGCCCGTGCCTCCGCTGGCGAGCCGCAGCAGGTCGCGCGAGCGATCTCGGTACATGGACAGGAAGGCGTCGAACACCGCCGCCACGAGGATGGCGCCGCGCGCGTGCACTTCCCGGGTAGCGTCGAGCTCACCGGGATCGGGCACGTGCTTGATCCACTTCTTCTGGACAGGGTCGTACCTGCCGATCGCGTCCCTCAGCGCCCCGTGCGTGCCACGCGCATGACCGAACTGGGTGGCGAGCTGGCCGAGGAGGTTCTCGCTCCCGAGGTCGCCGCGGGTCTTGGCGATCTGATGCCTCAGCACCTCGGGAAAGGTGAAGTGCTGGAACATGGCGACGATGTCGGCAAAGGCCTCGTGAAAGGCCAGCACGTCCCAGTTGGTCGCCTCCATGAAGTGCTCGTGGAAGCCGTCGAGCAGCGCATGCGTGGTCTCGTGGGCCACCACGTCGTGCGACAGGCAGGTGAAGACCATGCCGCCGGGGAACTGGCCGGAGGTTCGGTCCTCCGTGGCCGGAAAGTAACCGAACAGCAGGGCACCCTTGTCCCGGCTGTAGTATGCATTGGGCGTGCGCAGGGCGTGGGGGTAGATCCGAGCCGCTGCACGAACTGGTCCGCCGATGGAACGCTCCCGTCCCGTTCATACCGGTCAGTCCAGAGGGCCTTGCGGCCGAGGGCACGCTCGAAGCGGTCGATGGTCGTCATGACCGCGGCGTAGACCATCTGCTGGTGGAACTGCGGGTTCCCCTCGGAGGGCGCGAGGCCGTTCTGCGCCAGGATGGCCGGCCGATCCAGGTCCACGGGTGCATAGAAGCACGCGCTGGGCGGGTCGTAGTCGACCACTTCCACGTATTCGCCGATGGGACCCGGGGCCAGTCGCTCCCAGGGCACCTTGTAGGTCACCTCGCTCACGAGGGCGGTCTCGAGCTGGGTGGCCAGGCTGGGATCGAAGGCGTAGCCGCGCAGCAGGCGACTGGGCGGCGGCGGGGGTTGGGACGGGAGGTGGGGCGGGGCCGCTGGCGCTGGCTCCCCCGGCTTCACATCGGACCCGAGTTCGACCACACTCGCGGGCTCTGCCTGGGGCGTCGGAGTCACCGTGGCCATTTCGCCTCCTTCGTGCCGACCGGACCCGGCTCCGCGGCCTGGAGGATCTCGCGACGGGACCCACGAGGTGTTTACGCGACGCGACCAACCGCGACCACGACTCCGCGAGCGGTATCGCGTCCCCCGCCGTGAGGGCCACCTCGGGGACCCACGAATGCGAGGATTACAGCATCCTCATTCTGAGCTGTCAATCAGAGCGGGCGGGGCCGCCGAGCGGGCAGACCGCGCAGGCTGAGCACGGCGCCCCAACTCGTCCCGCCACCCGGGAGGGAATGCCTCACCGATCAGGCGGAAGTCGCGACACGAGCGAATGAGACCCCGGTGTTCGTCAACCGAAGCGGTCTCGACGTGGGCCAGCGTGAATCGCGCCTTCCGGCTCGCCGTAGTCATGTCCACGATGATCCCGTGGTCCTCTGACCATGCCGGAGCGTGTCCTGGCCGCCTGAGACGTCACGCGGGGCCGTCGCGCGATCGCCCGGCTTGCCGCATGGTCCCTGTTGCCGCAGGGCCCGCTGTTGCCGCAGGACCCCCTTGCGGACGCCGCTCGCGGCGCGCTAGGCTCCGGTTACCTCGGGGACAACCCACGACGCAAGAGGAGTCTCGCATGGGTACGATCGACCCCGACGACCCTGTCGACCGAATCGCCGCGATCGCCGAGAATTACGCGAGGCCGCACCTTGAGTGGTACCTGAGTCACAAGCTCCTGCCGCGGTTGCTGTTCCGGGCGGTAGGCGTGGCGATCATCGTCCTCAGCGTGAGCATTCCGTTGCTCACGACACTGAGCTTCCGCGGGCGCGACCTTGTCCTGTCGTGCGCCGCCCTGGCGATCGCCGCCATGACCGGGCTGAATTCGTTCTACGGTTGGGACCAAGCCTGGCGGGGGAGGCAGCAGACGGCCGCGGCGCTGGAGCATCTGATCGTGTCTTGGCGTGTTCGGCACGCCAGCGCGCGACTCGAGCCCGATCCGGAGAAGCGGCGAGACCTGGCTACCGCCGCGGCCCAGGCGCTGATCGACCAGGTGAAGGCGGTCACGGGCGCCGAGGCCGAGCAGTTCTTCAGCGACGTGCGGCTGCCGCAGGCGACGGCGAGGTAGCGTCCCCGGTCGCCGACCGACCCGCTGGGGCGTCTCGACCGCGCGTTCTGGACGCGCGCTCCGTCCGCCGAGCGCCCGCCGCGCTCAGTTCACGTCCAATCCCACAACCAAGGAGCGATGCCGATGAGCTTCCAGACCGGTTTCGTGATCTTCCCCAATCTCACGCAACTCGACTTCACCGGCCCCCTGCAGGTGCTGGCGCGACTGCCAGAGGCGGAGACGCACATCATCGCCAAGACGCGAGATCCGGTGCCGTCCGATTGCGGACTGTCCCTCGTTCCGACGAAGACGTTTGCCGAGGCGCCGCAGCTCGATCTCCTCTGCATTCCCGGCGGCTTCGGCGTCGACCAGGCGATGGAAGATGACGCCACGATCGCGTTCGTCCGCGCCCAAGGCGCCAACGCCAAGTATGTGACGTCGGTGTGCACCGGCGCGTTCATCCTCGGGGCGGCGGGTCTGCTTCGAGGCAAACGGGCGACGACGCATTGGGCGTATCATCATCTCCTGCCTCGCGTCGGCGCGATCCCGGTGCAGGAGCGCGTCGTGCGCGACGGAAACACGTTCACCGGCGGCGGGGTGACGGCGGGCCTCGATTTCGCCTTCACCGTGATGGACGAGATCGCGGGCCCCGAGCACGCGCAGGCCGTTCAACTGGGCCTCGAATATGATCCACGCCCGCCGTTTGATGCCGGCTCTCCCCGCCGGGCGCCCGGCCCCATCAAGGCGAGAGCGGACGAGCGCTATGCGTCCCGGCTCGGCGCGTTCGAGGACGTGCTTTCGCGGGTTTTACGGCGCTCGGACCGAGCCGCGTGAGGAGGGCCCTGGCTCCCGGCATCCTCCGCGAAGCCCGTCACGCTTGAAAATCGCCGCCCGGCAGACACGGCGGAGCCGCAATCGATCGCCACCTTGCTCGACCGTCCCTCCGGGCAAGCGAGATGGGGACCGCACCTGGCGACGCCCAGATCACTCCTCACGGGAATGGCCGCCCCATGGATCGTCCCGCTCGGTCTGACTCGCAGAACGTGTCCGGCGCCGGCTGGCGGATACGTCGAGAGCGACGCCGGCCCGACGAGTCCCCGGAAGCATCAACGGCCTCGCCGGCCCGGGCCCGATTGCCTCCGCCGCGCCTTCCCCGGTACGATACACACCGCCATGCGGCTCACTGGGAAGGTCGTCCTCATCACCAACGTCGGTCAGTACATGGGCCCGGCGTGCGCCGAGGAATTCGCGAAGGAGGGCGCCATTCTCGCGCTCCACGAGCGGACGGAGGTCCGCGCTCAGGCCGCGCTCGACCTCGCGCGCGCCTACGGGCGAGAGGCCACGGTCGTGACAGGCGACCTCACGGTGTCGGGCGAGGCGAACCGGGCCGTGCGCACGGTCGCGGAGCGTCACGGTCGGCTCGACGTGCTGGTCAACAACTCGAGCCATCCGCCCGTTGGGGGCCCGATCGACGAGGTCTCCGACGAGACCTGGCGGTCCATGGCCGCCCACCTCTACGACGAGCCCTTCTTCTGCCTGCGGGCGGCGATTCGCCTGATGAAGCGCCAGGGGCACGGCAAGGTGGTGAACATCACGTCGGCGGTGGCGATCCCGGGTCTCCCGAACTACGCCGCCTACTCGGCCGCCCGGGCCGGGGCGAACGGCCTCACGCGGGCGGTGGGCCGGGAGGTCGCGCGCCACAACATCCAGGTCAACGCGATCGCCCAGAATTTCGTCGAGAATCCCACCTACTTCGGTCCCGAGGTCACGGGCCAGCCGGAGAAGCTCGCCCGCGTCGTCCGGAACGTCCCCGCCGGGCGCCTTGCGCGGTCCGAGGAGTCCGCGAAGCTCTGCGTGTTCCTCGCGTGCGACGACTCGGACTTCTTCTGCGGCCAGGTCATCCCGTTCGCGGGCGGCTGGATCTGAACGGCCGCCGGAGCGCGCCCGATGGGTGAGCTCACCGCCGCGGATCTCTACCAGCGCCTGGCCGGCACGGCGCCACCGCGGGTCCTCGACGTCCGCAACGCCCAGGAGTTCGCGCGGTGGCGCGTGGAAGGCCCCCATCCGGTCGACGTGCTGAACGTTCCCTATTTCGAGTTCGTCGAGCGCGAGGAAGCGTCGATCCGAAAGGTGACGGATTGGCTCGGCGGCCGTCCGGGAGACCTGGTCGTGGTCTGTGCCGAGGGCGGTTCGTCCGCCTACGTCACCGAGATCCTGCGGGGCCAGGGGCTCGCCGCCGCCAACCTCGCCGGAGGCATGGTCGCTTGGGGTCTCGGTGCCGCGGTGCGCCGGGTCTCCTCGAGCGGCCCGGCACGCCTGTGGCAGGTGCTCCGCTTCGGACGTGGGTGCCTGTCCTATGTCGTGGCGCGGGGGCAGGACGCCGTCGTGGTTGACCCCCACCGGCGGCTCGACGTCTACCGCGGCCTGCTCGAGCGCGAGGGCCTCCACCTTCGGGCGGTCTTCGACACTCACCTCCACGCCGATCACGTGTCGGGCGGACCTGCCCTCGCCCGGGAGAGCGGAGTCCCGTACCAGGCCAGCCCGCGCGACTTCGAGGGCGCGACCCTCCCCGTGGAGGGGCTGACGGATGGCCAGCCCGTGCGGATCGGTCAGCTCGAGGTCCTTCCGATCGTTCCGCTGGGCACACCGGGCCACACGCCCGGCAGCACGTCGCTGCTGGTCGGAGACGCCTCTCTTCTGACCGGCGATACCTTGTTCGTCGACGACGTGGGGCGGCCGGACCTGGGCGGCCAGGCCGCGCTCTGGGCGCGGGACCTTCACCGGACGCTTCACGAGCGGCTCCGACCGCTCGGCGACGCGGTCGTCGTGCTCCCGGCTCACGCGAGCTCCGACGCCGTCGGCCCGCTCGACGCCGTCGCCGGGACGCTTGGCGACCTCCGGCGACGGAACCGTGCCATGCAACTCGGCCTGGACGCGTTCGTCCGCGAGGCCGAGCACGCGGCGGGCTCGGCCCCCGTCGAGTACGCCAGGATCCGGGCGATCAACCTGGGCCACGAGAGCGCTGCCGAGTCGGAGCTGACGGAGCTCGAGCTCGGCAAGAACCAGTGCGCGCTGTCGAGGAGGTGACCTATGGCGGAGTACCGGACGGTGGACGCCCGCGGATTGAAGTGCCCGATGCCCATCGTCAAGGCGAAGAAGGAGATCGACGCCATCCCGGTCGGCGAGGTCCTCCAGGTGATCGCGACGGACCCCGGCTCGGTGCTGGACTTCCAGGGCTGGATCAAGACCAGCGCGAGCTACGAGCTCCTGAAGCAGGAGGAAAGCCAGGACGATCAGGGTCGGAAGACGTTCGTGCATCTTTTGAGGAGGAAGGCATGACGAGCGCGACGACCGAACTGGCGATAGACCCCGCGATTCGCGCCTACGTCGACCTACGCCTGGCCGAGCTCCGCGCGCGGCAGCCCGACGACCGGGTCACGCTGGTGGTCTTCTCCGGCGAGCTCGACCGGAACTTGGCGGCCCTCGTCATCGCGACGGGCGCCGCGGCGATGGGGCTCGACGTGTCGGTCTTCTACACGTTCTGGGGCCTGTCCGCGCTCAAGAAGCAGCCGACCCTCCGCGGCAAGGGGCTCAGGGAGAGGCTCTTCAGCCTGATGACCCCGCGCCGGTTGAACCGGATGCCGGTCTCGCGGATGAACTTCGGCGGCGTCGGCCGCGTGATGCTCCAGTCGATGATGCGAGACAAGCAAGTGGCTTCCGTGGACGAGCTGTTCGACATGGCCCGCCAGCTGGGCGTCAAGCTCATCGCCTGCACGATGTCCATGGACGTGATGGGCATCGCCCGCGAGGAGCTGATCGACGGCGTGGCGGTCGGGGGTGTCGCCACCTTCCTGGGCGACGCGGCTCGCTCGCGGGTGTCGCTCTTCGTCTGACGCCGCGACCGTGCGGAGCCCCTGAGCCCACGCCATGGTCGGAAAGCCCGAACTGGCCCTGACCGTCGAGAGCCGCGACGGCCGAACGCCGCTGTCCTTCGCCGTGCGTCACATCGTCTGCGCCGGTTACACGAGCCGTGACCCGGCGGACGCGGAACGGTACATACAAGAGCTCGGGAATCTCGGCATCGCTCGGCCGAAGCAAGTGCCGAGCTTCTTCGCGGTCGCGTCCTACCTCGCGACGGTCGAGCAGGTCGTCGAGGTCCAGGGGCCGTTCACCTCGGGAGAGGCCGAGGTTGCGCTGGTGTTCGGGCCGGGGGGCCCCTGGGTGACAGTCGCGAGCGACCAGACCGACCGGTTCGTCGAGCGTCATTCGGTTCCCGCCTCGAAGCAGCTGTGTCCCAAGGTGCTCGCTCCCACCGTATGGCCGCTGGCCGAGGTCGAAGGCCACTGGGACGAGCTCGAGCTCCGGGCCTGGGTCCGCAGCGGCCGGACGCGACGCCTCTACCAGGAGGCGAAGCTCGGGAGCCTCCTCGCGCTGGACGTCCTCCTCGCGGGACTGCGCCGCCGCGTGGGGCGCGCGCTCGACGGCGTGCTCCTCCTCTCGGGGACGGTGCCGACCGTGGACGGCCAGCTGGTCTACGGCGACGCGTACGAGCTTGAGCTCGCCGACCCGCGCCTCGATCGGGTCATCCGGACCGAGTACGCGGTGCGGGTCCTGGAGAGAGGCCCCCGCGGCTAGCGGCCCCAGGACCTGGTGGTGGTGGTGGCCGCAGGAGAGCCGCAATTCGGGAGCCGGTTTCGCTTCAAACCCCCTGCACTTCCGGCGCGCGAAGGCCTACCGCGCCCGGCATCTGACTTGCTGCGAACCATGCCCGACGGTACGCGCGGCGCTCGTGACAGCGTGTTGCGTGCCGTTTACGCGGTCCTAATGGACGGCAGGAGACATGAGCTGATCGCGGCGCTCGTGACAGCGTGTCGCGTGCGTTTGCGCGGTCTTGATGGACGGGAGGAAACATGAGCTGGTCGGAGGTGATCGGCTACATCGCGTCGGTCCTGGTGCTCACGACGTTCTACATGAAGACGATGATTCCCCTGCGGTACTGCGCCATCGCGAGCAACATCGCGTTCATTGCGTATGGGTTTCATGACCGGATCTATCCCGTGCTCGTCTTGCACCTTCTCCTCCTGCCCCTCAACGTCAAGCGCTTGGTGGAGATCCGCCATCTGATCAGGGACATCAAGCAGGCCTCCGCCGGGGGATTCTCGTTCGAAGCGATGATCCCCTTCCTCACGAAGCGAACCTTCAGAGCAGGCCAGACACTATTCCGGAAAGGCGACAGAGCCACCCAGCTGTATCTGCTCCGCCAGGGGTCGGTTCGGCTGCCCGAGATAGACGTCGTCGTCGGAGAGGAGGGCGCGATCATCGGAGAGATCGGACTCTTCGCTCCGGATCACCAGCGAACCACGAGCGCGATGTGCGAGACGGACGTGATCGCGCTGATCCTCACGGAGGACAAGGTCCTGCAGCTCTACTACCAGAATCCGAAGTTCGGCTTCGCGCTTGGTTCAGCTGGTTGTTCGCCGGCTGCTCGCGGACTGGTCCGGCGCGAGCGCGCGTCGCGGACCGGTGCCGGCCGCGGCTGCGACGGTGGCCAGCCCCCCGTCGAGGTGACAAGGTCGAGTCCCGGCCCTTCGGCTCCAGCGCCCCACGGCTTCGCCTCCGCCTCGACACGTGAGGTGCGCCTTTCCCGCGCGGAACCGCCACGGCTCGTCCGCTCTGGGGAATGCCGTCAGCCGGAGGCGCCGGCCTGCTCGCCGCACGCCGCGGCGCGTCCGACCTCCGGGGGCGCCTGCTCGCCGAAGACGCCGGCCGCTACGCCGCCGCCGCAGGCGCGTCCGCTCCGCGGACGCCGTACAGCCGAAGACGCCGGCCTGCTCGCCGCACGCCCGCCACGGCGCGTCCGCTCCGGGGGACGCCGTCAGCCGGAGGCGCCGGCCTGCTCGCCGCACGCCCGCCACGGCGCGTCCGCTCCGGGGGATGCCGTCAGCCGGAGGCGCCGGCCTGCTCGCCGCACGCCCGCCACGGCGCGTCCGCTCCGGGGAACGCCGTCAGCCGAAGGCGCCGGCCTGCTCGCCGAACGCCGCCATGGCTCGTCCGCTCCGGGGAACGCCGTCAGCCGACGGCGCCGGCCTGCTTGCCGCACGCCGCCATGGCTCGTCCGCTCCGGGGAACGCTGTAAGCCGACGGCGCCGGCCTGCTTGCCGCGCGGAACCGCGACGGCCGACCGCTCCGGGAATGCCGTCAGCCGGAGGCGCCGGCCAGCAGCGCCTGCGCCTCGGCGTGGAGGCGGCCGTTCGAGGCGAGCGCGGTACCGGAGTAGATGGTCGGCTGCCCGGCGAGATCGGTGAACCGTCCGCCCGCCTCCTCGACGAGCACCTTGAGCGGCGCGATGTCCCAGGGCTTGACGTCCGCCTCGAGCATGAGCTCCGCCTGGCCGCGCGCGACGAAGGTGTAGCCGAAGTAGTCTCCGAACCCGCGCTGGCGGTCCGTCCCCTCGACGAGGCGGATGAAACCGTCCCAGGCTCGCCCTCCGTCGAGTGGCCGCAGGAGGTTGAGGCTGGAGTGCAGCAGCATGGCCTCGGCGAGGTGGTCCACGGACGAGACCCGCAGCCGGGCCCCGTCGACCCAGGCGCCGTGTCCCCGCTGGGCCCAGAAGAGCTCGCCGGTCGCCGGCGAGTGGACCACGCCGAGCGTGACCTCCCCTTCCTCCTCGAGGGCGAGCAGCGTGGCCCAGTACGGGATCCCCCGGACGAAGTTCTTCGTTCCGTCGATGGGGTCGATGATCCAGCGCCGCGCCTGACTCCCCTGGGCGCCGAACTCCTCGCCGAGGAATCCGATGTCCGGAAAGGCGGGGCGCAGGTGGTCCACGATCGCGACCTCCGCCTCGCGGTCGGCCTGGGTGACGGGGGTCTGGTCGGCTTTCCGCATGACCCGGACGTCGCCGCGGAAATAGCGGAGGGCGATCGCGCCCGCGGCCCGGGCCGCCTCCCGCGCGGCCTCGAGCAGCCGCTCCGTCACGACCGGGGCAGTCCCAGCACGCGGTCGCCGATGATGTTGCGCTGGATCTCCGAGGTCCCGCCCGCGATCGCGAAGCGCCGGGCGAACAGCGTCTGGAACGCCCAGCGACCGCCGTGCGGCGCCCGCGGCGCCCCACGCCACAGCTGTCCTTGGACCCCGAGGAGCCCGCTCGCCGTCTCCGCCATCCGGACGTACGTCTCGCTGTACGCGAGCTTCAGCACCGAGCCCTCCGGCCCCGGCGCCTCGCCGCGGAGGCGGCGCGTCAGCGAGCGGAGGCTCGTCAGCCGCAGGGTCTCGGCATCGATCCAGCACTGGGCGAGCGCCTGCCGCACGACCGGGTCCTTCGACGCCGGTGTGTCGCCACGCGCGGTCTGCCGGGCGAGGTCGAGCAGGCACCGGGTGAAGTGATGGAGGTTCGTCTGGTTCCCGAGGCCGGTCCGCTCGTACATGAGCACGGTGATGGCCACCTTCCAGCCCGCGTGAAGCGGTCCGAGGAGGTGGTCCCGCGGCACTCGCACGTCGTCGAAGAAGACCTCGTTGAACTCGGCGTCCCCGGTCAGCTGCACGAGCGGGCGCACCGTGACGCCGGGGCTCCGCATGTCCACGAGGAGGCACGAGATGCCCTCGTGGCGCGGCGCGCTCGGGTCGGTGCGGGCGAGGAGGATGCACCACTGGCTCCGCTGAGCGTTCGACGTCCAGACCTTCTGACCCGAGACGCGGAAGGTGTCGCCGTCCAGGACGGCCCGGGTGCCGAGCGCGGCGAGGTCGGACCCCGCCCCAGGCTCGGAGAAGCCCTGGCACCAGATGTCATCCGCCGAGAGCATCGGCGGCAGGAAGCGGCGCCGCTGTGCCTCGGTGCCCCACTCCATGATTCCCGGACCCGCCAGCATGAGCCCGATGGTGTTCACGCCCGGCGGCGCCCCGGCCCGCACCATCTCCTCCTGGAAGACCATCTGCTCGACCAGGCTCGCGCCGCGTCCGCCGTACGCCGCGGGCCAGGCGATCCCGACCCAGCCGCCGCGGTGAAGCCGCCGGTGCCACGCGAGGCACGCGTCGAACGACCGGTCGGGGTGGAGGGTGAACTCGTCGTCCGTCGCGGGCCAGTCGGCGCGGTGCGCGGGCAACTCACGGTCGAGCCACTCACGCAGCTCGGCGCGGAGCGCTTCCTCGGCGGGCGAGAACGCGAAGTCCATCGTCAGGGCGTGTGGTAGCACACGCGGGGAGGACGGTCAAGGACACGCGCGGCGCGGAAGCGTCGCAGCGCACCGGCCGCAGCGATCGGAATCTCAGGGCGCGGGATCAAGCGCACCTTGAAATGGGCCATCAGGTCAAACTCCCGTCCACTCGTCGTACGAGAGGTGCGTGATGGAATCCGTCCGGCTTGCGCGGTCTGACCGCCCGGCCTATGATGGCCGCCGATCCTCGGCGAGGATTCACCAACCAAAGGGAGAGCGTCATGAAGCTCGCCTGTGTCGCAGCGCTGGCCGTTGTCGTCGCCGTAGCGGGAGCGGCCGCCCCCACCTTCGCCCAGGGCCAGACGCTGACCGTTGCCCAGCTCTTCAACCCGGAGGACATGAGCCCGTGGAACTACACCACGCTCGCGACCGTGGACCTCTGGGAGCACTTCATGGAGCCGCTCACCGCCTTCGACCGGAAGGGCAACCTGGTCGGAGTGGTGGCGGAAAGCTGGCAGATGGTCTCGCCGGCCGAGTGGGTCGTCAAGATCCGCCGCGGTCTTAAGTTCCACGACCCGAAGTACGGGGAGATGACCGCAGACGACGTCAAGTTTACGCTCGACCGGGCCGTCCAGCAGGGCGAGGTCATCCGCCGGCTCCTGCCCAAGCCGGTCCAGGAAGGATCCGTCGAGGTCGTCGACAAGTACACGATCCGGTGGAAGCTCGGCGCTCCCGGCACCGGTAGCCTCCCCAACGTCATGTCACTCCTCCACATGACGTCGAAGGCCTACGTCGAGGGGGAGGGCAAGGACACTTTCAAGCGCCGGCCGATGGGCACCGGGCCGTATCGCTTCGTCGAGTTCGTCACGAACCAGCGCGTGGTCGGGGAGTTGTTCCCCGACTACTGGGGGCCGAAGCCCGGCTTCCAGCGGATCGTCTGGCGGGTGTTGCCCGACGCGCTGACGGCAAAGAACGCGCTCCTGGCCGGCGAGGTGGACGTCTACCAGTTCGTCCCGCCGGAGTCTATCCCGGAGGTCCAGCAGAACGCGAAGACGCGGATCGTCGAGACCATCAGCGCTCGGATGCTGTACATGGTCATCAACGCCTCCGAGCCGCCGCTCGACAACAAGCTGATCCGTCAGGCGCTGAACTACGCTGTCGACAAGAAGGCTATCGTTGAGCAGCTATACCGCGGCAAGGCGATCGCCCTCCGGGCCGGGATGCAGGAGACGATCCCCGAGATCAACAAGAGCCTCACCGGGTACCCGTACGACCCGCAGAAGGCGCGTGACCTCCTCGCGCAGGCCGGCTACAAGGGCGAGATCATCCGGGTCAACGCCCCGACCCAGCGGATCACCCTCGGCAAGGAGCTAGGCGAAGCCGTGGCCGGGATGCTGGAGAAGGTCGGCGTCACCGTCGAGCTCAAGTTGGCCGAGTGGGGGACGTATGCGCCCCCGCTCCTGGCCGGCAAGCATTCGGGGGTGAGCCTCTCCGGGATGGGCAACATCCTCTTGAGCCCCGAGTGGGTGTTCACGCTGTGGCTGCTCCCGGGCGGGCAGGGGGAGGTCTACACCAAGGGTCGACCGGCCAACTGGGAGAAGGACGTGGCCCAGGTGAGCCTTCTGCCCCGCGGGCACCCACAGCGCCAGCCGCTCCTGGACAGGCTCCAGGCCGAGGCGCTGGAGTGGGCGCCGTTCATCTTCCTGATCAACCTGCGCGACGTGTACGCGCTCAGCGACCGCGTGAGCTGGGAGCCGTACGCGACCGAGTACCGCAACTTCAAGGACGCGAAGCCTCGGAACTGAGTTCCATTGCCCTCTCCGCCCCAAGCGGAGAGGGTAGGGAGAGCTCGTGTACGCGTTCATCGGACGGCGGCTCGTTCAGGCCGTCGTCACGGTGTTCGTGGTTAGCGTCGTGGTCTTTCTCCTGATGCACGTCGCTGGCGACCCGGCCGTCCTTCTCCTCCCCGCGGAGGCGGGGACCGCCGAGCTGGCTCGCTTCCGCCACGAGCTCGGCCTGGACCGCCCACTTCACGTCCAGTATGCGCACTTCATGACCCGCTTCTGGTACGGCGACGCCGTGCGCTCGTTCCGGTACAGTGACCGGCTCCTGCCGCTGATCCTGAGTCATCTCCGCTGGACGCTGGTCCTGGCCCTGGTCGCCATGACGGTAGCGGTGGTCGTCGCGGTGCCGCTTGGCGCGCTGGCTGCCCTCCGGCGGGGCCGCGCCCTCGACGTCCTGGTCCGCCTCCTGGCCGTCCTCGGCGAGTCGGTTCCGTCGTTCTGCACTGCCATCGTGCTGATGTTCGTTTTCGCCGTCCACTTCCCCATCCTGCCGGTGGCCGGCCTGGGCGTCTCGAACGCGGTGCTACCGGTCACGACCCTGGCCTTCTTCCAGGTCGCCGTGCTCCTCCGGCTCTTTCGCGGCGAACTGCTCGAGGTCTTCGGCCAGGACTACGTCCGCACCGCGCGGGCCAAGGGGCTCCGGGAGCTCGCGGTGCTGGTCCGCCACGCCTTCCGCAACGCCGCCATCCCCGTGGTCGCCATGGCCGGCCTCCTGCTGAACTTCCTGGTGCTGGGCGCCGTCGTCGTGGAGCCGATCTTTGCCTGGCCGGGTCTGGGCTGGCTTCTCGTCCAGTCGGTGCTCGCCCGCGACTACCCCGTCGTCGTGGGGGGTGCGACCATCGCCGCCGTGCTGGTGGCTCTCGTCAACTTGGCCGTCGATGTGATCCAGGTCTGGATCGACCCGCGCATTCGCGTGGCATGAAGGCCGGGACCGCTGCTTTTGTCGCGTCGGTGGCCGTCCTGGCCGCCGTGACCGCGCTGGCGATCTGGCCGCGCGCGGTGGCCTCGACCAGCCCTGTGCGTCAGAGCCTGCTGGACCGCCACCGGCCCCCCGGTTACGTGGATGCCGCCGGGGAGCGACACCCACTCGGCACGGACCACCTCGGCCGCGACGTACTGAGCCGCTTAGCCCACGGCGCGCGTGCCTCTCTGGCTGTCGGCTACGCCGGACTGCTCCTGGGCGGGCTGGCGGGGGTCCTGATCGGGCTGGTGGCCGGCTACCAGGGGGATGCGCTGGACCGGCTGGTGACCGGAGTGATCGACACCTATCTGAGCTTTCCGTACATCCTGATCGCCATTGTATGGGCGGCGCTCGCGGGAACGACCGTGCTCACGCTGGTCCTCATCGTCGCGGTGCGCGGCTGGGTGGAGTTTGCGCGGGTCGTCCGGGCTCAGGTTCTCGCGCTGCGGGAGCGAGAGTACGTGACGGCGGCCCGGGCGCTCGGAGGTAGCGACCTGCGGGTAGCCCTGCGCCACGTCCTGCTCAACACGACCGGGCCCGTCCTCGTCATCGCCGGCTTCCAGCTCGGGCGGCTCATCCTGCTGGAGGCGACGCTCTCGTTCCTCGGGCTTGGCATTCAGCCGCCGACTCCGGCCTGGGGCGGGATGCTGGCCGACGCGCGACTCTACATGACGCAGGCGTGGTGGACCGTCGCGTTCCCCACGGTGGCCATCTCCTCGGTCGTGCTGGCGGCCAACTTCCTGGGCGACAGCGTGCGGGACCGGCTAGACCCCGCCCTGCGCGGCCGCGTGTGGCGCTAGCTGGTCACCTCGGCGAGACCACCGCCCGCGCGGGTCGGACGCGCCCGTCGCCCGGCCGGTGGCTGGGCCGACCCAGATCAAGCACACGCGGCCGCCGGCGAGGTCTTCGCAAAGCGCATGACCTCGCGCCCGAAGATCGTCGGCCACGCGGGGCGGCAGCGGGAAGAAGGGCTCAACCACGCCACCGATGGAACGCCTGAAGTCGCTTCCAACGCATGCACGGCCACCTGACGACGAAGCATCCGCCCGAAGTGTGCCTTGCGCTCCGGGCGTTCCTGACCGAGAATCGGCGGGCACCGCGGCGCACCACCACACACCCGGAGGTCCCGATGCCCAGAGAGCGCTACTGCGCGAAGAGCGTGTTCGACTCGCCCGCCTACAGCCAAGGGGTCAAGGTCAGCGGACCGGGCACGACCCTCTACATCTCGGGCCAGATCGCCACGGACGCCAAGGGCAGCGTCGTCGGTCGGGGGGATTTCCCCGCCCAGGCTCGTCAGACACTCGCGAACCTCAAGGCCATGGTCGAGGCCGGGGGCGGCACGCTGGCCGACGTGGTGAAGCTGACCTTCTTCCTCACCGACGTGCGCTACCGGCAGGACCTCGTCCCGATCCGCGAGGAGTTCTTCGGGCCCAAGCTGCCGGCCTCGACCTTGATCACGACCCCCGCGCTCGCGCACCCCGACTACCTGATCGAGATCGAGGCGGTCGCCTTCGTCGAGGGCCGGTGATGCGGCTCCAGGGCAAGGTGGTCGTCGTCACCGGCGCGGCGCGAGGCATCGGGCTCGCCATCGCCCAGCGGTTCGTCAAGGAGGGGGCGCGGGTCGCGCTCGCCGACCGGCTTGCCGCCGAGGTCGAGGCCGAGGCAGCCAAGCTCGGCCCCGCGGCCCTCGCCGTCCCCACGGACGTCGGGGACGCCGGGGAGGTCCGGCGCCTGGTCACCCGCACCATCCAGGGCTTCGGGCAGCTCGACTGCATGGTCGCCAACGCGGCGGTCCAGGCCGAGATCCCCTTCCTGGACCTCACCGAGGAGGAGTTCGACCGCGTGATCCGCGTGAACCTCAAGGGCACATTCCTCTGCGGGCAGACCGCCGCGCGCCACATGGTGGAGGCCGGCACCCGCGGGACGATCATCAACATGAGCTCTGTCAACGCGGTCGTCGCGCACCCCGTGCTGGTCCACTACGCGGCGTCGAAGGGGGGCATCGCCATGCTGACCAAGGGCATGGCCGTCTCCCTCGCCCCGCACGGGATCCGCGTCAACGGCATCGGCCCGGGCACGGTCAACACGCCCATCAACGCCAACTTCTTCAGCATGCCCGGCATGATCGACCGCTTCCTCATGCGGACCCCGCTCGGGCGCATCGCGGAGGCGGACGAGATCGCGAGCGTCGCGGTGTTCCTCGCCTCGGACGAGGCGTCGTACGTGACCGGCACCACGATCTACGCCGACGGCGGGCGACTCGCGCTCAACGGCCTCATGGCCCGGCCCCAGTAGCCGACCATGGCGGTGCTCGATCGCTTCCGTCTGGACGGGAAACGCTGCTTCGTGACCGGCGGCAGCCGGGGCCTGGGGCGCGAGATGGCGCTGGCCATGGCCGAGGCCGGGGCCGACGTCATCCTGGTCGGCCGGGACCGTCCCGCGCTCGAGGCGACGGGCGTCGACATCGAGCGTCGCGGCCGCGCTGTGGCCCTGATCCAGGCCGACCTCAGCCAGTCGCTCGAGGCCGAGCGGGCATGCCGCACCGCGCTCGAGCAGCATGGTCCGATCCACATCCTGGTCAACAACGTCGGCGGGCGACGGTTCGACGTTCCGACCGAGGATCTCGGCCTCGAGCAGTGGCGGGAGATCGTCGACCTCAACCTCACGAGCACGTTCATCTGCACGAAGCTGATCGGGGGCGCCATGGTCCGGCGCGGCCAGGGCGGCCGCGTCATCAACGTCGCCTCGGTGTCGGGCCTGGTCGCCAATCGCGGCATCGGCGGACGGAGCTACGAGACCAGCAAGGCTGCGGTGATCCAGTTCACGCGCGCGGTGGCGGCCGACTGGGCGCCCCAGCGCGTCACGGTCAACGCCATCGCGCCCGGAGCGTTCCTGACGGAGCCGAACCTCCGCTGGAGCCGGCTCAAGCCAGCCGTCATGGACACGTTCAAGGCGCAGATTCCGATGGGCGAGTTCGGCCGACCCGAGGACCTCGGGCCCCTCGCCGTCTACCTGGCAAGCGACGCCTCCCGCTACATGACGGGGGCGGTCCTGGTCATCGACGGCGGCTACACGATCTGGTAGCCGCGTGCTCCGAGCGGCCGAGCAGGCGGGCCGTTCGCGAACCCCGCGCGAGAGCGCGCAGATGGCTTCCTGTTGTGTTACTCGGCTCTTTGTCCTTTTTCCTTACAGGCCCGCACCTTTGAGCCCTCTCCTTTTGATCACCCTTCAGGTCGTGACATGCCCTCCGTTCGTGACATGCCCTCCGTGAGGAGAACGCGCCCGTCCGGAGAATGGTCGCAGGCGTACTGGTCCCACGGGAGTGGGAGCCGCCCCGGGGGCCCTGCGCGTCCGAAACCCGCGGGAGGGGACCGGGGCCCTACCCGACGACCACTGGCCACGTCCTGCGGTAGGCTCACGGCGCCGGCTGGGTGCGCGCGGCGTGGTGCGATCCAGCGCGAGTCCCTCGGGATTGACACGCGCCTGCGCTCTCGCCCTGGACGCCTTGGCCGACACCACCCGAATCACTGCTGTCGGCGGTTTGCGCGTCAACTTCGCGTCGGCCGCATCCACCGCGAGCGCCGGCCGAATCCACCACGAGGCCGGCCGCATCCCCGGAGCGCCGCCCGCATCCACCGGAGTGCCGGCCGCATCCACCGGAGTGCCGGTGGAATCGACAACGAGCGCCGGCGGAATCGACAACGAGCGCCGACCGAATCCACGGCGAGCGCGCGTAAATCGGCTCAGAATCGGCCGCGCGGTGGATTCCCACGACCGTTCGTTGCGCACTTATGGCGACTCGTTGAGCGCCAAGTAGCCATGTTCATTAACAATTACAGCTCTGCCTGCTCTCGGACGAGTCAGGTGGCACGGCTGTGCCAACTAGGGCGGCATGCTGGAACAGGAGGGCAACCCCTCTCTCGGTATCGAGCGCACGCCTTGCCACTCCGCGCACCTCTCTACCGAGCGCGTCGGATCTGGTCGTGCGCGCATCCAGGTTCCGCGGATGCCGCAGCCGCGAGCGACAGGGGCGGTCGGATGAGCGCGGACGGGCACCGCGAGGCGCTCCGCGAGAGTGCCCTCCACTACGCGCGGCAGGGCTGGCCGGTGCTGCCGCTCCACAGCATCCACGCGGGGAGCTGCTCCTGCGGCCGCGACTGCGGCCGCGCGGCCGGCAAGCATCCGCGCACCCCGCACGGGTCCAACGACGCGAGCGTCGACGAGGCAGTGATCCGGGCCTGGTGGGCGCGCTGGCCGGATGCGAACATCGGGGTCGCCACCGGATCGACCAGCGGTCTACTCGTCCTCGACGTCGACCCGGTCCACGGTGGAGACGAATCGCTCGAGGCGCTCGTCGCCCGCCATGGGTTCCTGTCGCCCACCCCGACGTCCCTCTCCGGCGGCGGGGGGCGCCATCTCCTCTTCGCTCATCCCGAATTCTCCGTGCCGTCGCGGTGCGGCGCCCTCGGACCCGGGCTTGACGTGCGCGGCGACGGTGGCTACATCGTCGCGCCGCCGAGCCGGCATCGCTCCGGTCGCCTGTACGAGTGGGAGGCCTCGAGCCATCCCGACGAGCTCCCGCTTACCTCGCCACCGGCGTGGCTCGCGATGGGATGGCGCGACGTCGGCCAGCCGGCGGAGAGTTCTCCTGCGTCAGTCCTGGACGACACGATTCCCGAGGGCCGCCGCAACGACACGCTCGCGTCCCTCGCCGGCACCATGCGGCGGCGGGGGATGACGAGCGAGGAGATCCACCCCGCGCTGGCCGTGGTCAACGCGCGACGATGCGCCCCGCCGCTCTCCGACGCGGAGCTCCGCGCCATCGCGACCAGCGTCGGACGCTACCTGCCCGCCCTCGGCGACGCTGGCGGGCCGGCGCGACCGAACGATGCGGACCTGGTCGGCTGGCCGCTCCACGACGCCGCCGAGGTTTGGGGGTTCCCGGCGGTCGAGCCGCTCGTCGAAGCTCTGCTGCCTCTCCGCGGCGTGGTCTGGTGGGGCGGGCCGCCGAAGCGGGCCAAGAGCCTACTACTCCTGTACCTGTGCCTGGCGATCGCCTGTAGCCGCTCGACCGTGGCGGAACGCTTCGCGGTGCGCGCGCGCCCCCGAATCCTCTATGTCGCGCGGGAGGACAGTGGCGGACGGCTCGAGGAGCGGATCAACGACATCCTGGCCGCGTGGGGTACGCGGCCGCCCCGCGAAGGCCTCAGGTTCATCATCCGGCCCCGCCTGGATCTCGGCAACGTCGCGCAGGTCGACTGGCTACGCGAGACGTGCCGCGACCAGGGGGTGACGCTGCTGGTACTGGACACCTGGACCGCGCTCTCCCCTGCGGCTGACCCGCTCGCGGCTCGCGACCAGGCGCAGCTGGCGGCAACGGTGGTCGAGCTCAGCGCGGCGCTCGACGGCCTGGTAGTGGTTGTCGACCACAGCCGGAAGAACCGGTCGGAGGGGCAGCGCCTCTCCTCCGTCGACATTCACGGTCCCTACGTGAAGTGGGCCGCCGCCGAGCATATCGTGATGCAGGACCTCGTGGGCAATCGCGCATCCCGCGTCGAGGTCTTCGTCGAGGGGAAGGACCTGGAGACCCACCGGTTCTTCCTCGACGTGAGCCCTCGCGGCAGCGCGACCGAGAAGTTCGTCTGCGCGGGGACCGCCGCCGAGCTGACAGCAGTCCGCCAGACGCTCGGAGACGACAACCGCCGGCCCGTGCTCGACATCCTGCGGGATAGCGCCCGGCCCCTCAGCCTCGAGGATGTGCTTGAAGGACTCCGCCGTCGCGGGCGCCTGCTCGGGCGGGCGACCATCCGACGCCACCTGGCGGCGCTCGCCCGGGCCGGCGACGCCGTGCGGAGGGGCAGCGGGTCCCGCACGGTCCACGCTGCGCGCGGTGAGGAGCCATCCGCTCACACACCGTCCGAGCGGAAGGACGCGGAAAGCCGCGGTATCTCCGCGCCGACGCAGGCGAAACATCCGCTCACCCCCGCCGTGTGAGCGGAGAGCGGTACCGGAGAGGGAGGGACCCCAGGGATGAGGGTCCCCTCCCTGGGAGAGGCCTTCCGCTCACCGCTCACTCGTATGGCTCTATACAAGAGCGAGCGGATGAGTGAGCGGATGTGGCGCTGAGCGTCGATCTCGGCCTAATCCGGGGTGCGTGGTCATCGGCCCCGAGCCTGGCCCAGCGTGGATAGCTCACGAGCCGCGATGGGCGGGCGGATTGGCGGGCGCATCCCGCCCCGGCGTCAACGGCGGAGCGAGTTGGTCGCGGTTCCCTGGATCGGCGGCACCCCACCCGACCGCTCGCTTCGCAGTCGCGGCTGTCAGCGCGGAGGCGGGTACGGAGTGCCCTTCCGCCGGGCCGCCTCGGCGACCGCGCCGTGCAGCCGGTCGAGGACGGGGCGGACCGGCTCGCCATCCTGGAGGATCCGGCGCACGGCCTCGTTCATCGCATCGCTCACGTCGGGCCAGTACGGCACCGCGGGGCGGTGCCAGCCGTCGGCGAGCGCCCGGCGCACCGCCTCGAAGGTCTCGCGCTGAGCCGCCGGGGCCTGGCCGTAGGCGTCGGCCCGGATGGCCGGCCACGCGTTGCCGGCGACGAGGCGCTCCTGGGCCTCGCGCGACATCAGGAACGTCGCCAGCCGGACCGCGTGTTCCCGACGGCGCCCGGCGATCCCGCGCGGGATGCCGAGCACGTCACCGCCCACCACGTGGGCGGCACGGGCCGGCCCACGCCAGCCCTCGTAGACCTCGAACCGGTCCAGGAGTCCCTGGTGCGCGAGGACGCCCGACGTGAACGGCCAGTTCTGAGCGAGCCATGCCGTCTCCCCGACGAGATGATCGACCTGCGTGTCGTACTTGGCGACGAGGCTCTCGCGGGCGAGCAGCCCATTCCGCCAGAGGCCGGCGAGAAACTCGAACGCGGCCACGGAGCCCGCGTCGTTGAGCATGAGCGGGTCGCCCCCGAACGCCAGCACGAGCTCGGCGACCGTGATCGCCGTCGCCGCCCCCTCGGCGAGCGCCAGCGTGACCTTCGGCGCCCCTCGCCGCCGCTTGAACGCCTCGGCGACGGCCTGGAGCTCCGCGGTGGTCCGCGGTAGAGCAACCCCGGCCTCACGGAGCCGGGCCCGGTTCACGTACGTCACGAGCACGTTCGGGCGGAACGGGAGGAAGTAGCGCGTCCCGTCAAAGCGCGCCGGCGCCATGCCGGGCAGCAGCGCGTCGGGCACGGCCACGTCGTCCAGCGCCTGGACCAGCCCTCCGTCCACGAGCGGGCGGAGCGCGAGGTTGTCCTGGGCGAACAGGTCGATCGTGAGGCGCCCGGCTCCCACCTCCACTTTCAGCTTCTCGGGCAGGTCCGTGGCCGTGACGGACACCAGCGTCACGGCGACGCCGGTCTCGGACCGGAACCGGTCGAGCACTTCGCGGAGAGCGGGCTTCTCGTCCTCCGCCAGGGACGCGCTGAACGTCAGCCCGGCCTGCTCGGCCTGGTCCGGAGAACCGCAGGCGCTCGCGAGCGTGGCGACCAGGCCTGCGAGGATGATCCGGACTGAGCTCGGACGGCCTTGTGTGCGGGTCATTCCATGCCCCTCATCCCCGGATCGCGCCCGCCAGGGCGCCGGGACGAAGATGACGCTGAAGGACGGCCACGACGCCGAGGATCGGCAGGACGAGAACGATGGCGACGGCCGCCATCTGCTGGCGAGTGCCCCGGTCGATCGCCTGAAAGACCTGGAGCGGCAGGGTGTTCTGCGAGGTGGTCAGCAGGCGCGCGTAGAGGAACTCGTTCCAGGAATAGAGCCACGCGAAGAGCGCGGCGACGGCCAGCGCGGGAGCGGTCATCGGAAGCACGACGCGACGGAGGGTCGCGAGACGGGACGCCCCGTCGATGGCCGCCGCGGCCTCGACGTCGCGGGGCACTCCCTCGAAGGCGCCCACCAGGAGCCAGGCCACGAACGGGAGGACCCCGGCGACGTGGGCCAGCACGAGCCCCCCGTACGTATCCACGAGGCCCAGCTGGGCGAAGCGCGTCGCGACCGAGACGCCGACGACGAACTCGGGGAACATGCGCGTGACGAGCAGCGCGATCACGACGCCGTAGCGAAGTCGCGACGGCAGGCGGGCGATGGCGTAGGCGCCCGGCGCGGCGAGGACGAGCACCCCGGCCGTGGTCAACACGGCGACCACGACGCTCTTGATGAGCGGAGCCCAGAGATCGCCGTCTTGCAGGACGGCGCGCCAGTACCGGAAGGTCGGCGCGGTGATAATCAGCGCAGGCCGCTCGCCGAACAGAGCCGCCCCCGGGGCCAGCGAGACCACGAGCAGGACGAAGATCGGAAACAGGGCCGCAGCCGCGCAGACCGCCACCCAGGCCCCGAAGAGCACCCCCGCCACGGCGCGAAGCCTCTCCGGCGGAGGTCCACCGCCTCGGGCCGCCGTCACGCCGATACCTCTCCCCGTCTCAGGACCAGGCCGAGGTAGAGCGCGACGAAGGCCAGGATGAGGACGAAGAGGACCACGGCAGCGGCGGCCGCGGTGAAGGGATCGCTCACGGGCGGCGCGTAGCGGCTCCAGATGAACGTGCCCAGCACGGGCTCGACGCGACCGGCGAGGATCAGCGCCACCTCGAAGATTCGGAAGGCGTCGATCGCGCGGAGGATCACGGCCACGGTCATGTAGGGAGCCAGGAGCGGCAGCACCACGTGGAGGAGCCACCGCCAGCCCGTCGCACCGTCGGCCCGGGCCGCCTCCTCGACCTCCACGGAGATCGCCTGAAGACCCGCCAGCAGGATGAGCGTGACGACCGGGACGACCTTCCACGTGTCCGCGACCGCCACCGTGAAGAGCGTCGGCCACCCACCCGTGACGGTCCACCCCAGCGGCTGGTACGGCCACGCGATCCCGAGCGCGCCGAGGGCGTCGGCCACCCCCAGCAGGAGCGCGTTCAGATACCCGGCTCTCGAGAAGACCAGGAGCATCACCGCCGCCGACACGACCGTGGGCACGCCGAGGGGCATCAGGACCAGGGTCCGGATGAGCCCGCGGAGGGGGAAGCGTCGGTGGAGCGTCAACGCGAGCAGGAGGCCCAGTCCAATCTCGAGGACGAGCGAGAGCAGGACGACGATCACCGTGTTCCGGAGGGCCGCGCGGAACACGTCCGAGTCCAGCAGGGCGCGATAGCGGCCCAGCGAGGGGAGACCTCCGTCCAGCGGCGAGCTGAGCGACAGCCGCAGCGTCTCCAGGATGGGCGCCGCCGTCAGGGCAAGCAGGTAGGCGACCATGGGCAACGCGAGCCCGACCTCGAGCCCGTGCGTGCGGATCCACGAGGCACCAGGGCCGCGCCGCAGCCCGGAGCGCGACACCGTTGACGGACCGCCCATCTGACACATTGTGACCCCATGTGCGCCCAGCGTGAAGTACCGCCCGTCGCGACGTCGAAGCCCGCGACCTGCCGCGAGCTGGGTGCTATCATTTCCCCACGGGCATGCACTCATTGCACGCGGTGGGGACCCTGGCGGCTCGGCTCCAGGCAGCCCCGGGCCTCTTCCTGCTGCTCGACTACGACGGCACGCTCGTCCCGTTCGCGCCCACGCCGGACCTCGCCGAGCCCGACGACGAGCTGATCCTGCTCCTGCAGGAGCTCGCGGCTCGGCCGCTCACCGAGGTCCACGTGGTCAGCGGCCGCTCCCGCGAGACGCTGGAGCGCTGGCTCGGCGCCCTGCCGATCGGCCTCCACGCCGAGCACGGCTTCTCGTCCCGCGCCCCGGGAGCCTCGACGTGGTCAACTGGGGCCGTGCCATCCCAGGACTGGCGTCCCGGCGTCCTCGCCCTCATGGGTGCCTTCGCGGCACGAACTCCCGGGGCGCTCGTGGAGGAGAAGAGCGCCGGCGTCGCGTGGCACTACCGGCTCGCCGACGCGGAGCTGGGCGTCATCCAGGCTCGCGCCCTGAAGCTTGAGCTGGCGCTCCTCCTCGGACCCGCGTCGGTCGCGATCCTCGATGGCGCGAAGGTCATCGAGGTGCTGGCCCGCGGCGTCCACAAGGGCCGGCTCGTCCCGTGGTTCGTGGCGCGGGCGCCGGCAGGGGCGCTGCTCGTGGCCGTCGGCGACGACCGGACCGATGAGGACCTCTTCGCGGCGCTGCCCGAGGGTGCCCTGGCGGTCCATGTCGGGCCGGAGCCAAGCCGGGCCACGATCCGGCTGGCCGGGGTCCCCGAGGTCCGCACCCTCCTCCGCGCCGTCGTGGCCGCCCCACCCGGCTGACCAGGGACGCGTTATCCTGGACTTGATGGGATCGACAGGGGGATTTCCCCTGCCCGACCTTCACCCGCGACACGGAATGGAGTGAGGCGCCTTGGCTCATCGGCCACCACGCGGCGATGTGCGGAATGTGTGGATCGGCGACGTCCGGCCGGAGCTGGATGGCGGGCGGTTCCCCGTCAAGCGTGAGGTCGGCGACACGCTGGAAGTGACGGCAGACATCCTCCACGAGGGTCACGGAGGCCTGGCCGCCAGGCTGCGCTACCGGACGGTGAAAGACACGGCGTGGCACGAGGTGCGCATGGAGCCCCTCGGCAACGACCGATGGGCCGGACGGTTCCTCCTCGACGAGAACACCCGCTACGTCTACACGATCGAGGCGTGGCCGGATGCCTACCGGAGCTGGGCCGAGGACCTCCGGAAGCGTCAGGGGGCCGGCATGGACGTGACGAGCGAGTTGCTCGAGGGCGCGGCCCTCCTGCGCGACGCGCTCGTCCGCGTCGTGGGGGCCGATCGCCGACGGCTTGAGGTTCGCCTGGGCGAGGTGGAAGCCGCGCCTGACGCCGACCGCCGCGCGCGCCTGCTCCTCAACGAGGAGGTCGGGGAGATCCTCGACGCCTACCCGGACCGCGGGGCGGCGACGCGGTACGACCGGGAGCTCGAAGTGGTGGTTGACCGAGCCCTGGCCCGGTTCGCCGCCTGGTACGAGCTGTTCCCGCGGTCGCAGAGCCGGGTGCCGGGCCGACACGGCACGTTCCAGGACTGCATCGAGCGGCTGCCAGAGATCGCGGGCATGGGCTTCGACGTGATCTACCTGGCGCCGATCCACCCGATCGGTCGAAGCTTCCGGAAGGGGCGCAACAACGCGCTCGAGACGGGTCCCGACGATCCGGGCTCGCCGTGGGCCATCGGCAACGAGCACGGCGGCCACAAGGCGATCGAGCCCGCGCTGGGCACGCTGGCCGACTTCCGGGCCTTTCTCCGCGCCGCCCGGGACCACGGGATGGAGGTCGCGCTCGACTACGCGCTCCAGTGCTCGCCGGACCACCCCTGGGTGACGGAGCATCCTGAGTGGTTCCACCACCGACCCGACGGGACGATCAAGTACGCGGAGAACCCGCCGAAGAAGTACCAGGACATCTATCCGCTGAACTTCTACGGCCGGGAGCGCGAAGCGCTCTGGGAGGAGGCGAAGGGGATCCTCCTCTTCTGGATCGAGCAGGGGATCCGCATCTTCCGCGTGGACAACCCCCACACGAAGCCGATCCCGTTCTGGACCTGGGTGATCACGGAGGTCCAGGCCGTCCACCCCGACGTCATCTTCCTCGCCGAGGCCTTCACGCGCCCGCGCGTCGTAGAGGCTCTCGCGAAGGTCGGCTTCACCCAGTCGTACACCTACTTCACGTGGCGGAACTTCAAGCAGGAGCTGATCGACTACCTGACCGAGCTCACCCAGGGAGGGATGGCGGAGTACTTTCGCGCGCACTTCTTCGCCAACACGCCGGACATCCTTCCGCCCATCCTGCAACAGGGCGGGGCGCCGGCGTTCAAGATGCGGCTCGTCCTGGCGGCCACGCTGTCGTCGCTCTACGGGATCTACAGCGGGTACGAGCTCTGCGAGAATGCCGCCATTCCCGAGACCGAGGAGTACGTCGACTCGGAGAAGTACGAGATCAAGGTGCGGGACTGGGACGCGCCGGGGAACATCCGGGCGTACGTGACGCGCCTCAACCGGATCCGCCGTGAGAACCGGGCGCTCTCCGAGTACCGGAACCTCGTCTTCTACGAGAGCGGCGACGACCACGTCCTCTGCTACGGGAAGCGCAGCGCGGACGGGGCGAACGCCGTCGTCGTGGTCGTGAATCTCGACCCCTTCGGGACGCACGACGCGCGGCTCTGGCTCCCCCTCGAGACGCTCGGGATCGGTAGCGACGAGTCCTTCCAGGCCCACGAGCTGGTCACGGACGCGCGCCACCTCTGGAGGGGGCCGGCCCAGCACGTGCATCTGGACCCCCAGGTGGAGCCCGCGGCCATTTTCCGACTCGAGCGTTTCGGCCAGCGCGCCTACGGCACGCCGTGCTACTGAGCCCCGGCGCGCTCACGGCTCGGCCCCGACCGGGGGCGGCGGCTCGGCCAGCTCGACAGAGACCGCGGCCGGCAGCGGCGGGTGGCGCGCGCGCGGAGGGCGGCCGTCTTGGATGACCTCTGGTACAAGGACGCCGTCTTCTACGAGGTGCACGTCAAGGCGTTCCAGGACTCGAACGACGACGGCGTCGGCGATTTCCCGGGTCTCACCGAGCGCCTCGACTACATCCAGGACCTGGGCGTCGACTGCCTCTGGCTCCTGCCCTTCTACCCCTCCCCGCTCCGGGACGACGGCTATGACATCGCCGACTACCAGGACGTCGCGCCGCTCTACGGCAAGATGGCGGACTTCGACCTCTTCATCAGCGAGGCGCATCGCCGCGGCCTTCGCGTGATCGCCGATCTCGTCGTCAACCACACCTCGGACAAGCACCCGTGGTTCCAGTCGGCTCGGTCCGGCCCTGCCTCGCCGTTCCGCGACTACTACGTCTGGAGCGACACCGACCGGCGCTATCAGGACGCGCGCATCATCTTCGTCGACACGGAGAAGTCCAACTGGACGTGGGATCCAGAGGCGAAGGCCTACTACTGGCACCGGTTCTTCAGCCACCAGCCCGATCTGAACTACGACAACCCGGCGGTCCAGAGGGCCATTCTGGACGCCATGCGCTTCTGGCTCGACAGGGGTCTCGACGGGTTCCGCTGCGACGCGGTACCCTACCTCTTCGAGCGCGAAGGAACGAACTGCGAGAATCTTCCCGAGACCCACGTCTTCCTCAAGCGGCTGCGCGCGAGCCTGGACGCCCAGTACCAGGGGCGCGTTCTCCTGGCCGAGGCCAACCAGTGGCCGCGGGATGTCCGCCCGTACTTCGGGGACGGCGACGAGTTCCACATGGCCTTCCACTTCCCGCTGATGCCGCGCATGTACATGGCCGTCTTCAGCGGTGACCGCCGGCCGATCACCGACATGTTCCAGCACACGCCGCCGATCCCCGAGACTTGCCAGTGGTGCCTCTTTCTCCGGAACCACGACGAGCTCACGCTCGAGATGTGCACGGACCCCGAGCGTGACGTCATGTACTATGCCTATGCGCAGGACCCCCGGATGAAGCTGAACATCGGCATCCGGCGACGGCTGGCGCCGCTGCTCGAGAACGATCGGGCCCGCATCCAGCTCCTCAACAGCCTGCTCTTCACCCTCCCGGGCACCCCGATCATCTACTACGGCGACGAGATCGGCATGGGCGACAACGTCCACCTCGGCGACCGGCACGGCGTCCGCACGCCGATGCAGTGGTCGGCCGACCGCAACGCGGGATTCTCCCGCGTCGAGCCGGAGCGCCTCTACAGCCCGGTCATCACGGATCCCGTGTACGGCTACCAGTCCGTGAACGTCGAGACGCAGCGGCGGGCGGCTCCGTCACTGCTCGGATGGACCAGAAGACTCGTGGCCGCGCGCAAGCGGTCGAAGGTCTTCGGACGCGGCACCCTCCGGTTCCTCTCGCCGACCAACACGCGGGTCCTCGCCCACCTGCGGGAGTACGGGGGGGAGACGGTGCTGCTCGTGCACAACCTGGCGCCCTCGGCCGAGGCGGCGGAGCTGGATCTCGCGGGGTTCCGGGGCACGGTGCCCGTGGAGCTCCTGGGCGGGGCGCGCTTCCCGGCGATCGCGGACCGGCCCTACGTCCTCACGCTGGCGCCGCACGGGTTCTACTGGCTCCGCCTGGACCGCCCCGGCCGCGCCGCCGAGGTCTACGGGATCGAGCGAGACTCGGTGTGAACGCGACCGGCCACCAGGCCTCTTGTGGAGTCCCGTGACCGCTGAGCGACGCGCCCCGGGCGTCCAAACGCCCGTCCGGGCTCCCGAGCCCACGGCCGCTGAGCTGCTCGTCATCCGGGCGGCCGCCGCGCTGCGGGACGCCCTTGGCAGCCAACGATGGTTCGGCAGCAAGAACCGGACACCTGGCCGCGGTCACGCCCGTGGACCAGACGGCGCTGCCCGGGACCGCTGGCCTCCTCGCCCTCTTCGACGTCGTCTTCACCGACCAGGGGCGGGAGCGCTACTGCATCCCCGTCGCGCCGCCGGAGACCGGCCAGGAGCCGTTCGTGGACGCGATGACCGACCCGCCGTTCTGCCTGGCCCTCCTGGAGGCGATGCGGGGCGAGGCGACGCTCGCGGGCGCCCGGGGCGTCTTCCGGTTCACGGCGACCGCCGCGCTCGCGGAGCTCCTGCCGACGGCCCCGCGAGAGTGCCGGCCGATCGGCGGCGAGCAGAGCAACACGTCGGTCGTCTACGACCGCCGGGCGATCCTGAAGCTCCTCCGGCGGCTCGAGTCCGGCCCGAGCTCCGAGCTGGAACTCACGGATTTCCTCACGCGCCAGGTCGCCTTTCCTGACGCCCCACGGCTCGCCGGCGCGGCGTCCTACCAGGCCGATGGCGCGGAGCCGGTCACGCTGGCCGTGCTGAAGGAGTTCGTGCCGAATCAGGGCGACGCGTGGACGGCCATCCTGGAGCGGCTCGCCGAGTACTACGCCGCCGCGATCGAAGGACGCGGAGAGGAATCGCCGGATCCCGTGTTCGCCCGCGCCCTGGCGGCCGCCGACGCCCACGAGGCGGCGCGCCTCGGCGCACTGACCGGGCGCCTGCACCGGGCGCTCGCCTCCGCCGCGCCCGGCCACGCCCTGGCGCCCGAGCCGATCGGCGCTGCCGATGCCGGCGGCTGGGTGGCGGAGATGCTGGCCCAGCTCGCCCGTGCCACCGGATCGCTTGACGCCGCGCTCCCGGGACTCCCGCCCGCCATCCGGGAGGCCGCGCAGCGGGTCATTCACGACGGCACACGCCTGATGGACGAGCTACGCGTCATCGAGGCCCTCCCGACCGAGGCCGTGGTGAAGATCCGGGTCCACGGGGACTACCACCTGGGCCAGCTCCTGCGCACCGCAGAGGGCTTCTCCATCCTGGACTTCGAGGGTGAGCCCGCGCGGCCCCTGGCGGAACGCCGCGCCAAGCAATGCGTGCTCAAGGACGTGGCCGGCATGCTCCGGTCGTTCGCCTATGCCGCCCAGGTTGCCCTCGCCCGCCGTCTGGACGGGAGCCCGCACGACACTAGGCTGGGCGAGCGCCTCCGGCCATGGGCCCAGGCCTGGGAGGACGGGATGCGGGCCGGCTTCCTGGACGCCTACCTCGGTGAAGTGGGCCGGACAGGCGAGCCAGCGCTGGTGCCGGCCGAGCGCGAACGCTTCGATCGAGTCCTGCACGCCTACGAGCTCGACAAGGCCCTCTACGAGCTCGAGTACGAGCTCGCCAACCGGCCGACATGGGTCTCGGTCCCCCTCGTCGCTCTCGATCGGGCCGTCGCCAGGCTTCCGGGTCGAGCAGCCAGACGGCTCCAGCCGGGCGAGGGCCCGTTCACCTTCATGGCGTGCATGGAGCTCCGGGAGTACGTGGGCTTACGCGCCGAGAACGAGCGCCAGCTGGTCCAGCTCCTGGACGAGGTCCCGCTCGACTCGATCTACTACCACACCCACGGCTTCCTGCTGCGCCACCGCCTGGTCTCCGGTCCCTACCCGAACGACTTCGCCACGTGGGTGGACGTCCAGGTGCGCGACCGGGTCCTGGGCGAGCGCCTGGCCATGGTCGACCCGGCGGACTTCGCCACTCTCCAGGCCCTGCGAGAGGAGCTCGTGGCGGTGGTCGACGACCACCTCCGACACCTGAACATCGTGCCGCAGATCGTGTCAGGGGAGCCCTTCGACTTCATCCAGTCGCGGATCGTCGAGGTGCCGACCGGGATCACGGTGCGGACACTGCCGGAGCTCCGGGAGGCTCTCCTCGAGATCGACCAGAGCGCGCTCTACTTCCACCTCGTGGAGGCCCGTCTCCGTCTCGGCCGTGGCCGCAACGACTTCGCGGCCTGGCTGGAGCAGGGCCTCGGGCTGACCGAGCTGGCCGCCCGCATCCAGGCGGTGAATCCCTACAGCGGGAGTCTCGAGCAGACACGGGCACGGCTCATCGCGCTCCTCGACGAAGCCGCTATGAGCCGGCTCGCGCCTGGAGGACTACCGGGACGTCGCGCCGCGCGGCGCGATCGATCTCCTGCTCAAGCTCGCCGAGCGGCTCCAGGGCCGGCGGTTCGTCCACGTGAACGCGAGCCGCTACGGCAGCGGGTCGTCGGAGATCGTGGCGCGTCTGGTGCCGCTGTTCCAGGATCTGGGTGTCGACGCCGCGTGGGAGGTGATCGTCGGGGACCCGGCGTTCTACGGCGCGACCCGGGCGATCGAGACCGCGCTGGCCGGCCAGCCGGCGACCATCACGGAGGCCATGCTCGTCTCCTACGTGGAGGCCGCCGCGACCAACGCGGCGGCGCTCCGGCTCGAGTCCGACCTCGTGATGGTCCACGACCTGCCAGCCCTCCCCCTGGTCCGCCACCGGACGGGCCGGGGCCGATGGGCCTGGCGCTGCCACGCCGATCTCTCCCGCGCGTGGCGACGCGCCTGGCATCTCGTGCGGCGCGATCTCGAGCGCTACGACGTCGTCGTGTACTCCATGCCCAAGTTCGCGCAGCGGGTGCGCGTGCCGATGCTCGTCGTCCACCCCTCGATCGATCCGCTCGGGGAGAAGAACCGGGAGCTCGGGCGGAGCGAGGTGCGTGAGGTCCTGGACCGGTTCGGCATCCTCCGGGACAAGCCGCTCCTGCTCCAGGTCGCCGCCTACTCTCGCGCCGCCGATCCCGCGCGGGCGCTCGCTGCCTTCCGGCTCGCGCGGAAGTACGCGCCGTGCCGCCTCGTGCTGGCCGGATGGGGCGCTGCAGACAACCCCGAGGGCAGCGCCGTCCTCGCCGAGCTGCGCGAAGCAGCGGGCCAGGATCCTGACGTTCACGTGCTGGTGATGCCGCCCGACGCCGCCCGGGAGCTGAACGCGCTCCAGCGGGCGGCGACGGTGGTGCTGCACCTGCCCTCGCCAGGAAGGCTTCGGTCTGGCCGTGGCCGAGGCGATGTGGAAGGGCAAGCCGGTCGTCGGCAGCGTCGCGGGGGGGATTCCCACGCAGGTCCTGTCCGAGGTCACCGGCTACACCGTGAGCTCCGTCGAAGGCGCGGCGTTCCGGATCCGGCAGCTCCTGCAGACCCCTGACCTCGCGCGTACGCCTGGGTGGCGCGGCGCGCGAGTACGTGCGTCGAAACTTCCTGCTGCCCCGCCATCTCGGGGACTACCTGGCGCTCCTCGCCCAGATGACCGCGTAGCGTCCGAGGGCAGGCGTGGCGGACGGGCTGACGCTCGAGACTGCACTCCCGCCCGACGGGGCCGCTTCCGTCGAGGCCCTCGGTCCACTGGAGGTGCTGGTCGCCGTCACGGCGCTGAACCAGGCCCGGACCGCCCCAGCCGTCGTCGACGCCGCCGCCGCGGGCCTCGGCCGGGGGTTCCCGGGGCGGAAGACGGCCGTCCTCTTCATCGACGGCGGCTCCCAGGACGGGACGATCGAGGCCGTCACCGAACGCCCGTCGAACGGATCGGCGGTCCCCGTGGCGAGCGCGCACATCACCGGCCGCCCCGGCCGGGGCCGGGCCGTCCTGGCGGCGCTCGCCGCCGCGCGACAGGTCGGCGCCCGCGCGTCCTGTGTCGTCGATGCCGGGCTGGTCAGCATCGCGCCCGAATGGGTCGAGCCACTACTCGGTCCCGCCCTGAGCGGCGACGCCGACTACGTCTCACCCGCCTACAGCCGGGCGCTGACCGAGGGCACGCTCACGACGAACCTCCTGGGTCCCGCTCATCCGATCCCTCTTCGGCAAGCGCCTTCAGGAAGTGCTCGGAGGGTGCGCGGGCGTCTCGGCGGCGCTCCTCGACGATCTGCCGCCGGTCGAGGAATGGGACGACGAGCCGACGGGCCAGGGCGCGGAGATGCGCCTCCTCGGCCAGGCCCTCGGCGGGCGGGCACGCGGTCATGGAGGTCTACCTGGGCCGGAAGCAGCTCGATCCGGGCGCGACGCCCGCCGATCTGGCCCAGACGCTCGTCGAGGCCGTCGGGCCCCTCTTCCGCCTCATGGAGCGCCACGCGGGGGAGTGGCAGGAGGTGCACGGCAGTGCGCCTGTCCCGCACCGGGGCCAGCCCGGATCCGGGACGCCCTCATCCGGCGACGTCCGGCCCGACCGGATGGTTCGCGCGTTCCATCTCGGCCTGAAGGACCTCCTGCCCCTGTGGGAGCAGGTCCTGTCGGACGAGACGCTCGCCCAGCTCTACCCGCTCGGGCTTCTCGGGCCCGACGACTTCCGTTTCCCGCCGCCCCTGTGGGCGCGCGTGGTCGCCGACTTCGCCGTGGCTCACCACGAGCGGCGGCTCCCGCGGGACCACCTGCTGCGCGCGCTGACGCCGCTCTACCTCGGGCGGGTCGCGGCGTTCGTCCTTGAAACCCAGGCCAAGCCCTCCCCCGGGGCCGCTGGCGTCCTCGAGCGAGTGAGCCTGGCCTTCGAAGCCGAGAAGCCCACCCTTTCGGCCCGATGGAGGTAGCGATGCGAGAGCAATGGAGCGACATCGTCCTCGACGCGATGCGGGACGTGGGCAATCGCCTCCTGCTTGTGACGCCGCGCCTGCTCGCCGCGCTCACGCTGATCCTGCTCGGCTGGGCCGTCGCGGCGCTGGCCCGCCGACTCACGACGCGGATCCTGAGCGCCGCGGAGCTCGACGTGCGCTGCGCGCGGTGGGGGCTGACGGGAGTCCTCGGTCGCGCCGGCCACCGGCCGTCGCTCACCGAGCTCGTCTCCCGGCTCGTGTACTGGGGCATCTTCCTCATCGCGCTGCTGATGGCCGTCGAGGCGCTGGAGATGCCGGGAACGCGGGGCGCAGTCGGCGTCCTCCTCGCGTTCCTGCCGCACGTCGTCATCGCGGTTCTGGTCTTGGTCGGAGGGTGGATGCTCGCCCAGTTCCTGGCTCAGGCCGTCCTCATCGCCGCCGTCAACGCCCAGGTCGCGGGGGCTTCCCTGCTGGCGACGGTGGTCCGCTGGCTCGTCCTCACCGTCGCCGCCGCGGTCGCGCTCACGGAGCTGGGCGTCGCACGCGAGATGGTCCTGCTCGTCTTCGGGATCGCGTTCGGCGGGGCGGTGCTGGCGCTCTCGCTGGCCTTCGGACTGGGGGCGCGAGAGCTGGCTCGCCAGGCGCTCGAGAGCTATCTCAGCCGGGCGCGCGAGGACCACGGCGAGCCCGTCTCGCACGTCTGAGGGAACGGAGATCCAATGGCCGGGATGATCGACAGCGCGCTCTTCGGAGACCTCTACTCCACCGCCGAGATGCGCGAGGTGTGGAGCGACCGCACGATGATCCAGCGCTGGCTCGACGTCGAGGCCGCGCTCGCCCGCGCCGAGGCCCGGCTGGAAATCATCCCGGCCCCGGCGGCTGACGAGATCAGCCGGAAAGCCCGCGTCGAGCTCCTCGACCTCGAGGAGATGAAGCGGGAGCTCGAGCACACCCGCCATCCGATCATGCCACTCATCCGGTGCCTGGGGCGCGCCTGCGAGCCGGCGGCGGCCGAGTTCATCCACTGGGGTGCGACCACCCAGGACGTTCTCGACACCGGCCTCGTCCTGCAGCTCCGGGCCAGCCATGCCATCCTGACGCGAGACCTCGGCGAGGTCCGCCGGCTCCTCGCCACCCTGGCGCGCCGCCACCGCGACACCGTCCAGGCGGGCCGGACCCACGGGCAGCAGGCGCTGCCGATCACGTTCGGCTACAAGCTCGCCGTGTGGGTGGCGGAAGCGGATCGACACCTGGAGCGGCTCGCCCAGCTCAAGCCACGCATCTTTCGTGGTCAGCTGGCCGGCGCAGTGGGTACGCTGGCGTCAATCGGCGAGCAGGGGCTCGAGCTCCAGGCCCTCTTCTGCGAGGAGCTCGGGCTCGCCGTCCCGGAGATCGCCTGGCACACCGCCCGGGACGGCGTGGCCGAGACCGTCTGCGCCTACGCGCTGGTCGGTGGCACCCTGGCCAAGATCGCGAACGAGGTCATCGACCTGCAGCGGACCGAGATCGGGGAGGTGGAGGAGCCTTTCCACCGGGGCAAGGTGGGCTCCAGCACGATGCCCCACAAGCGGAATCCGTCGACCTGCGAGCACGTCGTCGCACTGGGCCGGCTCCTCCACGCGCAGGTCGCGCCGGCCCTCCAGAGCCTCGTCTCCGCCCACGAGCGCGACAAGCGGGCCGGGGTGACCGAGCAGGCGGTCCTCCCCGACTCGGCGTGCCTCCTGGCCGGGATGCTCCGCGCTACCCAGGGAATCCTGGCGGGCCTCCAGGTGTACCCGGAGCGCATGCGCGAGAACCTCGGTCTTCTGGGTGGCCTGCTCGTGAGCGAGGCGGTGATGCTCGCCTTGGCTCGCCACATCGGCCGTCAGCGAGCCCACGAGGTCGTCTACGAGCTGTGCATGGACGCGGTGGAGGGGCGGATGCCGCTCAGACGGCTCCTTCTGGAAGATCCGCGGGTCAAGCCCTACCTGGGGGAGACCGACCTGGACACGCTCCTGGACCCCGCTCGCTACACGGGCCTCGCCGCGCGCTTCGTCGACCGCGTGGCGCCCCCGTAGCCCCTTCCCTCACACCATCTCGGCGATCAGGCGGGCGGCGGCGCCGACGTCGGGGGCCTTCGGGCAGTCGTCAACCTGCCAGGCGCCGAAGGGATCGAGCAGGATCGCCCGGACCCCGGCGGCGCGCGCGCCCATCACGTCGACCGAGTACAGGTCACCGACGTGAACGGCCTCGTCCGGCCCGACACCGAGCGCCGACGCCGCGTGCTGGAAGATCCGGGGATCCGGCTTCTCGAAGCCGACGACGCCAGAGTCCACCACGACGTCCAGCCGGCGAGCGAGATCGAGCGACTCGAGAATCCGGGCGATCGTGCCGTTGGAGTTCGAGACCACCGCCAGCCGGAGCCCAAGGCGGCGCAAGAGGTCCAGCGCGGCCGGCGCCTCGGGCACACATACCGACCACAGCCCCAAGGGCGGGTTGGCGGCCCGAAGGTCGCGCGCCAGGCGCTCGCTGTCCTCGGCCGCGGAGATCCCGAGCTCGTCCAGCATGAGCCGGACGTAGAGAGCGAAGACATCCGCCGTCTCCGTCGACCGGCGAACCGCGAGGTGAGGATCGAGCCGGACGCGCGCCCGGCCTTCGGCTGACCGGGCGCGGTCGGCGGTGACGGAATGGCCGTCGGCGCGGAGCCGGGCGGCGATCAGCTCGTAGTCGAGCCCGACGAGGGTGTTCCCGGCGTCGAGGAAGACGGCCCGGAGCGCCACTTACTTCTTGACCCAGTTCCCCTTGTCGGTCTGGATCCACTGCCCATCCCGAGCGCGGTCGCGATAAGCCTTGGCGAACGACGCCTTCACGCGCCCCGCGTCCGAGGCCGCGATGCTGTTCTGGCGCATGAACGTGTCGATGCTCACTGCTTTCGCACCCACTGGCCGTTGTCCAGCTGGATCCAGTCGTTGGCGCGCGCGCGCTCCTGGCGAGCCTTGGCGAAGGCACTCTGCACGCGCGCCGTGTCCGACGCCGCGATGTTGTTTTCCTTCATGAACGCGTCGTAGACGACCTTGCGGTCGCCATTCTCGGCACCGATCAGCGACGCGACCTCCGAGCCGCATCCGTCGCCGGGCCGCGCCACGATCGTCCCCTGGTTCGTCTCGCCGATGCAGCCCCGGTCCTTCCACTCGCGGATCGCGGGACGGCGCTCGCGCCGGGACTGGGTGGCCTTCACGACCTCGGGTGATCGGGTGTCGACTCTGGGCGTCGCCTCGATGCTCGTGGTCCCGCTCGGGGTTGGAGCCGGCGGCGGGGCGGGCGCGGGAGTGGTCGCCGCCTGCGCGGTCTTGTCCTCGATCTGGCGCGCCGCCGCGTCGAGCTTCTCCTGAGGAAACGTGACGTTGACGGTCACCGGAACGCAGGCCGCGACAATGGCCGCCAGCATCGCGGCCATGACGCCATGGGTCCCGGTCGTGTAGCGGTGTCGCATCGCTATGCCCCCTCAGTGCGCAGGGAACTGCCGCGCCAGGAAGCCGAGCGGCATGTCCCGGACGTTGATCTCCTTGACCCGCGGCGGGAAGATGCCGAACCGCTCCCGCCCCTGGAGGCTGAGGCTCACCCGGATGTCGTCCGAGGCCGTGCGCACCGTCATCTCGGCCGCCTTGAAGTCGAAGGCCCGGAGGTTGCCGAGGGCACGCTTCACCACGCCGCTCGGGTCGGCGTCCGCATACGAGAGGAACCGGTCCAGCAGCTCGATCGTGACCGTTCCGCCCTCCGGCACCGACAACCGGCCGTCCGCGCCCGAAGCGAGCGTCACGGTAGCGCATGTCGAGATCGTACCGCATGAGCCCGGTCATCGTGCCGCCGCGGATGCCGTAGGCCGCGACGAACTCCTCGATCCGCACCCCCTCGCCCGTGAGCCGCGCGTGCGCGGAGAGTCCCGCCGGCGGCGAGCGCGACGTCGACCGTTCCCTGGCCCTGCCCCGAGTACAGCCCGTAGCGGAGGTCGTCGAGCGTGAGCCGATTGTCAGCGACCCGTGCTCGCCCCGAGACGTCGTACAGCACGACCCCGTACCCGATGAGCTCGCCCACCGTGAGCGGCCCGCCCGGACCGGGGCCGGCGGCGGGTCCGGTCCCGCCCTGCCGGAGCGGCACCTCGGCCGAGACGGCGCGAAGGCTCACGCTGCCGCCGAGGAGCTCGGCCTCCGGCACCTTCAGGGTCAAACGCCCCTCGTAGGTGCCGAACCCCGCATCGGGAGACTGGAGCTCGACGAGCGCCGATCCGGTGACCTGTCGCGGCACCGACGGCCAGAGCGTCGACAGACGCTCGAGGGCGGGTATCCGCGCCGTCAGGTGAACAGGCCCGCCAGGGCCTGGGGTCGGGCGGCCGACGTCGACCTGGAGCATGTCCCGCCCTCGCCCGTCGCGCGCGACGAGCTTCCCACGCGCGAGGCTCGGCGCCGCCGGCCTCGCGCACGATGTCGGCCGAGCCTTCGACGCGCGGGAGCAGGCCTTCGAAGCGCGGCTGCGTCCCCTGGACCCGCTGGGCGTCGAGCCCGACGGTCGCGGCTCCACCCCGGACGCTGGCCTGCAGACCCGCGCGTGGTCGACGCCGATCTCGCCGTCGGGCTGGCGGAGCGATGAGCCCGCGAACCTCTGCGTCGACCTGCCCGTCGCTCCAGCCGCGCGGGTCGAGGCCCGTCACGGCCACGCGGAGCACTCCCCGCCTGAAGCTGGTCCGATGGACCAAGCCAGCCGGAGCCAAGGCGCCGAGCGATCGGATCCAGGCGCGCCGTGGCGGTCTCGAGCCGGGCGTCGACTCGCGCCCGCCCGGCGTCGTAGGTCACCGTGCCCCGCACCGGTACTCCGAGGACCTGCGCCGTCAGGCCGGCCAGCTCCAGCCGCGTGGCAACGCCACCCGCGCCGATGTCGACTCGCAGCGGGGAGGACACCGACGCGAGCTCCAGGCCCGCCGAGCTCGACCCGCCGCCCCCGGATGCTCGCCCTGCACCGCCGCCCCCGTCTCGCGGGGAGTCGAGCTCGAGCCGCGTCTCGACATCGGTGGCGCGCGCGTCCAGGCCGATGGCCGAGGCCGGCACCGCCGCTTCCAGCAGGAGCAGCGTCGGCGCGCGCTTCGGGCCACCCGCCCCGCTCCGGCGTCCAGGTGACCTCGCCGTCGGCCAGCTCCGCGCGGCCCTTGAACGGGCCCCGCCAGGCGCGCCGCCGAGGCCGCGAACCTCGAGGTCCGCGGTGCCCCGAAGCTCGGCGACGCGCAGCTGCTTGTCCTGGAAGGAGAGCGTCCCCTCGACCGTCGCCAGGTCGCCGAGCTTCGCGCTCGCGCGCCCGGCCGCACGGTCGCCCGGCGAGAGACCGACGCTGCGCGCGCACGTCGAGCGGCGCGGTCCCGGCGGTCCTGCACGAGCGCGGGCGGGAGCCAGGGGGCCAGGGGCCCGAGCCCGCCCTGGCCGCTCAGCTCGAGGCGAACGGTGTCGCCCTCCGGCCGCGCGGCGAGCCCAAGGGTGAAGCGCGCCCCTGCCTCGTCTCGGAAGAGGAGCTCTCCCCGCGCGTCTCCGCTCCCCTTGTGCAGCGTGGCATCGAAGGTCACGTTCCTCGGACGGCCGACTCGGGTACTTCGATGACTCCCCCGGTCACCGCGACGTCGAGGAGCGCCGGCGTCTCCAAGGAAGCTCGACAGGCCCTGGCGGAGCCCTTCGAGCGCCGCCGCTCCGACTGCGCCTCCCCCGCCCACGACGACCGTCGGCCGGGTCACCACGAGGCGGACCGGCGCAGCCTCCCCGCGCGCGGCGCCCAGGAGCGGGCCCGAGGCCTCGACCGACTCGGCCTTCACCTCGGCCGGCCAGCCACCCTCCGGCGGAAGCCGAAGACCCCGGAGCACGACGCGGGATGGGCCGAGGTCGGTCACCCGGTCGATCTGCGACCTGACGCTGCGAGGGTCTGGGTCAGGGTCGCGGCGAGGACCCGGGCCGAGCGCCGCTGGTCGGCCAGGACGAAGTAGCCGACGGCCGCGACGGCCGCCAGCGTGAGGAGCGACCCCGGCCGCGAAGCCGGCAAGAACGCGATGGCGGCCGATCCACCCTCCGACGCTGCTCACGCCTGTCAGACGGCCGGGGCCGCCTCCGTCATCTGGGCTCCGTAGTAGGACTTGGGAAGGCCGAGGACCCGCTCGGCCAGGTAGTTGAGCGCCATCTGCTGGGACACCGGCGCGATCTTGTAGAGCCGCACCTCCCGCCAGAGCCGCTCGACGTCGAACTCCTTCGCATAGCCGAATCCCCCGAACGTCTGGAGCGCGGCGTCCGCCGCCTCGAAGCCGGCCTCTGCCGCCAGGACCTTGGCCGCGTTCGCCTCGGCGCCGCACGGCTCGCCCCGGTCGAAGAGCCACGCGGCGCGAAGCGTCAGCTGCCAGGCCCCCTCCAGGCGGGCCCACGCGAGCGCCAGCGGGTGCGCGACGCGCCTGGTTCTGGCCGATGGGCCGGCCGAACACGATCCGCTCGCGCGCGTAGGCGGCCGCCCGCTCGAGCGCGACCCGCCCGATCCCGACCGCCTCGCCGGCGACGAGGACACGCTCCGGGTTGAGCGAGTCGCAGCAGGTGGTCGAAGCCACGGCCCACCTCGCCCACCACGTCCTCGTCCGCCACCTTGAGCCCGTCGATGATCACCTCGTTGGAGTCCACGGCGGCCCGTCCGAGCTTCTCGATCTCGCGGATCTCCACGGCCGCGGGGTCCAGGTCGGCGACGAAGAGCGTGAGCCCGTCCAGCTTGCGCGGGCCGGCGGCTTCGTAGGGCGTCGTGCGGGCGAGCAGGAGGCATCTTCGCGGAGTGCCGCGCGTTGGAGGTCCAGACCTTCCGGCCGGTCACGATCCAGCCGTTCCCGTCACGGCGGGCCGTCGTCTGGATGCGGCTCGTGTCCGTCCCCGCATTCGGCTCGGTGACGCCGAAGGCCAGGCTGAGCCGCCCGGCTGCGATCTCCGGCAGGATCCGCTGCCGCAGCCCCTCGCTTCCGTGCCGGATGATCGGCATGGGCGGGAAGACTGCGAAGTGGACGGGAGACGCCCCCGACAGCCCCGCGCCGGAGGCGCAGATCGCCTCCAGCATCAGCACGGCCTCGGTCACGCCGAGACCGGCGCCGCCGTAGGCCTCGGGGATGGCGAGCCCCAGCCACCCCGCGTCGGCAAAGGCCCGCACGAACTCGGTGGGGTACTCCGCCTTCCGGTCCTTCTCCCGCCAGTACTCCCAGCCGAATCCACGAGCGAGGGCCAGGACCTGACGGTGGATCTCGGCCTGGGCCTCTGTGAGAGCGAAGTCCATCAACAGGCTCCCAGGGCCAGTATAGCCGGGGCCGTCGGGCGGAGCGCGAAGGCGGGTCATTTGACACCTCCACTGGCCTCCCGTAGGCTCGGGGCGTGTCCTGCTGCGGGCCGAGCCGTCGGGCCGTCCTCGGCGCGCTCTCGCTCGGAGTCCTCCCGGTCCGCGTCACCTGGAGCGCGGCGCCCTACGCGGGCCCGCTGATCGACGCCCACTCCCACCTCCACGGACCGGAAGCGATCCAGCCGCTGGTCGCGGCGATGGACCGCCACCGCATCTCGAAGGTCGCGCTCCTCGGCGTGGGAGGCATCCAGAAGGACGACGCAGCCTGGATCGCCCGAGCCGCCGAGCGCCACCCGGACCGGGTCGTCCCCGTGGCCCCCGTGCCGGATCCCCTTGGGCCCGACGCGGCGCGCCGGCTCGAGCGGGACCTCGCGAGCGGTCGGTACCGGGGTGCGGGCGAGGTCCACGTCCACCAGGCGTCCCGCAAGATCCGCCGCGCCATCGACGCGCCGCCGTTCCGGGCGCTCCTCGACGTCTGCGCCGGCCACGGCATGCCGTTCGTGATCCACGACGAGCTGACGGACGGCCTGATCGCCGAGCTGGAAGGCGCGCTGACGCAGAACCGAAAAGCCACGATCGTCCTGGCGCACGGGGGAAGCGCGGAGCCCGGCGTTCTGGCCGGACTGCTCACCCGGCACGAGAACCTCCACGTCGACCTGTCCGGCATGCACTTCCATGCGGACGCCGGCCCTGGCCACGGAGACCGGCCCGCTCGGGGCCGGCTGGCGAGGCCTCCTCACCGAGCGTGCGGATCGGTTCCTCGCGGGGATCGATCTCTGGGCGCCGGCGCTCTTCGCGCCGGCGATGCTGGACCGGCTGATGGGCTGGACCCGACGGCTCCTCGGGGAGCTCCCGCCCGCCGCAGCCGAGCGGATCGCCCACGCGAACGCGGTGAGGCTCTACCGCCTCCAGTAGCGCTCGGCCGCCGTCGCGACGCGCGCCCGGTCAGGGACAGGCGCGCGCCGTGGCAGACAGCGGGCCGACGTTCGACTCGGCCGACGCGATCGCCTCGACGCACAGGCTGCCGACGCCCGGCAGCCCGGTGGTGCGCTCGACCAGCTCGACCTCCTCCGCGTTCTCCACGCACCGCTCCTCGACCCGATGGGCGATGCCCTTGACGCAGAGCCGAGCGACGGGGATCCGCCGCGCGCCGGCCTCGTCCGCAGTGGTGAACGCGCGGAACGTGCTCACCTGCTCGCCGGTCGACGCCTCGGGTCTCCGCGGCCACGTGGACCCAGACCGTCTCCTGGGCGCCCGCCGGCTCGGCCCACGCCAGGATCAATCCTGCCAGCGACGCCCGCCACGCGCACGTTCAGCATCGCGCTGCTCCCCTCACCGCTCACCGGTTCTCGCGTCGGCTCGTGTGCGAGGGCCCTCGCCACGAGCCTCGTCATCTCGTCGACGTTGAATGGCTTCGCCACCAGGTAGTCGACTCCCCGCGCGCGCGCATCGTCCAAGTCGATCTGGTCTCCCCAGCCCGTGACCAGCGCGATCGGGACCTCCGGCTGAGACGCGCGGAGACCCTTCGCCACCTCCCAGCCGGAGAGGCCCGGCATCGACAGGTCGACGAGCGCGAGGTCAAACGGCGGACCGTCGGCGCGAGCCAGCGCCGACCTGCCGTCTTCGCAGGCGATGACCTCGTGCCCCTGGCCGCGCGAGAAGGTCGACCAGGACCTCCCGCACCGGGCGCTCGTCCTCCACGACGAGGATCCGCGCGCTTCGGTCGGGGCGCGGCGCCGGAGACTCGGGGACCTGCGGGGTCAACGCCGCCCCGAGCGGGAGGCGGACGGTGAACCGGCTGCCCTCACCGGGCCGGCTCCAGACCTCGATCTCCCCGCCGTGGCGCGTCACGATGCCGTACACGATCGACAGCCCGAGACCGGTCCCGTGCTCCGCCTTCGTCGTGAAGAACGGCTCGAAGCAGCGGTGCCGCACCTCCTCGCTCATCCCGACGCCCGTGTCCGCGACGACGCACACGACGCGGTCCCCCTCCACTGCGGTCGAGAAGGTCAGGACGCCCCCCTGCGGCATGGCGTCGAGCGCATTGAAGAGCAGGTTCAAGAAGGCCTCGCGGAGCTCGGCCGCGTCGCCGGTCACCGCGGGCACCGGTGCGAGGTCCAGGCGCATCGCGTACGTGACGGCGCGCGCCTGGGCCTGGTCGCTCCAGCGTGGTCGAGCGGCCTCGACCACCTCTCGGACGACCTCGGTCACGTCCACATGCTGCCAGGGCCGTGTTCGCCGCATCCGCGCGAACTCCTGGATGCGACGCACGGTCTGGGCGCCATCCTGGGCCACCTTCTCGATGATTGCCAGCTGTCGGCGCACCTCGGGCGCCGCGATCTGCCGCTGGAGGAGCTGGGCCCGGCCCACCACCACGGCGAGGACGTTGTTGAAGTCGTGGGCCACTCCCCCCGCCATCTCGCCCAACGCTCGGAGGCGCTCGCTCCGGATGTTGCGTTGCTGAGACTCCTCCACTGTGGCCAGGGCGGCACGCAGCTCCGCGTAGAGCCGGCTGTTCTCCAGGGCAACCGCGCCCTGGGCGGCCAGAGCCATCGCCAGGTCCTGCGAGCGCGCCGAGAACGGGACGGCGTGTCGGGAGATGTCGTCGAGCGACGCGAAGCGCCGGCCGCGCTCGGGCTTCCGGTTGATCAGCTGCAGGACCCCCAGCACCTCGCCCTTCGGGGTCTTCATCGGCACCACGAGCATGGACTTCGTGCGATAGCTCGTCTGCGCATCGACCGTCCGGTCGATCGTGAACGGCGACGCCGAGGGCGGCGCGGAGGCGTCGGGGAGGTTGACGACCTCGCCGCTCAGCGTCACGTAGCCGGGTACGCTCTGGGAGTCGATCGGGATGGAGGACTCGCTGACCGCGACCGGCAGGCTGTCGTTCTGGGCGAGCACGGACCGGAGGGAGCGCGCCCCGCTCCCGTCCGTGACGACCAGATACAAGGAGCCCGCGTCGCTCCAGGTGATGTCGCGGGCCGTCGTCAGGATCAGGTCCAGGAGGGCGTCGGTGTCCCGCTCCGCGGCGAGCCGGACACCGATCCCGATCAGCTCACGAAGCTCACGCGTGGCGCGGGCGAGATCGGCCTTCGTTCGCTCGTGGGCGCGTGAGAGCTCTTCGAACCCGGTCCCGCTCATGCCACTACCGTAGGGAGCCAGCCATCGGCATGTCAACGGCCCTCGGCATTCCTCGGCGGCTCCGGGAGTCCAGGAAGCGCTCCCGGACCTGGCGTGATGCGGCAGACCTCGAAGCGTCGGGCGTCGAACCCTCTCAACGCGGTCTCGAAGCGCTCGACCGAGACCGTCGCGCCGGCCTCGGCCAGCCAGGCGGCGACCTCCGGGTCTCTGGCGACGGCCCCGGACACGATCACGTCCCGGCCGGTCGACAGTCCCTCCAGCCGCGCGGCCACGTTGACGGCGGATCCGAAGTAGTCCAGGCGCTCGTTGAGCGTGACGGCGATGCACGGGCCGGCGTGCATCCCCACCCTGAGGACGAAGGGGCGCGCCTGGTCCCGGGGCACTCCGAGGCGCCGCTGGGCGTCGATCACCGCGCGCAGCGCCGCCACCGGACGCCCGAAGGCGGCCATGACGGCGTCCCCCATCGTCTTCACGATCCCGCCCCCTTCCTGGGCGATCGCCTCGCGCAGGACCTCGAAGTGGCTCATGACGTGACCGAACGCTGGGGCGTCGCCCACCTCCTGGTAGAGCCGTGTCGAGCCAAGGAGGTCGGTGAACACCAGCGCGACTTGGCCGACGGCAATCCGCTCCCCGGGTCGGAGCGCCTCGCTCGCGAACAGGTCACGGAACGTCTGCAGCACGATGGCCTCGGCGGCGGTGGCCGCCTGGTCCGTCCAGGCGATTCGCTCGAGCAGTAGGAGCTGCTCTCCGTCCGTGCCGTTCTCGAGGATCAGCGTGGCTGTCGTCGTGACGGCGGCTTCTCCTGGCGACCAGCCGTCCGGCCCGATCCGGAGTATGACCTCCGCTGGGCCGTCGTCCGGCGTCACCTGCACCAGCTGACCCCCCGGCTTGCCCAGTGCCCGGACGCGGTACCGTCCCGTCTCGAGCGTGACCTCCACCGGTCGCCGGCCGCCCGGCGGCAGGAGCTGCTGCACCACGACGTGAGGGGTCACCTGGGGGCCCCCGATGCAGAACTCGCGGTCCTCGACGGCGCGGATCGCCGGGTTCGGCCGGAACGTCAGCTCGACGAGCCGCTCGAAATCGACCGTGAAGTTGATCTGGCACGTCTCGCAGTGGACGTCCCGGCGCATCTCGCTGAGCGTCCCCGCCGAAGCCTGGGCGCCGCGGCAGAGGGGGCACAGAAGATTCCAGCGTAGGTCGAGGAGACCCGCCCGCGTCGCCGTCAGGCACAGCTCCAGGAGGGCTCGCCGCGAGGCACCCCACTGGTCGGCGAGCGCATAGGGGCGAAGGCGCGTGAGCGCAAGATCGTCGGCTTTCGCAAGCGTCTCCACGAGCCGGGCGGCCAGGCCGGGGTCGGCGCCACTCTGCTGGAGCCACGCCCGCCCGGCGGCCAGTCGCTGCCGCGCGCCCGCCGTGAGCTCAGGTGCGGCACGACGGACGCCACCGTCGACTGCGCGCGCCTGGGGCGCCGCCGCAAGAGCGTCGTAGCGGCGGACCGCGGCCGCGAAGGCATGCTTGCAGCGAAGGCCGATCTCGACGGGGACGGCAAGGCGGCCGAGCAGATGGCGGGGCCGGACCCACACCTGGTACCCGACTCGAGTGCCACCGCGCTCCCCGGGATCGAGGTCGACGAGCACCCGCATCTCGGTCAACGGTCCCTGCGTGTAGTACCGTACGACCCCGAACCGCCGAGGCCATACCCACTCGAATGGCTCCTCCTGCCACTCGACCGGCAGTCCGAGCCGGTAGAGCCGGAGGCGCCGGCGCGCGGACGCGAGTGGACCGGCGTCGGTGACACGCTCGATCGCCGGGATCCCGGTGTCCCGGTTGAATCGATTGGTGTCCGCGATGTACGGCCAGAGCGCGCGCGGGGACGACCGTGCCGTCCACTCCCAGCGGTAGTGGAGCTCCCGTTCCGCCATCTAGCCCGAGAGCCGCGCCGCCGGTGCCGCGCGTGAGCCGATCGCGAGCCCGCGTACGAAGGCCGGGGGGCCCGCCGGTGTCGGCGACAACTCAGGTCGTCGTCGCCGGAAGCGGCGTGACGCGGACCAGGACGCTCTGGCCGGTGCCAAGCCGACGCCGGATGTAGCGGCCCATCCAGAGCGGGGCAAGGAGCCAGTACTTGCGCCGATACGCGCGAAGCAGGGCGTCCTCGAGGTCCCGACGTCCATCGAGCCACTCGGCCCGAGCCTCGAAGCGAGGGCCATGCCTCGTTCCGACGCGGACCGTGACGCGCCCGGTCTCGCGAATCCTCCGCGCCTTGAGGCTCTGGCGCTGGGTCGTGAAGTAGGCGTGTGGGCGCTCGTACCAGACCCAGACGGGCACCGTGCCGGACTTTCCCGAGGCGCCATACGTCGTGAGGTAGATGTACTTCGCGTGGCGGAGCGCCGTGTCGAGGAGTGGATCCATGCGAGAATCTTACTCCATGGCCAGGGCACGGATGCCCCTCCGCCTCCCCCACCCGACGGGAATCGAGCGCGCCCGTGCCGCGCTCCGCGTCCACGCGTCCGAGACGCCGCTCGTGCGCTCCGAGCTGCTCTCGCGGGCGCTCGCGGCGGAGGTCTGGCTCAAGAACGAGACGGTGAGTCCGATCGGGTCGTTCAAGCTCCGGGGCGCGCTGGTGGCGCTCCAGCGGGCCCGCGACGCCGGGGCCCGCGCCGGGGCCGTCACGTCGTCGACCGGCAACCACGGGCAGGGTGTCGCGTACGCGGCCCGGGCCATGGGCGTCGCCTCCCACGTCTTCCTCCCGCGCGGCGCGAACCCGGTGAAGCGGCGGATGATCGAGGCTCTGGGCGCGACCATTCACGAGGGGGGCGCCGACCTCGACGAGACGAAGGCCGACGCCCAGCGCTTCGCGGCAGCGCAGGGTCTCCTCTTCGTGGACGACGGCGAGAGCCTCGACGTGATGGAGGGAGCGGGCACCATCGGGCTCGAGATCGCCGAGCGGCTCCCGGACGTCGACGTCCTGTTCGTGCCGATGGGCAGCGGCACCCTGGCGGTGGGATGTGCGGTCGGCCTCAAGGGCCTCCAGCCCCGCGCGCGTGTCGTGGCGGTCCAGTCCGCGGGCGCGCCTGCGATGGTGGAGAGCTTTCACGCCCACCGGGCGGTCGAGCGCCCCATCGACACCGTCGCCGACGGTCTGGTGTGCCGGGTCCCCGCCCGGCTCGCGCTCGAGGGCCTCTTCACTTGGATCGACGACGCGCTCTCCATCCCCGACACCGTCCTGCTCCAGGCGCTCCGCGCGCTGGTCGAGCACGCCCACGTCCTGGTGGAGCCGGCCGGGGCCGCGGCTCTGGCGGCCGCCTGGGCTCGACGCGGAGACCTCGGCGGGCGGCGCGTGGTCCTGGTCCTGACCGGCGCCAACGTGATGCTGCCCGTCCTGACGGCGGCGCTCTCATCGCCGCCGCTCTTCGAGGCGAACGGCCCTTCCTGACCGGGAGCTTCAGGGCCCGGCCTTCCGGCACACGTACAGCATGTGAGGATACGGAAGGAAGTCGACCATGGAATGCCGCAAGACGTGGAATCCGACGTCCTCGATCGCGGCTTGGAGCGCGTCGGCCGCCCAGTAGTGCGGCGGGCTGCCCGGGTTCACCATCAAATCGAGGACGTGCGTGAACCAGCGCTTGTAGGCGGGATGCCTGTCGACGTCCTTCACGACTAGGGAGGCGCCAGGCGCCAACGCGCCGTGGAGCTTGGCGAGGAGCGGCCGCACGGCCTCGGGCTCGACGTGGTGGACGATGTCCAGCATGTAGGCCCCGGCGTATCGCCGCTGGGGGCGGAACTCCCGCACGTCACCCACGGCGTAGTCGACATTCGTCAGTCCGAGCCTCCGGCCCGCCTCCCGGGCCAGGTCGACACGCCGCGCGTTCAGGTCGACGCCGTGGAAGGAGAGGCCCGGCAAGACCTGGGCGTAGTAGAGCGAGAAGAGCCCGAAGCCGCACCCCAGGTCCAGCACGTCCCCCGAATCCGGAAGATACTGCCCGATCTCGTCGAGGAATCGCTGCCGCAGAATGAGGAAGCGCGCCCGGGAGTAGGCCCGGATCACCCAGTCGTCGTAGGCCTCGACAACCCGGGTAATCGCCTGGCGGCGCTCCCTACTGCGTTGCCGCCCGTACGACGTAGAGCCGGTAGCCATCGGCCTCCTCCGCGATTCGGTAACCTTCCGAGAGCCACCCCTGGAGCTCGGGGAACCTCGCCAGGCGCTCGTAGCCCCCGACGGGCCAACCCCGTTCGAACATCAAGACAGCCACCGGCGGCCGCGCCCGCAGCGCGCCCATCAGCTCGGCGCGAAGGCGGCGCACATAGGGATGGTCGACGTCGTGGTAGAAGTGGAAGTCGTAGAGGAAGCGGCTCGGCTGCCGGACGTGCAGGCGGAGCAGCACATGGATCCCGCCCTCGGTGGTGTCCAGAACCTGGACGCGGCTCCCAGCCGACACGAGCGATCGCAGCGCGGTCGAGGCGCGACCGACCCGCGCCATCTTCGCGTCGATCCACGCGGGGGCGCGATTGCGCTGCCCCTTCGTCCAGAGCTCTCCCGCCGTCGCAACCAGCGTAATCGCCAGGATCGCCGTCAGCACGCCGCGCCGGTCCTGGGCGGCCGCGCCGAGTCCGGCGCCGCCCAGCGCCACGGCAAAGAACGCCAGCGGGTAGAAGTGGTAGTCCCATCCCCGCCCCTGAACCCAGAAGTGTGTCCCGCCGTAGGCGACACCCGCCGCCAGAACGGCGAGCGTCCCCCACCGACGCCCTCGCGCGAGCGCCAAGGTGCCGAGGCCGAGCCAGGCCAGAAGTCCCCCCAGCACGGTGATGCCGTAGTCGCGCGTGATGAGCTCGTGCAGGAGGTCGTTCCGACCGAGCCGGCTGTACAGCGGGACCAGGTAGCCGAGCGTGATGTCCGTGAACGCTCCCAGGCCACCGACCCAGGCGAGCCAGGCGAGCATCGCGGCGGCGGGCAGGGCGATCCCGGCGGCAACCGCGCCGAGCGCATGAACCCTCGTGGAGCCGCGGAACGTCCGCCACGCCGAGAACGCCAGGAGCGGGACCAGCACGATGGTGTGGGGCTTGACCCAGATCGCCGCGCCCAGGGCGAGACTCGCGCCGCCGAGCCATCGGGTCCGGGCGGGCTCGCCGGCCCGGGTCGCGGCGATGGCGCCGGCCGCGGCCCACCCGAGGAAGGCGCAGAGCAGGAGCTCACGTTGGCCGGCGAGCCATGGACCGCCCGCCACGTGATAGAGCGCGAACAGCGCCGCGGCAGCCGGCCCACCCCACGCCCCAGAAGGGCGCAGCGCGGCCCAGAGGGCGGCCGCGGCGACGACGAGGATGCCCACGTCGAACGCGCGGAACGCGAGGTCCCCGGGCCCCAGCGTCACGAGCAGCAGCAGGTGCGCCAGGTATACGCCGGGGAAGTTCATGTCGAAGATGTCGCGATACGGAGTTGCGCCTTCCAGGATCTGCCACGCCACGTAGTGCATGAGCGGGGCGTCGTGGACGAGCGGCCAGCTGCGGGAGTTCCAAAGCAGCCGAAGCGCGGCGAGCGCGACCAGCACGACGACGACACCCACGACCACCCTGAGAGCCGACGTCGGGTCGAGCGGGAGCGAGGCTCGGGCAGGAGACGCCGCGGGGAGATGAGCGCGCTTCGTGGGCACGGTGTCAGGACGCGCCCGATCCGGGCGGCCGCCGTGGAGTGTGGCGCCGCCCGTGTGACCTGTCAAGCGAGGTGGTGGGCAGGAGCGGGGAGCTGTGAGACCGTAGGGTCCGTGGCGACGACGACCGTGCTGAAGCTCTGCCTGGCGCCCGTGCTGATCCTCCTCGCGACGCTGGCCGGGCGCCGCTGGGGACCCGCGGTCGGCGGCTGGCTGGCCGGGCTGCCGATGACCTCGGGGCCCTCTTCCTTCATCCTCGCCCTCGAACAGGGCTCCCAGTTCGCCGCTCGAGCAGCCCTGGGGACGCTCTTCGGGCTGATTTCGCTCGCGGTCTTCAGCCTGGCGTACGGGGTGGCGGCCAGGCGCACGGGATGGCGCGGCTGTCTCGCCGCGGCGCTCGGCGCCTTCGGTGCGTCGACGCTCCTGTTCCGGGACGCGGCGCCACCGCTCGGGCTCGCCTTCGCCCTCGTGTGCGCCGTCCTCGCGACCGTTGGCACCATCATGGCGGGGGGCCAACCGCTCCGTCCACCGCAGCGTCTCCTGCCCGGCGACGTGGCGATCCGCATGGCGCTCGCCGCCCTGCTCGTCCTCCTCCTGACGTCGCTGGCCGCGACCCTCGGCCCCTCCCTGGCTGGCAGCCTGTCGCCCATCCCGCTCTTCGGCGCTCTGCTAGCCGTGTTCGCCCACCGTGACCAGGGCGGAGCGGCAGCCGTGCAGCTCCTGCGCGGGATGGTGCTGGGCTCGTTCGGATTCGCCACGTTCATGCTGATGGTAAGCGGACTCCTCGATCGCATGGCCATCGCGCCCACGTACGCGCTGGCGTCAGCGGGCGCCCTCGGTGTCCACGGGCTCACGCTCACCGTGATCCGGCGCGTGAGCTGACCACCTCTCGCAGCGATAGCGGCAACGTGGCCATCCCGGGCTCGCTGCTCACGCGTCTCGAGACCCAGCTCGATGCGCTTGGCCTCGTACTGGCCCGGACCACCCCGGCGGCCCTCGACGCGCGCCCAGCCCCGGGTGAGTGGTCGGCGCGGGAAAACCTCGCCCACCTGGCTCGCCACCACGCCGTCTTCCTGGAGCGCTTCCGACGGCTCGTGGCGGAGGACCGGCCGGCTCTCGGCCGCTACCGCGCGGAGCAGGACCCCGAGTGGCCGGCCTGGATGGCGCTTCCCCTGCCCGAGGTGCTGGAGCGGCTCAGAGCCCTCCGGGCGGAACTGATCGCGCTCGTGCGATCGCTGTCGCCCGCCGAGAGCGCCCGCACGGGCCTTCACCCGACATTCGGAGAGATGGACGCGGCCGGATGGCTCGAGTTCTTCCTGCTCCACGAGGCCCATCACCTCTACACCGCCCTCGTGCGAGCGGGCGGAGCCAACCGTCGAGCGGACTAGGCCGGACCCCAGCCATCGCCCGTCGGCCCGTCGAAGAGTCGTACGGGTTCAACGGGCGGTTCCCCCTCGACGGTCGGATCGGCGTAAGATGCACGGGGCACCGGAGGCAGGATCGCGCGACTTCAACGAGGCGACCGTCGCCAAGACCCCTCCCGAGAGCTTGACACATCGCATGCTTCGAGCGAGAGACATGGGACTCCTGGAACTTCCTCGGGGCGTTTGGCGCGCACGACCCCATCGAGCCAGGGCAGATCGACTTCGAGCACGCCCCTGTACAGGAACAGGGGGGCGCTCGTGGGAAACGGTCGTGCGAGGGGCGCAGGCCAGACCCGCTCGAGGACGGCCGGCCGCTGATTGACCGGTGGAAGCAGCCAGCCGCCTCAGTGGGTGGTATGGCCGCCCTGGCTGTCCCGGCCCGGGGCGGAGTCGGCCGGGGGCCGGAGCTGCCGGAGGTAGGCGACCAGATCCACCGTCTCCTGGACCGTCAGCGACTCGCGGTAAGACGGCATCTTCGAAGACCCGTCAGCTGCCGCGTAGCCCCGTCCCCGCTCGATGACCGCGGCCGGGTTAATGATGGATTCCGCGAAGTACTCCGGAGGATGGAGCGGGCCCATGACCGAGAGCTCGGGGCCCGCCCGGCCCGCGTCGGTCGGCGCCGGGAAGGCTTCCCCCCGGACCTCGTGGCAGCTGTAGCACTCGAGCTTCTGGAACACCTCGCGGCCCTTGGTCGGGTCCCCCTTCGGCCAGGCGAACCGCCAGCCCTTCGGCGTCGCGTGGACGTGAGGCCGCACCGGCACCGTCGCCCGTCCCGGCGCTGGTGCCGTGGACTGCGCATCGGCACGTCCGACTGAGCGCGCGCTGATCGAGCCGAACACGAAGCCGGCCAGCGCCAGCGCGAACGTCAGCCACCGCGCGATCCTCATGCGAGCCCCTCCAGCGATTCTACCTGAGCGGTCGCGGGACTCCGTTTCAGAACCAGCCCGGGTCGTCCGGCAGCAGGATGCGCTCTCCGCTCGCGTCGCGGACGATGCGCGGGCGGACCGACCGGACCTCCCGCCCGCGGGCCGCCGCCAGGAGATCACTGACGTCGCGATGCTCGGCGACGGACGCCAGGATCTGCTGCGTCGGAAGGGGCAGGACGAATTCGCGCGCCCGGTGCCGTGTCAGCGCGTCGGCCGGCGCGATCCAGCGAGCGCTCACCATCTCGAACCCGTCGGGCTCCGGTATCTGGGTCGGCCCGGCCGCCGCGACCAAGAATCGCGTGTCGTAGCGAACCGGTCGCTCCTCCGGCGTGATCCAGTGCGCCCAGTACGCCGCCCGGTCGGTCGCGAGATGCAGATCGAAGTCGGAGAGGAGGCGCGCGAACACACCGCTGTCCTCGCGGCAGCGGGCGCGGTGGGCGCGGACTGCGTCGAGCGTCCGCGAGCTGATGAGACGCCCGTCCGGGCCGTAGGCGAGCAGGACGCCAGCCTCCTCGAACGCCTCGCGCAGCGCCGCGACCCAGAAGCCGATGGCTCGTTCCCCGGGCCGAACGTCCGGCATCTGCCGCGCGGCCTCCGCCCGCCCGAGGCCCCGGCACCGCGCCTCGACCCCCGGCGCTGCGTCGGCCGTCTCGACGCGCCCGCCGGGGAAGGCGAACGCACCGGGCGAGAACCGGCTGTCGGGGTGGCGCTGGAGCAGAAGCACCTCCAGGCCGTCGGAGGCGTCACGCGCGAGAATGACCGAGGCCGCTTCACGGGCGACCGTGGGCTGAGCGAGAGGCTCGTGCACGGCGCCGGTCGTACCACGCCGGTCAGCCTACCGTCAACGGCGTGGATCGACACGGTGCTCTGGTAGGCTCAAGAGATGGTGGACGAGACGCGCCTCGCCGATCTCCTCGCGTCGGTCGAGGCCATCGGCCGGTCGATGCAGGATCGCTTCGACCCCCGGCGCTTCCTGGCGCCGTTCTCGAAGCGCATCCAGCACCTCATTCCTCATGATCGGCTCGTGATCGACTACCTCGAGGACGACGGCCGCACGTTCACCGTCTTCGCGGAGCACGCCCCTCCGGAGCTCGCGCTCCACGAGCGTCACTACACGACCGATTTCGACCCTCGAGGGCGGTACGTGATCGCCGAGTGGGGGATCCGTCCCGCGCTCGCCGGGGAGAGCATGCGCGTGGACCACGTGGGGGCCGATGCCCGCTACGTGGCGACCAATCCCTTCGAGCGCCGGGTGTTCGAGGCCGGGATCCGGTCGCTCCTCGCCGTGCCCCTTCGCGGGACCGACCGGATCGTTGGCGCGCTCATCGCCACGAGCCTGGAACCGGGACGGTACACGGACGCGCAGCTCGTTCTCCTCGGCCGGGTCGCCGATCTCATCAGTCCCTTCATTCAGAGCGAGGTCCTCTTCCAGCGCGAACGACGGCGGCGCAAGCGCCTGGTGGCGCTCGATAGCCTGCCCCGCGCCCTGGCCGGAAGTCTCAACGTCCGGAACGTCTTCGACCGGCTGGCAGAGACGGTGCGCCCCGTCCTTGGCTTCGACCTCATGGGCGCGGCTCTCCTGGACGAGAGCGGGCGCGAGGTCGAGATCCTGGCGCAGTTCGACGAGGCGCCGGTCGTCAAGACGCCGCAGCACATGCCGCTCGAGCACCTCTCCTTCGGCGCCAAGGTGCGAGCGGGTGAACCGGTGCTGATGCACGACGCCCGCCTGGAGCTGGATCCTCGCCTCCCCGGGGACCGGCTCATCATCGAGGACGGCGGTCGATCGGTCCTCATGGTTCCGTTGCGGTTCGGCGAAGAAGTGGGCGGCGCGCTCTACTTCGCGAAGCGCGAGCCGAACTGGTTCGACCCTTCCGACGCGGAGATCGCCCGCGGCATCGCCGCCCAGTTGGTCCTGGCGGTCCAGCATCAGCGGCTGGGCGAGGAGCAGCGACGACTGGCCGGTCTCGAGCTCCGGGCCCGCCAGCTCGAGCGCCATGTGGAATCCCTTCGCGAGTCCCTCGACGAGCGCTACGGATTCGAGCGGCTGGTCGGCCAGGCCCCCGGGTTCAGGGCGGCACTGGCCCTGGCCGCCAAGGTGGCACCGACCCACACGACGGTCCTGATCACGGGCGAGAGTGGAACCGGCAAGGAGCTCGTCGCGCGGGCGATCCACCACGCGAGTGCGCGCGCCGACGGGGCGTTCGTCGCCGTGAACTGCGCGGCGCTTCCCGAGGCGCTCCTCGAGTCCGAGCTGTTCGGCTACGAGCGTGGCGCCTTCACCGGCGCCGAGCGCCAGAAGCCGGGCCGGTTCGAGCTCGCGGCCGGAGGCACGCTCTTCCTGGACGAGATCGGCGACCTCTCGCTCGCGATGCAGGTCAAGCTCCTGCGGGTGCTCCAGGAGCACGAGTTCGAACGCGTCGGTGGCACGAAGGCCCTTCGTGCGGACGCCCGGATCGTAGCGGCGACGAACCGGGACCTCGCGCGCGCGGTCTCCGACGGCCGCTTCCGCGAAGATCTCTACTACCGGCTCAACGTCTTCGCGGTCCGGATGCCGCCGCTGCGCGAGCGGGGCGAAGACGCCCTCCTCCTGGCCGATGCCTTCATGCGGACGTTCGGCGCCAGGATGGGCAAGGGCGAGCCCGCCCTCTCGCGCGACGCGCGCGACACCCTCGCCACCCACGCCTGGCCCGGGAACATCCGGGAGCTGCAGAACGCGATCGAGCGGGCGCTGATCCTCTCCGATGGCAACCTCGTGACGGCGGAGCAGCTCGGGCTCTCCGCGGGCCGCTCTGCGGGCGGGCCGGCCACCCTGATGGGACCCGTTCCGAACGCCCGCGAGGCAGAGCCGCGCTCCCTGCCCGAGTGGGAGCGGCACATGGTGGTCGAGGCCCTCCGCAAGGCCGAGGGCAACCGGTCGCGTGCCGCTCGCATTCTCGGTCTCACTCGTTCCCAGCTCTACACCCGTCTCAAGCGCTTCGGCCTCGACCACTAGCCCCAGACCGACGGCGCCGGAGTCGGTCGCTCTCGGCACCGCTCTTGCACGATTCCCTGCCACGAAGGGACGGTGATTCCGCAATGGACGAGTATCTGGCCCTCCAGCTGGCGCGAGAACGCGTGAAGGCGCTCAGGGCGGAAGCCCGGCACGCGGCGCTTCTGAGGGCGGCGAGCCCGGCTGACGGTCTGGTGCCCACGCAGGTGGTCCTGACAGTGCGGCGGGCCCTGACGATCCGCGATCTCGGACGCTTGGCTCTCGTGTCGCTCCTGGCGATGGTCCTCGGTATCGGCGTCGTCGGCCTCTGGACAGCTGCGACCGAGCCGCGCTTCACGCGCAGCCACGTCGACCTCCCGTAGTGACCATGAGCGCCATGGGCCGAGGGGAAACCCTCCATCCGCTCAAGGACCCGCCACCCCCAGGCTGTCGCGGGAGTGTCGATCGCCGTGCAGTTGCGCAAAAATCACCAGCCAGGGGTGCACGGGAATCGACAGCTCTCGTGACATCACCGCGACCGGTGTCTCCGAACGCCGGGGCGCTCCTCGGCTTCACGCGCGCCCTGCCCAGGATGCCGTGGGCCCGTCACATGCCGAAGCCGACGGCCGAGCCAGTGGCGTCCTCAGGCGCGGCGGGCCCGGCGGTCACCCGGCGGAAGATGTCCGGATCCGGTCGCGCCTGGGCGGTGCTCGCCGGCCTGGCCACCCTCGTCGCGGACGGCCGCACTCCCTGACCAGGGGACCGGCGGCCGGGACGGAGCCAAGCCCGGCCGGCTCCCGCTGAGCCTTCTCGTCCCCGACCCGGCGCGTACAATGGCCGGGTGTCCGGGCTCCTCGTTCTCGTCGCCGGCATCGTCCTCGTCGACACGGTGTTCTTCGCCGTCCTCTCGCCGCTCCTCCCCGCCTATGCTGAGACCCTCGGCCTGTCGAAGGGGGCGGTCGGTGTCCTCGCCGGAGCGTTCGCGGCCGGCGTCCTGATCGCGGCGCTGCCGAGCGGCCTCCTCGCCTCGCGGCTCGGCCTCCGGCCGACCCTCCTCCTTGGCCTCGGCCTGACTGCGGTGACGAGCGTCCTCTTCGGGCTGGCTGACGAGTGGGACCTTCTGGTCCTCACGAGGTTCGCGGGGGGCCTCGGCAGCGCGTGCTCGTGGACGGCGGCCATCGGCTGGCTGGCACGCGCGGCGCCGTCCGAGCGGCGCGGCGAGCTGATCGGGTTCGCGGTTTCCGCGGCGGTGGTCGGCGCGGTCCTGGGCCCCGCGCTGGGCGCCGCCGCCGCTTGGCTCGGCACCGGCCCCGCTTTCGGGACGGTTGCCGCCGCCTGTGTCATGCTGGCCGTGCGGGTCGTGTGGCTGCCGGAGCCGAGTGCCGAACTCAGCAGCGTCACGATGATCGCCGCCCTCGGGGTGCGCACGCTCTGGGTGCCGCTTGGCCTGATCCTGCTGGCGCCGCTGCTCTTCGCGGTCCTCGGCGTCCTGGTGCCACTCTCGCTGGGGGCGCGGGGCTGGGACGCCCGGGGACTCGGCGCGCTGTACGCGGGGTCGGCCGCGCTGGAGGCGGTCGTGCACCCGCTGCTCGGCCGCTGGGCGGACCGTCAGGGGGCACTCGCTCCGATCTCGGTCGGACTGATCGGATCGATCGCCGTGCTGACCGGGCTCGCGTGGGCAGGGTCCGCCTGGCTGGTGGCCGCGCTCGTCGTGGCCGCGGCGATCACGTTCGGCGTCACGCTCGTCCCCGGAATGGCCGTCCTCACGCGGGCCGCCGAAGCCGCCGGACTCGGAAGCATCCTGGCGATCGCGATCGCCAACTTCGCGTGGGCCCTGGGTCACGCCGTCGGATCACCGCTCTGCGGTTGGCTAGCCGACCGCGTTGGCGACACCGTCACCTACCTGGCCTTCATGCTGCTCTGCGTCGGGGTGCTCGCGACCCTGCGCGGGCCTCGCCTCGCCCACGCCATGCGACTCTCGTGACCCAGGCGCGGGTCCAGGGAATCGTCGCTTGACACGCCACGACACCCCTTTCTAGGATGGGCCCAGCAACGAGCGGTCCCGCCACGAACCCTGCCAGCCACAGAGGAGCGACGATGGGCGCCGAGGCACGCCTGAAGGCCCTGGGCATCGAGCTCCCGACGCCACCGCGGCCGGTGGCGACGTACGCGATGGCCGTCCGCTCGGGCAACCTCCTGTTCCTCTCGGGCCACGGGCCGTTCAGGGACGGCCGCGTCGTTTACCAAGGGAAGGTGGGCCGCGACCTCTCGATCGAGCAAGGTCAGGAGGCGGCGCGTCTCACGGGTCTCAACCTGCTCGCGTCCGTGCGCGACGCCCTTGGCAGCCTCGACCGCGTTCGGCAGGTCGTGAAGGTCCTCGGCATGGTCCAGTGCGCCGACGATTTCACCGAGCACCCGAAGGTCATCAACGGCTTCTCCGACCTCATGGTGGAGGTCTTCGGCGACGCGGGCCGGCACGCGCGCTCCGCAGTCGGCATGGGCTCCCTGCCCCTCGGGATCCCGGTGGAGGTCGAGATGATCCTGGAGGTCTCGAGCTCCTCGGCACGCACACCGACCGCCCGGGCCCGCGCCTCGGCTCGCCGTGTCCAAAGCCGGCGGCGCCCCCCGAAGCGGCGGCGCCGCTAGCCCGTACCACGGCTGCCCCCGTCCCCGGCGGCGTCGAGTGCGTCGCGATCTCCTGTCCGGAATCGCGCCGACTCCGCCGACGGACCAGTACGTGCCGGCCGTGGCCGCGGGAGCCCGCCTCTTCGTCGCCGGACACGATCCCGAGCGGCAGGGCCGGCTGGTCTACCGCGGTCGCGTCGGCGAGGCCGTGTCGGCCGGCGACGCGCGGGAGGCCCTTCGGCTCGCCACCGCCAACGCACTGGCCGCCGCCCGCGCCGTCGCGGGGCCGCTCGATCGCCTCCGCTGCGTGGTTCTGACCGGCTTCGTCGCGAGCGCGACTCCCGCCGGCCTCGATCCAGCGCTCCTCGGCAAGAGCCTCGCGCTGCTGGCAGCCGCCCTGCCCGCGGGGGGCCGACCCGCCGTGTGGCTACGGCCGGCGCAGGGACTCGCCGGGGGCATGACGGTCGAGGTCGAGCTCGTGCTGGAGGCCCGTCGCGAGGAGGCGCTCGGGCCGCGCGCCCTCAGCGATCCGGAGCGTCCCCGGCGAGGAGCGCCGGCAATCGATCGAGCGCGTCGGCGATCCGAGGGCCGTACCAGCTGAGGAGCTTGCCGTCGACGAGGTGGACCCGACCCGTCCGGACGGCCGGGACGTCGGCGATCGGCGCGAAGTCCCTACGGTGAACCGCCCGGAACCGGTAGGGCTCATCCGGCAGCAGGATCACATCAGGCGCGGCCGCGTGCACCTCCTCGAGGGTCACCGTCGGATAGCGAGTCGGGCTGTCGCCGAAGACGTTGTCGGCCCCACAGGTCTCAAGCACGTCGTGGACATAGGTGTCACGGTTGACCGTCATGTACGGCCCCCGCCAGATGGGGCAGAAGACGCGGGGGCGGGGCCGGTCGGCCGTGCGGGCAAGTGCCTTCGCCCGCGCCGCCTCGAGGGACCTGGCGAGGTCGTCGGCGACGTCCTCCACTCCGGTCAGGGCGCCGAGCTCCCGGACGAGCCCGATGCCCTCCGCCACGGTCCGTGGGAACGTGACCCACACCGGCACCCCGTCCGTCCGGAGGGTGTCCACGACGTCGCGCCGGTTCTCCTCCATGTTCGCCACGACGAGGTCCGGCGCCAGGGCGCGGATCCGGGCGACGTCGGGGTCCTTCTCGCGTCCGACCTTCGGCGTCCGTGCCACCCGGTCGCGGGGCTCGGTACAGAAGACCGTGACACCGACGATCCGGTCGTCGAGCCCCAGGGTGAACAGGAGCTCCGTGATGCTCGGGATGAGCGACACGATGCGCAGAGGTCGCACGGGCACGGCGACGAGCGCCCCGCTCGCATCCCGCCTCGGCGGGCTGAGGCCTCTCTTGCCAGTCATGGCGCCCCGCGACGCCCGTCGCCGGCGTGCCCAAAGGTCGACGCCGAATCCTCGCTCACGGCCGGGAGATGACGCGGCGCCCGATGAGCTCGAGGGCCAGAATCACGAACATGGCCACGACGATGGCGATCGCGACTGCCGCCGCGGCCGGGTTGCCGCCGGCGCGAAGCTCGTCCGCGCGCGCCGCCAGCTCCAGTCGCTCGGCGGGGGTGAGCCGCGCCCACAGCTCCGCCGCGTCGGCCTCCGACACCCCGAGCGACGCGAGCTGGGCCCGGACGAGGGGACGATCGAAGAGCGTGCGCGCCACCTCGTGCTCCCCGGCAGGGCCGGCGCCGCGTCCCGGCGGGAAGGGTGCGGCCTCGCTCACACACGGGACCGCGGCGAGCACCGTGCTCCAGGCAACGGCAGGCCAGATCAGCGACGGGCGGCGGAGCAGCCGGTCGCGGAGCAGGGACACGACGCGGCTCAGGCGCCGCTGCGCGCGCGGAGGCCGGCCACCAGCGCCTCGCGCGCGCGAGCCTGAAAGCCAGTGATCAAGCGCCCGACCTCGGCCCAGCGGGCCTCGGCCTCGCGAGCAGCCCGATCGTAGGCGTCGAGGGACTCCCCGGGCAGCGGGGCCGTTCCCGATCCACGAAGCGCCGCTTCCAACTCGCCGAGCGCGTCCTCGCAGTCGGTCACCGCGATGCCAAAGACCCGCAGGAGCCGACGTGTGGAGTCCTCAGCCATGTCACTCCTCCACCAGCTCGGGGACGGCCTGCCAACGCGCCGGACCCTCGGGCTTGAAGTTCTTGGTGTTCACGAAGTGCATGCCGTGGTGGATGTTCAGCTTGAACTTGCCCCCGCCGAATCGCTCCCGGATGAACGCCTCCGGGGCCTCCAGGAATGGTCGCATGTCATCGCCGCGAAGGCGGAGCAGCCGCTTGAAGCGAACTGTTCCCTGCCACGGCTCCTGCACCAGGATCGTGCACGAGAGACCAGGCCACAGGCGCGCCACCTCGGACAAGGTCTCCCGGGCAGTCGGGTTCGGCGTGCCGCGCCCCTCGAGGGACCGATCCACGTAATCCTCGATCAGGACCCACGCCCAGGCCGGAATGAAGTCGTTCACCAGAGGTGAGGCTACGGCTTCTTCGGCTGCTGCCGCTGCTGCAGGCTCCGGAGCAGGCGCTCCGCCTGCTCGATGTTCTTCTTGGCGTTCGCGTGCTCGGGCTCGTACTCGAGGACGGCCTTCCACTGGGAGATGGCGTCCTCCAGCTTCTCCTCTCGGTAGAGCTGGAGACCCTGCGCGTAGTGCAGCTGGGCCGCGCGCTCCCGCGCCTGCTTGAGCAGCACGGGCGAATCCTGATACGTGGGGGCGAGCCGCGCCAGCTGGGCCAGCGTCCGGGCCGACTCGCCGTACTTTCGCTGCCCCAGCTGACTCTTCCCCAGCCCGTAGAGGATGGCCTTCCTCAGCTCGACCGCGTCGGGGTTCTGCGCGTTGCCAGCCAGAACGCGGTCCACATCGGTCAGCGCGACCTGGTACTCCCCCTTGTCGAGGGACTCCCGCGCCGCGACCAGGAGGGGATTGATCTCGACGCTCTCGACCGTCCGGGGCGGCTCCGGCAGCGGGGCGTCTGGACGCGCCACCGGCTGCTCCGGCGGCCTGGGCCGGAGCTCCGGCAGGACGAAGGGAACGCCGGGAATCTCGGGGATCTTCAGAACCATGCCCGCGCTGAGGCGCGGGTTGGGCGGAAGCTGATTCGTCTCCCAGATCACCTCGGACCGTCCGCGGTCGCCGTAGTAACGCTCGGCGATCATGGCCAGCGTCTCGCCGGCCTTGACCGTGTGCGGCACGAAGCGGATCTCCTTGACCTCGTTCTGGAGCGCGGAGAACGCCGCCTGGTTGGCGGGATCCATCGCGAGCACCGCCAGGAAATGGCGCCGCGCCTCCAGATGCTCGCCCTTCGCCAAGGCGTCCCGGCCTTGGGTGGTCCGCTCGGCGATCGCCCGCTCGAGGCGCGCCTGGAGCTGGCGGCGCCCGTCCTGCGCGGCCTGGTCCGCGGGATCGATCGTCAGCGCGATCTTCCACTCGTCGAGGGCCTGCCGGAGATCACCGCTACGCTCCAGCTGGCGCGCTCGGTCTCGGTGACCGCTCGCCAGCTGCTGGCGCGGCGACGGGAGCGCGGGCGCCGGTGCCGTCACCACCGGCGGGGCGGGGCTCGGCGGCGCGGTCGGCAGGGGCGGGGGCGGCGGCGCAGGTGGTGCGGCGGATGGGCCCGGGACGGGGGGCGGGGCCGCCGGCGGAGGCGTGGCGGCCGCGCAGGCGCCGAGCAGGAGGGCGAGCGCCCAGAACACGAGGGGCCGGCCGAGGGTCACCGGATTGCCTCTTCGCTGAACACCGTGAGATTGCGGATGAAGTCGTCGAGGCTCATCTCGGAATAGATCTGAGCGCGGTGGATCGTGAGCGGCGGCGTGAAGGAGGCATTGCCCTGCCGACGGACATCGAGGGCGGCGATGTACCCCGCCTCCCGGACGCGCTTGACCACGCCGTCGTCATGCGAGCCGTACGGGTACGCGAGGATCCTCGGTGGCTGTCCCATCCGCTGCTGGAAGACCGTGAGAGGCTGGACCAGCTCCGCCTGCATGCGGCGGCCGTACTCCTCCTCGGATTCGGTCGGCTTGCGACGCATGTCCTCGTGCGTCTTGGAGTGGGCCTGGATGTCGAATCCCTCCTGCGCGAGTTCCTTCAGCTCCGCCCACGAGAGGGAGATCCGGGAGCCGATGAAGTCAGTGTAGATGAACAGCGTCGCCGGGAAGCCAAGCTCCTTCAGGATCGGATGGGCGTACTCCTTGAAGGACTTCCAGCCGTCGTCGAACGTGAGGACGACCGTCTTTTTCGGTAGTTGTCGCTTGAGCGATGCGAAGTCCAGGAACTCCCGCAGGGTGATGACGCGGTAGCCCTCGCGCTTGAGGTATCGCATCTGCTCCTCGAACGCGCTCAGGGACATGAGGAGGCGGCCCCGCGCCTGGGGCCCGATATTGTGGTAGCAGAGGATCGGCACCAGCTGGTATCCACGGTGCTCCACACCGGACGGGTTCCACGCGCGCTTCGGGATGACGACCTCGCGACCCGCGGTGAAGACCGCCGTCCCGTTGTAGTCCTCGATCTGCCACCCCTTGGCCGCGTCTCCCAGGTATCGCCGGGCCAGGCTTTCCGGCGTGTCCTCCGCTTTCGCGAGCACGACCACGAAATCTTCGGACTCGAAGGCCTCGGGGAGTGGCTCCGGGGACGGAGACGGAGCAGGCGGCGGCGGCGTCGCGCGGCTCGGCGCGGGGGCGGGCGGTAGCGGCCTGGCTTCCACGGGAGCGGGGGCAGGCGGGGGTGAGGCCTGGGGAGGTGGACCTCCGGTCGTAGCAGGAGGCGGGGTCGTCGCGCAGGCGGTCAACCCGCCGACGGCGACACCAATCACCAGCAGTCGTCTCAATCCGGTCGTTACCATCAACCTCTCCTTCGTCTACCGCCCCACCGCGACACCCCGCCCGATCGAGCGCCCTTCGCCCTTCGTCCTCCGGGAGACGTCACGCTCGCCGACGATTCACGCTCCCTGCGCCAGACCGAGGACCTCGTAGACGTCGACCTGCTCCTCTTTGCCCTTCATCCGGATCACCCCGAGGGGGCGCACGTTCACCACGCCGTCCACCCGCTGGAACGTGCGCTGACTGATCAGGATCTGGCCGGGCTTCGCGTTGGACTCGAGTCGCGCCGCCAAGTTGACGCTGTCGCCGATGACCGTGTACTCCATCCGGTCCTCTGTCCCCACCGTCCCCGCCACAGCCTCGCCAGCGCTCACGCCGATGCCGACCGCGATCGGATCCTTCCCTTCGCGGGCGCGCTTCCGCGAGAGCTCGGCCACCGCCGCCTGCATCGCGAGGGCGGTCTTCACCGCGCGGGCGGGGTGATCCTCGTGGACGATGGGGGCGCCGAAAATGGCCATGACGCCGTCCCCGAGGAACTTGTCCACGATTCCGTCGTTCTTCGCGGTCGTGTCCACCATGAGCGTGTAGAAGTCGTTCAGGACGCCGACCACCTCCTCGGGCGAGAGGCGCTCGGCCAGGGACGTGAACCCCCGCATGTCGCAGAACAGGACGGTGACGTCGCGGCGCTCTTCCTTCAGAGCGAGCTTCTCCGGGTCCTTCAGGATCTCGTCGACCACCTGCCGGGCCACGTAGCGCGTGAACGCCCGCTTGATCATCTCCTTCTCGCGGAGGTTCTTCGCCATCAGGTTGAACGACTCGGTCAGCGTCCCGATCTCGTCCCGAGAGGTAACCGGCAGGTTGATCTGGAAGTTCCCGCCCGCGACCGCGCGCGTGCCTTCGACCAGGCGCATGACCGGGCCGGACAGCACGGTGGCCAGGCCCACGGCTCCCAGGATTCCCGCGATCACCATGGCCGCGCTGATGACGATGGTCGAGTTTCGCGCGGTGGCGATCGCCTCGTCGATCGGCTTCCGGCTGAAGCCCAGGTACAGCGACCCGACCGGCACCTTGCTGAAGACCAGCGGCACCGCGAAGTCGATCACCTTGCCGAGCTTCGGATCCACGTAGGGCGTGACCTGAGTCTCGCCCGTCGCCATGGGCAGCCCGTCCGCTCGCTGGATCCGCTGCCCGATCTGCGACAGGTCGGGGTGCCCCAGAATCTTCCCGTCTGCGTCCGCGAAGACCACGTAGACGACGTCCGGGTCCTTCATGGCGTCCTGCACCAAGAGGGACAGGGTCAAGTCGTCGTTCGACAGGATGGGGTTCTTCGACGCGTTTCCGAGGTCCCTCGCGATCGTGCGCCCCCGCTTCGTCATCTCGCTGGTGAGGCTCTGCTGCTGCTGCCGGACCAGGAAGACGCTCAGGAGCAGCACGGTCAGCACGAGCAGCGTCGTGATGAGAAGAATGAGCTTGAGCTTCAGCGAGAGCCGCACGCCCTGCGGTGGCGTGTCGTCTACCGTCTGCTCCGCCGCCATCCAGTCTCCTCTTCGCCGCTCAGCCGCGCGCCGCCAGACCGCCGCCCTCGAGCTCGAAGAATCGCCGCATCCGCGCGAGAGGCTGATACCTCCGACCCGCTCCGGATCTGCCCCGCTCGGGCGACGCCCCACGATGGGTCGCGGAGTCCCGTTCCGGTTGTCGGTGCGCGAGCGTCCGGGAGAGACGATGCGGGACTGTGGGACCGGCGGCGAGCGGCGTCCGTACGGCGACCTCCCTGCTGAGGGCCACCGGACGGGTCTCCTCGACGGCGCGGAACCTCACGTCCCCGTCCCCCGGTCACCCCTGCCCCGGACGCTGGCCGGATCGAAGCCCGGCGCGCGGGCCCCCTGCATCGGCTGATGGTACGCCAAAACGTGGATCACGACAAATTGCCCGGGATCCCAGGGCCTTGCCCGAGCCTCTGGTGGCGGCGCCGGCCGCGTTTGCTCGGCTTGCGGAAACCGCCAGGGGGTGGTTCAGTAGGGCGACCGGATCAGACGGCACCGGCGGACGTGCCGGAGAGAGGCGGCGCCGTGGACTTCGAGTACTCGAAGCGCACGCGGGAGTACCTGGAGCAGCTCACGGACTTCATGTCCCGGCACGTGTACCCCAGCGAGCAGACGTTCCTGGACCAGCTCGACGCCGGCCCGACCCGCTGGCAGGTGCCCCCAGTCATCGAGGAGCTGAAGCAGAAGGCCCGCGTGCGCGGCCTCTGGAACCTGTTCCTGCCGGAGAGCGAGCACGGGTCCGGCCTGACCAACCTCGAGTACGCGCCCCTCTGCGAGGTCATGGGGCGCTCGCCGATCGCGCCGGAGGTGTTCAACTGCTCGGCACCCGACACCGGGAACATGGAGGTCCTCGTCCGCTACGGCACGGCGGCGCAGAAGCGCGAGTGGCTCGCGCCGCTCCTGGACGGGAAGATCCGCTCGGCCTTCGCGATGACGGAGCCCGCCGTCGCGTCGTCCGACGCGACGAACATCGAGGCGAGCATCGTCCGCGACGCCGGCGGGTACGTCATCAACGGCCGCAAGTGGTGGACCTCGGGAATCGGCGACCCGCGCTGCAAGCTCATCATCTTCATGGGCAAGACCGACCCCGGGAATCCCGACCGCTACAAGCAGCAGTCGATGATCCTCGTGCCCCGCGACGCTCCCGGGATCCGCGTCGTCCGAATGCTCACGGTCTACGGCTACGACGACGCCCCCCACGGACACGGGGATGTCGAGTTCGAGAACGTGCGCGTTCCGGAGGCCAACCTGCTCCTCGGACAGGGGCGCGGCTTCGAGATCGCCCAAGGGCGGCTCGGCCCCGGGCGAATCCACCACTGCATGCGGCAGATCGGCGTCGCCGAGCGAGCCATCGAGCTGATGAGCCGCCGCGCCACGGAGCGGGTGGCCTTCGGGAAGCGGCTCGCCGACAACGACGTGAGCATCGAGCGCATCGCCCAGTCCCGGATCGAGATCGACCAGGCACGTCTGCTCGTGCTCCACGCGGCGTGGATGATGGATACCGTGGGCAACAAGGCGGCCAAGCAGGCCATCGCCGCCATCAAGGTCGCCATCCCCAACACGACCCTGCGGGTCCTCGACCGTGCGATCCAGCTTCACGGGGGGGGCGGCGTGAGCCAGGCGTTCCCGCTCGCGTACTGGTGGGCGCACTCCCGGACGCTCCGTTTCGCCGACGGGCCCGACGAGGTGCACCGCCGACAGATCGGTCGAATCGAGCTCCGGAAGCACGCCTGACCGGCCTGCCCGCGGGCAGCGTCTCCCGAGGAGGCCTTTTCCCATCTTGCGTCGTGGCCCACGCATGCCAAGGAGATCCACGCCGACCTCGACGTGAGGACGCCGCCACTTCTTCATCGCGTCTCCAACCTGCTGCCGCGCGGTCTTGCCCATCCCCCGCTATCGTGACCGAAGGGTTGCCCACGCCGCCCGTGGCCGAGTCTGGCATATCTCTTTTTTTCCACGATGATAGAAGCTGCTAACTAAACTGAAAACTAGCCGCCGCTGCCTCGGCGGTGACTGCGCGCCGCGCCGAGGAGGCGCTCGCGTCAGCCGTGTGGTCCCGCTCCCGCTACGGCGCCAGCTCGACCACGGCGAGGGCGGCCTCGGCGAGCGGCCGGGCCCGCTGTCCGCGCCGGCGGGCGTCGGGGTCGCTCGCCGTCCCGTCGCGCACGCGTCCCATGATTCCCTGGCAGATGGCGGCCAGCCGGAACAGGGCGAACGCCACGTAGAACTCCCAGTCCGGGATGCCGTCGCGCCCAGTCAGGCGACAGTAGCGCGCCACGACCTCCGCTTCCGCGGGAATCCCCAGCTCGGCGAGGTCGACACCGCGGAAGCCGTCGATCCCCGGGGGCATCCGGAACGCCGTGCAGAGATATCCGAGGTCGCCCAGCGGATGACCGAGCGTCGAGAGCTCCCAGTCCAGGATCGCCAGGATGCGGGGCTCCGTCGCGTGGACGATCGTGTTGCCGATCCGGAAGTCCCCGTGGACGAGCGTCGTGGTGTCGTCGCGGGGCACGTGGGCAGGCAGCCACTCGATGAGACGTTCCATTGCCGGGATGGTTTCCGTCTCCGAGGCGCGGTACTGGCCCACCCAGCGATGGAGCTGCCGGGCATAGTAGTTGCCTGGCCGCCCGAAGTCGGCGAGGCCAACGGCCCGCCAGTCGACCTGGTGGAGGCGCGCCAGGACCTCGACGGCGTCGCTCCATAGCGCCCGCCGCTCCGCAGACGCGAGACCCGACAGGGTGAGCTCGGGCAGGACCCGGCCAGGCACGTAGCGCATCACGTAGAAGACGGTGCCCACGACCTCGGGATCCTCGCAGAGGACGAGAGCCTCGGGCACCGGCACGTCTGTCGCTCGGAGGGCGGCGATCACCCGGAACTCCCGCTCCACGGCGTGCGCTGAGGGCAGCAGCTTTCCGGGCGGCTTCCGCCGGAGCACGTACTCGCCGCTCGCCGCGCGCAGGTGGTAAGTCGGGTTCGACTGGCCGCCGAGGAACTGCCGGACCTCGAGGGGACCGGCAAACCCGGGCAGCCGGCCGGCGAGATACGTCGCGAGCCGGTCGACGTCGAAGCGATGCGCCTCGCGGACCGGCGCGGTGCCGGGCGCCGCCCCGCCACCGGGCGCCATCGGGTCAGTTCACCCCGCCGTACCGACTCCGCGGTCGGCGACGAGCCGATGGCTTCACGCCCGTCAGACGGCGGCGCGTGTCGCCAGATCCCCGAGCGCCGCGAGAGCGCGCGCGACGTCGGCCTCGTCGTTGTACGCGTGCACCGACAGGCGCACGCGGCCATCCCCCGCCCACACCAGCACGCCAGCCGCCCGGAGGGCACCCTCGACGTCCATGCAGCGGTCGGTCGCGAACACGATGTTCCCGGCGCGCTCCTCGGGCGCCTCGGGCGTGAGAACCGGCAGGCCCAGCTTGACGAGCCCGGCTCGCAGGATCCCGCCGAGGGCGAGCACGTGCGCCTCGACCACGCGAGGGTCCAGACTGGCCAGCGTCCTGAGCGCGCTGTCCAGGACGTAGACCGGGAGGAACGGGGGGTTGCCCGCCTCGAAGCGCGAGCCGTCCTCTCGCATTCGGTACTCCGTGCGGCGCCGCCAGTCGTCCTCGCGGTGCGTGGAGTGCCAGCCGACCCAGGGTGCCGCGAGGTCCGGCCAGCGGCGGCTGTTCACGTAGAAGACGCCGACGCCGTGCACGGCCAGCAGCCACTTGTAGCAGCATGCGACGACGACGTCGCAGAGCGCGCCGTCGACCGGGACGACGCCGAGAGCATGCGAGGCGTCGACGACCAGACGCGCCCTGACCCGGTCGGCGATGCTTCGCAGGCGGCCGAGGTCGTGGCGGGCTCCGGTCAGATAGCCCACGTGGCTCACGGCGATCGCGCGAGTCCGCTCGTCCACCGCGGCGGCGATCTCGTCGTGGGTCACCACCGCCTCCCGGCCGACCGCGCGAACGTCGACGCCGCGCGGCCGGAGCCGCTGCCAGGCCAGAAGGACCGAGGGGAACTCGCTCTGCCCCACGACAACGTTGTCCCCGGGGCGCCAGTCGATCCCCTCGGAGGCGACGTGAAGACCCTCTGAGGCGCTGGACAGGAACGCGATCTCTTCGGGCCGACCGCCCAGCCGGACCGCGAGGGCTGCCCGGGCCCGGTTCGCCGTCGTGAAGAAGCGCTCACGCCCGGGCATGCCGTCGCCCTTGTCGAGGAGGAACTGGGTCGCCGCGGCGAGGTTCGCCCGGAGGACCGGGGCCTCGCCGCCGGTCGCGAGGTGGGCGACGTGCTCGATGCCGATGAAGGCCGTCTTGGGAATCAGAGCGGACATGGCCACCTCACTCGAACGGGAGCGGGTCGCGGGCTTGGAGGGCGCGCACGAGCTCGGGTGCGAGCGTCCCCTCGCACGCCTCGGCGACGGGCCCCCGCAGCCGGATGGACCAGTCCGGTCGGACCTCGACGCCCAGTTCGCCGCCGGGGCTCTGGATGGTGAGCCTGCCCCCGGCGAGGTCGTTCCTGACCGCCGCCGCCGCGACGGCGCAGGAGGACGAGCCCGATGCCAGGGTCCATCCCGCGCCGCGCTCCCAGATGCGGATCTCCAGCCGGTCCTGGGCGAGGACACGCGCGAACTGCACGTTCGTGCGGTTCGGAAACGCCGCGTGCGTCTCGATCCGGGGCCCGAGCTGCCGGACCTCGTCGTCGTCGAGCTTCTCCGTGAAGACCACGCAGTGCGGGTTTCCCACCGAGACGCACGTCACCGTGAGGAAGCGGTCGCCCACCTGGAGCGGAACGGAGACGACCTCACGGTCCGGGCCATGCATGGGAATCTCGGGCGCACGGAACGTCGCGTGCCCCATCTCGACCGTCACCTGGTCGACGCGCTCACCGACGAGGTGACAGACGGCCTCCACGACGCCGCCCTTCGTCTCGATCCGCATCGGCGACTTCCGGAGGCCACCGCGCTCCCAGAGGTACTTCGCGAAGATCCGGAGGCCGTTGCCGGACTTCTCGGCCTCGCTCCCGTCCGGGTTGAAGATCCGCAGTCCGACGTCGGCGACGCGCGACACGGTCCTCAGCAGGATGCCGTCCGACCCGACTCCCCAGTTCCGATGGCAGATCCAGCGGATCGCCGACGGCCCGAGCGGAAAGTCGATGTCCCGCTCGTCCATGACGAGGTAGTCGTTGCCGAGCCCGTGGCCCTTCGTGAACCTCGCCACCCGCTACTCGAGGACGTCGTCCGACCCGGTCGCGGTCCACGGAGTCGCCGCGGGCCCGGTGCGGCGACGCACGGTGCGGGCGCGGGCCATCCTCGCGTGCCGGCCGCCGTCAGCGCTGGTCGATGGGAACGTAGGTCGCCTGACGCGAGCCCTGGTACTCGGCGCGCGGCCGGATCAGGCGGTTGTGGGCCTGCTGCTCGAGGATGTGGGCCGTCCAGCCCGAGACCCGCGACACCACGAAGATCGGCGTGTAGAGGTCGGGGTCGATGCCGATCGAGTAGTAGGTGGACGCGGAGTAGAAGTCGACGTTGGCGTGCAGGCCCTTCTCCGCGTTCACCATCCGTTCGACGATGCGCGAGATCTCGAACCACTTGAGCTCGCCAGCCTCCCGCCCGAGCTGCTCGGACAGGCGCCGGAGGTGGGTGGCTCGCGGGTCCTCGGTATGGTAGACGCGATGCCCAAACCCCATGATCCGCTTCTTCTGGGCCAGGGCGTTCTTGATCCATGTCTCCGCCCGGTCCACTTCGCCGATTTCTATCAGCATCCGCATGACCCCGACGTTCGCGCCGCCATGCAACGGCCCCTTGAGCGTGCCGATCCCCGACACCACGCCCGAGTACATGTCGGACAGGGTCGCTACGGTGACCCGGGAGGCGAACGTCGAGGCGTTCAGCTCGTGATCCGCGTGGAGGATGAACGCCGTGTCCACCGCCTTCTCGGCGAGAGCGCTGGGCTTCCGGCCCGAAAGCATGTACAAGAGATTCCCGGCCAGGGAGAGGCGCGGGTTCGGCGGGATCGGCGCCTTTCCCTTCCGGATCCGGCTCCAGGCGGAAACCAGCGTGGGCACCTGCGCCTGGATGCGCACGGCCTTCCGGAGATTCGCCTCCCGGGAGTCGTCACCGGCGTCGGGATCGTAGATCCCCAGCGCCGAGACCGCGGTCCGGAGAACGTCCATCGCGTCAGCCTTCCTCGGAAGGCTCCTGAGCAGCGTCAGGACCTTGGGCGGCAGCCGGCGCTGGGTCGCCAGCGCCTTCCGGAGGCGCTCCAGCTCGGTGCGGGTCGGAAGGACGCCGTTCCAGAGCAGGGCCGCCGTCTCCTCGAACGAGGAGTGAGCGACGAGGTCGTGGATGTCGTAGCCTCGGTAGAGCAGCCGCCCCCGATCACCATCGATGAAACAGATCTCGGACGTGGAAACGACCACGTCCTCGAGTCCGCTGTTGGTCGTCGGAGTTGTCATGGACCGCCCCCGTAGCGCCTGAGGATTGGCCGAAACACGCAACGGCCCCGCATCGGGGGCCGCTGACACCGGGTCATTGTGGCACACGCTCCTGGCGCCCGCAAGGCGCCGACGAGTGGCGCGAGTGGCGGGCGGTGGTCAGTGAGGGCGTGCCTGTGGAATGCCGTGCTTCCGCATCTTGGCGTAGAGCGTCGGCCGGTGGAGACCCAGGAGGCGCGCGGCGGCCTGCTTGTTCCAGCGCGTCGCCTCGAGCCCTGCGAGGATCGCCTGCCGCTCGCGCGCCTCGAGGTTCAGGGTCTCGGAAGCGGCCGCGTGAGCGGTGCGGAGCTCGAGCCGGAGGCGACGTCGGTCGAGGGCGTTCGCGATCACGGTTAGGAGCCGCTCGGGAGCGAGGTCGGCGGGCGCCTCGAGGTAGTCCCAGGCTCCAGCCGCGCGCGCCTGGAACCCTCGGGCCCGCTCCCCGGATTCGGTGATGGCCACGACCGGGAGATCGGGCCACCGATTGGCGATGTCGGCGATCAGCGCCGCGCCGCCACCGTCTCCCCCGCCGAGGAGTACCAGGACGGCCTCGACGTCACCGCTGTCGATTCCCTCCAGCGCGTGCGCCGCGGACCCGGCGAGCCGCAGCTGATAGGGCTGTCCCTCGAGGGCCTGACGGACGGTCCCCACGAGGGCCTGATCCGGGTCCACGAGCAGGACACCCACCTGCGCCATGGCCACCTGTATTGAAGCGTAACATGAGGCGGCCCTCTGGGGGAGAGGAGGTCTGGGAGGGCACCTCAGGTCGAGGGCTGCTGGATCGCGCCCAACCTCCAGGGGTTGGCGCCCACCGGCCTGACGAACGTCCAGTACTCCACGAACGGGGTCGGCTTCGTGGCACTCCCCTCCACGAACTGACCCGTGGCTTCGTCGACCACGTAGTCGTTACCAGCCGCCCGGATCTCCACCGTGACCAGATCACGGCCGTACTCCTGCCAGGCCTCGGTGAGCGCGATGGAATCGACGGTCACGCCCTCGACGCGGTTCCGCCGGCCCCGCTCGCGCAAGCGCGCCATGTCTGCCTCCAGGGCGGCTGCCATCTCGTCCGTGAGATGCGCGCGCACCGCGGCGAGGTCACCACCGGACCATCCGATCTGCAGACGGACGAAGAGGTCCTTCGCGATCCCGAGGAATCGGGCCGGTTCGAAGCCAGGATCCATCGCGCGAACATGCTCGAGGCCCGCCGTGAGATCTTCGTCGACGGCCGTGGAGGCGGCAGGCTCGACTTGCCGCACCGCTCCCGGACTGGTCGTAGCCCGACCCTCCGTCGGAGCAACCTCGGGGCGCCCGAACACTGCCCCGGACGCGGTCGCGTGTACCGGCTCGGACGCCCGACGCCGAAGGAAGGAGATCAGGAGCGCGGCGAGACCACCCATCACCAGGAGGTCCATCAACCCGATGCCGCCGCCGAAAGCCCCGAGGCCACCGAAGAGCAGGGATCCCAGGACCCCGCCAAGGAGGAAGCCGCCCAGCATCCCGCCGAAGCCTCCGAACCCCCCCGGGCGCGCAGGCTGGCTGAGCGAGCCAGGAGTACCAGGCGCCGGGCGCTGGGGCGACGTCGGAGCGGACGGGGTGATGGGCGACGAGGGAACGCGAGGCGCCGAGTAGGAGCGCGAGCCGCGGCTGCCGCTCGACCCGCCTCCGCCGACCCGCGCCTCCACGAGGGATGCCAACACCACGCTACCTGCCAGGACGCCGATCAGCCCCATCGCCACAAACGACCGTCGCATTGTCGCCTCCCGGCGCCGCGCCCGCGCCCTCTTTATAGATAGCACAGACACCGTGGCGGCGCAGGCCCGGCTGCGCGACGCACGGCGCCGCCGCGTGTCGCACAGCACGTCGCGCGCAAAGGTGACGTCGGCGCGACGCCATCACGCGGACGCGCGCCCTGAGCAAGCGCGCAGCGTTCTCGGGAGGGGGGTCAGCGAAACTTTCCGAGGTCCAGCCTGGCCCGCAGGACCTCCTTCTGCTCCGGAGGGGCTCCGCGCACGAGCAGCGTCACCGCGCCGTTGGCCGGGAGCCCCTCGATCGGGAACACGTACACGTTCCGCGCGGCGAGGCGGCCGTCTTCCTGGCGCAGCGGCGTCCGCTCGTTCTGGACGAAGACCGCCTTGACCTCCTGCCCGTTCACGACGAGAACCGGCTGATACCACCGGGCGAAGTCGCGGGCGGGGCCCCCGTGCATCGTGACCAGAAGCTGGATTCGGCCCTTTCCCCGGTCGATCTGCTCCTGCCGCTGCTTGTCCGTGAGCGAGTCGCCCTTCATCGCCGCCTGGCGGGCCGCGAGTGCCAGCCGGGAGAAGGGAGTGCTGACCACGACCTCCTCCCCGCCTGGCAGGCGAAGCTGCCACTCCTCGGCGAACTCCTCCTTCGTGATGGCAGCGATTCCTGCGTTCACCGCCTCGCGGACGCCCTCGTCCGTCAGGTCGCCGACCAACGCTGGCGCGGGTCCGGGGACACCCGCCAAGAGGAGGCAGGCGAGGATGAATGCCGCGCCGGACACACCGGCGCGGCCTCTGGCCCATTCCGGACGAGTCAGCTGGCCGCTCGCAGCCCGGGCCACGTCAGGGGTTGCCGATCCCGGCCTCGCGGAGGTTGCCGACCAACGCGAGGCTCATGGCGTCAGGATCCCAGTGGGTCCGCACCGCCCGCAGCACGTCCTCCGCCGTGACGGCCGACACGGCCTGTCGGAAGCGGGCCGGGTAGTCAAGGCCGAGGCTGAAGCGCTCGATCCCGACGAGGAGCTCCGACACCTCCTCCGCCGTCCCCATGCGCAGGGGGAACCCCCCCACCAGGTAGGAGCGAGCCCGCGTCAGCTCCTCTTCCGACACCCGCTCGCGCCGGAGGCGGATCAGCTCTTCACGGGCCACCGCCAGGGCTTCCCGGACCCGCGCGTTCTCGCTCTGCAGCTCGACGAGGAAGAGCCCGCCCAGGCGGCCCGGCGCGAATTGAGCATAGACGCTGTAGGCGAGGCCGCGCTCCTCGCGGATACGACTGTACAGACGGGACGACGATGCCCCGCCGAGGATCTGGCTCGCGACCAGCAGCGGGTAGAAGTCCGGGTGCCCCCGGGTAACCGTGGCTTGCCCCAAGAGGATCGTCGCCTGCGTCAGCGCCCGATCGGCCGCTTCCGTGCGTGACGGCTGTCCGAGAGCCACCGCGGCCGGGGTGGCCGGGGCCGGGGTCGCCACGGACCACCCACCCACCCGCGCTTCGAGCGCCGCCCGCACCTCCGCGGTGGTGACCTCTCCCGCCACGGAAACGACCGTGCGCTCGGGACGGTAGGCCACCCGGTGAAAGGCCACGATGTCGTCCCGGGTGATGGCGCCGAGCGTCGCCTCGGTCCCCGTCACGAGTCGACCGTACGGATGCTCGCCGAAGACCAGCCGCCGCAGCACGCGGGCCGCCACCATTCCGGGATCCTCGTCCGAGCGCCGGACCGACGCCTGGACCTCCTCTCGCTTCCGCTCGAACTCGGCGTCGGGAAAGGTCGGACGCACCAGGGCGTCCGCGAGCAGGTCGAGACCGAGTGCGAGGTCCTTCCGCAGCACTGAGAGCTTCACCTCGCTCGCGTCCCTGCCCCCCTCGCCCTCGAGGCTCCCTCCAACGAACTCGACGGCGCGATCGATCTCGAGCGCGGTCCGGGTCGCGCTCCCCCGGGTGACGAGCAGCGCGGTCAGGTTGGCGACTCCCGCCTTGTCCGGCGGATCGAGAACCGCTCCCGCCTCGACGGAGGCGCGCACGATCACGATCGGGACACCCGGCCGCTCGGCGACCAGGACGACCATCCCGTTCGGCAGGGTGAACCGCGTCCAGGGAGCGGGCGCCGGCACGACCGCGGGCGGGGGCAGGGTCTGGGCTGGCGCCGTCGCGGCGAGGCCTGCGACGGTGGCGGTCAGGACAACGTTCCTGGCGGCGGCCAAGCGCATGACGGCATTATACCGGCGTCTGCGGGTGTCGCATCGGCGGCGGATCAGCCTATCTGTCCAGGAGCTCGAGGACGGGCGCAAACGCTTCGAGGCTCTCCAGGGAGTTAGGCTCGAGCCACAGCTGGACGTGGCCGATGCCCTCGCGCGCGTACGCCCGGAATTCCTCGGCAAGCCGCTCGGGCGGGCCGGTCAGGGGACTGACGGCCCAGTGGGCCGGGATCGGCGGCGCCGCGACGCGCCCGGGTGCCATGTTGACCAACACAGCGACGGTGCGACCGAGCGTTGCCGGGTCGCGCCCAGCGTCGCGGCAGGCGGCGTCGACCCGGTCACGGAGCGGGGCCACCCCGGCGGGGCTGTTCTTCGTGCTCGGAAAGTACGCGTTCCACAGGCCCGCATACCGGGCCACGAGCGCCAGCATGCGCGCACCGCTCGACCCGATCAGGATCGGCGGCCCTCCGGGACGCGGCCCCCGGGGCTGGAGCTCGCACTCCCGGGCCTCGTGGTAGCGGCCCACGAAATCGACCTTGCCGTCGCGAAGCAGGCCGTGGAGGATCCGGAGCCCCTCCTCGAAGCGGCTCACGCGGTGGTCGAAGGGAAAGCCGAACGCCCGGTATTCCGCCTCGTGCCAGCCAGCACCGACCCCCAGGATCAACCGGCCCCCCGAGATCTCGTCGATGGTGTCCGCCAGCTTCGCGAGGTATGCGGGATTGCGGAACGACATGCACGACACGAGCGGGCCGATCTCGACCCGCGAGGTCACGGCCGCGATGGCGGCGATTACCGCCCATCCCTCCCAGACGCCCTGCGAGGCCCGGCCCTCTGGACGGAACAGCAGGTGGTCCTCGATCCAGACGGAGTCGAAGCCGATCGCCTCCGCGCGGCGCGCCATCTGGCTGATGTCGCCCCAGCGGGGTGTGCCGAAGCGCCCCTTGTCCACCGCAATCGGCAGCTCGACACCGATCTTCAGCGGCCGTCGCTTCTCCTCCATCACCGTATACCTCCTTCGTCCGCCACGCCAACTCAGTCCAGCGACTTGCGGAAGCGCAGCACCGCCAGGGTGAAGATCACGGCGCCGAACGCGACGAGCGGCCAGACGTCGGGCCACAGGTCGGCCAGGCCGGTGCCCTTCAGCACGATCCCGCGGATGATCCGCAGGAAGTACGTGATGGGCAGGATCCGCGCGAAGTACTGCGCCGGCTCCGGCATCCCCTCCAGCGGGAACAGGAGCCCCGACAGGTAGATCGACGGCAGGATCGCCAGGAAGCCCAGCTGCATCGCCTGGGGCACGGTCCGCGACATCGTCGACACGTAGATGCCGATCCCGAGGGTGCCCAGCATGAAGACGGCCGAGATCAGGTAGAGCAGGGCCACGCTTCCACGGATCGGCACGGCGAACACGTAGTGCGCCACCACCAGGGCGAGCGTCATCTGACCGTACGCCACGAGGAGGTTCGGGAGGATCTTCCCCAGCATGATCTCCCAGCGCTTGAGCGGGCTCACGACCAGCGCCTCCAGGGTCCCCCGCTCGCGCTCCCGGACGACGGCCACGGCCATGATCGTGATCGTCGTCTGCATGAGAAGCGCCCCGATGAGTCCGGGCACGATGAAGAGCGCCGACTCCTGGTCGGGGTTGTACCAGGCGCGGACGCGGACGTCGAGGCCGGCCTCGGCCTCGAGCCCGCCCCGGCGCAGGAGCTCGATCGAGCGATCGAGCCCCAGCGCGGTCGCGGCGTTGATAGCGGAGACCGCCACCTGCGGGTCCGAGGCGTCCACGATCACCTGGACCGCCGCTGCGCCTCGACCCCGAAGCCGCTCGGAGAAGTCCGGCGGGATCACGATGCCCACCTTGGCCTCGCCCCGGTCAATCAGCCGGCCCACCTCGTCGAGCGACCGCGCCTGGAAGCGCAGGTTGAAGTACGTCGTGTTGGCGAAGGCTTCCAGGAGCTTCTGGGACTCGACGTCGCGCGCCTCGTCGAGAACGACGGTCGGCAGGTTTCTCACGTCGGTGTTGATCGCGTAGCCAAAGATGAACAGGAGCGCGACCGGGATGATGAGCGCGAGCGTCAGGGACATGGGATCGCGCCGGAGCTGTACCAGCTCCTTCCACATCATCCCGAGCAGACGCATGCCGCTCAGAAGGCGCCGAGCTGCCGCCGCAGCCGCGCCTTGCGCTCCTTGTCGACGAAGGAGATGAACACGTCCTCGACCGTCGGCGCGACCACGCGGACGGACGCGTCGAGCCCCGCCCCGCGCAGGCGTTCGACGACTGCCGCCTCCCCGAGCCCGCGCTCCGCCGCCACGACGCGCACGAGCGACCCGTACCGGACCGCCTCCTCGACGGCGGGCCAGTCGGTGAGGATGTCGATCACCCGCGAAGGCTCCGGCGCCTCCACCTGGAACACGGGTCGGCCGAACGCGTCCGCCTTGATCGCGGCCGGCGTCCCCTGCGCGATCAGCCGTCCCTGGTAAATGAAGCCCAGACGGTCGCAGTGCTCGGCCTCGTCCATGTAGTGGGTCGTCACCACCACGGTGACGCCACCGTCGGCGAGGTGCCGGATCAGCTCCCAGAACGTGCGCCGGGAGACCGGGTCGACGCCGGCGGTGGGCTCGTCGAGGAACATGAGCCGGGGACTGTGCACGAGCGCGCACGCCAGCGCCAGCCGCTGCCGATAGCCCCCCGACAGCTGCCCGGCCAGCGTGTCCTCCCGCCCCACCAGGTCGGCGAGCTGGACCATCCGGTCGATGCGCTCCCGCCGGGCGCGGCCCGGCACGCCGTAGACCATCGCGTAGAAGACCAGATTCTCGGCGGCCGACAGGTCGTCGTAGAGCGAGAAGCGCTGCGACATGTAGCCGATGGCGGCCTTGATCCGCTCGGGCTCCCGCCGGAGGTCGAGGCCGAGGACGCGGCCGCTCCCCTCGGTGGGCTCGAGGATGCCGCAGAGCATTCGGAGGGTCGTCGACTTGCCAGCGCCGTTCGGGCCGAGGAAGCCGTAGAGCTCGCCCGCCTCGACCCGGAGGTCGACGTGGTCGACCGCTGTGAAGGCGCCGAACCGCTTGGTGAGCCCCTCGGTCAGGACCGCGGGCTCCGCCGACGTCTCCACCGGGGGCGAGGCGGTCCCGGTGATCGCGCTACGGACCGGCGACGGTGACCGGAAGGGCGCCGAGGCGAAGCGCCTCAGCCCGGAGGATCTCCCACGCGTGCTGCACGTGGCGTTCCTCCGTCCGGACGTTGCCGACAGCGAACCGTAGAGCGAAGCGCCCGGACGCGGCCACCTGGGACACCAGCATCTCGCCCGAAGCGCGCACGCCCTCGAGCAGCCGCTCGTTCAGCGTGTCGAGTCGCGGATCGTCAGGGTCCCAGGCGCGGGGCCGGAGCCGGAACACGACCGTGCCGAATCGCACCGGGAGGAGGCGCTCCCAGTCCGGGTCGGCGTCAACCCACTCGGCGAAGAGTCGGCCGAGCCGCGCGCGCTCGCGTGGCCGCCTCTCGACCTTGCGGGCCTGCCACCGGGTTTTGCCACGATCCCTGTCGCTGAGCATCCGCGCGTCCTCCGATCAGTCCGTCGCGATCACGGCGTCGGCGGGCATGCCTGGCTTCAGCCGTCCGTCCGGGTTGGCGATGGCCACCCTGACCCGGAACACGAGGTTGACCCGCTCCTTCTGCGTCTGCACGTTCCGCGGCGTGAACTCCGCGCTCGAGGCGACCTCGGTGACGCGGCCCTCGAACGGCTGCCCCGGGAAGGCGTCCACGGTGACGCGCGCCGGCTGACCGAGGCGCACACGGCCGAGGTCCGTCTCCGGGATGTACGCTCGGAGCCAGAGATCGGTCGGGTCGACGAGCGTCACGATGGCCGCGCCGGGCGCAGCCGTCGCGCCGGGCTCGAGGTTCTTCCGGAGCACCACGCCGTCCATGGGCGCCTCGATCCGGGTATCCGCCAGACGGGCCCGCGCCTGAGCCAGGGCCGCCTCGGCCTGGGCGAGCTGGGCTCGGGCGGTGTCCACTTGACCGGACCGGGGCCCGGCCTCGACGAGCGCCAGCCGCTGCCGGGCCACGCGGACCTCCGCGCGCGCCGCCTCGACCTGGTCCGGCCGCGGTCCGGCCTCGATGAGACGCAACCGCTCGCGCGCCTGCCGGACCTCGGCGCGCGCCGCCTCCAACTGCTCACCTCGCGGCCCGGCGAGCACAAGCGCGAGCTGCTCCCGCGCCGTGCGCTCCTGCATGCGCGCGACCTCGAACGCCTGCCAGGCGCGTTCCTTGTCGGCAGCGGCGATCAGGTCCCGTTCGTAGAGGGATTCGAGCCGCTGGAACTCCCGCTCGGTCCACACCCGCGTGGCCTCGGCCGAGGCGACCGCGCTCCGGGCCTGCTCGACCTCCTGGGCCCGTGCCCCTGCCTCCAGGTCGCGCTGGCGCGCCTCGGCCTGCGCGACCACCTGGCGGGCCGCCTGGATCTCCTCGCGCCGGGCGCCGGCGAGGAGATCGGCCAGCGCCGCCTCGGCGCGCCCGACCTGGGCCTGCGCCTCGGCGATCTCCTCCTTCCGCGCCCCCGCCATGAGGTCGCGCAGCTGCGCCTGCGCCACGCGCACTCCGGCGTCGAGCCGCGCCACCTCCGCCACCAGCTCGGCGTCCTCCAAGTGGATGACGAGCTCGCCACGGTGGACCCGCCGGCCTTCCTCCACGAGGATCGCGGCAATCCGGGCCGTCGTCTTCACCGAGAGGTCCACGTCACGGGCCTCGATCGTCCCGGTGACCGCGAGTCCGACCGTGCGTGGCTCGCGCCGCGACAACGCCCAGAGCCCGGCCGCCGCCAGACCGAGGAGAGCCACGACGACGAGCGCGACGCCCCGGAGGGCCCGCCCGAAGGAGGTCATCGGCCAGCGCTACTGCGTCGGGGCGGCCGGCAGGACCGGGACGAGGATCGCGGTGGTGCGGCGCTCGGCCACGAGATGGCGCTCCGCCACGCGCCGCACATCCTCGCCCGTTACCGCCCGGACACCGGGGAGGTACGCCTCGCGGAGACGCCAGCCACCGAGGAGCTCGTGACGCGCGAGCGTCGCCGCTCGACTGAAGACGGAGTCCTGGCCGAAGAGGTAAGCGGCTTCCAGCTGGTTCTTCGCGCGCTGGAGCTCCTCGTCGGAAACGACCTCCGTCCGCAGCCGCTCGACCTCGGCGGCCAGGGCGCGCTCGGCCTCCTCCACCGTTCGGTCGGGCAGCACGGTGATGTAGAAGGTGAACGTGTCCGGATCCAAGGTCAGGCGCGTGTAGTCACCCCCCGCCTCGAGCGCGATCCGCGCCTCGTAGACGAGTCGCCGGTAGAGCCGTGAAGTCCGCCCGCCCGACAGGACCGCCGAAAGCACCTCGAGGGCGTAGGCGTCCTCCGAGCGGTGGTTCGGCGTCGGATAGCCGGCGAAGACGACCGGTAGCTGCGCCTCCTTCCGGAGCCACACCCGCCGCTCGCCGCGCTGCTCGGGCTCTACCACGGAGACCGGGGGCGGATCGGGGCCCCGCGGAATGCCTGCGAACCGCGTGCGGATCCTGGCGAGGAGCTCCGGCGCCCGGAAGTCTCCGATCGCCACGAGGATGGCGTTATTCGGCCGGTAGTAGAGGTCGTACCAGCCCCGGAGGTCGGCGGCCGTCAGGCGCTCGATATCCTTCGCGAATCCGATCGTCGGCAGCCGGTAGGGATGGGCCACGAAGGCGACGGCGTTGAAGAGCTCCGCGAGTCCCCCGACCGGATCGTCCTCCGTCCGCGTCCGGCGCTCCTCCATGACGACCTTCCGCTCGGCGTCGACCTCCCGGGGATCGAGCAGCAGGTGCCGCATGCGGTCGGACTCGAGTTCGAGCACGAGGTCGAGCTGGTCCGCGGCGACGGTCACGTGGTACACGGTGACGTCCCGGCTCGTGAACGCGTTGTCCTGACCGCCGACCGCCTCGATCAGCTTGGAGTGGACCCGGGGGCCGTGCGTCGGCGTCCCCTTGAACATCATGTGCTCGAGGTAGTGAGACAGGCCGGTCAGGCCGACCCGCTCGTCGCGCGAACCGACCCGGTACCAGATCTGGACGCTGGCGATCGGGCTCCGATGGTCCTCCTGAAGGAGCACGCGCAAGCCGTTGGCCAGCGTCGCCTCGACCACTTCTTGCGCCCCGACCGAGGGGCACGCCAGGCCGATCAGGGGAGCGGCGAGAAGACTCGCGAGGCGGCTGTGTCGGCCCACGGCGCCAGTATACATGGCGAACGATGACGACCCCGCGCGCTCCCGGCACGCGGGGGCGCTCGGTGCGCCGAACCGTCAGAGGCGTGGACTTGCCGGTGTCAGTTCGGATCGAGGAGAGCCCACGGCGCGCGCCACCGGCACGGCCGCGACCCCGATCAGCGCCGCCAGGTAGCACCCGCCGGCGAAGGAGCCCGACCAGTCCTTGATCCAGCCGGTGACGTAGGGCGCGACGAGGCTCGACGTGAACGCCACGCTGTTCAGGACGCCGAAGGCGACGCCCATCGCCCCGCGCGGGGCGAGCTCCGCCGTGAGCGCGTAGGCGGGCGCCCAGATCCCCGAAAAGCAGAAGCTCGTGGCAAACATCACGAGCGCCAGGAGCCACGCGGGCCCCTGCGCCTGAACGATCCACCCCATGCACGCCGCCAGCACGGCCGTGGCCGCGATGCCGCCGGCGACGACCGTGCGGCGCGGCGTGCCGCGGCGCCGCAGCAGCCGGTCGGACAGCGCTCCCACCGCGAGGAGGCCCGGCGGCGCCGCAATCCCGAGCACGCTGGCGTAGAGGGCGGAGCGACCCAGCTCGCGGACGCCGACCTCGGCGAACAGCGCCGGCCCCCAGGTGCCGACGAGCCACTGGGTCCAGATCGGGGAAATGCCCGCGATCCCGAGGAGCCATAGATCCCGCAGTCGGAACACGGCGGCGACCTCGGCGCCCGACACGCGCGCCCCGGGCGCCACGCGGCGGGGCCTGCCTGGATCATGCACGAAGCGGCCGATCAGCGTGGCGGAGCAGAGCGGCAGCACGGCCAGGGCGAGAAAGACCAGCCGCCACGGCATGAGCTCCCCCAGCGCCCCGCCCACCAGGACACCGAGCGCCGTCCCGACCCCCAGCCCCGAGAATGACACGCCCTGGCCGAGCGCGAGACGGTCAGGCGGCGTGGCGGCCGCGATGATCGGTCGGTCGTTGGCGAAGTACATCCCCTGGGCGAGGCCGGTCAACAGGCGCGCCAAGGCCAGGACGGCCAGTGTCCGGGACAGACCGGTGACCAGCGCCGCCCCCGACACCAGGAGGATGCCGATGACCAGGACCCGCTTCCTCCCGAAGCGATCACCGAGAAGTCCCGCGGGCACCTGCATGGCGACGTAGCCGTAGAAGAACACCGAGAAGAGGAAGCCACCCTGCGCATGGCTCAGAGCCGAACTCCGCCATGATCGGTTCGAGCAACGGCGAGAACGCCATGCGGACGACGTAGTTGCAGATCCAGCCGAACACGAGGAGCGCCCACACCGTGTGGTAGTCCTGCCAGCGCAAGGGCAGTCGGCTCCGGGATGGAAGGCTGACGCGCATCGTCGGAGAGGTGTCGCGTGACGCTGGCCACCGTACCACGTATCGGGCCGACGCGCCTGTCGGACCCTCCGGCGCCCGCGGAGGCCGATGCGCGACCGCCACGGTCCGATGCGCGACCGCCGCGGTCCGATGCACGGCCGCTGCGGTCCGACGGAGCCGATGCGCCTTGACCCCCGCGCGGAGCGCGTGCTAGCGTCCTCGCGGCGTTCAGAGTCCAACCTGATCGGGCTCGTCGAGCCCGCCCGAGGGCCATGGCATGAAGATTGACGGCTCCACGTTCCTGGTGACCGGTGGCGCGTCCGGGCTCGGGCGGGCCACGGTCGAGCGGCTCCTTGCTCACGGTGGACGCGTCGCCATCCTGGATCTGGGCCGGTCGGCGGGAGTCCAGGTGGCGGCCGACCTGGGCCCGCACACCCTGTTCGCCCCGTGCGACGTCACGAGCGCCGACGAGGTGGGAGCCGCGATCGACACGGCCGTGGGCCGCTTCGGGCCGATCCAGGGGCTGGTGAACTGCGCTGGTGTCGCGATCGCCGAGAAGACGCATGGCAAGCGCGGCGCGCACGACCTCGGATCCTTCACCTTCGTCATCCAGGTGAACCTGATCGGGACCTTCAACTGCATCCGGCTCGCGGCCGCCCGGATGGCGCAGAACACGCCAGGCGCTGACGGCGAGCGCGGAGTGATCCTCAACACGGCGTCCGTCGCCGCCTTCGACGGACAGGTTGGCCAGGCGGCCTACTCCGCCTCCAAGGGAGGCATCGTCGGCATGACGCTCCCGATCGCGCGTGACCTGGCCGAGGTCGGCATCCGGGTCTGCACGATCGCCCCGGGCCTCTTCGACACGCCCCTCATGGGGATGCTGCCCGAGCCGGCCCGTCAGTCGCTCGGCCGTCAGGTCCCCTTCCCCAGTCGCCTCGGGCGTCCGGAGGAGTACGCAGCGCTCGCGTGCCACATCATCGAGAACGTCATGCTGAACGGCGAGACCATCCGGCTGGATGGCGCCCTCCGGATGGCCCCCCGCTGAACGGCAGGCTTCGGCGTCCCGGCAGCTCGTCGCCCCGGCTTCCGGGCCGGGACGGGCCGACGCCGCTCAGGGTGCGGTGTAGCTGGTCTTGACGGTGGTGTAGAACTCCCGCGCGTAGGTTCCCTGCTCGCGAGGTCCGTAGCTCGACGCCTTCCGTCCGCCGAATGGGACGTGGTAGTCGACGCCGGCGGTCGGGAGGTTCACCATGACCATCCCCGCCTGCGAGTTCCGCCTGAAGTGGCTCGCGTGCTTGAGGGATGCCGTGACGATTCCGGAGGAGAGCCCGAACGGCGTGTCGTTTGCCAGCACGAGCGCCTCGTCGTAGTCCCGGGCGCGGATGACTGTCGCGACCGGGCCGAAGATCTCCTCACGGTTGATCCGCATGGCGTTCGTCGTGTCGGTGAACAGCGCGGGCGCCAGGTAGAAGCCGTCCCGCTCGCGGCGGAGGCGGTCGCCGCCCCAGGCGAGCCGCGCGCCCTCCCGCTTCCCGAGGTCGAGATAGGAGAGGTTCTGGTCGAGCTGGCCCTGATCCACCACCGGGCCGATGTCGGTTCCCTTGCGCAGCGCGTCGTCCACGACCAGCTTCTCCATCCGCTCGACCATCGCCTGGACGAAACGGTCGTGGACGCCCTCGGTGACGATGAGGCGGCTCGACGCCGTGCAGCGCTGGCCGGTCGAGTAGTAGGCGCCCTGGACGGCGCAGTTCACGGCGACGGCGAGATCGGCGTCGTCCAGGACCACGAGCGGGTTCTTGCCGCCCATCTCGAGCTGAACCTTTCCCATGCGGGCGACGAGCTTCTTCGCGATCGCGCGGCCCGTCTCGACCGAGCCCGTGAAGCTGATCCCGTCGACGTCCGCCGAGGCGATCAGCGCCTCGCCCACGGTGGAACCGCGGCCCATCACGAGATTGAATGCGCCCCGCGGCAGGCCAGCTCGGCCGAGGATGTCCGCGAGGGCCCAGGCACAGCCCGGCACCAGGTCCGCCGGCTTGAAGATCACGCAGTTGCCGTACGCAAGCGCCGGCGCGATCTTCCAGGCCGGGATCGCGAGCGGGAAGTTCCAGGGGGTGATGATCCCCACGACGCCGATGGGCTCCCGGGTGATCTCCACCGACACGCCGGGGCGGACGGAGTCGATGAGCTCCCCGCCCTGCCGGACGACCTCGCCGCCGAAGAACTTGAAAATGTAGCCCGCGCGCTTGGCCTCGCCGATGCCTTCGGGAAGCGTCTTGCCTTCCTCCCGGGACAGCAGCGTCCCCAGCTCCTCGGCCCGGCGGAGAATCTCGTCCCCCACCCGGTCGAGCAGGTCTGCTCGCTCCTGCCGGTTGCCGCGCGACCAGGCCGGGAACGCCGCCCGGGCGGCGGCGATGGCCGCCTGGGCCTGCGCCGCGTCCGCCCGCGCGTACTCGCCCACCACCTCCTGGACGTTGGAGGGATTGACGTCGCGATTGACGTCGCCGCCCCTCACCCATTCGCCATTGATCAAGTTCCCATGGAATGACACGGCTCTTCTCCTTCTCGCGAGACCACTCGCCTCGACCGCCAGACCCGGGCCGCCGTCAGGGCTCGGCGATTCCGGCGGACACCCCCATGATCTTCGCCAGCACGATGAGCACAACCACGTTGATCACAAACCCGATCGCGCAGACCGCGACGGCGCGGCCAGTCGTGTCGTAGTCGAGGGCCTGGCGGACCGCCACGACCATGGCCGCAACCATCCAAAGGGCGGCGACGAGCGAGACCAGCCAGTCGAGACCGGGGACGATCCCGAGAACGCGGATCAGCCCGGGCGTCGCCGAGAACCCGATGGTTCGCAGGAGCTGCCCGATGTCCGCCTGGGTCCGGGCACCGGGGAGCAGCCGCGTCCCCACGAAGTAGGCAACGAACGCCCACACGAGCCAGCCGACCAGCGAGATGAGCGTGCCCACGACCAGGCCCCCGAATCCCAGCTCCCTCGCGACGCCGATTCCGGCGGCGAGGTTCGCGAGCACCACCACCAGCATGGCCTGAGGCGTCGCCGTGGCGTCGCTCTCGACTTCCTCGTAGGTCGCGGGGTCGAGCTTCGCTGCACCGAGCATCCGCTCCGTCAAGCTCGCCATCGGTCGCCTCCCTCCGGGACCCTAATCAGGTGCGCAGGTCGCGCGGCCCGCGCGCCGCGCCGATTCTACTCGCCGGGCAGCGCGTCGGCCAGGGGGCGGATCTCGGAGCCGTGCGTGGCCAGGCCCGGACCGGTCACCGCACCGAGGCGTGCGAGCTCGGCGATCCGGTCCGCTCCGTACCCCAGCAGGTCGGCCAGCACCGCTTGCGTGTCCTCACCGGGTCGGTAGGGGGCCGGGCCCGCCGGTCCGACGGGCGCGCCGTCCACGTGAAACGGCGAAGCCGTCACCCGGACCTGCCCGTGGGTCGCGTGGGCGACCGAGGGGAAGGCGCCGCGGGCGTCGAGGTGCGGAGCCGCGACCACCTCGGCGGGCCAGAGCACCCGCGCGCACGGGATGCGCGCCGCGCCCAGGACGCCGAGGGCCTCGTCGGCCGAGGTGAATCGGTCCAGCCACGCGGCGATGATCGCGCGAAGCTCGGGCCAGTGCTCGCGACGAACCACCGGCGTGGCGAAGCGCGGATCCTCGGCGAGCTCGGGCCGGTCGAGAAGGCTGAGGAGCCGAGGCCAGAGGTCGAGCACGCCGACGATCTGGAGCGCCACCCACGCATCGCCGACAGGGTGGACCAGCATCCCGCTGCGTGGCCCCGGATACGACGGGCCCTCGTTCAGGACGCTGCCGAAGCTGATGTCCTCGGCGCCGATCAGCGCTTCCAGCATCGACACGTCGACGTGCGCCCCGCGGCCCGTTCGGAGCCGGCGCAGGAGCGCCGCCACGACCGCTCCGAACGCGTGCGTGCCGGCCAGGATGTCCGCGGCCTGGAGGTACAGGACCCGCGGCGGCTCCTCCTCGCCCCGCTCGAGGTGCATGAGGCCCGACGTCGCGTGCACGACGTGGGCGAAAGCCGCACGGTTCCGCCAGGGCCCCGTCTGGCCGTATCCGGAGATGGAGCAGTACACGATATCGGGCCGGACCCTCGTCGCGGCGGCGTAGTCCAGCCCGAGACGCGCCATGACACCCGGCCGGAAGTTCTCGACGACCACGTCCGCGATCCGGACGAGGTCCAAGGCCACTGACCGCGCGTCCGGGTGGCCCAAGTCGAGGGCGACCGAGCGCTTGCCCGCATTGACGCGCACGAAGTAGCTGCTCTGGTCGCTCCGCTCTGGGTCAAGCTGGAGCGGCGCGGTCCGCATGTCGTCGCCACGCGGCCGCTCGACCTTGATGACGCGGGCGCCCAGGTCGGCGAGAAGCCGAGTGCAGTACGGACCGGCGAGGACGCGCGTGAAGTCGAGGACCATAACACCCTGGAGGAATTCCGGGCCCGGCACGTCGCTACGATAGGGAACAGGAGCCGCCACCGCAAGGTGGGCGACGGCACGGTCCGTGACGGGCGGCCCCAGCGCGTGATATAGGACAGGGCGTGCGCCACCGCGGCGGCGAGCGAATCGGACCCGTCGCCCTCTGGTCGCCGTCCGGCACCCGCCCTGTCCTGACCATCGCCGGGGCCTGGCTCGTGGGAGCCTGGCTCGCCGGGCGCCGCCGGCTGGGTCGCGGCCCTCCGGCCCCCGGCCCCTCAGCTGATCCTCGTCGGGACTGACCGTCGGCCGTCCTCGTAGCCGCCAGGCTCGCGCCACCCTTCCGGCGGTTTGTGGAGAGCGTGGACCTCCGCGCCCTCGTCCTCTTCCACCTGACTCGCTTCGTCGGCGTCTACTTCCTCGTCCTCCATGCGCGCGGGGAGCTGCCCTGGGCCTTCGCCGTGCCGGGCGGCTGGGGGGACATCGCGGTCGCGGCCTCGGCGCTGCTCCTCGTGCTTCGAGCCCGGCCGGACTGCTCGGCCGGCCGCCGCGCGTACGTCGTGTGGAATGTCCTCGGCCTCCTGGACATCCTCGGGGTGGTGCTGACCGCGAGCCGCCTCGCTCTCGCGGACCCCGACGTCCATGCGCGCGCTCCTCCGGCTGCCGCTCTCCCTCCTCCCGACGTTCGTCGTGCCCATCGTCATCGCGACGCACGTCCTGATGCTTCGGCGCCTGGCGCGCGCCGCACCGGCGAGGTCGCGGACGAGACCGTGACCGGCTGGGGCTCATGCTGCGCAACCGCGCGTGAGCGAGCGAGGTGGCCGTCGGCCTGGACGGGTCCACGCCTTCGGCCTATCCTGGTCTACCGGTCGCCATCGAGCGGCCACGGCACGCGCGCCACCGGGCAGCGTCGGCCGGCGCCAGGAGGAGTTGGCCATCGCGACACCCATCCGCGTCCTCATCGCCAAGGTCGGCCTGGACGGCCACGACCGGGGCGCCAAGGTGGTCGCCCGGGCGCTCCGCGACGGAGGGATGGATGTCATCTACACGGGGCTCCACCGGACCCCGGAGGAGGTCGTCGCCGCTGCCGTCCAGGAGGACGTGGATGTGGTCGGGGTGAGCATCCTCTCCGGCGCGCACATGACCCTCCTGCCCCGGATCATCGAGCTGCTGCGAGCGAGCGACGCCGCCGATGTGCTGCTGGTCGCGGGTGGCGTTATCCCCGACGAAGACGTGCCCGTGCTGCGACGCTCCGGGGTGGCTGAGGTCTTCCTCCAGGAGACTCCGCCGGCGGCCCTGGTGACGAGGGTTCGCGAGCTGGTGGAGACCAGCCGGGCCCGCTGAAGGCGAGCCGGATGCCTCGCCGGCGCTCATGAGCCCCCTCGATCTCGACGCGATCCGGCGCGCCCGCGGCGTGGACCTCTCGGTCTGGCCACCGCGATACGACCCCGGCTACCACCCGCCACCCGATGCCGAGCACTGGCTGCCCGAGGTCGAGTGCGCGCCGCCCGCGGTGCGCGACGATCTGATTCTCGCGAAGCTGCGTGAGCAGGTTCGCTACGCCTGGACGCGAAGCGCCTTCTACCGGAGGAAGTGGGAGGCGGCCGGCGTCTCTCCTGACACGCTCGGATGCCTGGGAGACCTGGGCCGGTTCCCCGTCGTGACCAAGGACGAGCTGCGCGCCGCGCAGACGGCGTGCCCGCCCTTCGGCGACTACCTCTGCGTCTCCTCGGAGGCGGTGGCCCGCATTCATGGCACCAGTGGCACCACCGGTCGTCCGACCGTGTTCGGCCTCAGCGCCGAAGACTGGGCACGGATCGGCGAGGCGCACGCCCGGATCATGTGGGCTGCGGGCATCCGCCCGGGCGACCGGGTGCTCATCTGCTCCTTCTTCAGCCTCTACATGGGCTCGTGGGGAGCCCTCGCGGGAGGCGAGCGCCTGGGCGCGACCATGTTTCCCTTCGGCGCGGGAGCCCAGGGCCAGACGCTGGCGGCCGTCCAGTGGGCGCAGGAGCTCCGGCCCTCCGTCTTCTACGGGACACCGTCCTACGCGCTCCACTTCGCCGAGACCGCGCGGCGGGAAGGCATCGACCCCCGCGAGCTCGGGCTTCGCATCCTCTTTTTCTCCGGCGAGCCCGGCGCCGGCATCCCTTCCACGAAGCGCCTGATCGAGGGCGCCTTCGGCGGGATCTGCGTCGACACGGGGAGCATGGCGGAGGTGACGCCCTGGATGACCAATGCGGAATGCCGCCACCGCACGGGCATGCACCTCTGGCAGGACCTCGTGTACACGGAGGTCTGCGACCCGGGGACGCACCGACCGGTCCCCTACGGGAGCGAGGGCACGCCCGTCTACACGCATCTCGAGCGCACGTCCCAGCCGATGATCCGTCTCGTCTCGGGCGACCGGACGCGCTGGACCGGCGAGCCCTGCCCCTGCGGGCGAACGTATCCGCGCCTGCCCGCCGGGATCTATGGCCGCTTCGACGACATGCTGATCGTGCGCGGGGAGAACGTCTATCCGAGCGGCATCGAGGACGCGTTGCGCGCGGTCCCGGGGTTCGGCGGCGAGTTCCGGATCATCGTCTCCCGGCGCGAGGCCATGGACGAGCTCCTGGTGCGCGCCGAGTACACGCCGGAGCACGAGCCGCTCGATCGGCGGGACGCCCTGCAGCGGACGATGCGGGAGCGGCTCCGCGCGCGAATCGGGATCCACCCGGTGGTCGAGCTCGTCCCGCAAGGCACCCTGCCGCGCTCCGAGTTCAAGGCCCGCCGCGTCGTGGACGACCGCGACCTCTACCGCCAGGCGCTGTCCGATGAGCGGAGTCGCTCCCGGTGACGGCCTTCTGCCCTCCGGGCCCGCATGCTTCACATCCGCAGGCCTGTGGTGTCAGTGAGCGACGAGCCGCCGGCGTGCTCACCGGAAATGCCCTGGCCGAGATCCTCGCGGAGGGAGCTCCATGAATGGGATGAGGTACTTCACCCGCACACCCAGTCCCCTGGGACCCCTGTCGTTGGTGGGAACGGGTGACGCGCTCACCGCGATCTGGCTCCCCTCGGAGCGCGATGGCCTCGACCCCGACCCGAGCTGGATCGAGCAGGCGGCGCCGTTCGCCGAGACGGTCCGTCAGCTCGACGCGTACTTCGCCGGGACGCTGCGGCGATTCGACCTCAGGCTGGCGCCAGCCGGCACACCCTTCCAGCAACGGGTCTGGCAAGCGCTGGTCGAGATCCCCTACGGCGAGACGATCTCCTACGCGGAGCTGGCGCGCCGGATCGGGCGGCCGGCCGCCGTGCGGGCCGTCGGCGCTGCCAACGGCAGGAACCCTCTGGCAATCGTGGTTCCTTGCCACCGGGTCATCGGGAGCGACGGGCGCCTGGTCGGGTATGGAGGCGGACTCGCGGTGAAGGCCGCGCTGCTCGACCTCGAGCGCGGCACTCGAGGGCCGGCGGGACCGCACGGCGCGGCTCAGGGCGTGCTGTTCAGCTGACGGTGAAGGGAGCGCGCGATGTACGACCGTGAGGCGATCGAGCGGATTCGCCGGATGCGAGAGACGTGGGAGGCGACCGAGCTGCGCCAGTTCGTCGAGCGCCAGCCCGAGTCCCGGACCGAGTACCGGAGCGCCTCCGGCCTCGGGCGAAAGCGCGTCTACACGCCCGAGGACGTCGCCGACACGCCGTACGAGGAGATTGGCCTGCCAGGGCAATACCCCTTCACCCGAGGCGCCTATCCCACGATGTACCGCGGTCGCCTTTGGACGATGCGCCAGATCGCCGGCTACGGGACCGGGGCCGACACGAACGCGCGGTTCCGCTACCTGATCGGCCAGGGCCAGACCGGGCTCTCCGTCGACTTCGACATGCCGACCCTGATGGGCTACGACTCCGACGACCCCCGATCGCTTGGCGAGGTCGGCCGCGAGGGGGTCGCGGTCGACACGCTCGACGACGTCGTCGCCCTCTTCGACGGGATCGATCTCGAGCGAATCTCCGTGTCCATGACGATCAACCCGACCGCGTGGATCCTCCTCGCGATGTACGTCGCTCTCGCCGAGTCTCGCGGCCTCGATCTCAACCGGCTCTCCGGCACGGTGCAGGCCGACATCCTCAAGGAGTACGTCGCCCAGAAGGAGTGGATCTTCCCCATCCGGCCGTCGATGCGGCTGATGCGGGACATGATCGTGTTCGCCGCGGAGCGCATGGCGCGCTACAACCCGGTCAACATCAGCGGCTACCACATCTCCGAGGCCGGCGCCAACGCCGTCCAGGAGGTGGCCTTCACGATGGCGAACGGGATCGCGTACGTGGAGGAGGTCACGCGGGCGGGCGTGCCCGTCGACGCCTTCGCGTCCCGCCTCGCCTTCTATTTCATCGCCCAGGCGGACTTCTTCGAGGAGGTGGCCAAGTTCCGGGCCGCCAGGAGGGTCTGGGCGAAGATCATGCGGGAGCGCTTCGGCGCCCGTCGGCCCGAGTCGATGCGCCTGCGCTTCCACTGCCAGACAGCCGCGGCGACCCTCACCAAGGCGCAGCCCATGGTCAACGTGGTCCGGACCGCGTTCCAGGCGATGTCGGCGGTGCTGGGCGGGGCGCAGTCGCTTCACACCAACGGGCTCGACGAGGCCTACGCGATCCCGTCCGAAGAGGCGATGAAGCTCGCCCTCCGGACTCAGCAGGTGATCGCCGAGGAGACCGGCGTGCCCGAGGTGATCGACCCGCTCGGAGGCTCCTACTACGTGGAGGCCCTGACGGACCGGATCGAGGCCGAGGTCGTTGCGATTCTCCGGAAGGTCGACGCCATGGGCGGGACCATCCGCGCCATCGAGGAGGGCTACTTCCAGCGCGAGATCGCGGACAACGCGTACGAGATCGCCCGGCGCAAGGCCTCCGGCGAACAGCCGGTCATCGGCGTCAACACCCACGTGGAGCCGCACGAGCCGCCTCCGATCCCGATCCACCGGGTCGACGCGGCCGTCGAGGCGCGCCAGATCGCCGCGGTCCAGGCCATGCGCGCGCGCCGCGACGGACCGCGCGTCGCCCTGCTCCTCGACCGCCTGTCCGCTGAGGCCCGCGACCCGGCCGTCAACCTCATGCCGACAACGATCGAGCTGGTGACGGCCCGGGCCACGCTCGGGGAGATCGTCGCGCGCCTCCGCGATGTCTTCGGGCGCTACGTGGAGCGGCCGGTCTTCTGACCAGGGCGGCGGTCTCGACGCGGCGTGGTAGCCCCGTCATCGCCCGAACGTCGCGCGCACCTCGCCCAGCCGGTCGATCGCGACCGTCACCTCGTCTCCGGGACCGACCCAGCGCGTCTCCACCACGCTCCCGAGCAGGACGAACTCGCCCGCGCGAAGCCCGAGACCGAGGCTGGCGCGGAGGTTCGCGAGCCAGGCCAGCGCCGCGAACGGGTGTCCCATGACGGCTCCGCCCTCGCCGCGTCCCACCTCCCTGCCGTTCAGCCGCGTCACACCCGTCAGCGCCGGGAGGTCGAGGTCGCGCCATCGGGTGACCGGCGGGCCAAGAACGCACCCCGCGTTGAAGAAGTCGTCGGCGATGAGCGTAGGCACGTCGAGCGTCCGGTAGTCGAGATACCGGTCGTCGACGATCTCCATCGCGGCCAGCACGGCCTCCACCGCCGCCGCGACCCGCGCCCGGTCGAACGGCGCGCCGGCGGGCCCGAGGTCTGCCCCGAGGCGCACGGCGATCTCGCACTCGACGCCGACGCGGACGTAGTCGCCGTGCGGCACGCGCGCCTCCGCTTCGTGGACCGTCGTCGCGAGTATCCCGCCCGCGCAGGGGTTCTCGATCCCGAGGAAGGCCTGCATGACCGGCGTCGTGCAGCCGATCTTGTGACCGGCGAGCGGACCGAGGCCAGCCGCGGCGAGGAAGGTGTGCAGCACCCCCTGAACCGCGTATCCCTCCCGCTCGTCAGGCGGCCGGCAGTCCGCGGGCAGCCGCTCGATCGGCGTCCGCGCAAGACGCTGGTCGCGAAGGAGGGTGGCGGCGCGGCGGCGACGGTCGGCAGCGTCCATGGGGGCTCCGTGTGCGCGGGCGGTGGGCGGCGGTGATCAGCCGCCTGCCCGGCAGTCCGGGGGTATCAGGAGCTCGAGGCGGGCGCGCAGCGGGTCGAGTTCCGCGACGGCCGCGGCCCGGAGGGTCACGTGGCCCAGCTTCCTGCCGGCGCGAGGGGCCTTCCCGTAGAGATGGAGGTGCGCGCCGGGTACCAGAAGGACGGCGGCCGGGTCCGGGAGGGCGCCGATGAGGTTCAACATCGCGCTCGCCCCGCGCGCCGCCGTGCTGCCGAGCGGCAGCCCCGTGACCGCCCGGAGATGGTTCTCGAACTGGCTCGTCTCCGCCCCCTCTATCGTCCAGTGCCCCGAGTTGTGGACCCGCGGCGCCATCTCGTTGGCGAGGAGGCGATCGCCGACCTGGAACAGCTCGATCGCGAGAACGCCCACGTAGTCGAGCGTGTCCAGTACCCGGCGCGCGTGCTCCTCGGCGCGGTCCTGGAGCGCCGGAGTCACGCCGGGGGCGGGCACGAGACTTCGCCGCAGGATGCCACCAGCATGGAGATTCTCGACGAGCGGGTAAGAGGCCGTGCGGCCGTCCCTGTCCCCGGACGGCGAGGATCGAGAGCTCGCGGTCGAAGCGCACGAAGCCTTCGAGAACCAAGGGCACCCCGCCGAGACGCGCCCACGCCAGCTCGACGTCGGCCGGCCCCTCGATGAGGTGCTGTCCCTTGCCGTCGTAGCCGAGGCGCCGCGTCTTGAGGACGGCGGGGAATCCCAGCTCGGCAGCGGCCCGGCCGAGATCGGCGCGGCTCGACACGGGGCGCCACGGCGCGAGGGGAATGTCGACCGACTCGAGGAACCGCTTCTCCATCAGGCGATCCTGCGCGACCTCCAGCGCCTTCGGCGGAGGAAACACGGGGAGCCGCGCGGCGAGGCGGCGGGCGGCACCGAGCGGGACGTTCTCGAACTCGTAGGTGACGAGCCCGAGTCCGTCGGCGAAACGGTCGAGCGCAGCCGGATCGTCGTACTCCCCCTGGACGAGGTCGCCGACGCGGCCGGCTGGCGCCTCCGGCGAGGGATCGAGAAAGCGGCAGCGGATTCCGAGGGGATCGCCAGCGCGCGCCAGCATCCAGCCGAGCTGGCCGCCGCCGAGAACGCCGACCCTCACGGGCGCGGCGGGGCGGGCGGGGGCGCCTGGATGGCGCGGGGATCGGGCGCGTCGAGCACTGCGCGCGTCTGCCGGGCGCGAAAGCGCTCGACTGCGTCGCGGAAGCGGGCGTGCTTCGTCCCCAGTATGGCGGCCGCCAGGAGCGCGGCGTTGATCGCACCGGCGCGGCCGATGGCGAGGGTCCCGACCGGCACTCCGGCCGGCATCTGGACGATCGACAGCAGCGAATCCAGCCCGTTGAGCGTGCGCGACTCGACGGGAACGCCGAGCACGGGCAGGGACGTCTTGGCGGCGGTCATCCCGGGCAGGTGTGCCGCGCCGCCGGCGGCCGCGATGATGACCGCGAGCCCGCGCCGCGCGGCCGAGCCCGCGTACTCGAAGAGGAGGTCGGGCGTGCGGTGCGCTGACACGATGCGCACCTCGTAGGGGACGTCCAGCACCTCGAGGGTCGCGACCGCGTGTGTCATCGTCTCCCAGTCGGACCGGGAGCCCATGATCAGACCGACGAGGGGACGCGCGTTGCCGCGCTTGTTCGCCATCCGCTGCTCCGCGCCGTAAGTATAGCGCTCGGGCTGCTCGGCGCCACTGGCGCCGCAGCCTTGCGCTCGGCGGCGCTCGGCCTCACGACCCCGCGTTGACGGGCGCGACCGCCTCGACGGGTGGGAAGCGGAACGACTCGGTCAGCGCACCGGCCACGCCGGCCTCCACCAGGCGGGCCACGTCGAGGCGGAGCTCAGCCTCCCGCACCGCCTCCACACTCGCCCGCGTCTCGGGATGCCTCGGCACGAAGAGGGTGCAGCAGTCCTGATCCGGCTCGATGGAGATCTCGTAGGTCCCGATCGCCCGCGCTTCGCGGATGATCTCTTCCTTGTCGGTGCCGATGAGAGGCCGGAGGACCGGCATGCCGACGACCTCGGTCGTCCGGGCGAGGTTCTCGAGCGTCTGCGAGGCCACCTGACCGAGGCTCTCGCCGGTGACCAGGGCGAGGGCGCCCGTCTTCCGGGCGATCACCTCGGCGATCCGCGCCATGAGGCGGCGGTAGACGACGACGCGGAGCGGGGCGGGAGTCCCGAGCACCACTTCCCGCTGGATCTCGCCGAATGGCACGAGCCAGAGCCGGGCCGCGAACTGGTGACGCACCAGGCGCTCGACGAGCATCCGCGTCTTCCGCTGCGAGGTATCGGGCAGGTACGGGGCCGAGTGGAAGTGCACGAACTCGACCTCGCAGCCGCGCTTCTGCAGGCGACGGGCGGCCACCGGCGAGTCGATCCCGCCCGACAGGAGCGCGGCCACCCGCCCGGAGACGCCGACCGGGAGCCCGCCCGGCCCCGCGACGCGGTCGACGAAGACGAGCGCCTCGGCGGGGAGGAGATCGACGCGCACGGTGAGCTCCGGCTCGGTCAGGTCGACGCGAGTCGCAAAGTGCCGGAGGACGAGGGTGCCCAGCTCGCGGTTGACCTCGTCCGAGGGCATCGGGAAAACCTTGAACGTCCGCCGCGCCGTGATCCGGAACGACGCGAAGCTCCGCCCCTCGAGAAGCTGGAGCACGGCTGCCTGAACGGCCGGCCAGGCCGGCGGGAGGGACAGGGCCGGGGCGAAGTACGCGATGCCGAACACGGCGACGAGCCGCTCCTGGACCCGCGGGAGATCGGCGTCCGGCTCGAGCTCCAGGACCAGTCGGCCGTGAAGGCGTCGAACACCCCGCACGCCGCATCCGGCCGTCGACTGAATGAGGTTCCGCCCCAGGCGCCGGAGGAACAGCGGACGGTTGCCGCCCTTGAGGCTGATCTCGTGGTAGTGGACGACGACGCACGGGGACGGAGGTCTCCCCCCCACGGCGCTACGCGTCCTCGTCGCGCTCGCGGCGGTGCTTGGGACGGCGCCGATAGACGGTCGGGGGCACCTCGATCTTCGGGGGCTTTCGCGGCATCGGCTTCCGGGGGCGCGACGGCTTGGGCGCCCGCTTCTTCGTCACGAGCTCCGTCAGTACGTCGCGGTGGGGAACGTCGAGACACGAGCGGGATGCCCGGCACGCCGGAACATCTTGACCCCGCCCCAGGTCACGCCGTCGAGGGCGCCCAGGACGCCATCGTGGATGGCCCAGCTCCGCCCCCGGATCGTCCGGTCGAAGCCGGCTTGCCGGAATTCCGTGGACCCGTCGAGCGCCCGATAGAGTCGACCTCCCGGGCGGAACTCGCTGTCGATGGTCTGCATGAGATCGCGACCGAGGAGGTAGTCGCAGCCATGCCGCTCGTAGAGGAGGGCCGAGTGGTAGAAGAGCGGCTCCACCAGGAACAGCTCCTTTCCGAACAATCGGCAGAAGTCCTCCATGGCGTCCAGCACCCGACCGAGGAGCCTCAGCCCCGTCCGCACCTGTCCGGGCGCGAGGCCTGCCGCCACGGCGCGGCGCTCCTCGGCGAGGTTCCGGGTCACCGTGCCGAAGAGCGTGTCCTGGCCGTCCTCGCCGCGGTCGATCCCGAAGCGCGGGGCCTCCGGATCGGTGACCTGGACGAAGGACAGCTCGGGCACACCAAAGGGCCCGACCTCGACGTCGACCAGCACGAGAGGATCGCGGTCGTCGCGCGAGGCCCGAAGCTCGACCCGTGCCCAGCTCTGCTCAGGCGGGGCGAAGATGCGGAGGAGCCGGTGACCCGCCCCGTTGAGCCCCGTCGAGGGGTCCACGCCGAAGCGGGCGCAGACCTCGGCCGGGATGAGCCGCCCGTAGAGGCCCTCTCGGAGGGGTGCCGGCAGCCTGTTCAGCTCCTGGAGAGAGGCGAGATCGAGACCGGCGACGTGGGTGTCCTTCAAGGACCCGTCCCGCCCCCACCTGGCGTAGGAGGCCCCGCCCCCCGTGCCGCACCGGCGGGCAGCCGGTCCCACAGAGCGCGGGCGCGGGCCAGATCCTCCGGGGTGTTGAGGTTCATGAAGGCGATCTCCGGTTCGACGAAACGCGCGACGGCGTCCGCCGGGACCCGCAGGACCCGAACGTCGTCGAAGAAGCCCACGACCTTCAGCTGGCCCTCCCGCAGCCGCCGCTCCATGGCAGGAAGGCAGGCCTTGCCGTAGACCGCGTGGAGAGTCTGGAGCTCCCCGGCGTCCGGGATCACCACGTCGGCCTCGGCCGCGCGTCCGGCGAGGTGCGCCACGAGCGGCGCCGAGAGGAAGGGCATGTCGCAGGCCACGCAGAACGCGGCGTCGCCCGAGGCGGCCCGGAGACCGGAGTAGATGCCGCCCAGCGAGCCGCCCTCAGAAAAGACATCACCGACCATCGGGAGGCCGAGAAACGCGTAGAGCTCGGGTGTGTTCGTGACGACCAGACAGTCCGGCAAGACCGATCGCAGCGTCTCCGCAATGTGTTCGATCAGTGGACGACCACCGAACGGAAGGAGCGCCTTTGGGGACCCACCCATCCGGCGGCTCTTGCCGCCGGCGAGAATCACACCGCTCACGCGGGCCATCAACGCAACCGCACGACATGATAACACCCGGCCGGCGCCCAGTCCCAGGTTCTCCAGCGACCGGGGCGGCGGGCCCGGCCCGATCCTCTTACGCCGGGATCGGGAGCGGATGGCCCTCGGCGGCCCTTGGCGGCCAGTTCAGGCCGCCGCCCGGATCTCTCGGAGCGACAGATCGTATCCCTCTACGATCGCGTCGATCTCGGCATCGCCGTGCGCGCTGGACAGGAAGCTGTGGCGCGGATGGATGAGCACACCCTCTCTCAGCAGGAAGAGAAACAGCGCCTGGAGCAGGTCCGGATCCTCGGCAGCTACGTCGCGCACGCTCATCACCGGGCCGTCCACGAACCGGAAGGCGAACAGGAAGCCGAGACCGCACGCCCGGAGCGGAATGCCCAGCGCGGCCGCCAGCGCCGGCACCTCCCGACGAATGCGGTCGCCCCGCGCGTTCATCGTCCCGTAGAGTCCCCGGTGCTCCCGCAGGAAGTCCAGCGTCGCGTTGGCCGCCGCCACCGACGTCGGGTTGCCGTTGAATGTGCCGCCGTAGGCGACCGGCGCGCGTCCCGCCTTCTTGGCATCGGGCACCGACATCAGGCGCATGAGGTCGCGCGACCCCGCGACCGCGCCGAACGGGAAGCCGCCGCCGAGACTCTTGCCGAACGTCGCGAGATCGGCGCGGACGCCGAAGTGCTTCCGTTCAGGGTTTCCACGTATCCTCCCCCGCGTGTTCGTCGCGTCGACGCCGGCCCCGCGGACGGGGCCTCACCCCGCCCGCGGCGCGCGCCGGCAGGTTCTTACCCCGCCTTGTACTCGTTCCAGACCTGCGTCCACTTCTCGATGTTGCTGGGCGCATCCAGCATCGTCATCTTGCCGATCGCGTCCCAGTCCTTCATGCCGACGGCCGCGACAAGAGCGCTCTGGCCTTTCTGCTCGAGCAGCTTGATCGCCAGCTCGCTGTTCACCGGGTACTTCGATTTCATCGCCAGCGCGGCCTGGCTCTCCGGCGAGCCGAAGGAGTTGATCCACTGGATCGCGGCCTCCCGGTGGGCGGCGCCCTTCACCAGCATGTTCCCGTCGACCCAGCCCGTTGTCCCCTCCTTCGGGAACACAAAGCCGAAGTCGCCGCCGCCGGCATCCTTGATCCGGTAGCAGATGCCCGGGGACGGACAAAAGCCGAGGTCGCCCTCGCCGGAGGCCATCGCCTTGACGAAGTCCGAGGACGCCGCGGTGAACGCCTTGATAAGCGGCCGCTGCTCCATGATCTTCTTCTTCACCTGCTGGAGCTGGTCGTCCGTCAGCTTGAACGGTTCCTTGAACCCGAGGTAAAGCGCGACGGCCGCGATGTACTCGGAAGGCCGGTCCATCTGGATGATGCGGCCCTTGTACTTCTTGTCCCAGAGGACTTCCCAGGAGGTGAACTCCGGGACGGTGCCTTTCCGATAGACGATCGGTTCGGCCGACCATTGGTTGGGGAACTGCATCATCTTGCCGTCGGGGAGCTTCCAGATCTTCAGGTTCTTCAGCGCGGGCGCCAGCGTCTTGCCGCTCGACATCGTCTCGAAGTCGAGGCCCTCGATGAGGCCGGCCTTGTGGTACTGCACCGGCCAGAAGCCGTCCGACATGCTGATGTCGATCTGCTTCCCACCCCCCTGCTTGACCTTGAGGTACCCCTCCGCGTCGTCCTCGAAGTTGATCGGGTTGACCTGAATCCCCGTCTTCGCGGTGAAGTCCTTCATCAGCTCGGGCAACTGGTACACGGACCAGCTCAGCCAGTTCACGGGCCCCTTGGCCTGGGCGGCCGCGGAACCCGCGCCCCTCGCCGCCATGACACCCCCGGCGACCGCCGCCGTGCCTCGCAGGAAATCCCGCCGCGAGACTGCCGTCTCCGACTGCTGACCCATATGGGCCTCCTTGTGCTGAGGGTGACGCCGGATCGCCGCCTCCGACCCCCGGGGGCGAAGGCCGCCGCACGCCCCTGCCCCGCTCACCCTCCCGCGGAGCCGGACGCGCGCCGTCTCACCACCGTTTGAACCAGGAACATTCCGCCCAGCAGCATGAACGAGGCGACGACGATCAGGGTCGCCACCGCATTTACGGTCGGCGACACGATCGTGCGCAGCATGCCCCACACGTAGAGCGGCAGCGTCTGCGTCGTGCTCGTCAGCAAGAACGTGATGATGAACTCGTCGAGCGACAGCGTGAACGCGAAGATGCCCGCCGCGGCGAGCCCCGGGATCATCAGGGGGAGCGTCACCGAGCGGAACGTCCTCAGCCGGTTGGCCCCGAGGTCCATGGCCGCCTCTTCCAGGGTGCGGTCGAACCCGTACTGCTGAGCCGCGATCACGAAGAACGCGTAGGGCAGCACATACGTCGCGTGCCCCACGAGGATCGTGGCGAGCGACAACTCGATGTCCGCGGCCTTGAAGAGGAGCATGAGCCCGAACCCCAGCATGATCGACGGGACGATGAGGGGCATGATCAGCGCCTGGCGGACGAGGTTCCGCCCCGGGAACCGGTGCCGCACGATGGCGTACGCTCCGGGAGCCGCGATGAGGACCGCGAGCACCGCCGACAGCACCGCGATCAGGAAGCTGTTCCACACCGAGGTCATGAGCCACGGATCGTCGAGGGCCTCTCCGTACCACTGAAGGGTGTAGCCCGGAGGGGGAAAGACCCCGCCCGCGGCCGAGCTGAACGAGAAGAGAACCAGGAACGCCACCGGCAGGAACAGGAAGCCGTAGACCAACCCGGCGTACGCGCCCAGCGGACCGAAGCGCGCGCGGCCGGGCCCGCCGGAACGGCCGGTCAGCTGCCCCACCCCACCCGCATACACGCGCTCGAGGTCGACGGACCGCCCGAACAGCGCGACCGCGACCAGCGCCACCGCCAGCACCGCGAAGGAGACCGCCGACCCCAGGGCGAAGTCGAGCGAGTTCTTGAAGATCGTGACCTGGAGGTTGCCGATCATCGTGGAGTTCGCGCCCCCGAGGAGCGCCGGCGTCACGAACAGTCCGAGCGTCGGCACGAACACGAAGAGGACGGCGGCCTGGACGCCGGCCAGGCTCAGCGGGAGCGTGACACGCCGGAACGTCGCCCAGGGCCCTGCCCCCAGGTCCATCGACGCCTCCTCGAGCGAAGTCCCGAGCTTCTCGAGCGAGGTGTAGATCGAGAGCACCGCGAACGGGAGATAGAGGTAGATCCCCGCGATGACGACGGCGGTCATGGTGTACAGGAGCTGGACGGGCTGATCGACGACACCGATCCCCCGCAGCACGGAGTTGATGACGCCGTTGCTCGCCAGGATGCTCATCCACGCATAGGTGCGGACGAGGAAGCTCGTCCAGAACGGCACCATGACGAGCACGATCAGCAGCCCCTGCCACCGCTGCGTCCGCCGGGCGAGGAAGTACGCGAATGGGTAGGCGAGCGCGATGCAGCCCACCGTCACCAGCGCAGCGATCTCGAGTGTGCGCCCCATGACGCGCGCGTACACCGGCTGTGTGAGCACCGCCCGGTAGTTCCCGAGGTTCCAGACCGGCTCGAGGTCGAAGTCGTGGTAGCGCCAAAGGCTGAAAACCGCCATGGTACCCATCGGCACCACGATGAACACCGCGACCCATGCCATGAGCGGCAGGGCCGGGAGCACCGCCATCACCGCATGAGGACCGCGGCGGAGCCCGGTCCGACCGGGAGCCTCCGTACCGACTGATCTGGCGCTCACGCCGCCCACGCCCAGTCCCTACTCGATCCGTTCGCCCCGGGCCGCGTCGAAGACGAGGCAGTCCGCCTCGCTCCACTCCACGGCGATCGGCTCGCCGATGCGACCGACGCCGTTCCCCAGCTGAGCCGTTGGGTCCTCGACCTGCACCAGCCGGCCGCCCGGCAGCCGAATGACGAGGGTCGCCCGGCTCCCCAGATACACGAAGTCCTCGACCTCACCGCGAAGCCCCCGGCTGGGCGGGGCGAGCTGCACTTTCTCGGGCCGGACCGCCACGAACACCTTCTCGCCGACCGAAGGCGGCCGGTTCAATGTCTTGCCGAATCGCCAGCCGCCGTCCAGCTTGATCGTCGTGTGCCGGTCGGCGCGCTCGAGGACCTCGCCGGGTAACAGGTTGCTGACGCCGACGAAGTTGGCGACGAACGTCGTGCGAGGCCGCTCGTAGATCTCCCGCGGCGGAGCGAGCTGCACGACACGACCCGCGTTCATCACCGCGATGCGGTCGGACATGGTCAGCGCCTCCTCCTGGTCGTGCGTCACGTAGATGAACGTGATGCCGACCTCGCGGTGCACTCGCTTGAGCTCGAGCTGCATCTCCTTCCGGAGCTTGAGGTCGAGAGCGCCCAGGGGCTCGTCCAGGAGCAGGATCGCCGGCTGGTTGACGAGCGCCCGCGCGAGCGCGACCCGTTGCTGCTGGCCGCCCGACAGCTCGTGCGGCCGCCGGCGATCGAAGCCGCCCAGCCGGACCTGCTCGAGCGCCTGCGCGACGCTCCGCCGGACAGCAGCGGTGGGCAGCGCTTTGACCCGGAGACCGAACGCCACGTTGTCGAAGACGGACAGGTGCGGAAAGAGCGCGTAGCTCTGGAAGACGGTGTTGACGTTCCGGCGATACGGAGGCACGCCATCGACGCGCTCCCCCCGGATCGACACCGATCCGGCGGTCTGGACCTCGAATCCCGCCACGATCCTGAGGGTCGTGGTCTTGCCGCAGCCGCTCGGGCCCAGGAGGGTGACGAATTCCCCGCGCTCGATGTCGATGGATACCGTGTCGAGCGCCGTGACCTCGCCGAACCGCTTGGTGACCTCGCGCAGCTGGAGGTCAGGGAGCTGTCCCTCGTGGGAGCCTCCGAGAGCCGTCGTGAAGTCGGGTCGCGCCAATACACCGCCGCGCCGGGCCACCCGTGGGAGTCCGGTCGTCAGGCCCCCGGCCGCCCCGCGACTATAGCGCCAGGCTCCCCGGGCCACAAGGCTGTGGAGGCCCCGTCAGGAGGCGGGCGCCGGGCTCGCGGTGCGTCAGCCCTCGAGGTCCTCCAACGTCGGCATCACCGCTCCCGCACGCAGAAGGACGGCGGGAGTGCGCGTGAGGTCCAGCACGGTCGATGGCGGTCCACCCGGCGTCGGGCCGCCGTCCAGGACGAGATCGAGCCGATCGCCGAGGGCGCTGATCACCTCGTCGGCCGTGCGCGGACTCGGTCCGCCGTGCGGGTTCGCGCTAGGCCCCGTGACGGGGGCGCCGACGGCCGAGACGAGCGCACAGGCGAGAGGGTGGCCGGAGAGGCGCACGCCGATCGTTCCGGTCCCCGCCGTGAGCGCCGTGGGGAGGTCCGGGCGGGCCGGCAGGATCAAGGTCAGCGCGCCCGGCCAGTACCGATCCATCAGCCGGCGCGCCCGGTCGGACACCTCGCTCGCGACCCGCGCCACCATCGCGAGGGAATCGACGAGCACAAGCAGCGGCTTGTCCGCCGGCCGGCCCTTGGCCTGGAACACGCGGGCCACTGCCGTTTCGTCGAGCGCGAGGGCGCCCAGCCCGTAGAAGGTCTCCGTCGGGAACCCGACGAGCCCGCCGGTCCGGAGGACGCGCGCCGCCGCTTCGATGGGCGCCGCGGCCGGGCGGCTCGTGTCGACGACGAGCCGCGCGGACCGGCTCACGGAGATGCGCCGAACGTTCCGGAACGTTGGCCGAGGCGACGGAGGGCCCGCCGACCGATGTCGCGCCGGTAGTGCATGCCGTCGAAGCGGATCTCCTTCGCCCCCGCGTAGGCGAGCTCCACCGCCGCGGGGATGTCGGATCCGCGCGCGGTCACGCCGAGGACCCGGCCGCCCGCGGTCGTGAGCCGGCCGTCGCGGCTGGCCGTGCCGGCGTGGAAGACCGTGAGCCCGGGGAGAGCCTCCGCCCGCTCGATCCCCTCGATCGGGAGGCCGGTTGAATACGCGCCCGGATAGCCGCCGGAGGCGAGCACCACGCACGTGGCGGCCTCGGGACGCCAGGCCACCGACGGCGGGAGCCCGCGCCCCTCCGCGACGGCCTGGAAGAGCGGCAGGAGGTCGTCGGCGAGCCGGAGCATCAGGACCTGGCACTCGGGGTCGCCGAAGCGCACGTTGTACTCCAGCACCCGCGGGCCGGCGGCCGTCAGCATGAGGCCCGCGAACAGCACGCCGCGGTAGGGGCGGCCCTCGGCCGCCATGGCGCGGATCGTGGGCGCGATCACCGTCTCGAGGATCTGCCGCTCGAGCGTGTGATCGAGCACCGGGGCCGGTGAGTACGCTCCCATCCCGCCGGTGTTGGGTCCACGGTCGTCGTCGAGCACGGCCTTGTGGTCCTGGGCCGAGGCCAAGAGACAGGCCGTCCGCCCGTCCGTCAGCGCGAAGACCGAGACCTCCTCGCCCTCCAGGTACTCCTCGACCACGACGCGCGCCCCCGAATCCCCGAAGAGCCGGCGCTCGAGCATGTCGCCGATGGCCCGGTCCGCCTCGGCTAGGTCGGCGCACACGATCGCGCCCTTGCCGGCGGCGAGACCGTCTGCCTTGACCACTGCCCGGCCGCCGAGCTCCTTGACGAACGCCCGGGCCGCGCCGGGATCTTCGAAGATCCCGAAGCGCGCGGTCGGGATGCGCTCCCGGGCAAAGAGCGCCTTGGCGAAGGCCTTGGAGCTCTCCAGCGCCGCCGCGGCTCGTGTGGGGCCGAAGACGGGGCGGCCGCGCGCCTCGAGTAGGTCGACGAGCCCGAGGGCGAGCGGCCCTTCCGGACCGACCACCGTCAGGTCGATCCGCTCCCGCTCCACGAGATCCGCGACCGCCCCGATATCGTCGCCCCGGACCGGAGCGCACTCGGCGACACGCGCGATGCCGGGGTTGCCCGGAGCCGCGTAGAGCGCCCCGAGCCTCGGGCTCTGGGCGAGCTTCCAGGCGAGCGCATGCTCGCGGCCCCCACCGCCGACCACGAGGACCCTCGGACCGCTCACGGCTCCTCGCCGCTCACCCAGCCCCGGGCGATCTCGGCCCAGCGGCTTTCGGGATCCAGATCGAGGTAGCGCAGCCAGTGCCGACGCGCGGCCGCCCGATCGCCCGCGCGCTCGAGCGCTGAGGCGAGGTTGAAGTGGGCGTCGGCGTAGTCCGGCCGGACCTCGAGCGCGCGCCGGTACCAGAGGGTCGCCTCCGCGGAGTTGCCGAGGTCGTCGTGAAGCGAGCCCAGGTTGTACGCGGCCTCTGCCAGGGTGGGATCCGCGACCAGCGCCACCTCGTAGTGGCGCCGCGCGTCCTCGTGGCATCCCATCCGGTGCTGGAGCAGGCCGAGGTTATTCCACGCGGCTCCGTGGGTCGGGGCGAGGGTCGTGACGCGCTGGTAGGCGTCCACCGCCTGGGCCCACCGGGCGGGATCTCCGTCCAGCTCGCACGCCAGCTCGAACCAGCCCTCCGCCTCGCCGCCGGGCGGGGCGAGAGGCCGCACGAGGCCACGGAGCGCCGAATCGCGCGCCTCCTCGGCGAGCCCCTTCTCCGAGAACTCCATCACGATCTGGCCGGACGGCTCGAGAAGGCGGGCATCACGCTCGATGAAGATCTCGCCATCCCGGACCGTGACCCGCAGCTCGGCGAGCGGAGCCTCGGATCCCGGCGCTTGCCGCCGGAGCGCAGCGAGCGCCCGCCGGATCTGGCGAACCGTCGCCCCCTGGTCGAGGAGCGTCCGGGCGACCCGCAGCGCCACGAGATCCCGGAAGGTGTACTGGTCCGGGCGGCCAGGCGCGTTGAGCAGCTGGAGCCGCCGCAGCTGGTCGGTCCGTCGGGGGGTCAGGGCCAGGAGCCGGATGACGTCCCGCTCCGTGAGGATCCAGCCGGGCGGCGTCAATGCTTGAAGTGGCGGATCCCGGTCGTGACCATGGCCATGCCATGCTCGTCGGCCGCAGCCACGATCTCCTCGTCCCGGATCGAGCCTCCCGGATGGATGACAGCAGTGCTGCCGGCCTCCGCCACGACGTCGAGCCCGTCCCGGAATGGGAAGAACGCGTCCGAGGCGGCGGCGGCGCCCGCCAGCTTGTGACCGTGCTCGCGCGCCCGCATCACCGCGAGTCGCGCCGCATCGACCCGGCTCATCTGCCCGGCGCCGACGCCCAGCACCTGGTCCTCGGAGGTCAGCACGATCGCGTTGGACTTCACGTGTTTGGCCACCTTCCAGGCGAAGCGAAGCCCGCGCCACTCCGCAGGCGTCGGCTGACGCCGACTCACCACGCGAAGCGTCGCGGCGTCCAGATCGGCCACGTCCGCTTCCTGGACCAGGAGTCCGCCGGCGACACTGCGCAGCTCGAGCGAGGCGGGCCCCGCGGGTGGCCGCCCGGCTGGGAGCTCAAGGACGCGCAGCTTCTTCTTGGTGCGCCGGAGCTCGTCCAGGGCGTCCGGCTCGAACGCCGGGGCGAAGAGGATCTCGAGGAGGATGCCGGCCAGGGCCTCGACGAGACGGCGGTTCACGGGTCGGTTGACCCCGACGATCCCGCCGTAGATCGAGACGGGGTCCGACGCGCGCGCGCGCTCGAAGGCCGTCACGACCTCGCCACCGAGGGCGGCGCCGCACGGGTTCGTGTGCTTGACGACGATGGCGGCCGGCTCGGTGAACTCGAGGAGCAGACCCCAGGCGCCCGCGAGATCCAGGAGGTTGTTGTAGGAGAGCTCGGGTCCGTGGAGCTGACGGAGGGCGCCCAGGCCGTTCATTCCCACGGCCGCGCCCTGTGGCCGGTAGAACGCGGCCCGCTGATGCGGGTTCTCGCCGTAGCGAAGCATCAGCAGCCGCTCCGCCTCCAGGCGGAGCACGGGCGGAAAGCGAAGCGGGTCCGGACTGGCGGGCATCGCCGCCGGAGCGGGCGCCCTGAGCCAGGCGGCGATGGCGGCGTCGTACTGGGCCGTGCGCCGGAACGCCTCGAGCGCGAGTCGACGGCGCGTGTCGGCTGACACTTCTCCACCTGACCGGTGGAGCTCCTGAAGGAGTGGGGTGTACTGGGCGGGATCGACCAGGACCACCACTCCCTCGTGGTTCTTCGCGGCCGCGCGGATCATCGCCGGGCCACCCACGTCGATCTGCTCGACGGCGTCCTCGAAGGAAACGGCCGGCTGGGCGGCGGTCGCCTCGAACGGGTAGAGGTTCACCGCCACGAGGTCGATCGGGCCGATTCCGTGTCGGACGAGGGCCGCCTGGTGCGCCGGCCGGTCCCGGCGAGCCAGGATTCCCCCGTGAATCGCCGGGTGGAGGGTCTTCACTCTTCCGTCGAGCATCTCGGGGAAGCCCGTCACGTCGGCGACCTCGCGGACGGCCAGGCCCGCCGCCAGGAGCGCTTGCGCGGTTCCGCCGGTCGACAAGAGCTCGACCCCCAGCGTGGCGAGGCCGCGAGCCAGGTCCACCAGCCCGGTCTTGTCGGAGACGGAGAGCAGCGCGCGGCGAATCGGACTCACGGATCCGTCCGGATCGACACCCGGCGGCCCACCACCTCGAGGCGACCCTCGGCGTAGAGGCGAATCGCCTCGGGGTAGAGGCGGTGCTCCTCGACGAGGATCCGCGCGGTCAGGCTCGCCTCGGTCTCGCCTTCGAGCACCGGGACCGCGGACTGGAGCACGATCGGCCCGGTGTCCACGCCCTCGTCGACGAAGTGGACGGTCGCGCCCGAGACCTTGACGCCGTGCTCGAGCGCCTGACGCTGGGCATGAAGCCCGGGGAACGTCGGCAGCAAGGCCGGGTGGACGTTCAGGATGCGACCCCGGTAACGACGCACGAACTCCGGCGAAAGCAGCCGCATGTAGCCCGCCAGGCAGACCAGCTCGACCCCCCACTCGTCGAGAACGCCGGCGACAGCCTCGTCAAAGGCAGCCCGGTCCGGGAAGGCGCGAGGATCGAGATGCACGCCACGGATCGCCGCCCGGCGGGCCCGGTGAAGGGCGGGCGCATCCTTCCGGTCACTCACGACGACCGCGACTCGAGCCGGGCACAGGCCAGCGTCGATCGCATCGATGATGGCCTGGAGGTTCGACCCGCGACCCGAGGCGAGGACGCCGAGGACCAGGGGCGTGGATCGCATCGCGCGGTCATTCTACCGCAAGCCCATGCGCCGGACGCGTCCGGCATCGACGTCGTCGGCGGCTTCGACGGCCGAATCCCCCGCGACTATCGGTAGGTCACGCCGCGCGATCCCCGCCGGATCTCCCCGATCCGGAATGCCGGCACGCGCCCCCGCCAGAGCATCGCCAGGACACTAGCCGCGCGCGCGGCCGGCACCACGATGACGAAGCCGATTCCCATGTTGAACACCCGGAACATCTCCGCCTCGTCCACCCGGCCGGAAGCCGCCAGCCACCGGAAGACCTCGGAGACCGGCCAGGAGCCGCGGTGGATCACGGCCCGGCAGCCCGGAGGCAGAACGCGCGGCAGGTTGCCCGTGAGCCCGCCGCCGGTGATGTGGGCCATCGCCCGGACCGGCGCACCCGCGCGCAGCAGCGCGAGGACCGGTGTGACGTAGATCCGCGTGGGCCTGAGGAGCTCCTGGCCGACCGTCCGGTTGAGTCCGGGGACGCGATCGCGGACGGTCAGGCGGAGTCGCTCGAACACGACCTTCCGGGCGAGGCTGTACCCGTTCGAGTGCAAGCCATTCGACAGGAGCCCGATCACCACGTCGCCCGGGCGGACGCCGCGTCCGTCGACGAGCCGGCGACGCTCGACGACACCCACCGCGAAGCCCGCGAGGTCGTACTCCCCCGGCGTGTAGAAGTCGGGCAGCTCCGCGATCTCCCCGCCGATGAGCGCGCAGCCGGCCTCGCGGCATCCGGCGGCGATCCCCCGCACCACGATCTCGACGGTCCGAGGCACGACCCGGTTGATCCCGATGTAGTCGAGGAACACCAGCGGCTCGGCCCCGTGGACCAGGAGGTCGTTGACCCCCATGGCGACCAGGTCGATCCCGATGGTGTCGTGACGACCCGCGAGGAACGCGACGCGAAGCTTGGACCCGACGCCGTCCGTCGACGCCACGAAGACGGGCTGGCGGTAGCGCCGGGGAGCCCGGAAGAAGCCGGCGAACGCGCCGATGTCGCCGAGGACCTCCGGCCGGAAGGTCGCCCGCGCCCAGGGGGCGAGGCGGCGCACAGCCTCGTCTCCTGCATCGATGTCGACCCCGGCCCCGCGGTAGGTGAGCCGCCCCCCCCGGGCCGGGCGGTGGGCGGAGCGCCGGACGGACCTCACTCGGCGCCGAAGAGCGGGAGCTGCGCGTTGTCCTCCTTGGGGAACCCGACCTCGTAGGCGCCGCTGAAGCACGCGTGGCAGAAGCGACCGCCGTCGCCCCCGACCGCCTTCAGCATCCCGTCTAGCGACAGGTACCCCAGCGAGTCGGCGCCGATGTACCGGCGGATCTCCTCCACCCGATGGCTCGATCCGATCAGCTCCTTGCGCGTCGGGGTGTCGATCCCGTAGTAGCAGGGCCACTGGATGGGCGGCGAGGAGATCCGCATGTGCACCTCGCGGGCGCCGACCGACCGGATCATCCTCACGATCTTCCGGCTGGTCGTCCCGCGCACGATCGAGTCATCGACGACGATCACCCGGCGCCCCTCGATCGTCTCCCGCATGGGGTTGAGCTTCACGCGAACTCCGAAGTGGCGGATGCCCTGGCGGGGCTCGATGAACGTGCGGCCGACGTAGTGGTTCCGGATGAGCCCGAGCTCGAACGGGATCCCCGATTGCTCCGCGAAGCCGAGCGCCGCCCCGACGCCGGAGTCGGGCACCGGAACGACGATGTCCGCCTCCACGGGATGTTCCTCGGCCAGCCGGCGGCCCAGCGCCTTCCGCGTCTGATACACGTTCTGGCCCCAGAGCGTCGTGTCGGGGCGCGCGAAGTAGACGTACTCGAAGACGCACTGCAGCTGCTTCTTCACCGGGAACGGCCTCACCGAGCGCAGGCCGTTCCGGTCGATCAGCACGATCTCCCCGGGCTCGACGTCGCGCACGTACTCGGCCTCCAGAAGATCGAGCGCGCAGGTCTCGGAGGCGAGCAGCCACGTCTTGCCGAGCCGGCCCACCACCAGCGGGCGAAACCCATGCGGATCCCGGCACCCGACGAGCGTATCCGGGGTGAGCATGACGAGCGAGTAGGCTCCGCTCACCTGGGCGAGGGCCTGCGTCAGCATGCGCTCCAGGGGCTGGCGGTCTGCGCGCGCGATGAGGTGGAGGATCACCTCCGAGTCCGACGTCGACTGGAAGATGGCGCCGAGGGCCTCCAGCTCCTTGCGGAGCGCCTCCGCGTTGACCAGGTTTCCGTTGTGGCCGAGCGCGATCGAGCCCCGGGAGAACGACGCGCTGATCGGCTGGGCGTTCCGGAGCGTCGACGAGCCGGCCGTGGAGTAGCGGACATGGCCGATCGCGGCCCGGCCCGGCAGGCGCCGGAGACGCTCGGGGCCGAACACGTCGGCCACCCATCCCATGGCCTTCTCGACATGGAGCGTCCGGCCGTCGGTGACCGCGATCCCGGCGGACTCCTGACCCCGATGCTGGAGCGCGTAGAGACCCAGGTAGGCGAGGTTCGCGGCCTCCTGGTGGTCGAAGACGCCGAAGAGGCCGCACTCGTCGTGGAACTTGTCGTCGTCCAGCCAGACGGTCTTCATGCGGGTCCCTCCGCCTGCCGTCCCGCCAAGGCCTCGACGGGCTGATCGAGAGCCCGCGCCAGTCCGTTCTCGAACGCGTCGGCCAGCGCCTCGACGGACACCGACACACGGGCCACGGCCCCGAGCCGCACCTGGAGCCGGTCGCCCCCCACGTGACCCAGCACCTGGACGGGAACGGCCCACTCCCGCACGATCCGGATCAGGCGCTCGACCTCCTCCGGCGCCGCCGTGACCAGTATCCGCGACGGAGCCTCCCCGAAGAGCAGTTCGTCCAGGCGACCGCCCTCCGGGAGAACAACCACCGCCCCGTACCTCTCGGGGCCGGTGATGCAGCACTCCGCGAGCGCCACGGCGAGGCCGCCCTCGGCGCAGTCGTGAGCCGACCGGACGCAGCCCGACTCGATGGCGGCAAGACACGCGGCCTGCACTCCGCGCTCCCGATCGAGGTCGAGAGGAGCCGGCACGCCGCCGAGACGCCCGTGAACCGTGCCGAGGTACTCGCTCCCGCCCAGCCCGCCGGCCGCATCGCCAAGGAGCACGACGACGTCCCCCGGTGCCTTGAACCACTGCGTCGTTCGTCGCTCGGCATCGTCGAGGAGCCCGACGACGCCGACCACGGGCGTCGGGAGGATCGCCCGGCCGAGCGTCTCGTTGTAGAAGGAAACGTTTCCGCCGGTGACCGGGATGTCGAGCGCCCGACAGGCCGCGGCGATGCCGTCGACGGTCTCGGCGAACTGCCACATGATCTCCGGCCGCTCGGGTGAGCCGAAGTTCAGGCAGTTCGTCACGGCCAGCGGCCGTCCACCGGCGCACACGACGTTGCGCGCAGCTTCGGCGACCGCCAGGGCGCCGCCCTGGAACGGATCGAGCTGTCCGTAGCGACCGTTGCCGTCGGTGGCCACGGCCACGGCCCGGGGCGTTCCCTTGATCCTGAGGACGGCGGCGTCCGAGCCCGGGAGCACGAGAGTGTTGATGCCGACCATGTGGTCGTACTGCCGCCAGACGCTGCGCTTCGACGCGATCGTGGGTGCCCCCAGCAGCCGGAGGAGCACGGCGCCCGGGTCGGCCGGCTCCGGCAGTGCCCCGACGTCGAGGGCGCGCGCCCGGTCGAGCCAGTCCGGGCGGGCCCGCGGCCGGTCGTACACGGGTGCCTCGTCGGTCAGCGCCCGGACGGGCACCTCGGCCACCACCTCGCCCCGCATGCGAGCTCGCAGGAGGCCGTCGGCGGTGACGCGCCCGATCGGCACCGCGTCCAGCTCCCACTTCTGGAAGATCCGCAGCACCTCGGCCTCCCGGCCCCGCTCGACGACAAGAAGCATCCGCTCCTGGGATTCGGAGAGCAGGATCTCGTAGGAAGTCATGCCCGGCTCGCGCTGCGGTACCCGGGCGAGGTCCACGTCGGCGCCTGTTCCCGCCCGCGCGGGCATCTCGGAAAGGGAGCAGGCCAGCCCCGCGGCTCCCATGTCCTGGATTCCCACCACCGCGCCGGTCCGGAAGGCCTCGAGGCAGGCCTCGAGGAGCAGCTTCTCCGCGAACGGGTCGCCGACCTGCACGGTCGGCCGGCGCTCGGCCGAGGTCTCGTCGAAAGACTCCGACGCCATCGTCGCGCCGTGAATGCCGTCGCGCCCCGTCTTGGCGCCGACGTAGATGAACGTGTTCCCCACCCCGTCGGCCCGCGCCCGGAAGATCGCATTCGTGGGCACCAGACCCAGGCACAGGACGTTGACCAGCGGGTTCCGCTCGTACTCGGGGGCGAAGGCGACCTCGCCGCCGACGGTCGGGCAGCCAAAGCAGTTCCCGTAGTGCGAGATCCCGGCGACGACACCGCCCAGGAGAGTGCGCGTCAGCGGGTCGTCGACCAGGCCGAATCGGAGCGAGTCCAGGAGCGCGATGGGTCGAGCACCCATCGTGAAGATGTCGCGGAGGATGCCGCCGACACCCGTCGCCGCGCCCTGGAACGGCTCGATGAACGACGGATGATTGTGGCTCTCGATCTTGAAGGCGAGACCCAATCCGTCCCCGACGTCCACGATCCCGGCGTTCTCACCCGGCCCCAGAAGGACCTGGGCGCCCTTCGTGGGGAAGCGCCGCAGATGAACGCGCGAGGACTTGTAGGAGCAGTGCTCGGACCAGAGAGCGGAGAAGAGCCCGAGCTCCGGATAGGTGGGGTCCCGCCCGATCAGGCGAATGACCCGATCGTACTCCTCGTGCGTGAGCCCGTGGGACGCGGCCAGGTCCGGGGTGACCTTCGGCTCGGACCCGGTGCCAGGCATCCGCGCCTTTCCCCCGCTCTAGCGGCCGAGCACAGATCCGTTCTCGACGAGGCTTCCCAGCAGCGAGTGGAAGAGCAGCAAGCCGTCGGTACTGCCGATCGTCGTCTCGGCCGCACGCTCGGGATGCGGCATCAGGCCAACGACGGTGCCCTCTTCGTTGCAGACGCCGGCGATGTTCCAGGCCGAGCCGTTTGGATTGGCGCCCGCGGTCACCTCACCCGTCTCGGTCGCGTAGCGGAACACGATCTGCTCCCGCTCCCGGAGCTGTCGGAGGAGGGCCGGCTCGACGTGGTAGCGCCCCTCGCCGTGGGCGATCGGCATCTTGAGAGCCTGACCACGCCGGAGGCCCCGCGTAAACGGACTCTCCGTCTGCTCCACGACGACATGGGTCCATTGGCAGCGGAACTGAAGGCAATCGTTCCGGAGAAGGGTCCCCGGGAGGAGGCCGGCCTCGCAGAGAATCTGGAAGCCATTGCAGCTTCCCAGAACCAGCCCGCCGCGGGCCACGAAGCCCGGCAGGGCGTCGACGATTGGTGAGCGCCCAGCCACGGCTCCCGCCCTCAGGTAGTCGCCGTAGGAAAAGCCTCCCGGCAGGACGAGGCAATCGAAGCGCTCAACATCGGTGTCCCGGTGCCACACGTACTCGACAGGCTGGTGGACCACCTGGGAGATGACGTGGTGGAAATCCATGTCACTCCACGTGCCCGGGAAGATCACGACCCCGAATCGCATGAAGCCTCCTCCTCCGGTGAAGCCGCGATCATACCTCCCTGCGCACCGCTCACACGAATTTTACTACGCGACCCTCACGCGCACAAGATAACGGGGCTCATGCCATGCGCCCGCCGGCGTCGCCGTCCAGCACCTCGCAAGTGTAGTCCTCGATCACCGGGTTGGCGAGGAGCTTCCGGCACATCTCGTCCAGTCGCTGCCGCGCCCGCGCCGCGTCGCTTTCGTCGAGCGTGAGGTCGAGCACCTTGCCGACCCGGAGCTCGCGCACCTCGGGGAAGCCGAGCCCATCGAGCGCCCGACGGAGAGTCGTCCCCTGAGCATCGAGGATCCCCGGGCGGAGGCGCACCACGATCCTCGCTCTCATCCCGCGCCCGCGCTGCCCCCGGCGAGCCCGGCCCGGCGGAAGATTTCGTCGACGTGCCGCAGGTACCATCCAGGGTCGAAGCAGGCCTTCAGGGCCTCCGGGGTGACGTGACGGGTCACCTCGGCGTCGGCCTCGAGGCACTCGAGGAACGGCCGGCGCTCGTCCCACGCGCGCATCGCGTTCCGCTGCACCAGCTCGTAGGCAGCCTGTCGCGCCAGGCCAGCGTCGGCGAGGGCCAGGAGCACACGCTGGGAGTACACCAAGCCGTACGAGCGATCGAGGTTCTCGCGCATCCGGTCCGGGTAGACCCGAAGCCCGTCCAGGATCCGGACGGCCTGCTCGAGGGCGTAGTCCAGCAGGATGGTCGCGTCCGGCAGCACGATGCGCTCGACGGAGGAGTGACTGATGTCCCGCTCGTGCCAGAGGGCGATGTCCTCGAGCCCGGCGCCGGCGTGCGCGCGCAGGATGCGGGCCAGCCCCGTCAGCTGCTCGCACAGCCACGGGTTCCGCTTGTGCGGCATCGCCGACGATCCCTTCTGGCCCTCGGCGAACGGCTCCTCGACCTCCAGGATCTCCGTCCGCTGGAGGCTCCGGATCTCGGTGGCGATCCGCTCCAGGCTCCCGCCGACGATGGCGCAGCTCACCACGAGCTCGGCGTGCCGGTCGCGTGGCACGACCTGGGTCGATACCGGCTCGGGCGTAAGGCCGAGCGCCCGGCACACCTCCTCCTCGACCTCGGGTGGTACGTGGGCGAAGGTGCCCACGGCACCGGAGATCTTGCCCACCCGGACCGCCTCCCGAGCCCGAACCAGCCGCTCGCGGTTCCGACCGGCCTCCACGTACCAGCCGGCCGCCTTGAGCCCGAACGCGGTCGGCTCGGCGTGGACTCCGTGAGTGCGGCCAACCGTCAAGGTCTCTCGGTGCCGCAGAGCGAGCCGGCGGAGGCTCTCGCGCAGGTGGTCCACGCCCGCGATCAAGAGGTCCGTGGCCTCGACGAGCGCGAGCGCCAGGGCCGTGTCCACGACGTCCGAGGACGTCAATCCCAGGTGAACGAACCGGGAATCGGTGCCGATCGACCCTTCGAGATCCGTGAGGAAGGCGATGACGTCGTGACGGACCCGGGCTTCGATGGCCCCGATGCGACCCGCATCGACCCGCGCCCGCTCGCGGATCCGGCCGAGCGCCTCGACGGGAACAGCGCCCCGGCGCGCCCAGGCCTCGCACACCGCCACCTCGACGCGCAGCCAGCGGGCGTACTTGGCGTCCTCGCTCCAGAGGGCCCCCATGTCGGGCCGCGTGTAGCGCTGGATCACAGGGTGGCCCGCCTCAGACCCGCACTCCCTCGGGCAGCTGTACGTCCGGGCTCTTCGGGCCGAGCGCGACCAGTGACAGCGGCCCCTCGAGCAGGCGCGCCCCGAGGGCCCTCACGTCCTCCACGGTCACCCGCTCGATCTCGGCGAGGATCTCGTCGAACGTGAACGACCGCCGTAAGTACAGCTCCTGCTTGGCGATCCGTGTCATGCGGCTGCCCGTCGACTCGAGGGAGAGCATGAGGTTTCCCTTGATGTGGTCCTTCGCCCGCCGAAGCTCCTCATCCGTGACGCCGTCGGCACGCACTGAGCGGAGCTCCCGGAGCGTAAGGTCCACCACCCTCCGGAAGTGGGTCGGCTCGGTCCCCGCGTACACGTAGAAGAGTCCGCCGTCTCGGAACGCCGCGTTCCCCGAGTGGATCGAGTAGACCAGGCCCTCGCGCTCCCGCACGACCTGGAACAGGCGTGACGACATGCTTCCCCCGACGACCGTGTTCAGGAGAGACAGGGCGTATCGGTCGGGCGAGTCCTGCTCGAGGCCTCGTCCCCCGAGCACGAAGTGCACCTGCTCGAGGGGACGCTCGATCAGGTCGAGGCTCGTCGTGAGGACGGGTCGGTCGACCGTCCGAGGCTGGCACGGCTGGTGAAAGCCGAGAAACCGAGACCCCAGGAGATCGACCAGCTGCTCGTGGTGGACGTGGCCGGCGGCGGCGATCGTGATGCGCTCCGGGCAGTACTCCGCACGGAAGTAGCGCAGCACCGTGTTGCGGTCGAGCGCCTGGACGATCTTCCGGTCGCCCAGGATGGGTCGGCCGAGCGGATGGTCCGGCCAGATCCGCTCGGCGAAGAGATCGTGGATCACGTCGTCGGGCGTGTCCTCCACCATCCCGAACTCCTGGAGGACGACCGTCTTCTCACGCTCGATGTCCCCGCCGTCGAACCGCGGATGGAGGAGGATGTCGGACAGGAGGTCGGCGGCGAGCGGCAGGTGGTCGTCCAGCACCGTCACGTAGAAGCAGGTGTGCTCCTTCGTGGTGAACGCGTCCATCTGACCGCCGACCGAGTCGACAGCGCGGGCAATGTCCTCGGCCGACCGGGACTCGGTCCCCTTGAAGACGAGGTGCTCGATGAAGTGTGAGATGCCGCCTCGTTGCACGGGCTCGTGGCGGCTGCCGGTGTCCACCCAGACACCGACCGCGACCGAGCGGACGTGGGGGATCCACTCCGAGACGAGCCGGATCCCGTTGGGGAGGATCGTCTTCCGATACTCGCCCTCCACCCTCGCTTTTCCGTCGGTCACGCGGGTCTCGAAGCGACTGCCGTCCGCGGCGCTACCGGTAGCCACCGCGTCCCCGGTCACCTCCCCGCTCGCGATCTCCCCCCCGGTCCCCGCGGCCGCCGCCCACCGCCTCCGGCGCGTTGGGATCGGGTTGACCGGTCAAGTGCTCCGCGCCCGCCGCGGCGCCCTCCGGATCCTTCAGCGCCGCACGGCGGGAGAGGCGGATCTTGCCGGACGGGTCGACCTCGATGACCTTGACCAGCACCTGGTCGCCCTCGCGCAGCACGTCCTCGACGCGCCGCGTCCGCTCCTCCGCGATCTGGGAGATGTGGAGCAGGCCCTCGGTGCCCGGCATGATCTCCACGAAGGCGCCGAAGTCGACCACCTTCTTGACCTTGCCGAGGTGGACGCGGCCGACCTCGGCCTCCTTGCAGATCCCCTGGATGATGTCGATGGCCTGCTGGACCATTCGCGCATCGGCGCCGAAGAGCGTGACCTTGCCGTCGTCCTCGATGTCGACCTTGACGCCGGTCTGCTCCTGGATCCCCCGCACCACCTTGCCGCCCGGCCCGATCACCTCGCGGATCTTCTCGGGTCTGATCCGGATCGCCACGAAGCGCGGGGCGTGCGGCGGCAGCTCGGGCCGTGGCGCCGCGATCGCCTCGCGCATGCGCGCGAGCACGAACACCCGCGCCTCGCGCGCCTGGCGGAGCGCCGCCGCCATGATCTCGCGGGAGACGCCGGCGACCTTGATGTCCATCTGGAGCCCGGTGATCCCGTCCGCCGTGCCGGCGACCTTGAAGTCCATGTCGCCGTAGTGGTCCTCGGTGCCCATGATGTCGGTCAGGATCGCGTAGCGCTCGCCTTCCTTGATGAGCCCCATGGCGATGCCCGCCACCGGCGCCTTGATCGGGACCCCGGCGTCCATGAGGGCCAGCGAGGCGCCGCACACCGTCGCCATCGACGACGAGCCGTTGGACTCGAGGATGTCCGAGACGATTCGGAGCGTGTACGGGAAGCCGTCGCGCGACGGCAGCACGGGCTGCACCGAGCGCTCGGCGAGGGCCCCGTGGCCGATCTCGCGCCGCCCAGGACTGCCGAAGCGGCGGATCTCCCCCACGCTGAAGGACGGGAAGTTGTAGTGGAGCATGAACGGCTTGGTCGACTCGCCCTCCAGGGATTCGATCTTCTGCTCGTCCTGCTTGGTCCCAAGCGTGGCAGCGACCAGCGCCTGTGTTTCTCCCCGCGTGAAGAGCGCCGAGCCGTGGGAGCGCGGCAGGAACGACACCTCCGCGCTGATCGCCCGCGTCTCGGTCGACTTGCGACCATCGACCCGGATGCCGTCCTCGAGGATCATCCGCCGGACTTCCTGCTTCTCGAGCTTATCGAGATACTCGCGGACCTTGGCCCTCCGGAGCCCGTCCGGATCGACCGCCGCCATGACCTCGTGGGCCAGCTTCGTCAGTCCCTGCGCGCGGAGGGCCTTCTCCGGGATCCGGACGACGTCGCGGATTCGGCCGCCGGCCGCCTCACGAACCAGCCCCTCGAGCGCAGGATCCTGGTGAAGGGAGGCATCGAATTCCCACCGCGGCTTGGCCGCCAGCGCGGCGAGCGCGCGCTGGGCGCGGACGAGCGCCCGGCACTCCTCGTGCGCGAGAGCAATCGCCTCGAGCATCGTGTCCTCGGGTACTTCGTAAGCCCCGGCCTCGACCATCATCACCGAGTCTTCGGTCGCGGCGACGACCAGGTCGAGCGTGCTCCGATCGAGATCGGCGAAGGGCGGGTTCACGACGAGCCGGCCGTCGATGAACCCGACACGCACCGCGCCGAAGGGGCCGAGGAACGGGACCCCGGCCACGCACACCGCCGCGGATGCACCGTTCATCGCCAGGATGCCCGGGTCGTTCTCCTGATCCGCGGAGATCGCGAGCGCGATCAGCTGGATCTCGTTACGGAAGCCCTTGGGGAAGAGCGGCCGGAGCGGGCGGTCGATGAGCCGGGAGGTCAGGATCTCCTTCTCTGCAGGACGCCCCTCGCGCTTGAAGAAACCGCCGGGGATCCGCCCGCCGGCGTAGGCTCGCTCCCGATAGTCGACGCTCAGCGGGAAGAAGTCCTGGCCCTCGACCGCGGACCTGGAGGCGACCACGGTGGCGAGCACCACGGTGTCGCCGTAGCGCACCAGGACCGACCCGTCCGCCTGCTTGGCCACGCGGCCGGTTTCCAGGGTGAGCCGCCGACCGCCGATCTCGATCTGGGTGGAATGCGCTGCTGCCATGTCGTTGCTATCCTCTCGGGCCGGACCCGGCAGGCCACACGGTCGAGCCCACCCCACCCGGCCACCGCCCGGAAGGTCACGTTCCTTCCGGGCCCTCTGAGACTGCCCCGGTGCTGCGGGGGCTACCGCCGAAGCCCGAGCCGTTCGAGAATCTGGCGGTAGCGCTCGATTTCTGTGCGCTTGAGGTACTCGAGGAGCCCGCGGCGCTGGCCGATCAGGCGCAGCAGCCCACGGCGGGAGTGGTGGTCCTTGACGTGGGACTTGAAGTGCTCGGTCAGCCCGTTGATCCGCTCCGTGAGGAGCGCGATCTGAACCTCGGGGGACCCGGTGTCACCCTCGTGACGCCGGTACCCATCGATCAACGCCTTCTTGCGGTCAGCAGACACGGTCATCCCTCAGATCCTCCCCCGGGGGGCGGCCCCCAATCGCCGTCCCTGGTGCAGGCCGTGACTGCACCCTTGGGACGGTTCACGACACCACGCTCCTCCACTCTGAATTCGACCAAAGCATCGTACCATGCGGACTTGCGGCTCGCAACCGACGCGCGGCGCGATGCGCGGCGGACGGCGCGACGCCCGATCAGGCCGGCACGGGATCCGCCCCGGAGGGGCCGGATCCCTGACCGAGCATCCGGCGAGCAGTCGCGACGTCCTGGGCGATCTGGGCCCGGAGCGCGTCCAGCGACGGGAACCGCTGCTCGGGACGGATCCGGTCGAGGAAGGCCAGAGTCAGGCGGCGACCGTACAGTTCCGGGACCACGTCGAGCAGGTGCGCCTCCACGAGTCGCGTCGCCCCGTCGACGGTCGGTCGCACTCCAACGTTGACGACCGCGGAAGCGAGCTCACCGTCCCACCTGGCCCGGGCCGTGTAGACCCCGTCGGCAAGGGAAAGTCCGGGTGGCCCGGTCAGGTTGGCGGTCGGAAACCCGAGCGCTCGTCCGCGAGCGGCCCCCCGGGCCACCGTGCCGACGATCGTGTAAGGGCGTCCGAGGAGGCTGGCCGCACGCCGTACGTCCCCGTCCCGCAAGGCCTCTCGGATCGCTGTCGACGACACGGGGACGCCGTCGACGCGCAGGGGAGCCACGACGTGGACACGCACGCCCATCAGCCCGGCCACGCGTTCCAGGAGCTCCGGAGTGCCGCGAGCGCCCCGCCCGAACGCGTGGTTGAAGCCGACGACGATCTCCTGGGCGCCAAGCAGGCCGAGCAGGACGTCTCGCACGTAGGTCTCGGCCTCGACCCGCGAGAACTCTGGGGTAAAAGGAATCACCAGGCAGACATCCGGGCCGAGCTCCGCGATGCGATCGAGCCGTTCGTCCAAGGGTAGGAGCTCCGGCGGGGCCTCCGCCGGCCGGAGAACCGCAACAGGGTGCGGATCGAACGTCACGGCGACCGGACGCACGCCAAGGGCTCGTGCCCGTCCGACCGCCATCCGGATCACCGCCTGGTGGCCCAGGTGGATGCCGTCGAACGTCCCCTGGGCCACCACGCTGGGCGGCGCGTCAGGAGGATACTGTTCGAGGCCGTGGACGATCTGCATGGAAGAGGCGCAGCGGGCGCAGGCCCTGTCGCGAGAGCTCGCCGATCCCGAGAAAGCCTTCACCACCGTACACGCGGCAGGCGGAAGGCTCCGCCGGGAGCTCGATGGAAGCGAGGTCGGACGGCGGAACACGCTGGCCGTGGGCCAGCTGGCGCGCGGCTTCCGCCGAAAGGGCGACGGTCGGCAGGTGGGCGACCGCGCGGTCGGCAGGGTGAACGCACCTCGCCAGCGCGGCGGCGTCGCCCTCCTGTATCACCGCCCACGGGACGGCATCCTCGAGCCGCAGCAGTCCCACGCGTGTCCGCACGAGCGCCTCGACGTGGCCGCCGCAACCGAGCGCCTCACCCACGTCCGCCGCCAAGCTACGGACGTAGGTGCCGGAGCCGCACTCCACGCGAACATGGAGCCGTGGCGGCACACACTCGATGAGCTCGAACGCATAGACGCGCACCCGGCGAGGTGCCCGATCGACCGCCATCCCGGCTCTCGCGAGCTCGTGCAGGCGCCGCCCACCTGCATGGAGCGCGGAATACATGGGCGGTACCTGCTCGATGCTCCCCACGAACCGGCCCAGCACCGCGCGCACCTCGTCGGCCAGCAGGGGCGGGACCGGCCGTTCCCCGGTCACCCTGCCGGTCGCGTCGAGCGTGTCCGTTGCCACGCCGAGGCGAATCGTCGCCAGGTACTCCTTGTCCTGCCCTTGGAGGTGCGCCGTGAGCTTCGTCGCCTCCCCGAGAAGGATGGGGAGGAGGCCCGTGGCCATGGGGTCGAGAGTGCCCCCGTGACCGACCTTGGGAATGCGAAGCACCCGGCGGAGATGCGCGACGACTTGGAACGACGTGACTGCCGGGCCCTTGTCGGCGAGCAGGATGCCGTCCGAGACCATCGGGACGGAGGCCGCCGCGCGCCGGAGCCCGCCGCTCAGCGGCGCGCGGCGAGCGCCTCCCGGATCGCGCCGAGCACGGTGATCTTGGCCTCCGCCAGGCCCCCCGGCAGGATCAAACCGGCGGCGTTCGGATGGCCGCCACCGCCGAGGCGCCCGGCGATGCGGGCCACGTCCACCTCGCCCTTGGCGCGCAGGCTCACCTTGACGGCATCCGGCAGCTCACGGAAGAGGACGGCGACCTTGGCCGTGCGCACGGAGCGGGGGTAGTTCACGAACTCCTCGGCCTCCGGCAGGTCCGGCGAGCCCGCTTGCGCGCGGTCGATCGTCAGCCAGGCGACGGCCCCGTCGGCGTCGGTCTCCACGCCCTGGAGTATCTGCCCGAGGAGACGCAGCCCCGCCAGGTGCCGCGTCTCGTACACTGTCGTGGCCACGTGGGCGGGATCGGCCCCCGCCTCGACAAGCCGCGCCGCCACTCGAAAGGTCTTCGGGGTCGTGTTGGAGTACCGGAACGAGCCCGTGTCGGTGACGATCGCCGTGTAGAGGTTCACCGCCACATCAGTCGTGAGCGGGAGCCCGGCGGGCTCGAGCACGTCGTAGACCATCTCGCCGGTGGCGGCCGCCCGCGTGTCCACCCAGTTGACGTCGCCATACCGGCGGTTATCGCCGTGGTGGTCGATGTTGAGGACGTGCACCCCGGGACCGCGGGTGCCCTCGAGGAGGCCCCCGAGCCGGCCGGGGTCCGGGCAGTCGAGCGTCACGACCAAGTCGAACTCGCTCCGGCCCACCTTCCACTGCTGCACGTCGGCTGCACCCGGCAGGAAATGAAAGGGCTCCGGGACCGGATGGGCGCAGGCGAAGCTGACCGCGCGACCCGTCGTCCTGAGGGCGAGGCCGAGCCCAAGCTGCGACCCGAGAACGTCACCGTCGGGATACACGTGGGCGAACAGGAGCACGCGACGGCCCCGCCGGATCGCTTCCACGACGTCGCGCGGGACGTCGGCGGCGCTCACGGAGCTAACGGTCGACGCGCATCGGGGATGGTTGGACGGCCTTCGGCCTGTGGCGGACGGCACTCGGCCTGTGGCGGACGGCACTCGTGCCTGTGGCGGACGGCGCTCCGCCTGTGGCGGACGACCTCCGCCTCGCGCGCTCACCTCTTGGCCTCCGGGTCGGTCTCGTCGGGCGCTCGCCCCTCGGTCCGGAGCCCTTCGAGCATCGTCTGGATATGAGCCGCGTGCGCCATCGACCGATCCGGGTGGAACGTGAGGTGCGGGATGTGCCGCAGACGGAGCCGGGGGCCGAGCCAGTTTCGCATGTAGCCGCGGGCGCTCTCGAGGGCCGCGAGGGTGGCGCGCCACTCCGTCTCCGAGCCGAGCACGCTCACGTAGACCTTCGCCGCCCGGAGGTCCTTGGAAACGTCCACCTCGGTGATCGTCACGAAGCCGAGCCGGGGATCCTTCAGCTCGCGCTGGACAAGGAGGGAGATCTCCTCCCGCATAAGCTGATTCACCCGCTGGAGTCGACTCATGCGCTCAGAGCACCTCGACCCGGACGTCGATGACCTCGCCGTCGAAGATGGATTCGATGTAGTTGACGGCCTTCGAAACAACCTCGTTGGCCAGCCGCGCGTCGTTCGACACACACGCGACCGCAAGCGTCGCGCGCTGCCACAGATCGCCATGGTCAACCTCGGCGATCGACACGTTGAAGCGGTGCTTGACCTTCTCCTTCATGCCGCGCAGCACGTGACGCTTGCCCTTCAGCGAGTCGACCTCGCCGAGGTGCAGTTCCACGAGACCGAGCGCGACCTGGACCACGGCTGTCTACGGAACGTCCCTCGGCTAGAGCGTTCGCGCGACCTCCTCCGTCGTGTAGAGCTCCAGGACGTCGCCCACCTGCACATCGAGGTTGCCCACGCCGATCCCGCACTCCTGACCCTGGATGACCTCCCGGGCGTCGTCCTTGAACCGCTTCAACGAGGTGACCTGACCCTCGCCCACGACGCGACCGTTCCGCACGACGCGCAGTTTCGCGTTTCGCGTCGCCTTGCCCTCCGAGAGGTAGCACCCGGCGATCGTGCCGACCTCCTTGATCGGGAAGAGCATGCGGACCTGCGCCTTCCCGAGCGGGACCTCGCGGATGATCGGCGGCAGCATCCCGGCGAGGCCTGCCTTCACGTCGTTGATCGCCTCGTAGATCACATTGTAGGTCTTGATGTCCACCCGCTCGGTCTGGGCATGCTGCAGCGCCTTCTGCTCGGGCTTCACGTTGAAGCCGATGACGATGGCGTTGGACGCCGAGGCCAGCATCACGTCGGTCTCGGTGATGGTCCCGACCGCGCCGTGAATCACCCGGACCTTGATCTCGTCCGAGGACAGGTGCTCGAGCGCTTCCTGCAGGGCCTCGACCGAGCCGTGCACGTCGCCCTTGAGGATGACCCGGAGCTCTTTGACCTCCCCCGCCTCGATCTGGTGATGGAGATCGGCCAGGGTCACCCGGGCGCTGACGGTGACCTTCTTGTCCTGCTCCTGGCGCCTCATGGCCAGCTGGCGCGCCTTCCGCTCCTCACCCACCGAGCGCAGGACGTCTCCCGCCGAGGGCACACCGGACAGCCCGAGCATCTCGACTGGATCAACGGGGGCCGCCGTCTTGACGCGCTGGCGCCGGTCGTTGAACATCGCGCGGACCTTGCCGTAGTGCTGACCGACGACGACGATGTCGCCCTCGTGGAGGGTGCCCTGCTGGATCAGGACCGTGGCCACCGGACCCCGGCCGCGGTCGAGCTTGGCCTCGACGACCACGCCCCGCGCCGCGCGGTTGGGGTTGGCCTTCAGCTCCATGACCTCGGCCTGCAGCGCCGTCATCTCGAGGAGCTGCTCGACGCCCGTACCCTTCTTGGCGGACGTGTTCACGAAGATCGTCTGGCCTCCCCACTCCTCCGGAACGAGCCCTTGGTTCACGAGCTCCTGCTTGACCCGGTCGGGGTTCGCGTCGGCCTTGTCCACCTTGTTGACGGCCACGATGATCGGCACGGTCGCGGCCTTGGCGTGATTGATCGCCTCTACCGTCTGGGGCATGACCCCGTCGTCGGCCGCCACCACGAGGATGACGATGTCCGTGGCCTGAGCGCCACGGGCCCGCATGGCGGTGAAGGCCTCGTGGCCGGGCGTGTCCAGGAACGTGACCTTCCCGTGGCTGGTCTCAACCTGGTACGCCCCGATGTGCTGGGTGATCCCGCCAAACTCCTGCTCGGTGACGCGGGTCTTGCGAATCATGTCGAGGAGTGACGTCTTGCCGTGGTCGACATGTCCCATGACCGTGACGACGGGCGACCGCGGTTGGAGCTGGCTCGGGTCGATCTCCTCCTCAACAAGCTCCCGCTCCTCGGCCGAGCGCATGTCCGCATCGAAGCCGAACTTGGCGGCGACCGCCTTCGCCTTGTCCGGGTCGAGGGGCTGGTTGATCGTCGCCATGACGCCCATGCCGACCAGCTCGCGGATGACCTCGCCGATCTTCTTGCCCATTCGCTCGGCCAGCTCGGAGACCGTGACCGACTCGGGGAGTCGGAGGATCTCCCGCGGCCCCGCCTCGGCTGCTGGCGCCGCGACCGCGGCCGGCTTCTCGGCCGGCGGCTCGATGGGCTCGGCGGGCGCGGGGGGCTTCTCGACGACGGGAGCGGCAGGGGCCACGACCCGCGCGGGCTCGGGGGCCGGCTCCGGAGCGGCCGGCTCCGGCGCCACCGGCTCCTCGCGCCGCGGGCGCATCGGCACCACCTTGCCGTCGGTCGGCGGCTTGGCCGCGGGCTCGACGACCTTCGGCTCGGCCTTCTCCGCCGGGCGGCTCGGCTCGGAGGGCGCGGTTTCGCGAGCCGCGGGGGCCACGGGCTCCTTCGGGCGAGCGGGCGCCGGGGCTGCGGCCGCTGGACGCTCGGGCACCACGGGCGGCTGCGCGGCGGCCGGCTTCTCGGCCGGCGCTGGCCTGACGGACGGCGCGGCCGGCGGCGGCGAGACGGGAGCGGCCGGCGCCAGCGGGGGCGCGGCCGGAGCTGGGGCCGGGGTGGCCGTCATGGAGGCGACGGGCGCGCCGACGTCGACTGGCGTGGCGATCTTCTCGTCAGGTCGGGCACCGATCCGCGGCGGGCTGGGCGCCTTGGCCTTCCCGATCTGGGCGACCTTCGCACCCGCTTTCGATTTGGTTGGCGCCTTGACCTTCGAGACCGCGGCCTTGGCGGCCTCGGCCGCCTTCTTCGCCCGGGTCCTCGCGGCCTTGGCGGCCGCCGCCTTGGCGGCTTCGATCTTCGCACGCTGGGCCGCGACGCGCTCGGACTCGATCCGTTCCGCCTCCTTCCGGGAGTACTCGGCCGCCTGCTCGCCGAGGATCTCCCGAAGCTGGGGGAGCAGACCGTCCTCGATGGCGCTCGCCGAGCTTTGCTCCCTGTGGCCAAGGGCGTGGAGCTGGTCGATGATCATCTTCGGCGCGACACCGAGCTCTTTCGCGAGCTCGTGCACCCTTGTTTTCCCGGCCATGTCAGCTACCCCCTTAGACCCTCTCAGGAGCGTCCTGCCCCTGGCCCAAGAGCCCGCGCAGCCGGGCGACCACCTCGGGGGTCGCTACGGCCGGGACCCGGAACGCCTGGGGCCAACGGCCCCGCCGCACGCACTCCGACAGACACGCCTCCCGCCGGCACAGGTATGCGCCGCGCCCCCACGCCCGTCGCTGGGGGTCCGGCTCGACACGGCCGTCCGCCGTCCGGACGATCCGGAGTAGCTCGGCCTGCGGCCGGGCGCGCCGGCAGCCCAGGCAGGTCCGGACCGGAGGACGCGGGCTCATCTGCCGGCCCCCTCGGCCTGCCCTGGCTCGACCGGAACCGCCTCACCCACGGGGGCGTCACGAGCCGCGGCGCTCTCGGCCTCCGCTGCCTGAGCGGTCAGCCACGCCTCGACGGCCGCGAGGATCGCCTCCGCCCGGGGCGCCTCGTCAACGAGGGCCTCGCGCACGCGCTCGAGCCCAGCCGCACGAACCCGCGCGGGCGAATAGAGGCCGCGCTCCACGAGGCGCGGCGCCAGCTCGGAGCCGATGTCCGCGATCCCCGCAAGCGCCGCCAGACCCTGGGTTCGGTCCTCCTCCTCACGTCGTCGGCCCTCGGCCAGCTCGGACTCACTCTTCACGTCCACGCGGAGCCCCGTCAGCTTCGCGGCAAGCCTGGCGTTCTGCCCCTTCTTGCCGATGGCGAGCGAGAGCTGGCTGTCCGGCACGACGACTTGCGCTGAGCGGTCCTCACCCTCGCCCGTGATCGTGACGGAGCCGACCTTGGCAGGCGAGAGCGCTCGCCCCACGAGCGTGACCGGGTCATCGGACCACTCGATGATGTCGATCTTCTCGCCGCGCAGCTCCTTGACGATCACCTGGATCCGGGTCCCTCGGAGCCCGACACACGCACCGATCGGGTCGACATCGCGCTTGGTCGACGCCACCGCCAGCTTGGCCCGCTCCCCGGGCTCACGCGCCGCGCCCCGAACCTGCACGATCCCTTCGGCGATCTCAGGGATCTCGGTCTCGAAGAGGCGGATGAGGAAGCCGGGGTGTGCGCGGGAAAGTACGACCTGCGGGCCCTTGGGCGTGTTCCGGACCTCCATGATGTAGGCCCGGACCCGGTCGCCGGCCATGTACCGCTCGCCCGGGATCTGCTCGCGCTCGGGCAGGACGGCTTCGGTCCGGCCCATGTCCAGGATCACCGTGCGCTTCTCGATCCGGTGGACGAGGGCCCGGACGAGGGTACCCTCCCGATCCTTGTACTCGGAGAAGATCCCCTGGCGCTCCGCTTCGCGCACCCGTTGCAGGATCACCTGCTTGGCCGTCTGGGCCGCGATCCGCCCGAGCTCCTTCATCTCCAGGTCGACCTCGACCACGTCTTCCAGCTGGGCCCCCGGCTTGAGGCGGCGTGCCTCGTCCAGGCTCATCTCGAGGTTGGGATCCGCCACCTTCTCGACGACGCGCTTCTCGGCGAACACACGGATCGCGCCCGTCTCGCGGTGCAGCGTGAGACGCGTGTTGTCACCCACGCCCATTGTCCGCTTCGAGGCGGAGAGGAGGGCGGACTCCAGGGCCTCGAAGAGGACCTCGGTCGCGATCCCCTTCTCCCGTCCGACCTGCTCGATTGCCAGCTTGAGTTCCCGGTTCATGGCGGTCTCCTGGATCAGGCGGAGCCTCGCGGCTCCATCTCCAGGCGCGCCTTGGACACGAGGCTCCGCGGAACGCGGCGCGAGCTGCCGGACGTCGCGAGCGTCAGGTCCGCCTCGTCCACCGCGACGAGCCGTCCCGCGTGCTCACGGCAACCGTCCACGTCCTCCCGCGTCCAGACCCGCACGAGCCGCCCGCAAGCCCAGCGGAACTCCCGCTCCTTGCGGAGCTCGCGATCGAGTCCGGGGGACGACACTTCCAGGTCGTAGCTGCCCGAGACGAGGTTTGAGACGTCGATCAGGTCTCCCACCTCGTGCGAGAGCTGCTGGCACTCGCCAACCGTGACCCCTCCCGGCTTGTCGACGTAGAGCCGGACCGCCACCCGTCGCCCGTTGCCTCGGATCTCGAGGTCGACGAGCATCAGCCCGTGGGCGTGGACGGCCGGCAGGACGACGGTCTCCACCGCCGGCTCCAACCGTCCCAGCTCGGTCCCCGTCGCCACCCCGTTGCCTCCTGCATGCGCGTCTATGAACACGAAAAAGTGGGCTCCGCCCACTTTGAGTCAGCCGCTTAGTATACCCCGATACGAAGGACCGAGGAATCCCCTCGGCCCTTGCGTGAGGCTCAGAGGTGGCTGGCCAGGCCTTGCCCGAGCTCGCGGACTGCCGCCGCGAGGCCCTCGGGCGCCACCGCGACATCCTGGCGATCCCGGCGCGTCCGCACCTCGACCTTGCCTTCCCGGCCGAGGAGCGCGCCGACCGTCACCCGGATCGGAATGCCGAGAAGGTCCGCGTCCTTGAACTTGACCCCGGGCCGCTCGTCGCGGTCGTCCAGGATCGTCTCGAATCCCGCCGCGCCCAGCTCACGGTACAGACGCTCCGCCATCTCCCTGACCGCCGCCTGCTTGGGGTTCACGGGAAGGACGAGGACATGGGCGGGGGCAATCGACCAGGGCCAGACGATGCCATCAGCGTCGTGACGCTGCTCGATCGCCGCCGCAACGATGCGGGCGGGGCCGATTCCGTACGACCCCATGACGATCGGACGCGCCTGCCCTTGCTCGTCGAGGTACGTCGCTCCGAGAGCCACCGAGTACCTCGTCCCGAGCTTGAAGATGTTCCCGACCTCGATGACGCGCTCCACGACCAGCCGCGCCCCGCACGAGGGACACGCATCCTCGGCCTGGGCCACGTGGAGGTCGGCGTGCCGGGCGAGGAAGTCCCGGCCCGGCCGGACGCCGCGCAGATGCACACCCTCGCGGTTGGCGCCGGCGACGTACACCCCATCGCCCAGCACCTCGTCGGCCACGATCGGCACCGCAGCATCCACGGGGCCCACCGACCCGACCGGAGCGCCGAGCGCGTCGCGCACTTCATCGGCGTGCGCGGGGCGGACCTCCCCACCCAGGAGGCGCGCGAGCTTCTTCTCGTGGAGCTGCTGGTCGCCACGGACCAGCGCGAGGACCGGCCCCGAGGGGCCAAGATAGAGGAGGCTCTTGATCGTGTGCTCGGGCTTGATCCCGAGCAGCGCGCACACCTCGGCGATGGTCCGGACCCCGGGCGTGGGAACCTCCTCGCGCGGTCCGTCCGGGAACGCCGCGGCTCGGGGGATCGACCGCGCGAGCTCGACGTTCGCCGCGTAGCCGCACGCAGGACAGCGCGCGATCTCGTCCTCCCCGGCGGCGCTGGGCGCCATGAACTCGTGCGCGCCGGCTCCGCCCATCATCCCCACGTCGGATTCCACGACGTGGAATGCGAGGCCGGCCCGTCGGAAGATCCGGGAGTAGGCCTCCTTCTGCCGCTCGTAAGCCGCGTCGAGGCCCGCCTCGTCAACGTCGAGCGTGTAGGCGTCCTTCATCCAGAACTCGCGCGTTCGGAGCACGCCCGACCGGGGGCGTGCTTCGTCGCGCTCCTTCGTCTGGATCTGGTACCACACCTGCGGCAGCTCGCGATACGAGCGGACGTCCTTGGCGGCCAGCCAGGCCACGACCTCCTCGTGCGTCATTCCGAGGCACATGTCGCGGCCGTGGCGGTCCTTGAGCCGGAACATCTCGTCCTTGATGTCGTGCCAGCGGCCCGACTGCTGCCAGAGCTCCGCCGGGTGGAGCACCGGCATCGTGATCTCCTGGCCGCCGATCGCGTTCATCTCCTCCCGGATGATGGCATTCACCTTGTCGATGGCGCGCTGGCCGAGCGGCAGGTAGACGTAGATTCCCGCCGTGAGCTGGCGCACGAGACCGGCGCGGACCATGAGCCGGTGGCTGGCCGCCTCGGCGTCCGCGGGATCCTCTCTGAGGGTCGGGATGAACGACGTGCTCCAGCGCATGGCCTAGCTCCCTCGGGTCGGGGCGTGGCGGCGGTGGCCGCCGGGGCTCAGTGCGACGCCTTGGCGACGACGTTCGGGCCGGGACGACCCGGACGGTACACGAGCCGCTCGACGGGCTTGCCACCGATCAGGTGGGACTCGACGATCTCGTGGACATCCTCCGCCCGGACGCCCGCGTACCAGACGTCCTCGGGGTAGACGACGATCATCGGGCCGTTCCCGCACTGGGAGAAGCAGCCGGACTTGTTGATCCGGATCTCCGCATGGAGACCCGCCTTCGCGATCTCGGCCCGCATCAGCTTGACGTAGGCTTCCGTGTCCCCCTGGGTCGGACACGTGCTGCCGGTCGTGCAGACGAAGACGTGCCGAGCGTACTGGCCCATCGGTCTATCGGAAGATCTTCCCGACCGGCGGGAGGAGCCGCGTGAGGTCGTTGAACAGGGCGAACACCATGAGCAGCAGGAGCAGGGCCAGCCCGATCTGCTGCGCGATCTCGCGCTTGCGAACGGAGAGCGGTCGCCCCAGCACCGCCTCGATCGCAAAGAACAGGAGGTGTCCGCCGTCCAGCATCGGGACCGGGAGGAGGTTCAGGATCGCGAGGTTCACGCTGATCAGGGCCACGAAGAAGGCGTACGACACCATGCCCTGCTGCGCCTGCTGCCCGGCCACCATGCTGATCTGGAGCGGGCCCCCGATGTTCGAGGCCGGGATCGTCCCGGTGACGAGCTTCCAGATGGAGACGACCGTGATGACGGTGACGTCCCAGGTGCGCGCCAGGCCGCCCACTACCGCCGAGAGCGGGCCCGAGCGCTTGAAGGTCTGGGAGGTCGCGGTCGCGATTCCAATGCGTCCGACCCGAGTCTCGTTGCCAAGCGCGTCACGCTCGACCTCCACCCGTGGACTGACGGTGAGATCCATCTGGGAGCCGCCGCGCTCGATCCGGAGCGTCAGCGTCTCGTTAGCCCGGGTCGAGATCATCTCGGCCAGCTCGTCCCACGTCTCGATCGGCTGCCCGTTGAGCGCCACCACCCGGTCGCGGGGCTGCAGCCCTGCCTCGGCGGCGGGCATGCCCGGACGCACCTCACCGACCACCGCGGGGAGATAGGCACGCGCGCCGATGCTCCAGGCCTCGGAGGGTTCGTTGAACGGGGTCCGAGCCGCGACCTTGCGAGGGGTGACGGTCACCTCCTGCGCCGCGCCGTCGCGCTGGATCGTCAGCGCGAGCGGCCGCCCGTCCGACCGGGTCACGGCAGCCTCGATCTCGCCCCAGTGCTCGACGGCCTTCCCGTCGACGGCGACGACCCTGTCGCGCGGCCGGAGCCCGGCTTGCCCCGCGGCAGAGTCCGGCGTCACCCGGCCGATCGTCGGCTCGAGGACGGGCACGCCGACGAGGGCGAACACGGCCGAGAAGATCGCGGCCGCCAGAACGAAGTTCATGCCCGGGCCGGCGAAGACGATCAGCGCACGGGCCCAGAGAGGCTTGGCGGAGAACGACTTGGCCGGGTCCGCGGGGGGAGCCTCGGTCGTCGGGTGGATCGCGTCCTCCCCGTGCGCCTCTTCGCCGGTCATCTTTACGTAGCCGCCGAGCGGCACGATCGAGATGCAATACTCGGTCTCCCCGCCCCGGAACGAGAAGATCCGCGGCCCGAAGCCGAGCGAGAAGCGCTCGACGCCCACGCCCATCGCCTTTGCCACCAGGAAGTGCCCGAGCTCGTGGATGAAGATCAGCGCGCCAAGGGCCACGAGGGCGCTAACGACAGTGTCGAGCGCCCCCCCCAGGAAGGCCATGGTCAGCGAGCCGTCGGCGAGGAGCGGTCCGCCGAACCCGAGCGTCAAGACCAGGCCGGAGCGCCGCAATGGCATGCGCATCAGCTCCGCGCCGATCCCGCGGGGACGCCGCCCAGGGCCGCCTCCGTCCACCGGCGCACCGCCCCGTCCAGATCGAGGCACGCGCCGAGGTCCTCGGCCGTGGCACCGGCGTGGACATCGAGGGCCTCGGCGATCAGCCTCGGAACGTCCATGAAGCCGCACCGCTCCGCGAGGAACCCGCCGACGGCAACCTCGTTCGCGGCATTGAGAACCAGCGGGGCCGCGCCACCGGCCCGTCCCGCCTGGCGGGCCAGCCCAAGGCACGGGAACGCCGTCTCGTCCGGCGCCTCGAAGCTCAGCGTCCCCCGCTGGACCAGGTCGAGGGCGGGGGCCGGGCACGGGAGCCGGTTCGGGTACGTGAGGGCGTACAGGATCGGGATTCCCATGTCCGGCATCCCCAGCTGAGCGAGGACCGAACGGTCGACGAACTCGACCATCGAGTGGACGATCGACTGCGGGTGCACGACCACGTCGATCCGCTCGAACGGCACGCCGAAGAGCCAGTGCGCCTCGAGGATCTCGAGGCCCTTGTTCATCAGCGTGGCCGAGTCGATCGTGATCTTCGCACCCATTTGCCACGTCGGGTGGCGCAAGGCCTGCGCGACGGTCACGCCCTCGAGAGCCGCACGCGGCCATCCGCGGAAGGGGCCGCCCGACGCCGTCAGCACCAGCCGACGGACCTCGCGCGACGCCGCCCCCGCCAGGCACTGGAAGATCGCGCTGTGCTCCGAGTCGACCGGGAGCAGACGCACGCCGTGCTCCCGCGCGGCCCTCGTCATGAGCGCCCCCGCCATCACGAGGGGCTCCTTGTTCGCGAGCGCTATGGTGCGACGGGCTCGGACCGCGGCGAGCGTGGGAACGAGACCCGCGGCGCCCACGACCGCCGAGACCACGACGTCCGCGGGGACCTCCGCCGCGAGGGTCTCTAGGCCCTCGACGCCACCCAGAAGCTCCGGCAAGGGCGGCGTCAGCTCCCGGGCCAGACGGTCCACGGCGGCCCGGTCGAGAAGGGCCACCGCGGCCGGCCGGTGCGATCGCACCTGCTTGGCGACCAGCGCGACGTCCGTTCCGCGCGCGGCGAGGCCGCCCACACGGAACTCGTGCGGGAACGCGGCGATCAGGTCGAGGGTCCGACGACCGACCGATCCGGTCGCTCCCAGCACGGACACAGTCTTCATGTGAGCAATCGCGCCTCAGGATACTCCAGCGAAGTAGAGCCAATAATACAGGGCCGGTACGTTGAAGAGCAAGGAGTCGAGCCGATCCAGCACGCCGCCGTGACCCGGGATGAGGTAGCCCGCGTCCTTGGCGCCCGCGCTCCGCTTGAGAAACGACTCGCTGAGGTCCCCGACCTGGCCAACGGCGCCCAGAAGGATGCCGATGCCGGCGGCCTCCGGGAGCGAGAGCGACACGAGCGGCGCGGCCCCGAGCGCCACCGCGCCCGACACGATCAGCTGCGCCGCCGCGCCCTCCACCGTCTTGCCCGGCGACACGCGCGGCGCCAGTGGGCGCCGGCCGAACCGGCGGCCCACGAAGAACGCGGCCGACTCACCGCACCACGTGACGCCGAGCAGGAACAACGTGAGCGTCCGGCCGCCCGGCAGCGCGTGGAGCCAGATCGCGTGCCCGAGCAGCCACGCGCAGTAGCAAACGCCGAGCAGCGTCAGCGTCACCCCGGCCCAGGCGCCCTCGGCCCTGGCGTCTCGCCGGATCCCGAGAGCCACGACGACGATCACCGCCAGGGACAGCGCGAAGTGCAGCAGGACGGGGCGATCCGCCGCGAAGGCCAGCACGACAAGCGCCCCGAGGACAAGCCCGATCCCCCGGTCCGCCTCGACCCCGGCCTCGCCGAACATGCGGTACAGCTCGAGCTGAGCGCCGACCGCGAACACGAGCACGAAGGCGGCGAACAACCATGGCGGTCCCCAGTACACCAGGGCCACCAGGAGCGGAATCCCGACGAGGGCGCTCAGAACCCGCTGCGTGAGCACGGGCTCCGCGACGCGGCGGCCGGGCCGCCGCTTACAGTCCCCCGAACCGGCGAGAACGGCGCTGGTATTCGGCAACCGCGCCGTAGAGGTCCCGGGGGGAAAAGTCGGGCCAGAGGGTTGGCAGGACGAGGAGCTCCGTGTACGCGACCTGCCAGAGAAGAAAGTTCGACAGTCGATACTCGCCGCTCGTCCGGATCAGGAGGTCGGGGTCGGGCACGTCGGCCGTGTCGAGCGCCGCAGCGATGCTGGCCTCGTCGATCGCCTCGGGGGCGAGCGCGCCCCGCGCGACGCGGTCCGCCAGGGTCCGCACCGCCCGGAGCAGCTCCTGACGAGCTCCGTAGTTGAGCGCGATCAGGAGCGTCAGTCCCGTGTTCCGCTCGGTCGCTCGGACGGCCTGCTCGACGCTTCGCCGAACGCCCGGGTCGAGGGTCGCGAGCTCTCCGAGGGTGCGCAGCCGGACATTGTTGTCGACGAGGCCAGGCAGCTCCTCGGCGACCGAGCTCTCGAGAAGCCGCATGAGGAAGCTCACCTCGGCCGCCGGCCGGGCCCAGTTTTCGGAGGAGAAGGCGTAGAGAGTGAGATAGCCGAGGCCGAGTCGACCCGCGGTGCGGACCACCTCCCGGGCCGCCCGGACGCCCTCGCGATGGCCGGCGACGCGGGGAAGACCGCGGAGCCCGGCCCACCGTCCGTTGCCGTCCATGATCACGGCGACGTGTCGCGGCAACGGCTGCTGGCGGATGGCCTCGAGCAGGGCGGCGTCGTCGGCCGCGACGGCACCCGCGACCGGGCCGGTCGCGTCGGCGGTCAAAACTCCAGGATCTCCTGCTCCTTCTTCTTCAGGAGCTCGTCGACCTTCTGCGTAGACCGGTCGGTGAGCTTCTGGAGCTCCGCCTCGCTCCGCCGCTCGTCGTCCTCGGAGATCTCCTTGTCCTTGAGGAATCCCTTGACCTTCTCTTTCGCCTCGCGCCGGACGTTCCGGATCGCCACGCGGGCCTCCTCGGCCAGCTTGCCCACGGACTTCGCCAGCTGCTTCCGCCGCTCCTCGTTGAGCGGCGGGATCGCCAGGCGGATGACTTTGCCGTCATTGACCGGCGTGAGGCCGAGATCGGACTTCTGAATCGCCCGCTCGATCTTCGTCAGCACGCTCTGGTCCCAGGGCTGGATCATGAGGGTCCGCGCGTCGGGCACGGAGACGCTGGCGACCTGGTTGAGGGGAGTCGGCGTGTCGTAGTAGTCGACACGGACGCCCTCCAGGAGCGCGGTGCTGGCGCGACCGGTTCGCACCCCGGCGAACTCGCGGGCGAGCGCGTCGAGGGCTCCTTGCATGCGGGTCTCGGCATCCTTCTGGACCGCCTGCACCGTGTTCATGGCCTCACCTCGGTGACGGGGGCATGTCGCTGACGAAGGACCCGACACCGGGATCCCCGCACACGACGCGCCGGAGGTTTCCGGGAGTGTTCAGGTTGAAGACGCCGATCGGCAGCTTGTTCTCCATGCACAACGAGATGGCCGTCGTGTCCATGACCCGGAGGCCGCGATTCAGCGCCTCGATGTAGGTGATGTGGGAAAGTCGCTCGGCCCCTGTGTCGACGAGCGGATCGGCGGTGTAGATGCCGTCCACCTTCGTCGCCTTCAGGATGATCTCGGCCCCCACTTCGACGGCCCGGAGCGCGGCGGCGGTGTCGGTCGTGAAGAACGGGTTACCCGTCCCCGCGGCGAAGATGACCACGCGCCCCTTCTCGAGGTGCCGGATCGCGCGTCGGCGGATGTACGGCTCGGCGACGGCCGGCATGTCGATCGCTGACTGGCATCGGGTCATCAGCCCGGCTCGCTCGAGGGTGCTCTGGAGGGCGAGCCCGTTGATCACGGTCGCCAGCATGCCCATGTAGTCGGCGGAGGCGCGATCCATGCCGGTGGCCGAGGCATGCAGGCCCCGGAAGATGTTCCCCCCTCCGATCACGATCGCCGTGTCGACCTCGAGGTCGTGAATCGTCCGGATCTCCTGGGCGATCCGCTCCAGGACGGCCGGGTCGATGCCGAAGCCTTGCTCGCCGGCCAGAGCCTCGCCGGAGAGCTTCAGGAGGATGCGCTTGAAGCGGGGCTTCGCCTCACTCACCGACCTGGAACCGCACGAAGCGCCGCACGGCGATCTTCTCGCCGGTCTGGGCGCTTACCTGGGCGACGAGGTCGCCGACGCGCATCTTGCCGCTCGAGTCGCGGATGTAGGCCTGGTCCACCAGGCATGCGTCCTCGTAGAACTTCGCGAGCTTTCCCTCGACGATCTTCTCGAGGACCTGGGGCGGCTTCTTCTGGTCGGCCATCTGCTGGCGGTAGATCTCCCGCTCGCGCTCCACGACCTCCGGCGGCACGTCCGCCCGTGTCACCCACTGAGGGTTGGCGGCCGCCACCTGCATCGCCAGGCCCCGTGCCAGGTCTTGGAACTGCTCGGTTCGCGCCACGAAGTCCGTCTCGCAATTGACCTCGATCAGAACGCCGAGCTTGGCGCCGGCGTGGATGTAGGCGCTGACCACGCCGTCGCGGGCTTCCCGGTGCGCGCGCTTCGACGCCGCCGCGAGCCCCTTCTTCCGGAGGAAGTCCACGGCCCGCTCCAGGTCTTCCCCGGAGGCGGCCAGCGCCTCCTTGCAGTCCATCACGCCCGCCCCGGTCTTGTCCCGGAGCTCGCGCACCTTTTCCGCCGTCGTGGCCATTGGTTCCTGGACTCCTCCTATTGCCGGTCCGACTCGTCTCGGTGGACCGCCGACGCGCGGAGGCCGGGAGCCCGGCTCCCGTCTCGACGCCACCCCCTCTCCCGCGGGGCGATCCGCCGCGCGCGCTTCAGGCGCCGATGGGCTCGGGCTGCGTCTCGACCGCCTCCGCGCCGGTCCCGGCCAGCATGGCCGCTTCGAGGGTCGCGGGCGGGGCTTCCGCCTCCGCGCTCATCTTGGCCGACACCCCCCGGCCCTCCACGACCGCGTCGGCAATCCGGGAGGTGATGAGCCGGATCGCGCGGATCGCGTCGTCGTTCCCCGGGATCGGGTAGTCGATCCCGCTCGGGTCGCAGTTCGTGTCCACGATCGCGATGATCGGAATGGAGAGCTTCTGCGCCTCGGCCACCGCGATCCGCTCCTTCCGTGGATCGATGATGTACACGGCCGAGGGCAACTCCTCCATCTGCTTGATCCCGAAGAGCGACTTCTCGAGCTTGCTATGCTCGCGGTTGAGTCCCGCCGCTTCCTTCTTGGTCACGCGCTCGAACTCGCCGGTCTCCCGCATGTCCTCGAGGCGCTTCAGGTGGTTTATCGACTTCCGGATCGTCGTGAAGTTCGTGAGCGTGCCGCCCAGCCACCGCTGGTTCACGTAGAACATGCCGCAGCGCGTCGCCTCGTCGGCGATCGTCTCCTGCGCCTGCTTCTTGGTCCCGACGAACAGGAGCGTGCCCCCGTTGGCCGCCAGGTCCCGGGCGAACACGTGGGCGTCCCGGAACTTCTTGAGCGTCTTCTGCAGGTCGATGATGTAGATGCCGTTGCGCTCGCCGAAGATGTACTTCGCCATCTTCGGGTTCCAGCGCTTGGTCTGGTGGCCGAAGTGGACCCCGGCCTCGAGGAGCTCTTTCATGCTGATCTGCGCCATCGCGGCGGTTCCTCCTGGTCGGTTTGCCTCCGCGCTCCCTGCGGTCCCCGCCTTCCGTGGGGACCACCACCGACCCGGAGCGCGTGTGTGGTGTTTAGCTCGTACCGGTGTTTATCTTAACGTAGTCGGTCGTCAAGTCGCAGGTCCAGACGTGCTCCTGGCCGGAGCCGAGGCCGAGGTCCACCGTCACGAGGACCTCGGGCTTGGCCAGCTCCGCCTTGACCCGGTCCCAGCGGACGCCCTCCCGGAGCCGGCCCCCGGCCGCCACCTGCTCCTCGCCGTACCAGACCGCGACCCGGTCCTCTTGCAGCGCGATCCCTGCGGCGCCCAGGGCCGACATCACCCGGCCCCAGTTCGGATCGCGGCCGGCCATGGCGGTCTTGAAGAGGTTGGAGTTCGCGATCGAGCGGGCCGCCATCTCCGCGTCGCCACGCGTCTTCGCCCCGCGCACGCGCACGTCGATCACCACCGTCGCGCCCTCGCCGTCCTTCACCAGCATGAGCGCCAGCCGCTGGGTCAGCGCATCCAGCGCCTGCTGGAACGGCCGCAGCTGCCGGTCGCCCCGCGCGAGCGACCGGTTCTCGGCAAGCCCGTTGGCCAGGATGATGACGGTATCGCTGGTGCTGCGATCCCCGTCGACGCTGATGCGGTTGAACGACTCCGTCACCGCACGCCGCAGAGCGCGCTGGAGGCCCTCCCGCTCCACCGCCAAGTCGGTGGCGACGAAGCAGAACATCGTCGCCATCATGGGGTGGATCATCCCCGTCCCCTTGGCGATGGCGCCGACCGTCACCCGCCGGCCGCCGATCTCCACCCTGAGCGCCGCCTCCTTCGGGTGCGTGTCGGTGGTCATGATCCCCTCGGCGGCCGCCCGGCTTCCCTGCGGCGAGAGACCCTTCACGAGCTTCGGCAGGGCTGGCCGGATCTTGTCCATCGGAAGGTAGCGCCCGATGACCCCGGTCGAGGCCACGAGGACGCGCTCATCAGGGATGCGCAGGTGCTTGGCGACGATCTCGGTCATCTCGCGCGCGTCCTTGATCCCCTGCTCCCCAGTCGCAACGTTCGAACAGCCGCTGGACGCGACGATTGCCTGGGCGGCGCCGCTCTTGAGCCGCTCGCGCGACACCTTGACCGGCGCGCCGAGGATCCGGTTCGTCGTGAACACGCCAGCCGCCGTCGCCAGGGTCGAGGAGTACACGAGCGCGAGGTCCCTGGCCGGGGACGCCTTGATCCCGCTGTGGAGCCCGGCGGCCAGGATCCCCGGAACCGCGGTGATGCCCCCGTCGATCCATTCGAGATCGGCGCTGACCATTGGCCTCTCCAAAAAAAACCGGGAAGGTCGCCTGGACCTTCCCGGGTCGTCTCCGAGGGATCCGGACTACCGCTTGGAGAACTGGAAGCGCTTGCGCGCGCCCGGCTGTCCGTACTTCTTCCGCTCCTTCATCCGCGGGTCGCGCGTCAGCATGCCCGCTCGCTTGAGCTGTGGCCTGAGCTCGGTGTTGAACTCCAGCAGCGCGCGCGCGATGCCGTGGCGGACTGCCCCCGCCTGCCCGGACAGGCCACCGCCTCCGACGTTCACCTTCACGTCAACCTGGGAAGTCGTCCCGGTGAGCTCGAGCGGCTGCGTCACGATGAGGCGGAGAGTCTCGCGTGGGAAGTAGTCCGCGAACGGCCGGCGGTTGACCGTGATCCGTCCCTGCCCGGGCCGGAGGAACACGCGCGCCACGGACGTCTTTCGCCGCCCTGTCCCGTAGAACTGCACCAACTCCGCCATCACGACTCCTTCTTACGGGCGGGCAGCGCCTGCGGCTGCTGCGCCTGATGGGGATGCTCGGCGCCGCGGTACACTTTGAGCTTCCGTGCCATCGCGCGCCCGAGCTTAGTCTTCGGCAGCATGCCCGTCACCGCCCACTCGACCACGCGCTCCGGGTGCAGTCGGAGCATCGTGTCGGCCCGGATCTCCGTGAGCCCGCCGATGTAGCCGGAGTGGGTCCGATACAGTTTGTCCATGCCCTTCCGACCGGACAGGTGGACCTTGGCGGCGTTGACCACCACGACGTGGTCGCCGGTGTCGACGTGCGGCGCCCAAATGGGCTTGTGCTTGCCCATGAGGAGGGTCGCGACCCGCGCGGCAAGCCGGCCGAGGACCTGACCATCGGCATCGATCAGGTGCCAGCTGCGTGGGATCGCGTCCTTCTTCGGCATGACCGTCGGCATACGACGTCCGTCTCCACGCGCTCGAGAGAGATGTGAGCGAACGGCCACTCCGGGGCGGACCGCTCGGGCGTAAATCGCAAGCAGTAACCTTATCGGAGGCGCGGGGGGGTGTCAACCCCTGAGACACCGGCGGCCGCTCCGGGGGCGGCGGCGCGACGCGGGCTAAGGGCGTCGTCGCCCGCGGAGCGCCGGGCGCGGGTGCGCGGCACCCCGCCCGCCGGTCTTCCCCGGCCACGGGCACAGCCCCCGCACCGCGCACACGGGGCAGGCCGGCATCCGGGCATGACAGGTCTGCCGACCGTGAGCCTGGATCAGATGGCAGAAGTGGGTCCACCCGGCGCGCGGGACGACCTCCGCCAGCTGAGCCTCCACGTCATCAGGGTCGTCGGCCTTGGCGAGGCCTAACCGCTGCGTCACCCGGAACACGTGCGTGTCGACCGCGATGCCCGGTACGCCGAAGGCGTTCCCCAGCACGACGTTCGCCGTCTTGCGCCCGACGCCGGGGAGCTCCGTGAGGGCCTCCAGCGTGCGCGGCACCTCGCCGCCGTGCCGTTCGACCAGGGCGCGCGCCATGCCGAGCACCGAACGGGTCTTGGCCCGGAAGAAGCCCGTGGACCGGATCTCGCTCTCGAACGTGGCCGGATCGGCCCGGGCATAGTCCTCCGCCCGGCGGTACTTCTGGAAGAGCGACTGGGTCACCTGATTGACGCGCTCGTCCGTGCACTGGGCCGCCAGGATCGTGGCGACGAGCAGCTCGAGCGCCGTCGTGAAGCGAAGCGCGATGGTTGCCTCCGGGTAGGCGCGCTCGAGATGCCGGATCAGCGTCCGCGCCCGGGCTCGACGGGACGCCGGCGACTCTTTCACGGGGCGGTCCTTTCGGTCAGGACGTACCGAGCGTCCGGTAGAAGTGGACGCCGACGACGGTGAGGTAGCTGACTGCGGCGCCGTGCAGCACGAAGGACGCCAGCCCCCCGAGGAGGGGGACCTGCGCCAAGATCCAGGCCGCGAAGGCGAGGACCAGGAGCACGAGCAGCGTTCCCACCACGAGACCGATGACCGACCCGACGTTGCCACGGACCACCGCAACGCTCCGCCACATCGCGTCGACCGCGCCTAGACCGTCGAGGAGCAGCGCTGGCAGCGTGAACATGAGCAGCACCGCCGCCACAACCCCTGGCATCACGAAGAAGAGGAGTCCCGTCACGACGATGGCCATCCCGAGGCCGGACGCCACAACGACCGGCCCGAGCCGCCCGATCACGGCCCCGAGAGCATCGCCCAGGACCGGCTCGCGACCGCTGAGCGCATCGCGCGCCATGACCACCACCATGCCCGAGCTGAGGAGCCAGAGGATGCCCATGACGAGCCCGAGCACGAGCGCCCCTAGCACGAGCCCGACGATCCCGCCGGCCGTCACTCCCTCGCTGCCCCCCATCATCCCGCCCATCAGCGCGCCGATCGCCGCTGCCCCGCCGCCGATGAAGAAGAGGAGCGCGAATCCGAGGACGCCAACCAGGAGTGGGGGGGCGATCAGCAACGGGAACCGAACGACCGTCTCGTACGCGACCCGGAAGTGCGCGACGACGTCGCTGTCCGGTGCGCTCGCCATGGTCCCTCTGTCGTCCCCGCGACCGCCGAGCCGCCCGCCACGATCGCTCGACCGAGCCTAGGGCGCGGCCACGCGTGCGTCAACTGGCTCCATTGGTCACCCCCTTGGCGGGCCCCGTGGCGGACCGCCGGGTGATCGCGCACCACGCGACCCAGACGAGGAACAGCGGCGCGCCGACGCTGGCCGCTAGCAGGAACGGCGTCAGGAGGCCCAGCCACGCGACGGGGCCCACCAGGTAGAGCGCGTCCTCCGGCTCGAATCCCTTCCAGTTTTCCTGGGCGACCATCGCCCGCCCAGCGGTTTCCTCCAGGAAGACCCGGATCAGGAAGATGGCGGCGATCGATCCCGCGGCGATCCCCCCAGCCACGGGCGCCCACGAGCCGAGCCATCCGCCCTGGAGCCCGACCGCGAGGCCCACGAAGAGGCTCACGTATCCGAGACCCGCCGCCACGTGGTCGTAGTAGTGGCCGAAGCGGCTCGTCAACCCGGTCAGCCGCGCAAACTCGCCGTCCATGTGGTCGGCGAGCACCGCCAGCATGAACAGGCCGCCTCCCAGCGCGGTGCGGCGCCCGTCACCCGAGGCCATCAACCAGGCGGCGACCAGCGAGGTGCCGAGCCCCATGGTCGTGAGAGCGTTCGGGGTCAGGGGCGTGTGCCGGAGGGGGCGGACGAGGACCCGCGCAAGCCGAACGTCCCATGGCCTCACGGAGCGGGACCCCTGGCCTCAGCGACCGGCCCTGCGATCGCGCAGGAAGGCACCCAGGCGCGCCAGGGCCTCCTGAATGCGCGGGAGGCCATTGGCGTACGAAAAGCGGAGGTATCCCTCGCCGCCCACCCCGAAATCGATGCCGGGCGTCACGGCCACGCGAGCCCCGCCCAGGATCTCGAACGCGAAGTCGTAGGACCGGTCGCAGAACTGACGGGCGTCGGCAAACACGTAGAAGGCCCCGGTGGGCTCGGCGCCGACGCCGAGCCCGATCGCCCGCAGCCCATCCACCATCACCCGTCGCCGCTCGTCGAACACCGCGCGGAACCGCCGTACGTCCCCCCCGGCCTCGCGGAGCGCCGCCACCCCGGCCCACTGGACGAACTCATTCGAGGAGATGAAGAAGTTCTGATGGAGCCGCTGAAGCGTCCGGACGTACGGCTTCGGCGCGATCAGATACCCGAGGCGCCAACCGGTCATCGCGTACGCCTTGGAGAACCCGTTGAACACGAACGCGCGGTCCGTGAACTCGAGGACGGTGTGGTCGGGCCCCTGGTAGCTGAGGCCGTGGTAGATCTCGTCGGAGACCAGCCAGCACCCCTGCCGCTCTGCCAGCTCCGCGAGGGCCGCCAGCCGGTCAGCGGGCGTCACCACCCCGGTCGGATTCGCCGGCGAGTTCAACATGACCGCCCGCGTACGTGGCGAGAGCCGTTCGCGGACCCCCTCGGCGCGGAGGCTCCACCCGTCGGACTCGGGCGTCGGGACGTAGACGGGGACCGCGTCGGCGTAGCGCACGAAGTTCGGATAGCAGGCGTAGTGCGGGTCCGAGAGGACGACCTCGTCCCCAGGGGACAGGAGCCCCGTGAACAGCAGCAGCATCGCCGGCGACGTGCCCGCCGTCACCAGCACCTGGTCGGGCGACACGGCGACTCGGTAGGTCTCCTGGTAGTGCTCGGCGATCGCCTCGCGGAGGGGCAGGATGCCGAGGCTGTGGGCGTACTTCGTCCGACCGTCGCGGATGGCTCGCACGGCGGCCTCGCGCACTACCTCCGGTGTCTCGAAGTCGGGCTCGCCGAACTCGAGGTGCACCACCTCGTGTCCCTGACGCTCGAGCTCCTGCGCCCGCTCGAACACCTCGACCGCCAGGAACGGAGTGATCTCGTCGGTCCGTTTGGCGAGCTCCGCGAACGCCCGAGACACCCGGAGCCTCAGCTCGGCCGCGCCAGCGCGCGCTCGACCGTGGAGGGCAGCCCGGGGTATTGCGCCCGGAGCGCGGGGACCGTGCGGTCGTACTCGTCCCGGACCTCGACGCGCAGCCGGGGCCCGAAGACGACGCGTTCGATCCGGATCGTGCCCACGTACACCGCAGGAGCCTCCACGTCGAACACGACACCGACCTGGAACGAGGCCGGGCTGGCGAAGGTGTGTCCGCTCTCGTTGAGTCGGAGACGGATGATCTGGTATCGGCCGGGGGGCAGCGTGATCAAGAACGGGACCCGGGTGGCGTCGATCGAAAGCTCGTGCTGGTAGCCGCCGCCGTCTCGCGCGATGTCGAGCACCACGTTCGGCCAGTCGAAGCCCCCGGTGAACACCTCGCCCAGGACCACCCGGTGACCGGGCGGCACGTCGAGCGGCGCCTTCCGAAACACTGCGCAGCCGGGCGCGACGATCGCTCCCAGGACAAGCGCGGCGACCCACCGCCGGCCCGCGCCCGCCCACCGTACCCCGAGCCCCGTCATGCGCTGGGCTTCTTCCAGATCCCCCGCTCGTGCATGAGCCGGATCTGGCGCTTGATCACTTTCTGGCGGTACTCACCGTGCTTCATCGGCTCGCGCTTCAGGTACAGGTTCTTCGGGTAGATCGGCTTCTCGTAGAGCATGCCATACAGCTCGGCGCGGACGTCCTTGAGCCAGTTGTCCCACTGCGCGGAGGCGCGGTGGTGGCGGAGCGCTTCGATGTCTACCGGCCCCGCGACGTAGGTCGAGCCCGCCCCGTAATCCTGGCGCCCGACGATCCGTCCCTTGTAGTCGATGATGAAGGAGCGGCCGCCGAAGGTGTCGATCGGCGTCGTCTCCTCGGGGAAGAGGTAGTACGTGCCCATGTTCGGAGCGACCAGGTACATGTTGTTGTCGAGCGCGCGGGCCCGGCTCTGGATTTCGAAGTACTCGTTGCCAGTGGCCGGGTGCGGGTAGGACGCGCGGTAGACGACCTCGGCGCCGTTCAGGGCCAGCGCGCGGGCGTTCTCCGGGTACGAACCCTCGTTGGCCATCATGATGCCCAGCCGGCCGACCTCCGTGTCGACGACGGGCCAGAACGCCTGGAGGCTACGCCCGTACTTCTCCACCCACCAGTCATAGACGTCGTGGGGGCAGACCGAGTGCTCCACCGGGAAGAGCGGCGACACCTTGTAGTGCTGGAGGATGATCCGGCCGCGGGGGTTGAGGATGAACCCCACGTTGAAGTAGCGGTCCTTCCAGTCGGGGTGCCGCGCCTTCGCCTGCGCCATGATGAACACGTTGTACCCGCGCGCGATCTTTCCGAGCTCTTCGGTCTCCTCCCCCGGGATGTCGATCGCGCATTCCCGGGCGAAGGTCGCGTGGTCGAGATCCAGCACCTCGTCGTTGAACGCCTGGAGCGCCCCCTCGGGGAAGGCGATCAGCCGGACCGGAATCGAGAGGCTCGACAGCCACGCGGCCGCCTTGACCAGGTGATGGAGATGCTCAAGGTTGACCTTGATGTCGGCGCGCTTCCGGATGCCCCGCACCGTGGGTATGAGCCCGACTGCCATGTATGGCTTGATCATCTCCCCCCCCCACGAGATGTGGTTGACCGCCGGGCGTCCGGGACGCCGCCGCCGGATCGCCTATAGCCCCTCCGGCGTGGGCGCCAGCCGCGCGCGCGAGGTGACCCTGTCGCCGCGCCAGCGCTCGCCTGCCAAGGTGCCGTCAGCCTGCATGGTGTAGTAGCCGCCTCACGGCGCGGGGACTCCCCCGCCCTGCTGGCGGAGCACTTCCTCCATGATCGCCTGGTTCAAGTGGTCCACCAGCGCGTGTCGGTCCCGGCCTCCGTCGTTCCGGATGAGCTCGCGCACCCGCGCCGGACGCGCCGACATCATGACGAGCGTGGTGCCGATCGACACCGCTTCCTCGATCGCGTGGGTGACGAACACGATGGTCTTCCCCGTCTCCGCCCAGATCCGCTTGACCTCCGCCTGCATGATCCGACGGTTCTGTGCATCCAGCGAGCCGAACGGCTCGTCCATGAGCAGGAGCTCGGGCTCGATCGCAAGCGCCCGGGCAATGGCCGCGCGCTGCCGCATGCCGCCCGAGACCCGGTTCGGATAGTAGCCCTCGAATCCCCCGAGGCCCACGAAGCGGAGGTAGCGGGTGGCGGTCTCCTGGCGCTCCGCCTGGTCCAGACCCTGCGCCTTCAGCACGAGGGCGACGTTGTCAGCCAGCGTCATCCACGGCAGCAGGCGATCCTCCTGGAACACCACGCCCACGTGCAGGTCACTCTGACCGCCATAGGTGACGGGACGTCCGTCGAACCGCACTTCTCCCGCCGTGGGCGCCTCCAGGCCGCCGAGGATCCGGAGGAGCGTCGTCTTCCCGCACCCGTTGGGCCCGAGCAGGCACACGAATTCGCCCTTCTCCGCCCGAAGCGAGACCGCGTCCAGGACGGCAATGGCGTACCGCTTCGAGACCTCGTGGACCTCCAGCCTCATCCGGGCTTCATCGTACCGTACCGGCCAGGCCCTGCAGAGCGCTCGGGACCGGGCCAGGCAGAGTCAGCGCCAGCGCTCGAGACGGCGCGTCAGCGACTCGAACACGAGCTTGTCGGCCACGAGCATGATGGCGATCATGACCAGCGCCCAGACGAACACCATCTGGGTCGCCAGGATCTCGCGGCTGTAGTTCATGATGTAGCCGATCCCGCTCGTCACCCCGAAGATCTCGGCCACGACGGACACCTTCAGCGCGAGCCCGAAGCCGACCTTCATGCCCGCGACAAGGTGGGGAACGGTCGAAGGGATCACGATCGACCGGAACTTCTCCCACCCCGAGAGCCGGTACACCTGGCCCATCTCGAGGAGACGGCGGTCGACACTCGCCACGCCCTCGACGACGTTGGCCGCCACCACCGGCAGCGTGATCATGAAGGTCGTGAAGATGGGCGCCATGTTGGTCAGTCCGAACCAGATGAGGGAGACGACGATCCACACGAACACCGAGGTCGAGTTGAGGACGGTCACGACGTCCGCGACCGCGATCCGCGCGGACCGCCACAGGAACGAGGCCAGCCCCATCAGCACCGCGACGACCAGTGCGCTTCCGAAACCGATCGCGATGCGGTAGAGCGACGCCCCGGCGTGCATCCATGCCTCGCCGGTCAGGACGACCCCGACCAGCCCCTGGACCACCGCTCTGGGGGACGGCATCACGTACGCGCCGTAGCGGCGCGCCAGCCCCTCCCAGACGACGAGAGCGACCGCCAGGACGACGAGCGAGGGCAGCCGGAGCCGTTCGCTCCAGCTCGCCACGCCCCCGGCCGGGCTCACCCGCGCCAGCCGAACTCCCTGGTGACGCGGCCCGAACGCCCCGCGAACTTGGACGACACCGGGTAGAAGAGCACGGCGAATCGTGGCACGAGAATCGGCCTATCCGCAACCGCGGCGGCGAGGTCGATCCCGACCGCGCCTCAACTGAGCCCGCGGCGCCGCGCCAGGGGGGCGGCCGCGGATCGTCAGGGGAACTGCGTCGTCAGGGCCAGCGGACCATGACGACGTTGCTGCGCTCGGAGACGGTGTCGCCTCCCGAACGGGCGCGAGCGGAGACCATCAGCCCGACGAGCTCGCCGGACCTCGGCCGCCAGCTCGAGAGCGGCGGGATCCCGATGTGGGGCCCGATGTTGTCGGCATGAATGCCCTTGCACGTCTGGCCGGGGCTCAGCCACTCGTAGGTCGCGGCGTACCAGCGTCCGTTCATGTTCACGAAGATCCACGGGTTCCCCTCGAGCCCGTTCTTGACCGGCCACCGGCCAGCCATGGTGTGCCCGATGCAGATCGGAGGATTCCCGATCGAGGTGCTGGTGATCCGCGAGGTCTCCGCCCAGCTGGACACGTTCGTGTGGAGCCACGTCACCGCGCCGAGGTCGATCGACGAGGGCGACCCTGCGCCGGCGCCCGGAGGGGCAGGCGGCGTCGCGGCAATGGCACCACCCGGCGGCGAGGTCGCCGACCCTCCGCCGTCACCAGCCGGCGCCGCGGGCGGAGGTACCTCGGTGATCGTCAGGGTCAGAGCTCCCTTCGCTTTACCGGATTTGGCCTCGAGCCGATCCGCTCCCAGCACGGCCGGGGCCCGGTAGACGGTCGTCCCGCCCCCGCCCTGGGTCGAGAGCTTCGGGGAATCGACGCGTCCGAGCTTGACGCTCGTCACCTCCAGCTGGGTGCCGTCCTTCACCGGCTGACCCTTCTTGTCGGTGGCCTGGAACCGGACCGTGGTCGAGCCACCCGCGGGAACGGTCGTCTGCTCGGCCGACACGACGAGGGTCTGGGCTCCCTCGTCGTCCTCGTCCACACCGACCAGCGACTTCGCCTCCGAACACGCCGCGAGCGGGACCCCCAGTGCCAGCACCACGAGCAATCGATGCCCCTTCACGACGCCTCCTTCATGCGCGACCGACACGAGCGACCGACGCGCACGGCGGTGGTGCGCGCCAACGGGGCCAGACGGGCGAGAGCCAAGCAACGCCAGACTTAGCACGCTGGGGCTGGTGTCCCCGCAGAAAATCGTCTCTGCCGTCCGCGGGCTCCGGTGCTGAGTCGTGAGGACACACGACGACGCCCCGGCAGCCCTCGTCTTCGCGCGAGGCCTTCATAGGCGATCCGGGGGTGCCGCGTCAGGCCGGTCGCGACGAGGCCGAGGACCCGGGGCGGCTTCCCGTGCTTCGCCGTCGGGCTCGATGCCGGAGCCGCCTGGCCGTCGGGTGGGCATGGCGGCGCATCCGTCACACGGTCGCGAGCCTGCTGTTGGCCCGGGTCGGGCGAGCGCGAGCGCCCGCCACGCGTTCGCGCCTAGGCGACTCCAGTACTCCGGCGATTGACGGGCCTTCTCACGCGGATCGCCAGAAGAACTCCTTCTTGATGCGGTCGGGATTGTCCCAGACGTCCGACTTCAAGAACCCGGACTCCTTGATCAGCCGGAGCTGGACCACGAGGGTCTCGATCTGCTCATCCGAGAGCCCGTGGAGCATCTGGACCGTCTGGCCGTGCGCGTACTCGACGACGGGCGGCGGGAGCTTGGTGATCTCCGCGGCGATCTCCACCGCCTTCGCCTTGTTCCCGTTCCAGAGCTCCACGGCCTCGCGCTGCGCGTCGTTCAGATCCTTGGGGAAGGTCGGGTGCTTCTCGATGAAGCTCGGGCTCACGACGTAGCAGACGTGGACCGGGAAGCCCGTCGCGCGCCCGGTGGCCTTGCGCCACAGGTCGATCTGCTTCGCGAGGTAGACCCCGTCGCCGCGGTGCACGATGAGGTCGGACACGGGCTGCCACGCGATGACCGCGTCCACGTCCTTCTTGGCGATCATGGTCGCCATGTCGGGAGGCGCCTGGGCGGTGATCAGCTGGGTCTCCTTCTGGATGTCGAACCCGTAGCCCTTGAGCGTCAGGGTCCGGACGTCCAGGAAGGTCGTCGTCCCGACGACGGCCGCGATCTTGCGTCCCTTGAGGTCCTCGACCTTGCTGATGCCCGCGTCCTTCCGGGCGACGATGGCGCCCAGCACGGCGGTCGCCACCCCCGTGACCTTCACCGGCACCTGGTCCTCGAACATCTTCGCGGAGAGCGCGAATGACATGTCGATCGCGTCGACGTTGCCGGCGGCGAACGTGTTGACGAGGCCGGCCGGCGAGCCCGGCACGACGTTGTACTCCGCCTGCCAGCCGCGCTTGCCGAGGAGATCCTCCTTGTGGATGATCTCGCACGCTGCCCAGCCGAGCTGAAGGTACGCGAAGCGTACCTTGCCCTTCCCTTGGGCGATCACCTGGCGCCCTGGGAAGGCCCCGGCCAGCACGGCGCCGGCGACGCCGGTCCGCAGGAAGTCTCGCCGCCTCACGTGCCGTCTCTCAGGTTCCATCTCACGCCCTCCCTGCTTCCGTGCTCTCGGGGTTCACCAGGACAAGCGCGTCCACGGCCACGAGCCGGCCGCCTGACGCGATCAGGGGGTTCAGATCCAGCTCGACGATCTGCGGGTGGTCCACGAGGAGGTCTCCGACCCCGACGATGATGTCGGCCAGTGTGCTCTCGTCGACGGGCGCGGTCCCGCGAAATCCGTGGAGGAGCGCCGCGCGCCGGCCCTCGACGAGCAGCGCGCGCGCCACGGCTTGTGTCAGCGGTGCGAGCCCGATCGACACGTCGCGGAGGAGCTCCGCCAGCACACCACCGAGCCCGACGAGCACCGTGGGACCGAAGGTCGCATCGCGCCGGCCGCCCACGAGGAGCTCGAGCCCCTGGGGCACCTCCTCCTGCATCAGCAGCGGCCCGGGGCCCAGCCTGGCCTCGAGGAGGCGCACCGCCCGCGTCAGCGCCGCCTCGTCGGTCACGCCCAGGACCACGCCGCCTGCCTCCGTCCGGTGGAGCACCTCCGGCCGCGCCGTCTTGACCACCAGAGGGTAGCCGATCTCTCCGGCCGCCGACAGGGCCTCCTCGGCCGCGGTGACGATTCGCTCACGCGGGAAGCGTACGCCGTAGGCCTCCAGGAGTGCCCGGGCATCCGCATGCCCGAGCGATCCCCTCGTGCCGAGCCGCGCGGCGAGACCGGCGGACAGGGCGGGCGCCGGACGAGGCGCGGAGGCCGTCTCGACCCGCCGGCAGAGCTCCGCGCGACGGACGAGTGCCCCGTAGGCCCGCACCGCGCGCTCCGGTCCCGGCACGAGCGGGATGCCGGCGGTGCGGAGACGACGGTCCATGTCCGGAGTGTCGACGGTGCACGCGACGACGGGCTTGCCGGTCTCGGCCTGCGCCGCTGCGAGCGCTTCCGCGTACTCGGGGCGGTCGAGGCCGATGTCGATCGCGACGGCCCCCGAAACCTCGGGCGCCTCGAGGACCAGGCGCACGCTCGGCCCGAAGCCGGCGGGCTCCATCTGAGGCGTCATGTCGACGGGATTCGCGTCGGCACCAAAATCCGGCAGGTGGGTCCTCAGCGCCCGGCGTCGCTCGTCCGAGAGGGCCGGGACGCGGAGCCCCGCCGCTTCCGCCGCGTCGGCTGCCACCACGGACGGCCCGCCCGAGATGGTGAGGACCGCGACGGCCGCGTCGCGCGGCGGGCGGCTCCCGTGGGCCTCCAAGGTCACCATGGCGTCGAACAGCTCCTCGGTGCTCTCCACCACGACGATGCCGGCGGCCGCGAAGGCGGCACGATACGTCTCCCAGGCCCCGGCGAGCGAGCCCGTGTGAGAGCCGGCGGCCCGCCGGCCGGCCTCGGCCCGGCCGGCCTTCAGGGCGACGATCGGCTTCGCGCGCGCGAGCCGCCGGGCCGCCGCGACGAACGCCCGGCCATCCCGGATCCCCTCGACGAAGAGCCCCACGACTCGCGTGTCGGGATCGTCGGCGAGCCAGGCGAGGCACTCCGTGAAGCCGAGGTCGGCCTGATTGCCGATCGAGAGGAACTTGGCGACCCCGAGCGATCGCTCGCGGACCTCGCGGAAGAAGAGTCCGCCGTACGCGCCGCTCTGTGACACGAAGGAGATGACCCCGGGCTGCCGGGGCACATCCCAGAAGTAGGAGGCATTGAGCCGGCCGGGCACGTTGACGACGCCCATGCAGTTGGGGCCGACGATCCGCATCCCGGTCCCCCGGGCGATCGCCCCGATCTCTTCCTGCGCGCCCTGGCCGGCCCGTCCGGTCTCGCCGAACCCCGAGGCAAGGATGACGCACACTCGACAGCCGCGCGCGCCCAGCGCGCGAACGGCGGGCAGTACCGCCCTCGCGGGGAGGCTCACCAGGGCGAGATCGAGCGCGCGCGGGACGTCCTCGGCGCGCGTGACCACCTCCAGGCCGAGAATGGCCTCGCCGCTCGGATTGACGGGGAAGACGTCGCCCGCGAATCCCGAAGCGAGAAGGTTCTGGACGAGCCGGTGACCGAGCTTCGCGGGGTTGCGCGACGCGCCCAGCACCGCCACCCCGCGCGGGACGAAGAGCGACGTGAGGTCGACGGTCGCCGGCGGCATCGCCGCCACCGGTCAGGGCCGGGCGCGGTGCGTGAGCTCCGTGAGGTCCTCGATCTCGTCGACGCGGCCGAGCGCGTCCCGGAGCCGCGCGGTCTCCGCCGCCCCGAGCCGCGGCTCGGCCAGGGCCTGGAACTTCACACCGAGCTCCCACCGGAGCCGCTCCGGATCCCGGCCCAGGCGGAGGTCTCCCACACTCTCCCGCACGGAGCCGTCCCGCAGCCGCACGACGGCCCGCGCCTGCGTCTCGTCGAGCTCGGCCTGGGGGAAAAGGCGCACCCGGGTAGCCAGGGCGCGCGCCGAGGAATCCCGGACCGCCTCGGCGGTGAAGTGCTCCTCCCGGACGTGGCCCCGGAGGAGCGCGCTCGCGGCACAGTAGGCAATGCTGAACTTTCCCCCGAGTCCCGTGTCAGGCTCCCGCTGGTCGGCCACCAGCAGGGTCGTCCTGCACACGTCGAGGTCCACCGCCTCGATCGTCGCCGGGTCGGGGCGCGGGGCGAGGTCGAGCAGCGCCGCCAGGGCGGCGTGGGTCGCGAAACAGCACGGGAAGCGCTTGAAGAAGACCTCGTTCACCGCCCAATCGTGGCCGAGCCCCTCGGCGAGGCGAGGCGGCGTCCAGTCCGGCGAGAGGCGTCGCGCCCAGGCCGGGCGGTCGAGGATGCCGGCCGGTCCGGTCACCCCGCGCGCGGCGAGCAGCGCGGCCAGGAGCCCATCGGCGGCCGCACGGCCGACCTGAAACGGCTTCCCCATCGTTCCGAACGACTCGTGAATCCCCCCGAGCTGGGCCGCCGCAAGCCCGACCGCGCGATCGACTCCCCGCGGGTCGAGCCCCAGCAGACGGGCGCACGCCGCTGCGCCCCCGAGCCGCCCGAGCGTTGCGGTGGCATGCCAGCCGGCGCGGTAGTGCCCCGGCGCCAGCGCGCGCGAGACCCGGCACATGACCTCGACGCCGAGCACGAAGGCCGTCAGGACATCGCGGCCACTCGCCCCTCGAGTCTCGGCGAGCGCGAGCAGTCCCGGCAGGAGCGGCGCCGTGACGTGGCCGGGCAGCGCCAGCACGGTGTCGTCGTAGTCGAGCGCGTGGGAGGCGGTGCCGTTCCAGAGGGCCGCCGTGACCGGGGATGCCGTGCGATCCGTTCCGAGGACAGACGCCGGACCCTCGGGCTCGGGCATGGCCTCGCGGAGGAGCCGAGTCACCGGCTCGTCGACGCCGCCCACCGCCACGCCCCACCAGTCGAGCACGGCGAGGCGGCCCATCTCGACGGCCGGCTTCGGCAGTGCCTCGAAGGGCGTCTCAGCCACCCAGGCGAGCAAGACCGCTCCAGGAGTCGCGGCACTAGTCACGATGCCCTCCGATCTGAGCGAACCGCCTGCGTCTCCCGCTTCGCTCGCGCAGATCGCTTCCCCATCGCTGCCCTCGTCATGGAGCCCGTCCTTTCTCGCCGGCCCGACGGCCGCCCTCGACCCCGCCGCCCTTTCCAAGTCACGAGATCGCTCAGCTTCGATCCGCGCGCCGGTCCACGACACGGACGGCCTTGCCAGTCGGCCGCGGGATCTCCCCGACGGCCATCCGTCGGATCTCCGGCGTGAGGCTCAGACGGTCGCTCAGCTCGCGCAAGAGCCGGGTCTCGGCCTCCCGGTCGAACGCCGCCCCGGCCTCGACGCACAGGATCAGATGGTCGCCGCGTCGGGCATCCCGGTCCAGCACGATCTGGTATTCATGGTCCAGACCCGGCTGGCGCAGAAGGACCTGCTCGACCTGGGTGGGGTAGAAGTTGACTCCCTTGAAGATGACCATGTCGTCCGTGCGGCCATGGAATCGGTCGAGTCGCACGCCGGTGCGCCCGCACGGGCACCGCTCGCGCGATCGGACACGCGTGAGATCCCGGGTCCGGTAGCGGATCAGGGGCAGCCCCTGCCGCGTCAGCGTGGTCACCACCAACTCGCCCCACTCGCCGTCCGGAAGCACGCGGCCGGTCCCGGGATCGACGATCTCCGGCAGGTAGTGGTCGTCCCAGACGTGGATGCCCTCCCGGGCGAGGCACTCGATGCCCATCCCAGGTCCGCCGGTCTCCGTCATGCCGATGAGGTCATGCGTGCGGACGCCCATCTCGCCTTCGATCCGGACCCGCAGCTCGTCCGACCACGGCTCCGACCCCAGTACCGCGACCCGCAGCTTCGTCGTCCGGAAGTCGAACCCCTCTTGCCGCGCGACCTCGATCATGCGGAGCGGGTACGTCGCGATCGCCGCGAGCACTGTCGCGCCGAGGTCTCGCAGGAGCTGGAGCTGCAGGAGCGTCCTGCCCGCCCCCACGGGGATCATCATGGCGCCGAGAGCCTCGGCCCCCAACTGGAAGCCGAAACCGCCGGTGAACAGGCCGAAGGAGGCCGTGATCAGGACGACGTCGTCGGCTGCTACCCCGGCGCCGACGAGCGATCGCGCCATGACCTCCCGCCACTGCCGGAGGTCCGCCGCGGTGTACGGGTTGACGATCGGTGCCCCCGTGGTCCCGGAGGACATGTGGACGCGCAGAATCGGGTCGCGCCCCGGACAGGCCATCCGGAAGGGGTAGCCGTCGCGCAGGTGTTCCTTCGCGAGGAAGGGCAGGCGGCGGAGGTCCTCGACCGAGGCGATGTCACCGGGAAGGAGGCCGCCGAGATGGTCGTGATACGCCGGGTTGTGCGCCGCGATGCGAGCAACCGTCTCACGAAGGCCTTGGATCTGCACGGTCGCCAGGGCCTCACGGTCGCGCGTCTCCTCGGAGGGCTGGAACACCGCCGGATAACCGTCATCGAGCCGGCGGATCGTTCAGCCGGTCGGCGTAGCGCATTTCGCCCATGTCACTTCCCCGCCGCGTTGGCACGCGTTCGCGCGTATTGACGTCGCCTGACGGCGCGCTGCCCGTGTGCTCCCGAGCCAGGAGCGACCCCATTGTATGTCAGGGACCCCTGCAGGTCAGGAGCGCGAGCGGGGCTCGGCTCCACCGACCTGTGCCGGCCCCCGGGCGACCCTGGGCCGGCCCCTCGGGTGGCGTTGGCCAGTTGCGGACGGGCCCCCGTCGACGTCGTGCCGGAATCCCGGCGTCATCTCGTTCCGTCCCATAGGCGGCGTCCAAAGCCGGCCGCGTGGCCAGACCGACGCCTGGAGGACCTCGATGACGAACACGACTTCCGACTCCGCCACGCTCCCCCTCACGGAGCGGAACTTCTCCGAGATCGTCGCCGCGACACCCCTCCTCCTCGTGGACTTCTGGGCTCCATGGTGCGGTCCGTGCCGCGCGGTCGCCCCCGTCCTCGAGGAGCTTGCCCGCGCCGAGGCCGGGCGCGTCGTCGTGGCCAAGGTCAACGTCGACGAGGAGCCGGCGCTGGCTCAGCGCTACGGCGTCCAGGCGATCCCGACGCTCCTCTTCTTCAAGGACGGCCAGGTCGTCGAGACCCTGGTCGGCGCGCCGCCGAAGGCGGAGCTGGCCCGCCGCCTCGCCGCCCTCGCCTGACAGGACCCCGCGCGGCGGACCTCTCCTGGACCCGCGCTCGCTCTGGACCGTGACCATCGGTAGCGCAGTACCCGTGCCGTGAGCCGGACTATCGCCGCACGCTGGCAGGACTGGTCAGGCGAAGGCCTCGAGCACCTCGTCCTTCGGGAACTGGAGGACGGTGTCAGCGCGGCGTCCGTGGTCCTCGGCCCTGGCGGGGCGGAGGTCTTCGCGGCCGCGTACCGGATCGTCTGTGACGCCGGATGGCAAGTCCGGCGCCTCGAGGTGAGCCTCGTCGGCGGGGACCGCGGGCTTGAGCTCACGCGCGACGGCGCCGGACGCTGGACGGATCGCTCGGGGACGCCGCTTCCTGACCTCGAGGGTACGATCGACGTCGATCTCACGGTGACGCCGTTCACCAACACGCTGCCCATCCGCCGCCTTCACCTCGAGCGCGGCCAGTCCGAGACGATCCGGGTCGTCTACGTGGAGGTTCCCGACCTCACCGTCACCATCAAACGCCAGCGCTACACGTGCCTCGAGCCCGGACGGCGCTACCGGTTCGAGTCCCTCGACTCGGACTTCGTTCGCGAGATCGACGTCGACGACGACTGGCTGGTGCTGATGTATCCCGGGCTCTTCCGCCGGGTACTCTAGACCGCACCGCTCGACCCCGGCCGCGCGTCCGCCCAGGGCGCCTTGCGGGCAGCTTCGGGCCCGCCGTATTCTCGCGTCCGGAGAGCGCCGACATGAGGATCCTCGTCCTGGGCGGTGGTATCGCCGGGGTCACGGCCGCGTATTTCCTCGCCAGGGAGGGCCACGCGGTCACGCTCGTCGAGGAGCAGGAAGGCGTCGGACGGGACGCAAGCGCGGCCAACGCCGGCATCATCGCGCCGGGCCATTCCTTCGCGTGGGCATCGCCCAAGGCGCCCGCGATGCTCTTCCGATCGCTTCTGGGAGGCGAGACTGCCATCCGGGTGCGTCCTCGGCTCGACCAGGAGTTCCTCGCCTGGGGGCTCCGGTTCCTTCGCGAGTGCACTGCCGGGCGGGCCCGGCGGAACACGATCGTCAAGCTCCGCCTCTGCCAGTACAGCCAGGCAGTCATGGCCGATCTGGTCCGCGCCGAGGGAATCGAGTACCACGCCGTGACGCGCGGCGCGCTCTACCTCTTCCGCGACCCGCGCGAGCTCGAACACGGCGTCCGGAAGATGAAGCTCCTGGCCGAGCACGGGCAGCGCCAGGAAGTCCTGGACGCCGAACAGGTGGCGCGGCTCGATCCCGTCTTCGAGCCGGTCCGGCGGAAGATCGCCGGGGCCGTCCGCGACGTCGGCGACTCGAGCGGTGATTCCCAGCTGTTCACCGAGAGGCTGGCGACGATCTGCCGGGACAAGCTGGGCGTCACCCTGCGCCTCGGGACCCGCGTGACCGCGCTCCGCGCGGAGGATGACCGCGTCACCGGCGCGGTGACCAGCGGCGGCGTGCTCACCGCCGACGCGTACGTCCTGGCGCTCGGCGTCGGGGCGCCGCTCGTCGCTCGCACGATCGGCGTCCGCCTCGGGATCTACCCGGCCAAGGGCTATTCCTCGACCTTTCCGGTCCGGGCAGACGGTCTCGCGCCGACGGTTCCGGGTGTCGACGAGCAGTGGCTCGTGGGCTGGTCCCGGCTGGGCGATCGACTCCGGCTCACCTCGACCGCCGAGTTCGCCGGCTACGACCGGAGCTGGACAGGACGCGACTTCAACAACATCCTGCGGCTCGCTCGGGACCTCTTCCCGACGGCCGCCGACTGGGAGCGGGGACAGTTCCGCGCCTGTCTCCGGCCTATGACGCCGGACGGCCCGCCCGTCCTGGGCCGCGGACGACACCTCAACCTGTACTTCAACGCCGGCCACGGCCACATGGGCTGGACGATGGCGTTCGGAACGGCGCGCATCGTGACGGACCTGGTGGCCGGGCGGAAGCCCGACCACGATCCGGCCGGGCTCGGGCCACGCGGAGTCGCGGGGGGGCTCTGACCCGCAGCATTCCGGCCAACTCCCGACCGGCCCAAGCGAGACTCCCGGAGTCTTGACACCCAACATCTGACGAGTACCCTACATTGCATGCAGGCGCTGGAGCAGGGCAGCCTGTTCGGTCTCGGCGAGCCGCGGCTGGACCCGAGCCTCCGAGGTCTTCGTCGCCTGACGCTCGCCGCTGGCGCCTGGGTCGATCACCTGCCGGGCTGGCTCGAGGGCCATGACGCCCTGTTCCAGGCGCTCCGCCGGACGACCCGGTGGGAGCACCAGCGGCGCCGGATGTACGAGCAGATCGTCGATGTTCCGAGGCTCGTCGCCACCCTGCCGGACGACGGCCCCGGGCACCCCGTGCTCCTCCAAGCGGCGGACGCGCTGTCACGCCGCTACGGCCTCGCGCTCAATCGCCTCTCCCTTGCGTACTACCGCGATGGCCGTGATAGCGTCGCGTGGCACGGCGACCGGCTGGGGCGCTTGGTCGACAACACAGTGGTCGCCATCCTCTCGCTCGGTCAGCCGCGGCGCTTCCTGCTTCGCCCCGCCAAGGGCGGCGCCTCCCGCGCCTTCGACCTCGGCTGGGGCGATCTCCTGGTCATGGGTGGGACCTGCCAGCGCACCTGGCAGCACGCCGTACCGAAGATGGCGCTCGCGGGGCCGCGGATGAGCGTGCAGTTCAGGCCGGACGTGGGCGACGCGGAATCATGAAGCACACCAGTTCGGTCCGGCGGGGGGACTCTCACGCGCCCGTGAACCGGGGCGGACGCTTCGCGAGGAACGCGTCTATCCCCTCGCGCGCGTCGGCGGTGCGAATGAGCTCTGACACCGCCTCCGCTTCGAGCGCCAGGCCCTCGTCGAGGGGCCGGCCGTACCCCTGGTAGACGCAGCGCTTGAGGAGGCCGATCGCGCGCGTGGGACCGGTGGCCAATCGCTCCGCCACGTCTCGCGCGGTCTTGAGGAGCAGATCCGACGGGACGACCTCGTCGACCAGACCGAGCCCACGCGCCTGGTCCGCCGTGAGCCGCCGTCCCTCCATCATCAGCCTGAGCGCGCGAGCCGGTCCCACCAGGCGTGTGAGGCGCTGGGTGCCGCCGGCGCCCGGGAAGAAGCCGAGCCGGATCTCGGGGAAGCCGATCTCCGCGCCCCGGGCCATGAGGCGGACGTCGCAGGCCAGCGCCAGCTCCGCCCCGCCGCCGAGCGCGTACCCGTTGACCGCCGCGACCACCGGCTTCTCCATCGCCTCCAGGCCCGACTGCACGTCCACCCACCGGCGCGCGCGACGCTGATTCTCCGGCGAGAGGTCCTGCAGCATCGCCACGTCGGCGCCGGCGCAGAACCGGCGCTCGCTCCCGGTGAGGATCACCGCTCGCACGGCAGGGTTGCCCGCCAGGTCGCCGACGACCCGGAGGAACTCGTCGATCACGTCGAGATCCACGGCGTTGACGGGGGAACGGTCGAACACGACGGTGGCGACCGATCCAGTCTGCGTGACGGCCAGGTGACGGAATGCAGCGCTCATCGCGTCCCTCGGGTCCGGCGTCACACGCCCCAGCCGCCGCTCACGTGGATGTTCGTTCCGGTGACGTAGCTCGCATCCTCGGACAGCAGGAAGCGCGCCGCCGCGACCACGTCGTCGACCTGCCCGAGGTGTCCCGCGGGGATGCGTTCCAGGAGGGCGGCGAGGTCCGGGCGGGGATACCCCTCGGTCTCGAGGATGCCCGGCGAAACGGCGTTCACGGTGACGCCGTGCCGGGCGAGGACCTTGGCCAGCGAGCGCACCAGGATGAGCAGACCTGCCTTGGCGATGTAGTAGGCCGTGACGTTGGGCTGGGCGGCGAGGCGGTCGGCGGTCGCAAGGCCGAGCGCCAGGATTCGACCCCAGTGCCGAGCCTGCATCCCGGGCGCCGCGGCCTGGGTGAGGAAGAGTAGCGGGTCGAGGTTCTGCCGGAACGTCTCCCGCCAGCGTTCCGGGGTCTCCTCGAGCAGCGGTCCCTCGTGATAGGGCCCGGCCCCGTGGACGAGGGCGTCGACGCGACCCCACGCACGTTCCACGCGGGCAACCAGCGCCCGGGCCTCTTGGGCGTCGCCGAGATCCGCTTGGAGCGCGAGCGCCGGCGCGCCCGTAGCCGCGACGGCGGCCCGAGTCGTCTCCGCCGCCCGCGTGTTGCTCCGGAACGAGATGGCGACGGCCCAGCCCTGTCGGGCGAGGTCGAGCGCGATGCCGCGGGCGATGCCGCGCGTCGCGCCCGTGACGAGCGCCACCCGCGCTGCCACCGGCTCACCCTGCGCCCCCGGGGGTGGCGTCACGGCCTCAGTTCAGGCGCCCGCGGAGCGTGTGGAGCGCCTTCCGCGCCTCGACGTCGGTCGGTGCCGCACGAACGGCTCCCTCGAACTCGCGTAGCGCCTCCCACCACTGACCCTTGCGGAGGTGGATCCGCCCGAGGTTCATGTACGGGAACTGCCGCGGCTCGTAGCGCTTTGCGAGCTTGGCCTTCTCGAACCACGGGACGGCCTCGTCCAGGCGATCGCGCTGCATCAGATAGACGCCGATGTCGTTGTAGGGGTTGCCGAACTCCGGATCGATCTCGATCGCCCGCATGCACTCGTCGGTCGCGTCGTCGATCCGTCCCTGAAAGCTGTACGTCCACCCGAGATATGTATGGGCCTCGGCCGTCGGATGGATCTCGATGGAGCGCTTGTAGGCGGCGATCGCACGGTCGAGCTGCCCGGACATCTGGAGACGGCAGCCCTCCTGCCAGAGCTCGGCCGCCCGCCGGATGGAGTCCTCGTCGCTCACTGGACCAGGTGGCACGCTACGCGGCGGCCCGGTGCGAGCCCGCGCAGCGCCGGGGGCTCGACCCGGCATCGAACTTCAGCGATCGGACAACGCGGGTGGAACCGACATCCCGGCGGGACGGACAGGGGACTCGGCGGATCGCCGGGCAGGACGGGCGGCCGCCAGGTGGCCGTCGGGTCGGGCGGCGGCACGGACGCCTGCAACGCCTGCGTGTAGGGGTGGAGCGGCCGCTCGAAGAGCGCGTCGGTCGGCGCCTCCTCGACGATCTGGCCCAGGTACATCACGGCCACGCGGTCAGCCACCTGCCGGACGACCGCCAGGTCGTGAGAGATGAAGAGGTAGGCGACCCGGAAGTCGGCCTGGAGCTCCCTGAGGAGCGCGAGCACGCGGAGCTTCACGGTAACGTCCAGCCCCGAGGTGATCTCGTCGGCCACCACGAAGTCCGGCCGGAGGGCGAGGGCGCGCGCGATCGCGATGCGTTGACGCTGGCCGCCTGAGAACTCGTGTGGGTAGCGGCGAGCTGCGTCCGGGGGGAGCCCGACCCGCTGGAGGAGATCGCCGACCATGCGCGGATGATCTCCGGGGACCTTGTGGACGGCGAGGGGCTGCCCCACGATCGCGCCGACCGATCGCCGGGGGTTCAGTGAGGCATATGGGTTCTGAAAGACGATCTGCATCCGGCGGCGGAGCGGCCGGAGCGCCGCCTGCGTGACACCGGTGATCTCCTGGCCGCCGAGGAGGATTCGCCCCCCCGTCGGCTCGACGAGCCGGAGGATGGTCCGGCCGAGCGTCGTCTTCCCCGAGCCCGACTCGCCGACGATGCCGAGGGTCTCCTGGCGGCCCAGCGTGAGGCTGACGCCGTCGAGAGCACGGAGCCAGCGAACCGGCCGCAGCCATCCGCCGCGACGGTAGTGCGTCCGGAGATCCTGAGTCTCCAGGAGCGGCGCACCGTTCACCACACCCATCAGGCGCCCTCGTGAAGGTGGCAGGCCACCGAGTGGGCGGGAGCGACCGCGCGGAGCCGCGGCATCGTCTCGTCACAGATCGACATGCGCTTCGGGCACCGCTCACGGAACGGGCAAGCCCCGGGTGGCGCCGCGAGGACCGGCATGAGTCCCTCGAGCGCGGCGCTCGCCTCCGCGCGGACGTCAGCCCGGAGCACCTGCGCCAGGAGGCTTTGGGTGTACGGATGCGCAGCCGACCGGAAGAGGTCCGCGGTCGGCGCCGACTCCACCAGGCAGCCCGCGTACATCACGCCGACGCGGTGGGCCAGGTGCGCGACGACGCCCAGGTCGTGCGTGACGAAGAGCGTCGCGACGCGGCGCTCGGCCTGAAGCTCCTCGAGGAGCCGCAGGATCTGGGCCTGGGTGGTGACGTCGAGGGCCGTCGTCGGCTCGTCGGCGATGACCAGCGTCGGCCCGCAGGAGAACGCCATCGCGATGAGGACCCGTTGCCGCATCCCGCCGGACAGCTCGTGCGGGTAGCGTCGGAGAACGTCCGCCGGCTCGGGAATACCGAGGTGGCCGAGGAGCCGGACCATCTCCGCGGCGGCCGCCTTCCGCGATAGACCACGGTGGATCCGGAGGGCGTCCGTCGCCTGCAGGCCGATGCGGAAGGCGGGGTTGAGCGCGGAGAGTGGGTCCTGCGGGATGAGCGTGATGTCGGCGCCGCGGCGCCGTCGCATCTCGGCGTCGGAGACACCGAGGAGGTCGCGCCCCTGGAATCGGATCGCGCCAGCCTCCACGCGCCCGGGCTCCGGGAGAAGGCGCACGACGGCGCGTCCGATCGTCGACTTGCCGGCCCCGGATTCGCCGACGAGTCCGAGGATCTCGCCGGCGCCGAGCGCGAGATCGACCGCCCATGTCGCCAGCCGCGCGCCGTAGCGGACCGTCAATCCGCAAACCTCGAGCACCGGGTCGGTCACCGGACGTCGCTCACGCGGTCGTCCGTAGCCGCGGATCGAGGCGTTCGCGGAGCCCCTCCCCGAGCAGGTTGAAGCCCACGACCGCGACGATCAGCGCGAGCATCGGAACGCCCATGCCCCACCAGCTCACCATGAGGTAGCCGCGCCCCTCGGCGATCATCGCGCCCCACGAGGGCGTACCAGCCTGGACCCCGAGCCCCACGAACGAGAGCAGCGCCTCGACGCCGACGGCGATGGCCATCTCGAGGGACACCAGCACGATGATCAAGGGAACGAGATTGGGCAGGAGCTCCTCGGCTACCACGCGGAGCGGGCGGAGCCCGATGGCGCGAGCCGCCTCGACGAACTCTCGCTCGCGGAGCGCCAGGACCTCGCCGCGGATCACGCGGGCGAAGCGGGTCCAGTCGACGATCACGATGGCGAGGATCACCTTCCAGAGCCCGAGACCGAGGACGGCCATGAGGGCGATCGCCAGGAGAACGGCGGGGATCGACATCCAGACGTCGACCACCCGCATCAGCACCGTGTCGACCCGCCCGCGAAGGTACCCCGCGGCGAGGGCCACGGGGACTCCGACCAGCGCCGAGATCACCGCGCTGGCCACCGCGACGACGGCCGCGACACGAGCGCCCCACAGGAGGCGCGAGAGGGTGTCGCGCCCCAGGCTGTCGGTGCCGAGAACGTGGCTAAAGGCGCCCCCGGCCCAGACCGGCGGCTGACGAACCGAGCCCAGGTCTTGCCGGTTCGGATCGTGAGGCGCCAGGGCCGGACCCGCCAGGGCGAAGAAGAGCAGCAGGACCGCGATCGCGCCGCCTGCCCAAAGCTTCCCGTTCACGCCGACTCAGGCCGCCAGGCGGACGCGCGGATTGAGGAACGCGTAGGCGATGTCGACCGTCAGGTTGGAGAGGATGACGGTGACCGCGTAGACGAGCACGATCCCTTGGATCAGGGGAAAGTCCCGGTACTGGAAGGCCTGGAGGGTGAGCTGCCCGAGGCCGGGCCACGCGAAGATCGTCTCGATCAGCACGGTCCCGCCGATCAGGAAGCCGAACTGGACGCCGACCAGCGTGGCCGTGGGGATGAGCGCGTTCCGGAGCACCCGCCAGAACAGGATCCGGGTCTCCCCGAGTCCCTTCATTCGCTCGGTGACGACGTACTCCTCGCCGAGAGCGCCGAGCAGGTCCGAGCGGACCGTCCGAAACACCGCCGCCAGGAGCGGGAGCGCCAGTGCACTCGCCGGGAGGATGAGGTGCGCCAGCACGGAGCCGAGCGCCGGGGGATCTCGCCGCAGCAGGGCGTCCACGACCGCCGAACCCGACACCTCCGCCGCTTCGTAATCGGGCGCGATCCGGCCCGAGATGGGCAAGACCTGGAGGATGGCGCCGAAGACGACGATGAGCAGCAAGCCCCAGACGAAGTTCGGCACCGCGATCCCGAGGGCCCCCAGCGACACGGCGCCCGACTCGAGCCAGCTCCGTCGCCGCCACACGGAGCAGGCGCCGAGCAGGATGCCGCCTCCCGTCGCGAGGACGAGCGCGCTGATCGCCAGCTCAAGCGTCGCCGGCAGCCGCTCCAGGATCACGCGGAGCGCGTCCTGCTGGAGCCAGAGCGAGCGACCGAAGTTCCCTCGGCACAGGCTCAGGAAGAAGGCGCTGTACTGCGCCCACCAGGAGCCCGCGAGACCGAACTCGCGCCGGACGCGCTCGATGTCCTGCACCGTCGAGCCGATCGGCGCCATGAGGAGAGCGGGATCTCCCGGCAGGATCCGGAGGATCGCGAACACGAGAACGCTCACGCCCCAAAGCGAGAGCACCGCCAAGAGGAGGCGGCTCAGCAGGAAGCGGAGGGACATGACGAGGGCTCGGGTCCCAGACTCGCCACGAGCATGTCGACGATGGCCGGACTGTAGCGCAGGTCGTCCAGGGCCGCAAGGGACGGGGACCGGAGGGTTACCCTCAGTTATGAGCTGCGACGGGGACGGCTGGGGTTGCTGGCGCGCCGGGCCCAGCATACCTTGGGGCCGGTGCTCACCGGCCCTCTGCCCGTCTACGCAGTCGCTCCGTTCGTGGCGATGCTGCTCGCCATTGCCGTGTGTCCCCTCTGGATCCCCCACTGGTGGGAGTCGAATCGGAACAAGCTGGCCCTCGCGAGCGTGCTAGGCCTTCCCGTGGTGGGCTTCTACGCCGCGCGCCATCCGCACGCGCTGCTCGAGACGGCCGAAGACTACGTCTCGTTCATGCTGCTCCTCACGGCCCTCTACGTGATCGCCGGCGGGATCCACCTGACCGGCGATCTTCACGCGACGCCGCTCGTCAACACGACGTTCCTGGCGACCGGTAGCGTCCTCGCCTCCTTCCTCGGCACCACCGGGGCGTCGATGCTCCTGATCCGTCCGGTCCTTCAGACCAATCGCGAGCGGACGCACGTCACGCATACCGTCGTGTTCTTCATCTTCCTGGTCGCCAACGTCGGCGGGCTCTTGACACCGCTCGGGGACCCTCCGCTCTTCCTCGGGTACCTCGAGGGCGTTCCCTTCGACTGGACCTTCCGGCTGCTGCCGCACTGGCTGTTCGCCGTGAGCGTCCTGCTGCTCGCGTACTTCGTCTGGGACTCGGTCGCCTACGGGAGGGAGCCGGGGCTGGCCCTCGCCCGCGACGAAGCGCAGCGGCGCCCTCTCCGGCTCACGGGGGCCCTCAACTTCGTCTGGCTGGGGGGGGTCGTGGTGGCCGTCGTGCTACTTCGCGCCCCCTGGCGAGAGGCCCTGATCCTGGCTCTCACGGGGCTCTCGTTCTGGCAAACGCCGCGCGAGGTGCATCGCGCCAACGAGCTCACGCCTCAACCGATGGTCGAGGTCGCCGTCCTCTTCTTCGGGATCTTCCTCACGATGATCCCGGCGCTCGAGCTCCTGCGGACGCGCGGCGGCGAGCTGGGCGTGCGCGAGCCCTGGCAGTTCTTCTGGGCGACCGGGACGCTGTCCTCGTTCCTCGACAACGCGCCCACGTACCTGACCTTCCTCGCCCTGGGACAGGGCCTCCACCTGGCCGACGAGGTCGTGGGCGTACCGCACGCGATCCTGGCCGCGATCAGCGTGGGCGCAGTGTTCATGGGCGCGAACACCTACATCGGCAACGCGCCCAACTTCATGGTGAAAGCGATCGCCGAGGGTGCCCGCGTGCGGATGCCGTCGTTCTTCGGTTACATGGCCTACAGCGCCGGCATCCTCCTCCCGATCTTCGCCGCCGTCACCTGGCTGTTCTTCTGACCCAGACCTGTCACATCCAGGACATCTCCTGCGGGACGAGAACGCCGGTCGGGAACGGCTGGTAGGCGAGGTCCTTCTTCATGACGACCGGCTGGACCACCTGGAAGAGGGGGACGATGTAGCCTTTCTCGACGACGTAGCGAGCCGCCTTCTTCGCCGCCGCGATGCGCTTCGGTTCGTCGCGCTCCTCGAAGATCGGATCGATCAGCGGGACGAGGTCCTCCGACTCCCACACGCGGAACGGCCCCTTGACGTTGTTCTGGAAGCCGACCGAGTTGATCGGGTCGCCGGTCGGGTTCGACCAGAAGTAGAGCGAGAGCGGGGCGAGGTCCTGGCCCCCCTGCCCGCGGGCCGTCCGGAACTGGAACCATTGCGGGATCGTGATGACCTCCAGCTCGGCCTCGATGCCGACGTCCTTCCACATCTGCGTGATCGCGGACATGAACTCGAAGTCCTTCGCGCGGACGCCGCGGGTCGTCATGACCTTGAGGCGGAGCGGGCTCGACGCCGAGTACCCGGCCGTCTGGAGGAGCTGCCGGGCCTTCGCGGGGTCGTAGGGGAAGCTGAAGGAGGGGTCGTAGGCGTCGTAGAGCGGCGCCTCGGTGAGCGACAGCGGCATGCCGAACCCGAGCAGCACCTTCTCGACGATCGCCTTCTTGTCGATCGCGTGGTGGACGGCCAGACGCACCTCCTCCTTCTTGAACGGCTCGAAGCGGGGATTCAGGAAGATCTGCGCCATGTCCGCGACGGGCTGCTTCACCCCCTTGAGGGTCGCCTGGGTCGAGAGCCGCCCGAACTCCTCCACCGGGACCTCGGACGCGATGTCGGCGTTTCCCGACAGGATCTCCGCCACCCGGGCCGTCGGATCGGTGACCATCTTGAAGACCGCCCGCTTGATCGGCGGCGCGCCCTTCCAGTAGCGGTCGAACGCCTCCAGCACGAGCGTGCTTCCCGGCGTGAAGGCCACCACGCGGTACGGTCCCGAGCCGACCGGCTTCCGCGCGAACTCCTCCGCGCGCGCCTTGTCGTCCGGGCCGAGGGACTGGAAGTACCCGTGGGGGACGACGAACCCGGCCAGGAACCCGAGCCAGCGCGGGAACGACGGGTCGAACCGCTCGAAGACCAGCTGGAGGGTGGCCTTGTCGCGGACCTGGAACTCCTTGACCTTCGCGTACGTGGCCTTGTAGATCGAGACTTCCTTCAGCCGGTTCATGCTGAAGGCCACGTCCTCGGCGGTGAGGTCCGACCCGTCGTGGAACTTGACACCCTGGCGGACCTTGACGGCCATGCCCATCTTGCCGTCGGTCCACTGCCAGCTCTCGATGATGTGCGGCCCGTACTTGCCCTGCCGGTCCTGCTGGAGGAACCGGTCGAACACGGCCTCGTACATCGACTCCCGCGGGCTGTTGCGCGGGGCCGGGTGCGGGTCCATCGACGTGACCGTCTCCGGGAAGGCAATGGTCACCACCTGCTTCTTCTGAGCGCGAGCCAGGGTGGCGCGCATGCCGGTCGCCAGGGCGGCGCCGCCGCCCGTTGCGCGCAGGAACGTCCGTCGCGTCATCCGCATGGGTCTGCCTCCGGTGCTCTCGGTTCGCATGGAGTTCAGGAGCTCAGGTCGCGGGCTCGGCGGTTCGCGCCGCCCGGAGCGCACGGTACACGCGTTCGGGCGTCATGGGAAGCTCGGTGATCCGCACCCCGGTCGCGTCCTTCACCGCGTTCGCGACGGCAGCGGAGATGGGAATCGTCCCCGCCTCGCCGAGCCCCTTCGCCCCGAAGGGCCCGGCCTCGTCAACCGTCTCGATCAGCGTGATCAGGATCTCCGGCATGTCCGGCGCCGTGAGGAGCTTGTAGTCGAGGAAGCCCGGGTTCAGCACGCGCCCGTCCCGGAGCCTGAGCTCCTCGGTGAGGCAGTAGCCGAGCCCCATGTGGATGCCGCCCTCGATCTGGCCCTCGCACCCGACCGGATTCAGGGCCCGCCCGACGTCGTGCGCGGAGGCGACGCGCACCACCTCGACCTTGCCCGTCGCCTCCTCCACGTCGACCAGCGCGGCCTGCGCCGCGAAGCCGTACGTCACCGACACGTTGCCCCGGAACTCCTTGTCCAGCATCTGGGTCGGCGGGTCGTAGAACGCCTGCCCCATCAGGATCCGGCCGCCCTCCCGGAAGTGCCCGGCCCGGACCACCCGCTCGTACGGGATCCGGCGCCGGGGCGCGGCCCCGACGTACACGTACCCGTCCTCGACATCGAGCGCCTCGGCGGGCTCGTCGAGCTGCTGGGCGGCCAGCACGAGGAGCTGGCGCTTGACGTCCCGCGCGGCCAGGAGCGCGGCGTTGCCCGCGATGAACGTCGTCCGGCTCGCGTGGACCCCGACGTCCCAGGGCTTGACTGCCGTGTCGTTGTTCACGACATCGACCCGTCCGAACGGGATCCCGAGCTCCTCGGCGACGATCATCGCGAGGACCGTCTCCGACCCCTGGCCGATCTCGCTGGCCCCGGTGATCAGCGTGACCTTCCCGAAATCGTCGAGCTTGACGATCGCCCCGCAGCCGTCGGAACGGTACACGCGCGCGCCGCCCCCGACGTGAAACATGCCGGCGTAGCCGACCCCCCGCTGCCAGCCGGGCCGGAGCGCCCGCTCCACGGGCTGGCGGATGTCGCGCGCCACCGCGTCGAAGCACTCCGCCAGCGCGCAGCTCGTGATCCGGAGCCCCTGAGGCGTGACGTCGCCCGGGCGGTTCGCGTTCCGGTGCCGGATCTCGAGACGGTCCAGGCCGAGCCGTTCGGCCAGGTCATCCATCTGCGCCTCCACGGCGAAGGTGGACTCGAGGTTCCCGTAGCCCCGCATCGAGCCCGAGTAGACGTTGTTCGTGTAGACGATCGCCGTGTCGAAGCGGATGTTCGGGCAGCGGTAGAAGCCGGCGAGCGTCGTCATCATGACGTACGGGGTCGTTGACCCCCAGGACACGTACGCGCCGTTGTCGATCAGGACCCGCGCGTCCCGCCCGACGAGCGTCCCGTCTTCCCGCGCCGCCGTTCGCAGCGTGAAGACGCACGGCTCGCGCGTCGGGCTCGCGACGAACTCCTCCTCCCGGTCGAACACGATCTTCACCGGCCGGTTGACGTGCCGGGCCAGGAGGGCCGCGATGATGTCGATGGGGTAGAGGTCAAGGCCCCGGCCGAAGTTACCGCCGACCGGCGGCTGGATGACGCGGATCCGGTCGCCGGAGATACCCAGCGCCTCCGCGAGATCGCGCTGGTAGAGAAAGGGGATCTGCGTCATCGACCACATCGTGAGATTCCCGCGCGGGTCCCACTGAGCGATCGCCGCCATGGTCCCGAGGCACGCCGTGGTCACGTAGTTCAGCCGGTACGTGCCCTCGACCACCACGTCGGCCTCGCGGAAGGCCCGGTCGACGTCGCCGGCCGTGAACTTGTACGAGAAGTTCACCAGGTTCCCCGGGAACTGCGGGTGGATGCGGGGCGCCTCCGGACGCAGCGCCGACTCCGGCTCGAATACGGCCGGCAGCTCCTCGTACTCCACCTCGATGAGTCCGCAGGCCTCTCTGGCGATCTCCTCGGTCTCGGCCGCCACGGCGGCCACCTCGTCGCGGATGCAACGGACGACGTCCCCCTTCAGGGCCAGGTGGTCCCTGGCGTACCCGAATGGGTGCTGCTGGACGTTCCGGCCCGTCACGACACCCAGGACTCCGGGGAGCGCCTCGGCGCGGCTCGTGTCGAGCCGCGTGATGCGGGCGTGCGGGACCCGCGTGCGCAGGATCTTTCCCCAGACCATCCCCGGCATCTCCAAGTCGGGGAGATACTGGACAGCGCCGGTCACCTTTTCGACCGCGTCGAGCTTGGCGACCCGCGTGCCGATGACGCGGAACGGGCGTCCCGCCGGGACGCTCGGCGTCGTGTCCACGACCGCGTCGGGCCCACGGGCGCTCTCGGCCGATGGTCCCGGCACCGCGCTCATGCGTTCGTCTCCCGCGCCCCGCGCATCCGCTCCGCGGCGACCTGGACGGCGCGGATGATCTTGACGTAGCCGGTGCACCGGCAGAGGTTCCCCTCGAGGCCCGCGCGGATCTCGGCTTCGGTGGGCGCGGGCGTCGCCTCGAGGAGACCGGCGGCAGCCATGATCATCCCCGCGGTGCAGAAGCCGCACTGGGCCCCGCCCTCCTCGAGGAACCCCTGCTGGACGGGGTGAAGGGCCGGCGGACGGTCTTCCGACCGGGCCGGCCGGAGTGATCGGGGAGACTGCGCGTGCCACCGGGCCGCCAGGCCCTCGATCGTCGTCACATCGGCCCCGTCGACGTCAAGCGCCAGGACCAGGCACGCCACGCAGGCGCGGCCGTCGAGCAGGACCGTGCAGGCGCCGCAGTCGCCGGTGTCGCAGGCGAGGTTCGTCCCCGTGAGGCGGAGGTCACCGCGGAGCAGCTCGAGGAGCGTGCGGGAGCCGGGGATCTCGCGACGCACGCGGCGCCCGTTGACCGTCAGATCCAGGAGGTAGCGCTCCGCCACCAGATCACTCTCCCGCCGCCAGGGCGGCGAGGGCACGGCGGACCAGGGTCCCCACCATCTCGCGCCGGTACTCCGCCGTCGCCCGCACGTCGCCGATCGGCCGGGCCGCGCCCATCGCGAGCTCGGCGGCCCGGTCGATGGCGGCCGGCGCGAGTCCTCCCGCCAGGAGCCCTGCTTCGGCCTCGGGCACGCGCCTCGGGGTCGGGGCCACCGCACCGAGCGCCAGCCGGGCCTCGGCAACGCGGGCGCCATCCCGGCGGAGCGCAACGGCAACTCCCGCGATGGCGATGTCCATCGCGCGACGGACGTCCAGGCGCTCGTAGCGCACGGCCCACGAGGCGTGCTTCCGCGGGAGCTCCAGCCACCTGAGCAGCTCACCCGCCCCGAGCGCAGTCTCGCCGGGTCCCCGAAAGAACCGATCAAGGGGCAGTCGACGCGCTCCGGCCGGACCGACGATCTCCACCTCGGCGTCGAGGACGAGCAGCACCGGGGAGAGATCTGCCGCCGGTGAGGCGTTGCAGAGGTTGCCTCCGACCGTCGCCACGTGCCGGATGGCAGGCGAGCCCATGTAGCGCGCCGTGAACGGCAGGACCGGGTACTCCGCCTGGATGATCGGGTGCTCGATGAGCGCGGTGAGGGTCGTCAGCGACCCCAGGCGGATCGCGTCCGCGCCCACGTCGATCTCGCCGAGCCCGGGGATGCGCTTGACGTTGATCACCGCCGGCGGGCGCTTCCCTCGCTGGGGCTGGCGGAGGTGGACCATGAGGTCGGTGCCGCCTGCCAGGATCGCCGCGCGCGGCTCCGCGGCGAGGAGCCGGCATGCCTCCTCGAGGGTCGCGGGGCGATGGTAGGCGAACGAGGGCCTCAGACGTCCTCCTCGCGGCTCGTCGGGGCCAGTCTAGCATCGCCCCGGCGAAGCCACTCTGCGCGATCCGGCGGAGCCTGGCCGAGCCGTCACGCGGGCGCCGTGGCGGCGCCGGCGTCGCGTCAGGAGACGACCTTGCGGCGCCGGAGACCATCGATCCGCTCGGACGTGTATCCCAGCAAATCGCGGAGTACCGGCTCGGTGTGCTCGCCCAGTGCAGGCGGCGGGTCGGCACGGAAGGGCGACGCTCCCTGCGCCTTGACGGGAGTGCCGAGGGTGCTGAGCCTTCCGAGCGTCGGATGATGGAGGTCCACCACCATTTCGCGCAGTCGCACCTGGGGGTCGTTCACGACCTGGTCGACCGTGTTGATCGGGGCGACCGGCACGCCCTCCCGCTGCAACCGGGCGAGCCATTCCTCGGTCGTGTGCGCCGGGAAGACGGCTTCGAGCAGCGGGACCAGCTCCTCGCGCCGCTCCACCCGCTTCAGGTTGGAGTCGAACCGCGGATCGGTGGCGAGCTCCGGCCGCGCGATCGCCCGGCAGAAGCCTGTCCAGAACTTCTCCGAGAAGATTGCGACGACCACGTGGCCGTCCCGCGTCGCGAAGGCCTGGTAGGGGACGACGGAGGCGTGGCCCGAGCCCACGCGCCCCGGCACGCGGCCGTCTGCCCAGAAGTACTGGGCGATGTACGTGAGGAGCGACACCTGGCAGTCCAGCAAGGAGATGTCGAAGTGCGCCCCCTCGCCGGTCTCTGCTCTCCGGAACAGGGCGCTCGCGACCGCGAGGGCCCCGAACATTCCGCCCGCGAGATCGCCCATCGGGAGACCCATCCGCGCGGGCGCCCGGCCCGCCTCGCCGGTGAGGCTCATCGCGCCCCCCATCGCCTGGAGCGCGAGGTCGAACGCGGGCCACTCCCGGTACGGCCCTTCCTGGCCGAAGGCCGAGATCGAGCAGACCACGAGCCGCGGGTTCAGCCGGCGAAGCGTCTCCGGCGCAGCAGCCTAGCCGGGCCATGACCCCCGGGCGGAAGTTCTCCCACACGACGTCGGACACCCGGCAGAGGTCGTGAAACACCGCCCGGCCCTCGGGCGTCTCGAGGTCCAGGGCGACGCTCTTCTTGTTCCGGTTGATCGAGAGGAAGTACGCGCTCTCCCGGGCGGGGCCGAGGAAGGGCGGCCCCATCGTGCGCATGGGGTCGCCACCACGCGGCTCCTCGATCTTGATGACCTCGGCCCCGAGATCGGCGAGGAGCATCGACCCGTAGGGGCCGGCGAGCATGCGCGAGAGGTCGAGCACCCGGACGCCGTCGAGGAGCATCAGCGTGTCTTCACCTGCCCCGCTCCCCGAACAGGAGGCCCTTCACCAGACGGTCTTCACGAGGGCACTCGCGCAGATCCGTTCGTCCCGGGTCACGAGCGCCAACGCCCGCCGGCACGGTCTTCATAGTCCCCTCCACATGGTCATGGTCACATAGTAGTGAGCAGGACGGCGACCCGTCAGCGGTGCCGTCAAGGGGGCAGAAAGATGCCCGCCTCACCTACGCCGCGCGAGGACGTCGTACGACGGCTGGCCCGCCCGGAACGAGACGCCGGCACCGTCGTACAGGTCCGTCACGGCGATCACGTCGAAACCGTGGCGCCGAAGCGCGGTCTCGACTTCCTTGACCGCGTACAGGCGCATCACGTGGCGCTCGTGCGCGACGTGGCCCGGCGTCTTCAGGGTGAGGTCGACCGAGAGCGTGCGCGCCGCCTCGTCGAACCGCCCGCGGCTATCTGCCGTGATGCGCCCGCCCAGAACCGCCCGAGAGTTGCGGAACGTGTAGCGCCGGCGGCCGTCCGGCGTGATGAAGTCGAACAGGAAGAGGCCGCCGGCTCGAATGCGGGGCCCGAGCTGACTGAGGAAGCGATCGAGACCCCCGGGTTGCGCACCCACGTACGCGACGACATCGTCGATGGCCGTAACCAGATCGTAGGTGGGCGCCGGCCGAAGGCACTCGAGGGTCCCGCAGACGCGGACGAGTCGTCCTCGCGTGCCGGCGAGGCGCGCCCGCGCGAGCATCTGGTGGAGCACGTCGAGGCACACCGACCGGAATCCCGCACGCGCCCAGTAGCGACTGTACCGGCAGGTCCCGGCGCCCACGTCCAGGTGGCACCCCGCCATGAGCCCGGCCGCCGCGACCAGCCTCGAGGCGCCGACGAACCAGCGACGGATCCCGCGAGGCTCGAACAGCTCGGCGAAGTAGGGGGCGAGCGTGGCGTACGGCTGCTCCGGGCTCACGCCTTGCGCCCGCCGACGGTGAGGACGATCTGGGCGCAGAGGAACCGGCCGGCCCGGTCGGCCGCGACCAGGCTCTCGACCCACCGGGCGGCGTCGGCGGGCGTGATGGCGCCGGCCCTGGCAGCCCGTTCGGCCTTGTCCCGGAGCTTCAGCACCTCCTCGTCGTAGTCGGTCGCCACAGCCGCATACGGCACCAGCGTGAGCGGCGCCAGCCCCGCGTCGCGGAACAGGCCGGGGAGCTGGCGCCCGACGCGACCGCTCTCCATCCGCTCCGTGTGGTGCGCGAGGATCCTGCCGGTGAGCGCGAGGTCGGGCGCCTCGACGACAAGGCTGTCGTAGTCGGTGTCGCTCACCACCACCCGCCCGCCTGGCCTCGTCACGCGCGCCATCTCTGCGAGGGCCCGGCATGGATCCACCAGGTGGTGGAACACCCGATCGGCGCGGCACGCGTCGAACGTCCCATCCTCGAAGGGCAGGGCGTACGCGTCACCGACGCGAAAGTCCACGGGCCGCGGCAAGCCCAGGGTGAGAGCGCGAGCCTCGCGAATCGTCTCCTCGCTCGCGTCGATCCCGATGACCGACACGGCGACCAGGCCCGCGAGCGTCCGGGCATCCTCGCCGGTCCCGCAACCGACGTCCAGGACGTGGTCCCCCTCGGCGAGGGCCAGGAGATCGAAGCTGCGCGCCTTGTAGCCGAGCCAGGCGTCCGCTGCGGTCCCCACGGCGCCGTCAGAACGAGGTCGGTTCCTTGTGCTCGCCCCACACGTCGCGGAGGGCGGAAGCCATCTCCCCCAGCGTGGCGTAGGCGCGCACCGCCTCCAGGATCGGCGGCATGAGGTTGTCGGGACCGCGAGCCGCGTCGCGGAGCCGCGCGAGGGACCGATCCACCGCCCCTTGCGCCCGCTCCCGCCGGAGACGCTGGAGCCGGGCGATCTGGGACTCGGCCACCTTCGGGTCGAACGCGTACAGCTCGATGGCGTCCGAGGTCTCTCGGGCCGCGTCCGGCGCGACGTGGCGGTTCACGCCGACCTTCGGGTACTCGCCCGACTGCATCATCTGCTCGAAGCGGTAGGCCTGCCGGGCGACCTCCGACTGGATGGCGCCCGACTTGACGCCCTCGACGATCCCGCCCATCCGCTCGACCCGGTCCATCTCGGCGCGGATCCGCCCTTCCATCTCGTTCGTGAGGGCCTCGACGAAGTAGGAACCGGCCAGGGGATCCACCGTGTCCGCGACACCCGTCTCCTCGGCGCAGATCTGCATCGTGCGCAGGGCGATCAGCTGTGCCTTGGGCGACGGGATCGTGTACGCCTCGTCGTACGTGGGCAGCGCGCTCGTCTGGCAGCCAGACAGCGCCGCCGCCAGGCTGTAGTACGCGCCCCGGACGATGTTGTTCTCGGGCTCCTGCACGGTGAAACCCGAGCCGCCCCCGCCGATGAGGGACCGGAACATCATCGACCGGGGGTTCTGCGCCCCGAATCGCTCCTTCATCATCCGGGCGTAGAGGCGGCGGCCCGCGCGGAACTTGGCGACCTCCTCGAAGAGCCGCCCCCAGGCCGTGAAGTTGAACGACAGGCGGGGCGCGAACTCGTCCACGGGGAGGCCGCGCTTCACGAGGCGATCGGCGTACGCGGCGACGATCAGGAGCCCGTAGGCCATCTCCTGGGCGGGCGTGCACCCGGCCTCGCGGATGTGATAGCCGCAGACGGAGATGGGGTTGACCTTCGGGGCCCGTCGCGCGCAGAACTCGGCGATGTCGCAGACCAGGCGGAGCGACGGCTCCACCGGATAGACCCACGTCCCGCGCGCCACGAACTCCTTCAGGATGTCGTTCTGGGGCGTGGTGACCACCCGGTCCCAGGCGACGCCCTGCTTCTCCGCGACCACGAGGAACATGGCCTGGATGAAGGCCGCCATCGAGTTGATCGTGAACGAGATCGAGACGCGGTCCGCGGCAATGCCGTCAAACGCCTCTTCCATGTCGAGCAGGGAGTCGATCGCCATCCCCACCCGTCCGACCTCGCCCTCGGCGCGCAAGTCGTCGGAGTCGAGCCCGAGCTGGGTCGGCAGGTCGAACGCGACGTTGAGGGCGTCCTGGCCGTGGGCCATCAGGAGCTTGAAGCGGGCGTTCGTCTCGGCGGGCGTCCCGAAGCCGATGTACTGCCGCATGGTCCACACGCGGGCGCGATACATGTGCGGGTGAATCCCGCGGGTGAACGGGTACTCGCCGGGGTCGCCGAGATCGCGGGCGTAGTCGAACCCCGCCAGGTCCACGGGACCGTAGGCGGGCTTCACCTGGATCCCGTCGAGATAGGTCACGTCCCGCAGCTTCCTCTCTCCGCGCGAATCGGCCATCGATCCGACCCTCCCCGCTCCCGCTACGCGTCTGCCCGCCGGAAGGACCGGAAGTAGGACACGATCTCGGGCAGCGGCGTCCCCATGGGGAAGACGGCGTGCACTCCCATCGCGCGGAGCGTCGCGGCATCGCGCGCCGGGATCGTGCCCCCGACGACGACCGCGACGTCGCCTGCGTCAGCTTCCCGAAGGCGTTCGATGAGGCGGCTCGACAGCGTCAGGTGAGCGCCCGACAGCACCGAGAGGCCGATGACGTCCACGTCCTCCTGGACCGCCTCGGCGACGAGCTCGTCGGGCGTCCGCTTGAGCCCCGAGTACACGACCTCGATCCCGGCGTCGCGAAGCGCGTGCGCCACGACCTTGGCGCCGCGGTCGTGCCCGTCGAGGCCTGGCTTCGCGATCAGCACCTTGAGAGGTCGGCCTCCCGTCACGTGGCGGCCGCCGCCGGCGTGAACGCCAGGAGGTACCGCGGCTGGCCCTGCGGGTCGTCCGCGACCCGGACCGGCGCCAGCCGCACCGGGGCGCCGACCAGGAGGGTGGCCGGGTCCGACACATCGGTGAGCGGCGCGAACACGCGGAGTCCCGCGACCTCGACGACCGCGAACACGAGAGGCCGCGAGAAGCCGGCCGGAATACCGGTCTCCTGGATGCTGAAGCCGTGGATCCGGCCTTCCGGGGGGAGCTCCTCCCAGTCGAACACGTCCGACGTGCACGCGGGGCAGAACCCGCGCGGCGGCCAGGCAATCCGGCCGCAGCCGCAACACCGGGTGGTCGTCAGGCGCCCCTCCGCGAGGTGGGTGTAGAAGGCGTGGAGCTTGTTGTGCTCGGGGGACTCGAGTGGCAGCGGGTCCGCGACCCGGGAGTACGGGAGCCGGGATAGGGTGCCCGGCGCGGGGGCGGGCTGCGTCATGGATGGGCTCTCCCAGGCGGCAGTCTATCACCGCCGGCGCGACCGACGGAGCGGCGGAGCGCGGTCGGCGAAGTGTCAGGGGGGCGGCGGCGGAGCGAGTCGGACGAGTCGCGACGTCCTCGCGCTCGAGCTCAGCCGGTCGAAAGCTCCCGGACGAAAGTCTCCTGCAGGGGGTCCTGCATGGCGGTCGCCCGGTAGATCCGGCGGAGCTCCGTCACCGGATCCAGAGCCAGCCCGTGAGCTTTCAGGACCGACGCCAGGACCACGGCGGTCCGGCCGAGCCCGGCATTGCAGTGAACCAAGATTCCGTCGCCGGTCGCGAGGCGGTCCACGACATTCCGGAGCAGCCGGCCGAACGCGGGCGCCTCCCGAGGCACACCGAAGTCGGCAATCGGGAATCGCTGCACCTCGATGCGTTGGCGGGCGAGCGCCTCGAAGAGCCCGGGCGCGCGGCGCGGGACCTCCCAGTCCTCGATGAGACTCAGCACGAGGTCGACCCCGGACTCCCGCCAGGCAAGGACACCCGTCTCCACCGCCTCAGCCGTGGGCGGCTCGTCAGGATAGCTGGGGCGACCGGCGCCCCAGAGCCGCGCCTTGGACGGCAACACAGGGTGGAGGAGCTGGAGCGGATGCCCGACCGGAGGCGTCACGGCGCTCTTCACTGTCACGACGCTCTTCACTATAGCAGGCGGATCCCGGGCCAGGCCTGCGCGACGGGTGGTCAACCCGGCGCCGCTCCGGTCGTGGCGACCTCCTCCAGTCATCCGGTGGCAACGCGCGAGAACGGCCGTCATGCGTTAAACTGGGGCGACTGTGGCAACCAGCTCGAACCGCCAGGGCAGCCAGAAGAAGAGGCGACCGAACGCCTCCCGCCCAGCGCCGAAGGCCCGAAGCCGCAAGAAACCGGCTGATCGACCCCAGCGGCGGGATCCGGTCCCGGAGCCTTCCGTTTCGGACGTTCCTTCGGTTCCCGCGGTCGTCGAGGAGTCCGAGCCCGAGCCGCTTCCGCTCCCGGTCTCAGCAATCGAGAGCACGTTCGCCGCGCGCGTGCCGCCGGTAGAGCCGGAGCGTCCCCGCCCCCCGGACGGCGCGCGATCTTCCTGGACGTCGAGAACACGAGTCGCGCGCAGCACCTGGCGCACGTCATCGACCACCTGGGTGTCGATCCCTGGGACCGTCGGACCGAGCTCGTGGCTGTCGCAAACTGGCGGGTCGTGGGTCACGAGGCGGCCCGGTTACTCGCGGCGCGGGGGGCTCACCTCGTCCACAGCGCCCCATCGACGGGTGTTCGCGACTGGAGCGACCTTCGCATCGCCGTCGCCGCCGGGATCTGGCTGGCCGCGGCCCGTCCCGGAGATCTCATCGAGATCGTGTCCGACGACCGTGCATTCGACGCCGTGGGGGACGTGGCGGCGAGCCTGGGGATCGAGTTCCGTCGCCTGTCCTATCGTCGCCTGAAGGAGGACACCGGGGAGCCCGTGGCCGAGGAAGAGAGCCGCCCAGCGGCCGCGAGTGCTGCGGGGTCGCGCCGCCGCCGCCGCCGCCGTGGACGACCCAGTGGCCCGCCCCCGCCCTCGGGCCACGAGCGCCGGCCCGCCGACGCGCGGGAGGGCGTCCGACACTCGGCGTCTGCCACGCCACCCGCGGGGCGAACGGGGGGCGGGAGGAGACGTCCGGTCAGCGCCCACCCTCCCCGCCCGGCCCATCCCCCCCGAACGCCGGCCGAGGCTTCGCACACCACCGCGCCCCACGACGAGCTGGTCTCCGTCGTGCGCGGCCTCGTCGAGGCGTCGCCCAAGCGGAGCGTCAGCATCGACGCGGTCGCCAATGCCCTCAAGTCGCGGGGGTTTCAGCGATCACCGGGCTCTCCCCGCCTCGTCACGCGCCTCAGGCGCATCCGCGAGATCCTCGTGAGTCCCTCCGGCACGATCCGGCTGGCCGAGGACGGCGAGGTCCCCGGGAACGGGCCGCTCCCCGAAGGCGAGCCGCGCCGCGAGGCCGAACCGCGGGTCGAGCGCGAGCCGATGGACGAGGTCGACGACGACCGTCAGCCGGACTCCCTCAGCCACCCTCCGGGCGAGCGCGAGATGCCCGAGGTTGACGGCAACCGGGCCGACGTCGACGGCGACCGGGCAGGGCCGTCACCTGGTGCTCCCGGTCGCGGGCGCCGACGTCGCCGCCGACGGTGGCGAGGCGGTCCCCGCCAGCCAGCTTCGGGGTCACCGCCCGCCTGACGGACCGACCTGGGCGCGCCGGCGACGGGCGGCCACAAGCCACTCGCCTCACCGGCCGCCAGATCGTGGCCTGCCGGAGGGGGCCCGGTCGTGGACGGCTCAGCTCGGATCGCGCCCGTAGAGCATGACGACGTGCTCACCCATCCCCGAGTTGTTGTGGGTGAGGGCGACGCGCGCCCCCGGCACCTGTCGCGCACCGGCCTCGCCGCGGAGCTGCCAGAAGGCCTCGGAGGCCTGGGCAATGCCCGTGGCGCCCAGCGGGTGGCCGCAGCCGATGAGCCCGCCGCGGGGGTTGACGACGACCTTCCCGCCGTAATCGGAGAGGCCCTTCTCGACGAAGCGCCCGCCCTCTCCCTTGGCGCAGAAGCCCAGCTCCTCGTAGGCGATGATCTCGGCGATCGCGAAGCAGTCGTGCACCTCGGCGAGGTCCACGTCGTCCGGCGTGACGCCAGCCATGCGGTACGCGTCCTGCCCCGCTCGTTCCAGGGCGGGCCAGTGGGCGTAGTCCGCGGGGAGCGAGGACAGGGTAAAGCCGTCCAGCGCCTGGCCAGTGCCCCGGATCCACACGGGCTGCTCCGTGAGATCGCGGGCGCGGTCCTCGCTCGCCACGATGACGGCCGCCGCCCCATCGGTGATGGGCGAGCACATGAAGAGTCGGAACGGGCTCGAGATCATCCGGGAGCAGAGGACCTGGTCCAGGGTCGCGCCCTTCTGGAAGTGCGCGTAGGGATTCTTGGCCGCGTGGTTGTGATTCTTCACGCTGACCATCGCCATCTGCCCCTCGGTCGTGCCGTGGCGCGCCGTGTGAGCCTGGGCCGCGAGGGCGAAGCAAGGGGGCGCGGTGAGCCCGTGGGACGCCTCCCACTCGCGGTCGACGCCCGTGCCCATGTTGAGAAGCGCCTCGTCCGGGCTCGGCAGGTTCAGCTTCTCGACGCCTAGTACCATGACCAGGTCCGCGAGGCCGGCCGCGATGAACGCGTACGCGTACCGGAGCCCGACGGTGCCCGAGGCGCACATGTGCTCGGTCCGGGCGGACAGCCGGCTCGGCTTGATGCCGAGCGCCTCCGCCGCGAGCGAGGAGATGTGGCTCTGGAACGCGGTGCGCTCCGGCATGACCGAGCCCACCACGATCCCCTCGAGGTCGGCCGGCCGCACGCCGGGAACCGAGTCGAAGCAGGCCTTCCCGGCCTCCCAGATGAGGTCCCGGAACGTGGCCTTCCGGATTCCGAACCGCGTCATGCCGGCCCCGACGAGCGCCACCTTCCGCATGCCCACGCCTCCCCGGCGGCTGCGCCGCCTCGCTCTCCTTATACCTCACGACGGGGGCGGCATGAGACGGCACGTCCCCCGGGCATCGTCAGCCCACGCGCGCAGGGGCGAGGCCCGCCAGGAAGAAGGCCGCGATGTGGTGCAACTGGCAGAAGGTGCCCGCGCGGATCAGGGCGAGGATGTCCCCGGGCAGGACGTACTCGACCGCGACTCCGGGCTCGGGCACGAACTCCGCCACCGGGCCGGAGGCGTCGACGCGAAAGGCATGCTGGCGCAACTCGAGCCGGCCCGCGTCCGGTCGGAGGCCGCCCAGGTACGCGAGCCGCTCGGCCCGGAGACCGGTCTCCTCGAGCAGCTCACGACGGCACGCCGTCTCGGGATCCTCTCCCCGGTCCACCAGGCCCGAAGGCAGCTCCCACGTGTACTGCTCGACAGTCGGCCGGAACTGCCGGACGATCGGGATGCGCCCGTCCGGCATCAGGGCGGCGGCGACGACCCAGTCGAATGGCCCGAAGGCGTGGTACGTGTCCGGTCCGCGTCCCGCCGAGAACTCGACGTCCTTCTCGATCAGGGTGGTCCACGGCGACAGCTGGCGCTCGCGCCGCGCCACGACCCGCGCGCGCTCGCCCAACCAGGTCTCGAGGAAACGCGCGGTCGGCTCGTGGCCCCGAGCCCGGGCCAGGTCGGCTGACGTCTGGCCCTCCTGCGTCCTCACGGACGCCTCGGCCCCGCGGAGCAGAAGGCGAGTCACGAGGGGCAGCTCGCCCCGGATTGCCGCGAGATGAAGCGGGGTGAAGCCTCCGCCGTCCGTGGCATTCACCTCCGCGCCGGCGGCAAGCAAGAGGTCCACCAGGTCGAGGCCGGCGGTGCCCGCCAGCCCCGCGTGCAGCGGCGTGTTGGCGAGAGCGTTCCGAGAGCGAGCGCGCGGGTCCGCCTTGTTCCCGACGAGCAGGGTGGCAGCCGGCGTCTCGCCGAAGTGGGCCGCGAGGTGGAGCGGCGTCCAGCCGTCACGGGCATGCGCCGAGACGAGCTCGGGAGCCTCCGCCGCGAGCGCGGCGAGCCGCGTCACGTCACCGGCTGCGGCGGCCTCGAACATGTCGAGCGCGGCGCCGCGGGCCCGCAAGATACCGACCAGGGCCGGCAGGCGGCGATAGCAGGCCAGTAGCAGCGGCGTCTCGCCACCGGGCGCCCGGGCCCGGACGAGCGACGGATCGCCGGCCAGCAATGCCGTCACCCTCCCCAGATCGCCGGCCCGGATCGCCTCGAAGAGGCCGACCGTCGAGTCGCCTGGCATCGTCGGGGGGATCAGACTCCCACCGACAGGCCGCCGTCGACGAAGAGGACCTGGCCCGTGATGAAGGCGGCATCCTCGGAGGCGAGGAACGCGTGCACGCCGGCGATCTCCTCGGGCCGGGCGATTCGCCCGACCGGGACCTTCGCGACGATCTTCTCGCGGATCGCCTCCGGGACGCTCGCCAGCATTCGGGTCATCACCGGCCCGGGCGCGACGCAGTTCACGGTGATCCCGTTCTTCGCGTACTCCAGGGCCAGCGTGCGGGTGAGCCCGATGACCCCGGCCTTCGACGCGGCGTAGTTGGCCTGGCCGATGTTCCCGAGCGAGGCGACCGACGAGGTGTTGATGACGCGCCCCCAGCCACGCTCCCGCATCCCTGCCAGCACCGCCTGAGCGCAGAGGAACGTGCCCTTGAGGTTGACCGCGAGGACCTGGTCCCATTGCTCCTCGGTCATCTTGTGGCTCATCGCGTCGCGGTTGACCCCGGCGTTGTTGACCAGGACGTCGAGCCGGCCGAACTCGCCGACGACGTGGTCCACCATCGCCTCGACATCGGTTCGGGCCGTCACGTCGGCCGCGATCGACAGCGCTCGCGCGCCCTCCTTCTGGAGCTCGGTCACGAGGGCCCGCGCCAGCTCCAGGTCGACGTCGTTGACCACGACGGTCGCGCCCTCGCGCGCGAAGCGGCGGGCCGTCGCCGCGCCGATCCCGCCCCCCGCCCCGGTGACCAGCGCCACTCGCCCCTCGAGCCGCATCGCTTCCTCCCGCCGGGCGGTCATCCGAGGCTCGGGGGCCGGTCGAGGTCGCGCCCGATGATGACCCGCAGGATCTCCGACGTGCCTCCGCCCCAGAGCAGGAAGCGGGCGTCCCGGAAGTAGCGCTCCACGGGATACTCGGTCGCGAACGAGTAGGACGCGAAGATCCGCGAAGCCTCGTCGCAGATGCGATTCGCGGCCTCGGACGCGAAGAGCTTGGTCATCGCAGCCTCCCGCGTGACCAGGCGCCCCTGGTCGATACACCAGGCCGCGTGGTAGACGAGCAGGCTCGCCGCATGGAGCTGGGTGAGCATGTCGACCAGCCGGAACGTCACCGCTTGGTGCTCGCCGATGGGCTTGCCGAACGTGACGCGCTCCTTCGAGTAGCGAAGCGCGGCGTCGTACGCGGCACGGCCGAGGCCCACTGAGAGGGCCCCGGTCATCACCCGGATCTCCGAGAGGATCCCCCCCACCTTCTCGACCCCCCCGGTCTCGCCCCCGAGAAGGTGGTCGTCGGGAACGAGCACGTCGTCGAGGACGATCTCCCCGGTCGCCGACGCTCGCACGCCGAGCTTCTCGATCTTCTTGCCGAGCGTCACGCCGGGAAATTGCCGGTCGACCAGGAACAGGGCGATGTGCTTCATCCCCCGTTCGGGCGACGTCTTGGCGCAGACCGTCAGCATGTCGGCCACGGGGGCATTCGTGACCCAGGTCTTGGTGCCCTTGAGGCGCCAGCCGCCGGCGACCCGCTCGGCCATGGTGGCGAGGTTGCCGATATCCGAGCCCGCGTTCGGCTCGGTCAGGGCGAAGGTGGCGATCTTCTCTCCGCGCAGCGCGGGGACGAGGTAGCGCTGGCGGAGCGCGTCGCTTCCGTGCTTCCACACGAAGTGCGTCCCCATCAGGCTCTGCATCGCGGCGAGCGCGGCGACGGACATCGAGCCGCGGGCGAGCTCCTCGGCGAAGAGGCAGTAGGTGACGAAGTCCGCGTCGGCGCCCCCGTAGGCCTCGGGGTAGCGGAGGGCGAGGTAGCCCTGCTCGCCGAGACGCCGGAACAGCGCCCGCGGGAACTCGCCCGCCTCGTCGATCTCGCGCGCGACCGGCGCGACCTCGGCCTCCACGAAATGGGCCACGGTCCGCCGGAACTCCTCCTGCTCGGCGCTCAGCCGGAAGTCCATGGTCGAGGATCGTCAGGCCGTGGGGATCACTGCAAAACCCTCGCGGCCCGCGGCCAGGCGAAGCCGGTCGTCGAGACACACGAACTCGAGCGAGGCAGGCCTGGTCTCGGCCGCCACGAACGCGGCCGCCAGGTGCAGCGAGTCCGCCGCGCGGAGGTCGTGCACCCTCAGCAGCCGCCTTGCGGCTTCCCGCACCTCCTCGCTCGGCTCGACCTCATGCCAACCCTTCCGCAGGGCGACGAGGCGACGGAACCCTTCGACCGCACCAGGCCCGGACAGCCGACCCAACCGCTCCGCGCGGGCGACTGCCGAGACACACTCGATCTCGGCGCCCCACCAGGCGATCACGACCGGGTCGCTCGAATAGAGCCTCCGGATGGGCTCGCTCGCCAGTTCCGGGACCAGGAGTGGCACGACGGCAGAGCTGTCCCAGAACCTCACCGCCCCGACCGTCGCTCCTCGAGTAGGAGGTCGAGGGCGCCGGAGGCTCTCGCCCCTCGGGAGAACGGCCGCAGAGTCCTCGCGGGCGGCGTCCCGGCACGCCTGAGCAGCCCGCGGCGCTCCAGGCGGGCGAGCCGGCCAGCCGGGTCCGCAGAGGGATCGGTCACGACCGATTCGAGGCGCGCGACCGGCCGCCCGCGGTCGGTGATCACCACGGTCTCGCCATGCCGCACTCGATCGATGAGGGCGCTGAGCTGGTTCTTCGCCTCGGTAATGGTGGCGGTCTTCATAAGGCTAGAATAGCCAGATCAATTCGACCCGTCAAACCACCTCAAGGCCTGAGGCCCCCACCCTGAACACCTACCCTGAGACCGGATCTCACCCGCGACCGGACCAGGCAGAAGTCAGACCTTGACCTTGGGTAGCCCCGACAGCGCCGCCTTCACTTGCTCCGCCGGGTACTCGAAGTCCTCGAGCTTGCCGGTCATGTAGCGCTCGTAGGCGGAGAGGTCGAAGTGGCCGTGGCCGCAGAAGTTGAACGCGATGACCTTGCGGTCCCCCGAGGCCTTGCAGCGCAGCGCCTCGTCGATGACGACGCGGATGGCGTGGGCTGCCTCGGGCGCAGGCAGGAACCCCTCCGCACGGGCGAAGAGCAGCGCCGCCTCGAAGGTGGGGTTCTGGTGCACGGCGACGGCCTCGATGACTTTGTGGTCGTACAGCGTGCACACGAGGGGCGCCATCCCGTGGTAGCGGAGGCCACCCGCGTGGATCGGCGCCGGGATGAAGGAGTGACCGAGCGTGTACATCTTCACGAGCGGCGTCATCTGCCCCGTGTCGCCGAAGTCGTACACGTACTCGCCCTTGGTGAGGCTCGGGGCCGCATGGGGCTCGACGGCGACGATCCGGAGATCCTTGCGCCGTCCGTTCAGCTTGTCCTGCAGGAACGGGAACGCGAAACCGCCGAAGTTCGAGCCGCCTCCGACGCAGCCGACGAGGATGTCCGGGCGGTCACCCGCCATCTCGAGCTGCCGCTGCGCCTCCAGCCCGATCACCGTCTGGTGCGTCAGCACGTGATTCAGCACGGAGCCGAGCGAATATTTCGTGTCCTCGCGCTGGGCGGCCTCCTCGACCGCCTCCGAGATCGCGATGCCGAGGCTCCCCGGCGACTTCGGATCCTTCTCGAGCGCCGCGCGGCCGGCGGCCGTCTCCCGGGACGGGCTCGCCACGACCTTGCCGCCCCAGGCCTCCATCATGACACGCCGGTACGGCTTCTGGTCGTACGAGACCCGCACCATGTACACCTTGCACTCGATCCCGAAGATCTGACAGGCGAACGCGAGCGCCGAGCCCCACTGCCCCGCGCCGGTCTCGGTCGTGATGCGCCGGACGCCTTCCTGGTGATTGTAGTAGGTCTGGGCGACGGCGGTGTTCGGCTTGTGGCTCCCGGCCGGCGACACGCCTTCCCACTTGTAGTAGATGCGGGCCGGGGTCCCGAGCGCCTTCTCCAGACGATGGGCGCGGTAGAGCGGCGTCGGTCGCCAGAGCCGATAGACGTCACGCACGGGCTCCGGGATGTCGATCCAGCGCTCCTGGCTCACCTCCTGCTTGATGATCTCCATCGGGAACAGGGGGGCCAGGTCCGCGGGACCGATGGGCTGCAGCGTGCCCGGGTGGATCACCGGCGGTAGCGGCGCCGGCAGGTCCGCCTGGATGTTGTACCAGCGGCTCGGCAGCTCCTTCTCGTCGAGCACGAACTTGGTCTGGGCCACGGGGAACCTCCTTCAGCTTTGGCAGCTTTGGCAGCTTTGGCAGCTTTGGCAGCTTTGGCAGCTTTGGCAGCTTTGGCAGCTTTGGCAGCTTTGGCAGCTTTGGCAACAGTCGGCGGGCACGTCCTCGAACACCTGACACCACGCGGCGATGCGGACGTCAGGCGCGTCGAGGGACACCCGCTGGATCACGGCGAAGCGCGCCCGGAGGTCCCTCGCCAGCACCAGCGCCCGCTGAGTACCATCCAGAATGAGCCCGGACGCGGCGTCCACGACGAGGGGCCAGGACAGGACGCGCGCGTCGGCGAGGAGGGCCGCCACCCGCGACTCCCCTTCCGGCGAGGTCGCCTCGTGCCGGCGAAGGTCGGCGAGCGGGGCGACGGCCAGACTCTGTCGAACGTCGTCCGCTGACTCCATTGGCCTGTGGCGGCGTCCTCGGGCGGGATCGGCGCGCGGTGACTCAGCGTCCGCGCAGGGCGCGACGCGCCTCCTCGGTGACCTCGCTGTCCGGAAACTCGCGAACGAGCTGGTTCCAGGCTTGTCGCGCGTCGGCCTCGCGCTTCTGGGCTCGATAGGCGAGGCCGAGCCGCAGCAGGGCCCGTGGCGTGTCCTTGCCCTTCGGGACGAGATCGACGGCTCTTTTGTACTCGATCGCCGCCCGATCGAAGTCGCGCGCGGTGAAGTACGCCTCGCCGATCCGGAACTGCGCCGGTCCGGCGAGGGGGTCCGACGGGAACTTCTTGACCAGCTCCTCGAAGTCGAGCACGGCCTGACCCTGCTCGCCCTTGTTCCAGTTCTCCGTGGCGCGGTCGAAGAGCGCGCGGGCCGTGAGCGTCCCGGTCACGGACGGCGCCGGCTGCGGGTCGGTCTTGGTCTGACGGGACGACGCCGTTCCCGCTCCGCCCTCCGGACCTGGCGCCTTGGTCTCGGCGGTGGGTGGAGCGGCCTTGGCCAAGCGCGCAGCATCGTCCGGCGTCGGGCGGGCCGCGGGCGCGGCCTTCGGCGAGCCGCTCCGCGTCCCGGGCGCGGGCGGCGCGGGGCTGTCGGGGACCCGGGCGAGCCGGCTCTCGATACCGGCGAGAGAGAGCTCGACCCGGCGCAGTGTTTGACCGAGCTCGGCGGCTTGCCGCTCCAAGAGGTCGATACGACGCGCCTGGGCCTCGACCGCCTCGACCTGACGCTGCACGTCGTTTCGCGCGGAGGCCTCCATCGCCTTCTGAACCGCGTCGAACTCCGCCCGCGTCTCCAACGCGACACGATCCGCGTGCGCGGTGCCGCTGCGCTGGGCCGCTTCGAGTCGCGTGGCCAGTCCGCCAACGTCGGCGCGCAGGCGGTCCACGTCCTGGCGAAGGGCGGCCATCGGATCCGCCGGCGCTTGCGCCTCCCCCGTCGGCTTCGTTCCGCCGCCGACCGTGCCGCAGCCGCTGGCGAGGCCGGTGACCAGGATCACCGCGACGGAGACGGCAGAATCGCGCAATCGCCACGGAGGGTCATGCGTGGACCCTCGACGCGTCGGGGCCGATGTTACGCGCACATTCGCACCGTAGCACCGGCGCCGTTTCGTGGTCAACAGACCGGCCGCCTGAGCCACCGAAACCCACGCCACGGTACGCCAGCCGTGGTCCGGTGTCCGGTGGGCGCGGCCGGCGCGAAGCCGGGTTAAGCTGACAGCGTGGCCGTCGCGACGCCGTCCAGGCTCCGCGTCCGACACTCGCTCCCCCCGGCGCGCTGGCCGACCCGGGAGGAAGCCGCGCAGGCGCGATGGTTCTCACCGGTCCGCCTCGGCCTCCGCTGCGTGGCGGCCGAGCGCACGTGGGTGCCGGCGATGGTCCCCTGGCGGGCGACCGAGGACGGGCACGTCACGCCCGAGGTGCTCGATTGGTACGCGCGCTTCGCCGAGGGCCAGCCGGGCGTGCTGGTCGTGGAGGCGACGGGCATCCGTGACGTCCCGAGCGGTCCCCTCCTTCGCATCGGCAGCGACCGCTTCATCCCCGGGCTCCGCCGTCTCGTCGAGACCGTGCGCGAGCGGAGCGAGGGGCGCACGCGCCTCCTGATCCAGGTGATCGATTTCGTGGCGGTGCGGCGCCGGCCGGAGCCGACCACGTACTTCGCGCGCTACCTCGAGATCGGCCAGGGCCTCCGGGACCGCCTGGCCGAAGCGCTCGGCGACGCGCGTTGGCAGGACGCCACGGCGGCGCCCGATGTCGAGGTGCGCGCTCGCCTGGCCGCCGCCGAGCGTCCGCTCATCGATGCCGTGCTCGCCGCGCGCGAGCTCGAGTCGCTCGACTACGGCTATCGCGAGCGGGTCTCCGACCTCCACCTGCCGCACATCCGGGACCTGCCCCGGGTCCTGCCGAACCTGTTCGCTGAGGCCGCAGGGCGAGCCCGCGAGGCAGGCTTCGATGGCGTGGAGCTTCACTACGCCCACGCGTACACCATGGCGTCGTTCCTCAGCCGGCTGAACCTCCGATCGGACGGCTACGGTGGAGCGCGCGCAGCGCGGGCGCGACTGCCTCTCGAGGTCCTTCACACCGTCCGGAACCGCGTCGGTGCCGACTACGTGGTGGGCATCCGCTACCTCGGTCACGATGTGGTGGCGGGGGGGAGCGAGGTCGACGACGCGGTCTGGTTCGGGCTCCGCTTCGGCGAGAGCGGGGCGGATTACCTGTCGGTGTCCAAGGGTGGCCGCTTCGAGGACGCGAAGCAGCCCAAGGTGGGCGAGGCGGTCTACCCTTATACCGGCGAGTCGGGCCACGAGTGCATGCCAACCGTGATCTCGGATGCGCGAGGCCCGTTCGGCCGCAACGTGCCGCTGGCGGCGGCCATCCGGGCGAGCCTCCAGGCGGCGGGGCATCAGATCCCCGTCGTGACGAGCGGTGGCGTGTCGACCTTCGACCAGGCGGAGGGCATCCTGGCCCGCGGAGAGGCGGACGTGGTCGCGGCCGCGCGCCAGACCCTCGCCGACCCGGACTGGTTCCGGAAGGTACGGCTCGGCCACGGTCACCTCGTCCGCCGCTGCGAGTTTACCAACTACTGCGAGGGCCTCGACCAGCGTCACAAGCAGGTCACTTGCAAGCTGTGGGATCGCGACCTGCCTCCGGGCGACCCGGATGTCAGGCTCGCGAATGACGGGCGGCGGCGGCTCACTCCCCCCTCCTGGCGCCCGCCGGCACCGACTGGTGAGCTGGTCGGCCGGGCGCACGACGGCGAGCCGGCCAGCGAGTTGACAGCGTCATGACAACCGACATGGGCCGCGTGGGCAGCCTCTGACGGAGGCCCGCGCACGCTCAGAGCCTCAAGGAGAGACTCGATGGGGAACTACTATGCGCCGGAGCACCTCGAGAAGTTCGGAACGATCGCCCAGGGAAACCCGGACCTGGCCGAGAAGTTCTTCGCCTGGTACAACGCGGTCTTCGCCGAGGGCGCCCTGGGCGAGCGGGAGAAGGCGCTGATCGCGCTGGGGGTGGCGCACACCGTTCAGTGCCCCTACTGCATCGACGCGTACACGAAGACCTGTCTGGAGAAGGGCGCCGACCTCGAGCAGATGACGGAGGCCGTCCACGTGGCCTCCGCCATCCGGGGCGGGGCCTCGCTGGTCCACGGCGTGCAGATGCTCGAGCACGCGCGGCACGCGGGGATGGCGCAGTGACCGTGCACGGGATGCCCGTCGTCGACCCGGAGCTCGCCACTCCGGCTGCGGGACCCAAGGGGACGCGAAGCCTCCGCGCCCGCGGCTCTCCCCTCGCGCCGCCCGCAGCGCAGCTGCGCCTCCTCGAGATGTTGCCGCTCCCCGGCGGGGACTTCCAGGCGACCGTCCGAAAGGCCGGCTGGCCAGAGCTCCGGCCGGTGCCGGTCGAGATCTTCCAGATCAACGTCGGCCGGCTCTGTAACATGACGTGCCGGCACTGTCACGTGGACGCGGGACCCGACCGGGTCGCCGAGAACATGGACCAGGGGACGATGGACCTCTGTCTCGCGGCGCTGGACCGGACGACGGCCCACACGGTCGACATCACCGGAGGCGCGCCCGAGCTGAACCCGCACTTCCGCTACCTCGTCGACCAGAGCGTGGCCCGGGGCAAGCACGTGATCGACCGGTGCAACCTCACGATCCTCCTCCTGCCGCGCTGCGCGGGCCTCCCGGAGTGGCTCGCCGAGCGGGGTGTCGAGGTCGTGTGCTCGCTGCCCCACTACCGCCGGCTCAACACCGACGCGCAGCGGGGCGAGGGGACGTTCGACCGGTCGATCGAGGCGCTCAAGCGGCTCAACGCCGCGGGGTACGGGCGGGGGGACCCGACGCGCCGCCTGACGCTCGTCAGCAATCCCGCCGGGGCCTTCCTCCCGGGCTCGCAGACCGCCATGGAGCGCGACTGGAAGACCGGGCTCGCCCGGCACCACGGCGTCACCTTCGACCGCCTCTTCACGCTCGCGAACATGCCGATCAGCCGCTTCCTGGACTGGCTCGTCGAGAGCGGCAACCTCCAGGCCTACATGGAGCGGCTCGTGAGCACCTTCAACGCCGCCACGATCCCCGGGCTCATGTGCCGCAACACGATCTCGGTCGCCTGGGACGGGACGCTCCACGACTGCGACTTCAACCAGATGCTCGAGCTGCCGGTCGAGACTCCTCCGGGTCGCCGCCCCCACGTGCGCGACTTCGACCCGGCCTGGCTCGACGCCCGCCGGATCCGCACCGGGCGCCACTGCTTCGGGTGCACCGCGGGCGCGGGGAGCTCCTGCGGCGGCGCCACGACGTGAGGCATCCCCCCACCCTCATCCCGGACGACGTCCACAATCGGGCGCTGCTCCAGAACGTCCACCCGCCCGGCTGGCGGAACGCGGAGCCGGCCCGGCGCTACACCCTGGTGGTGGTCGGCGGGGGGACGGCGGGGCTCGTGACCGCCGCCGGCGCGGCGGGGCTCGGCGCCCGCGTGGCCCTGGTCGAGCGGCACCTCCTGGGAGGGGATTGCCTCAACGTCGGCTGTGTCCCCTCGAAGGCCGTGATCCGCTCCTCGCGCGTCGTGGCGGACCTCCGGGAGGCGGCGGCCCTCGGCGTGAAGGTTCCCGACGGAGTGACGGTCGACTTCGGCGCCGTCATGGAGCGGATGCGGCGTGTCCGCGCCGAGATCAGCCCGCATGACTCGGCCTGGCGCTTCAACCGAGAGCTGGGCGTCGACGTGTTCCTGGCCGAGGCCGCATTCACCGGGCCCGACGCCGTCGCCGTCGACGGACGCGTCCTCCGCTTCGCCAAGGCCGTGATCGCCACCGGATCGCGCCCCAGTTTCCCGCCGATCCCGGGTCTCGTCGAGGCAGGGTCCCTCACGAACGAGACCATCTTCGACCTCACGGAACGCCCCCCGCGTCTGGCGGTCGTGGGTGGCGGCCCGATCGGATGCGAGCTGGCGCAGGCGTTCCGCCGCCTCGGCTCGGAGGTGACACTCCTGAGCGATGTCCCTCAGCTCCTGCCGCGCGAGGATCCGGACGCGGCCGAGATCGTCCGGCAAGCGCTCCTGCAGGATGGGGTGCGCCTCGCCCTCGGGGTGGCGATCGTCGACGTCACCCGCGTGGGAGCCCAGAAGGTCCTCCGCTACCGGGAGGCCGGGCGAGAGGACACCTTGGCCACCGACGAGATTCTCGTCGCCACCGGCCGCATGCCGAACGTCGAGGGACTGGGCCTCGAGGCCGCGGGCGTGCGCTGCACGCCAGAAGGCATCGTCGTCGACGATCACCTCCGGACGACGAACCCGCGAATATACGCCGCCGGCGACGTCTGCCTCGGGTGGAAGTTCACCCACGCCGCCGATGCGGCCGCGCGGATCGTCATCCAGAACGCGCTCTTCGGGCTAGCCGGACGGCGCCGGCTCAGCCGGCTCGTCATGCCCTGGTGCACGTACACGGATCCGGAGGTGGCGCACGTCGGCGTCAACGAGCTCGAGGCCCGCGAGCGCCGCGTTGCGATCGACACGTTCGTGCGCCGCCTGGCGGACGTGGACCGCGCGCGAACCGACGGCGAGATGGACGGCTTCGTCAAGGCGCACGTGCGGCGGGGCACGGACCGGATCGTCGGCGCCACCATCGTCGCGCGCCGGGCAGGCGAGATGATCGGCGAGCTGACGCTAGCGATGACCGCCGGGATCGGGCTCAGCCGACTCTCCGGCGTGATCCACCCGTACCCCACGCAGAGCGAGGCGATGCGGCAGCTCGGCGATCAGTACCGGCGGACGCGGCTCACGCCGGGCGTGCGCCGGGCGCTCGGGATGTGGCTCCGGTGGACCTCGTGAGCCCGCCGCGCGCCGGAAGCGTGGGCCGGGGGCTCTGGCACGCGCGGACGCCAGGGCGCCTGGCGCTTCTCGCGCTCTTCGCGGTGGCGGTGGGCGTGCTGGTCTTTGGCCTTGGACTCCACGACTGGGCGCGGCCGGAGCAGCTTGCCCGCGTCAGGGCGGCGATCGAGACGTACGGAGCCTGGGGGCCCCTGCTGTTCGTGGCAGGCTACGTGGTGGGGGAGCTCCTGTTCTTCCCGGGGCTGCCCCTGACGCTCCTCGGCGGCCTGGTGTTCGGGCCGATGTGGGGCACTCTCTACGTGTGGGTCGCGGCGACGCTCTCGGCCGCCCTCGCCTTCCTCGTCGCCCGGCACCTGGCACGGGGCGCCGTCGAGCGGTGGATCGTCCAGAGCCCCCGGCTCGCTCGGATCGATGACGCCATCAGGCGCCACGGCTGGCGGATCGTGATGGTCACCCGCCTCGTCCCGCTGTTTCCGTTCAACCTGCAGAACTACGCGTACGGCCTGACGCGGATCCCGTTCTGGACGTACCTCGTCGTCTCCGGGGTCTGCATCTTGCCGGCAACCATCGCGTTCACGGTGGCCGCCGGTGCCCTCTCCAGCGGGGCCAGCCCGGCCCGGACCGTGTGGACTCTCGCGGCTTCGGGGGTGTTGATCGTCCTCCTTTCGTTCACTCCCCGATGGCTCGGACGCCGGAGCCGGGCCGCCCGGGAGCTTCTGGGGTCTGACCCAAAGACGCCCGTCTCGTGAAGCTCTCGATCGTCGTCCCGGTGCTCGACGACGCGCGCCATCTGGAAGCCCTGCTGGCCGATCTCCCGCGCTCGGCGCCCGGGGCCGAGGTGGTCATCGCCGACGGCGGGAGCCGGGACGGAAGCGTGGAGACCGCCGCCAGGGCGCCGGGCACCCACCTGGTGTCCAGCGCGCGCGGCCGGGCGCGCCAGATGAACGCCGGCGCGGCAGCCGCAACGGGTGAAGTCCTCCTGTTCCTCCACGCCGACACGCGTCTGCCTCCCGGGGCGGCCGACGCTGTCCGGCGCGCGCTCACCGATCCGATGGTGGCCTATGGCCGCTTCGACGTCCGCTTCGACAATCCGGGGGTCGCCTTCCGGTTGATCGCCAGGCTCATGAACCTTCGGTCGCGCCTGACCGGCATCTGCACGGGGGACCAGGCGATCTTCGTCCGCCGCGCGACCTTCCTGGCCGTGGGCGGCTATCCGGAGATCAGTCTCATGGAGGACATCGAGCTGACCCGCCGCCTCAAGCGCGTCGGCCGCCTCGCTCCGCTTCGCCTCCCGGTCACGACGGCGGCGCGGAAGTGGGAGCGCGAGGGAGTCGCGCGGACGGTCCTCCTGATGTGGGCGCTACGCCTGCTCCGCCTCTCTGGCGTCGGACCGGATCGCCTGCACCGCTGGTACTACCGCGTACCGGCGGGAGCCGAGGCGACCCAGCCGCCGGCTCGCGCACTGACGCAGGATGAGCGCCACTAGCCCCTGAGCTTCTCGTACCGGCGGACGAACCCGCGATCGATGCGGTCCTTGAGCCACCACGCCACGCGCGAGTGGCTGGCGAGGCCGTGCCAGCGGAGAAGCGCCTTGCCGTCCGCGGTGTTGAGGAGAGACAGGAACGTCCGCTGCGGGACGTACCGGGACGGGGTCCCCTCCCCGAGCGCGGCGCGTAGATTCCGCGCCAGCACCGGTGCCTCACGGACCGCATACACCCCCGCCTTCGGCGTGTTCGGGTGGTCGGCCAAGGTCGCGCAGTCGCCCGCCCCCCAGACGGGCGCGCCATTTGCGGCTCGAAGGGCGGCGTCGACGAGCAGGAAGCCCCGGCCGTCGAGCGGGAGCCCGGCGTCCGCGAGGAGGGCCGGGCCCGCGGCGCCGGCGAGCCAGACGACCAGGTCGGCGGCGGCGCGCGCTCCGTTCGCGAGCTCGATGGCGCCCCTCTCCACCCGGCTCACCGCGTTGCCTACCGCGACGGCCACGCCGCGTCGGGCGAGGATGGCCACCGCACGCCGGCGCACCGGCATGGCGTAGTCGGAGAGCACGTCGGGTGCGGCCTCGACCAGGGACACCTCCGGCCGCGTGCCGGCGGCCCGGATGCGCCGGTGCACAGCGAGGGCAACCTCGACGCCCCCGGCGCCGGCCCCCACGACGGTGACGCGGATGGGTCCCCGACGCGCCGGAGCCGCCAGGGCGTCGATCCGCGCCCGGAGCGCGACCGCTCGCTGCATGGGCCGAACGGTGACCGCGTGCTCACGCGCGCCGGGAACATCGAGGCCGGCCGGAGACGCGCCCACGTCGAGGGACACGACGTCGAACGGCAGGCGCGTCCCGCCGGCGTCCACGGCGTGGGCGCCCACGTCGATCCGCTCGGCGGACGCCTCGACGAGCCGGGCGCCAGCGCGGGTGGCCAGCCGGGCCAGATCGATTCTCAACTCCTCCTCGGCGTACACACCCTGGAGGAAGCCGGGCACCATCCCGGAATAGTGGTGCCAGGCCGACGGCGACACGAGCGTGACCTCGACGCTTGAGAGCGGCCGGGCGGCGAGATCGGCCAGGACATGGAGGTGGGCGTGACCGCCGCCCACCAGCACGAGCCGCCTCACGGCCGGACCCCTGCGTGGCGGCCCGGCCTGCCCGCAGGCCCGCCGCTCAGGACGGCCCCGGCGGCAAGTGCTCTCCGAACCACTCAAGCAGGATCCGGAACCGGGCGAGCCGGTGCCGGGGCCGGCCCGAGCGCGAGAGCTCGTGGTCCTCGTCCGGAAACCGGACGAGACGTACCGGCCGACGGAGCTTCTTGAGGGCGACGTAGAGCTGCTCCGCCTGCTCCATCGGGCATCGCAGGTCGTCCTCGGAGTGCATGATCAGGAGGGGGGTGTGGATGTCGTGGGCGTGGGAGAGCGGCGAGCGCTCCAGGTACCAGCGGAGGTCTTCCCACGGCGGCCGGCCGAGGGCGTGGGCTTCCTGGAACCAGTAGCCGATGTCGCTGGTCCCGTACATGCTCCACATGGTGTTGACGGCGCGCTCGGAGCACGCGGCTCGGAAGCGGTCGGTGTGGCCGACGATCCAGCTCGTCATGAATCCGCCGTAGCTCCCGCCCATCACCCCGAGCCGTGAGGCGTCGAGAAAGTCGAAGCGGCGGAGCGCCTCGTCGAGCCCCGCCATGATGTCTTGGCAGTCGCCGCCACCCCAGTCCCCCACCACCGCCCGCGCGAACGCCTCGCCGTAGCCCCGGCTGCCACGGGGGTTGAGGTACACGACTGCGTAACCGGCGCCCGCGTACACCTGGAACTCGTCGAAGAAGCGGTGACCGTACTGGCTGGCGGGGCCGCCGTGGATGTTGAGCAGCACCGGGTAGCGCCGGCCCGCCTCGCGACCGAACGGCGCCATCACCCAGCCGTCGATGGTGAAGCCTGCGCGCTCGAACCGGAAGCGCTCCGGACGCGACCGCGCGACTTCCGCCTTCCACTCCCGATTGAGATCCGTCAGCTGGCGCTCGCCGGTCCCGTCGGCCCGGCACACGAAGAGCTCCGGGGGTGACGTGTCGTCCGTCGCGGTGAAGGCGACGAGCGCACCGTCCCGCGAGGCGGAGAAGGCGGTGACCTGACGCGTCCCGCCGATGAGCCGCTCCGGCAGGCCGCCGCTCGCCGCCGTGCGGTAGAGGACCACGTTGCCCTCGTCTTCCACCTGGAAGACGAGCGTGCCCGTCAGCCCGAGCCACTCTGGACCGACGGCGCCCATCAGCGGCTCGCAGTTCCGGTCGAGGCTCGCGGTGAGGCACACCGGGAGGCCCCCGTCGACGGGAACGGTGTACACGCGGTGATGACGAGAGACCCCGCGCGGGTCGGAATGCCCGACGTAGGCGACCGTCCGGCCGTCGGGCGAGAAGGTCGGCCAGGAGACCGGTCCCTCGGTCCGTGTCAGCTGGCGCGGCTCGCCGCCCTCAACGGACACCGTGAAGACGTCGGCCGCGAGATCCTCGTCGCGCGCCGCGTGACGAGCGGAGACGAAGGCCACCCGCCGACTGTCCGGGGCCCACGACGGGTGGTGATCGTCAAAGACGCCGACGGTGAGCTGCTGCGCCGGCTCGCCGTCCAGGGAGACCACGAAGATCTTCTGCGGCCGGTCGTAGATGAAGCCCACCCCGTTCGACTTGTACTTGAGGACGTCGATGATCCGCGGCGGCTTGGAGCGCTCGCGCTCCTCCTCGTCCGTGGGTTCCTGCCACCCACCGACCCGGGACACGAACGCGAGCCACCGGCCGTCGGGGGACCAGGCGGGGCTCGTCACGCCCGGCCGGAGGTCGGTCAGCCGCACCGGCTCGCCCCCGTCCGCCGGCATCACATAGAGCTGGCCCTTGCCCTTCGTCTCCCGCTCGGACACGAAGGCGAGCTGCCGCCCATCCGGCGACCAGCGTGGTGCCGTGTCACGCCGCGGCCCCCGGGTGAACGGCCGGGGGCCGGCGCCATCCACGTCGACGACCCAGATCGTGGAGAGGTACTCGTCTCGCGCCTCGGAGAGCGTCGTGACGACAAAAGCGATGCGACGTCCATCAGGGTGGAGCTGAGGATCGCTGACGAACCGGATCCGGAGGAGGTCCTCCGGGACCATGGGGCGGCCAGGCGGCTCGGTCATCGGCGCTCTGTCGGGGCCGCCCGGGCGGGCTACGAGGCGGCCGACGGCAGTCTACCATCGGCGGCGCCTCCGGCGGCATCGCGCGGCGCCTCCGGCGGCTCCGACCTCCCTATGTCAGCCCGCCGGAGCGGAGCCCGCGCTCAGCGCGACGCGGCGGGCTTGATCTTCCCCCCGCTCGACTCGTAGGCCTCGACAGCCTTCTTCAGATCCCGCTGCTGCGAGCACGGGAAGAAGCAGAGCTTGCCAAGACGCGCGAGGTGCTCCTTGGCCTTCGGCAGGTTGTCGAGGGCGAGATACGCCTCCCCGATGTACTCGTGGGCACCGCGGTGCTTGGGGTCGAGAGCGAGCGCCTTCTCGTAGATCGGGATCGAGCCGGCCGGATCACCGTTCTTGCGCACGGCGTACGCGAGCCAGTTGTGGGCATCCGGGTTGGTCGCGTCTCGCGCGACGGCTTTCTGGAGCAGCGGGATCGCCGCCGCGTACTGCCCGGCACCGATCGCCTTCACTCCGGCGGCGTAGTCCGGATCCGCCGGCTTCGCGGGCGCCTCCACACCGCCGCCGCCCCCTCCACCGCCACCGCCACCGTCGGCGCTCACATCGGCAGGCGAGGTCACGAGCACCAGGGCGAAAAGCCCCAGGCCCAGGCTCCGGGCGACGAACGTCGCTGAAACTGGCAGTCGGCTATTCATGTTGTCTCCTCCGGCCGGGGGGTGTCTGGGCATGCGGGATCCCTGCTTGGGGAACGCCCGGGCCGGCCGCAGCGTTCCCCTGACCTCCCTCAGCCGGCCGGTCCTCCCCGGCCATCGATCCCGAACGCTCAGCGCTGCCGTGGCGTATAGCGCTCGACGGACGCGTACTGATCGGGCCACGGGAGGCTGTAGCCCTGCTCGCGCGCGGCATGACGCGTCCAGTATGGATCGTACAGGTGACCGCGGGCGAGGACGCATAGGTCCGCGCGACCCGCGGCGAGGATCGAGTTCGCGTCGGCGTAGGTCGAGAGGTTGCCGACAGTCATCGTCGGGATGCCCGCCTCGTGACGGATCCGGTCGCTGAACGGCGTCTGGTAGAGGCGGCCGTAGACGGGCTGCTGGTGCGGCACCGTCTGACCCGTCGAGACGGTGACCGCATCGCAGCCGTGGGCGCGGAGCATCGACGCGATCCGGACGGCGTCGTCACCGGTCGTTCCGCCCGGCGCCCAGTCGGTGGCCGAGATCTTGACCGAGATCGGCTTGCCCGCCGGCCAGGCGGCGCGCACCGTGTCGAACACCTCGAGCGGGTAGCGCATGCGGTTCTCGAGGGCTCCCCCGTACCTGTCCCCGCGCACGTTCGTGAGGGGTGAGATGAAGCTCGCGAGCAGGTAGCCGTGGGCCATGTGGAGCTCGAGCATGTCGAACCGCGCCGCCTCCGCCATCCGGGCCGCCTGGACGAAGTGGTCTCGGACCAGGTGCATGTCGGCGCGAGTCATCTCACCCGGGACCTGGCTGTGCGGGAAGTACGGCAGGGGTGACGCCGATAGGAGGGGCCAGTTCCCCTCGGGGAGCGGCTCGTCAATGCCCTCCCACATGCGCCGCGTCGAGCCCTTGCGCCCGGCGTGGGCGAGCTGGAGGGCGATCCGCGCGCCCGTGTTCCGGTGGACGAAGTCGACGATGCGCCGCCAGGCGTCGACGTGTTCGGGCTTGTACATCCCGGTGCAACCCGGGCTGATTCGCCCCTCGCGGCTGACGTCAGTCATCTCGGCGACGACCAGGGATGCTCCGCCCGCCGCGCGGCTGCCGAGGTGGACGAGATGCCAGTCGTTCGGTGTTCCGTCCTCCGCCGAGTACTGGCACATCGGCGACACGACGACCCGGTTGGAAAGCACGAGGTCCCGCAGGCGGAACGGCGTGAACATGGGCGGCGGGGGCGACGCCACCGGAACGGCGACACCGCTCTGTCGGGCCGCGCCCTCCGCGAACCACCGATCCACGGCCGCGACGAAACGGGGGTCCCGCACCTTGAGGTTCTCGTGCGTGACGCGGAGGCTCCGCGTGAGGAGGCTCATCGCGAACTGGACCGGCTCGAGGCGCTGGTACCGTTCCGTCGTCTCGAACCATTCGAGGCTCACCTGGGCGGCCCGCTGGAGGCTCTCGACCTCCGGCCGCCGCTCCGCCTCGTAGGCCGCGAGGGCCGCCGGAACCTGCGGGTGGCTAAGGAGAGCGCGGCTGAGGGCGATGGCGTCCTCCATGGCCAGCTTCGTCCCGGAGCCGACCGAGAAGTGCGCGGTGTGGGCGGCGTCCCCGACCAGGACGACGTTCCCGTGAGACCAGCGCTCGTTCCGGACCGTCGGGAAGTTTCGCCAGAGGGATCGGTTCTTCAGGATCGGGTGGCCCTTGAGCTCGTCGGCGAACAGCTGCTCCGTGAACGCCACGGTGTCGTCCTCGGACGCCTCGTCGAGGCCTGCCCGGCGCCAGGTGGCGTCCGTCGTCTCCAGGATGAACGTGGCATGCCGTGCGTCGTAGCGATAGGCGTGGACCCGCCAGAGCCCGTGCACGTCCTCCTTGAAGACGAAGGTGAACGCCGGGAACGGGAACGTCGTGCCGAGCCACACGAAGCGGTTGGGCCGCCACTCGATGCGTCGCCGGAAGTGCTCGGCGTGCCAGGCCCGGATCGCGCTGTTGACCCCGTCGGCGGCGAGGATCAGGTCCGCGTGCCGGTACGGGGCGAGGTCGCGCACCTCCGTCTGGAACTCGAGCTCGACGCCCAGGTGGACGCACCGACGCTGAAGGATGTCGAGGAGTCGCTGGCGGGACATCCCGGCGAAGCCGTGGCCGGTCGAGGTGACCACGGTCCCCTGGTAGTGGATGTCGATGTCGTCCCAGTGGGCGAAGGCCTGGACGATCTCGTCGTGAGTCTCGGGATCGGCCCGAGCGAAGTGATCGAGGGTCGCGTCGGAGAATACGACGCCAAAGCCGAAGGTGTCGTCAGGAAGGTTCCGCTCGACGACGGTGATGTCGTGCGCGGGATCGGCCTTCTTCATGAGCGCGGCGAAGTACAGCCCGGCCGGCCCCCCGCCGATGCAGACGATCCTCAACCGCCGCGCCTCCCTCGACCCCGGCCGGGCGCATGCCGGGGACGCGTCGCGGGCCAGTGTATCACCGCAGGTCGCGCCGACCGGCGTGTGCCGTCGCGGAGGCGTGCGCCCGCGTTGACCGGCATTCGCGCCGGCGTCTATACTGCGCGCCGTGAAGCTTCGAGACCGGCTCGCGCTCGTCACGGGCGGCGGCCGGGGCATCGGCCGGGCGATCGCGCTCGCGTTCGCTCGCGAGGGCGCCCACGTGGCCGTCACCGCGCGCACGGGCACGGAGCTCGCCGCCGTCGCGGCGGAGATCCGGGCGCTGGGGCGCCAGGCGCTCGCCGTGCCGTGCGACGTCGCGGAGCGGGCCCAGGTCGACGCCGCCGTGCGGCAGGTCGCGGACGGTCTCGGTGCGGTCGAGATCCTCGTCAACAACGCGGGCATCGGCGTCTCCGCGAAGCTCCTCGACACCGACGACGCCCTCTGGGAGCGCCACCTCCGCGTGAACCTCACGGGGGCGTTCCTGATGACGCGCGCGGTCCTGCCCGGCATGCTGGCGGCGCGGTGGGGCCGCATCGTCAACGTCGCCTCGATCGCGGGGCGCCAGGGGTATCCGTACATCGCGGCCTACGCGGCGTCCAAGCACGGTCTCCTCGGGCTCACCCGCGCCTTGGCGCAGGAGGTCGCGACCGCCGGCGTGACCGTCAACGCGATCTGCCCCGGCTACGTGGCGACCGAGCTCACGTGGGCGGGCGCCCGGAACATCCAGGAGCGCACCGGCCGGACGTACGAAGAGGCGGTGCGGGCGCTCGCCGCCTACTCGCCGCAGAAGCGCCTGATCGAGCCGGAGGAGGTGGCGGCGCTGGCGGTGCTGCTCGCGAGCGACGAGGCGCGCGGCGTGACCGCGCAGGCCTGGAGCGTCGACGGCGGCACGGTCCAGGCCTGAAGACGCCGATGGGCTCCTACCGCGGATTCGACTACCGGCTCGACGACGGCATCGCGACGGTGACCTTCGCGCGCCCCGACACGCTGAACTCGCTCACCTTCGAGGTCTACGCGGAGCTGGAGCGGCTGGCGATCGAGTGCCAGTCGGACGATGCCGTGCGCGTGCTCGTCCTCACCGGGTCCGGCAAGGGCTTCTGCTCGGGCGGCGACGTCCACGAGATCATCGGCGAGCTCGGGAAGCGCGACGTCAAGGGCATGCTGCAGTTCACCCGCATGACCGGGGCCGTCGTCCGCAACCTCCGTCTGCTCGAGAAGCCCGTCGTCGCGTCGGTCAACGGGGTCGCCGCCGGCGCCGGGGCGGTGCTGGCGCTCGCCTCCGACTTCCGGGTCCTGGCCGACACGGCGCGCTTCGCCTTTCTCTTCACCAAGGTCGGGCTCACCGGCGCCGACATGGGTGCGACGTTCCTGCTGCCGAAGGTGGTCGGGCTCGGGCGGGCCACGGAGCTGCTCATGCTCGGCGACACGATCGACGCCGCCACCGCCGAGCGCTACGGTCTCGCGACGCGCGTCGTGCCCCTGGATCGTCTGGCCGAGGAGACGCGGACCCTGGCGCGGCGACTCGCCGACGGACCGGGCCAGGCGATCGGCATGACGAAGCGGATGCTCAACAACGAGTGGGGCATGGATCTCGTCTCGGCCATCGAGGCGGAAGCCCAGGCGCAGGCGCTCCTGCTCATGGCCGAGGACCACAAGGAGTTCTACCGCGCCTTCACGGAGAAGCGGCCCCCGCGCTTCACCGGACGCTGAGGAGGAAGCCGTGCCGAAGGTGATCGTGAACCCCGCGCGGCTGCCGAAGCCGTCGGGGTACTCGCACGGGATCGAGGCGCACGGACGTCTCCTCTTCGTCGCGGGTCAGACGGCGCAGGACGCCGACGGCCGCATCGCGCCGGTGGGCGATCTGGTCGCGCAGTTCCGGCACGCGCTGGCCAACGTGGGCGCGGTCGTGGAAGCCCGCGGCGGGACGCTCCGGGACCTCGTCAAGGTGACCTTCTACGTGGTCGACAAGCGCGACTACCGCGCGAAGGCCCGCGAGATCGGACGGGTCTACCGCGAGATGATGGGAGACCACTGGCCGGCGACGACCCTGGTCGAGGTCCGCGGCCTCTGGGACGACGACGCCCTGATCGAGATCGACGCGACGGCGGTTCTCGGGTAGGAGGTGGCGATGCGAGTCGGGTCCGCGTATCACACCGGCTTCACCGTGAGCGACATCGAGCGCTCGGTGGTCTTCTACCGTGATGTCCTCGGCATGCGCCTCGTGCGCCGCCAGACCGGCACCGCGCCATACGTGGCCACGGTCACCGGCTTCGAGGGCGTCCGCCTCGAGATCGCGCTCCTCCAGCCCGCCGACGGCGGCAGCATGCTGGAGCTCCTCCAGTACGTGTCACACCCCGCGCCTCCCACCGACCGCGCGACGAACCGTCCGGGGAACGCCCACCTCTGCTTCAAGGTCGACGACGTGCGGGCAGCCTGCAGGGAGCTCCGCCGCCAGGGCGTGACGCTGGTCTCGGAGCCGACGGAGATCACAGCGGGCGCCCACGCCGGCGGCTGGGCGGTCTACTTCCGCGATCCGGACGGGTTCACCCTGGAGCTCTACCAGGGGCCCGCGGCAAGCCCGGCCGACGCGGTGGCCGCCGCGCCCGGCGCGACTCGCCGGGCATAGGAAGCCGGCGAGGCCGCGCACTGCCGGGCGCCGCGCACAATCTCATCCAAGATCGGGAGGGTTCCATGGCTGCCTACGTCATCGTCGACATCGAGGTGACCGATCCCGCCGCCTACGACGAGTACCGCCAGCGGGTGCCCGCGACCCTCGCCGCGCACGGGGGTCGCTTCCTGGTCCGGGGCGGCGCGCACGAGGTCGTCGAGGGCAGCTGGCGCCCGCGGCGCCTCGTCGTGCTCGAGTTCCCGAGCCTCGCCCAGGCCCGACGCTGGTACGACTCCGAGGAGTATCGGGAGCCCAAGGCCATGCGGCTCCGGGCCTCCAAGGCGAACGTCGTCTTCGTGGAAGGGGTGTAGGGTGACGGAACGCCCGAACGTCGCCCTCGCCCGCGACGGTCCGGTCGCGACGGTCACCCTCGACCGACCCGAGCATCGGAACTCGCTCAGCGACGCCATGCTGGGTGAGCTGATCGAGGTGTTCTCGGCGCTGCGCGACGACGCCCAGACGCGCGTCGTGATCGTGACGGGCGCCCCGCCCGTCTTCTCGGCGGGCGCGCACTCGGCCATCAAGAGCGGGATGTCCGCGGACGAGCGCCGCCGCGTGTTCCTGGCCACGCGGAGCCAGTTCCGCCGCCTCTTCGAGCGGGTCAACGCTCTCCTCGAGAACCTGGAGCAGACGACGATCGCCATGATCAACGGCCACGCGATCGGCGGGGGCTTCGGGCTGACGCTCGCCTGTGACTTCCGGTGGGTGGCGGCGGACGCGATGGTGTGGATACCCGAGGTCGACCTGGGCGTTCCCCTCGGCGTGGCCTCGACCACGCGCTTCGTGCGGCTGGTCGGCCCCGCCCGCGCGAAGGAGATCATCATGGAGGGCCGGCGCTACACGGCGGCCGAGGCGCTCACGATTGGCCTCGTCCATCGCGTCGTGCCGGGGAACGAGCTGGCCGCGGCGGTGCGCGCGTACGCCGAGCGCCTCGCGGCCAAGCCGTTCGCGCCGCTCGCCGAGGTCAAGGCTCGCATCAACGCCATCGCCCGCACGGGCATCCCCGAGGTCAACGCGATGACCGAGGGGTTCCTCCCGCGGACGTGAAGCCGTGACGGACGCGCGCCGACCCGCATCCGGCGAGCCCATGCTCGCCGGGATTCGAGTCCTCGACCTCTCGCGCGTCATCGCGGGACCGTACGCCGCCATGCTGCTCGCGGACCTGGGGGCGGATGTCATCAAGATCGAGCGTCCGGAGCATGGCGACGATCTCCGCGAGTGGCGCGCCCGCACGGGTCGTGGCGGCATGAGCGCGGTCTTCGCGGCCATCAACCGGAACAAGCGCGGGCTTGCCGTCGACCTCCAGCATCCAGACGGAGCGCACATCGTGCGGCAGCTGACGGCTCGCTCCGACGTGCTCATCGAGAATTTCGTCCCGGGCGTCGCCGACCGCCTGGGCGTCGGCTACGAGGCGGTGCGCGCCCTGAATCCCGGGATCGTCTATGTCTCCGTGAGCGGATTCGGCCAGACCGGCCCCTACGCGAAGCGGCCCGGCTACAACTCGATCGCCCAGGGGATGGGCGGCCTCATGGGCCTCACCGGAATGCCCGGGCACCCGCCGACCCGGGCGGGCGGGTCGATCGCCGACGTGGCGGCCGCGTACCTCGCCTTCGGGGCCATCGGCGCCGCCCTGGTCCATCGTCTCCGCACCGGCTCGGGCCAGCACCTCGACGTGAATCTGCTCGCGGCGACCCTCGGCCTGCTGCCGGATCCGGTGGCCCACCTCTTCGACTCCGGCAAGCGCCCGGCGCGCGTCGGCAACCGGAACCCGACCCTCACCCCAGCCGAGGCATTCCGGACGCAGGACGGCTGGCTCAACGTGGTGCTGATGAACCCGGCGCAGTGGGATCGATTCTGCCGCGTGCTCGGCGACGAAGTCCTTCGGACCGAGCCGCGCTTCGCGACCAACCTCAGCCGACTCGAGAACCACGACGAGATGAAGTCGCGCGTGGAGACGGCGCTGGCCGCCGGGACGACGGCCGAGTGGGTCACCCGCTTCGAGGCGGCGTCGATCGCCGGTGGGCCGATCTACGAGCTGGACGAGGTCTTCCAAGACCCGCAGGTCCAGCACCTCGGCCTCCTGGCCGAGGTCGAGCAGCCGACCTACGAGGCCCACGAGGGACGCGCGCGGATGCTGGGCTTTCCCTTTCGCGCGTCCGCGACGCCGGCGTCTATCCGGCGCCCCGCCCCGCTTCTCGGCGAGCACACCTCCGAGGTGCTGAGCGAGGTCCTCGGGCTCTCGCCGGCCGAGATCACCCGCCTGGCCGAGACCGGGGCGATCGCGGTCGCGCCCCGCTCCTGACCCGCCGTCTCCTCAGTCGCCCGGCCGGGTCGCGACGAAGAGGTACCGCGTCAAGCTGAAGAAGTACTCGCCGCCGCTTGCGCGTGCGAGGAGATCCGCCTTCCAGGCCTCGGCGTCATCGCGCGCGATGCCGTAGCGGATCGCGAGGTTGGCGGTCGGCTCGATCAGCCCGCCGCTGAAGGTACCCGGGCCCCCGGTGAGCTCGAGCACCGGGATCGCTTCGGCGTGCACGAGACGGAGGCCGGCCCGGTCGAGGAGCCCCGGCAGCCTCGGCGGCAGGTGCCGTTGGACGAAGTGCCCGAGGCGCGCCTCCATCACGCGGCGATGACGGTCGCGATCCGTCGTCAGCCAGACGCACGAGTCCCAGTCCGTGTCGACGACCGCGAGACGCCCTTCGGGGCGCAGAAGGCGGGCGGCCTCCGCCAGCGCACCCGCGACGTCCGTAACGTAGAGGTAAACCTGGACGCCCGTGATGAAGTCGAACGAGCCGGACGGAAAGTCGAGTCGCCCTGCATCGCCCTGCCGGACCTCCACCCGGTCGGTCAACCCCTCCCGGGCGATGCGGGCTCGAGCCGCTTCCAGCATCTCGGGGCTCTCGTCCACGCCGATGACACGCCCGGCTGGACCCACCTCGCGCCCGAGCTCGCAGGCCAGAAAGGCCGGGCCGCACCCCACGTCGAGACCGCGCTCGCCGGACCGGGGTCCGACCGCTGCCCGCGTTCGTCCGCGCTGGGCGACAATGGCGGGCGCCGCGTAGACCGTTTCGAGTCGATCGACGTCGCGGGCGCCGAACTTGACGGCCATCGGATGTCCTCCCGGGGCGGCAGTCTAGCACGCAGATCTCGCGTGGGCTCCGACGGAGCCGGTCATGCCCGCCCAATGGTTGTTCGTGGAGGGGAGGTTGGCTTACCATGACGCCGCTGCCAGCGTCAGGCTCGGACGCAGGAGGCTCCTGGGTGCCGGTCCCGATCGACGAAGGTCTCCCGCCGAAAGCACTGTGGCCGGAGCGTGTTTACACGCTCCCCGAAACGCGCTATCCCGTGCGGCTCAACGTGGCCACGGCGCTCCTCGACGCCAACGCCGACGGCGGGATGGCCGGCCGGCCCGCGATCCACTACCAGGGAGAGGTGCTGACCTACGGGGGTCTGCAGAAGCGGGTCAACCGGCTGGCCAATGGTCTCCGGGCCGCCGGCATCGACCGAGGGGACCGCGTCCTCCTGCGAATGCCGAACTGCCCCGAGTTCATCGTCACGTGGCTCGCGTGCCAGAAGCTCGGTGTCGTCACCGTGTCGACGATGCCGCTCCTCCGCGCCCGCGAGCTTGCCTACATAGCCCAGGACGCGGGGGCGCGCGCCGCCGTGGTGTCGGGCGGGCTGCGCGAGGAGCTGGAGCGCGCGCTCCCGGCCGCGCCGGCCCTCCAGCGGCTCATCGTGGTCGGGGAGACGCGCCCGGGCGACACGCCGTGGGCGAGTCTCTCGGATGGTCAGCCGGCGCGGTTCCAAACGGCAGATACGCGGGCCGACGACGTGGCGATGATCGCCTACACGTCGGGGTCGACCGGGATCCCCAAGGGATGCGTTCACCAGCACGCGGACATTCTCGGCTCGGCCGACTCCTACGCCCGGTACGTCCTCCGACCCACCGAGGAGGACCGGTTCGGCGGCCACCCGACGCTCGCCTTCACGTTCGGGACGGGGGGGCTCCTGGTGTTCCCCTTCCGGTTCGGCGCCGCCACCGTCCTGTCGGGGCCGTTTGACCCCGAGCGGATGCTCGAGGTGTTCCAGCAGCAGCGGGTCACCGTGGCCTTCTGCGCGTCGACGTCGTACCGTCTGATGCTCGGGGTGCCCGAGATGGCGCGGCGGTTCGACCTCGGAAGCCTCCGGCTCTGCGTCTCCGCGGCCGAGCCCCTGCCCGCCGCGACCTACGAGGCGTGGGTCGCCACCACGGGCCGCGAATGTCTCGACGGCATCGGCTCGACGGAGATGTTTCACATCTTCGTCTCGTCTCTGCCGGGACGGGTCCGGCCGGGCGCCACTGGCGTGCCGGTGCCAGGCTATGACTGCCGTGTCCTCGACGAGGAAGGCCGCGAGGTGCCCCGAGGCACGCCCGGGCTGATCGCCATCAAGGGCCCCACCGGCTGCAAGTACTGGCGGAAGCCGGACCGGCAGGCCGAGTACGTGAGGTTCGGTGGCTGGAACGTGACCGGCGACGTCTACGTTCACGACGACGACGGCTACTTCACCTACCAGTGCCGGTCGGACGACATGATCGTGACCGGCGGGTACAAGGTCCCCGGCCCGGAGGTGGAGCACGTCCTGGACGAGCACCCGGCCGTCGCCGAGTCGGCCGTGGTGGCGATGCCGGACTCGACGCGCGGCTCCGTGCCGAAGGCATTCGTCGTGCTGCGCCCGGGCTGGACCGCCAGCGACGCGCTGGTCAAGGAGCTCCAGGACCACGTGAAGAAGGAGCTCGCGCCCTACAAGTATCCCCGTCAGGTCGCGTTCGTGCCCACCTTGCCTCACACGGAGACGGGGAAGATCCGCCGGGTGGAGCTCCGGCAGCAGGAAGCCGGGCGCGCCGCAGGGCCCTGAGCCCCGGGCCCTGGTCGGGCTCAGTGGGCCCTCGAGCCCGATGGGAGGATAGACAGTGTATCTCCGCTCACCACATGACTCATTGACGAAGCACCCTAATAGGGAGGCGTGATGGGCGGCCCGAAGGTCACGGTCGTCGCCATCGTGGCGATCCTCGTCGGGCTCCTCGCCGCGTATCTCATGTGGGGGACCCAGACGAAGTCGCTCCGGGGCGAGCTCGACCAGCTCGAGGCGCGTCTCGCGGAGGCGCAGAAGGCCGTGACGCGAGAGAAGGAGCTGTCCGACAAGCTCGCGCAGATGGAGGCCCAGCTCAAGCAGGTGAGCGATGACCTAGCCGAGGAGACGGCGCGGCGCGAGGAGTTGGAGGCCCAGGTGTCGAGGGGGACGAAGTGAAGCCGGAACCCGGGGCGCGCGAACGCCAGGTGCGATGCAAGCCGTCCTGATCGGGATCATCGCGCTCATCATCGGGTTGGGCATCGGCTACTTCACCTGGGGCACGCAGTCGACACGGGCCGCCAGGGATGTCGCCGCTGCCAAGGCGAAGCTCGACGAGGCCCGGAAGGCCGTCGAGCGGGAGGGCGAGCTCGCGACCAGGATTCAGGCCGCGGAGACCAAGCTCAAGGAGGCCCAGGAGGCGCTGAGGACCGAGATGGACCAGGCAAAGAAGCTCGAGGAGCTCCTGGCGAACCCCAAGAAATAGCGCGTGATGAGCGGTCCAGCCGACGGCCCCCGGGCCATCTCCTGGAGGCGTCGCCTCGCCGAGCGGGCTGTCGACGGGGTTCCAGTGCATCGGTTGTTCGGTGTAGGCTCTATGCATCGTTCCCATCGTGACCGGCGCCGGGCGCCCGGGCCCGGGCCGCGCTGACTTGGCTCGACGCGCAATCTCCGATGCCGGAGGAGGACGTATGGACCAGCAGACACGTCGGACGTTCCTCAAGGCCACCGTCATCGGCGGAACCGCCACCGCCGGCATGGCGGTGGGTCCCTGGATCCTCCGGGCTCGCGCCCAGGGCGGACCCATCAGGGTTGGGCTCGTCCTGCCCTATTCGGGCGTGTACGCGGAGCTCGGCAACAGCATCACCCAGGCGATGGAGCTCGTCTTCGCGCGGGAGAACTGGACGGTCGCCGGTCGCAAGATCGAGATGGTCCGGGAAGACGACGAGATGGCCGTGCCGGTCGGGGTGCGGAAGACCGAGAAGCTCATCGACTCGGACAAGGTGGACATCCTCACGGGGCCAGTTCACAGCGGCATCCTCATGGCCATGCGCGACAAGGTCCACAACTCGAAGACGATCTTGCTCGTGTCGAATGCCGGCGCCGATGCCATCAGTCGTGCGCGCTGTTCGAAGTGGATCTTCCGGACTTCGTTCTCCAACTGGCAGCCGTGCCAGCCGATGGGCGGCTGGGTCGCGAAGAACGTGTCGAAGGAGGTCTTCCAGATCGCGCCGAACTACCAGGCCGGGAAGGACATGATGGAGGCGTTCCGGGAGACCTATCACGCCGCGGGCGGCAAGGTGGTCGGCGAGGACTACCCGAAGCTCGGCGAGACCGACTACGCCCCGTACCTCACGAAGATCAAGCAGTCCGGCGCCAAGGCGGTGTTCGCGTTCTTCTCCGGCACCGACGCTGTGAACTTCGTCAAGCAGTACGACGAATTCGGCCTGAAGGCTGGCATCAAGCTCACCGGGGCGGGCTTCCTCACGGAGCCCGACGTGCTGCCCGCGCAGGGCAAGGCGGCGCTCGGCACCATCACCGGGCACTTCTACACGCCGCAGCTCGACAACCCAGTGAACCAGCGATTCGTCAAGGAGTTCCGGGAGAAGTTCGGCGGCAAGACCCCCGACGGCTTCGCCTGCCAGGGCTACGACACCGCCGAGGTGATCGTGCGGGCGCTCAAGGCCGTGAACGGCAACACCCAGGACAAGGACAAGCTGGTCGCCACCATCGCCGCCACGGAGTTCGACAGCCCGCGCGGGCCTTTCCGGTTCGACCCGAAGTCCCACAACGTCATCCAGCCGTTCATCTACGTCCGCGAGGTGCGTGAGGTCGCGGGCGCCCTCAACAACGTGCCGATCGACAAGATCGCCGACGTGCGCGACCCCGGCACGGGCTGCACCCTACCGGCCTGACGAGCGCGCCCGAGGCCGGGCCCGCGCGCCTCGGCCTCGGCCCCGTCCCCGTGCCTGTCCTCTCCGACTTCCTCGGTCAGGCCCTGAACGGCCTCGCCTACGGCGCGCTGCTGTTCCTTCTCTCCGTCGGCCTGACGCTCATCTTCGGCATGCTCGGCGTCGTCAACCTCGCGCACGGCTCCTTCTACATGCTGGGAGCGTACGCGGGCCTCGCGACCCTCGCCGTGACGGGCAACTTCTGGCTCGCCGCGATCACGGCACCCCTGGCCGTGGGCCTCGTGGGCGCCCTGGTGGAGCGCGGCCTCCTCCGGCCGCTCTACCGTCGGTCGCCGCTCGACCAGGTGCTCCTCACGTTCGGTTTGATCTACCTCTTCGAGGACCTGGTCAAGTGGGGCTGGGGCGGCCGCATCCGCTCCATCCCGCCGCCCGAGCTGTTCTCCGGGCGGGTGACGCTCGGCGGCCTCACCCTTCCCTCGTACCGGCTCTTCGTCGTCGCCTTCGGCCTGCTCGTGGCGATCCTGCTCTGGCTCCTGATCGAGAAGACCCGCCTCGGCGCCCTCGTCCGCGCCGGCGTCTACGACGCCGAGATGACCGCAGGGCTCGGGATCGACATCGAGCGCGTGTTCACGTTCGTCTTCGCCTTCGGGGCGGCACTCGGCGGGCTCTCCGGCGTCATCGCCGGACCGATCCAGTCCGCGTACCCATCGATGGGCGTCAGCGTCCTGATCCCCGCCCTGATCGTGGTCGTCATCGGCGGCCTGGGTTCCCTGAAGGGCTCGTTCGTGGGCAGCCTCATCATCGGGCAGGCCGAGACCTTCGGGAAGGTCTGGCTGCCCGGCGTCTCGATGCTGATGATCTACGTCGTGATGGCGCTCATCGTACTGCTCCGGCCGCAGGGGCTGTTCGGACGGCCACTCAAGTGATGCCGTCCGGCGCCGTGTCCCCCACGGGCCGGCCCCGAGTCTCTCGCCGCTCGCGGGCATGAGACGCGCGTGGGTCCTCGGCCTCGGCGGCCTCCTGCTCGCCATCCTCGCCTTCCCGGCCGCCTTCGGCCGGTACCCGGTCAAGCTCCTCCAGGAGATCCTGATCTGGGGGATCTACGCGATGAGCCTCGATCTCCTGATGGGCTACGCGGGGATGGTGTCGTTCGGCCATTCCGCCTTCTTCGGTGTCGGTGGCTACGTGGCCGCCCTGGCCCTCACCACCCATCCGGGCCTGCTCGGCGCGCTCCTGCTGCCCGCGCTGGCTGGCGCTCTCGCCGCCCTCGTCATCGGCTTCTTCTCGACCCGGGTGAGCGGCGTGTACTTCATCATGCTGACTCTCGCCTTCTCCCAGATGCTCTACGCCTACGCGTTCCAGGCGTCGTGGCTCGGCGCCGAGGATGGGATCACGGGAGTCCCCCGACCGGCGCTCTTCGGCGTGCCCATCGGGGAGGGCTGGACGTTTCACCTCTACGTGGTCATTCTCACCGGCGCCGCGGCCCTCTTCCTCTGGCGCGTCGTGCGCTCGCCGTTCGGACATGCGTTGATCGGAATCCACGAGAACGAGGGGCGCATGGAGGCGGTCGGCTACCCTGTCCGCCGCTACAAGCTTCTGGCCTTCGTCCTCGGAGGGACCCTGGCGGCCCTCGCGGGATCGCTCTACGCCCAGTTCAGCGGGTCGATCACTCCCGACGCGCTGTTCTGGAAGACGTCCGGCGAAGCCCTGCTCATGGTCATCCTGGGTGGCACCGGCACGCTCGGGGGGGCGGTGCTCGGTGCCGCCGCGTTCATCTTGCTCCAGAGCCTGGTCTCGACCTACACCGAGCGCTGGATGCTGATCCTGGGGATAACCTTCGTCGTGTTCGTCCTCTTCGCCCCGGGCGGGATCGTGGGCGCGTTCCGCGGGCGCATCGGGCTCCGCTCGTGACGGCTTCGCCGGTTCTCGCCCTGGACGGTCTCCGCCGGAGCTTCGGGGCGGTGAACGCCGTCAACGGCGTGACCCTGGCGGTGGCGCCGCACGAGCGGCGCGCCATCATCGGGCCGAACGGCGCGGGCAAGACGACGCTGTTCAACCTGATCACGGGCCACCTCGCGCCCACCGCCGGGCGCATCCTCTTCGAGGAGGTGCCGATCGCGGGTCTCCCGCCACATGCCGTCGCGCGCCGAGGGATCTCGCGCTCCTTCCAGCGCACGAACGTCTTCCCGCGTCTCCCGGTGAAGGAGAACCTCCGGCTCGCCGCCGCCGCCGCCGGCCGCGGCAACTACGACCTGCTCGGCTCGGTCGGCCGCCTGCGGGTGCCGCTCGAGCGCGCGGGGGCGACCGCGGAGGCCGTCAGGCTCACCGACCGGCTGGACGTCCCGGCCGGGACCCTCTCGTACGGCGAGCAGCGCCAGCTCGAGATCGGCATCGCGCTGGCCACCCGGCCGAGGCTCCTCCTCCTGGACGAGCCCACCGCCGGCATGTCTCCCGAGGAGACGCAGCGCATGACCGAGCTCCTCGGCGGCCTCTCGCGCGAGATCACGCTCCTCATCATCGAGCACGACATGGACGTGGTCTTCACCCTGGCCGACCGCATCACCGTGCTCCACTACGGCGAGGTCCTGGCCGAGGGTACGGCGGCCGAGGTGCGAGCCAATCCCCGCGTCTACGAGGTCTACCTGGGAAGCGCGTGAGGCCAAGTCCAACTCTCCAGCTGGAAGTCGAGGGCATCCACACCTTTTACGGGGACAGCCACGTCCTCCACGGCGTCTCGCTCCGCGTCGAGCCGGGCGAGGCCGTGGCGCTCCTCGGACGGAACGGCGCCGGCAAGACCACGCTGATCCGCAGCATCATGGGGTTCACGCCACCCCGGGAGGGCCGCATCCTGCTCGAGGGGGAGCCCATCCACCGCTGGCCGACGCACCGCATCGCGCGCCGAGGGCTGGCCCTGGTCCCGCAGGGGCGCCGCATCTTCGCGCCGCTCTCCGTGCGGGAGAACCTGTTGCTCGGCGCCCGACCGGACGGGTGGACCATCGAGCGCGTCCTCGAGCTGTTCCCCCGACTCCGGGAGCGTGCGACCCAGGAAGGCGGCACGCTCTCGGGCGGCGAGCAGCAGATGCTCGCCATCGGCCGCGCTCTCCTCACCAACGGCCGAATGCTCCTGCTCGACGAGCCCTCGGAAGGGCTCGCGCCGCTCATCGTCCGCGAGATCGGCCGCATTCTCGCCCGCCTCAGGGACGAGCGCCTCTCGATCCTCCTCGTCGAGCAGAACTACCACCTGGCGTTCCGGATCGCCGACCGCGTGTACGTGATGAACAAGGGCCAGATCGTCTACGAGGGGACGCCGGCCGCGCTCGAGGCCAACGAGGAGGTCAAGCGCCGCTACCTCGGCGTGGCCTGAGGCTCTTCAGGGCCGACGAGTATACTGTCCCCGGCATGGCGTTCCGGGTCGGGTTCGACGTCGGCGGAACCTTCACCGACTTTGCGCTCCAGGCCGACGACGGACGTCTCCTCACCGGCAAGCGCCTCACGACTCCGGACGACCCGGCGCGGGCGTGCGTGGACGGGCTCCGCGAGCTGGTCGCCCGCGCCGGCCTCGATTGGGCCGATCTCGCGCAGGCGGTGCACGGCACGACCCTCGGCTCGAATGTCGTCATCGAGCGGAAGGGCGGAAACGTCGCGCTCCTCACGACCCGGGGCTTCCGCGACGTCCTCATCATCGGCCGCGAGAAGCGCTACCAGCTCTACGACCTCCTCATCGAGAAGCCCGCCCCGCTGGTCCCGCGCTCGCGCATCCGCGAGGTCGGCGAGCGGGTCGCCTTCGATGGCGAGGTCCTCGTCCCCCTCGACGAGCCGGGCCTGCGCCGGACGGTCCGGGCGCTGGTCGGGGACGGGGTGGAGTCGATCGCCGTCTGCTTTCTTCACTCCTACGTCAATCCGGCGCACGAGCGGCGCGCCGCCGAGATCCTCCGTGAAGAAGCGCCGCGCGTCGCGGTCAGTCTCTCATCGGAAGTGTCCCCCGTCATCCGCGAGTACGAGCGGACCTCGACGACCGTCGTCAATGCGTACGTGATGACCGCGGTGCGCGACTACCTCGAGCGCCTCGAGGCGGCGCTCAGCGGGCTCGGCTACCGCGGACGGCTCTTCGTCATGCAGTCGGGGGGGGGCATCGCCACCGCCGAGACGATGGCCCGGTTCCCCGTGCGCATGATCGAGTCCGGGCCGGCCGCCGGCGCGCTGATGGCCGCGACGTACGGGAAGCTCACGGGCCACGCGGATCTCGTCGCCTTCGACATGGGCGGGACGACGGCCAAGCTCTCGCTGATCGTCGATGGCACGCCGCAGACGATCCGTGAGTTCGAGCTGCACCGCATCCGCCTCCAAGCCGGCAGCGGGATCCCCATGAACATCCAGGCCATCGACCTGGTCGAGATCGGCGCCGGCGGCGGCTCGATCGCCCGGGTCGAGACCGGCGTGATCCGCGTCGGCCCCGACTCGGCAGCCGCGGCTCCGGGACCCATCTGCTACGGCCTCGGCGGGGTCGAGGCCACGGTGACCGACGCAAACCTCGTACTCGGCTACCTGAACCCGGGCTACTTCCTGGGTGGCCGCATGCGGCTCGACGTCGACGGCGCCCGTCAGGGCATCGACGTCCGCGTAGCGCGGCCCCTCGGGCTCTCCGTGGCCGAGGCGGCGTGGGGGATCCACCAGGTGGTGACGACGAACATGGAGCTGGCCACCCGCGTCGTGTCGATCGAGCGCGGCTATGATCCGCGACGGCTGGCCCTCGCGGCGTTCGGCGGCTCGGGGCCCGTTCACGGCTGCCGGCTCGCCCAGGCGCTCGGCATCCCGCGCGCGATCCTTCCGGCGGCGGCGGGCGTCACGTCGGCCATCGGACTGCTGGCGGCCGAGGTCCGGTTCGATCTCTCTCGCTCGTACGTCAGGCGGCTGGACGCGCTCGATCCCGCGTACCTCGCCCGGATCCTCGCGGAGATGACCGCCCAGGGCGCGGCGGTGGTCCGGGAGGCGGGCGCGTCGGGGACGGCCTCGGTGGCCTGCGGCGCGGACATGAGATACGTCGGCCAGGGCTACGAGCTGTCGGTCCCCTTCCCGGACAGGCCAGTCGACGGCCGCACGGTGACCGCCCTGCGCGACGCGTTCGATCGCGTCTACGCGCTCCGTTACGGGTACTCGGACGCGAACGCGGCCGTCGAGCTGATCACCGTGTCCGTGACCGTGACCGGGGCGGGACCCGCGGTACGGCTCCCCGAGCAGCCGCCTTGTGCGTGCGACGTGGCGGCAGCGCGGAAGCCGGACCGTTCGGCCTACTTCCCGGAGACCGGCGGCTACGTCCGGTGCGCCGTCTACGATCGGTCGCGGCTGCCCGTCGGGGCGCGGATCGAGGGGCCCGCCGTGGTGGAGGAGCCGGAGTCCACCACCGTGCTGCCCCCGGGAACGGCCGCCGAGGTCGACCCGTGGGCGAACCTCCTCGTCCGCTTCGGAGCCGGGTGAGTGGCACGTTCCCTGGAGCGGAAGCCCTGAGCGCGTCAGAACCCGCCTCGCGGGTCGATCCGATCACCCTCAGCGTGATCTGGGGAGCCCTCCAGTCAGTCACGGTCGAGGTTGGCACGACGGTGCACCGGACCGCGCATTCGCAGCAGGCACGCGAGGGACAGGATTTCTCCGTCTGCCTCTTCGACCCCGAGGGCCGGATGGTCGCCCAGGGACCCTATAGCCCGGGGCACATGGGCGCGATGTCGTTCGCCGCCAAGAACGCGGTCCAGGCGTTCCCCGGTGACCGGCTGCGGCCGGGGGATGTGGTGCTGTTCAACAGCCCCTTCCTCGGCTCGGGGCACTTTCCCGACTTCTTCATGATCCAGCCCGCGTTCACAGACGACGGCCGGCTCATCGGCTTCGCCGCGAACATCCTCCACCACACCGACGTGGGCGGCATGCGGCCGGGCAGCCAGGCCGTCGAGGGCGTCTTCGACTACTTCCAGGAGGGCCTGCACGTCCCGCCGGTCAAGCCGTGGAAGGAGGGCAAGGAGCAAGAGGACGTCCTCGCCATCATCCTGGCGAACACGCGCATGGCGGACTCGATGCTGGGCGACCTCCGCGCCCAGCGGAACTCGCTCCGCGTGGGGGAGCTCCGCATGGTCGAGCTTGCGCGGCGCTATGGCCACGAGACGGTCCAGGCGGCGATGGCCGAGATCATGGACCGGACGGAGGCCAAGGTACGGCAAGCCATCCGGACGATCCCGAACGGGGTCTTCCCGTTCGAGGACTACATGGACGACTGGGGACCCGGGACCGCGCCGATGCGCCTGGCGGTGACGGTCACCGTGCGGGACGACGACATCCTGATCGACTTCGACGGCACGGGACCCCAGACCGAGTCGGGGATGAACTCGTACGTCAACTACACGCGGTCCTACGGCTACGCCGCCGTCAAGTGCCTGACGGACCCCGCCGGCCCGCAGAACGACGGCGCCTTCCGGCCCGTCCGGATCGAGGCCCCGCTCGGCTCGTTCCTCAATCCGCGCCCCCCGGCCGGAGGCGGCCCGCGGGCCGTCTTCTGCTACCGGATCTTCGACGCCGTGATCGGAGCGCTGGCACCCGCGCTGCCTGGGCGCGTGACGGCCGCGGGCTCGCACTTCGCGAATCCGACCTGCGGGGGCTTCGATCCGCGGCGGAACCGCCGCACGGTCGTCTACGAGCTGATCCTCTCCGGGACCGCCGCCCGGGCTGATCGCGACGGCTGCGAGGCCATGTCGATGGCGTTCAACGCCTCGAACATCCCGGTGGAGTCGCAGGAGGCGAGCCAGCCAGTGCTCATCGAGCGGTTCGAGCTGATCCGGGACTCCGCCGGAGCGGGCCGCTATCGCGGGGGCACGGGAATCCGGCGAGATCTCCGTTTCTTCCTCGAGGGCGGCAAGCTCACCAACAACACGGAGCGGCACCGGTTCGGCCCGTGGGGCCTCTTCGGCGGACAGCCGGGGAAGCCGGGCGTGACGCTGGTGAATCCGGGCACGCCCTCGGAGCGCCGGGTCCACTCCAAGGCCTCGGACACCGTCGAGCACGGTGACGTCGTGTCGTTCCAGCAGTCGGGTGCGGGGGGGTACGGCCCCCCCTGGGAGCGCGATCCCCCGGCGGTGCTCCGCGACGTCGTCGAGGACTACGTGTCGCTCGACGGCGCGCGACAGGACTACGGGGTCGTCGTCGACCCCGCCACCATGACCGTCGACGAGGCCGCGACGGAGGCCGCCCGCGCCGCCATGCGTCGGCCCGGGCCGGTCCCCGTCGTCACCCGCCTTGGCCCGCTGTGGTAGCGCGGTGGCGGCGGCGGGGACCCCGTGGTTGAATGGAGGAGACGCGTCTGTCGCGCGGAGGTGACCATGCTGGGCACGATGATTCGACGCACGACCGGGCTGACCGCCGGAGTCGCTCTCGCGCTCGCCCTCGCCACGGCGGCCCTCGCCCATCACGGCTGGAGCGGGTACGACGCCAGCAAGCCCCTCACCGTGACCGGAACGATCAAGGTGTCCGGCTACGAGCACCCGCACGGGTTCGTGCGCCTGGAGACGCCGGAGAAGGTGTGGGTGGTGACGCTGGCGCCGCCGTCACGGATGGAGAACCGGGGGCTGCCCTCGGTGATGCTCAAGTCGGGAAGCACGGCCACCGTGATGGGCTATCCCAGCCGGACCGACCCGGACGAGATGCGCGCCGAGTGGATCGCGATCGACGGCAAGACGACCCAGCTGCGATAGTGCGCGACCTCGGCCCCGAGTCGCGCTAGTGCATCCGCCCGAGGGCCCGGCCTGGCTGGTCGCGCTCGAGACGAGCGGTTTTGCAGCCGCGATGCGCCACTGGCTCTGGCTCTATCCCATCGTCGAGATCATGCACATCCTGGGCTTCGTCCTGCTCGTCGGCGCGGCGGTGATGTTCGACCTGCGCCTGCTGGGGATCTCGTCGCGTCTCCCCGTGTCCGACCTGGCCCGGCACCTCTTGCCGTGGTCCCGGACCGGACTCCTGCTGGTCGTTCCCTCGGGAGTCGCCATGTTCTCGGCTCACGCGACCGAATGGATCGCCAACCCCGCGTTCTGGGTCAAGCTCTCGCTGATTGCCCTGGCCGGGCTCAACGCGTGGACCTTTCACCGCTTCACGTTCCGGTCGGTCGCGACCTGGGATCGGCACGTCACGGCGCCGGCCGCGGCGCGCGCCTCGGCCGTCGCGTCGCTTGGACTGTGGGTGGGCGTCGTGAGCTGCGGACGACTGCTCGCCTATCTCTGACGTCGTCCCCGCGCTCGCGTGTCTTCGGCCGAGGTGACGCTCCTCGCCGCGAACGCGGTATACGGTACCGCCTACGTCGTGATGCGCCCCGCCGTCGATGCCGCGGGGCCGGTCAATCTCGCGTTCCTGCGGCTGGCGATCGGATGCGCCATCCTCGTCCCGATGGGCCTGGCCTCGCGAGGCGCCGGGAAGGCACCCCTGTCGGGTGCTGATCGCCGGGCGCTCTTCTGGATGGGCTTTCTCGGATTCACGCTGGCCATGGCGCTCACTCACTGGGGGCTCGCCTGGTCCACTGCCACCAACGCCGCGCTCCTCATCGCCACCGAGCCACTCGCCCTCGTCGCCCTCGCGCCGATCGTCCTCGGCGAGCGTCTCACCCGGCGTGAAGGCTGGGGCACCGCCCTCGCCTTGCTCGGCGCGACCTTCATCGTGGTCAACGGGGTGCCTGGCCTCACGGTCGCGCTTGCTCCGAGCTGGCGCGGAGATCTCCTGCTCCTGCTCTCGGGCGTGTGCTTCACCGCGTACTCGCTGCTCGGTCGCCCGCTGCTCGCACGTCATCCCAGTGCCAGGGTGACGACGTGGTCCTTCGTCTGGGGGCTCGTCACGACGGCACCGCTGGCCGTCCTCGAGTGGCAGGTCAGGCAGTGGTCCCCCTGGACGGCGACGAGCGTCGCCGCGGTGCTCTACCTGGGAGTCGTCATCACGGGGCTGGGATACCTCGTCTGGAACTGGGCGCTCGAGCGCGTCTCCGCCGCGCGCGCCGCGATCTACCTGAACGTTCAGCCAGTCGTGGGAGCTTTGCTCGGCGTCGCGTGGCTCGGCGAGCCACTGTCCATCTTCACGGTCGCCGGGGGCGCCCTCGTGATCCTGGGACTCTCGGTCGCCCTGACGAGCAGACTGACGCCGCCGGCGGTGGGCCGAGACGACGGCGCGCCTCGGCGAAGATGGCCTCGAACATCGTCCACGTGAGCCTTCCGGTCTGCGTGTTCTGGCGGCTCGGGTGGTAACTCGCGAGCAGGGCGACGCCCCAGGGCAGGTCGACCTCCGCGCCGTGGGCGAATCGCGGCCGGGGTCGCGGAACGGGCAAGCCGATGGCCCCGGCGGCGGCGAGGTAGGCGTCGAAGCCGATCCGGCCCAGGCCGACCACGACCCGGAGGCGCGGGAGCCGCGGCAGCTCCTCGCGGAGATAGCGGGCGCACCGGCGGAGCTCGGGCCGCGCGGGTCGATTGTCGGGCGGGACGCAGTGAAGGGCCGCCGTGATGTAGGCCTCGACGAGCCGGAACCCGTCACCGCGCTCTCGCGAGGTCGGCTGGGTCGCGAATCCGTGCGCGTGGAGAGCCCGGGCGACCCACTCGCCGCTCCCGCCCGGCGCGTCACCCGTGAACATCCGTCCGGTGCGGTTGCCGCCGTGGGCAGCCGGAGCGAGCCCGACCAGGAGGAGCTGCGCGGAGGCGGCGCCGAGGCTCGGCACGGGGCGAGCCCAGTAGGCTTGACCCTGGTACCGACGTGGCGGGTGCGCCGCCACGGCCTCGCGAAAGCGCACCAGCCGCGGGCAGCGTCGGCAGGCGACGATCCTCGCTTGCACGTCGCGCAGGGCCATCGCGCTCCATGATAGACTGCGCCGCGTCCGCCTGCCCGTGGCCTCACGCCCTCTCTCCAGGCGGTGCGGAGCGTCCGATGCCCAGTGAGCTCCACTCGATCCATCGGTCTGCCGCCATCGGATGGATGCCCTGATGGTCCCGGCGCTCATCGCTCATGGCGGCGCCGGTGCCGATCCGAACGACAGGCCGACGTACCGGACGGCCCTCGATGCCGCGCTCAGGCGTGGATGGGCCATCCTTCGTGATGGTGGCCAAGCGCTGGACGCGATCGAGGCCACCATCCAGGCGATGGAGGAGCACCCGCGCTTCAACGCCGGCTTCGGCTCGACGCTGACGGAGCAAGGCACGGTCGAGTGCGACGCGTCCATCATGGAAGGTGACGCGCTCCAGGCCGGCGCGGTGGGCGCGGTGAGCGGCGTCCGGAGCGCCATCGCGCTCGCGCGCCACGTGCTCGAGGACGGCCGGCACGTGCTCCTCGTCGGCGACGGCGCGCTGGCCTTCGCGCGCGAACGGGGCCTCCCCCTGTGCGCGCCGGATGCGCTCGTGACCGACCGGCAGCGCGAACGTCTGGCGAAGCACCTGGCGGCGCGCCGGGAGACCAGCGGGCAGCAGACCTCCGGCACCGTGGGAGCCGTCGCGATCGACACAAGGGGCCGCGTCGCGGCCGGCACCTCCACCGGCGGGTACACGGGCAAGCGGCCAGGGCGCGTCGGGGACTCGGCGCTGATCGGCGCTGGCACGTACGCCGACAGCCGGCTGGGAGGCGTGTCGACGACGGGGCACGGCGAGGCGTTCATCCGCACCGTGCTCGCCAAGACTGCGCTCGACATCCTGAAGGAGCTGGACGATCCACAGCTTGCCGTGGAGGTCGCCCTGGACATCATCCGGGAGGAGGGACGTGCGGACGGCGGCCTCATACTCATGGACTGGCGCGGCCGGCTGGCGCACGCGCACTCGACCACGTTCATGCCGGTCGGCTGGTGCCTGACTGCCGCCGCGGAGCCGATCCTCCCCTTCTGACTGGTTCACCTCCGCTAGCGGCGATACGGCACGCGGTTTGATTTCGTCCTCTCCGCGCGACGGACCTCGTCCACGACCGGTCGCCCTACGAGCGCCCCAGTGCCGCGGACCGCTGCCGCGTTGACACGTCGTCGGAGCGATCCGCTAGGGTGACCGCGTGAGAGAGCGATCGACCGCGTCGCCGGACGCCGCGATGCCCGGATCACGATCCGCCGAGGCGGAAGCTCTGAGGGCGCTGGCAGTCGCGCCGACGGCGATGCTGTCCGACGCCCTGGGGCGCTGGGGCAACATGGACGCGGCGATCCGCCCAGTGGCGGCGGGAATGCAGTGCTTCGGCCCTGCGTTCACGCTTCGCTGCTGGCCCGCTGACAACCTGACGATTCACCGCGCTGTCGAGCTAGCCGCCCACGGCGACGTACTCGTTATCGACGGAGGCTCGGGGCGCGACACGGCGTTGATCGGCGACATCATCGTCTATGCGGCGCGCCTGCGCGGGGTGGCCGGCCTCGTCGTGCAGGGACTCGTCCGCGACTCCGCCGCGATCGCCGCCCAGGGCCTCCCGGTTTTCGCCAGCGGCGCGACGGCCCGCGGACCGGTCAAGGAGACGCTCGGGGCCGTACAGGTGCCGATCCAGTGCGGCGGCGTGCTCGTCCGTCCCGGAGACCTGGTTGCCGGAGACGATGACGGCGTCGTGGTGATCCCCCGCGAGCAGGCCTCCGCGGTGGCGGACCGCGTGCGTCTCATCCACGATCGGGAGGAGCAGGTCAAGAAGGCGCTCTCGGCCGGACAGACGACGGTCGACATTCTCGGGCTCCGCGCCAAGTTTCCCCAGTAGCGCGGTCCCGCCGGCATTCGGGCCCAGGGCGCCGGCGAATCACTCAGGCGGGCAGCCCGGACGCGATCCGGTCGCGCACGAGCGTCATCAGTAGCTCGGGGCGCGTCCTCCGGTCCGCTCCGGGCGGCAAGGCCGATCCGTCGAGCGGCGCGTGGTACGTGATTACGATCCGACCCGGGCGCGGCAACCGGCGCCGCGCCGGCCATGCCTCGAACGCCCCGACGATGGTGACGGGGACCACCGGCGCCCCGGCGGCCAGCGCGAGGCGGAAGGCACCCGGGTGGAAGGGCTGAAGCCGGCCGTCGGGCGAGCGACCGCCTTCGGGGAAGATCACGAGCGGCTCTCCCTGCCTCAGGATCCGCAGCGCCCGCCGAACGGCCAGGCTGTCCGGCTCGTCCTCCTGGACGGGGAAAGCGCGGGCCCACCGCATGAGCGTGCCGAGTCCCCGGATGCGGAAGAACGGCTCGAGGGCCATGTAGTGAAGCGCCCGGCGAATCGGAATGGTCACCAGGATGGGATCCATGAACGAGGTGTGGTTCGGCGTGATGACGGCGGGCCCGGTCCGCGGCACATGCCCGATGCCCTCGAAGCGGATCCGGAAGAGACCCCGCGCCGCTGTCCACACGCCCGGCCGGATGCGCTTCGAGGAACCAGAAGGGGACGGGACGCACCTCGTCATCGTGACACGCCGCCTCCCGCCGTGACAACGACGCGCCCTCTGCGCCCACTCATCGTCGCCCATCGCGGGGCGGCGGCCCTTGCGCCCGAGCACACGATCCCCGCCTACGAGGCCGCGGTGGCCGCCTCGGTCGACGCCCTCTGGCTCGACGTCCAGGAGTCTTCAGACGAGCAGCTCGTCGTCGTCCACGGGGACCGGCTGGAACGGACGACGACCGGGCGTGGGCGGGTGCGAGAGGTCACGGTCCGGGAGCTGAAGCGTCTCGACGCCGGTCGCTGGTTCGGCTGGCGGTTCCGCGGCCAGCGGATCCAGACGCTGTCGGAGGTGCTCGAGCGCTTCCGGGACCGCGTGGGGTTCGTGGTGGAGTTGAGAGGCGGGTCGGACGTCTACCCGGGCATCGAGGAGCGCACGCTCGGTCTGCTCCACCTGTACGGGACGGCGGACCGGACTCTCGTCGCGTCCTACGATCGCGAGGCGCTCGCGCGCTGCCGCGCCCTCGACAGTGACATCCGCCTCGGCGTCTGCGTCGCCGGGCGGCCTACCGAGCCGGCGGCCGTGGGGTCACCCGGGACTTTCACGGCGCTCTGCCTGGACGCGGGGCGCGTCCTCGAGGCCGACGTGGCAGCCTGTCGCGCGGCCGGCCTCGAATGCTACCTCGGCGTGGTCACGGCCGCGGCGGCCGCGCGCCGCCTGGCGGCCTGGCGCCCCAGCGCGCTCGTCATGGGGTCGGACTTCGACTTCTGGCAGCGGTGAGGCCTGCTCTGGAGAGCGCCGCGCGGATGGCCTGACGCTCCGCGTCCGGGATCGGCGTGAGCGGGGGGCGAACGTGGGCGGCCGGGATGCGGCCCAGCATCGCCAGCGCCTCCTTCATCCGGTTGTGCATGTCGACGAAGGGAGGCGCATAGAAGACGCGGACCAGCGGATCGAGCCGATCGTTGATCCCACGCGCCGCGTCGAGGTCGCCCTTCCGGCACGCGTCGAAGAGATCCGCCTGGAGATCCGCCACGACACTCCCCATGCCCGAGATCACGCCATCGGCGCCGAGGAGAAAACTGGCCATCAGTGACATGGTGAACGACGAGAGAACGGCGACGGGGCGCCCGGTGGCCCGGATCGCGCGCAGGTTCCGCTCGAACGCGACGATGTCGTTCGACCAGTCCTTGACCGCGGCCACCTGGGGGATCTCGCAGAGCCGCGCGAGCGTCTCCGGCGAATAGCCGATTCCCGAGGCCGGCGGATACTCGAAGACGACGATCGGGAGGTCCGCGCCCGCTGCCACCTCGCTCACGTGGCGGACCGCCATGTCGGGCTTCTGCTGGGCTCCCCACATGAACGGCGTCGGCGGGAACAGCAGGATCCCCGCGGCGCCTTCCGCCTTCGCGTCCAGGGCGAGACGCACCGCTTCCCGGGTGCCGTCGGTGTAGACGCCCGCCACGACCGGGAGCGCCGCCCGCACCTCGTCGACGGCGATGGCCACCGCCCGGCGCCGCTCCTCTCGCTCCAGCGACGAGACCTCGGCGGCGTGACCGTTGACGACCAGGCCCGTCACTCCCCGAACGTCGGCAAGCCACCGCAGATGCCCGCGATAGGCGGCCTCGTCGATGGAAAGGTCGGGCCTGAAGGGCAGGAGATTGGCCGGCATCACGCCTTCGAAGCGGAGCGGCTGGCGCATCGGATCCTCCATGGAAACCAGGATGGCCGAAATCAACCAACCCCACAAGAGCCGGCCGCTGCCGCGCGCCCCAGGCCGCTTGGTGCCGTTACAGCAGGACGCTGCGCTGGAACCAGAGGGCGTCGGCGAGCGTGCGATGGCCGCGCCGGGCGAGCTCCGGCAGGAGGCCGAGCATGAGCGCGCCAGCGACCAGGGCGTCACCGCGAGCCGTATGGCGGGCCACCACCGGCACCCGGAGTCTCGCCGCGAGCGACTCGAGGGTGACGTCCGTCCAGCCGGGATGAAGGGCGGCGGCGAGCCGCATCGTGCAGAGGGCGGTGTTCCGAAGTGGCGGGCGCCGGCGGGCCCGCCGGGCCCGCTCGAGGACGGCGAGGTCGAACGCGACGCCGTGGCCGACGAGGACGGCGTCGCCGCACGTGCTCTCGATCCTGTCCAGCACATCGCCGAGCCGCGGCGCGCCCGCCACCATCTCGTCCGTGATCCCGTGGATCCGCGTCGAGGTGGCCGGGATGGGCCGGCCGGGGTTGACGAGGGTCTCGTATCCGCCGGCGGGCTCCCCTCCCCGGAAGGGCACGACCGCCACCGCCACGGCGGCGTCGCGGCCCGCGTCGAGCCCGGTGGTCTCGAGGTCGATCGCCACGAACGTGCTGAGCAAGGTCGCGAGCGGACGGCGGTCCTCGGGCAGGGTCGCCCGCCATTCGTGCCAACGGAGCCAGCGGGCCAGGCTCTTCACTGGAGGAGGTCCGTGGCGTAGCGTTCGCGCAGCTCCGCCTGCACGCGCGTCACGGTGCGGAGCGCGTCTGGCAGGAGCAGCGCGTCGGCATGCGACAGGCGCTTCGAGTTGATCCGGTTGTCGGGCGGTTCGCCGCGCTCCAGGCAGCCGAGCTGGTGGACGAGGCGGAGCCGCTGGAGCAGCTGGTAGGCGTCGACGATCTCCAGGGCCTCGGCCTCGCCGTACCTCCCTCGCGCCGCCGCCGCCCGGAACCGGTCCACCGTGTTCGTCTCCTCGATCCCCAGCGCGAGCGCGTGGACCCGCGCCGCCCCGACCAGCTGCATCGCGCCGCCACCCTTGAGATCGACGGTGCCACGATGTGGCTCGGACCGCGCCACCCGGAGATTGCCGAAGACGGTCAGCGGGACGGGTCGGTCCACCACGTCGCGGGCCAGGAGCCCGAGAAGCCGACGGGCGCCCGGCGCCCCGGTCTGGATGGTCGCCCGGAGGATCGAGGCCAGCTCCGCGGCCCCGCCCACCGGGCGGAGATCGAAGAAGATGCACGCCCGGAGCACCTCCTCCGGACCGTTCCCTTGCATCCAGCCCTCGAAGCGCGCCGTCCAGACGGCAACCGGCTGGCACCACTCCGGGTTGGAGGCCATGATGCGCCCGGGGCACTCCGGGAAGCCGACGCGGATGAGCGCCGCGTTGACCTCCGCGGCCAGGCGCGCGAAGTAGGCCTGCGTCCCCGGGGCGTCGGCCGGCGACGGGTCCGCATACACGAGCCCGTTGTCCTGATCGGTCCGGAGCGTCTGCTCGCGACGGGCCTCGCTGCCGAAGGTGAGCCAGCAGAACGGCGCTGGCGGCGGGCCGACCGACGCCCCCGAGGCGGTGGCCAGAGCGAGCACCCGCTCGACCATCCGGTCGTTCAGCTCGGCGACGATCCGTCCGACGTCGTACGGCGTCCCGCCCTCGTCCACCAGCCGGCGCACCAGCTCCGTGACCCGCCCGCCTAGCCGCGCGAGGTCGTCGATCGACGGTGCCAGGGCGACCTCGCGAGCCACCGCCACGGGGTGCGTCGCCTCGAGCCGGAGGAAGTCACCGCTCGACACGATACCCAATGAGTCGGCCCGCGTCCACGACCGCGAGGTGGTGGATGCCGTGCCGCGTCATCTCGAGCAGCGCCTCGAAGCCGTAGGTGCCGGGCGTCACCGCGATCAGCGGCGTCGACATCACGTCGGCCGACGCCGTCACCGCGGGATCGCGGCCAGCCGCAAGGACCTTCCCCCGGAGATCGCGATCCGTCACGATCCCCACGGGCGCGCCGTCGTCGCCGACGATCACCACCGACCCGACCCCCGCGGCGCCCATCCGCCGGGCGAGCTCCCGGATCGTCGTCCCGTGACTCGCGGTCACGGGCGGGCGCCGGACGAAGTGGCGGACCGGATCGAGAAAGAGCGAGACGCCGTCCGGATTCACGGTGCGGCGACTCGCGTCACGGCGCGCGGCCTGCGCGCCATCGCCGACCCAGCGAGAGCGCGACGGCCACGACGGCGCCAACCGCATTGACGCCCACCACCAGGGCCAGCGAGACGAGCAGGAGCGCCATCACCGGGCCGAGGTGGAGCGCCGGCACGGCCTCGAGCGGGAGCCGGCTCTCGAGCCAGAACATCGGCATCAGCACGACGATCGGCAGTCCGATCACGACGGCCAGGAGCCCCATCACACCCCGACCGATCCTGCGAGAGGGATCGAGCCCGCGGGACTGCCGCTCGACCCCGACCCAGAGCGCCGTCACGCCGGCGAAGACCAGCAGGAGCACCGCGATCAGCACCGCCGGGGCGATCGGCGTCCGCGCGCCGGCGGCGTACAGCCCGGCGAAGACGACGACCCCGAGCACATTGACGGCGGCGAGCCCCAGCACTGGACCCAGTCTAGCCGAGACCACCTGCCGCTGCCCCAGGTCGGCAGGCCACTCGACACGCGCCGCGAGCGAGGCTAGCGCACGGGCGGTCCTACCCACTGGCTGAGGAGAATGCGGGCGCCGAGCCAGAGCAAGACGTAGACCCCCAGCGCGACAAGACGCACTCGCCGCTCGGGGGTGCCGGCTGCCAGCACGGCCCGGACCGGCCGCGTGAGAGGTCCGGTCACCACCGTGAAGAACCAGAGGACCGGGCTGTCCGGCCGCGTGATGAAGCGCGCGAAGAGGACGTGGAGAAGCAGGTAGACGGAAGCCATGAAGAACACGAGCGGCACGACCACGTTGACGGTGTGGAGGATCCGGACGGACAGGTCAGCCCCGACCACGCGCGCATGATACCAGCGGGCGGGGACGCAGAAGGCATCCCCGCCCGCCGGTCGACAGCCGGGCGACGGCTAGGGAGCGGTGCCCGCGAGGTCCCGGCCGAGCGGGTCGCCCCGGTAGGCCTGGCCGCTCTTCGGGTAGCGGACGCTGACGACGAGGTCCTGCACCTCCTTCGGCGGCGGCGCGGTCAGGAGGGAGACGATCCAGATGGTGAGGAAGCCGGCGGGCAGGCCGAAGATCGCCGATGCGATCGTCTGCGTGCCGAACCACGACAGACCGTAGAACCGGCTCCCGATCATGTAGTAGGCGGTGATCGCGAGACCGACGGCCATGCCCCAGCACGCGCCGGCCTTGTTGGCGCGCTTCCACCAGATGCCCATCACGAGCGCCGGGAAGAACGATGCCCCGGCCAGGCTGAACGCCCAGGCGACCAGCTCGACGATGATCGCCAGGCGATAGGTCGCGACGTACGCCGAGATGAGCGCCGTGACGACGAGGAGGACCTTGGTGATCGTCAGCCGCACGGCCAGCGAGGTCCGGGGGTTGATGACGTTGTAGTACAGGTCATGAGAGATGGCGTTGGCGATCGTGAGCAGGAGCCCGTCGGCGGTCGACAGCGCTGCCGCCAGCCCGCCGGCCATGACCAGCCCGGTGATCACGAACGGCAACCCGGCGATCTCCGGCATCGATAGAACCACGAAGTCGGTCGACCGGACCACAAAGTCCGCCCACTGGATGACGCCGTCACCGTTCTTGTCGACGACGTTGAACAGGCCGGCGGGCGCCCAGAGCGTGATCCAGCGCGGCAGCTCGGCGAGCTTGGTCCCCACGAGCTTCGCGTAGATGGTGAAGCGAGCGAACGCGGCATAGGCCGGCGCCGTGAAGTACAGCAGGAAGATGAAGAACAGCGACCACGCGACGGAGGTACGCGCCTGGCGCACCGACGGCGTGGTGTAGTATCGCGTCAGGATGTGGGGCAGCCCCGCGGTGCCCACCATCAGGCAGAAGGTCAGCGCGAGGAAATTCCACATCCCGACGCCGGACGGAACCGTCAGGTAGCGGCCGAACTTCGCGGTCTCGCTGGCGGCCGGGGCGACCGCCTGGCGCGCCGCGGTGGCGGCCTGCGCCCGGAGCTTCTCGACCTCGGCCTCCGGCAGGCCGCCGGCCTTGATCTTGGCGTTGGCCTCGTCGGCCTCCTTCTGCCAGAGCGCGCGCGTCTCCTTCTCCTTGGCGTCCCTGGTGATCTCGAGAGCCCGCGTGTTGTTCTGCTGCAGGAGCTGGCCGTAGGTCAGCTGCGGGATCGGGATCGAGAAGACGACCCAGGACAGGTACACGACCGGGACCAGGTAGGAGATGATCAGGATGATGTACTGGGCCACCTGGGTCCACGTCACCGACTTCATCCCGCCGAGCACCGAGCAGAAGAGCACGCCCAGCAGCCCCACGAACACCCCGACGTTGAAGTCGAGCCCGATGAACCGCGACACGATCAGCCCGACGCCGGTCACCTGGGCGATGAGGTACGTGAAGGAGCACGCGATGGCCCCGATCACGCCGATGATCCGCGGGATGTTGCCACCGAAACGGGCGCCCAGGAAGTCCGGGATGGTGTAGGCGCCGAACTGACGGAGATACGGGCCGAGCAGGACGGCGAGGAGAAGGTAGCCGCCCGTCCATCCCATGACGTACGCGAGACCGGCGAAACCCTGGGCCGACAGCGCGCCGCCCATCGAGATGAACGACGCCGCCGACATCCAGTCCGAGCCGGTGGCCATGCCATTGAACACCGCGGGCACCCCGCGGCCGGCCACGTAGTACTGGTCCGGATTCGACGTCCGCGTGAGGACGCCGATCACGACGTAGATCGCGAGCGACAGCGCCATGAAGATCCAGCCGATCATCTGGTTGCTGAACAGGCCGATCGCCTCGCCGATCCCGATGAGCACCGTGACGCCCAGGAACCCGACCGTGTAGAGGCCGAAGATCTTCTCCAGGCTCATCATGGCGACCTAGCCCTCCTCGCGGATGCCGAGCTCGACATCCTTCTTGTTCATCAGGTGCGCATAGACTGCGATCTCGGCCACGAAGATCGCGAGCGCCCCCTGGGCCGCCATGTAGTAGCCGAGCGGGAACCCGAGGATCGTGTAGTTGTTGAGCCATCCCGCCCACAGGCCCGAGATCAGGTAGGTCACCACGAACCAGATCACCAGCAGGATCGTGGTGAGCCTGACGCTGTACCGCCAGTGTTCGTCTTTCTGCCGCTCGCTGAGGTCGGCCATCAAAGCCCTCCCTTGGACCGTCAAGGTTCGCCGCGGACGGGCGCATCGCGAACGCGACTCTGCGCTCGTCGTCCCGGTCAACCCGGTCGCCGAGACGCGAGGCTAGTGGTCGTCGGAGTCCGGCGGGGGAAAGTCGCGGGCGGGAGGCTCGCCGCTCCGGACGCCGGCCAGCCAGGCAGCGACGGGCCCACGGCGCACCGGTCCCGGCGAGCCGCGAAGCTCACCTCCGGCGGGAAGCGGGTGCAGAGCCGGCAATGTCTCCCCGCCCCCCGGGGCGGCGACGCTCAGCCCTTCACGGGAGTGCGCCGTGCCCTCGATCCAGATCACGCCTTCTTCGGGAGTGAATCGGAACGCGCCGGGGACGAAGGGGTTGGCGAGATCGATCGCCAGGTAGACCAGCAGGATCCAGCTCGGAAGCCGGCTCCGCATCGTGGATCGGAGAGGCAGGGAGCGTGCCAGGCCATCCTGGCGACAGTTCTGCCCGCAACTGGGAGCAGTTGCGTCTCACTCACGGCAAGGAGTCCGTTCGGGGGACTGTGTGGCCGGAGGACCATGGTCCAGGAACCACACTTTCGCCCGAAGGATGACACTCCAAGCCGCCGCCGCTGGTGCCCCGGCCGCTCTCTCTTTCCGGTGGCCGTCCGGCCGCACGCGCCGGCGCTCACCGCCGTCACCGCCACCGTCGTCGGTGGCGGCCCCACGACCCGCGTAGTCCCGGCTCCCGGGCCTAGGAAGAGGCCTCGGGCGGCGGCTCGCCCGCGGCTGCGCGCGAGCGGAGGCCGTAGCGCACCATCTTCTCCCAGAGGTTCTTGTTGTCCATGTCCGCGTGGCGAGCCGCGGCGGACAGCTTCCCTCCGTGGAGGCCGAGGACGCCGGCCACGTAGGCCCGCTCGAACTCCTCGACGACCCGCGCCTTGGCGTCCCGGAACGACAGGGTCAGGTCGACGACGGCCCGGTCCGCGCCGGCCGGCGCAAGGAAGGGAGCGACGTCGGCGATCACGTCCTCGCGCGCGACGATGACCGCGCGCTCCACCACGTTCTCGAGCTCCCGCACGTTCCCGGGCCAGGGGTACCGCACGAGCGCGTCGACGGCCGCCGGGGCGAACGCCCGGACCGCCTTCTTGCAGCGCCGCGCGCTCTCGCCCAGGAAGTGTGCGGCCAGCGCGGGAATGTCCTCGACGCGCTCGCGGAGGGGCGGCACCCTCAGCGGGAACACCGCCAGCCGATAGAACAGGTCGCGGCGGAACGCGCCGCGGTCCACGGCTTCCCGGAGGTCCCGGTTGGTGGTCGCGATGAACCGGACGTCGATGTCGGCGGACCGCTCGGCGCCGATCGGGGTGATCTTCTTCTCCTCGATCGCGCGCAGGAGCTTGGGCTGGAGGCCGACGGGCATCTCGCCGATCTCGTCGAGAAGGAGAGTCCCCCCGCTCGCGAGCTGGAATTGGCCGCGGCGCGGTTCGACGGCGCCGGTGAACGCGCCCCGGCGGTAGCCGAACAGCTCAGACTCGAACAGCTCCTCCGGAATCGCGGCGCAGTTGACGGCCACGAACGGCTTGTCGCGTCGCGGGCCCGCGAAGTGGAGCGTCCGGGCGAGGAGCTCCTTGCCCACTCCCGTCTCGCCGTGGATCAGCACGGTCGTGTCGATCTGGGCGACCTCGCGAAGGAGCGCCAGGATCTCGAGCATCTTCGGGCTCTTCGCGACCAGATTGGTCAGCGTGAACCGCTCCTGGTTCCGGCGGAGCGACTGGCGGCGCTGGTCACGGAGCTCCCCGAACTCGAGCGCCCGCCGGAGGACGAGCAGGATCTCATCGGGCTCGAACGGCTTGACCAGGTAGTCCTCGGCCCCGAGCCGGGTGGCCTCGACGGCGGCGCCGATCGTGCCGTACGCCGTCATGACGACCACGCCGACCGCGGGGTGCTCGGCCTTGAGCTGGCGGACGACCGCAACCCCGTCCATGCCCGGCAGCCGCTGGTCGGTCAGGGCCAGATCGACGTCCTCGCGCTTGAGCAGGTCAAGAGCTTCCTCGCCGCTCCCCGCGGTCAGGACCTCGAACCCGCCGAGCTCGATGGCGCGCCGGAGCGGGCGGAGAAAGACCTCGTCATCCTCGACGATCAGCACTCGCCGCTTCATCCAGCACTCCCGCCGGGAGGGTGATCACCACGCGCGTTCCCCGCCCCGGCTCCGAGGTGACGCGAACCTCTCCCGCGTGCAGGTCCACGATCTTCTTCACGATGGCCAGCCCGAGCCCGGTGCCGGTCGGCTTCGTCGTGAAGAACGGGAGGAACATGCGGTCCCGCTCCTCCGGGGTCATCCCGAGCCCGTTGTCGACCACCTCGAAGACCACCGCGCCGTCCCGGCCCTGGCACGTCACGTCGACGCGGCCGCCCGGACGTCGCTCGACCGCTTCGATGGCGTTGCGCACGACGTTCACCAGCACCTGTCGAAGCCGGTGGCCATCGACCAGCGCGACCACGACGCTGGGGAACGTGGTGCACGAGAGCGTGACGCCGCGCGTCCGAGCGTCCGCGGCGAGCTGCTGGACCACCTCGCGCATGATCCGCTCGACGTCGAACGTCTGGCGGTCGAGACGCGTCTCACGCGTGTAGTCCAGCAGGTGGCTCACGATGGACTCGATCTCCACGATCCCGGACCGCATGCTCTCCGTCATCTCGCGCGAGAGCGTGTCCCCGTCGTGCTTCGCGAGCACCGCCATGGCCATCTTGATGCCCCCGAGCGGGTTGCGGATCTCGTGCGCCACGCCCGCCGCCACCTGTCCGAGCGAGGCCAGGGTCTCCTGCTGGATCAGCCGCCGCTGGAGCTCGTGCTGCTCGGTCAGGTCGCGCAGCACGCCGACCGTCCCCAGCACCTGTCCGCCGGGATCGAAGATCGGCGTGACCGCCAGGTGGACGGGGAACTCCCGCCCCGCGCGCGTCCGGGCGCGGGCCTCCCCCTTCCAGGCGTACGCTCCGCGGAACGCGCCGCCGGCACGCCGCCCGAACGCGCCAGGGTCGGCGGCAAGGAGCTCCCACCAGGGGGCACCCGCCAGCTCGGCCTGGGGCGCTCCGAAGAGGCGCTCCCCCGCCGGGTTCACCGTCACCAGGCGTCCGCCGATGTCCGTGGTGACGATGCAGTCGTCCACGCTCCGGACCACGCTGGCCAGCAGCCGCTCGGTGCGATGCGCTTCCTCCTCGGTCATCCGCAGCGAGTGGCGCAGCTCCTGGAACGACTCGACCAGCCGCTCGGCCTCGCCCTTGGACAAGCGTGAACCGGTCCTCCACGATGAAGCGGGCGGCTGCCGCGCCCAGCGAGGCGGCCAGCCGCTTCTCGAGCCGGATCCTGAGCTCGAGAAGCTCCGGCGGCGTCAGCTCGTCAGGGGGCTTGGTGCCGAGGATCTCCCCCGCGATCACGGCCGCATCCGGCGCGCCCACGTAGTGGTGGAGGATGCGCTCGATCTCGCGGGGGGTGAGGATCGCCCCCACCGGCATCGTCGGGGCGCCCGGAAATCGGCCCGTGAACGCGGCCGCCTGCAGCCGCTCCTCTGCGTCCTGGCGCGTCGCGAGCGACACGAGCGCGTACGCGGTCAGGTTCGCGAGCAGCGACCAGAAGAGCCCGTGGCTCACCGAATCCAGGCCTGTCAGCCCGAACAGCTGCGTGGGGCGGAGCCAGTCCTGGCCGAAGGGGCCGGCAGCCAGGATCGACGGTCCGAGCACTCCTACCTTCACCAGCACCGGCACGATCAGGGTGTAGAACCAGAGGCCGAACCCGGCCGTGATGCCGGCGAACGCCCCGCGCCGGTTCGCCCGCGGCCACGCGAGGCCGAGCAGGATCGCCGGCGCGCACTGGGTGACGGCCACGAAGGACAGCAAGCCCATCTCGACCAGGAGGAACTGCCCCCCGGCCAGCGCCGCCCACCCATAGCCGAGGAAGACGACCAGCAGGATGCCGAGGCGCATCGACCGGAGGCTCGCCCGGTAGATGTCCCGACTCCGGTTCCGGAGCAGGATCGGCACCACGATGTCGTTGGTGAGCATCTTGGAGAGGGCGAGCGAGTCCACGACGATCATCGCGGTTGCGGCGGAGAACCCGCCGAGGAACACGAGGATCGACAGCGCGGCGTTCTCCGACGACAGGGGCAGCAGCAGGACGAAGTGGTCGGCCTGCGCCCGCGGCAGAAGGAGCAGCCCGCCGAAGGCGATCGGCAGGACGAACAGGTTGATGAGAAAGAGGTAGAGGGGGAACATCCAGGAAGCCGCCGCCACGTGTCGCTCGTCCTGGTTCTGGACGACGAGCACGTGGAACTGCCGAGGCAGGAACATGACGGCCATCATCGAGACCAGCAAGAGCGCGGTCCAGCGCGAGAACGACGCCGACGGCGGGGCGCCGAGGGCGAGCAGCCGGCTCAGCTCCGGATCGGCTAGGACACGCTCGAAGATGTCGCTGAAGCCGCCGAACAGGCCCCAGGTGACCCACGCGCCGGCCGTCAGGAATGCGAGGAGCTTCACGACCGACTCGACCGCGACCGCCGAGAGCAGGCCCCGCTGGGCCTGGGTGAAGTCGGGGTTGCGGGCCCCGAACAGGATGCCGAACACGCCCAGGACGACGGCCACCAGGAGCGTCGGGTCGAAGAGCTCCAGAATCGTCTCCCGGTGGAGGATCAGCTTGAACGACTGGGAGACCGCCTGTAGCTGTAGCGCGATGTACGGGATCAGTCCCAGCACGACCAGCCCGGCCACCAGGGCTCCGAGTGGGGCCGACTTGCCGTAGCGGCTCGAGATGAAGTCGGAGATGGACGTGATCCGCTGCTCCTTGGCGACTCGCACGAGCCGCCGGAGGAGCACGGGCCAGAGGAGCGCGATGAGGGCCGGGCCGAGATAGATCGTGAGGAACTCGAGGCCCTGGTTCGCCGCCAGCCCCACGCTGCCGTAGAACGTCCACGCGGTGCAGTAGACGGACGCGGTGAGGACGTAGGTGAGCATCTGGAGCCGCGGATGCCGGAGGCGGGGGCTTCGCTCGGCCCAGTAGGCGATCCCGAACAGGAACAGCAGGTAGCCGACGACGATCGAGAGGAGGGGGCCGTAGTCGAGCCAGCTCACTGGGCCGGCTCCGGTGGCCCGCCGGTCCTCACCAACCCGCGTCCCGCCCGCCGGTCAGCCAGAAGAGGACCGCGATGATCCCGGCCCAGACGGCGAAGAGGTACAGAACGAGGAGGGGGATCCCGAGCACGGCGACGGACGTGTTGACCACGGTCAGGAAGGGCCAGGACAGGACCACGACCCCGAGCGCGAACAACGCAACGAGCAGGTCCTTGCTCTTCATCGGGCGTGCCCCGGACGCCGCCGGTCACCCAAGGTAGGCAGATTATAGGCCGGCTCGAGGCCACCTGACCAGATTAGACGACGCCGCTCGGCGGGACGCCGTATGGCCCCCTCCTTGGAGTTGCGCCCGCCGCTCCGGAGTGCCCGGCGCATCTGGCCGATGCGGACCAGCCGACGAGGACGCCACGAAGCATGCCCGCCCCCTGCGCCGCGGACCGCGATCGAGCGACCTTACTACGGTCCCCGGACCGGTTGAACCGTGAGGGCTGACGCGCCGGCCGGCAAGGGTCTTGCCCGTTCCCCGCCGCCGACCGCGATGCCGGCCACCGCACGGGGCCCGACTTGGGTATACTGGTGCATGCCCTTCAATCTGCGCCTGCTGGCAGCTATTTGGCTGCCGATCATGGTCGTCCTCGGAGCCTTCGCGTACGTTTCGGTGGAGCGGGAACGCACCCGGCTGTCCACCGAGCTCGAGCGGCGCTCCTGGCTGCTCGGCGAGGGTCTCAAGGAGGCCTTGGAGCCGCTGATCGACCGTGGCCCCCGGACACAGATCGAGCGCATCGTTCAGCGATTCGGGACACCCGCGCGCGGGGTCGCCGTCTACGATCGCTCCGGCACCCTCATCGCCGCGACACCCCAGTGGACGGGCCAGCTCCAGACACCCCTCCCGGCCGTCCCACTGGCCCTGGCCGAGATCGCCCCCAAGCAGGGATTTCTGCACCTCGCCGAGCGCAAGACCTACTACTACGCCGTGCCCCTGGTCATCGACCAGCGGGCCCGGGGCGTGCTGGTGATCCTCGCCGACGCCACGCACATCGACCGGGCGCGGTGGGAGCTGGCCCAGCAGCACCTCGTCCGGTTCGCCGTGCTGGTGGGGGCGCTCAGTCTCGTCACCCTGTTCGTCGTGCGCCGAAGCGTGACGCACCCGCTGAACCGGCTGGCGGAGTGGGCGCGCCAGCTCCGGGCCGGACAGCCGGGCCCGCCGCCGCCCATGTCGGACCCGGAGCTGTTCGGTCCGCTGGCCTCCGAGGTGAGCGACCTCGCCCGGAGTCTGGCCAAAGCGCGGGTGGCGATCGCCGAGGAGGCTCGCCTCCGCCTCCGGGGCGAGGCGGTGTGGACCGAGGAGCGGCTCGCGCAGTTCGCCCGGGCACGGCTCGGGGATCGGCCGCTGGTTGTCGTCTCGAACCGCGAGCCGGTGAGCCACGTGTGGCGCGCCCGCAAGGTCGTCCCCCTGACGCCGGCGAGCGGCGTCGTCACGGCGATGGAGCCCGTCATGCGGGCGTGCGGCGGGGTCTGGGTGGCGCACGCCAGCGGGGACGCCGATCGCGAGGCTGTCGACGAGCGCGGGATCGTCCGACTGCCGCCGGACGCGCCGCGCTATGCCTTAAAGCGCCTCTGGCTCACCGAGGAGGAGGAGACCGGATACTACTACGGGTTCGCGAACGAGGGGCTGTGGCCGCTTTGCCACATCGTCCATGCCCGGCCGACGTTCCGGCCCGAGGACTGGCGGCAGTACGCGAGCGTCAACGCGAAGTTCGCGGATGCCGTGCTCGAGGTCATCGCCGAAACGGACAACCCGGCGGTCCTGATCCAGGACTACCACTTCGCCCTGCTGTCGCGCCTCATCAAGGAGAAGCGGCCCGACGCCCACGTCGCGCTCTTCTGGCACATCCCATGGCCGAACCCCGAGGCGTTCGGCATCTGCCCCTGGCAGACCGAGATTCTGGACGGGATGCTGGGCGCCGACCTGATCGGCTTCCACACGCAGTCCCACTGCAACAACTTCCTGGAGACGGTGGACCGGGTCGTCGAGGCGCGGATCGACTGGGAGCACTTCTCGGTGGTGCGGAACCAGCACGTCACGCTGGTCAAGCCCTTCCCCATCAGCGTGGCTCCTCGGTTCATCGACGAGCCGCCGGCGACCAGCCGCGGCGCGCTGCTCGAGGAGCTCGGCCTCGACGTGCAGTTCCTCGGGGTCGGCGTGGAACGCATCGACTACACCAAGGGGCTCCCCGAGCGCCTCGCGGGGATCCGGCGCTTCTTCACGCAGCACCCGGACTATCGCGGGCGGCTCACGTTCGTCCAGCTCGCCGCGCCCAGCCGAAGTCGCATCACGCGTTATCGCGCGCTCGAGGAGGAGCTCGAGGAGCTCGCCGGCCAGCTCAACGGGGAGCTCGGGAGCGGCAGCTGGCGGCCGTTCGTCCTCCTCAAGGGCCACCACGACCACCGGGACCTCTGGCCGTTCTATCGCTGGGCGGACTTCTGCATGGTGACGTCGCTCCACGACGGGATGAACCTCGTCGCCAAGGAGTTCGTGTCGGTCCGTGACGACGATGACGGCGTGCTGATCCTCAGCCGGTTCACTGGCGCCGCCCGGGAGCTCCGTGACGCTCTCCTCGTCAACCCCTACGACGTCGACGAGATGGCCGAGGCCATCCGGGCCGCCGTCGAGATGCCGGCCAGCGAGCGGCGCCTTCGCATGGCGCGGATGCGGCAGACGGTGCGGGAGCACAACATATACCGATGGGCCGGTCTGCTCCTGGCGGAGCTGGCGCGCCTGCCGGCCAAGGGGGACCACGGCGACGGCAACGGCCGGAGGCTGACCCGGGGGGTCTCCTCGTCGCCTCGGCGACCCGGCGGGGCGCCCTAGCCTCCGAGAGCCGCCCCCCGGGCTGCGCACGTCGCCGGTCGAAGCGCAGTCCTTCACGTGCTCGACGAGCGCCCCGAGCGGGGTGGCGCGCGCGCTCCCCTCCGGCGCCCCCGCCGTGAGCCGTGCGAGAGCCGCCTTGCCCTCGGGCGTTTCGAGGTCAAGCTCGAAGAGCGTCTCGCCGGAAGCAAGACCGAGCCACTTCAAGGTGGTGATGCTCAGGTGGCCGCCCTTGAATCCCCCCTTGTCGTGACTCACCAGGATCTTCTCGCCGCTGTCCAGGGTGATCTGGCAGAAGGCTCCCGCTTTCGGGTCCGTCACGAACCGGCCGACCTTGCCCATGGTCACCTCCCAGGCGGAGCGGCCGGGGAGCCCGGCCGCTCCGGTCACGGCGACGTTGGCAGCCCGAGGAGGCGTCGGATGTCCTTCTCGAGCGCGTCGAACGATTCCCGCTCGTAGCGGGCCCGGATCCGGCCTCGCTGATCGATCAAGGTCGCGACGCAGTCGGCATCGACGCGCCCGGCAGCCCGACTCACCCGGACGCCGTAGCGCCGGGCGACGACGTCGACCTCGCCAGGGCGGTCCTCGGTGAGGAGGATCCACGCCGGCGCCCGCAGCCCGCGGACCGCGCCGAACTCCCGGAACCGGGTGGGCGTATCGCGGCCCGGATCCACTGTCACGAGCAGGAAGTGCACGGCACGGCCCGGCGCATCACCAAGGCTGCGTGCGACGTCGGCCAGCCCGAGGCACGAGCTCCGGGCAGGCCCCGCAACCGGTGCAGCCGAAGGCCAGGACGACGGCGTGGCCGCGGAGATGGGCGAGCCAAAGGCGATCGTTCTGCTGCGTCGTCAGGGCAAAGTTCGGCGCCGGTCCGGCCGTCGGCGCGTCGGTCTCCGCCACGCCCGGCGCGGCGGCCGCGAGCCATGCAGCCGCGACGCCCAGGACGCCCAGGACGATCGACCAGGCGACCGAGCCCGCACCCTTGTTCCGACCCGCCCTCGACTTGGGTGCCATCGCTCCTCTGGTGCGCGCACCGTCAGCATCTCCGCCCGCCACCGAGCGCGCAAGAGGACCCGCGTCCATCTGACAGCCCCCGACCCCCCGGGTAGGCTCGGACCTGGCGACGCGGCTCGCCCGAGACAGGCTCGGCAACGACCCGGATGCCGAGGAGCCACCCGCGGGCGGCCTGCCCTCCCCCGCTCGGGCGGCGACCGCGCTCGGAGGAGGCCGCATGATCGACGTCAAGACCGCCGACCAGGCGCTCCAGACCTACATCCGGCCTCAGACCTTCCCGGTCGGGGTCCGGATGCTGCGGCCCGGGGAGCCCATTCCGGAGCGCGCCCGGCGGCCGGCGCGGGACTTCGGGAAGCTCTCGATGAACTGCCAGGTCATCGACATGGCCCGCCGCTACGGCTGGACCATCGCGCTGACCCGCGACGACAGCATCTGCTCGCTCGGGATCACCGCCCTCGGCTTCGACCGGCCGACCCACCTGTACAACTCGGGCACCCTCTGCGAGGGCATGTACACGGCGACCAAGGAGGCGGGCGCGCGCTCCGAGGCGGCCGTGGACAAGTTCGCCCCGGGAGAGTACCAGGCTCTCCTGGTCGCCCCGCTCGACCGGGCGACGTTCGAGCCCCACGTGGTGGTCATCTACGCAAACCCGGCCCAGGTCATGCGTCTCACTCAGGCGGCGCTCTGGAGGACCGGCGGCCGGCTCGCCTCGTCGTTCCAGGGCCGCATGGACTGCGCCGACATCATCGTGACGACGATGCAGACGGGACGGCCGCAGCTGATCCTGCCGTGCTCGGGCGACCGGATCTTCGGGCAGACGCAGGACCACGAGATGGCCTTCGCGATCCCGTGGGCGCGGATGGCGGAAATCGTCGAGGGTCTCGAGGGCACTCACCGGGGCGGTATCCGCTACCCGATCACGCAGTTCATGGAGTACGAGGCGAAGCTTCCCCCGAAGTACATGGAGGTCAATCGCCTCTGGGACGCGGGGCGCGGCAAGGCCGCGTACACTGGCCGGGACCACATCGTGGCGGCCTACAAGCGGAGCTTCACCGACCGGGTGCCCGTCTACCCGATCGTCGCGTCCTTCGCCGGCACTCTCGACGGCCTCTCCATCGAGGAGTACTGCACGAACCCGTCGAAGGCCGTGAAGGCCATGTTGAACTACTACGACCGCTACCAGCCCGACGTGGTGCTCGCCTACAACGATCTGGCGAAGGAGGCCGAGGCCACCGGTTGCGGCGTCAAGTACTCGGACTACGTCGTCCCCTCGATCGAGACCCACGTCCTCCAGGAGGACAAGAGCGCGCTGGCACGGCTCGAGATTCCCGATCCCCTGAGGGACGCGCGCCTTCCCGGGTTCCTCGAGCTCTGCGAGGGCCTGGTCGCCGCCAAGTTCCCCACGGCCGTCGGCGCCGTCGCGGTCGGCCCGTGGACCATCGCGATGCTCATGCGGAACCCCGAGGTGATGCTGCTCGATACCTTCGAGGACCCGCAGTTCATCCACGATCTGATGCGGTTCGCCACGGAGTACTGCAAGCGCTGGGGCGACGCGATCGTGAAGACGAAGATCGGGCTCTCCTTCTCGGAGCCGACCGCCTCCATCAGCCTGATCTCCCCCGACAACTACCGGGAGCTCATCGCGCCGTACCACAAGGAGCTCGTCGAGCACTTCAAGGCGAAGAAGGTCGGCCTGACGACGCACATCTGCGGAACGACCTACCCGATCTACGAGGACCTGATCGGGTGCGGATTCACGACGGTCTCCTTCGACCTCGACCAGCAGGCCGACCCGAAACTCCACGTGGACCAGCTGGCGCGCTTCGTGGAGGTCTCGCGCGGCCGGGCAGTGGCGATCGGGAACGTCGACGCGACGCTGTTCGAGCGGGCATCCCAGGCCGAGATCGAAGCCGAGGTCCGCCGGTGCGTCGACACGGCGGCCCGGCACTCGGGATTCATCCTCTCGACCTCCTGCGAGATCCCGCCGCGTTCGAAGCCGGAGATCGTCCAGTGGTTCATGGACGCCGCGCGGGAGTACGGGCGTTACGACCGCTTCATGAGCTGACGTCAACGGAGGTACTCCTCATGCGTCTCGCGTTCAGGTCCCTCGTCGCCCTCGCCCTGACCGGAATCGTGACCGTCGCTCCCGTGCTGGCCCAGCACCACGCGGGGCACGAGAAGCTCGGCCAGGTCACCTTCCCCAACACCTGCAGTCCGGCGGTCCAGGCAGACTTGAACCGCGCCGTGGCGCTTCTCCACTCCTTCTGGTGGGGCGCGACGACCAAGGCGTTCACCGAGGTGGCGCAGAAGGACCCGTCCTGCGGGATCGCCTACTGGGGCGTCGCGCTGGCGGCCCTCGAGAACCCATTCGGCTGGCCGCCCTCCCCGAAGATGCTGAGCGACGGCGCCGCCGCCGTCGGGCGCGCGCGAGCCGCCGGAGCGAAGAGCCAGCGCGAGCTCGACTACATCGCCGCGATCGAGATCTTCTACAAGGACCACGACAAGGTCGACCACCGCACGCGGGCGGTGGCCTACGAGAAGGCGATGGAGCAGCTCGCCGGACGGTATCCCGATGACCGGGAGGCCGCCATCTTCTACGCACTCGCGCTGAACGCCACGTCGGTGCCGACCGACAAGACCTACACCCAGCAGCTCAAGGCGGCGGCGATCCTCGAGGCCGCGTTCCGGGAGCAGCCCGACCATCCGGGCGTCGCGCACTATCTCATCCACAGCTACGACTATCCCGCGATCGCGGAGAAGGGGCTCGGCGCCGCCCGGCGGTACGCGACCATCGCCCCCTCGGCACCGCACGCCCAGCACATGCCGTCCCACATCTTCACGCGGCGCGGCCACTGGGAGGACTCCATCCGTTCGAACCTCGCCTCGGCCGCTGCCGCCGACAACGACTTCGACCGCTTCCACGCCTGGGACTACCTCGCCTACGGCTACCTCCAGCTCGGCCAGGACCGGGCGGCCCGCGGCGTGCTGGACCAGATCCTCTCCGTCGAGAAGCCGAACGTCGCGAACTTCGCGACGGCCTTCGCGCTCGCGGCCATCCCCTCCCGCTACGCGCTCGAGCGTGGACAGTGGGCGGACGCGGCGTCTCTCTCCTTGCGCCCGGGGGACTTCCCGTGGGCGCGCTTCCCGCAGGCGGAGGCGATCCTCGTCTTCGGCCGCGGCCTTGCGGCCGCCCGAAGTGGGAACCTCGCCCAAGCCCGGGACGACCAGACGCGCCTCGCGGCGCTGCGGGACGGTCTGCTCGCCGCGAAGGTGGGCTACTGGGCGGATCAGGTCGACATTCAACGGCTGCTGGTGGCCGGGTGGATCGCGCGGGCCGAAGGTCGCAACGACGACGCGCTCCAGCTCGTTCGGGCGGCCGCGGACCGGGAGGACGCCACGGACAAGCACCCGGTGACACCCGGCCCGATCGTGCCGGCACGAGAGCTCCTCGGGGAGCTTCTGCTCGACGTCGGCCGGCCGGCCGAAGCGCTACGCGAGTTCGAGGCGTCCCAGCAGCGCGAGCCCAACCGGCTCCGCGGTTACTATGGCGCGGCGCGGGCGGCGGAGCTCGCGGGCGACACCGCGAAGGCGAAAGGCCAGTACGCGGAGCTCGTGACGCTCGCCGCGAAGGCTGACACGGAGCGTCCGGAAGTCGCCAAGGCCAAGGCGTTCCTGTCCAAGCCCTAGGCCCCGGCGCCAGCCGTCAGGCCGTCACCGGCTAAGCGCTCCCGTCGAAAGAGCGGCGGCGCAGGGCATGCACCCTGCGCCGCCGTGGTCTACCTGACCGCGGGCACTGACCCTGTCGGCCGAGCCGCGATCGCTACCAGTCGAGTGTGTGCGCTACCAGCGAGGCGTGCGACGCGGACCGCCACCATACCCGCCACCACCGCCGCCAAAGCCCCCGCCCGACCGCGATCCGGAGGGACGGGCACCGCCGGAGCGCCCGCCGCCGCCAGCCCCCTGGGGGTTCGCGACGTTCACGGTCAGCCGTCGGCCCTCGAAGGGCTTGTCGTTCAGCTTTGAGATGGCAGCCTGACCATCAGCCTCGGTCGCCATCTCGACGAACCCGAAGCCGCGGGACTGGCCGGTCGCCCGATCGGTGATCACCGTGGCCGACTCGACCGTGCCGCACTGCGCGAAGTACTCACGGAGGCTCTCGGACGTTGTGGAATAGGACAGGCCGCCAACGAACAGCTTGGTCGCCACAGGGGCGCCTCCTTCGTAGCCCCGGACGCGGAGCGCCCAGAGCCTTCACTCTTCCGCACACCTTGCTGCGCCCCTGACATGCGGAAGAGCGGCCTATCGGAGGCGAGGGCCACGCCCGAATGGCGCGGCACTTCACTATTAGTGTAGCACGGAGGGGACTTTCATCCTCAACAGGGCATTTTTCCCCCTTTTTGACCATCTCGGTCATACGGGTACCCGCCGAAACCGGATGCCTCCGTGACGCCGGGAAGGAGCGTGGGACTGACTCCCCGATCCGCCTCGCGACGTCTGCCCGGCGCCCCGGAGACCCCGGGAGACCCACTTCGTCGAACGCGCAGCACAAGGACGGTCGACCGTCCAGGATCGTTGAACGAAGGTCGGTGAGCCTTCAAGCCTCGGTGCCGGACGAGGTTGACAGGCCACACGACCCTCGGCGACGATGCCCCGCACAGGAGGCACACCGTGGCAGAGCGGTTCGATGCGGTCGTCGTCGGCGCGGGGCACAACGGTCTGGTCGCCGCCACGTACCTGGCTCGCGGCGGACTCAGGGTGCTGGTGCTGGAGCGGCGCCCGATGGTCGGAGGCGCCTGCGTGACCGAGGAGCTGTTTCCCGGTTACCGGCTCTCCTCCTGCTCCTACATCTGCCACCTCCTCCAGGAGCGGGTGATCCGCGACCTCGACCTGCCCCGGCACGGATTCGAGGTGTTCTCGCTCGAACCTTCCCGCTTCCACCCCTTCCCGGACGGGCGTCACCTCGTCGTGTGGGAGGACACCCTACGCACGGCGGCAGAGATCGAGCGCTACTCGAAGCGCGACGCGGCCGCCTATCCCCGCTGGATCGCCTTCTGGGAGCGGGCCGCCGCCCTCCTTCATCCCTACTTCCTCGCGCCCGCGCCCACGTATGCGGAGCTGGCGGCGCGGGTCCGCGGGACCCCGGACGAGGAGGTCTACGAGACGCTCCTGACCCGACCCATGTGGGATCTCGCCCACGAGTACTTCGAGTCGGACCTCATGCGCGCGCACGCGGTGAACGCGCAGGACCTCGGTGACCCGCGGGCGCCCGGCAGCGCGCTCATCTACGCGTACATCCGGGTGAATCTCCGCTCGGCGCCAGGGACCGTGGGCATCGTGAAGGGCGGGATGGGCGCAATCACGGAGGCCATGGCGCGGGCCGCCGCCGAGGCCGGAGTCACGATCCGGACCGGTGTCGAGGTGTCTCGCGTCGACGTGAGGAATGGCCGCGCCGCCGGAGTCGTTCTTCGTGACGGCGCGGCCGTCGCGGCTGACGTCGTCGTCTCGAATGCCGACCCGAAGCGAACCTTCCTCCGGCTAGTCCCCGCGGACGCGCTCCCCGCCGACTTCCGCGACCAGATCTCCGGGCTCTCCACGCGCGCCGCCTACTTCAAGTTCCACGCGGCGCTCCGCGAGCTGCCCGACTTCTCGGCCTATCTCGGTCCAGGCTTCGACCCCCGGTATCTCGCGCAGGTGAAGATCTGCCCGTCGGTCGAAGGCTTCGTCGCCGCGTGGCAGGACGCCCAAGCCGGGCGGCTGCCGCGGGCGCCGCTGATGGAAGTGCAGATCCCGACGGTGTACGACCAATCGATGGCCCCGCCCGGCCACCACGTCGTCTCGGTCTGGGCGCTGTGGGCACCAGTGCGCCCGGCCGAAGGCACGTGGGACACGCGCCGTCAGGAAATGGGGGAGCGACTGATCGACCTCTTGACGGGCTATGCTCCGAACTTCCGTCGCGCGCTCGTGGACTGGATGCTCCTCACCCCGCTCGACATCGAGGCGCGCGTCGGGCTCACGGACGGCAACATCCGGCATCTGGACCTGGTGCCGGCGCAGCTCCTCGGCCGACGGCCTTTGCCCGGCTGGGCCCACTACCGGACGCCGCTGGCCGGCCTCTACCTCTGCGGCGCCGGCACCCACCCGGGCGGCGAGGTCACGGGAGCGCCGGGGCACAACGCCGCGCGGGCGATCCTGGGCGATCTGCTCCGGGACGTCGCCGCCGGCGCCTGAGCCCTCCGGGTATCGCGCGAGCCCGCCCCGCCGGGCGGCGCCTCGTCCGGGCGTCACCCCGTCTCGCCCGACCGCCGCCGGGCGCGGGCGTACAGAGCGTACAGAAAGGACCCGATCAGAAGGCAGGCGCCCAGCACCAGGACCGACAGGATCCGGTAGAGCGCGTCGAGGCCGGCCAAGTCCACGATGAGCACCTTCAGCACCGTGACCGTGAAGAGCACGATGGCTCCCTTGCGCAGGAGCGCCTGGTCCCGCCAGAGCCCCCACGCCATCGCGGCGAACGCGTAGAGCGCCCACAGCAGTGACAGCGCCGCGCTCCGGAGCTTCGTCGGGTTGAACCGGGTCTCGGGCAGTGGCGCGAGCACGACCTCGGCGCTCAGGTTCCAGAGGAGCAAGAGGGCGGCTCCGACCGAACCCACCCCCGACAGGAGGCGGCGCGCCCGCTCTCCGAGGTATGGCAGCGTCCCGGCGACCTGACCGTAGAGCCAGACGAGCACCACCAGGAGGCATCCGGCGAGGAAGCGCGGGTTCCACACCACCGGCCGGAGCGATGGCTGGACTCGGGCCCAGCGGTCCAGGCCGCTCAGGGCCTCTCCCACAAGCGCCAGCAGCATGATCGTCGCGACGGACAGCAGCAGGCGCGTGCCGTCACCGCGAGCGAGGGCCAGGAATGCCATCGCGGCCAGCATCCACACGACAGACTTGACGACGGGCACGTACGGCGGCGGGATGGCGAGCGTGCGGAACTGGCCGAGCTCGACCGTGAGCAGGAGCGCCGCGCTTCCGACCGCGACCAGCAGGAGGCTCGGTCGCACGAAGCGCTCCCAGCCGCCAGGGGGGGACTCCGGCCGTTCCCGTGCCCGGCAGACCAGGGCACCGAGGGCCGCCGTCGCGACGACGGCGACGGTGGCCGGCAGCGCGGGGTGCGCGAGGAGGAACGTGCCCGCCCGGCCAGTGTCCTGCCCGAGCACCGTGAACAACCGGCTCCAGGCGAGCGCGCTGACCGCGAAACCGCCCATGCGAAGCCGTGGCGCGCTCAGCACGAAGCCGCCACACAGCAGCGCCAGCCCCTCGACGCTCCACGCGATCACCAGGTCGTGCCGCCCGAGCGTCACCGCCGGCGCCAGGGTCAGGAACGCCAGCGCCACCGCAATGTGGAGCAGGGCCACGCGTGGGCCACCAGCCGCGCGCCTAGTCGCCAGGTACGCCGCCACGAAGTAGAGCCCCGCGAGAACGAGTGCCAGCGTCGCAAGGCGATGGCCGGAGGGGTCCTCGAGAACGCGCCGCACCACGGCGAAGTACACCGCCGGCGCTCCGAGGATGACCAGCGACCGGGCGAGCTCGACAGTGCCGGCAGCTCGCGCGCTCCGCAGACCGGCAAACGCCCAGGCCGCGAAGACCACGAAGAACGTGGTGGCCCATCCGAGAGCGGCGAGGAGGCGGTCGGCGTCGTACCAGCGGTCGAGCCAGCTCCAGTAGAGGACCTGCGTACCGGCGAAGGCGAGCAGGGCGAGCGCCGGCCACCCCCGCAGGAACGCCACGGCCAGCACACCGACGTCGAGGATGACGAGGTAGGTGAACAGCGGGGTCGCGGCATCGGTGTCGGTGCGAAGGATGACGGGCGTGAGGAGCCCGCCCAGGGTCGCCATCGCGGCCAGGGCGCGCGACTCCAGGCGAAGCGCCGTCGCGACGCCCACCGCGGTCACGATGGCCAGTAGCGCGAACGCGACGGGCGCCACCAAGAGCGCATAGAAGGCGTGCGCCGCGTAGAGCGAGAGGTAGACGATTCCGATCCCCATGGCGGCGAGGCTCTGCGCGGGCACGCGATAGGTCGGGCCGGCGGCGAGGCGGATGCCGCCGGCCGTCATCGCGATCCCCGCCACGAGGCCGGTCAGGACGCGCCCCTTGGGCCCGACCCAGTTGTGCTCGAAGGCGTGCTTGAGAAAGAAGCCGACGCCGAGGAAGAAGAGAAGCGCCCCGACGCGCGAGAGCCAGGTCCTGCTGAGCCGACCCTCCAGCTGGCTCACCTTCCCTGCCGTGCTCGGCGCCGTATCCTCGCCAGGATGGCGCGGGATGGAGATCTCCGGCACGGGGGCAACCGGAGAGGCGGCGGACGTCGCCGTGGCCGTGACCTCCGGCGCATCGGGGGTGGGATGGGACGCGAGGACGGGCTCGGCGTGAGGCAGCCCGGGCACCGTGGACGACGAAGCGGGCGACACCGTGGACGCTGACCGGCGCGTCGGGTGGCACCGGCTCGGCATCGGTGACCGTAACCCGCGGCCTCGGCTCCAGCTCGGCCAACCTGGCCTCCAGCCGGCGCACGCGGTTCCGCAAGTTCAGTAGCGCCAACACGAGCACGAGGACGATAAGCGGGGTCGCGAAGAAGAGTAGCCCCAGTGCGACCAGCGGAGCGATCGGCAGCCCAGTCATGTGGTCCCTCGGCTGCCCGCCTCCTCCGGCGTCAGGCCTCGTCCCCCCAGACGGCGGCCGCTTCCTGGCGGCGCCGCAGGAGGCGCAAGGTGCCGTCCGGCTCCAACATCACCTCGGGGGCGCGAGGATAGGAGTTGTAGTTGATCGTGGACATCGCGGCGCAGTAGGCGCCGGCGCCGCTCACCACGACCAGATCGCCGATCTTCGGACGCGGCACCCAGCGGGGACCGAGGGCTTCGGGCTCTCCCGGGGCCGGTGTCAGGATGTCGCCGGATTCGCAGCACGGGCCCACGAAGACGACCGCGGCTGCCTCCCGACCCTGGGCAAGGACGTCCACCGGATGCTGGGCGCCGTAGAGGGAAGGACGCGTGACCTCGGTCATGCCGGTGTCGAGCTTCGCGAAGAGGAACCCCTCGCGGCCCGTGTCCACCACGTCGACGCAGGTCGCCACCACTGCCCCGGCGCGCGCGACGAGGTAGGTGCCGGGCTCGATCTCGAGCCCGAGACGGCGACCGGCCCTGGCTTGGAAGGCCAGGAGCTCCCCGCGCACGTGCGTGCCCACGTCGGCGAGGTCGGCCGTCGGTTCCTCGGGCATGCGCCCCACCTTGAAGCCTCCCCCGAGGTTGACGGTGCCCACCTCGGGCAGCTTCGCCGCCAGCTCGAGCGTCATCCGGGTGCAGCGCTTCCAGACGTCGGGATCGGTCCCCGAGCCCACGTGCGAGTGCAGCCGCGTGATCCGCAGCCGGTGACGGTCCGCCACCGTCTTCACCTCATCGAGGTACTCGTGCCAGATTCCAAAGCTCGCCGCCGGCCCGCCGGTGTTGGTCCGCTTGGTCGAGCCAGTCCCGAGCCCGGGATTCATCCGGACCGACACCTCGGTTCCGGGGGCGGTCTGCCCGAAGCTGTCGAGCTGGTGGATGGAGCAGGCGTTGAACAGGACTCCCCGCCGGACGTGCTCGGCCAGGTGCCGCGACGGCATCTGCGAGGTGAGCTGGATCTCCCCCGGCTCGAATCCCGCCTGGAGCGCCCGCTCGACCTCGAAATCGCTGGACGCGTCGATGTGAAGGCCCAGCGCGCGGAAGACCTGAAGGATCCCGCGGGAGGGGTTCGCCTTCATGGCGTAGCGCAGGGTGAACCCGAAAGGCGCCGGGAAGGCGAGCGCCGCATGGGCCGCGGACTCGAGGGCGCGTCGATCATACACGTAGCAAGGGGTGCCGAAGCGCGCACGCACTTCGCCGGCGAGCTCGGCGTTCAGGAACAGGGTCGAGGGAGCGATGACGTGGTCCATGGGCGCTCATCCTACCTCATGGCGGTCGCTCGTGCGTGCCCGAGCTCCGTGGAGCGCGGGCGCGTCCCGCCCTTGTCCCGGACCCCGCCCGTCCGCTAGAGTCGTCCCGGCTCGGCCCCCAATCACCTGCCCCGCATGAGAGCGTCGCGCCGTGGACCGCGAGTCCGGCATCGTGCCTGACGGGCACGACGCGGACGGCGTCCAGGTCGAGTCCGAGCGGCGCGACACCGCCCTGGCGGTCTTGGTCCTCGCCGCCTACGGGCTCGCCCACCTCGCGATACGCGTCGCGGTCTCCGGCACGGCCGAGCTGGACGAGGCCGAGCAGCTGGTCCTCACCCAGACCCTTGCACTCGGGTATGACGACCAGCCTCCCCTCTACACCTGGATCCAGGCGCTCGCGTTCCGGGTCCTGGGGCCCGGGATCCTCGCCCTCGCGCTCGTGAAGAACGCCCTTCTCTTCGGAACGCACCTGTTCGTCTTTCTGAGCGCCCGGCGCGTCCTGGGACGCGTGGGACCCGCCCTCGTCACCTCGCTGGCGCTCTACCTCCTGCCACAGATCGCCTGGGAATCCCGGCGCGATCTGACCAACTCCGTCCTGGCGACGACCGTGGCGGCTGCCACGTTTCACCTGGCCCTTGCCATGCGGGCGGCGCCGGCGGCGTCCCGGCATCTCCTCCTGGGCGTGCTGCTCGGGGCGGGCCTGCTCTCGCGCTACAGCTTCGGCGTGTTCGCCGCGGCTCTTCTCGGCGCTGCCCTTTCAGTAGGGCCGCGGCCGGCGGGCGCAGCCCGACGGCTCGCTCTCGCCCTCGCGCTGGGCGCCGTCCTGTTCCTGCCGCACGGCGTCTGGCTGCTCCGGGAAGGCCCGGCCGACCCGTGGGAGCTGTCGGAGAAGCTCGGGATCGATCCGCACGTCGGCCCGATCCGAGCCGCTTGGCTCGGGCTCGGAGCGCTCGCCTGGGCCGGTGCGCGGTTCCTGGCGCCGCTGGCCGCCGCGGCGGCCGCGTGCTTCCCACGAGCCTTCACGCGGCCCCGTGCGCCAACGGCCGACGCCGGAAGCCGCCGGCTGATCGGGCGGTTCTTCGCGCTCGCCTTCCTCGTCCTGGCGATCGGCGTCCTCTTCCTCGGGATGACGCGCTTCAAGGACCGCTGGCTCCAGCCCATCCTGTTCCTGGCGCCGCTCTACACGATGGCGCGGGCCGTCGACGCCGGCACGCCGCCCAACCGGCTCCGCGGGTTCGCGCTTCTCGCGCTCCTGGCCAGCCTGGCGACGCTCGCCGCCCCGGCCCTGCAGGTCTGGGTCGGACCCCGCCTCGGTGTGTACCCGCGCCTCAACGTTCCGTTCGAGCCGCTCGCCGGCGAGATCCGCCAGGCCGGCTTCGACGAGGGCACCGTCCTCGCCGAGGACGTGTTCCTCGCCGGGAACCTCCGACTGGCCTTCCCCCGGGCGCGCGTGCTCACTCCGGAGCTCCCGGCTGCCGGGATCATGGAGGGCCGGCCCGTGCTCCTGGTCTGGCGAGCGGACATCTCCGACCAGCCGTCCGCCGCGATGACGAAATGGGCCGCCCGCCTCGCGCTGCCCGCGCCGGACGCGCCTCCGCTCCCTCGCCACGCGGAGGCCCGGTTTCGGGGCACCGAGCAACGCACCTACCGGATCGGCTTCTTGGTGCTCACCCCTCTTGTCCGGGCCTCATCCCTCCGCTAGAGTTGACGCGGCCCTGACGCCCGCTCCCGACCCAGCGCCATTGCTCACGCTAGGAGGTCCGGTGAAGTCGCGCAAGATCGTCGAGTACAACAAGCTCACGGACAGGTTCCGGACCTGGCCGATCGAGGGACGACAGGACCAGCGCCGACTGCCGGCGCAGCGGGAGATCCGGTGGTGACAACCAGAGAGGAGAAGGTGATGCGAGCGACGCGAGTGACACGACACGGGGTCCAGACCGCCGCCTGGTGCGCGATGGCACTGATCCTCATCTTGGGCGCGAGCCTCGTCGCAGTGCCACCGGCCGCCGCCCAGGCCAACCACCTGAAGGTCGCCCTCCATGGCGATACCTCCAACGTCGACCTTCACCTGACCACGCACTACGTGAGCCGCGTCGCGCTCCTGAACGTGTACGAGATGCTCTACACGCTCGGTGAGGACCTGTCGATCCAGCCGATGCTCGCCGAGAAGCACACCATCAGCCCCGACGCGCTCACCTACACCATCACCGTCCGGAAGGGCGTCAAGTTCCACAACGGCAAGGTGATGGATGCGAAGGATGTGGCCTCCACGCTTGACCCGGATGCGGAACCAGGGCTGCCGGTCGGCGGAGTTCAAGGGACTCGTGAAGGAGGTCGAGGCGACGGACGCCTCGACCGTCCGCATCACGCTCAACAGCCCCTCCGGCGTCTTCCTGGCCAACCTCGCCAACGTCATCTGTCCGGTCGTGGTCTACCCCGAGGGCGAGGTCGAGAAGCAGGGCGGGGCCATCATCAAGCCGGTTGGTACCGGCCCCTACGAGTTCGTGGAGTGGAAAAAGGACGCCTACCTCCGGGTGAAGAAGTTCAAGGACTACGTGGCCGACTCGCGACCCAGTTCGGGACTCGCCGGCAAGAAGGTCGCCATGGTAGAGACGGTGGACTTCATCCCCATCCCGGACAGCTCGGTGCGGGCGGCGGCCATCGAGCGAGGGGACGTCGACATCGCCATCGAGTTGAACGCCGAGGATGTGCCGCGCATGAAGGGCAAGTCGGGGCTCGTGGTCGGGTCCATTCCGGGCATCGCCTTCGACGACCTCAGGTTTGGCTTCAAGAAGGGTCCGTTCACCAACCAGAAGCTCCGCCAGGCGGTAGCCTACGCCATCGACAAGCCCGAGCTCTCACAGGCGAGCACGGGAGGCCAGGGCAAGCCAGTATCCGCCGGGTTCCCGGCGGGGATGCCGTTCCACGGTGCGGTGCACGATCAGGACCCCTACGCGAAGGCGAACATCCAGAAGGCGAAGCAGCTCATGCAGGAGGCCGGCTACAAGGGGGAGAAGGTGGTCATGCAGGCGCATCTGGTGCCGGACCGGATCGCCCAGGGCGCGGTGATCATCCAGGCGCAGCTCCAGGCGGCGGGCATGAATGTTGAGGTGAAGACCCTCGAGTCGGCGGCCCTCCAAGAGGTCTGGCTCAAGGGTGAGTGGGACCTCTTCTACTCCGGACTCACTCCGCGGCCGGATGCCGACGTCTACTACTGCCAGACCAACGAGTCCAAGTCGAGTAACGCCGGATACAACAACCCGGAGTACGACCGCCTCTGCCAGGAGGGCCGGAAGGCGCTGAAGGCTGAGGACCGCGCGAAGATCTACGCCCAGCTCGAGCAGCTGCGCCGCACTGACCTTCCCTACTATCCGACGATTTACGTGCCCCAGGTCGCGGCGTGGCGGGAGAACGTCAAGGGCTGGACCCACTGGGCCGCAGGGTACGCTCGCGTGTGGGGCGTGTCGAAATAGCCGGCGCCTAGACCAGAGGTCACTCCCAGGACCCGCGGCGGTGAGTCGGCCACCCCACCGCCACGGGTCCTGCGGGCCAGACGTGGCGCCATCCGGTCCCGCGGCCGTCGACGCGCCGAGCGGACCATCGCGTGACGGCCTGGGTTCAGCGTGCCTAGAGCCGCCCGACCCGCTGACCACGCTCGACGCGTCGTCATCGACCACGTCGCCACGTCGGACACGCCGTGCGCTCAGCGGCCTTCGCGGCGGCGGTCGCCGCACTGCGCGTCGTGTAGGATAGGGCGACACAGGCCGCGGGAGGCGCGATGCCCGAGTCCATTCCAGCCTCGCTCATCATCGACACGCTGAAGGACACGTTTCGCGAGGCGCGCGCGACGCTCGCGGCGGAGGTCGCCGAGCCGCCGATGCACACCCATCTCGGATGGATCCTCAGCGTGCCGGACACGCACCAGAAGACGGTGCTCGCCGCGCTCGACAAGGAGGACTCGATCCGCGTCGTCACCTGCGCGACCGAGGACGAGGCGACCGCCATCGCGGCGGGGCTCCACGTGGGGGGCGAGCCGGTCGTGCTGATGATCCAGCACGCGGGACTCTACGCCTCGATCAACACGCTCCGCGGCGTGGCCATGGACGGCCGGGTCCCGGTCTTTTACATGATCGGCCTCCTGAGCCGGGAGAAGGACAAGGACCCGCGGGAGTCACGCCACTCGATGGTGCGCTACTGCGAGCCCCTCCTCGACACCTTCGGCGTGCCGCACGCCCGGCTCGAGGGGCCCAACGACGTGCACCTGATTCCCGAGTACTACCGGCTGAGCCGCGCGCGCGGTGGACCGGCTGCCGTGCTGGTCGGGCTGGAGACGAGCTGAGATGGCGATGAAGCCGGAGGACGTCCTGCGTGCCCTCGCCGCCGAGCGCGGGGATGCCATCGTCGTCCCCACCATGACCACGGCCCCGGCATGGCGAAGCCTTGCGCCCAACGACCTGTCGGTGACGTGCGTCGGGTTCATGGGAGGCGCCTCGTCTCTCGGGCTCGGGATGGCGCTCGCCCGTCCCGACCGGCGTGTCCTCGTCCTCGACGGCGACGGCTCCTTGCTCATGCAGCTCGGTTCGCTCGCCACGGTGGCGGGGGCAGCGCCCCGGAACTTCGTCCACTTCCTCTTCAAGAATGGTGTCTATCACACATCGGGGGCGCAGGGGATCCCGGGCGGCTTGTCGGTTGACTTCGTGATGATGGCCCGGGCCGCCGGGTACCGGATGGCGACGGTCATCGACGATCTCGGAGACTTGAAGCGCCGGCTGCCCGAAATCCTCGGGGCCGAGGGGCCGGTGTTCGTCGAGCTGCACACCGGGCTCGCCGAGCAGACCCCGATGACCGTGCGAGAGCGAACTCCCTTCTACCAGCAACTTCACGCTGCTCGGGCCAAGCTTCTGCGACCCCGCGCGAGCGCGTCCGCGGACGCCTGACCCCAGCCCACTGTCGGAGGCCGTCATGCCGCTCGACCCCGAGGCCCAGCGAGTCGTCGATGCGATGGCCGCGCTCAACCTCAAACCCGTGGAGAGCTCGACGCCCGACGAGGCGCGCGAGGCGCTCAGCATCCGCACCGCGGCGCTCGGTCCATTCGAGGACGTGGCGGCGGTGGCCGACCACCGGCTGCCCGTGGCGGGGGGCGAGATCACCGTGCGTGCGTACTCGCCCTGGAGGCCCCGGCCCGCATCCCGCCTTGGTCTACTACCACGGCGGAGGCTGGGTGATCGGCGACCTCTACACGCACGACGGCCTCTGCCGGTCGCTCACCAACGCGGCACGCTGCCTGGTGGTCAGCGTGGACTACCGCCGCGCGCCGGAGTCCAAGTACCCCGTCGCAGCCGAGGACTCGTACGCCGCACTTTGCTGGGTCGTGGCGAACGCGGCCCGGCTCGGGCTCGACCCCCGCCGGGTCGCGGTCGGGGGCGACAGCGCGGGCGGCAACCTGGCCACGGTGGCTGCCCTAATGGCGCGAGCGCGGGGCGGCCCCGCTCTCGTCCACCAGGTCCTGATCTATCCTGTGACTGACCACGATCTAAATACCCAGTCTTACATCGAAAATGCCACTGGCTACGTCCTCACTCGAGAGGGCATGCGCTGGTTCTGGAGACCACTATCTCGTCCGGGAGTCTCAGGGCGGCGAGCCCCACGCCTCGCCGCTCAGGGCAAAGAGCCTGGCCGGGCTCCCGTCCGCGCTCGTGATCACCGCGGAGTGCGATCCGCTTCGTGACGAGGGCGAAGCCTACGCCGACCGACTCCGCGACGCCGGCGTCCCGGTCACGGTCACGCGCTATGCCGGGATGTTCCACGGGTTCGTCCGCATGACGCGCATCCTGGACAAGGCGCGGACAGCGCTCGACGAGATCGCGGGCTCGCTCCAGAAGGCCTTCGCGGCCGCCTCGTGACGGTCGCAAGCAACCGGTGGCCGGCCGGCTGGCTGACGGCCCCTTCACGGGTCGCGCCGTGAGGGCGCCGCGGCCCTCGTAGCCATGCATCCGCTGCTCAAGCTCGTCGTGGTGCGCGTGTTTGCGCTGGTCCCCATGCTGCTCGCGCTCAGCATGGCCTCCTTCGCGCTGGTGCACGTCATCCCCGGTGACCCGGCCCTCGTGATGATGGGCGGCGAGGGAACGGCCGAGGCCGTCGAGGAGCTCCGGCGCCAGCTCGGTCTGGATCGGCCTCTGCACGTTCGCTATCTGGAGTGGCTGGGCCAGATCGTGCGAGGCGATCTCGGACAGTCGCTTTACAACCGGACGCGCGTATCGGAGGAGCTCCTCTGGCGCATGCCGACGACGCTCACGCTGGTGGCGCTCGCCCTCCTCTTCTCGATCGGCATCGGCGTCCCGGCCGGACTCCTCTCCGCCGCGTTCAGGAACTCGTGGATCGACCACACCGCGCGCCTGCTCACGCTGGTGAGCCTGTCCCTCCCGAGCTTCTGGCTCGGCCTCATGCTGATCATCCTCTTCTCGCTCTGGCTGAACCTCCTGCCCATAGTGGGCTACGAGCCCATCACCCGAGGGATTTGGAAAGCGATCCCCTTCCTCATCCTCCCGAGCCTCTCGCTCGGGACCTACCTCGCGGCGCTCCTCACGCGCCTCACCCGCTCCAGCATGCTCGAGGTGCTGAACCAGGATTACGTGCGGACCGCCCGGGCGAAGGGTCTCGGGAATCGCGTCGTCCTCATGCGCCACGCGCTCCGCAACGCCCTGATTCCCATCGTCACGGTCATCGGGATCAACGTGGGCATCCTGCTCGGCGGCAGCGCCGTGATCGAGACGGTGTTCGTGCTGCCGGGAGTGGGCCAGCTGGTCGTGCGCTCGCTCTACAACCGCGACCTCCCGGTCATCCAGGGGCTCATCCTGTACGTCGCCGTCATCTACGTCCTCGTGAACTTGCTCGTCGACGTCATCTACACGTACCTCGACCCCCGGCTGCGGCCGAGCTGAAGCCGATGACGTCGCCGCACGATCGCGCGCCCGCCGGCCGGCTCAGACGTGGCGTTGCGCCGGGGGCCGGGATCCGCGGCGCCGATCCGGAGCTGGCCGATGGGATCGTCGGTGACACGACGCCGGCGGCCTCCCACCCCCTCGTCCTGCGGGAGGGCGGAGCTCGCGGCCGCCCCCGGTCGCGGCAGGGACGCGTCTGCCGGTGGATGCGCAGGAACCCCCTGTCCGTGGTCGGGGCCGCGATCGTGCTCGCGCTGGTGGCAATGGCTGTCCTGGCGCCTTACTTGCCTCTCCCGAACCCGGTGCGCATGAACGTGGCGAGGCGCTTCTCGCCGCCCGGCGCCGACTTCTGGTTCGGAACTGACCATCTGGGGCGGGACGTGCTCAGCCGGGTCGTGCACGGGGCGGCGTTCAGCCTCACGATCGGCGGCCTGACCATCTTGTTGGCCGGGGTGCCCGGGGTCCTCGTCGGCATCCTCGCCGCGGCGGCGCCGTCCCGGCTTGAGGGGCTTCTGATGCGCGCGCTCGACGTGCTCATGTCGTTCCCCGCGCTTCTCCTCGCGGTGGCGGTCGGCGCGGCGCTCGGAACCGGCGGCCGGAGCATCGTGATCGCGCTCGCGGTGGTCTACTTTCCCCGGATCGCGCGGATGACCCGGGGCATCGCGCTCTCCGTGATGACCCAGGAGTACGTCACCGCCTCGCGGGCCCTCGGCACGTCCATGCAGCGACTCCTCCTCCGGACCGTCGTGCCGAACTGTCTCTCGGTCGTGATCGTGCAGTGCAGCCTCTACTTCGCCGAGGTGCTGCTGGCCGAGGCAGCGCTCTCCTTCCTGGGGCTCGGAGAGGCTCCGCCCCGCCCGACGTGGGGCAACATGCTCTACGAGGCGCAGAAGAACATGCGGAACGCTCCCTGGCTCGCGATCTTCCCGGGCGCCGCGATCGCCGTGTCCGTCTTCGGGCTGAACCTCTTCGGCGACGCCGTGCGGGACGCGATGGATCCGCGGCTGCGCACCTGAGGCTGGTCGTCTCCTCGACGGCGTGGGACCGCGTCGGGCGCCCCCGCGCGCGAGCCGGGTTTGCTCGTCCAGGACTTCGAGGGGGATCCGCCGGGCGGGAGGAGCCGGCGGGCGGCGCCGTCTCTGATCCGTCAGGCGGGGCGCGCCGGGCGAGGGGTCAGCCCGCGCTCGGAGGCGGGCCGGCGAGCACGCGCCCGGGCGCGGCGCAAGGCGTCGGCAACCCGGATGGCGAAGAGCATCGCGAGCCACGCCGCGTAGTAGTACGGGCCCTGCACGCCGACCTTCGCGAGCCAGAGGTAGTGGAGCACCCCCAGGATCGCAGTCAGGTAGACGAGCCGGTGGAGCCGTCGCCACGCGAGGGCGCCGAGACGCCGCACCATCCCGGCGGTGGAGGTCAGCGCCAGGGGTACCAGGAGGAGGAGGGCCGTGAAGCCGACCGTGACGTACGGTCGTTTCACCACGTCCGCCACCATCGTGGGCCAGTCGAAGAAGTGGTCGATGACGATCCACACGCTGAAGTGGAGCACGGCGTAGCTGAAGGCGAACAGTCCGAGGAGGCGCCGGAGCGTCACGGGCCACGACAGGCCGAACAGGATCCGCAGCGGCGTCATCGTGAGCGAGAGGAGCAGGATCCGCAGGGTCCAGTCGCCGAGCGTGTCCGTCGCGACGTCGATGGGGTTCGTGACGAGCGGATCGGTGAGGAGCCGCCACGCCAGGGCCGCGAGTGGGCTGAGACACCCCGCCCAGACTGCGGCCTTCAGGCCGATCCGCTGCCGGCGGGTCACGTCGCGCCCGGACTCGACGCGGCTACGGCCGCCCCTGCTCGGGGCGATCGCGCCGGACCGCGTCCGCCCGCGAGCGCCGCCAGAGCCCCTGCGACGGTACCCGGAGCGCGCGGTTGAACTTGCTGGAGGCGTTCTCCCACGCGATGACCGCCGTCAGCTCGACGACGGCGTCGTCGTCGTAGAAGCGGCGCAGCCGGGCGAAGAGGTCGTCCCCCACCTCCCGGTCGCTGAGCGTCATGGCGTCGGCGTACTCGAGTGCCACGCGCTCCGCGTCGCTGTAGTGGGGGCTGGTCGCGTAGTCCGGGAGCGCCAGGATCTTCTCCTCCGACACCCCGAGGGAGCTGCTCACGGCAGCGTTGAGGTCCTGTCAGAACTCGCAGCGGTTCAGGGCCGCCACGCGTCGGTTGACCAGCGCTCTGAGAGCGCCGCCGATCAGCCCCGAGGCGTCGATCCCCGTCCACATCCCGCGCGCCCCCCGGAAGATCGACGGCCGGCGAGCATACACGAGGTGGTTCAGGAGCGGAGCGCCCCAGTGCTTCGCCTGGGCGTCGAGCACCTTCTGGACGTACTCGTCCCCCGCCGCGGCCGGTGTCACGCCCTCGATCCGGGCCACGCCCCCCGCGCTCCCCTCGACGCCTCAGTACTGCTTCTTGAGGTCCATCCCGGTGTAGAGGGACGCGACCTGATCGTACCCGTTGAACATGAGCGTCTTCCGGCGGCGGAACTCGCCGATGCGCCGCTCGGTCGCCTGGCTCCACCGGGGGTGGTCCACGCTCGGGTTGACGTTCGAGTAGAACCCGTACTCGTTCGGCGCCGCCTTGTTCCAGCTGGTCTTCGGCTCGTCCGCGACGAGCCGGATCCGGACGAGCGATTTCGCGCTCTTGAACCCGTACTTCCACGGCACCACGATGCGGACGGGCGCGCCGTTCTGGCTCGGGAGCACGTGCCCGTACATCCCCACCGTGAGGAGCGTCAGCGGGTGGGTCGCCTCGTCGAGCCGGAGGCCCTCCACGTACGGCCAGTCGAGCGAGGAGCCGAAGAAGCTCGGCTTCGTGCCTGGCATCTGCTCGGGGTCGACGAGCGTCTGGAACTCGACGTACTTGGCGGCGCCGGTGGGCTCGACCCGCCTGAGGAGCGCGGAGAGCGGATATCCGATCCACGGGATGACCATCGACCAGCCCTCGACGCAGCGGAGAACGTACACGCGCTCCTCCAGCGGGGCCAGCCGGAGGATCTCCTCGATGTCGAACGTCTTGGGCTTGTGGCAGAGCCCGCCGACCTCGACCGACCACGGGCGGGGCCGCAGCGTGTGGGCATGGAGCGCCGGGTCGGCCTTGTCGGTCCCGAACTCGTAGAAGTTGTTGTAGGTGGTGGCGCTGTCCCAGGGCGTCGGCGGGTCGGCCACGCTCACGGCCTGATTCCGAGCTGCGGTCAGCGACTGGCCCCTGACCGCCGGCTTGAGCGCCGCCTCGGTCTCTCTGTCGCACCCCGCCACCGTGGTCGCGGCGGCCGCAGCCGCGCCCGCCATGAAGGCCCGGCGGTTCACGTACACGTCACGCGGAGTGATCTCCGACGGGCGCGGATCGTTCGGTCCGGGGACGCGGATCAGCATGGCCCCTCCTTCACACTACTCTGCCCGCCCGCAGGCGGTCGTACTCAGCCCGATCGAGCCCGAGCCGGTCCAGGTAGATCTCCTCGTTGTGCGCTCCGGGCTCCCGCGCGCCGGCGTGCCTGATCGCCCCGGGCGTGCCCGTGAGACGCGGCACGACGGCCGGCATCTTCACTGTCCCCACTCCCGGAACCGGCACCGCGACGATGTTCTCGCGAGCCGCGACCTGGGGGTCCTCGAAGAGATCGCGCACGGAGTTCACCAGGGAGCACGGTACCTCGGCGGCATCGAGAGCGGCCAGCGCCTCGTGCGCGTCCCGAGCGCCGACCCACATCGTCACGAGCCCGTCCAGCTCGGCGCGCCCGGCGAGCCGCTCCCGCACCCCAGGAAACTGCGCGACGAGGTCCGGCGTTCCCATGGCCCGGGCCAGCCGCTCGAACATGCGGTCGTTCGTGCATGCCACCGCCACCCAGCGCCCGTCCCGGCTCCGGTAGTGGTTGTGCGGCGCGGCACTCTCGGCAGCCGAACCGATGCGCTCACGCACGTGCCCGAGGGCGCCGAACACGGGGATCGCGTCGTCCAGGATCCGGACGATCGGCTCGTAGAGACCGAGGTCCACCACCTGCCCCTCGCCGGTCCTCTCTCGCGCCCTGAGCGCGATCAGCGCCCCCAGCGCGCCCATGAGCCCGGCCAGGTAATCCGGCACCGTGGGCGTCCCTGGGGTCACCGGGGGTAGATCCGGGTACCCAGACAGATATGAGATGCCGCCCACTGCCGCAGCGATGCGTCCAAAGCCCGGTCGCTCGCGGTACGGCCCCGTCTGACCGAACGCGGAGATCCGGACCATGACGAGCCCGGGGTTCTCCGCCCGCAAGGCCTCGTACCCCAGCCCCCAGCGCTCGAGCGTTCCGGGCCGGAAGTTCTCCGTGACTACGTCGACCCCCCGGCACAGACGGCGGATCAGCGCCTGCCCCTCGGGGTCGCGGAGGTTGCAGGTGATCGACTTCTTGTTGCGGGCGTCGGAGAGCCACCACAGGGACACCCCGTCCACCTGGCGCCCCAACCGACGGAGGTCGTCCCCTATCCCGGGCTGTTCGACCTTGATGACCTCGGCGCCAAACTCGCCGAGCAGCGTGGCGCACATCGGCGCCGCGATGAACGTGGCAAGGTCCAGGACGACGAGGCCGCCGAGCGCGCTCACGACCGCTAGCTCGCGAGACGACTGCGGCGCCGTGCCCAGAGACCACCGGACACTCGCGCTCGGGAGCAGGCGCCCCCACCATTCCCCGTGGGCGTGGTCCCTCGATCTGGCCGGCTCGCCCGACACGTCATCTGAGCGCCTCGAGCACCTCGGCAACGACCTCGAAGCGTCCGAACGATGGCATCAGATAGGCGCCGGCGTACCGGCGGCGCACGTCGGCGAGGATGGCCTGGGCGGTCTCGACCCCGACGCGGAGCGCGTGGTCACCGGCCTCCCGAAGCCGGGCCCGGACCGCGTCCGGGACGACGATCCCCGGCACCTCGTTGTGCAGAAACTCCGCGTGCCGGAAAGAGTGAAGCGGGAGGATGCCGACCACGAGGGGCACCGGCACCCGACCCAGCCGGGCGAGGAACGCCTCGAGCTGATCGAGATCGTAGACCGGCTGCGTCTGGGCCCACATGGCGCCCGCCTCCACCTTGGCGTGGAGCCGGTCGATCTCCCGGGCCGGATCGGCCGCGCCGGGATCGACCGCGACGCCGATGGCGAAGGCAGTCGCCTCGCCGATCGAGTTGCCGGCCGCGTCCACGCCGCGGTTCATGCCCGCGACGATCCGGACGAGACCGATCGCGTCGACGTCGAAGACGGCGGTGGCGTTGACGTAGTCGCCGGTCCGCGGAGGATCTCCGGTCATCGCCAGGATGTTCCGGACCCCGACCGCGTGGGCACCGAGGAGGTCGCCCTGGATCCCCATGAGGTTTCGATCGCGGCAGGTGAAGTGCATGCTGATGTCGAGGCCCGTCGCCTCGCGGACCAGGAGCGCGGTGGCCAGGACCGCCATCCGGACGCGCCCCAGCGATCCATCATTGATGTCGACGACTTCCACGCCGCGCTCGGCGAGGAGCTTCGCCCCCTGGACGAGCTTCTCGATGTTGTGGCCGCGCGGAGGATCCAGCTCCACCGTCACCAGGAACTCCGCCGCCTGCAGCCGCGAGAGCAAGCGCGACGGCTCCGCGGTCGCTCCCGGCGCCGGCGCTTCCTCCCGCTCCGGAGCGGCGGGCGGGGCCACCGCCGCGGCGCGGCGCGGTCGGCCCGCCCCCTGGGCGTGCCGGTCGACCACCTCGCGCATCGCGCGGATGTGAGCGGGGGTCGTCCCGCAGCAGCCGCCGACGATCCGCGCCCCCGCGTCCAGCATGCGCGAGGCGTAGTCGGCCATGTACGCGGGCGACGACAGGTAGATCAGCCGCTCGCCGTGTCGGCTCGGGAGGCCGGCGTTGGGCCTGATCGACAACCACGCCTGGGGCGCGGATTCGTGAAGAAGTAGCCCGACGTCATAGAGTACGCTCGATCCCACACCGCAGTTTGCCCCGATGACCTGGACCGGCAGCGCGGCCAGCTCGCTCGCCACCTCGCCCGGGGCCTGGCCCCGGAACGTGACCCGCTCGTCGTTGAACGCCATCTGGGCGACGACGGGCAGGTCGGCCGAGACCGCGCGGATCGCCGTCACCGCGAGCCGGAGCTCGCGCAGATCGGAGAAGGTCTCGGCCACGAAACCGTCAACCCCGCCCTCGAGCAAGGCCTCGGCCTGCTCGCGGAACGCGGCGACCGCGTCTGCTTCTCCGAGCGTCCCCAGCGGGAGGAGATACTTGCCGAGCGGTCCGATGGAGCCGAGGACGAGCACGTCCCGCCCCATCGTCTCGCGAACGTCGCGCGCGAGGCGCACACCCGCCCGGTTGATCTCGCGAACGCGACCCTCGAGCCCGTGAACGGCGAGCTTGAAGCGATTCGCGCCGAACGTGTTGGTCTCCAGCAGGTCGGCGCCGGCGGCCACGTACTCGCGGTGGATCGACTGGACCGTCTTCGGGTCGTGGAGGTTCAGGACGTCGAAGCAGGCGTCCAGGGGCACGCCGCGGGCGTAGAGCACGGTGCCCATCGCGCCGTCGGCGAGAAGCGGCCCCTGCTGAAGCCGCTGGACGAGGGCCCCGGAGCCCGTCGCGCTATTCAACGCGTGCGCGGCCCTCTGCCAGAGCGCTCGCCGGGCGAGCAGCTCGCTCCCGCTCCCGCAGGTGGCGAACGATCCGGCCGACCACGGCGTCGACGTTCATGTGGGTCGTGTCGAGGGCCAGGTGGGCCCGGCGGTAGGAGTCCTGGCGGACCCGGTAGAGCGCGGCAGCCGCCTCGGGCGATCGCCCCGCCAGCATCGGTCGTCCACCCACCCGGTTGGCCCGCGCGTAGACCGTGTCGAAGTCGGCCGCGAGCCACACCACCGTACCCAGCTGGAGCAGCCGGTCCATGACCCCCGGGCCGCAGGGGAAGCCGCCCCCGGTCGCTATCACGTGTCCGTGCTTCTCGGCCAGGGCTTCCAGGACTTCTGCCTCGAGCTGCCGGAAGTGGGTCTCCCCTCGCTCCGCGAAGATCTCGGGGATCGACCGGCCCTCGCGCGCCGTGATCATCGCGTCGGTCTCGACGAAGCAGCGGCCTAGACGGCGGGCGAGGAGGCGCCCAACGGTCGACTTCCCGCCTCCCATGAAGCCCACCAGGATCACGTTGCCCAGCACCACGGAAGCGGGGTCCGTCATGGCCCGATGATAGCACTGCGAGGAAGCCAAGCGCCCGATCCGGCCCCTCGCGCGACCGGGTAGGTGTGCCTGGCGATCCCGGCTCCGGCAGCCCCTCACGCCCCGCGGAGGCGGGGATCGAGGGCGTCGCGGAGACCGTCGCCGAGGAGGTTGAACCCGAGGACGGCCAGCATGATGGCGAGCCCCGGGATGGTCGTGATGTGGGGCGTGACCAGCAGGAAGTCCCGCCCGGTCGCCACCATCAATCCCCAGGACGGCGTCGGCGGCTGGACGCCCAGGCCAAGGAACGACAGTGCTGCCTCGACCAGGATGGCATCGGCCATGAACAGGCTGCCGTACACGATCACGGTCGGCAGGATGTTCGGCAGGATGTGGCGACCGACCAGCGCCGGCCCGCCGGCGCCGAGCGCTCGCGCCGCACGCACGTACTCGGTCTCCCTCAGGGCGAGCACGGCGCCGCGGACGATTCGGGTGACGTGCGGCGTGCCCCAGATCCCGACGGCAATCGTCGTGTTGAGCGCTCCAGGACCGAGCGCCGACACCACGGCGATCGCGAGCAAGAGGTAGGGGAACGCCAGCAGCACCTCGACCCCGCGCATGATCCCCGCGTCGACCCAGCCGCCGAGGAAACCAGCCAGGCAGCCGAGGAGGAGCCCCAGGCCGAGCGCGATCCCCACCGACACCAGGCCCACTACGAGGGCGATCCGGGCGCCGTAGATGACGCGCGAGAGAATGTCCCGGCCGAACTCGTCCGCCCCGAGGACGTACTTCGCGCCCGGGCCGGGCGCGCTTCTCGAAGAGGCTCTGCTTCGCGGGGTCCTGCGGAGCGAGCCAGGGAGCGAGGATCGCCGACATCAGGATCACGACGACGATGAGGAGCCCGATCAAGGCCAGCCGGTTCCGTCGGAACCGTCGCCAGGCGTCACCGACGGGGGTGTCAGCCCGTTCCGCGACCGGCGCCAGCGCTTCGACGGCGGCTCCACTCATCGGCCCGCCGGCTCACCCGAGCATCCAGTGGCCACCGTCGACGCTGATGGTCTGGCCGGTGACGTACCGGGCGTCCTCGGAGGCGAAGAAGACCACGGCGCGGGCGATGTCCTCCGGCTCGCCGATCCGCCGGAGTGCGATCGACTCGATGAGCCGCCGCTGGCCGGCCTCGCCCATCGCCTGCCACTGCCGCTCGGACGCCGGGTTCGAGCGCACGAAGCCCGGCGCGACGCAGTTGACGCGGATTCCGTGCTCGCCGAGCTCACGCGCCGTCTGGCGGGTGAAGCCGATCAGCCCGGCCTTGGCGCTCGCGTAGGCCTGGATCCCCGTCAGGCTGTAGGAGCGGCCCGCTCCCGACGAGATGTTCACGATGCTGCCGCGCCGCCGTGCCTTCATGGCCGGAACGGCGGCGCGGGTGAGGTGGAACGCCCCGTCGAGGTTCACCGCGAAGATCGCGCGCCAGGCCTCCTCGGAAACCTCTTCCACCGGCCGCATGGTCTGGCCGACGACCCCGCCCGCGCAGTTCACCAGGACGTCCAGGCGCTTCTCCGCCGTGACTAGCTCGTCGACGAAGGCGGAGACCCGACGCGGATCGGTCACGTCCACGACGGCCACGCGGCACGGGCCCTCAGCGCGCTCGCCCACCGCCCGCCGGGTCTCGCCGAGCTCGCGCTCGAGCACATCGCATGCCCAGACCGACGCGCCCTCGCGCGCCAGCTCCACCGCGATGGCGCGCCCAATGCCGTGAGCCGCGCCGGTGACGATCGCCACCTCGCCGAGCAGCCGTCGCCCCGCCATGTCCTACCCCTGCCGCGACACGCGCGGATCGAGCGCGCCGTACGAGAGATCCACGATCAGGTTGATCGCGACGAACGCCATGGCGAAGATCAGCACCGCCCCCTGGAGAAGGACGTAGTCGCGGGCGAAGATCGCCTTGACCATGAGCCGCCCGAGGCCGGGCCAGGCGAAGACCGTCTCCGTCAGGACGGCGCCGCCCATCAGCTGGCCCGCCTGGAGACCGATCAGCGTCAGGATCGGGATCGCCGCGTTCCGGAGGGCGTGCTTCACCACGACCAGCCGCTCGCGCACGCCCTTCGCGCGGGCCGTCCGGACGTAGTCCTCCCGCAGGACCTCGAGCACGCCTGAGCGCGTCATGCGCGCGATCTTGGCGATCGACGGGAGGGCCAGGGTCACGGCCGGCAGGACGAGGTGCGCCGGCGAGCCGACGCCGCCCACCGGCAAGAGGGGCAGCCAGAACGCGAAGACCACGATCAGCACCAGGCCCGTCCAGAACACCGGCATCGAGAGCCCGAACAGCGAGGAGAGCCGCGACAGGGAGTCGAAGAGGGAGTTCGGCCAGACGGCCGAGACGATCCCCGTGGCGACGCCGGTCACCGCGGCCAGCACCAGCGCCGCGGCCGTGAGCTGGAGCGTCGCCGGCCACGCCTCGGCGAGCTCGTCCACGACCGGACGGTTCTGCTGGATGGACCGGCCGAGGTCCCCGGTGACGACCTGGCCCAGGTACCGCACGTAGCGCACGGCCAGCGGCCGGTCGAGGCCCAGGTGCTCGCGGAACCTGGCGATCGTGTCCTTGGTGGCGGCATCCCCCAGCATGAGGGCAACCGGATCGCCGGGGATGAGGTCCATGGTCAGCATGACGACGAACAGCACCCCCAGCAGGACGGGGATGGTCAGCAGGAGGCGCCGGACGGCGAAGATCAGCATCGTTCAGGCGGGAACGGGCGCGCCCGCGGGTCCCGTCGCCACCCGCCGCCGCGCCCGTTCCGCTCGCGCGTCGTTACTTGTCGAGCCAGGTCTTCCAGAGGCCGAGGTTGTACTCGACCGGGTGGATGACGTAGCCCTTGACGCTCGCCCGGGTGATGACGATCTCCTTCGTGTTGTACACCGGGACCCACAGCGTGTCCTTGGCGAGGATGTCCTGGACCTCGCCGTACAGCTTCTCCCGCTCGGTCTGGTTCAGGCTGCGCCGGGCCGCCTCCAGCAGCTGGTCCACCTTCGGGTTCACGTAGCCCGTGCGGTTCCATCCGGTCGGAGTCTGCTGCGTCGAGTGGAACTGGGCGAAGAGCGAGTAGTCGGCGTCGGCATTCGTCGTGGCCCAGCCGAAGGTCCAGTTGTGCCGTCCCCAGTCCGGCTTGCGCGACTCGTTGAACACGGTCGCCCACTCCCGGAACTCGACCTTGGCGTCGACGCCGACCTCCTTCCACATCTGCTGCACCGCTTCGGTGATCTCGCCGTCCTTCGGGTAGCGGCCACGCTGGGCGATCCAGTTCAGGGTGAGCTTCTGGCCGCCCTTCTGCAGGATGCCGTCCGGGCCCGGGGTCCAGCCGGCCTGGGCGAGCAGCGCCTTGGCCTTGGCGCGATCGAACGGGAAGAGCTGGTCGAACTGCATGTCCTTGTAGCCGAAGACTCCGGGCGAGAGGTAGGACTTCGGGGCCACGCCCAGCCCCTCGACGATGTTCTCGATGATCGCCTTCCGGTCCACCGCCTGGAGCAAGGCCTGGCGCACGCGGGCGTCGTCGAGTGGCGGCATCTTCGCGTTGAACCCGATATAGACGACGCGCAAACCCGGCGCCTCGTGCACGGCGTACTTCGTGTCCTTCCGGAACGTCGGGAGCTGGGCCGGCGACGGGAACATCACCATGTCGGCGTCGCCGGTCTGGAGCGCGATCATCCGCGCCCCCTCCTCCGGCACCACCTTGAAGACCACGCGGTCGAGGAGGGCCTTCTCCCCCCAGTAGTCGGGGTTCCGCTCGATCACGATCTGGGTGTTCGTCTTCCACTCGACGAACTTGAACGGCCCGGTGCCGACCGGCGCCCGCAGGGCCCCCTCGCCCGCCTTCTGGACGGCGGTGGGCGAGACAATCGACACGTAGAGCATCGCCATGGAGCGCAGGATCGGGCCGTACGGTTCCTTGGTAACGATGTCGACGGTGAGATCGTCCACGACCTCGGCCCCGGCGATCGGCCCCGCGAGGCTCGCCCACCGCGCAGGTGGGTCGCTCTTGAACGCCCGCTCGAACGTGAACTTGACCGCCGCCGCGTTGAACGGGGTGCCGTCGTGGAACTTCACGCCCGGCCGCAGCTTGAAGCGAACCTTGGTCGGGGTCATCACCTCGTAGCTCGTGGCCAGCCGCGGCTGGATCGTCATCTTCTCGTCGAGGTAGATCAGCGGCTCGAGGATGTTGTAGTAGACCCAGGCGCCGGGCGCCGTGGTCTCGGTGTGCGGGTCGAGCGACACGGGATCGGTCGGCCGGACGATGGTGAGCGTCCCGCCCCGCTTCTGGGCCTCGGCGGGCCCCACCGAGGCGATGAGCCCCACCGCCAGAGCTCCCGCCAGGACGGCGCGGATCGGGAACGGCAGCCTGCTCCGTCTACGCATCGATCTGTCTCCCTTCATCCCGGCCGGCGCGCCTCGCGCCCTGGGGCGCTCGGGACGCGGCGGCCTCGGGTCTGGCTACGTGAGGAAGGCATCCATCACCCCGGCCGCTTCCCCGAGGGCGTGCACTACCCGGTTGCGCTCCCGGACGAGTGCGGCCCCGGCGAACCGGAACGCGTCGGACGACGGGTCGAGCCCGGGCAGGTCGCGCGCTCGCTGGAGGCCCGCCAGCGGCGGCACCGGGAGCGCGAGGTCGTGATGAAACCGGTCGCCGGTCGTGTAGAAGAGCGGGATCAGGACCCGTGACAGGGCGATCATGGTGCGGTTGGCGGCCTCGACGCGCGCCGGATCCGTCCGCTTCCCCGCGGCGAGGGCTCCCACCGCATCCACGAACGTCCCTGCCCGCTCGACCATCGCCCGCGCCGCGTCGAGGGCGGGGCCAGCATCCCACCGGGCCCCGACCGCGCCAAGCTCCTCAACCGTCGCGAGGATCGCACGCGCGAAGCGCCCGTAGTCCAGGGGGAGTAGCGGGCCCGCGACCAAGCGCAGGGCCGCGGCCACGTACACCCGGGTGTCGAGGGCGAGGACCTCGGGATCGATCTTGTCGATCGTGTCCTCCCGCGTGTGCCACCACCACGGGAAGCCCGCCGTCCCGAAGAGCCGTTCCATCCACCGCGACAGATCGGTGTCCTGCTTCGGGATCCCCGAGAGCGACATCAGGGCCGACGGAATCCCGATCCCCCAGAACGACTGATCGCCGGCGCGCGGGAAGCGCCGGGCCCGCGCCGTCTGTCCGGTGACGTCGTGCACCACCCCTTCGACGAAGCTCTGCGCGTCCTCGGTCGCGTGGAGGACCGAGTAGTCGGTGGCGCCGCGAGCGCCCGTGGAGTCGATGTTGAGGTGCACCGCGCACCGCCGGTGAAGCTCCAGCCACGCGTGGTCGGCGTACCAGGTGGAGCCGGCGTACCGCCCGTGGGAGTGCCCCGACCAGAAGGCGAGGCGAAGTCCCCGCCGGAGCGCGCCCCGCCGCGCCGCCAGGAGGCGCGCGACCTCGAGCATCGTCGCGTTCGCCGTCCCGTTGTCCATGGCGCCGTGGTGCCAGCCGTCCACGTGCCCGGAGAAGAGAATGAAGCGGTCCTCGGCCGTCCCGTCGAGATGCGCCGTCAGGTGCGGGATCGGGGTCCAGGCGGTGCGGACGCGCGTGACGATCCGGACGCGTCCGCGACCCTCGCGAATCAGCTGGCGGATGCGCTCGCCGTCCGTCCGGCGGACGGAGAGGCACGGGCTGTGCGGGATACGCCACGCGGTGTCGGGCTCCGGCGTCCCCCAGATCGTCGTCACGATCATGTTGTGGAGGTGGTCGCGATTGACGAAGATCTGTCCGATCGCCCCGGCTTCCTGAGCGGCCCAGGCCTTGCCCGGCGTCGCCAGGCTGTCCAAGAGCGCGATCTTGCCCGCAACACCGGCACGCGCGAAGTCCTCGCCGCTGCCGTCCCCGGCGTCGACCACCTCGGCATCGAGCCCGTCGGTGGAGGGCGAGAACGCGTGCGTGAGCCCCTCGATCACCGCACCGTCCGGGAGGACCACGCGGCCCTCGAGCGGCAGGCTGATCAGCGCCTCGACCTCGCGGCGCTCGACCGCGTAGCCGTAGCTCTTCAGCGCCCGCTCGATGTGGTCGTAGGCCTGGGCCTCGCCGGGCGTCCCCGATTCGCGCTCCCAGGCCGCAATCGCGCGCGTGTGCGCCATCAAGGCCTCCGGCGACACGGTCGGCAGCAGCTCCGCCTCGTGGGGGTCCCGGTAGTGCCAGTAGGGGCGCATGGAGGTCACCGCCCGACCCCGACAAGCTCGTCGAGGTTGGTCCAGGCCATGGGGCGGCGCCCGGCCTCGATCTCCCCGATCAGCTCGAGGAGCCGGCGCGTCAGAGGTAGCGCCAGGCCGTGGCGCGCGGCCCGCTCGAGCGTCGCGCCGAGGTGCGCCTCGACCTCCGTCTTCCGCTTTCGGACCACCAGGTCCCGCCAGATGCCCGTCTTCGTCTTCGTGTGTCCCCGGTAGAAGGTGCTGATCGCCGTCATCGCCCGTCCGACCGCCTCAGCGTCGCCCGCGCGTCCCCGGCGGTACCACACGGGGTCGAACTCGTCGAAGGCCTCGAGGTGGATCCCTTCCGCGTCGGCGACGGCCATGCCTTCCGCCACGAGCGCGACCAGCGTGCGCTGGACCTCGGGGGAGCGCTCAACGACCTCCCAGACGTGGGCGTCGACCAGCGCGGTGGCCACGAGAAGCGCGCTGTAGACGTGCTTCCCCCACTTCAGGCCCCAGATGTTCGAGCTGACCTGGGTCGGCGTGACCGCGCTGAGGAGGTCCGCCAGTCCCTTGACTCGCGGGGAGAGCTCCCCGTCCAGCTCGCCGACCGCGAACGTCCCGGAGCCGCCGTGCTGGATCCGCCCCGGCGCGATCCAGTCGGCCGCCCAGTTGACGAGGCAGCCGACGGTCCGCGCCTGGCCGACCCTCTGAGCGATGGTCGCCTCGTTCAGGCCGTTCTGGAGGGACGCGACCGTGCCGCGCGCGTGGAGCCGAGGCGCGATCCGATCGAGCGCGGCCCCGGTGTGCTGCGCCTTGACGGCGAGCAGCACCAGGTCGAGGGTCGCCGGCAGGCCGTCGGGGGTGACAGCGCGGACGGGGGCGGTCCAGCCCCCGTCCGGCGTCGCGATCGCGAGGCCGTTCTCGTTCATCGCCGCGACGTGGTCCGCCGCCTGATCGACCAGCAGCACGTCGTGCCCGGCGCGCGTCAGCGACGCCCCGGTGACACCTCCGATGGCGCCGGCGCCGACGATCGTGACGGCCATGCGCCCCTCTCTATCACAGGGTCCGGGGAGCGTCAACGCGACGGCCCGTCGCACGCCGATCGGCATATAATCGGGAAGTCCGTGGCCGATCGGCCCGATCTGTCACCCGAGACCAGGAGATTCCGATGAAGCTCGTTCGCTACACCGTGCGCGGCTCCTCCCCTCGCCTCGGCGCCCTCGTCGGCGACCGCATCCACTGCCTGGGTGAGACGTACCATCGCTACCTCGCCGGCCGGGGCGTCGGGCGCGCGGGCGAGCTGGCCCACGCGCTGTTCCCGCCGAGCGCGCGCAGCTTCTTGCGGGCCGGCGCCGCCGCCGAGGATGGGCTCCGTGCCATGGAGGACGCGACCAAGGCCGGCAAGCTCGAGTGGGTCACCCACCCCGTCGCCGAGGCGCATCTCCACGCGCCCATCCACGACCCGGAGAAGTTCATCTGCATCGGGCTCAACTACATCGACCACGCCGAGGAGACCAAGAGTCCCATCCCCAAGGAGCCACCCCTCTTCGCCAAGTTCCCGAACGCGATCGTGGACGCCGCCGCGCCCATCGTCCGCCCGAAGGGCTGCGAGAAGCTCGACTACGAGGTCGAGCTCGGGTTCGTGATGGGGCGCGAGGCGCGCGACGTCCCCGCCGAGCGCGCGCTCGACTACATCTGGGGGTACGTGGTCGTCAACGACGTGAGCGCGCGCGACTTCCAGATGGTCACCTCGCAGTGGATGGCCGGCAAGGCCTGCGACACGTTCGCGCCGATGGGTCCGTGGATCGCCGACCGCGCCGAGGTCCCCGACCCGCACGTCCTCGAGCTGCGCACCTGGGTGAACGGCACCAAGCTCCAGGATGGAAACTCGAAGAACCTCATCTACAACATCAACTACCTCGTCGCGTTCCTGTCCGCGAAGATGACGCTCCTCCCGGGTGACGTCGTCATCACCGGGACGCCGGCCGGCGTCGGCTTCACGCGAAAGCCCCCCGTCCTCCTCAAGGGCGGCGACCGCGTGCGGATGGAGATCACCGGGCTCGGGACGCTCGACAACCCGGTCGTGGAAGCCTGAGGACTCCTCAGCCCAGGCGCCCCGGCAATCGCCGGCCCCTGCGATTGGGCTGACCGCGCCCGACCGACATCGCGGGACTCGGCCTCCGCGCTCACTCGCCAAGCTCCAGGAGGAGCCGGGCCGTGGTGCGGATCCCCTGGTAGAGGTGGTCCAGCCGGATGTGCTCGTTCGGGCTGTGCTGCCGGTTGTTGGCGTTCGCGTAGGGCACGACGATCGTCGGAAGCTCGAGCAGGTCCGTGAACGCCCAGAGCGGCACGCTGCCTCCCGCGGTCGGGACGACGACCGCGGACTGCCCGTCGTGCGCTCGCTCGACGATCTCCACGACGCGCCGCGAGATGGGCAGGTCGATCGGCGTCTTCGCGGGGTCGTAGCCGTGGCGCTCGACGATCCGGACCGCCCGTCCCCTGAGCTCGTCCGGTAGCGGCGCGCCCGCCGACTCGATGACCGTGAAGCCCTGGGCCCTGACGTGCTCGACGACCCGGCGGTACACGGCCTCAGCGCGCTGGTTCTTCACGAGCCGGAGGTCGAGAGCGACCGTCGCCCGGTGGGGGATGATCGTGTTGGCTTCCTCGCCGACCGCGCCGGCGCGGAGACCGCGGATCGTGAGCGTCGGGCGGAACATCAGGCGCTCCAGGTAGTCCGGGGCGAGCCGCACGCCCAGCTCGCGCTCGAGCGCGGGTCGATCCAGCGGGATCCGGCCGAGCAGCTCACGCTCGGCGGCCGTGGGCGGCCTCGCGTCGGCGGCCAGGCCCTCGATGAGCGGGGTCCCGTCCGGGGCGGCCATCGACGCGAGCAGGCCGATCAGTGTCCACGCCGGGTTCGGCACGCTGAAGTTCCCCGAGTGGACGTCCCGGCGCGCCGCCTCCAGCTCGAGGGTGAGCGCGAGGATCCCGCGCGCCCCGAAAACGACGGTCGGGCGCTCCGTCGCGTCCTTCGGTCCGTCCGTCACCAGGACCAGGTCCGCCGCCAGGAGATCGCGGTTGGCCGCGACGAACGCCCCGAAGCCGGGGCTCCCCACTTCCTCCTCACCTTCGAGCAGGAGCTTCACGTGTACGCGGGGAGCGATGCCGAGGGCGTCCATGAGCGCGAGGGCCTCGAGGTGCGCCCAGATCGGGCCCTTGTCGTCGGACGCCCCGCGCGCGTACAGCCGGTGGCCGGGCAGCGCGTCGTCACGAACCTCGCTGGCCCCCACGATGGGGGCCCCCTCCTCCGCGAGGCCGGCGCGGAGCACGGGCTCGAACGGCGACGGCTGAAGCCACCCCGCCGGCGGCGCGGGCTTCGTGTCGAAGTGACAGTAGACGAGAAGGGTTCGCGCGGCGCCCGGCGCCCTTCGCTCGCCGAAGACGACCGGGTTGCTGCCCGTCTCGAGCACGCGCGCCTCGAGCCCGCGGCGCTCCATCGCCTCGGCCAGCCAGCCGGCGCCGGCGCGGACGCGCTCCGGGTGCTGGCTCACCGTGTCGACGCGGAGGCACGCGATGAAGCGATCGAGGATCTCGCGCCGGCGAGCCTCGAGGGCGCGGTCGAACGCCGGCCAGTCCACGGTGCTGGTGGGAGCGGGCGGCGTTACCGTCGGCGGGCGCGGACGACCTGGGCGATCTGGCGAATGTGCTCGGGGGTCGAGCCGCAGCAGGCGCCGACGACGGTGGCGCCGGCGTCGAGAAGGGCGGGGTATTCGCCGGCCATAGCCTCCGGGGAGAGCTCGTAGGCGACCCGGTCACCCGTCGTCACCGGCAGGCCGGCGTTCGGATAGGCGACCAGCGGCGCATCCGTCACCGCGCGCATCTCGCGTATGATGGCGATGGCTCGGTCCGGTCCGCGTCCGCAGTTCATCCCGACGACGTCTGCCCCGGCGGCGAGAAGGTTCTTCGCGACCTCGGCGGGACTCTCCCCCCACATCGTCCGATCTCGATCATGGAGCTCCTCGTACTGGAAGAACATCGTCGCCATGACGGGCAGGCCGGTCGTCTTGCAGGCGCGCACCGCCGCCATGGCCTCCTGCGGGAACATCATCGTCTCGACGGCGAACAGGTCGACGCCGCCCTCCGCCAGCGCCTCGGCCTGCTCCCGGAACGTTTCGAAGTACTCCTCATCCGTCGTGTCACCCAAGGGCTCGTACTCGGCCGGCAACCGGCTGGTCGGCCCCACCGAGCCCGCCACGTAGCCCTCGGCCGGGGCCGCCGCCCGGGCAAGCCGCGCGCCCCGCTCGTTGAGCTCCCGGGTCCGGTCGCCGATCCCGTACTCGTTGAGCTTGAGCCGCGACCCCCCGAAGGTGTTGGTCTCGACGAAATCCGACCCGGCCTCGAAGTACCCGCGGTGGATTCCCTGGATGATATCGGCCCGCGTGTCGTTCCAGACCTCCGGGCAGGCGCCGTTCGCGAGGCCCGCCGCGAAGAGCATCGTGCCGTAGCCGCCGTCGAAGACGAGGAGATCACCTGCGCACGCCCGCGCGAGCCACTCCCCGCCTCTGGCCGCGCTCACGCGCCTGCCCCGCCGAGCCGGCGACCCGCGGTTCCGCTCATCGTCGCCCTTCCCCCTAGCCCCGGGCCGCCACCGGGGCGCTCGACAGCTCCTTGGCTCGCCCCACCGCAAGCGTGGCGTCCCTGGCGTGACCGTCGGCGCCGATCTCCTCGGCAAAGACCGGGCTCACCGGCGCGCCGCCGACCATGACCTTCACGCGGTCTCGGAGACCCGCACGGACGAGGGCGTCGATCGTCCGCTTCATCCCCGGCATCGTGGTCGTCATGAGGGCCGAGATGCCGACGATGGTGGCCCCGTGCTCCTCCACGGCCGCGCAGAACTTCTCGGGGGAGACGTCGCGGCCGAGGTTCACCACCTTGAAGCCAGCGCCCTCGAGCATCATGGCAACCAGGTTCTTGCCGATGTCGTGAAGGTCGCCCTGCGCCGTGCCGATCACGACCGTGCCGAGGTACTCGCTCGTCGAGGCCGCGGTCAGAAGCGGCTTGAGGAGGTCGAGGCCCGCGTACATCGCGCGCGCCGAGAGCAGCACCTGCGGTACGTAGTACTCGTTGCGACGGAACTTCTCCCCGACCACGTCCATCCCCGGGATGAGCCCCTTGAAGATGATCTGCTTTGGATCGAGACCGCGGTCGAGGCCCGCCTGGGTCATGCGGCCGACGGTCTCCCGGTCGCCGAGGATCAGGGCGCGGGCGATCGTCGGGTAGTCGTAGTCTCGATCGTCAGGAGCCGCCATCGCTCCGGGTTGTATCACGGGGGATGGATCGACACAAGCTTCGGCGGCCCCTCAAGGTCCTCAGCGATGCCGACCTGGCCGGCGGCGCCGCCCGCCGCTGGCCGGCCGACCACCGTCACGCGTCCGGCTGATGGGCGAGCAGGTCCGCCACGCTCCCGCGACGGACGCACCGGCTCGGGTCCGCGCAGTCGACCGTCGGCTCGGCGTGCACCACGACGTGCGCGCCGGGAATCGTCTCCGCGATCTCCTTCTCGACGTGGTCCACGAGGTCGTGCGCCTCCCCGAGCGGCAGGTGGCGGCACGACACGATGGTGAAGTCGATGTGTCTCTGCGATCCGGCGCGCCGGGTCCTGAGGTCGCGGGACGCCACCACGAACCGATGGCGGTGGATCACCTCTGCGATCGCCCGCTGCTCGGACTCCGGCAAGGCGGCATCCATGAGCTCGTGGATCGAGCGCATGAAGAGAGGGTACGCCGTGCCCATGATGACGACGGCCACGCCGATCCCGATCAGCGCGTCGAACAGCCCAGAGCCGGTCAGCCAGAGGAGCCCGAGCCCCAGCAGCACCCCGGCGTTCGTCCAGACGTCGCTCTGGTAGTGAACCGCGTCGGCCAGACAGCGTCACCGAGTCGGTCTCCTGGCCAACCCGCCGGAGATGCCGCGTGATCAGCCAGCTGACGCCCATCGAGACGACCATGACGGCGATGCCCCACTCGGCGTGCTCGGGACGGGTCCCCCGGAGAGCCGGCGGACCGCCTCCACCAGGAGCCCGCCGCCGACCAGGAGGATGACGGCCGTCTGGAGCAACCCGGCCAGGTTCTCCGCCTTGCCGTGGCCGAAGGGATGTCCCTCATCGGCCGGCGAGTCGGCGATTCGGATCGACAGGAGGTTGAAGCTGGAGATCGCGACGTCGAACACGGAGTCCGCGGCCGCGGAGAGGAGCCCAATGGAGTTCGTCGCGAAGCCGACCGCGAGCTTCACGGCCGCCAGCGCGGCGGCTCCGGCGATGGCCACCCACTCCGCGCGGATTTTCGGCGAGGCCGCCGAGGCTGCGGTGCCCATGCAGCGATTTTAGCAGGCACTCCACGGGCGCCAGTGCCCGCGGAAGGTCAGGCGGGCAGGGTCCGCCAGGACTCCAGCGAGCTCGTCGAGACCCCGGACCACGGCGTCCGCCTGGTCGGGCTCGCTGCCTCCCCCGGACGGGTCAACCCACACCGTGGCCATCCCCGCCGCCCGGCCCCCGGCGACGTCGGTGGTCAGACTGTCTCCCACCATCACGGTCTCTGCTGGCCGGCATCCCAGGCGCTCCAGGGCCATCTGGAAGATCGGGGCATGGGGCTTCCCGACCACGGCGGGCCGCGCCCCGCCCGCGACCGCAACGGCCTCCGCCAGCGCCCCGCAGCCCGGGTCGAACTCTCCCGGCGCGACCGGCAGGCGCGGGTCGAGGTTCACCGTGAAGAGCGCCGCGCCGCCGGCCACGGCGCGGGAGGCCGCCCGCAGCCGGGCGAAGTCGAACAGCGGATCGTTGCCCACCGCCACCACTTGCGCCCGCTGCCAGTCGCCGAACTCGACGGCGGTGTGTCCAGCCGCCTCGAGGACCTCGCGCATCTCGCGGGTGCCGAGCGGCAGCACGGTCGCGCGGCCCACGCGGCGCCGAATCGCCTCGCCCAAGAGGTCGAGGGCCGCCAGCACGTCCTCGGGCCGGGCGGGGATGCCCAGCTCTGACAGACGCTCCGCGATCTGGGCCGCACGCTCCCGGGAGCTGTTCGTGACGAAGACGACGCTCCGGCCGTCACCCCGGAGGGCCTCCACGAGCTCCCGCGCGCCCGGCAGCAAGGTCGGGCCCGCCCAGATGCACCCGTCGAGGTCGAACGCGAAGCCCCGGAGGGCGCGGAGGTTCATCCGGCCGCCACCAGTGGAGAGGTCCACGCGCTCAGCGGGGCGGCAGGAAGCAGAGCCCTTGGCTCTGGACGCCGAGGGCCGTGTTGAACTTCGCACGGAAGTGCTCGACGGCGATCGTCGCGGCAAGCTCCACGATCTCTGCGGTGGTGAAGTGCCGGCGCAGGGGCTCGAACTCCGCGTCCGTGACGGCGGTCGGCGTCCGGGCGACGGCCTCGGCGAACCGAAGGGCTGCGCGCTCGGGCTCGCTGAAGTGCGGGCTCTCCCGGAACCGGTCGACGGCCGCGAGCTTCTCGAACGTCGCGCCGTGGCTCATCCCCCGGGATGAGTTGATGTCCACTCAGAAGGGGCACCCGACGAGCTGGGCCACCCGCAGGCAGACCAGGTCCCGAAGCCCCGCCGGGAGCTGGCCGGAGCGCTCCAGGGCCGCCGACAGCCCGGCCGCCGCCCGCACCAGGGGAGGACAGTGCGCCATCACGAGCGTGGGGGCGAGCGGGGCACCCCACTGCTCCGTTTGACGCTTGAGCACGTCGCTCACCTCGGGAGCTGCCGTCGCGGGATCCACCGGCGGGATCCGGGCACTCGGGCCGGGACCCGTCGTACCTGCCGGCGTCACGGTCGGATGTCTTGCCGGAATCGCGCGACGAGGTCCTGGCTTCCCTGCACCACGAGCGACGTGTCCGAGCCGATCGTGAGGAACTGGTATCCCTTTCCGTACAGCTCGCGGGCCTGGTCCCAGCCGCGTGTGATGTTCCCGAGGGCGAGACCCGCGGCGCGCGTCGCCGCCTCCACTCGAGCGAAGGCCGCCTGCACCTCCGGGTGGCCAGGGTTGCCCATGTGCCCGAGCGCGGTCGACAGGTCCCCGGGCCCGATGAAGATCACGTCGACGCCCGGCACCCGGACCACCTGGTCGATCTCCTCGAGGGCCGATCGTGTCTCTACCTGCAGGACCACCAGGATCTCCTCGTTCGCGCGCTTCCAGTACTCCGCGGCGTGGCGCCCGTAGCCACCGGCGCGGTGGCTGCCCGCGATTCCGCGGATGCCGTCGGGCGGGTATTTGGCGGCGCGCACGGCTGCCTCGGCTTCGGCGCGACCGCCGATCCACGGCACCATGACGCCGTACGCGCCGATGTCGAGGACCCGCTTGATCACGGCAGGGTCGTTCCACTGCACGCGGACCACGGGGATCGTCTCGCTTCCCTCGATCGCCTGCAGCTGGGCGAGCAGCGTCTGGAAGTCGCCGTGCCCGTGCTCCATGTCGACGAGCAGCCAGTCGAAGCCGGCCCGGCTCATGATCTCGGCGCTGATCCCGCTGCACAGATGGAGCCACGCGCCGGCGGTCGGCCGCCCCTCGCGGAGCGCGCGCTTCACGTGATTCGTCTTCACCCAGCTCACTCGCCCCTCCACGCGAGCGTCGTCACGGCGCTCGCCATGCTTGACTTTCCGTGGCGCGCTGTGGGATATAACCGGGACACGTTCACGCCCTGCAGGCTCGCGTGGCGGCGAGGCCATCGAAAGAGGAGGCCACCACGGCAGCGGTCACTATACGGCAGGGCACGGGGGCCTGACAACCGCGTCCGACATGTTCATCGAGATCCTCGGGTGCTACGGCGGCAGCGTGCCCAATCGACGGCTGCCGAGCTTCCTCATCAACGGCCACGTCCTCCTCGAGGCGGGGTCGGTGACGAACGCCCTGTCCCTCGGCGCCCAGGCCAGCATCGAACATGTCCTGATCTCCCACGCTCACCTCGACCACACGGTCGGCCTCGCGCTCCTCATCGACAACGTCCAGTCCACGCAGACCGGTGCCGGGCGCGCGGCCGCCGTGACCGCGGGGTCCATCGCCCCTGTCGTCGACGACCTTCGGAACCACTGCTTCAACAACCGGCTCTGGCCAGACTTCACCCGGCTTCCGACGCCCGAGGACCCCGCGCTCCGGCTCCAGACCCTGCGCGAGCGCGAGCCGATCGACTTCGGGTCCTTGACCGTCGTCCCGGTACCGGTTCACCACTCCGTCCCGGCCAGCGGCTTCATCATCCACGACGGCACGTCGGGTATCGTCTTCTCGGGTGACACCGGGCCCACCGAGGAGATCTGGAAGGTGGGGCGGGAGTTCAAGGGAATCCACGCCATCATCGTCGAGACGGCCTTTCCGAACCGCCTGGAAAACCTGGCCGCGGTCTCGGGCCACTTCACGCCGGCCCTGCTCCAGCGCGAGATGGACAAGATGCCCGACGCGCCGTTGTGGGTCTACCACATCAAGCCGGCCCACTTCGAGGAGACCGTGGAGGAGCTCGAGCGTCTGGGCGCCAGGGTTCACGTCCTGGCGCAAGATCAGACGTACAGCTTCTGAGACCCACCGCCGGGCGGCGACACCATCCGCCGCGTCGCGAACGCTCCTACCGCCCCTGGCGCGCGAGTTCCGTCGCGGACGGCGCTTCCCGGAGCACGCACCCGACGGGTAGGCTCCGGCGCGCTTGCCCTTCCGGAACGGGAGCGCTCACGAGCGCGCGGCGTACTTGTCGGCGCAGGTCGCGCTGCAGAAGTATCGGAGCTCTGGGCCGCTGCCGCGGGCGATCGCCTTGCGGCGTGGGATGTAAGTCTCGCAGATGGGATCCTTCACGAGCTCATCCCGGCCGGCGCGCCGGGAGACCTTCGAGCGGACGCCTCCGCGGAGGCCCGCGAGGAAGGCGTGAACGCTCGCGCGAACGATCAAGAACAGCAGGAAGACGACGACCGCGAGAGCCAGGAAGCGAAGCACGAGGCCTCGGGGCTCGCGGCCGGGGGACCGCTACCCGCTCTCCGGCTGGATGCGCACCGTGCGCAGAAAGTCCCGGTCGAGCTTCGTCATCTCGTAGCGGAGATCGCGCTCCTCGTCGAGGTCGGCGTCGATCGTCGCGCCGGATTCCGCTCCACGGTCCCCTTCCGTGGGCTCCTCGGCAGCTCCATCGACCTCTTCGTCCGCACCGCTTCCCTGGGCACTCGCGTCGGCCAGGAGAATGAGCCGTGGCTCGAAACCATTGCGCACGAGCTCGTCGAGCGCCTCGCGCACCGCGGGAGAGCCATCGAGCGAGGCCTCGACGGCCTCGATCAGCTTCGCCACAAGGTCGCGCACGACGTCACGCTCGTCCATCAAGGCTCCGCAGTCAGGATAACGGTCGCTCGGGTCGGTGTCAAACTTGCGAGCGCCGTCGGATCGCGTCCTCCAGGCGCTGGAAGCGCCGGCGCAACGGCTCGAGCGCCTCGTCGTGCGTGATCACGTACAGCGCGCCGGTCCGGACGGCAGCGAGCGTCTGCGCCGCGACATCGTCGGGGGCGAGCGTGTGCCCGATCAGCCTCGTCGCGCTCGCCTCCTGATCGCCTGGGGCGTTCCGGAGGGCGGGGGGCCGGTTGCGCGAGGCCTCGCGGATGCGCGTCGTGACGCCCATCGGACAGACGACCGTGACGCCGATGCCGTGCGGGCGGAGATCCTTCGCGAGCGTCTCCGAGAGTCCCACGACGGCGTACTTCGTGGTGTTGTAGACACCGAGCCCCTGCGACGCGATCAGCCCCGCCATGGACGCCGTGTTCACGACGTGCCCTCCCTCGCCCCCCGCGATCATGCGAGGCACGAAGGCCAGCAAGCCGTGGATGACGCCCCAGAGGTTGACGCCCATGACCCACTGCCAGTCCAGCCAGGTCGCGGACTCGAGTCCGCCGTGAACCACGACCCCCGCGTTGTTGCACAGGATGTGGGTGGCGCCGTAGCGGGCAAACACCCAGTCAGCGAGAGCGTCCACCTGCTGCCGGTCGGCGACATCCGTCGGCACCACCAGGCCTTCCGCACCGGTGGCCGTCACCTGGCGCACGGTCTCCGCGGCGTCGGCCTCGACGACATCGGCGACCACGACCCGGGCGCCCACCCGGGCCAGGGCAAGCGCCAGCGCGCGCCCGATGCCGCTCCCGCCGCCGGTGATGACGGCGACCTTTCCCTCGAAGGTCGTCATGGGCTCCGGACGCTTGCCATCGCCGGGCGCGTGCCGATGCGGGCGATCACGTCTGTCCATCGAGCGTCACCGGCTGGCCCGTCTCCAGGGACTGGTACGCCGCCAGCACCAGCGCCAGGTCCGCACGGGCAGACTCCGGGGCGAGACGAGGGGGCCGCCCCTCGCGCACGGCCGCGATGAACTCGGTCAACTGGGCCACCAGGCCCCGGCGATCGCGCAGGAAAAGGCGTAGCCGGCGTCCGGAGCGCCCACGGAGCCACAGGGCGCGGCCCCGGTGATCGATGCCGAGAGAGCCCTCGGTGCCGGTCACCCAGGCCCACTGCCACCGGGGCAGCCCCGGCGCGGTAGCGGAGTTGGCCAGCGTCCCGACGGCGCCGTTCCGGAACCGGAGAAGGACGAAGATAGTGTCCTCCCCCTCGATCCCCGGGAGCGCGTTCGGGGGCGCCACGGCCATGACCTCGTCCGCCGGCCCCGCCCAGGCGCGCATCAGGTGCAGGTAGTGAATGCCCCCGTCGATCAGGAGTCCGCCCCCCATCTCAACGCGTCGACCTCGCCACCCCGCGAGCCGGGCGAGGCCGCGCGCGGACACGGTGAGCTGGCGCACTTTGCCGATTGCTCCGGTCGAAAGACACGCGCGCGCGGCCACGAACGCCGGCACGAAATGGGCGTTCTCGGCCACCATGAGCACCACACCCGCCGACCGAGCCGCCGACAGTATGGCGTCGGCTTCCGAGAGCGTCCGCGCCATCGGCTTCTCGAGCAGAATAGCCTTGCCGTGCTCGGCGGCCAGGCGCGCATTCGCCTCGTGCAGGTGGTGGGGCGTGCACACGACCAGCGCGTCGACCCGCGGATCGGCCGCTGCGGCCTCGTAGGACCCGAACGCTGCGAACCCGCCGAAGCGGCGGCGGTACGATTCCGCCCGCGCCGCATCGCGGCTCGCGAACGCGAGTCGCACCGCGCCGCCGAGCCGTCGGGCGGCGCCAGCGTGGAAAGTCGCGAAGCGACCGCATCCTACCAGAGCCAGGCCGACCGGACCGGAGCCGGACCGCGCGCGCACGGAGCGGACGGACGGGATACCGCCCAGATGCGGGACCGTCATGTCGCGCATCGTACGCACCCTTTCGGGGCCGCGCAACGTCGGATACAATCGAGCGTATGCGGCGGGTGGCGGTCGTCGGCCTGGGAGTGACGAAGTTCGGCAAGCACGAGCGCACGTGCGCGGAGCTGTTCGCCGAGGCCAGTCTGGACGCCCTGAATGATGCGGGCATCCGGCCCCGTCAGGTCCAGGGTGTCTACGTCGGCAACGTCGTCGGTGAGGCGGGCGAGCGGCAGCTCCACCTCGGCCCGCAAGCGGCTTCCGCGCTGGGTATCCCCGAGGTCGCGGCAACCCGCTTCGAGACGGCCTGCGCGTCAAGCCACGCCGCCTTTCGCCACGCCCTCTTCGAGATCGCCTCGGGGCAGGCGGACGTGCTTCTCGTGGGTGGTGCCGAGCGCGTCCTGACGATGCCCACCGAGCGCTCGACCGAGGTGTTCGCCTACGCCTCGGACGCCCTCTTCGAGCAGCCCGCGGGCCTGACATTCCCCGGCGTCTTCGCACTGATCGCCCGCGCGCACATGACCAAGCACGGGACGACCGAGGAACAGATGGCGCACGTGGCCGTGAAGAACCATCGCCACGGGACGTTCAATCCCAAGGCGCAGTTCCAGAGGGAGATCACGCTCGAGCAGGTGCTCCGGAGCGCCAAGGTGGCCGACCCGCTCAAGCTCTACGACTGCTGCCCGTTCTCGGACGGGGCGGCCGCACTCATCCTCGCCTCCGAGGAGGTTGCGCGGAAGACCCGGAAGCCGGTGTGGGTGCTCGCCTCGGCCCAGGCCGGCGACTCGATGTGCCTCCACGACAAGCGAGACCTCGCGCGGGCCGTCGCCACGGAGCGCGCTGCCTTGGCTGCATACCGGCAAGCGGGGTGTGGACCCCAGGACGTGGACGTCGTCGAGCTCCACGACTGCTTCACGATCGCCGAGATCGTCGCCACCGAGGGTCTGGGCCTCTGCGAGCCCGGCACCGGAGGGATCGCGGCGGAGAAAGGCGAGACGAGCCTGGGGGGGCGGATCCCCGTCAACGTATCGGGTGGACTGAAGGCCAAGGGTCACCCCATCGGGGCCACCGGTGCGGCACAGGTCGCCGAGATCGCCACCCAGCTTCGCGGCGAGGCCGATCGCCGCCAGGTGGAAGGCGCCACCGTGGGACTCACTCACACGCTGGGAGGAAACACGGCGACGGTGCTCGTGAGCCTGCTCGGCCGTGAGCCGCGATGACGGCCCCGGCGCCGACCGACGCAGCGCGCGGCATGACGACACGCGAGTTCTTCGACGGTGTGCGCGACGGACGCCTGGTCGTCCAGCGGTGCGCAGGCTGTGGAACGCTGGCCGTCCCCCCGAAGGCCGTCTGTCCTGACTGCGAGGAGGTCCGCTGGGAGCGCGCGACGCTCGGCGGCGACGGCGAGATCGCCTCGTACACGGTGATCCGCGTCCCCCCCGCCCAGTTCGCCGCCGAAGCGCCGTACGTGGTGGCCGTCGCCCGCATGGCCGAGGGCGTGTCGCTCCTGGGTCGGTTGGCAGGCGCGCCGGTCGACGGGGCCTACGTCGGCATGCCCGTCCGCTTCACCGGCTCGCTCGCGAACGCGGAGCCGCCGGTCATCGCCTTCCGGCCCCGCCCACCCCGCTAGTCCTCCGGACTACGTCGGGGCTCTTACGCGGCGGCGGGAACCCGCCCTCCTCACGGCAGGTTGGCATAATTGAGGGAGGGAGTGTCGCCGTACGCCCCACGGCGGCGACGCGACGCCCAAGGGAGGCCAAGCGTGCAGACACCCCGCGTCGTCGCCATCGGCACTGCCGTGCCGGCCCGTCGGTTCACCCAGGAGGAGCTTGCCGACCTATTCGGGTATGGTGACGGGCTTCGGAGCCGCTTCTTTCACAACAGCGGCATCGACGGGCGGCACCTCTACATCACCGCCACCGACCCTCGACCCGAGACCATCGACGAGATGTCGGCGCGCTTCGCCGAGGGGAGCGTGCGCCTGGGAGTCGAGGCCGTTCTTGCCTGTCTCGCGCGGGCGGGGCTGGGTGTGGCCGACGTGGATTTCCTGGTGACCACGACCTGCACCGGAAGACTCGTCCCGAGCCTCGACGCGCACTTGATCGGCGCGCTCGGTCTCCGGACCGATGTGCAGCGCGTCCACGTCGGGGACACCGGCTGCGCGAGCGCGATGGTCGCCCTCCAGCAGGCGTGGAACTATCTCCGCGCCTTCCCGGAGCGCCGAGTGCTCGCCGTGTCCGTCGAGCTCTGCTCGACCACCTATTACCTGGACGACGAGGCGGAGACGGCGGTGGCGAATGCGATCTTCGCGGATGGCGCGGCGGCCGTGCTGCTGACCACGAGCGGCGAGGGGCCCGAGATCCTCGGTCACCGGACGCTGATCCGTCCAGAGTACCTGGATCGCATGGGGTTCACCTTCCCGGGCGGGCTGTATCGCATACGCCTGTCCCCCGAGGTGCGGCGGATCGCGCCCGCGATGATGGAGGAGCTGGTCGGGACCCTTCTCAAGGACCACGGGGTCACGAAGGAAGACGTGCGGTTTTGGGTGCTCCACTCTGCTGGCCGGCGCGTGATCGAGAACGCGCAGGCTCTGCTGGGCCTCTCTGACGCCGACGTCGCCTACTCGCGGGACGTCCTACGCCGGTACGGCAACCTCTCGTCCGCCACCGTGCTCTTCGTCCTCGATGCGGTCCTCCAGAGTGGTCGCCCGCAGCCAGGCGACATCGGCCTCATGGTGGCTCTCGGGCCCGGCTTCGCCGCCGAGGGCGCGCTCCTGAGGTTCTAGGCCGTGCTGACCCCGCCACCGCGTGAGGCCTCGCGCCGCGAGATGATGGATCAGCCCGACGCGTCGCCTGCTGAGCTGGTCCAGAGTCTCGCCGACATCACCCGCCTGAACTTGATCGGCGCCACGCGGACCATTGTGCGGCATGTCGCCCCGTTCTTCGGACGACAGCGGCCTGGCGAGACGCTTCGAATCCTCGATGTCGGCACCGGCGCAGCGGACATCCCGCTGGCGCTCGCGCGATGGGCCCGGCGCCGTGGTCATCGGGTTCGGATCGTGGCCCTCGAGGTCCATCCCACGATCCTGCGCTACGCAGCCCGCGCGGTAGACGGCACCCCCGGGGTGCACGTCGTCGCCGGCGACGCGCTCGAGGCGCCCATCCGTCCAGGCTCGGTCGACGTCGCGCTCTGCTCGCTCGTCCTCCACCACCTTCCCGAGGAGGCTGTCGTCGCCCTGCTCCGACGGCTCGCCGACCTGGTGCGATTGGGGTTCGTGGTGAGCGATTTTCGGAGAGGACGACTGGCGTGGGCCGCCGTGTGGCTTGCCACCCGCGCGCTCGCCCGCAGCCCCATGTCGCGACACGACGGGCCCCTCTCGGTGCGGCGGTCCTACACCCCGCAGGAGCTCACGCGCCTGGCGCAGCGCGCCGGGCTCTCCGACATCCGCTGGTACCGTGCCCCTGCATTCCGCCAACTCGGCGTCTTCACCCATCCGGCGCCCGGGATCGCGCGTGCACGCTGACGCCGTGGTGGTCGGCGCCGGGCCGGCCGGCGCCGCGACGGCAATCCTGCTCGCCCAGCAGGGGCTCTCGGTCGCCCTCCTCGACCGGGCGCGGTTTCCGCGGGACAAGATCTGCGGCGAGTACCTCTCGCCGGAGGCGAGCCGGATCTTGGACCGCCTCGGCGTCCTCTCGGTCGTGGAGGCGCGGGGAGCGCGGCCGCTCCGAGGCATGCGCATCCTTGCGCCGAACGGCACCGTCCTCGTCGGCGACTACCCGACGGGCGGTCCCTGGCACGCGCATCGGCCGTACGCCCTCGCGGTGCGCCGGCGGACATTCGACCCGGTGCTGGTTGAGCGCGCGCGCGAGGTCGGCGTGTCGGTTCGGGAGGGCATCCGGGTGGTCGACCTTCTTCGCGAAGGCAGGCAGGTGGGCGGCGTCGTCGCCGAGGCCGTCGAATCGGCGGGGCGCGCGGCACGGGCCGAGCGCTTCCCCGCGCGACTCGTGGTCGCGGCCGACGGCCGGGCCTCGGTGGTGGTCCAGCGGTTGGGCCTCCGACGCCCGCATCGCTGGTTGCGCCGGCTCGCCCTGGTGGCCGACGTGGCGGGCGCCTCTAGCGACCCCGAGCGCGGAGAGATCGTCCTCGCGCCGCCCGCCTACTCGATCCTGAATCCGGTTGCCCCCGGCCTGGGAAACCTGAGCCTGGTGATCCCTGTCGAGGAGGGACGGCGACGCAAGGCAGACCTCGCCGGTTACTTCGACAGCGTGACGCGGTCCCTGCCCGGCTTCCGCGAACGGCTCCGTGAGGCGCGTCGGGTCGGGCCGGTCCGCGCCATGGGCCCCCTCGCCTACCGCGTGGCCCCCCCGCGGGAGGGCGGGGTCCTCCTCGTGGGGGACGCCGCCGGGTTCCTCGATCCCTTTACCGGGGAGGGCGTCTACGCGGCCCTTCGCTCCGCGGAGATCGCGGCCGAGGTCGGAGCCAGGGCCGTGAGGAGCGGCGACGTCTCCGCAGCCGCGCTGGAACCGGCCCACGTCCGGCGGGTCGCGGAGTTCGCGGGAAAGACCCGCGCTACTCTCATGCTCCAGCGCGTCATCGCACGTCGGGCGCTGTCGGTCGCCGCCGCGAGACTCCTGGCCAGCCGGCCGGCCCATCTTGCACGCCTCATGGGAGTCTTCGGGGACTTCGTCCCCCCCGGCGCGCTCCTCCAGCCGGGCTTCCTCGCCAGTCTCTTGCCTCACTCTCGGATCCGTCTGGCGCGGTCGCCCGAGATTCGCTAAGCTCCGACCCGTCGTGGATCCGCGGGAACGGCTCGTGGCGCTGGCCGGGAGGGTCGATGCTCGCTCGCTGGCCGAGGGAGCGCTGTGGATCGCCGCCGAGGCCCATGCAGGGCTCGACGTCCAGCACTGGCTCGGGCGGCTCGACGCGCTGGGCCATCGCGCCGCGGAGCGGGTCACCTCGGGCATGAACGTGGACCGGGCTGCCACGGCCATCGCCCGATTCCTGTTCGAGGAGGAGGGGTTCCGGGGGAACACCGAGGACTACTACGATCCGCGCAACAGCTTCCTCGATGACGTGATCGAGCGCCGGCTCGGGATTCCGATCACGCTCTCGGTCGTGTACGTGACCGTGGCGGCGCGGGCCGGACTCGAGGCGGCGGGCGTGGGGCTGCCGGGGCATTTCATCGTGCGCGCGATCCGCGGCGGCCGGGACCGGCTGCTCGATCCCTTCCACGGCGGCAAGCTCCTCGACCGTGCCGGCTGCGAGGCGTTGCTCGCCCGGGTGCGCCCAGGAGGCGGTCCGCTGCACCCGCGCTGGCTCGTCCCGGTCACCACGCGTCAGGTCCTCGTCCGCATGCTCAGCAACCTGAAGGCGACGTACTCGGCCCTGGAGGACTGGGGGCGAGCCCTGGCCGCCGCGGAACGCATCGTCCTGCTGCTCCCCGACGCGCTGGAGGAAGTGCGCGATCGCGGCACACTCCATGCGCACCTCGGTCAGGGCCACGCGGCGGCGCGCGACTGGGAAGCATACCTCCGGGGCGCCCCCGAGGCGCCGGACGCCGACCAGGTGAAAGGGCGTCTCCGCGCACTGCGACAGGCGCTCAGCGCGCTGAACTAAGCCGCGGGCGACCGCGCGGCCACCCGAGACGCGAGGTCGCGGGGCGAGCCCGAGCGCGGCGCCATCGTCACGGTCTCGCCGCCGGATGGCAGCGGGTGCGGCAAGCCGGCGTGGTTACCGCTCAAGGGGACGCCTTGACGCCTAGCTTGCCAAGCTCCGCCACCGCCTGCTCGCGGACCTCGTGATGGACGGCCGCACGCTGGAACGCCTCGACGGCCCCGGTCTTGTCGTAGAGGCGTAGCCGGACCACCGCGAGGTTGAACCAGGTTTTCCCGTCATCTCTGAGCTCGGCGGCGCGCCGGAACGCTCGCTCGCTCTCCGGGAGCTGGTCCTGCTCGTAGCGCAGGCGGCCTATAGCGGTCCAGACCTCGGGCACCGTCGTCCCGGCCTCGGCGAGGGCTGTGAGGAGTGGCACCGCCCCGGCCGCGTCCCCTCCCTGGAGCCGCAGGAAGGCCAACCGCAGCTTCACGTCCTCGACGTCCGGGCCGTCCGGCCGAAGGGCAAGTGCCGCTTCGAAGGCGCGCATGGCCTCGACCGGTCGGCCCAGCTGCGCCTGGGCGACTCCGAGCTCGCGGTGCGCGGCGAACGAGCGTGGGTAAAGGCGGATGACCGTCGTGAGGGACGCCACGGCCTCATCCCATTGGCGCTGCGCCAGGGCGGCCTGGGCGAGAAGATAGTGCGCCCATACGTGATCGGGGTACTCGCCGATCGCCCGGCGCGCCAGATCGACGCTGGCCGGGTAGTCGTTCCGCTGGAGCGCTTCCTGGGCCTGCCGGGCCAGCTGGAACGCGGGATCGTCCCACAGGCTCTGGCCGGTCGCCCCTGGAGCCGGGAACAGGAACCCGACGAGAGCAAGGAGCCCGACTACGCGAAGCACGGTCAGACGTGCGGCGCTCAGAGATCGCATGCTCACCTCAAGTCGAAGTGGACGGTCAGCGTCACCCAGACGGTAACAGGTTCCTGACCGCGGCGGGCGGGGATCGAACCCCCGCCCAGGCTCCTCCCGGCCGACCGGATCCACTGGGTGGGCATGCGCGAGGGCCGCAGCGGTCGCCACGAGAGGAGCGTAGCATCTGACCGCGAGCGCCGCCGCATCGGCTGGATGACAGCCCAGCTCCTCCGCCTGGCCGTCCCGCGTCAGCACCAGCCGGCCCCTGATCCCCTCTGGCTGGCCATCGAAAATGGCGCGATCGAGGGTCAGGGGGGCTGGCCCGGCGGGGCGCGACTACGGGCGGTGATCCACGAAGCGGCGCAGGTTCTTCAGGTAGTACGCCATGGCCAGGGTGACGAGAGCGGAGATCACGGCGATCACGAAGTGGCTCACCTCTCCGGTGCGCCGGTAGGCGAGCGCCTCCCAGACGGTGTAGAACACCCCGAAGCAGATGGCTGTGCCGATCAGGATCCGGTGCGCGATGATGATGAGCACCGGCCGGTTCCGGCCCTCATCCGATCACCCAGCCGCCGTCCACGCGCAGCACCTGCCCCGTGACGTAGTTCGAAGCGGGCGACGCCAGGAAGAGCACGGCCTCGGCGACGTCCTCCGGCTGCCCCATCCGCGGGATCGGGAGCTCCTGGACGGGATAGGCGTAACCACGCGTCATCTCGGTGTCGACGCCGCCGGGCGCGACGCTGTTGACGTAGATCCCGCTCTGACCCACGTCCTTCGCGACCCAGCGGGTGAACGCGATCACGCCCCCCTTGGCCGCCGCATAGGCCGGGCCGGAGCGGCCCTGGCGCGTGTCCGGGCGCGTCGGCACGCGCGCGAGACGACGCCCCCGATGATCCCCGAGATCGACGAGATCGTGACGATCTTGCCGTAGCCCTGGGCGCGCATCACGGGCACGGCCGCCTGGACCGCGTGGAACGTGCCCGTCAGCACGACGTCGACGACGCGCCGCCACACGGCCTCGCTGGTCTCCTCGAGCGAATCGCGGTGCGTGATCCCGGCGGCGGTCACGAGGACGTCGAGCCGCCCCAGCGACGCGACGACGCGCCCGACCGCCCGCCGAACCGCCTCCCCGTCGGTCACGTCGAGGGCAAGACCGAGCGCGCGCCGCCCGGCTCGCGGCGATCGCCGCTTCCGCATCGGCGGTGGACAGAAGATCGGTGACGGCGACGTCGCGCCGCCCGGGCGAGCACCAGCGCAGAGGCGAGCCCGATCCCGCGGGCGCCGCCGGTCACCAGCGCCACCTGGCCGCGGAGATCGGCGGGAACGCCCAGCGGCGGCGCGGCCATCGCCTACTTCCGCTCGCGAGGCGTGAAGGCGGGTGGGGCGAACCCGAGAGCCGCCATGAGGGGCGCCAGGACGTCCCGATCGGGCTGGGAGCCCCTCACGCCACAGACTGCAGCGCAGCGTTCTGGGCCGTCCCAGAGATCGAGCGGCGTCTCCAGCACCGTCTCCGAGCGCCAGAAGCCCGAGGGCATCGTCCACGGTCTTCGCCGTCGCACCCGGCCCGAGCCTCCGCACCAGCCGGCCGAGCGCCGCCTGGATCGCCGGGGCCACTTCCTCCGGACTGGAGATCGAGGGAGATCCCCAGCGATCGCGTCCCGGCGATCAGCGCGCGAATCCGGTCGACCGCCGGGGACACTGGCGCCCCGGCAGCAAGCCGGCTCAGCTCGTCATTGACGCTTCGCGACGCCAGGCGACGCGCCACGCTCGCGAGGGCAGGCGGGACGCGCCCCTCGACGAGACGCAGCTCCCCGAGGAGCTCCCGGATGCCGGTCTCCTCGCAGTCGTCGACGTCCTCTGGGGTCTCCAGCGCGCGCTCGGCGAGCCGGGCCAGGAGCCGGCGGCGCTCGTCGGGGAACACGTCGGCGATCCCGTACGATGCACCGCCGAAGCACCGATCCAGGCGTCGGCGGCCATGCGGTCCGCCCGACGGCCCGGGAACTCGCGGAACAGCGCGCTCCGCGCGGCCGCGACCGCCTCGGCGTCGAACCCGGCCCGGACCCGGCAGTGGATCTCGCCGTCGGCCGCGTGCAACACGGCGACGTCGAGCTTCCTCGCTCTCGGTCGTCGGCTCCGCCGTCACGCGGACGCGTCCGATCGCGAGCGACGCCTCGCCCGCCGCCATGCGCGCCCACGCGAGCCGCTCGATCCGGAACGCGTGGACGTTCGCCAGGTCCCCGTACCCCTCCGACGGCCCCGCGATCGCGTAGTGCGCGGCCACGCGCGCGAGGTCAGTCACCGACGGCACCACCTGCCGGCGCCACACGCCGGCGCCGTCCCGGAGCTCCGCGACGTTCGACGGGGCAGCCGCCAGCCGTCGGAGGAGCTCCGCCTCCAGGCCGGCATCGCCCCCGAGAGCGCGCGCGAGCTGCAGGACGCGTGCCGCGTATCGGAGCACCTGGACGGTCTCGATCCCCGAGATCTCGTCGAAGAACCATCCGCACGACGTGTACATGAGCAGGCGGTGCCGCTGGAGCTCGAGGCACCGGAGCGCCTGCGCGCGGTCGGCCGCGTTCAGGGGGCGCATCTGCTGGCGGTCGAAGAAGGCGTCATGGACGCCGGGCTCTTGTCGAGGATCACATCGATGTACGCGTCGCGGGCGGCCCAGGGATCCTTGACGAGCGTCGCCGCCCGCGCCTCGTAGAGCGGGTCGACGCGCGTCACGGAGCCAGTCGAGGGCCTCGCGAAGGGGCGCCCGCCACCGCTGCGTCCAGCCAGGGTGGCGGCCCGCCCGGCACCCGCAGTCCGCCCGCCAGCGCTCTACTCCGTGCGCGCAGCTCCACGACGAGCCGTCGACGACCCGCGCCTCCGTCGTCGGGGGATGAGCCGCGAGGAAGGCGGCGTGATTGGTGAGAGTGGCGGTGCCGCTCGCCTCGATCCGGGCGCATGCTGCCGCCAGTGCCATCTCCCCGAAGCGGTGGTGATGGCCGTAGCTCTCCCCGTCCGTCGCGACGTGGATGAGTTGGGCGCGCGAACCCCCGTCGAAGCCGGCCAGGAGACGCGTTGCCATCGCGTCGCCCGACCGGAGGAGCCCGTCGAAGGCGATCGCGTGAGAGATCGCGCCGTCGTAGAAGAACAGCGCCAGCTCCCGGCCGTGTCCCACCTGGCACCGATACGCCCGGCGCGAATCCAGCGCTGCCGTCCCCGGCCGCCACCCACCGCCGGGCTCGCGCACGCTCGCTGCCTGGCCAGGCGCCAGAAGGGTGAATCGGACTCCCTCGTCGGCGAGCACCTCGAGCGTCTCGCGGTCCACGGCGGTCTCGGGAAGCCACATCCCGGCGGCCTCGCGCCCGAAGCGGTGCCGGAAATCGGCGAGGCCCCACCGCACCTGGGTCGCCTTGTCGCGCCGGCTGCAGAGCGGGAGAATCGCGTGCCCGTAGGCCTGAGCGATCGCGTTGCCGTGCCCTCGGGCCGCCCGGCTCGCCCGATCAGCCTCGAGGATCGCTGCGTAGACGTCGGGACGCTCCCGCTCGAGCCACGCCATGAGCGTGGGCCCGACGTCGAAGGCGAGGGCGGCGAAGTTGTCGACGACATCCAGGATTCGGTTCTGCGCGTCCACGCGCCGCGCGGCGGTGTTCGGCGCGTAGCACTCCGCGGTGACGCGGGCGTTCCAGTCATGGTACGGGGCGGCCGAGTCCTGGACTTCGATGCGCTCGAGCCAGGGACTCTCACGGGGCGGCTGGTAGAAGTGGCCGTGGATGGCGACGAACCGCGCGGGAATCACCGAAGCAGGACCCACCCGCAGCGGGCCGAGGCGCTTCGAGGACGGCCTCCGGCCGGCGGGATGACTCGCGCGCGGTTGTGCCCGGTTGCCGGCCGCGGGCCCGTGCCAGGGCGATCGGGGGCGAGACCGCGGAGTCTACCAGCGGGGGGCCGGCCCGATCCTCCGCGCCCCCCACCCATGCCCGACCCGCCTCGGCCGCCACCGCCGGCTCCCTGCGGATTGGCGACCTCCACCTTGATGGTGCGACCGTCGAGCCGCTGGCCGTTGTGCATGCTGACGGCCTTCTGGGCTTCCTCGTTGGTCGCCATCTCGACGAAGCCGAACCCCCGCGACTGTCCCGAGTACCGGTCGGTGATGACCGTTGCCGACTCCACCGTCCCGCACTGGGCGAAGTGCTCGCGCAGGGCTTCGGAGGTAGTCGAGTACGAGAGACCGCCCACATACAGCTTGACCGCCATAGGACCTCCTTTGGTGACGGATCGGAGCCTTCTTAGCCCGGCAGCATAGCACGGTCGCGGGCCGTCGGACCCTCGCGGGTTGGGCTCCGAGGGGCCCCGGCCCGGTGGGTTCCCTGGCAGCCAGCCGGGCGCCCGGGGCAGGCCGGCCGGGCCCCCGCCGCCACGGCGACCTGAGCGTCCTGTGGACCGCGTCACCCCGGCGTCCAGGAGCGGGGCCGGCGTCTCGGCCTCAGCCGGTCAGACGAATGGATTCAGGAAGCGCGTGAGGGTGGCGCGAAGCTCGTCGGGGGTGGTGACCCCGACCGCCTGCACGATGCCCTTCTTGTCGACCACGACGTTGTGCGGCACGCCGCGCAAGCCGAGCCGGGCGATGTACTCCCCCGTGGCGTCGAGCAGCACGGTGCCCTGGATGTTGTGGATCTTGCAGAAATGAAGGGCCTCGCGCCGTGGATCCACGTGCTCCCACACGTTGACCATGACGATCTCGAGCCCGAACTTCGCGGCCCGACGGCGCACTTCCTCGAGTAGCGGAGCCTCCGCGTTGCAGGGCCCTCACCAGCTGGCAAAGAAGTTCAGGATGTACTTCTTGCCCCGGAACTCCTCCGACGTGCGAGGCCGGCCGTCCACCATGTCGGGCAGGCTGAACGCCGGGAGCGGCTTTCCGACCAGGGGGTGCCGCGAGGCCGTCGGGAGCTCGACGGGCTCCTCGTCCAGGCGATCCTGGAAGACGCTGACCGTGCTGGTCGCCGCGTCGGACACGTACAGGGTGCCCGACTGCTGGTCGACCGCCATGTCCCCCGGCGCCTTGCCCACCGGCACCCGCGCCCACTCGCGGCCGGACTGGCGGTCGATCACGCTGACCCGCCCCGTCCCCCGGTTGGCCGCGTAAATGCGATCGCCGCGGCGCCCCAGCCCCATGCCCACGGGCGCGCGCTCCACGGCGAGCGTCTCGACAACCTCCTGGCGGTCCAGGTCCACGACCGACACGGTGCTGACAAGCGAGTTCGCGACGTAGGCCCGGCCCGCGGGGCGTCGACCGCGATCTTGCAAGGCGCGTAGTCCAGCTTGATCTCGCCGATCGGCTGGTCCGTTTTCCCGTCGATCAGCGTCATCGAGGCCTCCCCGAAGTTGACGCAGTAGACGCGGTCCCGCACGGGGTCAGACCCGAGGCTGCCCGCCGCCGTCTTCGCCGGGACGGTCGCGATGACCTCGAGCCGGTCGGCGTCGATGACGCTGACCGTGCCCTCCGCCGTGTTCCCGACGTAGACCTTGCGGCGCTCAGGATAGAAGCCCGCACCGGCGGGATAGTGCTGGACGGGAATCTGCTTGACGATCTTGAGGGACGTCGTGTCGACGACCGACACGACGTCGGACCGCGCATCGGTCGTGAACACGTGGCCCCCTGCCTTGTCGTGCACCAGCCCGATCGGCTCCCGGCCGACCGGCACCTGGGCCACGACCTCCCGCGAGTCGAGGTCGAAGACGGTGACGCTGTCGCTCCGCGCGCACGCCACGTACCCCCGCCGGCCCTCGCCGTCGACGGCGATGCCTTCCGGGCCCAAGCCGACGGGATCGCGCCGTGCGCAGGGAAGCTCTCCGACGTCGCCATGTACTCTCCTCGCGGCAGCTAGCCGCGGGCTGCGGGTGGATCGAGGGACCCTCCGGGCGGATGGCCCGGCACACTATGCCCGATAGCCCCCGCTGACGCAAGAGTTGGGCGCGCGTGAACGTGCCGGATGACGCTGCGCCGGCCGGTCCACGGTTCATCGTCGGCTCCCCGCGGCTGTAGCGGGGCTCGCCGCGCCGCGCCCTCCGCCGACCAGCGCTCGGAGGGTGCCGTCGCCTCGACGAGCCCGCCGGGCGGGAGCAGCACGATCGCGATGAACAACACGTCGAAGGAGATGGAGATCCACTCCACCCACCGCAGTGCCAGCTACTCCTTCAGCAAGACGAACAGGGCCGCACCGAGTGCCGGCCCGTGGACCATGCCGACGCCCCCGATGAAGGTGATCACCACGGCGTCGAAGGTCCACGTCGGGCTGAAGGCGTGCTGCAGGCCGCGGTCCGCCGGCCCGGCGCTCGCGTCCGACTGGTCGGGGCGCGCTTCGTAAAGGGTGACGTTCAGGAAGCCCGGAGGCGACCGCGCCACCAGCAGTCGGGCGCCCTCGGGACCGTGGTTCTGCTTGACAGATTCGACCGAATGGTGTTTGACACTAGCGAACCAAGCTTGCTGCTGTCAACACGCTGTCGAGCCCACGGGAGGATCGTCGCCATGTCCGCGGACCGTCTTGAACCGCTCCCGCCCCGCAGTCTCGAAGATGTGGAGCTGGCCGTCTTCCGCGCCCCCTACGAGACCCTGATCGGTTTCGTGCCACCACGGATCATGGCGCGAACCGAGCTCGGGGCGCGGCTCGACCCCGAGCTGCTCCGGCTCCAGGAGGCCGCCCGGCTCCACGCAATGTACCCCCGATGCTTCGACGTGAAGACCTCGCAGCTCATGCTGTTCGGCATTCTCCTGGCGCTGATGGGTGACGCCGCGCGGCTCCACGCGATTGCCGCCCGGCGCGCCGGTGCCTCCTGGGAGGAGCTGTCGGCCGTCGCCGGGCTCGCGTACCTGTTCCGGGGCCTCCCGGCCGCGAACCTCGGAGCCGAGATCCTCCAGAAGATGGCGGAAGCCGAGAGCGCCGCCCGCGGCGCGCAGCCGTGAGGGCCCGAGCGCGCCAGAGGTCCGGAGGCGCCAGGTCCCAGGAGGTCCCGCGATGACCACGCCGTTCCGCGCGGATCAGGTCGGCAGCTTCCTGCGTCCCGCCGCCCTGCTCGAGGCGCGCGGCGACCCCGGCACGCCCCCCGAGCGCCTGCGGGAGCTCGAGGACAGCGCGATCCTCCTCGCCCTGGCGCGCCAGCGCGACCTCGGATTCGAGATCTTCACCGACGGCGAGCTCCGGCGAAAGAACTTCATGAGCGACTTCACGGACGCGGTGGTCGGCCTGGACCACGGCGACGCGGTCGCGCGGATGTGGCAGACGGGAGGCGCGGCTGCCCATGTGAGCCGCGTCACCGGCATCGCCACCCAGAAGCTCCACCAGGTCCGGCGGCTCACGGCGCACGAGGTCTCCTTCATGAAGCGGCACAGCCCGGGGGCGATCAAGATGACGCTCCCCAGCGCCACCCAGTTCCCGGCCATCGCCTACAAGCGAGGTGTATCCGACCGGGTCTATGCAAGTCCGTCCGAGCTCCTCTGGGACGTCGTGGCAATCGTCAAGGCCGAGGTGCGGGCGCTGGTCGACGAAGGGGTGTCGTACGTCCAGATCGACGCGCCACGATACAGCTACTACATCGACCCCAAGTGGCGCGACTGGATGCGCACCGAGATGGGGCAGGACCCCGACGCGGCGCTGGACGAGGCCGTACGCGCGGACAACGCCTGCCTGGAGGGGGCGCGGCGGCCCGGCGTGACGCTGGCCATCCACCTCTGCCGGGGCAACAACCGGAGCCACTGGTACGCCGAGGGCGGCTACGATCCCATCGCCGAGAAGCTGTTCGCCACGCTCGAGGTGGACCGGTTCCTTCTCGAGTACGATGACGCGCGCTCGGGGACGTTCGAGCCGCTCCGGTTCGTGCCTCCCGGCAAGACGGTCGTGCTTGGCCTGGTGTCGAGCAAGCTGCCCGATCTCGAGGCTCCTGCCGACCTCCACCGGCGCATCGAGGCCGCGGCGCGCCACGTCCCGCTGGACGACCTTGCGCTCTCGCCGCAGTGCGGCTTCGCCTCGACCATGGAGGGCAACCTCCTCACGGAGGCGGACCAGTGGGCAAAGCTCGGACTGGTCGTGAGGACGGCCCGCGAGGTCTGGGGCTGAGCGGCCCCCCGAGGAGCGCCGTCGCGGCGCCCCCACCACGATCTGCTCCGCGCCGGGTGGCACGGGGCGCGACAGCCGAGCCGCGCGTGATCCCGCCGGGTCAGGCCGGCATGCGCGCGGTTGCCGGACGGCGAAGGTACTGCAGGACCAGGACGACGGCGAAGAGCGCGAGCCCAAGGGCATCGTACAGGGGCCGCGGGTAGACGAGCGCGAGGCCCGCCACGATGAGCATCGCCTGCTCGAGCGTCGACGTGCGCCGGAGCAGCCAGCCCTGGAAGCCGCCGGCCAGGGCGGCGATTCCGGTCGCCGCGGTCAAGGTGACGAGCCCGATCGCGCCCCAGTCGGCCTGACCGAGCCGGGCGATGGATCCGGTGAGGAGGAGGCCCTGTCCGGCCGGATCCAGGACGAACATGAACGGGACCAGGAACGCCGGCATGGTGTACTTCCACGACTGGAGCGTGGTCCGGTACGGGTCGCCCCCCGTGATGGCCGCGGCGGCGAAGGGCGACAGCGCGGTGGGAGGCGACACCTCCGAGAGCACCGCATAGTAGAAGATGAACATGTGGGCGGCGAAGTCGGGGACGCCAAGCTTGATGAGGGCGGGCGCCGCGATCACCGCGCAGATGATGTAGGACGCCGTGACCGGCACCGCCAGCCCCACGATCCACACCGTGAGGGCGGTGAAGACCGCCGTCAGCAGCAGCGATCCACCCGCGTAGTCGATGATGATCGCCGAGAACTTGAGTCCCAGACCCGTCAGCGTGACGACGCCCACGATCAGGCCAGCCCCCGCGCACGTCGCCCCCACGTTGAGCATGCCGATCGATCCCGCCTCCAGCGCCTGCACCAGCCGGGAGCGCAGGAACCGCCGGACGACCGATCCCCGGCCTCCGAAGAGGTCGTAGGGGATCATCGCGCTCTCGGGGCGCAGGAGGCTCGTCACGAACGCGACCACGATCGCCCAGAACACCGACAGCACGGGTGAGAACCCCATCAGCATGAACGCGACGATGGAGACCAGCGAGAGGAAGTGGAACCAGTAGCGTCGGGTGAGGCTGCGGAGCGACTCGGCCCGATCGAGGACGACCGCGCTCATTCCGAACTTGCGGGCGTCGATCTCCACCATGAGGAACAGCGCGAAGTAGTACAGCCCGGTCGGGATCACCGCCATCAGAAGCACGTCGAGGTACGAGATCTTCAGGAACTCGGCGATGAGGAACGCGGCCGCGCCGAGCACGGGCGGCGAGATGATGGCGCCGAGGCCTCCCGCCGCGAGGAGCCCGCCGGCAGCCTCCCTGCCGTAGCCGGCCCGGGCCAGCATCGGATAGGCGACCGATCCCATCGTCACCGTGGTGGCGACGCCGCTGCCGGACGGTCCTCCCAGCAGGAAGGAGGCGAGCACGACGGTGCGGCCGGCTCCACTGGACTTTCCGCCCATCGCGGCGAAGGAGAAGTCGAGAAAGAACTTGCCGGCGCCGGAGAACTGGAGAAACGCGCCGAAGATCGTGAACAGGATGATGAGCGAGGACGACACGTCGACCGCGACCCCGAAGATCCCCTCGAGGGTCATGTACATGTGGCCGACCAGGCGGCCGACGTCGTAGCCCTTGTGCGTCCAGGGGGCCGGAAGCCAGGGGCCGACCAGGGCGTAGACGAGGAAGGCCACCGAGACGACGGGCATGATCCACCCCGAGGTGCGGCGCATCGCCTCGAGGATCAGCACGATGAGCGTCACGCCGAGGACGACGTCCATCGTCCCCGGCATGGTGTTGCGGTCGGTGAAGTCGTCGCCGCCCCACAGCATGTACGCCACCACGAGCACCGCGGCGGCCGCCGCCACCCAGTCCCACCACATGACGCGGTCACGCAAGCGCCGCGAGGCGGGGAAGACCAGGAACGACAGGACCAGCACGAAGGCGACGTGGACCGGCCGGAGCGTGTGGGTCGGGACGATGGAGTACGCCGCGTACAGATGGACCAGGGACATCGCCACCGCGAGGGCGGAGACGGTGGCGCCGAGCGAGCCGGTCAGGCGGTTGGCAGCGCCTTCCTCCGCCTCGACGTACGCCTCCGCCCGCCGGAGAGCCTGTTCGCCGACGACGACGGGATCGGCCGGCGGTGCCGGCTCCGGCGGGCTCACGGCGACGCCATCAGTTGACCTTCGCCCCCTTCTCGGCGAAGTACTTCAGGGCACCCGGGTGGAATGGAATCGGTGTGGCGGCGGACTTCTGCAGCTCCATCTTGAAGTTCTCCGCCTCCTTGTGCACGGCGATCAGGTCGTCGCGCCTCTCGAAGATCGTCTTCACGATGCTGTAGGCGGCCGCCTCGCTCAGGTTCTCGTGCGCGACCAGGAGGTTCCACACCGTGGCGTTCCTGTTGTCCGTCTCCATGCCCTTGTAGGTCGCCTTGGGAATCAGGTCCTCGATGTAGAGCTGTCCGTACTTCTTGTTCATGGGCGCCACGAGCTGGGCGTGGTCGATCAGCTTGATCCTCACGCCGGGCGTGTTCGCGAGGTCGGTCACCGCCGCGGTCGGCAGCCCTCCCACCCAGAAGAACGCGTCGATCTTCTTGTCCTTGAGCGCATTGACCGACTCGGCCACACCGAGCCGCTCGCGACGCACGTCGCGGTCCTTGTCGAGCCCAGCGGCCTCGATCACCCGGAAGGCCATGACCTCGGTGGCGCTCCCCGGCGAGCCGGTGGACACGCGCTTGCCCTTGAGGTCGGCGACGGTGTTGACCCCGGTGCCCTCGATCGTCACCACGTGCATTCGGTTCGGGTACATCACCATCAGCGTTCGCAGCGGGATCTTGTTGCCCTTGAACTTGTCCTCGCCGCGGTAGGCATCCTGCCCGGCATCGGCCATGGTCATGGCGAGGTAGGGCTTGCCGCTCCCGACGAGCTTCAGGTTGTCCACCGAGCCGCCCGTCACCTCCGCGGTCGCGGACATCCCGGGCACGTGCTTCGACAGCACGTTGGCCATCCCGCCGCCGAGCGGGTAGTAGACGCCCCCGGTGCCACCGGTGCCGATCGAGAGCTGGATCTTCTGCTGGGCGACGGCCGAGCCCGACACGACCAGCAACGCACCCAGCAGCGCCGATGTCACGGATCTCATTCTGGCCTCCCGATGAAGCGATGTTGGTAGAGCGCCAGGGCCGAGGGCGCGCACAAGGTTCCCCGGCGCGCCGCCAGGATAGCCCAGCCACCTGCGGCGCGCCAGCGTCCGCCGACTCCGCTCGCGGCCGGCAGCGCGCACGGCCACTGCCGACGACGCCGGCCGGCAGCACGCAAGGGTGACGCCCCCCGCGCGCGCCGGATAGCCTATGAGCGGCTCTCGTTCAGCTCCCTGACGAACTCCTGCCGCTGGGCTTCCACCTCGGCGGGCACGTCGGCGTAGACGTGGGCGAACATGTCGAGTGGGCTCGCCTCTCGCATCCGCATCTCCGCGCGCTCGATGGCAGCGCGCACCTCGACGTCCACCTCCGCCGCGAACCGGCTGTGCAGCGCGTCGTCGACGAGACCCTTCGCCTCGAGATAGCGGCGCAGCCGCGGGAGCGGCTCGCGCGCCTCCCACGCCTTGACCTCCGCGTCTTCGCGGTACTTGGTCGGGTCGTCCGCCGTCGAGTGGGGCGTCAAGCGATACGTCACGGCCTCCACGAGCGTGGGCCCGCCGCCCTCACGGGCGCGGGCCACCGCCTCGCGGGTGACGGCCACCATCGCCAGCAGGTCGTTGCCGTCCGCCTGGATCCCGGGGAAGCCGTACGCGAGCGCGCGGTGCGCAAGCGTCTTCGCCCGCGTCTGTCGTGACCGCGACACCGAGATCGCCCACTGGTTGTTGATGCACACGAAGACGATCGGCACCCGGAAGACTCCGGCGAAGTTCATGGACTCCTGGCAGATCCCCTCGGAGCTCGCTCCGTCGCCGAAGTAGCAGAGGACGACGCTGTCCTGGCGCCGGGCGCGGATGGCACAGGCCAGCCCCACCGCGTGCGGAACGTGCGTCCCCATCGGGACGCAGACCGGCAGGTCCCGGATCTCCGCGGGGACGGAGGTGCCCTCGGTCAGGCCCGCGTAGAGGAGGATCAGGTTCTCGAGCGGCCAGCCCCGCCACACGTATGCCGCCCACTCGCGCCAGACCGGGACGAGCCAGTCGGTCGGACGAAGAGGGTAGACGCTGCCGAGGACCGCCGCCTCGTGCCCGCGCGCCGGTAGGTAGGTGCCGATCCGCCCCTGGCGCTGGAGGACGAGCATGCGCTCGTCGAACCGGCGCGCGAGGAGGAACGTCCGGTAAAGGCGTCGGAGGTCTTCCGGCGGGATCGCCGGCTCGAGCGCCTCGTCCACCCGACCCTCCTCGTCGAGGATCGAGAGGGCGTCGATGGGATCGAGGTCGATCCGCTGGCGCGGCATCGGCTAGCGCTCGACGGGAACGTCTGCGCGACCGCCCCACTCGGTCCAGGACCCGTCGTAGACCGCGGACGTCGTGACGCCCGACGAGCTGGAGCCCGAGCGCGAGAACGCAGGCCGTCACGCCCGAGCCGCACGTCGTCACGACCGGCCGGCCGGGCTCCACGCGGGCGTCTTCGAACAGCCGGCGGAGGTCTCCCGGCGGGAGCAGCGTCCCGTCCTCCCGTCGGAACAGCCGGTCGTAGGGGAGGCTCAGGCTGCCGGGGATGTGGCCGCCACGCAGGCCGGGGCGCGGCTCGGGCTCGGTCCCCGCGAACCGTCCCGGGCGACCGGGCGTCGAGGACCTGCATCCGGTGCGTCTCCAGGTTGCGACGAACGTCCTCCAGCGACGCCACCAGCTCCGGCCGGAAGCGTGCGGTGAAGCGGCCCGCTGCCGGGCGTGCATCTCCGGCCTGGACCGGCCGGCCTTCCTCCCGCCAGCGCGGGAAACCGCCGTCGAGCACGGCCACACGCTCGTGCCCGAACACGCGGAAAGTCCACCAGACGCGCGCCGAGGCGGAGAGGTACTTCCCGCCGTACACGACGATGCGGTCGCCGTCGCCGATGCCCAGAGCGCCCACCGCCTCCCCGAACGTGGTCGCGTCGGGGAGCATGTGGGGCAGCCCCGACTCCCGGTCGGCGATCGCGTCAATGTCGAAGTAGACGGCGCCCGGGACGTGGGCCTCCCGGAACTCCGCTCGCGCGTCGCGCTGGAGGGCCGGCAGGTACCACGTCGCGTCGATCACCCGGAGGCTCCGGCTCGCCGAGGTGCTCGCCCAGCCAGGCCGTGCTCACCACCGGTCCGAAGCTCGCGTCCGTCATGGCTCCCTTCCCCGGCGCGACACGCCCCAGCCGATTATGGCACGAGCAGGCCCCCGAACATCCGGCGGCCCAGCTCGAAGGCCTCGGCGAGGACGAGCGCCCGCGCCGTCGCCGTCCGGCGTCTCCCGGCGCCACGCCTCGAGCTCCTCCTCCGACCGGAAGAAGTTGAGGCGCGTTCAGAGGAAGCCGGAAAGCCGGTCGCCACCCCACCGCCCCTGCTCGACCCACGCCAGGGTGCCGGGCGGCGCGCGGCGTGGACCATCCACGGGATGGACCTCGAGGTGGAGCGGCGCGCCGCTCCGGTGACATCGCGATCGCACCATCACGGGCGTGGCGAGCATCGGCGCCACTCCCAGGGCGTCGATCGCGCAGCACGCGTGTCGAGATCGACCGCCCGGAAGGACCACCTCGAATTCGGTCGGCTCGGCTGTGAAGGGGTACGCGAGCCGCACGCGGTCGCCGTCGAGCCCGATCAGGTCAGCGGCGTCGAGCGCCGCCGCCGCGGCCCGGATGGCGGTCGCGCCGACGTCCGGCAGCGCTGCGGCCACGTCCTCCAGCGCGACCGGCCCGCCGAGCTCGACGAACCCTCGCCAGATGGCCCGCAGGAGCGGGTCGTCGCGCCGCGCCCGGCGAGCGGCCCACTCGGCCGCCCGGTCTGGCGTCAGGATCTCCGCGGCCGTCCGGATCTCGACTGTCACGCCTCCGAGCTTCGCACGGCTCCGGCCGCTCGGGCGAAGCGCCGGACGAGCGCGCCCGCCCGAGGCAAATCGCCGCGACCCGGACCGGTCCGCCCACCACGGGGAGCACTGCCGCGAGCGAGAGCAGGGCCAGGCCGACCACCAGCGCCTTCAGCGCGTCGCGTTGCGGATTGGCCCGGGGCTTCACCAGCATCCGTCCGAGGGCGAGGCCCACCACGATCTTGCTGGCGTACAGACGCGAGAAGGTAGAGGCCCAGCAGGATCAGCGCGAGCGGCAGGCCCACGAGCGTCACGGCCAGGAGCAGGATCGCGATCGGGCCGCCGATGACGGTCGCGAACGGGAGCGCCGGGTCGTACCGATCGAGCGCGCGCGGAAGGCGGAGGAAGACGTCGCTCCGGGCGTCCTCGGCCGCATCGGGCGAGCCGAGGAGGTGGCGGCAGAGGCCGAGCACACGCCGGCTGAACGCCTCGTAGATCTCGGAGAAGCCCTCCCGCTCCCCGCACCGCGCGCGCTCGACGGCCTCCGCCATCTCGGTCGGATTCATCGCCCTCCGACGAGTCTTGCCGCTCCTCCTGCCGGCGGGCTCGCCGGCGGCGCTCCGTTACGCGGCGGGCGGCGGGCTCGTCGCCCTCGGCCTGGGCGTCTCAGCCTCGCGGTGCGGGCGTTCCGGGACGCGGGGACGAACGTCGAAACGCCGAAGCCCACGACCACGCTCGTAACGGACGGGATCTACGCCTGCTCGCGGAATCCGATGTACATCGCCCTCGCGCTGCTCTTCGCGGGATCGGCGTCCTCGCCAACAGCGGCTGGCTCGCGTTGCTGCTCGTGGCCTACGTCGCTGTGCTCCGGGTCGGGGTGATCGCGCGCGAGGAGCGCATCTGAGCGGAAGTTCGGCGCACCCTACCGCGCCTACCGGACCCGCGTCGGCCGACGGCTCTGAGCAGCGTGGGAAGGACAGCAGGACTAGAATGAAAGGGCGATGCGCGAGTACCGCTACCGGGTCGACGCCGAGGGCCGGGTCTTCCACGACGGGAGCGAGGTCCTCGACCCGCTGACGCTCCGCTTCTTCCTGCGCGCCATGACCCACACGCCGGAGGGCTGGCTCGTGGTGTGCCAGGGCGAACGGAACTGGTTCGAGCCCGAGGGCACCCCCTTCGTCGTCCAGCGGGTGCGGCCAGTACGCGGCGACGGCGGGCTGGAAAGTCTCGAGCTCGTCCTGGCCGGCGACCACCGGGAGCCGCTCGACCCGGCCACGGTCGAGAGCGAGAGCGGGCGGCTCTACTGCCGGGTCCGGCGCGGCGCGTTCCCGGCACGGTTCGGCCGCGTCGCGCTACAGCAGCTTTCACCGCACCTCCACGACGAAGGCGGACGGCCCGTCCTGGTCCTGGGCGGCCTCCGCTACCCCATCCTCGAGCGCGAAAGGACTCCCGAGCTCACATGACGGACGCATCGACCGATTCCGCTGCTCCCGGCGTTCCCGAGCACGGCAAGAAGAAGCGAAAGGTGGTCGAGCCGGCGCCGCCGGCCCGCGTGATGAGCATCCATGCCCACCCCGACGACCAGGAGTTCACCGTCGGCGGCACCTTGGCCAAGTGGGCGCAGGCGGGCACCACCGTGGTCACGGTATGCATCACGCGCGGCACTGGCGGGTCGAATCGCTTCACGCCGCTCGACATGACCCGGGAGGCCCTCGGGCCGATCCGCGAGGTCGAGCAGCGGAGCGCCTGTCGGGTCCTCGGGATCTCGGACGCGTGGTTCCTCGACTACGAGGACGGGATGCTCGAGGCCACCATCGCGCTCCGCCGGGACCTCACCCGCCTGATCCGGCGCTTCCGGCCCGACGCGGTCGTGTGCGGCGACCCCACGGTTCGCTACTACGGCTCCACGTACCTGAATCACCCCGACCACCGGGCGGCCGCCGAGGCTGCCCTTGACGCGGTCTTTCCCTCGGCAGGCACGCGGCTGATCTTCCCGGAGCTGCTCGCCGAGGGGCTCGAGCCTCACGAGGTCCGCCAGGTGTACATCCACGGGACCGAGCGACCCGACACCTTCGTCGACATCGCCGGGACGCTCGACCTGAAGCTGGCGGCGCTGCGCGAGCACCGGAGCCAGATGGGCGAGTGGGATCCAAAGGAGTTCCTCGGGGAGTGGGCGCGCGAGCAGGGCGTCCGGGCAGGCCTCGATGCGGCGGAAGCCTACCGGCGAATGGTGCTGGAGGGGCCCTAGGCGGGGATGACCCTGAACGACGAGGGTGTGGCGTTTCCGATCGAGGGCCACATCGCACTGGCTCACCCGTGATCAGCCCTCACGACGGGCGAGTCGCATCGATGTACGACTACAGGAAGGCCAGCCCGATCCGCCGACTGATGCGACGAACCGCGGCGACACGCCCCATGGCATGGCTCTACACACGGATCCAGGAGGGCATCGATCGCCTCGTGTACAGGCTCACCCGGGGCCGGACGACGCTCTCGGCATGGGCCTCCGGCTTGCCGGTGGTGATGCTGACGACGATCGGAGCCAGGACCGGCCAACGGCGCACGCTGCCCGTTCTCGGGTTGGTCGACGGCGACACGTGCGTCGTGATCGCATCGAACTACGGCCGGCGGCGCCACCCGGCCTGGTACCACAACCTGCGCGCGCACCCGCGGGCCTGGGTCACGCTCGCCGGCGTGACGCAGGAGGTCAAGGCGCACGAGCTCGAGGGGCAGGAGAGCGAGGGGTTCTTTCAGCGGGGGGTCGAGATGTACCCGGGCGTTCACGCACTACCGGCGCTGGACCGCCAATCGCCGGAAGATCCCGGTGATCAGGCTCGCCCCACCGCCTCTCACACCGCCGCGGATCCCTCCAGGACCAGGACCGCTTCCCGGGGAAAGCTCACCGTCACCGGCTGCCCCGGCTCGGGAGGCCTCGCGTTCGGGTTGTTGAAGGTGTCGAGCGACACCGCGTTGTCCCCGAAGCGCACGCGGATCCGGACGATCGACCCGAGGAAGTTGACGTCCTCCACGGTGCCCTGCATCCGGTTCCCGTCGCCGGCCGGCGCATGGAGGGACACGATCTCGGGGCGCAACGCCACCGAGCGCACGTCGCCGACTCGCGCGCCCTCGAGACCCTGCGCGGCCTGGATCTCCTGCCCGTCGATCCGGATCGCGCCGCGCCCGGGGTCCACCACGTGCCCCCGCAGGACGCTGAGGGTGCCCACGAAGGCCGCCACGAAGCCCGTGCGCGGGAAGTTGTAGATCTCGAACGGGGTGCCGATCTGCTCGACCCGTCCGTCCCGCATCACGACGATGCGATCCGACAGGGACAGGGCCTCCTCCTGGTCGTGGGTGACGTAGATCGTGGTGATCCCGAGCTTCCGCTGGATGGCCCGGATCTCGTTCCGGAGCGACACCCGGATCTTGGCATCGAGGGCCGACAGGGGCTCGTCCAGCAGCAGCACCTTCGGCTGGATCGCGAGTGCTCGCGCCAGCGCCACGCGCTGCTGCTGGCCGCCCGACAGCTGGTACGGATAGCGGTCCCCGAGAGCGGGAAGCTTGATGAGCTCGAGCATCTCCTGGACTCGCGAGCCGATCTCCGCGCTCGGCCTCTTCGCCACCCTGAGCCCGAAGCCCACGTTGTCGGCGACGGTCATGTTCGGGAACAGCGCGTAGGACTGGAAGACCATCCCGACGTTGCGCCGGTTGGGCGGTCGCCGGGTGATGTCCATGCCCTCGATCCGGATCGCGCCCGCCGAGGGGGTTTCGAAGCCCGCGATCATCCGCAGGGTCGTCGTCTTCCCGCAGCCGCTCGGCCCCAGGAAGGACACGAACTCGCCTCGCTCGACGTCCAGCTCGAAGTGCTCGACGGCCGTCGAGAGCGCGAACTTCTTCTGAAGCCCACTGATCTCCAGCAAGCCCATGCGTGTCCTCAGTGCCCTCCGGCGGCCGTGCCGGGAACCCGGCGGCCCAGCACCTGGATCAGCGCCATGCACGCCCACGTGATCGCGAAGGTGATGACCGCCAGCGCCGCCGGCTCGTACGCGCGATTCGCGCCGATGAGCTGTAGGTACGGGCCGAAGGCGGGACGGTCCAGCAGGCTCGCCATGGTGAACTCGCCGATGACGATGGCGAAGGTCAGGAACGCGCCGCTCAGCACGGCCACCTGCACGTTGGGCAGGATCACTCGAAGCAGGACGGTCCCCCAGCTCGCACCGAGGCTCTGGGCCGCCTCGGTCAGGGTCCGCACATCGATCGCGCGCAGCCCCGCATCGACGGCGCGGTACATGTAGGGCATCGCCAGCGTGACGTAGCTGAACATCAGCAGCAGGTCGGTGGTCCGGTCGTTGGCCGTCAAGGGCAGGAGCGACGAGCTGTTGTAGATCCGGAGGTAGCCGAAGACCAGCACGATCGCCGGGATCACCAGCGGCAGGAGCGTGATGAACTCCACCATGGGCCGCAGCTTCGGCAGGCGCAGCTGGATCCAGTAGGCGGTCGGCACGACCAGCAGGGCCCCGACAACGATCGTGGCGAGCGCGAGGAGGGTCGAGTACAGGAACGTCTCGTGGAACCGCGGGTCGCCGAGGACGATCCGGTACGCCTCGAAGCTGTAGACACCGCGCCGGTAGCGCAGCGAGAACTCGAACGTCGCCAGCAGGGGCAGGAAGAAGTACAGGATCCCCAGGACCATGACCGTCCACGAGCCGATCGTCCGCCGCGTCATCGGAGCCACCGCTCGCTGCGGGAGCGCAGCAGGATGTAGGCCGTGTTCGAAAGCCCGGTGATCAGGATCATGCCCAGGGCCAGCGCGTAGCCGAGGTTCTGGTTGTGGAGCACGTCGCCGCGGATCTGCGCGAACAGCAGGATCGTGACGATGTTGAGGGAGCTGCCGGTGAGAGCGTACGCCGTCGCGATCGCGCCGAAGGCGTTGGCGAACAGGAGCAGGGTCGTGCCGAGAAGGGTCGGCCACAGCACGGGCAGCGCGATGTACCGCCAGTAGTCGACGGCGCTCCCCCCCAGGTTCGACGCCGCCTCGCGCCACTCGCGCCTCAGCCCGTCGATCGCCGGGGCCATGATCAGGACCATCAGAGGGATCTGGAAGTACATGTACGTCAGTGCCAGACCCCAGAAGCTGAGCAGGTTGAACCCCGCGCGGTAGATGTTGAAGTCGAAGAGGCTGACGAGAAGCACGGTCACCAGGCCAGTCCGCCCGAGCGTGGCGAGGAACGCGAAGGCGAGCGGCACCCCGGCGAAGTTCGAGGCCACGCCGGAGAACGTCATCAGCGTGGGACGGACCCACCGCGGTAGCCCGCCGGAGATCGCTGCGTACGCGAGGAAGAAGCCGACGACCGCCCCGCCGATCGCCGAGGCCGCGCTGACCTGGATGCTGATCCAGTACGCCCTGAGGATGGTCGGGTGGAACAGGTCGCGGATGTTCGCCAGCGTGAACCGGCCCTCCGCGTCCTGGAACCCCCCCACGATCAGGAAGCTCGTCGGCAGGACGAGGAAGAAGAACGCGAAGAGAAAGAACGGGAGGACCCCCAGCAGCTCCCACGAGAATCGACCCGGCCGCGCCACCTCGGCCACCGGCGGCGCACCCTCCGCGGAAGCGGCCTGGCTCACTCGTCGGTCCGCCGCGGGAGCGCTCCCGTCGCGCTGGCAGCCCGGCGAGGGAGGGTGGCGGTCGGCTGGCAGCTCATCGTCGGGTTCCGCGCCCTCTTCCCCTCACCCGGGGCGGCGGTGAGAGGAAGAGGTCACGGCAGCCGTCACACCGGGCTCGGGCGGCCCTGCCACACGCGCTCGGTGCGATCCAAGTTCACTCGGCGGGTGCTACTTGACGTTCGCGCCGACGACGGTGTCCCACTGCTTGGTGATGATCTCCTTCGCCTTCGCCTGTTGCTCGAGCGTCGGGAAGACCGCCTTGTCGTATGACTCAGCCGGCGGCAGCTTGGCCAGGAGGTCGGCCGGCACCTTCTTGTTCTTCACGAGGTCCAGGAATCGGATCGGATGGCAGTACCCCTTCAGCCAGGCCACCTGGCCCTCGTCCGAGTAGAGGTGCTCCATCCACAGCTTCGCGGCGTTCGGGTGCGGCGCGAAGGCGCTGATCGCCTGGACGTACACGCCGGCGACGACCCCGTTCCGCGGGACGACCACCTCGACCTTGGGGTTGCCCTTGAGCGTGTCGCGATCCGAGAGCGCGTTGTAGTCCCAGCGGATGATGATCGGCGTGGCCCCCTGCGCGAGGGACGCCACCTTGCCGATCACCGGGACGAAGTTGCCGGCCTTGTTGAGGTCCGCGAAGAACTTCAGGCCCGCCTCCGGCGCCCGATCCATGTTGCCATTGGCCATGGCGAGGCCGGCGGCCAGGACCCCCTGGATGGCCTGGTTCGAGGTCCGCGGATCACCGGCCAGCGCGACCGAGTTCTTGTACTCCGGCTTGAGGAGGTCCGCCCAGTCACGAGGGGCGTTCTTGACGATGTCGGCGTTGATCTCGAACGCCAGCACCCCGTAGTAATCGCCGTACCAGTAGCCTTCCTCGTCCTTCTGGTCGTTCGGGATCGAGGCCCACGTGGCGACCTTGTACGGCTGGAGCAGGCCTTCCTTCTTCGCCGACGGGCCGAAGGAGAGACCGACGTCGATCACGTCCGGCGCCTGCGGGCCCTTGTTCCCCTTGTTCGCCTTGATGGCCTCGATCTCGTCGCCGGAGCCGGCGTCGGGGTTCAGCTCGTTGATCTTCAGGCCGTACTTCTGCTTGAAGCTGCTGATGAGCTCCCCGTAGCCGCACCAGTCGTGCGGAAGCGCGATCGTGGTGAGCTGGCCCTCTTGCTTGGCGGCGGTGGCCAGCTGGCTCTGGCTCATCCCGGTCTGGCCGACCGCGACCCCGATGGCCGTCAGGACGATCAGGGTGGCGAGCGAGATGGCGCGTAGCGATGGATGCTTCATGGGTCTCCTCCTCGGGTTCGGAACCGGGCCTCGTGGGCGACGGCCTACGATCGGTCACCGGTAGCGAGATTGTCAAGGGCGCCGCGCAGGGTCGGACGTCAGGTCGTCTCCCCCTCGGCGAGGCCGTGCGACGGCGTCGATCAAGCGCGGGAAATCAGGGGAGTCCATCGCCGCCTCGGCGCGCGTCCACCGCGCGGCACCGTAGGCCGAGAAGTCGAACGCGATCCGCGAGATCGCCGTCTGGATCGCCGCCCAGAGCGTCCAGCCGACGTCCGAGACGATCATGTGGAGCCTGACGCGCCCGACGAGAGATGCCGTCGCCCGGCCAAAATACGCCTGGCAGAGCTCGAGCAGCCGGACATCGTCGTAGTCGAGCTCGCGGCACGTGTTCCCGAGCTCGAAAGCCGGGTCGCCGTTGCCGCTGTATTCCCAGTCCACCAGGCGGAGCTGGCCATCCTGCTCGATGTAGTTGTCGGCGAGGAGGTCGTTGTGACACGGCAGGCTGGGGAGCGGGCGGACCGCCAGCGCGGCGCCAATCTCCCGGATGGCAGGTCGCCGGGCCCGGTAACCGGACGGCGCCGGGAAGCCCCGCCGCTCGATCACGGCCCAGTACCCGTCCGCGAGGCCGAGCATGTCGAAGTCTCGGAGGAACCGGGGCCCACCGTGGAGCGTGCGAAGCGTCGCGGCGATCCGCCCGGGCATGCCCGGCTCCTTCAGCGTGCCGTTGGTCATGGGCCGGCCCTGGAGGAACTCGATGACGGTCGCGCCGCTGTCCGCGAAGTGACGAAGGACCGCCGGGCCGATGCCAAGTGCGGCCGCAACGCGGGCGCTGTAGAGCTCGTTCGCGCGGTCGATGGCCAGGAGCTCGGTGGAGGCGCCCGGGATCCGCACGACGAACGCCTGGCCGTCCACGTCGACCCGGTAATTCGCGTTGGTGAGCCCCTTCGTCAGGGGCTGGATCGACACTGGTCGGCCACGCCACGCGTCGATCCGCTCGACGATCTCCTCGACGGTGACCACTACCACCGCCCCTCATGCGGTCCGTGGGGAGGCTCCCTCGCCCCCGATTCTAGCAATCGTCGAACGCGGACGTCAGCGCCCGGCAACGCGCACCCGTTAACCAGACGGACTGCCGTGACCGAAGCACCTACCGCGCCCGGATAATGGATTCAGCCCATCAACTCCGAGGTCCCTTAAAACCCTACAAATCAGGATCTTTACCGACTACTTCTCAACTAATATCAGATCGGGTCCAGGCACTTTGGCACCTCACGATGGTCCCCGGGCGAAGAGATCCGCCAGAGCGTGACGCCCCAGGTGCCGCCGACACGCCGGCCGGTGCCTATCCGCTCCACACCGGGGTCTGGCTCCCCTGGACCGGCAAGCAGCTCCGGGCAGCACGACCGAGCTCCCAACGTCCGCCGCGCCGTGGCGCTCGGGACCCTGACCGTCGTCCGCTAGCCAGCCGACCTGCCCCGGACCCTACCGGTCGGCACCGCCCGGCGCAGCACCGGTCCGGCTCGCCACCAGCGCCATGGCGATTCGCTCGGGCGTGATGGGCAGCTCCGTGATCCGCGCTCCGGTGGCGTCGGACACGGCGTTGGCGATGGCTGCCGGCGCTGGCACGATCGGCGGCTCCCCGACGCCGCGGGCTCCGAATGGACCAGCCGGCGAGGGCACCTCGACGATGATCGTCTCGATGTTGGGCAGGTCAGCAGCGGTGAGCTTCCGGTAGTCGAGCAGGCTCGGATTCGTGAGCCGGCCCTTCTCGTCGAAGAGCAGCCCTTCGGTGAGGGCGAACCCCAGGCTCTGGACGGCGCCCCCCTGCATCTGGCCTTCCACGCCGAGCGGGTTGATCGCGCGGCCGGCGTCCTGGACGACCACGAAATCGTGCAGCGTGAGCTCGCCCGTCTCCGGATCCACCTCGATCCTGGCCAGCTGTCCGGCGAAGGCCGGGGCCTGAAGCGCGAACGCCAAGTGACTCACCCCGAGCACCGGGGGCACCTTCGACATGTAGAGGTTGCCCTTCTTCCCGATCTGGGCCAGCGTGATCGAGCGGCTGGGCACCCCCCGGACCGTCACCTTCCCGTCCTCGATCTCGAGGTCGTGGATGGCAGCTTCCATCTCGGACGCGGCGATCTCGAGCGTTTGGCGGCGGGCATCCTCGGCCGCTTCCAGCACCGCGGCGCCAACCGTGTAGATCGTCTTGCTGCCCGCGCTCAGTCCCGTGAGGGGCGCGCTGTCGGTGTCCCCGGTAGTGATCCGGACCTGGTCGGTGTCGACCCCATACGCCGACGCAGCAATCTGGGCGAGCGCGATGTTCGTGCCCGCGATGTCGACCTGGCCGGTGAGGACGCTGAGGGACCCGTCGGGATTGAGCCGGACCGTGGCGCCCGTCGGCTGGAGTCCCGGGATCCAGCCGCCCAGCGCGAGGCCCGTGCCGCGCAGCCCGCGGCCGTCCTTGCCCCCACTGGCCGCCCACTCGTTGCGGGTCTTCCAGAGCGGGTGCTCACCGAGCCGGCGCAGCACCTCCTTCGCGCCGTTGCTTTGCCAGGGCTGGCCGTTCGCCATCGGATCGCCCTCTTGCATGAGATGCCGGAGACGGAACTCGACCGGATCGAGGCCCAGCCGTCGGGCGATCTCCTCCATGTGGGAGTCGAGGGCAAAGATGGTCTGCGGCGCGGTGGGCGCCCGGTAGGCGGCGACGCTCGGCTTGTGCGTGAGCACCTCGAAGCCGCGGACGTCGAAGCTCGGCCACTTGTACAAGCTGCCGAGGAACACTGCGCTCATCGTCAGCACCGCGCCCGAGATGGCGCCGGAGTCCAGGATCGTCTCCGACTCCAGCGCCATGAGCGCGCCGTCGCGCTTGACGCCGGTCTTGAGCCGGATGACGACCTGCGGGGCGGGCATCCCTGCCTCGAGCTCTTCGCGCCGCGTCATCACGTAGCGGACCGGCCGGCCGGTGGCGCGGGCCAGGAGCGCGGTGATGGGCTCGCACAGCGCGCGGATCTTGCCACCGAATCCGCCGCCGCACTCCATCGGGATCACCCGGATCCGGTTCTCCGGGATCCCGAGCACGTCAGCGACTTCCGAGCGCGTGTTGAAGGACCCCTGCGTGCTGGCCCACAGGGTGAGCAGGCCGTTCGTGTCCCACTGGGCCAGCACCGCGTGGGGCTCGAGGTAGCCCTGGTGAACCATCGGCACCCGATAGGTATGCTCCAGCACGAGGTCGGACTCGGCGAAGCCCTTGACCACGTCGCCCCGGTGGAGGTGCGCCTGCTGCGCCACGTTGACGGCGCGGCTCGGACCGGCGTCGCCCTTGGCCGCCGCGACACCGGAGTGGGCCAGCGCCTCGCTGGTGTCGGCCTCGGTCCCGGCATCCGCCACCGGAGGGGCGCCGGGCTGCATCGACAGCAGGGGGTCGACGGCAACCGGCAGCACCTCGTAGTCGACCTCGATCAGGTCGAGCGCCTCCTCGGCGATCGCAGGCTCGTCCGCCGCCACGGCGGCGACAGGCTGACCGGCGAAGATCGCGCGGTCGATGGCGAGCACCGCGTGCGCGCGCGTCGGCGCCTGGCGCTTGAGCTCCGGAACGTCGGAGGCCGTAAGGACGGCCCGCACGCCGGGCAGCGCCCGCGCGCGGGTGGCGTCGATCCGGAGGATTCTGGCATGAGCGTGGGGACTCCGCAGGAGCTTCGCGTGGAGCAGCCCGCGCGGCTTGAGGTCCGCCACGTACTGGACCTGGCCCGTCACCTTCTCCGGCCCATCCGGCCGCGGGATGGACAGCCCGACCCCCTTCACCTCGCGCGTGGTCTTCATCGCCATGGTGACTCAGCTCTCCTGCCTGGTCGCGACGGCGGCCTCGCCGATCGCAGCCAGCATCTTCGTGTAGCCGGTGCACCGGCACAGGTTGCCGGCGATGCCGTAGCGAATCTCCTCCTCGGTCGGACGCGGAGTCTCGGCCAGGAGGGCCGCGGCCGCCATGAGGACGCCCGGAATGCAGAACCCGCACTGGGGCACGCCGTGGCGGACGAAGGCGTCCTGCAACGGATGGAGGGCCCCGTGCCTCCCCAGGCCCTCGATGGTCTGGACCGATCGCCCGCGCGCCTGCATCGCCAGCACGAGGCAGCTCGCAACCGGCCGGCCATCCAGATGGACGGTGCAGGCGCCGCAGTCACCGGTGCCGCACCCCTCCTTGGGACCGGTCAGACCCAGCCCCTCCCGAAGCGCGTCGAGCAGCGTCTCGTACGGCTGCACGAGCACCTCCACCGACTCGTCGTTCACCGTGCAGCTGAGCATCTGCTTGGGCACATGGCCTCCGGAATCGTCAGCCGCCCGCGCGCGCGAGGGCGGTGGTGAGCGTGCGGCGGGTCAGGACCTGGACCAGGTGACGGCGAAAGTCGGCCGAGCCGCGCTGGTCGCTGATCGGCCGGGCAGCTTCGACCGCGAGCGCAGCGGCGCGCTCGATCTGCTCCGGGGTGACGGGCCGGCCCTCCAGCGCCGCCTCGGCCGCCGTGGCCCGAAGCGGCGTCGGCGCCACCGCGGCAAGGGCAACGCGCGCCTTCGCGCAGACCCCGTTCGACAGGGTGAGCTGCGAGGCCACCCCCACCACGGCGATGTCGAGCTCGCGCCGGGGCGTGTGTCGCCGATAGTTCCCTCCGCTGCGCGGTCCGGGGGCGGGCACGACGATCTCCACCAAAAGCTCGTCTGGGGCCAGGACCGTGCGACGCACGCCCAGGAAGAACGACGCGAACGGGACCCGGCGAGTCCCGCGGGGCCCCACGATCGTCGCGTCGGCGTCGAGCGCCAAGAGAGGCGGCGCCATGTCGGCCGACGGGGCGGCGTTGCACAGGTTTCCGCCGAGCGTGGCCAGGTTCCGGATCTGGACGGATCCGACCAGCGCCCCGCTCTCGGCGATCGCGGGATAGCCCGCCAGGAGGCCGGGATCCCGTTCGAGCGTGCGCGCCGTGACCGACGCCCCGATGCGCAGGCCGCCCCCGTCGGCGTGCGTCAGCCTCCCGAGCTGGCTGACGCCAGAGAGGTCGACCACGCAGGCCGTCCGAAGGAGGCCGTTCTTCAGCTGAGGCAGGAGATCTGTCCCGCCCGCCACCACCTTCGCGTCCGGGCCGCGCTCGGCCAGCACGTCGACGCACTCCTCCACGTTCCTCGGCAACACCAGGTCGAACCGTCGCACGCGTCTCCCCCTACGATGTGTCCGTTCCGCGCAACACGTCGCTGTCAGATGGTATCAGATGCGGAGTCGCGCTCGGCAACCGCGCTCCTGGTACGCACCGCACCCGCGCGTCCGGGCGGCCTGGCCGTCCAGGACTCCCCGCAACCCACTGTGGTCCGGCGGAATGGGGCCGCTCGGATGCCTGCCGGCGCTGCGACTACCTGCCCGCAGGGTCGGACGCGCGAAGAGCTGGTGCCAGCGCGCGAACGGACGCCGCCGCGGCTCCCCGCCGCGTGCGCTCGGGCACGAGTGTGCTACGTTCGGGTCATGTCTCACGCGAACCGGCCAGGGGACCCGCGGGCGCCCCGCCGCTCGGTGGCGGCACCGCGCTCCCTCGACGTGGCCGTTCTGAACCGCGCACCGCCGCTGCTACTCCCGCAACACGCCGGTCGCCCCCGAATCGCATGCCTGAACAGGCGGACAGCAGGCCGAGGTGCGTGACGGCTCTACGAGCTCAGGGTCACCCGATCGCCGGGGCCACCCTCGGCTCACGGTCGATGCTGGGTTGCGCACGAGAGCAGCGGACCATCACCGCGAAGCGAGGTGAGACGTGAACCACAGCGATCGAGGACCGGTGTGGTTCGTCATCGGTGTCGGGGCCGCCGTCGCGCTCGGCGTGGCGCTCACGCCGCTGCGAACCACCGTGTCGGCGTCGAACCTCGCCTTCGTCTTCATCGCCCTGACCATCATCGTGGCCGAGATGGGAGGGAGGGGCCCGGGGCTGGCCACGGCGGTCGTGTCGGCGCTCAGCCTGAACTTCTTCCTGACGGAGCCCTATCTCTCTCTCGAGATCCACAAGCCGGGCGACATCGGAGCGTTCCTCGCGCTTGCGGCCTGCGGGCTGATCGCCGCGGCCTTCGGGAAGCGTCGCGTCCGGACGGCCGAGCAGGTCAGCCGGGCGCGTGGGGACCTGGAGGTGCTCGGGCGCACCGCCACCAGCTTGGCGGCGCGGGCGCCGATCGACGGGATCCTGGAGGATCTCAGGCGCTTCTTCGGCCTGGGAGGCCTGGTCCTGCGGCGCGGCGACGAGCGGCTCATCGCGGCCGCTCCTGCCAGCCAGGCCGAGCTTCCGCCGCCCTCGACCACGCTTGACCCCTCGACGCTGGTCTCCACCACGACGCGGGTGCACACGCTGGGCCGGACCGGGTTCCGCTTCCCGCCGGGAGGCGGACGGCTCCCCCTCCAGGGCCGCGAGCCCCTGGTGCTCGACGTGTGGGAGGGGAACACCGAAGGGCTCACCATGGACGAGCGGCGAGCGCTTGCCGTCGCGGCGCTCATGGTCGCGCTCGCCGAGCCGACGTACCGTCCGTAGCTGCTCCGCGAGTCAGCCTGGAGGGCCTTCGGCACGGCTCGGCCCTGGTCTGGGCCGGAGTCTTCACGCGTCGTGCCGTCGTGAGCAGGCTCGTGTGCGGGCTCGACGTCATCACGCAGGGAGTCAGCCGGCTCGCGGTGAGGACCGGGGCTCTGATCTTGGCGCCCTGCGCCTTGCCGTCCGCCCGGGCCGGACGTGCTTTACGGCGCTTCTTTACGGGTCCTTGACCGTTCCGGCCTGACTCTCTAGCGCGCCTTGATGCCCGCTCCGACTACCGTGCTCGCCATGCGACTCACGGTCCTCGGCTGCAGGGCGGCTCGCACTCCGGCGCGGCATCTTCCCGGCCTGCTGCTCGACGGAGCGGTCCTGCTCGAGGCTGGCTCGGTCACGTCGACGCTCGGGCTCGCCGAGCAGCTGGAGATCCGGCACGTGCTCCTGTCCATGCTCACCTCGACCACATCGGAGGGCTGGCTTATCTCGCCGACAACCGCGGCTGCCACGAGCTGAGCTCGGGGAACGGCCAGACCCTGGCCGTCTCGTCGATCGCGCCCGTGCTGGAGGACATGCACACGCACTTCTTCAACGAGCGGATCTGGCCGGACTTCTCGACCATCCCGACGGCGCAGGACCCCGTGCTCCGGCTCCACACGCTCCGGCCGGGCGAGCCGAATCGCATCGGGGAGCGGCTCACCGTCATCCCCGTCCTGGTGAATCACACGGTGCCGACACAGGGTTCATCGTGCACGACGGCTCGAGCGCCCTGGTGTTCTCGGGAGACACCGGACCGACGGAGCGCCTGTGGGAAGTCGCGCGCAACTGCGTGGCGTGCGGGCGATCATCGTGGAGACGTCCTTCCCGAATCGCCTCGACCGGCTCGCGGAGCTGTCCGGTCACCTGACTCCCGGCCCGGCTGGCGCGCGAGCTCGACAAGATGCCACCGTGCCCCGTGTGGGTCTATCACATCAAGCCGATGTTCTACGACGAGACCGTGGACGAGCTCGCGCGACTCGACGGTCGCGTACGAGTCCTGCGAGACGGCGAGATCCAGGTTCTGTGACTATTCGACGGCCAGGCCGATGCTGGCGCGACAAGGGCGTTTACGGCCAGCTCGGCATCGCTACCGGCTACACCTTTCTCCCCGAGTCCGCCTATCCGCTGGCCGTCTCCGTCCCCCTGGCCGTGGGGCTCAGCCTGAAGGACTACTACGAGTTCGGCACCGGCTCGGACGACACCTTCGGTACTTCTCGGGCGGGGTGACTCTCTCCATGCCCCTGGCCTTCATCCCGCCCGCGTTCGGCAAGTGGCTCGTCAAGGGCGGCGTCCAGGTGCTCTATCTCGGCGACAACCTGAAGGCCATCAATGACGGGGACGAGGTTCAGGTGATCGGCACCGTCGGCCTGGCCTTCTCGTACTGAGCCGTGATTCCGAGGGATCTCCACCGGATCTGTCGACCGTAGGGAGGCATGACATGCTGGACATCTCTACATCGGGCTCGCCCTTGGGTTCCTGGCCTGTCCTGGGGATTCGTCGAGCTCTGCGACCGGCTGTAGGAGGAGGCCATGACATGCTCTACGTCGATCGGCGGCATCGTGGCTGTCGGCCTGCTCGCCTACCTGGTGCGTGGCGCTCCTGAAGCCGGAGGTGTTCTCGTGACCGCGCAACGGGTTCCTGCAGCTCGCGCTCTACCTCGTCGTCCTTCTCGCGCTGGCCAAGCCGCTCGGGCTCTACATGGCGCGGGTCTACGAGGGGCGTGCCGACCGGCCTCGATCGCTCCTCGGGCTGGCTCGAGCGCCTCATCTACCGGCTCTCGCGGCGTCCGGCCCGACCGAGGAGATGGGGTGGAAGACCTACGCGTTGGCGATGCTGCTCTTCAACTTCGCGGGCCTGCTCGTCGTCTACCTGCTCCAGCGCTACAGGGCGGCCTGCCGCTGAACCCGCAGGGCCTCGGCGCGGTGACGGCTGACTCGTCGTTCAACACGGCCGTCAGCTTCGCGACGAACACCAACTGGCAGGGCTACGGCGGCGAGACGACGATGAGCTACCTGACCCAGATGCTGGGCCTGACCGTCCAGAACTTCGTCTCGGCCGCCGGCGGGCATGGCCACCCTCGCCGCGTTCGTGCGCGGCTTCTCGCGCCGCTCGGCGGAGACCATCGGGAATTTCTGGGTGGATCTCACGCGGACGACGCTCTACATCCTGCTGCCGCTCTCGTTCGTGCTCGCGCTCGTCTTGGTTTCGCAGGGTGTGGTCCAGACCTTCGGCGAGTACGCGAAGGTCGCGGTCGTCCAGCCGACCCAGTACGACGTGCCGGAGACCGACAAGGACGGCAAGCCGGTCCTCGACGAGAAGGGCCAGCCCAAGATGACGAAGACGACCCTGAGCGAGCAGACCCTGGCCCTCGGCCCCGCCGCGTCCCAGATCGCCATCAAGCAGCTCGGGACGAACGGCGGCGGCTTCTTCAACGTCAACTCGGCCCATCCGTTCGAGAACGCGACGCCGCTGTCGAACTTCCTCGAGCTGCTCGCGATCCTGGTGATCTCCGCCGCGCTCTGCTACACGTTCGGCGCCATGGTCGGCGACACCCGCCAGGGCTGGGCCGTGCTCGCGGCGATGACTGTCATCTTCGTCGGCCTCCTCGCCGTCTGCGTGGTGGCCGAGCAGCGCGGCGCCACGCTCGGCCTGGCTCGGGGTCGACCACCAGGCGAGCGACCTCCAGGCCGGCGGCAACATGGAGGGCAAGGAGGTCCGCTTCGGGATCGCGAACTCCGCGCTCTGGGCGACCGCGACCACGGCCGCCTCGAACGGCTCCGTGAACTCGATGCACGATTCCTACACCCCGATCGGCGGTCTCGTGCCGATGTGGCTGATGCAGCTCGGCGAGGTGGTCTTCGGCGGCGTCGGCTCGGGGCTCTACGGCATGCTCGTGTTCGCCATCATCGCCGTCTTCGTGGCCGGGCTCATGGTCGGGCGGACGCCCGAGTACCTCGGGAAGAAGATCGAGGCCTACGAGATGAAGATGGCCTCGCTCGTGATCTTGATCCCGCCGGCGGTCGTCCTGATCGGGACGGCGGTCGGCGGTGGTGAGCCCGGGCGGCAAGGCGACCATCTACAACCCGGGACGCGCACGGCTTCAGCGAGGTGCTCTACGCCTTCTCCTCCGCCGGCAACAACAACGGCAGCGCCTTCGCCGGGCTCGGCGCCAACACCCCCTTCTACAACACCGCGCTCGGGTTCGCGATGCTCTTCGCGCGCTACTGGCTGGCCATCCCGACGCTGGCGATCGCGGGCTCGCTCGCGCGGAAGAAGGCGGTCCCGCCCGGGCCCGGGCACCCTGCCCACGCACACGCCGCTCTTCGTCGTCGCTGCTGATCGGCGTGGTGCTCCTGGTGGGCGCGCTCACCTTCGTGCCGGCGCTCGCGCTGGGGCCGATTGTCGAGCACCTGCTCATGACGTCCGCGAAGTAGCGCGGAGGCGAGAGACATGTCGACGCATCCGAAGGCGCGATCCCTCTTCGACGGCCGCCATCGTGCGGCGCGCCGTCGTCGACGCGTTCCGGAAGCTCGATCCCCGGCGTCCAGGTCCGGAACCCGGTGATGTTCGTCGTGCTACGTGGGGAGCATCCTCACGACCGGGCTCTGGCTCCAGGCGCTCGCTCGGTCAGGGGGAGGCGCCCGCCGGCTTCATCTTCTGGATCTCGGTGTGGCTCTGGTTCACCGTGCTCTTCGCGAACTTCGCCGAGGCGATGGCGGAGGGGCGCGGCAAGGCCCAGGCCGAGGCCCTCCGCCGGACGCCGCCAGGACGTCCAGGCCAAGCGCCTGGCGCAGCCCGAGCGCGGCGGCCGCGGTCACGCGCGTGCCGGGCACTCCCTCCGCAAGGACGACGTCGTGCTCGTCGAGGCCGGCGACGTGATCCCGGGCGACGGCGAGGTGATCGAGGGCGTCGCCTCGGTGGACGAGAGCGCCATCACCGGGCGAGAGCGCGCCCGGTCATCCGCGAGAGCGGCGGCGACCGCAGCGCGGTCACCGGCGGCACCCGCGTGCTCTCGGACTGGCTGATCGTCCGGATCACCGCGAACCCCGGCGAGGCGTTCCTCGACCGCATGATCGCGCATGGTCGAGGGCGCCAAGCGCCAGAAGACGCCGAACGAGATCGCGCTGAACATCCTGCTCGCGGGCTTCACGATCATCTTCCTGCTGGCGACCGCGACGCTCCTGCCCTACTCGCTCTACAGCGTCGGCGGCGGCCGGCCAGGGCACGCCGGTGACCGTGACGGTCCTGGTGGCCCTGCTCGTCTGCCTGATCCCGACGACGATCGGCGGGCTGCTCTCCGCGATCGGGATCGCCGGCATGGACCGGATGCATCCAGGCGAACGTGATCGCGATGTCGGGCCGCGCCGTCGAGGCGGCCGGCGACGTCGACGTGCTGCTGCTCGACAAGACCGGCACGATCACGCTCGGCAACCGGCAGGCCATCGCGTTCCTGCCGGCCGCCGGGCGTCGACCGAGCGGGATCTCGCCGACGCCGCCCAGCTCGCCTCGCTGGCCGACGAGACGCCCGAGGGTCGCAGCATCGTGGTGCTCGCCAAGGAGAAGTACGGCGATCCGGGAGCGGGACGTGCACGAGCATCGGGCGCCACCTTCGTGGCCGTTCACCGCGCAGACGCGGATGAGCGGCGTGAACCTGAACGGGCGCCAGATCCGCAAGGGCGCCGCCGACGCCATCGAGGCCCACGTCCGCGGCGCAGGCGGCGAGCTTCCCGGCCGACGTGCGGACGGCGGTGGACGGCGTCGCGCAAGCAGGGCGGCACGCCGCTCGTGGTGGCCGACGGTTCTCGTGTGCTCGGCGTCATCCAGCTGAAGGACATCGTCAAGGGCGGGATCAGGGAGCGATTCGGCGAGCTGCGCCGCATGGGTATCAAGACGGTGATGATCACCGGCGACAACCCGCTCACGGCGGCGGCGATCGCCGCCGAGGCGGGCGTCGACGACTTCCTGGCCGAGGCGACGCCCGGAGGCGAAGCTCAAGCTGATCCGCGAGCTACCAGGCCGGGGGGCGGCTGGTGGCGATGACCGGCGACGGCACGAACGATGCCCCCGCGCTCGCGCAGGCCGACGTGGCGGTGGCGATGAACACCGGCACGCAGGCCGCCAAGGAAGCCGGCAACATGGTCGACCTCGACTCGAACCCGACGAAGCTGATCGAGGTCGTGGAGATCGGCAAGCAGATGCTGATGACCCGCGGCGCGCTGACGACGTTCAGCATCGCCAACGACGTGGCGAAGTACTTCGCCATCATCCCGGCCGCGTTCGCGACCACGTACCCTGCGCTCGACGCGCTCAACGTCATGCGGCTGGCGACGCCCGCAGAGCGCGATCCTCTCGGCGGTGATCTTCAACGCCCTGATCATCATCGCGCTGATCCCGCTGGCGCTGCCGCGGCGTGCGGTACCGGCCGGTCGGCGCCGCCGCGCCTGCTGCGCCAGTTCCTCTGGATCTACGGCGTGGGCGGCATCATCGTGCCGTTCATCGGCATCAAGCTCGATCGACCTGATCCTGGTCGCCCTGCGGCCTGGCGTGAAGGAGAGTGCGACGCATGATGAATCAACTCAAGCCGGCAATCGTGATGATGCTCCTGATGGCTCAGCCTGATCACCGGGGTCGCGTATCCGCTGCTCGTCACCGGGATCGCACAGCTCGATCTTCCCTGCCCAGGCCAACGGGAGCCTGATCGTGCGGGACGGAAAGGCGGTCGGCTCGACGCCTCATCGGCCAGCCGTTCGACGACCAGAAGTACTTCTGGGGGCGGCTGTCCGCCACGGCGCCCGCACGCGCTACAACGCCGGCGCGTCCTCGGGATCCAACCTGGGACCCCTGAATCCCGAATCTCCACGCCGCGACCAAGGGCCCGGATCGACGCCCTGCGCGAGGCCGACCCTGGCAACACGGCGCCCGTACCCGTGGACCTCGCGACGGCGTCGGGCAGCGGCCTCGATCCGCACATCAGCCCGGCGGCGGCCCTCTACCAGGTGCAGCGGGTCGCCAAGGCGCGCGGGGTGGACGCGGCGCACGGTGCGCCGCCTGGTGGAGCAGCACATCGAGGGCCGCCAGCTCGGCGTGCTGGGCGAGCCGCGCGTCAACGTGCTTCGCCTGAACCTGGCGCTCGACGGCGCCGCGCGCTGACCTCGGAGTGACGACCATGACGCTCGAACTGAAGGAAGAGGAGCGGGCCGAGCTCGAGGCACTCGTCACCGGCCGCATCTCCGACCTGCTGATGGAGATCGCGGGTACCAACAGCTTCGACCTGCGCGAAGCTCTGACACGACGCGCGATCGTCCTCAAGAACGTGCTCGACAGCCTCGGCGACCCGGAGGGCGAGCCCGAAGCGTCCTGAGCACGACCCGCGGGCCATGAGCACCAGAGGGCCGAATCCCCGCGCCGAGCCGGACCCGGCGCGGTCCGGCGAGGTCGGGCAGGCCAACGGCCAGCCGAAGGGCGGAACGTGAACGCCTTCAGCCTGCTGCAGTACGCGCTGTTCCTCGGCCTTGTGCTCGTCCTCGTCCGGCCGGTCGGCCTTTATCTCCACCTCGTCTTCGCCGGGGAACGAACGATCCTCGACCCGGCGCTGCGTCCGCTCGAGCGGGCGATCTATCGCCTCACCGGTGTCGATCCGCACCAGGAGATGGCCTGGAAGCAATACACCACCGCGTTCCTGCTGTTCAGCTTCGCCGGGACGCTGCTTCTCTACGCGATCCTGCGCATCGAAGCTCCTGTTCGACACCTTCGACCGGCGTTTCGGCGCGACGCGGTATCGCCGGACCTCGCAATGAACACGGCGGTCAGCTTCGCGAGCACGACCACGTGGCAGGCCTACGCCGGCGAGACCACCGCTCAGCTATCTCAGCCAGGTCGTGGGGCTGGTGGCCCAGAACTTCCTGGCCGGGGCGGCCGGGCTGGCCGTCGGGATCGCTTTCATCCGAGGGCTGGCACGCGAACGAACGAGATCCCTCGGCAACTTCGGGTGGATCTGGTGCGGGCCCTGCTCTGGATTCTCCTCCCGGTCCGACTGGTGGGCAGCCTCGTGCTCGTCTAGCAGGGATACGCCGCTGAACCTGAGCAGCGCGTACCAGAGCGTCCCGCTCCTGCAGGCAACCGTCGAGCGAGTGGCCAACCGGTTGCCACCCAGCTCCTCCCCATGGGTCTGGTGGCGGCCCTCGAGTTCGTCAAGAACCTCGGCACCAACGGCGGAGGGTTCTTCAACGCGAACGGCGCGCATCCCTTCGCGAATCCCACGCCGCTGACCAATTTGATACACGATGCTCGCGATCGCGGCGTCCCGGCCGCCTTGACACACACGTTCGGACGGATGATCGGCCGCCCTCGCCAGGGTTGGGTCCTCTTCTGGGCATGTGCACGCTCTTCGCCGGTGGTCTCCTCGCGTGCGACTGGGCCTGAGAGCAGCAGAGGATCCGCGGATGGCCGCTCTGGGGGCTGAGACGGTGGAATCCTGTCATTGACCAGGACCTGGCCCGGGCCCAGGTACGGCTCCAGACGGCGGCAGTCCACCGCTCACGGCGTGCAGATCCTGCTCGAGCCGGTGGCGTCCGAGGACGCGCTGCGCTCGGCGATCCTCGACCGAGTCGCCGCCGCCGGCCCGTCTGGTCGTGATGGGCTCGCACGGAGCCCACCCGGTACGGGATCTCTTCTTCACCTCGGTCACCCGCGCGGTGCTCAAGGAGATCCCGTGCCGGTGTTCGTCGGAGCATGACCCCGCAGAGTGACAGGCCCGGACCCCGCGGGCGTAGGCAGGCAGCCCAGCCTCCGGACCCGCGATGTGCAGGTCCTCGTCGGACCCTCACGACGACCTCATCGACAGGCGCCACGGAGGCTGTGTCCTGACGCGGGGGGCGATGGCCACGGGCGGGCCCGGCACGTTCCCAGTACGCCGGCGCCCCACGCAGCGATCAGCCCGATCCGCCGGTCTTCCCTGGCCGGGTGCCGCGTTCGGAAGCCCGGCCTGGGTAGGGTAGAAGGCCTGGCGCGGATGAACGAGCAAAGACCGGACCCAGATCAGCTGCTCGAGCGCGTGCGGGCCGACGAGGCGCGCAAGGCGCGCGGCAAGCTCAAGGTCTTCTTCGGCGCCGCCGCCGGCGTCGGGAAGACCTACGCGATGCTCGAGGCCGCCCGCGCCCGCCTGGCCGCCGGCGTCGACGTGGTCATCGGCTGGGTCGAGACCCACGGGAGGGCAGAGACCGAGGCGCTGCTGCCGGGGCTCGAACAGCTGCCGCCACGGACCGTCGAGTATCGCGGGGCGACCTTGCGAGAGTTCGATCTCGACGCCGCGCTCGCCCGCCGTCCAGTCCTGATCCTCGTCGACGAGCTCGCCCACACCAACGCCCCCGGCTCCCGTCATGCGAAACGCTGGCAGGACGTCAGGGAGCTCCTCGCGTCGGGGATCGACGTCTACAGCACCCTGAACGTCCAGCACCTCGAGAGCCTGAACGACGTCGTCGCGCGTGTCACGGGCGTGCCCACGCGCGAGACGGTTCCGGACTCGATCCTCGAGCAGGCCGACGAAGTCGAGCTGGTCGATCTCTCGCCCGACGACCTGATCCAGCGGCTCAGGGACGGGAAGGTCTACGTCCCGGCCCAGGCCGGGGAGGCCGTTCGGAAGTTCTTCCGGAAGGGAAACCTCATCGCCCTCCGGGAGTTGGCGCTTCGGACGACCGCGGCGCGGGTCGACGCCCAGATGGAGGTCTACCGGCGTGACCACGCGGTGCCAGCCACCTGGCCAGTGGCCGAGCGCATCCTCGTCTGCGTCAGCCCGAGCCCCCTCGCCGCCCGCGTCGTCCGCGCGGCCCGGCGCATGGCAGCCGGCCTGCATGCCGAGTGGGTGGTCGTCAACGTCGAGCCGCCCGCCACCAGCCGGCCATCGGAAGCCGACCGCGATCGCGTCATCCAGACCCTGCGCCTCGCGGAGCAGCTCGGCGCCGAGACGGTCACGCTGACAGGCCACGACGTCGCCGCGGAGGTCCTCGCGTACGCGCGCCGCCGCAACGTCACCCGCATCGTCCTGGGGAAGCCCGCGCGTCCCCGCTGGCGTGAGCTCCTGTTCGGCTCAGTGGTGAACGAACTGGTGCGCCAGAGCGGTGACATCGACGTCTACGTCATCACGGGAGAGCACGAGGGGCCGCAGCTTCCAGCGACCAAACGGCCCGCGCCGTCCGTCGACTGGGGGAGCTACGGCCAGGCCGCGGGAATCGCGGCGGTCTCCACGGCGGTGGCGTGGGCGATGTTCCCCTACTTCGCGCCCGCCAACCTCATCATGGTGTACCTCTTGGGCACGGTGCTGACGGCGGCGCGTCTCGGGCGGGGGCCGGCCATTCTCGCGTCGGTCCTCAGCGTGGCGGCCTTCGACTTCTTCTTCGTGGCCCCGTACCTGTCGTTCGCAGTGTCGGACACCGAGTACATCGTAACATTCGTGGTCATGCTGGGCCTGGCCGCGCTGATCAGCACCCTCACCGCGCGTATCCGGGGGCAGGCGGAGGCCGCCCGCCAGCGCGAGCGCCGGACCGCGGCCCTCTACGCGATGACCCGGGACCTGGTCAGCCAGCGAGGCCTCGACGAGCTGCTCCGCGCGGCCACGCGCCACATCGCCGAGGTGTTCGGAAGCCGAGTCGCGGTGTTCCTCCCTGATCGCGACGGACGGCTGGTCCGTCGGGCGGGTGAGCCGGCTCCAGGGAGCGACGAGGCCAGCGAGCACGGTGTGGCGCAGTGGGTGCAGGAGCACGGGCAGATGGCCGGGCGCGGCAGCCCGACGCTTCCCGGCGCGCGGGCGCTCTATGTCCCGCTCCCCGCCTCGCGCGGCACGGTGGGAGTCCTCGGCGTCGAGCCACCGGCCGGCGAGGTCCTGGGGACGCCTGAACAGCTCCACCTGCTCGAGACCTTCGCCGCGCAAACGGCCCTTGCCATCGAGCGGGTGGCGCTGGTGGACGAGGCCCAGCAGGCCCGGCTCCGGTCCGAGACGGAGCGACTCCGGAACTCGCTCCTCAGCGCGGTCTCCCACGACCTGAGGACGCCTCTGGCCACCATCACGGGGTCGGCGAGCGCCCTCGTGGAGGAGGAGGCGACCCTCGATCCCGCAACGCGGCGCGAGCTGGCCCAGGCGATCGAGGACGAGGCCGATCGTCTGAACCGCCTCGTGCACAACCTCCTGGAGATGACCCGCCTGGAATCCGGTGGCATCCGAGTCCACAAGGACTGGCATCCGCTGGAGGAGGTGGTCGGCAGCGCGCTGGCGCGCATGGACAAGCGCCTGGGTAAGCGCCGCGTCGTCATCACCCTGCCCCGGGATCTGCCGCTGGTCCCGCTCGATCCCCTGCTCATCGAGCAGGTCCTCATCAACCTCCTCGACAACGCGGTCAAGTACACGCCGGGCGACACGCCGATCGAGATCTCGGCCTCCGTCGAGGACCACGTCGCGTGGGTGGCGATCGCGGACCGGGGATCCGGACTCGCCCCCGGCGAGGAGGCGCGCGTCTTCGAGAAGTTCTACCGCGGCCAGGAGGCCGGCGCGGGGAGTGGAGCGGGGCTGGGGCTCGCGATCGCGCGGGGGATCGTCGAGGTCCACGGAGGCCGGATCACGGCGGAGAGTCGCCCGGGCGGCGGAGCCCTGTTCCGGTTCACCCTGCCGATGGCCGCGGACCCCCCCGAGATCCGAGCCGACGATGCTTGAGCCGAGGACCGAGGATGAGTCCGAGCCTTCGCGCCCGCCGGCGATGGGGCCCGTGGTACTGGTCATCGAGGACGAGGCGCCGATCCGCCGCTTTCTCCGCCCGACGCTGGCGAGCCAGGGTTACCGGGTTGTGGAGTCCGAGACCGGCGAGGACGGTCTCCTCCAGGCCGCGACCCGTCAGCCCGAGCTCGTCATCTTGGATCTCGGGCTCCCGGACCTGGACGGGCTAGAGGTGATCCGCCGGCTGCGCGAGTGGTCGGCGATCCCGATCATCGTCCTCTCCGCGCGGGGAGCGGAGTCCGACAAGGTGGCGGCCCTGGACGCGGGCGCCGACGACTACGTGGCCAAGCCCTTCGCCGTGGGCGAGCTCCTCGCCCGCGCGAGGGTGGCGCTGCGGCACGCGATCCCGGGACGCGAATCCGGCGAGTCCACCTTCGCCGTGGCGGATCTGCGCGTGGACCTGGCGCGGCGTCGGGTCTGGCTCGGCGAGACCGAGATCCGTCTCACGCCGATCGAGTACCGGCTCCTCGCGACCCTGGTCCGCCACGCCGGGAAGGTGCTGACGCATCGGCAGCTTCTCCAGGAGGTCTGGGGCCCGGCACAGGTCGATCAGACGCACTACGTCCGCGTGTACATGGCGAATCTCCGGCGAAAGCTGGAGGCGGATTCGGCGCGGCCGCGGTTTCTCCGAACCGAGCCGGGGGTCGGCTACCGCCTGCTCACCGAGTGAGGGCCGAACCGACCCGGCTTCTGGCTTGCTCGGCGACGAGCGGCAGGGCAAGCGACAGGACGCTCTCGCTGCCCCGGGTAGCTGGCCACCGGCGAGAGGATCACTCGTCCCCGGCCGGCGCACTGCTGCACGGGCCGGTCAGCCTGGCAGGTACGGATGGTGCGCGATCCAGTGGCGCGCGATGTCGACCCGGCGGCAGATCCAGACGTCCGGGTGCTTCTGGACGTGGTCGAGGAAGCGCTGGAGAGCGGCGAACCGCCCCGGGCGGCCAACCAGCCGCATGTGGAGGCCGACCGACATCATGCGGGGCCGCTCCGCGCCCTCCGCGTAGAGCACGTCGAAGGCGTCACGGAGGTACGCGAAGAACTGATCCCCGCTGTTGAACCCCTGGTAGCCGCCGAACTTCATGTCGTTGTTGTCGAGCGTGTACGGGACCACGAGGTGCGGCCGCCCCGCCGTGACGACCCAGTACGGCAGGTCGTCGTTGTATGCGTCGGCGTCGTATAGGAAGCCGCCCTCCTCGACCACCAGGCGCCGCGTGTTCGGGCTCAGCCGGCCCGTGTACCAGCCGAGCGGGCGGCTGCCCGTGAGGCGCGTCAGCGCGTCGACCGCGAGCTGCAAGTGCTCCCGCTCGACCGCCTCCTCCACGAACTGGTAGTCGATCCAGCGCCACCCGTGGCTCACGATCTCGTGGCCGGCCTCGACGATCGCCCGCGCGGCGGCCGGATGGCGCTCGAGCGCCATGGCCACCGCGAACACGCTGATCGGAATGCGCCGCTCCGCGAAGACGCGGAGCAACCGCCAGAGGCCGACGCGGCTCCCGTATTCGTAGACCGACTCCATCTGGACGTTGCGCACGCCCGCCAGCGGCGCGGCTCCGACCACCTCGCCCAGGAACGCCTCGGCGTGGTCGTCACCGTGAAGGATCGACCGTTCCCCGCCCTCCTCGTAGTTCATGACGATCTGGAGCGCCAGCCGGGCCTGGCCCGGCCAGCGGGGGTCAGGCGGGTTCGGACCGTAGCCGACAAGATCGCGCGGGTACGTGGTCATGGGGCAAGCCCGTGCAGCGTGCGCCAGTGGCGTGCAATGTCGGCCCGCCGCGCGATCCAGACTCCGCCTCGTCCGGTGATGTGGGCCAGCGTCTGCTCGAGGCCGGCGATCCGTCCTGGTCGGCCGATGATCCTGAGGTGGAGGCCGATGGACAGCATCCTCGGCGCCCTCGCCCCCTCGCGCCACAGCCAGTCGAAGGCGTCGGTCACGTAGGCGGCGAAGTCCCGGGCGAGCGTGAACCCGCCGCCCGCCTGGAACCGCATGTCGTTCGTGTCGAAGCTGTACGGCAGGACCACGTGCGAGCGGCCGCCGACCTCGACGAGGTAGGGCAGATCGTCGTCGTAGGCGTCGGAGTCGTAGAGGAACCCGCCCTCCTCGACGAGCAGACGCCGCGTGTTCACGCTCGAGGCCGAGCGAGTGTGCCAGCCGACGGGTCGCACGCCGGCAACGCGGGTGATCGTCTCGACGGAGCGCGAGATGACCGCTCGCTCGACGTCCTCCGGCATGCCCGCGTGCGTCTCCCAGCGGTAGCCGTGGCAGGCGATCTCGTGCCCGCGAGCCGTCGCGTCACGGGCCAGCCAGGGCGACTGCTCGAGCGCGCGGGCGCAAGCACTGACCGTCGTCTTGACGCCGAACCCGTCGAGCAGAGCCATGATGCGCCAGTACCCTGCCCGGGTGCCGTACTCGAAGTGCGACTCCATGCAGGGATCGACGGCCCCGACCACCTCGTCGACGACCTCGTAGCGCGCCTCATTCCGCTCGTCGCCCGCGGAGAGGGAGAGCTCCGCCCCCTCCTCCACGTTGAGGACGAAGGACACCGCAACCCGCGCCTGGCCCGGCCATCCCGCATCGGGCGGCGTGCCGCCGTAGCCCCGGAAATCTCGCAGGCGGCCCTCGCTCATTGGGCGACGCCTGCTGCGCGCCCGGGCCGATCGAACGACTCTCGCCCCGTGAGGCTCTGTCGGCTCACGTGGTCGCTCCTTCCCCGCTCGCTTTCCAGGCTTTCGGGGTCCACGACTCGAGCCGGCGCTTCGCTTCCGCGGGCGGGAGGGCGAGGGCGGCCGCGGCCCCGGCGCACTCGACCACCATCGCCGCGGCGATCGCTCCGCGCCGCCCGGCTGCGAGCGGATCGAGGCCGGTCAAGCGGGCCGCGGCATACGCACCACCGAACGCGTCGCCGGCCCCTGTCAGATCGACCACCCTCGCGGGCGCCGCGGGAATCCGGCACGGCGGCTCCGCGCCCGGCGCCGCCACGAGACAGCCGTCCTCGCCCAGCTTGAGCACCACCTCCTCGAAGCCCGCCTCCCGCAGGCGCAGGATGAGCGCCATCCAGTCACCGTCGGGGGCGAGGTGCTCGACCTCGGCGCGGCTCGGCAGGAATGCGCGCGCCCCCTGGAGCAGGCCTGCGAGCTTCCGCTCGTCGAGCTGCCGCGCGTAGTGAGGCGACGGGTCGACCGAGATCCAATCCGCGCGCCGGCCGAGCGACGGGAGGGCAGAGCCGTGGCGGGCGGCGACCTGCGGCGCGAGGTGCACGGCGCGCGTCGGCAGCCAGGCGCCCGGGATGTCCCCGAGCGCCGGACTCAGGGCCTCGAGATGGGCGAGATAGCGTTGATGAAGCGTGGCGCCGTCCGTGGCCGGATCTCGCAGCGCCGGGTTTCGCGGGAGGCTTCGCCGGCTTCCGTCCGTCTCGTAGAGATGCCATTCCACCAGGGGCTCGGCATCGGTCTGCACGAGGCCGCCCGCGGGCAGCCCGACCCGACCGAACAGCGTGGCCACGTCCTGGGCGAGCCCCCGTCCGAGGCGGGTCACGACCCCGATCCGGCTGGCGTCGCACCAGAGCCGCGCGCCGGCCGCCGCGTAGAGCGCGTTCCCGCCGAGGGATTCGCGCCAGGGGCCCGGGGTCGCGGGCACCGCGTGGTCCACGATCACCTGGCCAAGCACCAGGAGGTCGGGCATCGGACTACCGACCGATCCGCTCGAGGCCAATCGTGCGCGACGCGACGGCCACCACCAGGAACGCGAGCAAGATCTCGAACGCCGACACCGCGGCCACCAGCGGGCTCGAGTCGTACTGGACGAGGTAGTAGAGCTCCACCGCCAGGGGCCGGGCCCGGGCCGACGCGGTGAACAGCGCCACCGTCACGTTGTCGAAGGCCTCGATGAAGACGACCGCCGCCGCTCCGAGGACGGCCGCCGCGATCTGCGGCAGGGTGATCCGGAGGAAGGTCTCGAGGCGTCCGGCCCCGAGCGCCGCGGAGGCCTCCTCGAGCGCGGGATCGAGCCCGGCCAGGCGGGCCATGGCGAGCCGCACGACGAACGGAATGCAGAAGACGGTCAGCGTCAGCACCAGCATCAGGTGGGAGGCGCGGAATGCGAAGTAGGCGCCGAAGAACAGGGCCGCGACGCCGATCACGAGTCCTGGCATCATCTGGGGCGCCACCAGGAACGCCTCCGCCCCCGTGCGGCCCGGGAACGTGCCCCGGACAAGGGCGTAGGCCGCCGGCACCCCGAGCGCGACAGCCGCGAGGGTCACGTCGAGCGCCACCCGCAGGCTGACCTTCGCCGCGTCGATGAGCTGCGCGTGACCCCACAGCGCCTGGTACCAGCGGAGTGACAGCCGCTCCGGCGGAAAGCCGATGTACTCACGCGCATCGAAGGAGATGAGGACCACCACGAGCAAGGGGGCGAGCAGGACGACGAGGGCCAGCGTGGCCAGTCCGCCCAGAACCGCGGCCCCCGCCGCATCCCCCGGCGACCAGGCGCGGCGGTGGCGCGGCCGCCCCGGCGTGGACATCATCGGGCGGGCACGCGCCAGACCATGGCCCGGTTCACGGTCCAGGTGATGGCGAACACGAACGCAAAGCACGACGAAAGGAGCAGGGCGGCCAGCACCGCGCCGGTCGCCCAGTCGAGGATCACGATCGTCTGCTCGTAGACCTTGACGGCCACCGTGGAGTAGGTCCCGCCGCCGAGAAGCTGGGGAATAATGAAGTTGGTGTACGACAGGGCGAACACCAGCGCGGTTCCCGCGGCGATGCCCGGCAGGGACAGCGGCACCACGATCCGCAGGAAGGTTTCGAGCCGGGTGGCGCCCAGGTTGGCCGATGCCTCCTCGAGGAATCGGTCGCGCGACGCGAGGGCGGCGATCAGGGGCAGGATCATGAAAGGAAGGTGCACCTGGGTCAGGCCGATCAAGACGGCCCAGTCGGTGTTGAGGATCCGGAGGGGCGTATCGACGATCCCCAGGCGCAGCAGGACCGTGTTCAGGAGCCCTCGGCGGCCGCCGAGAATGACGAGCCACGCGTACGTGCGGACCAGCGCGCTCGTGAGGAGCGGGGAGATCACCGCGATCAGGATGAGCTTCCGCGCCCTCCCGCCGGCGAGCGTGTACAGGTAGGCGACCGGATAGCCCAGGACCAGACACAGAAGGGTCGTGGCGGCTCCCAGCCAGAAGGATCGCCAGAACAGGAGCCACGATAGCCAATCGGTCAGGATTCCTCGGTAGTGGGCCACGGTGAAGGACCCAGGCAGGACGCGACCGCGCTCGATCGTGAGGAATCCGAACGCGAAGAGGACCGCCAAAGGAAGGACCAGCATCACGAAGACGTAGAGCAGCGCCGGCACCGCCGGCCAGATGCCCCGGCCGTGCACGATCCACCGGATCCACGCCGCGTCGGTCCGGGCGACGGCCGTGGCAGGTGCGCTCACGACGGGACGGCATCCCCGAGGACCGCGCAGGCCCCGGCGTCTCGGAGCTCGATCCGTACGCGGTCCCCCACGTCTAGGATCTCCGCGCCGGGGTCACGCATCGCCAGGGCGCGGAGAGGTCCCGGCCGGCCAACGTCCACCTGGTACTCGGTCGTGGCGCCGGCGTGCTTGACGAACGTGAGCGTGCCCGGCCACCCCGATCCGAGGTCGTCGCGCCGCACGGCCAGGTGCTCGGGCCGGATCACCACCGTGACGCGCCCACTCCGATCGGTCGGGACCACGAACCCGGGCCCCAGCTCGATCCAGCCGTCGCGCGCCTCGCCGGCGAGGAGGTTCGACAGCCCGACGAAGTCTGCCACGTAGGCGCTCGTCGGCCTGTCGTAGATCTCGAGCGGCGTTCCCACCTGCTCGATCACGCCGGTCCGCATCACCGCGATGCGGTCGGACAGGGTCAGTGCCTCGTCCTGGTCGTGGGTCACGAACACGGTCGTGATCCCGAGCCGTCGAACCAACCGCCGGAGGTCAACCTGCATGGCCTGGCGCAGCTTGGCATCCAGCGCCCCGAACGGCTCGTCCAGGAGCAGGACCGCCGGCTCCAGGACGAGGACGCGCGCCAGTGCAACCCGTTGCTGCTGGCCGCCGGACAGCTGGGCGGGCCAGCGATCGGCCAGGCCGGTGAGCTCGACCAGGTCGAGGGCCGTCCGCACGCGGCGCTCGATCTCGCCCCGGCCGAGCCGTCGGATCCGAAGGCCATACGCCACGTTCCCGAACACGGTCATGTGGGGGAAGAGGGCGTAGTGCTGGAAGACCATTCCGACGGAGCGGCGATTGGGGGGATAGAGCGTCACGTCGCTTCCACCGATGGAGACCGAGCCGGCGTCCGGGACGACGAAGCCCGCGATGGTGCGAAGCAGCGTCGTCTTGCCGCAGCCGGAGGGGCCGAGCAGGGTCATCACCTCGCCCTTCAGCACGTCCAGGTCGCACTCGCGGAGCACGGGAGGGCCTCCGAAGGCCTTGCGAATGCCCCGCAGCCGCACGTGGCCGTCTGTCACCGCGCGGCCTCCGGCGACGGAACCGGATGCGCGAGCCCGAGCCCCTCCAGTCCGAACCCGGCGAGGGCACGAGCCGCGACCTCGAGCGCGAGCGCGAGGAGCGCCGGGTCATCGAGTCCGCGTGCGAGCCCGGCCCCGAGCGCACCCACAGAGGCATCGCCGGCTCCGGTCGGATCCACCACGGGGGTGAGGGAGGCTGGCCGCCGGAGTCCCGAGGGATGGGAGCCCGACACCAGCGCGAGCCCGTCTGCCCCGCGCTTCTGGACGACGCGCTGGCAGAGGCCGCCGAGTGCGGCCAAGGCCGCCTCGTCGTCGAGCCCCGGCAGGAGGAGCCGCGTCTCCTCCCGGCTCGGCGCGAAGAGGTCGACCCCTCGGACCAGCTCCAGCAGTCGTTCCCGTTCGGCGGCGGCGAAGACCTCGCTGGTGTCGACGACCACGCGCGCCCCACGCGCCCGCGCCCACGCGATCTGACGCGCCAGGGCGTCGCCCGGCATCGCCGTCAGCACCACCACCGAAACCGGGCTTCCATCGGGAAGACAGGGCGGCGTGAGCGCCCGGGTCGCCGCGTGCCACTCGTCCCGGCCGTAGTGAGCGGATTCGCGCCGGCCGTCCCGACCGTGGACCAGCCCTGCCCGGCGCGTCGGATGGTCGCTTCGCGCGACGGCGGACAGATCGACGCCCATGGCCGCCAGGGAGCCGAGGACGCCCTCCGGGAAGTCGGACCCGCAGGTCACCCCGAGCTCTACTCGAACGCCGCCCGCCAGCGCCCCCAGCGTCGCATACAGCGCGGCTCCTCCCGGGACGCCTCTTCGCCCGACACCGTCGACCACGATCTCGTCGAGCGAGAGATACCCCGCCACACCGATCGTGAGGACGCCACCTCGGTCCATCGTCCGCGACGGCTGGCAGGCCCGGAATGCCCGCTACCGGCCAGTGTCGACGAGAGCCCGCCGGGTCAGGAGACGGCTCACCCGGAATCGCGAGCGGTCGTCGCGGAGATGCGCGCGGGTGTCCGGATCGAGCCCGGTCGCGCGCGCCAGCCGGTAGGCCAGGAGCTGGAGTGGCATCGGGAAAAGCAGCGCGGCCAGCCACTCCGGCGTCGCGGGAAGCTCGAGCCGCCGGGTCGCGGTCGGCACGTGGTGACCGTCGCTCTCGATGGCCAGCGTCTCGAAGCCCAGCTCCGCAAGCGCGAGCGCAGCGTCCGCCGCCCGCCCAGCGAGCACGCCGTTCGGAGCCAGGTAGACGATGAGGTCGCGGGGATCGGCCGACCAGAACTGCCGGTGGGCGAACTCCTCGATGTCGTCGCTCCAGGCGGGGACGCGGCTGAGCTCGACGAGCTTGGCGACACCGTACTCCGCCGTCGCGAGATGCGGGCCCCCTGCGAGGATCCGGACTCCGGACCCACCGCGCCCCGCGCTACGCTCGGCAATCTCCGTGGTCACCCGATCCGCCTCGAGGAGCAGCCGCGGCAGCCACCCGAGTGCCTCGGCGATCGCGCTCGGGGCCGGCCGCCAGCCCTGGTCGGCGGCCAGTGTGTCGACCGCCTCGCTCGCGGATGCGCCCAACAGCAAGAGAATCAGGGCCAGCACCGTCCCGGTATAGGTGGAGGTCCCGCAGAGGAACGGAGCTAGCTCCGGGATATCGAGCGAGACCGTCACGGGGGCGCTCTCGGCAAGCCGGCCGCCACCGCCGTTGGTGACCACGATCCCTGGCACGCCGCGCGCCCGTGCCGCCCGCCACGCCTCGATCGTCCGGTCGGCGTTGCCCGACATCGAGACGGCGACGATGCGGTCCGCCGGCGTGAGTTGCGGCGCCGTGTATGCGAGAAACTCCAGCGCGCTCGTGGCTCGCCACGGAACGCGAAGCCCGCGGCGGGCCGCGTGGCTCACGGCGCGCGCGGCAAACCACCCGTCGCCGGAACCCACCGCGTGGACGGATCCCCCCGGCCCGGGGGCGAGCGCCTGCCGTCCGATGGCGTGGAGCTCCCCCGCTCGCCCGAGGAGCCTGGCCAGACACTCAGGCTGACGCCGGACGTCGGCCAGCATCGGCGCCGGGGCGGGCGCGGCTCCCGACGTCACGACGCGAGTTCGCGGTCAAAGCGATCGACGATCTGGCCGCGCACGGGAGCGATCTTGGTCCAGTCGATCGTCTGGAGGCGCAGCACCTCCTCGGGCGTGGCGGGCGTGTACGGCCTGGCCGCCTCCGACACAGGCACGCCCCGAACGGTGGGACCGAAGTAGTACGGGCGATCGGCGGCCAGCGTCTGGTACTCGACGCTCAGAACGTCGTTGAGCCATTCCTGCACCAGATCCGGGTGTCGTGTGCCGGTGATCTCGGAGAAGAAGGAGATCACGGCGACGGGCCCGGGATCTGGCTTCACGAACCGGATCGGCATCCCCTTGTCGGCAAGCGCGGCGGTGTTGTTGTTCCAGAGCGGGGCGATGCCGACCTCGGCCCGCTCGAGGAGCTGTGTCAGGATGCTCGGGCTTCGGCCCACGACGGGCTTGAGCTCCTTGATCCGGCGAAACGCCGGGTCGAGCTGGTCCTCGGCCCCTCCGTTGAGCTTCGCCACCACGGCGAGGAACCCGAGTCCCAGGTTGGACGACGCGCGCGGGATGCCGACCAGCCCCTTGTACTCGGGCCGCCAGAGATCCGCCCAGCTAGTGGGGGCCGTCTTGATCAGCTGGGTGTTGTACGCGAGGCCGATGAGGGAGTACGTCACGGGCACGCCGTAGCCCTGGCTCTTCCGGACGAACTCGGGGTAGGCGTTCGTGTAGTTCGCGATCCGCTCCGGACGGGCCTTCTGGATGTAGCCGTCCTTGATTCCGATGAGGTGCGGCGGCTCGTCGTTCGGCATTGTGTCGTACGGGCTCGCTCCCTGCGCGGCCTTGATCTGGGCCACGATGTCCTGAGATTCACTCGGGACCAGCCGGATCTTCAGCCCGGGGTGCCGCTTCTCGATCCGGTCCGCCAGCCACCGGTGGGGCTCCTGGAGCTTGCCGCCGTAGGTGATGATGACCAGCTCGCGGTCCTGCGCCCGGGCGGTTCTCCCCTGGGCCAGGACCAGCGCCGCACCGCCGGCGAGCCGCCGTGCGAACGCCCGGCGCGTGACGGCGCCGACCGACACACCGGTCGCTGGTGTCGCCTGCGCGATCGGTCCGGCCGTGGTCGGGTCAGTCGCTCGCATCGCGGTTCTCCCTCTCGTGATCCGTCAGGCTGACAGCTCGCGATCGAAGCGGTCGACGATCTGGCCACGAACGGGCACGATCTTGGCCCAGTCCACGGTCTGGAGCCGGAGCACCTCATCCGGAGTCGACGGCGTGTAGGGCCTGGCCGCCTCGGGCACCGTGACACCCTTGACGGTCGGGCCGAAGTAGTAGGGCCGGTCCGCCGCGAACGCCTGGTACTCGAGGCTCAGGATGTCGTTCAGCCACTCGTTGACGAGCTCCGGGTGCCGGGTCCGGCTGATTGCCGAGAAGAACGAGATGATGGCGACGGGTCCCGGCTCCGGCTTCACGAACCGGATCGGCATCCCCTTCCCGGCGAGCGCCGCCGAATCGTTGTTCCAGAGCGGCGCCACGCCGATCTCCGCGCGCTCCAGCAGCTGGGCGAGCGCGGTCGGCGTCCGCCCCACGACCGGCTTGAGCTCCTTCGTCTTGGCGAACGCGGGATCGAGGCGATCCTCCGCGCCCCCGAACACCTTGGCCACGATCGCGAGGTAGCCCAGGCCGAGGTTCGACGAGGCGCGCGGGATGCCGACGAGCCCCTTGTACTCGGGCCGCCAGAGGTCTGTCCAGCTTGCCGGCGGCGTCTTCACGAGCTGCGTGTTGTAGGCAAGACCGATCAGGGAATACGTCGCGGGCACGCCGTAGCCCAGGCTCTTCCGGACGAAGTCCGGGTACACGTTCCCGTAGTTCGGGATCTTCACGGGATCGACCTTGTCGATGTAGCCGTCCTTGATCCCGATGAGATGTGGCGGCTCGCCGTTCGGCATCGCGTCGTACGGGCTGTGCCCCTGCGCAGCCTTGATCTGGGCCACGATGTCCTGCGACTCGCTCGGCACCAGCCGGATCTTGAGACCGGGGTGCCGCTTCTCCATGCGATCCGCCAGCCACCGGTGGGGCTCCTGGAGCTGCCCGCCGTAGCTGATGATGATGAGCTCGCGTTCCTGGGCCGCACCGGGACGGGGCGCTCCACCGGCGAGCACGGCCGCGCCCGCTCCGAGGAGCGTGCGGTGAAAGGCCCTGCGATCGAGCGTCACTGGCATCGTCCGACCCCTTTCAGTCAGGAGAGATCCACGGTCGTCGTCCGCACCCCGCCTCCACGGATCAGCCAGTAGTCGTCCTGGCGACGGAGCGGGATCAGGGGGACTCCACCCAGGCGGGCGAGATGAAGGACCAGGAGCTGCACGGGAACATGATAGATCACCGGCGTGAGGAGCTCGGGGGCGTCGAGGTCTACGTCGAGCCTCGTGTGCGCGCCGGGGAAGCGTCCGTGGGCGGGATGACCGACGACGATCGCGCGACCTCCGGCGCCGGTGATCCCCGCGACCAGCTCCTCGGCCCGGTCGAGCGCGTTGCCCGGTGGCGCCAGCACGAGTACCGCCGACCGGGCCTTCCAAGCGAGCGTCAGGAAGTACTGGAGGTGAGCCCACTCCTCGAGATCTTGGGAGATCCCGTTCCAGGGGAGCTGCTCGTGGAACTTCGCGGCGAGGTAGTCGGCGGTGCCGCGGTTCGGACCGCCGCCGATGATCCAGATCGTGTCGGCGCCGGCGAGCTCCGTGGCCAGGGCCGCCACGGACGGTTCCACCCGGCGGGCCACCTCGCCGATCGCGTCGACCGCGGCGTCGAGCCGGTCGCCCAGGGCGACCGCGTTGGCGTGGGCCAGCCGGCCCACCCGCACGCCCAGCTCGAGGCCAAGTCCGTATAGCGTGATCAGGGTGGCGACGTACTCGATCAGGTTGAGGTAGACCCGGGCGCGGGAGGCGTCCACGCCCGCGGGTGCCTCGACGGGCCGGTGTAGCACGAGCTCGGCCACGTCGGCCAGGGGCCCGCTCCGGCTCCCGAGGACGGCGACCGTCAGGGCCCCACGCTCCCGCGCGAGGAGCAGGCTCTCGCGCGTCCGGGTGGAGCTGCCCGAGTTCGAGATGCCGAGAACCGCGTCCGCCGGGCCGAGAAGGGGCGCCTCGTAGCGGCTGAGCTCCAGCGCCGTCAGGACGTCGACCGATCGCCCTACCCAGCGACGGAGCGCCGGGCGGGTCGCAGTCGCCGCGAAGAGGCTGTCCCCCGAGCCGGTCAGCACGAGCCGATCAGCTCGCTCCACGCGGGGGTCAGCGAGGAGGGCGTCCAGGGCGGGACTGAGCCGCGCGCGGAGCGCCCGGCCACCCAGCCCTCGACGGACCGCGTCGGTCAGCTCCAGGGTGAACCGCTCCGGGTATGCCACGCTCGACTCTCCGCGGACGCTGGACGCTCGCTGCCGGCCGCGCGCCAGGATTCTACACCGAGAGCGCCGGCGGAGGGGCGAACCTCCCCGTCTTGCTCTGGCGAAGGTCGAGACGGACGAGCCCCTCGGCGACCTGCACCGCACACGCGACTGGCTCGATCACCGGCATGCGCACCCGACGTCGGAGCTCGGCGGCGTATGGAGACAACCGCGCTCCACCGAGGATCACGAGATCAGCCCGGAGTTCCCCCTCGGCGCGGCCGACTTGGGCGGCCAGCTCCGCGACCACGGCGTCTCCAGGCGGCGCCGGTTCGCCGACTGGCGGGAGGGCCACGGCACGCACCCCGGCGCAGCGATGGTCAAAGCCCGCGAGCCGGACCAGATCCTCCGTGTACGGCACCATCCGGGGGCTCGTGGTGACGATCACGAACCGGTGGCAGAGAAGCCCCCCGACCGCCATCGCGGCCTCTGCCATGGACACGACGGAGACGCTGAGCGCCTCCTTCACCGCCGCCGTGCCATAGTTTCCGAACCCGGCCAGGACCACCGCGTCCGGCACCGGCCGGAGGCTGACGAGACCTCGGACGAGTGCCGAGCCCGCCAGGTAGTCCGCGTACACGCTGTCGACGACGGGCGGCCCCGCGTCGTTGGTCCACCCGGTGATGGCCGTTCCGGGCGACGCGGTCTGCCGGGCCAGATCGACGCACGCCTGGGTGATGGCGCCGGTCGAGTTCGGATTCGCGACGAGCACTCGCATGCCGCGGAGGCCTCAGCCCAGGCCGCCGAAGGTCATCGCGCGCACCCGCAGGACGGCATAGAGGACGTCGTAGACGGGCGTCTGTACGCCCCAGCGACGGCCCAACCGGACGACGGCGCCGGTGATCTCCTCCAGCTCGACCCGCCGATGCCGCTCGTAGTCGAGCTGCATCGAGGTCTTCATGTCGGCCGGCAGAGCTTCGATTAGGCGCATGGCGGTCTCGACCGCATCGGGCGGGAGCTCCGTGCCGGCGGCTCGACCGACGGCGAGGGTCTCGGCCACCAGGGCCCGGTAGAGGGCGGCGCCTTCCGGCGTGCTCCGGACCTCACCGATCGTCGCCTGGCATGCACTCGTCAAGGTCGCCCCTGGCGCCAGCCGGATGAACTTGTCCCAGACGGCCCGACGGACATCGGTCGTCACCCGGACCTCCGTCCCGGTGCCTCGGAGGGCGGCGGCGATCGACTCCACGCGCGGCGAGACCGGACCCGACGGCTCGCCCAGCTCGATGCGCCGAAGCGGGTGCGCCTGCTCGATGGTCCCCGGCTCGGCAACGGTCGTCGCGATCAGCGTCGTCCCGACCAGGACGCGGTCCGCGCCAAGCACGGCGCCCAGCCGTGCTCCGCTCTCCACGCCGTTCTGAAGCGTGAGGACAGCGGTACGCGGGCCGACCGCCGATCCGAGCGCTCGGGCCGCCGGTTCGGTGTCGTACGCCTTCACGGTGAACAGGACCAGCTCGAAGTCGCCGCCGGCGGCGGCCGGATCGGCGACCGCTTGGACTGGATGGAGGAGGGTCGAGCGGCCACCGCTCCGGATCGTGAGACCGCGCTCCTGCAGGACGCGCAGGTGGTCGCCCCGCGCGACGAACGTGACCGCGTGGCCCAGCCCGGCGAGCGCCGCGCCGTAGTAGCCGCCCACGGCGCCGGCACCCATCACGAGGACGCGCACGGGCGTCCGCTACCGGGCACTTAGCCCCGCTTCAGCCGGAAATTGAAGCGGCGCAGCTCCAGCTGCTGGTTCGAGCTCGGCGTGAACTCGACGTACCGCGCGAGGCCATAGTCCTCCTGCGGCTGGAGCACCACGATCCACGGGTTGTGCTCGAGGAAGATCCGCGTCATCTTCCGGTAGGCCTCGCCGCGGAACCGCTCGTCGAGGCTGAAGCGCGCGGCGTTCCCCAGCTCGTCGAACTCGGGATGCCGCCAGTAGTCCAGCGGAGCGCCCGGAGCGAGCAGCCGCCACATCATCCCGTCCGGATCCCCCAGGGTCGACGTCGGATCGAGCCAGACGAGCCCCTTGAAAGCCTTCTCGCGAGCCCGCTGGGCGCGGACCGAGTACTCGATGACCTCGACGACGGTGTTGAGCCCGATGTCCTTCCACATGGCGGCCGCCGCCTCGGATACCGCCCGGTCGTTGGCCGTGTAGCCGGGGGCGACCTCGATGTAGACCGGCTCGTTGCGGTAGGCGGCCTTCTTGACGAGCTCGCGCGCCTCGCCAGGATCGTAGCGGAGAGGCGGCAAGGAGGGATCGTAGTGGTTGTCGCCCCGGGCGATCGGCCCGTTGGCCACGGTCGCGCGGCCCCGCCAGAGATCCCGGGCGATCGACTGGCGGTCCAGCCCCAGCGACAGCGCCTGCTTGATGCGCGGGTCGTTGAGCGGCGGCACCGTGGAGTTGACGTTGAAGACGTACAGGCCGGCATAGAGCGTGCTGGCCACCTGCGTGGTGGCGTGCTGGCTCACCCGCTCGTACTGGTCGGGCGGGAGCGCGGTGATCAGATCCACCTCGCCCTTGAGGAGCGAGGCCACGCGGGATGCCGTCTCGGGGATCGGCCTGAAGACCACCCGGTCGACATCCACCCGGCCGCCCCAGTAGTCGGGGTTGGCCTCCAGGACCGCGCGGTCGTCCTTGGTCCACGACCCGAACCGGAGGGGCCCGGTGCCGACGGGCTGGCGCGCGAACCCGTCCGCCCCCACCTGCTCCAGGTAGCGCTTCGGCACGATCTGCCCGCCGTAGAAGGAGAGCCGGGCCGGCAGCAGCGGGTCGGGCTTCTTCGTGTGGATGACCAGTGTGGCGGCGTCGGGCGTCTCGATCCGATCGATGGTGGCGAGCACCGTGGACACCATGGTCTTCACGGCCGGGTCGTACGTCCGCTCGATGCTGTACTTGGCGTCCGCCGCCGTGAACGGGTCGCCGTTGTGCCAGCGGACGCCCTGGCGGAGGGTGAACTGGTAGGTCTGGGGTCCGGTCACCTTCCACTCGGTCGCCAGCCCGGGGTGGAGCTTGCCGTCCGCGCGACGCGCCACCAGGTTGTCGAAGATGTTGAACGACACCCTGATGTCGTTTGCCGCGGTGCGCATGTGCGGATCGAAGGTGGCGACGTCGCCGCCCTGGGCCACGACCAGCTCACGCTTCTGCGTCGCCTGCGCGAAAGCGGGCCCGGGGGTCGCGAGGTCGGCGCCGGCCGCGGCGGCCGCCACGCTGGCACCGAGCGCCGTCATCCGGGCGAGAAACTCTCGTCGCGCGAGGGCATGGGGCCGCGAAGCCAGGTCGGTGCGCACGGGACCGTCGGGGTGGGTGTCTCGCTCCATCTCGGGCCTCCTGTTCGACGGTTGGGCGAAGGCCGGGTGGCAGCTACAGGCGGAACAGACGCCGGGCGTTCGCGCCTCGAACGGCGTCGCGCTGGCCGGCCGGCAGGGCGTCGACCCGGGCCAGGCAGCCCTTCATGTCACCGATGTTGTGGGGATAGTCCGAGCCGTACAGGACGCGATCCGCGCCGCCGACGTCGATGCACATCGCGAGGGCCTCCGGCCGGTAGGTGACCGAGTCGTAGTAGAGCCGGCGCATGTACTCCCCGGGCGAGGTCGACGTCTTCGTGCGGGCCGCGTTCATCTTGTCGAAGCACTGATCGAGCCGACCCACGAGGTACGGGAGCGCGCCGCCGGCGTGCGAGACGATCAGCTTCACGTCGGGATATCGGTCGAGGAAACCGTCGAACATGAGGCGCGCGACCGCCAGGCTGGTGTCGAACATGAAGCCGATGCTCGCGATCAGATTGAACTCCCGCAACGCCATCTCCGGGGTCCCGGGCGGGGCCGTGGGGTGCACCAGGACGGGAAGCGCCCGCCGGTCGATCTCCGCCCACACGGGGGCGAACAGCGGATCGCTGAGGGTCCGGCCGGCGATGTTGGCCAGCACCATGACGCCGACCGCGCCGCGGTCGCAGGCGCGCGCCAACTCCGGCACAGCGGCGTCCGGGTATTCCCACGGCAGCGAGCAGAGCCAGCGGATGCGCGCCGGGTAAGTGGCCTGGGCGCTCGCCATGTCGTCGTTGACGATCTGGGCCGCCTTGAGGCTGACCTCGCGGCCGCCCCAGTACACGTTCGGGCACGTGAGCGAGATGATCGCCAGATCGACGTGCGCCTTGTCCATCTGGCGGATGCGATATGGATAGTCGAAGTGGCCCGGCTGGGGGGTCATGAACGGGGCGCCGTCGAGAAAAATGCCTTCGGGGGCGTCCAGGCTCTTCCGGAGCTCGTAGCGGGGCCGCCCGTGGACGCGCAGCAGCTCGAGCCAGTCCCCGTTGAGCATGTGGGTGTGCACGTCGATCGCGGGGGTCATGCACGCTTCCTCCGTCGCGAGGTGTCCGGCCGAGCGACCGAGACGAGGGAAACCCGCGCGGCCAGACGTTGTCAAGGGGTGAGAGGCCGGCCACCCCCTCGCGGCGCAACTGGCGGGGAGCCCGCACTCGTCCCTTCCTGTCTTCCCGACGTCAAAAGGCAGCACCTCACGTTGTTGCTGAACACGCCCCAGGCGGCTGGCGATCAGGGTCCCCGCCACGCTCGACGCCGCCACGTTCCAGCGCCCCGTGCCGCAGCGTCGGCGCCTCCTCGCAAAGTCCTGGGAATGCGCTCATCTGGCTCGTGGCCCGAGGATCAGTGGCTCGTGGCCCGAGGATCAGGCGCGACATCGAGTCGCCTAGCTGTCATTCTGTCGTCCGCGGCCCGCCGGGACCTCCCGAGCCGAACCGAGCACAATCCACTGCGCCTCGAATCTTCCAGGGCGGTCACCTCAATCTCGGAGAACCCCCATCTCGTTCCTCGCCTCCCGCCGAGGTGCTGACGTCAACTCGACCCATGTCAGCGGCCCCTGGGGCATTTTTCTCCACCCTCTCGTCGCCTGTCTCGTTCCGGCACAGCCTTTGCTGGGTTACCTGGACGTCGGGCAAACGTCGCGCCCTGGGATACTGGCGCCGACGCGCTCGTGGAATCCTCAGGGGACAAGTCCATGCCAGAGGGGACACGTCATGCCAGAGCCTCGCCGCGCCGCGGCCGAGTACCACGACGAGTATTCGGAGACGCTGGTCACGGAGTACCGGAAGCTCGAGGACGCCCTCTTGAGTGACACGGTGAGCATCATCGCCACGAGCGAGCCCATACGGCTCCGGGAGACGGCGTTCATCGGCGACGCCCTCGACGCAATGCTGGCGCAGGACCGCGTCGCGGTCATCGTGGTAGACGAGGAGGGTCGGCTGAGCGGGATCACGACCGACCGGGACCTGCTGAAGCGGATCCGGGACGTCGGGCACGATGCGACACAGACACGCCTCGTGGATGTCATGACCCGCGACCCCGAAGCGCTGCAACCGGACGATCGGATCTGTTACGCCGTGAATCGGATGATGGCGCGAGGGTGCCGCACCGTTCCCCTCGTCGACGGCGAGCGACGGCCCGTCGGGATGGTCACCGTCGAGGACATCGCCAAGTGGTTGGCCGCGCTCTTCCCTGAAGCGATTCTCAACCTTCGGCCGGGAGACCGGCTGAAGCGGCCGGCAGAACGTGACGGAGGCTGAGCCTCCGGCCGGTCGACTTGAAGCATGGTCCTTGCTGGGCAGGCACGCTGCCTGGATCGCAGCTCGGGCCGGAGTCCACACGCTCGTTAACAAGGAGGGTAGCTCATGGTCCGATCTCTCGGTCTGGTTCTGGCTACGGCCGCAATGATGATCACCGGGTCGGGGGTTGGGCTCGCGGTCGCCGCGGGTCCCGTCACCGTCCCGCTGACTCCCCAAAGCAACTCGGGTGAGTCGGGAACCGCAACGCTCACTGAAGAAGGCTCAAAGACCAAGGTGGTCGTCGCCGTGAACGGAGCGCCAGCGGGGGTGGCCCAGCCTCTGCACGTCCACAAGGGCACCTGCGCCAGCCTTGACCCCAAGCCGGCCTACGGGCTCACGACCCTGACCAATGGGAAGTCGGAGACCACGATCGACGTGCCGCTGAGAACGCTCCAGACCGGCGGTTTCGCGATCAACGGCCATAAATCTGCTCAGGAAGCGAACACCTACGTCTTCTGCGGGAACATCCCCGGCGCGTGAGGAACGCGTGAGGGAGGGACGTGAGGGAGAGGCAAGAGGCGACGAGATGGAACAGCGGGCGAAGCCCAAGGATCCCGAGAAGCAGGCGGGGAAGCCCCCCCGGGGTGGACAAGTCCCGCCTCGCGAGGTCGAGAAGCGTCGTCAGGGGGGCACTCCAGGTCCCCCGCCCGCCGATGCCCGGCAGACGGCAGAAGCGCGACGATCGGAGCCTTCCGAGGACTTCGCGCAGCGTGACATCGAAACCGTCGACGAGTCCCCGGAGGAGCACGATCGCAGACGTCACGATCGTGGTCCCGGGGGCCCAGGGTCCAGCCAGCCGGTGTAGCCCCGGGCCGTCTCCAGACGCGACCGAGTCGACCGACGGCGGCCCGGCCACCTTAATAGCGGCTGGAGCAGCACACGCCTCGGCGGGCTACCCGCCGGGGCGTGCGTCCCTGTGCGTCACCCTCTGCCCCCCGCGCGCGGCTGACGTCTCCCCGCCAGGCCCATCGAGCTCCGGCTGTTCCATTGCAGCGGCCACCTACCCGCCAGACTGCGCTATCCTGTGCCTGCCGAATCTACCACCAGAGCTTGGAGGGGCCGATGATCGAGCGACGACCGTTCGGACGCACGGGGCACCTGAGCACGGTGACGCTGTTCGGAGCGGCCGCGCTGGCCCGGGCGAGCCAGGCGGACGCCGATCGCACACTCGAGCTGCTGCTCCGCCACGGGGTCAACCACATCGACACCGCCGCCCGGTACGGTGACTCCGAGCTTCGCATCGGTCCGTGGATGGCCCGCCACCGGAAGGACTTCTTCCTCGCGACCAAGACCGGCGAGCGCACCGCGCCCGCGGCGCGCGAGGACATCCACCGGTCCCTCGAGCGACTCCGGGTCGACGGCGTCGACCTGATCCAGCTCCACTCCCTCGGCCACCCCGACGATTGGGACCAGGCCACCGGGCCGGGTGGCGCCCTCGAGGCTCTGGTCGAGGCGCGCACGCAGGGGCTGGCCCGCTTCATCGGCGTGACCGGCCACGGCTGGACGATCGCCGCCATGCACCGGCGCAGCTTGGCCCGCTTCGACTTCGATTCGGTGCTGCTGCCGTACAACTACTTCATGGCGCAGGACGAGCGCTATCGCCGGAGCTTCGAGGCACTGCTCGCAATCTGCCGGGAGCGCAACGTGGCCGTCCAGGTCATCAAGTCGATCGCGCGTGGGCCCTGGGCCACCACGGAGCGGACCCACACCACTTGGTACCAGCCCCTCGAGGCACCGGCGGACATCGATCGCGCGGTGCACTGGGCTCTCGACCTGCCGGGCGTGTTCCTCAACACCGCGGGCGACCTCACCCTCTTGCCGCGGGTGCTGGACGCGGCAAGCCGCTTCGCCCGACGGCCTCCGGACGAGGAGATGGGGACGATGCTCGCCTCGACTCGGATGACGTCGCTGTTCGGGCTTCCCGGCTGATCACGCGCCGTTCAGCGTCACGGGTCCGTCCGGGTCAGGACGTAAGCCCCCCCCCCGGCGCATCCCGGGGCCTGTCGCCGGAGCTCAGGCAGCTGGAGTCGAGAACATCCGCCGCCTCGGCGAGGTCGCCCGGCTCTTCGTCTATGCGGGTCTGATCGGGCAGAGCGGCGGATGGTGCAGGAACTGGTCGCGGCCGAGGAGTTAGTGGAGATCTTCGTCGACACGCCGCTCCAGGAGTGCATGCGGCGGGATCCCAAGGGCCTGTACGGGCGCGCGTCGGCCGGTCAGATCAAGAACTTCACCGGTGTCGACCCCCCGTACGAGGTTCCCGAGCACCCTCAGATCGTATTGCGCACCCGCGACACCACGGCCGATCAGGCGGCGCGCGCAATTCTGGACCTGCTGCGGGAGCGGTCGATCATCCGGTAGGCGGGGCCGGCGGCCGCCAGCCAGGAGCGGCAAGGGCGCCGTGGCGCGCCACGCTCACGCGGCGCCCTCTCTCGACTCGGCGTCGGCGATCGGCGGCTCCGGGCCGACCCCGCCCCCGGCCCACGAGAACGACCGCGACGCGAGCTCGGCCGGGAGCGGCGGCGCCCCGCCATCCACGATCTCCCGCGCGTACGCGAGCAACACCTCCACCAGCTCGGGCGTGTTCATCCGTCGAAACCAGAGCGGCCGGCCGCAGAGGTAAAGGAGCACGACGTTCGCCTCGCTGCACGGGCCGAGACAGTCGGTGAACGCGAGCCGGACGCGGTCCACGAGGCCCGAGGCCTTGTGAAGCCGGCGCGTGGTCGATTTGAGCACCCGGGGCGGTGCCATCGCGCCGCCCCGGTCCGGATGCCCGCAACAGCATCCGCTGCAGACGAAGATCAGGCCGAGATCAGGCACGGCCTGGTCGTGCGAGACGACGGCGGCTCAGCGCGTTCCGGAAGGCGTGCATGGCGTTCAGTGGCAGGGGAAGCCGGCCGTGGCGGGCGTCGTGGAAGGCTTCGTGAACCCGGCGATCGCCAGCCCGAGCAGGCCCGCCAGGGTCCATGGCCGCGTGGCGGTTCGCTGGGCAGAGATCTCATTCATGTCGCAGTCCTTCCTTGGGTGACCCGACGCCGGTCGTGACGGCCATGCCCCCGCGGCGACGGGCGCTCACCCGGCCGACGAGGTGCTCGGCCAGGACGGGGTTCGAGCCGAAGTGGAGGTGCACGTAGCTCATGAGGGCCTCGCCGATCAAATATCCCTCGGCCCGAGGAGTCCCGTCCCGGCACATCTGCACCGTGTACGCTCGCGGCACCCACTCCGGCACGGGGTCGATCCGCGAGGCGTGGAACTCGTGGCCCCGCGCCGTGGTGCCAGCCGGGGCGAGCGGCGTCTCGCGAGTCACCTCGACCTCGGCGTAGCCGAGGGTGAGGCGCTTCGGGACCATCCGCCCGATCGTCGGCAGGAGCCCGACCATCGGATGGATTCGCCCCGACTCGTCCTCGAGCGCCTCCGCGAGGTAGAGGAGCCCTCCGCACTCGGCGTAGACCGGGCCTCCGGCGGCGACGAACGCCCGGACGGCCTCGCGCATGGGCGCGTTGGCCGCGAGCTCGCGCGCGTAGACCTCGGGGTAGCCACCTCCCAGGTACAGGGCATCCACGTCCGGCAGCTCCGCGTCTCGCAGCGGACTCCAGAGGACCAGCTCGGCGCCGGCGGCCCGCAGGAGGTCGAGGTTGGCCGGATAGTAGAACTGGAACGCGAGGTCGCGGGCGACGCCGATCCTGGCGCGGATCGGCGCGCTGGGAGCGGAGGTCGCTGGCTCGACCGGGGCAACGTCGCTCCGAGCGAGCGCCAGGAGCCGCTCCAGATCGATCGATGTCTCCATGGCCTGCGAGAGCTCGTCGAGCAGCGGCCCGGGCACGCCGCGCTCGGCCGCGGTCACGAGCCCGAGATGCCGCTCGGGCAACGCGAGCGAGTCCTGACACGGCAGGTAGCCGAGGGAGACGGCGCGACAGTGCGCCCTCAGAGACTCGCGCAGCCACTGCCAGTGGGTATCCCCGGCCACGCGGTTGAAGACCACCCCGGCCAGGTTCAGATCAGGATCGAAGCGCTCGAAGCCCAGCACCACCGCGCCGGCGCTTCGCGCCATCGCGAAGGCGTCGACGACCAGCACCACCGGCGCGCCGAGCCACTTCGCGACCTCGGCGGTCGAGCCTTCGTCGCTCTCGGCGCCCCGGCCGCCCCGGCCATCGAAGCACCCCATCACGCCCTCGATCAGCGCCAGATCGGCGCCGGCCGCCTGACGCGCCACGGTGGCCCGCACGTGGTCCCGCGAGCACATCCAGCCGTCCAGGCTGTACGACGCGCGGCCACCCACGAGCTCGTGGAAGCTGGGATCGATGAAGTCGGGGCCGACCTTGAAGGGCTGCACCGAGACGCCGCGCCGGCGCAGCGCCTCGAGGAGGCCGAGGGTGACGGTGGTCTTCCCGACCCCGCTCCCCACGCCGGCGATGACGAGGGCGGGTATCACGGCTCCTCGGTGGCGGCGGGGCGAACGTCACCCGAGACCAAGGCGGGGCTCACGCGGGAGCGAAGTGGATGACGCAAGCCGACGCTGAACCTAGCAAAGCACGTCGGACACGTCAACCAGGCGTCGCCTGCCTCGCCTGCCTGGCACCGCCTGCGTGGAGCGGAATACGCCGCGCGAGGGCGCCCTTCCACCGGGAACGCGGTCGACGGCACGCGTGACGCCACACCGGGGTCTCGCAGCCCGAGCAACGGGGGTACACTGGAGCGGCCGAGGAAGTCTCGCCCTCGCGCCTCAGTAGACCGGCGAGGCGGGACCGGCAGATGCCCGAGAGCGCGGCGACAGCCCGCGGGCGAGCGGAGGGTTCACGGCATGCTCACTCCGGAGCAGGTGCAGTCCTACAGACGAGACGGCTACCTCGTGGTCGAGAACGTCCTGAGCTCCGGGGAGCTGGCGACCGTGCGCCAGGTGACCGACGAGCTGGTGGAGGGCTCTCGTGCCGTCACGGAACACAATGACATCTACGACCTGGAGCCGACCCACACGTCCCGGGAGCCGCGCGTCCGCCGGATCAAGGAACCGCACAACGTGCATCCGGCCTTCCGGGACATCGCGTTCAGCAAGACGATCGCGGACATCCTGACCCCGCTGATCGGCCCCTCCGGCATCCGCTACCAGACGGGCAAGCTGAACATGAAGGCGGCGGGCTACGGCGCGGCGGTGGAGTGGCACCAGGACTGGGCCTTCTATCCCCACACCAACGACGACCTGCTTGCCATCGGGATCTATCTCGACGACTGCGGGCCGGACAACGGGCCGCTCATGGTGATTCCGGGAAGTCACCGGTGGCCGGTCTTCGACCACCACAGCGGCGGCATGTTCTGCGGTGCCATCGATCCGAGTTCCTCGGGCATCGATTTCTCCAAGGCTGTGATGCTCACCGGCACCGCGGGCAGCATGACCATCCACCACGTGCGAATGGTCCACGGCTCGGCCCTGAACACCTCCGGCCGGCCGCGCCGGTTGCTGCTGTTCCAGTACACCGCGGTCGACGCCTTCCCGCTCATGGGCATCTCCAGCTGGGAGAAGTTCAACGCCAACATCGTGACCGGCGAGCCGACCATGGAGCCGCGGTTGACCCCGGTCCCCGTGCGGATCCCGCTGCCCGTCGCGACCTTCGAGGGGTCGATCTACGAGAACCAGCGCACGCTGCCAAACCGCTACTTCGAGGTCTTTCATCAAGCTCCGATGATGGACCGTGTGAGTCCTACGAGTCTCCGTCCCAGCTGACCAGATCCGCCCTCGGGTCTCGGGCCCTACACCGTCGGACGAGCCACCGGAGGTGACTCTATGCCCCATCGACCGTCTCGCCGCACGTTCCTGAAGGGTGTCGCCGGCGCGGCTGGCGCCGCCGTGCCCCTCGTCTCCCACCGTCGCACGACCGCCCAGACGCCGGCCACCGTGAAGTACCTGACGTGGTGGTGGGCGGAGAAGGGGCGGAACGACGCCTGGCGCGGGATCGTCAAGAAGTTCCACGATGCCCAGAAGGACATCCGTATCCAGGAGGTGGGCTTCCCTTACTCCGAGTTCTTTCAGCGCGTCACGACCCAGATCGCGGGGGGTCGTCTCGACGCTGACGTGCTGTCGTTCTACGACGAGCTGGGGATCCGGCTCATCAAGGCCGGCGTGCTGGCGCCCGTGGACGACATCGTCCAGAAGCTCGGCATCCCGGACAAGCTGGACAAGACCGTCCACCAGTTCGTGACATCCGGCGGCAAGCTCCACGGGCTTCTCGCCGTCAACGTCCCGTACGCCCTGATCTACAACCGCGACCTCTACCAGGCGGCGGGCGTCGCCAAGGCGCCGACGAGCCAGGAGGAGTACATCCAGGTCGCCAAGCGGCTCACGAAGCGCCCCGACCAGTTCGGGCACGCCGCTCGCAACACGATGCCGGAGCAGAACGGCTGGTGGCAGGACATCTCGCACTGGGTGCTGGGCTACGGCGGACAGTGGGTGAAGGGCAAGAAGCCACAGCTCACCGAGGCGCCGGTCATCAACGCGGTCAAGGCCTACAAGCGCCTGTACGATGACGCGGTGCCGCAGGGCGCCGACGCGTCTACCTACCGGCGCATGGCCTGGGAAGGCAAGATCGCCCAGTACATCGACAACTCCGCCAACATCAACATCCTCAAATCGGGCAACCCGGCGATCTATCCCAAGATCTTCACGGCCCCGCCGCCCTGGGAGAACCACCGCGCGATCAACATCCCGAACTACGTCGGCGTGTACGCGGGCTCCACCCAGAAGCAGGCGGCGGCCGCGTTTCTCGAGTTCGTGTACCGGCCGGAAAACTTCCAGCAGCTCATGGAGGCAGCCCTCGACATCTACCCGCCCTACCACGGAGCGGTGCGCGAGGCCTATCTCAAGGAGCTTCACTGGGTCTCGGGCTTCCTCGCGTCCAAGGGGTCGCCTATCCCCGCCCTGGTCGAGGGTCTCGAGTCCAACATCGCCGAGGTGCGTCAGGCGGTGCTGAGCCAGGTGTCGCAGGTCCTCACCACCGGCAAGGCGCCCGAGGCCGCGATGGCGGAGGCCCAGGCATCGGTCGAGGCGCTCGCGGCGCGTGTCTGACCGCCCCGGAACGGGGGGCCGCCGCGCGCTCGGCGAGTCGCCGGCCACCCCGTACCTCCTCGCCGCCCCCGTCTTCCTCTACATCGCCGTGCTGATCCTCTACCCGATCGGCCAGGGGATCTACACGAGCTTCACGCGCACCGAACTGCTGAGCGCCGCGCCGCCGGCGTGGGTCGGCCTGGCGAACTACCGCCGCCTCGCGCACGACCCGGCCTTCTGGCGGGCGCTCGGCGTCACCCTGACCTACACCGGTCTCGTGGTGACGGCGACGATCGTCACCTCCGTCTTGACTGCCCTCCTCATGAATGCCGACTTCCACGGCCGCGCCGCCGTCCGCACCGCCATCACGCTCCCCTACGCCGTCCCCGAGGTCGCGGCCGTGCTCGTGTGGACCTGGATGCTGAGCCAGCAGTTCGGCGTGTTCAACGTCTTCGCGCGCTGGCTCTTCCACGCGCCGGAGAATCTCCCCTGGCTCACCACGCCACGGATGGCGATGCTGAGCGTCCTCCTCCTCACGCTCTGGAAGATCTTCCCCTTTTACAGCCTGGTGGTCCTCACGGCGTTCCAGACGCTCCAGGCGGAGCTCTACGAGGCGGCGAGGATCGACGGCGCGGGAGTGCTCGCCTGCTTCCGGCACATCACGATCCCGGGGATTGCCCCGACGCTCGGGCTCCTGACGGTGCTGGCGACGATCTTCTCGTTCCGCCGCTTCACGGTGATCTACCTGCTGACGGGCGGAGGGCCGGCTGACTCGACGAAGACCCTGGTGGTGAGCGTCTACGAGCACGCCTTCCGGTTCTTCGATCTCTCCTACGGGAGCACGATCGGGGTGGCCGGGCTGGGGGTCACGCTCGCCATCGCCGCCGCCTACTTCGCGGCCCAGCGGCGCCTCGGCCTGGGAGAGACGTGATGGGCGCGCGCCGCCGGCCCCTCCGGACCCTGTCGCGCCTCTCCTTGTATCTCACGGTGGCCTGCGTCTGCATCGCGGTGCTGTTCCCGATCTACTGGATGCTGATCACCGCCCTCCGTCCAACGCGCGACACCATCAGCTATCCGCCCGACATCCTGCCGCAACACCTGCGATGGACGGCCTTTCGCGAGCTGTTCGACACCGTTCCGCTCGCGGGCTGGATCGGCAACACCGTCGTCATCTCCACCGGGGTCATGGCGCTCTGCATCGTGCTCTCCATCCTCGGCGCGTACGCGCTCTCGCACTTCCACTGGCGCGGCCGCAATGCCTTCGGCTTCCTCCTTCTCGTGACCCAGATGCTGCCGGAGGCACTCCTGGTGATCCCGATCTTCGTCATTTTCCGGCGCGCCGGCCTCATCGACACGCGGACCGGCCTCATCCTCGCCGACGCGGCCTTCATCGTTCCCGTCGGAGTCTGGATCCTCAAGAGCTTCATGGACACGATTCCCCGCGAGGTCCGGGAAGCCGCACTCATCGACGGGTGCAGCGCGATGGGAGTGCTCCGGCGGATCACGCTGCCACTGTCGCTCCCCGCCCTGGTCACGGTCGGCCTGATCGCGTTCTTCGACGGGTGGAACGAGTACCTCTTCGCCTCCACCTTCGTCACGAGCTCCGAGCTCCGGCCGGCCGCCGTAGGGCTCGCCTCCTTCATCGGAGAGCTCGCGACGCCGGTAGAGCTGGTCTTCGCCGCGGCGGCGGTCTTCACGCTGCCGCCGATCGTCTTCTACTTCCTGATGCAGCGCTACTTCGTCAGTGGCCTGACGAGCGGCGCCATCAAGGGTTGACCCACCAAGAAGAGGACCCCGATCCCATGCGCATCACAGCCCTCGAGACGATCCAGCTCGGCGAGTTCCCGAACCTCTGCTTCGTGCGGCTTCACACGGATGGCGGCCTGGTCGGCCTCGGCGAGACCTTCTTCGGCGCCCACGAGGTCGCCGCGTACCTTCACGAGACAGCCGCGCCGCGGCTCCTCGGGAAGGACGCCTCGGCCATTGACGGCCTCCGCGTCGCGCTCCCCCAGTACGTGGGAACCCGCAGCACCGGCACCGAGGCGCGCGGCAACTCGGCCGTCGACCTCGCGCTGTGGGACCTCGCGGGGAAGGCGGTGGGCCGCCCGGTCGTTCAGCTTCTCGGCGGCGCCACGCGCGACGCGATCCGCGTGTACAACACCTGCGCGGGCTATCGGTACGTGCGGGCGGCGACCGGCGCCAGCATCCACAACTGGGGACTCCCGGGGGCCGAGCAAGGGGCGGGGCCCCACGAGGACCTCGACGCTTTCCTGAACGGCCGCGCCGGGGAGCTGGCTCAGAGCCTCCTCGAGCAAGGCGTCACCGGGATGAAGATGTGGCCCTTCGACGCGTACGCCTACGCCTCGGGGGGCATGAACATCACGGCCGCCGAGCTCCAGGCGGGGCTCGAGCCTTTCCGCCAGGTGCGCCGGGAGGTCGGCGACCGCATGGACATGATGGTCGAGCTGCACGGGCTCTGGAACCTGCCGACGGCGCTCAAGATTGCGCGCGCCTTCGAGGCGGAGGACCTGAACCCGTACTGGATCGAGGACCCGATCCGGCCAGACGACATCGCGAGCCTCGCTCGTTTCGCCCGGGGCACCTCGATCCCGACGACGGCCAGCGAGATGCTCGGCGGCCGCCAGTCGTTCCGGGAGCTGCTCGAAGCGCGGGCGGCCAGCATCGTCATGCTGGACCTCGGCTGGTGCGGCGGGCTGTCGGAGGGCAAGGCCATCGCGTCCATGGCCGAGGCGTTCGGCCTTCCCGTCGCCCCGCACGACTGCACCGGGCCGGTGGTGTGGATGGCGAGCGTCCACCTCTCGCTCAACGCGCCGAATGCCCTGATCCAGGAGACGGTCCGAGCCTTCTTCACCGGGTGGTACACGGAGCTGGTCTCGGGCCTGCCAGTCGTCGAGGGAGGGCGAGTGCGCCTGGCGTCCGACCGCCCCGGGCTGGGAGTGGAGTTGCTCCCCGGCCTCCCCGAGCGGAAGGACGCCACGGTCCGCCGGTCGGATGCCTAGACCTGGGCGTCGGTTAGCCCCATGGCCCGTGAGAGAGTCGGGCCATGCGCGCTCGACCTGGCGGCCAGGCTAGCGCCGATGCGGCCCTTACACCTCGTCGTCGCCGCCGGCTAGCCAGGCGACGAGGCACGCGGCCAGCTCCTCCCGCCGGTCGTCGAAGTAGTGGTTGCCGCCCTCGAGCAGCACGACATCGACGTGGGCGCGGCTCGCCGCCTGGCGCAGCTCCCCGGCTCGCTCCGCCGCCGCGATCAGCGGATCAACGGCGCCCTGGACGACCAGCACCCGCCCCGCAAGCCCGGTGGCCTCCTGGAGCACCGTCGCCCAGATATCCGCTCGATACGACCGGACCGCGCCGAGCGTCGTCAGCACGATTTGTCGGACTCGGGCATCGCCGGACCACGCGGGATAGCAGACGACCTTGTTACACGCGAAGCCGTGGGCAACGATGGCAACCGGCCCCGCCCCCAGGGCGGCGAGGTGATCCACGCCCGCCCGGATGTCGTGATGCGACAGCTTGAAGTCCTTCGGCTCCGCGAGGTCGTGATCCCGCATGTTGAGCGACAGGACGGCGTAGCCGGCATCGGCCAGCCGGGGCGGCAGCCAGCGGGAGGGGCCCCGGTAGAAGTTCCACGTGAGGCCATGGACCATGAGGACGGCACCGCGGGAGGAAGGACCGCGGGCCGCGTAGAGCGCACCGTCCAGCTCCACGCCGTCGGCGGTGCTCAGCGTCACCAAGTCGATCGACATCACGGCCTCCTGCGAATCGTTCGCGCCTCGTGGCCCGCGGACGCCTAACCCTTGAGCGCGCCGGACAGCATGCCACGCATCACGGTCCGCCGCAGGACGAACGCCATCACGGCGGGAATCAGCGCGGCAATCAGGCCCGCGCTATTGAGGAGCCCCCAGCTCGGCTCCGAGATCGGGTTCAACGACTGCGCCAGCACGACCGAGATGGGCCAGGCGGCCTCCGACGTGGTGAGCACGAGCCCGACGATGAAGTCCGACCACGACGCGATGAACGCGAATGCGCCGGCTGCGAACAAGGAGTTGGTCGACAGGGGCAGCACGATCCGCGTGAACGTGCGGAGCCGGGAGCACCCGTCGATGGCCGCGGCCTCTTCCAGCTCCGCTGGAAAGCCCCGGTAGAAGCCCTCGAGGATCCAGATGACGAAAGGCAGGAGAAGGCCCCCGTACGTCAAGATGAGTCCCGTGCGTGTGTTCAGGAGCTGTAGGTGCTGGAGCCCCAGGTAGATCGGTATGAGGATGGAGACGACCGGGATCATCCGCGTCGTCAGCAAGGCGAGCAGCAGCGTGCGGCGGGCACGGCGCCCGACGAATCGGGAGAGTGAGTAGGCCGAGATCGAGCCGAAGCCGAGGCAGAGGATCACGGTGCCCGACGCGATGAGCAGGCTGTTCAGGAGCGACCGCGGGAAGGCCCGGACCTGAGGATTCCGCTCGAGCACCTGCCGGTTGCCTCCCGCAAGCTGGAACAGGGTCCGATAGTGCTCGGCGGTCGGCGCCGCGGGGATCCAGTGCGGTGGCCGGGCCATCAGCTCGCGGTCCGGCGAGACGCTGGAGACGACCATCCAAGCCGGTGGGGCGAGCAGGTAGACGAGGCTCAGCGCGACCAGGGCGGCCAGGCCCGTCCGGCGGGACCATCCGAGCCTTTGCCTCACGAGTTCCCCTCCGGCAGCACTCGGAGGTAGACGAGCGTCATCGTAAGCGTGACGCCCGCCAGCAGGCACGCTACGGCGGCTCCCGCGCCGAGATCACCGAACTCGAAGGCCTTGGTGAACGTGAGATAGCTCAGGAGGACGGTTGCCTCGCCGGGGCCGCCCTTCGTGAGCAGGTAGACGATGTCGAACGCTCGCATCGACCAGACGACGCAAAACGTGACCGCGACCGCCACCGCCGGTGCGACGAGTGGCCACGTGATGTGTCGGAACTGCCGCCAGTCGTCGGCGCCGTCAATCTGCGCGGACTCGTAGACGTCGCCGGGGACCGAGCGCAGCGCCGCGAAAAGGACGATCACGACAAACGGGACGAGCTTCCAGGCGTACGCGAAGATGATTGCGTGCATCGCCGAGCTCGGGGTGCTCAGCCACGTTCGGTACCGGTCGAGCACCCCCAGCGAGACCAGGGCCCCGTTGAGAGCGCCGTAGGTCGGATTGTAGATCCACTGCCACAGGAGAGCGTTCACGATCTCTGGGATCGCCCACGGCAGGACCGCACCCACGATGAGCCACGTGGCCCCGGGAGCCCGGCTGTCGAGAAGCAGCGCGACGGCGAGTCCGACGACCGTGGCAAGGCCCACCGACCCAGCCGAGAAGTAGAGTGTGTTGCGGAACGCCGTCAATGTCGACGCGTCCGAGAGAACGAAGCGGTAGTTCGCCCCGCCGACCCACCCTCCGGCGGCGACCCCGGCCCGCAGGTCCTGGAGGCTCAGCCAGCCGACGTAGAGGATCGGCAGCACGCTGAAGGCAAGGATCAGGACGATGGCAGGGACATTCAGGATCCAGAGCCACGGCTCCCGGGGCCCGTGGCTCCGCGACGACGGCACGCGGCGGACTACTTGTAGCGTGCGGCCAGGTCCTTGGCCTTGGCCGTCCACAGCTGGGCAGCCTCGTCCGGTGCCGTCCGGCCGCCGAGGACGTTCTGCAAGATCCCGTTGGCGTACAGTTCCCACTCGGCATACCAGGGCGCCTGGAACGGGACCACGGCGCTCATGTGGACCGCGTTCTCCAGGTTCGCGGCGACGTCGGCGGGATCCGCTCCCCATGAGCGCAAGGAGGCTGTAACCACGGGATCCTTCTCGATTCCACGATGCCCCCAGGTCAGTGTGCCCTTGGACACCCACTGCTTCGGCGTCACGTAATCCCCGGACTTGGCCGTGCCGCCCAGGAACCGGACGAGCCGCCACGCCTCGGGCTTGTGGGTGCTGGCCGCGTTCACGCTGTACAGCCGCGCGAAGCCCACCGTGCGGCGCGTCTCCGGCAGTGGTCCCAGCCGCGCGGCGCCCGCCACCTTGGACTTCTCCTTGTCATTGGCCCACTGGCCGCCCGCGAAGAAGTTCGCCGTGAGCAGAGTGGCGTAGTCCCCGCTCTGGAAGGCGCGGGCCGTCTCGTTCCCGTCGAGCTCAAGGCCGTTGGGATCGGAGAGCCCCTCCTTGTACGTGCCGGCCCACCACTTGAGGGACTCGAGCGCCACCGGCGTCACTGCGAACTGGTCGTCGAGCACCTTGCCGCCACGAGAGGCCGCCATCGCGTTGAGCACCCACATGCCACCCCAGCCGGTGTGCTTCACTGGCCAGATCATGGGACTCTTGCTCAGCCCCTTGCCCTTGATGACCCGGGCTTGCTGGCTCCATTCCTCGTACGTTTTTGGCGGGCCGGAGAGGCCGGCCGCCTTCAGCATCGCCTCGTTGTAGATGAGACCGAAATAGCTCGTGTAGTACGGCAAGCCGTAGAGCTTCCCACCGTATGTCATCGACTGCCGGGCCAGCGGGAGCATGGTCCGCTTCAGCGCGTCCGCGCCATCGTAGCCGTCGAGCGGCTCCAGCCACGCCGCCCACTGGGACAGGATGTGATCGAACACGTAGAGCGCATCGAACGGCGTGTTGGCATTCTTCATGAGCCGCAACTTGGCGGCATACTGGGCGGAGGGGATCACCTCCATGTCCACCTTGATGTCGGGATTCTCCGCCTCGAACTGCGCGACGAACTCCTGCACGGTCTCCACCTGGTAGTTCCAGACGATGAACTTAAGGCGCGTCTCGCTCTGAACGGGACCGGCCGTCAGGCCGAGTACGACCCACAGGATGAGGAACGTCACCGCCGAGAGCCGTCGGGCATGCGTCACGATGCGCTGGAACATGGTCCTAGCCTCCTGAACGCTTGGCGTCGCTCACCGCCACGGAACGTCTGGCAACATAGCATGGTTCGCCGGTGGGCGGCCCCGGCCACGCCTCCGGGGGCCGGGGCGAGCGGACGGACGGCTCGCCATGAAGGCCGGGGGAATTGTCTGCCACGCCGCCCCCGAGGCCCCGGCTGGCGCCTCGCGTCCCGGGTGCAGTATTCTCCTGACGTGACTGCAGCGTCGAGGCTCACGCTTGACCCTGACAAGACGCGCAAGGAGGCTCCGCAATGGAACCGCACGTGAACGCGATCTCTCGCCGGCAGGTGCTGGGTTTGGGGCTGGGGCTCGCCGCCGGCTCGCTCGGGTCACCCGTCCGTCCCCACGCCGCCGGCTTCGACTGGATGCAGCAGAAGGGCAAGTCTCTCGTCGTCCTCGCTCCGCTCTCGCCGTACTACACGGTGCTCCAGAAGATGGTGCCCGACTTCACGAAGCTCAGCGGCATCCAGGTGGAGTACCAGGTCGTCCCCGAGCAGCAGCTGCGTCAGAAGATGCCCATCGAGATGAACGCCAAGTCTCCCGGCGTCGACGCGTTCGCGAGCTCGATGCACGTCGAGAAGCTGCTCTTCTCGCAGGCGGGCTGGTACGAGCCCCTGAACAGGTACCTCGACAACGCGAACCTGACCGCATCCGACTACAACTGGAAGGACTTCGGCCCGGCCGGGACCTACTGGGGCCTCAAGGGCGACGGGACTGTCGTCGCCATTCCCATGGGCGTCGGCCTGGGCGCCTACATGTACCGGAAGGACCTGTACACGGAGAAGGGCCTCAAGCCCACGACGACCGTTGACGAGCTGATCGCGGCGGTGAAGGCGCTTCACAAGCCGCCCACGGTCTTCGGGTATGCCGGCCGTGGTCTGAAGAACGCGAACATTCCCGTGTGGGGCTGTCTCACGATCGCGCTGGGCGGTGACTACCTGGACAAGACCAAGACCCAGCTCCAGACCACGACGCCCGAGGCGATCGAGGCGGCGCGGATCTACGCCGACCTCGTCCGGAACTTCGCCCCGCCCGGCTCGATCGGCTTCAACTGGATGGAGTGTCAGGGCGCGTTCACCCAGGGTCTTGTCGCCTGCTGGCCGGACAGCATCCAGTTTGCCGCCCCCTTCGAGGACCCGACCAAGTCCAAGGTGGTGGGGAAGGTCGGATACGCACCCCACCCGGGCAGCGCCAGGATGAAGCCCTTCGGCGGAACGGCGATGGACGCCCTCGCGCTGAACCCGTTCGGCAAGAACAAGGAGGCGGCGTGGCTCTTCACCCAGTGGGCGAGCAGCCGGCCGGTGCAGTTCCACCTGATGGTCGAGGGCGCCATGATCGGGACGCGGACCTCGATTTACGCGGATCCCGAGTTCGTCAAGGCGCACAAGATGCCGAAGCCGTGGGTGGAGGCGGTGGCGGAGGCCCTGAAGAACCCGCGACCCCAGCTCCCCGAGCTCCGGGACGTGACCCTCTTCCGTGACACGTTCGGCGTGGCCCTCAACAAGATGATCGAGGGCGGCGATCCGAAGACGCTCCTCGAGCAGGCCACGCGGGAGTTCGAGCCCACCTTCCAGAAGGGGCTGAAGGGCTAGGCGGGCTCCCCGGTACCACCGTCCGGGTCGCACCCCCTCCGTGTCCTCGGGAGATCGCACTCTCGTCGCCGCGGCCCGGCCGGCGGCTCGCGCCGGACGGCTCCGGCGCGACCCCGGCCGCCTCACCTACACGCTTATGATCCTGCCCGCCGCGGTCACGATCTTTCTCATCATCGCGTTCCCCCTGGCGTACACGCTCTGGATGGCCGTCCACGAGTACTCCATGGGGGCGATCGGCACCCCACCCTTTGTCGGGCTCGCGAACTACCTCCAGCTCTTCCGGCACCAGCGCTTCCTCGAGTCCGTCCCCCGCACGTTCGTCTTCACGTTCCTCGGCGTGGTCGGCCCGACCGTTCTGGGGACGGTCGCGGCGCTGGTGTTCGCCCGCACGTTCCCCGGGCGCGGCTTCTTGCGCACGGTCTTCTCCCTGCCCATGATGGCAACGCCGGTGTCGATCGCGCTCATCTGGCAAATGATGTTTCACCCCCAGCTGGGAGTGCTGAACTATCTCCTGAGTCTCGTCGGGATCGGGCCCCAGCCGTGGATCTTCTCGCGCGCGTCGGTGCTCCCGAGCCTCGCCCTGGTCGAGACGTGGCAGTGGACGCCCTTCGTCATGCTCATCGTCCTGGGCGGCCTGGCCTCCCTGCCCACCGAGCCGTACGAGGCCGCGCGCATCGACGGCGCCTCGTGGCTCCAGACGATCCGTTACGTCACGCTCCCTCTCGTGTGGCCGTACATCATGGTCGCCGTCATCCTGCGCGCGATCGACGCGCTCAAGAGCTTCGACATCATCTACGTCATGACGCAGGGCGGGCCCGGCACGGCCTCGGAAACGCTCAACATCTTCCTGTTCCTCCAGGCCTTCGCCTTCTACAACATCGGATTCGCCTCGGCGGTGGTGGTCGTCTACTTCCTCATCCTCATGGCCATGAGCGTCGGTCTTCTGATCGTGCGGCAGCGGACGTCCTGGCAATGACGGCGCGCACGGCGGTCCGGCGCGGGGCGTTCGGCACACTCCTGTTCGTGCTGATGGCGCCCACCGTGTTCTTCTTCTTCTGGATGATCTCGCTCTCGCTGAAGACGGACGTCGACAACCTCGCCTACCCACCTGTCTTCATCCCGCGGAACCTGACCCTCAAGAACTACGCCTACGTGTTCCAGAGCAGCCCGCTGCCGCGCTTCGCGGTGAACAGCGTCGTCGTCGGCGTCGGCTCCACCGCGCTCGCTCTCCTCCTGGGGGTGCCTGCCGCCTACGGCATCGCGAAGTCGCGACGCTACGGCGCCGCGCTCCTCATCCTGATCGCCCGCATCACGCCCGCCCTCAGCTACCTGGTCCCGTGGTTCCTCCTGTTCCAGCAGGTGGGGCTCGCCAACACCTACCACGCGCTGATCCTGACGCATCTCATCATCGGGCTTCCCCTGGTCATCTGGATCATGATGGGATTCTTCGAGGGCGTGCACCCGGATCTGGAAGACGCCGCGCTGATCGACGGCTGCTCGCGCTTCGGGAGCTTCCTTCGCGTGGCCGTGCCGCTGACCCGTCCCGGCATCGTGGTGTCCGCGATCCTGGCCTTCATCTTCTCCTGGAATAACCTCATCTTCGCCGTGGTGCTGGCGGGGCCGCGGCTGCAGACGCTGCCGGTCGCCGCGTTCAACGTCATGAGCTTCGAGCAGATCAACTGGGGGCCGCTGGCCGCCGCGGCCTTGCTGATCACGGCCCCCGTCCTCCTCCTGACCCTGACCGTCCAGCGGCACATCATCGCCAGCCTGGCGGCCGGGGGTCTGAAGGGGTAGAAAGGAGCGGTCGACATGGCTACGACAGTGTCTCGCCGACAGGTCCTGGGAATGGGGCTCGGCGCCGCCGCCGGCTCGCTTGTCGCTTCGTCCCGGTCCAGGGCCGCCAACTTCGACTGGATGCAGCAGAAGGGCAAGTCGCTCGTCGTGCTGGTGTCCTTGTCGCCCTACTACACCGTGCTGCAGAAGCTGGTCCCCGACTTCACGAAGCTCACCGGCATCCAGGTGGAATACCAGGTCGTCCCCGAGCAGCAGCTGCGTCAGAAGATGCCCATCGAGATGAACGGCAAGTCGCCGGCCGTCGACGCGTTCGCCACCTCGCTGCACGTCGAGAAGCTGCTCTTCTCCCAGGCCGGGTGGTTCGAGCCCCTGAACAGGTACCTCGACAACCCGAACCTGACGCCGCCGGACTACAACTGGAAGGACTTCGGCCCAGCCGGCACCTACTGGGGCGTGAAGGCCGACGGCACCGTCATCGCGCTCCCGATGGGCGTCGGGCTGTTCGCGTACATCTATCGCAGCGACCTCTACGCCGAGAAGGGTCTGAAGCCGGCGACGACGCTCGACGAGCTCTTGGCGGCGGTCAAGGCCACGCATCAGCCACCAGCCGTCTACGGCTTCACCGGGCGCGGCCTCAAGAACGCCAATATCCCCGTGTGGGGCTGCTTCCTCCATGCCCTGGGCGGCAGCTACCTGGACGAGTCCAAGACGCGGCTCCTGACGACGTCGCCGGAAGCGATCGAGGCGGCACGGTTCTATGGGGAACTCATGCGAGGGTATGCGCCCCCGGGCGTCCTCGGCTTCAACTGGATGGAGTCCCAGGGTTCGTTCGCGCAGGGCCTGGTCGCCTCGTGGACCGACGGCATGTCCTTCGCGGCGCCGTTCGAGGATCCGAGCAAGTCCAAGGTCGCGGGCAAGGTCGGCTACGCGCCGCACCCGGGCAGCGCCAAGGTGAAGCCATTCGGCGGCACGGCGATGGACGCGATCGCACTCAACCCCTTCGGGAAGAACAAGGACGCGGCCTGGCTCTTCGGCGCGTGGGCCAGCAGCCGCTCCGTCCAGTGGCGCCTCATGGTCGAGGGGGCGATGGTCGGCACCCGAAACTCGATCTACCAGGATCCCGAGTTCATCAAGGCGCACAGCATGCCCGCTCACTGGGTGAGGGGCGTGCACGAGGCGCTGAAGAACCCCCGCCCCCAGCTTCCGGAGCTCCGGGACATCAGCCAGTTCCGCGACATCCTCGGCGTGGCGCTCACCAAGGTGGTCGAGGGCGGCGATCCGAAGACGCTCCTCGAGCAAGCCACGCGCGAGTTCGAGCCCATCTTCCAAAAGGGGCTGAGGATGTGAGGCCCTCCGGCACTGCCGCAGCCGAGCGAGCTCAGCCCCCAACACTGAGGAGCCCACGATGGCCGACGTTCGTGTCTCTCTGACCTGCGCCGACTACGCCCGCGTCATGCCGCTCGCAACCGGCGAGGTTCGCCCGAAGGACATCGCGCTCACGATGCTCCTGGGTCGCCGGGGCTCCTGGCCGGACCGGGCGGAGATGCTCCGCCGCGCGGTGCAGGACCCGGCGGTCCAGGGCGGGGAGTGGTCGATGGCGCAGTACCTCTACCGCATGGAAAAGGGCGACCGACAGTACGTCGGCCTGCCGGTCTTTCCGCTGCGCAACTTCACGGCGCGAGACCTGTATGTCCGCCGGGACGGCCCGATCCGGCGACCCGAGGACCTGGCCGGGAAGCGCATCGGGATGTACAGCTACACCGCCAGCGGCTCGATCTGGTACCGGCACTTCCTGCGCTTCCTGGGCCTCGATCCCCTCGCCATCCAGTGGTGGATCGGCGACATCGACACCCCCTGGTCGGCGCCGATGGATCTCTCGCTGCCTCCGGGCGTCAAGGCGCCGGTGCCGGGCCGTTCCCTGTCGGACATGCTGATCGCCGGCGAGCTGGAGGCGATCTACAGCCCGCCGCGCCCGCAGGCGTACCATCCCGTCAACGGCCGCCTCGCCCGGCTGTTCCCGGACTTCCGCCCCATCGAGCAGGAGTACTTCCGCAAGACGGGGGCATTCCCCCCGCAGCACCTGATCGTCCTCCGCCGCGAGGCGTGGGAAGCCAACCGTTGGATCGCCCGGAGCCTCACCGAGGCATTCATCGAGGCGAACGACAGCTTCACGGCCGCGCAGCGGAGCTTCCCGTACGTCACGCCGTGGCTCGAGGCGGAGCTCGAGAACACGGCGGCCGTGATGGGCGACGATTTCCACCCGTACGGCCTCGACCGGAACCGCACGCAGATCGAGATGTTCGCGGGGGAGGCGTTCCAGCTCGGCCTGACCCGCCGGCGGATCTCGGTCGAGGAGTACTTCGCCGACTACCTCGCCTCCTGAGCACCGGGCGCCGGATTCTGACCGATGCGCATCGGCATCCTCCTTCCCACGCGCGGCGTCGTGATGCGGTCGGCCCGCCGGCCGCCGGTGGACGAGTGCTGGGAGATGGCGCGGCACTGCGACCAGGCCGGGTACGACGCCGTCTGGGTCGGGGACAGCATCGTGGCCAAGCCCCGCCTCGAGCCCTTGACCACCCTCGCCTATGTGGCCGCCATGACCGAGCGGGTGCGCCTCGGCACCGCGGTGCTGCTGCCGGCGCTCCGCCAGCCGGTGGTCCTCGCCCATCAGATCGCGAACGTGGATCAGATCTCGCGCGGGCGCCTTGTCCTGGGGCTCGGCGTCGGCTGGAGTCTGCCGGCCGCCGAGCGGGAGTGGGCGGCGTGCGGCATGGAACACCGGCGTCGCGCACGCCGGCTCGAGGAGCATGTTGAGGTCTGGCGGAAGCTCTGGCGCGGCGATGCGGTGACGTGGCGGGGCCACGATGTCGAGCTGACCGAGCACACGATCGGACCGCTTCCCTGGAGGGCGGCAGGGCCGCCCGTCCTCATCACGGCGGGCAACCGGGGCGAGCTCTTGCCGGCGCAGTTCGACCGCTTCGCGCGCCTGGGCGACGGCATCATCACGACGTACGTCGACGCCCCGGAGTGCCGCCTCGTACGCGAGCGGGCCTCCGAGGCCCTGGCCCGTCACGGCCGGTCGCTGGCGGATTTCCCCCTGTGCGTCTACGCCACCGTGCGGCTGGACGACGACGCTGACCGGGCGCGGCGCGCGACGAAGGAGTTCCTGGCGGCGTACTACGGCGGCGGAGTGCACCAGCGGGGCACCATGGGGCTCGGTCCCGCGAGCGCCGCGATCGCCGCGCTGCAGAGCTATGCCGCGGCCGGCGTGACCGACCTCTGCGTCCGGTTCGTCGGTGACGACCAGCGCGCGCAGCTCGACCGCTTCACGAAGGATGTGCTACCCGGGCTCCGAAGCTCATGACGGAGAAGCGGAGCCGAGCGATGCCCCTCGCCCACGCCGCCGAGGGATCGTGACGTACGACTGCGCCTTCTGCGGCGAGGAGAACGAGGTCCTCGTCGACCCGGGCGGCGGCCGTCACCAGAGCTTCACCGAGGACTGCACGGTCTGCTGTCGTCCCAACCTCATCACGCTGGTCGTCGATGACGATGGCGACGTGGACCTGCAGGCCACCCAGGAGTACGAGGCGTGAGTACGATCATCGTGAGCGAGACTGTACGAGTCCCGGCGAGCGCCATCACCGTGCACGCCACCCGCGCCTCCGGCCCCGGCGGCCAGAACGTGAACAAGGTTGCGACCAAGATCGAGCTCCGCGTCGATCTCGACGTGATCGAGGGGTTGACTGAGGGCGCCCGTCGCCGACTCCACGGCCTCGCGGCCCGCCGCCTCGACGCCGAAGGCCGCCTCGTGGTGACCAGCCAGCTCACGCGCACCCAGTGGCAGAATCTCGAGGACGCCCGCGCCAAGGTGCGAGAGCTGATCGCCTCCGCGCTGATCCGGCCCACGCCGCGGCGTGCCAGCCGGCCGACTCGAACGTCTCGCGAGCGGCGGATCACGGGCAAGAAGCATCGAGGTGTCGTGAAGCGCCTGCGCGCCAGGCCCGGCGACTGGTCGTGACCACCCGCTGATCGATCCAAACCGAGCCGCCGCCGCGAGGCACGCGTCTCTCTCTAGCGTCACGCATCCTGGTGCATGGCGCGTTCACGGGGTCCCCAGATTTGCGATAGAGTGACGGTGTCGAAAGTCAGGGCCCTGACCGAACCCTCGCGCTCTCGTGGAGGTCCCCCGTGTCCGATCCCGTCCACTTCTGGAGCGCGAGGCAGCTCCTCCACGCCTACCGCACGAAGACGCTGTCGCCGCTCGAGGCGACACGCTCCACCCTCTCCCGGATCGAGGCGCTGAACGGCGCGCTCAACGCCTACTGTCGCCTGGATGCCGAAGGAGCGCTGGAGGCCGCGCGGGCCAGCGAGGCCCGCTGGAGCCGTAACGAGCCGCGTGGGCTCCTCGACGGCGTGCCGGTGTCGATCAAGGACGTCCTGCTCACCCGGGGCATGCCGACGCTCCATGGCTCGCGTACCGTCAGCCCCGACCAGCCCTGGACGGACGACGCTCCCGCGGTCGCGCGACTGCGCGAGCACGGGGCGATCATCCTGGGCAAGACCACCACCCCGGAGCTCGGGCACAAGTTCGTCACGGACAGCCCGCTCACCGGTATCACCCGCAACCCGTGGAACCTCGAGCGCAGCCCCGGAGGCAGCAGCGGCGGTGCCGCGGCCGCGGTGGCGGCGGGGCTTGGTCCTCTGGCGGTCGGGACCGACGGGGGCGGGTCGATCCGCATCCCGGCGACGTGGAGTGGCATCGTGGGTCACAAGCCCACGGCGGGCCGGGTCCCGACGTGGCCCCCGTCGCGCTGGGGCGCGCTCTCGCACGTGGGGCCGCTCGCCCGCTTCGTGGAAGACGCGGCTCTCCTTCTCACCGTCCTGGCCGGACCCGACCGGCGCGACCCGGCGGCCCTGCCTCCGGACGGCCGCGACTACCGGATCGGACTCGAGGACGGCGTGGCCGGACTCCGCATCGCGTATAGCCCCGATCTGGGGCTGGCGGAGGTCGAGCCGGAGATCGCCGCCGCCGTGGAGGCGGCGGCCCGGGCGCTCGAGCGGCTGGGCGCGCGCGTGGCCGAGATCAAGCATCCGGGGATCGAGGCGATCGTGCCGGCGCACCGCACATGCTACATGGCCATCTTCGCCCAGTTCCTGGAGGGGGTGACGCCGGCGCAGCGCGACCTTCTGGATCCCTACCTGCGGGCCGGCGCCGAGGCGGGCCGGGCCATCACCGCTGCGGCGTACCATGCGGCCCTGATGACGCGCCAGGCCGTCGCCGCCCGGATGGAGGCGCTCTTCACGGACCACGATCTCCTCGTGCTGCCGGGCTTTCACGTGCCGCCGCCGCCGGTGCCGGGCCTGCCCGAGGGGCTCCGGGGCAAGGCCCCGACCCTCACCTGCTGGGCGAACCACACCGGCCAGCCGGTGGCGAGCGTCCCCTGTGGACTCACCCGTGACGGACTTCCCATCGGCATGCAGATCGCCGGGCCGCGCTTCGCCGACGCGCTCGTGCTGCGGGCGGCCCGCGCCTTCGAGGCTGCCCGGGGCCCGTTCCCCCGTCCACCGCTCGAGACCGCGCGGCCCCCTATCGAACAGGAGGAGCGAGCATGAACATTCCCGCTGTCACGTCCCGGTGTCGGACCTGGGTGGTCCTCGTCGCGGCTCTGTCCCTGACCGTCCTCCCCAGCCGTGGCCATGCCCAGCCCGTCTCCGGTGGAGACTTCACCTTCGGATACTCCTCGAGCTTCGTCGACATCCTCGACCCGCACGTGACCTCCCAGTCGGTGAGCCACTTCATCATGCTCAACGTCTTCGACCCGCTGGTGTCGCTGCGGGCCGACGGGCAGGTGTTCCCCGGGCTCGCCGAGTCCTGGACGTCCACCCCGGACGGGCTCGTCTGGACCTTCAAGCTGAGGCCCGGGGTCAAGTTTCACGACGGCACGCCGCTCAACGCCGAGGCGGTCAAGTTCAGCTTCGACCGGATGGTCGATCCCGAGATCAAGTCCCGCCAGGCCGGGGTGGCCTTGCGGGGCTTCTACGACCGGAGCGAGGTCGTCGATCCGACGACGGTCCGGATCGTGCTCAAGAAGCCGAAGGCGTCCTTCCTCACCGTCATCAGCCAGGCCTTCTTCGCGCCCGTGTCACCGAAGGCCGTCAAGGAGCTCGGGGCCGAGTTCGGCCGCCGGCCGGTCGGCACCGGGCCCTTCAAGTTCGTGGAGTGGGTGCAGAACCAGCACGTCAAGCTCGCCAGGAACCCGGACTACACCTGGGGTCCGTCCTACCTCCACAAGGGGCCGGCGCACTTCGCCACCCTTACGTTCCGGCAGATCCCCGACGCCGGCGCGCGGCTTGCCGCGCTGGAGTCCGGGCAAGTGGACGCGATCGACCTGCCGCCGACGCACCAGATCCAGCGTCTCAGGGCCGATCCGCGGTTCCAGGTGAAGAGCGCGCCGCAGCCGGGCATGCCCTGGGGCTGGCCGATGAACACGAAGCGCGCTCCCACGACGGACCTCAAGGTGCGCCAGGCGATGATCTACGCCCTGGACCGCGAGGGGCTCGTGCGCAGCGTTCACCAGGGCGTCTTCAAGCCCGCCTATGGCCCGCTCACGCCGGCGACGTTCGGCTACAACCCCGCGGTGGACAAGATGTACCCCCACGACCCCCGCAAGGCAGAGGCGCTCCTGGACGAGGCGGGCTGGAAGAAGGGCGCCGACGGCATGCGGGCCAAGGACGGTGTCCCGCTCGTCGTCGAGCACTACGTCTTCTACGCGACCTCCGAGGCCGAGTTCGTCCAGGCCGACCTCCGGAAGGTCGGGATCAAGACGAACATCTACCTGCAGGAGGTCGGCACCGTCAACCAGGTCGCGACCGAGGGCGTGAAGAACAATCTCGCGCCGCTGCCGTTCGCCTCGCTCGATCCCGAGCTGATGTCGATCCTGTTCCACTCGCGCAACGAGGGCAAGGGCTTCTCCTGGACGTTCCAGAACGTAAAGCAGCTCGATGACCTGCTGGACCAGGGCGAGGTGGAGCTCGACCCGAAGAAGCGGGCGGACATCTACGGGCGCTTTCAGGTCCTGGCGATGGAGAACGCGCTGTTCCTGCCAGCCTTCGTCCGGGAGACCATCCACGTCTACCGGAACCAGGTGCAGGACGTCCAGTTCAACCGTCGGGGCTACGACGCGTACTTCTCCGAGATGTGGCTGAAGAAGTAGCACGGAGGCCGATAGGATCCGGGCCAGAGCGCGGGGCGCGCGGCTCCGCTCCCCGGCCCGCGCGCCGCCGGCCCCGGTAGAGGCCTCGTGGCCCGCTTTCTCGCCTGGCGGCTCGCCGCCACCCTGTTCGTCCTGCTCGGGGTGGCGTTTGCCGTCTTCACCCTCATGAACACGCTGCCCGGCGATCCTGCGGCGATGCTGGTGTCGCACTTCGGAGCCTCGGCCAAGGACATCGAGATCCTGCGCGAGCAGCTGGGGCTGAACGATCCGTTCGCGGTCCGGTTCGGGCGCTTCCTCGGGCGCGCGCTCTACGGGGACCTCGGGAAGTCGTTCCAGCAGAACCGGCCGGTGACGCGCATCCTGCTGGAGAACACCTGGCCGACGGTCCAGCTGGCTCTCGTGTCGGTGGGGCTGGCCACGGTGCTCGGCGTGCTCGCGGGAGTGGCCGCGGCCGTACGGCGGGGCAGCTGGGGGGACTTCCTCACCATGCTGATCTCGCTCCTCGGCATCTCCATGCCCGGCTTCTGGCTGGGTCTGATGCTGATGCTGGTATTCGCGGTCCATCTGCGGTGGCTCCCGGCCCTGGGCGGCCAGGGGTGGTCGGGCATGGCACTGCCGGCCCTGACCCTGGCGCTGCCGGCCGCGGCGACGGTCGCGCGCCTGACTCGCTCGAGCATGCTGGAGGTGCTGGGCGAGGACTATCTGCGCTCCGCGCGCGCCAAGGGGCTGCCCGAGCATGCGGTGATCTATCGCCACGCCCTCCGGAACGCGCTGATCGCCATCATCACCTTCGTGGGGCTGCAGTTCGGCCTGCTGCTGGGCGGCAGCGTCGTCGTGGAGTCGCTCTTCTCGCGCCAGGGACTGGGACAGCTCGTCGTGGCCGCCGTCTTCGCGCGGGACATCCCGATCGTGCAGGGCTGGTGCCTGCTCATCGCCGCGACCTACAGCCTGGTGAACCTGCTCGTCGACCTCTCGTACGCTCTGGTGAACCCGAGGATTCGCTACGATGCTCGGTAGGCGGCGCGGACCGTCGTCCACTCCCGGGGCCTCGGCCTATCCCGAGCTCCGGCGCTTCCTGCGGCACAGGGGCGCGGTGACCGGCAGCGTGCTGCTGCTGGCGCTGGTCACGATGGCCGGCATCGCGCCCTGGCTGGCTCCGTATGACCCCGTCGCCCTGGACCAGCGTGCGTCCTTGCGATCGCCGGGGACGGCCCACCCGCTGGGGACCGATGTCTTCGGCCGTGACATCCTGAGCCGCGTGATCTGGGGAGGGCGCCAGTCTCTCAGGGTGGGACTCCTGGCGATCGTCGTCGGCGGCGTGGCCGGCACGCTCCTCGGGCTGGTGGCGGGCTACTACGAGGGCTGGACCGGCACGGTCGTGCTCCGGCTCACGGATCTCCTGCTCGCGCTCCCCGGGATCCTGCTCGCCCTCACCATCGTGGCGGCGACGGGGCCGAGCCTCGAGAACCTCATCGTCGCGGTCGGGATCTCGTCGATGCCGGCCTACGTGCGGATCGTGAACGGCGCAGTGCTCGACGTGAAGACGCGGACGTTCATCGAGGCCAGCCGGGCGTCGGGCGGAGCGGACCTCCGGATCATCGGTCGCCACGTGGTGCCCAATGTCCTGGCGCCGGTCATCGTGCTCACCACGCTCGGTCTCGGGAACGCCCTCCTGGTCGCGGCCACCCTCAGCTTCCTCGGCCTGGGAGCCCAGCCGCCGACCCCCGAGTGGGGGGCCATGCTCAGCCAGGGTCGGGAGTTCATCTTCGGGTACTGGTGGATCGCCACCTTCCCCGGAGTGGCGATCCTGCTGGCGGTGATCGGCGCCAACCTGCTCGGCGAGGGGATGCGGGACCTCCTGGATCCGAGGCTCCGCGTGTGACGGAACTCGCCACCGATTCTGCGGCACGCCTTCCACCAGCGCTCCTGGCAGCTGGTCCTGGCAGCTGCTCCTGGCAGCCGCTCCTGCCAGCCGCTCCTGCCAGCCGCTCCTGCCAGCCGCTCCTGCCACCCGCTCCTGCAGCGGCTCCAGCCAGCCGCTCTTGGCTGCACTTCCGGTGGCCGCGATCGCCGAACACCGCCCGTCCTGCCGATCCTGGCCTCGGCCGTGTCGATCCCGCCCGTCGCGCTGCCTCCTCCGCACGAGCTCGGGTCGCAGGGCCACGCGCGATCACTGGCGTGGTGGAGTGCGCGCACGTTTCGCGAAGTTTCGCTATGCTCGATGCGTGGCACCAGCGAGGGCGGAGCGCGCTCTGCTCGAGGTCGCCGGCCGCGAGGTGGCGATCACCAACCCTGGCAAGGTCTACTTCCCCGAGGCTGGGATCACCAAGCTCGACGTTGCGCGCTACTACCTGGCGGTGGCCGAGGGGGCGCTCCGAGGGGCGGGCGGCCGGCCGAACGTCCTCGTGCGCTATCCGAATGGCATCCATGGCGAGTCCTTCTACCAGAAGCGGGCGCCCGCGTCGCGACCGGACTGGGTCGAGGTCGTCGCCCTCAGCTTTCCCTCGGGCCGAACGGCCGAGGAAGTCGTCCCACGCGATGCCGCGGCCCTCGCGTGGATGACGAACCTCGGATGCCTCGAGCTTCATCCCCATCCGGTGCGTGCGGAGGACCTGGAACATCCCGATGAGCTACGGATCGACCTCGACCCGGTACCGGGTGTCGAGTGGTCACAGCTCGTGGCCGTGGCGAAGGTCGTGCGCGGGGCCCTGGGCGACCTCGGCCTCGTGGGCTGGCCGAAGACTTCGGGCTCGCGCGGCATTCACGTCAACGTGCGGATCCAGCGCCGGTGGTCATTCTCGCAGGTGCGACGCGCCGCCCTCGCCCTGGCTCGTGAGGTGGAGCGGCGCGCGCCGACGCTCGCCACCAGCAAGTGGTGGAAGGAGGAGCGCCACGGAGTCTTCCTCGACTACAACCAGAACGCCAAGGACCGGACCGTCGCCAGCGCCTACTCCGTGCGTCCCCGGCCCGACGCGCGCGTCTCGGCGCCGGTGACATGGGACGAGCTGGACGAGTGCCAGCCGGGGGACTTCACGCTGCGCTCGATGCCAGGCCGATTGGCCGCGATCGGGGACCGGCACGCCAAGATCGACCAGCACCCGTGCTCGCTGGAGCCGCTGCTGGAACTCTCGGCGACGCAGGAAGCACAGGGCCTCGGCGACGCTCCCTGGCCGCCGCACTACGCCAAGCAGCCGGGCGAGCCGGACCGGGTCGCGCCCTCAAGGCAGAAGCGCGAGCGCATCCCCGGCGGCCGCCGCGTCTCGACGAAGCCGCTCGTCGAGATCGGCCGGGCGCAGAAGAGAGAGGATGCGCTCGCCGGGCTCGAGCGGTGGAAGGCGCGCCACCCCGCGGCCGCCCCGCACCTCCACCCCGCTGACGTCCTCGTCGATTCGATGCGGGGCCGCTCCTCGACCTGGACCCGCGTCCGCGTGAACCTGGAGCACGTCCCCGAGGCGCTGCGTCCGGAGCAGGAGCCCCTCGATCCGGATGGCCCCCTGCACCCGTAGTCATCCCCACGCGGCGATCGTGAAGGACGTGCCGGCCGCCGCCGCTATCGCTGCGCTTCCGCGAAGATCTCGGCCAGCTCCGCCGGAGGAGTGACTTCGAGCTGGTCGTAGCGGCAGTCCGCGGGCTGCTTGTCCGGCCGCCAGCGCACGAAGGTCGTGGCGTGGCGGAAGCGGTCGCCCTGCAGGTGGTCGTACTTGACCTCACACACACGCTCGATGCGAAGCGGCTCCCAGGACAGGTCCTTTCCCTGGCTCCACCGGCTGGTGCCGCCAGGCATACGCGTCGAGCCATCGGCTGCCCCGGCCCACTCGCGCCAGGGATGCCCGTCGAGCGCGTTCCTCCGCAGCGGTGCCAGGTCCATTGCGAGCTGGCGACGCACCGCCGTCGTGAAGGACGACGTCACCCCGACGTGCGAGAGCGCGCCCGCCGCGTCGTAGAGTCCCAGGAGCAGCGAGCCGACACGCTCGCCGGGGCCGCTCTTGTGCCAGCGGAAGCCCGCGACCACGCAGTCGGCCGTGCGCACGTGCTTGACCTTGATCATCGCGCGCTTGCCCGGCTGGTACGCCGTGCTCTCGTGCTTGGCGATGACTCCGTCGAGCCCCGCGCCTTCGAAGCGGTGGAACCAGCCCTGCGCGACGGCCCGGTCGCGGCTGCAGGGAGTGAGGTGGACGCGGCCGCCGGCGCGCGCGAGCGCCGCTTCGAGCCGCGTGCGGCGCTCGGCCTGCGGCCGGGAGCACAGGTCGCGGTCGCCTTCCGCCAAGAGGTCGAAGGCGACGAACGACGACGGCGTCTCGGCCGCGAGCTTGGTCACGCGCGAGGCGGCCGGGTGCAGGCGCAGCTGGAGCGCGTCGAAGTCCAGCCCTTCCCCGGTGGCGATCACGATCTCGCCGTCGACCACGCAGCTCTCGGGCAGGCTGGCCAGAAGCGGCGCCGCCAGCTCCGGGAAGTAGCGATCGAGCGGCCGCAGGTCACGGCTCTGGAGGTACAGCCGGTCGCGGTCGCGGAACACGATCGCCCGGAACCCGTCCCACTTCGGCTCGAAGAGCCATCCGCCGCCGGCGGGAAGCTCGCTCGCAAGCTTCGCCAGCATCGGCTCGATCGGCGGCTCGAGGATCACCGGGAACGCCGCGCGGCGATGCGCTCTTCCGCGGAGGCCCAGCCCGCGTCGAAGTGGCGGCCCGGCTCGTCGAGGTCGATCACCAGCGGCGCATGGTCGGAGGGGAGGGGCTTGCCCTTGCGTGCCTCGCGGTCGATCTCGGCCCACACGACGCGGTCCGCGAGCGGCGCCGACACCAGGAGGTGGTCGATGCGCATCCCGAAGTTCTTGTGGAAGTTGCCGGCCCGGTAGTCCCACCACGTGTAGCGTTCGGGCTCGGGGTGTTGCCGGCGATAGATGTCGACGAGACCCCACTCGCAGAGCCGCGCGAAGGCCGTCCGCTCCGGCCCCGAAACGTGGGTTCCGCCGTGGCACGCCTGCGCGTCCCATACGTCGATGTCCGCAGGCGCGACGTTGAGATCCCCCCCGAGCACGAGCGGCGCGCGGGGGTCCGCCGCCTCGGCGAGCCAGCGGGCAAGCCGGTCGAACCAGACCAGCTTCGCCTCGTAGAAAACGGACCCGACAGTCCGGCCGTTGGGCGCGTACAGGCTAACGACGCGAATGCCACCGCACGAGGCGGAGATCATCCGCGCCTCCGCGAACGGCTCGTCGTCGCCCGAATCCTCGGTCCGAGACGGGCGCAGCGGCACGCCGAAGTTCGCCACCACATCCTCGATGCCGTTGCGGCTGGCGATGGCAACGCCGTTCCACCGACCTTCCCCGTGATGCGCCAGCGCATAGCCGGCGCGGCCGAACACGTCGATCGGGGCGTCCGCGTCCGCCAGCTTCGTCTCCTGCATCAACAACACGTCCGGCTGGGCGCGCTCGAGCCAACCGACGACCCGGTCCAGGCGGGCCTTCAGCGAGTTGACGTTCCAGGTCGCGATCCGCACCGATCTAGATTACCGCGGGCCGGTCTCCTCGGCACGGCCGTCGTCCGGCGCGAGGGCCCATCGTTCGCCGCCGCGAGGCGGGGGCTCACGTTGTCTTGCCGGTTGAACCTGTGGGCGCTGCGGACCGCGACGGAAAGGGTCCTAGCTCCGTGGCGCCTCCGGGGAGCTCGGCGGGACGATGGAGACCCCCTCCTCGATCGTCCACTTCCGCCCGGTGAGCTCCTGCTGCGTTCGCGGTGACAGCTTCCCGGCCAGCCACAGCCGACGCGCCTTGGCGCGTGCGAGGTCAGGCCGGTCGGCGAAGGTCGCTATGCGCTCCGTCCAGGACACATGGTCCACGGCGGCCGGCACCACGACGGCGCCCTCGGCGGTCTCGCCGAGCAGCGTGCCGTCCACGCGGATGCGGGTGATCGGGGCGGCGGTCTGGTGATAGCGCGCCAGGATGGCGACCGACCCGGCCATGAACCGGGCCTGCGTCTCGGAGTCCGCCGTGAGCGCCCAGGCGATGACATCGGGCCGCCCGGGTCCGGGCCCGAGCGCGACGAGGCTGTCGACGAGGGACAGCCGGATCGTGTGCGTGAACCATTTCTGCCGCAGGAACCGGTCAATAGGCTCCTGCTCGACGCCGAGGCCCTTCAGCTGCTTGTCCATCCGGACGCGCAGATCGCCCGGCGTCATGTCCCACACCAGGTCGCTCACCCAGTCGCGCGTGAACTTGACGGCGAAGCCGCCCGGGACGAAACCGATCACGGTGTCGGGGCCGAACTCCCCGCCCCAGACGGCCCACGCGGCCCCGTCCATCTTGTGGGACAGCGCCGGGTTCGTTGTGTACGGATCCACGCCCAGGTGCTTGGCCAGCCGGCGGCGCGAGTCGTCGTATCCGATGACGCCCTGCCCGGCGGTGGCCGCTCCCTCCTCGACCTCCTCGCTCAGGCTGGGGCCGGACTGGCCCGTGCCCTTCTGGGCTCGCGCGTCGCCGACCTTCTGCATCCCGGTCTTGACGTCGCGCGACACGCGGTCGAAGAAGCGTCCTATCCCCGCCGGCACACCCTTGATGGTGTCGACCGGGTGGGTCACCGCCGTCTTCAGCGACTGGCCGGTACGCTTCAACGACGACTGCAGGGCCTTCTGGAAGATCTCGGAGGTCTCGGTCTTGGTCAGCACGTCGAGCGCCTGGATCTCCACGGCCCGCACCGCCACCATTCCCGGACCCTCGGCCGTGAAGTCACCCAGCTGCGAATGGAAGACGGTCTTGGCCAGAAGCCCGTCCGTCGTGACCCGCTCGTCGACCTTGTAGAGACGGTTCTGGAGAATCTCCGGCGGCACGATGTCCGCCGCGCGGAGGACGGCCGGTGCTTCGTAACGGCCCTGCGCCGAGACGTGAACGGACCCCGCGCTCCCGACCAGGGCGACGGCAACCACGCACCAGGTGCGCTTCATGCGATATCTCCTATCGTCTGTCCGCCGCCAAACGGGGCGCCGCCACGCGACGGGTCGACCTAAGGACGCCATCGAGCCCTATGATAAACGACCGCGGACCCGGCCCGGTCGTCCTCGTTCCCGACACCACACGCCTCGGTACGTCTGTCCTCTCCGGCCGATGCGTGAATCCCCATCGGGGCAACCTTTCCACGGCACAACCCCCGTAGGAGCCCCTCGCCGATCGGGCTCGGGGTCTCATCGGGTCCCTCTGCTCGAGGCCCTGCATCGCGCCCCGATGCTGGCACGGGCGTGACGCAGACGGAGCTATCAACCCAGTCGCTCGGTCTGACTGGTCGGAGCGGTCCGCGGCGCCGACGGGCCGGTGCCGGATGCCGCTATCGATCTCATTCTTGAGATTGTGGCGACAAACCGACCGGCGTGAACGATCCGGAGGACCGGTCCGTCAGATGCGGGTCTCCGAGGCGATCCTGGAGTCGAGGGGCCTGCCCGCCAGGCCAAGCCCAGCACCCGAGAGACCCGTAGTTGTGGCCGGCGTCGGCTTGATCGCAGTGGCGTCCGGTTCCCGCGCGCGAGCTCTGCCAGCCGATTCTCCGCCAGACGTCTCGAACAGACGCAGGCGCCACCCTGGCGTTCGAGTAGGAGCCGTTTCACGCTCCGGACGTCTCGTTCTTGAGAACGGGCTCTCAGCCCTGAGAGGGCTGGAGACGCCGTCCGCGTCAAGGCCTCGAATTCTCGACAGGTTTCACCTGCCCGTGGCTGGCACCACGTTTGCCTTCCTCACCGGCGTTTGACTCGTTCCGATCACTGTGAACGATGGCAGCGGACCTGACCATGAGGCGCCGACGCGCAACGGGGGAAACGTGAACAGGCAACAGTTCGATCTCGTGAGCCCGCTCAGTCGCAGACGTTTCCTCGCATCCGTGGCTACCGCGGCGGTGGCATCGGGCGTGCCGGGCATTCTGACGGCTCAGACGGCTCAGCCGGCTCAGTCGTCCCGTCGCCGATTCGTCATCCGGGAGGATCGCTTCGGCCGGATGTTCCCCGACATCGAGCCCTTCTTCAGAGAAAACAGTCGGCGCCTCCAGGAGGCGTTGCGGGACATCGGCAAGCCCGGCGGCATCCTGGACGCCGAGGACGAGCTGGGAGATGGAGGCAGGCAGGCGGCAATCGACCTGATCGTCAACCCAGAGCTGAGCAGGAACAACCCCAACAATCCGGCCCACACCGCGGGTACGACGTTCATGGGGCAGTTCCTGGATCACGACATGACGTTCGATCTGACCTCCCGGCTCGCGGTGGTGACGGAGCCACTGGCATCGCCCAACGAGCGCACGCCAGCGCTCGACCTCGACTCGGTCTACGGAGGCGGCCCTCTCGCGGACCAGGAACTCTACGTCACGGACTCCCAAAGAAGCCGGGAGCGTCCGACCAAGCTCCGGATCGAGAGCGGGGGACTCTTCGAAGACTTGCCGCGCAACCCCGACATGAGCGCGATCATCGCCGATCCGCGAAACGACGAGAACCTGATGATCGCCGGTCTCCAGGCAGCGTTCATCCTCTTCCACAACAAGGCGGTGGATCATGTCCAGGATCGCGACCGCCATCTCTCCTCCGAAGAGGTGTTCGAGCGGGCCCGCCGGCTCACGACCTGGCACTACCAGTGGATGATCGTCCACGAGTTACTGCCGCTCTTCATCGGTCAGCCCCTGGTGAACGACATCCTTCGGAACGGGCGCCGGTTCTATCGGCCCGAGGTCCCGTTCATTCCCATCGAGTTTCAGGGCGCCGCCTATCGCTTCGGCCATACGCTGGTGCGCCCCTCGTACCGAGCGAACCTGGCCGGCGACGCCGGAACGCCCTTCTTCGGCATGATCTTCGACGAGAGCGGGGAGGGCCAGACGGACCCGATTGACCTCCGCGGCGGCGCCAGGGCGCCGCGGCGTTTCGTCGGCTGGCAGACGTTCTTCGACTTCGGACCGACGTTCACCGATGGCCCGGGCAATCCCAACCCGGCGATCAGGCCGAACAAGCTGATCGACACGAAGATCTCGACGCCCCTGTTCAACCTGCCGATCGGCGCCATCGCCGGCGGCGTGGGGCCGGGCGACCCCGTTTCGCTTCCCCAGCGCAATCTCCTCCGTCAGGTGACCTGGGGGATGCCGTCCGGGCAGAGCATCGCCAAAGCCATGAACGTGCCGATGCTGCCTCCCGACGACGAGGTGCTCAAGGGGCTGAAGGAGTACCACCTCGACCTCGAGGAGTCCACGCCACTCTGGTTCTACGTCCTGAGAGAGGGAGCCGTCCTGGGGAACGGGCTGACTCTCGGGCCGGTCGGCGGCCGGATCGTGGGCGAGGTGTTCGTCGGGCTCCTGCAGCTCGACCGGGACTCCTATCTCTGGGAGCGGGGCTGGCAACCGACGCTGCCGACCAGGAGCGGGCGGGTCACCGGAGACTTCCGGATGATCGACTTTCTAACCTTCGCCGGCGTCGACCCGACGTCTCGAGGTCAGTGATCGAACGCGGCTGACCCGGTGACGCGACCCTGCTGAGCGCGGGTGGAGATCGATCAGCGTCACCGACGGCTGGTCGAGCAGGACGAGGCCTGCGGCTGGCGCGCACAGCAGCGCACTAGCCTGGCCACGAGCGGCGAGATCGGAAATCTTCGGTCGCCGCGGGGACGACTCGCACACTTCGCGACGAGGTGTCGGCGGAGCGACGGGCCGTCCCCGCGGCAAGCCTGGCGGACGCTCACGCTTCAGCCGGGCCGTGCGCCTCGGGCGGCGGGTGCTTGATGAAGCTGCCCGTAAATGCCACCGAATTAGGAAAGACCATGATCCGGCCCGTCGGCTGGAGCGGCTCTCCCGCCAGCTCCCGCAGCCTGGTACGAACGACGCCAATCTCGATCACCTCGCCATGCACGTAGCCGAACGCGCCCTGGAGACTGACTCGGTCTCCGACGCGGATGCCGTTGGGCGCCACCATCGAGAAGTATCCAGCCACCGCGAGGATCACGTTCTGGAGCGCGAAAGCGATTCCAGCTGCGGCGAACCCGAGCGCGGCCACCACAGCGGTGAGCTCGCTCGCGAAGTGGAAGACCAGTACCAGGGCGATCGCGGTCACCGTGACGACGTGGCGCGCGGTGAGGAGGAGCCGCCGGTGGTAGTCGTTCGTCACGTACCGGACGGCGGCGATCCGCCAGAGCACCGAGCCCGACGAAAATGGCGCCCAGCGCGACCGCAACCCCCGCGAGCTGGATGGTCAGCCCTCGGAGCACGTGCCCGACCTCCCGATCGAGGGCGCGCCTCCACGTCTCGACGTCGCCCGCGTACCGGCGGAGGAGAGCCGATTCTTCGCGCAGCGGCAACACGACCGCTCTGAGCAGCTTCGCTCGTCCGAGCAGCTCCCGGAACTCCTGCTGCCCGGCCGCCAATGATGCTCCATCGACGGCCGGATCCTTGGCGAGCTCTCGAAGACGCGCCATCATCGGACGGACCGTCTGCCGAGTGGCCTGGAGCTCGCCCTTGACGTCACGGTCGAGCTCGGTGGTCCTGTGCGTCAGTTCCTTCAGGATACTTCGGTTGCGTTGCAGGGCGAGCACACGAGAAATGTGCCCCAGGGCGCCGGACGGCAACGCCGCAGGGCGCGCGGCCGTCCCGATCGTCGGCGCGGCGGCGCCCGGGCTCAGCTCCGGCACGGTATCTTGCAGGGCCTGGATCTGGTCCTCCGTAAGGTCGACCTCCTCTTCGGGGCCGGCCGAACCCATCTCGGAGAGCTTGGTGACGTAATCGAGCTGGACCCGCCCGAGTTCGAGTCGGTTGCGCGCGACGGCCAGCTCCCGCTCGAGCGCGGGCCGCGTGGCGGCCGTCGCCGCGCGAAGGCGAGCCTGGAGCCGGGCGACGTCGAGCTCGTGACGCTCGATAGCGGCGGTGAGCTGGGCGCGCCTCTCGGCGCGGGCATCGCGGGACGGCGCCGGCGGGCTCCCGTTGCGATCCTCCGCGAGAATCGCCGCGCGAGCACGGGCCACGTCGAATGCGCGTTGGAGCACGCGATGCGCGATCTCCACCTCGCCGCGGTCGACGTCGGTATCGAGGACGCTTCTGATCGATTGCATGGCGGCGCGCGCATCCCGATACCAGGCAAGCGTGCGTTGCAGCGGCACCATCACGGATTCCGCCGTCGCTGCCGCGCCGTCGCCGGACGGAAGCGCCGAGTCCTGCGCGCGTCTGGGTTCCTCGGCGCCGAGGCGTGGCGTTCCGGCCAGGAAGAGCGCGACCAGGAGGGCCGCGGCGCACGCCCCGGGGCGTCCACCCCTCACGCGTTGAATCCGCCCGCGGTCCGTTGGAATCGTGGCAGAGCTCCCTTGGCGATACCGTTTCACATCGTCTCGGCTTTGCAAGGCAACTGCCACGGCCGCGCGAAGACGGCGGATTGTCGCGATGCGACACCCTGTCCGAGTCTTGGTATTAGAGTATTAGCACGCCGCGTGCCACGACAAGATCATCAGTTGACACGCCAGCGGCCGAGGTGTATTTCGAAGGCCGCTCCCGGAGGAGCCCAAATGGACGACGTGGATCCCTTTTCCAGCGCGACCGAGCTGCTGGCCGCCCTGGCCGCCAGACGGGTGACGTCGGGCGAGCTCACGGACCTCTACATCCGCCGGATCGAGCGCCACGACGGACGCCTCAACGCGGTGGTGGTCCGCGACTTCGAGCGGGCCCGCCACCGCGCCCGCGCCGCTGACCAGGCCGTCGCGCGCGGCGAGGGTGGCGCCCTCCGCGGCCTCCCTATGACGATCAAGGAGTCCTTCAACGTGACTGGTCTGCCCACGACCTGCGGCGTGCCGGAGTGGCGCGACTTCGTGTCCCAGCACGACGCCCCCGCCGTCGTGCGCACCCGCGCAGCGGGCGCCGTCCTGCTGGGCAAGACCAATGTTCCGCCCATGCTCGCTGACTGGCAGTCCGCCAACCCCATCCATGGGAGGGCGAGCAATCCCTGGGACCTCGGACGCACTCCCGGTGGGTCCAGCGGGGGCAGCGCGGCGGCGATCGCGGCGGGGCTGAGTGCCCTCGAGGTGGGCAGCGACATCGGGGGTTCCATCCGAGTGCCTGCCGTCTTCTGTGGCGTCTACGGCCATCGGCCGAGCGAGACCCTACTGCCCAAGAGCGGGCAATTCCCCTTCCCACCTCTGCCGAACTCCGTCGGCGTCATGGGCGTGCAGGGCCCGATCGCCCGCAGCGCCGAGGACCTGGAGCTGGCGCTGTCCGTCCTCGCCGGGCCCGAGGCGGGCGAGGACGTGGCCTGGCGCGTCGAGCTGCCGCCGCCCCGCCACGACCGGCTCGCCGACTTTCGCGTGGCGGTGCTGCCAGCCATCCCGTGGCTGGCCGTCGACGACGAGATCACCCTGGCGCTCCAGGAGCTAACGGCGCGCCTGGGTCGCCTCGGCGCCACCGTCAAGGAGGTCCAGCCCGACGCCTTCGGGGACCATCGCGGTCATCATCAGCTCTACCGGTCGCTGCTGGCCGCGATGACGAGCGCGCGCGAGACCCCCGCGGGTCGCCAGAAGCGCATCGACGTCTGGAAGCAGGGCACGGACGAGTTCTCCCGAGCACACCTGCGCGGCCTCCAGGGCGCTCCCGGCGACTTCGTCCTGTGGGGCGGCCAGCGCGAGGTGTTCCGCCAGGCGTGGCGCGCCTTCTTCCGCGACTGGGACGTGCTCCTCGCCCCCGCCATCAACGTGCTTGCCTACCCGCACATCGAGCGGGTCTGGCCGGCGGACGACAGCGACCTTCGGCTCACTCTCGACGTCAACGGTCGCGCCGTCCCCTATCTCCATGGCCTCGTCTACCCCGCGCTGTCCACCGTGGCGGGGCAGCCAGCCACCGCCTTCCCGGTGGGGACCTCGCGAGGGGGCCTGCCCATCGGCCTGCAGGCCGTGGGGCCGTACTTGGAGGACCTCACGCCGCTCCGCTTCGCCGCGCTCCTCGCCCGCGAGATCGGCGGCTTCCGCAAGCCCGCAGGCTACGACGCGAGCTAGTGCCAGCCTCGGAAGACGAACCCGGCCCGAAGCTCGACCTCGCCTTCCCTGCTCGACCTGATGCAGCAGCTCGGGTGGTCCCTCCGCTGGATCGAAGCGTGAGCCAGGGCCGCCCCGCGCTCTCCTCTGTCAGGGCCGGTCGCACACGGCCTGGATCGTCAACGTGCGACGCTCGTCGCGGTTCCGCTGCCCGGCCTGCATGATCGCTTCGAGCTCGTCGCCCATGACGAGCTTCGCGATGGCGTAGGGAGGGAGGGCCGCCACGGGAGTGGCGACCGAGGCCTCGGCGGTCACGTCATCCCACACGCGCACGCGAAAGCCGGCCTCCTCGATGAGCACCCGCATCTCGTCGGGCGTGCGCAGAAAGCTTAGCGAGGCGTCGCGCGCCCACATCAGGGGGAACGTCGGCGGTCCGGTCGGGCCTGCCATGGGCTCCTGGAACGCGAGTAGGCCGCCCGGGCGCAGCACGCGACGAAAGCCCGCGTAGAGCCGCTCCTTGTCGGCGATATTCATGCCGCTGTTCTGCGTCCACACCATGTCGAACGTGCCGGCGGGGAACGGCAGCTCGAGGGCGTCGCCGACCCGATGGCTGACGCGATCGCCGAGACGCAGCCGCTCGGTGAGGAGTTCCCCCGCCCGCACGTAAGACTCCGTGAGGTCGATGACGGTAACACGGCAGCCGTAGCTCACCGCGAGCGTGCGCGCCGGACCGCCGAGCCCGCCGCCGACGTCGAGCACGCGGCTCTCCGCGGACGGGGCAGCGATACGAGCAAGTCGCTCGGTGGCTGGCTTGCCACCTCCGTGAAAGTGATCGGCGGGGGCGACGTCGTCGACGGTGAGGGCGGCCACGTCCTTGCCTGCGTCAGCAAGGGCGTCGAAAATGGCCTGGCCGAGACCGTCGCGCGCCCAGTAGTCACGAATCGCGGCAGGATCCGCGCCCTGGACCATGGGAATCAGGACTTCCTCTTCGCGCAGTCGCTCACAGGCACGCCCGGCGATCACGCTCCCACGGTCCAGGGGGTATATGCGGCAGCGCCCACGATACCACCTCGGCGGCCGCGAGCGATCGTCTGGGCCTCCGTACCGGACGCTTCAGCGCACGCCTCCCGTGACATGCAGGGTCTCGCCAGTGATCCACGCCGGATCGGAAGACGCCAGAAACACACTATCCGCTGGACCCTGGCCAGCACGATCGGCAGTTTCTCAAGCCGCTTGCCACACCGCGGGTCCTGACCCGGCGGCGCGCCCGCGTCCCTCAGCGCGGCTTGGCCGGCTCCGACGCCGGCGCGAAGAATCCGGCGGCGCGGCGGATCGCGGTGGCAATGATGTCGTCCACGCTGGCGCGCCCGTAGTAGGCGCGGGCCAGCTCCTCGCCGGCCAGGTCCTCGACGTCGGCCCAGCCCTCGGTGACCGGTACCGCGCGGATGTACGGGATCTCGCTGAGGAACACGCGGCTGGACCGCGGCCGCGAGTCGGGATCGAGGAAGGCGGGCGACTCGGCGACCCGGCGCAGGGACGGCACCGTGCGCCCGGAGGCCGCGATGGTCCGCTGCCCGTCGGGCGAGTTGGCGTATTCGATAAAGGCCCAGGTCGCGGCCTTGTTCTTCGCCGCCTTCGGCATGCAGTAGGCATCGGCGTGGAGGATCCCGGCTCGCTGGCGGCGCCGCGGTAGCGCGACGACGTCCCAGTCGAAGCTGGTGATCGTCCGGTAAGTCGGCACGCCGCGCCGGCTGTTCAGGAACATGCCGAGCCGCCCGTTCAGGAACCGGCTCTCGCTGCTCTCGGCCTTCTCCTCGACCGTGTCGGGCACCACGCGGTGCCGCGTCTGCAGCTCCACGAACCACTGCACTGCCTCGCGGGCGGCCGGCGAGTCCAGCGCGAGGCGGGTCGGCGCGGCGGTACGGTCCACCAGTTCACCGCCGTTCTGCCAGACAAAGGGCGCCAGCCGGAACAGCGACACCTCGGTCCCGAGGCCGTACTGGTCGATCCGGCCGCTGCCCTTGGTGTCGCGGGTCAGCGCCCTCGCGGCGTGCAGAAAGTCGTCCCATGTCCAGTCGTCGGTGGGAGGCGACACACCGTCGCGATCGAAGAGGTCGCGGTTGTAGTAGACGACCAGGCTCGACAGGTTCTGGGGAATGCACATGAGCGTGCCGTGCCAGCGGTACGGCTCCATCGCCTGCGGATAGAAGTCCGTCTCCCGGATCACCGTGCTGCGCGCCAGGTAGGGTCCGAGGGGCTCGAGCGCCCCCTTGGCTGCGAACGCGGCGTAGCGGCGGTAGTTGAGCAGCACGATGTCGGCCGGGGTGCCGGCGGCGAAATCGACGCCGAGCCGCTTACGGTAGTCCCCCTGCCCGGGCACGTGGACGAGCGCGATCTGCGCCTCCGGGTGTCGCTGCGTGTAGCCAGCGACGAGGCGCCCGTAGGCGGCGCGCTCGGCCGCGTCACCGAAGACCATGAAGGAGATGCGGTCGGCGGGCGCCTGGGCGCCGGCGCCGCCGGGCCAGACGGCGAGGGCAAGGAGAGAGAGGCCGAGGATGCCGCACCGGGCGTGAGCCACGTCGTCGTGCTCCTTGTGAGATTGCCTGGGGTCAGGTCGCTTCGAGCTTCGGCGCCCCAGCGCGCTCGGCGGCCGGCCAGAGCGCGCGCTGCGAGAGGAACAGCACCATCAGCACCGGGAGCATCATCACGACCGAGCCGGCCATGAGGAGCGGCCAGTTGGTCGCGTCCATCTGCTGGAGCATCCGCAGCCCGAGCGGCAGCGTGTAGCGCTCGTCGGACTTCAGGTACAAGAGCGGGTTCATGAAGTCGCTCCAGTATTGCACGAAGGTCAGAAGGCCGACCGCGGCGGTGGCCGGGCGCGCCAGCGGCATCGCGATGTGCGCCCAGATCCGCAGGGCGCTCATGCCCTCGAGGCGCGCGGCCTCGAACAGCGCCGGCGGCACTCGACGGAACGCCCAGTAGAAGATCAGGACGAAGAACGGGCTCGATCCCATCGTCACCGGCGCCAGCAGCGCGAGCAGGCTGTCGATCAGGCGGAGCTCCCGGAGCACGAGGAAGCGGGTGAGCCAGAGCGCGGTGAGCGGAATCATGCGCACCACAACCGCGAGAGCGAGCAGGCCGTGGCGCGGGCGCGGCGGGAGCTGGGCCATCGCGAATCCGGCCCACGACGCGACGAGCACGGTCAGCGGAATGGCGAGGCCGGCGACGACGAGCGAGTTTGCGAGGTAGCGCGCGAGCGGCAGCAGCTCGAAGATGCGAGCGTAGTTCGCCCACGCCGGCGCCGACGGCAGCCACTCCACGGCGACCGGTGGCGGCAGCCCGGGCTGGCGGAGCGACGCCGCAAGCACCCAGAGCCCGGGCCCCACGAAGAGCAACGCGACGCCCCCCGCGAGCGCGTGGAACCCCGCGGCGGCGAGGCGGTGGCGCCAGCGCGCGGCGTGGACGGGAGCGGTCATCGGCTCAGACCTCGTCCTCGTATCCCCAGCCGCCGGCCGCGCGATACGTGAGCAGGATCAGCGCGCCGACGACGCCGAACACGATCAGCGTCATGGCCGCGCCGTACCCGAAGCGGAGCCGATCGAAGGCCGTCTCGTACATGAGCAGCGGCACGAAGAGGGTGGCGTAGTACGGGCCGCCGCCGGTCATCACCAGCGCGGCGTGAAGGTGCTCTGCACGCTGACGATGATGTCGCGGATGGTCAGGAGCAGGAGCCACGGCGCCATCAGGGGCAGGGTGATGTGCCAGAGGGCCGCGAGCCTCCCCGCCCCGTCCAGCGCGGAGGCCTGGCGGCACTCCTCCGGGACCGTCTTGAGCCCGGCCAGCAGGACGACGAACCCCTCGCCGATCTGGAACAGCGCGGTGAGCGCCACCGCCGGCAGCGCGGTCGTCGCGTCCACCAGCCAGGCCGGCGCGGGCAGTCCGAGCGCGGTGAGGGTCAGGTTCAGCGGCCCGTAGCGCGGGTTGAAGATCCAGAGCCAGACCAGGGCATAGGCCACGCCCGGCACGATCGTCGGCACGTAGACCGCCACCCGATACAGCACCACGCCCCGGCGCGCCGAACCGAGGAGCAGCGCGAGCCCGAGCGCAATCAGCACGCGCATCGGCACCGTGAGTGCGACGAAGGCCAGCGAGTTGCCGACGGCAACGCGGAACAACGAGTCGGCGAGGACCTCCCGGAAGTTGCCGAGGCCGTGCCAGGTGGGAGCGGACAGCCCGTCGTACACCGTGAAGGCTAGGCCGAGCGAGAGCACGACGGGGACGACGACGAGGACGGAGACGCCCACGACATAGGGCGCGAGCAGCAGGTACAGCGAGGCGCGATAGCGCGCGGCCGCGGTCACTCGCCTCAGCGCGTGCCGTAGCCGCTGGCGCCCGCCGCGCCTCCAGGGTGCGGCGCCACGCCCAGGGCGTCGCGCAGCGCCGCTCCCGGGCCCCCGAACCACTGGTAGAGCGTGGTCATGACCCAGCCCATGCAAAAGTCGCGCACGCCCATGTCGAGATGGCGCTTGGCCTCGGCGGAATCGCCGATTTCGGCTCGTCGCGCGATGTCCTTGCGAGGCGCCCTCTCGACCACGAAGCGAGTGGCCCACGAGCTCGACGATCGACGATCGACGGCCATGAGATGGCCAGATGCGTCCCGATCGACGGTTGGCCCTGGCGCGGGGGTTGTCTCAGGCGGTTCTCGCGCATTGCAGTCCTCCCCGGTCGCGGATCATAGCGTTTCCCTCGCGAGGAGCGCAAGGCGCCGGGCGCGGACGGAAGCGCGTGCTCGCGCCGGTCAGGCCCGGCGGCGCATGAGGCGGGCGAGTCGGCAACGGGCGCGCGGCCGGCGCAAAACCCGGTGCGGCAGAACGCGGGGGCCACGCCGGTCCACGCGAACACGGGTGGCATCGCGCCTGGCCGTCGTGGCCGCGGTGGACTATGAACTGGGGATTGCGGGTCGCCACCCGGCTCGTGAGAATGGATCCGATGCCGATCCGGTCCCTCAGCACGGCCGGCGATCGCGCCGGGGGCGTGATCCGCGACTTCCTGCGGCTCCAGTCCGCGGGCGGAATCCTGCTCATGCTGAGCGCAGTGATCGCGCTCGTGCTCGCGAACACCCGGGCGGATGGCCTCTACCAGGCGTTCCTGAACACGCCCGTGGAGATCCGGATCGGTGCGCTCATCGTCGCTAAGCCACTGGTCTTGTGGATCAACGACGGGCTGATGGCCGTGTTCTTCTTCCTGGTGGGGCTCGAGATCAAGCGCGAGGTGATGGAGGGCGAGCTGGCTAACCGCACGCAGGTTCTGCTGCCGGTCCTCGCCGCGAGCGGTGGCGTGGGCGCCCCCGCGGCGATTTACTGGTGGTTGAACGGCGGGGACCCTGTGGGCGCCCGGGGGTGGGCAATCCCGGCGGCCACCGACATCGCTTTCGCGCTGGGCGTCCTCTCGCTCCTCGGCCCGCGCGTCTCCGGAGGACTGAAGGTCTTCCTGCTCACGCTGGCCATCCTCGACGACCTTGGCGCGATTGTGATCATCGCCCTGTTCTATACCGAGCAGCTATCCGGGACGTCGCTCGCCGTCGCCGCTGTGGCGATCGCCGCGCTCGCAGTCCTCAATGCGGCCCGAGTGAAGGCGATCCCGGCGTACTTCTTCGTGGGACTCGTGCTCTGGGTGGCGGTGCTCAAGTCCGGGATCCACGCCACACTGGCCGGCGTGGTGCTGGCGCTCTTCATCCCGATCCGAACCGACGACCCCCAGGGCCTGTCGCCGCTCCGCCAGCTGGAGCACGACCTCCATCCCGTGGTGGCCTTCGGCATCATGCCAATTTTCGCCTTCGCCAATGCGGGTGTCTCGCTCCAGGGCCTGTCGCTCCGCTCGCTCCTCGAGCCGGTGCCGCTCGGGGTTGCCGCGGGGCTCCTCATCGGCAAGACGATCGGCGTATTCGGGATGAGCGCCGCCGCGATCCGCTTCGGGATCGCGCGGATGCCGGACGGGGCGACCTGGGGGTCACTGTTCGGCGTCTCGGTCCTGTGCGGGGTCGGGTTCACCATGAGTCTCTTCATCGCGAACCTCGCCTTCGCTCAGGGCGCGCCCGGGCTGGCGGTCAGCGCCGTCGTGGGCATCCTGGCGGCCTCGCTCGTCGCCGCGGTGGCCGGCTACCTCATCGTTGCGCGTGCGGTGGCCGGACAGCCGCCGCCGGCCGCCGGGGAGACTGCGATCTTGCCCACAGGCGCTCCGGGGAATCATTGACGCCTCGATGATTCCGAGCGCACCGGGCCCATGGGCACATCTGAGCGGCCACTGGCTACGGAGAAACAGCAGAAGCCGAGGCGGTGGCGCCGTCGGCGAAGGTGGCGGTCAGGGTGAATGCGGACCCGGGGGCGAACAGGCCGGCGGTGTCGGCGGCGAAGAGGACGGCGGTGCCGCCCGGCGCGAGGGGGACGGTGACGGCATCGCTCGAGGTGTTCAGGAGGGGGCCGTCGAGCGACGGGGCGACGCCGAGGACCCAAAACGAACTGGTCGGCGCCGTATCCCAGACGCCACCCCCCGTGCGGCGGAGCTCAAGCTGGGTGACAGTGCGGGCGCCGGAGCTCGGGGCGAGGCTCAGGACAAACGTGCCATCGAGGGCGCCGTCGGGGGCACGGGCGCCATTGCCCTGGCCGACACGATCCCGGGTGTGGCCCGTAAAGGCCAGGCTCAGCGTGGGCGTTGCCCCAGTGGCCCCAATGGTGGTGGACGCCGAGGCGGTGGCGCCGTCGGCGAACGTGGCGGTCAGGGTGAATGCGGACCCGGGGGCGAACAGGCCGGCGGTGTCGGCGGCGAAGAGGACGGCGGTGCCGCCCGGCGCGAGGGGGACGGTGACGGCATCGCTGGAGGTGTTCAGGAGGGGGCCGTCGAGCGACGGGGCGACGCCGAGGACCCAAAAGGCGCTGGTCGGCTCCGTATCCCAGACACCACTGGCCCCCGTGCGGCGGAGCTCGAGCTGGGTGACGGTGCGGGCGCCGGAGCTCGGGGCGAGGGTCAGGACAAACGCGCCATCGAGGGCGCCGTCGGGGGCCCGGGCGCCATTGCCCCGGCGCGTCGGGGGGACTCTACAAGGGCGAGGTGAACGACACGACGGGCGACGTCTTCAAGCTGTCCGGCCGCGAGGACGTGACGCCGAAGTTCCTGCTGGACGACTCCGGCGTCCAGTGGAGTGTGCTCGATCCACCTTGGCCACGGGTCCGCCCCAAGCCGCCCCGTAAATCCGGTAGCTGCTGGCCTTCGCCGATAACCCCCAGCAATCCTCGACAAACCCGAGGACACCGGCGTCGTCCAGGGCCTCGGCGCACGCCAGCGCTCGCTGAAGCTGCGCCTCGTCGTGCCCCTGGCGATGGCGCTCTCAGGCCGGTCCCACCGACCCAGAGTCGCGGAGGGCGCCCGACTCTCACTGCCGGACCGGCTGGAGATACATCGCGGCCGCCCGCTGTCCGACCTTGTGGCCGAGGCTGAGGCCGTCCTCGCAGGCGCTGCGAAAATGGATGCCGGCCAAGACTCGGGAGTCCGCGCTCTCGCGCGCCGCCTGGGAGAAACTCGTGAACGATCGGGTGATCCCCTCGAAGGGTTTGCCGCTGGTGACCATGAAGCTGGCCTGGTCGCCGCCCAGGGTGCTGGCGAGAGTTGCCGCTGCCGCCGCGCTGAACGTGCTCTGCGTCGACGGGTAGTCCGAGACGGCCGGGGTGTTCTGATGACTATCCCAGGTCGGATCACCGACGGTGGCGTCGTTGCCGTCGTTGTCGCCCTCGCGGATGGCGGTGACCGGGCGCCACAGATCGTACACGTAGCGGATCTTCCAGCCCGCGATGTAGCCGTCCGCCATCGCCAGGTTCATCAGGGCGAGGGTGCGCGCGCTGTCCCAGGCGTCGAGGCCGCGCGCGGTGGCCACCGTACGCGCGATCCGGTTCCACGCGCCCGGCCCCTCGAACCAGAAGCGTGCGCTCTGCGTCTGGTCGTCGGTGCGCACCGTGCTGACCTTGCCGCCGATGCTCTTCACCTCGTTGTAGTCGCGGACGTAGGCCGCGCTCGTCAACGCCGGAGGCCCGGGAAGCCAGAATTGCGAGGCCGACAGCAACGTGAACGGCGTGACGTTCGCCCAGCCCGGGACCGCCGAGGGCATGTAGCCGCGAGCCAGGTCCGGGTTGGCGATGGGCGGGTTAGGTGGCACGGGGTTCGGATGCGGCCGCCACTTGCCGGGTCCCATGGCCGGCGTATAGGGCGCGTCGCGCGTGGCCCCGTCGTCCTTGCGAAGCGAGAGGATCGCCGCCCCGGCCGCGCGGCCGACCGCCACACCCTTGTTCCGCGCGGCGCCGTCGCTGACGCGGGCGATCGACTCGGCGTAAGCCTGGTCAAGAAGGGCCAGCGTCGCCCCTTTCTGGGCAGGGCTGCCGTAGAGGTTGACGACGCCGACGAGCACCGTGTGGGCAGCGGCCGCGGTCGCGGCGTCGGGTGACCCGGCGGGGTCGCCCGGCCCCTCGAAGTAGTAGGCGTTGTAACGGCGACTGATCGCGTTCACGGCGTCGTGCACCGCGGCCTGCGCCATGGCCAGGGTGCGCGTCGCCACGACCGCGCTCTGCCCGTTGGCCTCGATAGCCTTCATCGCCGTCTCGTTCCACTGAACGACCTCGTTCGCGACGGCCGGAGGTGTGAACGCCACAAGGACCAGTATCAGACAGCAGATCAGGCTGGCGATCAGGGCTGCGCGGCTTAGGCCTCGAACGCGGTTCACCATGGCGCGATCCTCCTTGCTCAACCGAACGTGTTGTCGTCGAACGCTCACCAATCCGGTTCGGTGGCCTCACATCGAGCCCATCGTGCTGGTCGTTCCTCACGGTTCGCCGCGCACTCCATTCGGCGAAAGCCCTCGCCCGAGACAGACCGAAGGCACCCGCGGACCGCCGTCGTCAGGAACGAATGGTCGCGCGAGCCACGCACGCCGTGTGGTCACGATGGTCGCGATTGGGGACGTTGACCGACTCGAACAGCCACAGGAGGCCACGCACGTCGTCGCCGTCCTCGTGGGGGATTCTTCAGCGCGTGGCCAGCGCTGCTTGCTCGCCCGGCCGTGAACCTGACGCGGAACGTCGCCAACTTGTCGCGCAGAGATGCGAGAACCGCCTCAGTCGCGGTGCCACGTTGCTGGGCCATCGTCCCCCAGGGTTCGGAGGTTCGAGGTCCCGCCCCGGTGGCCGGCGTCTTCCTACCTGGGGCGACACGGTCGGCGCCGGTTCGCACCCGGGCCACGCGGGGGGGGAGCCAGCGAGGGGGCGAGTGTCCGTCGGACAAGCCCTCCGTGATGTCGAGCAGGAAGATGCACATGATCTACCGGACACCTCGACGCAGCCACCGCGCAGCCGGCCCCTGGCGGAGGGTCGCCGACAGGACCCGCCGCCGGTCCGATGATGTGGCGACGCCGGCGGCGGTGTCAAGGACAGCTCATCAAGTCGTTCGGGGTGGCGGACGTGAAGGGGGATACCAGCGGGTATCCCCCTACCGGGGAGTGCGGGAAGGCTCGGCTATGGGGCTGGGGTCGCCAGGGGTTGGCCCTTCTCGCCAATCAACACCACGAGAACCTTGACCGGCGCAGTTGCGAGCGCCGGCCGCCGCCACGACCACCACCGCCGCGGCCGCCACCCCCTCGACCGCCCCCTGCGCCCCGCATGCCGCCGCCGCCGGACCTGCCGGCGCTGACGCCCCGCGATGTGTGAGAGCTCTCGCGCGAGGCCCCGACCGATCGGGCCCGCTGCTCACGGTTCAGGTCGCTATCGACTCGCGGCCGCCTGCGACGTCGGCCTTGCTCCAGCCCTGGCCTGTATTCCGCTCCCACCCGTCCGCGCCACGGCGATACGCATTCCCGTCGCGGCCGGCGTACACGTCGTTCGAGCGCGCCCCGCTTGCGGCTCGGCCCTGGAGGCTCTGCTGGGTCTGTCGGGCGCTCTGTGCCCGTTGCTGGACCTGCTGCCGCTGCTGCGGGGTGAGGTTCTGCGCCCGGCTCTCGAGGTTCGACCGGACCTGCCGCTGATCCCAGCGGTTGTAGACGTTGTTCCGGTTGATGTTGACGTTCCGGTCGATGTCGACGTCGTCCCAGCCACAGCAGCCCCAGGCGCCACCCCACACCGATCCGATGCCGACACCGAACGCGAAGCCCGTGGCAGCGCCCCAGCCGAATCCCGCGCCGTAGCCGTAGGTGTACGGCGGGGGGTATCAGTACGACCCTACGTAGACGGGCGGGTAGACGTAGCCGGTTCCGTACACGACGACGTCCGTGGGCGCCACCACGGTGCCGTAATAGCCGGGCGTGTAGCCGACGGTCACGTTCTGCGGCGTGGCGCCGTAGACGCGGACGTAGGTCACGTAGTGCAGGGGCGAGCTGGGCGGGATCGTGTAGATCACCGCGGGCACGGAGGTCGCCACTGACCAGGGGCCGTTGGGCGAGACGCCGGCGAACCACACCCCGTCCTCCAGCGCGTAGTACGTCTTCGCATCCACCTGAATCACCGGCACGGGAGAGTTCACGGCGGAGTGGAGCGACGTCCCCTCGAGGCGCTCTGCGCCCGGGTAATCGCCAGGGAGGCCTGGAGGCGGTCGAGCGACAGGGTCTGCGCGCTCTGGGGGAGGTGGCGCTGGAGGATACCCTGATACTCGTGGGCTTTGTCCGGCTCTCCGGGGAAGCTGACACGGTCGATCGTGAAGTCGTCGAGGGCCACCAGCCGGCTGGTCTTGTCGATCTCGGCGCGCGCGGAGAACCAGACCACGCCGAAGTGCTGGAGTGGTGAGGCCGGCCGCTCGATCGACACGGCGGCGCGCGCCCGCACGCGAGGTTCGTCCCACTCCTCGATCTGTGGCTGGTAGACGGTGAACTCCCTGTCCCCGTCGGTGAACTCGCGGGGCCAGGGTGGATTGCCGCTCGGCGCGGCGCCGCCCGGGGTCGCTCCCGACTGAGGAGAGACCGCTCCATCGTGGGTACACGAGGACGCTGCCGCAAGCAGGAAGGCCAGGAGGGTCAGCACGGCCGGGGGGATCCAGCGTCTGGTCTGGGCTCTCGCGAGTGTCATGGCGTCCCACTCTCCGCCTCGCGTTCGTAGGCCGTCCATTTCCGTGTATCATAGGTGGTCCCATTTTGTCCGCGTGTCGCCGATGGTCCACGGGCCATTCCCCCCGGCGCGCTCCCGACCCGCCTCTGGCTTCCGGTGGTATCGTTGCGCAGAAGACCCTGAGCTTCCGCGGCACCGGGACCCTCAAGACGCTGTCTCTCGGCAGGACGCTGGAGGATTCGCTTCTGGGACAGCCGAGGCGTGCGCTCGGCCGATCGTTGCTCCAGTCGTCGGCGGCGGCGCGTCGTCGATGGTGACCCGCCCGTCGCGCGAACAGCTCAAGTTCTGCGCGAAGATGGCGCTGGCGGCGGCCCTCGCCTACCTGTTCACGCAGGGAGACCGCAACCAACACGCGTGTACGCGGTCTTCACCGCTGCCCTCGTGCTGGGCAGCAACGTGGGGGAGGACCTCATGTCCTCCTGGAACCGGGTTGCCGGAACCGTGATGGGCGCGGCCACCGGGATGCTGGTCGCGGTGCTGATGGGCCCCTCCGCGAGCGCCGTCGCGGTGGGGACGGGGCTGACGGTCCTCGGCACAATGACGGTCGGGTTGGGCCTGCCGGCCGCCCGGATCGGCGCGACGATGTGCGTGGTCCTCCTGATGACTCACGTCGGCGATGCCACGCGCTACAGCCTGCTGCGCCTCGCGAACACCGCGGTCGGCATCGTCGTGGGCATGGCCGTCAGCTTCCTGGTCTGGCCGGTTCGCGGCGGCGATGCCTTGGCCCGGGCCGTGCGGGAGGTGTTGGCCGGCACCGCGGAGGCCCTCGGCGCCATCAGGGATGGAACTCTGGCCGCGGTGACTCCGGCCCAGCTCCGCGTGCTCGACGGGATCGGGACGGCGCTGAAGGCTCTTACGGACGCGCGCCGCCTACCGCTCTCCCAGAACGCGAACGGTGTGCTCGGCGAGCGCTGCCGGAACGCGATCGAGGCCGGCCTTTACGCGGTATCCGCGAGCGCCACGCTGGCGCGGGTCGATCCGAGTCCCGCGACCGCGGGAGCCCTGGCCGCGATGCGAGGGCTAGCGGCAGCCCTTGCGTCGCGCCTTGCGGTATCCCCCGGCTCGATGGCGGCTGGGGCGGCCGGCCCGAACCTCGAGGAGCTCGAGCACGTCGCGCTCCTGGAGGCGACGCGCCCCGAGATCGACGCCCCCAAGCGGCTCCTCCTGGCCGGCGTGCTCAACGACTTCCGGAGCTTCGAGCGCGCACGCGTGGCGCTCGATGGCGCGAGCACCTCCCCGGCAGGGGCAAAGACTGGTCCCTCCGCATAACGTTCAACGTTCAGGCTCTCATCCGTCGTGCGTCGCGGAACCTGTAACGGGAATGGGGCAGCGGAGTCATGAGTTTTTGTCCCCCTCGCGGGGCAGGTCGGTGAGGAACATGATCCCCGGCTCGTGCGTGATCATGAGTTCCGGACGTGCCTGGAGTGCTGGTAGGCCGGGCAGTGTCCTCCCGTGCTTCCGCGCCAGTCGCCGCGGCGAGCGGTGGCTCGCATCTCGGCGGGAGAGGTGATGACTCGGGATGCTCGATCTGAACCCATTCCCGCTCCCTGAGGGTCGCTATCACTCACTCGAAGTCGTCCATTCAGACCGAACCGGCAGCGTGAAGGTGAACGTGGACCCCTGGCCCACGTGGCTCTGGACCCAGATCCGCCCGCCGTGCAGCTCCACGAACTTCTTGGCCAGCGTCAGCCCGAGCCCCGTGCCCTCCTGCTTGCGGGCGTCCTCGCGGCCGACCTGGCGGAATTCCTCGAAGATGGCCGCCTGATCCTCGGGCGCGATCCCGATCCCCGTGTCGCTGACGGCGATGGTGATGGCGCCATCGACCACGGTGGTGGTCAGGGCCACCCGTCCTCCCTCCGGTGTGAACTTCACCGCATTGGAGAGGAGGTTCAACAGGATCTGCTTGACCTTCCGCTCGTCCGCCACGACGTCGTCCACCCGCTCGTCCACCCTCTGGGTAAGCGTGATCCCGTGCCGGGTCGCGCGCTCCCGGACGAGGGTCAGCGCATTCTCCAGGGCGGTGGGCAGATGGAACCGCCCGAGCTCCAGCTCGAGATGGCCGGCCTCCACTTTGGAGAGGTCGAGGATGTCGTTGATCAGCGAAAGGAGATGCCGGCCGGAGGACAGGATGTCCTGCAGGTACTCGGCCTGCTTCGCGTTCACCTCCCCGAACATCCGCTCGGCGAGCACTTCCGAGAAGCCGAGGATCGCGTTCAGCGGGGTCCGCAGCTCATGGGACATGTTGGCGAGGAACTCGGACTTGTGACGGCTCGCGGCCTCGAGCTGCCGGCTCTTGTCCGCGATCTCGCGGAACAGCCGCGCGTTCTGAATCGCAAGGGCCGACTGGGTCGCGAAGGTCTGCAGCAGGCTCACCGTCTCCGGCGGGAAGCTCCCGGGCTCACGCCGCGACACGGTCAGCGCGCCGAGGATCCGCTGCTCGAGCAGGAGCGGAATGCTCAGGAAGGATCGGTAATCGAGCCGCGTCAGGATCTCCCGCAACCCGGGCTTGAACTGCTGGTCCTCGAGCAGGTCGACGACCTCCACCGGGGCTCGCCGAGCAACGGCCCGCCCGGTGGCCCCCTCCCCGAGCTGGATCGGTGACGCCCGCAGGGCCTCCACCAGCTCGGCCTCGGCCCGGTGGCTAGTCTGCAGGTGAAAGGTCTGGGTCGCTTCGTCGTACTCGTAGAGGCCGCCGCTGCTCGTCCCCGACAGCTGGACGGCGCGCGCCACGATGGTGGCCAGCACGGTGGGCAAGTCCAGGGTCGAGCTGACCGCCCGCCCCACCTCGCTGAGCGCCTGGAGCTCCTCGACCGACCGCGCCAGCTCCCGGGTCCGCGCTTCCAGTTCCCGGAACAGGCGCACGTTCTCCACGGCGATCACGCCCTGATCGGCGAACGTCTGGAGGAGCGCGATCTCCTGCTCGGTGTACGGTCGCGCGGCCCCCCCGGGACCACTCCTCCCCACGCCGATGGCTCCGACGGCCCTCCCGCTCCGCAGCATCGGCACGATGACACCCGTGCGATAGCCGCCCGTTCTCGCGATCCGCTGGACCGCCTCGGAGGGATCACTCAGGAGGTCCGGGTTGTGCACGACGGCCCCCTCGCGGATCGACCGGGCCGCCATGGTATCCGCGTCCAACGGTAGGGGATAGGCCTGCTGCAACTCCTGCAACCCGACGGGGGACTGGCCGTAGTGGGCGACCACGTGGACGAGCGTGCCGTCGAACTGAAACACTGGCAATGGCTGCCGTCGCACACGCGGACGGCGCGTTGCGCAATCGTGTCGAAGACCGGCTGGGCATCGGTCGGTGACGCGGAGATGGCGCGGAGGATCTCGCTGGTGGCCGTCTGTTGCTCCAGTGCCTCGGTGAGATCGTGGTTGCGGGCCTCCAGTTCCTGGAAGAGGCGGACGTTCTCGATGGCGATGACGGCTTGGTCGGCGAAGGTCTTCGCCAGCTCGATCTGCTTGTCCGTGAATGGGCGTACTTCGACTCGCCGCATCCCGATGACGCCAATGGGGACACCCTCCCGCAGGAGCGGCGTGGCCAGCACCGTCCGAGTGGGGGCACTGGAGCGTCGCGTGCGGGCCACCGTCTCCGGGAACTCCTCGGGCCGCGCGAGCAAATCCTCGATGTGTATAGTTTGCCGGTCACACACCGCCCGTCCAACCACCGCACCCGGGCTCGCGGCAATGGTCCCCCCAATCGGCAGATTGGAAGGGTGTGGCCCGTGCGCTGCGACAAGCCGAAGGGACTCACCCTCCAGCCGAAGAACTGCGACATCAGTCGCGCCGCAGAACCGCGCAGCACTCTCGGCCACAACGTCCATCACGGGCTGGAGGTCCGTCGGCGAGCCGGAGATGACCCGCAGGATCTCCGCCGTGGCGGTCTGCTGCTCGAGCGCCTCTTTCGTCTCGTTGAAGAGGCGCACGTTCTCAATCGCGATCACCGCCTGATCGGCGAAGGTCTTGAGCAGGTCGATCTGGGTGTCGGCGAAGAGACCAGGCTCGGTCCGGGCGACGAAGATCACCCCGACCACCCGCCCCTCGCGGAGCATGGGCACGCCGAGGCAGCCGCGGAAGCGGCCGGCCCGCGCGGCATCCTTGACCTCGTAGTCCGGATCGGCGAGGACGTCCGCGACGTGGACGACCACGGCGGCGCGGAAGGCCCGGGCCGCGATCGTCTCGGCGTCCGGACGCATGGGGAAGACCGCGCGTGCGGCATCCTCACCTTCCTGGGTGACGCCGTGAAGCGCAACGAGTTGCAGCGCCTCGCCATCGAAGTGCGAAATCCCGCTGACGTCGGCCTCGCACAGCCGCCTGGCACGCTCCCCGATGGTGTCGAACACCGGCTGGACGTCCGCGGGGAACTGGCTGATGACACGCAGGATTTCACCCGTCGCCGTCTGCTGCTCCAGCACTTCACTCAGGGCGCTCGTGATCCCCGCATATGACGGCGCTGGCCGACCACTCGGATTGGCCGTGAGGGGCGTGCCGCATACCCCGCAGAACTTCATGCTTGGGGCGTTCTCATGCTGGCACCGGGGACAGCGCATGCTCGGCGTCTCCCGAGTCCGGGTCGTTAAGCTGCCTGCCAGGGGTCAAGCCTCACGGCACCCGGGCCGCCGCCGGAGCTCGGCGTGCCGGCCGTTCCGTGGGGCTCGCGGGCGCCCCGACCCTACCCCGACCCGGCCTCGGGCGCCAGATGGGCGGTTCTGGGGCGTGGCTCGCCGGGTGCCCGTGGGGAGACCCCATCCGGCGGTTCCGACGAGTCAGAACTCACGTCTACGCCATGCTCCTGGCCGCTACACGCCGTCCTGGCGCCTGGGTCCCGCCCCACTTGAACCGCCAGTGGAATCGGCTGATGGGATGCCGTAGCACCACCCGAGACCGCGCGCCCTGACAGGTCGTCTCCCGGATCGGCTGGATGCCGAGCCGGTCGAGCTTCCGCCCAGGTCACCGGGGAGGCAGACCAGACGTGGACGTAATCGCCCTCGCGGTCCGAGCGGAGGACCGTCTCTGGCTCGGCCTGGGTCTAGGCTTGGTCCTCGTACACCGCGGCGCGATGACTTCCGGGCAGGAACGCGCAGACGACATGCCGCGCTCCGTCGAAGGACAGCGTGTGCGCGCCGAGCTCCGTGGGAATGATCTCGTGACGACGGAGCGGCGTCGTATCAAAGACCTCGATGACGCCGGGATCGCCGATCGCCACGTAGACGCGGCCCAGCACAGCATCGAGGAACACGACGTCGGGGACCCCGGCAATCGTCTCGGCGCCGAGGGTCGTACCGCCGTCGGCATGGACCTCGAGCAACACCCCGGCGTCGCAGGCGCAGAACAGTCGGCGCCGAACGATATCGAGGTCCAGGCCATGAGGGCCGGCGTGAGCAATCGGGACGATGCGTCGGATGCCGACCGGATCGCTGGCCCCGATGACGACGATCTGCGGCGGGTCCGCGATGTTGACGTGAAACGCATCCGCGGCGGCATCGTAGATGGTCCACCGTGTTCGGCCCGCCACGGGGATGTCGATGATCCGCTTCCGCGCGCGAACGTCCACGATCGCCACCGTCGCGGAACCGGGGATGGCGGGGTCGCCCACATGAGCGACCAGGAGTCGACCGCGCCGTGGATCGTATGCGAGGCCATTCGGCCGAATGCCGACTCCGATCCGGTCGACCGCGGCACGATCATCGGGGCCGAACCATGCGACCGTGTTCTCCCCTCGGTTCGACGTGACGATGAGATCCGGTCCGGGCGCGACGAGCGCGCCCGCGACCGCTGTCAGGTTCCCGATGGAGCCGACGTACTTCTGCGCGGCGATATCGATGACGTCCACCGCGTCGTTTGCCGTGTGGGCCACGTAGATCCGGCCCGTGGGCTCGTGGACCGCGGCATGGTCGAAGCCCCGGGCTTCACATGGGCGGGCAGCTCGATGAACCCCCGATGCCGAAGCGGCACGTCAGCGTCCCGCCGCGAGCTCCGACGACCAGGCGGTCCACGTGCGCCACGATGCGGTCCCGGGCGGCCGCATACCCGTCACTGACCGCGGGCACCTCCCACTGGTCGACCCGCTGGCCCTTCGCCGGCGCGATGTCGCAGCCGAAGCTGACAATGCGGGACGCGCTGGCCAGGTCGTAGAGCGTGACGGGCCGAGGATGGCTCGGCGCGGCGCGCAATCCGTCGGCGGCGAGCCCCTGCACCGCCCCGGGCGCCAACTCCGCGTCGGGCTCGGTGCCGGCGGCCACCGCATCCATCGCGAGACCCCGGGCGGCTGCGAGACGGCGGAAGTGCGCCGCCCCGATGACGCTCTTGGCCGCCCCGTGCAGACAGACGAACAGCACCCGGGGCGGCGCCGGCGACCCGGCCTGCCCGCGACAGTAAGCGTACAGCGAGTCATACATCGGGAACTGGCGCGCCATGTTGTCGAAGTCGTCCCGGCTTGTGGCCTGGAATCCGGTTGCCGCGGCGTACAGCCCCGCCGACTCCGGCGTCAGGCCGCGGTCGTCGGTATCGGCGCCCCGGACGATGCGCGGCGAGCCCGGTCGAGCGCCGGATCCGCCAGCTCGTACCGCTCGACGAAGGCGTCGAAGGAGCACTGCGGGCCATGATGCCCGAGCTCCACGTTGGGAATGTCGTACGGGATCGCGTTCTCGCGCGACGCGATCTCGCGGACCTGGTTCGCGGGAACGAACAGGAACTCCGGCTTCGGATCGATGAAGCGAGAGATCAGCCACGGACAGGCGATGCGGTCGACCCTCGCACGCTCACGAGTAATCCACTTCATGGCACGCTCCTATCTCAGCGAGACGATGATGAGGCCCGCCGCGGCGCCGGCCGCGATGAGCAGGGGTTCCGGGATCTTGAACCGCCACGTGATGCCGAGAACCGCCAGGCCGATGCACAGCGTCGGCACGTCGATGATGGCGCGCCGTGCGAGGACGAAGCAGGCGCCCGCGATGGTGCCGGAGGCCGCCGCCGTCACGCCCGCCACGAACGCCTTGACCTTCGCATTGGCGCTGATGCGATCGAAGAACGGAAACGGGATCACGACGAACAGGTAGACCGGGAGGAAGACGCCGACCGCCGCCGCCACGGCCCCGGGGAAGTTCGCCACGAGGTAGCCGATGAACGCCACCGTGATGACGATCGGGCCCGGCGTCAGCATGGCGACGGCGACCGCATCCAGGAACTGCTGGTCGTTGAGCCAGCCGTACTCCTGGACCACGCCCCCGTAGAGAAACGGCACGATGGCGAGCCCGCTGCCGAATATGAAGGCTCCGGCCTGGGCGAAGAAGAGCAGGATCTGGGCGAGCAGCTCCGGCGTGGCCGCCACCGCCAAGCACGCCGGCGCCGAGCGCTTGAGCCACGCGGGCGGCGCCTGGGCAACGATCGCGACGACCCCCGAGAGCAGGAACAGCCAGAGGATCTCCGACTCGGTCCAGGCCGTGACGACGGCCATCACGGCGAAGATCGCCCATTGCAGCTTGTCCTTGGCCATCGTGAGCTTCGCCAGCTTGTAGGCGGCGAGCACGATGATCCCGATCACCGCTGCCCCCACGCCGTAGAAGGCGGCCTGCATCCACGGGAGCCCGCCGAAGCGGACGTAGAGCCAGCTGATCGCCAGCGTCATGACGAACGACGGCAGGATGAACGCGAGGGCGACCAGGGTCGCGCCGGCAAGCCGCGAGTGCACGTAGCCGAGGCAGATCGCCAGCTGGGCGGCCAGCGGCCCGGGCGCCAGCTGGGAGAGCGCCAGCGACTTCATGTACTCCTCTTTGGTGAACCACCGAAGTCGTTCGACGAGATCGCGCTGCATGTAGCCGACCAGCGCCACCGGCCCGCCGAATCCCAGGCTGCCCAGGTAGAGGAAGTAGTTCACGAGCGCGGTCGTCGTCGGTCGCGTCGTGACCGCCGTCGCGCGCCCGTCTGGCTCAGTCATCCAGGGACACCTCCGTGCCACAGCCGTGGGCGAGCGCCTTGTCGTAGACCACGATGGCGGCGGCGACGTCCTGCAGCGCGGTCCCCGTGCTGTCGAAGACGGTGATCTCCTCGTCGCGCGTTCGACCCGGCCGCCGACCGGCGATTACATCGGACATCTCTGCATGCACATCTCCCCGGGTCATCAGCCCGGCCGCGAGCGCGTGCTGCAATTCACCGCTTTCCGCGCACTGCTCGAGCACGTCGACCACGAGCGTCGACGACGCGACGAGCGCCGGCTCCAGCTCCTGCTTGCCTCGGTTGTCAGCCCCGACGGCGGCGATGAAGACGCCGGGCGGCACGTCGTCACAGAAGACGAACGCGCGGAGCGACGGGGTACAGGTCACGCACACGTCACTCTCACGCAGAGCGGCGTGAAGGTCGGTGGCGACCGAGACGCGGATCCCGAGATCGGCCTGGGTTTGCGCGGCGAGACCCTGCGCGCGCACAGGGTCTGCATCGAGCACCCACACACGCTCGAGCGGGAGCACCGCGGCGATCGCGGCCAGCTGAATCGCCCCCTGGGCGCCGCATCCCACGACCGTCGCGGCTCGCGAGTCGGATCGCGCCAGGTACTTCGCGGCCACCGCGGTGGCCGCTCCCGTCCGCAGGGCCGTCACGCTCGCCGAGTCCATCATCGCGAGGGGCTCGCCGGTCTCCGCGTCCGCGAGCACGACGGTCCCGCGGATCGTCGGCAGGCCGAAGCGCTCGGGGTTGTCCGGAAAGTTCGCATTCGTCTTGGCCGCGAAGTAGCTGCGCGGGCCGAGGAGTCCCGCCGCCTTGATGTGGAATCCGCCGCGCCCGGCGGGGACTGCCAGCACGCCTGGGCCGAGCGTGCCCCCGTCGGCATGGAGGCGAAACGCGTTCTCGACGGCGGCGATGCAGTCACGGAGACTGAGCAGCTCGAGGACCTGGCGGCGTGACAGAATGCGCATGGCTACGCACTTGCCGACATCGTGACGTCGAGGCTCGTCCCACCGATCGTCATGCGTCGCGCTCCGGTGGCCGCATCGCGCGCGCGCCCCCGGCGGCATACCAGGCCGAGAGGCCGCCGCGGACGTACCGAGCGTCGAGCCCATGGGCCCGTAGCGTCCGCGTGATGTTACAGCCCACATGAAACCCGTAGGCGCAATAGACCGCGACCGGCCGATCAGGGGACAGCTCCCCGACCCACGTCTCGACGCGGTCGGGATCGCGCCAGACGGCGCCGTCCATCAGGTCCACGGTCCGGGAAATATGGTGGCGGGGCCGCGCATCGAGCACCTGGACCGGGTCGCCCTTCGCCAGCTGAGCGGCGAGCTCTTCGACAGACAGCGAGGGCAGACTTCCATCGGAAGGGTCCTCCAGCGGAAGCGGCACCTCGCCCTGCACGGCGGCCATCCGGGCGACCACCGCCGTCCAGTCGATGTTGCGCATGAAGGCGTCGATGTACGCGGTGGCGTTCGCGCCGAAGTCCAGGTGGTACGCGTGCTCATAGATGTCGAGCACGAGGACCGGGGCCGCGTCCGCCGCCGCCTGGGAGTGATCGGCGGCGAGCTGGTTCCAGAACTGCCTCGCCCGTCGGGAGTACGTCAGCGCAACCCAGCCGGATCCATGGGCGAGGGATTGTCCTACTCGCACGAACTCGCGGCGCCAGGCCCGGACACTCCCGAAGTGCGTCTCGAGGGTGGCCGCGACCGGGTCCGGGATCTTGTTCCCTTCCCCGCCCAGGTTGCCGAAGTACAGCTCGTGCAGCGCCACGGAGCCCATCGCCGCGAGCTCTTCCCGCTTGAGGGCGGCGAGTCGGTAGTCGGGCACTCCGGCATCGAGCGTGGCGAGCTCGCTCCGGACGGCGTTCAACGTGCGGACCGCGCTCCCATAGTGGTGCTCGTAGTGGCTGACCAGCAATCGTTCGGAGAGTCCATTCAACGTCCAGGGCCGAACCGCAATCGGCGCGATGGGTTGATGCATCGGCAGTGTCTCCTTATCGATGACGGAGTGATGCGCTGGCACGGCCTAGTCCGATCCTCGCTCGGCGTTCGATTCCATGTCCGTGTAGGCGGCATAGAGCCAGTCGAATAGCGCGAGCGCCTGCTTCAGGAGCTGATCGTCATCACGGCTCTGCTGCTTCGCCCCGGTGAGGGCGGTCGCCACCCCCGCGGCGTCGGCGACCGGAATCCCACCCACGTCAAGGTAGTGGACGAGATCGCCCAGCCGCCGCAGCGCGTCGTTGCCTTCGAGATCGAAGCTCTTCAGAAACACCTCGAACGTGACCCGAGACTCGACGTGGGTGAAGGGCGCGCCGTCGAAATCGAACCCGACGGCATGGGTCGGCAGGTCCGCCGGGCTCTCGAGCCAGGCAAAGGTGGCGGCCCGGTCGATGTGCCGCTTGATGAGCCAGGCGCACGCAAGCCGGTCGACCCACGGCGTCTTTCGGGTCGCCCAGACGCGGCGTCGGTACTGGCGACGGTCCAGTTGCGGGATCGGCCCCCGCTGGCCGTGCGGCTCCCCAGGGCTCAGAATCTCCATGGCCGCCGCCTCCAGCTCCAGGAGAGCGGCCTCGGCCTGGGCCTTCGTCGCCCCCGGAAAAAAGTCGGTCGCGATGATCGCGTCGAACTGCCGACGAACCGTCCGGCTCTGACGCCGGACGGCGGCAGGATCCCGTCGTGTGAAGCGCTTCCGCGCTCGGCCGATCTCGTCGACGAGCGCCGCGTAGTCCTTCGTCCGATCAAACAGGGCCCGCAACGCCTCGGCCTGGGCCTCATCGCGGGCCTCCACGCGCAGCACATGCGCACTCCCGCCCGCCTCGGTGATCTCGGTCGCGAGTGCAGCGAGGACCTCCTGCAGGTCCGGGCGCTCGGGCAAGACGTACACACCGTCGCGCAGCACGCCAGCGCCGATCGCCCTAAGAGCGCGCCACACGCGCATGCGCTCCGTCGCGTTTTCTGTCGGCAGGCTCGTCACGAGCTCGAGCCACGTCATGGTTATGATGTAGCGTACTCTACATACACGTAGCTATCGTGTCAACTCATTTTGTGAACCCTCCCCAGTCTTACATTTCGCTAATTCTGGCCGCGGCTTAGGAGGCGAGGCCCCGTAGGGCCGACTTGCCGATCATATGGTTGGTTCGACGCCCCCTGCCCCGCGAGAACGGATCGACTGATTACTCGCGCAGTCGACTAGGTCCGGGTGGAGCACGCGTCATAGCCCTCCCCTTTGCTCAAGATCCAGTACGTCGCTTCAACCAGATGCCAGCCCACCGCCCCGATGGCCTTCGCGTGGCCCTTGCGCCGGCCGAGCCGCTCGTAGAGACGACTGACGTGGCGGAGCGGCGTGCGGCCGCCGTGTGAGGCAGATCGCATTCGCGGCTTCGACGAATGCCCACTTCAGGTACCGATTGGCGTCCACCCGCCGCCGTCCCGGTCTGCACGCCGACCGGCCGAGACGGGCCTCACCCACAGTTCTGGGCGCCACAGTTCTGGGCCTTGCCGGGCGGGCTTGGCGCGCGCTAGAGTCCGGCTACCCTGGGAATGCACCCGCTGGGCCGCCGGCGGGCCGGGGACGGGGTCAGGAAACAGGCGTTGGGCCGCCTTCTCGACGCATTCGGCTATCACGCCGACCACCTGGCGGAGATCGAACGGTACATCGAGCAGGGCCAGGTCCCGGACGACGTCGTACACGCATCCACGCGTCCGGATGCCTGACCGCCTCCCACCGCTTCGCGGCGACGAAGACGTCTCCGTCGCACTCGCGGCGAGGCTGCGCGCTCGGGGAGGTCGCACGCTCCAGCTCGGCGTGACGCGGTCGAGCTGCCTCGAGGCGGCGACGCGGGACTTCCTCCGGACCGCCCAGGCCATGGGCCTCGCCGAGCGCGTCGTCGCGTGGCGCCACGGCCTCCGGACCGCGCTCCCCCTGGTGGCGTCAATCGTCGGGCTCCACCCCCGGCTGCGGCGGGGCACATGACCGTGGACCGCCCGCACGTCCGGTCGCGCTGGGTCGCCGTGACCGCCCTGCTCGCGCTTGCCGCAATCGTGCGCGTCAGCGCGATGTTCTACGGCACCCTGTCCGGCGACGATGCGACGGTCGCGCTCATCGCAAAGCACTTCCTGTCCGGCGAGAACTTCCCCGTCTTCTTCTACCGCCAGACCTACATGGGCTCACTGAACGGGATCCATCTCGTCCCGGCGCTCTATGTGTTCGGGCCGTCGGTGCTCCTCGTGCGGCTGAACGCGATCGGCTGGTCGCTCCTGTTTCCGCTTGGCCTCTATCTGCTGGCGCGGCGGACTTTCGACGAACCCACCGGCCGGGCGACGCTGGCCCTCGCGGCGGTCCCGCCCTTCCTCCTCACGTACTGGAGCACGGTCGCTGAGCCCCACTTCGAGACGAACGTCTTCGGCGTCTGGATCCTCCTCCTGGCCCTCACCGCGCTGACGGCCAGGTCCGAACCTGCCCGGACGCGGGCACTGGCGGTCCTCGGGCTCCTCTCGGGACTGGCCGCGTGGACGAACCTCAAGATCGTCGCCATCCTGGGACCCGTTCTGCTGCTGCTCGCCCTCCGTGGCCCTCGCCTGTTGCTCGGGCGCGGCGGGGCCCTGCTGGTGGCTGGATTCCTCCTCGGCACCCTGCCGGCCTGGCTCTTCTACGCCATCCACGGGGACCACGACGCGTCGGGGTCGGTGGGGGCAGTCGTCCGCGTCGGCGTCGACCGCTCCCTGAACCGTCTCCAGGACCTCTGGGGCGAAGTGATCCTCAGCATGCTGGGGACCTACTACTGGCGCGCGGACAGGCCGCTCAGGTGGGCGGCGCTCGCGGTGAACTGCGCGATCTACGTGTGCGCGGTCGGCCTCGCGCTGGGCCAGCTCGCGCGCGAGCGCCGCACGCGACCGGCCAGCACCCGAGCCTGGGGGCTCGGACTCCTGCTCCTCACGCTCGCCGCCTCGCTCGGCGCCGTGAACTTCTCGGCCCACGCCGAGACCCTCGCGACCGAGACGTCGCGGTACGCGCTGCCGGCCTACATCGCGCTCCTCGTCTGCGCCGGCGCGCTGGTCGCGAGGGCAAGCCGCTGGTCGCCGGCGGTCGGAGCTGGCTTGCTTGCGTTCCTCCTTCTCTTCGCCACGTGGACCACCGTCCGGTTCCTCTGGCCGTTCTCACCGGAGATACGCGCCCGGGCGTCCGCTGAACGCGCCGCCCGCGGCGTCATCCTGGAGCGCCTGGCGACGCGACCGATCGAGGCCCTCTACGTCGAAGACACCGGGAGGGCGATCTTCTGGGCCTTCCTGCTGGACCGGCCGACGGTCTCGGCGGTGACCAGCAACGTCTACGTCCCGAACGCCGTCGCGGCCGACGCGGCCGAGCGGATCGACCTCCTGGCCGCGGTGCGCGTCGCCGACACCACCGCGGACCTCGCCGCGGTCGGCGCCACCTGGGCCATGAGGTCGATCGACGGGTGGCGACTGTTCGAGGACGTCAGGACACCGGTGCGGCGCTACCGGATGGTGCCCCGGAGTGGCTGGCGGGTCCCGGGCGATCCACACGTCCCCGCGTCGGTCGCAGACGGGGATCTCGTCACCGCCTGGCCGCGGCGTGGCGGAGGTGGGCCGCTCGCCCCGTTCGTGGTGGACCTGGAACGTAGCCGCGCCATTTCCCGCATCGTCTTCTGGCCGTCGCTCCCGACGACCGACGTCTTTCCTCTCCGGGTGTCGGGCTCGGAGGACGGGGATCGGTGGGAGCCCCTCGGCACGGTCCCCGCGCTCGCGAGACAGCCGACGTTCGCAGCGAGCGGACGGCCGGTGTTCCGCTCTCGGAACGGGTGGTTGGAGCTCGTCGTGGCGCCGCGGCCGCTCCGCTACCTCCGCGTAGAGCCAGCGGAATGGGTCGGAAACGCGCCGTGGGGGGTGGTCGAGCTCCAGGTCTACGAAGCCGCCGACGAGGCAGCCCCCAGCGCCGTCAGCGTCGACCGGCTCGTCGAGCGGTTACGTGCCCAGGGCATCGACCGGCTCCTGGCCAACCCAGTGGCCTCTGCGCGCGTCGCCCGGGCGACGCGCGGGGCGGTGTCAACCCTGGCCGCCAACGGCGTGGTCGACAATCATGGCGCGGCACCTCCGGAATGGCTCGCCCAGCCGATCCGGCTGCGTGCACGGGACGGGATGCTCGTGCCGATCGAGGACGTGCCGGAGCTACGCGAACGGCTGGATGCCACGGGAGCCCGATACGTCGCCGAGTCGCTCGGGGACCACGCGCTCCTCCGCGTCCTGGCGCCGTTCGTGTCGAGCGCGCCCTGCCGCCCCCCCGCCCATCGCGCCGTGCTCCGGGAGCCCGCCGCGCATGCGAGCGAGCCGCACGTCACGGTGGAGGCCGCGCTTCGCGACGAGACGCTCGTCTCCGGCGTGCGGCTGTGGCGCGCGCCGGGACCGAGCTCGAGCCCTCCGGTCGTCGAGGCGACCGTCTCGCGGGACGGTCGAGCCTGGCAGGCCACCGACGGGGCACGCGCGATCCCGAAGTGGGGCTGGGCCGGGCGGACACTGTTCGCCACCTCGGACGATCGCGTGGAGGTGGCGTTCGAGCCGGTGCCTGCCCGCCACGTGCGCGTGGTGATAAAGTCCCGCGCCGAGGAGCCGCGACTCCTCTGCGTCCGCGGGACGCCGACCACGAGCCGCTAGCCTGCGGGCGCCTGGCACCGAAGGGATGGACAAGCCCCAGCCAGGGGCGCCGCACACTTGGCGCAAAATCGACGCCCTTCGCGGGTCTCCGCGTGGCACCGGGGACACGTCATGGCCGTGGGGGCTCGCCTCCGCCCTGACCGCTCGCACCCGTTTCGTCAAGGCGAACCGGCAGCGTGAAACTGAACGTCGACCCCTGGCCCACCTGGCTCTGGACCCAGATTCGCCCCCCGTGCAGCTCCACGAACTTCTTGGCCAGCGTCAGGCCAAGCCCCGTGCCCTCCTGCGTGCGGGTGTCGTCCCGGCCAACCTGGCGGAACTCCTCGAAGATGGCCGCCTGATCCTCGGGCGCGATCCCGATCCCCGTGTCGCTGACGGCGATGGTGACGACGCCCTCGGCCGCCGTCGCGGTGAGGCCGACCCGGCCTCCCTCCGGGGTGAACTTCACGGCGTTGGAGAGGAGGTTGAGCAGGATCTGCTTCACCTTCCGCTCGTCGGCGACAATGTCGCCCAGCCGCTCGTCCACCCTCTGGGTAAGCGTGATCCCGTGCCGGGTCGCGCGCTCCCGGACGAGGGTCAGCGCATTCTCCAAGGCGGTGGGCAAATGGAACCGCCCGAGCTCCAGCTCGAGACGGCCGGCCTCCACCTTGGAGAGGTCGAGGATGTCGTTGATCAGGGACAGGAGATGGCGGCCGGAGGACAGGATGTCCTGGAGGTACTCGGCCTGCTTCGCGTTCACCTCCCCGAACATCCGCTCGGCCAGGACCTCCGAGAAGCCGAGGATCGCGTTCAGCGGCGTCCGGAGCTCGTGGGACATGTTGGCGAGGAACTCCGACTTGTGGCGGCTCGCGGCCTCGAGCTCCCGGCTCTTGTCCGCGATCTCGTGGAAGAGCCTGGCGTTCTGAATGGCGAGGGCGGACTGCGTGGCGAAGGTGCTGAGCAGCTGGACGATCTCCGGCGCAAACTCGCCCGGTGTCTTGCTGGTGACGCCCAGGACGCCGATGACCTCGTCCTCGCTCATCAAGGGCACGCCGAGCAGCGCTCGGTGGCCGACGTCGATCAACGCGTTGCGAACTGGACTCTCGTAGGTACCCTCGACCGTGATGTCGGGGATCTGGACCGGCTGTTGCCGCTCCACTACCTGGGTTGTCAGGCCCTGCCCCTTGGGAATCGTGCTCACACCCCCAGTTGCGGGGAGGATCGCGGCGTCGCGCTCGTCCGCATAGTGGCTTGCGCGTAATCGGAACTCCGCCCGGCGCTCGTCGTACTCCCAGATGTTGCAGCCTGCCGTGCCGGCGAGCTGATTGGCCCGCATGACGATGGTCTGCAGCACGGTCTCGACGTCCAAGGTCGAGCTGACCGCGCGGCCGACCTCCCCCAGCGCCGTAAGCTGTTCCACCGATCGCGTCAGCTCGGCCGTCCGCGCCCGCAGCTCCTGGAACAGACGGACGTTTTCGATCGCGATGACCGCCTGGTTGGCGAACGTCTCGAGGAGCGCGATCTGCTTTTCGGAGAAGGGACGGACCTCGGGCCCCCGAGAGATGGTGATGACGCCTAGCGGCATGCCCTCGCGCAGCAGCGGTGTCGCCAGCGCCGTCCGGACCGCGGCCCCGGTCTGCCTCAGGCGGGACACGCTGTCTGGGAACTTCGCCTCCGCCGCCAGGATGTCCTCGACGTGGATCGTCCGCCGGTTGCCCACCACCTGTCCACTTATGGTGCCGCGACTGACAGGGATGGTGTCGCCGACCGCCAGGGATCGGCGCAGCGATCCGTGCTGCGCCACCAGGCGCAGGTGCTCCCCTTCGAGACGGAAGATCGAGGAGTCTAATGCCCCGCACACCCGCGCGGCATTCTCGGCGACGGCCTCCATGACCGGCTGGAGATCGGTCGGCGAGCTTGCGATCACCCGCAGGATCTCGGCCGTGGCGGTCTGCTGCTCCAGCGCCTCGGTGACCTGAGCATGGGCCTCTGTGAGCGCTCGGTTCTTCTCCTGCAGTTCCGTGAACAGCCGCACGTTCTCGATCGCGATCACCGCTTGGTCGGCGAAGGTCTTCAGGAGCTCGATCTGCTTCGATGGGAATCCGACCTCGGGGTGACACACCACGATCGCCCCGATGGCTCGTCCCTCCCGCAGCATGGGGACGCCCAGGATTCCGCGAAAATTCAGGAGCTCCGCGAAGCGCCGAGCACCGGCGGGACCAGCCTCTCGGGCGTCCTCGATATGAACCACTCGACGGTCCAGCACCGTCAGACCGGCGACCGTGTCACGGCTCGGGGCCCGGCCGAAGAGCTCTTCGGCCACTCTCCTCGCCGCAGGTGTGGCGTTGTGCGCGGCAACCTGCTCAAGCCGTTCGCCGTCGAGCCGATAGACGCCCGCGATAGTGGCGTCGCAGAGATGGACGGCGCTCTCCAGGATCGCGTTGAAGACCGGCTGCACGTCGGTAGGCGAGCCACTGATGACACGAAGGATCTCGCTCGTAGCCGTCTGCTGGTCGAGCGCCTCGGTCACCTGGGCGTTGGCGTCCGTGAGCGCTCGGTTCTTCTCCTGCAGTTCCGTGAACAGCCGCACGTTCTCGATGGCGATCACGGCCTGGGCGGCAAAGGTCTGGAGCAGTGCGATCTGCCGGTCCGAGAACGGCCTCACGTCGAGGCGCGCCACGGTGATGGTGCCGATCGGTTTGCCCTCTCGAAGCATCGGGACCGACAGACTGGTCCGGAAGCCTGCGTCGATAAGGGCCGAAGAGGCGTACTCAGGGTCGGCCGTCATGTCCGGAACGTGGACAACCACACCCGTGGAGACTGCGCGCGTGGTTGCGTTGCCGCGGCCCGGGGGGATGGGGAAGATCCCCTGCACTGCCGCGAGCTCCTTGCCGGTATAGCCGTGGGACGCCTCCAGGTGGATCAACGTTCCGTCGAACCGGTAGACGTTCGCGTTACCCGCTTCGCACACTCGCGCGGCATTCGCCGCGATGGCCTCGAAGACAGGGCGAACGTCCGTCGGTGAGCTCGATATCACGCGCAGGATCTCGCTCGTGGCCGTCTGCTGCTCCAGCGCCTCCTTCGTCTCGTTGAACAGTCGGACATTCTCGATCGCGATGACCGCCTGGTCGGCGAACGTCTTGAGCAGCTCGATCTCTCGGTTCGAGAACGGACGGGCCTCCGCGACCGAGTCGCGCCGGCCAACCCCGATGGCTCCGATGGGGTTTCCCTCCCGGAGCATGGGCACTCCCAGGATGCTCCGATAGCCCACGGCCCGCGCCAGCTGTCGCGACGCGGGCGGGACCGTCGGATCGTGCTCTGCGTCCGGCACGTGAACAACCGTCCGATCGAGGATCGACCGCGCGATCACGCTGTCGCGGCTGGGCCGCATCGGATACACGCTCCGGAACAGGTCGGTTCCCTCGGGCGTGATGCTCTGGTGATGGGCGACGGCGTGGATCAGCTCGCCATCGAACCGGAAAACCATCGTGAACACGCCATCACACAGCCGTACCACGCTCTCGACGATGGTGTCGAAGACCGGCTGGACGTCGGTCGGCGAGCTCGAAATTACCCGCAGGATGTCGGCCGTGGCCGTCTGTTGCTCGAGCGCCTCCTTCGTCTCGTTGAACAGGCGGACGTTCTCGATGGCGATGACGGCCTGGTCGGCGAAGGTTCGCAACAGGGCGATCTGCTTGTCGGTGAAGGCACGGACCTCGGTGCGCCAGATGAAGGCCGCACCGACCAGCCTCCCCTCCCTGAGGAGCGGGACGCCGATGACGGTCCGGAACTCCCCGATCCGCTGATCCTCGCGCAGCTCATACTCGGGATCGGCACGGATATCGAGGACATGAACTGTCCGCTGTTCGAGGGCGACCCTTCCGACAACGGATCCGCGCCCGGGGCGAATCTCCCTCTTCGCCAGTCGCTGCCTGAGCTCCGGCGGCGCGCCGTAGAACGCCCCTGCCCGAAAGACCTCGCCGTCGTATCTGAAGATGGTTCCACAGCTGCCGTCGCAGAGCTTCGTCGCGTTCTCGATCAGGGTCTCGAGCACCAACTGGAGATCGAAGGTTGACCGGCTGATGATCTTGAGCACGTCGCTGGTGGCCGTCTGTTGCTCGAGCGCCTCGATCAGCTCGCGGTTCCGCGCCTCGAGCTCCTGGAAGAGCCGCACGTTCTCGATTGCGATCACCGCTTGGTCGGCGAAGGTCTTCACGAGGGCGATCTGCTTCTCACTGAACGGCCGCACCACCCGACGCCGCATCGCGATGACCCCGATCGCTGCGCCCTCACGCAGGAGCGGCACGACCAGAACCGTCCGGATTCCCGCCTCGAGCGCCTTCGCACGGGTCTCCGCGAGCTCCTCGGGGAGAGAACCGAGCTCAGCCGCGAGGTCGAGGACGTGGACGGTCTCCCGGTCCAGGACCGCACGGCCACTCGGGACCCCCGGGTGGATCGGTAGCCGCATCGTTGGAATCGAACCGTGGATGGCCGCCACTTCCAGGTAGCCGTCATGAACCCGGCGGACCACAGCGTCGTACGCCTCGCAGAGTCGAGCCGCGCTCTCGGCGATCATCTCGAAGACCGGCTGGGTGTCCATGGGCGAGCTCGAGATGGCGCGCAGAACGCTCGCCGTGGCCGTCTGCTGCTCGAGCGCCTCCTTCGTCTCGTTGAACAAACGGACGTTCTCGATGGCAAGCACAACCTGTTCGGCGAACGTCTCGAGGAGTTCGACTTGGCGGTCGGTGAACGGCCGCACCTCGGTCCGCCGGATGGAGACCGCCCCGATGGCCTCGGTCCCGCGGAACAGAGGAACGTTGAGCGCTGTCCGGAAGGCGTAGGACCGCGCCAAGATGCTGCCCTCAGGGTATTCGTCAACTTCGGCCTGCAAATCGGGGACGTGGATCGTCCGCCGGTCGAGCACCGCACGTCCCGCGGCCGTTCCCCGTATCAGAGGAATCGCGCCGCCAGGAGTAGAGGGGATCGAGCCCTCGTGAGCGACGATGCGGAGCCCGTCGCCATCGACCTGGAAGATCGTGGCATCGAAGGCGTCGCACAGCCGGGCGGCGCTCGTCAACACCGCCGCGAACACGGGCTGGACGTCGGCCGGGGAGCTCGAGATGACGCGGAGGATTTGGCTGGTGGCCGCCTGTTGCTCCAGGGCCTCAGTCAGCGCTTGCCGGAGGCTTTCAACCCCGCCCTTGGGATCTGCGTATGACACCGCGGTTGGGCTGGCCCCTTTGCAGGGGCTGCCGCATTCCTCGCAGAACTTCGCTTGCGGGTGAGTCTCGTGCTGGCACCGGGGACATGGCATACCGAGCGTCTCCCGAGTCCGGATCGTCAGCGCCCTGCCGGGGACTCCGCGTCACGGCCCCCGGGCCGCCGCCAGAGCTCGGCGCCCCGGCCGTTCTGTGGGGCACGGCGCCCCGACCCTACCCCGACCCGGCGTCGGGCGCCAGATGGGCGGTTCTGGGGCGTGACCCAGAACACCGGCGTAGCCTGTCAAGAACGTGTGGACGGCGGCGCGCCGTTCCCGGGCTTGAGGTGCCCGGTGGGAACCGGGACGGCGGGGTGATCAGGCTCGAGGGCGAGGTGATCAGTGGGCTGCCGCCCCCCGAGATGGTCCAGCGCGGGGTGGCGCGTCGTCGCCCTCAGCCCCGCGGACACCGGGCTGACCAGGGACCCGCCGCCGCGGCGGCGACAGAGCCGCAGGCCTCCCGCCGCGCTCAGGGCCTCCGCGCCAGAGGACCGCGCAGCAGTCGGCCGGGGAGGGCGCCCGTCGGCTTGCCTTCGCGGAGCAAGACCTCGCCGTTCACGACCGTGGCGAGGACGCCCCGGCACCGCTGAATCAGCCGGCGCGCGCCGGCCGGCAGGTCATCGACCACCTCGGGCATCTCGGCGCCGATCCTGTCAGGGTCGAAAACGACGAGGTCGGCCGCCAGGCCCTCGCGGATGAGCCCCCGATCGGCGAAGCCCCACAGGGTCGCGGGCACGAACGTCACCATGCGCACGGCCTGCTCCAGCGTGAACGCCCCCTTCGCGCGCACCCAGTGGCTGAAGAGGTGCGTCTGCAGCGACGAGTCCATCAGCTGGGAGACGTGGGCGCCGGAGTCCGAGAACGTCGTGACGGTGCGGGGATGCCGCATCAGCTCCAGGGCGAAATCCTGATCCTCGTTGGCGACCGGCTGGAGGAAGAACAGGTCCAGGTCGCGCGCGAGCGCGAGGTCGATCATCGTCTCGGCCGGGTGCTGACCGCGCTCCCGCGCGACCGCAGCCACCGTGCGGTGCGGTCCCTCCACGGTGTCGAACACGAAGATCCAGTCGTAGTCGGCGTCCCGGGCCTCGGTGCCGATGGCATGGCGTCCCGAAGGCTCGTCGGCAGCGTCGACCAGGCGGCGGCGCAGCTGCGGATCGCGGAGTCTTTGACGCTGCTCCGCGAGCGGGAGCGCGCGCAGGTCCTTCCACACCGGCAAGATGTCGAATGGCAGCTGGGTCTTGAACGAAAGCAGCGCGCTCAGCGACCGGCTGTGCACCTGCGCGAACATGCGTCCGCCGGCGGCGGCGGTCTCGTCGAGCAGGTTCAGGTACGTGCGCCAGACGCCGGGGACCTCGCGCCGGCTGAAGACGCCGAAGGTGACCGGGCGGCCGCCCTCGACGGCCAGGTCCCGCAGCCGCTCGTGATAGTCGCGCAGACCCGGATCCCCGGGGGTGCGGTCCACGCCCTCGCCGGCCAGCTCGAAGATCCCGGCGTTCATCTGACCCATGACGCCGACCAGCCGTCGCACCTCGTCCCAGGTGGCGAGGCGGCTCGCGACCGGTCGGCTGTCGGGCGTCTCGTGCGACGGGGAGCGAGAGGTGGTGAAACCGATGGCGCCCGAACGGATCGCGTCGCGGAGCTCCCGCTCCATCGCCCGCAGATCATCCTCACGGGCCGGCTCCTCGAACGCCCGCTCCCCCATCACGTACGTGCGGAGCGCCGAGTGGCCGATGTAGCCCGCGTAGTTGATCCCCTTGGGCAGCGACTCGAGGCAGTCGAGGAACTCCGGGAAGGTCGTCCATCGCCAGTCGATCCCGGCCGCCATCGCCTCGGCCGGGATGTCCTCGGCCCGCTGGAGATTCCGGACCACGAGATCCTTGTCGGACGCCGCGCAGGGCGCGAGCGTGAACCCGCAGTTGCCCATGACGACGGTCGTGATGCCGTGCCAGCACGACGACGTGCCGAGGGGGTCCCAGAAGATTTGCGCGTCCATGTGCGTGTGGGCGTCCACGAAGCCGGGCGCGACCACCTGCCCGTCGGCGTCGATCTCCTCCCGCGCACGCTCACGGATGCGGCCGATCGACACGATGCGACCGTGCCGGACACCCACGTCGGCGCGGTACCGGGGTAAACCGGACCCGTCGACGACCATCCCGTTCCTGACCACGAGATCGTAGGCCATCGTCCGCTTCCTCCTCGCCAGGGTCGGCGCGTCTTCGCGCACATGTTGCCCTGCCTACTCCACCGGATGCCCCGCCTCCCAGGAGGCGAGGACAAGCGGCGGTCTCGCAAGCTCCGCCTATGCCATCCTCAGGCGGCACACGGCGCGCCGTCAAGGCGCGGGGGCGCGCGGGGGCGTCCGCGGCGAACCGGGACGCGAGCTGCTGTAGGCCGCGAGCAGACGCGCGATCCAGCGATCTCCTGGGCGGGACGGCGTGCAGCGATCAGGAGCGTGGCGTAGACGTGAGTTCTGACTCGTCGGAGCCGCCGATGGGGTCTCCCCACAGGCTCCAGCGCCACGCCACAGAACCGCCCATCTGGCGCCCGAGGCCAGGTCGGGGTAGGGTCGGGGCGCCCGTGCCTCACGGGACGGCCGGGAAGCCGAGCTCCGGTGGCTGCCCGGATGCCGCGACGCTGTGCCTGGCTGGCCGCTCACGATTCGGAATGGGAGCCCTCCGTATGCCCTGTCCCCGGTGCCAGCACGCGCCACCCACCAGATCGAGGACGAGCAAGAAGTTCGTGGAGCTGCACGGGGGGTGGATCGGGGTCCAGAGCCAGGTGGGCCAAGGGTCGACGTTCAGCTTCACGCTGCCCGTTCGGCTTGACGATAGGAGTGCGAGCGATCAGCGTGGACCCCCACGGCCATGACGTGCCCCCAGTGCCACGCCGAGAACCGTGACGGGCTACGGTTTTGCGAGGACTGCGGCAGCCGCCTGACACTGGCTTGCTCACAGTGTGGCGGAGAACTCGCGCCGGGTAAGCGATTCTGTGGCTCGTGCGGAGCCCCCGCCACAGGCCAGCCCGCTGCGCGCACGCCCAGCCCCGAATCCTATACGCCTGGGCACCTCGCCGAGAAGATCCTGACCTCGAAGGCCGCGCTCGAAGGCGAGCGCAAGCAGGTCACGGTCCTCTTCGCTGATCTGAAGGGCTCGATGGAGCTACTTGCCGACCGCGATCCCGAGGAGGCGCGCACGCTCCTCGACCCCGTTCTCGAGCGCATGATGGAGGCCGTCCATCGCTACGAGGGCACCGTCAACCAGGTGATGGGCGACGGGATCATGGCGCTCTTCGGCGCGCCCCTCGCCCACGAGGATCACGCCGTGCGGGCGTGTTATGCGGCACTCCGAATGCAGGAGAGCGTGAAGAAGTACGCGGACGAGGTGCGACGCACTCATGCGGCCGTGGTCAAGATTCGCGTCGGGCTGAACTCCGGTGAGGTCGTCGTGCGCGCCATCGGCGGCGATCTCCGGATGGACTACGCGGCCGTGGGCCAGACGACGCACCTGGCCGCGCGGATGGAGCAGCTCGCCGATCCCGGCGCGATCGTGATCACGCCCGAGACGCTGGCGCTGGCCGAGGGCTACGTCGAGGTGAAGTCGCTCGGCCCCGTGCCGGTGAAGGGACTGGCCGGGCCGGTGGAGGTCTACGAGGTGACGGGGGCGGGCCCGGCGCGGACCCGGCTCCAGGCGTCCGCTCGGCGCGGGTTGACCCGCTTCGTCGGCCGTGATGCCGAGCTGGACCAGCTGCGCCGCGCCCAGCAGCTCGCCGGCGACGGGCGCGGGCAGGTGGCGGCGATCGTCGGCGAGGCGGGGGTGGGCAAGTCACGCCTCGTCTACGAGTTCAGTCACTCGCATCGCCTCCAGGGGTGGCTGACCCTCGAGAGCGCCTCCGTCTCCTACGGCAAGGCGACCAGCTACTTGCCGGTGATCGACCTCCTCAAGGGCTACTTCAAGATCCAGGATCGAGACGACCTCCGCGAGAGCCGCGAGAAGGTGACGGGCAAGCTGCTCACGCTCGATCGCGCGCTCGAGCCGACGCTGCCGGCGCTGCTGGCCCTGCTCGACGTGCCCGTGGACGATCCCGCGTGGCAGACCCTTGACCCGGGCCAGCGCCGCCAGCGCACGCTCGACGCCGTACGGCGGTTGCTGCTCCGGGAAGCCCGCGAGCAGCCCCTCCTCCTGATCTTCGAGGATCTCCACTGGATCGACAGCGAGACCCAGGCGCTCCTCGACAGCCTGGTCGAGAGCCTGGGATCGGCCCGCCTGCTGCTGCTCGTGAACTACCGGCCCGAGTACCAGCACGTCTGGGGCGGCAAGACCTCATTCAGCCAGCTGCGGCTGGATACCCTTCCCGCCGAGAGCGCCGCGGAGCTGCTGGAGGCGCTCCTGGGCGACGATCCCGGGCTCGCTCCGCTCAAGCAGCTGCTCGTGAAGCGCGGGAACCCGTTCTTCCTGGAGGAGAGCGTGCGGACGCTGGTGGAGGCGAAGGCGCTGGCGGGGGACCGAGGACGCTACCGGCTGATGCAGCCAGTCCATGTGATCCAGGTCCCGGCTACGGTCCAGGCGATCCTAGCGACGCGCATCGACCGGCTCCCCCCGGAGGACAAGCGCCTTCTGCAGAACGCCTCCGTGATCGGCAAGGACGTGCCGTTTACGCTGCTCCAGGCGATCGCCGAGCTGCCGGAGGAGGTGCTCCGGCGCGGCCTGGACCACCTGCAGGCTGCCGAGTTCCTCTACGAGGTCGGACTGTTTCCGGATCTCGAATACACGTTCAAGCACGCGCTCACCCACGAGGTCACGTACGGCGGTCTGCTGCAGGAGCGTCGCCGCGAGCTGCACGCTCGCATCGTCAGGGCGATCGAGGCGTTCCACCAGGATCGTCTCGGCGGCGAGATCGAGCGCCTCGCCCATCACGCCCTCCGAGGCGACTTGCGGGAGAAGGCGGTGGACTATCTCCGGCAAGCTGGACTCAAGGCAGCCGCGCGGTCGGCGCTCCCGGACGCCCGGGTCTGGTTCGAGCAGGCGCTCGGTGTGCTCGAGGCGCTGCCGGAGAGCCCGACCACGCTGGAGCAGATCTTCGAGACCCGCCTCGAGCTGCGGCCGGTGCTGCACGAGCTCGGTGAAGTCCAGCAGTCGCTGAAGCACACGCGCGAGGCCGAGACCATTGCCGAGCGGTTGAACGATGACCGCCGGCGAGGCCGTGTCTCCGCGTTCGTGACGACCGCCCAGAACGATCTCGGCGAGCTGGACGACGCGCTCGTGACCGGCGCCCGCGCGCTCGCGGTCGCCGAGCGTCTCGGGGATCTGGGACTCCGCATCGTCACCACGACCTATCTCGGTGAGACGCACTACTACCGGGGCGAGTACGGACGGGTGGTCGAGCTGGCGACGGACAACCTCGCAGCGTTGCCTGCCGACTCCCTCTACGAGTATTTCGGAAGCGCCGTACTGCCCTCGGTCTTCGATCGCGCCTCGCTGGCCATGAGTTTCGCCCAGCTTGGCCGATTCGGCGAGGCTGCGGCGCACGAGGCCGAGGCGCTCCGGCTCGCCGAGCCGACGCAGCATGCGTACACCGTCGGCTGGGCCTACCAAGCGGCGGCCACGCTCCGCTTCCTCAAGGGCGACTGGGCGAAGGCGCGGGCCGTGATCGATCACTGGATCGTCGTGGTTCGGACCGGAAACGTCGCGTTTCTGCTACCCGCCGCGGTCACCTCCTCCGCCTGGGCCCTGGCACAGATCGGCGAGGCGAGTGAGGCGCTGAACCGGCTCCGGGAGGGCGAACCACTCCTCGAACGTCAGGCGGCGAGAGGACTTTTCGCCTATCGCGGTTGGGCCTACCATTCACTGAGTCGCGCCGCTCTCCTGCTCGGCCGGCTCGACGAGGCGCGGCGCCTGGCCGACCGCGCCATCGAATCGTCCATGGGGCACCACGGATTCGCGGCCCACGCGCGGCATCTGCTCGGCGACGTCGCGACCCATCCCGACCGGTTCGACGCTCAGAGTGGCGAGGCCCACTACCGTCAGGCGATGGCCCTCGCCGAGCCGCGCGGCATGCGTCCGCTCATCGCCCACTGCCACCTCGGCCTCGGCAAGCTCTACGGGCGCACGGGCAAACGCGAGCAGGCGCACGAGCACCTCACCACCGCGACGACGATGTACCGCGAGATGGGCATGGGTTTCTGGCAACAGCAGGCCGAAGCAGCGATCACGGACGTCGGCTGATGCGCTGCCCGCACTGCCAAGCCGAGAACCGCGAGGGCCGCCGCTTCTGCGCCGAATGCGGGGCGTCGCTAGCGTTGGCCTGTCCGGCCGGTGGGTTCTCGACGCTCCAGCGAAGGGAACCGTGAGCCAGGCAGGGACGCCGTTTGGCGTGGCCGTCGCCCGGCTCGCCACTGCCGCGCCCGACCGGCCCGCCATCACCCACGAGGACCGCACGGTCACGCGCGGGGAGCTGGAGCGGCGGACCAACCGGCTCGCGCGAGCCTACGCGCGCCTCGGAGTCCGCCCCGACAGCTTCGTCACGATCGCGCTGCCGAACGGCATCGCGTTCTTCGAGGCGGCCATCGCCGCGTGGAAGCTCGGCGCCACGCCCCAGCCCATCTCCGCCCGGCTGCCGGCCGCCGAGCGCCGCGCGATCCTGGACCTGGCGGACCCCGCGCTGGTGGTCGGCGTGGATCCGTCGGAGTTCCCGGGCCGGCCCGCGGTGCCGGCTGGGTTCGAGCCGGAGGCCACACTGGCCGACGATCCGCTGCCCTCGGTGGTGCCGGGCTCATGGAAGGCCCCGACCTCGGGAGGCAGCACCGGGCGTCCCAAGCTGATCGTCGCCACCCAGCCCGGCGTCCTGGAGACGATCGCCGCCTACTATCGCTTGTTCCACTGCGTGGACGAGGGCGTGGCGCTCGTCACGGGACCGCTCTCGCACAATGCGCCCTTCGCCACTGCCAGCGCCGGTCTCCTGATGGGCGTACATCAGATCGTGATGACGCGATTCGACGCGGCACGGGCCCTCGAGCTGATCGAGCGTTACCAGGTGGACTGGATGTACGCGGTCCCGACGATGATGCTCCGCATCTGGCGGCTGCCGGAGGCGGAGCGCCACGCGCGTGATCTCTCCTCCCTCCGCACCGTGTTTCACATGGCGGCGCCGTGTCCGCCGTGGCTCAAGCAGGCGTGGATCGACTGGCTCGGACCGGACCGGATTTGGGAGCTGTACGGTGGCACGGAGGCCCAGGCCTTGGCAGTGATTAACGGCCACGAGTGGCTGGCCCACCGGGGATCGGTGGGCCGACCGGCGGTCGGTGAGATCCGTGTCCTCGCCGCCGACGGTCAGCCGTGCCCGCCGGGCGAAGTGGGGGAGGTCTGGCTGCGGCCGGGTGAGGGCGCACCGCCTGCCTACCGGTACATCGGCGCCGAGGCGAGGACCCGCGACGGATGGGAGTCGCTCGGCGACATGGGCTGGATGGACGCCGAGGGCTACCTCTACCTCACCGACCGCAACACCGACATGATCCTGGTGGGCGGCGCGAACGTCTATCCGGCCGAGGTCGAATCAGCCCTCGAGGAGCATCCCCGGGTTCGCGGAAGCTGCGTGATCGGGCTGCCCGACGAGGACCTCGGTCATGTCGTCCACGCCATCATCCAGGTGGATGGGGAGGTTGGCGACGCCGAGCTGTTGACCCATCTGCGAGACCGGCTGGCCCCCTACAAGCTTCCCCGGAGCTTCGAGCGAGTGAACGAGCCGCTGCGGGACGAAGCGGGCAAAGTTCGCCGCCCGGCACTGCGGGCCGCGCGCGTGGGCGCGCGGCGCGAGGCCGATCGGGCGCGCATCAGCACAGACCCGACGTGACGGACCTAACGCGAGCCGAAGAGCGCGGCGCGAGCCCATGGGCTTCCCGATGCCACAGCGGGGCAGAAGGTCCACAAGGTGGAAGGAACCGCCATACTGCGGTACACGCTCAACGAGATGGTCAAGCCCTTGGATGAGGCTAACGTCCGGTGCGCCATGGCGCACGCCATCGACCGGGCCGCAGTCGCGAAGAACATCTACTTCGGGCAGGCGGTCGTGGCGCGGTCCTTGCTGCCGAGCACCACGCTCTATCACGACCCGAACGCCGATCCGGTCACGTTCGATCTCGCCAAGGCGAAGACCCTGCTCGCGAAGAGCTCCGTGCCCCAGGGGTTCACCGTGTCGGTCAATCTTCCGGCCGGGAACCAGACCTACCAGGACGTGGCGCAGATCTGGATCGCCGGGCTCAAGCAAATCGGGATCACGCTGAAGATCGAGCTGCTCGAGCAGACCACGCTGATCCAGATGCGCAATGCCGAGAAGTACTCGATCTACAACGCCGCCTGGACCAACGACACCCCGGATCCCGACGAGCTCCTCGGCGTCGCGCTCGACATCTCGTCGCAGAACGCCGCTCACACCTTCTACAACAATCCCAAGGCCAAGGAACTCCTCCTCCAGCAGCGCCGGGAGCTGGACCCCAAGAAGCGGCAGGCGATCGTGACCGAGCTGCAGCGCATCGTCAACCAGGACTGCCCGCAGATCTACGTGGTGCACGTGCCGCGGATCTACGCCACCACGCCGGCGATCTCGGGCTTCGCGCCGAACTCGCAGGGGAAGTACAGCTTCGAGGACGTGACCAAGAAGTGAGGCCGCGCGGCGCGCCGGTCGACCGATCACCGTCGGCGCGCCGCGGCCGGACGGTCATTCGCGTGTGACCGTGCCCTGACCGCCGGCGGGGTCGCGACGATCGCCACGACACTCGGATGATTCGCTACGCCGTAGGGCGGGTGCTCGCGATCGTGCCTGTTCTGTTCGGCGTTAGCATCGTCGTGTTCCTGCTGATTCGTCTCATCCCGGGCAACCCGGCGATCTCGATCCTGGGTGAGCGGGCGACGCCCGAGCTGGTCGAACGGGTGAAGAACCAGCTCGGCCTCGATCTTCCGATCTGGCGCCAGTACCTGCACTTCCTCGGCAATGCCTCACGCGCCGACTTCGGGCCGTCGTACTTTTACCAGCAGGAGGTGTCGACGCTGACGCTCGAGCGGATCCCGGTCACGCTCACCCTGGTCGCCTACGCGACGGTGATCGGGCTCGTCATCGCGGTGCCTTTCGCGACGCTGGCGGCGGCTCGACGAGAAGGTCCGGTGGACCACGCCATCCGGCTCGTGTTCACGGGCATCATCGGCATTCCGACGTTCTGGATGGGCATCATCCTCGCCCTGCTGCTCAGCGTGAAGTGGCGGCTCATGCCGCTGGGCGGCGTCGGCGCGAGCTGGCTCGGTACGGTGTGGCACCTGACCCTGCCGGCGCTGACGATCGCGGTGCACATCTCGCCGATCCTCGTGCGGGCGCTGCGGAGCAGCCTGATCGAGGTGATGAGCTCGGACTACGTCACGACCGGCCGGGCTATGGGGCTCCGGCCAATGACACTGCTCTTCAGCTATCTCTTGCGCAACGGCTTGACGCCGTTCGTCTCGGTGCTGGGCCTGAACATCGGGTGGCTGATCGGGGGCACGATCATCATCGAGCAGGTGTTTGGGGTTCCGGGAATCGGCTCGCTGCTGATCACGTCGATCCTGACGCGGGACTACTCCATCATCCAGTTCGTGGCGCTCGTGCTCGCCGTGCTCGTCATCCTCGTCAACCTGCTGACCGACCTCACCTACGCGCTGCTGGACCCGCGGGTGTCCTTCCGAGCATGAATGGGGCAGCCACGCTCGCCGTCACGCGATCCGAGCGCATGAGCTGGCTCGGCGCGGGCGGCTGGTCGCTGCGCGTCGGCCTGGCCGGCATCTCCACGATCGCCCTGCTCGCGATCCTGGCCCCGTGGGTCACGCCGTACGATCCGACGGCGCTCGGACTGGAAGGCGGGCTCCAGCCGCCGAGCGCTACGCACTGGTTCGGCACCGACCAGCTCGGCCGGGACATCTTGACCCGGGTCCTCCACGCCGCCCGGACTGACCTGCAGATCGGCGCGATCGGCGTGAGTATTCCACTGATCATTGGCGCCGTGGTCGGACTGTTCGCTGGGTACTACGCGGGCTGGCCGGATGCGATCCTGGGGCGGATCGTCGACGTGGTCACGGCGTTCCCGTTCCTCGTGCTCGTGCTCGCGATCGTGGCCATGCTCGGCCCCGGGCTCATGAACTTCTACATCGCGATCACGCTGGTCAGCTGGGTGGCCTACGCGCGGATCGTCCGGGGCGAGGCGCTAAGCGCTCGGGGGCGCGGCTACATCCTCGCGGCCCGGAGCCTGGGCTACGGCGACATCCGCATCATGTTTCGCCATCTGCTCCCGAACGTGATCGTGCCGGCCCTGGTCTTCGGCATGAGCGACTTCGTCCTGGACATCCTGGCCGGCGCTTCGCTGGGCTTCTTCGGTCTGGGGGTGCAGCCCCCGACCCCCGAGTGGGGCGTGATGATCGCCGAGGGTCGGAACTTCATCATCACCGCCCCGTGGGTGGTGATCTTTCCGGGTCTCGCGATCATCGTGACCGCCTTCTTCGTGAGCCTCGTCGGCGACAGTGCGTCGGACATCGTGCGCCGGGTGCATGCCCCCTAGCGAGGCGCTCGAGGTCGCCGACCTGACGGTCAGGTTCGCCCGGGATGGGCGGGCCGTCGTGCGCGGCGTGTCGTTCAGGATCGCCCCCGGCGAGGCCTTCGGCCTGGTGGGAGAGAGCGGATCGGGCAAGAGCCTCACCTGTCGCGCCATCCTGCGCCTGATGCCGCGGGGCGCGTCGGTCACCGGTCTCATCGCGTACGGAGCGCGGGCCCTCCTCGGGCTCAGCGACGGGGAGATGCAGGCCCTCCGAGGATCGCGCATCGCGATGGTCTTCCAGGACCCGCTGACCGCGCTCAACCCCGTCCTGCGCGTCGGCGATGCGATCGCGCAGGTGATCCAGGCGCACGCGGGGATCGGCGTCCGCGCCGCCCGGCTGCGGGCCGTCGCGATGATGGAGCGCGTGGGGATCCGCGACGCCGGCCGGCGCGCCGCGGCCTACCCACACGAGTTCAGCGGCGGGATGCGCCAGCGGATCCACATCGCCATGGCGCTGGCGGCGCGACCTACGCTGCTGCTGGCCGACGAGCCCACCACCGCGCTCGACGTCATCGTGCAGGCCGAGATTCTGCGGCTGCTCGACGACCTCCGGCGGCAGGAGGGGATGAGCCTCCTGCTCGTGTCGCACGACTTCCGGGTCGTGGCCGGGCTGTGCGACCGCATCGGCGTGATGTACGCGGGGGAGCTCGTCGAGGTCGGCCAGACGCGCACCGTGCTGCGCCGGCCAGAGCATCCCTACACGATCGGCCTGATGAACAGCCTTCCCGAGGCCGTGGTCGGGGAGCGGCTCCGGGCGATCCCGGGGGTGCCACCCGATCCCGCGCGGCTTCCGCTCGGCTGTGCGTTCGCGCCGCGCTGCGAGCTCGCCCGCGACCCTTGTACGGCAGGGCCGATCGGGATGGAGGAGGCCTCACCGGCCCACTGGGCGCGATGCATCCGGCGGGATCAGCTGGACGGCATGCGGCGGGGTCTCGTGGCGGCGGCCCCGGCGGGCGCTTAGATGCTGCTGGTCGCCGAGCACCTGACGAAGACGTACGCGCACCGCCGGGGATGGCTGCCAGGGACGGCTAGCCGCGGCGCGGCCCGCCCCGCGCTGGCCGACGCGTCGCTCGCGCTCGAGCGGGGAGAATCGATCGGCATCGTCGGGGAGAGCGGATCGGGGAAGTCGACGCTCGCACGCTGCCTGGCGCTGCTGGAGCGGCCGGACACTGGACGCGTGCTCCTCGAGGGAACCGACCTCACGCGCCTCGGCCGGCGACAGCTCCGCCGCTCGCGGCGGCGCATCCAGGTGGTCTTCCAGGACCCGTACTCCTCGCTGAACCCGCGGCTGACGGTCGGGTCCGCGCTCCGCGAGGTGCTGTGCGTTCACAACCTCGTTGACCGCGACCAGGTGCCCCGGCGCGTGGAGGGACTCCTGGACCAGGTCGGGCTCCCGGCCCACGCGGTCGGGCGGTATCCCGCCGACTTCTCCGGCGGGCAGCGTCAGCGGATCTGCATCGCGCGCGCGCTCGCCGCCGATCCCGAGGTGCTGATCGCCGACGAGCCCGTCAGCGCGCTCGACGTGTCGATCCAGGCGCAGATCCTCAACCTGCTCGCCGACCTGCGCGGGCGGCTGGCCCTCTCCATGATCTTCATCAGCCACGACCTCCACGTCGTTCGGTACATCGCGCCAAAGATCGCGGTGATGTTCGGCGGGCGCATCGTGGAGGTGCTGCCGGCGGGGGTGCCGCTCGAGCGAGCCCGCCATCCGTACACCGAGGCGCTGCTCGCGGCGCGGTCGCGGCTCGAGCCGGGATGGCTGACGCGCGCGGGGCCGCTCGACACCGGGCTCGCCGCGGCCCTGCCGACGAGGGGCTGCCCGTTCCGCGCCCGGTGTCTCCACGCATTCGGGGCGTGCGAGGACGTCGACCCGCCGCTTCGCGATCTCGGGGGCGGCCACGCTGTGGCCTGTCACCACGTGCCCTGAGGGCAGGCTCGCCATGCGGAAGGCTCGAGGCCCTCCCCGGCAGAGCGTTGATCACCCCGGCTGCCGCGGTCGCTGGCGGAATCCAGGTCCGCCCTACGGGACGGTACAGGGGCCACGAACCCCCCTTGACGCTCCTGCGTCGGTATGTGAGACGTAGCTCACTATTCGAAATGGCGACGCTGGGCACTCTCCGGAACGGCAGCGAGGTCCTGTTCTTCTTCACCGAGGCCGAGCCATCGGGAGCCCCGGCATCTCGCGCCCGATGCGCCGGGCGGCCAGATCAGATCGGGGAGACGGCGCCGGTGGAATCTTGGCGACTCGGTGAAGAAGACCGGCAAGCCATCGACCGGCTGGTGGCGCAGCATTGGGAGCGAGGCTCGGCGAGCTGACCGGGTGATCCCAAGACTCCCGAACCTGTCAGCGTTGGAGGAGCGGCATGAGCGGATCGGAGCCGCGTTTCTCGCTACTCACGGCGGCGCGCCTGCTTGACGGCACGCGGCCGATGCCCCTGGAGGATGCGGCGGTGCTTCTCGACGGTGACCGCATCGCCCACCTGGGGCGGCGTGGTGACATCCAGGCGCCGGAGGGGGTGTCGGTCGAGCGTCTGGACTATGGCGACGCGACCCTCCTGCCGGGCTTGGTCGACGCTCACACGCACCTGGTCGCGCCAGGGGACGGCACGCTCGGCGATGACGTTGCGCGGGAGGATGACGACATCTTGCTGCTCCAAGCCGCCAAGAACGCGTGCACGTTGCTTTACTCCGGGGTGACCACGCTCCGGGAGAACGGCGCCAAAGGCCGGGTCGCGTTCGCCCTTCGCGAGGGCATTCGCCGGAAGCTAGCCCCCGGCCCTCGGATGGTCATCTGCGGCCGGCCCATCACGATCACCGGAGGGCACATGGGCTACTTCGGATCCGAGGCCGACGGCGAGGCCGGCGTGCGAGCGGAGGTGCGGAAGCTCCTAAAGGAGGGCGCGGACTACATCAAGATCGTCGCCACCGGCGGCTCGACCCGGACCTCCGATCCGAACCGTGCCTCGTACACCGTGGCCGAACTCGGGGCGATGACCGACGAGGCCCGGCGGCACGGCAAGCTGACCGCGGCACACTGCACGTCGGCCGCCGGTGTCGAGAACTGCCTCGACGCCGGTGTCGACATGATCATCCACTGCGTCTTCAACGAGCCGGATGGCACCTACCGGTACCGTCCCGACCTGGTGGAGCGCTTGGTCGCCGCCAAGGCCTGGGTCAACCCGACGCTCTACGTCATGAAAGCGGGAATCCACCGTTCGCGGGAAGCGCGAGAGCGCGAAGGCCTGCTCACGCCCGACCTCGTCGGTCAGCTCGAAGTGCAGCAGCGGGCTCTCGACGCGCGCCTCGAAGGGGTGAACCGCATGATTGAGGCGGGCGTCCGGATGACGGCCGGCTCCGATTCCCCCTGGGGCTGGTATGCACCCGGCGAATTCGTCCACGAGATCGACATGCTGGCGCAGGCCGGCCTTCCCTACGCCGACGCGATCCTCGCCGGCACGTCAGGATCCGCGGACTCGATCGGAGTGGGGGCGGTTGCCGGGCGCCTGGCTCCGGGCCGCCAGGCCGACGTTCTGGTGGTGCGCGGCGATCCCACTCGGGAGATCACGGCGCTGTGGAACGTGGTCGACGTCTGGCAGGCCGGCCGGCGCGTGGCGCGCGGCGGCCGGTAGGGGCCGACTCGATTCGATGGCGGAGGGACGGCCAAGGAGGCAGGGAGAGGTCGAACCAGACGCGGTGTGCCAGAGGGGCATCCGGGTCAGTCGCCGCGTCGGATGTGGCAGCGTGCCGCCGGCGCGCTGAACCAACGGGAGAACCGCTTGATGCAGAAGCCGAGAGTCCTGTCGCCCTCGCTCGACCTCGAGATGACCGGCGAGAAGCTGATGCACGACACCCTGCACATCCCGGACGGCATCGACGCGATCTTCGACACGATCGTCGCGCAGGTGGCCGAGAATCTCGCGGGCGAAGACGCAAACCGCATGAAGCTGGTCGTGCTCAGCGGCGTGGGCGACATCTATCACGCGTCGCTGTCGACCGAGCATGCGTTCGAGCGGTTGACCGGCATCCGGACGATTGCCATGCCTTCGATGCGTCTCGGTCTCTATGGCTCCGCGACGCTGCCGGCCGGCACCGTGGTGACGCAGGGATCCTATTCGGGGCGCCCCGACCGGGTAGTGGAGGCGGCGGGCCTGGCCCGAGGCGCCGGTGCGCGCGTCTGGGCCGTGACGCTCGACGAGACCAGCCCGCTGGCCCAGGCCTCCGATCTCTGCTTCGGCAAGGTGTCGCGCGCCGAGGTGAGCGGCATCGGCTTCCAGCTCGTGACGCTGACCCTCCTGTTGATCGGCACCCGGCTGGGCGAGATGCGCGGCACGCTGACGCCGGCTCGGGCCGAGGCATTGCGTGGCACCCTGCGTGCCAGCACCGGGGACATGCGCAGGACCCTCGGGGCATCGCTCGATCCGGTACGGCGTCTGGCGGAACGGTTCGCCGATGCCGGCCACGTCCTGTTCCTCGGCTGTGGACCGAGCTACGGCACCGCGGTGAACGGCTCGGCCCGGGTGCTGGAAGCTGTCGGCTGGAATGCCTCGGCGCAGGACACCGAGGAATGGGCCCATCTGGATCGCTGGGCGGAGGATCGCGTCTCGCCCTCGCTGCTCATCACGCCGCCGGGGCCGAGCCGGCCTCGCGCGATGGAGATCGCGCGAGCGATGGGGCGCTTACGCAAGCCGAGCGTCGCGGTCGCCGCCGCGGGCGACGCTGACATGGCCGCCGCCGTCGAATTCGTGCTTCCCGTCGAGTCCAGGCTGCCGGAGGAGTTCAGCCCGCTGGTCTACAACCTACCCGGCGAGATGCTGGCGAACCAGCTGAGCATCGTGACCAGGCGCCGGCCCTATCGCCAGGAAGACCCGGCCTACCGGCAGCTCGGCGAGGTGCGCTGGGGCGGGACGGTGCTCACACGACTGCCGCCCATGCTGACCGAGGTCACCATGCCCCCCAGCGCTCCGCGGAGCACGGCCTCGCTCGCGCCGCCTGCCGGGACGCTGCATGGTCAAGCTGACGATCCGCGGACCGCTGAGTGACGCGCCCTCTATGGACGAGTGCATGACGCTGTGCTGTAATCCCACCGTTCACGGACTCTGACCAGACCTCAGGGCGGCATCTCGATGGATGGAAGACACGCCATGGAGCGGGGGATCCCGCCGGGCCGCGATGTGCCCCCCGATGGCACACGCTTCTCACACGAGAGCATGCGCGCCGCACTGGATGCCATCATGCGCAGTGCGCGGCATGTCCGTCTCAACCTCGGTCGGCTGGAGGAAGTGGCCCGCCTGATCCCGGTCTCCGTCGCCTCCAACTGGATCGACACGTTTCGTGACTCGGACGAGCACTACCAGCACAACTTGCCGCCGCTCCCCATCGAGCTGACCGATCTCGACCTCCTCCAGTGGTCGGTCGTCAGCGGCTCTCAGGGCTGGCTGATCTGGCAGCGTGAGCCCGATGGCTCCGTCGTCCCGTTCACGGTGCACGTCGAGGGTGTCAAGTACGTCGGCGGCACCGGTCTCGAAGCGTGTCACGCGCGCGCGATCCGGCGCGGCACCAACATCCTGGATCCACACGTCCTGATGAATTACACGCTGCGAGATGTCGAGGACCATTACCGAGACGAGTCGACTGGCAGGGTGACGCTTCAGCTCTTGGACAAGCGCCTTGCCAAGCTCCGGGCAGTCGGTCGCGCGCTGACGAAGTACCACGGGCACTTCGTGAACGTGCTCGAGCGAGCCGGAGGCTATCTGTTTCGCGATGATGGGACGGGCCTGATCCAGCTGCTGCAGACGGATTTCGGCGAGGTGTTCGACGACTGGCCATTCGCCAAGCGTCCGTACGTCCTGGCGAACGGTCTCGTGGAGCGACGCAAGAGGAAGCCTTTTCCCGCGGCGATCGATGGGTTCCTGGAGTTCAAGGACCTCGACAACCTGGAAGGTGGCGCCGACTACTACCGGCCGCTGTGGTTCATCCGGGTGGGGATCCTGGACGTGAGCGACGAGGTGAAGCACAAGCTGCGTCATCGCGAGCTGATCGCCCCGGGAAGCCAGATGGAGCATGAGCTCCGGGCGTTCACGGTGCACGTCATCCGTGAGCTTGCCATCCGCGTCGGGACCTGGCCCGGTTCGCTCGGCGCGATCGCTCTCGAAACGCATGGCCATCCCTACTTGCGCTGCCGGCGCTGCCGGGTTGGGGTCTCGGACAGCGAGCTGCCGTGCCCGTACCGGCCGCTCTGCAAGGCGACACACGAGGATCATGAGCTCATGGAGTGTGTCTGGCCCCTGTCGCTGACCACCGACTACTGACGGTCGCGGTCGGGACGAGATGAAACAACACCGACGAGCCGTGGCTACCGGAGCCCGGCCGTTGAGCCGAGGAGTCGCTCCGGGTCTGACACTGTCACCGGCGCCGATGTGGTCGGTGCCGCGGGAGGGGGGCATGGGGAAGAGAGCGTCGGGTCGGGCAAGCCGATGGGCGATGGTGGTGATGCTCGTCGTGGGCCTTGCGACGGGGCGTTCCCTCGATGCCGCCGGCAAGGAGATCACCATCATCCAGCCGGCCGATGTTCGGGGGTTGGATCCCAGCAGCCTCCTCGGCACCGAAGAGAACGTAGCCTACCAGATCTACGACCAGCTCGTCTGGCTCACTTCTGACATGAAGATCGACCCCAAGCTCGCGGAATCCTGGCGCAACCTGAATCCCCTGAACTGGGAGATCAAGCTCCGGAAAGGCGTCAAGTTCACGAACGGGGAGGCGTTCAACGCCGATGCGGTGATCGAGAGCTTCCAGCACATGACTCGCCCGCAGTCCCAGGAACGAGCGCGCTTTCAATCCTGGGAGTCGATCAGCAAGGTCGACGACTACACGCTGCGGGTCAAGACGGTCAGTCCCGATCCTCGCTTCGTCACGGTCCTGGTATCACTCCTCATCATGCCGCCCCAGGTGCTCAAGACCGATCCGAACAGCCTGGCCGACAAGCCGATCGGCACGGGGCCCTTCAAGCTCGCCGAGTGGGTCAAGGGCGAGCGCATTGTGCTCGACGCCAACCCGGACCACTGGAGGGGCAAGCCCAAGCTCGATCGCCTGGTCTTCAAGGCGATCCCGGAGGCGTCGGCGCGAATGGCCGCGCTTCAGGCCGGCCAGGCGGACCTCATCCTCAACGTGCCGCCCGAGTCGGTTCCCCTGATCGAGCGAGGGGCCAACACCAAGCTCATCTGGGTGCCCAGCACACGCAACGTCACGATCATCTTCGACCAGCGATCGGCGCCGTTCAACGATGTGCGCGTCCGCCAGGCCATGAACTACGCGGTGGACAAGGAGAGCATCAACCGTAACATCCTCGGGGGGAGGGGTCTGATCCAGGGCACGGCCTCGCACCCGAGCACGTTGGGGCACAACGCGGAGATCAAGCCCTACCCTTACGACCCCCAAAAGGCCAAGCAGCTGCTGACCCAGGCCGGCTACCCGAACGGCTTCGAGACGGATTTCGGGCATCCGACCGGCCGCTGGGTGAAGGACGTCGAGATCACGCAGGCCGTCGCCGGCATGCTCGAGAAGGTTGGCGTACGGGCCAAGCTCCACACCGGGGAGTACAACGGCTGGTTCGCGAACTGGGCCAAGGGAAGCTACAAGGGCATGAGCATGATCGGGACGCTCAGCCAGATCGACGCTGACCGGACGGTGTTCATCTTCATGCACTCCACGAAGGGCACGTACCCTCCGAACACCCCGATGGACGCCAAGCTGGACGCGCTGTACGAGCAGGCCCAGGTGCTGGACACCGCTGAGCGCGAACGGCGACTGCGGCAGCTCGAGGCGTACGTCCACGACCAGGCGCCGTGGCTGTTCTTGCATTTTCAACCGAGCCTCTACGGCGCGAACAAGAAGCTGGTGTGGGGCGCGCCGGCCAACGAGCGGCTGATCATGTTCGGAGCGGATTTGCAGTAGTCGCGGCGGCCTGATGCGGACCTTCGTCATCCGGCGTCTGCTGACAACGGCCGTCATGCTGTTCCTCGTCACGCTGACGGCCTTCATGCTCGCCCATCTCACCGGGGACCCGGTCCGATTGATGGTGCCGGAGGATGCCACCGAGCGACAGATCGCCGAGCTCCGTCACGAGCTCGGCCTCGACCGACCCCTCCCGGTCCTGTTTGCCGAGTACGTGACGCGCGCCCTGCGAGGGGATCTCGGTCCGTCGATTCGCTATCGGAAACCGACCGTCTCCTTGATTCTCGAGCGGTTGCCGGCGACGGTTCAGCTGAGCTCGGCAGCCATGGTGATCGCGCTCGTGGTCGCGATTCCCGGCGGCATCATCTCGGCCGTTCGCCCAGGCTCGCTCCTCGATGCCGTCACGTCCACAGCCACGATCGTCGGGCAGGCGTTGCCACCCTTCTGGATCGGCATCATGCTGATCGTGCTGTTCGCCGTCCACCTGGGATGGGTGCCCGCGGCCGGCAAGGGCGGACTCGGCCACCTCGTCCTGCCGGCCATCACGCTCTCGCTCTTTCCCATGGCGCGGCTCGCCCGCGTCCTGCGCTCGAGTCTGCTCGACGTGCTGCAGGAGGACTACATTCGCACCGCTCGGGCGAAAGGTCTGGCCGAGCTGCGCGTCGTGCTCCGCCACGGTCTCCGCAGCGCGTGCATCCCGCTGCTCACCGTCGCCGCGCTGACCTACGGAAGCATACTCGGAGGGACGGTCATCACGGAGAGCGTGTTTGCCTGGCCGGGCATCGGGAGGCTCGCCCTGGAAGCAGTCTACAATCGCGACTTTCCGCTGGTCCAGGCCATCGTGCTCGTGGCGGCCAGCATGTTCATCTTCATCAATCTCTTCGTCGACCTGGCCTATGGCTGGCTCGATCCCCGGATCCGGCTTCGGTAAGCTCGGATCGGAGGTGACCGCGACGCTTCCGGCCCCGCGGTGGCCACTTTGGTCGTGACCCCGCACCCGTGACCACGAGCCGGCGACGCGGACTCTGGAGCCTCCGCCGCCTGCCCGGTCTCTGTGGCCTCGTCGTTCTCGCGGGGGTCATCGTCGTCGCCGTCGGTGCCCCGGTGATCTCCCCGCACAACCCGTACACACAGAACCTCGATCAGCGCTTGTTGCCACCGGTCTGGGTGGACGGGACCCTTACCCACGTGCTCGGGACGGACCAGCTCGGTCGTGACCTGCTCAGTCGGCTCATGTTCGGCGCGCAGGTCTCGCTCGCCGTCGGTGTCGCCTCGGTGCTGATCGCGGGCGTGATCGGTGTCCTCGCCGGCATCGTCGCCGGGTTCTACGGCGGCCTGGTGGACGAGGTGCTGATGCGCCTCGCCGATCTCCGGCTGGCCCTGCCCTTCATTCTGCTGATCATCGCGGTCATCGCCGTCTTCGGCCCCGGGCTGTACAAGGTGGTCGTCATCCTCGGGCTCACCGGGTGGGTGCTCTATGCGCGGGTCGTTCGGGCCGAAGTCCTCTCTCTGAAGGAAAGAGAGTTCATCCTGGCGGCGAGAGGGCTGGGCGCGTCCGACTCATGGCTGATGCGGCGCCACATCCTGCCCAACACGATCGCCTCGGCCGTCGTGCTCGGATCGCTGGAGCTGGCGCAGATGGTGGTGGCGGAGTCGGCGCTGAGCTTCCTCGGCCTCGGGGTGCAGCTCCCGACACCGAGCTGGGGGAACATGCTCGGCGAAAGCCGCGACTACATCCTGTCGAACTGGTGGCTCGCGACCTTTCCGGGCATCGCCATCGCGCTGACGGCCGTCAGCGCCAACCTGGTTGGCGACTGGTTGCGCGACCTCCTCGATCCGCACCTTCAGCTCTAGCCCGGCAGGAGCGCCGCATGGAATCTACCTCGGTGCTGTGCGGCGTGTCCCGCGAACGCGTGCGAGCGGATCCGGTTCGAGGGCGTGAAGGACATTCGATACACGATGGTGTGGACGCCGGCTAGGAGGCCACGGATGCGGATCGCGCGGATCGAGGTGTTCCCGCTGACGAGTGAGCGGCCGACCCCTCCCCGGGCACAGACCGTGGATGAAGGCAGCGGCGCCGCTCGAAACAGCACGCTCAAATGGGCACCCTTCGCCTGAGCGGGAGGTACTCCGCTGAAAGGATGCCTGGCGGCGGCCGACGTTCCGCAGGAGGCTGGGTCGCCACACGCCATCCGTGTCAGCCAGCCAGGGAAAAAAGCGCGAGATGAGAAGGGTGCTCCGGGCCATGGTGAATCGTCTGAATCGCGATCTGTCGCCGCGTCTCCGCGCCTAGCGGCTCGCCGGTATTCGGGTTCGGGTGATAGTAGGGAAACAGGCAGGAGGTAACGGTGAGACGCAGTCGGTGGCCGGCTCGGACGACGTGGGCGAGGTCGGCTAGCTCCACGTCGAGCGCGTAGATTCCCTGGGGCGACAGCGGGGTCGGGTCAGTCACGGACTCGCGGAACGACGCCCGCCGGATGCCGGAGGACAGGAGCACCGAGCGGCCGTCGGGATGCACATCGGATAGCAGGGCGCCGAAGTCGGTGTCGGGGGCGCTGCTGGCCACGTGGAGGCGGAGGGTGACGGGACCCGCCGTCTCCAGCGGCGCGGCTACCGGCCGCGACGTGTAGGTGAGCACGTCGGCCCGCGCCTCGAGAAAACGCAGGTCCTCCGCCCGCGGATCGGGAGGCGGCCCGGCGTCGAGGACCGGGATAACGGGCGTCGGATCGTCCGGATCGTAGCGGTACGTGCGGATGCCGGCCTCCGGATCGGTGCTGGACCCGCCGAGCGTATGGAGATCGAGGCTCCCATCGGCACGGAGAACGAGCCTCAGGAGCCGCGCATCGCGCGGGGGCCAGGCGTCAGCGTCTCGCCAGCCGGCGCCGAGCGCGTAGTAGCGCACGCGGGGCCAAGTCTCCCGGGCGCCGGGCCGACCGGACAGCCAGCGGTCGAACCACTCGAGCCACACGCGAGGCAGATCGAGCCACCCGTCAGGGGCGAGGTCGTGCGCGCCGGGGACGACCTCCCCTGTCTTGCAGGCGCCTCCGTGGTTCCACGCTCCCAGGAGCAACGCCTGCCGGTCGGCGGCCGGCGAGCGCGCGAGCATCTCCCGGAAGTGGTGCAAGCTGCCGGGGGCGCAGGGGTCGAACCAGCCCGTGATGTGCAGGACGGGCCAGTCCATCTTCTCGTAGCCCGTGACCGCGAGTCGTTGCCAGTACGCATCCACCGTCGGATGATCGAGGGCCGCCTGCCAGTGCGGATTGGGCTGGCCCAGCTGCGCGTCGAGCTGACGCAGCTCGCGCGACCGGTGGACGGGACCCCAGTCGGGGATCGAGGACAGCTGGAGAGATCGCCCCGACACGCGGTAGAGCCACTCCATGTAGTCCTCGGCCCAGAAGGCGCCGTACCGGTACGGCCAGTCGCGACCCCAGCGCCCCGGACTCCCTGCCGCGACCATGGTGACGAGGTGCGGGGGGCGGCGCGCGGCCGCCGTCCACTGCACCCACGCCATATAGGAGCCTCCCAGCATCCCGACACGACCATCGCACCAGGACTGGCGCGCGACCCATTCCACCGTGTCGTAGCCATCCTCGAAGTCATCGACCCATGGTGTGAAGACGCCTTCGGAGTCACCGCGCCCCCTCGCGTCCTGGATGGCCACGGCGTAGCCGTGAGGTGGAAAGTAGCGACCCCAGGCGACGACATCGTCCCGTGTATTGGTGTAGGGCGTCCGGACCAAAATTACGGGCGCGGGGTGGTCTGTGTCAGGCAGATACAGGTCGACGGACAGCCGGATCCCGTCCCGCATCACGGAGCCAACGTCGATGGCAGTACGCACGACGCTGGGGCCGGCTCTTACCTAGGCCGACCGAGAATCAAAGCGTCCGGCAGGGTCAACAGCTCATCCTTCCGACCGGAACCATGGGCGTCCAGACCATCCGGAGCCCTTGGAGGCGCGCCACTCGCGGTGGGGATTCCCGCTACGGCGAGGGCCGACACGGCGACCGGTCCTCGCCGTCCGCCCGCGCGAGACCGTAAGCCGTCTCGACGGCCAACGGCCCGGTGACATCTTCCACGGCGCTATTGTGTTGGATTGTTGTTGACGTGGTCGAACGAGGAGAAATTTCGCCTCCGGGCAAGACATCGGCGGGAACGGTCTCGGTAGACGACTCTTTCGGCAAACCGTCGTTCATCGCCAATCTCAGTGTCTCACGGGAACCAAGGAGATCGGCCGCCTGACCCGAACTGGCAAGCGTGTCCGCGGCTCGTGACGTAGCTTGACCGACCGCGGTGCCAATCGTGCCGAAACCCGGCCCGACGGCATCTTCCGGTGGTGCGACTGAGGTTCCCGAGAGGGAAGCGCCGGGTATCCCCGTCTCATCCATGCCGGCAGTAGTCGCCATCTAGGCTTCTTCGACCGATTGTTGATGATCGGAACGACACGGCCCGCACCGCGCGGCGCGCGCGACCTTGACGACGCCTCGACGCTCACCCATAATCAGCCCTCTACTTCGACCTTGGCATCCCATCGGCTCGTCTGATCGCGGGAGGATGACTATGCGGCATCGAACCGTGACGATACTCCTCATAAGCGTCGTCCTGCTCGCTTTTGCGCAGACCAGTGTCGCTCAGACCCCGGCGGCACCCAAGCTTGCCAAGGACCAGACGCTCCGAATGGTCATCCGCGAGCCGACTAGCATGGACCCGAATCTCGCGGGCGACCACTCCATCTGGTACGTTGACCAGATCTTCGAGGGTCTCTACAAGGCCCTCGACGACGGCAAGACCATCTGGCTGGGGGCCAAGGGTCTCGACGTCTCCAAAGACGGGCTGACCTGGACCTTCAAGCTGAATCCCGCCACCAAGTGGACGGATGGCACACCCGTCACGGCGAAGGACTACGAGTTCTCGTGGAAACGGGCCATCGATCCCAAGCTCGCCTCCGACACCGCGACCTTCTACTCGGCCATCAAGGGCGCGGAGGACTACACCGCCGGCACGCTGAAGGACGTCAACGAGGTCGCGATCAAGGCGATCGACGACACGACGCTCCAGGTGAAGATGGCCAAGCCCGCCCCCTACTTCAGATCGGTGGCGGGCCTGACCTACCTCTATCCGGTGCCGCGACACGTCGTCGAGAAGTTCGGGGACAAGTGGACGGAGGCCGCCAACATCGTCAGCAACGGCGTCCTCAAGATGGAGAGCTGGAAGCACGACCAGGAGATGGTCCTGGTTCGGAACGAGGGCTACTGGGGGAAGAAGCCGACCCTTCAGAAGGTCGTATTCCGCATCGCCCCCGCCGGGGAGCTTTGCACCGCGGACTTCCGAGCGTACGAGGCGAACGAGACCGACTTCGCCATGTGCGTCCCCACCCCCGATATCGAGCGCGTGCAGAAGGATCCAGCCCTCGGGAAGCAGCTCACGGCTGAGCTCTTGTCGGCCTCTCAATTTCTCGTCTTCGACGCCGGCCACGCGCCCTGGAATAACGCCAAGGTCCGCCAGGCTCTCAACCTCGCGATCGACCGTGAGAAGGTGACGCAGGTCCTCAGTCGAGGCCTCTTCAGGCCGACCAAGGTCCTTGTGGCACCTGGCATTCAGGGGCACAAGCCCGCCAACGCGCTCAAGGGTGGGGCCGCCGAGGCCAAGAAGCTCCTGGCCGAGGGGGGGTTCCCGGGCGGCAAGGGTTTCCCGGAGTTCAAGCTGACGGCGCCCGACATCCGCGGAAACCGCATCCTCGCCGAGGTGCTCCAGCAGATGTGGAAGGACACCCTGGGCATCACGACTACCCAAGTGGAGATCATGGAACCCAAGGCGTTCAGTGCCTGGCGTTCGGGCCGGAAGAACGCGTCGTTCGATGTCTACACGCGGGGCGGCTGGTGGTCCGACTACGAAGACCCGACGAATTGGTACAACACGCTGATCGAGGAGGACTGGCTCAACACCCACTGGAAGAACGAGCAGTTCTCGAAGCTCACCCGCGCCGGGGCGAGCGAGCTCGATCAGGCCAAGCGGAAGCAGATGTACGAGGAGGCCGACGCCATTCTCGAGCGGGAGAGCCCGACGGTGGGCCTCTGGTACTTCACCGACTACTGGATGCGGAAGCCCTGGCTCAAGGGCCTCCAGCACACGCGGATCCTCGGGTTCTTCTGGCTCCGCGACGTCGCCATCGCGGAGCACTGAGAGGACGTCCCGATCTCCCGGGGCTGGCCGGCCTGCCGCCGTGGTGGTCGGCCAGCCTCCCGCAGCCTGCGGGATGGCTGACCCGAGCCGCCGAGGGACTGGTCGACGCCCGTGCCGCTCTTGATCCGACCGTGAGCCGCGCGCTCGAGCGCGCCGACTGAGCGATCACGATGTGGCTCTACGTCGTCCGTCGGCTGGTCGCGGTCGTGCCAACCCTCCTGCTCGTCTACACCATCGTCTTCTTCCTGATGCGCGCAACGCCCGGGGGTCCCTGGGATGAGGTCGGCTCGCGCCCCGTGTTCCCCGAGGTGCGTGAGAACCTGATGCGGAAGTACCATCTCGACGACCCGCTGTGGAAGCAATACGTCGACTACCTTCGCGGAGCCATTCGCGGCGATCTCGGTCCTTCGTACCGCAACCGGGCGCGCACCGTAAGCGAGATCATCGTCGACTTCTTTCCCATCTCCCTCCAGCTCGGGCTGGCCGCCATGGTCCTGGCCCTCGCCGTGGGTATCCCGCTCGGCTTCCTGGCTGCGGCGCGGCAAGACTCAGTGGTCGATCGAGGCCTCATGCTCCTCGCCGTCATCGGCATCTCCACGCCCTCCTTCGTGGTGGCGACGCTCCTGATCGTCGTCTTTGCCGTCACCCTCCGATGGGTGCCGACGAGCGGCTGGGAAGGACTGTGGAGCCCGCGGGCCGCGATCCCCGTCTTCGCACTCGCCCTCGGTCCGCTGGCGGCGATCGCCCGCTACGCCCGTTCGAGCATGCTCGAGGTCATCCGCACCGACTACGTGCGCACTGCGCGAGCCAAAGGCCTCCGCGAGGGGCTGATCGTCCTGCGCCACGCCGCGAAGAACGCCCTCATCCCGGTGGTCACCATCGCGGGGATCCACCTCGCCTTCGTGGTGACGGGGTCGTTCTACGTGGAAGCGGTGGCTGGCGTCCCGGGACTGGGGCGCTACCTCGTCCAGTCCATCTCGGCCCGGGACTACCCGGTGATCATGGGGACGACCCTCCTGCTCGCCGCCATCGTGATGGCGGTGAATCTTCTCGTGGACCTCATCTACGCCTTTCTCGACCCGCGGATCCGATATGAGTAGGAGCACGGCAGCCCGGAGTCTCTGGCGTGACGCCGGGCGCCGCCTCGTCCGACGGGCCTCCGCGCTCGTGAGTCTCGCCTTCTTGCTCGGACTCCTGGCAATCGCCGCGGTAGGGCCCCGATGGCTGGCTCATTCGTATGACCGGCAGGACCTCCTCCAGCTCTACGCCCGCCCCTCGGGCGAGCACCTGCTCGGCACGGACCACCTGGGCCGCGACCTCCTCGCCCGGCTCGTCTACGGGGCGCGGATCTCCCTCACCGTCGGGTTGGTGGCCGAGCTGATCATCATCGTCATCGGCACCTTCGTGGGCGCCGTGGCCGGGTACTTCGGGGGGATGGTGGAGTCCTCGATCATGCGGGTGGTCGACGCGCTCTACGCCTTCCCCGACCTCCTCCTCGTCATCATCGTGATGAGCTACGTCAAGGCGCAGCTCGGCGGGCCGGTTGCGGGCTGGCTGGCCCCGGTGGCCGCCACCAATAGAGCCATGGGCGGGCTGCTCGGGGTGTTCATCGCGCTCGGGCTCACCAGCTGGCTCACCACCTGTCGCCTCGTGCGCGGCCAGGTCCTGAGCCTCAAGACGCGGGAATTCGTGCTCGCGTCCCGGGCCCTAGGGGCGCGCGCGGCGCGCGTCATTCCCGTGCACCTTCTGCCCAATACCATGGGGACGATCCTGGTCGCCGCCACCCTTGGGGTGCCCAACGCGATTCTCCTCGAGGCCTCGCTTTCCTTTCTCGGTCTCGGTGTCGATCCCCCGATGCCGAGCTGGGGGCTGATGATCTCCGAGGGCGTGGCCGCCGTGCAGTCGTATCCACACGTGCTGGTCGCGCCCGCGGTAGCCATCGCGGCCACTCTCCTCGCCTTCAACTTCCTGGGCGACGCGCTCCGCGACGCCCTGGACCCGCTCATGCGGCGAGTCTGACACCAGGAGCGATCCCATGCGGGCCCCGATCCCTGCCGACGCCCGCCTCCGCCATGCCGACGCGCTGCACCGCGATGCCATCGTGATCGACGGGGCTTGCCCCTGGTCACCCCCCGCGAGATCAAGCGCTACCTGCCAGCGCTCCGGGCCGGCGGCGTGACCTGCGCGGTGGGAACCGTGGCCTCCATCGAGGGCGCGCGCGCAGCCCTCGGTCAGGTGGCGGCCTGGTACCCACGCGTGCGTGCTTTTCCAGACGACCTAGTCGTCGCCACGACGGCCGCCGAGATCGAGGCCGCCCGTCGCGCGGGCCGGGTGGCCGTGGTCCTCCAGTTCCAGGGGGGCAACCCGCTCGAGTACGACGTGAATCTGGTCGAGGCCTTCCACCGCCTTGGCGTCCGCATCGTCCAGCTCACGTACAACGCGCGCAATCCCCTGGGTGACGGCTGTACCGAGCGGACTGATATCGGCCTGTCCGACCTCGGGCTGGCCGCCGTGGCCGAGATCAACCGGGTCGGCATGCTCCTCGATCTTTCCCACGTGGGGGTCCGGACGAGCGTGGAGGCGCTGGAGGCATCGCGGGCGCCGGTGATCTTCAGCCACTCCAACGCGCGGGCGATCTGTGATCACCCGCGCAACCTGACGGACGAGCAGCTCCGCCTGGTCGCCAAGAAGGAAGGCGTCGTCGGCGTAAACGCCTTCCCGGCCTTCGTCCGGCGGGGCGGGACGCCCACCGTGGAGCATCTGCTCGACCACGTCGACTACCTGGCCCGGGTGATGGGGCCGCGGCATGTCGGCCTGGGCCTGGATTTCGCCACCGAGAACGAGGACGACTACGAGTACTTCGGCTACAAGCCGGAGTTCTATCCCCCGCCGCCCTGGACCTATCCAGCGGGGATCGACGGATTCGCGGCCATTCCCAACGTGACGCGGGGTCTCGTGGAGCGCGGTTACACTGACGAGGACATCCGGGGCATCCTGGGCAGCAATTTCCTGCGGGTCTTCCGCGCCGTGTGGGGCGAATAGTCGCGCAGCGACCCCTGGAGGCGCCCACGCGGCGCCCGGGCGCATGGTGGCACTCCTGGTGGCACTTCTCGGTCACTGCAAGCGCCTCGGTCCCGAAATGCGCGCGGAACACGTTTCATCCGTACCGTTCTTGGCGTCCAAGGCGTAGTGTGCCCCACCGCCAACCGCCCGGTCCCTCCATGAGCACCAGGGATAGCTAAACGGAAGGGACACGTTGAACGTCTACAAATAACCCCCCAGTCGTCGCGCGATTCGCCGAGTCGACCGGCTCGCGATCGAGCTCCTGTCCGAGCAGATACGGTCGGAGTCGCTACACGCTGGATGGAGTTTGAATTCTCGGGTGAAGTCGCAGCGTGGCGCGCTCCTGGAGCGCTCAGGTGACATCATGATCGATCTTCTCAGCGCGGGGCATGGGTAGATAGTACCCAGCGCATCATCGCTCTAGTTCACGCGTCGAGGAGCGCCGGTAACCGCTCCTCGACGCGTCGTCGTTTCTGTTCAGCGTCCCGCAGCAACGCCCTTGGACTCCAAACGCGAGAGCCGCGCGATCAGTTCCTCGAGGAGTCGGGTCTGGGCTTCGATCACCCGATGCTGCCGTTGCAGTTCGTTGAGCAGCATGGCGGGCAGAGCGTGGTAGCGGACGCCCGAAGGCTGGCCGTCCTTGTCGAGCACCACCAACTCGGGGTAGATCTCGGCCACCTCTTCGGCGATCAGGCCGTACTCGATCGAGCGCGGGCCAGTGGCAGACTCGGCTTTGTAGCGGAAGGTGACGGGGCGAAGCTTGGCCAGCCCTTCGCTAGCCCCTTCCATGTCGCGGATGTCGTCCTTCACGCGCCGCGAGGAGGCCGCCGCCACCCCGAGCTGTCCGTTGCCGTCCACCATAACCGGCACTCCGGTGACCGGCACGCCCGAGATGCCCGTGATGAAGGTGGCCGTATGGGTGCCTGCAGTGCCGATGCGGATGCGGGCGGTATCGGCAGGGAGACCCTGGTTGCCGATGTGGATGTTGTTACTCCCCGTAGTCACCTGGAACGCGGCGGCACGCCCGATGGCGATATTGTTGCTGCCCGTGGTGCTCAACAAGAGGGCATTGGACCCCGCAGCGGTGTTGTTGTCGCCCGTGTTGCTGAAGAGGGCGGCGTTCCCCATGGCGGTATTTTCTCTGCCCAAGGTGCCTTGTCGGAGGGCGGCGGCCCCCGCGGCGGTATTGCCCTGGCCCGTGACGTTCATTAGGAGGGCCCCAGACCCCGTGGCGGTGTTGGCGGAGCCCGTGGTGTTGTTGAGGAGGGCCTGTTCCCCCGTGGCGGTGTTGCTTCTGCCCGTGGTGTTGTTGAGGAGGGCCAGGGCCCCCGTGGCGGTGTTCAAGCTGCCCGTGGTGTTGTTGAAGAGGGCCTGGGCCCCCGTGGCGGTGTTCAAGCTGCCCGTGTTGTTGAAGAGGGCGCGGTCCCCCAGCGCCGTACTGAATTCCGGCAGCTCCTCCACGTCAGTGAAGTAGCCGTAGATATCGACGACCAGATGGGTGGTGGCGAAGGGCTGCACCAGGACGGTCCCGCCCGTCCCGAGCCCGATATCCACGGCATTGGCCACATCCTCGCCGGGGGTGAAATTCACCACCGATGTGGCGGGCACGGATCCGCTCGGCCAGACCGCCAGGTGTCCGGCCCCTTGCGCCCCGGTGATCGTGAAATTGAGCGCGGCGCCGACCGCCGTGACCGGGACGCCACAGATTCCGCCGATCGTGATGGGGAATGGCTCGTTCGCCTGGATGGGCTGGCCCTCGCGGGTGTCGAGCACCCGGCAGGGGGTGGCGAGCGGGATGAACTCCGGCCCGCTGAGGGGCTGCGCGGCGGCTGTGGCGGCAAGGCTGAGCGTCAAGGCGAGCACGAAGAGCATCACGCACGTGCGAATCGATTCCATTGGATGCCTCCTTCCCCGTGGCTGGGGGATCTCGGCACGGGCGACGCGCCGATGCCGACGCGCATATCGTAGGGTTCTTCAAGCCGGAGAACAATGGGATGCCCTCGACTGCGTCTCAGAGCCACCCCTCATTGGCGTGCAGCGGGGCGTGACCCGCCACGGTTCCTACCGCGAAGTCGTCATGGTGCCGATTGTTGAGCGTGCGCTTCGAGATCAGCGCGCATCAAGCGAGCTCCGGAGTATCTGGGTGTTCCCGAACGAACGGGGCGGGCACCTGAACCTGACGAATCTCCGCGAGCGGACGTGGAAGCCCGCCCTGCGACGGGCCGGAATCCGGGCCCGCCCGCTCTACCAGAGCCGGCACACGTTCGCGACCTTGGCCTTGGCCAGCGGCGAGGATATCGGGTGGGTCGCCAAGATGCTGGGTCATGCGGCGACGAGTTCGTCCAGGATGCGTGTCTTGCCGATCCCCGCGTCCCCGAGGACGGCCACGACGTGTCCCTCGCCGCGCCGAGCCGTCCCCAGCGTCGACCGCAGCCGCGCGAGCTCCTCGTCGCGGCCGACGAGCGACGGCCCCGCTGAAGAATCGCCGGACGTGGACGGCAGACCGCCGCTGGCCGCGGCGGGCGATCGCTCGCGGTCTCCAGCAGCGCGCCGCAGGATGAGACGGTAGAGCCGCCGGGTCCGGGCCTCGGGCTCGAGCCCCAGGTCCTTCTGCAGGACCTCGACACACGCCTGGTACTGTCGCAGCGCAGCGCCGCGCCACGGCGCCTGAGCCGCGCGTAGAGACGCATCAGCGTCCGGTGCACTGGCTCCTGAAAGGGATCCAAGGCGAGGAGGCGGAGGGCCGTCTGAACTGCTCCCTCGTGCTCGTTCCCTTGACGCTGATGGGCCAGGAGCCGGGCCAATGCCTCCAGAGCGAGCTCCCGCAGTCGCTCCCGCTCAGCGAGCAGCCACTCCTCGAAGGGCTCGGACTGGACGCGAAAGCCCGGCCAAAAGGTCCCCCCGGTAGAGCAGCACGGCGTCGTGCAACGTGGAGGGGTTCGCCGTGGCAAGGCCCTGTTGGAACTGCAGCGCATCGACCTCGACCGCGGCCGGCTCGAGCGTCACGGTGTCGGCCTCCAGGCCGAGGGGCGCGGGGTCGACTCCCTCGAGGGCCCGACGCAATGCGAACAGAGCTTGCCGCAGGTTGTTGCGGGCCAGATTCGTCCGGAGCTCGCCCCAGAGAAGGCTCGTCCGTTTCTCACGCGGATGCCTCTGTCCCGGCGAAAGCGCAAGGTACGCCAGGAGGGCCTGCGCTTTCCGCGTCGGCAGGGTCAGAGGCGCCCCCGAACCCTCCAGAGACGCGTGGAACCCACCGAGGACTTTGAGCTCCAGACGGGTCACTTCGTGCTCCCCTCACACAGCGGGACCGGCCGCGAGCCTGGCGCCGGTCCAGCGACTCTGAACGTACGCCGGGGCCATCCTCCGCATGCTCGCAGGTGGCGTTAACGATCCTATAACGGGCACCCTGGTAAAAGCGCGGTGGAAGGCAGTGAAAGATGGTTTCCCTGCAGAGACCCCAGAGCTTCGTCGTACGGATCTCCCGCGACACCGCGGGGCGGCTGGAAGGCATCGTGGAGCGGCCCCGGACGGGGGAGAAGGTGTGGTTCCAGGGCGCCGACCAGATCGGTCGCCTGATCGTGCGCTTGCTCGAGTCCGATCCGGCGCCGGTCGAGACACGCCGGGAGGAGGAGGATGGCTGATGAGACACGCGTGGCGCCTCGAGTTGACCGCGACCCTCGCCATCGGCTTGATCGCCGCGCAGCCAGCAGTCCCTGGCCACGTGACCGATGCGGTGGACGTGAAGGTCACGCTCGACAACCCCGGGCTATCCGACCCGGTGCCCGACCCCCTGCCCGAGCCGACCCCTGGCTTCGACGCCCAGAACCAGAGCCAACAGAATCCGAGTCTCGCGATCAGCCCCGTCGACCCGGCCATCCTCGCCGTCGTGGCGAACGACGCGCGAATGTTCGTCCCGCCACCCTTGGCCCTCTGGATGGGACTCTACGTGTCCATCGACGGCGGCGCGACTTGGTTCAACACCTTCATCCCAGGCTTCCGGACGGATACGTCGACAGCCGGACTTGAGTCTCCCCTTCGGGGCTTTGCCTCCTCGACAGAGGCTGCAGTAAGATTCGACGCGGAGGGCCACCTCTATGTGGCGGGCATCGCGGCGAACTTCCCAGGGTTCCCGGTGGACGACGGAGCCCGGCCCGACAACGTCGCCTACGTGACACGGTACGACTACACCCCGGCCACTCCGGGCGGCCTCAGCACGCCCACCTCCGCGGGGAACCCGCCGCACTTCACCTACGCCTTCACGACGATCGTCGACAAAGGGTCCACCCGCGTCCATCCCCCACAGGGGGCACCGCATCCGCCGAACGAGTCGATTTCCGTCGGCAACTTCGTCGACAAGCCCTGGCTCTGGGTGGACACACACCCGGCGAGCCCGTGCCGCGGGACGCTCTACCACGCCTCCACGAAGAAGACCGGCTTCGACGACGAGCCGGGCGCGTCCATCATCGTGTTCTCGCGTTCGACCGACGGAGGGCGGACGTTCTCCCAGCCCCACCACCTGTCCCAGAAGGGCCACGACGGCTTCAGCCAGGGCGCCAACATCGGCACGGGGCCGGACGGGCGCGTCTACGTCTCCTGGCGCTCGAACCTCACACCGCTCGGCAGCGAGGTACGGCAGATCCGGGTGGCGGGCTCCAACGACTGCGGCCGACGGTTCGGCAAGCCGGTCACCGCCGCCTTGTTCAACCGCATGCGGAACGGCAACGAGACGACCGGCCTGGTCGCCCAAACGCCGACGCTTTCCTGGATCGCCGTGGACGACGGCGACGCGGACATCGTCTATGTCGGGTACCAAGGGCTGGAGGGACCCCTCGGATTCCCCAGCGTCCCACATGACGCCGACGTGTTCGTCGCGCGCTCGGTGGACCGCGGGCAGACCTGGGAGGCCCCCGTCCGGGTGAACGACGACGCGACGGGCCACCACCAGTTCTTCCCCACCGTGGCGGTGAGCGGAGGGGTCCTACACGTCGCCTGGTACGATCTCCGGCACAGCCTAGGTCTCGGGGATGCGGGCTTCACGGGGATCCCCGTGGCGGACGCCCGGGCCGATGTCTTCTACGCCTCGTCGGTTCCCGGGGCGAACCCGCTGAGCTTCAGCCACAACGTACGGGTGACCGGCCAGTCGTTCCAGCCGAACTGCAGTATCGTGCCGGGCTTCGTGTACATCGGCGTCTACATCGAGTTGGCGGCTCGCGTCGAGGGCGCATCCCACGTCGTGCACGTCGCCTGGGCGGACAACCGCGACATGAGCCCGTGCCTGCTGCCGGGCGATGCGGTCCCCGACCCCCTGCCCCCCCAGATCTTCAACCAGAACGTCTACACCGACCGGCTCGAGGTTGTCCTGCCGTGATGCGCCTGCCGAGGGCGGGCGCGGGAGGTGAGATCATGCCCCGCCGGATGCTCGCGCTGCTGCTCGGTGCACTCGCGGTCGCCGTGTTGCCGGGACTGTCACGAGACTCGGAGGCCCAGACCCCGGCCCGAGTCTATCGCATCGGCTACCTCGAGACTGGCGTCCGGCCGTCCAATCCTGCCCGCTATGCCGAGCGCTTCCGGGAAGAGCTGCGCGCCCTCGGGTACATCGAGGGCCAGCACTACGTCATGGAGTATCGCTTCACCGAGGGCCACCGCGACCGGCTGCCCGGCCTCGCCGCCGAGCTCGTCCAGATGCCGGTGGATCTCGTCCTGGCCGCCTCGACGCCGGCGGCCCTGGCCGCCAAGCAGGCTACGACCACAATCCCAGTCGTCTTCACCGTCTCGGCGGACCCTGTGGAAAAGGGTCTCGTCCAGAGCCTGGGCCGACCGGGCGGGAACGTCACGGGCTTCACGAACGGGATCTACGAGGAGAAGCGCCTCGAGGTGCTGAAGGAAGCGGTGCCCGCGATGAAACGGTGCGGCTGGCTCTGCGAGTGTCCGAGCAAGACAGTCCCGGCCGTTGCCAAGACTATCGGCGTGGACATCCACTTTCTCCTGGCGACGGGCCACCAGGACTTCGGACGCGCCTTCGCCGAGGCCAAAAAGGCGGGCGTCGGCGGGGTGGTGGTGACCGACCAGCCATGGACCAACGACGCGGCCCTCCAGCAGGCGGCGGAGCTGGCGATGACCAACCGGATCCCGACGATCGGCCCCGAGCCGAAGTTCGCGGAGTTCGGCGGCCTCCTGTATTACGGTCCGCGGCGAGGCCAGGCGCCAGTCCGCGCGGCGGCAATGGTCGATCGGATCTTCAAGGGCACCCGGCCGGCGGACATTCCCGTCGAGCAACCGACCCAGTTCGAGCTGATCGTGAATCTCCGGACGGCGCGCCACCTGGGTGTGACGATCCCGGACGCGTTTCTCGCGCGGGCCGACCGTGTGATCGAGTAGGGGTCGCCGCCTCCTGATGGCCTCGACATCCCGGACGCCAGAGCGGCGATAGTCAGGTGTCGGCGGCGAGGTGCGAGCGTCGAGAACGCCGCCGACATTCGGGTCGTCGTGAGGTTTGGATTCCGCGTCGCCCACCGACGTCTGCGGGTCGCTCCCATCCAGGCCGGTGCCGCCCATGACGGCGCGCTCGCAGATCGGGCCCTCCTGGATGAGTTCGGTCGCCCCGAGCTCGGCCACGACTCGTCCACGCAGCTAGCCCTGATCGGCGATTCCCGGGACCGCCAGGCCCCAGAATCGACTGACGTGGTGCCGCTGGAACATCGTTCGGTAGGCACATCGCGAAGGCACCTTGGAGGGTTCTTTGGCTCGGCGCATCGAGGTTGGGATATCCGCGACCAGAGCGGCCAGGGACGAGTCGCTGGCCTGCGGGAATCGCCGTTCAAGGCTAGTATTCGCCTGATGGGGACGAACGCGCAGGTGATCGTCCAGTCGATCGAACGCCTCCAAACGGCCACGATGGATGCGGGACGGCGCCTCCGCGAGACCTTGACCAGCGCCTCCATGGAGCCGCACCGCGGCGAGAGCATCACCTGTTCTCCGCTATCGAGCCGGGACGGGCCGAAGCCGGTCTGTTCCAGGAGCCTTCCGTTCCAGCCCGCTAGGCCGAAGTTCCCCTACCACCCGGCCCAATAAATAACCGCTGCCACAAGGAAAACTGCTGGTTTTGGGTAGCGATATGTAGCCAAGAATAATAGCGGAATATGAGATAGTATTGCGGAATCATCGGGCCTCATGTGCTTGTATAGGTAGCCAAGATTATGCTTGACCGGCCGCCGTCGGGCGGCGTACGGTACCGGTATGGCGCGCGCCTCCGGAGCCTGTCACGTGGCCGAGATCACCCGCACGCACGGCGGCCGGCGCTACCGCTATTACCTCCTGCGTCGCACCTATCGCGACGCCGGCCAGGTCAAACACGAAACGCTTGGGAATCTCTCCCGCCTCCCCGCCGCGATCATTGAGGTGATTCGCCGCGCGGTGCGGGGCGACGTGCTGGTCTCGCCCGACGACGCGTTCGAGGTCATCCGCTCCCGGCCTCACGGCCACGTCGCCGCGGTCATGGGCACGGCGCGGAAGTTGGGGCTGCCCACGCTCGTTGCCGCCCAGCGGAGCCGAGCACGGGATCTCGTCGAGGCCCTGATCGCGGCGCGCGTCCTGGATCCCTGCTCCAAGCTCGCGACGGCGCGCGCCCTGCAGGCCGAGACCGAGGAATCCTCGCTCGGCGCGAGCCTCGACGTCGCGGACGCCGACGAGGACGCCCTCTACCAGGCGATGGATTGGCTCTTGCCCCGGCAAGCGCGCGTGGAACAGGCCCTCGCCCGCCGGCATCTGACGGAGGGCGGCCTCGTCCTCTATGACGTCACCTCCACCTACTTCGAGGGCCGGAAGTGCCCCTTGGCGAAGTTCGGCCACTCGCGCGACGGGCGGCGCAACAAGTTGCAGATCGTCTTCGGGCTCCTCACGAACGGAGACGGGCTGTCCCGTCGCCGTGGAGGTGTTCGAGGGCAACACGGGGGACCCCAAGACGCTGCCAGCGCAGATCCAGAAGATCCGCGAGCGCTTCGCGATCGCGCGCGTGGTGCTGGTCGGCGACCGCGGGATGCTCACCGACGCGCGCCTCCGGGAGGATCTGCGGCCGATCGAGGGACTCGACTGGATCACCGCGCTGCGGGCGCCGGCGATTCAGGCCCTGGCCGCGGGCGGAGTCCTGCAGCTCTCGCTCTTCGATCAGCAGGACCTGGCCGAGATCACGCACCCCGACTATCCCGGCGAACGGCTCATCGTCTGCAAGAATCCGTTCTTGGCCGAGGAGCGGGCCCGCACGCGCGGGGAGTTACTGGAGGCGACCGAACGCGAGCTGGCCCAGATCGCCGCCGCGACCACCCGCGCGAAGCGGCCGCTCCGCGGCCAGGCCCCCATCGCCCTCCGCGTCGGCAAGGTGCTCGGGCGGCACAAGGTCGGCAAGCACTTCACGCTCGAGATCACCGACCGGAGCTTTCGCGCCGCGCGCGACGAGACGGCCATCGCGCGCGAAGCCGCGCTCGATGGGATCTACGTCCTCCGCACGAGTGTCGAGGCGGACCGACTCCCGGCGGCCGCGGCCGTGCGCACCTACAAGCGGCTCGCCGCCATCGAGCGCGCGTTCCGCAGCCTCAAGACCGTCGATCTCAAGGTGCGCCCCATCCATCATCGCAAGGCCGATCGCGTCCGCGCGCACGTGTTCCTCTGCATGTTGGCCTACTATGTGGAATGGCACATGCGGCGGGCGTTGGCGCCGCTGCTGTTCGACGATGACGATCACGCGGCCGCCGAGGCCGAGCGCCGCTCGGTGGTGGCGCCGGCCCAGCGATCGCCCCGGGCTAAGGCCAAAGCGTTGACGAAGCGGACGGACGACGGAGAGCCCGTCCACAGCTTCCAATCGCTTCTACGCCATCTGCGGACGATCGTGAAGGATCGCATGCGCCTGAAGTCAGACGCGGCCATCGAGTTCGACAAGACCACCACGCCCACCCCGCTGCAGCAGCGCGCCCTCGACCTGCTGGGAGTCTCCCTCTCCCTGTAGCCAAAACACCCGGGCGCCGAGCGATGCCTTCGTCAAAGAAATCAACGGCATACCCTCTTGGGAGCGGGGGAACTTCGGGCTAGGCCACCGCTACCCCGAAAAGGGCCTCCGTTTCAAGCGCTAGTCGTCCTCCACGCTCGAAAGGAGCCATTTGATCCCGGACCTCCTTCAACAATGTCCCGCGTACATCAGGCGCCAGCCTCACGTAGACTTGTCCAGCTCGTCCACCGCCTGACTCCAGAGGCGCCCAGTAGTCCTCGAAGGAATCAAACCGAACCTGTGCTCTCTCGTGTGAGACCTGAACATCCCGGAAACCCACACTCTTCAGCAGGTCCTCTAGCGCGCTGCCGTCGCCCAACGAGAATCCCAGAAGAAGCGCGTTCCGCTCCGAAGCCACTCGTCCCGCCAGCGCCTCGAACACAACGCCATACGGAAAACCCTCCGGCCGGGACAGCACAACAAGCCCCAGGCGACCAGACGGACGCAGGACGCGGCGGAACTCCAAAAGCCCGCGTCGCGGATCCGGGAAGAACATCAGACCAAGCTGGCACGTGACAGCGTCGAAGCTTCCACCGCGAAGAGCCAACACCTGCCCATCCATGGCCATCCAGGAGATTGGGTTACCGGCAACCTTCGGCTGAGCGATCCGTAGCATCGGGAGTGAGATGTCGACTCCGAGAACCAATCCTCTCGGCCCGACGCGGTCAGCGGCCATGAGGGCCGCGGCGCCAGTGCCGGTCGCAACGTCGAGTACTCGCTCCCCCACACCTATCCCTACGGCCCTCATTAGCTTGGGGAGGTAAACCTGTGACCACGGCTGCATCATCCGATCGTATGCCGCCGCACCAGTACTGTAGGAGGTGATCGACTTACCTAGTTCCGGCACGGTCCTCCAAGTGCTACTCGACCACACATCCTTCCTGGATCGCTCTCTTCCAGAACACTTCCCGGTCCCGTCAACCCAACTCTAGTGCGCCAAGAAACCTATCGATCTGGGCTGCCTTGCCTGAAAAATACCTGGGCAATTGGAACCGCTACGCCCGCAACCTCCAGCCTCGTGCGCATTCGCTCGACTTGGACCTCCCAGTGCTTCCCGACACCGACAGGCGGACCAAGAAGCACCTGGTGCGCCTGCTCATCGAGGAGATCGTGGCGTCGGTCCCGAATGACCGCGACATCGAATTGCTGATTCACTGGAAAGGCGGCCGGCACACCCGGCTGTTGACGCCCCGCAATCGCACCGGACAGCACCGGCGCTGTACCGACCGCGGCGTCGTGGACGTCGTCCGGGATCTCGCTCGGCGGGTGCCCGACGCGCAGATCGCGCGCATCCTCAATCGCCTCGGCTATCGGACCGGGGCCGACAATAGCTGGACCCAACAGCGGGTCGTCAGTCTTCGCCACGCGCACGATATCCCGGTCTATACGCCAAGTCCCGAGGGGTCGGCCGTGCTCACGATCGCCCAAGCCGCGTCCGCTCTCGGGGTCAGCACGACCACCGTGCGGAACTTCATCGTGTCCGGCTGGCTCCCCGCGACTCAATCGGTCCCCTATGCGCCCTGGGCGATCCGGCGCGAGGATTTGGACCGCGCGGGGCTCCAACACGTGCTCCACGCGGTCAAGTCTGGCAAACGGCTTCCGCGAACTTCACCGGAGACTCAGCTGCCTCTCATAGAATCGCGCACATAGCGAGGTGAGCATTATGTCGCCCACTCGTTGGGGTTGATGACCAGCTCGCACAATCTCGGTTGCTCGATCGGCAGGTCGGCGGGATTGGCGCCTTTGAGAATGCGGTCGATCTGGCTGGCCAGTTGCGGCTAGGCTTGCCCGGCGAGAACGCCGTTCGGGACCTCAGTGAGGAAATGCCACGTTTCGCGGGAGCAACAGATCGGCATCAACGACGTTGCCGGTCTTGACAAGGGTCCTGGTATCGATCGCGACCACGGCACTCTGGCCGTGGAACGTGGACCCATACGTCATGTAACCGAGTACGGCATAGAGGAGCCTCTTGTCGGGCGTGAGGCCCACGGAGTAGCAGGGCCCATAGCCACCGAGCTCCACGTAGCGCAAGATCCGCTCCGAGATCATGTCGAACACGATTACGGCCGGTGGCCACTTCGAGCAGAAGTAAGCGCGACCCAGATCAGGATCCACGTCCACAAATCCTGGAGTGTCATAGCCTGGCGCGAGCGCGACGTTCTTCTTGACGCTGAACGTGGCGGCATCCACGATGCTGACTTCATTGCTGTTCGCTGGTGATCCGGTGAATGTGTTGCCGTGGTGCCCGACGTAGGCCAGCCTGCCATCCTTGGAGAAAGCAATCTCATTGGGCTCGTCGCCGGGAAGGCTTGTCGTCTCCAGGGTCGTGGCCGGCATGGTGATGACACTGCGACTCTCCCCGTTGAAGCGCAAGAGCGTGCCGTTCATGTTGGACGGGCGATTGCCGATCCACACCTCATTTGAGTGGGGACGCACGGCCAAGTAGTGTGGCCGTACGAGCCCGCTCGTCGCGTCGAACACCTTCACCGGCACGGGATTCCGACCCTCGATGTCGGCAGCCTGATAGATGTAGACCGTCGAGTCGGCGACGTTGGAGAAGTAGACGTCGCCATCGATCGCGCTCGTGCTGCCCCTGTAGACGGCGATCCCCCGGTACTCTCCCGCGCTTCCCGCACGAGGGGTCAGGGTCTTCAGATACACGGGATTGGCGAGATCGGTCGTATCCCACACCGTGATCTTGCCAACGCCTCCGGCATAGAACCGCCGCCGGCTCGCGTGGAACTTGCCATTTGCCGGCCGCACCAGGTCGGCGTGCGCCAGGCGCTTGACGACGACGTTCGTGCTGGTGTCAATCACTACAATCCGGCTGCTGTCCTGAGCAGCCACGTACGTGTAGTATCGCGCCGGACCTTTCGGTCCCGGAGGGCTCTGTGACGTTGCCGCGCAGCCCCCGAGCGTAACCAGAAGCAGACACGCGGCCAGCCGCCGACCACTGTCGTTCAGCGCTTGCATCATGGTCCCTTCAGCTCCCTCTTCAATTCTTGGAGAAACCGCCAATCGGTGCCCCCGCTGATGATCCTCTGCGGCGCACTCCGGATCAGGCGGGCCTCGTGCAGCCGGAGAGCATAGAACCGAATCGTGTCCTCGGCGTCGTACTCTCGCCACTTAGCGTATGGCAGCTCCTTCAACGCTTGAACGGCGTGGTCGTATCGTGTCGCATACCCCCAGTCGACCAGGCGCTTGGCGATCCGTTCGGGCTCGCGGGCGCAGATGTCGTTGGCCTTCAAGATTGCGCGCATGGCTCGTTTCGTCGCCACCGGATGCTTTCGAGCAAACTCCCGATTCGCCGTCAACATGCAGCAAAAGTACTGCGACCAGGGCTTGTCCACGCGGCTATCCACGACGACGTGCCCGATTTTACCCTCCCGTAGTTCTTGGGATACGGGGGGGAAGGCGACGACGGCATCAACGTCGCCCGCGGCAAGCATCTGCGCGGAATCCCCGATCGGGGGCGTCACGAACCTGATGTCCTTCTGAGGGTTGAGACCGACATACGCCGCGATGCTGGCGACGTACAGGTAGTGGCTCGTCCCGAGTCCGGGCACGGCCACGGTCCGGCCCTTCAGGTCCTTTATCGAACGGATTCGGTCGGTCCCGAACAGCTCGAAGCAGCCTGCGTGGATGCCCGTCAAGATCCGGATCGGCTGGCCTGCGTCGATCCAGACGACGAGCTGCGCCGCCATCACGGTATGGAGGTCGGCAACGCCCGCCGCCACGGGGTCGAGCCCCTGGTCATCTCCGCGCATCGACGACGTGCTGCCGGCCCGGTAGGAGTTCGGCTCCGCCTGCACGTACTCGACCTCGGCGAAGCCTTCGCCCTTGAGCAGTTCCTCAGCCGCGTATTGAGGCGCGATACAGATACTCGGCTCCCGGACGATCCTGATCTTCGTGGTCTCCGGTGGTGGCTCGGCAGCCGCCCGGCGTGGTCGAGGTCCTAGGAGGGAAGCCGTCGCGATCGCGGCCCCTCGTCGCAGGAAGTCTCGGCGGGGGAGGCCGCCTAAACCTCGGAACTGCGAAGCCCGTACCGGACTCAGCTCCTCGTCCCTCATGGATCCCTCCCGGCGAGCCCGGGGCCCAAGCCGACGATAGCTCACCCCCGGGGCGTGAGGCGAGGGGCCTCTACGCGTTCCTTGTGTGGCGCGGCTGGCGGCCACCGACCTATCGTGGAACGTGGAAGTCCAAAGCACGTTTCTGCGTCGCTCCTCCGCGCCCCGTTCTCCCGCTCGCGGCGTTGGCCACGCCGCCAGCGGTGCGCCCGAACGATAGCGCGGCGCTGGCGGATCCGGCTAGAGCGACGGGAGGTCGGCGCGGGAGGGCCTGGAGGCCGTCCAGGCACGCTCGGGCGGCCTCATGGGCCGGCGTGGCCGTCAGAGTCGGGTTCGCGGACGTCGTCGTGGCCGTGGTCGGGGCCATGATGGTCTCCTTCCGTGGGTTCGGCGTGTGGGGCCGGTTCCGCGGGCCGGCGCTGGGACAGGTACTGGGTGAGGTCGATGGGCGGCTTCTGACGGCGTTCTAGGCCGAGTTGACCAAGCACGCGGGCCAGGCTGTCCGCCAGCCGCAGCCGTTGTTCGACGAGAGGCATGAGGTGATGACGGTTCCGCTTCCGGCGGACGACCAGGGTCGGCTGCTCCATGAGGAACGTCGACGTGGTCGAGGTAGAGCCGGGTGCGGATCGCCACATCAACCAGAGTCCGTTGAGCGGCGCTGATCGCGGGGTCGCCCCCGAGGTCGTCGAGGAGGTCACGCCGCCAGTCGAGAAGGTGCCGAGCGGCGACCGTTCGCTGGTCGATCGCCGCGAGCCCTTTGACCTTCACCCTGGCCTTCAGGGCATTCAAACCGGTTCGGAGACGGACAGGTCCCTCTCGGGAACCGTCCGTAGTGGGGCGAGTTCTCTTTAGTGGCTGCGGGTTAGGGGAGAGCGACGAGCTTTCTGGCACGTAGGGCTGCCCGTACCCGGTCCGGAGCGGCATGCGCTCCTACAACACCTGAAACACCTGGAAGGTCCGCCCGCTCGCCGTGCGCGAGCCGGTGGCGATCGAGCAGATGCGGTTCATCCAGCCGTACTTTTCCGAGCTCGTCTCGAAGTATGGCGTGGTGCGGAAATAGTACGTCTCCGGATCGACCGTCTCGCCACGATTGAGGCAATCGATGACGTCCTGCGGGCCGTGACGAAAGCCCCTCCAGGTCATGCAGATATGCTGCTCGTCGTCGGTCTCGAGAGTCAGCCGATGGTCGCCGATCTCCAACACGTGGTCGCGGCGCATGAGCGACCAGCCGCTGCCGCCCGGCAACACCGTGCCCTTGAGCTTCGGTCCTTCGAAGCTGCCGGTGCCGAACCGTGCGATGCGCCGGCCGCCATAGGGCGTGTCGCCGAGATCGAAGACGTGAACTTCAAGGGCAATCGTGAACAGAAACTCGGTCTTGATCTCAAGCATGGAGGCCCACCTCCCCATGGAGGTGATTTGGGAAACATGCAGTAGGCGGCTTCTTGGCCGCTGGCTGCGCGTCGGCGGCGAGCGGCGCGGCGAGGAGGGCCAGGATCAGTGTGACCAGGGACAAGATTCGCATCATGGCTCGACTCCACCCAGCTCCGCGTCGGCCTTCTCCAGCCAGAATCGCATGTCCATGTCGCGGTACATCGTGGCAGCCGTGGTGAGGTGCTCCTTCGCCTTCGCCTCGTCACCGGTGCGGCGGTAGAGCTTCCCGAGGCCGAGGTGGCAGTGGGCCACGAGGGGGCGCATGCCGAGCTCGGTGGCGCGCGCCAGAGCCTGTCGGTAGTGGGCTTCCGCGGTCTCCGCCTCGAGAGGATCGCCACACGCGGCGATCTCGCCCAAGAGCCGGAGCGCATAGGCCTCGTCGCCCTGTCCGCGGCGCTCGCGCGCCAGCGTCAGGGCTCGCCCGGCCGATGCCCGCGCGTCCTCCAGTCGGTTGACGAGCACGTACGCGTGGCCCAGATGCACGAGGAAGAGCGAATAATAGAAGCCCGTGCCCTCCGTTCCCATAGCCTCGCGAGCTTGCAAGGCCTGGAGCAGCACCGCGAGACCCTCGGTCACACGCCCCCAGCGCACGTAGACATCTCCGAGCATCCCCGTCAACTGAGTTGCCGCGAGCGGGATATTCCCCTCGAGCGCGAAGACGAGCCCGCGTTCGAGCAGCTCGGCGGCTCGGCTAAATTCTCCCTTAAGGCTGTAGAGATGCCCAAGGTGCCTGAACGCCTGGATCAGGCTGTATGAGTGCCCGAGCGCCTCGGCAGTACGAAGCGCCTCCTTCCCGTATACGATGCCTTGGTCGAAGGCTCCGCACTCGGCCAGGGCTCGCGCAAGCCAAGCACGGGATAGCACCGCGGGAAATATATGCAGGCCACAGCGGTCGCGAGTGAGATCGTCGTCGAGCGACGCCACGACCGTGCGGAACACGTCCTCGGCCCGTCGATACTCACCAGAGTCGAAGTGAGCCGCGCCGAGGAGACAATTCGCCGCGAGCTGGAGCCGAACGTCCGCCGGCGTCTCGGCGATCGTCAGCGCGCGCTCGGCGAATACGCGCTGCTGAATGGGATCGTCCATCAGGAAGCGATTGAGGCTCATGGAGACCGAGACCCAGCCGAGCCGCCGGGAGTCGTTGAGCATCCGGGCTAGGCGGTCAGCCTCGTGGAGCAGCTCGACGCCCCGCTCGAATTCCGCGAGCAGGAAGAGCGCGGTGCGAAGGTCTAACCGCAGATCGATGCCCTGCTCGGCCGTCTCGCGCGTCTCCGGCAGATGCGCCAAGGCTTCCAGCGCCTGCTCGAAGCCGGTGGCCGATTCCCGGTTGGCCGATCTCGCGAACGCCTTGCTCCCGGCCTGACGGAGATAGAGCACGGCCTTCTCCCACACCTCACCCCGGGTCGCGTGGTGGGCCAGCCGTTCAACGTGCTCGGCCAGACGGCCGGCGTAGAGCGCCTCGCTGGCCTCGACGATCCGGGCGTGGAGGGCGCGCCGACGGTCCTGGAGCAGGCTGCCGTACGCCACCTCGTGGGTCAGGGCGTGCTTGAAGGTGTACTCGAGGTCAGGAAAGAGGCGCGCCTCGTGGAGAAACTCGCCGGTCTGGAGGGTCGCGAGACTGTGCCGCAGGACGTCCTCGGGCACCTCCGCAATCGACTGGAGGACCGTAAATGGCACATCCATGCCGATGACCGCGGCCGCCTGGAGGAGGCGCTTCTCTACGGCCCCGAGCCGATCGATCCGAGCGGCCAGGACCGCCTGGACCGTCGCCGGGACCTGAATGCTGGGGAGCGTGTGGGCGAGGCGATAGGCGCCGCGCTCGCCGGCCAGTACTTTCGTCTCGACGAGCGTGCGGACGCTCTCCTCCAGGAAGAACGGGTTCCCCTCGGTGCGTTCGATCAGGAGGTGCTTGAGCGGCCGAAGGGCTGGGTCTGTGCCCGCGAGCCCGTCCAGCAGGGCCTCGGCGCTCTCGGGTGGCAGGGGGTCGAGCCGGAGCTGCGTGTAGTAGGTCTTGCTACCCCAGCGGTGCGCGTACTCGGGGCGGTAGTTCACGAGGAGGAGGATCCGGGCGGCCGGCAGGCTCTCGACCAGACTGTCCAGGACCGCCTGGGTCTCACCGTCGACCCAGTGGAGGTCCTCGAAGACCACGAGCAGCGGCTGGACCTGGCTCTCGCGCAGGAGCAGACGTTTGACCGCCTCCAGGGTGCGCTGGCGGCGCTGCGGCGGGTCGAGCGTCGACCACGCGACGTCGTCCACCGCCACATCCAGCAGCGCCAGGAACGCCGGTACGGTGGGCTTGAGGGTCTCGTCCAGCGTCAGGAGCTTCCCGGTGACCTTCTCGCGGACGGCCCGCGGATCGTCCTGGTCTTGAATCTTCAAGTATCCTTTGAGCAGGTCGATCACGGGCAGATACGGCGTGGCCTTTCCGTAGGAGACCGAGCTGGCCTGCACAGTGAGCCAGCCGTGGATCCGATGGGAGTGGGTGACCTCCCACACAAGCCGCGACTTGCCCACGCCGGGCTCCCCGACGAGGGCCATGAACTGGCCATGTCCAGCGGCGGCGCGGCCGAGCGCCTGGCGGAGCTGCTCAACCTCGATCTCCCGCCCGACGAAGCGCGTGAGCCCGCGGGCGGCGGCGGTCTGGAGCCGCGACCGCAGGGGGCCCGCCCCCAGCATCTCGTAGACCTCGATCGCCGCCTCGAGGCCCTTCACGGGCACCGGCCCTAGCGACTTGACGTCCACGTACCCCTCCGCGAGCCGCAGCGTATCGGCGGTGAGGAGGCTTCGGCCGCCCGTCGCGAGCTGCTCCATCCTGGCCGCCAAGTGCGTCGTCTGACCGACGGCCGTGTAGTCCATATGCAGATCGCTGCCAATCGCCCGGACGACGACCTCGCCGGAGTTGAGCCCGACGCGAATCTCGAGCGCGATGCCGTGAGAGCGGCGCACCTGCTCGGCATACCGCCGCATGGCCGCCTGCATATCAAGCGCGGCGTAGCAGGCTCGCACGGCATGATCCTCGTGGGCCACCGGCGCGCCGAAGAGCGCCATGATCCCGTCGCCCAGCACCTGGTTGACGGTGCCCTCGTAGCGGTGGACGGCCTCCATCATGCGTTCGAGTACGGGATCGAGCAGCTTGCGTGCCTCTTCAGGGTCCCGGTCGGCCAGCAATTCCATCGAGCCCTTCAGGTCGGCGAACAGCACGGTCACCTGTTTGCGCTCGCCTTCGAGGGCGGCCTTCGAGGTCAGGATGCGTTCGGCGAGGTGCTTGGGGGTATAGGACTCGGGGGACGCGAAACGGGACGGCCCTGGGCCGGGCACTGGAGCAGTGGTAAGGGAGGCTCCGCAACCGTCGCAGAACTTACTCCCAGCTTCGATCTTGGCACCACAACTCGAGCAGACGGCACCAAACGTCGTCCCGCACTCTCGGCAGAATCGTGCCCCTTCACGGTTCTCCCCTTGGCACCGGGGACACCTCATGGCCGTGGGAGCTCGCCTCCGCCCTGATCGCTCGCACCCGTTTCGTCAAGCCGAACGAGCAGCGTGAAGCTGAACGTCGACCCCTGGCCCACCTGACTCTGGAGCCAGATCCGTCCGCCGTGCAGCTCCACGAACTTCTTGGCGAGCGTCAGGCCGAGCCCCGTGCCCTCCTGCGTGCGAGCGTCCTCGCGGCCGACCTGGCGGAACTCCTCGAAGATCGCCGCCTGATCCTCGGGTGCGATTCCGATCCCCGTGTCGCTGACGGCGATGGTGATGGCGCCATCTGCCACGGTGGCGGTGAGGCCGACCCGGCCACCCTCCGGGGTGAACTTCACCGCATTGGACAGGAGGTTCACCGGGATCTGCTTGACTTTCCGCTCGTCCGCGACGATGTCGCCCAGCCGCTCGTCCACGGTCTGGGTGAGCGTGATCCCGTGTCCAGTGAACGGAAAGTCAGCGCCCTCCTCTGACTGGATATCCTGGACGTGGACCGTCCGACGGTCCAGCATGGCCCGGCCTGGAATCGAACCAGGAATAAGATTCCGCTCCTGCTCTCCAACCCGACGCTTCGGAATCGGCCCGCACCCGGCGACGATTCGGGTCACGTCGGCCTGCTCGATGCGATAGATGACTGCGTCGTTCGCGCCGCACACGCGGGCAGCGTTCTCGGCGATCGCATCGAGCACTGGCTGGAGCTCCGTAGGCGAGCCGGCGATGGTGCGCAGGATCTCGCCCGTCGCCGTCTGCTGCTCCAGCGCCTCACTCAGGGTGCTCGTGGTCTCCGCATATGACGGCGTTGGCGGGCCATTCGGATTGGCGCTGAGGGGCGTGCCGCACGCCTCGCAGAACGTCGCCTGCGGGCGATTCTCGTGCTGGCACTGGGGGCATCGCATACCGAGCGTCTCCCGAGTCCCGGTCGTTCGTGGCCGGCCAGGATCACGCGTCAGGGCACCCGGGCAGCCACCGGCGCTCGGCTTCCCGGCCGTTCCGTGGGCAAGGGCGCCCCGACCCTACCCCGACCCGGCCTCGGGCGCCAGATGGGCGGTTCTGGGGCGTGGTTCGCCCTGGAGCCTGTGGAGAGACCCCGTGGGCGGCTCCGACGAGTCAGAACTCACATCTACGCCGTGCTCCTGACGGCTACAGGCCGTCCTGGCGCCCTGAGTCCGACCCGCTTGAGCCCCTACCGGAACCGGGCGAGGGGGATCTGGTAGAACCGCCCGGCGTCCTCTCCCTGGCAGAAGGCCTGCCGGATCGGGCGGATCCCCAGCCGCGCCAGCTTCCGCCAAGTCACCGGGGACGCGGACCAGATCGAGACCGCGGGGGTATCGCGATCGCACCACAGTTGTTTTCCTTCTCGGCGCGGGTCGACCGGTAGGCCCGGCGGGTGGGGCGCTCGACCCCCGACGGGATTGGGTCGGCGTGGATGACGGAGTTTCGCGGCGTTCTTGAGCTCGCGGCGTAACGGGCGGTCTGTCTCGCGCGCGGGGCACGCCAGATGCCGGAGGAGTCCCGCTGAAAGAGGTCGTGATCTCAGCCGTTGAGGAAGTAGATGTCCGGTCGATCAACAACCCCGACCTTCGCCATGGTGTCCCGGAGATCCTGTGACTCAGCGAAGGCCTTCGCGCGGGAGAGATCCCGTGCCTCAAACAAGAGGACGACCTCGTTCGGGTCGTTGGCTCCACGGAGAAGCTGCTTCTCCGTGAGTCCTGCCTCGATCCGCTTCGGGAGGTGCGCGTCGTACCCGCGCTTCCAGTCCGCGAAGCTCTTGACCTTGTGCCGGACAAGCATGTAGCTAGCCATCAAGACCTCCTGGGCGAGCATACTCGCTGGGAACCGTTATCCTGCGCCGACGTCAACGACCACGGCGACGGCGATCGCACGGCCAACGGCACTCGAGACGAGGCCCATGACGAGCAGCGCCACCGTGAAACCGAGGAAGACGAACCCCCGGCTCCAGCCCGTATCCCGACTGATCGGGCCCGCGAGGACCCCGAGGCAGTAGAAGCTCGTCCCCCAGGCGGTGATCTGCGTGAGGCCGAGCGCGAGGACGGCGCGCATCATGGGGTCGCTGAGCCACGTGCGCCATCCGGCGCGCGGGTCCGGGCGGGATGCGGCACTCACGAGGCGCGGCGAGTCACGACTGCGCGGGCTGCCAGCGACGATGGCCTCGGCGCCGTGATCCCCATGCGCCTCTGGTCTCGTGCGGCGGTCACGGCACGGGCTTCCGCGCTCTCACGAATGCGCTGATGAACTTGCCGTCGATGGCGGCGATCGCCTCCCCGCCGAGTCGGGCGTGGGCGACGAGCTCGCGCGCGTGCTCGGCCGTGTAGATGCGCGTCGGCTGCACGTCGATATCCTCGAACCCGGCCTTCGCGAGTCTGGCGCGGTACTCCGACTCCTCGAGCGCGCCGGCGACGCAGCCGATCCACAGCTCGACGCTCCGGCGGATCTCGGACGGAACGTCCCCGCGCACCACCACGTCGGATACCGCGAACCGTCCACCGGGCTTCAAGACGCGAAAGGACTCGGCCAGCACGGCATCCTTATCAGCGGACAGATTGATCACGCAATTGGAGATGATGACATCCACGGACTCCCCTGGGAGCGGAATGTGCTCGATCTCGCCCTTGAGGAATTCGACGTTCGTCACGCCGGTCTTCCGCTGGTTCTCACGGGCCGGGGCCAGCATCTCGTCCGTCATGTCCAGTCCGTAGGCCTTCCCCGTGGGGCCAACTCGTCGGGCGGAGAGGAGGACGTCGATTCCGCCCCCCAATCCGAGATCGAGCACCGTCTCGCCCGGCTTCAGTTCGGCCAGTGCAGTCGGATTGCCGCACCCCAGAGAGGCGGCCACGGCCTCGCGAGGCAGATCCGCCGTCTCAGCACTCCCGTAGAGGTTCGACGTCACCGGGTCGCCGCGCCCCTGAGAGGTCGTGCTGCCACAGCACGATGTCCCACCAGTGGCAACCCGTACCGCCACCTGTCCATACTTCTCTTTCACCAGATCGCGAACGCCTTCGTCACTCACGACCGCGTCTCCCACGCCGCAGCACGAGACCGCTCGCGGTTCCTTGGGGGACACGGCGATCGGGAGGAGAGTCCGGCGCGACGCTTCACCGTCGGCCCGCGCCTGGGTGGCCGGACCAGATGCCGCGGCCCCGACCGTCATGGCGACGGTCTCGGATCCACAGCCACAGCCATCGTGCCCGTCGGCCTTCGCCTCTGCGTCCTGGACGCAGCAGGCCTCCACACCCGCGGGCGCCGGACCTCCGCAGCACGTCGTCGCGGGTTCGGCCGCGACACCGGCCACAACTGGCGTGTCAGTCGGCTGGGCGCTGCACACGCCCGTCGCGGGAAGCGTCAGCTCGACTCGTCGAGCGCCCGGCATGTCTCCGGTCAGCGCACAGGCGATCGACCGGACCTGCTCGTAGCCGGTCAGCATGAGGAAGGTTGGGGCTCGGCCGTAGCTCTTCATCCCCACCACGAAGAAGCCCGCCTCGGGCTGGGTCAGCTCCTCGATCCCATGGGGGGGCACGGTCCCACAACTGTGGACGTTCGGGTCGATCAGGGGCGCAAGAGCGCGCGGCGCCTCCATGATCGGGTCGAGGTCGAGCCGGAGCTCGCGCAGCGGAGTTAGGTCGGGCCGCAGCCCGGTGACCGCTACCAGCTCATCGACCACGGCCAGGGTCGCACCCGCCTCGTCCAGGATCGTCACGCCGCGAGCCGTGCGCGGCACGGCGGCGATCCGGCCCACCACGAGGCTGACCATGCCACGCTCGAGAAGCTGGCGTGCCTGTTGCCCGAGGGCGCCGCGCGCGGGCAAGGCGTCAGCGACGCCGCCGCCGAACACGCGCGCCGAAAGCGGACGCCGGACGATCCAGACGATCTCGGTCTCGGGCGCCGAGACCCGCAGCTCGACGAGATCGAGGAGTGTGTTCAACGCCGAGTGGCCGCTTCCGACGACCGCCACGCGCCGCGCGGCGTACCGGTCCCGCTGTGCCCCGAGCACGTCCGGGATCCCGTAGAAGACGCGGTCGCGGACCCCGGCTTCCCCCCGCGCCGGGATCCCGTCCGCGCCGAGAGGATTCGGGGAGCCGGACGTACCCGAGGCGTCGATGACCGCCCGTGCCAGGATCTCCTCCTCCTCGCCGGCCGACGTGCGGAGGCGCAGGACGAACGGCGCCGTTTCCCGGCCGTCCGTCCGGAGCTTGTCGACACCACGGCGACTAACGCTGAGGACGCGCGTGCCGAGTCGCAGGGACGGCGCGATCTCCGGGAGGGCCGCCAGCGGTGCGAGGTAGTCGGCGACGAGTTCCTGGCCGGTCGGCAAGTGATCCGGGTCGGGCGCGATCCACCCGGCCTTCGCCAGCATCGCGGCCGCGACCGGGTCGACGTTGTAGCGCCACGGCGAGAAGACGCGGACGTGCGCCCACTGGCGAACGGCCGCGCCCACCTCGGCGCCCGCTTCGAGGATGACGGGGATCTCCCCACCGCTCACGAGCTGAGCGGCGGCCGCCAGCCCGACGGGGCCGGCACCAATCACGGCGATGGGAAGCGGTTCGGCGCCCATGGCTGTTCGGGTCCTCCCTCTTCTTGGTCGTTAGTCGTCGTTAGACGACTCCTCAAGTCAAAAAAACTACAGACGCCCGACGAGGGCGCGAAGCTGGCGAAGGGCGTCGGGATTCACGCAGTACAGGACATTGCGGCCGCATCGTCCCGCGGACAGCAGACCCGCCTCCTTGAGCACCTTGATGTGCTGCATCGTCGTGGAGTGCGCCAAGGGCACAACCTCGGAGAGGTCGGTGCAGACGGACTCGCCCTGCTCGAGCAGGTACCGGACGATCGCCACGCGGATCGGGTGGCCGAGCGCACGCGTGAAGCCGGCAAGCTCCTCGTCGGCCGCCGTGATCGCCAGGCCCCGGGCCGACAGCGCCGGGGGCGTCCCGGGTCGCGGTTCCCGGGCCGTCTTCCTGAGCGCCAGACCACTCGTTTCCATGGGTCGTAATATGGCGACTTATCCAGTCGGTGTCAAGGGATATCTCGCGAGTCGCCATCGGGATGCGAACAGGGGTGGCTCCCGAGGACGGCGGGGCGACGCGTCACGTCCGGCTCAGGGGTGGGGCCGCGGCAGGGGCCGGGGCCAACGAACGATCGCCGGCAAGATCGGCTGGGCGCAGCCATAGGAACGCCAGCGCTCCGAGGAGCAGGGCGACCGTGACGTGGCCGAATGCCACCCCCCACCCCAATACGCTCGCGCCGCCGGCAAGATCCAGCATCGCACCGAGTGCCAGCGGACCGAGGAAGCCGCCGGCGTACCCGAGCGTCGAGTGGACGGCGAGCGTCGCCCCTCGCTGGCCGGGCTCCGCACTGCCGGCACTCCCCGCGGTGAGCGACGACGAGTCCGACCAGATCAGGATCGCGTACAGCAGCACGAGCGCGGCCGCGGCCGCGTACGGCAGCGCCGCGCTGAAGCCGATCACGGCCGCCAGCGCGCCGGAGCCGAGCATCGTGCCGAGAATGAAGCGGCGGCGGCCGAATCGGATGGCCAGCTCGTTGCCCCACACGCTGGCCCACACGCCGAGCAGACCCATTACGCTGGCGACGGTGGCGGGCGCCAGCGGCGTCCACGCGCCGGGTGCCCGGGCCGCCACGAACGTCAAGAATGCGACCACCCAGCCACGCAGGGCGGACATTTCCCACGTGTGGACGCAGTACGCGATCGAGTAGGCGAGCGCCGACCGGTTGCGGAGGATCGGGCGGAAGTCGAGCAGGGCGCGGCGCGGGCCCGCGGCCACCGTCAGAGGCCGGGACGGCAGGCCCACCAGCACCAGCACGAAAGCCAGGGCGGCGCCGAGTGCACCCGGCACCAGCGCCCAGTGCCAGCCGAGCCAGGCGTTCACGGCGCCCGCGACCCCGAACGAGAGGGCGCCGCTCACTCCGACCGCCGCCGCGTGCGCGGCCACGGCCCGGGACTGCTGCGGGCCCTCCGCCAGGTCGCTCAAGGCCTTGAGTCCCGGCATGTAGCTGCCGGCCCATCCGGCGCCCATCAGCGCCCGGAACGCCAGCGCCGACCAGAAACCGGTCGCGGCCCAGGCGAACCCGGCGAAGGCGATGGCGGTCAGGGCGACCGAGCCGAGATACACGCGCTTGGGATCCACACGATCGGTCAGCGACGAGAGGAGCGGCACGACGAGCGTGTAGGCGGCGTAGTAGATCCCACTGATCCATCCCGCCTCGGTGTTGCTCAGCGACCAGGCCGCGATCAGCGTCGGCAGGAGCGCCGCGACGCTGAAGGCGCCGATCTGGGCGCAGGCCTGCGCGGCGCACATCGCGACCACCCCGCGGTTCAACCTCATCGGGCCAGGGGCTCAGCGCCGGGCGAACGACACGCCTCACGGAGGGTGTCCAGCCAGTCGTTGAGCTGCTGTACGACCGCGCGAGGGAAGCTCGTCCGGTGAGCGATCCCGAGCAGGCGTTCTTCGTGCTCCGGGGGCAGCGGTGACTCGACGCGTGACAGTGGGGTGACCACGAGCGGCATCGAGGTGCGACCATCCCACGCGTTGGTGACGACGAACCCCGCCGCGGCAAGCGGCTGATCGAACGTGGCGTCGATGTCGATCCATCCATGGGGCCGGCGCACGCGGAGGGCCGCGTGGCCGCGGACGACGCCATCGTGGGCCGCGTGTCGCAGGGCTGGCGGAAAACGCCCGGGCATCTCGTCGAACCGGAAGCTGACGTAGAGGAACCGAGTCTCCAGCCCCAGCTGTCCATAGAGTCGGGCGAGCAAGGCGTGCTTTGGGGCGCATGTCCCGGCCCCGCACACCAGCAGCGTGTCGGCATCGGTGTGGGCGGCAAAGCGGAACGGGATGTCTCGTACGCGCTCGAAGAGTCTCGCCACGCCCGCGTCGCTCCCATCGATACCGTCGAGCAGCGCCGCGATGCTCAGCACGGAAGATGTCCCGTCAGCCCACACGGAAGTGTCATTCCCCCGCGGCGGCAGCCCCGAGCAGCCTCTCCACGATGACGCAGTCGCGCCACTCGCCATCCAGGCGGCCATGCCGCCGATAGACGCCGACCACGCGAAATCCGGCGCGTTCGTGCAGGATCAGACTCGCCCGGTTCTCAGGAAAGATCCGCGAGACCAGCTTCCAGAAGCCGCGCGCTGCATACTCCCGGCTCAAGGCGTCCAGCGCCGCTCGGCCAGCCCCCACCCCGCGCGCATGCCGGGCCGTGTAGACGGAGTGCTCGGCCACCCCTGAATACGCCTCCCGTGTCCGGTACGGTCCCGCGCTCGCAAAGGCGAGGATGTCGCCATCGCGTCTCGACCACGATGGTCGGATAGCGATCATCCTTCTCGGCGAGCTGGGCCTCGATCTGCCCGGTCGATCGCGGCTCCGTCTCGAAGGTGGCCATGCGCTCCTCGATGCCCTGGTTGTAGATCCGCGCGATCGCGTCGGCATCGGCGAGGGTGGCCAAGCGTGCGGTCATCTGCTTACGCGCGTCACCCGTCAGACTCGACTCCGCCCGGCGCTGCCACCCAGTTCTTGAGCCGAGTCTGAATCTGGTCGCGAACGCGCCGGAAGGTACCGAGCCGTTCGTCCTCGCTTCCCGTGGCCTGGGACGGGTCGTCGAAGCTCCAGTGCAGCCGGGTGGTCTGGCCGGGGAACAAGGGACACCGCTCATTGGCACTGTCACACACGGTGATGACGTAGTCCCATGGACGGTCGAGCAGAGTGTCCACGGTCTTCGACGAATGCGTACTGAGGTCGATGCCCACCTCAGCCATCGCCCGGACGGCCAGGGGATGCACTCGCGTGGCCTCTGTCCCGGCGCTCGCGGCCTCGAAACGATCGCTCGCGAGTTGGCGGAGAAAGCCCTCCGCCATCTGGCTTCGCGCCGCATTGTGCGTGCACAAGAACAAGACCCGGGATAGCACTGACTACTCCGTCCTCCGGGGACGGGGCGCCGATCGAGGCAGGAGCCATCGCACGGTCCCCACGGCAAGCGCCCCCCCGACGACCTGCGCGGCAATGAATCCCGGCACGTCGGTCGGCCGAATGCCGGCGAAGGAATCACTGACGGCCCGCGCCAGGGTCACCGCGGGATTGGCGAACGAGGTCGACGCCGTGAACCAGTACGCCGCGGTGATGTACGCCGCCACCGCAAACGGCACCGCGTTCGGCCGTCGCCGGGCGCACAGCCCGATGATGAGGAGCAGTCCGAACGTCGCGACGATCTCGCTGAGAAGTTGCGCTGGCCCGTGCCGGGCGTGGCGGGAGAAGGAGAAGACGGGCCCCTCGAACATGAGGTTCGCGATCGCTGTCCCAAGGAGCCCTCCGACGACCTGCGCCGTGACGTACGCGGGGAGGTCTCCCCATGGGAGCTCTCCATTCAGCGTGTCGGCGAACGTCACGATGGGGTTGAAGTGGGCACCCGACAGCGGGCCCAACGCCAGAATCAACGCCACCAGGGCCGCCCCTGTCGCGGCCGTATTGGCCAGCAGGGCGAGGCCCGTATTGCCGCCGGCCAAGCGCTCTCCCATGATGCCTGAGCCCACGACGGCCGCGACCAGGAGTCCGGTCCCCAGGACCTCGGCGGCGGCGCGCCGGAGCAGCGTGGGGCGGACCGGATCCACCGGTCGGTCTCCGGGTCCCGATCCGTCGCCCGTGATCGAGGAAGGAATGCGCGAGACCTCGGCGGGACGAGCCGAGTCCGCCTGACGGGTCATGCCCGAGCGCCGACCTTGCTGAGGAGGGTCAGGACGTGCCGCTCGATCTCGTCTCGGATAGCCCGGATGCGGTCGAGGGATTGTCCCATTGGATCAGGGACATTCCAATCGAGGTACTGCTTGCCGGGAAGAAGCGGGCACGCATCGCCGCACCCATCGTGACGACCACGTCGGCCGCCCGCAGCACCTCGTCGGTCAGTGGCTTCGGAAACGCCTCGGACAGATCCAGGCCGAGCTCCGACATGACCGTGACGACGGCGGGGTTCAACTGATCCGCGGGCAGGCTTCCCGCGGAGCGTGCGTGGGCCCGTCCCTGGGCATGGTGGTTGAGGAGACTCGCTGCCATCTGGCTGCGCCGGGCGTTGTGAACGCAGACGAAGAGCACCTCGGGAACCTCCATGGCGAGGCGGGCGTCGACCTGCGCGAGCGCTTGGAGGCGCTCCCGGGCGAGCCCTTCGACGAAGATCGGAATGAAGCGCTGAACCGTCGCCCCGCGCGACAGCGCTGCGGGCGCGCAAGGCGGAGGTCGATCGGCTGCGCCGCGCGCAGGTCGAGATTCTTCGACGTAGCGAGCAATCGCCTCGCGCGAGAACAGCCCGGCGAACTCGGTAGCCAGCTGCCGCGTCACGCGATCGAGTTGACTGTGCAGGTCCGGACCCACGGACGTACCCATGGCGCCTCTCCCTTTCCTCGGCCACATGCCGACCTGATGCGCGTCCTCGTCGCGCTGGCCTCGAATCAATTGCGATTGATGAATGCACGCAAAAAGGGGGGCGCGTCTCTCCCTAGTCGGCGCACCGAGCCGCCGGCCGCGGGATCTTGGCCGCCTCCGCGAGCGTCGCCACCCACTCCTGCACGGTCTGGATCATCGAGGGCTCCAACGAGTAGTAGACCCACCGGCCCTGCCGGCGATCGCGGAGCAAGCCGGCGTCCTTGAGCGTCTTCAGGTGGAAGGACATGAGTGACTGACCCGCATCGAGGGCATCGGTCAGATCGCACACACACTGTTCGCCCTCGCTGAGGCGCTCAAGGATCCTCAGCCGGGTCTCGTCACCCAGCGCTCGAAACCAGCGCGCCGTCTGCTCCGGATCCTTGATGCGAACCATCGAATCGTTTGTACATCAACCATCGTTGATGCGTCAACCCGCCGCTGTTAGCGAGGACCGACCGGGGGCCGCCAAGTGTGGTCGCCGGGCTGGATTTGAACCAGCGACCTTTGGGTTATGAAGGCAATGGCGGGTGCGACAGCGCCAAACCCCTCCCAACTGGCCCCATAGGAGATTCGAAGTTGTACTGCGGCGAGGCGTTGTCCGTTTCCTCGCCTGGGTGAATCCACACGCGTCAGCATTTCCACCACGACGGCGCTCCGACCACCGTCGCTCGATGTCGCCGCGTCTCGACCACGAGGTCCTGCGGGGCCGATAACACCCGCCGGATCGGGTCCTTCGTACGAACTCCGCCGACGCGTCGGCCGGTGAGGCCGAACCACGAGAACGCCTTGGACTCGAGTAAGCCGAACCCAGTATCGCCAACCACTAGCTTGCCTTGGTCGAACACGTCAACAAGCGCCTCCAGACGATCTTCCGATAAGACGTATAGCCGCGTATCGGTCAGCAGGTAGAGATGCGAGTCCGTCTTGATGGTGTGGCGCGGAACCGCGCCGAGGTCGTACACACGGACCGGGATGCCTCGGTCGGACACTTCAACCACGTTTCGGAATAGCCGGCCAGAAAGACGCGGTTGTCGCTGGACCCGAAGTTCGTGGCGTAGATCCAGTCGGAGGCATGCTTCTCGGACACGCCCATGCTAAAGGTGATTTCCAGGCCGAGCGCCCCGCTAGGCGTGCCGTCTACAGGAACCTCCATTCGTTTGCGGCTCAGAATCTTCTCGTAGGTGACCCGCTCGACCTCGCCGGATTGGACACGTGGTTAGCGCACCTCGGCTCTCGGGGAACTGGTGCAGGCGGCGGCGTACCACGTTTCTTTTCCTCGGACAGGCGCGAGGCGGTGGCTTGGCTTGTGGAACGGCATGACGCGATGCGGCGGTTACCATCTGGTTACCGGAGCGACGAAGGGGCTACGGGCTGTCCCGTAACCCCCCGTCAGGATGGAGCGGGCGACCGGAATCGAACCGGCGACGTCCAGCTTGGGAAGCTGGCATTCTGCCGCTGAATTACGCCCGCATCTGCCTCGGATTCTAGGCCTGCCCGAGAGGCCCTGTCAAATCGGTGTCGCCATCGGCGGCGGCACCCTCGGCGTCCGAATCGCCACAGCCTGGCTCTCTGGCCCGGGACCGGGTAAGCCAGGCCAGGGCGTCGTCGTGCGTGCGGACGAGACCGAGCGCCTGCGCCTCCCTCGCACGCCGGAGCGCCTCGCCAACCTCTGGCCCCGGCAGAAGGCCGAGCGCGGCCATGACATCCTCGCCGCGTAGCAGGGGCGGCTCGGCCCCCTCGCGTGCCGCCGTGTGCTCCCCGGCCAGGAGCGACTCGAGGAGCGCCCGCGTCCCGCCACGATAGACCCGGTCGGGCATACGGCCGTCGGTGCCGCCGGCATCGGCGATGGTCAGGCACACGAGCGCCGGCACCTCCTCGCCCACGTCACGATGGAATCGGTAGCGCGCGCGGTCCGTGACCTGGTCGAGCATCGCGAGATGCATGGGCCGGAGGTGATGGCGGACGAGCCGGGCCAGGACCTCGATGGCGCGCCCTGGCCACGCGAGCCGCCGGGCGATCGCCGCGGCCCGCTCGGCGCCAAGCCGGTCGTGGCCGATGAACCGCGTCCGCCCGTCCGGGTCCACGCTCCGCGTCTCCGGCTTGGCCACGTCGTGCAGCAGCACCGCCAGCTTCCACACCTCGCGCCGGGTGAGGCCGCTCCCCATCGGCTCCCCGAGCGACGCCGCTATCCGTGAATCGTGGGGCGCGAGGAGGTGGAGGTCGCGGAGCAGCGCGTCGGCGGCCTCGAGCGCGCGGAGCGAGTGCTCCCACACGGTGAATCGATGCGGCGCCGACTGGGATGCCTCGCGCATCGCAGCCACCTCCGGCAGGACCACGTCCAGGACGGCCCACACGTCCGCCTGGCGGACCGCCGGCGCGCTGCGCGCCAGGGAGAGGACGTGGGTCAGCTCGTCGCGAACGCGCTCCGCCGCGACCGATGCCAGTGCCGGAGCCGTCGCCCGGGCGAGGGCCTCCGTCTCGGGATCGACCGCGAAGCCAAGCTGGTGGCCGAGCCGCAGGACCCGGAGCACGCGCACCGGGTCGTCGACGAAGGCCGTGGCGCGGCACGCGCGAAGGCGGCGCGCGGCGAGGTCGTCGAGCCCGCCGGTCGGGTCCTGGACGGGGGCCGGCCCCCGGAGGAGCGCGGCGAGGTCGACGGCAAGGGCATCGATCGTGACATCGCGACCGGCGAGGTCGGCATCGAGGCTCGGTGCCCGCAGGTCCGTCAGATCGACGTGGCGTGCCTCAGGGCCGGGCACGACGACCCGCGCCATGCCGTGAGGCTCGCCGAGAGGGACGAACGCTCCTCCGAGCCGATCGGCCAGCCGCCGGGCCACGGCGACGCTGCCGGCCGGCAACGCGAGGTCGACGTCGTGCAGCGGCCGCTCGAGCAAGAGGTCCCGGACCCCTCCCCCGACGAGCCACGCCGAGCCGCCGATCGTCTCAGCCGCCGCGGCGAGAAGCGGCCGCAGCGGATCGGAAGACGCAAGCGTCGCCAGCGTCACCCTTCGATCATCAGCCCCGCGTGGCATGCGATGTGGGTCGCCGTCGATTCGGCCCGGACGAGGCCATGTCCTCGAAGCTGCGCTTGTCGTCGGAGCGCTCGACTGCCCGCGAACCTCTGGTCCGCGCTGTCATGCTAGCATCGAGGCCGCCGACCGCAAGGCGAACCGCAGACGGTCCATCAGCCGCCGTCAGGGTGGTGAAGCGCGGCCCGTCAGCCGCCGGCGCCCGCGCGTCGCCGCTCATAACTGAGGGTTACCCTCCGGTTCTCGCGTTGACCCGGTGCGAACCCGGCTGGTACGGTGGCGCCCGTGCCCGAGCCCACGAGCCGGCCTCGCCCGAGCACCTCCCGGGCGGTGGGCTCCGCACCGCACGCGCTCCGGCCCGCCGGGTACCTGCTGGCAGCCGGGGCGGCGACCTCGTGGGGCGCCCAGATCATCGTCGTCAAGCTCCTCCTCACATCCGGTCTCCCCGCCACGTCGCTCGTGAGCACCCGGACGGCGCTCGCCGCCATCACGCTGACCGCCACGATCGCCCTCGTCCGACCCGAGCTGCTGCGAGTGAGTCCAGGGAACCTCTGGCGTCTGGCGCTCCTTGGCATCGCCGGCATGTCCCTCTCCAACTACACGTACTACCTCACGCTGTCGCGGATCCCCGTCGCCATGGCCGCGATCCTCCTCTACATGACGCCCCTGTTCGTCCTGGCGGGCGGCGTGCTGTTCTTTCGTGAGCGGCTCCGTGGTCAGGACGTCCTCGCCGCAGCCGTGACGATCATCGGAGCCGCGCTGCTCGTGCGCGTCTGGGAGCCTGCCGGCCTGCGCGCGAACACGCTCGGCATCGTGCTCGGCATCTTCAACGCGATCTCCTTCGCCTTCCTCAACCTGTGGGCGAAGACGCTACCGGCAAGCCTGTCGCCGTGGACGGTCCTCGTCTACGCCTTCGTCACCGGCGCGCTCTTCTGGCTCCCCATCGCGCCGCCCTGGTGGCTCCTCCTCGGCTCCCACCCGGCCTGGGTGTGGCTCGGAGTCGGGATCGTGACCGTGTTCGGGACCCTCCTCCCCTATGCCCTCTACTTCGCCGCGCTCGCGCGAATCAGCGCGGCCCACGTGAGCGTCACGTCCACGCTCGAGCCGGTCGTGTCCGGGCTCGTCGCCTTCGCCGTGCTCGGCGAGACGCTCGCCCCGCCGCAGCTCGCCGGCGGCGCGCTGATCCTCGCGGGAATCGGCCTCCTGCACCTCCGCCGGTGACCGCCCGCCCGGCCGGTGACCCGGCCGGCGGTGGCTTGCCGGGCGGGCACGGGACGCTCGATAATCGCGGCTGTGACTGCCCAGCACCTGGCGGGACGGGGGTTCGCGCTCCACGCCGGCGTGGCGCCCGAGGTGATCCGCGCGGCTGCCCGCGAGGCCGAGGCCGCAGGGTACGATTCCTTCTGGGTGAACTACCCCGGCCCGATCGACGGGCTGGCCGCGCTCGCCCTGGCTGCCAAGGAGACCAGACGTCTCGCGCTCGGGGTTGGCGTCGTGCCTCTCCACACGCACGGCCCGCACCGCATCGCCGCGGACGTCCGGGCGCACGCGCTTCCCGTCGACCGCCTCCTGCTTGGGGTGGGAAGCCCGAATCCCGGGTCCCTCGCGCGCGTGCGCGCGGGGATCGATGCGCTCCGGGCCGAGCTCCCGGCACGGCTCGTCGTCGCCGCGCTTGGGCCTCGCATGTGCCGTCTCGCCGGCGAGGTGGCCGACGGGGTGCTGTTCAACTGGCTGACGCCTGAGCACGCGCTCAGGTCCGCCGACTGGGTCCGGGCCGGCGCCGAGGCCGCGGGGCGGCCCACGCCCCGGCTGACCGCCTACGTCCGGGTTGCGATCGGCCCGGAAAGCGCGGCACGGCTCGAGGAGGAGGGGCGAGCGTACGCCGGGATTCCTGCCTACGCGGACCACTTCGCGCGGATGGGCGTGCCGGCGAGCAGGACGGCGGTGGCCGCCGCGTCGGAGACCGCCGTGCCGGAGGCGCTCGCCCCCTGGGAGCGCGCGCTCGACGAGGTCGTGGTCCGGGCCATCACCGCGCGTGACACTCTCGACGAGACGCTGGCGCTGGTCCGCGCCGCGCGACCTCGCTAGCCTGGGCGATTCACGGAAGAACCGCGAGCTTCGGCCAGCCTCTTTCCGCCGTCCTCCGTCTAAGCGAAGATGCCCTCCGGGAGGAACCCATGACGAATGACCAGCGGCTTCCCTTCGGCTCGGACGACCTGCGCCTGCCCGACGCGCTCCGCGGTCCGCTGCGGGCGCACCTGGGCGCGCTCCGGGATCGCTACCACCGGCGCGGCTGGGGCGGCCCCGTCGGGTTCGGCAAGCGACCCGGCCTGGTCGTCATCGATCTCGCCCTCGCCTGGACGGATCCGCGGCGGCCGGAGGTCGGCAGCGCCGTCGACTCCGTCGTGGAGGCGACCGCGCGCGTCCTCGCCGCCGGCCGAGCCGCCGGGATCTTCACGGTCTTCACGACGTGGGCGTACGATCCGGCGGCCCCGCCCTCGCCACACGACGCGAAGAACGCGCTCCATCTCGGCCCGGGCGACGAGAAGCTCCTGGAGCTCGACCCGCGGATCGAGCGGCGGCCGACCGAGCTGCTCCTCCGCAAGCGCTACGCGTCTGCCTTCAAGGGCACGAACCTCCACGAGATGCTCACCGCCCAGGGGGTCGACACGCTGATCGTCACGGGCCTCAGCACGAGCCACTGCGTCTACGCCACCTGCCGCGACGCGACCGACAGCTTCCGCGTCATCGTGCCGCGCGAGGCGGTCGGGGAGCGCTGCGAGCTGTTCCACGAGGTGAACCTGCTCGACATCGACCTCGATCTCGGCGACGTCGTGCCGGTCGACGCGGTGCTCCGCTATCTCGCCACCCTCGGGGCGGAGCGCGCCGGAGCCCGTCAGTGACGGGCGAATCACGCATCCTGCCGGAGCGGGGTGCCGCCTGGGTCCGACGGATCCGTGGAGACGCCACACCCTCACAGCAAGGAGGAAGTCGCATGTCGCGCCGGGTGCTCGCCGTCGTCGTTCTGGCTCTCGGTTGGCTCGCCGCGTTCGGGCCCTCGCCGGCCGTCGCCCAGAGCCCGAAGGTCCTGCGCGTCGCCACCGACACCAACCTGCCGTGGCTCGATCCGCACATGGGCACGGCGTTCACCCTCCGCGAGCTCTCCTCGCACGTGTTCGAGGGGCTGGTCACCATCGGCGAGGACTACGGCGTGATCCCGCAGCTCGCCGAGAGCTGGAGCGTGAGCGCCGACGGGACCGAGTACACCTTCAAGCTGCGCGCTGGTGTCAAGTTCCACAACGGGCGGACCGTCACCGCCGAGGACGTGAAGGCGTCCGTCGACCGCTTCGTGCAGTTCAGCGCCCGGCGCGGCGACCTCGGCGCCGTGCGCGCGGTCACCGTCGTCGACCCGTCGATCGTCCGGATCTCGCTGAAGGAGGCGCAGGGCTCGTTCCTCGGCGCCCTCGCCAACCCGGTGGCGCTCCTCGGCATCATGCCCAAGGAGCTCGTGACGGGCGCCAAGGACGCGCTCCAGCCGCCCCAGCTCGTCGGCACCGGACCCTTCCGGCTCGCCGAGTGGGTGCGCGACCAGCAGATCACGCTCAAGCGCTTCGACGACTACACGCGGGACCGCCGGACTGCCGCCTCCGGGCTCGGTGGGGACCGCTCGGCCCTCGTGGACGAGGTTCACATCATCTCCACGGGCGAGAGCGCGACCCGGTTCGCCGGGCTGGAGCGCGGCGATTTCGACTACGCGATGGCGCTCGCGCCGACGGCCTACGAGCGGCTTCGCGCCTCGACGGCCCTCGACGCTATCGTGCTGAAGCCCTTCACGCAGGTGATCCTCCAGCTGAACGCCAACCGGGCGCCCTTCAACCAGGTCAAGGCCCGGCAGGCCGTCTCCCGGGGGCTCGACATGGAGGCGGTCATGCGCGGCGTCACCGGGAACCAGGCGGCCTTCTACCGCCTCCAGCCGAGTCTCTTCTTCCCCGAGCAGCGGGTCTGGCACAACACCTCGGGCCAGGAGGTCTACAACCAGAAGAACCTGGACCTGGCCCGCCGGCTCCTCAAGGAATCGGGCTACGACGGGAAGCCGATCGCGCTGGTCACGAACCGCGACATCGAGTGGCTGTACCGCGCCGCCGTGCCGGTGCAGCCCCAGCTCGAGGCGATCGGATTCAAGGTGGAGCTCGTGGTGCGGGACTGGCCCGGCCAGATCGCCCAGCAGAAGGAGGGCAACTTCGACATGGCGACGAACGGGATCTCGACCCGTCCGGAGCCGACGGGGTTCGACTACCTGTTCCGCTGCGGGGCGTCGTACGAGACCTACGGCTACTGCGACCCGGAGATGGACAAGGCGCTCGGGGCCGGGGTGCGGGAGCGCGAGCCGGAGCGCCGCGCCCAGGCCTACGCCCAGGCGCAGAAGCAATTCTACGAGAGCGTGCCGCTCGTCAAGATCGGCGACATGTTCCAGCTCGACGGCGCCAGCAAGGCGCTGAAGGGGTACCGGGTCTTCTTCCTACGGCGCTTCTGGAACGTCAGCAAGTGACCGGCTGAGCGCCACCCGGTGGCGCGCTACGTCGCCCGGCGGATGATGCTGCTGATTCCCGCCTGGCTGATCATGGGCGCCGCCGCGTTCGCCCTGATCCGGCTCATCCCCGGCGACCCGGCCGCGGTGCTGCTCGGGATGGAGGCGACCCCAGAGGCCGTGGCCGAGCTGCGCGTGCGGCTGGGCCTGGATCAGCCGCTACCGGTCCAGTTCGTCCTGTGGCTCTCGCGGGTCGTCCAGGGCGAGCTGGGGCGGTCCTTCTTCCTGGGCCAGCCGGTCCTGGACGCGATCCTGGGCCGGCTCCCCGTGACCCTGAGCCTGACCGCCGCGGCCCTGGCCTTCGCCGTCCTGATCGGCGTCCCGATCGGGGTCCGGGCCGCGACGCGCCCTAACTCTCCGACGGACCTCGGGGCCATGGCCGCTGCCGTGGTCGGCCTCTCGGTCCCCGACTTCGCCCTCGGCCTCGGGCTCGTCGTGCTGTTCGGCGTGGCCCTCCAGTGGCTGCCGGTCAGCGGGTACGTACCGCTCTCGCGAAGTCCCGCCGGCTTCGCGCAGCACCTGGTCCTCCCCGCGCTCGCCCTCGGCATGCCCCAGGGAGCGCTCATCGCTCGCATCACCCGGAGCAGCATGCTGGAGGCGCTCGGCGCCGACTACGTGCGCACGGCGCGGGCCAAGGGCCTCGCCGAGCCGGCGGTGGTCGGATGGCACGCCTTCCGGAACACGCTGATCCACGTGCTGACGGTCGTGGGAAGTGTGGCCGTCGTGCTCCTCGGCGGGGCGTTCGTCGTCGAGACCGTGTTCAATCTGCCCGGGCTGGGCAACCTCGTGGTCATGGCCGTGAAGCGGCGCGACTATCCCCTCGTCCAGGGCTGTCTCTTGCTGATCTCGACGGTGGTCATCCTCGTCAACCTCGTCGTGGACGTGCTCTACGCCTATCTCGATCCCCAGATCCGCTATGGCTGACGAGGCCCGAGGGAGCGCGCGTGTGGACGCGTCGTCCCGTCACTCGGTGTGGCGTCGGCTCGGGGGCCACCGGCTCGCCGTGGCCGGCGGCGTGATCGTGCTGGTCGTCGCGACGCTCGCCCTCGTGCTCCCCGCCGTGATCGCGACCGACCCCACGGCCCTCGACGTCCAGGAGACCCTCAGCGCGCCGTCGCGACGGCACTGGTTCGGGACGGACGACTTCGGTCGCGACCTCTTCGCCCGCGTCGTCCACGGGATCCGGCTCTCGCTCCTGGTGGGGTCCTCGGTGCTGGCCGTGACCGCGCTGCTGGGCGCAGTCCCGGGCCTGGCCGCGGGCTTCGTCCCGCGGGCGGACGCCGTCGTGATGCGCCTGATGGACGCCCTCATGGCCTTCCCCGCCATCCTGCTCGCCCTGTCCGTCATGGCCATCGCCGGTCCGTCCACGGTCAACGTGGTGGCCGCCCTCGGTGTGGCCTACGCACCGCGCATGGCGCGCCTCGCGCGCGCGAGCGTCCTCGCCGTGCGGAGCCGCGAGTTCGTCGACGCCGCGCGCGCGCTCGGTAACCGGCCGCTCAGGGTCCTGGCGCGGCACGTCACGCCGAACGCGGCGGCCCCGGTCATCGTCCAGGGGACGTTCACGGTCGGCTACGCGATCCTGGGCGAGGCCGCGCTCAGCTTCGTCGGGCTGGGCGCGGTCCCTCCGACGCCGAGCCTCGGAAACATCCTGGCCGATGCCCGCGTGTTCCTGCGCGACGCGCCGTGGATGATCCTGTGCCCGGCGGCCACGCTCGCCCTGCTGATCCTCGGGCTGAACCTCCTCGGCGACGGGATCCGCGACGCTCTCGACCCCAGGACGCGGATCTGACGCCGGCCACGACCGGAGAAAAGGCGGGCGCGGACCAGGCTCGGCCGGCGGGTCAGCGGGAGCCTGGCTCCCCGGGCGCCGAAGCTCTCGGCCGCCGGGTCAGCGGGAGCCTGGCTCCCCGGGCGCCGAAGCCTCGGCCGGCGGGTCAGCGGGCGCGTGGCTCTCCGGACGCTGAGCCCTCGGCCGCCGGGTCAGTGGGCGCGTGGCTCTCCGGGCGCCGAAGCTCTCGGCCGCCGGGTCAGTGGGCGCGTGGCTCTCCGGACGCTGAGCCCTCGGCCGCCGGGTCAGCGGGACCGTGGCTCTCCGGACGCTGAGCCCTCGGCCGCCGGGTCAGCGGGCGCGTGGCTCTCCGGGCAATGAGCCTTCGGCCGCCGTCCCGGGGCAAAGGTGGCTCCTGGTGGACCGCCTGGTCGATGGCGGCGAGCAACGCCCCCTCGTCGAGCGGCTTGGCCAGGACGTCCGAAGCCCATAGCCCCGGCGCCTTGATGGCGCGAACTGCCATCGCTACGCGAGGGCCGGGGGCACTGGCGAAGGCGGCAGGCGGAAGAACGCTTGGGCGTTGTCGTGGAAGATCCGCTGGTAGACGGCGGGCGGAAGATCGCGCGCCCAGAGATCGCGCCGCTCCTCCTCGTAGGGGTACGGCAGGATCGGGAAGTCGCTGCCGAACAGGATGCGATCGGCGTATCGGACCAGGTCCGCGTCCTGCACGACCGCGGGGTCGATCCCGGTGAATGGAAGCGACGCCTGTGTCATCGCCATCGTCGTGTCGAGGTGGAGGTTGGGGAATCGGTCGAGGAGCTGGAGGGCCGCGCGGGTCTCGAACGCCCCCATGTGGCAGATCGACGCCCGAAGCGAGGGGAACCGCTGGAGGACGCGCTCGAAGCGCGCCAGGCCCGTGAACTCGTTGGTGTGCGGTCCGGTGCCGACGTGGATGACCAGGACGCGGTCGAGCTCGACGAGCCGCGCGTACACCGGCCAGAGGCGCGGGTCGTCCGGGTGAAATCTCTGCACCTGGGTGTGGAGCTTCAGCCCCGCCAGCCCCCAGGCCCCGCACGCCTCGTCGACCAGCGCCGCCGGGTCGTCGTCTCCGGCGTGCACCGTGCCGAGCGGGACCCCGTCCGGGAACCCCGCGGCGGTGTCCCGGATCCAGCGGTTGAGCTCCCGCGCCATCCCCGCCCGGTGGGCGTAGGTGAAGAACGCGAAGCGCTCGACCCCGGCCGCGCGAAGCGCCGCGACCACCGCGTCGGGCTCGGTGGGCCCGCAGAGCTCCCAGTCGGAATGCTCGTCGAACCAGCGGCGAATGGCCGCGAAGAGCCGCGGCGGGTGGAGGTGAGTGTGGGCGTCGAAGAACCGGAACCCGGCAGGCGGCTCCATCCCGTCAGGACCGCCGCGCGCGCGGCCAGACGGTCCGGTGAACGACCGCATCGCCGGGCAGCCCGGCGATTGACGCCGCGCTGGACACATCCCCCGCCCGCGTCATAGCGGCCACCGCCCCCCGCACCTCGTCCACCGGCACCCGAAAGAGGCGGGCGATCCCGCGCACCGATCCCCACCCGGCGCCGCCGAGGTAGCGGTCGACGAGGCGGCGGACCGCGGCGGGCCGGCCGAGCCTCCGCCCCTCGCGTACCGCGTCCGGCAGCCACGCCTCCAAGAGGTCCCAGCGGTATGAGAAGGACGGGTCGTAGCGCTCCTCGGTCTTCACGGCGAACAGCCCTTGCTGGAGCTCTGCCACCGCGCGCTCGAAGCCCCGCGTCGAGGCCGGGTCCAGCATGAGGGCCTCGGCGCGCCACTCCCGCGTGTAGAGGGGATGCTGGTGGATCAGAACGTCCATGAGGCGCTTCGCCGCGTGCGACAGGCGCCCCGCCTCGTACTCGATCCGGTAGTCGCGGGCGCGCTGGCGGCCCCGGACCAGGGCGTAGAACGCGGGGAAGAGGTCGAGGGCGACGAGGACGGGCCGCCCCTTCAGGAGCTTGCCGTAGTAGACCGCCCGGCGCGCCGGGAGGCTGTCCTTGAGCTCCCAGGTGAGCCCCACGCCGGCGTCGTGGTGGGAGCGACGGGGCCACCGAGGATCGCGCCGGCCGACGACGGCCTCCCAGAGGCAGGCCAGCCCCTCGGGGAAGCGGTAGAAGGTGGAGCAGATGCCCACGTCCTCCACGAAGGCGAGGGCATCCCGCTCGCCCTTGACCCGCCGGGCCGGCACGCGGCGGAAGGCGGCGTCTCGCGCACGATCCAGATCCGCGCGGACGAGAGGCCTCGGCACCGCGGCCGGGGGGGCCATGCGGCGGTCAGTCGAAGACCAGCCCCTGCTCGCCGACGCGGTATTCCACGATCTCGTCGCTCATCGCGCTGCCACGGTGCTTCGCGACGGCGACGAAGCGGCCCACGCGGCGCCCGACCTTCTCACGCCCGAGCAGGAGCACGGTGTTGGCGACCGCCCCGATGTCGCCCGCCGTCACCTTGCGCGAGACGAGGTCCTCGAGCCGGGTCTCCTCGGTCGTGACCAGGAGCAGGGTCGCGATGGACTCGTGGTCGTAGCGGTGGCCGTCGATGAACGCGCGGTGCCGCCAGACGGGCATGCAGATCTCCATCCCGAGCGTCTCCGCGTCCCGGTGGATGATCTTGCGGTAGAGATCGTCCACCAGGTACGCCTGGATCGAGTCGTCGCTCTCGCGCGGCTCGATCCCGTCCACGGCGACACGCCGCGAGCCGTTCGCGAAGTGGAAGTAGAAGAACGGACGCGCCGTGTAGAGGGCCCGGGCGTACGCCGCCTTCCAGGCCCAGTCGAACTCGCGGCCCTCGGGCGTCACGACCTCGTAGTCGCTCCGCCGGCCCACCCAGGGAAAGACGTCGAGGTAGTGGGCCTCGAGCTCGGCCGGCGGAGGGTACGGCTCGCCCATCGGCATCACGGTGTGGCCCCAGCGTCGGAGCGGCCAGCCGTAGAGGCGCGTGGCGTACGGCGCGTGCTGCTGGGAGTCGCCCCGGGCATTCATGTCGACGAGCAACCCGGACGCACCGTCCGCGATGCGCCCGTGATGGGCGAACGCGAGCCCAAGGTGCGTCTTGCCGATCCCGGTCGCGCCGTAGACGACGGTCAGCGTCCCGGGAAGCAGGCCGCCTCCGAGCATCGTGTCCAGGCGCGGCAGACCCGTGGAGACACGTCCCGGCGAGGTCACGAGGTCGAAGGATACGGACGAGCCCGGAGCGCGTCAACCGCACGAGACTCTGTCTCGCACGACACCCGTCGGTGGCATTTGTGTGACGGGCGGGAGCTTCGTCAATGAGACCTGCGCTACACGGCCAGGAGCGACAGGGCGAGCGCCCATAGCGCGAACGCGCCCGCGCCCGCGACGGCCGCACTCACGTCGCGGAGCGGGATCGCCGTCACTGCCCTTATCACGTGTTGAGTCACGATAGGCCAAAAAAAGGAGCGCGGGCCCTGGGTCGTCGTGGACGCCGCCCCGAGGAACCGGACTCGCGTGCGCGAAGACGCCCGGCCACTTGCCGGCGCGCGCACCCGCGACGCGTGCTTGGGTCCGGGTGGCCTCGCTGGCATTGCGCTCGCGGCGCCGTGCGAGCGTCGCCTGGCACCGGCCGAGCCGCGGCGGCAGCCTCCATCCGTGCGCGACCGTGCACCGGCTGCGGTCCGCGCCCTCTCAGATGCCACGGACGAGCCCCACGACCTTGCCGAGGATCCGCACGTCCTTCTCGCCCTCCCGGATGACGATCGGCGCCATGGTCGGGTGCTCCGGCCTCAGGAGGACGGCACGCCCGTCGCGCCCAAACCGCTTGACGGTCGCCTCGCCGTCTACCAACGCCACCACGATGTCGCCGGACTGGGCGTGGTCCTGGCGACGGACGAGGACGAGGTCGCCTTCGACGATGTGGGCATTGATCATGCTCTCGCCGCGCACGCGGAGGCCGAACACGTCGTCGCCGCGGCCACCGATCCAGGCGGGATCGAGCGGCAGCGCGCCCTCGCGGTTCTCCTCCGCCAGGAGGGGGGTGCCGGCAGCGATCCGCCCGAGGATGGGAACCTCACGCGCCGTGGACCGCGGCACGGCCAGCGTGAGCGCGCGGGACGACCGCCCTGCGGTGCTGCGTCGACGGAGATATCCCTTCCGCTCGAGCGCGCGGAGGTGGTCGAAGGCCGCCCGGGGCGTCACGTGAAAGCGCCCGCCGATCTCGCGCACCGTCGGCGGCACTCCGTGGGCCTCGCTGAACTCTTGGATGAAGCCGAGTACCTCCTGCTGCCGCTCGGTCAGCCGTGGATCCATGGGTCTCCCTCCCCGCCAGGAGTCTAGTCAACACCCGTTGAGGAAGTCAACGAAAAAAAGAGAGGGTCACGAGGCCACCTCGACCTCCTTCGGGTCGCACGCCGGACACGGCTTGAGCCCCTGTTCCCACCCCTCGGCCACTGTCTTCAGCGCAATGCGATCCGGCTCGGGGACCCGGGCGCGCCAGGCGCATTCGCGGCGGTGGAGCAGCCGCCCTCCCCGGCTGGTCCAGTACGGCTCGAGCGGCCCCTCAGCAGCCTGTCCCGTGCCGTCCGGGCCGACCTCCGCGCCGGTGGGGTGGCCGGCCAGACTCTCGGATCCCTGACCATCGGCTCCGATCGGATTTCCTGCCGGAGCTCCGCCCTCCGTGGCGCTGGCGGGCGTCGGCTCGAAAGGCGACGGCGTCGGCGGCGAGATGTCGTGGTCCGCGTTGAGCTGGAGGTTCTGTTCGACCGTCGAGCGGAACTCGTCACTGGCTCGCCGGAACTCCCGCATGGCGCGGCCCAGGCGCCTCCCGAGATCGGGCAGCTTGTCCGGGCCGAAGATGAGGAGGGCCAGGACCATGAGGACGAGGAGCTCCTGGATTCCGATGTCCAGCATGGGACTGGGCGAATCCTACACGATGGGACGGGCCCGCGCACCCGCCTTTCGGCCCTCGGCATCCATCGCCCGGTGGAGCAGGACGAGGATGGCGACGAGGAACATGTGGCTTCCGGACCACATCACGCCCCCGCCGAATGCCTGGTCGTCCACCGGCCCCCAGTCCGCGAGCAGTCGGGGCGCGGCGGCGTACGAAGGGTAGAACACGCGCTCCGACAGCCCCAGCAGGGCGCCCAGGAGCGTGTTCTGCGCGGTCGCCAGGATCAGGTACCCGATGCGGGCGCCGTACATCACCCCGCTGTTGAGGCGATGCAGGCGCGGCGCCGGGTTCACGATCGGCCACCAGAAGAGCACGGCCGTCCCGAAGAACGTCAGGTGCTCGATGTCGTGGAGCACCGGATACCCGAGCGCGGCCTCGTAGGCCGCCGGGTGATGCCATCCCCAGAGCGTCACGGTGTAGAGCACCCCCGCGACCGGCATCCACGTGAGCGTCTTCAGGGCGCGCCGGATCGGTCCCGGGCGAACCACGAGCGCGCCCACGCGGCGCCGAAGCCGCGGCGGCAGCGCCCACAGGATCACCGGGAACGGCGCGGCCAGCAGGAGCAGCGGCGGAGCCATCATCATGAGCAGCTGATGCTGCACCATGTGCGCCGTGAAGGAGAGCTCGGCCAGGAGCTCGATGGGCGAGCAGAGGGCGACGACGACGCTCGCCAGGCCGACCAGGTAGGCCGCGAGCCGCCAGCCCGGCGCAGCCCCCCGGGTTCGCGGCGAACGGCGGAGCCGCCACCAGCCCCTGACGTAGAGCGCCGCGACTGCTCCGACCGAGAGCAGCACCACCGGCCGCCAGTCCCATGCCCAGGCGAGGCGGCGGAGCAGGTCGCCCAGCCCGGTCGCCATGGGCTCAGCGGGTGTCACGTCGTGTCAGACCTCCGGCATGGCGAGGAGCCGGCCGAGGTAGGCCCGCGCGCCGGGGCTCACCCAGTCGCGGATCCCGAGCACGCTCCCGACGAGCATCCCGCGGCGGTCCACAACGAACGTCGCGGGGAGGCCGAAGACCTGGTAACGCTGCGCCATTTGGCCGTCCGCGTCGAGCAAGGTCGGGAACCCGAGCCTGTGGTCCCGCATGAAAGCCTGAACTTCAGGCTTGGGCTCCTTGAAGTTCACCCCCACGACGGCAAGGCCTCGTGGACCGAGCTCCCGGGCGAGTGTCTCGAGGGCGGGCATCTCCTCCCGGCAGGGCGTGCACCAGGTCGCCCAGAAGTTGAGCAGCACCACGCGGCCGCGAAGGTCGCCGAGGCGGACTGGCTGACCGGTGAGGTCAGGCAGCTCCAGATCCAGCGCCGCGGTCGGCTCGGCCGGCCGGCTCACTGGAAAATCGGCCGCGGAGCCCACCGTTGCGCCACGGCTCCAGTAGGCCGCGGCCCCGACCGCGCCGCCGAGCAGGATCACTCCGGCCGACAGCTCGATCAGCTGGGCGCGGGTCATCGCGGGCGGGCCGAGCCGGGCATGCTCGGATGATAGACCCACCCCGGGTGACCGACAACGACGCGACGCGGGCGCGCCAAGCGGGCCAGTCGAGATGGTAGCCTTCGTCACGTGGCACAACCCCTGGGTCGCAGCTCCGCGTGGCTCCTGCCCGCTGCCCTCTGCGCCTTCGGGGCCGCCCTCAGGCTCTGGCAGTACGCCGTCGAGGCCTCGCTGTGGGCCGACGAGGCGAACATGGCCCTCAACATCGTCGAGCGTCCCCTGGGAAGCCTGCTCGGACCGCTCGACTATCGCCAGGTCGCGCCGCCTGGCTGGCTTCTTCTCCAGAAGGCCGCCGTCACGCTCCTTGGCGAGGGAGAGCGCGCGCTCCGCCTCGTGCCTCTCCTCGGGAGCCTCGCCGCCCTGCCCCTCGGCTGGCACGTCGCACGGCGCGTCCTCCCGGCCGGCCTCGGCCCGCCGCTCGCGCTCGGGCTTCTCGCCACCGGCCTGCCCTTCATCTTCTACGCGGCCCAGGCGAAGCCGTACGCGACGGATGTCGCGGTGGCGCTCCTGCTCCTCGCGCTCGCCCTGGCGGTGCACCTGGACGGTCCTGGACACGGACGCGCGTTCAGCCTGGGGCTGGCCGGGGCAATCGCGCCGTGGCTCTCCTACCCTGCGATCCTCGTCGACGCGGGAGTGGTCGCAGCCCTGGCCGCGGCCGCGTTCCTCGGTCGCGCGCGCGGCCGCGCGCCGCGCTGGCGGCCGCTTGTCCTGGTGGCGCTCGCGTGGGGAGTGAGCGTCGCGGGAGCCGTCTTCTGGGCGCGGGGGACCGTGACACCGGACGACACGCTGTACATGCAGCGGTTCTGGGCCCACGACTTCATGCCCCTGCCACCTCGAGAGATGCGGGACCTTGGCTGGCCCATCGCGCGTCTGACGACCATCTACGGGGGCGGCGGGCTCCGGTACCCGGCGCCGGGGATCTTCCTGGCCCTGGCGGTGCTCGGCGCCTGGGAGCTCTGGCGGCGCGACCGGGTTCGTGGATGGCTCCTGCTCGCGCCGATCGCGGCCACCTTCGGGGCGGCGGCGCTTCACGTCTACCCGTTCGAGCCGCGCGTGGTGCTCTTTCTCGTTCCCGCGTGTCTGGTCCTCACGGCCGCCGGGCCCGAGGCGCTGGGCAGGCTCGCCGGCACGCAACGGCAGCGCGTGGTGACGCTCGCGACGGTGGCGTGCGCCGCGCTCGCCCTCCTCGGGCTCCTGCGAAACCCCCCGCCTTACGCCCCGGAACCGCTCAAGCCGGTGCTCCAGGCGATGCGCCAGGCCTGGCAGCCGGGTGACCGGATGTATGTCTACTACGGCGGAGAGAAGGCGTTCCTTTACTATGCTCGGCGCTATGGCTTCGCGGCCGCCGACTTTGTCATGGGCCGCTGCGCCCGGGAGGACCCGCGCCTCTACCTGCGCGAGCTCGATGCGTTCCGTGGGGCGGCACGGGTGTGGCTGGTCGTGACCCACGCCGTTCCCGAGGAGACGACCGCCCTCCGGAGCTACCTCGACCGGATCGGGATCCGGCGGGCCTCGTTCGAGGCAGGGAATGTGCCCGGCACGCGCCGAAGCGACCGCGCGCGCGTCGACCTCTACGACCTCTCGGACCCCGGCCGGCTGGCCACCGCCACCGCGGACACCTTCTCGCTGCCCTCGCCGGCCGGCGGCGGCCCGGGAGCCGCCTGGTCCTGCCATCCCGGGGCGTGAGCAACGCACGGCGTTCCGTCCTGACGTCGGCGGGCCCGCCGATTCCTCTCGTAGTTCCAGCGGTTGCCGGTCGGGACGCGAACCCTCAGGCCGAGCGTACGGATAGAACGCGCGCTACCAGATCCGGATCGAGCTCCTGACGATCGCGTCGAGCTCGCGCTCGCCCACCGCCCGCGGGGCGTTGGTGAGCAGCCTGGGCTGCCGCAGCGTCCCTTCCACCAGGGCGTCGACGTCCCCCTCCGTGTAACCGACGGCCGCAAGCCCGTTGGGGATCCCCACGTCGCGCATCAGCGCGACGAGGGCCCGGGGAAGCGCCTCGGGCCGCGCCGCCTCGTCGAGCTCGCGCACGGGCACGCCGAGCAGCTCGGCGGCCCGGAGGTGTCGCTCGGGCGCCGTCGCGTAGGTGAAGCGGAACGCCGCCGGCGCGGTGAGGATCACCGACATGCCGTGTGGCACGAGCGGGTGGGCGCCCGGGTAGCCGGGGGGACGGAAGTCTCGCACGAGACCCGCGATCGGGTACGCGACGGCGTGCGGCACGTGGACGCCCGCGTTGCCGAACCCGATCCCCGCGTAGTTCGCCGCCAGCGCGAGGTGGGTGCGCGCCTCGAGGTCCATCCCGTTCAGCACCGCGCGTCGCAGGTTGCGTCCGACGAGCTCGATCGCCTTCTCGCACCAGACGTCGCTCGCCGGGTTGGCGCCGATGTACGCCGGCCGGTCCGGCGGGTGATGCTTCGGGCGTGCGTCGTAGGGGCGCGTCGTGTACGACTCGAGCGCGTGGGTCAGGATGTCGGCGCCCGCCGCCGCCGTCACCTCTGGCGGCGCCGTGAGCGTGTTCAGCGGGTCCACCACACCCAGGGTCGGGCGCAGGAGGCGGTGCGAGACCCCGGCCTTCGCGTGCTGAGCCACGACGTGCGTCACCGCGACGGCCGTCGTCTCGCTCCCGGTGCCGGCCGTCGTCGGCATGGCGATGAACGGCTTGAGCGGCCCGGGCACGGGCACGCCCCGGCCCACGGGCTTGTTCACGTAGTCGAGCAGCGGGGCCGGGTAGCAGGTCAAGAGGTTCACGGCCTTGCCCGTATCGATCGCGCTGCCCCCGCCCACCGCGACGAAGCCGTCGACCTCCTTGGTCCGGGCGAACTCCGCCGCCTCCTCCATGGACCGGTCGGTTGGCTCGACCGCGACGCCGTCGAACACGTCCGCCTTGATGCCCTGCTCGTCGAGGAGGGCGCGGACACGCTCCGGCAGCCCGAGGGCGGCCAAGCCCGGGTCCGTGACGATGAGGACCTTCCGGAGTCCGAGCCGCCGCGCATCGTAGCCGACCTCCTCGGTCGCGCCCAGGCCGAACTTGATCGGCGACATCTCCATGACGAACACGGTCTCGGTCGGCAGCGTGACACCTTTCATGGGCTCCTCCGACGCGGCATGCTTCCGCACGCGGATTATAGCGTCACCGTGACGGACGGTCCGACTCCTCAGTACCAGCGGCGCTTGTCGACGACGGTGGTCAGCGGCTCGCCGCGCGCGAAGCGCGCGACGTTCTGGAGCAGGACGGCGAGGTGGCGCTCGGCGATCCGGGGGGAGTTCCCGGCGACGTGGGGGGTGAGGATCACGTTCGGCATCGCCCACAGCGGGTGGTCTCCTGGCAGGGGCTCTGTCTCGTACACGTCGAGGCCGGCGCCCGCGATCTCGCCCGCGCGCAGCGCGGCGACGAGGTCGGCCAGGTCCACGATCGCGCCGCGTCCGATGTTGATCAGGTAAGCGCTCGGCTTCATCTGCCGGAACCGGTCGCGCCGGAACAGCTTCACGGTCTCCGGCGTGTGCGGCGCCGCGATCACGACGAAGTCGCTGTCACCCAGGAGATCGGGCAGGCGGTCGAGACGCCAGAAGGCCGCGACCCCGGCGGGCGCCGCCGCCTGGATCGGATCCACGGCGAGGACGCGCATCCCGAACGCGAGCCCTCGTCGCGCGACCTCGGAGCCGATCTGGCCGAGGCCGACGACGCCCAGAGTGGTATCCGACAGGTGCAGGTGGGACCGGTCGACGGCGCTGACGTGGGCGGGGCCCGTGACGAAGCCCCCCGACTCCGTCTTGCCGCCGACGGGCGCCCACCGGGCCTCGAGCTGGTTCCGGATGTAGTGGTGGAAGTTCCGCGCGAAGCAGAGGACGTAGCCGAACACGTGGTCGGCGATCACGTCCGAGTAGAGCCCGCGCATGTTGGTGAGCACGCAGGAGTGCTCCACGAGCTCCGGGAACATGTAGTGCTCCAGGCTCGCCGTGGGCGCCTGCACCCAGCGGAGCTCCCGGGCGGCCGCGAGGAGCGCGGGCGTGAGCTTGCCGAAGAAGGCATCGGCGTCGGTGATCGCCGCGCGCGCCTCGGCCTCCGTCCCGGCGTTGACGACGGCCATGGGCCGCGCGGCTTCGGCGATCTTTGCGAGGCGCTCCGGCTCGACCGGGGGATGGATCACGAGCTTCACGGGCAGGGCTCCTCTCGGGACTCCGGGGACGGGGCGACGCCGGCCAGGGCCCCGGAGCCGGGTGGGTCGCCGCCGGCCGGGGCGCCCGAGCCGGGCGGGTCGACGTCGAACTCGAGGCGGCGGTGAGCCTCGCGGAGCGCGGCCTCGACCGCATCCGGGGAATCCGCCCGGGCCAGGAGGAAGCCCAGGTAGCGCGATCCTTCGGGCAACGGGACGAGCTCCTGGCCGACGTGGGCGCTGATCGTCACCTCCTCGATGCCCGGGACGGCGAGGGCCGCCTCGCGGCCCCGCGTGGCGCGGAGCACGCCGCCCCGGGGAATCGGGAGCATCATGACGCCCGCCGGCCGGCGCTCCCGCTCGAGGGAGTCGAGCTCGATCCCCAGGGCGTGGCGGATGACCAGCTCTTCCAGGGAGAGCCCGGCCCCGAAGCGGAGCGTGCGCGAGCAGAGGCCGCCGATCGTGCGGGCCGCGACCTCCACCACCCAGGGGCCCTGCTCGTTCACCCGCAGCTCGGCATGGACCGGGCCCTCCGTGAGACCGAGGGCCCGGGCGGCCCAGCGCGTCTCGGCGGTGATCGCCTGCTGGACGTCCGGCGCGAGGCGCGAGGGCGTCACGTAGATCGTCTCCTCGAAGTACGGCCCGTCCAGCGGGTCGGGCTTGTCGAAGAGGGCGAGGACGTGGAGCTCCCCGCCGACGAGCAGCCCCTCGAGCGCTACCTCGCGCCCGGGGATGAAGTCCTCGACCAGCACTTCCTCGCGCCCCTTCCCGAGCCCCGCCGTGTCGGGCCCCTGGAGGATCGCCACGACCCGGCGAAAGGCCGCGACGAACGAGGGCACGTCGTCGGCCCGGATCACGCCTCGGCTCCCGGCCAGGATCGTGGGCTTGAGCACGCACGGGTAGGTCATGCGGCTCGACACCGCCTCGGGGTCATCGGAGACGTCGAGCAGGGTGAAGCGCGGTGACCGGACGCCGGCGCGGGCGAACGCCTCCCGCATCCGGTGCTTGTTGCGTGTCGTCGAGACGGCGTCGAGCGAGCTCGACCGGAGGCCAAGCCGCTCGGCGATCGCGGCGCCGACCACCGTGGTGCGGTCGTCGACGGGGACCACGGCGTTCACGGGGTGCCGCCGCGCGAACTCCGCCACTGTCCGCGCCGCCTTGAGGGGCTCGTCGAAGTCGAGCGTGAGCAGGTTGTCCGGCAGCGCCGCCTCGAGGACGTTCGGCCGCTCCGAGGCCACCACGAGCTCGACGTCGAGCTTCGCCGCCGCCGCGACGAAGTCCTCCGTCCGGTACGTGGTCGTGGGGATGAGGAGAAGCAGGCGTAGCATGCGCGTCCTAGCGGCGACGGCGAAGCCCGGCGGAGCCTCGGGACTCGCCGCCGGGCCCGGTGGCCTGGGGAGTCAGGCCGCGCGGCCGGTCAGGCCTTCGACGGGGCGTAGTAGGGGTTCGAGCCCGAGGCGTGGTCCGTGGTGTCCAGGACCTCGGTGACCTCCGGAACCTCCTCGAAGATCATCCGCTCGATGCCGGCCTTGAGCGTGACGTCGGCCGCCCCGCACCCCTGGCAGCCGCCGGACATGCGGATGTAGACGGTCGAGTCCTTGACGTCGATCAGCTCGATGTAGCCCCCGTGGCCAGCGACCGCGGGGTTGATCGCGGTGTCGAGCAGCTCCTGCACCTTGTCCTTGAGCGCGGTCTCTTCCGCCATTCTCCCCTCCTCGCGAGCGCGACCCTCGCCGCCTATTCTACCCCAGGTCGGACGCGCTGCCCCGTCAGAGTGCGCTGCCCACCGGCCGTCCGCGAAGGGCCAACTGGCCCTGGGTGGGCTCCGCTCAGCAGAACCAGGGCTCGGTCAACCGCGGCGGGCGCGCCCGCTCGGGGCCCGAGGATGCCGGCGGCAGCCGACGACTCGGGACGCCCGCCGCGGCGTCGGCGAGCGCGCGCGCCTGGTCGAACGTGAGCGCGTCGTCGGCGTGGGCCTCGGCCGCAGCCTCGACGACCCTGGCGACCTCGGCCTGGAGGCGGTCCATCCGGGGGTCCGGATGGGTCCAGGCGTAGGAGAAGGCGCCCTCGACCAGGGGGCCGAGGTGGGGACGCATGGCAGGATGGTCGGCGAGGAGCGAGCCCGGCGGCACCAGGAGCCGGAGCGAGTACTGCACCGGGTCCACGGCGTCCACCAGGCTTTCCGCCAGGATGAAGTCGAGCATCGCCCGGTAGTCGTCGAGCGTCGTCCACGGCGTGAACGCCACCCAGGTGGGCCGGAGCGCGACCCCGGCCTCGCGCATGAGCCCGACCAGCCCCACGACGTCGGCGCGCGTGTGGCCCTTGTCGAGGTAGAGGAGCACGGTGTCGCTGAGCGACTCCACCGCCGAGACGACGAAGGCGCAGCCGAGGGCCCGGAGCTCCGGCAGCATGGCCCGGTGGCGCAGCAGGTGCTCGACCTTCGCCGTGACGTCGAAAGTCACGCGGGGAAACGCGGCGTGGAGGGACCGCGCCACGGCGAGCGCATGCCGCGGCCCGTTGAGGAAGTCGGGGTCCCCGAACGTGACGTGAGTCGCCCCGGCCTCGACGCACTGGCGGACGTCGGCCAGCACCACGTCGAGGGGCACGACGAAGAAACGCCCGCCGTACACCGGGGGAATCGGGCAGTGCCGGCAGAGGTGCTTGCAGCCTCGGCTCGCCTCCACGTACCCGACCAGCTCGTGCCGACCGTCGCGCTCGAGCCGCGCGTACTGCTTGAGGGAGGGCAGCCCGGCGCGGCTCGGGACCGGGAAGCTGAGGCGCGCGAGGTGCGGCGCCGCAGGGCGGCCGGCGGCGCCGACTCCCGGCGCCTGGCGATCGCTCCCCGCCTCGAGCATCTCGACCAGCGCCACCAGCGGCGCCTCTGCCTCGCCCCCGATCACGGAATCGACGCCGTGGGCGAGAAGGTACTCGGCGTTCAGCTGCGCGTAGAGCCCGTATGCCACCAGGTGACACCCGGGGTTGACGGCGCGAACGCGCTCGATCAGCGCGACGCCGACCCGGAGAGCGGTGTGCATCGGCACGGAGACGGCCACGACCCGGGCGCGCGCCACCCGGTCGGGATCGAAGGGCTCGACGGACACGTCCATCACGGCCGGGGCATAGCCGCGCGCCTCCAGGAACGCCGCCGCCCAGGCGACGGCCAGCGGCTGGTGGCCCAGCTCGTAGCACGCGACCAGCAGAACCGCCCCCGGCTCTCGCATCCTGCTTCTACTCTACTCCTCCGAGTCCATTGCTGGTCCCTGGGCCCTGGGCTACGCTGAACGCCGGATGGCTCGTGAAGAGCTCCACACCCAAGGAGGCGCTATGCTCGTGACGAACACACCCGGTCCAATCCTTCGCGACGAGATGATCGACCCCCGGGGGCGCACGGGGTTCCCGTTAGACCGCGGCCAGACGGTCCGCATCGTGGACGTGGACGGCCAGCAGGTGGCCGACTTCGTCTGCTTCCGGCGCCCCGACACGAGCGAGAAGCTCTCGGTCCACAACACGGCCCTGATCCAGGGGACGATCCACATCAGCACGGGCCACCTCCTCCTGTCCGACCGGTGCAGCACGCTCATGACGATCACCGCGGACACGTGCGGACGCCATGACCTCTTCGCCGGCTCCTGCAGCGAGGGCACGAACCGCTGGCGCTACGATGTGGCCGACACGCCCAACTGCCGGTCCAACTTCGAGATGGCGCTCAGGCCGTTCGGGATCCCCCTGAAGGAGGTCCCCTACAGCTTCAACGTCTTCATGAACGTTCCGATCGGCGACGGCAAGATCGCGATCGAGGAGCCGCTGTCCAAGGCGGGCGACCTCATCGATCTCCGCGCGGAGACGGACCTCGTGGTCGCGATCTCGAACTGCCCGCAGGAGCGGAACCCGTGCAACGCCTACAAGCCGACACGCCTGCGCGTCGTCGTGTTCGGGGCGCCGGCCGCGTGACGAACGTGACCGGCGCTTGCCGCCCGGTTCGGTGACCTCTCCCCTGCCGCCCCCTCCGCCGGACGTGCGTTTCCTCGAGCGCGGCGGCGGCGTCCGGCTCGCCTACGTGACCCAGGGGGGGACGGGGCCGACCGTGGTCTTCCTGGGCGGGTACGCGTCCGACATGACGGGCACCAAGGCGCGATACCTCGAAGGGTGGTGCCGGGCGCGCGGGCACGCTTTCCTCCGGTTCGACTATCAGGGTCACGGGCTGTCGTCGGGACGTCTGGTCGATGGGACGATCGGCGCGTGGCGGGAAGACGCGCTCGCGATCCTGAAGGAGTGCGTCACGGGCCCGCTGCTCCTCGTCGGGTCCAGCATGGGCGCCTGGGTGATGCTGCTGGTGGCCCTCACGCTCCTGGAGCGCATCCAGGGGCTGGTCGGCGTCGCGGCGGCCCCGGACTTCACGGAGGATCTGGTCTGGGCTCGGCTCGACGAGGACCAGCGCACGGCCCTCCGCCGGGACGGCGTGATTCGCCTCCCGTCGACCTACGGCGATCCGCTGCCGGTCTCATGGCGGCTCGTCGAGGACGGCCGCCGCCACCTCGTTCTCCGCGCGCCCTTTCCCCTGTCCTGCCCGGTGCGCCTGCTTCACGGCACCAAGGACGCCGACGTGCCATGGGAGACCTCCGCGCGGCTCGCGGAGGCAATCCGCGGTCGTGACGTGGCGCTCACGCTGGTCAAGGACGGGCAACACCGTCTGTCGGAGCCGCACGAGCTCTCGTTGCTCGGGGCCACCGTCCAGAGCCTGATCTGACCGCGACGGACTCCCGGCCGCCGGCGCCCGGCCGCCCGCTCCAGAATCGCGTGACACCCGGCGGCGACCTGATCGCCACGCCGGCGCGCGGCACCCTCATGGGCAACCGGGGTCGGCTCCATGACCCGGCCCGGCGAATCCTGCGTCGGGTCGCGGGCGGCTACCGGGCCTGGGTGACCTGCCTCCTCGAGTTCCGCGGCCGGCATCGCACCGTCATGGCTCCGAACCGGTACACCGAGCTGTTCTTCCTGGACGAGGCGACAGCGCTGGCGGCCGGCCACCGCCCCTGCGGGGAATGCCGCCGGGCGGACTATCGCCGCTTCAAGGCCGTCTGGCTCCTCGCGAACGGCGAGCGAGGGCTCGGCGCCGATGCTCCCATCGGAGCGATCGACCGGGAGCTTCACCGGGACCGGCTCGACTCGGAGGGGCGGCCGCGCGCCTATGTCGCCGAGCTCGGCTCGATCCCGGACGGCGTGTTCGTCGTGCTGCCGGATGACGCCGGACCACTTCTCGTCTGGCGCGGCACCCTCGCCCCGTGGTCACCGGCCGGGTACGAGGCGGTGCAGGCAGCCGCCCGCCACGAGCTGGTCAGGATCCTGACACCCCGCTCCACCGTGGCGACCATCGCCGGTGGCTACGTGCCTGGCGTGCATCCAAGCCTGGCGGGCTGACATCCGAAGTCGGCCTCGCCGGGGACCGGGCGTCTGGCGTGCCCGCCGAGGGCCTTCCAAGCGCTGAGGCCCCCAGCCTCCGGAAGCTCGCGGCCCGGCTCGAGGCGAGGGCCCGGGCCCCGGGGGCTTACGTGGACTCGATCCTGGGGCGGCCTTCGACTTCCCACGCCGGGGTGACGTAGGTGACGCAAGTGACGCCAGGTTCCGGAACTTCCTCGTGCGGCTCCTTCTTACGGAAGTATTGCGGACGGAGGCCCTCGCCCACGAATTCCGGGACTTAGCCGCACAATCCTCCACCGAGTCCCCCATCAGTTGCGCGGGCGTTGCGGATCGGCGCGCGCGCTGACCGCGTCTTGGGCCTTCGCGCCCACACGGGCTGGAACTGTCCGACCATCTGGACGACCACCTCGACCAGGACGTCCGTGCCCCACGAATCAGCCTCATGGTGACGGTGATCTACCTCACCGCCCAGCAGGGGCGCTCACGGTTGCCTAGCCCAGCTCCATCGAGGCGGTTGCGGTCGCACAAAAGACGCACAGCGGGCTCGAGAGGCCGATCAGACGGGCCTCTCCGCCGGCCCACGGGATGGCTCATTCACCGGGCGGGCGCTGGCTGCGCCTCGCCGAGGCACACGGATCCGGGAGGCGATGGGCGGCGACAAGCCTCTCGTGACCGGCCGACGACTACGGCGTGCCGGACCGGCGGGCGCGCGCCTGCATCTTGCGACCGGGTGGGTTGCGTGGCGCCACACTCTCGCGGGCTCCGATGTCTCGGGCCGTGGACGTCACGGATCGCCGTCCACCCGCCGCTCGCATCGGGATGTCGTTCTGGTAGTTCCCGGGCGCCAGGGCACTGCCTCGACTACGCTTCGCTGGCGCTGGCATCGCTGGCTCCTCCCTCATCTCTGGACGACGGCTCGCGCGGTGATCTCGTGAGCGACGAGCTCCGGATGTCCGTCGTCCACATCGTGGACATCAACGGGTAGGCGAAGCCGATCGTGCTCGAGGTGAAATCCCAGGTCCAGCCGTTCGCCATCAGCGTGTTCTCCGTGACCATCGATCGGCCGAGCCCTAGCTCGACGTGTGCGACGTGTCGGACGACGAAGGGGCAGTGGGCGCGTCGTGCTCGAGCCCGTCGTCGTTCGACGTGGGCAACGCTGGCGTGCGATCGGGAACATCCTGCACGGGCCGCAGCGTCTTCTCGAGAAGGCCCCGTAGCTGTACACGTTCGTCGTCAGAGAGACGGCGCAGCAGCTCCAGGCGTTGCGCGGCCGAGGTGGTCTCGCCGGTGATCTCCAAAAATTCCTTCGCGCGTCCCCATCCCCTGTCCGCCAACCACCGCGCGGCTTCGATGCGCTGGTCAAGGTCCGGGATCAGCGGCTTGCGACCATGGCGAGTGATCGGATTGCCCTCCAGGACGTCCTTGAAGAAGCTGATCAACTGCTGGCCGTTGCCGGTCGCGCGGCGGATCTGCGCGGCAAAGCCGTGGATCGAGAGATGGTGACCAAGCGGATTGCCCGACTGCCCCGGGCGCCAGGGAATCAGATGTTCTTTGCTCATTCTGTGTCCATTCTGGGTTACACAGCCGCCTTTTCTGTCACGCTGAGGACTCTGCCACGACCGCGGGGCTCGTCGCCACCGTCGTTTCCTGACCTAGCAGCGGGAGCCGCGGGGTCCTCAATCACCCTCGCCGAGGGAAGGGACCGTGTCCCCCGTCCTGGCCGGCGCCACACGTCAGGCGCCGACGGAGGGGAAGGCGACGGTTGTGGCGTCGGGACCTACGACTTCACGCGGGAGAAGAGGGTGAGGCGCGGAGCGTCCGTGGATGGACGCCTCGTCACAGGGCGGGGACGCAGTGAAGGGTCCCGTTCCAGACCAGACACCGCTGGCCCGTCTGCTTGTCCCTCGCCAAAATCTCGTCCGCTGTACCAAGTGGTTGATCCGTTTACCTGTCGCCGCCACTATCTTGTCTCGATGATCACCTTCCTACTCGAACTGCTTCGCCTCCTCCCCTTTCCTCGTCGGCGGCCACCGCCAGCTCGCCCTCGAAAACCTCGCCCTGCGCCAGCAGCTCGCCGTCTACAAGCGAACGGCGCCCCGGCCGAAGCTCCGCACGATGGATCGTCTATTCTGGGTCGGACTGGCCCGAGCCTGGACCGGCTGGAGGCAGGCTCTGGTCATCGTCTCGCCCGAGACCGTCCTACGATGGCAGCGCCGACGCTTCCGCGAGTACTGGGCCCAACTCTCGGGTCGGTCTACCCGAGGCCGTCCTTGCATCAATGCCGAGATCGCCGCCCTTGTGAGGAAGATGGCCGCGGCGAATCCCTTGTGGGGTGCGCCTCGCATCCACGGGGAACTCTTGAAGCTCGGTATCGATGTCGCCGAGCGCACCGTCTCCCGGCTCATGCCGAAGCGGCGCCCCCAGCCCTCTCAGACCTGGCGCACGTTCCTCGCCAACCATGTCCCCGACTTGGTCTCGATCGACTTCTTCACCGTGCCCACCGCCCGCCTCCGTGTCCTGTTCGTCCTCGTCGTCCTCGCCCACCACCGCCGTCGGGTCGTCCACTTTAACGTGACCGAGCACCCCACCGCCTACTGGACCGCTCAGCAGATCGTGAACGCCTTCCCGGACGAGACCGCGCCAGCCTATCTCCTGCGCGATCGTGACCAGGTCTATGGTCAGCCATTTCGGCACCGCGTGAAGGGCATGGGGATCGAGGAGGTTCTCACGGCACCGCACAGCCCGTGGCAGAACCCCTTCGCGGAGCGGCTCATCGGGTCGATCCGGCGCGAGTGTCTGAATCACGTGTTCGTCCTCGGCGAGCGACACCTCCGCCACATCCTGACTCGCTACTTCGCCTATTACCATCAGGCGCGTACACATCTCGCGCTCGACAAGGACGCACCCGACCTCAGGCCGATCCAGCTTCCCGCGACGGGGAAGATCGTGCAGCGTCCCGAAGTCGGCGGCCTTCACCACCGCTACATCCGCCAAGCCGCGTAATTCAGCATCCTCGGTCTTCTGTACTGCTGAACGTGCGTGACCGTGATCGGTCCAGCGTCGCCTGCCTGCTCTCGCTCATCCATCGCGAATCCGACGGCTCCGTTCACGGTCGGCGGTGTGAGGATGCCGGTCGCCCTGTCTCAGGCTCGGCTCGCGGCTGCCGCCCGCGGATCCGGATGGTCCTGAGCGATCCGGACAAGGTTTTGGCGAAGGACACGTCGACAACGCGAAGCGGGCCGACAATGAGGACGCCTGCAAAAGCGGCCCCCAATCCGTGTTCTCACCGGCACCCCGACGTTCGGATCGGCGCCGTCCCGGTGATCACCGTTCCGTTGTAGGTCGTTCCGGTCAAGGTGACCGTGGTTTGCCCGCACGCGATGCCCGAGTCCTGGATGTGGAAGTGAAGCACGAGGTCGAGGTCGCGATCCTTGTCGACGTCCTCGAGATGACCTTCGCCATGAGCTTCGCGGCCACCGTTCGGACCGAACCGAACGGTGGCAAAGTCCACGTTCGTGGCGTCGAAGATCGGTGTCGACAGGATCGCCACCGGGATCAGGGCTTTGCTCTTCAGGTTGATCGTGGCTGGAAGCGCAAGCGTCACGTTGACGGCATTGCTGCCCGCCTGGTGCTCGAACGCGCCGATGTCACAGATAGCTGAGCCATTGAGGTCTCCATCCACGGGGCGGTTGAGGCCGCGCTGATCCTTGCTGTTGACAGGAGCGGCTGCGCATATCGCGTTGTTTGCGGCGTCGATCGCCGGGCTGATTCCGGTGCAGCCGGACGGCGTGCCGGCCCCACCGCATAACGCGATCGTCTGCGTCGGCCCGCCGTTGTCTTGCAATCCAGCTGGATCCAACAACGGATCGGTATTGGACATGCTGAACCCGCAGGTGGCGCCGGTATCGATGTTGCTCCCGCCATCAATGGGGATACCCGGTCCGCAGTTGCTGTTCGACACGATCGTGTTGGCGATCGTCGTGGGGCTGTTGATTCCCATGGCGATACCGCGTCCAAACTGGTCGCCGTTGAACAGAAAAGTGCTGTTGGTGATGGTCGTCTGCGTGACGTCAACGAAGACGCCAATGGCGCCCCCGAAAAAGTCCGAACTATTGAACATGAACGTGCTGTTCGCGATCTCGGCAACCCCACCGAAAATGCCTATGGCCCCACCTGAGTCGGCCGTGTTGGCAACGAACGTGCTGTTGGTGACAGAGAGCGTGCCACCGCTCGTGCCACCGCTGGCGATGGCGGCGCCTCCAGACCCGCGGTTATTGGAGAAGGTGGTGTTGTTGACCGTCAGATTTCCAAAGCTGTCGATGCCACCGCTGCCGACGATGTCGCTGCCGGTTCCACCCCCATTGGTGATGACAATATTCTCCACCGTGAGCGACACGTTCGTCTGAACGTAGAACATCAGGGCAGCGGCACCGCCGTTGATCGTGACAGCGTTGCCGCCGTCGATCGTCATGTCGGTTAGCACGAAGAGCTCGGGATTGTTGTTGGTCTTCGAAATCGTGATCGTTCCGGCAACGCCGAACGTGATCGTGTCGGCGCCGGACCCGGCAGAGCAGCCGTTGACCGCCGCATCAGTGTTGGCTGCTGTGATGGCATCTCGCAGGGCGCATACACCCGGGCTGCCAGGATCCGCCAACGTGTTGACCACAACGGTAGCCGCGTTGGCGGGTGCCCACCCCGCTGCGAGCAGCATGGCGGTTGTCAGCCACCTTTCAACAGATCTTCGTAGGGTCCTTCGGTGCGGCTGGCCGACTATTTCCCGCGCTTGTTTCGAGTGCTGAATAGATTTCATGTTGCGCACCCCTTTTTTCCAATTGTGAGTACGGCGGCAACAACCGCCTTGGCCGCGGCGCCTGGGCCGGCCTCTTGGTGTGATCGGCCCGGAGGCTCTGGCCGCCAATGTCCGTCACTGACCGAGTCAAGGCTAGACGGTGCGGCAGTCCGCGACCGTGACCGAGGCGTGAAATCCGCGTGAAAAGAGGGGCTCTTCAGGCTGTCGTGTGGGTGCTCTATCGAGTGGGCATGGTACCCGATGGGCCACCACGGCTGTCATGCCCCTCGGCCATGCCGCTACTCGGATGTACGGGCGTTGACGATGCGGTCCATCCGACCCACGGGTGGCTTCACGCGGACAGGTGGCCGGGGGCGCAGGGTCGTGGTTTCTCGCGCATGAGCCGGGCGGTCATGATGTTGCGCCGGGCGGCCTCCTATTTCTTCGACGCGCGAATGCAGGACACGTCGGCGTCCAATGCGGCACTCGGCTAGGTCAGGCTCCACACCACGACCACCAGCACGAGCCCCAGCGCAACGGTGATGTTGTAGTACTCGTGGCGGAATGGCCCCTTCAGGCTCCGCTCTCGCGTCCGGGCGCCCGTCAAGAAGGCCGCCACCAGGAGCAGCGTGACGGCGCGGCCGGCCACGGGGTGGCCGCAGACCACGCACCGAGCGGCCTCCGGCGGGGTACGTACCTCACCGGGCGCGACGTCCGGCATGGGCCGCTACGTGCCCCGTTCCTGGTCCGACGCGACGGGTTCCCACACAAATCCCGCACACTCGGCGCGAGTCGGCAGCGAAGGCGTCGTGGAAGTGGTGGAAAGCTTGTCTCGGCGTGGTGAGCGCACGGGAAGCCCGGAGGCATGGGGAGACAGCGGGGTGAAGTGCGGGGGCGTCAGACGGGCGACCGGCCTCTCATGCCGGCACCGCCCCTCGGACGGGCAGTGGGTCCCCGGTGAGGGAGGTCGCTCGGGAGGTCTCTCGGGCGGGCGCCGTGAGGCCGGCGTCCTGGGGGAGCCAGCGGCTGTAGTGGCGTAGCAGCACCGCGGCGCTCTTCCAGCCGCCTTGCCGTTGCACGTAGAAGAGCGGCGCGTTCCGCGAGAGGAGCGTCGAGGCGAAGGTATGCCGGAGCTGCTCCGGCGGCCGGTAGCGCACCCGGGCCGCCTGACGACGGCGCGCCACCGTCGGTTGAGCTGGTCGGCCCGGATCGGGGTCTGCCCGCCGCCGAACACGAACGCCTCCGGCACGAGCGACGCGCACCGGGAGGCGCCGGAGGCCGTCGACGACGGCGCGAGTCTCGGGGTGGGCGCCAGGGCGCCACTCCGACGTCTCGATGCCGACCGGGTGTCCCAGCGAGACGGGCCGCTGCCCCCCGGTCTTGGTGGGCCCGAGCCGTCCGCGGCTGAAGGTCCGTCGAACCAGCACGGTGCCGGCGTCGAGGTCGAGGTCGTGCCATTGGAGGCCCACGACCTCGCCCGCGCGCATCCCCGTCCCGATCCACACCCGGAGGAGCGCGGCCAGCTCCGGGTCCCGCGTCTCGGCCGCGTCCGAGGATCGCCTGAAGCTCCGCCGTCGTGAAGGGGTCCACGGGCGGGTCGTCGGCGCTCGTCCGCGTGAACCGGATGGCCGCGACCGGATTCGTGTCGAGGAGCTTCCGGTTGATCGCCCACCCGGAGAGCACGCGGAGCACGTTCAGCGAGACGCGGAGCGTGCCCCGGGAGAGCGGGCGGCCCGGGAACCGGGTCGAGCCGCCGGGCTGGAGCTTGGCCGGCGATGAACGCCTCCACCGCGGCCACGTCGAGGGCGCGGACCGCCAGTCGCGCCGAACCACGGCAGCACGTGGTTGCGGAGCGCGGTCTCGTAGTTGACGAAGGTGTTGTGGCGGATGCCCCGCACCGCTTGATGCGAGCGGAGCCAGTCTGCGCGATGTCCTGGACCAGGACCGGCGCCGGCACGGGCGCGGCGGGGGTCGGGGGGTTCAGGACGGACCAATCGCCTTGCACGAGCTTCGCCTGGATCTGCGCCGCGGCCAGGCGGGCGGCGCGCTTGCCCGCCTTCCCCGGGCCGACGTTGCGCGACACCCGCCGGCCCTTCCAGTCGACGACGAGCCGCCAGATGCCCTGCGACCTCCCGGACCTTCACGCCCATGGCCCCCGCCGCTCCTTACCGCTCGCGATCCGCGTCGGTGATCTCGAGCACCGGGGTCACGGCTCTCGACCGACCACGTAACGCCGCAAGAGCGCAACATCAGCGTCCGGATGGGCGCGCCCTCCGTCGCCGCCCGCACCTTCACCCGCCGCCAGAGCACCGGGCGATGTCGCGAAGGAGGTAGTGCTGCCGGGCCCGCTCGCGACGGGCCACGGGCGCCCCCGTCGTCGACTTCGGCTCGGACATGCGTCGCACCTCCATGCGGCACTACTCTATAGCATGCTTATCAAGATTGCCGGCCCTCCGGGTCCGAGTGCGCGAGCCCGGCCCCGCGCGGGCCACGCGCCCGAGCACGTCGGCGACCACGGCATTCACGTCGGCCCGCCCCACCTGACGGTAGCCGGCCAGCCACGCGTCCCACGCGCTCCGCCGGACCAGGATCTTGCCGCCCGGCAGGCGGTAGCAGGGAAGCGGGTGCGCGGGATCCACCAGTTGACGCCCGCAGCCAGCGGGTCGAGCAGCTCGAGTAGACGGCCAGCCCTCGGAGACTCAGGTACGGGTCCATGGGCGTGGTGACGGCCAGCTCGTCCACGACCACCAGCCGGGGGCGGTCGGCGCCGAGCAACGGCCGGTCAGGCGGACGGCTCACCCGTCGACCCCCGGGGACACACCGGCCCGGTGTTCACGGCGCGGTGTCCTTCTCGGGCCCCATCAGCGCGACCCACGCCGAATGGAATCCCCGCACGTCGCCCGCCTTCGCCAACCGACAGAGCGTCGTCGCCTCCTCGGCCAGGAAGACCCGCGCGATCTCGATCGCCGGGTCGCGGCCCGCCCGGCCATTCCAGGAGACGGGGTTATCGAACCTCGGCGCGCGCCGCTCGAACGCCGCGAGCCAGGCGGCGGGGAAGCTCGGCTCCTCCTGGGGCGACGCCCTGAACCGATCCGCCTGCTGCCCGAGCGGCGTCTGCTGCCACCCTGGCGAGCCGGGAACCCGTTCGAGGAGTCCCCAGCGCACCAGTTCCGTGCGGAACGCCTCGAGGAGCACGGCCTGGTTCCAGCGGGTCATCAGCCGGGCGCGATCAGGGGCGCCGCCGCCAGATGGCCCAGCGCGAGACGATGCCGACGAAGAACGGGGTGATGCCGCCGACGACGAGCACGTTGATCCAGACGACGAAGACCGGGGTGATAGAGACGACCAAGACCGAGATGACGGTGACGACGGCACATCAGCCCAATGCTTCCCCGGCCACGAGCTCGCGGTAAAAACCAGGATACGCACTCGAGAGAATCGTCAGCCGGCCTCCGCCATCGATGGTGGGCTTCATCGCGGAGAAACACGCGCGCGGTGATTCGTATGTTCCGAGCTCATCCGCGAAGACGGCAGTTGAGGTGAACTGGCGGAGCTGATCTGGTCCTTCCGGCACCCCCATGATCTTCGAGCCGTTGTCCAGGAAGCGCAGCTCCGGTGGGCTGTTGCGGTGCTGGGTGCGAATGGGTCCGAGCGTGGCCGTCGGCCAGCGCGCGACAATGCCGCGGGCGCGCTCGACGAGCTCGGCCGACTTCTCCTCTTTGCTCGACACGAAGTAGATCGATGAATGCTTCTGCGTGTAGGCCAGCCACACGTGCAACGCGCACATCAGCCATGTCAACCGCATCCGCCGCGCCTTGGGGATGATCAGAAGGGGCGGCTGCGCCGACTGCCACTGTCGGGCGATCTCCTCCAGATACCGCAGCGGCTGCTCGGGCCTCCCGCACGTCGGACACCGCCCGCCGTCGGGATGCCCCAGGTAGCGCTGACACCGAACGCACACCCCCACGGGAAACGGTTTGATCGGATTCACCGGATCGAGCTCATCGACGGTGGTGACGCATTCCCGCACCCACGTCCACGCATCCGCCTGGTACCGCCGTTCACACTCGATGCGCCGGAGATCCTGATCCACGGCCTGGAGGTCGCCGAAGATCTCCGGCCATCCAGCCTCCGCAACTCCGTTCCTCCTCGTTCGGCGAGGGCACGGTGATCCGTCCCGCTGCCTCGGCGGAGGGCGCGGCGTCCGCGAGGCCGGCGAGCAGACGGTGTCAGCGTTCGCGCGCGAGATCCTCCGACTCCTCGCAGAGGAAGCTTCACGTAGCTCATGGGGTCTCTCCTCGTGAATCTGCGCGAGCCTCGACGTCGCCGAACACACAGCCGGTCGCTCATGAGGACCGCCCGTCCATCGCCCGCCGTCGCTGACAGACGAGCGCCTCCTCGCACCCGCGAATCGCGCCTCGATCGCGGCGAGCTCTGCTTCGCGCATCGGATTGTCGACGTGGTACTCGTCCAGCCACCAGCGCCGCGCCTCGAGCAAGAGCAACGCACTCTCCACCGCCGTTCCCAGCTGAGCACTGACGGGAGGAGACCATCCGCACTCGGCTCCCACTCCGGGGGAGCGCCGGGTGGCGATCACCCGGGAGCATCACGGCCTCCGTTCCGGGTCGGGTCACGCGGGGGCGCAAACTCCGCCAACCAGCAGGTCGCGAGCTCGCGACGAACAGCCCGACGTCCATCCCTCGCGCCCACGCGGCCCGTCGAAGCCGTTCAAGGTCTCTGGCCGGAGCAGGATCAGAGGGGCACCATCCCGATCCGATCCGGCTCGCGAGTGGCCGCGCCGCGGCCGCCGGCCGGCGGAACCGGGGGTGAGGACTGGCTCCCGGAGGGACGCGCCAGTGTGGGGTGACCCGGGCGTCGCGGGCTCATGCCGAGTGCCCGGGGCATCTGGCGTGAGCGGGACCAGACCCGCCAAGGCCAGAACCACATCGAGCACGCCCGGCTGGATCACGACCTCGGCGCCGTCGGCACGGATCACGCCGAGACGTTCGAACCACGCGAGTTGAGGGCATCGAAGGTCGAGGTAGTCGTCCGTGTTTAGGCGAGGGGCGGGGTCGGGCATCTAGAAGTCCTCCTTCGGGATGGGGGCGAGGCCTGGGAGCCAGGGGGATGGAGGAGGTGAGGGAGCTGGAGACGGAGCGGACGACGTCGTTGGCGACGTCGTTGCTTTTCGCTGACCTACGAGGTGACCGGCTGGGGGTGGTGTTGGGGGGGGGAGGACGGCATCGAGGGCGGCGTCGAACGGGAGCTTGGCGAGGGCGAACTGCCGGGTGCCGGCCTGGTGATGTCGGGGAGGGCGAGGAGGGCGAGGAGCTCCTGGGTGGTCCAGACCCTGCCCCTGGACACCCCCTCGCTGAGGAGCTGGTCGGCAGCGACCTGTCGGGGTTGAACCACAAGGGGACCGGGGACCACTGCATCCGGACCTCGACCATCCGATCGAGCTGGGGGAGGGGGAGCTGGAGGAGCCGGGCGACCTCGGGCGGGTCGGGGGGGGGAACCTCCTGGCTGGCCGGCGCCGGGGTGCTGGGAGAGGGGCGGGCCGGCTCAGCTCACTGCCCCCACCGGTCCCTCGGGGGAGGAAGAGCGCCCCCGGGTGCGGGAGCCTGGCGACACCTCCTCGCGGTGCGACTTAGTATCGCCTCCTCCTCTGCGGTAACCCGGTCGGGAGGCTGGATCACGATCCGGTCCCCCTTGCCCGCAGGGTGGCCCCTCGGCAACGGAGCGCGGCCGGGGCCTCCCTACGTCTGTCAAAAAGCGCTCTTCAGGCCCTTCGTCGGCCGAAAAGTGAATGAGGACGGCGTATTTTCTGGCTCTCCGGAGCCGCATCTGGAGCGGGGATTTCGTATTCGACGCGGCCGTCCCGCTCGGGGACTGGCGGCCGCATATTGGGTGTCCCCGGAGCCGCATCTGGAGCGGGGATGGAAGCACTCGAAAAATGGCTGCTGCTCTGGGCGAACGGCGGCCGCATCGGTGCTCCGGATCCCCGCTCCGGATGCTGGAATTCGGAGGGGGGTAAATGCGGCCGAGGCTATTTTTTCTTCGGAGAGTCGGACGTCCATTGGGCGCGCGACGTCCCCGTCGGGAACCAGGTACCAGCGGAGGCCGACTTCTGCTCTGGAGCAACTCCCGGGCGGTCTTGCGGGTCAGTCCGTGGGCCGGAGGAGGGCCTCGCGGGCTCCGTACCCGAGGTCCGCCTGCCCGGACGCGGTCCGCCGCGCCAGCTCCGTGAGGAGGGCCGCGACGGCCCGTTCCGTGCGGCGAGGCGCTCGGCATCGGCGGCCACCGTGGGGGCCGTTCGGCGACCTCGATGTCAGCGGCGAGCTCCCGGTAGCGCCGGGGCGTCTCGCGGAGATCAAGCTCGACGATGTACGGAACCGGGATCACCCCGATGCGGGGGTTCGCGGGCACCAACGCCAGCCGGTAGGTCTCGCGGCGCTTCCGCGGGGCCGCGCGGCCCCCCAGTCGGCCCGGCCGGCGGCGGGCAACTCCAGAGACCACGGCTCGGTCCCGTTCGGCTGCAAACCGGTCGCGCCGCGGACCTCGTACACGATGTCGGCCCGGTCTCCATCACCCTGGTTCCCCGGCCATGCGTGCCGACTTACCGCGTCGCGAGCACGAGAATCGCGGGCCCGTCGGCGACCCTGGCCACGTCGAGGATCGAGGCGATCGCCTTGGACTGGCTTGCTGCGACCGGCTTGCTCCTCGATGCCTTCGCTCGAGGCGCTCCAGCGAATCGACGAGGATGATGTCGGGTCAGGGAGTGGAAAGGGTGTACCGACGCCGCTCCTGGTCTCGCTTAGCGGAGGGGCGACTCGCGGGTGAGCACCTTGAACGGTAGAACAAACCCGACGCCCCAGGCGCGCAAGTTGCTGTCGACCTTGCGACGGTGATCGTCAACGCCGATGAGCAGAACCCGGAAACCCGCGCGGGCGCGCAGCGTGGCTGTGAGGGCATGAGCGAGGAGTGTCTTGCGCAGCCTGTGGGCGAAAACGATCACGTGACGAGCCGCGCGCGAGCTGGCGCGGCTGGAGAAACCCGACTTGCACCTGCGGGTCTCGCCGAAGAAGTCCGTGGCCGACATGGCGGGACGCAAAAGATTCGGTGAATTCTCGGCGTCAGCCGCGACGCGATCCAGCGGACGACGGCGCGGGCGCGCCACGCCGTCGACTGCGGGGTGACCCGGCTGGAAGTGGAAAGTCTTCATCCGCTGCAGCGACGGCAGCGTGGGGAAGCGCCGACGCGGCCTGGACGACAGGTAGGCAACGAGTCCCTTCGCCTCCGCTGGGGCAAGCTCCGCCCACGGGAAGACGCGCGCGCGCTCATCCACTCGAGCCCCCCACGAAGGCATAGTAGCGCGTAGGAAGGCAGATGGTCGTTGGGTCTGCGCGGGACTGTCCTTGGCGTTGGCGTTCCCATAGAGATCAACATTGGTCAAAAAGATGACATCTGGTGTACTCGATCCACTGGAAGGCGGCGAGGTCGGGACTCGGCTTGCTGTTGAGGATCCTTTTCAATCCCCAGGTCACCGACGGCCACGCAGCGTCAGTCTCGTTTTATCGCCCTTGACGGCCTTCTTCTCGCCTTCGACGATGACGAGCTCGGCGGACGGGCTCCTGGCTGGTGGCGACGGCCCTGTTGGGCAGATAAAGCCGACACGGCGTCCCGGGCGGCTGGAAGTACCGCATGTGATGGCCGTCGTCCGTGGGCACGGGCGGGAAAAGCTTGTAGCGCACGAACGGGGCGTCGTCCGGATGCCACGCCGGATACAGGATCGGGGCACGCTCAGGAGGTGGCCCGCAATCCGGTCGCTGAGACGCGCGCCGAGTCCTCCGGGTCGAGCGAGAAGATCCGGTGTTCCGGACGGCGTCGTCCGTCAGTCCGGATTTCCGGAGGTCGTCGAGGGGATCGGGATGGAGTGTCGGGGTCGGCGCGCCGGCTGTCATCGGCGCATCCCCGGCGTCCGCACGCGGCTCGGGCCGGTCGGCGCTCGCGGGGATCTCTTCGGTCGTGGGTGCCGCACTCTCCGTGGCGCGGTCCGCCTTGGTCCGGGCTGTAAAAGGATGTCGTTCCCCGACGACATCCTTTTCTGGAACGACGAGGTCCGCCGGGCTGAGCGGGGGCTTGGCTCTGTTAGGAATCCACGAGAGCGGGCAGTCCCGCGATGCCCGTGACGCGGTCTGCGCGACGCAGGTGACGCGATAGTGATCGTCGTCGAGCACGAGGTGGAGCGATGGCTGGCCGTCGTCGTCTGGGCACACGGGGCAGCGCACGTTCCAGCCGTCCTGGCCATCGGACTCGTGCGGGAGCTCGAATCGATCGCGGAGCTCAATGGGCGTCGGCGTGTCGCGGATCAGGGCGTCCCGGACCGGCGCGCGCGGGCCTGAGGCTCGCGCATCTTCCGGCCGGACGGATTGCGCGGGGCCGGCTGCTCGCCCGGCGCGGGCCGCGATGGGACGCGGACCCGTGTCCCGTTCCGATCTGTCGCCACGGGACGTCGACGTCGACGAGCGCCGCGTGACCAGATCGTTGAACCCTGGGGCGAGAGCACGGCCACGGCCGCGTTTCGCGATCGGTGACGGTGTTCACTTCAACCTTTCGGCGTGTGCGTGTGGTGCGGCCCCGCAGGGGTCCGCATGCATCTGGATGGGAACGACGAGAGGCTCGCCTCGGTGGTGTACAGAGGCATCGCCATCGACCCGCTCCTCGCGCGCTCCCGGGGGCTTCACCTGGGTGGGCAGCCCCCGAGCGCGCAGCTCGAACCCCGTCGCTACCCCGTCGCGCGGTCTTTCTCGATCGGATCCGCCGACCGCACGGACTCGACCGCCGGCGCAAACACCTGATAGTGAGGAACCCCGAGGATCTCGGCGACCCGGAGGAGCCGCGCGTCGTTCGGACGCGCCCGCAGGGATCCAGATACGAGCCGACTCAGCGTGGTGGGATGATGCCCGCTTCCACGGCGATCCGCCACGCCGGCCGGTCGGCGAGCTTGATCGCAATGATGAGCGCCCGGCTCGGGCGCACGGGCGTCGTCTGACACGCCACGGGGCCAGCGTCGTTGTCGACCATGGCCCCGATTCTGGGCGATCGCGCGACTAGTTAAAGCGGTGGACGTGTCGATTTGGTTCCTTCGACTTCCGCCTTTTTGGCTTCTTCTTTGGCTTCTTCGACTTCCCGTTGTAACGCCTCGATCGCCGCAGACACCGGACGGAGCTCTCCAACGCGCTTCAGCAGAGCGCGAGCCTTCCCCAGCATCTCGCCCCGCGTATTGATCGTAGAACCGCTCCGGGATCGGTCGGGGAGAGACCCCCACCAGAGCCCGGCGATCGATCGCGAGCCCGAACTCGACGACGTAGGCGGTGAGCTCGCGCACATTCCACGGGCCCCTCCGGGTCCGCAAAGAGCCACTGAGCGCAGGATGTCGCTGTCGCGCATGCGCGAGGAGCATCGCCCCCAGCCAGGGCTCGTGCGGGAGGCGCTGCTGGAGGGTGACGTAGACCCCCGCCGCGCGCGTCCGAACATACACGCAGGATTCGGCACGCCGGGCGTGACGGCCGCGAGGCGGCAACGATCCGGGGCACATTGACCAGGACCATGCGGTCGAACAGCTCGGACCCCGGCCACGTCGGACTCTGGCCGAGGCGCTCGAACACATCCTCGGCGTCGGCCTCCCGGAACGACAGGCGGAGCGGACCGATCTGGATCGTGACCCGCCCTCGGCGACGCTGCACCCCCAGGGCGCGCTCGACGTCCCGCACGGATTGACGGGAGAGCGGAAAGCCTGACGCCAGCGGGGGCGGGGGATGCGCACGGAACAGGGCCTCGATCAGTTTGGCCTGCTCGTCGGCCGAGGCGGTCGATACGGCAGCAGACCGAGCGGGGCGGCGTGGTCGGCGGGGCATGTGCGCCTTTCTGCGAAGCGCCTCTGCCGAGAAACCCCCACCCCCAATGGGCAACCCGTTGTCCGCGCCCAGCGTCCCGTGCGCGTAGGGCCGGGGAGGTCGAGTGGTTAGTTCACGCGAACGGTCTCCGAGTGGTGCGTGCGCGCGCTGTGCTCGAGGCCGTCACGGCGTGGGATCTCCACCATCGTCCGGATGGGGGTCCGGTCCCGGGTGACGGCCCGGAGGACTCGCGGCGTTCGCGGCGAGGGCGCGCTCCAGTTCTTGCCGCAGCCGGTCGCGGTCGCCGAGCTGGCGCCGCAGCCAGCCCGCCGGCGCCAGCTCCCACCCGTGCGCGCGCACCAAATCGACGAGGTCGGGGGAGCGGCCTGGGAATGGGCCGCGTGGAGCCGTTCGGCATCGAGGAGCCCCCTCGTCGAGTGACTGTCGTCTGGACTGCCCCCGTCACGCTTCGGCCGTCAACTCTCCGTCGCGCTGCGAGTTGCTGCCATTGGGAGGTCGATCGCCGAGATGCTGAGAGTGTCCAAAGAAGTGTCGCCACCGACGACGCTTTTTTCGGACGCCCCCTCGGCGCAGTGCGTCGCTGCCCCGCCTGGGCTGTTTCGCGAGGAGCTCGCCCGTGCCGAGATCGGTGAGTCTTCAGGCTGTCGTTAGATGACGACGGCCGATGGCACCGGCGGCACCACCCGGCAACAAGGGCATCTTCGACGGGGTTATGGAACCGGCCTTCGGGGGCACAACCAGTCCGACGCGGGCAGCGAGCTTCCCTCTCCCGGGTCCCGCCTTGCTACTGAAAATCCTGGACGGGGACCGGAGATCCACTCCCCGAGCGTCACTGACAGACCGTCCGCCACTCGCACCGCCGGCCGTTGGTGCAGAGGTAGCGCGGCCGCACGCATTCGTTCCGATGGGCGGGATCGTCGGCGTCGGAATGGGTCGGATGCTGGGCGAGGGAATCGGCGAGATCTCCAGCGGCTAAACCCCGGCATCTCCAGTGGACTTTCGCACAGCGGCACCTGGCGGCAGGGGTAGCCCGAGAGCAGTCCCAGGTCCACCGGCAGTCCGCGAATGCGGTGAGGGCCGTCGCAGCGACAAGGAGCCGGGCCAAGAGGATGCGTTTTCTGGAGTTCGCCTCTATCTAAGATGAACGTGCCGCCAACAGCCGACCATATTGCCGGGATCGAGTCGGCGCCAGTCATACAGGGACGCCACGCATTCTTTCTTGCTTTCATAGGCGCTCATGCGGTCTCCACCAAGTTGGAAGGGTGCGTGGTGAACTCCACGCGATCCATCCCCGTCCCCGCCGCCGTGGTGACCATCGCGGCGACGAGGAGCAGGGCGCCGAGGATCCGATTCACGACTTGTTCCTCCGGGTGATCGACCACTGTGAGGCTCGCGCATAGACATTCTTGTCGCAGACAGTTGTGGTGTTGATCTCGAGGGCTGTCGGCTTGCCCTCATCATCCACCCGTCGCGAGAATGGCCCGCTTGTCATTTCAGCATTCCGCTCAATGTCGATGAACATAACGTGGAACTCATCGGCATCGATCAAAATGAGAGCGAGGTTCTCTATGTCCATCATGCGAGGGATCCATGTGCCGGTTTGGTCAGGCTTGTTCGTCTTGGGGTCAGGTTTCAATGTCAGGTGATAGTAGAGTCGGGATTCGCTGCAGCGTGTTCAACTGCGCCTTGGTCTGCCCCATCAATGGGATGACCCGTTCGTCCACTCGTGCGTGGCGGATATTCCCGTTCAAGTCGTTGCGCTTGGAGCGCATTCCATCCCCAGTAGCCAACGCCAAGGATGACGATGCTCATGAACAGGCCCGTGGTCACACGGAACATCAGTGACGCCCCGCGCCTGACAATCCGCCACAGACTCATCATGGGCGTCTGCGGCCACAGGGTGCGCTCCCGGTTCGAATCCATCAGCGTGAGGATGCCGAATCCCGCAAGCACGATAAGGGCGAAGAGGACGACTGCCTCGCCGATCATGATCAAGAGCCGAAGCGGGCGGTGATCGTCTTGTTGCGGTCATAGGAGAACGAGCACGGGTTCGTCGTCTCGCCAGGGCAGTCGGGGCTTCCTGACGCCACCCGAGGACCGGCGCCCCGGCTCCGGCGCCGGGTCGTCGTCCCCCGCGTGCCCGCGTTCTCCATCCGGCTGATGTTGGACGCGCACGTCGAGCTGGCGAGGGTTACGCAGCCCGGTCCCTGGGCGATTACCCTCACCTGGTACCGGGTGATCGGGGCGGAGCGGGGGCCGGTGCGGGGGTCTGCGCCGGGGCCGGGGCCGCTGCCGTTGTGGTGGGCGCTGCCATCGTCGGCCCCGTGGTGCTGCTGGCGTCGCCGCCGCACCCACTCAGGGCCAACCCGGCAAGTAGGGACAATTTCGCGAGCGGAAGCACGTAGCGTAGAGCGGAACGAGCCAACGGAATCCTCCTTGTAGGGGGTTGGGGTGGTGGTCCTATCCGCATCCATCCGTAGCCCCTACTAGGCACGCTTCGTACCAACGTCGAGCAGGCTGGAAGTCGCGATTTCCCTGTGCGATTTCTCTGTGCATTGTTTCCTGACGCCTGGAGCGGCGCGCCACACAGGGGGGATCGGCCTACACGATTTGGGTAGCTACCACCAATCGGCTCCGACGGCAGCGTTCGAGTTCGCCGACGCGCCGGCAAAGGTGGCGTTCAGCCTCTCGTTGTTGGCCGTCCGTCAGCGCGGGTGGACCAGCGGCCGATAGGCATTTGACGGAGCTATAATCCCCGTACACCCAGAGCGAGATTGCGCTGGGTGTACCAGCGATGCCTCGCGCGCTGAAGAACCTCGACATCTCCCTCGGGCTGGCCACCATTCCGGTCCAGCTCTTCACCGCCACCAGCTCGCAAGGCGTCGCCTTCCATCTCCTGCACGCGAAGTGCGGCTGCCGCATCCAGATGCGCCTGGAGTGCCCGATCCACGGCATCGTGCCCCGCGAAGAGACGGTGAAGGGCTACGAAATCGCCAAGGACGAGTACGTGCGTTTCGAGCCGGAAGAGTTGAAGGCGCTCGAGCAGGCATCCTCGTCGGCGCTCGTCATCGATTCGTTCGTCCCGGAGCGCGCGATCGACCCCGTCTACTTCGAGGACACGTACTACCTGGGTGCCGGGAAGAACGGGGACCGTGGGTATCGCGTGCTCGCGCAGGCCCTCCAGAAGACGCGCCGGATCGCCGTCGGCACGTTCACCTGGCGCGGCAAGACGACGCCGATCGCGATCCGGGTGCACCAGGACGGGCTCCTCCTCCAGCGGCTCTACTTCGCCGAACGAGGTGTACAACGCAGCCGAGATCGACCAGGGCGCCGAGCCCAAGATCCGCGACCAGGAACGGACGCTCGCCGAGCGGCTCATCAGCGAGCTGTCGGAGACCGAGTTTCAACCCGAGAAGTACGAGGACGAGTACCGGCAGCGCCTCCTGAAGGCGATCGAGCAGAAGGTCGCGGGTCAGGAGATCCAGCGCGTGGAGGTGGAGACCCGACCTCCGACGACGGATCTGGTGGCGACGCTCGAGGCGAGTCTCGCACGGAAGGAACTGGCCAAGGTCTCCCCCGGGAAGGCAAAGCGGGAACCCGTGTCGGAGAAACGGCCGGCTCGGCGGAAGCGCGCCTCGTAGTCTGAAGCTTGCAGCCCGGGTGAGGACCGATCGCATGCGCTTGGTCATCACCGCCGGGCCGCCGGACCTCTGGGTCGGGCTGGTGCCGGAGACCGGCGAGGAGGCGATGGCCTTGGAGGCGTGCGCCGCCCGGGGGGAATGGACGAACGGACACGGCGCGGACGCCATCGTGCGGCTTCAGGCGTTGGCGACGCGGCTCGGCTTCCCGCTCACTCTCGGTGACGCCGCCGACCTGGCTTGACGCCTAAACAAAGCCCGCCCCGGGGGGGGGCAGGACACCGAGTCCAACACTCTAAGACTGTCACCTGCCCGACAGGGCGGCTTTTCCCTCCGTTATGAGGCAGGGGCCGACGGCACAGCTTTCTTCGTGATATCAAGCGCTTGTCCGGAGGCGGGATGCCGTCGCCTCTGCCCAGCAGCAGCAAGCGCAGTGGTTGCATCGTGGGTGCCGTCGGTTTTTTTCACGCGGATTTCACACCTCCGTCACGCTCGCTGCCGCCGCACCGTCTAGCCTCAACCCGAGGTACTTCTGGAGCGCTCGAGTCCGTTCATGATGGGAGGATGCCGGAACGCCGGTTGGAGTCATCTTCCAAATTACTGACTCAAGGTTATGGCACCTTCGTTGCTCATAACCTCGATGAGTGCCTATCGGCGCATCGGAAAAACTGACGGGAGGCCTACCGATGAAGACAATCCCGGGCCTATGCGCAGCGTTGGCCATTGCACTCGCCGCGGCGACGCCTGCCCACTCCCACTGGCCCGGCCAGCCGCCGCACCAGATGGCGCAGCTCGGCGACCTTGCGCTGGAGAGCGGCGAGGTGATCAAGGACTTCAGGATGTCGTACGTCACGCACGGCAAGTTGAACGCCGCGAAGGACAACGCGATCCTGTTCCACCATGGATTCGCCGCCCACCATCATTCCTTCGACCACATGATCGGGCCCGGCCGTCCGCTCGATACCGACAAGTACTTCATCATCTGCCCGGACACGCTCGGCGCCACGCAGACCGGCTACGAGCGCACGACCAGCGCGACAAACAGCGGGCTGAAGATGAAGTTTCCCTACTTCAACGGGCGCGACATAGTCAACGCCTCCTACCGCCTCGTCACCGAAATACTGGGCATTCCGCGCCTGCTGGCCGTGACCGGCATCTCATCCGGCGGCGAAGACAGCCTCCAGTTCGCGGTGAGCTATCCGCAGTTCATGGACGGCATCATCCCGGTCGTCGGGGGGGCCTTGTGGAGCGCTGGCCTCTTCCCGAAGCCGGCTGGCAGTGTCGATCATCGAGACGTGCACCGGCTGGGACGACGGCAACTACGACGTGAACCCGAAGCAATGCGCGACCAACGCGCTCTCGCAGTGGGTCCACTACTTCTATACACAGGAATGGTGGGACAAGTACGTCGATACACCCGAGGCCTATACCCAGTGGCGCAACCAATGGGGCACGACTACCTCGACGTGCAGGACGCGCGAGACCTCTACTACCGGATCGTGGCAGGCGGCGCGGCTGGGTCGGCGATACGCCGGGCTTCGGCGGCGATCTCGGCAAGGCGCTGGGCTCGATCAAGGCAAAGACGCTGTTCGTCTACAGCCCGCAGGATCTGTTCTTCCAGCCGCAGCACGTGGATGCTCAGGTCAAGATGATCCCGAACGCGCGCGCGCTTGCGATCGACTCGATCGCCGGCCACCTGATCTGCTGCAACGCCGATCCGAACGCGACGCGGATCATGGGTGACGGCATCAGGAAGTTTCTCGATGAACTGGTCTCGCAGCGCAAGAACGGGCGCTGACAGGCGAACGGCGCTGGAACAGGAGCATCAACATGAACGGATTCGGACGTGAAATTGGGCGACGACAGTTCCTGGCACGCAGCTCAGCGCTCGCCGTCACGGGCCTCGGCCTGTATCACCGAGCGGTAGCCGCCGAGCCACCGCCGGAGACGACTAAGGTGCGCCTTGTGCATGCACCCGCCATCTGTCTGGCACCGCAATACCTCGCGGAAGAGTTCCTGCCGATGGAGGGCTTCACCGATTGGGAGTATCTCCCCCTGGGCTCGCGAAACGGAGGCATCAACGCGATCGCCGAGGGTCGAGCCGACATCTCGATGTGGGACGCGCACAGCCCGATCCTGTTGATCGACGCCGGCAAGCCGGTGGTGGTGCTGGCCGGGGTGCACGGCGGCTGTTACCAGCTGTTCTGCCACGAGAGTGTTCGCGCGATCAGGGACCTGAAGGGCAAGAGTCCCGCGATCCACTACTTCGGCGGCGGCGACCATGTGCTCCTATCGTCGATGCTGGCCCTAATAGGCATCAACCCGGAGAAGGAGGTCAACTGGACCACGGGCCAGGGTGGCGACGCGAAAGATGTCTTCGCCACTGGCAAGGCCGACGCGTTCATGGCGTTCGCGCAGGAGCCTGCGGAACTGCGCGCGAAGAACGTCGGGAAAGTGATCCTCAACACCTCGCAGGACCGCCCCTGGTCGCAGTACTTCTGCTGCGTCGTCATCGGCAACCGTGAGTTCGTGCGGCGGAACCCGATCGCGACCAAGCGCGTGCTGCGCTCGATCCTGAAGGCTGCCGACATCTGCGCCGCCGACCCCGAGCGCGTGGCGCGCTTCCTCGTGGACAAGCGCTACGAGACGCGCTATCCGATCGGGCTCGAAGTGATGAAGAGCGTCCAGTACACGCGCTGGCGGCACGACAACCCCGAGGACACGCTGCGCTTCCACGCGCTGCGGCTGCATGACGGAGGAATGCTGAAGTCGACGCCGCAGCAGTTGATCGCACGCGGCACGGACTGGCGGTTCCTGAACGAGCTGAAGAAGGAGCTGAAGGCATAGGCGGGCTGGAGGCCGAGCGCGGCAGCCAGCGGTCAAGTCGCGGGATGGCGCGCCGAAGCTCCGCAAGGCTGAGCCGTCCGTCGGCTACCGCACGGCGCATCTCGCGTGTGTTCTACTCGGCACCGGCCGGCATGCCGCCACCTATGAGCACAAGACTCCTCAAAGGCGCGAAACCTGCTGACCTGCCCATTGAGCAGTCCACAACGTTCAAGCTCGTCATTAACCTCAAGACCGCGAAAGCGCTCGGCTGACCATCCCGCCCGCGGTGCTGGCGCGGGCGGACGAAGTGATCGAGTAAAAGTGCTGCTCTTCTGGCAGCAACCAAGGAGGATGACATGAAGGGTCGGCGATCGCAGGCATGGAGCCGACGCACGTTCCTAAGTAGCGTGACGGGTGTAGCCACCGTGGGGCTCGTTGGTCGCCCTCCCGAGACAGTCGCGGCGGAGCCGCCGCCCGAGACAACCACGATCCGGCTGATATACGACCCCGAGAGTCCAGCCATCTGCTACGCGCCGCAGTACCTGGCCGCGGACCTGTTGCGCGATGAGGGGTTTAGCAATGTCCATTACGCCAAGATGATCGAGGGCTCGGAGGTCAAGACGCTGGTCGCCGCCCAGGCCGACATGAGCGCGGCCTTTGCGGTGGATCTGATTGCTGCAATCGACAAGGGCAGTCCGGTCGTGGTCTTGACTGGGCTCCACGTGGGCTGCATGGAGCTCGTCGGGACCGACCGGGTTAAGGCGATCCGGGACCTCCGGGGGAAGACTATTGCCGTGAGCGCACTAGGAAGCGCGGAACATCTCTTCGTGTCCGCCATGACGGCCTACGTCGGCCTGGATCCCCGCAAGGACATTAGGTGGGCGGTCCACAGCCCGAGGGATGCCGTCCAGTTGCTGGTCGACGGCAAGGTCGACGCCTTCGTCGCCTTTCCTCCATTCGCGCAGGAGTTGCGGGCCAGGAAGGTCGGACACGTGGTTGTGAGGACCGCAACGGACCGGCCTTGGTCCGAGCAGTTCTGCTGCATGCTCTCCGCGAATCGTGACTGGGTCCGCCGACATCCGGTGGCGACCAAGCGAGCCCTGCGCGCAATCCTCAAGGCCAGTCTGATCTGCGCTCTGGAGCCGGATCGGGCCGCCCGCGTTCTCGTAGAACGAAAGTTCACCTCGCGGCAAGACTACGCGGTCGAGACCCTCAAGGAGCTCCCGTACGCCCGATGGCGAGAGTACGATCCGGCGAGTACGCTCCGCTTCCACGCGCTCCGTCTCCGGGACGTTGGCATGATCAAGAGCTTGCCGCAGACCATATTTCCCAGGGAACCGACTGGCGCTTCCTCAACGAGCTGAAGCAGGAGCTCAAGGGGTGAGGGCGGCGATCCCCTGCCGTGACGTGCGCAGGCCATCGATAACCGATAGTGGCTCCGCCCATCTGGCTCGACGCCCGGCCGTCGCCGCCCGACCCGGTCCTGTTAGACCTGTGGCCGGGAGGTCGCCGTCATGCTCATGCGTGCTGAGCACCCGCGCGCGCACGGGTGGCAGCCGGGACGCACGCTCCATATTCCCGCCTGGTGCGGCTGCACGACGGAGTATGTGCCGGTGCCTGTGCACGCGGGCTGCTGGGCAACTCGTGCCGATCTGTGAGCCGGACCAGGTGGCGAATCCGCTGCGGCGGTTCGCGCCGCCGGAGCCGCGCTAACGGAGCGCGTCATCACCGGCCGGAAATCAGGGTCTCCGGCGGGCTAAAATTTTCTGACGCTGGTGCTGCCCGCACGAGGCCCCCCCTCTCCCCTTTTCGAATCAGGCCGGGTGGTGGGGTTACCCCGTGGTGGCCGGAGGGCGCCAGAACCTCGCTACGAGGCCGTAGCAGCCTCCCTGACGCATCCTGCGCCGCAGGCCGCGGGATCAACCTGGACGACCGACCTGTCGCGCTTCCCGTAGCCGGTACACCCTGCGACCTGGACGTCAACGACGTCGTCCTGGACGACAACCTGGACGCCGACCGGCATGAGGCGCAGAATCGAGTTGCGTCGGCGGTGCGGAGGGGACCACGGTTTGCCGCGATCGACCGAGGGGTGGTCGCGAACTCTCGCACACTTCTGGCGGGCATGAGTCCTTACGGGAGTTCCCGGGAATGACGGCACTGACGTCACTTCTCTCGCGAGAGGCGAGAAAGCCTCGAGCCGTCCTCGGCTCGAGGCGGGGGGCCAGAGCCCGGGGGCTACGGGACTCGCCGGAGTTCCGCAGAAAATGGCGTCGCTGACGTCACTCGCGTCACTAGGGCGGGCGAGCCTCGAGTTCTCGCGGGACGCCCGGTGCTGAAGCGCCGTCCCCGTCCGTCACGGCAGCGCGGGTCGCCGCGACGGGTCCGTTGCGCGCCACACCCCCGTGGCCGGCGAGAGCCGTGACGGGAGGCGCGCCGGCCGCCGCTTCGTGTGCCACCCCGGCCGGCTCGTCGCCGCGCGCACGGGCCCGCCGCCAGCCGAGCAGCCGCCCGAGGTCGTCGAGCAGGAGATAGGCGACCGGGGTGACCAGGAGCGTCAGCAGGAGCGAGAGCGTCTGCCCGCCGATGACCACGACGGCGATGGCTCGCCGCTCCTCCGCCCCCGGGCCCGTCCCGAGCCAGAGCGGCAGCATGCCGCCCACCAGCGCGAGCGTCGTCATCAGGATCGGCCGCAGCCGGTTCCGGTTGCCCAGGAGGATGGCGGTGCGCCGATCGTGCCCCGCCTGCCGGAGCGAGTTCATGTGGTCGATCTGGAGGATCGCGTTCTTCTTGACGACGCCGAACAGGACGAGGATGCCGAGGGCCGAGTAGAGATTGATGGTGTTGCCCGTGTACCAGAGCGAGAGGAGGGCGAAGGGCACCGCGAGCGGCAGCGACAGCAGGATGGTGAGCGGGTGGACCACGCTCTCGAACTGGGACGCCAGGATCATGTACATGAAGATCACGGCCAGGAGGAAGACCCAGAGGAACTCCGCGAACGTCCGCTCGAACTCGCGGGCACGCCCCGACACGACCGTCGTGTAGCCGGCGGGGAGGTTGAGCTCCGCGGTCGCCTGGCGAAGGGCCTCGATCCGGTCGGCCTGCCCGTAGCCGGGAAGAACGACCCCGCGCAGCCGGTTCTCTCGCTGGCGCTCCGAGCGGTCGATCCGCGAGGCGGTCTCGGCAGGCGCGATCTTGACGACGTTGTCGAGGCGGACGAGCCCGCCGCCCGGCGCCATGCCGACCTGGGGCGCCGCGCCGAGAGACGTCGACGCCGCGGTCGACGAGCGCGCGACGTACAGCCGCTCGATCGTGCGGGGGTGTCGCCGGTCGGCCTCGCTCAGGCGGAGCTGGACGTCGTAGTCCTGGTCGAGGAACGGGTCGTGGAAGCGGGAAACCTCCTGGTCACCGCCCACCATCAGGCGGAGCGCGGTGGCGATCTGCTCGACGTCCACGCGCAGGTCGGCCGCACGGTCGCGGTCGATCTCTACCCGAAGCTCCGGCCGGTCCAGGCGCAGCGTGGTGTTGAGGTCGACCATGCCGCCCAGCTGCTGCGCCCGCTGGCGGAGCTGCTCGCCGTACTGCGCGAGCGTGGGGAGGTCGGGCCCGCGGATGACGTAGTCGATGTCGAAGTTGCCCCCGCCGATGTTGAATCCGGGGACGTTGCGGACGGTGATGCGCATGTCGCGGAACTTTCGCAGGCGCTGCCGGACCTCCTGCATGACCTCTCGCTGCGTGTAGTTCCCGCGAAAGGCCGCGAGCGGGTCGCCCCGGCGGAGCCCCTCCCAGAGGCGCGCCGGCGTCACCGTGCGCTCGCCATGGGGAGCGATCCGCACGTATCCCCCGCCCTGGTTCACGCGGCCGAGGAAATTGCCGCCAGCGGTCAGCAGCACCAGCCGCACGCCTCGCACGGCCTGGATCTCCCGGCCCATCGCCTGCACCGCCTCGTCCATGGCGGCGAGGCTGATCCCCTCGGGGCCCTCGTAGAACATCTCGAACTCGGCCTCGTCGACGTCGCTCGGCACGTACTCGCGCTTGACCATCCCGTGGAGCGGCACCGTCGAGGCGATGACGACGAGCGCGACGACCGCGACCACGACGCGCCCGACGGGGGTGATCGCGAGGCCGAGAAGCCAGGAATAGAGGGCGTCGATCCAGCGATAGAACCCTCGCCGCGACCGGGCCGCCTCGTGCTCGCTCGCGGCGTCCTCCGCACGGAGCATCCGGGCGCTCATCATGGGCGTGAGCGTGAACGACACGAGGAGGCTCACCAGCACGGACACCGCCGCGGTGAGGCCGAACTGGTACAGGAACCGGCCGGACACCGACGACATGAACGACACGGGCACGAAGATGACCACGAGCGAGAACGTCGTGGCCATGACCGCGAGCCCGATGTCGGCGGTGGCCGCGCGGGCGGCCTCGAACGGTGCCATCCGCTTCTCCTCCACGAAGCGGAAGATGTTCTCCAGCACCACGATGGCGTCGTCGATCACGATGCCGACCATCAGCACGAGGGCCAGCATGGTGACGCTGTTCAGCGTGAAGCCGAGCGCCCACATCATGCCGAACGCCGAGATGACCGACGTCGGGATCGCGACGGCAGCGATGACCGTCGAGCGCCAGCTCCGCATGAACGCAAACACGACGAGCGAGGCCAGGATGCTCCCCAGCACGAGGTGAAGGTTGATCTCGTGGAGCGCGGCATAGATGTACCGCGACTGGTCGCGGATGATGTCCACCTTCACGTCCGACGGCAGGGTCGTCGCGAGGCGGGTCAGGTTCCGCTTGACCGCCTGGATCACGGCCACCGTGTTCTCGCCGGACTGGCGCCGGACCTCCAGGACCACCGTCGGCACGCCGTTCACGCGGACCGCCGACCGCTGCTCCTTGGTGCCGTCCTCCGCGCGCCCGATGTCGCGGACGCGGACCGGTGCGCCGTTGATGGTGGCCACGACGAGGTCGTTGAACGACCGCGGGTCCGCCACCCGGCCCATCGTCCGGAGTGACTGCTCCTGGCGGCCGGCCGTGACGTTGCCGCCCGGCAGGTCGGCGTTCTGCCGGACGATGGCGTCGCGGATGGCCGTGATCGGGATCTGGTACGCGGCGAGCCGATCCGCCTCGACCCAGATGTTGACGGCGCGCAGCAGGCCACCGACGAGCCGTACCTCCCCGACGCCCAGCGCGCGTTCCAGGTCGACCTTGACGATCTTGTCGGCGATCTCCGTCAGCTCGCGCAGGCTCCGGTTGCCGGAGACGGCCAGGGTGAGGACCGGCGCCTGGTCGTTGTCGAGCTTCGAGACCGTGGGCGGTCGGATGTCTCGGGGCAGGAGGCGGAGCGCGTTCAGGACCTTCTCGCGGACGTCCTGGGCGGCCACGTCGACGGACCGGCTGAGGGAGAACGTGATGGTGACGTTGCTCGTGCCGGGGCCCGTGAGCGAGCGGAGCTCCGTGATGCCCTGGATGGTGTTGACCGCCTCCTCGACCTTCTGGGTGACCTGGGTCTCCACCTCCTCGACGGAGGCACCGGGCAGCTCGGTGCGCACGCTGACCGTGGGCAGCTCGACGGACGGGAACCGGTCGACGCCGAGCCGGAAGTAGCTGGCCGCCCCCACGACGACGAGCGCGAGGACGATCATCGTGGCGAAGACGGGCCGGCGAATGCAGACCTCGGCGAGCTTCTGCACTCTACTTCTCCACCGTCACGGCCTGGCCGCCGGCAAGGTTGCCGGCGGGATCGACGACCGGCTGGCCCGCGTTCACGCCCGAGACGATCTCGACCCGATCACCGAGCCGGCGGCCGGTGGTGACGCGCAGCTCCTCGCTCTTGCCGTCCTTGACGGTGAGGACCTTCTCCACGCCGGCGAAGGTGACGAGTGCCGTCTGAGGCACCGTCACGATGCGTTCGTCCGCCTGGACAACCACCTCGGCCTTGGCAAAGGAGCCGGGGCGCAGCCGGCCCTCGGTGTTGGGCACCTCCGCCTCGATCAGCAGCGTCCGGTTCTGCTCGGCGATGGCAGGCGACAGTCGTGCCACCGTTCCCGGGTAGGTGGCCTGGTCGCCATCGACGCCGATGCGCACGGGCTGTCCCCGGCGCACGCTCAGAGCGTCACGCTCCGGAACGGACAGCCGCAGGCGGAGCGGGTGAAGGCGGACGAGGGTGACCACCGGAGCGCCGGCCGCGAGGTATTCCCCGACCGAGGCTTGCCGCTCGACCACGGCGCCGTCGATCGGTGAGGCGATGACGGTGTCGGCGAGCTGCTGGCGGACGAGCTCGACCTCGGAGCGGCGCTGAAGAAGCATGCCCTGGCGGTTCTGGACCTCCTCCAGCGCGTCCTGGTAGCGGCCCTCGGCCACCTGGAGCGCTGACACCGCCGTATCGAGCTCGGCCCGCGCCACGAACTGCTGATCCGAGAGCCGCGCCATCCGGTCGCGGTTGAGCTGGGCCTGGTCGAGCAGCGCCTTCGCCTGCCGCACGACGGCGGTCTGGGTCGCATCCACGCGGTCGTCGTCGCCATCCGCCGGCAGCCCCAGCCGGACGCGTGCCTGCTTGAGGGCGGCGACCGCCTGGTCCAGGCGGTACTGGTAGTCCTTGGTGTCGATGCGGGCGATCGGCTGGTCCTTCTTGACCAGGCTGCCCAGATCGACGGAGATCTCGGCGAGCCGCCCCACCACCTTGGTGCCCAGGATGACTTGCTCGTCGGCGGCGAGCGTCCCGGTGGCGGTCACGGTTCGCGCCACGGCGGTCTCCGCGGCCGGCACCACGCGAACGGCCCGCGCGGGCCCCGGGGATGCGGCGTCCGACTTCTTGGGCGCCGCGGTCGCCGGTCCCTCCTGCTGACAGCCGGCAGCCAGCCAGGCCGCGACGAGCAGCGCACAGCGCGCCCGAACGGGTCGGACGGACGGTGTCGGGCTCCGGGCCGAGGGCGGGCCGCGTCGTCTGCGGACAGAGAATCGACCACCTTAAACAGCAGGATACACCGGATCAGACTCGGCCGGCCCGGACCCGTGCGATGACCTCCTGGGCGGCGTTGTGGCCGGGGCTCCCATCACGCAGCCCCCCGGCCAGGCGCCGGACCCGCAAAGGTAGAGTCCCCGGATCGGGCCCTCGTAGGAGGTCGAGCCGGGCACCGGGCGCAGGTCGAAGGCCTGCTCGGGGACCAGCTCCCCGTGGAAGATGTGGCCGCCCGTCAGCCCGAAGCGAGCCTCCAGGTCGGGCGGGGCGAGGACCTGGCGGGCAAGCACCGAGCCAGGCACGTTCGGCGCGTAGCGGCCGAGCTCCGCCAGCACCTGGTCGGCGATGGCGTCACGCCGCGCGTCCCATGTCCCCTCGGCAAAGCCGGTAGGGAAAGTACTGGGTGAAGATCGACAGCGTGTGGCGCCCCGGCGGGGCGACCGAGTCGTCGACGGCCGACTGGAGGTGGACGTTCAGGAATGGCCGGGCGGCCGGCCGCCCGGCCCGGGCCTCGTCGCACGCGCGCTGCATGTAGTCGATCGTGGGCGCGATGAAGAGGCCGCCCGAGTAGCCCTCGCGGAGCGCGTTCCGCGGGGAGCATGGTGAAGCGGGGCGGCTCGGAGACGGCCAGGTTGATCTTCATCACCGGACTCTCGATCTTGATCGCCTCCACGGCGTGGCGGTAGTCGTCGGGCAGCTCCCGCCGGGGCACCAGCCCGAGATACGTGCGGACCGGGTCCGCGTTCGAGAGCACGACGCGCCCGGCGATCTCCTCGCCGTCACCCAGCACGGCGCCGGTCGCGCGGCCGTCGCGGGTCACGATCTCCCGGACCTCGGCGCCCGTGCGGATCACCGCGCCGCGCGCCGTGGCCACGCGAGCCAGCGCCTGGGTCACCGCGCCCATCGCTCCTTTGACGTACGTCCAGGCGCCGCGATTCCCGGTCGCCATGCCCATGGAGTGGTAGAGCTTGACGTACCCCGTCCCCGGGTCCCGCGGACCGCGGAACGTCCCGATGATCCCGGTCGCCGCCACGACGGCCTGGAGCTTCTCGCTCTCGAAGAAATGCTCGGCGATGTCGGCGGCGGACCCGAGAAAGCACTTCTGGAAGACCGGGAGATCGGCCGGGGAGCGGAACTCCGCCGCCACCTCGGCCCACGACGGAGGGTTCCGGAGGATGTAGCGGTCCATCACCGACGCCGCCCGCTCGATGAACGCCTCGTAGTCGGCGAACCGGTCGGCGTCCCGCTTGGAGATCTTGGCCAGCTCCGCGTGCAGCCGGGCCGGGTCGCTCCACCACGTCAGCGAGGTGCCGTCGGGGAACGGCACGAAGATCCGGGGGTCCCGCGCGAGGTACTGGAGGCCCGCCGACCAGAGGTCGAGGTCGTCCAGGATCCGCCGCGGCATGAGCGACAGCACATAGGAGCCGGTCGAGACGCGAAAGCCGGGGATCAGCTCCTCGGTGACCGCGGCGCCCCCCACGACGGGCGCCCGCTCGAGCACGGCGACTGACAGGCCGGCGCCGGCCAGATAGCAGGCCGCCACGAGGCCGTTGTGGCCCCCGCCGATGATGACGGCGTCGTAGCGCCGGCTCACAGGATCTTCAGGAACTCGACCAGGTCGCGGAGGTCGTCGTCCGTGAGCTTCTCGGTCGTCCCGGCCTTCTGCATGTACTCCCACATCGCCTGCACCGTCTGCTTCAGTGTCTGGTAGCGCCCGTCGTGGAAGTACGGCCCCGTTCTCGAGACGTTCCTGAGCGACGGGACCTTGAACTTCCCGCCGGAGCCGATGTCCTCCACGTCCTTCTTGTCGTAGTGCGGAGGCTCATGGCAGGTCTTGCACCCGGCCTTGACGAGAAAGAGCTCGTACCCGCGTTTCGCTGCCGCGGGCACCGCCTCCACCGGCGACCCGTCGTCCCTGAGGTTGGGGTTCGGAGGATACGCCAGCGACCGCACGTACGCCGCCAGGGCTGCCAGCGATTCCGGCGACGGCTCGGGCCCCTTCATCCGGTTGACGATGATCCCCCGGATGTTCGCCTCCAAACTGAGGGCCGTCCCGGCCCAGGAGTATGCCCGCCGGAAGCCGGCCCCCCAGAGCGTCGGCGTGCTGCGTCCGGTCGGCTCGCCGTCGGCCACCACGGTGACCCCCACGTAGGTCTTGTTGTCCGTGTGGCCCTCGCTCGGGTGGCAGGATGCGCACGACCACTTGCTGTCCGCCGACAGCGCCGGATCGCTGAAGAGCGCGCGGCCGCGCGCCACGAGCTCCGCGGCTGGCGGGCCGGTGGCCTGGACGATCCGGATCTCGTCCGCCCGAGATGGAGCCCGGACGAGCAGGCCGCCGATGAATACGAGCGCGCCGACGACGAGAAGGGCAGTCCGGGTCCGCATGGTCGCCTCCCAGACTCGTGGTGGTGGCGGCTATCCTAGCACGCCCGTCGGGAGTGACCGTGCGGCCTGGGCGGCGATCAGAACTTGAGCCGGATGTCGAACCCGGCGGTCCACCCGAGAACTTCTCGCCCCCCGAACCGACCCCCGACGTCGTAGGAGATGGTCGGTCTGGAGCGCCTGGAGACCGTCGTCCAGCTCGAAGCGGGCGACGTGGGCGGGAGCTGCCGGCCTTATCCCCAGGCCGCGGCCCTCAGCATCGCCAGGCGGGCCGCGGGTCCCTGCGCCTTCGCGCCGTTGTCCGCCGAAGACGTAGAGCGGAAGCCTTCGGTCAACGTCCAGCTCGTTCCGCCATCACGGCGACTCGCTCTCGAAGCTCAGCGCCTCGGTCGACCGGCGGATCGGCTGGGTGTTGAAGTAAGGTGCCGTCGTCGCAGAACCGTATCATGCGGGAAGCATCCCGGAAACGATCGGGCCTCCGGGATGCTCCTCGGCCGGAACACCCCAGCTTGGGCTCCTGCGCGACGGCGTCAGCGCGGCGTCAACTCGAACGCGCTCTCGCCATCGAACCCCACCCAGGTACCCTGGCCCACGAGGACGCGGCGGCCGCCGCCCTCGTGGAGCGTCGCGGTCCCGCGCGTGGTGGAGCCCTCGAACACGATGTTCCCGCCCACGATCCGGCCCTTCCCGACCCCTGGGCGGCCGTCGATGCTGGTCGTGAACGACCCGTCCGGGGCCACGGTCACTCTGGCGTTGGCAGTCCGTCCTTGAACGGGTCCCCTGCCTCCCACGCCTCTGAGCGTCCCCTGCCACTCCCCGGCCAGGCTGGCCATGTCCGATTCCTGCAGCATCTTGGCCGGCGGCAGGGGCGTGGCCGATGTGCCCATGCCCGCACACCCGCTCGCGACCATCGCCAGCAGCGCCACGATCAGCCCTCCTGCCCACGCGATTCTCCCGTTCATGCCCGTCTCCTTTCCGGCAAGAGCAGTGCCCTCGATGGTCTATCCACGTCGCTCCGGTCTCCATCCAGGATACGAGTCCCGCCTCCCGATGCGCCATGGGCCTTTGGTCCAATGCGGCCCGCCTCCGCGAGTATCCAGCCACGGCCCCGCGACGTAGACCAGCGCCAGCGCGGCGATGAGCGCTTCGGATCGATCCACCGCGTGCTTGGCGCGCGCCTGCGCGGATCAGAAGTGAAACACCAGGCTGCCGAAGGCGGTCACCCCGAGGGCGGCGACCAGCGTCGCGACGGTCAGCGCCAGGCTCCACTGGGGCTCTAGCAGCCCGTGGTGAAAGTCGGTGAGAGAGTCATCGCCAAAGCGAGGGGTGGGAACGTACACTGCGGCCATGGCAATGGGCAAACGCACGAGCGAGCAAGTTCCGATGTGGATTTCGACGACCGACCTGCCGGTCTCGCCGGGCCATCCATTCTATGCGCGGCTGAACGCCATCCTCGACGAGGCCGGCTTCGACCGGTTCGCGGAGGAGCAGTGTCGGCAGTTCTACGCGCCGACGATGGGCCGGCCCAGCCTGCCGCCGGGGCGGTACTTCCGATTGCTGCTGCTCGGATACTTCGAAGGGCTCGACTCGGAGCGTGGCATTGCCTGGCGGGCGGCCGATTGCTCGCCGTGCGCCGCTTCGTGGGGCTCGGCCTCGACGTCGCGGCCCCCGATCATTCCACGATCTCGCGCACGCGGCGGTTGATCGCCGTGGAGGCCCATCGGGCCGTGTTCACCTGGGTCCAAGCGCGTCTGGTCACCGCCGGCCTGCTCACGGGGCGGACCGTGGCTATCGACGCGACGACCCTGGAGGCCAACGCGGCGATGCGCAGCATCGTGCGACGGGACACCGGTGAGCGCTACCAGGAGTTCCTGACGCGCCTCGCCGCGGCCTCGGGCCTCAAGACGCCAACCCGCGAGGCCTTGGCGCGCCTGGACCGGCGCCGGAAGAAGCGCACGTCGAACCAGGACTGGCAGAATCCCTTCGATCCGGACGCGAAGATCACGAAGCTGAAGGACGGGCGAACGCATCTGGCGCACAAGGCCGAGCACGCCGTGGATCTGGACAGTGGCGCGCTCGTGGCGGTGACACTGCAGGGCGCCAATGTCGGGGACACCACGAGTCTCGTCACGACGGCCCGCGTCGCCGCGCAACAGGTCGAAGCCGCGCACGTCGCGAGCTCGACACCAGCCGCGGTGGCCGAGATCGTCGCGGACAAGGGCTATCACAGCAACCAGACCATGATCGACCTCGCGACGGTCGCGGTGCGCTCCTACATCGCGGAGCCCGATCGCGGTCGACGGCACTGGACGCAGACGCCGGCGGCGCAGGCGCCGGTGTACGGCAATCGTCGCCGAATACGCGGTGTGCGCGGGACACGGCTCATGCGGCGCCGCGGCGAATACGTCGAGCGCTCCTTCGCGCACGTGTACGACACCGGCGGCCTGCGTCGCACCCACTTGCGTGGGCATCAGAACATCCTCAAACGGCTGCTGGTCCACGCGGGCGCGTTCAATCTCGGCCTTCTCATGCGCCAGGCGTTCGGGCGCGGCACGCCGCGAGGGCTGCAAGGACGCCGATTCGGCATCGGTCCGCTTGAAATCGCCTTCGCCATCGTCGTCGCGCGCGTCTGGACGGCCGCCATGCGTCTGTGGTCCACCCCAGAGCTGATGCCGGGCGTCGTGCGTACGTCTTCAACGGTCGGCTTCGCTCGGTGAAGTCCCCCACTTCCACCACGGGCTGTTAGGCGTTCGAACGACCACTTCATCCGGGAGCCGGGTGAGCGGCAACTGATCCAGGATGCCCATCTGGTCGCGCTGGCCCCCGAGCACGGCGTCCAGGAGATCCTCACCCTGGACGGAGACTTCACACGGTTCCCGCAGGTGGCGAGCCGGAACCCCTTCCCCGCCTGACGCGTCAGAAGGAGCGAGCGCGGCGGTCTTCCTCCGGAACTACCACTGCCGCGCCATCGCGGCCTTCGCGAAGGGCTTCATCGCCTCCTCGGGCCTGACCGACGAGCTTCTCGTTGATGTAGAGCTGTGCACGGCCGGGCGCGGCCTTGCCCTGGCGAGGTTCGGGTTCTCCGGCACGCTCGAACTCGAAGCGCACGGTCAGTGGTCCGAGGGTGGCCCGAACCGGTCGAACGTGCGCTCTCGCTCCTTCCGCTCCTGTTCCTCGCCGTACAGGCGACGCCGCTCTCGCCGCGTCTCCTGGGGGGACTGGTATGAGGGGTCGTCGCCGCCGTTCCCGAACGGAATGGCGCAGCCACCGAGAAGGACCCACGCCACCAGAACCAGGGTCAACCGTCGCAACAGCATCGTCACCTCTCGCCGCATGCCGCGAATCATGACACGTGACCTCCCGCGAGGCTAGTCTGGGCGGGCGCCGCGGCCATCGGACCTTCGTCCCACGGGGGCGTGACGTCCGCCACGCGTGGCCCTGACGGGCGAGCTCCCCCGTCGGGCGCCTCGGCGCAGGCGCTTGTGAGCCCCCCGGCCGGGAGTGTACTCATAGGTGCAGCCGGTGGAGGATCGAGTGTCGCAACCGGGCTCTTGGCGACGTCGACGGTATGGCCCGCTCGCGGTGGGCGCACTGCTGCTGATCCTCGCCGCCGCGAGGCCAACCGTCGCGAGGAGCGGGTCCCCCGATGCCGAGGTCAGCCGGTGGGACCAGTCTCGGAACGTCCTGCTGCTGCACGCGTACCCGAGACTCTCGCCCGCCGTCGTGAGCGTCGACGAGGCGTTCCGCGAAACGGTGGCGGCCGCGTCACCGTTGCCCGTCTACTTCTACACGGAGTACCTCGACCTGACCCTCCTCGACGGGGATATGCCGCGGCAAGAGCTCCGCGCGCTCCTGCACAGAAAGTACGCGTCGCGCGGCATCGACCTGATCGTGGCCGCGGGAAGCCGGGCGCTCCGGGTGGCGCTCTCCAACCGAGAGGACCTCTTCTCGGGCGCGCCGGTTGTTTTCGTCGCGGTGGACCGCGCGAGCGTCGCAGACCTCAGGCTGAGCGGCGACGTTACGGGCACGTGGCTGCGTCAGAGCTGGCTGGAGACGCTCAATCTGGCCCGCCGGCTCCAGCCCAGTACCCGGCGGGTGGTCGTGGTCGGGGGGGCGTCGCCCGCCGACCTCAACTGGCTCGGGGCCGCTCGCCAGCAGCTGGCCGCCACCAGTCCCAAGGAGATCGAGCTCAGCTATTCCACGGGCGGTTCGATCGCGCAAGTCCGGGAGCGGGTCGCGTCTCTCCCGAAGGACACCATCGTCCTGGTCGGAGCCTTCCAGCGCGATGCGACCGGCCAGGACTTCGGCACCCGCGACGCGGTTGCGCGGGTCGCCGCCGCGTCGACCGTGCCGGTCTACGTCCTCCAGGACCAGTCGGTGGGCACCGGCGCCGTGGGCGGTCACGTGGTGAGCTTCGAGAACCACGGACGGACCGCCGCCGGGCTGGCGCTCCGCGTGCTCCGGGGTGAGCAGCCGCCTCCGACCGATGCCGACACCACGGTCACGATGATCGACTGGCGCCAGCTCCAGCGCTGGCGACTCGACGCCCGGCAGCTCCCTCCCGGGAGCGCCGTCCTGTTCCGGGAGCCGTCCCTGTGGGAGACCCACCGATGGTGGATCGTCGGCGCCATCGCCCTCGTCCTGCTGGAGAGCGCGCTGATCGCCGTGCTTCTCGTGCACCGCGCCCTGCGGCGGCGGGTCCGCCTGGCCCTCGCCGACCGCGTCCGGTTCGAGACGCTGCTCGCCGACCTTTCGGTCATGTTCGCCGCCGGCTCGGCGTCGGACGTCGAGCGGCAGATCGAGACGGGCCTTCGGCGGATCGTGGACGACCTGGGCATCGACCGCGCGACCGTCGCCGCTCTGGATGCCGTCCTCGACGACGTGCGGGTCACGCATTCCTGGACCCGAGAGGGCGTGGCGCCTCTTCGCGAGGTGAGTCGGGGCAACCCGACGCCGTGGATCATGTCCGAGCTCCGCCAGGGTCACGTCGTTCGCTTCCGGCGCTCCGAAGAGCTCCCCGAGAACGCAGCGGTGGACAAGCAGAGCCTCGCGCGATTCGGCACGCGGTCGGCCGCTATCGTGCCTCTTGTCGTGGGCAGCACCGTCGGCGCCGCCCTCTCCGTGGCCACCCTCCGCGAGGAGCGTCGGTGGTCCGACGAGATGGTCCCGCGGCTCCGGCTGCTGGCCGCCGTCTTCGCCGGCGCCCTCGCGCGGCAGCAGGCAGAACGGGCCGTGCGAGAGAGCGAGGAGCGCTTCCTTCGGATGGCGGACAGCGCGCCGGTCATGGTGTGGCTCTCGGGATCCGATGGCCGACGGACGTACGTGAACCAGCGGTGGCTTGACTTCACCGGCCGCCGCCTGGACGACGAGCTCCTCGAGGAGTGGGTGGCCGGCGTACATCCGGACGATCGGCCGGATCTGACCAAGACGCTGGCGGCCGCGCTCGCGGAGGGCCGGGCCTTCACCGTCGAGTATCGCCTCCTGCGCCGCGATGGCGAGTACCGCTGGATCCTGGATCACGGGCTCCCCCGGCGGGCCGATGACGGCCCCGTGCTCAGCTACGTGGGCTCGGCAGTCGATGTCACCCCGCTGCGGGCTGCCCAGCGGGCGATCCTGGAGACGGATCTCCTCCGGAGCGCCATCTTCGGCGCGCTTCACGGCCACGTGGCTGCCCTGGACAAGAGCGGGCGCATCATCGCCGTCAACCAGGCCTGGGGTCGTCTCGCAGTCGAGAACGGGGCCGACCCGATCCGGGTCTCGGTTGGCGCTAGCTATCTCGACGCGTGCCGGGACGCGGCGGACGCCGGCAACCCCGACGCCGGGCGGGCCCTGGAAGCTCTGCACAGAGTGCTTGCCGGAGGGGGGCCCGTCGAGATCGAGTACGCCTGCCGGACGCCAGCGGGAGAGCGCTGGTTCGAGATGACGGCAGAGCCCCTCCGGCGCCCCCAGGGCGGCGCGCTCGTCACGTACGTCGACATCACACGGCGCCGCCAGGCCGAGGAAGAGGCGGAACGGCAGCGCGAGGAGCTGGCGCACGTCCTCCGGACCACGACGCTCGGCGAGCTGGCGGCATCGCTCGCCCACGAGATCAACCAGCCACTTGCCGCGATCGTGGCGAACGCCCAGGCGACGCGCCGGCTGCTCGACACCGGCCGGGCGTCGCGCCCCGGCGTGATCGAGACGCTGACCGACATCGCGGACGACGCCAAGCGGGCGTCTCAGGTCATCCGGCGGCTCCGCGCACTGTTCCGCAAGGAGCACGTGGACCGACAGCAGTTGGATGTCAACGAGCTCGTCGAGGACGTCGTGGGCCTGCTCCGGCACGATGCGGAGCGGCAGCGCACCGCCGTCCGCTGCGCCCTTGGCCCGGGACTGGAACGGGTATCCGGCGACCCGATCCAGCTCCAGCAGGTGCTGCTGAACGTCCTGCTCAACGCCCGCGAGGCGATCGCCATCACCGAGGAGGGACCGCGCGAGATCGTGATCGAGACCGCCGGGCACCAGCCCGGAGGCGTGGCGATCTCGATCCGAGATACCGGGATCGGCGTCAAGGATGCTGACCTCGAGCACATCTTCGAGCATTTCGTGAGCAGCAAACCGGACGGGCTCGGAATGGGTCTTGCCATCAGCCGCTCGATCGTCCAGGCGCACGGCGGGCGTATCTGGGCGACCGCCAACCCCGACCGGGGTCTCACCGTGCACGTCGAGCTTCCGGGTGAGGACGAGGCGGGTCGACCATGACTCCCGAGGGAGGGCGAGACGGTTCGACCATGGCTCCCGAGGGCGTCGTGTACGTGATCGACGACGATTCGTCGGTGCGCCGCGCCCTTGCGCGCCTCATCGCCGCGGCGGGCCTCAACGTCGAGACGTTCCCGTCCGCGCGGGCCTTCCTGCACCATCCGCTCGCGGATCGCCCCGCCTGCCTGGTCCTCGACGTCCGCATGCCGGGCGAGAGCGGCCTCGATCTCCAGGCCACGCTGGGAGACGCCCGCCGCTACCTGCCGATCATCTTCGTCACTGGTCACGGGACCGTCCCGGCGAGCGTCCGCGCCATGAAGGAGGGTGCCGTCGACTTTCTCCAGAAGCCGGTGGACGAGGAGGAGCTGCTCGACAGGGTTCAGCTCGCGCTGACCCGGAGCCGGGAGGCGCGGTCCGCCCAGGCGGAACAGGCCGACCTCCAGCATCGACTTGACACCCTCACCGCCCGGGAGCGCGAAGTGCTCGATCTCGTGGTGACCGGCATGCTCAACAAGCAGATCGGCGACCGGCTGGGGGTGGCCGAAAAGACGATCAAGGTCCACCGGGGGCGCGTCATGCAGAAGATGGCGGCCGACTCCGTCGCCGATCTGATGCGAATGCTCCACAAGCTCGGCCGGGATACCTCGAGGACCTGAGGGGCATGGTTGTGGGACCAAAGGCCAATAGCCGCGGATCGGCGCCCGTGCGCAGACTGGACTCCGGGATGGTCAGCATGGAAGCGATCCACCGTCCCGTTGGGTGGTCCCCGATGGTCTGCGTCGTCGATGACGATGACTCGCTGTTGCGCGCGCTCCGGCGACTTCTGGACGCGACCGGGTTCCGCGTGGAAACCTTCTCCTCGGCGGAGGAGTTCCTGGGATCGGAGCATCGCGGGAGGGCTGACTGTCTGGTCCTGGACGTCCATCTCGGTGGCCTGAGCGGGCTCGATCTGCAGGAGCGGCTGGCCACCTCCGGCGTGAAGACGCCGGTTGTCATCATCACCGCCCACGACGACCGGCGCACGCGGGAGCGGGCTCAGCGGGCCGGGGCCGTCGAGTACCTGAGAAAGCCCTTCGACGACGTATCCTTGATCGATGCGATCCATAGAGCCATCGGCGAAGGGTGATCCCTCTCCGACGGAGTCCGGTATGCACACGAACCCATCAGGTGTGGATCCCATCGCGTCGCGACCGTGTCGGCGGCGCGTGCTCCCGTCGAGGATCGACCCCCGCGCCTTCTGGGGACTGGCGCTCGCCGTGCTGCTGACCGGTTGCAGCTTCGCGTCCACGCGCCTCCAGCCGTACCTCGGTGGCCCGACGTTCCCGCCCACCGATCCCGCCCAGGTGGAGATCCTCCGGGCCGAGCCGACCCGGCCTCATCACCGGCTCGGCGAGGTCTTCGTCGAGCCGTCGGGGAATCCGACCGTTGCCCAGTACGAGGAGGCCCTGCGCGAGGGCGGTGCCAAGATGGGCGCCGAGGCCGTGGTCGTCGTCTACGACCGGATGCAGGTCCTGGGCACCTTCGTCACCGGTCCGTGGTGGGCGCCGTCCGCCTCTCCGGTCGTCGGGCGCGTGGTCATCGGCCTGGCAATCCGCTACTCGGGCTCCTGAGCCCGGCTCCGGCGACCCACCGGCCCGGCGCCCGGGGAAGATCCCGCTCCGCGTGAGCGAGCCACCAACCACCGATGCGCTGCGGAGCCGCTCCGCGGCCCGCGGGCCCGTCCCCCTCGAGCGACGCGGGTCGGGCGACCCGCCGACTCGGTTCCATCGCGGAGCCCATCCGCCGTACGCCATCCGCTGGTTCGGCAGCACAGCGCTCCTGGGCCACATCCGCCGCGTAGCCGCCTCGGCCATCGCCAGCCAGGCGGTGGACACGCGAGACTGGATGCGTCCAGAACGGCCGCACGAGCTCCTGCACCAAGCCGCGCGGATTCTGCGGGCACCGGTGCCCGATGCACCGACCCTCGCCGAGTGCCTCGAGCGTCCGGTGTGGATCGATTTCGTCGCCGACACCGGGGACGACCGCGACCTGAGCGCCGCGGTCGCGCGCCTCGTCTTCGCCGAGTACGCCACGACGGACGGTGACGACCAGGAGATTCTGCCACGCGGCGACATCCTCCTCTTCGGCGGCGACACCGCCTATCCCGTGGCTACCGGCCGGGAGATCCTGCGGCGAGTGGTCCAGCCCTGGAACGAGGTGCTGCACGAGACCGGGACGGGCGGCCACCGGCGCGTCCTGCTCGGTATCCCTGGGAACCACGACTGGTACGACGGCCTGGACGGGTTCGCCCGGCTCTTCCGCCGGGGAGCCGTCGTCGGCATGCTGGAGCACTGGGAGGCCGAACGCGCCCACCCCGCGCACAAGCGACGGCCCGGGGATCGGACCCGTGCCGCCCTCGTCCGGCAGCTCCACCTCGACGAGCTGGCGGGATCCGTCGACCTCGTGCGATCCGCGGTCCACTCCGTGCGCGCGATCGCCCGGGGGGGACGGTTCACCGCGTCGCGCGGCTTGCCCTGCGAGGCTACACCCCGGTGCAGGAAGCCTCGCACTGGGCGCTACCGCTGGCGCCGGGGCTCGAGTTGTGGGGTGTGGACCGCCAGCTCCGTCAGCTGGACTTCCGCCAACGGACCTTCTTCGTCGAGCGCCGCGCGGAGCGGCCCGAGGCCCGGCTCGTGTTCCTGGCTCCGGATCCGGCGCTGTCGTTTGCCGAGCGGAATCCGGCGGGGCTGGCCATGCTCAACGCCTGCCACCTCAGCCTCGAGTCGGACCAGGTGCTCTACCTCTGCGGGGACCTGCACCACTACGAGCGACGCGCGGTCGGCGCGTCGCTCCACGTGATCGCCGGCGGCGGCGGCGCCTTTCTCCACGGAACGCGCATCCCACCCTCTCCAGACGACCCGCCGGCCTGCGCTTACCCGGACACCGCCACCAGCCGCCGGCTCGCGCTGGGACTGCCGTGGAAGCTCGTAGCCGGGGCCGCCGGCTTCCTCCCGCACCTCCTCTTCGGCCTCCTCGCCGCGCTCCAGCTCCGGGCCCTCGACCACGGGCCCGTCGCCAGCGCATTGACCACCGTCTTCGTCGCGCTCGCCTGGGTGACCGGGTTCACCCTGGCCGTGCGCCGTCGACACGCTCGACGGGCCACCACGCTGGTGATCGCGCTGTCGTTCGGTCTGGCCGTCTCGCTCGCTCCCCTGCTGCTCCGGAAGCTCGCGCTGATCCTCTCGCACGGGGTGTATCACGATGGCATGGTCGTAGCGGGTCACGCCGCCCTCGGCGCGTTTCTCTTGGGAGTTTTCCTGATGATTCTCGCGCTCACCGGCCTCGAGCACGAGGAAGGGTTCGCCGCTCTCGGGCACCCGGGTTTCCGCCACTTCGTGCGGATCCGGATCGATCCGAGCGGCGGGCTCGAGGCCTGGGTGATCGGCAAGGATGACCCGCTCGCTCCGGGCCCGCCGGTCCTCATCGACCACTTCACGTGGCCCTGACGCCGTGACGGGGTGCTGATGACTGGCCCGCCCCGCGAGTCACACCTGGAGGACCTTCTCACACGGATCCCGCTATTCGCCGAGATCGACCGCGTCGCGCTGGCCCAGCTGGCCGCCTACCTGGATCCCCTCGTGGTCGAGGAGGGCAACGCGGTCTGCCGTCAGGGCGAGCCGGGCGACTGCCTCTACGTGCTCACCGCCGGACGGCTGGGTGTGCACGTGCACGATGCGGGCGACGGGGCCTCGCGCCGGATCGAGGGGCTCGGACCGGGGGACATCTTCGGGGAGATGGCGCTGCTCACCGGGGAGCCGAGGTCGGCCACGATTCTCGCTGAGGTACAGAGCCGCGTGCTCCGCCTCGACCGGGAACGCTTCGAGGAGCTCGGGCGCGAGCAGCCGTCGAGCTTCCTGGCGATGGCGCGCGTGCTGAGCCGTCGCCTCGCCTCGGCCAACCGCATACGTCTCGCCGAGGAGCAGGCGCTGGCGGCCGGGGTGGAGTCGGCGCTGGAGCAGTTGCCGGCCGAGCGGCGCGAAGCCGTGCTCGAAGCGAGTCTCCTGGAGGGGTCCGCCGGCCTCGCCATCCTCTATGGCGATGGCGCCGGTGCAGTCGCGACGGACCTCGCCGCGCTCGGCGTCGGACGGGGCGGCGGCACCGTCGTCCGCGACGTCCTCCGCGAGCGGCTCCGACGGGAGGAAGGCCAGGGCCGGGTGCGAAGTCGGGCCGGGATGCTGGCGACGCGGCTGGCCGCGGCGGGAGCCTGGGACGCCGCACTCGGCGTCCTGGCCGCGCACGCGGATGCCGGGGCGCTGGGCACCACGCTGGCGAGGGCGCTTCGTGCCGTCCCGCCTCTCCCGCCGGATCGGGCCAGACGGTGGATCGAGCGCCTGGACGACGACGCGGTGCTGGGCGACTCCGACCTCGCCCTGGCGCGAGCCGCCTTTCACCAGGGCCGGGGGGACACCGCCCGCGCTCTGGAGGTGTTCCGCCGGAGCCTGGGCGGCGCGCTGAGCTCGTCGGATCGCGACGATGCGCCCCGACTCGCGACCGCGATCTCAGAGCTCGTCGGCGAGCCGCCCGTCGCGGGCGCGGGGCACCGCCCGCGCGTCACTGCCGAGGCCACGCTCCCGCATCACGCAGGCTGGCCGGGTCTCGCCTGCCTAGCAGGCGCGGCGGCACTCATCGCGGTCGCCGCCCTGCCCGGAACGAGTCCTCAGTGGAGGTTCGTGGCGCTGCTGTCAGCGGCCGTCGCCGCGATGCTGAGCCGCCGCCTGCCGGACTTCGTGGTGGGGCTGGGACTCGTCGCGGCGTGGATCCTGCTCGGGGTGGCGATGCCGGCCGACGCGCTGGCCGGGTTCGCTTCCAGGGAGTGGCTGTTCGTCCTCGCCGTATACGGGCTGGCGGCCGCCACCGCGCGGTCGGGCCTCCTCTACCGCATCGGGCTCCTGCTGGTTCGCAGAGTGCCCCACGGCACGCTTCACCAGGCGGCGGCGCTACTCCTGACCGGGCTCACGCTGACACTGCTGATCCCTTCGGCCACCGGCCGCGCGTCTCTCGTCCTGCCGCTCGCCCGCGCGCTAGCCGAGGCGCTCCGGATCCCGGACCGGTCCGCAGCGGCGGCCGTCCTCGGGCTCGGGGCCTGGACGGGCGCGGCTCCGCTCATGTTCGTGGCGCTCAGCGGCTCGGGCACGTGTCTGCTCGCGTGGGGCCTCTTGCCGGAAGCAAGCCGGGCTCGGTTCGGCTGGATCCAATGGCTCGTCGCCGCAGGACCGCTGGGAGCCTTCCTCGGGCTGGGCGCGCTGCTCCTGCTGTTCCTGCTCCTCCGCCCTGCGCCGGTCAGCGCTCCTCCCCGCGAGCGCATCGGGCTTCAGGTCGCCCTCCTTGGGCCGCCCTCCGCCCGAGAGATCACCGTGGCGGTCATCCTCGCCATGACCGTGGCCGGCTGGATCGTCGCGCCCTGGCTGCGCCTCGACCTCGCGTCCATCGCGTTGCTTGGCCTCCTGGCGGCTGCGGTTTCGGGGAGCTTCGACGGCGCGGCGCTCCAGGCGCTCGACTGGAGCATGCTCCTGTTCTTCGGCGTCGTGCTGAGCCTCGGGCGCCTAGCCGCCGTCCTCGGGATCGACGCCCAAGCCGGAGCGCTGATCCAGTCGCTGCTGGGGGATCGCCGGCCGGGCCCGCTGGGCCTGGTGCTGGCCGTGGCCATGGTGAGCCTGGTCGTCCGGCTCGCGCTCGAGCAGGACCTGACCGTCCTCCTGGTGAGCCTCGCGCTGATCCCGGTGGCCAGCGCCGCTGGCGTCGAGCCCTGGACGGTGTCGATGGCGCTCCTCGCCACCTCCGTGGCGTGGTTCCTCCCGTTTCAGACGTCGAGCTACATGGTGGCGCGCTCTGCCTCCGAGGACCGCCTCTTCACGCACGAGCAGGCCCGGCGCTTCGCCCTCGCCTACACCGGCTTGACCCTCCTCGGCCTGGCCCTGGCCGTGCCCTACTGGCGCCTGCTCGGCATCCTCTGAGGGCCGGAGCGAGCGCGACCCCCGTCCCCGGCTGGCCGGTAAAGGGCCGATGTCCGTAGCCCTTCCCCTGCCCTCCTCGCCTTGACAGCCCGGGGGCGTTTCCTTAGTATTGGCGCCACTCACCGGTGGCCCGGAATGTCCCGACGATCTTTGCCCGTGACCGGTACTCGGTACTCCGACACACCCGGACAGTTCGGACCCCGCCGCGAAAGTCCGCGGAGGAGCCGCGTTTCTTCGGTTCCGTTGAGAGCGAGGCCCGCGTCGAGGGTCCGGCACGATTCCTGCCTTGGTCGACCGGATCGTGCTCCGGCCTCGGGACCTGGCTGGGCTTGGCTCCATGGTGGTTCGAACAAGGATGAAAGGAGGTGAGGCGCATGACGTGGGAGACCCCGGAGTTCGTGGAGGTTCGCATGGACGCGGAGGTCACTGCCTATCAAGGCGACTTCGGGGACTAGTGTGTCCCCGGCGTTCGCACCCGTGACACGGGCCCCGCGACCTCGGGCCGCAAGGCCCGAAGAGCGAAAAGGAGTGGCGCAATGAGGCGCGGTCTAGTGCTCGCGACGTTGGCCGTGCTGCTTCTGCCCTGCGTGGCGGCCGCCAACCAGGAGCTGATGTCGCTCCAGAACGACGACGGCCAGTGGGCCATCCCTGGCAAGAACTACTCGTCGACGCGCTACAGCACGCTCTCGCAGATCAACACCGGGAACGTTTCGAAGCTCAGGCAAGCCTGGAGCTTCTCGACGGGCGCGCTCCGAGGGCACGAGGGACAGCCGCTGGTCGTGGGGACGACCATGTACGTGCACTCGGCGTTCCCCAACCACATCTACGCCCTCGACCTCAGCAAGGAAGGCGCCCCGATCAAGTGGAAGTACACCCCGAAGCAGGACGAGCGGGCCGTGCCCGTGGCCTGCTGCGACCTGGTCCACCGCGGCGTCAACTACGCCGAGGGCAAGATCCTGTTCGTCACGCTGGACGGCCAGGTGATCGCGCTCGACGCCAACACGGGCAAGGAGCTCTGGAACGTCAAGAACGCCGATCCCGCCAAGGGCGAGACGATGACCATGGCGGGTCTGGTGGTCAAGGACAAGTACATCGTCGGCGTCTCCGGCGGCGAGTTCGGCGTGCGCGGCTGGGTCGCCGCGTACGGCATCAACGACGGCAAGCTCGCGTGGAAGGCCTTCAGCATGGGGCCTGACGAAGACATCAAGCTCGCCGCCGACTTCAACTCGGCCAACCCGCACTACGGCCAGAAGGGCATGGGCACCAGCACCTGGCCGGGCGACCAGTGGAAGATCGGGGGAGGCACGACCTGGGGCTGGTACTCCTACGACCCCACGTTGAACCTCCTCTACTACTCCACGGGCAACCCCGGCACCTGGAACCCCACGCCCCGCAAGGGTGACAACAAGTGGTCGATGACCATCTTCGCCCGCAACCCGGACACCGGGGAGGCGAAGTGGGGCTACCAGATGACGCCGTGGGACGCATGGGACTACGACGGCATCAACGAGCACATCCTCGCCGACATCAACGTCGGCGGCCAGATGAAGAAGGTGCTCGTGCACTTCGACCGGAACGGCTTTGCCTACACGCTCGACCGGACCAACGGGGCCTTGCTGGTGGCCGAGCCCTTCGTGTTCGTGAACTGGGCGACGGGCATCAACAAGCAGACCGGCCGGCCGATCGAGGTGGAGGCCAAGCGCACGAAGCAGGGCGTCGACGTCAAGGACATCTGCCCGTGCGCAATGGGCGGCAAGGACCAGCAGCCCGGGGCGTTCTCGCCGCGGACCAACCTGGTCTACGTCGGCACCAACAACATGTGCATGAACTACGAGGGCGTGGAGGTGAAGTACACGGCCGGCGCGCCCTACGTGGGAGCCAACGTCCTGATGTTCCCGGGCCGCGGCGGCCACCTGGGCGAGTTCATGGCCTGGGATCCCGCGACCGGCAAGAAGGTCTGGGGGATCAAGGAGCCGCAGCCGGCATGGAGCGGCGCCCTGGCGACCGCCGGGGACGTCGTGTTCTATGGCACCATGGATGGGTGGTTCAAGGCAGTCAACGCGAGGACCGGCGAGCTCCTCTGGAAGAACAAGCTCCCCTCGGGCAGCATCGGCAACCCGATGACGTACCAGGGGATGGACGGCAAGCAGTACGTTGCGATCTACTCGGGAGTCGGCGGCTGGTACGGGCTTCCCGTGGCAGCCGGCCTGCCGTCCAACGACCCCTTCGGGGCGCTGGGCGCGGTGGGCGTCGCCTACGGGGCGGGCCTGGACAAGGTCACGACCCTGGGCGGTTCGCTTCACGTGTTCGCGATCGAGTAGTCCACCGGGTCCCCGGCGCCGGCCGACCAAGCCCGGCGCCGGGGACTTCCCATCGGTAGCCTGGAAGGGAGAGGGAGGATGCGCAGGATCACCATTGCCCTCGCCGCCGGCGCCGCGTTGCTGGCCGGCGTGGCCGCCGCCGAGCTCACGGAGCTCAAAGTTTGCAGCGATCCCGACAACCTCCCGTACTCGAACGAGCGCCGGGAGGGCTTCGAGAACAAGATCGCCGAGATCATCGCGAAGGACCTCGGCCTCCCACTGATCCACTACTGGTGGCCACACCAGCGCGGGCTGGTCCGGAACACGCTGCGCGCGGGCACCTGCGACGTGCTGATCGACATCCCCAAGGGGTACGACCTCGTGACCTGGACCAAGCCCTATTTCCGCTCGGCGTACGTCATCGCCTACCGCGACGGATCGGGGGCCGCAGATCGCCTCGCTCGACGACCCGGCTCTCCAGCAGGTGAAGCGGATCGGCGTGCACATGAGCACGCCGCCCTACGACGTGCTGGGCGAGCGCGGCTTGCAGGACAAGGTGGTGACGTACCTGACCGTGCTACGATCACCGGGATCCCGACCCGACGAGACGCCCGACCAAGCTCCTGGAGGACCTGGTGGCGGGCCAGGTCGACGTCGCCATCGCGTGGGGGCCGCTGACCGGGTACTTCGCCAAGCTCACGCAGAAGAACGGCGGGCCAGCCCTGACGCTGGTTCCCCTGCAGGACGACAAGGTCATCCCGATGACCTTCGAGATGTCGATGGGTGTCAAGAAGGGAGACCAGGCGCTGAAGGCCAAGCTGGAGGAGGCGATCGATCGCCACCAGCCCGAGATCCGCCAGGTGCTCGAGGACTACGGGGTCCCGCTCCTCCCGCTCAAGCCGCCCCGACAGGGCCCGCCGCCGGGCGCCGGCAGCGGCGCGGCTCCGCCCGCGGGTGGGAAGGCCAGTCCATGACTCGATCGACATCTCCGCCCGACAGCGCGGTGACGCCTCGTCGCCAGTGGCTGACGGGTTGCGCCACCCTGCTGTGTTTGGTGGCGACGGGCGCAGCGTTCGGCCAGAATGCCGCCGTGAAGAAGCTCAACCCCTTCACCGGGCAGGCCGAGGCGATCCAGCAGGGCCGGGGGCTCTGGCTCCAGTACGGCTGCTCCGGGTGCCACGGCGTCATGGGCGGGGGCGGGATGGGCACGCCGGTGATCGACGACGTCTGGAAGTTCGGCAGCGACGACGAGACGATGATGAAGCTGATCAAGGGCCAGATCCCCGCGCAGACGATGCCGAAGATCTACGGCGCCATGCCCGAGGACGAGGCGTGGAAGATCATCGCGTACGTCCGGTCGCTGTACGCGGGAGACAAGAGCAAGGTGAACTGGTAACATGCCCGGTCGCTGCGGATGTGCGACGCCCGCGCGGTTCGTCCTCGCAGGGCTTGTTTCTTGGCAAGGCTTGTTTGCAGGAAGGAGGTGCATGGGCGGTTCTCGGGCGGGTTTGCCGGAGTCGACGTCGCACACACTGAGTTCGTCCGACTGACGGAGGGATCGTATGCCTACGGATGGTCAGAGCTTCCTGGTGGGTGAATCGCTGGTCGGCGACGGCAACGAGGTCGCCCACATCGACCTGATGATCGGGTCGAAGAGCGGCCCGGTCGGCGCAGCCTTCGCGCAGCGGCTGGCCGCCCAGACGGCCGGCCACAACGGCCTTCTGGCGGTGCTGGCGCCGAACGTGCCGGCCAAGCCGGACACGGTCATGTTCAACAAGGTCACGATCAAGGGCGCGGGCCAGGCGGTCCAGATGTTCGGGCCCGCCCAGGCCGCCGTGGCCAAGGCAGTCGTGGACAGCGTCGCCGACGGAACGATCCCCAAGGCCAGCGCCAACGACCTCTGCGTGATCGTGGGTGTCTTCATCCACTGGGAGGCGTCGGACAACAAGAAGATCTACGACTACAACTACCGGGCGACCAAGGAATCGATCGCGCGGGCGATGAAGAACCAGCCGTCCGTGGATTCCGTCGTCTCCCAGAAGGACACCGCCAAACATCCGTTCGCGTAGGCGCGGCGACATCGCCGCGCGGCCAGACGCCCCGCAGCCCCGCGCGCGGGCTGCGGGCGTCGCGGCCCGCCCTCGCCTAGGCGCACCATGCCATCGGAGACGTTCATCCTCATTCCGGGGCGCTCGACCGAGCAGGGCACGAGTGTCGGCGACAAGTCTTCCGCGCAGTACCAGGCCGTCACCCGGACGCTCCGCGTCAATCCGAGCGACCTCGCGCGCCTGGGCCTCCGCGCGGGAGACCGGGTGCGCCTCCGGAACCTCCGGGCCGAGATCGAGGTGACGTGTATGTCGGCGGGCGACGAGCTGCCATCGGGTATGCTGTTCATCGCGTACGGGCCCGAGTCGTCGAGGCTGCTCGGCGGCGAGACGCAGGGGACCGGGATGCCGGACTCGAAGGGCATCGAGGTGGAGCTGGTCGTCCCGGACGACGGCGCGGGCGCCGCGGTGGAGTCGCCGGTGGACCCACCATGACCCGGCCGGCGCAACCACGCGAGGAGGGAACGGTGGAGACACCTGCTGGCACCCGGGTGGTCGAGCACGCGACCTGCACCTTCTGCGGCTGCGTGTGCGACGACATCGACCTGACCGTCGAGGGCCACCGGATCACCAAGGCCAAGAACGCCTGCGTGCTCGGCAAGGCCTGGTTTCTCGAGCATCAGCTGGACGACACCAGGCCCGAGGCGCTCGTGGGCGGCCAGCCCGTGACGACGGCGGTCGCCATCGAGGAGGCGGCGCGGGTCCTCGCGGCATCCCGGTACCCCATTGTCTACGGCCTGTCCGACACGACCGTCGAGGCGCAGCGGGTCGCGGTGGAGATCGCCGACTGCCTCGGGGCGTGCCTCGACACCACGACCTCGGTCTGTCACGGTCCCTCCGGCATCGCGTTCCAGGTGGTCGGCGAGGCGACCTGCACGCTCGGGGAGATCAAGAACCGCGCCGACATGGTGATCTTCTGGGGCGGCAACCCGGCGGAGTCCCACCCCCGCCACTTCACCAAGTACTCGGTCACCCCAAAGGGGATGTACGTCCCCAACGGCCGGAAGGACCGCTACGTCGTGCTGGTGGACGTCAGGCGAACCCCGAGCGCCCGAGCCGCCGACCTGTTCCTCCAGGTCAAGCCCGGCAAGGACTTCGAGCTCCTGTGGGCGCTCCGAGGGCTGGTCAAGGGCGTGGCGATCGACCCTGGCATCGAGGCCGAGACCGGCATCGCCCTCCCCACGCTCGAGGCGCTGGTCGAGCGCATGAAGCGGGCGCGATTCGGCGTGTTTCTCTTCGGCATGGGGCTGTCAATGACACGCGGCAAGCACTACAACGCGGCCGCGATCCTGGCACTGGCCCGCGACCTGAACCAGTTCACGCGGTTTCTGGCCAAACCGATGCGCGGCCACGGCAACGTCACGGGCGCCGACAACGTCGTGTCCTGGTCGACCGGCTATCCCTTCGGGATCAACCTCGGGCGGGGCTATCCGCGCTTCAACCCCGGGGAATTCACCACGGTCGACCTTCTCGCGCGGGGCGAGGCGGATGCGGCCCTGATCATCTCGGCCGACCCGGCGGCGAACTTCCCGCAGGCCGCGATCGAGCATTTGAAGCGCATCCCGACGGTCGTCCTCGATCCGGCTCTCTCCACGACCGCCCGCATCGCCCGGGTCGCGATCACGACGGCCACCTACGGCATCAACACCGCAGGCACCGTGTACCGGATGGACGACGTGCCGATCCGCCTCCGCCCTGCCCTGCCGTCCCGGTATCCCTCGGACGAGGACGTGCTGCGGGCCCTCGCGCGCCGGATCCGGGAGCTCCGCGATGCGGCGGCCCCGGTCGTGGCCGGCGCCACCCACCAGGCTGGATGAATCGCGCCGTTGTCTGGCCCAGCCGGTCGCGGCGGCTTCGGCACCCACCGGCCGACGGCCCACCGTAGGTCTCCCTGATGCTGCGCATCGTCAACGGCAAGCTCTACGACCCGGCCAACGGCGTGGACGGTGAGGTCCGCACCCTCGCCATCCGCGAGGGGCGTATCGTCACCGAAGAGAAGCTCGACGGCAGTGCCCGTACCCTCGACGCGCGCGGGCTCCTGGTGCTTCCGGGGGGCGTCGACCTCCACTCCCACATCGCCGGTCCCAAGGTCAACGCGGCGCGCAAGCTCCGGCCGGAGGATCACCGGCAGGCGCCGCCGGTTCTCCGCACGCGGACGACGCGGTCCGGCGTCATGGGCAGCAATCCCTCCACCTTCGCCACCGGCTACGCCTACACGCGGCTCGGCTACACCACCGTGTTCGACGCGGCGGTGGCGCCGCTCGGCGCTCGCCACGCGCACGAGGAGCTCCACGACACCCCGATCATCGACAAGGGCTTCTTCGTGCTCGATGGGCAACAACGAGTTCCTCCTGCGCTGCCTCGGGCAAGGGGGAGACCGAGAAGATGCGCCACTTCGTGGCCTGGCTCCTGGCGGCCGCCAAGGGCTACGCGGTGAAGATCGTCAACCCCGGCGGTGTCGAGGTGTGGAAGCAGGGCGGCGGCAACGTGAAGGCGCTCGACGATCCCGTCGCCCCGTATGGCGTCACGCCCCGCCAGATCGTCGTGGGGCTGGCCCAGGCGGTGGCCGACCTGGGCGTCCCCCACCCGGCGCACATCCACGCCAACAACCTCGGCGTGGGCGGCAACTGGGCCACGACGCTCGAAACCATGCAGCGCACTCGAGGGCCGGCGCGGACACTTCGCCCACATCCAGTTTCATTCCTACGGGGGCGAGCCGGGGGCGCTGCCCTCCTCGCGAGTCCGGGAGCTGGTCGACTATGTCGACAGCCACCCCAACCTCAGCGTCGACATCGGCCAGGTCGTATTCGGCGACACGACCTCGATGACCGGCGACGGGCCCCTCGGCTACTACCTCCACCGAGTGACCGGCCGCAAGTGGTTCAACGGCGACGTCGAGATGGAGGAAGGCTGCGGCATCGTGCCGATCCGCTACAAGCCCGGGAGCCGCGTCCACGCGACGCAGTGGGCGATCGGGCTCGAGTGGCTTCTGCCTGGCGAACGATCCGTGGCGGGTCGTCCTGTCCACCGATCACCCGAACGGCGGGTCGTTCCTCGCCTACCCCGAGATCGTGCGGCTCCTGATGGACCGGGAGTACCGGAAGGAGACGCTGCGCCGGGTCAACGCCAAGGCCCTGGCGAAGACGGCGCTGCCGGAACTGACCCGCGAGTACACGCTCTCCGAGGTGGTCACGTGACGCGCGCCGCCCCCGCCCGGCTCCTCGGCCTCGCGCGGAAGGGCCACCTCGGTCTCGGCGCCGACGCGGACATCGCGATCCTCCACCCCGGGCCGGACTGGCAGCAGGTGTTCTCGGCCCCGCGCTACGTCATCAAGGACGGTGCCGTGGTCGTGGAGGACGGGGAGATCCGTGAGCCGCAGGATGGCCGCACGTACCACGTGGAGCCGGCGTACGACGCAGCCATCCTGCCGGAGCTGCGGAAGTGGTTCGCCGACTTCTACACGATCGAGTTCGAGAACTACCCGGTGGAACCGGAGTACCTCGCCCGACCCGAGCGGCGTCCCCACCGTGCCGGCGGCCTGACCCTCGCGTCATGCTGCGGATCAACGGGGTGGAGATCGAGGACACCTTCGCCGAGGCTTTCAAGATGCGCGCCGCCCGCGCGATCGTGACCGCCGAGACGGCCGGCTGGGCGCACACGGCGGGCATGCTGGCGACCGGCTACGCCACCTCCGTGATCGGCTGCGACGCCGAGGCCGGCGTCGAGGCCGACCCTGTCGCCGGGCGAGACGCCCGACGGCCGGCCCGGGGTCAGCCTGCTTGCTCTTCGGCTTCAGCACCGCCGCCCTCGGCAAGGCGTTGGTCAACCGCGTCGGCCAGTGCGTCATGACCTGCCCGACCACGGCCTGCTTCAACGGGCTGCCTTCCGGGCGAGGAGACGGTGAAGGTCGGCGGCCTCCTCCGCTTCTTCGGCGACGGCTTCCAGGTCAGCAAGAAGCTCGACGGCCGGCGCTACTGGCGGGTGCCGGTGATGGACGGCGAGTTCCTCTGCGAGGACAGCTTCGGCCGTGCAGCGGGCGGTCGCCGGGCGGCAACTTCCTCATCCTCGGCACCGATCAGGCGGCCGCGCTGGCCGCCGCCGAGGCGGCCGTCGAGCGCGATCCGCGGCGGTGCCCGGGGTCATCCTGCCGTTCCCGGGCGGTGTCGTCCGCAGCGGCAGCAAGGTCGGGTCGCGCTACAAGGAGCTGCGGGCGTCGACCAACGACGCCTACTGCCCGACGCTCCGCGGCCTGGGCAAGACGCGCCTGCCGGCGAGCGTCCACGCGGTCTACGAGATCGTCATCGACGGGCTCGACGTCGACACCGTGGAGGCCGCCATGCGCGCCGGCGTCCGGGCGGCATGCCGGCCGGGCGTCGTCCAGATCAGCGCCGGCAACTACGGCGGCAAGCTCGGCCAGTATCCGCTGCATCTCCACAAGATCCTCCAGGCGTGAGCCCCGTCCACGACGCCCCATGATCTCGCTGGCGCTCAAGAGCACGGTCACCGTCCCCGTCGAGGCGGAGATGATCACGCCCCAGGCGTTCCAGGGCAAGCGCGTGGCCGAGATCGAGGCGCTGCCGGTGCTCCACGGGAACGCCATGGCCCGGCTCGGCGACTTCTTCCAGGTCTCGGGCGACGCGGACGACGCGCTACGCCTCGCCGGCGACTGCTCGCGCGTCAAGTACGTCGGCAAGGGCATGACCGACGGACGGATCGAAATCGACGGCGACGCCGGCATGCACCTCGGCGCCGAGATGCGCGGCGGGGAGATCACGTGCACGCGGCGGCGCCGGCGACTGGGCCGGCGCCGAGATGCGCGGCGGCCGCATCGCGCGTCCAGGGGAACGCCGGCCACCTGCTCGGGGCGGCCTACCGCGGGAGTCCCAAGGGGATGCGCGGCGGCACGATCCTGGTCGGAGGGTGCGGCCGGCAACGAGGTCGGGCTGCGCCATGCGGCGCGGCCTGATCGCGTCGGGGCGCAGCCGGGGACTTCGCCGGGGTCATGATGCTCGCCGGCAGCATCTTCGTGCTCGGCCGCTGGGGAATCCGGCCGGGCGCGGGCATGAAGCGCGGCACGCATCGTGACGGCTGCCAGCGGGCGACGACGCCGCCGAGTCTCTTGCCCACGTTCAAGCTTCGACTGCGAGTACCGGCCGGCGTGGCTGCCGCTGTACGCTCCCGAGCTCCGTGGTGCTCGGCTTCCGGTGCCGGAGGGGCGGCGGGCGAGCCGCTGCCGTCGCTACTCCGGGCGACTTCACGGAGCTCGGCAAGGGGGAGATTCTCGTATGGACGCTCGGCCTGAACCGCCGCGCGGCGAGCGCTGGCCGACGCCATCCGAGCCGACGCCGCCCTCCTCGGCATCTGCGCCACCGGCTGCCGGGCGGGGCGCAGCTGATCGACTGCGGGATCGGCGGGAGCGGCGGACTGGAGGCGGGGCGGCGGCTGGCGGAGGTCTGTCTGGCAGGGCTGGCCACGGTGTCGTTCACGAGCGTGGAGCTGAGCGGCGTCAGCCTCCCGGCGGTGCAGGTCGCGACGGACCATCCGGTGACGGCATGCCTCGCCAGCCCAGTACGCAGGCTGGGCGATCGATCCGCAGGGGTATTTCGCCATGGGCTCGGGGCCGGCGCGGAGCGTGGCGCGGGTGGAGCGCGAGCTGTTCGAGCGGATCGGCTACGAGGAGAGGCCGCCGACGCGCCGTCCTGGTTCTCGAGGGGCGGACCCTCCCGAGCGAGGCCGTCGTCCGCCCACGTCGCCGAGCAGATGTCGGCGTCGAGCCGGAGGCGGCTCCGGCTCCTGATCGCGCCGACGGCCAGCATGGCCGGTTGCGTCCAGATCGCCGCGCGCTCGGTCGAGACCGGGCTGCACAAGATGGTGGAGCTCGGCTTCGACGTCGGCAGCGTGCGGAGCGGCTGGGCGTGTGCCCGCTGGCGCCGGTGGCGAAGAACGATCTCCGCGCGATCGGCTGGACGAACGACTGCATCCTCTACGGCACCCGCGCCTACTTCGCCGTGCACGCGGAGGACGAGAGCTCGCGGCGGATGGTCGAGCGGCTGCCGGCCGCGTCGTCGTCGGACTACGGGAGGCCCTTCTACGAGATCTTCAAGCGGCGCCGGCAACGAGTTCTACAAGATCGACCGGCTGCTGTTCAGCCCGGCCGAGGTCGATGGTCAACAACCTGGCCTCGGGGCGCGTCTTCCACGCCGGCAACTCGATCCCCGGGCGCCGGCGGCGTCCTCGGCCCGCGGCGTCGGCAGCGAAGCAGCCCTCGACGGGCCGGCGGCGTGAAGGTCGCCATCCTGGGCTCGCGGTCCGGCTGGCACGAGGCGCGGCTTCCCGCGCGCTCTGCGGGCGCAGGCGTTGAGCCGGTGGTTGCGCCCGATCACGGCTCTGGTCGCCGCGCGTGGCCGATGGCGCTCCGGCTCGCTGCCGGCGGGCGTCGCGCTCGATGGTTGCGCGGCGGTGATCGTGCGGGCCATCCCCGCGCGGCTCGCTCGAGCAGGTGATCTTCCGGGTCGATGCCCTTCATCGCCTTGCGCGGCTCGGGGTCGCGGTGATCAACTCGCCGCGCTGCATCGAGCGCAGCGGTGGACAAGTACTTCACCTCGACCCTGCTGGAGGAGGCAGGGATGCCGACGCCCCGGACCCGGGTGTGCGAGCGGCTCGACGACGCGCTGGCGGCCTTCGAGGCTCTCGGAGGCGATGTGGTCGTGAAACCCCTCTTCGGCTCCGAGGGACGTGGGATCGTCCGGGTGTCCGATCCCGATCTCGCCTACCGGACTTGCCGGGCCCTGGAAGTGACGCGCTCGGTGTTCTATCTCCAGGAGTTCGTAGCCCACGGGGGCCGGGACATCCGGGCGTTCGTCGTCGGCGGGCGGCTCGTGGCGGCGATGACCCGCCGGGGGGCGGGCTGGAAGACGAACGTGTCGCAGGGTGCCCGGACCGAGCCCGCTCGCGCTGCCGAACGCCCTCGAGCGCCTGAGCGTCCAGGCGGCGGCCCTCCTGGAGGCGGACTATGCCGGCGTGGACCTCCTGCGGACGGACGATGGGCGCGGTGCTCGTGATCGAGGTCAACGGGATCCCGGGATGGCGCGGACTCCAGCAGACGACCGACGTCGACGTGGCCGGCGTGATCGCGGAGCACGCGATCGCCACGCGCGGGGGGGCGATGCCGGTCGTGGTCGCGCGGTGAGCCGCGCGACGGCCCGGACCGGGCGACCGGCGACGGCGCGCCTCGCCGCGGCCGCGACCCTCGCCTGCACGACCGAGGCCTGCGCGGAGAAAGTCGGCAACGTGACGCCCGCCCGCGACCTTCCGGGACGCGCGCTTCGACGACCGCGCGCTGAGCGGAGAAGCGCTTCGAGGCGCCCGTCGCCACCGCCGCTCCCGGCCAAGGGGTCCGGGCGCTGTATCCGGGCACCCCGGGCCGTGAAATTTGCCGAACTTGACATGACCGGCCTCGAACGCGCACCATCGGGGCCTAATTGGCTTCGTTCGCCGGTCCCCGGGGGGCTGAGAACCGGCTCCAGGTTGACTACCAGGCCCGCAGCTAACCGGGCATGGAAATAGATTCCCTGGGTGCAGTTGCGGGACTCGCACTGGGACCGTCGCTTACCAGGGGCAGCTCCCATGGAAGATGAGAAGAGGCCAAGACAGGAACTCCTAGACGAGCTGGTCGCACTGCGTCAACGGGTCAGTGCCCTGGAGGCACGTGAAGCCCGGCGCAAGACGACCGAGACGGAGCTGCGAGAGGCCCGGCAGCGGCTGGAGTACCTGCTCGCCGTCAGCCCCGCCATCATCTACACCACGCAGGCCTCGGGCGATTTCGCGTGCACGTTCGTCAGCGAGAACCTCCGCGCGATCATGGGCTACACGCCGCAGGAGATGACCACTGACCCGAAGTGTTGGCCCGCCCGGCTCCATCCCGACGATGCCCCGCGGGTCTTCGACGAAATGGGTCCTCTGATCGAACGCGGCGGCGGGACGCTCGAGTACCGCTTCCAGCATCAGGACGGGCGCTACGTCTGGATCCAGGATACGTTCAAGGTCACCCACGACGCCGCCGGGCACCCGGTGGAGCTGGTCGGCGCCTGGGCGGATATCACCGAGCGCAAAACGACTGAGACGGAGCTGCGAGAGGCCCGGCAGCGGCTGGAGTACCTGCTCGCCGTCAGCCCCGCCATCATCTACACCACGCAGGCCTCGGGCGATTTCGCGTGCACGTTCGTCAGCGAGAACCTCCGCGCGATCATGGGCTACACGCCGCAGGAGATGACGACCGACCCGAAGTGCTGGCCGGCGCGTCTCCATCCCGACGACGCGCCGCGGGTCTTCGAGGAGATGTCGCCGCTGATCAAGCGCGGCGGCGGGACGCTGGAGTACCGCTTCCAGCATCAGGACGGCCGCTACGTCTGGATCCAGGACACGTTCAAGGTCACCAACGACGACGCAGGCGATCCGCTGGAGCTGGTCGGCGCCTGGGCGGATATCACCGAGCGCAAGCAAGCGGAACAGGCGGGCCTGGACGCCAACCTCAAGCTTCAGGAGACGCAGCGCTACCTCACCCGTCTGATAGAAAGCTCGACCGACGCCATCATCTCGACGGACAAGCAAGGCAACATCGTGCTCTTCAGCGAGGGGGCCGAGACTTTGCTCGGCTACCGGTCGGACGACGTCATCGGCCGGTCGGTGACGCGGATCTACGCGGATGAGGAACAGGCCAGGGAAGTTGTCCGCCAGATGCGGAAGCGCGGGGGGACCGTCGCGGGCTTCGAGATCGCCCTGCGGGCCAAGGACGGCCAAAGCATTCCCGTCCTGACGTCGGCGTCAATTCTCTTCGACGACGAGGGTGAGCAGGTCGGGACGGTCGGGTTCAACACCGACCTGCGGGAGCGCAAGAAGGCAGAGGACGCGCTCCGGAAGGCGCACGACGAGCTGGAGAAGCGCGTCGAGGAGCGCACGATCGAGCTGAACGCGGCCCGGGAGCGTTTTCAGTACCTGCTGACCGTCACGCCCGGGATCCTCTACACGAATCGGGCGTCGGGCGACTACGCGTGCACGTTCGTCAGCCAGAACGTGGACCCGATCATGGGATTCTCCCCCTGGGAGATGCTGGAGGATTCCCAGTTCTGGTCCAATCGTCTCCATCCGGATGATGCCTCCCGAGTCTTCGCCGAAATGTCGCCGATGATCGAAAAGGGCGGAGGGACCGTCGAGTACCGTTTCCGGCACCGAAAGGGCCACTACGTCTGGATCCAGGATACCTTCACGGTCATGCGCGATGCGGCGGGGCAGCCGGTTGAGATCGTCGGGTCCTGGGCGGACGTCTCCGACCGCAAGCAGGTGGAGCAGGCCCTGGGGGAGCGGTGGTCCGCGATGCAGGACCTGCAGACGCTCGTGGCCGCCAGTCCTTCGGTCATCTACACCAATCAGGCCTCAGGCAACTTCGCATGCACATTCGTCAGCGAGAACCTGCAATCGATCATGGGGTACGCCCCGTGGGAGATGCGGGACGATACGAACTTCTGGTCCAAGCGCCTCCACAAGGAAGATGCGCCCCGGGTATTCGGCGAGCTCGCCCACCTGGTCGACCTGGGCGGAGGAAGCGTCGAGTACCGCTTCCGGCATCGGAAGGGCCACTACGTCTGGATCCAGGACACCTTCACCGTCATCCGCGACGAGTCAGGCAAGCCGAAGGAGCTCGTCGGGTCCTGGGCGGACATCTCCGACCGCAAGCGGGTCGAGGCCGAGTTGGAGCGACTTGCCGCACAGGTCGAGCTGCGGAACCGGTTCATTCGGGAGACCTTCGGGCGCTACCTGACCGACGAGGTCGTCGCCAATCTGCTCGACTCGCCCACGGGACAGAAGCTGGGAGGCGAGAAGCGCAAGATCTCGATGATGATGTCCGACCTCCGGGGCTTCACGTCGCTGTCCGAGCGACTGGCGCCGGAACGGGTCGTCGCCCTCCTCAACCGCTACCTGGAGGCGATGGTGGCCGTCATCAAGGAGTACAACGGCACTATCGACGAGTTCATCGGCGACGCGATCTTCGTCCTCTTCGGGGCTCCCGTCTGGGCCGAGAACGACGCGCAGCGGGCGGTGGCCTGCGCGGTGGCGATGCAGCAGGCCATGACCGCGGTCAACGAGCAGAATCGAGCGGAGGGTCTGCCCGACCTGGAGATGGGTATCGGTGTGCACACGGGGCAGGTGGTCGTGGGGAACATCGGCTCGTCCGAGCGGATGAAGTACGGCGTGGTCGGGAGCCATGTCAACCTAACTTCCCGGATCCAGGGGTACACGACCGGCGGCCAGATCCTGATTTCCGACAGTACCCGGCATGAGGTGGGTCGCATTCTCGGCATCGGGAAGCAGATGGAGGTCAAGGCCAAGGGAATCGAGCACCCGATCACCCTCTACGAGATTCTGGGGATTGGCGGACCGTACAAGCTCTATCTGCCCGAGACGTCCGACGCGCTCGTCCCGCTGCCCGAGGAGATCCCGGTGAGGTACGCGCTCGTGGAGGGAACCCATCTGAGCGGAGACATGCGCAAGGGCAGCTTCACGAAGCTATCACCCAAAGGGGCAGAGGCGATCCTGGAGCAGCCGGTCCCGAACTTCAGCAACCTCAAGATCCACCTCGTCGACACCGACGGCAAGGAGATCCCCGGAGCCCTGTACGCCAAGGTCGTGGGAGCGGTGTCGGGAAGCAGCACGTGCTTTTCTGTCCGCTTCACGTCGATGTCTCCGGAGATCGGAACGTTCTTGCGTGGCCAGCCGGGATCGGGACATCTCTATGCCGTTTCCTGACATATCCCTTCAACGGTGCCCTTGTCGCTCTGGGCGTCGCCCAACTACCCTACGCTAAGGGGACAGGGCCGGCGCCTGCCCGCGAACGTCCTCGCCGTCGACGGGATCGTCGTCGCCGGCCTCGACGTCGGCGCCCTCTCTCGCCGCCAGACGATGGATCAATGATGATCGTCGAGACGGTCGTGACGACGCTGGACGAGGACGGAGAGGTCAATTTCGCCGCGATGGGCGTGGTCTGGGACGAGGAGCGTCCGGTGATCCGGCCCTATGTCGGGACGCGCACGTTCCGGAACCTCGTCCGCACGCGCGAGGCCGTCGTCAACGTCACCGACGACGTCCTGGTCTTTGCGAAGAGCGCGCTCTCGCGCGAGCGGTTTCCGAACCGGCCCGCCACGCGAGTCCGCGGCGTCATCCTGGCCGACGCATGCCACTGGCGCGAGGTCACGGTCGAGCGCGTCTCGCCCCCCGGACCCCGGCCCGTCGGCGGTGACCGGGCCGAGGTCGCCACCCGCGTAGTGGCGGGCGCGGTGGGACGGCCGTTCGCGGGGCTGTGCCGGGCCAAGCACGCGGTCGTGGAGGCGAGCATCCTGGCGTCCCGGGCGCGAAGGCTCCCGCGCGACGAGGTGCTCCAGGGGCTCGACCGGCTGGACCCGCTGGTCGACAAGACCGGAGGCCCGGCGGAGCGCGAGGCCATGGCGTACATCCGCGCCCACGTCGCCAGGCTGGCGGGCGCCTGACGAGCCGGATCCTGGCATGCGCACGATCGTGCAGGTCGGAGCACGGCTCCATCTGGGATTCCTCGATCTCAACGGCGCATGCGGGCGGCGCTACGGGTCGATCGGCGTCGCCCTGGAGCAACCGCGGTGCAGGGTGGAGGCCACCCCGGCGCTCCCTGGTGCCGGGACTGCGCCGGCCGAGGGCCAGCCTCTAGAGGCAATCCTGGAGCGCCTCGGTCTCGGAGACGGGTCGGTCGCCGTGCGGCTGGTGGAGGCTATCCCGGCCCACGCGGGGTTCGGCGCGGGCACCCAGCTCGCCCTGGCCGTCGCGCTCGCTGCGTCGGAGGCCGCGGGACGTCCGGCCCCGATTCGCGAGCTGGCGCGGCGACTCGGACGAGGGCAGCGGTCCGGGATCGGCGTCGCTGCCTTCGAGCACGGGGGCCTCGTGATCGACGCCGGGCAGCGGACGCAGGACGACGGCGACGCGCCGGCCAGCGAAGGCCAGGGACCCGAGCCCCCGCCGGTGATCTTCCAGCACCCCCTGCCCGATGACTGGCACTTCGTCCTGGCGACCGCTCGTGCCACGCCCGGACTCTCCGGACCGTCGGAGCAGCGGGCGTTCCAGGACCTTCCGCCCATGGACGCCGACCGGGTTGGCCGGATCTGCCGGATCACACTGATGCAGCTCGCGCCAGCGGTGCTCACCAAGGACATCCGGACCTTCGGCGCGGCGATCACCGAGATTCAGGAGGTCGTCGGCGAATACTTCGCGCCCTATCAGGGTGGCCGCTTCGCCAGCCACACGGGCTGCGAGGTGACCGAGCTCGCCCTGGCTCGCGGCGCCCACGGCGTCGGGCAGAGCTCCTGGGGGCCGACGGTGTTCGCGCTGGTGCAGGGCGAATCCGCTGCGCACGCCCTGGCTGACTCGATCCGCAGCGCATTCGGAGACCGCCTGGCGTGGGTCGCCGCCAGCCGCGCGCGCAACCGCGGCGCGTCGTGCCGGAAGGCGCTGTGATCCCGCTCGCCCTCCGGAGCGCGGCCTCCGTGCCCAAGTACCGGCCGCCCTGGCTTCCGCTTACGTCGGGCGGACGCGCGAGCTCCCGCCGACACCCGGATGCGCGTCGGTAGGCGCCTCGACTATGCGCGTCCGATCCGGATCTGGCCGATGGCGCCTGCCGGGCCCTGGAATTGACACGCTCGGTATTCTACCGTCAGGAGTTCGTACCGCTCGGGGTCGGGACATCCGGTGTTCGGGAGGGCGGGCTACGCGGGGTATGGATCTCCTGTGCGCGGACGACCGGCGGGTGCTCGTGATCGAGGTCAACGGGATACCGGGATGGCGGGGGCTTCAGCAGACGACCGACGTCGACGTCGTGGGAGCGATCGCGAAGCACGCGATCGCGGCCGTCGGGCGCGGCCTGCCGGTCGGCACCGCGCCGTGAGCGCGTGGCGAACGCCGACCGGCGGACCTTCACCGGCCCGCATCGCGGCAGCCGCGACGCTCGCGTGCGCCCTCGACGCGTGCGCCGAAAAGATCGGAAACGTGACGCCGACCCGCAGCTTCCGCGACGCGCGCTTCGACGACTTCGCGCTCAGCGCGCAGGCACTCGGCGCCGCCGTCGCGGGCGCCGCCCCGGGCCGGGTGGGCCGGACCGTCTACGAGGCGGTGGCCGCCACCCTGCGCGTGGCCCCGTCTAACACCAATCTCGGCATGGCGCTCCTGTTCACACCCCTGGCGGCGGCCGCACGGGCAAGTCGAAGGACGGGATTCAGGCGGCGCCTCGCCGCCGTGCTCCGCGGCTTGAGCGTCGAGGACGCGCGCTGGGCCTATCGGGCCATACGGCTCGCCCGGCCGGGGGACTCGGGCGGAGCGACGAGGCCCCCGTCTCCCAGCGGCCCTCGATCACCCTGGGGGCGGCCATGCGGCTGGCCGCCAAGCGCGACTCCGTCGCGGCGGAGTACGTCCGCGGCTTCACCGTCACGTTCGACCTGGCCCTCGCCAGGCTTCGCCGGGCGCTCTCCCGCGGTCTATCCCTGCTCGACGCCATCGCGCAGGCGCACATCGAGGTGATGGCCCGGGTGCCGGACACGCTGATCGCCCGCAAGGCCGGCACCGAAGCCGCGACCGCCGTGGCCGCCCGCGCGCGCGCGGTGATGCGGGCGGGCGGCGTCGCGACCCGGAAGGGGCTCGCTGCGGCCCGGCGGCTCGACCGCGACCTCCGGCGCGGCGGCAATCGCCTCAATCCCGGAACCTCGGCGGACCTCGTTGCCGCCGCGCTCTTCGTGTGGCTCCTGGAGCAAGACCGCGGATGAGCCAGTACCGGGTGCGGATCGAGAAGGACTACACCGTCTTCTGCGCCGGTCACTTCATCACCTACGACGGCCACGAGTGCGAGCCCCTCCACGGCCACAACTACCGGGCGGCTGTCGCGTTCGAGGGGCCGCTCGACGAGAACGCCTACGTCCTCGACTTCACGCGGCTGAAACGCGCGCTGAGGTCCGTCGTCGACCGCCTGGACCATCGGATGCTGCTGCCGACCAAGAGCGCGCTCATCCGGGTCACGAAGTCGGGTACCGAGGTCCAGGCGACCTACCGCGACAAGCGGTACGTCTTCCCCCTGGCCGACGTGGTCCTTCTCCCTATCCCCAACACCACCGCGGAGATGCTGGCCTGGTGGATTGCCCAGGAGCTCCGGCAGGGCCTGGGAACGCTCCCGGCCGGCGCGGAAGCGATCGAGGTCGAGGTGGACGAGTCGTCCGGCCAGCGCGCCTTCTACCGGGAGCCGCTCGACGCGGGCCGGCCTTCCGGACCGGAGCCGCCATGACGTCGCCGTCCGTCGTCTACCTGGGGCTCGGCTCCAACCTGGGCGACCGTCAGAGCAATCTGGCGGAAGCGCTCCAGAACCTGCGGGCCCACTTCGCGATCGAGCGCGTCTCGCCGGTCTACGAGACCGAGCCGGCCCACGTGACCGACCAGCCCCGCTTTCTGAACCTCGCGGTGAAGGGCACCACGGCGCTCGGACCGGCCGAGCTGCTCACCGTCGTCAAGCGGATCGAGGCCCGCATGGGCCGGCGCCCGGCCGAGCGGTACGGCCCGCGGCCGATCGACATCGACATCCTGTTCTTCGGCGAGCGCGTGGTCCACACCGACACGCTGGTGCTGCCTCACCCCCACGTCGCCGAGCGGGGATTCGTCCTGGTCCCGCTCAACGACGTCGCGCCGGACCTCCGACATCCGGTGCTCGGGCGCACCGTCTCGCAGCTCCTCGCGGACCTGGGCGAGACGCGGGGGATCGTGCGGGTCGCGCGGGGTCTGACCGCGCGCCTCGAGCGCGATCTGCAGGAAGAGTCGCCGTCGGCGCGACTCAGGCTCGACCAGACGGGCGTGACCGGACTTCACCGCATCATCAAGCTCGCCGACGGCGGGGGGCTCTTCTACGCGACGCTTGACCTCTTCGTGGAGCTTGGGGCCGACCAGAAGGGCGCCCACATGTCGCGCTTCAGCGACACTGTCGAGGAGGTCCTGGAGGACCTCGGCGAGTTCGAGGCCCCGATCATCGAGACGCTGGCCGAACGCATCGCCCGGGCCCTGACCCTCGGGCACCGGGCATCGCGGGCGGACGTGGAGATCCGGGCCCAGTTCCCGCTCCAGCGCCGGGCGCCGATCTCCGGGAAGCCCTCGCAGGAGCTGTACACGCTGATCGGCATCGCCGCCGCCACCCCCCGCCGTGCCGTTCAGCTCATCGGCGTGGAGGCCGAGGGCATGATGGCGTGCCCCTGCGCCCAGGAGATGGTCCGTGCGCAGGCAGAGGCCCGGCTGCGCGAGCAGGGGTTCGCGCCGGACGTCGCCGAGCAGGTCCTGTCCCTGGTCCCGGTGGCCACCCACAACCAGCGCGGACGCGGGCGGCTTCTGGCCGGGGCCGATCGCCCGCTTCGCGCCGAGGACCTGGTCGAGATCGTCGAGGGCTCCATGAGCTCGGAGAACTACGACCTCCTGAAGCGACCCGACGAGCTGTTCGTCGTGGAGAAAGCCCATCGCCATCCCCGCTTCGTCGAGGACAGCGTGCGGGAGATGCTCCGGAGCTTCGTCAACACCTACCCGGAGCTGCCGGACGACGCCTACGTCCAGGCGCGGCAGGTGAACATGGAGACGATCCACAAGCACGACGTGTTCGCCCAGCGCGGCGGGCGGCTCGCCGAGATCCGGGGCGAGCTCCGGGACGGTCAGCCGCGCGGCAGCACCGCGCTCGCGGCGTGGCTCGCCGCCCAGCTCGAGGCCTAGCCGGCCGAAATCAGGTCCGCGGCCCCCAGCACGCCGGTGTGGAGCGCCGTTCCGACCAGGGCCGCGTGGTAGCCTGCGGCCGCGAGCGCGCGGAGGTCGTCCTTGTCTCGCACGCCGCCGCCGAGCACGACCTCCGCATCCGGCAGGCGCGCGCGGAGCCGTCGGGCCGGCTCCGTCTCCGGCCCGGCGCGCGCCCCTACGCGCGCGAGGTCGAGCACGATGAATGTCCGGATCCCGGCCGTCCAGGCCGCGGCCGCCAGGTCTGTCGCCTCGGCCCCCGCCACTTCCGGCGAGCCGCCGAGCAGCCGGCCCTCGCGGTGGTCCAGGCTGAGGATGCAGTCAGCCCCGGAGCTACTATCTCGCGCTGCCTCCACGATCGCCGGCAGGTCGCGCGTGGCCCTGAGCGTCTCGGTGCCCACGATGACCCGCGCGGCGCCCGAGGTAGCGGCGCGGCGAGCATCATCGGCCCCGGCCACGCCGGCGTCGAGCCAGACCGCGATCCCCAGGCCGGCGATGGCCTCGACGACCACGCCATGATCCCCCGTGCCGGCGATCGCGTCGAGGTCCGCGATGTAGCAGGCGTCGCAGCCGAGGCGCAGGAGGAAGGCCCGGGCGAGCGCGACCGGGTCCGCCGAGGGGGACAGCACGCTCCGCACCGGCGCATAGGCGTGACGCTCCCCCCGCACCGCGTGCACCGCCACGCCACCCTTCAGATCGAGCACCGGCACGACACGCATCGCGGGCGAGGATAGCACGCGGTGAGCCGCGCGAGCCGGGTGCTCGGATGGGACGTGGGCGGCGCGTACGTGAAGGCGGCCGTCGTCCAAGCGGGTGCAGGCGGCCGGACGGTCTCCACGGCGAGCCAACCATTCGAGATCTGGCGGGACAAGCACGCCCTGCCCCGGGTCCTCCGCGCCCTTGCCGCCGAGCTGCCGGCGTCCGACTCGGTGGCGGTGACCATGACCGCCGAGCTGTCGGACGTGTTCCGCACCAAGCGCGAGGGCGTGGGCTTCGTGCTCGACGCCGTCGAGGCCGTGTCCGGGGCGTCGTCGGTTCGCGTCTTCACGACCGCCGGCGACTTCGTGGCCACCGCCACGGCGCGCGCGCGGCCGCTCGACGCGGCCGCCTCGAACTGGGTGGCCACTGCCCTCTTGGTGGGGCGGTTCGTGCCCGAGGCCCTGCTGGTGGACATCGGCTCCACCACGACCGACGTGATCCCGGTCGTCGGGGGCCGGGTGGCGGCCCTGGGACGGACCGATCCCGAGCGGCTGCTCGCCGGGGAGCTCCTCTACACGGGAGCGCTCCGCACCAACGTCGCCGCCATCGTGCGCCGGGTTCCGCTCCGGGGCGGAGAGTGCCCGGTCGCGTCCGAGCTATTCGCGGTCAGCGGCGATGCCCACGTGCTACTGGGGAACCTGGCCGCGGACGACTACACGTGCCCGACGCCCGATGGCCGGCCCCCCGCTCAGGAGTTCGCCGGCGAGCGGCTAGCGCGGGTCGTGTGCGCGGATGGTGAGATGCTCGGCGCCGAGGAGATCCGCGCCATCGCCGCCACGATCGCCGATGCGCAGGTCGAGGAGATTGCCGAGGCGATCGGCCGGGTCGGGCGGCGGTTGCCGCGGCCGGCCCCCGTGATCGCGACCGGGCTCGGCAGCTTCCTGGCGCACCGGGCCGCCGAGCGAGCAGGAATGCCCGTGAAGGATCTCGCCGCCGTCCTGGAGGTGGACGTCGGCACGGTGGCCCCCGCCGTCGCCGTCGCCTGGCTCGGCCTCGACGCCGACTGACCACCCGTGGGCCACCCGCGCCGGCCGCGAACCGTGACCCGAGATCGCTCGCGCCAGGCGCCGGACTGGGTGATCAAGGTGGGCGGCAGCCTCGCCACGCATCCCGCCCACCTCCGCCGCCTGATGGAGATGCTGGCCGGCGCCGCTCGGCGACACTGGCTCGTCGTCGTGCCCGGCGGCGGGAGCTTCGCCGACGCGGTGCGCCGCGCCGACCGCCGCTTCGCGCTCGGCGACTCGCCCGCCCACTGGATGGCCATCCTGGCGATGGACCAGTACGGCTACCTACTGGCGCGGCTCGCCCCTGGCTCGGCGCTCGTGCGGAGCCGGCGCGAGCTCGCCCCCGGCCGGCTCAACGTGCTGGCGCCGTCAGCCTGGCTCCTGCGCGCCGATCCGCTCCCCCACTCCTGGGACGTCACCTCGGATTCGATCGCGGCCTGGATCACCGTGATCCTGGGCGCCCGGCGCCTCATTCTCGTGAAGCACGAGGACGGCTTCATCGGGCCCGACCGTGGGCCGGAGAGCATGTCCCCGCACGTCCGACAGATCGTGCTCGATGCGTTCGCGGACGCGGTGGACCGGTACTTCGCCCGGGCGCTCGACCCCGCCATCGGGTGCTGGTTCGTTCGCGGCCACCTGCCGCACCGGATCGCGCGCTTGATCGAGACCGGCGGGACGCAGGGCGCCGAGGTTGTTGCGCGCCGGGCCCGCTGACGGGACGCCGCAGGCCAGCCGGCGCGCTTGCGATCTGACGGCCGGATCCGGCTGCCGGGCTAGAGCGTGAGCTTTGTCTTTCCGTCGATGTCGACCAGCATCGAGTCCGTGATGTACCCGACGTTGAACGTCTTCATGAACGCGAGCTGGGAGGCGAACGCCTCCCGGGCCAGGGGATCCCGCTTGGCCCAGTTGAACCACATGGGGATGGCGTACCGCCGGAACTTCTGGACATCCGCCTCGGAGAGCCGGATGATCTGAACCCCCTGGGCCTTGTACTTGTCCCAGGCCGCGATGTTCTGCTTTTGGATGTAGGCGTAGTGGTCCCACGAGTGCTGCCGTGTCGCGGCGACCACCACCTCCTGGAGGTGCTTCGGCAGCGCGTTCCACTTCGGCAGGTTGACCGTGAGCTCGGCGAGGTCGACCGGCTGATGAAGGCACGGCGTCGTGGTCGGCCCCATGATGATGTACTTCGCGACCGCGGCGAAGCCGAGGTCGTAGTTGTTCGCGGGACCGACGAAGTCCGCGGCGTCGATGGCCCCCTGCTCCAGCGCCCGGTACACCTCGCCGCCGGCCAGGATCACCGTGGAGACCCCGGCGTGCGAGAAGATGTCGGCGGGCATCCCGCCCGGGAAGCGGATCCGTTTCCCCTTGAACTCCTCGAAGGCGCGGATGGGGACCTTGGAGTGGATCAGGTTAAGGTCATGCTGGATCGGGCCCACGTAGAACATGTTGTGGGCCTGGTACGCCTTCCGCGCGATCTGGAGTCCCCCCAGCTCGTAGAACCACGTCTCCCACTGGTCAGGCCGGTCGAGCGCAAGGGGATACGAGGAGAGGAATGCCGCCACCGGCATCCTCGAGCCCCAGTAGACGGTGAAGACGTGCATGGCGTCGAGCACGCCTCCCTTCACGGCGTCGAACATCTCGAAGGTCCCGACGACCGCGCCCGCCGGCAACGGTTGGAACTCGAGCTTCCCCTCCGAGAGGACCTTCACGTTCGCGCAGTACTTCTGGAACGCCGCGAAACCGGCCGTGCCGGCGTCCCAGGCAGTCTGGACCCGCCACTTGACGGCTGCCTGGGCGCGGACGACCGCGGGGAGCCCGATGGCCGCGGTCCCCCCGGCGATGCCGGCGGCCGTGATGAACCGGCGCCGCGAGCCTGCGTACTCTCGCGGGCGTGGGGCGGCCTCGTGCCTCATGGGGGTCCTCCCCTTCTCAGGAGCGCCCGGGTGTTCGGAGAACCGTGGCGGCGTGCCTCGAACAGACGGCATGGCGGCAACGAGGCGTCCGAGCGACGCCACGCTTCACGAACCGGCGGCGAGTCGCCACCCACGAGGAGGGATCTCCCCTTTCGAGTCGAGACTGGCGATGGACACGCCTCCTTGATTGCACTGCGCCGGACCTGCTGTGTGGCCCGCGGGCGCGATTATCGGCCTTTCCCTGCACAGTGTCGAGGGGATGTCCGCCTTGATCCACGGAGTCCACCCTGATAGCATCCTCCCATCGAGCCCACCGTCCCCGTCCCCGAGACGACGCTGAGCCTGGGCGAGCGGATCGCGCGCCTGCTCATGACCCGCTCGCCGCTAGGGGCCGTGGTCCGGCGCGTCGCGGGCATCCGCGCGTCCGTCCACGCGAAGCTCCTCGGCGCGTTCCTCCTGATCGCCCTGCTCCTCATCGCCATGGGGGCGATGAGCCTCCAGACGATCATGAGCGTGTCCCGGCAGAGCCGGCTCCTGGACCAGGCGCGCGAGCGGGTCGACGCCTCCCGCCAGATCGAGCAGGCCCTGGGCTTGCAGATGAACTTCACGCGGAATGCGCTGCTTCTTCGGGACGACGCCACCATCGAGAGCATCCTCCGCGAGAAGAACCGCTTCGAGGACACGCTTGCCCGCCTGGAGGGAGCGGCTCCACCCGGAGAGCGCGAGACGATCCAGCGGATTCGCGCGGCCCAGGACCAGCTCCTGGCCACAGTGGCGCGCATCGCGAGCCTGAATCAGGACGGCAAGCTCGACGAGGCGATGGCATTCCACCTCAACGAGGGCTATCCGCTGTATCGGGAGATCGCCACCCTCGTCACCCGAGTCGTCCGGAGCGAAGAGGCCGGGATGGCCCAGCTCCGGCAGAGTGTCGAGGCGGTGAACCGTCGAGCCCTGCTCGTCATGGGCGGCTTCGCGGCGTCGTCGATCGTGCTTGCCCTCCTCCTGGGCTTCGTTATCTCCTGGTCCTTCATCCTCCCCGTCCGCGAGGCCGGCGGCTTCCTCGACCGGATCGCGAAAGGCGACTTCGGCGCGACCATCGACGTGCCGAATCGCGACGAGTTCGGCGCCCTGGCCAGCCGGATGAACCAGATGAGTCAGGAGCTTCACCAGCTCTACGAGGACCAGCGGGCGCTCAACGCCGAGCTCGAGCGGGCCAGCAAGTCCAAGTCCGATTTCCTGGCCAGCATGAGCCACGAGCTCCGCACGCCGCTGAACGCGATCCTCGGATTCAACGAGATGATCCTGGGCGAAATCTACGGGGCGGTGCCGCCCGACATGAAGGCGCCGCTGACCGATATCCAGAACAGCGGCAAGCACCTCCTCCGCCTCATCAACAACGTCCTCGACCTCTCCAAGATCGAGGCGGGCCGGATGGAGCTGGCCCTGGCGGACTACTCGGTTCAGGACACGGCGGAGGGCGTGAGAGCTGCCCTCCGCTCCCTGGCGGCGCAGAAGGGGCTTGACCTTGTGACCGCGGTGCCCGAGAACATCCCGCTAGCGCACGGTGACGGGGGGCGCATCACCCAGTGCCTGATGAATCTCGCCGGGAACGCGGTGAAGTTCACGCGTCAGGGACGGGTCGAAATCGTGGTCGACCTCCGCGGCGATGTCCTCCACTACCGCGTCACCGACACCGGGATCGGCATCGCGACGGACCGGCTGGACACCGTGTTCGCCGAGTTCCGCCAGGGAGACCCCACGGTCGCCGGCGAGTTCGGGGGCACCGGACTGGGGCTGAGCATCACGAAGAAGTTCGTCGAGATGCACGGCGGACAGATCTGGGTGGAGAGCGAGCTCGGCAAGGGATCGACCTTCTCCTTCACGGTCCCGTTGCGCGTGGAGCAAGGGAAGGCGGTATGACGACAAAGACCATTCTCTACGTCGAGGACGACGAGCTGAACCGCAAGATCGTCCGCGATCTGCTGCGGCGGACGGCTTACCGCTTGATCGAGGCGGTCGACGGGGAGGCCGGGATCGCGACGGCCCTCGAAGAGCGCCCGGATCTCATTCTGATGGACATCCAGCTTCCCAAGGTCTCCGGCGTCGAGGCCATCCGCAACCCTGCGCAATACGCCGGTCACGGCCCACACTCCGATCATCGCCATCACCTCGTTCGCGCTCAGCGGCGACCAGCTGAAGGCCAAGGACGCCGGAGCGTCGGCCTATCTGGCGAAGCCCTACAGCCCGTTCGAGCTTCTCGGTGTGATCCGAAAGCTGGCCCCCGAGGACTGACGGCGTGCGACGCGTGTGCAGACGAGCTTCAGGGCGCCAGCGGATCTCGCCAGCGTAGCGTCGGGAACCGCCCGAAATCGCCGTCCGTCGAGCAGAGCGTGAGACCGTGCTCGATGGCGAGCGCGGCCAGGTGAGCATCCGGGACCAGATTGGCCTGCATCCCCGGTGCGCCAAGCAGGGATGCGAGCACATCCCGATGCCGATCGGTGGGCTGTGGAATCCAGGCCACGTCCGCGTCGAGCCAGGCGGCGACCTGGACCCAGGCGTCTCCCATGGACTCCGGCCGCTGGAAGACCCGGGGGTTCGTGACGAGCCGCAAGAACCCGAGGAGGCTCGGCCACGGCAACCCGACCCGGGACGTCCCGCTGAGCTCCGTGTCCAGCCAGGTCCGCGCGCGCTCGTGCTGGGGGACGGAACCGACGTGGGCGTAGACGAGGATGTTGGCGTCGACCAGGATCACTTGTACGAGTCGTCCTCGGCCACGGCGAGGACCTCGGCCACGTTGTCGACGTTGCCGAGCCGGCAGCGGCCAAGATCGACTGCGCGGGTCCGGAAATGCATCCGGCGCCGCGGGGGAGCGGTCAGGCTCCTGAGGCCTTCCCGCAGCGCCGCGTTGACCAGGTCCCGAAAGCTTCCGCGCCGGGCCTTTCGGAGCCGGTCGAGAGCGGCGGCGACATCATCGTCGAGCGTCAGCGTCGTGCGCATGCATCACAGCATAAAGATCCTGATGCCGTGATGTCAACCGTCGAACCTGTGGCGCCAGGTACCGGCCGAGCACGTCCCGAGGGGAGCGACGAACAGGGAGGGTGTCTGGGGCCAGGTGCCGAACCGGCTCAGCGGCTGACCTAGGCCGGCAGCGCGACCCCTCGGGCACGGACGAGAGCGCGGACGCGCCCAGCGTCGACGCGGCCGCCCACCCGGTCCCCCACGCAGGCGGCGCCCCGTACGCCCACCAGATCGGGGCCGATCGGGGCCAGGCGGGCCAGCTCCTCGCCGCGGAGCGAGCCCGCCAGCGCGGAGAGCAGGCCGCGCGCGCGGCACGCCTCGACGAATGCCGCCAGCTCGGACTCGCGGAGCCAGTGAAACAGCCCGCGTCCGTCCTTGACCGCCGTGTCGAGCAGGCAGCCATGGGCGCCGGCGGCGGCCGCGAGTCCCGGCAGGTCGAGGGGGTGCGGTGCCCCTGCCCGCTCGAAATCGGCGAAACTCGCCACCACGAGCCGGACACCGGCGGGGAGACCCACCGCGACCGCTCGGAGGGTTGCCGGGGCTGCGGCGAGCGACGTCTCGCGAAGCCCGAGCTTCACGAAGGCCGCACCGCTTGCCGCCGCGCCCTCGGCCAGGGCTGCCGCGACCTCGGAGGTGAAGGGCCCGTCCCCGAGCGCGGCGCTCACCGGCAGATGAGCCGGCGTCGCGTCCCGTACCGCGCGGACGACGTGCGGGGCAGCCTCGCCCAGAGCGCCACGGGAGGGATCCTTGACGTCGATGACGTCGGCTCCCGACTCCGCGGCGATCCGAGCCTCTCCGGCGTCGACCACGCTGACGAGAAGGCGCATCGTGCGGCATTATAGTAGTCGGGTGGTATCGCGACAACCGACCGCCATGCCCAGGCTCGCGGGTCACGTGACGTGAAGCCCCGTTGGCGCCTGGTCGCGCTCTCCTTCGGTGTCGCGATCGTCACGCTCGTCGGCGGCCTACCCTCGAGCTCCACGCCGGTCATGAGCCGGAGCGCCGACGACGTGGAGATGGTCGACATCCCCGCAGGCGCCTTCATGATGGGCTCTTCGGACGACGACGCCGATCGGGACGAGCAGCCAGTGGCGCGGATCTTCGTCGACGCCTTCCGGATCGACAAGGTCGAGGTGACCAACGGCCGCTATCTCCGCTGTGTCGCCGCCGGCGGATGCACGGTCCCGGTCGGCGGCAACCCGGCAGAGCGAGGCAGGGTGGACCAGCCGGTGACGATCCTGAGCTGGCGGCAGGCCGACGCGTACTGCCGCTGGGCCGGTAAGCGCTTGCCGACCGAGGCCGAGTGGGAGAAGGCCGCACGGGGGCCGAACGGCAGGCGATATCCGTGGGGTGACACGTTCGAGCCCGATCGGGCCAACGCCGGGCACACACTCGGGCTGGAAACCGTCGGCCGGCATCCTTCCGGCGCATCCCCGTACGGCGTGCTCGACATGGCGGGCAGCGTCTGGGAATGGACCTCGTCCCTCTATCGACCCTATCCCTACGATCCCCGTGACGGCCGGGAAGACCCGGACGCGCGTGGGGCGCGAGTCAACCGGGGCGGAAGCTGGTACTACGGGCCGTGGTACGTTCGCTCCACGTACCGGGCGACGGCCGACCAGGGTTACCGGCGAGTCCGGGACCTGGGGGCCCGCTGCGCCCGGTAGCTGGACGGGGGGCTAGAATGCGCGGGCTGGTGAGCCGACGTCGACACTGGACAACGCCGGGCCGTCGCCGGGTGGCCCTCGGCGCGGTCCTGGTGCTCGCGTGCCTGACGCTCGGCGGCGCCTCCGCGGCCACGGACACCGTGGAGGCTCTGATGCGCGACTTCGGCGTCGGGCCGCTGTCGGGCGAGCCGTCCCCGGTGGCCCTTCCCAATCTCGCCGGCGAGCGGATCACGCTGGAGAGCCAGCGAGGCCGGGTGGTCATGCTCTACTTCTGGGCGACCTGGTGTCCCTTCTGCACGCGGGAGATGCCCTCGACGCTCGAGACGATCCACAAGGAGTTCCGGGACCAGGGACTGGCCGTCCTGGCGATCAACCTCGGCGAGTCCCGGGCGGCCGTTGCCTCGTGGGTCACGCAGCACGGCCTCACCTTCCCGGTGCTTCTCGACGAGAGCGGCGCGGTGGCCGGGGCGTACCGAATCCGGGGGACCCCGACCGTGATCCTCGTCGGCCGCCGGGGCCAGCTCATGGGTCGCACCGTGGGATCCCGCGAATGGGACGGCGAGGGCCGCGCCCTGATCACGGCGCTCCTTGCTGCCCGCCCCTAGGACCGGATGACGGTGCCTCGCAGGACCCCGACGCCGGCGCCGGGGCGGAAGGTCGTGAAGCGCCTCGGCGGTCAGGTCGCGGTCGTCACCGGCGCGAGCCGGGGCATCGGCCGCGCGATCGCGCTCGCGCTGGCTCGAGACGGAGCGCGCGTGGTCGTCAACTACGCCCGCTCCCGCGGGCACGCGGAGGCCGTGGTGGCCGATATCCGGGCGGCCGGCGGCGAAGCCATGGCCCTCAGAGGGGACGTCTCGCAGGCCGACGAGGTCGACCGTCTGCTCGCGGAGACGATCGGGGTCTTCGGGCGGATCCACACCTGGGTGAACAACGCGGGCGCGGACATCTTGACCGGCGAGGCCCGGACGTGGCCGGCCGCGCGCCAGTGGGACGAGGTGATGAACGTCGACCTCAGGGGCACCTGGATCTGCTCGCGGGCGGCGGCGGACGCGATGCGACGCGACGGCGGCGGCGTCATCGTGAACATGTCGTGGGACCACGTGGACCACGGGATGGGGAACCCGACCGCCGCCATCTACGCCGCGGCGAAGGGTGGCGTGGCGGCGATGAGCCGGTGCCTGGCGCGGGAGTTCGCGCCGGCAGTGCGGGTCAACGTCGTGGCGCCGGGATGGATCCGGACCCAGTGGCTCGACGGCGCCGGGGCCGCAATCCAGCAGCGCGTCGCGGACGCAACGCCGCTCGCCCGGCCTGGCGCGCCCGACGATGTGGCGGGGGTCGTCGCCTTCCTGGCGTCGGCCGAGGCGGCGTTCATCACCGGTCAGACGCTGGCCGTCAACGGAGGAGTCGTGATGTCCTAGGCGGCCGAGATCGTCCGCAGCCGGCGACGAGGTGATCATCGGCGGAGCGGATCCACAGGAGGCAAGCGATGGCTGAAGAGAAGAAGCTCCCCGTCCTTCCCGACGACCGGATCGAGCAGCGGCTCAAGGAGGAGCTGCCCGGCTGGTGGTACGAGGGCCGCTGGATCCGCCGCAAGTACAACACCGACGGCTGGCTCACGACGCTCGCGCTCGTGAACACCGTCGGCTACCTGGCCGAGGCGGCCTATCACCACCCGGACCTCGAGGTGACGTGGGGGAAGGTGTGGGTGAAGCTGCGCACGCACTCCAGCAACGGCGTCACCGAGCGCGACTTCGCCCTTGCCCGGCGGATCGAGGAGACGGTGCTGTGGCGACCGGGCGCGGACTCCCACATGGAGGGCACGCCCAACAAGTGGGTGAAAGGCGGCAGCCCCGACCGGCCCGCCTGACCGAAGCCGCCATCCGCCGCGTCCAAAGGTCCGGGGCTCTCCGTGCCCAAGATCCTGTTCGTCACCGGAAAGCTCGCCGAGCCCGCGCTCCGCGCGACGCTCGAGCGCATGGCGCCCGATTTTCCGTACGAGGTGGCGGTCCTCCGGATCACGGTCGCCGCGCTGATGACCACGGCGTGGATCGCCCGGCATCTCACGGACGTCTCGGGTGCAGAGCGCATCGTCATCCCGGGCCTGTGCGAGGGGGACGTCAGGGTCGTCGAGGATCGGTGGGGCGTGAGGACGGAGAAAGGGCCCGGTGACCTCCGGGATCTCCCCGAATACTTCGGACAGGCCGCCGCCCGGGAGGAGTATGGCGCCCACGACATCCGGATCTTCGCCGAGATCAACAACGTGCCGTACCTCTCCCGTGAGGAGGTGGTGCGCGCGGCGAAGTACTATCGCGAGGGCGGCGCCGATGTCGTCGACCTTGGCTGCTCGCTCGACCGGAAGTTTGACGACGTGGGCGAGGTCGTCAGCCTCCTCAAGGCGCAGGGGTTCGCCCTCAGCATCGACACCCTCGATCCGGGGGAGATCGTCGCCGCCGATCAGGCGGGGGTCGACTACGTGCTGAGCCTCAACGGGCAGAACCTCGAGGTGGCCGCCCAGATCCGGGCCACGCCGATCGTCATCCCGGACTCCCCGCAGGACCTCGACACGCTGGACCGGAGCATCGCGCACCTCCGGGCGCTGGGACGTCCCTTCATCGTGGATCCGGTGATCGAGCCCCTCGGCTTCGGCTTCGCGGCGGCGCTCGACCGGTACGTGCAGGTCCGGGCGCGACACCCCGCGGCCGAGATGATGATGGGGATCGGCAACATCACGGAGTTGACCGACGCCGACACGACCGGGGTGAACGCGCTCCTGGTAGGGTTCTGCCAGGAGCTCGGCATCCGGCACGTGCTCACGACCGAGGTGATTCCCTGGGCGCGCGGAGCGGTGCGCGAGGTCGACGTGGCCCGCCGCCTCATGTACGCGGCGCGCCAGCGCGGTGTGCTCCCGAAGCACATCGACGACCGCCTGCTCACCGTGAAGGACGCCCGCCCCAAGTACTACACCGAGGCGGAGCTCCGCGCGCTGCACCAGGCGATCACGGATCCGAACTTCCGGATCGCCACCACCCGCGACGCCATCTGCGTGTTCAACGACCGGGTGTTCGTCAGCGGCACGGACATCCAGGCGATCTTCGAGCAGCTTCCCGTGGAGAGCGCCGGCCACGCCTTCTACCTCGGTAAGGAGCTGATGAAGGCGCGCCTGGCCCTCCTCCTCGGCAAGACCTACGTGCAGGAGCAGCCGCTGCGCTGGGGATACCTGACACCCGCGGGCGAGGACACGCCCCACCGCCGCGTCCGGATCGAGGGACGGCGCCCGCGAGCGCAAGACGCCTAGCGACCGTCCGCGAGAATGCCCGTCTCGACCTCGTCGTCCAATGGGAAGAGGGAAGGCGCCTTGGAACGGACGGGCCAGCGGATGACAGGCAGATCGACGGTCGCGCCACGCGTGGCAGGGTGGTCCTGGATCGGGCTAGCCCTGCTGAGCGGGGCGCTCGTGCTGGGCGGGTGCTATGTCGTGCCGGCCGCCTACCCTGTCGCCGGGCCCGCCTACGTCGCGCCCCCGCCCGCCTACGTCGCGCCCCCGCCGGCCTACGTGGCGCCGCCTCCGGTGTACGTGGCGCCCGCCCCGGTATACGTGGCGCCCGCCCCGGTGTACTTCTGGGGCGGCTATCGCTATGGCTATGGCTGGCGGCGATATAGCCGCTGGTAACCTAGTGTCCGAAGCTGCTACGGCGCGCCGGTCAGGGACCGTGCCCGAGCCTGGGCGGCGTCGGCCTCTGCCGGACGGCCCTGTGCGCGATACAGGCCGGCGAGCGCGGTCAGGAGCTCGGCCTGCTGGGCACGGACCGGGGGCGTGGTCGCGAGCGGGCTCGCCTCGACGATTCCGATCGCCTGCGTGAGCAGCTTCTCCGCCTCGGCCGCGTCCCCGCGCGCCTGGCGCACCTGCGCGAGCCCGCCGAGCGTCGTCACCACGAGCGGGTGGTTCCAGCCAGCCGAGCGCTCCCAGATCGCCAGCGCGCGCCGGTAGGCCGGCTCGGCCTTGTCGAGCCGGCCCTCCGCCCGGTAACCCTCCGCCATGTCGCCGAGCAGCAGGGCCACCCCGGGGTGGTCGGGCCCCTCTCGAGTCTCGATGATCTTCACCGCGCGGAGTCCCGTGGCCTCCGCCTCGCCGTACCGCCCCTTCGCACGCTCCACGTCGGCGAGGGCGCGGAGCGCCAGGGCCACCTCCAGGTGCTCCGAGCCGTTGATGCCCTCGCGAATCGCGAGCGCGCGCCGCAGGAGAGGCTCTGCCACGTCCAGCTGCCCGAGGTCCCGGTGGGCGAACGCCAGATTGTTCAGGAGCACCGCCACCCGGGCGTGATTCGGCCCCAGCGTCTGCTCCCAGATCCCGAGCGCGCGCCGGTAGAGCGCCTGGGCCTCCGCGGGCTGACCTTGCGCGTGACGGGCGAGCGCGAGCGTGTTGAGACTGTCAGCCACAGAGGAGTCGTTCGGACCGAACGCCCCCTCGCGGAGCAGAAGACCCTCCCGGGCCAGCTGCTCCGACTCGGCCAGGCGCCCTTCCACCCGGTAGACCTCGGCGAGGTTGTTCAGGCTCAGCGGGAGCCGCCGGTCCGTGGGGCCGAAGGTCCGCGCCTCCTTGAGTGCGGACTTGAACGTCTTCTCGGCCTCGCCCCAGAGACCGTGCTGGTACGCCCGGTTTCCGAGGTCGGTGTACATCGACCACATCATCTCGGCCTGAGACTCTCCCGCGTGCTGCATCCCACCGTGAGGCGTCGGGGCCTCCGTCCCCGGCTTCCCGGCCCCGCCAGAGTGGTCGTGCTGCGAGGATGGCGCCCCGGGCTGGGGCTCAACACCGTGGGTCTGGGCGGAAGCCGGCACCGGAATCGCCATCAGGATGGAGCACGACATGGCACCGAGGAGGAAGCCGCGAAGGATGAGCATCTCGGGTCTCTCGGCAGGGATTGTGGGGTAGGATTGGAAGGCGTGTCAAGGCGAGGGCGTCGCGGACGCCCCGTCACCCGCCTCGCCCGTGAGGGGCCATCACGCCGCGGGCCACCCCACAGGAGGTGCGCATGAAGAAGCTGCTCCTGCAGCTCGACCCCGACCGTCACCCGAGCGTCTTCGACCAGGTCGTCGCCTACGACGCGGGGGCAGATGCCGTGTTGAGCTACGGGGGCGTCACGCCGACCGACGTCACCCCGCTGGTGCACGGCGCGATGTTCACGCGAGGGCCCGCCGAGCTCCGGAACACGGTGGTGTGGGTCGGCGGCACTGACGTCGGCTCGGCGGAGGCGCTGTTCGCGGCCGTTCAGAAGGCGTTCTTCGGCCCATTCCGTGTGAGCGCCATGATGGACGCCAACGGCTGCAACACGACCGCCGCCGCCGCGGTGGCGCGCCTGGCCGAAGTGGTGGGGCTCTCGGGAGCCCGCGCGGTGATCCTGGGAGGCACGGGGCCTGTCGGGATCCGCGCGGCCACGCTCTTCGCGCGCGAGGGCGCGGACACGGTGCTGTGCTCGCGGTCACTCGACCGGGCGAAGTCTGCCTGCGAGCGTCTCAAGGCCGGCTTCGATGTGAGCGTCACGCCGTGCCAGGCGTCGGACGAGGCCAGCGTGACAGAGGCGCTGGAGGGCGCCGCCGTTTGCCTGACGGCCGGCGCCGCCGGCGTCATGTTTGTCCCGCGGGCGGTGTGGGCCAAGCACCATCGCCTGAAGGCGCTGGCCGACGTCAATGCGGTGCCACCCCTCGGCATCGAGGGGATCGAAGCGACGGACAAGGGCACCGAGCGCGACGGCAAGCGCGTGTTCGGCGCCCTCGGAATCGGCAGCCTGAAGATGAAGGTCCACCGCGCGTGCGTCGCCCAGCTCTTCGAGCGGAACGACGCCGTGGTCGATCTCGAGACCATCTACAAGGTCGCGCGCGCCAGCTGACCGCTGACCGCGCCCGCCATGCCGCGCGTCGTCGGCGTCGACCCCGGGACGCAGAGCTTCGACCTCTGCGGCCTCGCCGACGGGCAGGTGTTCCTCGAGGCGTCGATCGGCGCCGACGAGGCTCGCCGAAACCCGGCGGCGCTGGTGGACCGGCTGGACGCGGCGGCCCCGCTCGACCTGATCGCCGCGCCATCGGGCTATGGGCTTCCGCTGGTGCCGGTCGCCGCTCTCGACCAGGCGCAGCTCGACCTCGTCGTCCTGGTGCGCCCCGAGGATCGGGTGCAGCCCGAGCGCGTCGGCGGCCTGAGGGCGATGCTCGAGCTGATGCGGGCCCGCGGGCTCCCGGCGGTGCTCCTGCCTGGCGTCGTCCACCTCGACACGGTCCCGCCCCATCGCAAGGTGAACCGGCTGGACATGGGCACCGCCGACAAGCTGTGTGTCGCCGCCCTCGGCATCTGGGACCAGGGCCGCCGCTTCGGCGTCCCTCCGGAGGGCACCGCGTTCGTGCTCCTCGAGCTGGGCGGCTTCTTCACGGCGGCGCTCGCCGTCGACGGCGGACGGATCGTGGATGGGATCGGCGGCAGCGCCGGAGGCCTCGGCTACCGGGCGCTTGGCACGCTGGACGGCGAGGTCGCCTATGCTCTGGGCCGCGTCAGGAAATCGACCCTGTTCGCCGGCGGGGCGGCCTTCGTCGCCCGGGCGCCCGACCTGCCGCCGGAAGAACTGGCCACCCGGGCGCGGCAGGACCCGGATGCGCGCATCGCCTGGGAGGCCCTGATCGAAGCCGCCGCGAAGATGGTCGCGGCGCTTCGGATCGCGGCGCCAGGAGCGCGGGAGGTGCTGCTCTCCGGCCGCGTGGGCCGGACGCCCGCCGTCGTGGACGCCCTGCGCGTGAGGCTCGGCGGGACACTGCCCGTCCGGCTCCTCGAGGGCTTCGCCATGAAGGTGAAGGAAGCAGCGCAGGGCGCCGCGCTGCTCGCCGACGGCCTCGCCGGCGGGACGCACCGGGACGTGGTGGAGGCGCTGCGCCTCCGGGACAGCCGCGGCTCTGTGCTGGACCATCTCTTCGTGGCCGGCGCGGACGAGGTGAGGCGCGGCTTCGGACTCGCGTGCGGATCCTGATCGCCGGTCTCACCACCCGCGCCATCGCCGAGTCCGCGGTGCGCGCGGGCGCGGCCATCGTCACCGTCGACTACTTCGGCGACCTGGATCAGCAACGCCTCTGCGAGACCCATCCGCTGCGGGAGCACGGACACGGGTACTCCGCCGCGGCGATCCTCGAGGTGGCCCGCCAGCTCGCCTACGACGCCGTCGTGTACTGCGGAGGCCTGGAGAACCATCCGGACGTCGTGGCCGCGCTGTCCCGGGACCGGATGCTGCTCGGGAACGCGCCCGACGCGCTTCGACGCGTGCGCGACCCCGCCGAGGTCTTCCCGTACCTCGGGGGGCAGGGATTCATAGTGCCCGACACGCGCCTCCCGGCCGATCCCCTCCCCACTTCCGGTCGCTGGCTCCTCAAGCCCACACGGGGGGGCGGTGGACAGGGCGTGCGCAGCTGGGATGGGCGGCAGCCCACGTCGACGCAGATCCTGCAGGAGCTCGTCGAGGGCGTGAGCGCGTCGGCCTCGTTCGTCGCCGACGGGCGACGGAGCGTGGTTCTCGGGTGGGCCGAGCAGCGTCACCTGACGGGGGGGTTCCGGTACGCCGGCAATATCATGCCGCTCGACGGATCCGCCGCGGCTCGACACGAGGTCGGGGCGATCGCCGACGCCCTGAGCCGAGAGTACGGCCTCCGCGGCCTGAACGGGTTCGACTTCATCCTGAACAACGATCGTCCCGTCGTCGTGGAGGTGAACCCCCGCTACTGCGCGTCGATGGAGCTGCTGGAGCACGCCTCCGGGAGGTCCGTGTTCGCCCTGCACGTCGCGGCGTGTCGAGGCGAGCTCCCGGAGCGCGTCGGCGAGCCCACGGAGGTCTGGGGAAAGGCAATCGTCTACGCCTCGCGGACCGTGACGGTGCCCGACACGACAGAGTGGCTCGCTCAAGGGGTCCACGACGTCCCGCACCCCGGCGGGCTGATTCGCGCTGGACACCCCATCTGCACGGTGCTCGCCTCGGCCCCCACGCGGTCACGCTGCGAGGCCGCGCTCCAGAGCGAGGCGGCACGGCTCCGCGCGGCGTGCACCCCGACCCTCCGCGGCGGACGCGATGCATGACGCCTCGAACGCCTACGGGCAACGCGCGGCTCGAAGCTCCGGCTAGGACAGGTCCGCGCTCACCGGCCGTGACCGGGACGGCGAGCTTCAGCGCGCGCGCGTACCGCCCGCGGGCCTCCAGTCCCTGACGACGTGCCGCTGGACGCCCAGGTGATCGATGCCCATCTCGACGACGTCCCCGGGCTGGAGATAGCGCGGCGGCCTGGCGCCGTGGCCCACCCCGGCGGGCGTGCCCGTCGAGATCAGGTCTCCCGGCTGGAGCGACATGAACTGGCTCACGTAGGCCACGAGCTGACGCACCGGAAAGACCATGTCGCGGGTGTGGCCGTCCTGGCGGCACTCGCCGTTGACCGTGGTCCACAAGCGCAGCGCCTGCGGGTCGCCAATCTCGTCAGTCGTCACGAGCCATGGCCCGACCGGGCCGAAGGTATCGGCGCTCTTGCCCTTGGTGGTGGTGCCGCCGCGCTCCATCTGGAACGCCCGCTCGGAGACGTCGTTGACGATGCAGTAGCCCACCACGTGCGCCAGCGCCGTGGCCTGCTCGACGTAGCGCGCCTCGCGCCCGATCACCACCCCCAGCTCCACTTCGTAGTCGAGCTTGACCGCGTCCCTCGGCCGGACGATGGGGTCGGTCGGGCCGGAGAGGGCGCTCGGCGCCTTGATGAAGATGGTGGGCTCTTTCGGCAACGGAAGTCCCACCTCCTCGGCGTGGTCCGTGTAGTTGAGCCCGATGCACACCATCTTGCCGATGCCGGCCAAGGGACAGCCCAGGCGGGGGCGCCCCCTCACCGCGGGCAGGCGCGCGACCCTCACACCCCGGAGCCGCGCCAGCCCGGCCCGTGTGAGCAGTGCGGGCGTCACGTCTCGGACGACCCGCGAGAGGTCGCGCAGCATGCCCTCGGCGTCGATGAGCCCCGGCCTCTCAGCACCGGCGCGGCCGTAGCGGACGAGCTTCATGGGACGTCGAAGATAGCGTGGCGCCGGCGGGCTCCGCAACCGGACAACCAGCCCGCCGAGCACCCGGTGGGCGACGGGCGGCCCGGTAGCTTGACATGCGGCAGGACGGGGCCGGACAATGCGGTGCAATCGAGGGTGCGGCGCATGTGCGTAGCCCGGGGACGGGCTTGGTGGAAACCGCCCCCGCGGAGGGGAGGCGGAACCATGAGGCACTCGAGCGGACGGATCGTCTGGACCGCGATGGTCGCGGTCGTCGGACTCCTCCTCGCGTCGAACGCTCGGGCCCAGTCGGAGCTGGAGACCGAGCAGTGGAAGGAGTGGCGAACAAAGCTCTTCGCGGATCGGCCCATCCAGGAGGACCCGACCGGAGTCTTCCAGTTCGACGTCCCGCTCCGTCCGGAGAGTGGCGCGAACGTGCCGCTGGCGATCAAGGTCACCGGAACCCAGTCCGCGGAGCGCTTCGTCAAGCGGATCATCGTCGTCATCGACAAGAATCCCGAGCCGCTCGCCGCCGTGTTCCACCTGACCCCGGACGCGGGGCTGGCCGTCATCGAGACCGAGATGCGGGTGGAGACCCACAGTCCGGTGCGCGCGATCGTGGAGATGAGCGACGGCAAGCTGACGATGGCGGCGAAGTTCGTCAAGGCCGCCGGAGGATGCTCGACCGCGCCCGTACTGGACGCGGACGCCGCCGCCGCCGCCGCCCGCCTTGGCCAGATGCAGATCCGGCTGCCGGAGGCCATCACCCGCAACGAGCCGAACCGGGTCCAGCTCATCGTCAACCACCCGAACTACACCGGGTTCCAGAAGCATCCGCTCAAGCACTACATGATCTCCGCCCACTACGTCACCGACATCAAGGTCTCCTACGGCGACCGTCCGATCCTCACCGCTCAGACCACGATCGCCGAGAGCGAGGACCCGAACCTTCGCTTCTACTTCACGCCGCGCGACGCAGGCCAGCTGAAGGTCGAGGTGAAGGACTCGCGCGGACAGCAGTTCGCCAAGGGCGTCGACGTCACGCCGCGCTGAGCGGCGGCTCCGGGGCCGCTTCAGCCAGTCCCTGACCCGGCGCCGATTCCTCGAGCTCGCGGCCTTCGGCGCCGTGGCCCTCGGGGCGCCGGGGTCCCGTCCGCTGGGAGCCCAGCCCCGGACCGCGCTCTCCGATCTCACCCGCTCTCCCGGAGGACGGCGGCTCGTCGTCCTCGGCGCCTCCTTCGGCGGCATCAGCGCCGCGCTCACGGTCCGACGCCTGGTCCCGGACGCCGAGATCGTCCTTGTCGACCAGGCACCGTTCTTCGTCCTCGCGCCGGCGGCGCTCCGATATGCGTTCGGCCTGACTTCCTTTGAACGAATCGCCCGACCCTACGCCACGCTCGTGGCGCAGGGGCTCGACGTCGTTCGTGCAACGGTCCTGGAGCTTGACCGCGAGCGGCGGCAGCTCTCGATGACCGACGGACGGATCGCCTACGATCAGCTGCTCGTCGCCACCGGGCTCCGCCTGGCGCAGGAGGAGATTCCGGGCCTTCCCGCGGAGCCGGGCGGCCCGAACGCCTGCCCCTACGCGATGGACGCCTCGCTTCTCGAGCTGCGTCGCCGCATCGCGGCCTTCCGGGGCGGCCACGTGGTGATCGGAACGCCGGAAGGTCCCTACAAGTGTCCGCCGGCGCCGTACGAGTACGCCCTCTTCTGGGCCCGGCACCTCAAGGCCCGGCGCCTCCGGGGACGGGTCACGCTGGTCGACCCGCGGTCGAGACCCACGCCGCTCTCGCTCGCGCCCGGGCTGCTCCGGGCCATGGCCGCGCACCGGGATGTCCTCGTGTACGAGCCGTTCACGCGCGTCCTGTCCGTGGATGCGGCCGCCAGTACCGTGGAGACAGAGGTCGGCCGGCTCCGCTATGACTTCCTCAGCCTCGTCCCGCCAAATCGCGCTCCACGCTTCCTGTCGGAGGCAGGCCTCGGCGAACCCTTCGTCGAGATTGACGGACAGACGTTCCGAGCGCTCTCCGACGACCGCATCCATGCCGTCGGCGACGTCGCGGACACGCCCTACGCGCGGACGGCGTTCACCGCAGTCAGCTCGGGACGCATCGTGGGGCACTCCATCGCGCGCGCCCTGGGCGCGGCCGCGGCCGTGGTCGGCCCGGTCGAGAACCTCTGCTTCCCTCAGGTGTCGGAGACGGGCGCGCTGCGTATCCAGACCCGCTGGAGCCACGAGCGGGACCCGACCGGAGCTCTGCACGCGAAGGCGGCGAGTACCGTCGACAACCGGCCGACACGAGGGAGCCTGCAGCGTCGCCTCGAGTGGGAAGCCTCCGTCACGGGCGAGCTGTTCGGTCGTTGAGAACCCGGAGCGTTCCGCCATCGGGCAGGAAGCCTGACCCGACGACGAGCCGGCGCATGCCCCCCCGCTCCGCCTCCAGGTGGCCGGTGACGAGCACCCGCTCCCCGGCCTCCGCGGCGCTCCCGTACAGGCCTTCGAACGCCACGACCTCGTCGAGCGGCCCGGGGCCTCCTTCACGCCAGACCGCTTCCGCGACCCGGTAGACCGCGGGCAGGAACATGGCTTCGCTGACGTCGGTGACGCGGGCCTCCACGGTCGCGCGCCCGAGGGGTGTGTAGCGGCGGGCGCCGTACGCCTCCCGGATCTCATGGTCCGCGCGCGTCGGATGCAGGGACACGTACCGTCCGCGGAAGAGTCGGTAATGCCAGCGCCGTGCCTCCAGGTCCGTCACCGTGTCCCTGTCGAGCCCGAAGCGCGCCGATGTCTCGGCGCGCCACTTCGCACGCCGGGTCTCCGGCAGCGGCACCAGTCCCTCTTCCGTGAGGCCGTCGATCACCGCGCGCAGCCGCCGGGCGCTCTCGGCTCCGTAGACGAGGAGGTCGATGTCGGAGAACGCCGGATCGTGGAGGCCCAGCAGGATGGAGCCCGAGACGCCGAAGGTCTGAAGCGGCAAGCCCGTCGCGCCGGCCAGGAGCGTCGCCAGCTCCCTGGTCTCGCGCTCGAGGGGATCCGAGGGATCGGCCACGATCTCGGCGAGACGGCGCTCGGGGACGTAGTACCGCGCCACGGCACCCGCCGGAACATGGGAGAAGCGGAGCCCCGTGGCCGGATCGGTCCAGAGGTACCGTGGGTGCGCGGTTTCCAGCCACTCCAGCGTCCGCCGGACCTGCCGGACGTGGTAGTACGGCAACTCCCGGCGGTAGGCGATCTCGCCGCGCGCCCACTTTCCGGCCCCGGCGGGCGTGTACTTGAGGTAGGCGGCGTAGCGGTCGGGCGGATGGAGGTAGCCCACCACGCAGAAGAAGAGGCCATCGGTCGTCTCGACGAAGTCCCGGTCCTTGGGCGGCCTCATCGCCCTCACGCTACCGCCTCGGCACGAGCCGGTCCACCGTGCGACCGGGCGGCGCCGTCCGAGCCGCGCCCCGGGTGATACAGTCGGGAGACGCCGTCGCGGTGCCGCGAGCGCGGCGACGCCGTGGAGACATGAAGAAGAAGGGTCGGGGCGCGGAGACCTCTCGGCATGCCGGGCTCAGGCACCGCGCGGCCCTCGCCATCACCGCCCTCGGCGTCGTCTACGGCGACATCGGGACCAGCCCACTCTACGCGCTGCGCGAGTGCTTCCGCCCCCACCACGGCCTGCCCGCGTCACCGGCGGCGGTGCTCGGCGTGCTCTCGCTCCTGGTCTGGGCGCTCGTGCTGATCGTCAGCGTGAAGTACATCGCCTTCGTCATGCGCGCCGACAACCGCGGCGAGGGTGGGATCCTGGCGCTCCTGGCGCTGACTCCGCCGCGCGCGCGTGGGCCGGCGGTCGTCGCGCTCGGACTCCTCGGCGCCGCCCTCCTCTACGGCGACGGCGTCATCACCCCGGCGATCTCCGTGCTGGCGGCCGTCGAGGGGCTCGAGGTCGCCGCACCGGCGCTGACCTCGTGGGTCGTGCCCGTCTCCGTCGGCATGCTTCTCCTCCTCTTTGCCGTCCAGAAGCGGGGGACGGCGCGAGTGGGCCAGGTGTTCGGGCCAGTCATGCTGCTCTGGTTCGTGACGATCGCCGTGCTGGGCGCGGTCGAGGTCGCTCGGAGCCCCGGCATTCTCCGAGCCCTGAGCCCGTGGTACGGCGTGCGGCTCTTCGTCGAGCACGGGAAGGCGGCGTTCGTTGTGCTGGGGGCGGTGATCCTCGCCGTGACGGGCGCGGAGGCCCTGTACGCCGACATGGGGCACTTCGGGCGACGGCCGATCCGGCTGGCGTGGCTGGGCCTTGTGTTCCCGGCCTTGCTCCTCAACTACCTCGGGCAGGCCGCCCTCGTCCTCCGGCAGCCCGAGGCGGTGCAGAACCCCTTCTACCTCTTGGCTCCGCGCTGGCTGCTCTACCCCCTGCTCGGCCTGGCCACGCTCGCCACGGTCATTGCCTCCCAGGCGCTGATCTCCGGCGCGTTCTCCCTCACCCGTCAGGCGGTTCGGCTCGGGTACTTTCCTCGCGTCACGATCTTCCACACGTCCCGAACGGAGATGGGCCAGGTCTATCTCCCCGAGATCAACGCCCTGCTCATGGTGGGCTGCCTCCTCATCGTCCTCGAGTTCCGCTCGTCGAGCGCGCTGGGGGCGGCATACGGAATCGCGGTGACCGGGACGATGGCCGTCACGAGCGTGCTCTTCTACATGGTCGTCCGTCACCGGTGGCACTGGCCGCTGTGGCGTGCGGGGGGGTTGGCCGCGCTCTTCCTCGCGGTCGACCTCGCGTTCTTCGGCGCGAATCTCCTCAAGATCCGCGACGGCGGCTGGGTGCCACTCGCCGTCGCGGCAGCGGTCTATGTTCTCCTGTCGACCTGGAAGCGCGGCACCGAGCTCGTCCGCGCGCTGCTCGTCCGGGCGTCCAGGCCCCTCGGACCGTTCCTCGCCGAGCTCGCCCGTGTCCCTCCCCCCCGGGTCGCTGGCACGGCCGTCTTCCTCAGCGCCACGCCTGACGGCGTGCCGCCCGTCCTGCTCCAGCACCTTGAGCACAACAAGGCCCTCCACGAGCACGTCGTGATCCTCACCGTGATTACCGCGGACGAGCCCGAGGTCTCCGACGGGAAGCGCCTGTCGAGCGAGGAGCTGGCCGCGCGGTTCTACCGGGTCCGGGCGCGGTACGGTTTCATGGAGACGCCAGACGTGCCCGCGGTCGTCACCCGCTGTTGCGGCCTCGGGATCGGGGACGCGATCGAGGAGACCAGCTACTACGTCGGGCGGACCCGCCTCCTGCCGAGCGGGCGCGCGCCGATGGCGAAGTGGCGGAAGCTCCTTTTCGGCTTCATGGCTCGGAACGCGCGCTCGGCGACGGAGTACTTCAGGATCCCCCCCGACCGGGTGGTCGAGCTGGGGGCTCACGTCGAGCTCTGAGGCGGGACCGGCTCAGTCGATGTCGAGGGTCGTCACGCGACGGAGCTCGCGCCGGTGCTTGGTGTCCTCGAAGGGGCGCGCCCGGTGCATCGTGGCGCGGTTGTCCCAGATGACGAGGTCGCCGACGCGCCAGCGGTGGCGGTAGACGAACTGGGATCCGGTCGCGTGCTCGATGAGCTCGCGGAGCAGCAGCCGCCCCTCGGGAAGGGGCCAGTCGACGATCCGCGAGGCGTGCGACGCCACGTAGAGCGAGCGCCGGGTCGAGCGCGGGATGGTTCGCACCAGCGGATGGACAGCCCCCTTGAGGGCGTCCTCCTCGTCCTTCGAGAACTCGAACCCCAGCGTCTGGCGGGAGTACGCGATGGAGTGGTGAACCCGCAGCCCCTCGATCTCAGTCTTGATCTCGTCGGGGAGAGCGTCGTAAGCCGCGCGCATGTCGGCATACTCGGTATCGGCGCCGACGGGGGGGATCACCTTCGCCGACAGCATCGAGTAGCGGCCGGGGGGATCCTGGAACGACGCGTCCGTGTGCCACAGCCGGTTGGCCAACCCGTAGGCTCGGCGCCGGTCGCCGGACCGGAGGATCTCCCCGTCAGGCCCGAGGTTCGAGATGTCGCCGAGCGCCTCGTTGCCCAGCCGGTTCTTCTGGAGCGCGCTGATCCCCAGCTTGGTATGGAGGGTGCCGTCCAGGCGCTGGGCGAACGCGAGATGCTCGTCGTCGGTGAACGGCTGATCGCGGAACACGAGCACCGCGTACTCGTCCATCCCGGCCCGGATTTCGGCCAGCGTCCCCTGATCGTGGACGCGGCAGAGATCGACCGGGCCCACCTCGGCCACGAATAGCGGATGGAGCTTCCGGAAGCCCAGGCTCACTGTGTCCCAGAGGTTAGGGGAGCCGGCGCCTGCGCGTCAAGCGCGCGGGGGCGGCGCGGGAGGCGGCCAGCCCAGCCACTCGGAGACGCCACGCCCCATGACCCACTCGAGATCCTCGCCGGTGAGCCATCGCTGTTCCCTCGTGAACAGGTCGATGCACTCCCGGTAAGAGCAGGGCATTCGCGTGAGATCCGTGCCCCAGAAGGTGCGCCGGGGGCCGAACGCGTCCACGAGGCGACGGATGGCGTCGTGAACGTCGCGGAATGGATAAGGCTCGGTCGAGAACGACGGCAATCCGGACGCCTTCACTGCGACGTTCGGGTGCTTGGCCAGCGCGCACACCGCGGGCAGGTCCACGAAGACCGCGGGCGCCCTCTGGCGGATATCGAGCCCGACGTGGTCGATCACGAGCCGGAGCCCGGGGTGCCTGGCCGCGATCCGGTCCAGGACGTCAAGCGATCCCGGCACCAGCACCATGAGGGGAATCCCGGCCGCCTCGGCAGCCGGCCAGAGCCAGTCGGCCGTCCCGTCGGTCAGGAAGTGCCGGTTGTGCTGGTTGTGGAAGGTGAACCGCATGCCGAGCATGCCCGGTGCCTTCTTCCAGTCGGCCACGAGGGCGCGGCTTCCGGGGTTCCTGAGGTCCAGACGGCCCATGACCGCGAAGCGGTCCGGGTGCAGTCGTGCGGCCTCCAGCGCCAGGTCGTTGCGGTCACCCTCCCACGAGGGCGGCACCAGCACGATCCGGTCCACCTTCGCGAGCTCCATCTCGAAGAGCAGCATGTCTTTGGTGACCGGATACGGCTTCTGCGCCTCGTGGTCCCGGCCGGCGGGCCACGGGCGCGCGGCCGTGTTGGCGCCCCAGAGATGGACCTGCGAGTCCGTGATCAGCACGCCCGTGGCTCCCTTCGATCGCTGAGGTTCACCACCAATCCGTTCCTCCGTGAAGGCAGCGTACCCTCCAAGCCGACCTCGCCGAAAGGGCCGGTGTCAGGGGCCCGGGGTCTCCAATCCTGGGGGGCAAACCTGGCGAGCGCCCTCCGGGGGTTCGAGCTTGACAGCCCCCCGGGACATGGCATCATAAGTGCGTCCGATAACCTACATGGGGAGGGCCTGCAGAATGACGTGGGAGACACCGGGCTTCGTCGAGGTCAGGATGGATGCGGAGATGACGGCTTACGCGGACGATCTCGACGGTATCTGAGCTGTAGCCGACCGCTGAATCCTTCCGCAGCCCTTCCCTCGAGGCCCTGGCTCGAGCCGGAGGGCTGTGGTGTTTCGGGGCACTGATGCTGGTCCGGGTGCTCGGCTCGGCAGCGGGGGGCGGTTTCCCCCAGTGGAATTGCGGCTGTCCGAATTGCCGCGGCGTACGCACCGGCGGGCTCCGGGGTACCCCTCGCACCCAGGAGTCCGTCGCCGTGAGCACGGACGGCGACGATTGGTTCCTCCTCAACGCCTCGCCCGAGATCCGCCAGCAGATCGAGAGCTTCCCTCCGATTCACCCGCGTCTGCCTCGCCACTCGCCGATCCAGGGTGTCTTTCTCACGAACGGGGACCTCGATCACTGCCTGGGGCTGCTCTCGTTGCGGGAGTCCCATCCCCTGGTGGTCTATGCCACCGAGCCGGTGTTCCGCAGCTTCACGGAGGGGAACGCGCTGTTCCGAACCCTTCAGCGGTTCCCGGACCAGGTGACGTGGCGGCCCCTCAAGGCCGGCCGCGAGGACGAGGTGCTGGGCGCCGGCGGCCGGCCCAGCGGGCTCCTGATCGAGCCGGTGCCGGTGCCCGGCAAGCCGCCCATCCACGTCGAGGGGCGACAGGCGCCCGACCCCGAGGACGGGATCGGGCTCCGGCTCCGCGAGGCGCAGAGCGGGCACGTCCTGGCTTACTTTTCCGGGGTCGCGGCGCTGACCCCCGCGGTGCACGCGGCCCTGGCGGACGCGCGCGCGGTATTCTTCGACGGCACGTTCTGGTCCAGCGATGAGCTGATCAGCCTCGGCGTGGGGCAGAAGCGCGCGGAGCAGATGGCCCACTTGCCCGTGGGCGGACCGGGCGGGAGCCTGGCGGCGCTGCGCGGCCTCCGCGCGAAGCACCGCGTCTACATCCACCTGAACAACACGAACCCGCTCCTGCGCGAGGATTCGGCCGAGCGCGCGGAGGTTGCCGCCGCCGGTTGGGAAGTCGCGTGGGACGGGATGACGCTGGAGCTCCGATGAGATCTCGTCCCGCGACCGGGGCCGGGGCAGTGAGCGCGGGCGTGCTGCTCCCTCGCGAGGAGTTCATCGAGTGGCTGCGTCGCGAGGGCGAGTCCCGCTATCACGACCACCATCGCTACCACGTCCTGATGCACGACGGGAAGCTGACCCGGCTCCAGCTGCAGCAGTGGGTGCTGAACCGCTACTACTACCAGACCCGCATCCCGATCAAGGACGCGATCATCCTTTCGAAGTCCGAGGACCCCGTGTTTCGGCGCGCGTGGATCCGCCGCATCCACGATCACGATGGCCAGCAGGAGGGCGAGGGCGGCCTCGCGCTGTGGCTCCGCCTGGCCGAGGGCGTGGGCCTCGACCGGGAGGAGGTGGCGAGCTGCCGCTCGGTGCTGCCGGGCGTGCGGTTCGCCTGCGACGGCTATGTGGACCTGGTCCGCCAGCGGAGCCTGGTCGAGGCGGTCGCCTCCTCGCTGACCGAGTTCTTCGCCCCCGACCTCATGTCCCGGCGCATCCAGGCCTGGGAGCGGCACTACCCCTGGGTGAGCCCGGAGATGCTGGCCTATTTCCGCTCTCGAGTGCCGAGGGCACGGCAGGACTCGCTGGAAGCCATCGACTTCGTGGTCCGGCACGCGAGCACGCGGGAGCTCCAGGAACGGTGCGTGGCGGCGCTCATCCGGAAGACCGAGATCCTGTGGCACCTCCTCGACTGCACCTATGCCGCCTACATCGAGCCCGGCTGGGGACCGGGGGGGCCGCGCGCGTGATCGAGGCAGCGAGCCGACCCCGCCTGGCGTCGAAAGCGCGCCTGCGCTACGACCGGCAGAACGACCGCTACCTCTTGCTCTACCCGGAGCGGGGACTCGCGCTGAACGGCACGGCCGTCGACGTCGTGCGGCTCTGCACGGGCGAGCACACCGTGACAGGAATCGTCGAGCAGCTTACCGCAAAGTACACCAATCAGCCGCGGGAGGTCGTGGCACGCGAGGTGCTGAGCTTCCTGGCGACCTTGGCTGACCGCGGGCTGGTGCAGGCATGAACGAGCACCGTCCCTACACACTCATCGCGGAGCTGACGTACCGCTGCCCGCTCCGCTGTCCCTATTGCTCGAACCCCGTCGACTACGCGCGTCACGACGCGGAGCTCGACACCGCAACCTGGCTCCGGGTGTTCCGGGAGGCGGAGGAGCTCGGCGTGGTCCAGGTCAACCTGACCGGGGGCGAGCCCCTGGTCCGCGACGACCTCGAGCAGCTGGTCGAGGGCGCGCGCGCGCTCGACCTCTACACGAACCTCATCACGAGCGGGATCCCCCTCCGACGCGAGCGGCTGGCGCGGCTCCGCGAGCTCGGCCTGGACAACGTTCAGCTCTCGATCCAGGACGTCACGCCGGCCGACTCCGATCGGATCGCCGGGCTGCGCTCGTTCGACCGGAAGCGCGAGGTGGCAGGCTGGGTCAAGGCGATCGGCATGCCGCTCACCCTGAACGTGGTGCTTCATCGCGACAACCTCGATCACGTGGCGGAGCTCATCGCCCTCGCAGAGTCAATGAACGCGGAGCGCCTCGAGCTCGCCAACACCCAGTACCTCGGCTGGGCGCTCACGAACCGGCGCGCGCTCCTCCCCTCGCGCGAGCAGCTCGAGCGAGCGCGCGAGATCGCCGTGGCAGCGCGACAGCGCCTGCGAGGCCGCATGGAGGTGCTGTTCGTCACGCCCGACTACTACGCCGAGTTCCCGAAGGCGTGCATGGACGGCTGGGCGCGCCGGTTCCTCCTGATCACCCCTGACGGGGTGGCGCTCCCCTGTCACGCCGCGCACCGGATTCCCGGCCTCCGCTGGGAGCGCGTCACGGAGCGCTCGCTGGCCGAGATCTGGCGGGAGTCGCCCGGGTTCAACGCCTTCCGCGGCGAGGCGTGGATGCCCGAGCCCTGTCGGAGCTGCGACCGGCGTCACATCGACTTCGGCGGCTGCCGCTGTCAGGCCTACTTCCTGACCGGCGACGCCGCGGCCACCGACCCGGTCTGCTCGCTTGCTCCGCGCCACGATCTGATCGAGGCGGCGCGCGGTGAGCAGGGTCAGCCCGCGGAGTTCGTGTACCGGAACGCCCGCGGCGCTCCTGACGTTGCGGGCCGGTAGCGACTCCCCTCTTCGAAGCCCGCGGGCCTCACGGATCAGACGGCGGGCCTAACCTGACAGAACCGTCCCGGTCGGTCCGTGCTGTGCTAGGACCCGCCGATAGGACCCCGCGTCGAATGCCTAGGCTGCCATCGGGTATCCGGCCTGCTGCCAGGCCTCGACGCCTCCACGGAGCGCTCTGGTCCGCGTGAAGCCCATCCCACGATAGCGGTCCGCCACACTGGCGGACGACCCTTCCGCGGGTCAGGCGCAGAAGAAGATGATCTCTTTGTCCTTCGGCAGCGACTGGGCGGCCGTGCGGAACTCGGCAAGAGACACGGCCCCCTGGAGCTTGATGCGGTCGCACTTCGATTCGTCGTCGTAGGCGCACACGAGCAGTGCCTCGCCCGCCATCACCGCGCGACGAGCGTCCTGGACGTCGATCCGGCTCGCCATGGTAACGCCTCCTTTCCTCACCCTCGCGGCACTCCATCCCGCCCGGGGGTCGTGGGAATCACCGCTCTCGGAGATCACACATGCCTGGCTCCAAGCCCCTCGGCGAGAGATGGGACCTCAGCATCCTCCCTGGTCCACACCCTCCATCGCAAAAGGTCAGGACCGGGCCGGGGCGTCGGCGGAGATCCTCGCCAGTGCCTTGGCTTCTCGCTGATGCCCTATCCTTTGGCCTTAGCCTCGGTGCCTCAGCCGATTGGTGGTTCAGCCTGTAGCAGCAAGAGCAGGGCCAATCCCGCCGTCTTTGCGGCAGGTACCGTTTCGCCGTCGCCGGGTCGGCGGGCGATTCCGGCGCCATGCCAATCGATCATCGACACGTACTCACCGGAAACACGCCAGGACAGACACCAAGAGGACCACGACGCCGTGTACTGGCGGCCGCGCGACAAGGCGTCTCAGTGCCGTCTTTTTGACGCATCCACAGGTTTTGGAGGGCGCCATCTTCCTGATTCCCGCGTGGTATTGGTGTTGCTAGACTCCGTAGAGGCGTCGGGATTCGCGATTTCGCAGCCTACCTGCACGAGACTCCAGGGCCAGATCCCGGGGCTGCTCGCTCCTCCGGCGGCGAATGATGCCCTGGAGACGAACTTCGAAGGAGACGGAGATGTCGCTGAGAACCTTGCTGAGGGTGGTCGTCGTCGCCTGCCTGGTCGTGGCCCTCCCGGTCCTCCAGACGCAGGCCCAGGCGCCGCGCTCCCCGACGCCGGCGCCGGCGAACGGAGTGGTCCGCGCTGAACGTGTGGCTCAGGGCCTCGAGCATCCCTGGGGCCTTGCCTTTCTCCCCGACGGACGGATGCTCGTCACTGAGCGGCCGGGGCGGGTGCGCGTGGTCGACCGCGACGGCCGTCTGTCCGAGCCCCTGGGGGGTGTGCCGCAGGTGGCCGCGCGGCGCCAGGGAGGCCTGCTCGATGTCGCGCTGGACCCGCGCTTCGGCGAGAACCGCGTCGTGTACCTCTCGTACTCGGAGCCCGGAGCGAACGGCACCGCGGGAACGGCCGTCGCGCGGGGGCGGCTCGCCGAGGGACGTCTCGAGGACGTCCGCGTGATCTACCAGCAGCAGCCGAAGGTGCAGGGTCCGAACCACTTCGGCTCCCGCCTCGTCTTCGCCCGAGACGGCACCCTGTTCGTCACCCAGGGCGACCGCTTCGCTTACCGCGACGGCGCGCAGGACCTGTCGGTGGGGTTTGGCAAGATCGTGCGGATCAATCCGGACGGCTCGGTCCCCACCGACAACCCCTTCGCCGGCCGCGCCGACGCGCGGCCCGAGATCTGGTCCTACGGCCATCGCAACGTCCAGAGCGCCGCTCTCGACCCGGCGACCGGTCAGCTCTGGACCGTGGAGCACGGGGCGCGCGGTGGTGACGAGCTGAATCACCCAGAGGCCGGCAAGAACTACGGCTGGCCCGTCATCACGTACGGGGTCGACTACTCGGGCGTGAAGATCGGCGAGGGCACCGCGAAGCCCGGCATGGAGCAGCCAGTCTACTTCTGGGATCCCGTGATCGCCCCCTCCGGCATGACGTTCTACACGGGCGACGCATATCCCGACTGGAAGGGCAGCATCTTCATCGGCTCGCTGAAGCCAGGACTCCTGGTCAGGCTGACAGTGGAGGCGGGCCGCGTCACGCGAGAAGAGCGCTACCTCGGCGACCTCGGCGAGCGAATCCGCGACGTGCGCCAGGGGCCCGACGGGCTCCTGTACCTCCTCACCGACAGCTCCAGGGGGCGCATCCTGCGGGTCAGCCCGGCCCGCTAGGCGGCGCGCTGAACCCGACCGACCAGCCCTCGCTGCGGATCGTAGCCCAGCACGGCCAGCGCGAAGCACACGAGAAAGCATCCGCCCACCACGGCCGCGGCCGTCGCGTTGAACTGCCCGTAGAGGGCGAACCGGATCAGCTCCACCGCGTGCGTGAAGGGATTGAATCGCGCCGCCTGGTAGACGACCTCCGCCCCGGACTCCTGCACCTTCCAGAGCGGATAGAGGGCCGAGGACACGAAGAACATCGGGAAGATGACGAAGTTCATCGTCCCGGCGAAGTTCTCGAGCTGCCGGATGTGGACGGAGAGGAGCAGCCCCACCGCCCCCAGCATGAAGCCCGCGAGGAGGACGGCGGGCAGTGCGGTCAGCCAGCCCCGCCAGGGCAGGTCCACCTGGAACGCCGCGCACACGAGGAGGAACACGTAGGCCTGCAGGACGGACAGGAGCGTTCCCGCCGCCAGCTTGCAGAGGAGCAGGTACCAGCGCGGGAGCGGGGCCGTGAGCAGGAGCCGCATCACGCCCATCTCCCGGTCGTAGACCATCGAGAGCGAGGACTGCATGCCGTTGAACAGGAGCACCATGCCGAGCAGGCCCGGCACCACGTAGACCTCGTAGCGGATGTAGGTCTCGTAGGGCGGAATGATCGACACGCCGAACACGTTCTGGAATCCCGCCGCGAACACGAGCAGCCACAGGCTCGGCCGCACCACCGCGGAGACCAGCCGCCCTGTCTGGTGGACGAACTTCACCACCTCGCGGCTCGCGATCGCCAGGAGACCCGCTGCGGCGTGCCTGACCGTCATGCCGGGCCGATCAGCGCTTGCAGCGGCTCTCTTTCTCGTCGAAGCCGAGCGTGTCCATGTTGTTCTTGGCGTGCAGGAACCCGTCGATGGGGGCGCGCTCCACCACCCAGTTGCCAGTGGTGAGGAGAAGCGGCTGCCGGAGCTGGCGATCCCAGGCACGGAAGGCAACACGGTTGCCCTTGAATCCGTCGAGCGCCGCCTGCTCGCCCGTCAGGTAGGCGGCGAGTGGCTTCGGGTCCGTCGCCTTCGTGCGCACGACGCTCTCCGCGATGGCCTTGACCGCGGCCCACGCGGACCAGTCATAGCCCGTCATCGGCCGCTTCGCGACCTTGCTGAACCGGTTGTTCAGCTGCGGCGCGCCGTGGCGCTCCCACGCCCAGTGCCACCAGTCGGCGACCAGTCCCGCGGCGCCGACGACCGGGCGCGGCCTCTGCACCTGGTACGGCACGTCTCGTGCGAACTCGCCGTCCGTGTCGATCACGGCGACCACGTCGTACTCGAGGCCGGCGGTGAGGAGCGCCACGTTGTTCTGCGAACGCTCCCGCGGATCACGCCCGAGCACGAAGGGGCGGGTCTCGACGATCCGGACCCCGAACCGCTTGGCGCTTCGCTCGAACGCCGCCAGCAGCGCTGCGTCCTCCGGGCGCGGGCCCTTGAGCACCAGGGCGTTCCGCCACTTCCGGGCGGCGAGGAACTGCACGAGGCCATCCGTGAGCATGGCCTGGTTCGGGGCGACGTGGAAGAGATGCGGCTGGCACTTCTCCTGGCGAAGCCCGTCATCGAGCGCTGTCAGGTTGAAGAGCAGGAGGTCGCGCCCCCGGGTTGCCCGGGCCAGGGCATCGACGACCTCACCGGGGGCATCGACGAGGAACAGCTTCACGCCCTCCGACGAGAGCTTGTTGAGCGCTCCGGCGAGCGCGCCCGCGTCGGCCGCCTCGGCCTGACGGAGCTCGAACTTGACGCCGGCGGCGCTCCCCGCGAACTCGGACTCGTCGAGCGCGACCTTGGCGCCGTCGAACGGGCGTCCCCACGGTTGAGCCGGATATCGCGCCGCGATGTGGCGCTCCTCGTACCGAGGGTCGTCCTCGATGCTCAGGTAGCCGATCGGGAGCGGCTTGTCGGCCGAGGATACGGGCACAGCCGGGGCGAGCAGGCCGGCCAGGACAATGACGGCGCAGGTCCTGCGTCCCATGGCGCGCCTCAGTCGTCGACGATCGCCATGTAAGGGACGCGGCCGACCGGCACGGATCGGCTGACCTTCAGCGTCGCGGTGTCCACGACCGACAGGTCGTCGCTCAGGCCGTTGCACACGTAAAGCGTCTTCTCGTCCCGGGTGAGCACGACGTTCCACGCGCGCTTCCCGACCAGCGTGTACCCGGTGACCTTGCGATCCGGCACGCTGACCACCGCCACGTGGTTGGCGCGTCCCAGCCCGACGTAGGCACGCTTCCCGTCGCGCGTCATCGTGATCCCCACCGGCGTCAGGTCGTCCGGGCGGAAGCCCTTGGGCTCGAACTTGATCTCGCCGACGACCTTGTTGGTGGCCGTGTCGATGATGCTGACGATGCCGCCCAGCTCGGCCGGGACCCAGAGCTCCTTGAGGTCCGGGGTGAGCACCATGCGCCGGGGCCGGTTGCCCACCAGGATGTTCGCGGTGATCTTCCGGCTCGCCACGTCCACGACGTGGATCATGTTCGCGACCTCCGACGCGACGTAGACGATCTTGCCGTCGGGATGCGCCAGCACGCCCTCGGGCTCGGCCCCGACCTTGACCGTCCCCACCTTCTTCCGGCTCTGCATGTCGAAGAAGGTCAGCTCGGCGTCGTCCTCGTTGCCCACGTACATCGTCTTGCCGTCGGGCGAGATGTCGAAGACCTCCGGATCTGGCCCGACGTCGAGCCGATCGACCACCTTGAGCGACGCGACGTCCACGACATCGACGCGGTGTGCGTCGCTGGCGGCCACGTACAGGAGCTTCCGGTCGGCGCTCAGCCGGAGGTGGCGCGGGCGGTTGCCGGTCTTGAGCACGGTGACCTTCTCCAGGGTCCTGCCGTCCAGCACCGTCAGGCCGTGATCCCGCTCGCTGCTGACGAAGATCCGTCCGGTCTCGAGGGCCGGAGCAGGACTGACGACGCCAAGAACCACCAGCGTGACGAGCGCCGGCATGGCACGGGCGCCGTCAACGACCGTGAACACCTTCATCGACCCCCTCCTTCAGAACTCCCATTGCAAGGTCGCGATTGCCCGGTAGTCGAACTCCCGAGTCTCCGTCAGCCCGAACTGGACGCCGGTGCCGAGGATCATGTCCCTCGGCAGCGAAACGATGACGCCGGGCGTCAGGTAGACCTGGGGCTTGCCGACGACCCGCTCGGCCTCGTCGCCCTCGGCCTCCTCACCGTTGCCCCCATTGTCCCGCGTGCCACTGCGGGTCTGGGTGAGGATGCTCAGCTCGAGCAGAGGCGTCACGGTGCCCCAAGCCTTGTAGGCCGCGGCGAGGCTCACCCCGAAGAACTCGATGCCCTCGTCGGGACCGTCAACAGTCCAAGTGTAGGCCACGTCTCCGATCAGGTCGACCGGGCCGACGGCGATCCCCGCCGCCAGGTAGGGGGTCACGGAGAGGTTGCCGCCCAGGCCGCGACTCTCCGACCCGGTCGGCAGCCCGAGGTCGAGCCCGGCCGACAGGAGGGCGGGCAGCTCGATCGACTGGAACAGGAGGGCCTTCCCACCCAGCGTGATGTCCCCGAGCCCGGTCTCGTCCGAGCCTTCCTCGGGCATGAGGACGACCAGGGGGATCTCGAGGCCGGCCGAGAACCGCTGCCCGAGCAACCAGAAGAGCTCGACCTCGGCCTCGAACTCCTCGCCTTCGTCGCCCTTCTCGTACTCGACGGTGACTTCCAGCTCGCGTTCGGGGGTGGGGTTGCGCGTCACCAGGGGATCGAAGAGCTCGATGGTCGGTTGCTCCACGTCCTGGGCCCACGCGCGGGGAGCGACGGCCGGGGCACCGAGCATGAGGGCCAGCGTGATCGCGAGGACGGAGCGACCGAGTCGAACCTCCGTCACTCGGCGACCATCCCTCCGTGTCGAACCTCCGTCACTCGGCGACCATCACCCCCTTCAGCGCCGGGGTGGAGTCGTCGTCCTCGATCTCGTACTTGCCAGGCTTGAGGGCCGGCATCTGGATCTTCAGCGTCTGACCCGCGCGGACCTTCTTCTCGATCCGGAGCTTCGAGATGTCCAGCTCGTGGGTGATGTCGTCCTTGTTCGTCAGGACGAGGACGAAGGGCTGTCCCGCCTTCACCTTGAGCTCCGCCGGCACGAACTTGTCCTTCTCCATCGTCAGCGGCACCTCCGTCGGCCCCTGCGCCCCGACCGTCAGGGCCGAGGCCCCGAACAGCACCAAGGCAGCCACGAGCATGAGACCCATGCGGGCGGTCCGTCGCATCATGCGGCTCTCCATCGCGCAGTCACCGACCGGGCGGCGCCGCGCGGTTCCGTCGGCATTGCCGGGTTAGGGGCCGGCCGGCGGGTCGGCCGATCTGGCTCGCGTCTGGCCGGCACGCTGTGAGTGCACGTTACCGAGCGCTGTCGGCCGATCGGCTCCACCACCCCACGCCATTCCATCGCTACCCGCTCCTCGCGCCCCCCGTGCCGGTCAACTCGATGAACGCTCTGGCCAGGGTTGCCTGTCCCGTCTTCGCCAGCAGGTCGGCCGGCGTCCCCTCCGACAGGAGCCGCCCTTGATGCAGCACCAGCACCCGGTCCGCCTCCTCCACCTCGTCGACGAGGTGCGTCGCCCAGAGGACCCCGAGCTGGCGGCTCCTGCAAAGCGCGTGCACGTGGTCGAGCAGCGAGCGGCGCGACGCGGGGTCCAGGCCCACGGTCGGCTCGTCCATGACCAGCACGCGCGGCTCGTGCAGGAGCGCCCGGGCCAGCTCGACCTTCCGCCGGTTCCCGCCGCTCAGGGCGCGGCATGAACGACCCTCCTCGCCCGAGAGGCCGAGACGACCCAGCTCCTCGGTCATGCGGACCGTGGCCGTCCGGCGGGAGAGCCCGTGAAGGCGTGCGTGGAAGCGGAGGTTCGCCTCGACGGTGAGGTCCAGGTCCAGCGTCGGCTGCTGGAACACGACGCCGAGGCGGGCCAGCGCGGCCACCAGGCGCCGGCGGATGTCGAGGCCGTCGATCGCGATGCGCCCGCGGTCGGCCACGAACAACCCGGTCAGGAGCTGGAACAGCGTCGTCTTGCCGGCCCCGTTCGGTCCCAGCAGGGCCACGAACTCGCCCGGGCCGAGACCGAGCGTCACGTCGCTGAGCGCCTTGACTGAGCCGTACGACTTGCTCACGCCCTCCACCTCCAGCATCGGCGCCGCGCTCACGGGGTGCTCCGTTGGTCGCCGCCGGACAGCGCCGGAGCGTCCTTGCCCGAGTCGTCGGGGGAGCCGGCGAGAAGCTCCGGGTGACGTCTCAGGAGCCGGTCGTGCAGCTCGCCCACCGCGGCGTCTCCCGGCTCTCGCGGCCGGGACAGGCCGACCGGCAGCTCCAGCACCACGCGCGCAGGGCCGGGCGAGAGGAACAGCACGCGGTCGGCCACGGCCAGCGCCTCGCGCAGCTCGTGCGTCACGTACAGCACGGCGGGCCGCGTCGCCTGCCACAGCTCGACGAGGTGTCGCCGCAGGCGGGCGGCCGTGGGCGCGTCCAGCGACACCAGGGGCTCGTCGAGCAGCAAGAGCTCCGGCTCGATCGCGAAGGCCCGGGCGAGCGCCACCCGCCGCTGCATGCCGCCGGAGAGCTGGCCCGGGTAGGCGTTCTCGACCTCCTCGAGGCCCACGTCTCGCAGCAGCCGGCGGGCGCGCGCGAGGTCCCCGGGATCCCGGCCCAGCACGAGCCGCAGGTTCTCGAGCACCGTCAGCCACGGCATCAGGCGGGAGGCCTGGAACATCATGCCGATCCGGGCTGGCGGCGGCCCGTCCCGGACGTCGGGCGCGCGCCGTGCAGGCCGACCGTCGATCTCGACGGAGCCCTCGAAGGCGCCGTCGAGCCCGGCGACGATGTTGAGGAGCGTGCTCTTGCCGCAGCCCGACGGGCCGACGATGCCGACGATCTCACCCGCGGCGGCCGACAGGCGGAGCGACTCGATCGCCGGCCGGGCAGCGCCGGGATAGTGCTTCCGCGCGATCCAGACCTCGAGCCTGGTCACGCCCGCCATCGCGTGAGCCGGCGCTCGAGGGGCCTGAGGCCGAAGCCCTCGATCACCAGCACTGCCGCGGCGAAGGCCAGGGTGTAGGCGAGGATGCCGGTGATGTCGAAGAACTGGAAGAACGTTCCGAGCTGGAAGCCGATGCCGTTGCTACGCCCGAGCAGCTCGACCACCAGGACGATCTTCCAGATCAGGGCGAGGCCCGACCGCGCCGATGCCATCAGGTACGGGTAGAGCTGCGGGAGGTACACGCGGGTGAATCGCCGCAAGCGGGGTACCCGGAAGACCGCGGCGACGTCGAGCAGCCCCCGGTCCACCGCGCGCGCGCCTTCCCGGATCGTCACGACGACGGTGGGGATCTTGTTGAGCGCCACGGCCGTGACGGCCGCCACCTCGGTGAGCCCGAGCCAGATGTAGCAGAGGATCGCGGTCACCAGCACCGGGATGTTGAGCCCGAGCACCAGGAGCCCGTCCAGGCCGGCGTCGATCCACCGATGGCGGCCCATCACGATGCCCAGGGCGGTGCCGATTGCCATGGCGATCACGAAGCTCGCCGCGACACGGAGGAGCGTGATGCCGAGGTGAGCGAGGAGCTCGCCCGAGAGGGTGTGACGCCACAGGCTCTGCAGCACGACCACGGGAGATGGAAGGAGCGGCAAGCCTCCGAGCTGCGCTGCCGCCTGCCAGGCGGCGAAGCATCCGAGCAGCGACAGCACGCGCAGCCACGCGTCCGCCGGCCGGCGCAGGGCGCCCGTCATTCACGTCGGGAGGAGCCCGAGCGCGCTCCCCCGTCGGTCTGCACGGCGCGCGGCGGGAGCACGGTCGCGCGGTCCATCACTCCAGTCTGAAGCCGTCCCAGAACGTGCCGGGGCTGAGCTGGCGGCTCGAGCCCACGAGCTCCTGGCCGCCTTCGCGCGCGAGAATGGCAAACGCCGCGCCCGCCGCGTCGATCTCGGCCTGGCCGAAGCGGCGCGGAGTCCCTTCACGGAACGCTTCCCGCAGGGCGCGTAGCACGACGGGGTCGGTGGCGCCGGTGAGCGGCTGGATCCGCTCCCACTCCGCGTCCGAGGCGACGAGGATCTGCTTGGCCGCGTACGCCGCCCGCAGGAACCCGGTTAGCGCGGCCCGGTTCGTGCCCGCCCACCGCTCGTCGAAGACCCAGCCCAGCAACGGCACCGGACCGGGCACGCCGAGCGCCCGGAGCACGTCGGCGACGCTGATCACCTCCTGCATTCCCGCCGCCTTGAGGCGCGCTCCGTACTGCCAGTAGTTGAGCACCGCCGGCAGCTCGCCCCGCAGCACGAGCTCGTTGAGCAGCGGCGGCCCGCCGAAGCTCGGCTCCGCCACCTTGGCCAGATCCTCCCCGAGGAGCCGCCGCCCGTACGCGCGGAAGAAAAGCCAGCTCTTGTCCACCGGCCCGCCCGCGACGCCGAGGCGCTTGCCGCGCAGGTCGCCCAGCTCGCGGATCCCCGAGTCCGGCCGCACGATCAGGCCGCCGACGGTCAAGGAGTACGGGACGAACGTGAAGGGCCGTCCCTCGGCGCGCTGGCGCGACACCCAGGTCCAGTCGGTGACGATCAGGTCCACGGCGCCACCCTGAAGGGCCACGGTCGTGGCGTTGGTCGACGCGAGCGGGACCACCTGGAAATCGATCCCCTCACGTGCGGCAAGGCCGTGGGTCTGCATCACGTCCAGCTCCCAGCTCACGGTGCCGAACTTCAGCACACCCACTCGCACGCGCGCCGGCGTCGCCGCCACCGCCAGCGCGGCGAGCAGGAGCAGGAGGCTGCCGGCGAGCCCGCCGAGCCACAGGCGTCCAAGCCTCGCTCGCGATCCGAGACCGAGTCCCCCCATCACCCGCTCACGATAGCAGACCGGCGATTGGCGCCGTCTCGGGATCATTGCCAGCCCGGGCGGGCCCCGATCGGACTCCGCGCCGGGGGTTCGCTCGGCGCGAGGAGCTTCCCTCGCTCCCGGCGGCACGCCGCTTCATGGCCGCATCCCGGCCGCTCCCCAATAGCTCGCGGAGGCCGGAAACACGGGTCGACACCGAATCGCCTCGGCGGGACCGTCGAGCGTGTCGGCGGCCTCGCCCCAGACCGCGTAGTGCGGCGTGGCTCGATGAGCTTCGAGCGCCTCCCGACCTGCATAGACCTCGTAGAAATAGTAGACGTTCTCGTCCTGCTCGTCCTGGAGCACGTTGAACCGGAAGCAGCCAGGCTCGTCCTTCTCCGAACCCAGGGCGTCCACCTCGATCGCGTCCAGGAAGCGCTGCCGCTTCTCGGGCTTGATCCGCACCTTCACCCAGATCGCCAGCATGCTCCCCCCTTGGCTGATCGGATCGGTATCGTTCGCTTCCACGCGTCACGAGCTCGCGGTGCGGCAGTCGAGCGCGCGTTGCTCCCAAGCATAGCCCAGGCGAGCCCTCCACTCGAGGATGGGAGGAGCCGCGCGCGAGGCAGGGAGGCTCTCCCGGGCACGATCCTCGCGAGCATCGGATCGGCCTGAGCGGCGCTCGAGCGGGCTCTGGCCCGGGTCCGCCGGGCATGCAGTGATCGCCCCGCGCGTGCCCGGCGAGTGGCCGATCCCCTGTTCGCGGATGACGACGAGGGGGCGATCCGCCGGGACCGTCAGGGCGCCGTGGGGCCGTTTGGTCGAGCGGGCTGCCCCAGGCAGACACGGTCCAGGAACAGATCGAGGAACCGGCCTGCCGAAACGGCCATCGCCACCCGGCAGTTGGGGGGCGCCTTCTCGCGCGCGGGGAGGCTGCGCCGGTCGGCCACCGCGGCCCCCCGCGTCACACGCCCGCGATCCTCGACCTCCACGTGAAGCGGCTCGAACCGGACCAGCGACGGATCCAGCGCCACGCCGACGGCGAGCGGGTCGTGAAGCGGGAATCCCGCCTCGCCACACCGGTCGCCGAACGTGAACCCGTGGTGGGTGAAGTCTTCGATAAACCGGGCCACCGGCGCCCGGCCGCGCGCCAGTGCCGCCGCGAGCGCAGCGCGACGGAGCATCACCTGTCGGGTGGTGTCGAGCGGCACCAGCTCGAGCGGGAGTCCCGACCGGAAAACCGCCGCCGCCGCCGCCGGGTCGACGTGGAAGTTGAACTCGGCCGACGGGGTCACGTTCCCCGGGACGGCGATCGCCCCGCCCATGATCACGATCCTGGCGACCCGGGAGAGGCTCGACCGGTCCCGCTCGAGGGCGACAGCGAGGTTCGTCAGTGGCCCGAGCGCCACCACCACGAGCTCACCGGCGAACCGCTTGGCCATCTCGAGGATCAGGTCCGGGCCGTCGATGACTCCCGAGGCGCCCGGCCCCCGCGGGGCAGCCGGAGCCTCCGGCACCGGGTAGAGGAGCTGCCCGTTCGCGTCCCGGAGACGGCTGACGCCTCCAAGGCCGTCGTCCCCGTGGGGGTCGGTGGCGGTGACCAGCGTACCCCGGAGCGGGGCAGCCGCGCCCTGGGCGACCCGAGGCCAGGCAGCCGGCGCCCCGACCGAGAGGATGCGGTGCACGTTGGCGGTCGTGAGGTCCACCGGAACGTTGCCGGCGACCGAGGTGATCGCCTCGACGGAGACCTCGGGAGAGGCAAGCGCCAGCAACAGCGCCAGCGCGTCATCGATGCCCGGATCGGTGTCGATCAGCCACGGGACGGGCACGGCAGCCCCCCTCTCGACGCTGGGCAGCGCGGCAGGTCGTCCGGGACGGCTGGCGCCCGCCTACGCGAACACGAACGCGGCGCCGGGGTTGTGCACCAGCAGGGTCTGGATGGTCTTGTCGTCGGCGCCCTTCTGGCGAAGTCGGGGGATCACGCTGACCAGTAGGTGGTGGTACCCGAAGCCGCCCCAACGGGTGAGACAGTGCTTGTACGCGATGTCGTGGGACATGAGGATCTGACGAAGGTGGCCGTGCTCGATGAGGAACCGGATCTGGCGCATGCGCTCGCCGTCGTTGGGCATGTCGAACGCCGGGTTGTAGGGGTAGTAGGAGGTCTCCAGCCCGAAGAGGTCGTACTCGAGGTAGACCCCGGTGGCGGCCAGCTCGAGCAGCACGGCCGGGTCGACGATCGTGCGCTCGATGTGGCACATGATGGTCCGACCGAGATCCGCGCCCTCCCGCCGAATGAAATCCACGATCTCGAGCGGCAGCCGCTCGTGCCGGCCGGGGTGGATCATCAGCGGGGCGCCGGTCTCCCGCTGGGCCAGCACCGCCGCCCCGACCACCTTCCGCTCGTTGTCGGTCCACGGCCAGGTCGTGCCGATCTCGCCGATGAAGCCGGCGCGGATGCCGGTGTCGCCCACGCCGGCCGTGACGTCGGTCACGATCTCCCGCGCCACGTCTTCGACGCTCCTGCCGTCCATGTCCGGCGGGTGCGAGGCGGCCACGTAGTATCCCGAGCCCATGACGATGTTGAGCCCGGTCGTCCGGGCCACACGCGCCAGCGCGAGGGGATCGCGCGACAGCCCGCAGTTGGTGGGATCGACGAGGGTCCGGCCGCCGGCCGCCCGGTAGAGCAGCAGCTCGTCGCGCGCCACGTTCTCGTCGACCAGCCGGAGGTTGTCGAGATTCGAGCTGAAGTTCCGCCGGACCCAGCCGAGGTTGGCCAGCTCCACCGGCTGGCGGGCAAGCTCCCGCTCCCGCTCGCTGTCGGGTTCCTTGAACATGACCGTGAAGTCGATGAGCAAGTGCTCGTGGGGCAGGGTGATGCCCATGTCCTCGGCGACGATCGGGCCGAGGACGGTCTGGGCCTGTCCGGCGATTGGCGAGCGCGGCATCGTAACCCTCCCCCTGCCTCACGGTCCCCACGGCGCTGTTGTCCGCCGCGCAGCGGGCGATGGGGAGGAATATGGGCGACGCCGCCGGCGTCCGTCAAGGAGCGATGCGGGAAGCCGACCGAGCCCCACCGTGTGGGGGCCCCGCCGGACGACAGGGGTCAACAGCCACGCGTCGTCACCGCGAAGACCTGGTCGCTCCAGGCGACGACTGGCGCCTCGCTGAGGCGCCGCCTTCAATCACCGGCTCGAGTTTCCCTCGACGGCGGTGCCACGGAGTGGGCCGACGCTCTCACTTTGCGCGATGCAGAGATGGCAGCCACCGGACAAGCACGTCGTTCAGCGTCCCGTCCCTCTTCCAGGCCCCGAGGATCTCGTTGATCTGCGCCAGGAGCTGCGTGTCGTCGCGCCGGACGCCCCAGGCAAGGCTCTCACGGCTGAGCGGCTCCCAGCGGCCGGCGAGGTCGGCCTCGTTCGCGGCCACGAGCCAGGCGATCGCCGGCCCGTCGTGCACGAACACGTCGATCGTGCGGCGCCGGAGCGCCAGCGCGCCGTCGCTCGCGACGGTGAGAGCGACCCGGCGCGCATTGGGAAAGTTCTGCTGCACGAAGACGTCGCCGGTCGTCCGCTCGATGACGCCCACCGTCGCCGACGTCTGGAGCAGCGCGTCGCGGGAGGCGTAGCGCGGCGCGTCCTCCGTGCGCACCGCGGCCATCAGACCCCCTTCGAGATACGGGTCGGTGAAGGCGATGCGAACGGCTCGAGCCTCGGTGACCGACATTCCCGACATGATGATGTCGGTCCTCCGTGCCAGAAGGGCGTCCACCTGCTGGTCCCACGCGACCTCGACGAAGTACGCGGGCCGGCCCAGTCGAGCGCCCAGGAGCCGCGCGAGGTCCGCCTCCACGCCGGTGATCTGGCCCGCCTGCCGGAAGACGATCGGGGGATACGTCGACGTGACGCCGACCCGCAGGGCGTTGGCCGGAACCTCGGCCTCAGGAGCGACGCGGTAGTAGTCCTGGACGCAGCCAGCCGCGAGAGCGACGGCGAGGAACAGCAGGAGGAGCCGAAGGGCCGCACGGGTCATTCTGAGCCCCCCTCCCGGCACGCAGGCCGGCGTGATCGGACAATGCCGATCATAGCAGCCGATCCGCCTCCGGGACACCAGGGAGGGTCGGCACCACGGCGGCAGCATGGGCGGTTGCTCCGCTGATCGCGGCCGTATAGACTCTACCGCGCTCGCCACCGGGAGAAACCCAAGAACGATGGCCTCGAGGAAGTGGCACGTCGCGTCCGAGTCGCTCGTGGAATCCCCCTACGCCTGGCGGCGCCTCGCCGTGTCGCTGGCGCTCAGCACGATCGGCGGGGTCGGCCTCTGGTCCGTGGTCGTCGTGCTACCAGCGGTGCAGACCGAGTTCAACGTCGCGCGCGGGAGCGCTTCACTGCCCTACACCGCGACGATGCTGGGCTTCGCCCTCGGCGGCATCCTCATGGGTCGGCTGGCCGATCGCCTGGGCATCATGATCCCGCTCGTCATGGCCTCGATCGCCCTCGGCCTCGGCTATCTGCTCGCGGCGCAGGCGCCCAGCCTCGGCCAGTTCGTGCTCGCGCAGGGGCTGGTGATCGGAATGTTCGGCAGTTCCGTCACGTTCGCTCCGCTGGTGGCGGACGTCTCGCACTGGTTCACGCGCCGGCGCGGCATCGCGGTCGCGATCTGCGCCAGCGGCAACTACCTGGCCGGCACCGTCTGGCCTCCCATCCTCCAGCACTTCGCCGCCACGCGTGGGTGGCGGCCCACGATGGTCGGCGTCGGCCTGTTCTGTCGCCGTGACCATGCTGCCGCTGACCATGGCGCTTCGCCGGCGGTCGCCGGTCGCGCATGGGCTCGGCTCGACGGCAGTCGCCGCGGCCGAGGGCCGGCCGGCCGCAGGTGTCCCCTGCTCGCCTGCAGGCGCTGCTGATGGTCGCGGGCCTGGGATGCTGCGTCGCCATGTCGATGCCCCAGGTGCACATCGTGGCGTACGCGAGGGATCTTGGCCACGGAGTGGCGCACGGCGCCAGGATGCTCTCCGTGATGCTGGGCATGGGCGTCGCGAGCCGCCTCGCCTCCGGCTGGATCGCCGACCGGGTTGGCGGGGTCCGCACCCTGCTCCTGGGATCGGCGCTGCAATGCCTGACGCTCGCGCTCTACCTGCCGTTCGGCGACCTCGTCTCGCTCTACGTCGTCTCCGCCCTCTTCGGCCTCTCGCAGGGCGGCATCGTGCCGGCCTACGCCATCATCGTGCGTGAGTCCTTCGCGCCCCGGGAAGCCGGGGCCCGGATCGGCACCGTGGTGATGGCGACGATCTTGGGCATGGCGCTCGGCGGATGGATGTCGGGCGCGATCTTCGACCTGACCGGCTCGTACCAGTCGGCGTTCGTCAACGGCATCATCTGGAACGTCCTCAATCTCGCCATCGCGCTCTGGCTGCTCGGCCAGCCGAGGCGCATCCCGGCAGTGGCGTAGCCTCAGCGAGGCAGGCCCGCTATCGTATGTACGAGCGGGCCGGGCAGCCGGAGGGGCTGACCGGACGGCGGGACCGGCGGACGGCCGCTCGGATCGAGCGGCCGGACTGCCACGACATGTGGCCAGTGACGGACAGGACGGAGGGTCTCATGAGACGACGGATCTCTCGACTCGTGCTCGGGCTGCTGGCGAGCTTGGCGTGCGCTCTCGTGTCGGTCACCGCGGCGACCGCGCAGGACCAGCCGCGTCGAGGCGGCACGCTGACCGTCATCACGCCCTCGGACGTCTCGACCTTCGATCCGCACCCGGCGGTCGGGTTCTCGGTCCGGGTGTTCGCGAACATCTACGAACCGCTCTTCCGCAAGGACGAGAAGGGCGTGCTGCACCCGCACCTGGCCCAGTCGTGGCGCTTCATCGACCCCACGAAGCTCCAGGTCACGCTCCGGAAGGGCGTGAAGTTCCACAGCGGGAACGAACTGACCGCCGAGGACGTCAAGTTCACGTACGAGCGGCAGCTGAACCCCGCCGACCTGGCGCGGGACGCGGCGGTCATCAAGATGATCAAGACGCCGATCCAGGTCGTGGACCGGTACACGCTGGTCATCGAGACGCGGGAGCCCAACGCCGCGCTGGTGGACACGCTCGCCCAGTCGCTGGCGACCCTGATCCCGGACTCCGGAGAGATCAAGAAGTGGGGCAAGGACTACGGTCTCCACCCGTCCGGGACCGGGCCCTTCAAGTTCGTCGAGTGGGTGCGCGGCCAGTACGTGAAGCTCGCGCGCAACGCCGACTACTGGAATGGACCGCCCTACCTCGACTTCCTGGTGTTCAAGGTGGTGCCCGAGGAGGCGACCCGGGTGCTGGCGCTCGAGAGCGGGGAGGCGGACGTGCTCTTCGAGACGCCCCCGAGCGCGATCGCGTCGCTGCGCAAGAATGCCAAGGTCAAGGTGAACAGGGTCCCGACCTACCGGGACGTCGACGTGCACTGGAACGCGAAGAAGGCGCCGACGGACGACGCGCGCCTGCGGCGCGCCCTGTCCCAGGCCATCGACGTCAAGAGCATCGTCGAGGAGGTCATCACGGCCGATATCGGCCAGGTGGCCACCGGGCTCTTCAATCCGAGCGTGTTCGGCGCGTGTGACGTCGGCTTCCCGGTGTACAACCTCGCCCGGGCGAAGCAGGGCCTCGCCGAGCTCGGCTACCGCCCGGGCAAGGACGGCATCCTCGAGAAGGACGGCCGGCCGCTGACCCTGACCCTGGTGGTGAACCCGCAGCGGGACCCACGCAACGGAGAGGTGGCCGAAGCGATCCAGGCCCAGCTCCGGGCGGTCGGCGTCGACATGAAGGTGCTGGCCAACGAGTTCGCCACCTACATGAAGATCCTGCAGAGCCCCGAGGGCGACTACAACATGATCTTCCACGGGTACGGCGTGGCGACGGCCGACGCCGACCTGAAGGCGACCTTCTTCCTGAGCACGAACCTTCCGCCGGCGGGGCAGAACAGCCCCCGGTTCGCCAGCCCGGAGCTCGACGGGGTGATCCTGGCGGCCCAGCGCGAATCGAACAAGGACAAGCGCCGGGAGCTCTACTGCAAGCTGGGGCAGATCTACCGTGACCAGGCGCTCGGTCTGCCGCTCTACGCGTCGTTCCGGAACACCAGCGCCGGCGCCCACGTCAACGGTCTGGTGCTGCATCCGGACGAGTGGTACACGCAGACGTACACGCGGGTCTGGCTCGGGCCGAAGCCGTAGAGCCACCGCATGGGCGCCCGCAGCGCCACCGGCGGGCTGGCCGGCTACGTCGCCAAGCGACTGCTCGGGAATGCTGCTGCTGCTGGCGGGCGTGACGTTCATCGTGTTCGGCATGATGTATCTCGCGCCTGGCGACGTGACGGTCATGCTGGCGGCGAGCAGCCCCTCCCCGGAGCAGGTCGCCGCGATCCGGCGCGAGTTCGGCCTGGACCAGCCGCCCTGGATCCAGTACGGCATGTTCCTCCGCCGGGTCGCCCAGGGCGACCTGGGCGACTCGTGGATCGACCGGCGGCCGGTGATGCCCCAGGTGCTGGACGCCTTCGCGTACACGCTCCGGCTGGCCGCGGTCGCCCTGGCGCTGTCGGTGGCGCTGGGGGCGGCCGGCGGGATCGTGTCGGCGGTCCGGCACCGATCAGCGACCGACGAATCCATCCTGACGGTGACCCTCCTGGGGATCTCGGTGCCGGTGTTCGTCACGGGTCTCTTGCTGATCTACGTCTTCGCGTTCAGGCTCGGGTGGTTCCCCACCTCGGGGGCGGGCTCATGGCGCCACCTGGTCCTGCCGGCCTGCACCCTGGCCAGCTTCCTGACGGCCTACAACGTCCGGATGACGCGCGCGTGCATGCTCGAGGTGCTCGGTCAGGACTACGTGCGGACGGCGCGGGCAAAGGGCGTGAGGGAGCTCTGGGTCCTGGGGCGCCACGCCCTTCGTAACGCGCTGGTGCCGATGGCGACCGTGGTCGGTCTGCAGGTGGGGCTACTCCTGGGTGGCTCGGTGATCACCGAGACCGTGTTCGGCTACCCCGGGCGTGGGCCAGCTCGTGGTCTCGGCGATCTCGGCGCGCGACACCCCGCTGGTCCAGGCGTGCGTGCTGGTGACGGCGAGCGGGTTCATCCTGGTCAACCTGCTGGTGGACGTGAGCTACGTGCTGATCGACCCGCGGATCCGGCTTCGGTGAGACCGCGGGCGAGACTGGATCCGGTGGACGGTCGCGGATGATCGAGACGCGGGAGACCGGACGGCGTCGACTCTGGCGGGCGCTCCGCCAGCCGCGGGCGGCCGCCGGGGCCCTCGTGCTGGCGGCGCTCCTCGTGGGAACCTTCGGCGCGGACTGGCTGGCCCCGCACGACCCTGCCCGGGCCGACCTCAAGCTCCGCCTGAAGCCGCCGAGCCGCGAGTACCCACTGGGCACCGACTGGATCGGCCGCTGCCTGCTCAGCCGGCTCTTGCACGGCGTCCGCCTGACCCTCGCGGTCGGCGTGGTGACCGTCGCGGCCGGCGTCGTGGCCGGCGTGACGCTGGGCCTCCTGGCCGGCTTCTACGGCGGCGTGCTGGAGGGGGCCATCATGCGAGCCACCGACCTCCTGCTCGCCTTTCCGTACTTCCTGCTCACCATCGTCTTCGTGGCGGTCCTCGGACCGAGCCTCCTGAACGCGATGATCGCCATCGCCGCGTGGACGGCGCCCCACTACATCCGGCTCGTCCGCTCGGTGGTCCTCTCGGTGAAGGGGCGGGAGTTCGTGGAGGCCGCCCGCGCGCTCGGGCGGCCGGAGCTCGGGATCCTGACCCGCCACATCCTGCCGGCATGCGTGCCGACCCTCATCGTGCAGGCGGCCATCTTCTGCGCCCAGAACATGCTGATGGCGGCGAGCCTGAGCTTCCTCGGGCTGGGCGCGCAGCCTCCCTCCCCCGAGCTCGGGGCGATGCTCGGCGCCGGGCGCCAGTACCTTCGGGTCGCCCCCCAGGTCGTGGCCGTGCCCGCGGCGGGCATCTTCCTCGGCGTGCTCGGCTTCAACTTCCTCGGCGACGCGCTCCGTGACCATCTCGACCCCAGCGCAGGCCGGGCCGCGTGAGCCGTCCGGACGCTCGCAACCAGCACCGGCATGGCCGGTGGCGCTTCTCACGCGGACACGAGCTCCATGGCAGCTGCCCACGATCGACACCGCGCGCTCCGACGATCGACGACCGCCATCTCGCTCGCGTCAAGGATTGGTCGCGCAACGTCGCGCCACAGCGATCTGATTCGAGCGACGCTTCCGCCTGGCGCAGTCGGACGCGTCAGGTGTCCACGAAGGTCTGTCGCGGCGCGGTCTTCCGCCAGTCGGCGTCGACGGTGGCGAGTTTGCGCGAGCGTCCATCGGCGACGGCCGCGGCGCCCGCAGCGAGGCGAGAGCATGACCGTGAAGAGACGGATGAAGCTGGGGATGTCGCTCCCGATCGGCGTCGGCGCGCTGGGCGACGGCAAACCGGTGCCCTGGACGGCGGTGCGCGAGATCGCGAAGAACGCCGAGGAGGCCGGGTTCGACTCGCTGATGGCGCCGGACCACCTGATCTTCCGTCGGTCGCCAGCCGGGAACGTTCCGGCCATCGACATGCCGGAGGGCAAGAGCCGAGGCATCTGGGAGGTGTGGTCGATGCTCAGCGCGGTGGCGGAGGCGACGCGGCGCGTCGACCTCGGAACGCTCGTCGCCTGCACGGGCTTCCGGAATCCGGCGCTGCTGGCGAAGATGGCGGAGACCCTGGACGAGATCAGCGGGGGACGCGTGATGCTCGGCCTGGGCGCCGGGTGGCACCAGCCGGAGTACGAAGCCTTCGGCTACCCTTTCGACCACCGGGTGAGCCGCTTCGAGGAGGCGCTCCAGATCATCGTGCCGCTCCTGCGCCACGGGCGGGTGGATTTCCAGGGTCAGTACTATCAGGCGCGGGCGTGCGAGATCCTGCCACGGGGACCCCGCCCGAACGGGCTCCCGATCTTCATGGGCGCCCAGGGGCCGCGCATGCTGCGGCTAATCGCGCGCTACGCGGACAGCTTCGACGCCGACTACCAGACGGGCCCGCTCCCCGTGCTCGAGCGGCTCACGCTGCTGGAGAAGGCATGCCACGACGTCGGGCGCGACCCCGCCACCATCGGCCGCATGGCGGCCACGCGCGTGGCGCTGACCGGTCCCGCCAGCACGTCCGGCTTCCAGGTCGGCCCCGCGCAGGACGGCATCGCCCAGTTCGATCTTGCCGGCATGCAGTTCCCCGCCAGGCTCGGATCGGTCGAGGACATCGTCGCCCACGTCCGCGCGTTCGAAGCCATCGGGATCGAGCACCTGACGGTGAACGTCGTCGACCCACCCGGGGTGCGCGGCATCGAGCGCTTCGCGGCCGTGATGGAGGCGTTCCGCCAGTAGCGAGACACGCGGAAGCCGGCACCTCCGCCCGCCACGCTCCCCCAGGATCGCCGTCGGCCGCGCGGGCGACGGGTCAGCGACCCGAGAGGGTGGCCCGGACGCGTGGGACGACCTCCTCGGCCAGCATCCGAAGCTGGCCTCCGAGGTCCTCGCCATGCGGGGGGAAGAGCCAGAGCGCCGCCTGGCCGATCCCGAGCCGGGCGATGCGCGTGAGCTCGGCGGCAACCGCCTCGGCGGTTCCCGTCACCGAGAACTCGTCCAGCAGATGGTCGGGTATCCGGCGCGCCACCTCCGAGATCACCTCGTCGGCTGCGCTGTAGGCGTGCTCGTCCATGAACCGGGTGACCTCTTCCGGGAGATCCACGCCGATCTCGGGCAGGATCTCGCGACTGCCCCACATGGCGACTGCCACGCCCTTCCGGACCCTCGACCGCAACTCGTTCCGATCGCTCCCGATGGCGGTGTAGAGCCAGGACGCGGTCGTGAGGTCGGTGATCGTCCGGCCGGCCCGGCGCGCGCCCCGCTCCACGAGAGCGAGCCCCCGCGCGATGCCGCGGTCGGAGGCGAAGCTGCCGATGACCACGCCGTCCGCCAGCTCCCCGGCCACTTCCAGCACCTTCGGTCCACGCGCAGCGACGACGATCGGCACCGGCCGGAGAGGCGTGAAGTTGAGGTGCCCGCCGCGGAAGCGCACCAGCTCGCCGTCAAACGCGATGTCGCGCTCTCCACTGCTCAGCCGGCGAATGAGCTGGATCGCCTCCCGGATCGCCCGGGCAGGTCGCACGCGCGTGATTCCAAGCTGCTTGAATCCCGAGAGACCTGCGCCGAGGCCCAGGACCACCCGTCCGCCCGACACCTCGTCCACCGATGTGGCCGCGGCGGCCGTGAGCGCGGGATGTCTGATGTAGGGATCGGTGACCAGCGCGCCGATCTTCACCCGCCGCGTGTGGCACGCCGCCAGCGTCATGTTGACGAACACGTCGCGGTAGAACCGCTCGTCGGCCAGCCAGACCTGGTCGAGGCCGTAGTCCTCGATACGCTGACTCAGGTCGATCACGCGGGCGCTCGAGTGATCGCCCATGAGGCCGACGCCGAACTCCATCAGTGCTGGGTCACCGCTTCCGCGATCGCCACGAGCGCTTCGTACTCCTCCATCCAGTATCGAACGTCCTTGAAGTTCGGGAAGGCGGGAGGAAACGACGGATCCGCCCACCGCTTCGCGATCCAGCCGGACATGTGGATGATGCGCATCGCGCGCAGCGGCTCGGCCAGCGCAAGGGTCGAACGGTCGAACTCCCGGAAGAGCTCGTACCCCTCGATCAGGTCCTCGCGGGCCTTGCGGGCGTCCTCCGTGTCCCCGCTCGCGAGCAGCCAGAGGTCCTGCACCGGCGGGCCCATCATGCAGTCGTCGAAGTCCACGAGCAGCGGGTCGGGAGTCCAGAGGATGTTGCCCCAGTGCAGGTCCCCGTGGATTCGCTGGACGCGGGCCGCCGCCAGGGGCTTGGCGACGGCGTCGGCGATGCGCAGGGCGACGTCGCGGTAGCGAGGAGCCAGGTTCTCGGGGATGAAGCGGCCCTTGAGGAGCACATCGAGCGGCTCGTGGATGTAGAAGCGCACGTCGAGCTTCCGCCGGTGCGGCGCCGGGCGCGCAGCGCCGATGGCGTGCATGCGCCCGATCGTGCGCCCCATCCGGCGTCGCTTCTCGGCGTCGAGCTCGTCGAGCGTGCGGCCGCGGACCTTGGGGAACGCGGCGTAGTAGATGCCGTTCGTCTCGTTCAGCGTCTGGCCCGTGCCGAGGTCCGCTGGCGCGACGACGGGCAGCTCGGCGGCGACGAGGTCCTCGAGGAACCGGTGCTCGTCCAGGATCGTCTCACGCGACCAGCGGCCGGGGCGGTAGAACTTCACGACGAGGCGGCGCTCGTCCTCCAGCTCCACCTCGTACACGCGGTTCTCGAAGGCGCGGAGCGGCAGACAGCGGCCGGTGCAGCGCAGGCCGCCGGCCTCCACGGCGTCGAGCACGCGCTCGGGCGTGAGGGTGTGGAAGGAGACGCGGGGCTCGGCGGTCATCCGGACCTCAGTGTACGATGGCTGCCGTCGCGCCGATCGATGCCGCGGGTACGATGAGCTCCGGGCGGACTACGTCTCTTCTCGCACCAGCCGGTTAAGCTCCCCGAGGTGGGCCACCAGGCCGAAGAGCAGGCCGGTCACCTTGCCCCGGAGCGCTCGATCGGTCGTGCTCATCCCCGCCGCCTGGTAGACCCTCTCGGTCAGGTCGATGGCCCGAGACTGGAGCCGATCGGCCTCGTCGAGACACTCGGCGATCTCCACGAGGTACTGGTCACGCGTGGTCACCCCGGCACCTCCTCCGTCTCGTCAGACCGGTCGAGGCCTGCCTCGTTTCCCAGGGCCAGGTGCGCCCGAGCGTCCACGCCGCTGGGCTCCCAGAGAAGCTTCTCCACCCGGATCCCGATGAGGCGGATCTTCTTCTGCTTCGGATTCTCCCGCGCGTCGAAGAACGGCTCCAGCAAGCGGCGAACCTCGCCCTGCAGCTCCTCCTCCTGCCGGAACGGCCGAGGGCCGGTGTGTGATCTGTTCCTCGTCACGAAGCCGACGAAGCGGACCGTCACGGTCACGGTCCGGAACGCCTGGACTCCCTCGGCGAGGGCGCGCCGATACACCTCGCCGGCGAGGATTCGCGCCCGGGCAAAAACAAACGAAGGATCCAGCGAGTCGTCCTGAAACGTCTCCTGCTCGCCCACGGACTTCCGCTCCCACTCGTTCGACACCGGGTCCTCGGAGATCCCGCGCGCCTTCTGCCCGAGATCCCCTCCCCACTTGCCGAACCACTCCGTGAGCCGGGCGAGCTCGATGTGACGCAGCTCGGCGACCCTCCTGACGCCCTTCCCGTGAAGGAACGCCTCGGTCTTGGGACCGATGCCGGGAATGACCCGGATCCGCAGCGGGTCGAGAAATGCCTGCACGTCCTCGGGCCGCACGACGGTCAAGCCGTCCGGCTTCTCGAAGTCCGAAGCGATCTTCGCGACGAGCCTGTTCGGCCCGATGCCGACCGAGCAGGTGAGGTCCTCGCGCGCTCGGATCTCCCTCTTGAGCGCATTCACGTGCGCCTGGGCTCGATCCATCTGACCGAGGGAAGAGAGGTCCACGTAGGCCTCGTCGATGCTCGCCTCCTCGAAGGCATCGGCGCCGTGGGCGATGATCGCCATGATCCGCTTCGACACCTCACGGTAAAGCGACATGTTGCCTCTGACGAACACCGCCTCCACCTCGCCCCGCTTGCGCGCGACCTCGGCCAGGCGCCAGGCGCGGGAGATCGGAAGGGCGGACCGGATGCCGTACCTGCGGGCGGCGTAGTTCGCGGCCGCGACCACGCCTCGTCCCTTCCCGCCCTTCGGATCGGCCCCCACGACGACGGGTCGTCCGCGCAGGTCCGGGCTGTACCGCTCCTCCACGGCGGCGTAGAAGGCGTCCATGTCGACGTGGGCCACGATTCGCATCTCGCGCAGCCCCGCGGTCCCCCCTGGCGCCTCACATGGGCGACGACGCTCGAACGGCTTCAGTCCGAGCCGAATGGGTGATCGATGATGTAGAGCCACCTCCCGTCGGGCTGGCGGCGCACCACCTCGGCGCTGCCGTGGGCCATCTCCACCGGCTTGCCGTCCGGACCCGTGCCGCGGAGCCGCCACGCGCCGCGCAGCAACGCGATGTCGCCATGTCGGACGACGTGCTTCGTCTGAAGCTCCATCTTGCCTTTCAGCATGAGGAAGCCCTCGAGTGCCGAGCGAATCGCCTGAAGGCCCTGCACCGGCTCCGCCCCCGGTTGCGGAATGAGGATGGCGTCCGGTTCATACAGCGCCATCATCCCCTGCACGTCCCCGGCGTTGAACGCCTTCTCGAACAGGGTGTGTGCGTCGGTCGGTCCTCGTTCTGCCATCGCGCCCTCCTTTCCGTTTGTGGACCTGCGTCCGACACGGCAGCTCGGCCCGGATCGCCCCGCCAGGGCTCATCGCTCGTGCGCCCAGTTCCAGATCACCCCGAGGGCGCGACCGAGGACGTAACCCACCGCCGTCGTCACGGCCACGAGTGCCATCGCACGCCAGGGCACGAATGCCCCGACCTGGTGCGGCGGCGAGATGAAGTGCAGCCAGAAGACGAAGTCGAGAAGCGGCTGTGCCCACCCGAGGAGCACGAGGAGTGACCATACGATGTGCCACCCCCCGACGAATGTCGCCAGCACCAGGCCGAGCTTGTGAGGACTGACGACGGTGGCGTTCATCGTCACCTCCTTGGAGTCGAGGCGGCCGCCCTGGAGTTCCACCCCTCCACCTCGCCGCCATGGTCCCACAGCCGCCGCCCTCCGCGCCATCGGACTTGCTTCCTCCCCGCCCCTGCTCGCCGCCGTCGTCTCTGACGCGTTACTATCCAGGATGTGGCGATCGGTCGCCCATCCGCCCCGCGTGCCACCGATGCGATCACCGCCGATGCCGTCGACGGGGCGGCGCGTCCCGGCGGCTGATTCGCGAGGCCGGCCCCCGTGCGCATTTCCCTCGCGTCCGGCGCCTGGCTCGACCACGAGACGGCCTGGCTCTCAGAGGACGAGGCGGCCGCCGCGCTGGCGGCGCTCCGGGACGAGCTCACCTGGGAGCAGCGCGAGATCGTGCTCTTCGGGCGGCCGATCCTGCAGCCGCGTCTCATCGCCTGGGCAGGCGACCACGGCTACCGCTACTCGGGGCAGACGCTCGAACCGAGACCATTCACGCCGACGGCGGCCCGGCTCCTCGCGCGGGTCGGAGCCCACGCCGGCGTCGCGTTCAACCACGTCCTCGCCAACCGATACCGGAGCGGCCACGACAGCATGGGCCTGCACGCCGACGACGAGCCCGAGCTGGGACCTGACCCGCCCGTGGCCATCGTGTCGCTCGGGGCCGTCCGGCGTCTCGTCGTCAGATCGCGCCGGAAGGGGGAGCGCCGCCACGACTTGGAGCTCGGAAACGGCGCGCTGCTCCTGATGGGGGGGACCTTCCAGCGCCACTACGTCCACGGTGTGCCTCGCCAAGCCGGCGCCGCCGGCGAGCGCATCAGCCTGACCTTCCGACGGCTCCTGCGGGCGCCCTGAGAGGGTCGCAAGGCCCGCTTCTCACGAGCCGGTGCGGCGCCGGCAGCCGCTCCCGGCGGGTCGCCGCCGGCGTATAGTGGAACGGACGGTGGCGTCCACGCGAGCCCCGGCAGCTGTGACTTCCCTCGTACCCTCGCCCGGCTCACCGGGTCGCGCGTCGGACGCGCGTCCATCCGGTGCCGCCCCGGGGCGCAACGCCCGGGTGCGCCTGCTCAGGACCTGTCTCCTCGCGCTGGCGGTCGCCGCCCTGCTCACCGCGGCGTTCCTCTTCGACGTGGTGGCGGCCACGCGGGCGCGCGCCGTGGACCTCCTGCTGCTGGCCCGACCGGTTCGGCCTGCCACCGCGACGGTGATCGTGGGCCTCGACGAGCGGAGCGCGCAGCGGCTCAGACCCCGCTACGGGCCAGTGGCGGCCTGGCCACGATCGGTCTACGCGCGGGCGATCGAGGCGCTTCGGGCGGCCTCCCCCCGGCTGATCGGCCTTGCGGTGCTCTTCGACGCTCCGCGGACTGACGACGAGGAGCTGGCGGCGGCGCTCCGGCGCGCCGGTAACGTGATCACGCCGGTGGTCGCCCAGGGGGCGCGGGCCTTCGACCCACGCCCGGGGGTCGCGCAGGAGTTCGAACAGTTCGTCCGCCCCACCGGAGCCGTCCGGGACGCTCGCCTCGACGAGGGCATCGTGAACGTCACGGCGGCCCGGGACGGCGTGGTGCGCGGCCTTCCGCTGGTGCTCCGATCGGGTGAGGAGCAGGTCCCCAGCTTCGCCCTGGTCGCCGTGGCCCGGTTCACCCGGCGCCAGCGCGTCATCGACACCACTCCACCCGGACGTCCGCTCCACGCCGCGGGACGCGCCATCCCCATCGCCGAGCGGGACTCGATGCTCATCAACTTCCTCGGCCCCCCCTCCGAGCCGGGCGGCGGCGGGCCGTTCCGCATCATCCCGCTGGTCGACGTCCTCGAGGACGCATTCGACCCCGAGTGGGTGCGGGACAAGATCGTGCTCGTGGGATCCACCACCCCGGGAATCGACGAGCATCCCACGTCGACGACCGGCGATCGTCGAATGTGGGGAGTCGAGATCCTCGGCAGCGCGATCGAGACGATCCTGCACCAGCGCTTCCTGGTGCCCGCGCCGCGCGCCGTCGTCGTCGCGCTGATCCTCGCCCTGGCGCTCCTCGCAGCGCTCCTCGCGGCCGGGAGGCGCCCGCTGGGAATGGGCCTGCTCGTCGTCACCGTCCTCGGCCTGTACCTGATCGCGGCAAGCATGCTGCTGGAAGCGGGCGTCATCCTGGACCTGGTGCTCCCGCCGGCTGCGCTGCTGCTCACCTTCGCCGTAGCGCTCGTGGACCGCGTCGTGTTCGAGCAGACCGAGCAGCGCCGGATCCGCGAGGCGATGGGCCGATACCTTTCGCCCTCGGTCAGCCGGTGGGTCCTGGCCGATCCCCGCCGGCTGCGCCTGGGAGGCGAGCTTCGCGAGGTGACCGTACTCTTCAGCGATCTCCGCGACTTCACGACGCACGCCCACGCGCTCCCGCCCGAGACCCTCGTGGCGCTGCTGAACGACCACATGACCGAGATGACAGCGATCGTGTTCCGATACGACGGCGTGCTCGCTCACTACGCCGGGGACGGGCTGGAGGCCTTCTGGAACGCGCCAGTCACCCAGCCCGACCACGCGCGCCGCGCGTGTGAAGCCGCGCTGGAGATGATCGCGGCACTGGAGCCGCTCCGGCTCGAGTTCGGGGCGCGCGGCTGGGGGCAGCTCGACATGGGGGTCGGACTCAATACGGGGACCACGGTCGTCGGCAATCTGGGATCCCGAGACCGCCTGGCCTACACGGCCGTCGGCGACCCGGTGAACGTGGCGTCCCGCCTCGAGGGGCTGAGCAAGGAGTACGGCGTGCACATCGTGATCGGCGACGCCACCCGGCAGGCGGCCGGCGATGCCTTCGAGTACCGCTTCCTCGACCTGGTGGCCGTGAAGGGACGCGCCGAGCCCGTGCAGGTCTGGGAGCTTGTCGGGCGGGCCGGCGACGTTCCTCCCGAGCGTCGGGAGGTCCTGGCGCGGTACGAGCACGGCGTCGCGCTGTACCGGAGTCGCCGGTGGCGGGAGGCCACGGCACTCTTCGAGGAGCTCGCCGCGGCGGCGCCCGACGACGGCCCCGTCGCGCTGTACCGCCGGCGGGCCCGGGAACTCCTCGAAGAGCCGCCGGCCAGCGACTGGGACGGCGTGTGGATCGCCAGGACGAAGTAGACCGCTACCGTCCGCCGGAGGCGGCCACCTCGAGGGGCGAGAGCAGCACGAAGCCGGGCGTCGGATCGCGAGCCGGGCGCAGCGGCGAGGTGATCCCGGTGAGCGCTTCCGCCTCGTTGGCCGCGGCGATCGACTTCGGATCGAAGTCCTGGACCACCCCGCCGACGAGGCGCTGTCCGCGCGCGATGGTGCCGGTCCACTTCCGCCCGTAGACACCCCGCCCGCGGACCCGTCCGGTGACCGTGACCACGAACGGCCCGTCCGCGAACCCGCTCAGGAAAACCACATAGGGACCCGGCAGGCCTGCCGGGACCTCCACGGCCCACGTCTGGTCCGGGCCGCGCGCGCTCAGCGAGCCGAACACCTGGTTCACCTCGATTCCCGGCGGCACGAAGCCCGCGAGGCGGACGCCGTCCGGCATGACGACGAGCGGCCACACGGGTCCTCGCGCGGTGATCTCGAGCATGCTGCGGTGCACGGAAAAGCTCTCCGTCACCGGGTGGCCCCCCGCGGGAATCGTCGCCTTGCGTCCCGGCTCGAGGAGGGCCAAGGTCGCCCCGGCCGCGTCGACCAGCTGCACGGTCCCCGCTCGGGTCCAGCACGCGAAGCTCCCGTCCAGCCGCTGCTCGGCGCCGATCAGCCCGTCGTGCGCGATCGCCGCACGCGTGTTGGACGCCAGCGACACGGTCCCCCGGCCGCCCAGCAGGTTGGCGATCCGTGCCCACACGGTTCCGGCCGTGATGAGGATCTGAATTCGCGAGCGCTCCCGACCGCCCACGTCCATCTCGCGCACGGTGACCTCGGAGCGCGGCTCGACGGTCACCGTCGTGCCGTCGAGAAAGGTGATCAGGGCCCGACTGCCCGGCTCGGTGAGAATGCGGTCTCCCACCGCCAGGCTCGTCCCGCTGGCGGCGGGCTGGCCGCTGTCGCCCCGCACGAGCTGCACTGCCCCGCCGAGCACGGTCAGGGTCGCGGCCGTCGAGACGGTGGGGAGCTGCGCCTGGGCCCAGGCAGAGGTCTGGACGAGGAGAAGACAGGCGACGCCCAGCGGCATACCCCACCGTCGGGGGCGTCCCGCTGAGCCGCCAACGACCAACACGTCGGTTCCCATGACCAGCATCGCGAACGGTGGGCCGTGACGGCCTCGCTGTGAGGCGCGTCCAGCCGTGCCAGCCGCCATTGGCGACAAGGGCATCGTCGCCAATGAAGGGTGAGACGTCAAGCGCTCGCCGGGAACCGTCCGCGCGAATCGCGGGCTGCCCGCGTGCCGCCGGGCCTGGACCCCTACGGCAACGGCAGCTTCTTCCCCGCCATCACCTCGCGCAACCGATCGGGATAGTCGGTGATGATGCCGTGCACGCCCAGATCGATGAGGCGAGCCATCTCCGCCTTCTCGTTGACCGTCCACGGGATCACGGTGAGGCCGAGCGCCACGGCCTCCCCCAGGTTCTCGGACGTGAGCTCACGGTAAAAGGGGGACCAGATCGCGCAGCCCGCCCGTTGCACGAGCCGCGGCACCGAGCCCGCCACGTCGTCGACGTCGAGTCCTCCGGTCCACGGCGAGGGGCCAGCGCGCCCCTTCTGGACGTTGTCGAAGCTCGGCTGCTGGATCGTCAGGCACGCCGTCTCGATGTCCGGTGCCAGCCGCTTGACCTCGATCAGCGTCCGCCAATCGAACGACTGCACCGCGGCGACCATCTCGAGCTTCTCCGCCCTCCAGAACTCGACCGCGGCCCTCGCGAAGACATCGGGCGGGGGGGCCTCCGACGGGCGGTCGGGGCTCAGCTTCGTCTCGATGTTGAAGCGGACACTCTTCCCCGAGCTCCTGACGAGGTCGACGACCTCCTTGAGCGTCGGAATGCGCTCGCCGTCCCGGGCCACTTGCTCGGGCAGCTGTGAGGCATATCGGCTTTGCGGGTCGATGCGGCCGACGTCGTAGCGCCTGAGCTCGGCCAGCGTCAGGGTGTTGATCACCGGACCGGGCGCGGAGAGCCACTGGCCACTGGCATCCCGGACCAGGGCGGGGTTGAGCAACGGATCGTGTGACACCACGAGCACGCCGTCCCGGGTCATGGCCAGGTCGAGCTCGAGCGTCGTGACGCCGAGCTCGAGGGCCTTCCGGAAAGCGGCCAGGGTGTTCTCCGGCGCCAGGCCGCGCGCGCCGCGATGCCCCTGGAGGTCGAAGCCGTCGGCACCGTCCACGGCCCCGCCGGCCACGATCGTGGCGAGTATGCCAGCGGCGAGCACGAGGGTCATCCGCGGGCGCACGGCGGCATGGTATCGCGGAACCCATCCGCCGCCACGGGCGGCACGGAAGCGCATCCAGCGCTCATAGCAGCGCGTCGGGGTCGGGATAGGTGAGGCGCGCGTCCGGACCGACACGCGCGAACGGGGGAAGCGCGTGCCGGCCGGGCGGCTTCCCCGGCGCGACCAAGTGGAAGACCTCGATCCCCCGCACGGTCAGCGCGTCGGCCACCAGGGATCGATGGCAGCGCCAGGGGAGCGCCTCGGTACAGGCGATCGCCGCCAGCGCCGCCTCGGCGAGGGTGATGAGCTCAGCCAGTCCCGCCTCGAAAGCCGGGGTTTCCATGTAGTCGGCGTAGCCGCGGAACGAGGCATTCCGCCAGCCGAGGTTTGAGGAGTCGGGGCGAGGCTTGCGGAAGCCGCCGAGCGCCCGGAGGTGGTGATAGCGGAACCCGTGCGTGGGCAGGAAAGCCTCGAGGGCTTCCCGGTTCCACTGGGGCGTGTGCCGGGACCGCGGGAACGAGCGGATGTCCACGATGAGCGAGACCCCGACCGGGCGGAGCAGCTCCAAGAGCTGATCGGGGTCACGCGTGGAGAAGCCGAGCGTGTAGACCACCCGGCCCGACCGCGGCCTGGCTAGCCCAGGTCGCGCCCCGCCGCGTAGTGTCCGCGCGTCTTCCGGATCTCGGACAGAAATCGCCCCGCCGCGGCCTGCTGAGCGGCGAGCGCGTCCTCGAAGCTCCGGGCCGGCGGCGTGGTGAGCAGCTGGAAGTGCCCGTGCTGGTCCCGTCCCCGCGCCAGGACCGCGGTGGGCGGCTCGCCGTCGATCTGCCGCGTCCGCGGCGTCGTGAACCGGGGGGCGAAGCCGATGCGCGAGCCGTCCGAGGGGTTCGGGTTCGACCCGTGGATGATGTTGACGTGATGGAGCGACATCTCGCCGGCCCGCAGGATCACGTCCACCGCGTCGTGCTCGTCCACCTCCACCGCGATCTCCTGGCCCCGGCTGAGCCGGTTGTCGGGCGCGTAGGTGTCCCGGTGCGGCAGGATCGACCGCCGGTGCGAGCCCGGCACGACGCGCATGCATCCGCTCTCGACGGTGCTGTCGGTCAGGGCGACCCACGCGGTCAGGACATCGGTCGAGTCGAGCCCCCAGTACGTGCCGTCCTGGTGCCAGGAGATGTAGCCCGGGTCGCGCGGGTACTTCGGGAAGATGGACACGGTCCATACGAGGATGTCGGGCCCCAGGATGTCCTCGACGGCGTCGAGGATCGCCGGATGGGTCGCCAGATCGTACGCCCACCGGAAGTGCACCTGGGTGTGCCCCAGCGCCTGCGCCACGGGCCGGCCACCCAGACGGGCAGCCAGCTCCTCGAAGGCCGTGCGGAAGCGCGTGACCTCCTCGGGTGAGAGGACCGGCACCGGGAAGAGGATCCCATCGCGGCGGTATCGCTCGATCTCTTCTTGGCTCAAGAGCTTGCCCATGTCGACCTCCTGCGCGGCTCGCGTTACCTGGCCGCGCGCGGCAGCCAGAGCGCCAGCTCCGGGAACATCATGACGAGGGCCAGCCCGATCAGCTGGAGCCCCATCCACGGCCAGCACGAGGCGAAGATCTCCTCCATGGTCACATCGGGCGGCGCCACGCCCTTCAGGAAGAAGCACGCGCCGCCGAACGGCGGCGAGAGGTACGCGACCTGCATGTTGATGTTGAACAGGATCCCGAACCACACCGGGTCGTAGCCGAGGGCCTTGATGATCGGCAGGAAGATCGGCAGGGTCAGGAGCATGATCGCGATCCACTCGAGGGCGCTTCCCAGGATCACCCAGATCACCATGATGACGATCACCATGCCGAACGGCGGCAAATCGAGGCCTCTCATCAGCTTCTGCATGAACCCGATGCCACCCATCAGATTGTAGACCCCGATGAGGGCGTTGGCGCCGAACACGAGCCACAGCACCGTCCCGCACGTGGCCATCGTCTGGGTCAGCGACTCCCACAGGACGCGCACCGAGAGCTCGCCCCGCACCCAGACCGCGAAGAGGACGCCCAGGACGCCGAGGGCGGCCGACTCGGTCACCGACGCGAACCCGGCGTAGATGCTTCCCATGACGGCCACGACGATGAAGAGCGGCAGGACGATGCCCTTCATCAGCTTGAGCTTCTCGACCAGTGGCAGCGCCCGCTCACGGCCCTCGGCGACGGGTCCCTTCGTCGGGTCGAGCCAGCAGCGCGCCAGGATGTAGAGCGAGTAGAGTCCCGCCAGGAGGAGGCCCGGCACCACGGACGCGAGCAGGAGATCGCCGATCGGCACGTTCCCGGCGAGGCCGAAGAACACCAGGATGATGCTCGGCGGGATCATCGAGCCGAGCGCCCCGCCGGCGCAGATCATGCCGATGGAGAGCTTCCGGTCGTACCGAAGGCGGAAGAGCTGGGGCAGGGCGACGATGCCCAGGAGCGTCACTTCGCCCCCGATGACCCCGATCGTGGCCCCGATCAAGACGGCCATCAGCATCGTCGCCACGCCGACCCCGCCGGGGATGCCGCCGGCCCAGATGTGGACGGCGTCGAAGAGGTCCTGGGCGACCCCCGAGCGCTCGAGGATCGACGCCATCAGGATGAACATCGGGACGGAGGCGAGGACGAACTCCGTCATGAAGCTGTAGGTGCGGCTCGGGATCAGGGTCAGGGCCGCGGGGCCGAAGAGAGCCCAGGCGAACACGCAGGCCACGAGCCCCGTCGTGAACGCGAAGGGCAGGCCGATGGCGAGGAGCGCCATCGTGGCCCCGAGCATGAGGATCGTCAGGAGCTCAATGCTCACCAGGGTGGCCCGCCTCCGCGGGGCGTTGATTGGCCGGGTCCCTTTTTTTGGACGGCCGGCGGCCTGTGGGGACGGCCGGCGGCCTGTCGGGACGGCCGGCGGTCTGTCGGGACGGCCGGCGGCCTGTCGGGACAGCCGGCGGCCTGTGGCGGCCTGTGGCGGACGGTCGGTGGCCTGTGGGCTCACACGATCGTCTCCCCCGCCTCGGGGGCTTGAGGGCGCCGGTGCCGGATGTGAGAGAGCGTCTGCAGCAGCATCAGGGCCGCGCCGATCGCCAGCACGCTCTTGAGGAACGCCGGGATCGGCACGTCCCACGCCCGACCGCTCGTCTCCATGAGCTGGACCGAGGGGACGGCGAAGCGGAGCGCGCCGTAGAGGAACAGCGCCAGGTAGACGGCGGCGAGTCCGTGGCAGACGAGGTCCAGCCGACGCCGCCAGGGCGGCGACACCCGCTCGGTGAACGAGGCCATCTGGATGTGGTTCCGACGCTGGGAGGCGACGGCGCCGCCGGCGACGAAGCAGACGGCGCTCAGCGCGATCACCACGTCGTGCACCCAGATCGTCGGCGTGTTGAAGGCGTACCGCAGGACGACCTCGTAGCAGGTCAGGACGACGGCGACCAGGAAGAGGATGCTCAGCGCGTTGCCGGTCGACCGTGTCAGGCGATCGACGATCGCGGGACGGGGCATTGGCGGGGCGACAGGGGCGGCCCGCCCCGGAGCGCACGGCCCCGGGGCGGCGAGGCGCCTAGTCGAGGAGCCGCAGCTTCCGCAGGAAGGCGACCTGGCTGTCGTAGACCTTCTGCGCGGTGGGGCTCTTCTTCGCCCAGTCGGCCCAGGCCTGCTGCGCGACCTGTCGGAAGCGCTTCCGCTCGTCCGCCGTCCAGCTCACCAGCTCGATGTTCTGGGCCCGGGCCTGCTCGACCGCCTTCAGGTCCTCGAGGGCGATCCGCTGCACCATCTCCCGCGCGAAGTCGCGAACCGCCATCTCCATGAAGACCTTCAGGTCAGGCGAGAGCGCGTTCCAGCGGGTCATGTTCACCGCCACCTCGGCGGCAGGCATCGAGTGGAAGCCGGGATGGAGCGGGAACCGGGCGATCTTGTGATAGCCGAGGTCGTTGTTCATCCCGAGCGTGCCCCAGTCGGTTGCCTCGATCACGCCCCGCTCGAGCGCCGTGTACACCTCGCTGCCCGGCAGGGTCACGACGCCGGCGCCCGCGCGCCGCCAGATCTCCGCGCCGAGGCCTTCCGGCACGCGCATCTTCACGCCCTTGAAGTCGGCCAGGCTCCGGAGCGGTTTCTTGGCGGGGACGGACTCGACGCCCCACCAGACCGGGCCCACGTAGTAGACGTTGAAGCGCCGGTAGATCTCGCGCGCCAGCTCGAGGCCGCCCCCGTACTCGAACCACAGCTGCATCTGGTAGGGGTTCTCGAAGCCGCCGTTCAGGTCGCCGATGAGCGCCAGCGCCGGCTCCTTGCCCGAGAAGTAGGGGCCGCCGCTGTGGTGAGAGTCGAGCACGCCGTTCGTCAGCGCGTCCAGCGTCTCTCCGTAACCCACGATCGTGCCGACCGCCAGCGGCTCGATCTCGATCCGGCCGCCCGAGGCCTCCTTGACCCGCCGGGCCCAGTCCTCGAAGATCTTCTGGTTGACCGAGCCAGCCTGCCAGAGGGACTGCATCTTCCACTTGTGGGACTGCTGGGCGGAGGCGAGGCGCGGTCCCGCAGCGCCTGCGGCGACGGCCATCGCGCCGGCCGCGGCCTTCCCGAACTCGCGTCGGTCGATCATCGTGTGTCCCTCCTCTGCGGTCGTCGGTTTCACGCGCGGCAGGCTGCTACGACACTATGGCCACGGGGCGCTGTCAAGACGGCAGGCACGGGAAACCTCGAGGGTGAGTCCCGAGCTTGGCTCGAGGAGCTCGCCTCGGGATTCCAGTCCCTGAGCGCCCCGGCTATACTGGCGGGGCTAAAGGCATGGGAGAGTCATCCGGACACTGGCTAGCCCGCGCGCAGGACGGCGTGACGATCTTCCTGGGAGTCGTGATCGAGGCCGCCCCGTTCCTGGTCGTCGGGGTGCTCGTCTCCCAGGTGCTCGCGGTGGCCGTCAGGCGGGACTGGCTGGTAGCGTGGCTGCCGCGCGGCCGACTCACGTCATTGACCGCCCTCGCCGGCCTGGGTGCCGCGTTCCCGGTGTGCGAGTGTGGCAACGTGCCGGTGGCGCGCCGGTTGATCGGGCGGGGTATCCCGGTCGCGGCGGCACTGGTGTTCCTGCTCTCGGCGCCGGCCCTGAACCCCGTCGTCGCCCTGTCGACCTTCGCCGCCTTCCGCGATCGGCCATCCATCGTCGTCTTGCGGCTGTCGCTGACTCTCGCCGTGGCGGTCGGGATCGGGCTGCTCTTCAGCTTCCACCCGCGGCCGGCGGCGATGCTCCGCCGGGGAGGCGCACCGCGCATGCTGGAGGCCGCCGAGGATCGGCCGGTGCCGGCCGGGCGCGCCCGGAGGTTCGCCGGGGGCGTCCTCGAAGAGCTTACAAATCCCGCCGCGCACGCGATCCTCTATCCGGTTATCCGGTCCATCGCGCCACCGCGGCCGGTGACACCAGGAGGCCCGGGATACCAGCCCGGGCCTCCACCCTCAGCACACCTGCCGACCTGCTTGCCACACCTTCACGCGCCGAGGCAATCGGCTCGCGTCACCTCCGGTGGGTCACTTCTGGTGAGTACCCCCTGGCGTTTCCTCGCGAGCGTCTAAGCCAGGTCCAGCGCCCGGCGTCGAACCAAGGCTGGTGCTCCGACGTCTTCCTCATCCCGTGCTGGGGTGGCGAGGCGAGGTCCTCCCGGAGGCCTTCGCCATCGATTGCCACGACCGCGACCCGCCCACGCCTCTGCGCGGGGGCTTCCCGCCCTGGCCCGGCCGGGCAGCGCCGGGTCAGGGCTCAGCAGGATCCCTCGGCTGAGCTTGGCACCTCTGAAACGGAAGACCGGCCCCGGAACCGTGCATGGTCGCGGGGCCGGTCATGCGAAACACGCGCTCCTCAGGCGATCGCGATCGGCCGCAAGGCGGTGCCCGCCGTCGCGCCTCGGAACTTGTTGATCCCGACCACGTAGCAGAACTTGTAGACCTTGTCCTTCGCCAGGTCTTCCTGGTTGTGATACTCGAGGATGTGCATGCCCTGCGTCGGGATAAGATAGTGATGTACCGGCACGAAGCTCGTACCCTCGGGGAGCTGATCAGCGGCCGGCGAGACCTCGAGACCTGAGGTGTCGCTGCCGATCATCAGCGCCGCCTTCTCCTCCACAAGCCACTTGGCCGCCGCCACGGTGATGCCGGCCGAGTCCGCCTTTGCGACGTCCTCCTGATTGGCACCCACGCCGTCGCCCTTGAGCCAGATGGCAGCGGTGCCGGTGCGGATCAGCACGACGTCCAGGGGTTCGACGTCGACCCCCTGCTTGGCCAGCGCCTGTCGCAGGATGTCGGGGCCGATGGCGAAGCTCGACGGCAGCGGATCCTTCCCGACAAAGCCCGCGACGTCGATCATGGTCGCGGGCGCCACGATGGGGGGGATTCCCTCGGCGCTCATCTTCATCAGTCCCCAGTTACCGACGACGTCGCCGGCCTTGTAACCGTTGTAGTACACCGCGTCATTTCCGGCGCCGATGGAGATGTGCCCGAGACTATCCAGCTGCGTGGCGACGTTGTCCGAGACGAAGAGGGCACAGCTCGCGAAGCTCGTCTTGAGCCCGTTCACTTTGGGATCCATCATGAAGTCGAGATCCTTTTGGGCGAACTCCCCATGCTGATTCCGGAAGGTAAGGATCTCGCCGGGGCTGTGGCCCGGCCACTTGTAGCTCCGTCGATCGTAGCTCAGCCCGAGATCGTACACCTTGCCTTGCTTGGCCAGGGACAGCGCCTTCTTCGCCAGCTCCGGGCTCAGCTCGTTCAGCACGCCGCGGGTGTCACCGGAACCCCACACGGCACCCCACCCCTTCCCCCTCTGCCAGCGCTTTGGCTGGACGGCGGGAGCTTGAGCCTCGGCGACTCCCGTGACAGCGCCGCCGATGAAGCCCATGGCCGCGGCGGCGGTCAGGCCGAGCGCGCTGGCCTTGGCGATGAATCCGCGTCGCGTGAGGAATCCCTGCTCGAAATCCTTCAGGAGCTCTTGCAGACTGGAGTCCATGGCGCCTCCTTCTTCGGGTGTTGGCGGGACGATGTCGTCCATGCCCGAGATTGTGGCGAGGATCGCGGAGACCGACACGCTAGCTGAGTGAGGGCGCTGCCCGTCCCCGCGCCGTCCGGTCACGCCTTGCAGCGCGACGCGACGGCCATCGACGAGTCTCCTGTACCTCCTCGCACGACGTGGACGCCCCAACGGTATTTGGCGCGGCCGGATGTGTCAAGGCGGCGTAGGAGCGGCGCGTCCCCGGGTCGTGTTCCCCTCGGCACGGGTGCGGGCGGGCCTCCGGGGAATGATCCAGAAGCAGGGCATCGCCGATATCGGTGAGGGCGACTGCGTGTTCCTCTACACCGGCCACGGCGATCTTTGGCTCAACGACGAGTGGAAGGGCTTGAAGGACGAGGAGAAGGCGAAGCGGCGCCAGGAATTTACCTCCGGTGAGCCCGGGTACGGCATCAGCGCCTGCGAGTACTTCGCCCAGCGCAAGGTCATCATGATTGGCGGCGACACCTCGGCCAACGATGCTCAGCCGGTAGGCGAGCAGGAGGACTACGCGGTCCCGTGCCACACGGAGCTACAGACCCGGCGCGGCATCTGGAATCTCGAGAACCTCGAGTTCACGCCCCTCCTGAAGGACAAGGGTACGAGTTCCTGTTCGTGTGGGCGCCGCTGCGGATCGTCGGCGGGACCGGCTCCCCGGGCAACCCCGTCGCCATGTGGTAGGCGTCTTCGCCGAGTTCGGAGCCGGCCGAATCACGGCCGGCTCCCCTCTACGGGCGCCTGCGCGTGGGCGGCAGCCGGGTGACCGCCACGAGCTGTCCTTTGCGCCGCAGCGAGCGCGGCCTAGGGCAGCAGCACGAGTGGGCCGCTGGTGCGGCGCCCCTCCAGGTCTCGATGCGCGTCGGCCGCGGCGGCCAGGGCGTACCGGTGCCGCCCCTCCACCCGGATCACGCCGCCGCGGAGCGCCTCGAACGTCTGCTGCGCGATCTCGTTGAGCGCCGTTCGGCCGGCGGTGTAGTGGAAGAGCACGGGCCGGCTGAGCGTCACGGACTTGGCGGCCAGGGCCTCGGGGGCAATGGGCGGCAGCGGGCCGCTCGCCTGCCCGTAGCTGACCCAGTGGGCGCACAGGGCTAGCGCGTCGAGATTCTCCTCCATGGCCGCCCGGCCGAGTCCGTCGTAGATCACGTCGGCGCCGCGGCCGCCGGTGGCGGCCTTCACCGCGGACGCGAACCGGTAGTCCCCGCTGACGAGCGGGAGCTCGCAGCCATTCGCGCGCGCGAGCCGAGCCTTGTCCTCGGTCGAGACGGTGCCGATGACCCTAGCACCGAGCGCCCGGGCCCACTGGCTGAGCAGGAGCCCGACCCCGCCGGCCGCGGCGTGGACCAGCACCGTCTCCCCCGCCCGCACGCGATGCGTGCGATGGAGCAGGTAAGCCGCGGTCATGCCCTTCAGCATCAGCATGGCCGCGGTCTCGTCGTCCACATCGTCCGGGAGCACCACGACCGGATCGGCCGGCATCGTCCGCACGCCCACGTAGGCACCTGGCGGCGCGCACGCGTAGGCCACGCGGTCGCCTGGGAGGAGATGCGCGACGCCGTCGCCCACGTCGACGACGACGCCGGCCGCCTCCATGCCGAGCGGGGCCGGCGGCTCGATCATCCGGTAGAGCCCTGACCGCACGTAGACGTCGATGTAGTTGACGCCGACGGCCGTCTGCCGGATCCGCACCTCGCCCGGCCCGGGCCGCCGTGCGACGAGCGGCTGAAGACGCAGGACCTCGGGCCCGCCGAAGGCAGTGGCCACGACGCCCTGGGTCGGCATGCTTTCCGGCGCCGCGACGCCGCGCGAGACCGGAGCGGTAGGGCCCGGCGCCTGGCGCTCGCGTCTGAGGTAGGCGCGGAGCCCCTCGAAGCCGCCCTCGTAGACGCCGGTGCCGACCATGTCGGCCAGCTCGCGCTCCCGGCCCGGCGGCGTGTCGAAGGTGGACTGCCAGTGCCAGAACGTGCGCTCGCCGTCGGTCACGCGCCGCAGCTGCACGGTGGCCACGTAGCGTCGGAGCGGCACGGTCGCGTCGAGGATGCAGTACGTGGAGACGTGATCCCGGTCGGAGAGCGCAAGCAACTGCTCGCGGATGCGGTGGCCGTCCCGAAGGGTGAATCGCCGGACGCAGCCGACCTGGTCCGGCCGCTCGCCGCCCTCGATCTCCGACTCGGCCACCACCGGGTGCCACGCGGTGTGGCTGTTGAAGTCGCGGAGCACGGCCCACACGCGGTCGATCGGCGCGTCGATGACCGCTGACCGGGTGACGCGGATCATCGGGGCCTAGGCCCGGCCTCTATCGCCCGAGCGCCGTGATGACGAGCTCGGCCCCGGAGAGGGCACGCTCGAAGCGGCCGGGCGTCGCGCGGCGCGCCGCGGCCGGGATGGGGCGGACGCCCTTCCCCTGGGCGTCGCCACGCTTCGACGGGCCGGGGCCGCCGAAGGCGCAATGACCGGATCGGCGCCGGTGGCCTGCTGGAGCTGACGCGGACTGGCGCCGGCCGCGCGTCCGATCTCGGTCATGGATCGGCCCGACACGACCGACAGCGGCTTCGAGACCGTCAGGTCCTCCCCGCTCGCGTACTCGTCCTTGTGCTTGATGAGGAGCCACTGCCGAGTGCCTCGCGTGCGCACCAGCACCCACGAGCCCGCGAGCTTCTCGCCCAGCATCACGAACTTGAGGTCCCCCTTCTTGAGCTGGCGGTCGACGTCGTTCTCGTCCCCGAGCCGGTCCTGGGCGACCGGGGCCCAGATCCCCTTGTCCCAGATCATCACCGTCCCGCCGCCGTACTCCCCTTCGGGGATGACGCCCTCGAACTGGTTGTAGTCCATCGGGTGAGGCTCGGTCTCCATCGCCAGCCGCTTCACGGACGGATCGAGCGAGGGGCCTTTGGGAACCGCCCACGACAGCATGACACCGCGGTGCTCGAGGCGGAAGTCGTAGTGGAGTTGGCTCGCCCGGTGCTTCTGAACGACGAACTCGAGCGGCCGCCCCCTCTCCCGCGCCCGCGCCGTTCCTGGTGGCTCGGGCGTGACACCGAAGTGGCGCTTTCGGTTGTACTCGGCAAGGCGGCCGTACTGGCTCAGGTCGGGAAGCTCAGCGGCCCGAGCGCTTGAGCTCGCCGACCGCTTGGCTGCGCCGGATGCCCGGGTCTCGCCGGAGGTGGCTTTCTTCATGGGCAATGCCAGCATACCGTGGGCGCCGACGCCCACCAGCCCCGCGCGGTCGATCACCCCTGGAGCACGGTGCAGAGGCGGCGAAGCGACTCCACGTAGCGGTAGTTCACCGCCGTGTGGTCGTCATCGAACTCCTGGTACTCGTGGCGGATCCCCAGACGCGCCAGCCGGCCCCGAAGGATGCGCGCGCCGTGGTGCAGGTTGTACTGGTCCCGGCTGCCGCACTCGATGTAGATGAGACGCAGGGTGCGCAGGCTCTCCGCGTAGCGCTCCGCCATGAAAACCGGGTCCCACGTGAGCCAGCGCGCCCACACGGCCTCATCGATCTCGCCAGTCTCCGGGTCGAAGGGGAGATCGAACCCGTGGGCGCGCTGGGGGTTCGGCGAGTAGGCCATCGCCATGCACACGACCGTCACCATCGGCCTGACCAGCTCGTCCGTCTTCTTGGGCGCCTCGCGCCAGGCCCGGAGGTACCCGTCGAGCCCGCCGTGCTTGCGGATCGCGTCCGCGGCTCGCCAGAAATCAGCCTTGTAGGCGGCCTCGAAGTACATGTCGCCGCTGTGCGACGCGACGGCGCCGAAGAGCTGGGGGTTTCGCATGGCCAGCACGAGTGACCCGTAGCCGCCGCTGGACTTCCCGTCCAGCCCACGGTGGTCCCGGGAGGGCAGCGTGCGATGGCGGGCATCCATGTAGGCGACGAGCTCCTTGACCGCATCCTCGTATCGACCCGTCGCCGAGGAGTTGACGCACTGGCTGTGGCCGTATGCCGTGAAGACGTCGGCCATCACCAGGATGGCCGGCGGAGCCCCTTCTCGGATCACGCGGTCGATGAGCTCGGGGAGCGATGGGATCCAGGGATTGTAGTTGGTCTCCCTAAGACCGGTGCCGCCCCAGCCGTGCAGCCAGAAGATCACCGGATACCGGCGGTCGCCGCGATCGTACCCCGGGGGGAGATAGATCGGCACGGGCCTCTGATGAGGATCCCCGAGTGGGTTGCCCTTCAGCGCCTCGCAGTCGAACTCCTCGACGACGACCCGTCCTTCGAGTTTCATGCGCCCTCCGCATCCTCATGGTCCCGGACACCGGTGCCCCGACTCGCCACCCTCGATGTTACTCGCAGAGCCCTGTCACCGGTCGTCGCCCGCGGCCTACGGGTCGACGTCAGGCTGGCGCTCATGCGACACACCGACCCCGTCCCCCCGGAGAGACGCCGCAGGACTCGCGATTACTGTCAACATGCAGGCGTGTAGGCGCCGTCGGAGACGCGGCACAAGCCTTGCACTGAGCCAGGACGGGGGCTCTTTCACGGCTGGCGTCGCGTCGTGAACTCGTTCACGCTCCCCTTTCCGTCCAGCCACATCCGGCAGCGTGACACCCTTCGCGCGGGAGGACTGTAGCGTGGCAGTCCACGACCTCTGGTACAAGAATGCGATCCTCTACTGCCTGGACGTCGAGAAGTACATGGACGCCAACGGCGATGGCACGGGCGACTTCGAGGGGCTTCATCGGCGCCTCGAGTACCTTGCCGGGCTGGGTGTCACCTGTCTTTGGCTTCAGCCCTTCTATCCCTCGCCGAACCGCGACAACGGCTACGACATCAGCGACTTTTACGGCGTCCACCCGAAGCACGGCTCCCCCGGCGACTTCGTGGAGCTCATGAACCATGCGAAAGCGCTCGGGCTGCGGGTGATCGTCGACCTGGTCGTCAACCACACCTCCGATGCCCATCCCTGGTTCCAGTCAGCGCGCAGCGACTCGCGATCGCCGTTCCGCGACTGGTATGTCTGGGCCGACGATCGACCGAAGAACCACGACAAGGGGATGGTGTTTCCGGGCACGCAGAAGACCACGTGGACCTTCGACAGCACGGCGGGGAGGTGGTTCTTCCACCGGTTCTACGATCACCAGCCGGACCTGAACACCTTCCATCCGGCCGTGCGGCACGAGATCACCAAGATCATGGGCTACTGGCTCGAACTCGGGATCTCGGGGTTCCGCATGGACGCGGTGCCGTTCATCATCGCGCGAAAGGGGGCCGATGTCCCCGACGAGCGAGATTTCGGCCTGCTCCACGATCTCCGGCGGTTCCTCCAGTGGCGCTGCCGCGACGCCGTGCTGCTGGCCGAGGCGAACGTGCCGCCGGACGAGAGCCTCGAGTACTTCGGCGAGGAAGGCGACCGGCTCCAGCTCATGCTGAATTTCCCGGTCAACCAGCGCCTGTTCTACGCGCTCGCCAGCGAAGACATCGGGCCGCTCACGTGGGCGCTCCAGCAAACGGCGAAGAAGCCGCCCGCGGCCCAGTGGGTCCATTTCCTTCGCTCGCACGATGAGCTCGACCTCGGCCGACTGTCACCGGAGCAGCGCGCGACGGTCTTCGCGGCGTTCGCGCCGGACAAGTCCATGCAGCTCTACGACCGCGGCATCCGGCGCCGGCTCGCACCCATGCTCAAGAACGACCGCCGCCGGCTCGAGCTGGCGTTCAGCCTGCTGTTCTCCCTGCCGGGCACGCCGATGATGCAGTACGGGGACGAGATCGGCATGGGCGACGACCTGACGATGGACGAGCGCGAATGCGCCCGGACCCCGATGCAGTGGACGAACGAGCCGCAGGCCGGCTTCTCGCGCGCCGAGCACACCGTGCGGCCCGTCATCGACGACGACGCCTACGGCTACCGGAAGGTCAACGTGTCGCAGCAGCGCCGCGAGCCGGAGTCCCTCCTGAACTGGACCGAGCGACGCATCCGGATGCGCAAGGAGTGTCCGGAGCTCGGATGGGGCGACTTCACGGTACTGCGGACGAACGTCCCCGAGGTGCTGGCGATCCGCTACGACTTCCGCGGCGTCTCGATGCTGACCCTGCACAACTTCTCGAGCCGTCGGCAGACCGTCGCCGTCGATCCCAAGTCGGACAACAGCGGGCTCCTGGTGGACGTCTTCGACGAGAACCACAGCCGGTCCGAGAACGGCACCCACGAGCTGACGCTCGGTCCGTACGGACATCGCTGGTACCGCATCGGCGCTCCGGACAACGCGCTCAACCGCACGTCCTTCTGACGTGCCGTCCCGACGGGACGTTTCGAGCTCCCTGGATCGGGCCCGGCCTCAGCGGCGAAACGTGGTCTTCAGCGCGTCGAGGGCCGCCTGGAAGACACCCTGTCCGATGCTCTGCGCCAGCTCGCCCTCGCGCTCCGGGGCGCAGTCGAACTCCGCCCACCACTCCGCGAAGGTGCGGCCGCCGTCGGTCACCGGCGTGAGCTTGAGCGTCGCCACGTAGTTCTCGACGCCCATCGGGGACTCCAGGATCGAGTAGCTCTGCTGGAAGTCGTAGTCGGAGAGGGTCAGGAGCTGCTCGCGGATGACCCCGCCGTCCTTCAGCCGGAAGTTCCGCACGCAGCCGACCGTGTCGGGGGCCATCCCCCCCTCGATCCGCGACTCGGCCACGAACGGCGTCCACTTCGGGAGCCCGTTGAAGTCGCGGATCTGCGCCCAGACCTGGTCCGCCGGGGCGTCGATCACGGTCGAGACGTAGACCTTGATCACGGGAGCTCGCCGTGCCCGGACCCGGCCTCGGCGCCTCGCCCTCGCCCTCGCCGGTCCGGGGCAGCGCTGCGGCCTGGCCGCGGTCGAGCAGGCCGCGCGCGACCTTGCCGACGTCGCCCGCGTCCACCCCGATCTCGCGGAGCAGTTGGTCTACCAGTGGAGCCTGCGCCCGGAACCGGAGCGCCGAGTTCACCACGCTGTCGGCGAAGCTCCCGCCGTTGCCGCCCTCGCTCCGCCCGCCGCCGCCCCCGCCGAGGCCGTCCACGTGGAGGATCCGGATGCCCTCGATGCGCTCGAGCGGCTTCACCGACTCGCGGACGATCCCCTCGAGCTTGTCGATGAGCCGGATGCGCATCGCGGACATCCGCGCCTCGGGTGTCAGAAGGTTCTGGGCCTCGTTCATGAGGCGCGTCCCCTCGGCATCCACCTCGTTGCGGATGCGGGCCGCGATCGCCCGCACGCGCTCCGCATCGGCTAGCGCCTCGGCCTCCGCCCTGACCGCGGCCCCGCGGTCCCCGGCCGCCGCCCGCTGCGCCTCCGCGGCGATGCGGAGCCGCAGGGCGTCGCGCTCCGCCTCCTGCTCGGCGCCGATGAGCTCGATGCGCTTCCGCCGCTCGGCCATCTCCGTCTCGCGCGCGGTGAAGACGCGCTCCTCCTCGGCCACCGCCCGGGCCCGCGCCAGGTCGGCCGCGGCCTGGGCCTCCGACTGGGCCCGGGACTGCTCGGCCACTGCGATGGCCCGCTGCTGCTCGGCCAGCTCCACGGCCTGGCGCCGCGCGATCTCGAGCTGCTCGACCTCGCGCTCCTTGAGGATCCGTTCCTCCTCGACCGCCCGCTCCGCAACCAGGCGCGCCCGGTCCACCGCCTCCCGCGCCCCGATCTGGGCGCGTTCGGCCTCCTGCTCCTTCTCCGCACGCTGGCTGGCCACCTCGGCCCGCTGGGAGGCGCGCTGCATCTCGAGCTCGCGCTCCTGCGCCAGGCGCGCGTACTCGAGCTCCCGGTCGATCTCGAGCGCCTGGCGCTCGGTCTCCAGGTTCTTGTTGCGCACCTGGATCATGGTGTCCTGCTCGATGTCGTTCCGGATCTTCTTGCGCCGCTCGATCTGGTCGGTGAGGCGCGTCAGACCCTCCGCGTCGAACGCGTTGGACGGATTGAAGTATTCCATGGCGGTCTGGTCGAACTGGGTGAGCGAGACCGCCTCCAGCTCGAGCCCGTTCTGCAGGAGGTCGGCGGCCACCACGCTCTTCACCCGCTTGACGTACTCTCCGCGCTTCTCGTGCATCTCCTCCATGGTCGTCTCGGCGGCGACCGTGCGGAGGGCGTCCACGAACTTGCCCTCCACCAGCTCCTTCAGGGTGTCCGGCTCGAGCGTGCGCTGACCCAGGGTCTGCGCCGCGGCCGCGATGGCCTCGGCGCTCGCCTGCACGCGCACGTAGAACTCGGAGACGACGTCCACCCGCATGCGGTCCTTGGTGATCAGCGCCTTGTCCCGCCCGCGCGACACCTCGAGCCGGAGGGTGTTCATGTTGACGGGAACGACCTCGTGGGCGATCGGCACCACGAAGGCCCCGCCGTTCATGACGACCTTCTGCCCCCCGAGGCCGGTGCGCACGAACGCGCGCTCCTTGGAAGAGCGGAGGTACAGCCAGTTCATCAGCCACACGACGATCGCGACGGCGATCGCCAGGACCACGATTCCGAGGATGACGGTGCCGACCTGTGCTCCAGTCATGGGAAACCCCCTCACCGCTGTTTGCCGGATGTGGCGCGTCTCATCGACGGATCCGCTTGAACTTCCGGGTCGTCTCGGTCAGCGCCACCTCGGTCGGCAGCCGCTCCATGCTGGAGGCACCGTAGAAGCCGTGGCACTGCCGGCATTTGCTCAGGATGTAGCGCGCGTCGGCCGGCCGCGCGATCGGCCCGCCGTGACAGAGGACGATGACGTCCCGGTTCACCGACCGGGCCGCCGCCGCCAACGCCTCGATCCGCGGCACGCAGTCCCGGAGCTTGACGGCGGTCTCGGCGCCGATGGCGCCGCCGGTGGTGAGGCCCAGGTGGCACACGATGAGGTCGGCTCCCGCCTTGGCCATGTCGATGGCGTTCTGCTCAGAGAACACGTAAGGCGTCGTGAGAAGGTCCTGCTCGTGGGCAGCCCGGATCATCTCGACCTCGAGCCCGTACCCCATGCCCGTCTCCTCGAGCTGGGCCCGGATGGTGCCGTCAAAGAGGCCCACCGTGGGGAAGTTCTGCACTCCCGAGAAGCCGAGCGCGATCAGCCGCTGCAGGAAGTCGTGGGTGATCATGAACGGGTCGGTGCCGTTCACGCCCGCGAGCACCGGCGTCCGCTTCACCACGGGCAGCACCTCGCGCGCCATGTCGAGCACGATGTCGTTGGCGTTGCCGTAGGCCATGAGGCCCGCGAGGGACCCGCGGCCGGCCATGCGATACCGGCCCGAGTTGTAGATCACGATCAGGTCGATGCCGCCCGCCTCCTCGCACTTGGCGGAGAGCCCGGTTCCGGCGCCGCCACCGATGATCGGCTCGCCCCGGCGGATCATGGCCCGGAACCGCTTGAGGCACTCCTGACGCGAGATGCGCGCCATGGGCGGCTCACCTCACCCGCGCCCGCGCGGCGGCCGGCGCGCCGACGACCTCGTCGAAGGCCGCCACCAGCGCGTCCGAGAACGCGGGGTCGTTCAGGTTGTGCGGGAGGCGCAGGAGCTTCCGGTTCGCGCCAGGTCGAAACCCCGACGTGATCGTGTCGAACAGCGCTCGATCCGCCGCGGGGTCCCAGAACGGCTTGCCCGCCGTGTCGACGAGGGACACCCCACCCTCCGGGACGAGGAACCGCACCGGGCCCTCCATCCGGTTCAGCTTCTCCACGATGAAGCGGCCGATGCGGACGCACTCCTCCGGCGTCGTGCGCATGAGCGTGACGTTGGGGTTGTGCCGGTACAGGTTCCGGTCACGGAACTGGGCGGGCACCGTATCCATCGCCCAGAAGTTCACCATGTCGAGCGCGCCGCACGAGCCCACGTAGGGCAGCCGGGTCCGGACGATCGCGTCCAGCCGTCCGGGACCCGCGGACAGGACCCCTCCCACGATCTCGTCGGCGATCTCGGTGGTGGTGACGTCGATCACCGCGGTCAGGAGCCCCGAGTCCACGAGCTTCTCCAGGGACTGGCCACCAGTCCCGGTGGCGTGGAACACGAGGCAGTCGTAGCGCTCCTCGAGCGCCCGGGTCACGGCCTGCACGCACGGCGTGGTCACGCCGAACTGGGTGAGCCCGATCGCCGGCTTGGCGCCGGACTCGCCGTCCGCGTTACGCCCGTGGGCGATCATGCCCGCGAGCGCGTGCGCCGCGTTGGCGAGGACGCGCTCCGAGATCCGGTTGATGCCGGCCACGTCGGTGACCGAGTACATCATGCAGATGTCGGACGGTCCGACGTAGGGCTTCACGTCGCCCGAGGCCACCGTGGACACCATGACCTTGGGCACGCCGATGGGCAGGCCACGCATGGCCCGCGTGGCCAGCGCGGTGCCGCCGGAGCCGCCCGCCGAGATGAGACCGCCCAGGTCGCGCCGGCGCATCACGAACTGCTCGAACGCCACCGCCATCTCGCTGACCGCCGAGCCGCGGTCGCCAGTGAACACGGCGCGCTCGCCCCGGGGGTGGTGCCGCGCGACTTCGCGGGGATGGATCATGGCGGGCGACGGCTTGCCGGACGTCGCCAGGTCCACCGTGACGGTGCGCATCCCGAGCCTCTCCAGGCAGCTGCGCAGGAAGAGCAGCTCGCGCCCCTTGGTGTCGAAGGTGCCGGCGACGTAGGCCGCGCGCCCGATGGTGGCAGCCACCGGGACCTCGACCACCCGACCGGACCGGCCGCTCTCGGCCACCTCGGCAGCCGCCTCCTCCAGCGAGGGGACCGCCGTGCCCGGGTCTGCCCGCTGCTCGAGCAGCCGGTCGCGCGGTGTGCTCCTGGGATCGACCGCGTTCCACCGGGTGAAGCCGCGCACCGTGCGCTCGGCGGGCGGCTCGGGCGCGGGGACGGTTGCCGGCTCCACGCTGTCCGTCGAGCGCTTGACCGTGTACACGGTGACGGCGTCCGGCTCCTCGCCCGAACCGGCCAACCCGGACCCGCCAGACCCGCCAGACCCGGAGGAAGGGCCAGCTCGTCCTCTGGATCCGCGTCCGGACCCACCTTGACGCCGAGCAACCGCTGCTGGAGGTCCCGGTCGGCGGCCAGCGCGGCCGAGGACATCGAGCGGGCGATGCGGCCGTTGACCATGACGTCGACGGTGTCGGCGACGTCGATGGCCACACCGAGGTTCTGCTCGATCAGCAGCACCGAGATCTCCCCGTCGGCAGCAAGGTGCTTCAGCATCTCGGCCACCTGCCGCACGATCACGGGCGCCAGGCCCTCGGTCGGCTCGTCCATCACGAGGAGGATCGGGTTGAAGAGCAGCGCCCGCGCGATGGCGAGCATCTGCTGCTCGCCCCCGGACAGCTCGGCGCCGCCGTTGCCCTTGCGCTCCGCGAGCCGCGGGAAGGTGTCGTACACGCGCGCCACCGTCCAGGCGCCGGTCCGGTCACGCAAGGCCAGACGGAGGTGCTCGTCCACCGTCAGCGAGGGCCAGACGCGCCGGCCCTGCGGCACGTAGCCCACTCCGCGGCCGGTGATGGCGTTCGGGGGCAGGCCGAGGATCTCCTCCCCGGCCAGCCGGACGCTGCCCGAGGCGGGAACCAGCCCGGTGATCGCGTTGCACAGCGTGGTCTTGCCCATGCCGTTGCGGCCAACCACGGCGGTGACGCCGTGGTCGAGGCTGAGCGAGACCTCCTGGAGGGCGTGAGCGCGTCCGTAGTACACGTCCAGCCGCTCGATGGCCAGGATCGGGGCCGAGCCGCGCGACCGCCGCGGGCGGCTGAACCAGCGCATCAGCGGCGCCCGCCCCCGATGTAGATCGCCTGCACGTCGGCGTCGGACTCGATCTCGGCGGGCGTCCCGTGCTTCAGAACGTGGCCGTTGTGCATCACGGTGACCCGCTCGGCCACGCGGAGCGCCACGTCGAGGTCGTGCTCGATGATGATGTAGCTCATGTGGGCGGGCAGCGCGCTGAGAAGGAGTACCAGCTCGCGCCGCTCGGCGGGGGACAGCCCCGCCGCCGGCTCGTCGAACAGGAAGAAGCGCGGCGCGCCGGCGAGCGCCATGCCGATCTCGAGCTGGCGCTGCTGGCCGTGCGACAGGGCCGACACGAGCTGGTCGGCGACCCCCTCGAGGCGCACCCGGCGCAGCAGATCGTCGGTCGCGAGGCGCGACGGATGCGCGGCGCGCGGGCGCAGGAAGCCGTAGCGCCCGCGGGCCACGCCGCGCACCGCCAGGAACAGGTTGTCCCGGACTGTCAGGTTGCGAAATAGGAGCGACGACTGGTACGTCCGCCGGAGACCCATGCGGATCCGCTCGTGAGGCGGCGTCACGGTCACGTCCTCGCCGAAGAAGCGAACTCGCCCCGCGGTGGGGAGGAAGTCCCCGCTGATGGTGTTGAACAGGGTGGTCTTGCCGGCGCCGTTGGCGCCGATCAGGGCGCGGCGCTCGCCTGCCGCGACCGAGAGCGAGATGTCCTCGATCGCCTTGAGCGCGCCGAAGGTCCGGGTGACGCCCTCGAGCACGAGGGCGTCACCCGTGGCGATCGGCCCACCGGACACTGCGCCGGGCTGAGCCGGTGGCATCGTCTCTAGGCTCGTTCGACGGCTCCGTCGCAATGCCCTCTAAGGGCAGCTGGGGACATCGCGGGAGCCGAGACCGACCTTGTCGAAGTCGGCCTTGCTCATGCCGAGGCGCTGGTTGACGTTCGGCACCACCTTGACGACCTTGTTGTAGAAGGTGCCGTCGGCCGCCTTGGCGACCTCGGTGACGAACGTGGTGCCGATGGCCTGCCGGTTCTCGTCCAGCGTCACCTCGCCGGTCGGCGTCTTGAGCTTCAGGTTCTTGAGCGCCTCGCGGTACTTAGCCTGGCCCCCGGAGAGGTCTCCCTTCACCGCCTCCAGCCCGTCCAGCGCCGCCTTCATGTTGATGTAGTAGACGTAGGCGAAGAGCGAGGGGCTGGGGAAGCCGTCCTTGAAGTTCTCCTTGTAGTCGGCCACGAACTTCTTCCAGTCGGCGCCGTCGTAGCTGTCGGCGATCGGCCCGGCCGACGGCGTGCCGAGGAGCGATTCGCGCCGCTTGCCCTTGAAGTTGAGCACCGTCTGGTCGACCGTGATCGAGCCGCCGACCATCGGCTTGTTCCCGCCCGCCTGCTCGTACTGGGTGAGGAAGTTCACCGCGTCGGCGCCGCCGAGCACGACCAGCAGCGCGTCCACGTCACCCGGGAGCTTGGCGATCACGGACGAGTAGTCCTTGGCGCCAAGCGGCACCCACGCCTTGTGGGTGACCTTGCCGCCCAGCCTGCAGTACTCGGTCATGAAGCCCTGCACCTGCGAGTACGGGAAGGCGTAGTCCTCGGCGATCAGGGCCATCTTCTTGTAGCCCTTGGTCTTGTACGCGTACTCGCCGAGGCCCACCATCCACTGCGCGCCCTCGGTGTTGAAGCGGAAGAAGTTCGGCGAGGGGTCCGTCAGGGTCGTGGCCTGCGCGCCCGACGAGCCGTTGATGAACGTGATGTTGGGCTGCGTCTTCGAGTAGTCCTTGACCGCGATGCCCTCGGAGCCGGAGAGCGGGCCGACCATGATGTCGACCTTGTCCTGCTCCACCAGCTTGCGGGTGGCGTTGACCGCCACGTCGGGCTTGGCGTCCGACGAGGCCTTGATGATCTCGATCTTCTTGCCGGCCACCATGCCGCCGCGCTGCTTCACCGCCAGCTCGGCGCCGCGCATGCCGTCCTGGCCGCCGGCCGCGAACGGGCCCTCGAGCGTGGCGAGCAGCCCGATCTTGACCACCTGCTGCTGGGCGGTCGCGCCCCCGCGACGACGACGGCGAGCAGCGCCCCCGCCACGGCGGCCCAGAACAGCTGCCCTTTCAGTACGTCATTGTCTCCTCCTCTCGGTGAGTGCGGCCCGGGGCCGCGGTGGTGGACCTCCCTCTTCACGCCGCCCGCCGGCCGACCGCGCGCGCCGGCGCGAGCCGCGCCCGCAGGTGCTGGCGGCCCTGCGCCCACCAGCCGAGCAGCCCGTCGGGCGAGAACAGCACGATCACCAGGAACACGGCGCCGATCAGCAGGTTGAAGCGCTCCCGATCGAACAGGTCGACCGCGAAGTTCTGCAGCAGCACGAAGACGACCGCGCCGACGAACGGGCCGATCGGGTGCCGCAGGCCGCCGAGCACGGCGATGATCAGGATGTTGATCAGCCAGCTCGTGCCGACCGAGCCCGGCGAGACCAGGCCGTTGTACCAGACCATCAGGACGCCGCCGACCGCGGCGACGACGCCGGCCACCGCGTAGGCGGCCACCCGGTGCGCGGTGACGTGGAAGCCCAGCGCGCTCATGCGCCGCGGGTTGTCGCGGATGCCCTGCAGCGCGACGCCGAACGGCGCGCGCAGGAGGTAGGCGACGAAGAAGTAGCCGGCGAGCGCCCAGAACAGCGCCAGGTAGTAGAACGGCACCGGCGCCCGCAGCGTCAAGCCCGGCCACGGCCGGCGTCATCACGCTCTGGAAGCCCTGGAAGCCGTTGAAGAGCGAGTAGTTCTGCTGGGCCAGGTAGTAGAACGCCACCCCGATGGCCAGCGTGATCATGATCGTGTAGATGCCCTCGGTGCGCACCGAGAGCCAGCCGATGAGGGTCGCCGAGCCCGCCGCGATGGCCAGGGCCAGGACACGGCCAGCCCCCACGGCCAGCGCAGGCTGATGTCGGCGCCGCTCGTCCCGAAGATCGCGTACACGTAGCCGGCGATGCCGGCGACCGTCATCTGGGCGAGCGAGACCATGCCGCCGTAGCCGGCGAGGAAGGTCAGGGAGAGCGCGATGAGGCCGAGGGCCAGCGACTGCGCGCCGATCTGGAAGGTGAAGAACGGCGTGGCCACCCACGGGTAGACCAGCGCCGCCAGCAGCACCAGCACGTGGCGCGCGCCAGCCGGCGCGTCAGCCATGCGCCCACGCCGCGCGCTCGCCCCTCGACTCGCCCGCTCGCCCGGGACGGAGGGGCGGGGCCCGGGGCGCGCGGCGACGCGGTCCCGCGCGCGGCCCGGCCACGCGTGCCGCCCCGCGCCGGCGTTCATCGCCTTCCGCCAGTCGGCCGCGCTCATGCCCGCCTCCCGAGGAGGCCCTGGGGCCGGAAGGCCAGCACCAGCGCCATGATCACGAACATGAACACGACGCCGTAGGTCGGCGCGTAGGCCAGCCCGAACTGCTCGGCCACGCCGATGAGGACCGCGCCGATGGCCGCGCCCGCCACGCTGCCCATGCCGCCCACGATGACCACCACGAGCGACGCGAGCTGGTAGCGCGTGTCCTCGCCCGGGGCGATCGACAGCGCGGTGCCGCCCACCACGCCCGCGAAGCCGGCCAGGCCCGCGCCGATCGCGAAGGTGACCGCGAACACGAACTGCACGTTGACGCCGGCGGCGGCCAGCATCGCCCGGTCGTCGACGCCGGCCCGGATCATCATGCCGACCCGGGTCCGGTTGAGGAACCACCAGAGGAGCCCGCCGATGGCCGCCGACATGGCCAGCAGGACGAGCCGGTAGGTCGGGTAGAGATCCACGAGCGGCAGCGGCGTGCGGCCGAAGATCGCGCGGGGCGGGTCGAACTGGTAGATCTCGCCGCCGAACATCCACAGCAGGACGTCGGCCAGCATGATCGAGAGCCCGATGGTGACCAGGGTCTGGCGCAGGTCCTCGCCCTGCATGAAGCGGAAGACCGCCACCTGCAGCACCAGGCCGAACAGGGCCGCGCTCGCGAAGCCGGCGGCGACCGCCAGGAGCCACGAGCCGGTCCGGTCGCCGACCACGTAGCCCACGTAGGCGCCCAGCAGGTAGAGCGAGCCGTGGGCGAGGTTGACGTTGCGCATCAGGCCGAAGACGAGCGTGAAGCCGCTCGCCACCAGGAAGTAGAGCGCGGCGAGCGTCAGCCCGTTCAGCGCGGTGGTCAGGAAGAGCTTGGGGTTGTCGGCGAGCCCCCAGGCCGCGAACGCCGCGACCGGCAGCGCCGAGCAGCCAGCCCCCAGAACCAGCGCCAGGATCGGGACACGCGGGCTGCGCTCACGCCACCGAGCGGCCCCAGCGCGTCTGCGCCGTGCGGATCTCGGGCTCCTTGTAGAACACGCCGTCCTTCATGACGGCGAGGAGCTTCGCCGGGTCGCGCAGGATCGCCGAGGTTCGCGAGCGGGTCGCCGTCGACCAGGAGGAGGTCGGCCAGGATAGCCGTCCCGGAGCTGGCCCAGCTCGCCGCCCAGCATCATGATCTCGCCGCCGTACCGGGTGGCGGAGAGGAGCGCCTCCATCGGGGTGAAGCCGAGGTACTTCACGAAGAGCTCCAGGTCCCGGGCGTTCTGGCAGTGGGGCGTGAAGGCGAAGCCGTAGTCGCCGCCGGGCAGGACGCGGATGCCGCGCTTGTGCATCTTGCGGAGCGACTCGGCGCGGCCGCCAGCTCGATCTCGTAGCCCATCTCGACCGCCTTCTGCCGGGTGATGCCCCAGGGCGCCGCGTGGTCGAGCATGGCGAACAGGATGCCGATGCCGGGGGCCACGAAGTGCCGGTCCCGGTTGGCCTCCAGCATGTCGAGCGCCTCCTCGTCGGTGAAGCTCGCGTGGTAGATGATCTCGATGCCGTGGCGCACGCACTGCTTGATCGACGCGCCGAGCGCGCGTGCGCGGCCACGCGCTTGCCGCGCATCCGCGTCTCCTTCACCGCGATCGCGACCTCCTCGTCGCTCATCCAGGTGGTGCCCGCCGGGGCGCGGGCATGAAGTTGTCGCCCGAGAGGTTGAGCTTGATCGAGTCCACGCCGTACTTGAGGAACATGCGCACCGCCTTCCGCATCTCCTCGGCGCCGCTGACCACCACGCCGAAGCTGAACTCCGGGAACGGCAGGTGCGGCAGCGTCTCGTCGCCGAGCCCGCCCGCCACCGTGATCTCCTGGCTGGCCGCCAGGTAGCGCGGCCCCGGGATCAGCCCCTCGTTGATCGCGTTGCGGGTCACCACGTCGAGGCGCGGCTTGGCGCACGCCGCGCCCACGCAGGACGTCCAGCCGGCCTCGAGATAGCGCTTGGCCACGCTGGCCGACCAGAGCACGTGCTCCTCGAGCGGCAGCCGCTGGAGCTCGGAGAGATTGGCCGCGTCGTTCCAGGAGAAGTGGGTGTGGGCCTCGACCATCCCCGGCATGAGGGTGGCGCCGGCGCCGTCGATGACGGTGGCGCCCGGCGGCCGCGCGGAGGGACCGCGGCCCGCGGCCCACGCGCGCGATGCGGTTGCCCTGGACGAGCACCTCGCCCGGCGTAGGGCTGGGCGCCGGTGCCGTCGATGATGCGCACGTTGGTGAAGAGCACGCTCGCCATCGGTCGCTCCTTACATGCGCTGCGCGTAGAAGCGCCGCAGCAGGTCGTCGCACTCCTCGGGCTTCTCGAGCGTCGTCCAGTGCCCGCAGCGCGGCAGCACCTCACCCGCGCGCCGCGGATGCGCTCGCCGAGCTGCCGCACCGACTGCGCCGGCGCGACCGCGTCCTCGTCGCCGGTGACCAGCAGCGTCGGGCACGCGATCCGGCCACCTCGGCCGCCTGGGCGTCGGCCAGCGCCTCGCAGGTGCGCGCGTAGCCGTCCGGGCACTGGCGCATCACCAGCTCGCGCACCGCCGCCACCGCGACCGGCCGGCGCGCCCGCGTCTCGGCCGAGATCGCGCCCTGCACCAGGCCGTCGGCGATGGCCTGCATGCCCGCCTCGCCCTCCGCGCGCGCCTTCTCCCCGCGCGCGCGGATGGCCGGCCGCGCGGGGTCGGGCGGGCACAGCGAGCGGGCCGAACAGGGCGAGGCTCCGCACCAGGCGCGGCGCGGCCACCGCCAGGTGGAAGGCCACGATCGTCCCGAGCGAGTGGGCGGCCACGTGCACGCGCTCCAGGCCGAGCGCCGCGCACACGCGCTGCATCGCCTGCGACGAAGCGCTCGATCGAGAGCGGCCCCTCCACCCGGTGCGAGCGGCCCGAGCCCGGCAGGTCCGGCCGCACCGTCCGGTGGCGCGCCAGCGCGGGCAGCACCGGCGTCCACACGTTCGACGTGCCGCCCAGGCCGTGGATCATCAGCACCGCCTCGCCCTCGCCGTCGGTCTCGACGGCCATGCGCTCGACGAACTGCGTGGCCACGCGCGACGGGTCAGCGCGACCGGTCTCACGCGGCGGGCCGGCTGAAGCGCCCGCGCGCCGGGCCCTCTGGGGATCCTTGTGGAACACGCCGTCCTTCATGACCCCGAGCAGCCGCGCCTCGTCCTGCAGCACGGCGATGTTGGCGAGCGGATCGCCGTCGACGAGCAGCAGGTCGGCGAGGTAGCCCTCCTTGATCTGCCCGAGCTCGTGGCCGCGCATCATGATCTGGCCGCCGAGCTTGGTCGCGGCCAGGAGCGCCTCCATCGGCGTGAAGCCGAGGTACTTGACGAAGTACTCGAGATCCTTCGCGTTGGTGCCGTGCGTGATCCAGGCGAAGCCGTAGTCGCCGCCCGGCAGGATCGCGGATCCCGCGCCGGTGCATCTTCTTGAGCGTCTCGCAGGCGACCTCGAGCTCGCGGTGGTAGCCCATCTGCTTGGCCGCCTCGGGCGAGATGCCCCACTCGCGCCGCGTGGTACGAGGTGTTGATCAGCCAGGCGATGCCGGGCGCCACGAAGTGCCGGTCCTTCGCCGCCTCCAGCATGTCGAGCGCTTCCTCGTCGGCGAAGCTCGCGTGGTAGATGATCTCGATGCCGTGGCGCACGCACTGCTTGACCGACTCCGCGGAGCGGGCGTGGGCGGAGACGCGCTTGCCGCGCACGCGGACCTCCCTCACGGCGACCGCGATCTCCTCGTCGGTCATCGGCGTGAACTCGGCGGGCAGGCCGGCGATGTACTCGCCCGAGAGGTTCAGCTTGACGGTGTCGACGCCGTACTTGAGGAACATGCGGACCGTCTTCCGCATCTCCTCGGGGCCGTTCACGATGGCGCCGAAGCTGAACTCCGGGATACGGCAGGTGCGGCAGCGTCTCGTCGCCCGAGGCCGCCCGGCACGGTGATCTCCTGGCTGGCCGCCAGGTAGCGCGGGCCCGGGATCTGGCCCGACTCGATCGCGTTGCGGATGACCACGTCGAGGCGGGGCTTGGCGGTGGCCGCGCCGATGCACGAGGTGAAGCCCATGTCGAGGTAGCGCTGGGCGATGTGGGCGCACCAGAGGATGTGCTCCTCGGTGGGCATGCGCTGGATGGCGCTCGAGGCTGGGCTGGTCGTTCCAGGAGAAGTGGGTGTGGGCCTCGACCAGGCCCGGCATCAGGGTGGCGCCGCCGCCGTCCACGGTGGTGACCCCCGCGGTGGGCAGCGCGCGGGCCCCGCGGGCGACGCGGGCGATGCGGTTGCCCTGCACCAGGACCTCGCCGGGATACGGCTGGGCGCCGGTGCCGTCGAGGATCCGGACGTTCGTGAAGAGGACGCTTCACGGCTCCTGCCGCCGGCGCCGGGGCGTCGGCGCTGCCGGACGGCCTCGGCCGGTCATGCCGCCCTCCTGCGAGGAGCGACCCGCCGCGGATCGAGTGCTGCGCGGCGGCGGGCAGCTCCGGCAATGAGACACCTGTCTCACGCGAGTGGGTCATACTAGAAAGCGCCTTCCCCTCTTGTCAACGCCATCTCCGCGCTCAGAGTAGCGAGCCGTGAGGACGCTGCCCCCGCCCGAGCCCCGGCCCGCCCGGCCCGCCGGCGCGCACCTACCGGCTGCTGCTCGGCCACGCGATGACCCTCGTCCGCCGCGGGCGCATCCCCTCGGTGCCCGAGCTGGCGGTCAAGGCCCGCGTGTCCGCGCGCCACCGCCTACCGCTACTTCCCCAGCCGGAGCAAGCTCGTGAGCGCGGTGGTCGGCGGAGAGCCTGGCCCCGGTGCGGCGCTTCGAGCCCAGGGCCGCCGACGGGCTGGCGGCGCGTGCGCGAGCTGTTCGACAAGACGTTCCCGCTCTTCAAGCGAGTTCGAGCCGCACATGCGCGCGGCGCTCCAGCTGGCGCTCGAGCACGAGTCGCTCGAGCGGATGGGGCTGCTGGAGGAGGAGCCCTACCGGCGCGGCCACCGCCGCTACATGCTGCACCGGGCCGCCGCGCCGCTCGCCGCGACCCTCGGGCCGGAGGCCTACGAGCGGCTGATCAAGGCGCTGTCGCTCGTCTACGGGATCGAGTCCTACGTGGTGCTGCGGGACATCTGGGGGCTGAGCTACCGCGAGGTGGAGGCGGTCGCGCGCTTGATGCTCGAGGCGCTGATCGAGTCGGCGCTTCGCCAAGGCCCCGCCCAGGGCGGCGCCTCGTCACGCGCGTCGCGGTAGCGTCCCGCCGCCGGCTCCCGGACGCCGCCCCTACCCGGCGTAGGCGCGCTTCAGCTCGGCGATGTCGAGCTTCTTCATCTGCAGCATCGCCGTCCATGGCCCGCTGCCGGCCTTCGTGGGGTCGCGGGTCCATGAGCATCTCGGGCAGGACGCGTGGGCACGACCTGCCAGGACACGCCGAACTTGTCCTTCAGCCAGCCGCACTGCTGGGCCTTCGCGTCGCCGCCCGCCGAGAGCTTGCTCCAGTAGTGGTCCACCTCCTCCTGCGTCTCGCAGTTGACCTGGAACGAGATGGCCTCGTTGAACTTGAATACCGGCCCGCCGTTGAGCGCGGTGAACGGCTGCCCGTCGAGCTCGAAGCTCACCGTCATCACCGACCCCGGCGGCTTCCCGTGGATCTCGCGCCCGGCCTCGCTGTAGCGCGAGATCTTCACGATCTTCGAGTTCTTGAAGATGGCCGTGTAGAACTCGGCGGCCTCCTCGGCTTGATCGTCGAACCACAAGCACGGAGCGATCTTTGAGAAGCCATGTGCTTCCTCCTTGCGGGGCCCGGCGGGTCGCCGTCGAGCCGTCTTTCTCCAGTGGTCCACGACGATCTTCGTCCCTCCCCCCCAAAATCTCTCCAGATCCCGATGGCGTCCACGAAGCCACGTGGGACACCACTTCGAGAAGGGCGATGTTAGTCGGTGGCACCGCGAGGCGATCAAGGACCCGGAGCTCGCCACCAGGGCGCGAACACTGGCCACGCGGAAGACGCCGGCCGACGAGACCCGGGCGCTGAACCAGGAGCGCTACACGGAGGGGGGTAGGATCTGCCGGACGCCACCGCGGCGGCACTCGGGCCGGAGGCCTACGAGCGGCTTCTATCGATCCGGCACCTTCGGCCCCGCCACGATGCTCGTCGGCAGCACACTGCGGAGCACGGCCTTCACCCGGTCGATCGGGATGGCGAAGATCATCGATCCAGCGGCGCCGGCAGGAGGAGCGTCGCTCGTCAGAACGCCGATGGCGTGCCCGTGGCGGTTGAGCAGCGGCCCGCCCAGGCTTCCGGTCGGGGTGACAGCTCGACCGCCAGGTTCCCCCGGTCGCCCTGCCCGTCGCGCGCACGGTGCCCGTGGCGAGCGTCCGGTCGACCCCCGGCGCAGCGCCCGTCACCAGCACCTGCTCGCCGACCATGACCTCTCGTGACTCTCCGAGGACGATGGTGGGCAGGCCGGTCCCGGGCACCTTCAGAATCGCGACGTCGTTCAGGGGATCCTGCGCGATCAACGAGGCGGGGAAGGTCCGGCCGTCATACAGCGAGACCTCGATGAGCCGCGCGTCTCTCACGGCGCGGTCGCTAGTGACGATGTATCCCTGCCCGTCGACCAAAAAGCCGTGGTCGCTACGCGCCTGGAGCGAGGAGCGTGCCTGTCCGGACGCGTCCTGGCCGGCGCGATCCGAGCTGGGGGGCGGCCCGGCCTTCGAGATGCGTAGGCGGACCACCGCCCGCAGGAACGGTCTCATCGACGCCACCTCTCCCTGCGAGAGCGGACTGGTATCCGATCGCCCGTTTCCGCGGGAGGCGCGACGGCGAGTGCCGTACGCGGCCGTGACGCCCGTGCCATCGGGCTGGCACTCTCGTCCGGCGAGCCCGAGTCCAGCATGGACGCGCCACCCGGTGTTCCCGTCGGAGGCGCTCCGCGCATTGAAGATGGGATGTCCCTGGGCTGACCCTCGGGTACGCTCGTGACCGCCGTCGACGACAGTCGGCTCGCTGCCGGGAACGGGAACGACGAGATCTGGAGGCGCCCCGGTCCCCGCCGGCTGCGTCTTCGCGGGCGGCGGCGAAGGTGTCGGGACGGCGGGGGCCGCACTCGACGGCGCCGGGGTCAGCGGCGCTGGTGCCGAAACGCTGGGGAGGGCCGGCGCCGCCGCAGGCGGGCTCGGAGTGGCCGGCGGCGACATCGATGATGGTGCCACCGGGGCTTGGAGGAACCACGGACGGCTCGCGCGGCGGCCCGGACTGCCCTCCCGTGGTCGACGCCTCATGCTCGGGCCGAGCGATTGGCGCCGCGCTCGGACCGGGCGCCTCGGGATGTCCCCGCGCGACGACGGCCGGGTCGGTCGGAATAGGCCCAGGCGCCCTCGCTCCTCCACGCGCCGTCAACACCGGCTCGCGCCCCGGCACGCCAGGAGTCTGCCCTCCGCGCTCCTCACCCGCTGGCGGTGCGTCGGGCCGAGGGGGCGGCGGCAGCACCGGCTCGATCCGAGCGATCGGCACGCGCGCCCGAGGGCTGGCGTCCGGAAGCGGCGGACTCGGGGGAAGTTGCGCCTCGGCGGGAACCGGAAGCTGAGCCTGCCGGCTGTCGGCAATCCCCTGGCCGGCGGCCGCGGACTCGTCCCTCACCACACCAGGCGACTCGCTCGAGCCCTCGCCTCGTCCGTCGCGTCGGCCACCCACTCGGAGGCCGATTCGGGAGCCGCTTCCAACGGCGGGGTCTGCGGAGCCCAGCGACCTGCGGCTCACCTCGCCATCGAAGCCCGACCGCCGAGGGCTGAGGATGACGAACAGCCCCAGCACGAGCACGCCGAGAACCAATCCCGCGGCCACCCGCCCGACGCCGAATATGGGGTCGCGCCGGCGACGACGTGACCTTGCCGGCGGCGACCGGCGGGAGACGGGCCGGGGCGCTCGCGCCACGGCCGGCTCGGGGGAGGCCGCGCATTCGCCGTGGGCGGCGGCAAGGGGCGCCGTGCATGCACCCGCCGTGACTCCATATCTCGATACAGGCCGGACAACGATGGAAGTGCGTGCCTCGATCGAGTTCCCGGGACCGGAACGTCGCCCGCCTCGGGACCGCACCAGGGCGCACAGCCGCCCCCCGCGGCACGGCGCTTCGTGAAGCCAGACGCCCTTGCACTCGAGACACCGATGGGTGTGGGGCGGCTGAATCGAGGGGATCGGCTCCGCCGCCTCCTGACTCCGATGGAACGCGCCCGGGTGTTCCGGCGATCGGCTCAAATACCGATGCGCCGGAGCCCTTCGACGGCGTCCCCGTAGCCGGGCTGAAGTGCGAGCGCCCGCTCGAAGGCCCTTCGAGCTTCGCCCTGCTGCCCCAGCCTGAAGGTAGCACCAGCCGAGGCCGGTCAAGAGCTGCGGCCGCTCCGGGGTCGCCTGGAGCGCGCGCTCGAATACGGGCACCGCATCCCGATAGCGACCCAAGTGATAGAGGGCCCAGGCGATTCTGGACCGGAGATTGGTCACGTCCGCGGTATCCGAGCCGTCCGCCGGGCTCAGGGAGCGGAGCGCTTCCTCGAGGATCGGAAGAGCCGATTCGTACTGGGTGAGCCCGAACAGCGCCGAGCCTGCCCCCATCAGGGCATCCGGATAGCGCGGACTGCGATCGAGCGCCTCCCGGAACGCAACCAATGCCAGGCGAGGCCGTCCGAGTTGGAGCCGACTCCAGCCCAGCCCGGCGTAGAGGCCTTCCCACGTCGGCTGCCGTCGGAGACCCGCCTTGAACGTAGCGGTCGCCTCGCGATACGCGCCGAGGAAGTACTGGCTCCACCCGAGGAGAGCCCGGGCGCCGTCGTGCTCTGGGTCCAGCGCGACGCTTCGCTGGAGCTGCTCTCGCGCCGCGCCGTACTGCTGCGATGCGAGCAGCGTCTGGCCTCGGATGAACAGGGCTTCGGCGTCGCCACTTGGAAGCGCGCTCCCGCCCGCGGCAGTCGTCATGGGCACGGATGGCGCGAGACCCACGATGGTGACCGCGATCGAAACCGGGCGATCGCTCGCCTCGCTGGCCGCCTCCCGGGCCCGCTCGGCGGCGTCCTGAGCGAGGGTCGCGGCGCGCGTCGCGGCCTCGCGATGCGCAGGCTGGCTTGCTGCTGTGCTGCTGGACTGGCTCGCCTCGTCCGCTGCTTGGGCGGCTTCCCGGGCCGCATCGGCCGCGGCTCGGGCCGCATCGCGAGCGGCCGTTTGGTCATCGCCCGTGGCGATCACGGCGGCCACCCAAGCGGCCGTCGCGGCATGCCCCGCAGCGGCCAGCGCCGCCTCTTCCGCCACCCGCGCCGCGATCTGCGCGTCGGACCAGTCCGCCACGTTCCCCATGACCGACGACGCGCCGCGCTCGCTCGCGCCGGTGTTAGCCTGATCGAAAGGGAGGCGCCGAGGGCGTGCCACTCAAGCGGGGCGCGCTGCCGAGCGTCGCGGCCCGACCCGCCGCCCGCGCCACCAGCCGCCCCCGCGCCTCCTACACTTCCGCCATCGCCGCCCGCGGATCCCGCGTCGCTGCCGCCACCCTTCCCGCCGCCGCCCGCGGATCCCGCGTCGCTGCCGCCACCCTTCCCGCCGCCGCCCGCGGATCCCGCGTCGCTGCCGCCGCCCTTCCCGCCGCCGCCCGCGGATCCCGCGTCGCTGCCGCCGCCCTTCCCGCCGCCGCCCGCGGATCCCGCGTCGCTGCCGCCGCCCTTCCCGCCGCCGCCCGCGGATCCCGCGTCGCTGCCGCCGCCCTTCCCGCCGCCGCCCGCGGATCCCGCGTCGCTGCCGCCGCCCTTCCCGCCGCCGCCCGCGGATCCCGCGTCGCTGCCGCCGCCCTTCCCGCCGCCGCCCGCGGATCCCGCGTCGCTGCCGCCGCCCTTCCCGCCGCCGCCCGCGGATCCCGCGTCGCTGCCGCCGCCCTTCCCGCCGCCGCCCGCGGATCCCGCGTCGCTGCCGCCGCCCTTCCCGCCGCCGCCCGCGGATTCCCGCTGCCGCCACCCTTCCCGCCACCCCCGCCGGATCCGGCACCGCCTCCGCCGCCGCCCTTTCCGCCACCCCCCCGGATCCCGCGTCGCTGCCGCCGCCCTTCCCGCCGCCGCCCCGGATCCCGCGTCGCTGCCGCCACCCTTCCCGCCGCCCCCGCCGGATCCTGCACCGCCCCCGCCGCCGCCCGGCCCGCGGGCGAAAGCCAGGCGGCCGTCGTCAGTCGGGATGTCGACCAAGGTAGAGACCAGCACGGAAAGGAGCACCGCCGTCGGTCCGAGGACTGCCCGTGATCGTGACCGCATGCGACACAGCATTGACAGACCGTTCCTTCAGCGGGTGCAGTCGCGCAGCACGCCCGTCTGCGAATGGGGTGGAAGAAGCGTCGTGGGTGGAGCCGGTCGCGTCACGAATCTGACGGCTGGCCGAGCCGTCGATCCGGCACGAGCACGACACGGACTCTTAGCGGCGGGCCCGACAGCCGCGCAGTGTCCTCATAGCGGATTAAGTGCAACCCACGTGCCAGTGGGTCGGAACCGTCCGAGCCGTGATTCCTCAGCCAGTTGGGGCCCCGCACTCTCCGTCACCAACGAACACCGTCGTCCATTGTGCCGCGCTGTCGCCGACGCGACAAGTAGCCGTATGTCGTCAAGGAGGGTTGACCGGGGAGTCGCGAGGCGACGCGTTGACACGCAACGCATGGGGTGCTACTCCGATACCGTCGCAGGACCATACGCTTCACATCGCCTCCGCGCCGCGCTGACTCCTCGCGCGTGGAGCTCCCATGGCCGACGTGAATCCCTTTGCGAGCGCCACCGAGCTGCTCGTGCCCTGCGCGCGCGGCAGGTGACGTCCGCCGAGCTCACCGACCTCTACATCCGCCGGATCGAGCGCCACGACGGGCGCCTCAACGCGGTGGTGGTCCGCGACTTCGAGCGGGCCCGCCAGCAGGCCCGCGACGCCGACCAGGCTGTCGCGCGCGGCGAGGGGGGCGCCCTTCGCGGCCTTCCCATGACGATCAAGGAGTCGTTCAACGTGGCCGGCCTGCCCACGACGTGCGGCGTGCCGGAGTGGCGCGACTTCGTGTCCCAGCACGACGCCCCCGCCGTCGCGCGCACCCGGGCGGCCGGCGCCGTGCTGCTGGGCAAGACCAACGTTCCCCCCATGCTCGCCGACTGGCAGTCGGCCAACCCCATCCACGGGCGGGCGAACAACCCGTGGGATCTCGAGCCGCACCCCGGGCGGGTCGAGCGGGGGCAGCGCGGCCGCGATCGCCGCCGGACTGAGCGCCCTCGAGGTGGGCAGCGACATCGGCGGCTCCATCCGGGTGCCCGCCGTCTTCTGCGGCGTCTACGGCCACCGGCCGAGCGAGACCCTCCTGCCCAAGAGCGGGCAGTTCCCCTTGCCGCCTCTTCCCAACGCCATGGGCGTCATGGGCGTGCAAGGCCCGATCGCCCGCAGCGCCGAGGATCTGGAGCTGGCGCTCTCCGTCCTCGCGGGCCCGGACACGGGCGAGGACGTGGCCTGGCGCGTCGCGCTGCCGCCGGCCCGCCGCGCCCGGCTCGCCGACTTCCGCGTGGCGGTCCTGCCCGCCGTGTCCTGGCTGGCCGTGGACGACGAGATCGTCGGGGCGCTCGCAGGAGCTGGCGGCGCGCCTGGGTCGCCTCGGCGCCACCGTCAAGGAGGTCCAGCCCGACGCCTTCGGGGACCATCGCGCGCATCACCAGCTCTACCGGTCGCTGCTCTCCGCGATGACGAGCGCACGCGGGACCGCCGAGGGGCGCCGGAAGAGCATCGCGATCTGGACGCAGGGCACGGACGAGTTCGCCCGCGCCCACCTGCGGGGCCTCGAGGGCGCGCCGGGCGACTTCGTGCTGTGGGGCGGCCAGCGGGAGGGCTACCGCCAGGCGTGGCGCGCCTTCTTCCGCGACTGGGACGTGCTCCTCGCCCCCGCCATCAACGTGCTCCCCTATCCGCACGTCGAGCGGGCGTGGCCGAGGGACGACAGCGACGTCCGGCTCACGCTCGACGTGAACGGCCGCGCCGTCCCCTACCTCCACGGCCTCGTGTACCCTGCGCTGTCCACGGTGGCGGGCCAGCCCGCGACCGCGTTCCCCGTCGGGCGTATCGCGCGGCGGCCTGCCCATCGGCCTCCAGGCCGTGGGCCCGTACCTGGAGGACCTCACGCCGATCCGCTTCGCCGCGCTCCTTGCCCGCGAGATCGGCGGCTTCCGGAAGCCGCCGGGCTAGGACGCGAGCTAGCGCGCCGCCCGCCCCTCCGCCGGTGGAGACGCGCGTCCCCGCGCTTCCGAAGGCCGGTGGAGCGCGTTCAGCTTGCGGACCCGCCGGCGCGGACTAGCAGCCACACGGTCGCCCCGACGAAGCCCATCACCGACACCAGCGAGAGGGCGAAGTACGTCACGTAGATCCTCTCGCGTCGCGTCAGGCTGTCGAGATTCCGGAGGCGCGCCCAGAGCGACGTCCGGACGAAGCGCACGGCGTCGTGGTTGAGCGTGGGGATGCCGAGCCACTCGACCAGGACGTGGTAGCCGTCCATCTCGAGGAAGCAGAACGGGTAGAGGCTGATGAAGAACGACTGGAGCTGCAGGATCGCCGAGGCGACGAGGAACCCCTGGATGAGGCCCGGCGACAGCATGGTGGCGATCCAGAAGCAGAGGCCGCCCAGGAAGAGGTGGAACAGCGGCCCGGCCACCGCGTTGACGATGCGGGCCCGGCGGCTCGCCATGAAGATGTCGGTCACGTCGGCGTAGAAGGTCGGGATGAAGCCGTGGAGGATCGTGAAGCCGAACTCGCGCACCCGGCGCCGGTAGTGCACGCAGGCGAGGGCGTGGATGACCTGGTGGTTCACCACGGTGAGCCAGAAGACGACCTTCACGAGCAGGATGGCGACGAGCGGGTGCCGGGCCAGCCCGTCGGTCACCTCGCCGAGATCGGCCAGATCTGGATCCCGCTCCATGCGCCGAGCCCGACCATGACGGCCAGCGCCGGCACGGCCCACGGCGAGAAGAGCAGGAAGCCGCCGTACCGGTAGATGCGCTCGAAGACCTCGTGCGCTCGCCGGCTGGTGACGGTGAGGCTCTCGAGCGCGTGGAGCGTCGCCTCCATCGCGCGGGCGGCCGCGTTGCGCCGATTGCGGGCGAGCACCGCCCGCAGGCGGGAGACCGGGCGCATCGTCAGGAGGTCCGCCCGCAGCAGCTTCACGATCAGGGTCGGGATGATCGCGAAGTCGAAGGAGCCGTAGCGAAGGAGGTACGCGGTGGCGATCTCCTGCAGCGAGGCGCGGCCGTCCATCTGCTCCCAGAGGAACTTCTCGGGCTCGGCGATCTGGATGATCTGCTCGGTGCGGCGGTTCTTGAGCGCGTAGGTGACGGCGCCCTGGCGGGGCGTAGGGCAGCCGGGCCATCTCCCAGTCCCGCGTCGGGGATGCGCTGGGGCCGGCTGCTGGAGGTACGCGACCGCGCTCGGGATCTCGCGGACCTCGAAGCCCGTCGCCGTCCGCCTGGCGCACCAGGAGCTCGAGACGGGCGCGCTTCCGCCGACGCTCCACGGTCCGGTCACCGGCCTCGCTCCCGGGACCTCGGGAGCTAGGTGTGCTCGACGTCCAGGCCCGTGGCCTCGAGCCCCCAGCGGGTGACCTCCGCGACCAGGTCGGAGGAGTCGCGCAGCCGCTTGAACGCCACCTGCGCCATCTGCTGGAAGAACCGGCGCGGCGATCAGCGGGTTCCCGGCGATGAACCGGTTCGAGGCTGTCGCGATCGAGGCTGTAGAGCAGCGTGTCCATCTCGGCCTGGCACGTGGCCGACCGGTGGCGCTCGTCGCCGAAGACGCTCATCTCGCCGAACGCCTCGCCCGGCTCGAGCCGCGCGAGCACCTGCTCGACCCGTCCGGTGACGGGCTTGGAGACCACGATGCTGCCCTCCCTGAGGAGGAACAGCTCCTCGCCCGGATCGCCCGCGCGGAAGAGCACGTCGCCCGTCCGGAGCCGCCGCTCGCGGAAGCTGGGCCAGAGGGCGCGCAGGAGGGACTCCTCGACGTCCTGTGAAGAACGGGACCCGGCGCAGGAAGCCGATCTCGGGGAGGCGGGCCATCAGATCCGGCCCGGGACGGCGCGCACGTCGCCGTCAGGTGGCCCATCGCTTCAGCAGGACGTTCTGCAGCGACGTCCGCGCGCTCCTGCTCCGAGACGCATGCCGGTGGCCGAGGGCCTGCATGATCGCCGCCGCGCTCGTCCGGCGGTCAGCTCGTACCCGGCCGAGCACGCCGCGCGGGATCGCGAACGAGCTCGGCGAGGAAGTCCTCGTCGACCATCACCCGCCCGACCAGGTCCTGGATCGCCTTGCCGTCACGGTGCCGTCCCGCAGCGCCGCCGCTTCTCGCGCCCGCGATGACTCTTCAGAGAAAGAACTTTAGCAGAGAACGCGCTTGATCGGAAGCCAGAGCGGCCGCGTTCACGCGCGATCGGCTCGCTCGATTCCCGGTCGGCGGTCCGCCCGCGCGCCACGCGGCACCTGTCTCATCCGTCGCACCTCCTGAAGGAGTGCCGCACGGCCGGCACCGCGCGGGACTCGAACCCAGTCCGACTCGAGCAGGCCGCGCGCGAGGCGACATCGATCAAGGCTCGTGGACCCGGCCAGAGATAACAGCTTGCGATGAGAGGACGGGCGCTCGGTGACCCCGTCTCGGTCCGGGCTGCGCTGCCGAGCGACTACAGCGGTAGAGCCGGACGCCGGGCGGGCGCCTCGGCGCCGTGCGTCGCCTGAACGAAGGCGGATCGAGACATGGGAACACGTTGAAAGGATCAGGAAATGGAGCACATCGTGTCTGAAGGAGGGACCATGAGCCGACCGCTCGCCCGACCTGTCGGCGGTCATCGTCGTCGGCGCCTGACGACGCTCGCCGTGGCGCAGCAGTCGCCAAAGCCGCCGGAGATGACCCCCGCGCAGAAGGCGGAGATGGAGGCGCACATGAAGGCCGGCACGCCGGGCGCCCCGCATCAGGCGCTGGCGTCGACGGCCGGGAGCTACGACCTCAAGATCAAGAGCTGGCACGAGCCCGGCGCGCCGGCGATGGAAGACACCGGCACCGCGACGCGCACCATGGCGCTGGGCGGCCGGGTGCTGGTCGAGGAGCTCAGCAGCTCGATGATGGGCATGCCCTACACGGGCCACGGCATGATGGGCTTCGACAACGTGTCTGGCAAGTACTGGTCGACGTGGAACGACAGCATGTCCACCGGCATCGTGCTGAGCGAGGGCACCTGCGACGCGTCGGGAAGACCTGCAGCTTCACCGGGACCTGGAACGATCCCATCAAGAAGGGCCCGGTGAAGGCGCGCATGACCACCCGCTGGACGAGCCCGACGACCGAGGTCTTCGAGCTGTACGGACCGGGCAAGGACGGCAAGGAGATGAAGATGCTGGAGATCACCTACAGCAAGAAGTAGCCCGGCGCCTGGCTCGAGCTCGGCTGTCTTCCGACCGCGGCCCCCGGCCAGTCCGAAGGGAGGATGGAGTGCCATGGCGCACTGGCTCCTGAAGTCCGAGCCCGACGACTGGTCGTGGGCCGCGCAGGTCGCGAAGGGGCGCGAGGGCGCCGAGTGGACGGGCATCCGCAACTTCTCGGCCCAGAACCACCTGCGCGCCATGAAGAAGGGCGAGCAGGCGTTCTTCTACCACACCGGGAAGGAGCGCGCGATCGTCGGCATCGTCAAGGTAATCGCCGAGGCGCACCCCGATTCGACCGACGCCGCCTGGCGCGCCGTCGACGTCGCCGCCGTGAAGCCGCTCCCGACTCCGGTCAGCCTCGGCCAGATCAAGGCCGACAAGCGCCTCGCCAGCATGGCGCTGGTCCGCCTCGCGCGCCTCTCCGTCCAGCCCGTCACGGACGCCGAGTGGCGGATCATCTGCCAGATGGGGGGCCTCGGCTGACCTCTCCGCCAGGCCCGCGCTAGCCCGGACGTGCCCGACTCGGCGGCGATCCGGGCACCCGGGGTCGGCGCCTCCGTCGGCCGTCAGTGGCCGCTCATGCTGGTGGGCCCGTCGCCGTGGAAGACCGCCGGGTTGGCGTCGCCCTCGACGACCAGGAAGCCGGCGAGCCCGCGCTCGAGCCGCGACAGCGAGTGGTCGACGAGGATGTAGCGGCCCGGGCACATCCAGCTTGAACTCGACGATCGCCGCCCCGCCGGCCGGCACCATCGTCGTCTGCACGTTCGTGGCCGGCGGCGAGCCCACGGCGGCCTCCTTGTACACCCGGTCGAAGATCTCGCCGATCACGTGGAAGGACGACGTCGCGTTGGGCCCGCCCACCCCGAAGAAGATGCGCACCGTCTCGCCGACCTTGGCCTTCATCGGGTGCTCGGTCGTGAGCGCGCCGACGGCGCCGTTGAAGACGAAGTACTCCGCCCGCTCGGCGAGGAGCTTCTCCACGCTGAACTCGTCGTGGCCCCGCTGCCCGAAGGGGCGGTCCGTGTAGAGCTCGCCCTGCATCACGTAGAACTCGCGGTCGACCTTCGGCAGCCCGCCCGGCGGCTCCACCAGGATGAGCCCGTACATCCCGCTCGTGATGTGGTTGGCGACCATCGGCGTCGCGCAGTGGTAGACGTACAGCCCCGGGTTGAGCGCCTTGAAGCGGAAGGTCTTCGTCTCACCGGGCGGGGTCTGGGTCGCCACCGCGCCGCCGCCCGGGCCGGTCATGGCGTGGAGGTCCACCGAGTGGATCATCCGGCTGTCCTCGCGATTCTTGAACGTCAGCTCGACCGTGTCGCCGACCCGCACGCGGAGGAACGGCCCCGGCACCTTGCCGTTGAACGTCCAGTAGGTGTACGTCGTCTCGTTCGCCAGCCTGCCGACAGCTCCACGGCCTCGAGCTCGATCTGGAAGGTGCGCGGCGGGCCGGCCGCCAGCGGCCCCGGCAGGTCAGCGGGATCGCGCGCGATGCTCACGGACGGGGGCAGGGCCGCCACCGGTCCCCTTGCCGGTCCCCACGATGAGCTTGCCTTCCATCCCCGCCGGCCGGTGGCCGGGCAGGGAGCAGAAGTACGCGAACTCGCCGCTCTTGTCCGCCCGGAACACGGTGACGCTGCTGGCGCCCTTCCGCGTTCGACCTTGTCGGTGCCGGCGCTCGAACTCGGGAACACGACGTCATGCTCGACGCCGTCGTTGTTGATCAGGGTGACCTGGACCACGTCGCCCTCCGCCACGCGCAGCGGCGGGTTGACGATGCCCTCGATGGGGCCGCCCACGCCGACGAACGCCATCTTGCCGTCCGCCAGCTCCGTGCGGAGGCGGAAGCGCACGGTCGGCGTGTACTCCGCGGCCGGGCTCTTCTTCGCCACCTTGGGCGCGGCAGCCGGCGCCTTGGGGGCGGGCGCCGCCGGCTTCGTCTGCGCCGTGTGCCGGTGGCCCGCGCTGCCCGGGTCAGCCGTCGCGGCGAGCCCGTGGACCGCCGCGGTCACGACGAAGGCCAGCCACGCAAGGACTACCAGGACCCGATCACCTCGTCTCATTGATCTTTCCTCCTCGGTGCCAGTGTGAGCCCGTCAGTCCCTCGTCCGATATGACGCCGGTCACAACCAGAAAAAGCTCCGCAGGATGCTGGGTTCGGCCTCGTCCCGCCGTGTTTCGCCGCGCTCGAACCTGAGCAACGCCGCGCGCTCGAGGTCCGCCTGCGGGGCGACCGTCACGACCGACCACGTCACGTATCCCGCACGCGGGGCGCCGGCGCCTTCAAGAGACGGAGATGCGCGCGGGCGTCCAGGGCGGGTCGAACGTCAGGGACACGTCGACGTGCTCGACGCCGGGAATCCCCAGCACCGCGCGCCGCACCCCGTCCAGCATCAACTCGTGGAGCGGGCCGCCCGCCGCCGTGAGCGTCATGGTGATGCGGACGGCGCGGCCCTCGATCCCGACGTCGGCGGCCCCCCGTGACCTCGGAGCAGGTCACCGACGCGCTCCGGTCAGTCCTGACCCGGAGCTCTCGCTCTCGGTCGTGGACCTGGGCCTGATCTACGTCGGCGCCGCCGGCGAGACCAGCGGGGCAGCCCGCGCACGCTCAGAGCCACGTTGATCACATGGGCGAGCATCCCGGCTCCCACCAGTGCGGCCGTCCACGAGAGGCCATCCCAGCGACCGAGCCAGAAGCGGCTAACCATCCCGAGGATCCCGGCCGCGAGCCCCGGGAACTGCCAGAGCGCGAGGCGCTCGCTGTACAGCGGCCGCTCGATCGCGACGGGGATCAGCTAATAGCTCGCGCCCAGGATGGCCAGCGTGATCCAGCCCAGCGTGACGACATGCGTGAGGGCCAGGAGGCGCGGGTGGTAGTAGTGCCCGGCCAGCGCCGCGCCCAGCCCGGGGAGTGCGAGGGCAGCCAGGACGAAGGCGAGCGCCGCCATCGCCAGGTAGGCGAGCGGCAGCGTCACCGACGGGGTGCGCCCTGGATGCCCGCCCAGCGGGATCATGCTGAGGAGCCGCCGCGCCAGATGGCGATGCGGACGAGTCCGGGCTCGGGCTCGTCGGTCTCGTGCCGACAGCCGCGCTCCTCCAGTTACGGGTATAGGAAAACGGGCCGCCGGTTATGGAGGACCTCGAGGCGCTGGCCGGGGGCCAGGGTCTCGACCGCCTCGAGGACGCGCACCATCGGCAGCGGCGGCTCGAGCCCCCGGACATCCAGCCAGACGATCGAGTCGGCCGGCGGGGCGGCTCCGGACGAGCCTATCGGCGTCGCGCGGGCCGGGCGCGCCGCCGCCGAGTCGGCCGACGCGTCCTCGCGATAGAACCACACGCGCCAGTCCTGGGCCTCTCCGGATTCCGTCCAGTGGGCGAAGCCCCGCCGGGCGAGGACCCGGTAGAGCGGCACCGGCTCGAAGGGCGCCCGTAAGACCAGCACGCCGTCGGGCCGTAACCATCGACCGCCGCCATGATCCGAGCGAACGGCTCGCGACCCTCGCGGAGGTCCTCGCGGACGTCGAGGTCGACGCGCGCGGTTTCGGAAAGGCGATCGAGGGCCGGGCATCTCATGTCGGCGGCGGCACCACGGCGGGCTCCAGCGCCAGCAGCAGCGTCTCGACCGGGATGCCGGCCGAGCCTGCGGCCTGCGCCAGGGTCAGGGACCCGCCGCAACAGGCGTCGATGCCGAAGCGCTGCAGGACCAAAAGGGCGAAGGGCGTCCGAATCGTGGCGGCCGCCACGGTGTCCTCGGGCATCAGGAGGTCGGGCGCGCCGCGTGCCCCACCGGCGCGGAGCTCGGCGACGTACCGTGACGGCATCCACATTCGCAGGTCTGGGCCATCGGCTGGTCCTCCTCGATTCCAGCCTAGGGCGGGTGGGCACCCGCATGTATGACCCGCGTCATACGGTCGTCCGGTGGCACATGGCGCCGAGGACATTCGCCGGACCTGCCGAATGAACAGGGCCACTATCCGGCCTCTCCCTCGGTGAGCCCGCGCAGGGCGTCCCGGTCCAGCAGGACCAGCCTGCCACCCCGGTCGTCCACGACCTCGTCCCGCAGCCAGCGGCTCACCACGCGGATCGCAGTCTCCACGGTGGTGCCGGACATGTCGGCCAGGCTCTGCCGCGTCAGGTGGAACGGCAGCTCGACCACGTCCTTGGTGCGGACCCCCTCCCGGTCAGCCAGACGCAGTAGCGTGGCCGCAAGCCGCGCCTCCACGGGCTCGACCGATCGGGTGACGGAGTCGTGGGCCGCCCGGAGGCGGCGCCCGATCAGCAGCGCCATCTCTCGCACGACCGGCGGGTGCCGCTCCGCGAGCCTCACGACGACGTCCGCGGGGATCTTCACCACGACGCTCGGCTCCGTGGCCTGAGCCGCCGCGGGGTACGGCCGGCGCTCGATGACCGCGACCCCGCCGAAGATCTCGCCGGGACCGAGGAACTCCAGGGCCACGTCCTTGCCCATGCGGGAGTGCTTGACGATCCGCACGTGACCCGTCTTGACGAGGTACAGCCAGAGCGCCGGATCGCCCTCGTGGAAGAAGTACTCCCGGGCTCGACACGACTCCTCGCGGGCCGTCGCCGCCAGCGCCTCGAGCTCCCGCGCCGGAAGGCCGGCGAAGACGGGACTCGCCCGCAAGAAGTCGAGGACTTCTCGGGAGCCGGGACGCGACATCCGCGGCAGGATAGCACGCGCCGGTGAGGAGGGGCCCGCCGGGCCAGCTACCGCCCCACTGACCACGGCACGCTCCCCCGCGGTAGCGTCGTGGCAATCCCTCAGTGCCGCGGAGAAACAGCGGCCGGATGAGTTCGCTGCGCACGACTGAAGAGCTATCGACGGTCTGGTGCTCCTCGGCGATCATCAATCGTGGCGTGAGCTGCTCGCCCCGACCGCTCGGCCCTCACCCGAGAGTGCGCCGCGGCGAGGAAACCCAATGGAGGGGGCGCTAGCCACCCTATGCGCTCTCTCGTCGTGGTACAACAGGTCGAGGTCGCAGTGCGGCGTGTTCGCGTGGGCGGTCGAGGCGTACAAGGCGAGCGCGAGCAGCATGGAGTCTCCTTCGTGAGGCGGCGCACGTTATCCTTGAAACCCTGGAGCATTGCCATGTCATCCCCCACCGAGGCCCTGCGCCCCAAGGCCGTGCTCGTCGGCGTGCAACTTCCAGGCGTCACCGACGCGGAACAGCGGGCGTCGCTGATGGAGCTCAAGCGCCTGTGCAAGACGCTCGGCTTCGAGGTCGTCGGCGAGGTGACGCAGAAGCGCAAGGGTCTCGGCGCGGCCACGCTGCTCGGCGAGGGCAAGCTAGTGGAGCTGGCCGCCTGGACCGGTGGCACGGGCATCGTCACCAAGGGACCCCCCAGCAAGAAGAAAGCGACCGAAGAAGACGAAGAGGAGGAAAAGACCGAGCCGCTGCACCTCGACGCGCGGCCCGCGCCCACCGGGGAGCCCCGCGCCACCGTCGTCGTCGTCGACCACGAGCTGTCGCCTCGCCAGCTCCGCCACATCGAGCGCGCGACCTCGGCCGCGGCAGTCCTCGATCGCACGGGCGTGATCATCGAGATCTTCCACCGGCACGCGTCGAGCCGACCGGCGCGCCTGCAGGTCGAGATTGCGCGGCTCACGTATGTGGCCCCCCGGCTGCGCGAGACCGGCGGCAGCGAGCGCCAGCGCGGCGGCATCGGGCTGAGGGGCGCGGGGGAGTCCGCCGTGGAGCTCGATCGCCGGAAGATCCGCGACCGCATCTCCGAGCTCAAGGCGGAGCTGGCCGCCATCGACGACGAGTCGAAGACACGACGGGCGAGGCGTCAGGAGGCGCCGCGCGTCGCGCTGGTCGGGTACACCAACGCGGGCAAGTCGTCGTTGATGCGCGCCCTCACCGGCTCGCACGTGCTCGTCGCCGACAAGCTGTTCGCGACCCTCGACACCACCGTCCGTGCGCTGTGGCCCGAGACTCGGCCGCGCATCTTGGTTTCGGACACCGTGGGTTTCATCAAGAAGCTCCCGCACGACCTCGTCGCCAGCTTCCGTTCGACGCTCGACGAGGCGCTCGAAGCGTCACTGCTGCTGCAGATCGTCGATGCGGCCGACCCGGTCTTCCGCGCCCAGATGCAGGTCACCCGCGAGGTGCTGGACGAGATCGGCGCCGGCGACGTGCCGTGGATCCTCGTCCTCAACAAGATCGACCAGGTTGCCCAGACCGATCGGGAGGAGCTTTTGAAGGAGTTCCCGGCCGCGCTGCTCGTCTCGGCCAAGGACCCGGCGGATGTCGGGCGCGTGCGGGACGCGATCATCGGGGCCTTCGAGGCGAACATGATCGAGGTCGAGCTCGTCGTCCCGTACGGGGCGGGCAGCGCGATCGGCGAGATCCACAAGGTCCACGTGATCTCGGAGTCCTACGAAGGTGACGGCGTGCACTACCGAGTGAGGGCCCCCGAGGCCGCGATCGAGCGGATCCGGGCGATGCTGCGCTAAATGGCTCGGTCCCCATTCGGATCCCCTGACAGCCGGCGGGCGAACCGGGGCAGCCCTGGCCGGCGACGCTGCAGATCGTCGAGCTGGACGCGGCGGTGCCGAGGCGGGACCGAGGGGCGCGTGAGGCGACGTGATGCCTCAGCCGCGGCGGGCGAGCGCCTCACCGGCGTGCGTAGGCGTCCTACGTCCGGCCCGGTGCTGCTGCGCGCACGCACGCCGCCCCCGGGACCTCCCGGTGCCCCCCTTGGGGAACGGGGAACGAGGTCGAGAGGGGCGTCGCAGACGAGGCGTCGCAGATAGAGCGCGCCGTACCAGAGCGCTTTGTCCGAGACGAACGTACCTGAGATGCAGTATCTGCGCCCCGTCGGCTTAGTCGGGGATCTCGGGATTCACCAGGTTCGCGAGCTGCGCAAGCGACTCCTGCCAGCCGAGGTAGCACGCATCGGCGGGAATGACGTCAGGTACGCCTTCCTGCACGATCGCCACTTCAGTCCCGGACGACACTTTCTTCAGGGTCACGGTCACCTGCATTTCCCCCGGCAGGTTCGGGTCGTCGAACTTGTCTGTGTAACGGATGAGCTCGTTCGGCTTCATCTCGAGATACCGGCCGCCGAAAGAATGGCTCTTGCCGCTGGTAAAGTTGGTAAACGACATCTGGTGCGTGCCGCCGACCTTGGCGTCGAGGTGATGAACCTTGCACGTGAAGCCGTACGGCGGAAGCCACTTGGCCATGGCGTCGGCATCGAGAAACGCCCGATAGACGCGCTCGGGCTTGCCACGAAGAACGCGATGAAGACGGATGGTGCTCGGCATGACTCTCTCCTTAGTTGGTTGCTTCACCCCATAGTCGACTGGGACCTGGCCAAATCGACAGGCGGGCAGGCGAAAGGAAGCCGCCGGACGCCAGACCTCTTAGTATCCGAGCACCCTGATAGCTGCGGAAGGGGGGATAGGCGGGGCCGCTTCGGGATCCCCGGTGCGCTCCGCTTTAGGGGGCCGTCCTGGTTGCGCGAGTTCCGGCGCAACGCGCTTTAATTTCGACAGCTTGGCGACGGCACGGGCTCGGAACCGTCCGGACTAGTCCCAGGTTGCCATCCCCCGCAACGCCTAGCACCGGTTCGCGAAATGGGCTGGAGACGGCGCGGGGCGCTGCGGGCGCCCCGTCACGCCAATCGCCTCGAAACCGGTAGTAAGTCCGCACTGCCCGCTCCCCGCACGGAATTACGCCGTGCCAACCACCATCGCACCGCGGCGACTGCAGCTTTGGTGTAAAGGAGGGGTTCGATAATCCCGATCGCATCCGTCCGTTTTTGAAGAGGTGAAGGCACGCAGGGCTCGATTACAACGCACTGCCCGCCCTCGCCTTGTCTCTCTTTCCTCGCTGAAGATGGCGTGGCATTTGTCTTGCATCCCTACCCTCGGTCAAAATTGTACGCTATCGGTGACCCGGAGGAGCATGACAACTGCGGCGCCAGCTAGCTTAAGCGGCCCTACTCCGGAGCAGCGCGTTCGCTCGGCCGAACTTCACCGTCAAGTGCAGGTGTGGCTGGCGCAGCTGGACCATCCGCCTGCGCTCGTCCAGCCATGCGCGGACCTTCTGAGTGAGCCGGCGAGAATGCGCATCGAGCGCTACGGGACGGCGGAATTACGGTCGCGGCACACGGTCGCCGCGGCGGCACTGATAGACCTGATACGGCTGTATACAGGCACGCCCGCCGAGCAGATCAACCTCACCAAGAGCGAGTCGGGGAAGCCAAGGCTCAGGCCGGGTATGCAAACCTCGCAACTTCAGTTCAGCATGGCGCACTCCAGAGATCTCGCCGCTTATGCGTTCACAGCCGATAGACCGGTCGGTGTGGACATCGAAGAGATCGCCGCCGCCCCCACCGCCGACTTGCTGCGCCACTGCCTTGGTGAGCATGAACGAGAATGGTTTTCGACTGTACCTCCTGCTCGGAGATGCGAAATGTTTTATCAGTTGTGGACCATCAAAGAAGCGTACCTGAAGGCGATCGGCACTGGACTTTCTATCTCCCCCGCCCTCGTTGAGATCGAACTGTCACCGGAGGGCGGTTACCGCTTTTACCGGCAACCGTCCAATACGGGACCAATGAAGACGTGGGCCATCTTTCCCTTTTCGCCCCGGCCGAACTATGCAGGGGCGGTGGTCGTCCAAGCAGGACCCGACACGATTGAGTATTTCCGCTGGCATCCGCAGCGAGTGCAAGGTCCCGCATGAGGAGTCATTTCACTTTGATCCCCAAGTGCGGCGAAGGCTCCCCAGAATTGAAGATCGGGCTACGCTCCGCGCCTTATCTGACCGACCATCGGCTTCACGGAGTGGCGGTGCTGCCGGGCTCCTTCTACATTGCGGCGGCGGCAGTGCTGCATCGCGAGGTCTTCAATACTCCAGCCGACGTCTTCGAGAACGTACAGTTCGAGATCCCGATCGTGGTTTCGCTGAGTGATACGACCGTCCGAATCGAGATCACCGAGAGCCCGGAGAGCGTCGAGTATCGCTTCTTCGAAGCGACCAAGACCCATGCCCGGGAAGCACCGCATTTGGCAAGGCTTGCGGTTCGCCGAGCCCCGCTCGATGGACGTGCGGCGACATCTACGAACGCGAGTACGAACGCGGGCACCGGCCGTCCGGGAGAGAACGCTCTCACTGACTTGCGCGGCTTCTACGACACCCTTCGCAAGAACGGCAACGACTACGGGCCGAGTTTTCAGAGAATCTCATCTCTACGTAAGTCGGGTAGCCAGTGGCTGGCCAGTATCTCCGCCACCTGTCCAACCGAGGTAGATGAGCCGGCGTACCTCCACCCTCCTGTCTTGGATTCCATGACGCAGTTGCTGGCGCCGTTCATGATGGACAACCGTCAGACGTTCATCCTGCGCTCCATCGAACGCGTCGAAATCCTGAATGCGCGGCTGGCGAGCTCACTGTTGGGCGTGGCTACGGTCTCTGCCCGCCCTGCGTCTGAAGCTAGTTTCGCCGGCGACGTTCTGGTGACTGACGAGACGGGAGCGGGCCAAGTACGATTGACCGGGGTCACCTTTGACCTGCGCAGTCCAGGCGCCTCGACCGAACCAGCGTCCACACGCAAGGTGGTGGTCGCCGCGAATTTCACGGCTGAGCCGATAGAGGACGTCCTCCGCTTCTGGGGAGAGTACCTTGGCGCACCGATCGAACCGCACTTCGCGCCTTACAACCAGGTGTTCCAAGAGCTATTGGACTCCCGGAGCGCTCTTCACAAGAACGACGGCGTCGCGAATGTAGTCTTGGTGTCACTGGAGGAATGGGCCCGAGCCAATGCTCCTGCTGTGACTAGTGTCACAGGCGAAACAGCAGCACCGGTGTTTCAGGGCCACCAGCGTTACGTTCTTCCCAATGGTCTGGAGATCGCGCACCTGAACAGTTACGAGACCGCCTACCTGTACCGCGAGATCTTTGAAGACCAGACCTATCTGAGACATGGGATCCAGCTCCGGGATGACGCCGTGGTGCTGGACATTGGCGCGAACATCGGGCTCTTCTCCCTCTTCGTGATGAGCCGCTGTAGCCGTGCGTCGATCTATGCGTTCGAACCTGGCCCCGCCGCGTACGCGGCGTTGAAAGCGAACTGCCAGGCTTACGTGCCAGGCGCCCGGACATATAACGTTGGAGTTGCCGCTCGGAGCGGCTCCGCTGCTTTTGCCTTCTATCCCGATTCATCGGTATTTTCCGGCTTTCATTCAGACGAAGCGCTCGACCGTGCCGCCATCCAGCAGGTGATCGAGAATGCGCTCCGCGATGCGGCGGTGGATCCAGCGGACGCCGCTTTGCACGCCGGGCAGTTGGCCGCCGGCCGGCTGGAGCGAATCAGCCTGGAATGCCGGTTGACGACGGTGTCGGAAATAATTCGCGACAATAACCTTGCGAAGATCGATCTGCTCAAGATCGATGCCGAGCGGAGCGAGCTCGAGATCCTGGCCGGAATCGAGGTCGAAGACTGGAATAAGATCGGGCAGATCGTCCTGGAAGTCCATGACCAGCCAACGCTGGAGCAAGTCGAGGTCCTGTTGGCAGGGCACGGATACCACTGCACTCGGGAACAGGATTCGTCGCTGCGGGGGTCCGGATTGCGCAATGTGTACGCCGTTCGAGCTGCAATTCCGGAGGACACTCCGGAGCGGTTCACTAGTGGCGACGGGCTCGGCTACAATCCGCAGCGACTGGAACGGACAACACGCGAGTTTTGTGGCGCGCTGCAATCGTTCACCAATACTTCCGCCGTGCCGTTGTTGCTAGGCTTCTGTCCTGCCAGCCCGGCGGCGGATCGCGATGCGCGGTTTCGTTCATTGCTGAACGACGCGGAGCAGCAGATCCTCGAGGCCGCGGCCCGCAGCAACATCGCTACCGTCACCTCGGCATATTTGAAACAGCATTACCAGGTCGAGAACTACTACGATCCCCAGAATTATCGCGCTGCTCACGTTCCCTACACCCTTGAGGGTTTCGGAGCGATCGGCACGGCAATATCTCGGACACTGTTCACGCTGCAGCGGACACCTTTCAAGGTCATCGTCCTCGATTGTGACAACACGCTTTGGCGCGGCGTATGCGGTGAAGATGGACCCCTCGGAATCAACATCGACACCCCGCATCTCGCCTTGCAGGACTTCATGGTGACGCAGATGCGCGCCGGCATGCTGTTGTGCCTTTCCAGCAAGAACAACGAGACCGATGTCTGGGCTGTCTTTGCCGGGCGCCCCGAGATGCTCCTGAAACGCGAGCACGTCGCAGCGTGCCGCATCGACTGGAACCGCAAGTCCGATAACTTGCGTTCGCTCGCGCAGGAGCTGAATGTCGGGCTGGACAGCATGATCTTTGTCGACGACAACGCGGTGGAGTGTGCTGAAGTCCGCAGCAATTGCCCCGAGGTCCTAGTGCTTGAGCTGCCGCAAGAGCCGGGAACATGGGCTTCGTTCCTGGCGCATAGCTGGGCGTTCGACCACCTGGCTGCCACCCGGGAAGACGCAACCCGGACGCAGATGTACCGAGAGAGTCAGGCTCGGGAAACATTTCGAAAGCAGAGTCTGTCGTTTGCTGAGTTTCTTGGGGGCCTTCAACTGAACATCCGGATCGATGAACCCACCTCGGGCCAGTACGCCCGTGTCGCACAACTCACCCTGCGCACCAATCAGTTCAACCTCAGTACCATTCGTCGCCAAGAGAGCGAGATTCTCGGCTTCCTCAAGAATCCCCAGGCCAGATGTCTTGCGGTCCAGGTCGCTGACCGCTTCGGAGATTATGGGCTATGCGGAGTGGTGCTCTATGAGGCTCGCGCAGACCGGCTAGCTGTGGACACATTGTTGTTGAGCTGTCGGGTCTTGGGCAAGGGAGTGGAGCATGCTGTATTGCGTGATCTCGGCAGGCGGGCGGTCAATGCGAATAAGGAGTTCGTGGAGCTGGCGTATGTGCCCTCCGAAAAGAATGCGCCCGTCCACGCCTTCCTGAATAGCCTTAGTGCGGTCGGTGTCGGAACCGAAGGCTCCGCTCGCATCTACGGCGCGCAGCGACTTCTGGATCTGCAATATAGTCCGGACGACCCTTCTTCCACTGGGTTAAGGGAGCAGAGCGCCGCGCCGGCGGTGCGCGCACACTCCTCTGCGCCCTTAGGTGCTGTTCGATCAAGCGAGCGCCTGCAGCGCATCGCCGTCCAACTTGCGAGCGTGGTAGAGATCGCCAAGGTCGTTGAGGAGTACCGGCTTGGTCCGCAGTCGCAGCCGCCGGCGGAGATGCGGCAGGCGTTGGGTCCGGAGGGCACACTGCTAGATATCTGGCGAAGAGTTCTGCGCAAGACCCACATCAGCATTCACGATAATTTCTTTGAGTCAGGCGGGACATCGCTGAACGCTATTCGAGTGGTCGGGATGATCCAGCGAGAGTTGGGCCAAAGTCTATCGCTGGTCAGTCTCTTCGAGTACCCGACTATATCGTCGTTGGCAGCGCATCTGCGCGCGCCGAATCCCGCCACAGATGGGGCAACCAAAGCCGTAGAGCGCGGCCGTGACCGACGTTACAAGATCGGGAGAGTGCGTTCGACATGAGATTCCGATCCATCGGCGTGATAGGCGCCGGCGTGATCGGCGTTGGGGTGGCGACCGATCTGCTCATCCATGGGCTGCACGCCGTCCTGGTCGATGTTTCTGACGATGTTCTGCAGCGCGCCAAGAACGAAGTGTTGGCGCAGGTGCGTGTAGCTCCCATGCTGGGCAAGCACCTGCCCCGAGTGACGCGGGAACAAGCTGCGCAACAGCTCACGTTGACCACCGACATTCACCACGTGAGTTCCTGCGACTTCATCATCGAGAATGTGACGGAGGACTGGAAGACCAAACAGGCCGTCTATGGGACATTGGATGACGTGATGCCACCGGAGGTCTGTTTCGGGGCCAACACTTCATGCTTTTCGATCACGCACATCGGCAGCGTCACGCGCCGCCCGGGAAACATCGTGGGCGTCCATTTCATGAACCCCGTCCACTTGATCTCCGCCGTCGAGGTCATCCGCGGCTTTCATACGACTGACGAGACCTTGAGCGCGTTGGCGGGCTTGCTCTCGCAGTTGCAGAAAGAGGCCATCGTTGTAGAGGACTCTCCCGGTTTTGTTTCCAATCGCATCTCTCACTTGTTCATGAATGAAGCTGCGTTCGTGTTGCAGGAAAGCCTGGCGAGTCCCGAGAAGATCGACAAGATCTTCAAGAAATGCTTCGGGCACAAGATGGGCCCGCTGGAAACCGCGGACTTGATCGGCCTGGACACCGTGATGCGCTCCCTCGACGTGCTTTACGAAAGCTTCCACGATCCGAAATATCGTTGCTGTCCACTGCTCAGAAAGTTGGTGCATGCTGGACACCTGGGGAGAAAGACCGGCCGCGGATTTTACAGTTACATGCCGGACGCCAATGCCAAAGGGAATGTTGCCGCCAATGCCCAAGGAGCCTCTGCCTAAACTGCTTATGATGCCGACAATGCAAGCCAAAGAAGCCGTCCGCAACTTTATTCTCAGTTCCATCTTCGTCGAGAACCTGCGCGATGACGACGATCTGTTTGAATCCGGTCTTGTCAATTCGCTTTTCGCCGTCCAGCTGATGACCTTCATCGAAAAGACCTTCGGCATCGAAGTGGGACCCGACGATCTCGACATCAAGAACTTTCAATCAGTCAATGCCGCCACCGATTTTGTCCTGCGGAAGAATGGACGCATTTGAACGACCGCTTACCGGTGGTGTGGCTGTTGACTGCGGAGCAGAAGCGGCGCTACGCCGGCTTCAATGCGTTTGTTTCGCAAAAGATTGTTCCGCAGGCCGGCGCCTGGGACGATGCCGATCGGCTTCCCGATTCCATTCTTTCGCTGCTGCGCGACGAGGGCTATCTGGCCGGAACGGTCACCGCGGAATGGGGGGGGCACGGTTGGGACACGGTTACATTGGGCCTGCTGCTGGAAGCGGTGGCACGCGGCTCTTCCGGTGTCGCCGGCGTTCTCACGGTTCAGGCCATGGTGACCGCCACCCTGGCGAAATGGGGCAGCGCGGAGCAGAAAGCCCGATGGCTAGTTCCTCTGGCCAAGGGTGAAATGATCGGCGCTTTCGCGCTGACCGAGCCAGGCGGGGGAAGCAACATCCGGTCGCTCGCCACAGAGGTTCGCGGCCATCCTTCTGCCGAGGACGCCCTGCTGTTGAATGGGACGAAGCGTTGGATCTCTAACGCTCAAATGGCTTCAGTATTTGTGGTGTTCGCGCAGCAAGAGGGCCGCTCGCTCGCTTGCCTGGTCCCGCGCGATGCTCCCGGACTGCGCATCGAGCCGATCCAAGGCCTGATGGGATACCGCGGGGCCGGTCTGGCCGAGTTGCACTTCGACCGTGTGAAGGTGCCGCCCGCAGATGTGATGGGAAAGCCGGGCTTCGCCATTTCGCACATCGCGCCCTATGGTCTGCATTATGGACGGATCTGCACCGCCTGCGCAGGGCTGGGGCTGCTGCGTGCCTGCTTTGAGGAGAGCGCCGGCTACGCCTCCAGGCGTAAGGTCGGCGGCGAGATCATCGGCGAGATGGGAATGATCCAGTCTATGCTCGCGCGTATGGGCACCGATCTGGAAGCCGGCACTCAGTTGTGCCACAGCGCCTGCCGGACGGCCGATGAGTCCCTTCCCGAGGCCTTCGAAAAGGCATTGATCGCCAAATATTTCACCTCGAAGGCGGCGGTCAGGGCCGCCTCGGATGCCGTGCAGATCCATGGCGCCGCCGGCTGTCATGGCAGCTCTGCGGTGTCGCGCTATTATCGCGACGTGAAGATCTTGGAGATTATCGAAGGCACGACACAGGTCCACGAGCAACTTTTGGGAACTGTCTTTCTCACCAAGGGCCCCGCCCGGATTCCCGATTCCGTATGACCCAGTCCTCGCCCGGATCAAATACCGGCCTCGAGTCCATAGCCGATTTCAACCAGACCTTCGCGCCGTTTCCCGACGAGACCCTGCCGGAGCTGATCGACGCTCAGGCTCGCCACGGTGCCGGCCGGACTGCAGTACTCTGCGACCATGACGCCGCCTTTGGATGCGCTGCGCTCGATTACGAGCAACTGAACGACAGGGTCAACCGCGTTGCGAGCACCCTCCGGTCTGCCGGCATCGGCCGGGGGGACATCGTGGCTCTCCTGACCGAGCGCTCCTTCGCAATGATCATCGGCGTCCTGGGGATCTTGAAGGCGGGCGCCGCATACTTGCCGATCTCGACGGACAATCCACCATCGCGACTCGATTACCTGTTGCACGATGCCGCTGTGAAGGTCCTGCTGGTGCATGCCAGGACACGTGACACGGTCGCTTTCGCCGGCCGGGTCATCGATGTGGACGACCAGCGACTTTACGAGGGTCCGCCAGAGGATCCAGGAATCATCAGTAAGCCGAACGATCTCGCCTATGTCATTTACACCTCGGGCTCGAGCGGCAAACCGAAAGGAGTGATGGTCGAGCACCGTTCCGTGGTCAACCGGCTGCATTGGATGCAGCATCGCTATCCCATCGGCGAGTGCGACACCATCCTGCAGAAGACGCCGTATTACTTCGACGTTTCGGTGTGGGAGCTTCTCTGGTGGGCGCTGCAAGGTGCGCGCCTGTGTTTTCTCGCGCCGGGGGCCGAGAGCAATCCACCCGCAATCGTAAGGGCGATAGGCAGACACCAGGTCACGGCAATGCACTTCGTCCCATCAATGCTGGGCGTGTTCCTGGAATATCTGGAGGCGAAACCGAACGCTACCGGCCGGGAACTGGCGTCTGTGCGCCGTGTGTTCGCCAGCGGGGAGGCGCTCTCCCCTGGCCACGTTCGAAGATTCAACGACATTTGGGGCAGCAAGACAGGTGCGCGCCTCACGAACCTGTACGGCCCAACGGAGGCCACGGTTGACGTCAGCTATTTCGATTGTCCTGTAACCAATGACTTTGAAAACATCCCGATCGGACGGCCCATCCACAATACCCAGCTCTACGTGATGCGCGCAGGTGAGCAGGTAGCGATCGGCGAAGAGGGTGAGCTGTGCATTGGCGGGGTGGGGGTCGCGCGGGGCTATCTGAACAATCCGGAGCTGACCGCTCAAAAGTTCGTGGACAACCCGTTCATTCCCGGAGACAGAATGTACCGCACCGGCGATTTGGCTCGCTGGATTCCAGGCGGGAATCTGGAATACCTGGGGCGTGAAGACGAACAGGTCAAGATTCGAGGTGTTCGCATCGAGCTGGGCGAGATCGAGAGTACGATCCGGGAGTATCCCGGTATTGCCGATTGCATCGTTGCGGCAAAAAGATACTCGGAGACCGTGATCGTACTCGTCGCCTATCTAGTCAGCAAGCAAGGCGCGGACATCGAGGGTCTGCGGCGATACCTTAAAGACCGTCTGCCAGCTTACATGGTGCCAAGCCAATTCGAGCGGTTGGACAAATTACCACTGACCCCAAGCGGCAAGGCTGATCGCAAATCGCTGACCGCCCATCGGGGCAAGTCCTAGACTAGGAGTCCGTCCGAGTAACCACGATCTCGTGGATCTCGGGCGTGGGTTGTCGATAGTTCGTCAGCGAGCTGGTCGACCACCTGGACCTGACGGCGATCGAGGACACCTACACCGAGGAGCGGGGGGACTCCCCGTACCACCCGCGGATGATGGTCACGGTGCTGCTCTTCGCCTACTGCACCGGGACGTACTCGTCGCGGAAGATCGTCACGCGGCTCGAGGACAGCGTCGCCATCCGGTATCTGGCCGCCGAGATCCAGCCCGACTTCCGAACAACCCTTCGCTCGCGGCATAGCGCCGCGCGGGCGGCGCTGGTCGTCGAGGTCCTGCGGGTGTGTCGGCGGGCCGGCTTGGTCACGCGTGGCCGCGTGGCCATCGACGGGGACGCCGCTCACGGCCAATGCGTCGAAGCACAAGGCGATGAGCTACGGGCGGATGGGTGAGAAGGCGGCCGCCAAGGCTACCACGCCCAACCGCCGTGGATGCGACGGCGCAGGGGATCGTGGCCCAACGACGTGACGCCGATGGCGGCCGATGTGGGCCAGTGGGGCCATGGTCACCGCAGTGCGCCGCACGCCCGGCAGCGGCCCCGGCAGGTGTTGGCGGATGCGGGGTACTGCGCGGAAGGGACTCTGCACTCGCTCGAGGGGACGGGATCGACGCGTACATCGCGACCGGCCGGCAGCCGCACGGCGCCTGGCAGGCCCCGGCGCCTCGGGGGCGGCCGCCCAATGGGCTGACGCGGCGCGAGCGGATCGCTCGCACCCTGCGGACCGAGCTCGGCCGCGCGGTCGACGCCTGGCGGAAAGCGATCGTCGAACCGGTCTTCGGGCAGTCACACACGCCCGGGGCCACGGCGTGCCTCCGAGCCTGCGCGTCAGACTTACTCATCTGCCCACGTCGCGAACCGTCCGTCCGGGTCGTTACTCGGACGGACTCCTAGTCTAGCAGGCCTTCGTCTACCTGCAGGCCATCGCCGTTGCTGCCTGGGAAAGATCCTCAGCCGCCGCGTCTTCCTCGACTGTCTGGACTTGTCGGGTGGCGCGGCCCGTATCGATTGCCAAGCGAATCCGCTCCGCGAGCACCCGGGCATTGGGTTCGTGGAACATGCTGACATGGTCGCCCGGCGCCTCGAAGCGCTCCAACTTTCGGACCAAGTTCTTCCAATCGAAGGTCAGGTCGGCGTAGGGGTCCTTCGGCCTCTGCTGCGGTCGCAGGAACAGCACTCGTCCACCGTACGGCTGAGGAGTGTAGTTGAGGGAGGACAGGAAAAGGATCTCCTCGAACAGGCGGTCGCGGGGCGCGTTTTCACGATCTCCGGTGTAGGCGCTTTTCAGTCTCTGGTTCCGCAACAGGACCTTGAGAAACTCCAGGCGCGATCGCAGATAGGACGCCCGTTCGGAACGCGGCATCTGCCACAACCGGGAGAGATGGAACACTTCTCGCTTCACGCGTTGCCGCGCCCGTCGGACCAGTGGAACCGCGCTCCTATCGATCGTAAGAGGTGTATCGAGCAATACGACCAGGCTCACTTCCTTCCCCATCAGTTCCAACTGGCGCGCTGTCTCGTAGGCGAGCAATCCCATCAGGCACCACCCACCGAGCAGGTACGGTCCCTCCGGATCGAGTTCCACGATCCGGCGCGCAAGGAACTTGGCCACATTGTCGAACGCGTATGGAGGCTTGAGGGCAGCGACATTCTGCTCCGGCATGGTCACCGCTACTACTGGCGTGTGATTCCCCAAATGCCTGGCGAGAGGCCGTATGATCGGGCCACCATCAAACCAGATCAGGCAGTTGCGATAGTCCACCGGTCCATTGAGAGGAACCGCGTGGGGCGCTGCTACGCCGCGAAGAGTCGCCGCCAGCCCGGCGATCGTCGGAGTCCGAAAGAGGGCCATCATAGAAAGGCGCTTACCGAATCTCCGATAGAGGTTGGAGACGATGCGCGCAGCGATCAAGGAATGCCCACCCAGTTCGAAAAAGTTATCGTCGGGACCGATACGCTCTATTCCCAGCGCCTCGCGCCACATATGCGTCAATACCGCTTCCCACTCGTCAGTCCCCGGCACCGCGCGTACCAATTCCATTCCACTGGAGGGCGCGAAGTATTGAGAGGTGTCGAACGCCGTTGCTTCGCGTAGCACTTCATCCAGATCCTGGGGACTCACCACTACCTGCGGCGACTTGGAATTCAAGAGCCGGGCAAATGCCTCGACTCCCTTCTCGGTGGCGATCGCCTTCCCCAGCGCATACTGCTTCCACCGCTCAAGCCCGGGTACAGTCACCAGCCGTGTCAGCATTCCCACTTGCCGCCATACCGGCCAGTTGATCGCTAGTGTCGGGTGGCGATTTTGAGCGCTGGCGAACCACGCAAATGCGTCGAGAAACGCATTCGCCGCCACGTAGTCGACCTCGCCGAACGGCGCTTCAATCGCCGCCATAGAGGAAAACACGACGAAGAAATCAAGGCTGCGCCCGCGCACGAGATCAAACAGGATCCGCGTGCCTTCCACTTTGGGCGCCAACACCCTGTTGGCTGTTTCCCGCGTTTTACCCTCGATCAATCCGGCGTGTATCACTCCCGCCGCATGAATCACGCCATCGACCGAGCCGAATCTCTTGTCGATCCAATCGAACACCCTCTTCATCTGCGCACGGTCAGCGCATTCGGCGCTCAGCACCTCGACCTGTGCTCCCAGGCGTTCCAGTTCCAGCAACTGGTCGATGATCGCCAGGTCGCCGCTCGCTCCGGCGCGGCTGGCAGCCAGCTGGTTCCACCTCCTCTTTTCGGGAAATGGGGCCCTCTTCGTCAACACAAGCTTTGGTTGGCAGGCTTCCGCCAGATACTTAGCAATGGCCAGGCCGATGCCGCCGGTCCCGCCCGTGATCAGATAGACACCACCGTGTCTCAAGCGCTCGCTGGCCGTGGCGCCAGTCTCCGATGCCGCCGGTGGAAAGGCGACCGCCTTGCGGTAAGTTCGCTGCCAACGATACCGACCTCTGTAAGCCACTACGCGATTGGAATCCTTGTCCGAAAACTCCTCCAGAATCGCCGACACCCACTGGTCCGGCAAGCTTTCCAACGATTGCCCGTCGGGAAGATCGATGTTGAAGCAGCTGACGTTAGCGAACTCCTTCGGAATAACGCCGCACGGGCCCAAGACAGTCGCCATCGTGGGATCAAGAGTCTCTTCCCCGGTCACTTGATGGAGCCGGTTCGAGATAATGCCAATCTTGATGACGTTGGGCAGATTCAATTCGCCGATCGCCTGCGCCAGGTACAACAGGCTGTCAAAGCCGTATGCCTGGCTGGTTTCAAACGCAGTGGTCTCGAACGCGGGGGGACCTTTTACATAACCTCCGAAATGAATGATGTGCAGCGGGTCGGCCGTGCGGCCGGCGACGGCCCGTAACAACTTGACGTAGTCGCCGCGATCGTGCGCGTTGAACTCGAACGTGCCGTCGCCGTCATTGAAAAAGTCCTGTGCGAAACGAGCCACGTTGACACGGAGGTCGAGCTTGTCGAATTGGCTCTTCAGACCCGCGCCTTCTCCCAGCCGGTCGGTCACGATCAGCCAGGAGGCCGTTGAGTCCACGGCCCCACTGTTGGCCTCGCTCAGTGCTGTCGAGCGTTCCCAGCTGGGTATGTAAAACCACTCGTTGATACTCTCCGCAGCAGCCGCTGGATGCTGCACAGGCGATTTGTCTTCGACGGATCGGGCGGAGGCCCAATGAACCGTTCGTTCGAATGGATAAGTGGGCAGCGGTACTCGGCGACGCCGGCGCTCGCCGCTCAGCGCTCGCCATTTGATCTCTGCCCCCGACAGCCAAAGGGAACCCGCGCCACGCAGCAACACCTCCAAGTCAGGTTGATTCTCGTACTGGTGGCGCAGAGAAGATACAGCGACCACGCTCTTCGCATTCTTCCGGCCGGGGTGCTGGGTTGCCAGCACCGCCAGAGTGCGTCCTGGGCCCGCTTCGAGCAGAACCGGATCACCCAGCTTCCACAACTGCTGTAATCCATCGCTGAACCGCGAGGTGTGCGTCGCGTGTTTCACCCAGTAGCCGGGGTCAACAGCTTCTTCCACGGTAAGCCACTCTCCGGTGACGTTTGACAGACAAGGGATCCGAGGCTTATGCAGCTGGACTTGGAGTAGCTCGTCTTCAAAACGATTCGCAATCGGCTCCAGGGCGCGGGTATGAAAAGCGTGCGCGTTCTTCACGGGCCGACAAACCACACCCTTCGCCGCGAGCTCTTTCGCCAGTTCCGCCACTTCCTCAGGGGGTCCAGCCACGACGCACAGCTCAGGCCCGTTTATCAATGCGATCGAAACCGAGGTGGGCAGCAGAGGCCGCAACTCATCCTCCGAAAGCAGCACTGCGAGCATGGCGGCTTGCGGAAGCTCGTTGGCCAGCTTTGCCCTGACCGCCACCAGTCTGGCTGCCTGTTCCAGCGACATCACCCCGGCCAGGCATGCCGCGGTGTATTCACCCATGCTGTGTCCGACGACAGCACTGGGCACAATGCCGAGCGATTCCCAAAGCCGTGCCAGCGCGTACTCAACGGTAAACAGCGCCGGCTGGGCGAACAACGTCGCGTTCAGTCTGCTGGATTCAGGGTCCTCCGCTTCCTTGGTTTCACCCCCGAGCATCTTCCTCAAATCGATCCCCGCCGCGCGCCTTCCCTTGCCTGCCGCCCGCTCCGCCACATACCGCGCTGGATACAGGATCTCCCGGATGTCGCAGCCGAGGTAAGGAGCGAGAGCACGCGCTGAACTATCCACTGCCGTTCGGAAGTCCGCGAAGCGGCTGTAGAGCTCGTGCCCCATACCGACGTAGTGATCGCCGATGCCGGGAAACAGAAACACGATTGGACGCGTTTGGGAGTCGATGGCTGCCCCAGAAAACACTTTCGTGAACTGGCGTCGCCCAGCGCACGGAGCGCCTCCCCCCGGTCGCGGCAAATGGCGAAGCGACGGTGGCGGAAAGCCCTGCGTCCATCCTGCAGGGTGTCGGCCACATCCGCGAGGTTGATGCTTTCATTCCGGAGGAGAAAATCGTTTAGCTGGCGTGTGCTTTGCTCAAGGCCGCTTTCCGTTCTTGCCGACCAGACCAGCAGATCCGGTTCCTCGGCGCGGCTCGAGTTCCCTGCCGGTGGCGCTTCCTCCAGGACCAGATGCGCGTTGGTTCCGCCCATGCCGGTTGCCATCACACCGGCCCGGCGCGGTCCATCGCTAATCCATTCGCGCAACGCAGTATTCACATAGAACGGAGTATTCTGGAAATCGATCTCCGGATTCGGGTCACTGTAGTTCAGGCTGGCCGGGAGCAGCCGATTCTTCAGCGCAAGAACCGTCTTGATGATCCCGGCCGCTGCCGCCGCCGCATCCAGATGGCCGACATTGGTCTTCACTGAGCCAATGGCGCAGTATTGCGAACGTTGCGTGAATGCGCGGAATGCCTTTGTAAGCGCCCTGATCTCGATGGGATCGCCGACCGGCGTTCCCGAGCCATGCGCTTCCACGTAGCTGATGCTCTCGGCGTCGACTCCCGCGTTGGCCAGCGCCTCGACGACTGCGTCCGCCTGCCCGTTGACGCTGGGTGCCGTGTATCCGGCCTTTTCCGAGCCGTCGTTGTTGACCGCTGAACCCTTGATGATGGCGTGGATGAAATCCCCATCCGCAAGCGCGTCGGCCAGACGCTTCAATACCAGAATGCCGCCTCCACTGCCAAAGACGGTACCGTTGGCCTTGGCATCGAAGGCGCGCACACGCCCGTCGCTCGAGGTAACGCCACCGGCGTCATGAAAATAACCACTGCAGTGGGGAACACGCACCGACACACCACCGGCCAGGGCCATGTCGGTTTCGTGACTCAGTAGGCTTTGCCGTGCCAGGTGCACCGCGACCAGGGACGTCGAGCACGCCGTTTGCACGGTGAGGCTCGGCCCCCTAAGGTTCAGCTTGTACGAGATGCGGGTGCTGAGGAAGTCTTTGTCTGTGCCGATGAGGGTGGGGATGTAGTCTTGCCCCAACTCCTTGTCAATTCCACGGTCCAAGACATAGGTGTTCAGCGCAGCGCCGGTGAATACACCTACCCTGCCAGGATAGCGGGCCGGATCGCATCCCGCATTCTCCAAAGCCTCATGCGCGAGCTCCAGCAACAGTCGATGCTGAGGATCCAGGACCTCGGCTTCGCGCGGCGTGAAGGCGAAGAACTCGGCATCGAACGCCCCGGGCTCTTCAAGGATGGGTGCGGCTTTGACATAGGTAAGGTCCGCCAGGTGCGAGGCGGGGACGCCGGCTTTGATGAGGATCTCATCTGAGAACCGGGTAATGGACTCCACTCCGTTGGCGAGATTGCTCCAAAACTCGTCGAGATCGCGTGCTCCGGGAAATCGCCCGGACATCCCAACGATCGCAACATCAAGGTCGCTATCGGAGCTCATCGGCGCGGCCATATGCAATGACAGTTACAGCTAAGGGCAATTGCAAGTGGCTCGCCAAACGAAGCTAAAAGATTTCCTTTATCGGCGCGGGCTTGGTGCGCGTGCGGGAGCGGAATGATTCCTTTTGTGCTGGATATGTGCAAGACTTTGCACATCTCGCCACGCCGTTTCCATACGAGGTACGCAGTTCCACAGCAGTCATCTGCTGGTTGCTTGGTAGCACCGGTCAGCGCGGGACCAAGAAGATACAAGGAGAGCGGGCGCGCCGGACACGATCACCCGCCAGCTAGCGCGCCTCCGGCGGGCGTTCCGGCTGGGGCGCGAGCGGGGGCTGGTCGCGCGCATGGTGCGCCGGGACTCCTGACGGGGCGAGCTTGCTGAACACGCTACCCCAGACGAGCTCCGCCAGGCGGTCCAGTCGGCCGGCGCGTGACTGGCGCGTTAACCGCCGGCCCGTCGGCGGCGCGGCGCGCTTGTGCTGACCCGCCCGAGTCCTGCCCACGCACTCCCGCCGGTGACACGAGGACCAAGACCGCCTCTGATTCGCGGGATGCGAGCGCCCGGTAGATGGCGCACCAGGTCGCCGTCTCCGTTGGAGCGCTCCGGCCGCCACGCAAGACGGAGTCGGCGCATCAGCGCGAGCGCGTCGAACGGGGCTCGCACCTTGACGTCGTTGTCGAAGTACACGTGGACGTCGCGCCCCTCCCGGGCCCAGCGCCGGATGCGGCGCGCCCAGCCCGCCAGGGCCACCTCCGAGTAGCCGCTCGTGTAGATCCGGACATCACCGTGGAGCCGTACGTAGACGATCTCCGTGGCGACGTCGAGCATCATCGGCCACGTGCCTGCGGTGTCGGCAACCACGATTGCGATGCTCTGGCGCCTCGCCAGCGACCGGAAGTCGTCGCTCACGAAGCTCGGGTGCCGGACCTCGACCACGTGGTGGAGGCGCCGGTCGGCATCGATGGCGAGGCGCGCGCGCCCGGTCATGCGCGCGTCCCGCCGGCGCGCCAGCGTCAGGGCCCGCGCGGTGCTCCGGGGCAGGAGCTCGAAGAATGCCTCGAGCCGCTCCCGGTCATAGGCGAGGGACGGCGGGAGCTGCCAGAGGAATGGGCCCAGCTTCTCGCGAAGGCCCAGGACACCCGAAGCAAAGAAGTTGGCGAGCGGCCGCTCGACGTTCCGGAGCCGGAGGAGGTGCGTGACGTAGCGGGATCCCTTCACCGCGAACAAGAACCCCGGGGGCGTTGCGCGGTACCAGGCGTCGTAGCTCTCGGGGCGCTGAAGGGAGTAGAACGACCCGTTGATTTCGACGGTCGGAAAGTGCCGCGCGCAGAACTCGAGCTCGCGCCGCTGCGGAAGGCTCTGGGGATACCAGACGCCGCGCCAGGGCGCGTAGCGCCAGCCCGAGATCCCGATCCGGATCACCCCACCCCGGTGTCCTCGCACGTCAGGACACGGGCGGCAGGCGCACGCGCTTCTTCCCGACGGCAACGGGCGCCCACAGGTCGCCCAGCTTGCGCACACGGCTGGGCACGTTGCCGATGTGGAGGTCTTCGAGCCGAACCCCGCGGGCGACCTCGTTCCACGTGACGGGCGTCGACACGAGCGCGCGCGGATGGGGGCGCACCGAGTAGACGGACGCGAGGGTTCGGCCCCACGCATTCTGGTTGTAGTCGACCAGGACCCGACCCGACGGGCGACGGGCGATCCGGTACTCCGCGGTCAGGAGCGCCGGGCGGGCGCCGGCGAGCGCCTGCGCGACCCCCTTCGCGAACGTCCAGACCTCCTTCTGCGTCGGGCCGCACACAATCGGCACGTACACGTGGAAGCCGCGGGAGCCGGTGGTTTTGACGTAGGCCGGCATGTCGAGGGCTCGAAGCGCATCGCGCACGGTCAGCGCGGCCTCGCGCAGGCGCTCGAACGGAACCGCAGCGGGGCCGGTCACGGGGTCCAGGTCGAAGTGGACGTAGTCGGGCCGGTTCACGTCGTCGCATCGCGCGTACCACTGGTTCAGGTCGATGCACCCGAGGTTGACCACCCAGAGGAGCGAGAGTAGGTCCTGGACGACCGGGAAGTCGATGACGTTGCCCGACTCGTGCTCGATCGGGCAGAGGTCGAGCCACGGCGGATGCGGCTCGGGCACCCGTTTCATGAAGAAGAACGGCTGGGCCGCCCCGTTCGGGTATCGCTTCATGACCATGGCTCGGTCCCGAAGATGCGGCAGGAGGACAGGCGCCACGTCGGCGTAGTACTGGAGGAGATCGCGCTTCGTGAGCCCCAGCTCTGGCCAGAAGACCTTGCGGAGATTGGTGAGGCGGATAGCGCGCTCTCCGGCGCGGATCTCCACGGTATCCGTGTCGGTGGGCAGCGTAATGGACGGGACGCGGGTCCGACCAGGTGTGTTCCGCCGGCCGACGCCGCTCGCGCCGGGAGACGGAGCGTGCCGAGCCGGCTTGAGGCGGTGGGTGGAGCCCCGCGGGGACGCGCTCAGCTCCGTGCGCGCGCGTCGGAGGCGGCCGTGCCTCTCCGCGAGCGGTTCGGCCGGGATGGAGCGGGCGACACCTGGCGCGCCGTCGCGGCCGTCCGGCGCACCAGAGCGCGCGGGGGGCGCGGCCGGGTCGGCGGCGACGGCCAGCTGGAGCTGGCGCGCGCTCGCGCCAGCGGCGCGGGCGATCTCGGCCATCGTCCGCCCGGACACGGCCGAGCGCGGCTTCGCGACGGTAAGATCCTCTCCGCCGGCATAGTCGTCCCGGTGCTTGATGAGCAGCCACTGCCGGCCACCGCGCGTCCGGACGAGCACCCACGAACCCTGGAGCTTCTTCCCCAGCAGCACGAATTTGAGATCGCCCTTCGCGAGCTGGCGACCGGCATCGGCCTCATCCCCGAGCCGACCCTCGGCGATCGGCGCCCAGACGCCCTTGTCCCAGATCATCACGGTTCCGCCGCCGTACGCGCCCTCGGGGATTACGCCCTCGAACTGGTTGTAGTCCATCGGATGCGGCTCGGTCTCCATGGCGAGCCGCTTGACGGCGGGATCGAGCGACGGCCCCTTGGGGACCGCCCAGGAGAGCATCACCCCGCGGTGCTCCAGGCGGAAGTCGTAGTGGAGCGCGGTCGCGCGGTGCTTCTGGACGACGAACTCGAGCGGCTGCCCCTCTGTTCGCGCCCGCGCATCTCCGCGCGGCTCGGGCGTGACGTCGAAGTGGCGCTTCCGGTTGTACTCGGCGAGCCGGCCGTACGCGCTCATGTCGGGCAGCCGGGCGTCCCGCGAGGCCGAACGGCCCGCCCGCTTCTCATTCCCTGAGCCGGTCGAGCCCCGCGCCGCCCCCTTCTTCATCGCCTGGTTCCAGCATACCGCGGAGCGGTCAGTCAGAGCTCCAGAGAGGCCAGCCGGCGGAGGGCATCGCGCTGGGCGCACTCACAAGCTGAGCGCTCGGGGCTGTGTCCCCGAATCTGGTAGGCGCAACGCAAGGCGATGGTCGCCAGAGAAGAACTTAGCCAGCGGCTGTCGCCAACGCCTTCAGTGGCCTCCCGTGGAACGGTTGAAGATCTTCTCTGGTCCATTCATTGCATTGCTGTGAAGCGGCTGGCCCAAGTGCTGACCCACATGCGGCGAGGCGACATAATGGCAAAATTCTGCGCCGAGGGCGAGTTGGCGTTACCTGACGTCGTCAAACTCCATTTCTGCGTAGCCCTGCTGCTCGTCCCTGCGAGGCAACACGTGAGCAGGCCGTGAGCCGTGCATTGGTCCTCCAGGCCGGCTGGGCTGTGGTGTATTACCTCGGCGTGGTCGTAGTCGTCAGACTTGCCGGCAAGCGGCTGGCGGGGCAGACCGGTACATTTGACTTGGTCGTTCTCATTCAGTTGGCGACCGTCCTTCAACGGATGGCGCTCGGCGATAGCCCCGCCGAGGGATTCACGTTCCTGGCGACGGTGATGGCGTGTCATCTGGGACTGGCGCGGCTGTCGGCGGCTTCCCAGGTCGTCCGACGGGTCCTACGCGGCGAGCCCTGCGTCCTCGTGCGTGACGGCCAGATCCTGCAAGAAGCTCTCGAGAGCGAACGCATGAGCCGCGACGATCTCTTGGCGGGCCTCCGCAAACTGGGCCACGCCTCGCCGGAGGACGTCAAGCTAGCAGTGCTTGAGGAAACGGGTCATATCTCCGCCGTCCCTCGCGACGACCCGGGCCACGCGCTCCGGTGACTTAGCGCCTGCTGATCTCTCCCGATAGTTCTCCAGCAGCGCCGAGCTTGAGACTTGGTGGTTCATTCCAGGTGTCCTGACGAGCGAGCCCATGGCGGCACCTGGCGACTTAGCCATTGACGATCTCCCCACCATTCGGATGCAGGACCTGGCCGGTGATGTAGGAGCCGTCCGCGGAGGCGAGCAGCACGTAGCATGGGGCAACCTCCGCCGGCTCACCGGCCCGGCCAAGCGGTACCTCCGATCCGAACGTGGCGACCTTACGACGAGAAAACGACGCGGGGATCAGAGGGGTCCAGATCGGCCCGGGCGCCACCGCGTTCACGCGGATGCCGCGCGCGGCGAGGCCCTGCGACAGGGAACGCGTGAACGTGACGATCGCACCCTTGGTCGCCGCGTAGTCGAGAAGATGAGGACTTCCGCGGTAGGCCGTTACCGAGCTGGTATTGATGATCGCGCTGCCTCGGCGGAGATGCCGGAGCGCCGCCTTGGTCATGTAAAAGAACGAGAAGATGTTCGTCCGGAAAGTGCGTTCGAGTTGAGCCGCCGTGATGTCGTGCAAACTCGGTCGTGGATGCTGCTCGGCCGCATTGTTGATCAGGATGTCCAAGCGACCAAGCTCCCGGACGGTCCGACGGACCGCATCGCGACAGAAGGGCTCGCGGCCCACGTCTCCGGCAATCCGAATTGCGCGCCCTCCCCACTGTTCGACGAGGCGAACCGTTTCCCGTGCGTCACCGTGTTCGTTCAGGTAGACGATCGCCAGATTGGCGCCTTCCTTGGCGAAGGCGATGGCCACGGCCCGTCCGATGCCACTGTCGCCGCCCGTGATCAGCGCGACTCTGCCCTGTAATTTGCCCGTGCCGCGCGTAAGCGGGCGGTCGGCTTGTGGGCGCGGAATCATGCGGGTCTCAGCCCCGGTTGCCGGTGCTGGCGCTGGGGGGGTCGCAGCGCTCGCTTGGGCGACGTCTTCTGGGGCACGACCAGCTCTGTGCTCGACCGGGTGGCTTGTCGGACTACGGGGTTCAGGGCACTGGTTGTTGCGCCGCGCCGCGCGGTCACCCAGGACCGTCAGGACAGACGGCGAGAACGCGGAGGTGCTCGCTGCTCCCGTTCGCCCCCGCGTCCCGGCAGCGCCATCGCCCGGCGGAAGAAGGCGATTGACGCCAGCCAGGAGATCCGCCGTCACCTTGGGAGCCACCGCCCCGGCCGCAGCCGCGATGCGCGCGGGCACTGACAGCACGCGCTCGGCCTCCCCTCGCCGGATCGAGTCCAAGATCTGGCGGGCGGCCCGGTCGGCATCCATGGACACCAACGGCAAGGCGTCGCTGATGCTGAACCAGGCGTACTCCGCCCGGTGGCGGCCTTTGAAGATGGCGTGGCGCGGGCTGCCGGTGCGCATGAGGACCGGGACAGATGGTGATGACCGCGATGCCATCCTTCGCGAGCTCGGCCCGCAGGCCTTCGGAGAGTCCGACCAGCGCGAACTTGCTGGCGCTGTAGGGGACGAGGTGCGGCACGCTGATCTTGCCGCCGATGGAGGCGATGTTCACGATGCGCCCCTCCCCGCGCCGCCGCATCCCGGGGAGCACCGCGAGGATCGAGTAGAGAGGTCCCCAGAAGTTGGTCGCCATGGCCTGCTGGAAGTCTTCGACCTCCATGGCCTCGACGGGGCCCACGCTGATGACGCCCGCATTGTTGATCAGGACATCGATCGGCCCCAGTCGCTCCCCGACCTCGCGGACCATCGCGTCCACGGCCTCGCGTATCGTGACGTCGCACGGAAGGGCCAACACCTGCGCACCCCGTTGTTCCAGATCTCCACGTGCGCGGTCGAGCGTCGCAGCGTCGCGGCCGCAGATAGCAACGCGAGCCCCTGCCCGCGCCACTGCGCGGGCCAGCACCAGCCCCAGGCCGCGGGATCCCCCCGTGATCAGAACAGTTCGGCCCGCCAGGGCGTACGAGCGAGGCCGCTGTGTCAACAAGAGGTAGGCGGACATGATCCCCGCAGCGCCGGCCAGCAGCGGCAGTAAGGACGTTCGCGAGCTCCGTGTGTTCATGCGCCGGGGCCAAATGCACCCGTCAGGCCTGCAAGGATGCTGCCTCGCCGAATCTGAACCTCTCGGTTTCACAATCACTGGAAACCACGACAGAGGGTCGCCATGACGACATGTTGTCTACGGATTCCATTGGTACGTCCACGTCTCCGTGACCCTTACCCGATCGGACCGGAGCACGCATTGCAGCTCGTGCAGACCGCTGGAGCCTTTCACCTCGAACGTAACTCGAAGTGCCCCCGCCGGCGTACGTTGAACCGCGGGTGGCGATACTAGGTCGCGTTGACCCGTCACGAGGGCCTGTATCGCGTCCTCTGCGATTCCTTCGAGGCCAGGCCCTGCGAACTCGATGACGAAGCGACGAAAAGCCCGGCTCCCGCCCTCGCCCGTGCGGGTGCTGACCACCCGCCCTGCCGGAGACGCGTCGACTTCCTCGCCGCCAAACTGAATCTCGTACGTCCACTGGAGGGACCTCCCCGCCTGGAGCGGCCGTTCCAAAACCCATAGGAGCGCCACATTGTCGTGGTACTCGACAGCATCGGAAACTCCAGGAGTTCGAGTGTCCCGGGGCCCCAGTCGGATCGGGGCGCGATCCATACGCTGGTGCGGCGATGATAGAGGGCCTCCAGGTCATGGTAATGGTCGAAGAGGCGGTCGCGTTGCAGTAGCCCAAAGCCATGAAGGCCGGTGCCGGGAAACCGACTGATTCGAAGCCGCGAGGGATTCTCCAGAGGGCGCCAGAACCACTCGCCCGTGGCGGAGGCCACCAGCAGCCCGTCCGAGTCATGCACCTCCGGCCGAAAATCGTCGAACGCCCGCGCGCGCGTCTCGCCGAACAAGTACATGCTGGACACCGGCGCGAGGGCCAGCTTCCGAACCTCACGACGAGCGAAAAGGGCCCCCGTCACGTTGATGCGGGTCGGTGACCCTGGCCGGAGGTCGAACTCGAAGGCGCCGGTCAGGCTCGGACCGTCCAAAAGCCCGTAAAGGATCAGGACGTCGCTCCCCGGTTCGGGTCGCACGAGCCAAAATTCACGGAAGGCCGGAAACTCCTCCCGCCGGTCGGTGCCGGTGTCGATCGCCACGCACCGGGCCGAGGCGCCGTAGAGCTGACCGCGTCCCGCGGCTCGAAAGTAGCTGTCCCCGAGAAAGGACGCAAATTCATGAGGGACTGGGCCGCTCAACGGGTATCGCGCGCGAAGCCCCGCGAACCCCAGCTGGGACTGGTCCTCGACGCTCACACCCGATGGCCAGTTCAGGTACATGGACGGGTCGAAATCGAGACCCTCCCGTCCCCGCCGCTGAGGACGTTCATCCGGACCAGCTTGTCGAACCGCCCGCCCCGGGTGAAGAAGTCCACCTCGAACGGAATGCCCTCGCCTCGCCAAAGCGTCCGCTCGGGCTTGAACTGAATGAGTCGGTAGTCCTCGTAGCTCCAGGTCCCCACCTGCGCAGGGAGCGGGGGTGGCGGAGAGTAGGCGCGACCCGCTAACGCTTCCGCTCTTCGCGCGACGTCCCGGAATCCAAATCGAGCAGGAGCTAGGGGGGTGCCTATCGCCTTCACCGCCGCCAGCAAGCTTCCGGCGATGGTCGTGATCAAGGCGCGCCGCCCTATCACAGGTCCGACGACGCGCCGCTGTAAGGCTGGAAGGCCCCCCTCGGGGTTGAGCGTATCCACATCACCAGTCTATCTGGGACCGCGGCAAATCGGGAGCGCAACATGTGGCACCGCAGTTGCACGCTCCGGGGAGTATCTCCATGCACTCGGTCGTCGATCGCGCAGAGCGTCCCGCTGTCGACCGGGTGCTGAGAACAGCATCGAAGGGGCGGAACGATCGGGCACTCGCACTGACCGGGCTCGTCCTATCGCTATCCATTGCGGCGACGGCTCTGTTCTGGGGGGTCATCCGGGCAGGAGGCGTCACCCCCGCGGAGCTAGTTGCCGTCGTCCTGTTCATGCCACTATTCGGAAGCTTGACGTTCACATTCCTCGTGACCGCCGCCGGCTTTCTGCGCGGCATGGCGGTGCGCACCCCGACCCGTTTCCCGCTGGCTCAGTGGGGCACGCGAGACGACAGTCCCACCCGAGTCGCGCTGGTCATGGTGGTGCGTCATGAGGTTGTGACTCGTGTGCAGGCCGGGCTGCGCGCCATCTATCAATCGCTCGCGGCGACCGGCTCCTTGGAGCCGTACACGTTCTTCCTGTTGAGCGACTCCACCGACCCAGCCGTGGGCGCGGCGGAGGAGCGCGCCGTGCACGCCCTGACCGAGGAACTCGGCGCAACCGGGCGCCTCCGGTACCGTCGGCGCGCGGAGAATCATGGTCGGAAGAGCGGCAACCTCGCTGACTTCTGCACCCGTTGGGGAACTCACTTCGATTACATGATCGTGTTGGACGCCGACAGCTTGCTGGACGGGGCAACGATTCGCGAGTTGGTCCACCGTATGGAACGCCAGCCCCGCACAGGAATTCTGCAGCTGCCGACCCGTCCCGTGAACGGGCGCTCGCTGTTTGCACGGATTCAGCAATTCGCCGCCAGCGCATACGCACCGCTCGCCACCGATGGCATCGCCTTTTGGCTGGGGAACGCGGCGCCCTACTGGGGGCACAACGCGATCATCCGCGTGGCGCCCTTCATGAAGCACTGTCAGCTACCGCGGCTACCGGGTCGTGAGCCGCTCGGGGGAGAGATCCTGAGTCACGATTTCGTCGAAGCCGCGCTGATGCGGGGAGCGGGTTGGGACGTCCACGTGGCATCTGACCTGGGTGGCAGCTACGAGGAGCTGCCGCCGAATCTCGTGGCGCACGCGGCGCGCGAACGGCGGTGGTGTCAGGGGAACCTGCAGCACCTGCGGCTGCTATTCGCGCCGACGTTTGCCCTGGCAAGCCGTCTCACGTTGGCCGTCGGTGCGCTGTCGTATCTATGTGGCCCGCTGTGGGTGTTGTTCGTGGTAGCGATCTCTTTGAGTCCGAGTGTTCCGGGGCTGGTGGGCTTCACGGAGAATTTCGCCCCCCGCCGAGAGTTCGCTGACACGCGTGTTTGGTACAACCCTGGCCGTTCTGACGCTCAGCTTCCTTGTTCTCCCGAAGGTCTTCGCCCTGATCCGGCTGAGTATGACGCCCGGAGCTGTCGCCTTGCGCGGGGGATGGGGCGCCGTCGTCGCCAGCCTCGCCTTGGAAAGTCTCTTTGCATTGCTGGTCACGCCGATAGTCCTGACATTTCAAGCCGCCTTCGTCTTCGCGATCCTATACGGCAGTAGTGCGGGGTGGAACGTGCAGTCGCGGGGGGAGACCGCCCTATCCGTTGGCACGGCGTTTCACGCGCATGGGCTCCAGACGATCGGCGGCCTCGCGGCGGCGGCCCTGCTACTCGCGACCGATTCCCTCATCTCGATCTGGCTCCTACCGAGCCTCGTCGGGCTCTGGGTCGCGATTCCGCTGTCCGCCGTCACGAGCCGCGCCGACTGGGGCCTGCGCGCTCGTCGTCGCCGCCTCTTCCTGATCCCGGAGGAGCTCGCGCCCTCGCCCTTGCTGCAAGCTTTCACCACCCCTCTTCAGACGTCCGACCCGGCCTGGCGCTCTGTGAACAGGTCCCACGTTTCCGACGCAGCCGCCTAGCGGAAGCTTGCCCTGCCCCTGCACGGCGGCCTCGTCATTCTGACCGCTCGCTTCATCGCCACTGTGCGGGTTTTGGTGGTGCGCTACTCCGTGACGTGCACGCCCGTCCTTCCTACAATGCTTGCGACGGTAGCCACGAGCTCCGACGGCTCGATCGGCTTCGAGACATGAACGAGATAGCCGGCATGAAGCGCGCGCGTCCGATCTTCGGAGCGGGCCAACGCGGTGAGCGCGATTGCGGGCAGCCTGCCACCCCTGGCCGGGCCGAGGGCCCGTACCCTTCTGAGGAGTTCGTAGCCATCGACGTCCGGCATGCCGATGTCGCTCACCAAGATGTCCGGTCTCTCCGTCTCGACGAGCGGCGAGCGCCTCGTTGGCGCGCCGCGCCGTCACGACGTCTGCATCGCATTCTTCCAGCACGCGCTTCATCAGCTCGCGTGCATCCGTCTCGTCGTCGACCACGAGAACTTTGATCCCGGATAAGTCCAGCTCTTGAAGTTCGGCGCCGCCGGCACTCGCGCTCCGCGGGTGTACGCCGTTCTTCGTCGTCCGCACTCCGGTGCACTACGGTCAGCGGAAGGTGAACGATGAACGTCGCGCCCCGGCCCTCGCCGGGGCTCTGGCCCTGACCGTGCCCGCCGTGCAGCTCGACCAGCTGCTTGACGATCGCGAGCCCGAGCCCGAGCCCGCCGTGGCCGCGGGTCGTCGAGCGTCGGCCTGGCGGAAGCGGTCGAACACGTGCGGCAGGAACTCCGGCGCGATCCCTGCCGGTGTCGGTGACGCTGACTCGACGTGCGAGTTCACGCGCTCGAGCACGACCTCGCACCCGCCCGCCTTGCGGCGTGAACTTGACGGCGTTGGAGAGCAGGTTCCACACCACCTGCTGGAGCCGGCTCGGGTCGCCGCTAGATCGGCCCGGCCGCGGGTCGAGCAGCGTCGTCGAGCCGGATCGCCCTTGGCCTCTGCCGCGGGCCTCACCGTCTCGATGGCCGCTTCGACGACCGACGACGGGTCGCACCGGCTGGACGTCGAGCCGCATCTTGCCGGAGATGATCCGGCTCATGTCGAGCAGGTCCTCGATGAGCTGCGCCTGCACCGCGCGTTCCGCTCGATCGATCTCCAGCCCTTCGTGTCGACCTGTGCCTCGCTCATGGTGCCGCGCACGAAGGATCTGCGACCAGCCGAGGATCGCGTTCAGCGGCGTCCGCAGCTCGTGGCTGAGCGTGGCGAGGAACTCGTCCTTCATCGTGCTCGCCCGCTCGGCTTGAGCGCGGGCGGCCCGCTCGCTCTCCAGCAGCTGCTTCCGCTCGTCGGCCGCCTTCTGGGCCGCAGCGAAAAGTCGCGCGTTGTCGATCGCGACGGCGGCCTGCGCCGCGATGCCGACCACCAAGCGTTCGGATCGCTCACTGAACACACCCGGCGCGGGATGTCCGAAGAAGAGCCCGCCGATGACCTCTCCGGATCGCGAGACGACCGGCACCGCGAGGTAGCTGCGAACCGGAAGATGGCCACGCGGCATTCCGCGATATGGTGGCATCGTGCCGTATCGAGGATCCTGCAGGACATCGTCACAGCGAATCGGTGGCTCGCCTCGGAACGTCGGCCCCAACAGCGCCGTCGCCCGAGGTTGCCCGAACCCCTCGAAGTCCTCGCGGCGCGCGCCCGACAGCGCGTAGAGCATGAATGCGTCGCCGTTCGCATTCGTCACGTTGTAGAAGAAGGCGCCAAACTTCGCGCCGCTGAGCTCGATCGCTGCGTCGGTCACCGCCTGCACAAGCGCCTGCAGATCCAACTCCGACGACAGCATCGTCCCGGTCCGGTTGAGCCGCTCCAGGATCCGGGTCTCGTCACGGAGCGCCTCTTCCGCACGTCGGCTCTTGGTGATGTCGCGAAAGCTCCAGACTCGGCCGGCATGGACGCCATCTATGACTCGGGGTGTGGAATACTGTTCGAATACCCGTCCATCGGCCAACTCGAGCACATCCAAGCTCTCGGCGGGAGACTCGGTGTAGATCTCCTCGACTCTGGCAGCGAACTGCGCAGAATTCTCGAACTCCCGCCCCAGATGCTCGAGGATCCGACGATGATCCATTCTACCCATCACGTCGGGAGGCAAACGCCACATCTCCACGTAGCTGGGATTGAAGTCGGTCACCTTACCCTCGGCGTCGGTGACCAAGATCCCGTCCCACGTGGCCTGGAGGGTCGCGCGCTGTTCCTGCGTCTTGCGTTCCAGGTCCTGCTTCGCATGAAGCAGCTCCTGCTCGGCGCGTTGGCGGGCGAGCATGATGCTCTTCGCGTTCTGGATGGTGACCGAGCGAAGCTCTTCTTCTTCGTTTCGCGGCACTTTACCGGGCTCCAATCTCCTCGGAGGCGAGCTGGGTGCCAACGACTCGGGAGCGGATCTTTTCGAACGCGGTATCGCGGCTAGTCGTGGTGTCGTCGGCAAAGGGTGAGAAGCCGCAGTCGTCCGTGGTGCCCAGTTGCTCGATCGGGATATAGTCGGCGGCTTGCAGGATCAAGTCCCGGACTTCCTCGGAAGTCTCGATTCTCGGGTCGATGGCGGCGATGACACCGGCGAAGACCCGCTGGCTCGGCTTGAGGTATTGTCGGATTATCCGAAGCACCCGGGCGCGGTCCGCTTCGCCGGCCAGGGCCACATAGAAGTTACCGGCCTTGAGCTCAAACAAGCTGGGGAGCAGCTCCCCATAGTCGACATCGGCGCTATGGGTCGAGTCGCGATCCCCCCCGGGCAGGTATGGATGCCGATGCGGGCTTGCTCTTCGGGAGAGAACCGGGACAGGGCCAGATTGTTCAGGTCGATGAAGCTGTGAAGCAAATGCCGGACGGATCGACCTTCATGGAGAGCCGGCCTTCCGTGAAGTCGATCTGGACCTTGTGCGCTCCCTTATCGAGACAGCGGCGAATCTCGGCCTCGTGTTCCCTCAGCAGATCGTCGAGAAACTCCTCACGAGAGTAGTGTGGAATGGGCGAGGCCGGATACATGAGGCTCAGTGCGGACGCAGAGATGATCGCCTGCTTCACCGGCACGCGGGCGTAGCGCTGGGCTTCTTCCAGGAAGCTGTCCGCGTACCGCTTGTAACGGAACGGCCCGACCGTGAGCCGGGGCATGCGCCGGGTGTGGCCGGCCGCAAAGGGGATCTTGAAACCCTCAGGGTGGGTATTGGGGAGGCCGTCCACGCGAGTATGTCCAGAAGTTGTGGTACTTCCGCTGTTCACCATCGGTGACAACCGGAGACCCGTCGCCTCGAAGCGCTCGACGGTGTCGCGGACGGCTGCCTGGTACAGCGGATCGAGACTCGGATCGTCGGCATCCTTCCTGGCCAAGGCCTCGATGAGCTCACGCGGCCTCGGGACGCTGCCGATTGGCTCGGTCGGAATTTGCATGCTCGTTACTCTATCTCACATTGCCGCAGCGGCCTCACTGGGACTCAGAACGAGGACGACACGGCTAACCGGTTTCACACCTCACTTCTCTTAAGCCGGGGTCGCCTTTCACCCTCTCGCCCGCCTTCCTTTGACCCGCGACCTTGAGTGCGGTGCTTCTTGTCGCCCTTCTCGGTTCTCATACTTTTCTTGCCGCCGCGGCTTTTTGCACTGCCAATCTCTTCCAGCATGTCCGAAAAGTCAAAACCAAAGAGGTCCTTGATCTTGCTGTTCAGCGAAGGCATCACCAGACTGTTGCCGACGGTGGACAGCTCATCGATCAGGCTGTCGGCGAAGGCTCCCACTTCCGAGCGGCTCCCCCTCGACCGGCCCACGGTCTTGTGCGTATACCCCAGCGTGTAGCCGAGGGCGAACCCTGCCGCCAGCGCGCCGACGCTCCAGACGATGGGGTCCTTTTGGAATTGGTCGCGCCAGGCGAGTACCCCGTCTACTGTCCTCTTCACCGCCTCGTATTGGCCCTCGACCGTCTCTTTGATCTCCTCGACCGTCTGCGAGATAGAGTCGCGCGCGTCGTTCATCTGGCGCTGAAGCTCGGCTTTCGCTCGCCTTGCCTGCACCGGACGTTCGGAGGCGCCGCTCTCTATAACTCTTTCTTCAGCCATTGCTTGTCCTTTTGGAGCTCTTCGATGCTCTTTTCGGGTATAATCCCGCGCCCGCCCAGGCGCTTTTTATTGACGACCATGACGCCGCCGCCGAGGATCAGATAGATCGCGCCCGTGATGAGGAACCCGAGCGAATACTTCATCGGCTGACTGAGCTGGGTGTCCGCAAAGAGCGCGGAGACGATGAACGCGATTCCAATATTGAGGAGTCCGAACCCTACCGCCGCAATGACACTGCCCACACCGATGGCCGCGCCGCCGCGCGCAAAGGCGCGCATGTCTTCCTCAACCTCGATCTTCAGAAGGCCGAGCTTGGCATCCAGAAGCGTCGCCAGGTCTTCGCCCACGCGGCCGAGCAGGCCGGGCAGGCTTTCACCGACTGGCTCCCGGCCGACTATCGAAGGTTTGTTCTCCGAACTCGCCATCTTGTCTGCTCCGCTCAGCCCTAGGCGCCTCGTCTGCTCACATTGGTGGTGGGTGTCGAAACAGTGGGACAGTGTGTAGGGAAGTGGTCGGACACTAGATGCGTCTCCGAGCGGTCGACTGCACCCTACACACTGTCGTCACTGCTACGCCTCGGTAGACGATATCCGATCACCCACTAGGGTCGCCCATCCCATGCGACCGCTTACTTGCCGGACTTTCGGCCCTGACCGGACTTCCCACTCTTGCTGCCAGACCTTTGCTGAATCCCCGCCGCTCGCTCGCTCGTTCCTGCAGCTTCCTCGAGCGGCGGTATGATCGCCCGGACCGCGCCCGCAGCAGCGCCTGCCATCACCTTGACGGCCGTCTTCGTCAGGGCCTTGGTGCCGCTCGCCCCCCTAGCGCTCTTCTTGCGTCCGGTTCGAGCTTGGCCGGATGTCTTGGCGGCCTTTTTTGACCCGCCAGACCGTGAGGATGATTTTTTGCGGGGTGTCTTAGCCGGCATCCTTAATCCTCCTTGTAATGGTGGCCGTCAGCGGCGAACGCCGTACACACGTACGCTGAGCCGATGCACGCTTCTGCCTCGACCCCGGCGCCGCCACCTTCCGGTGCTGCTCCGCCAGGAACCCGTGGAGACGTCGGATATGCCCTGCCGCCCGTCGCGACGTCGTGCTCGCCTTGGTCTTTACAGCATGTCCTTGCGCGCGAGCTTCGCCCGGGCGGCGCCGATGGCGGTCTTCACTTCCTTTTCCTCCTCGGGGGGCGGCAGGACGGCGGGCATCCCCAACGTCTCGATCCACAGCTCGCGGCACCACCCCGTCGTGTGGTAGAGGTGCTCGTCTTCCTCGTCCTCCACCTCCTTGTGCGCCTCTTTCAGCGCCGCGCCCTCCTCGCCCTTCGCCGTCTTGGCGAGCTCGCCGATCAGCTCCCAGTTCAGGTGGTCCTTGGTCTCGGCGAGCACGACGCACTCGGCCGCCACGAGCTGGGCCGCCTCCGGCTTCCCCGCCTCGAGGGCCATCTCCATCGCCTTCACCAGGGACTCGCCGAGGTGCCGGACCACCAGCCGTCCCGGCGGCTCCGCCTCGGGGTCCAGGCTGAGCCGGGCGAACAGGCTCTCGACGATACGCACGTGGTTCTCCGTCTGTTCGAGGTACTTCTCCCACTCCTTCTGGAGGTCCTCGTTCACCACACAGCGCAGGGCGGTCTGGTAGACCTGCACACCGCCCAGCTCCGTCTCGAGAGCTTGGTACAACAGTTCGTGGACTGCTTGATTTTTCACGGGCTTCTCCTTCTTCGGCGTCCGGACGTGGATAAAGTTCGCACAATCCCGGATCTGAGGAATGCGCCTCCCTGGAGTTCCAGGGACCGCTCTCGTCAGAACTGATCGACGTGTGTGCCTGCGCCACGCTCATGGTTTGGCCGGACACTATCACCGCAACCTACCGCAAACGTTATGCCACAAGTCGTAGCACCCTTGGATTGCCGCGCCGGCCGACGACAGTTGAGGTTCCGCTTGACAGTGTGGCTGGTGGCCCCGGGAAAGGGGCCCGGCGACGCTGCTCGTCGGACGGCTCCGGATCGTCTCTGGACGGCCCCGGATCGTCTCTTGGAGGAGGCGAGTGATTGGGCGTGCGGCCCGTTCCGTGCAGGGACTGTTGGAGTGCGACCGGTCGATACCTCCTTAAAACGGTGTCGAAGTGTTCCGCTAGACGTCGACCGGACTGCCGACCTCTCGTCGCCCGTGCACACGGTATACATGCCGGGACACGCTTACATACCGGGGCGATTCGCACCTCCGGCACGTCAGGGTGACGCGGCACCGCCGTTCTGTCGCCACGGGCTCATCGTAGTGGGAGATTCGCGTGGCCCGCCCGCCGGCAAATCCCTTGCAGAGGAGGTCGGGCTTCTATGGCATCCCATCGAGGTCTCGGTGGCCGTCGGTGGCTTCGTTACACCGGTATCGCCGTGTTGGCGGTCGTGGCGCTTGCTGTCGTCGGGTCGTTCTTCATCGACGAGCCGCTCCGGCGGCTGGTGGTCCGTCAGATGAACCGCCAGCTGAAGGGATACAGCGCGGATATCCGGAAAGCTCAGCTTTCATCCCATCGGGCTTTCATTGACCCTCTACGATCTGAAGTTCCTCCAGCAGGCCCATCCCGACCCCCCCGTCTTCCATGCGCCCCGGCTGGACGCCAGCGTCGAGTGGAAGGCGCTCCTCCGGGGCCGGCTGGTGGCGGACTTCGCCCTGACGCAACCCATCCTCCACGTGAACCTCCAGCAGCTGCGCGCCGAGGCCGCGGATCCGACCCCGGTCAAGGATCACGGCTGGCAGGAGGCGTTCCAGGCCATCTATCCCCTGAAGATCAATGAGGTCCGCGTCACGGACGGCCGGATCACCTACGTCGACGAGGGGCCGTTCGCCCCGCTCGAGGTCACCCGGGTGAATCTGACCGCGCGGAACATCCGGAACATCCGGTCGAAGGACCGGACGTACCCGTCGGACGTGCACCTCGACGCCGTCGTCTTCCAGAACGGCCGCGTGGCGCTGGACGGCCACGCCGACTTCCTGGCAGTGCCGATCCCGGGCATCCAGGGCGACCTGAAGCTGGACGCCATCGCCCTCGACTACTTCAAGCCGGTGCTGAATCGCGGCAGCGTCGCCATCGAGGGCGGGACCTTGTCCGCGGCCGGGCGCCTTCGAGTACGGCCCCACCGTCCGGATCGCCGACCTCAAGGAGGCGAGAGTCAGCGGGATGAAGGTCGAGTACGTGCAGACGCCGCAGGCCGCCGGCACCCCTCAGAAGGTGGCGCGCAAGACCGCCCAGGCGGTGCAGCAGGCCAACAACGCGCCCGACCTGGTGCTCCGCGCGGGACGCGTCGAGCTCGTAGACAGCCGCGTCGGCTTCGTCAACAAGCGCACGACGCCCACCTACCGGGCCTTCATCGACGTCGCGCGCCTCCAGCTCGAGAACTTCACCAACCACCGCACCGAAGGGCAGATGACGGCCACCCTCGACGGCCGCTTCATGGGCAGCGGCCCGACGAAGGCCACCGCCCACTTCCGGCCCGAAGTCGATGGCCCGGACTTCGACCTGCGACTGGCGATCGAGAATACCGATCTCCGCGACGATGAACGACATGCTGCGGGCCCACGGCAAGTTCGACGTGGTCGCCGGCGTCTTCTCCTTCTATTCGGAGCTCGCCGTGAAGAACGCGGAGGTCCGCGGGTGGGTCAAGCCGCTCTTCCGCGACGTGCAGGCCTACGATCCCGCGCAGGACCGCGACAAGAGCGCCATGAAGAAGCTCTACGAGAAAGTGATCACCGGCGTCGCGAAGGTCATGAAGAACGACCCCCGGAAGGAAGTCGCCACGCAGATCGACGTCTCGGGACGGCTCGACAATCCCCAGACCAGCACGGTCCAGGCGATCGTGAAGCTGATCCAGAACGCGTTCTTCAAGGCGATCCTCCCGGGGTTCGACCGAGAGGTCCGCCAATCAGGCAGGAGCGAATAGCTCCAAGGAGGCACACGACCATGGCGCCAGTCCGGGACGCCGGCGCCAGGCGCCGGCGGGATGTCGTCGAAGCCGACGACGGGCATGAATGGGGGCGCCGGGAACAGGTCACCCGACCGGGGATCGGTCGTCCGAGAAGAGGGCGGTCACAGCTCCAATAGCGTCCCTCCCCGATTCGTGGTAAGTGCGGGCGCGGTGCAGGCGGTACTCGAAAGGACCGCACGCACCAGAAATAACAACTCACTCACCAAGACCATCTCGCAGGCGCCGCATCGGCCATCCCGCCGTGCATCGAGAGCTGCGTGGTGGGAAATCGCTCCACGGCGAGCACGGGTCCCAGACGCTCAGCACAAGGGTGCGACACGACAGACCAACGTGAAGACTAGTGCGGAGACTGCCAAAGGGCGATGCCGCCTCGAATACCCGCTTCGCTCGAGATGATCGTCACGTGGGTGGGGAGCGTGAACCGAATTGTCTTTGCGTTGCCACCGCCGATGTAGAGATGATCGTGGTGCACGGTCCGTCGCAACGTGTTGATGGCCTCTTTCAGGCGCTTGTTCCAATTCTGCGCCCCGAGTTCCTTCAGCGCGCGGTCGTTCAGCAGGACGTCGTACGTCGTGTGCGGCCGCGCCTCGTACCGGTTGAGCGAGAACTGCGGCACCAATAGGCCGTTCAGGTACAGCGCGCTGCCGACGCCGGTTCCGAGCGTGATGACGAGCTCGAACCCGTGGCTTTGGATGGCGGCCACGCCCTGGAGGGCGACGTCGTTCGCGACGCGTGCAGGCTTGCCAAACAACGTCTCCAATGCGCTCGCGAGGTCGAATCCGATCCAGCCGCGGTGGTAGAGGTTCGCGGCAGTCAGGACCCGTCCGTCGGCAACGGCACCCGGAAATCCCAGGGAGACCCGGTCGAAGGGCGGAAGACTTCTCGCGAGGCGGGCAAGCGCTCGAAGCGCCGTGCGGGGAGGCTCGCCGACAGGCGTATTCACCCGAACCTTCGGGGCCAGCAGCGCGCCCCCCTCGTCGAGCACCGAGGCCTTGATTCCCGTCCCCCCGATGTCCGCGGCCAGCGTCCATACCTCGTCGTTGCCGTTGAAGGACCTTGGAGGGTCGGACCGCGCGACAGCCCGAGCCGCGACGCGCGTACGGACTCCGCGACGCGACGGCGCGCCCACTATCGCGTCCCTGGACGACGCTCAGGCAGTCGGTTTCGATCCGCTTCCCTGTCGCGTCTCGCGATGCTGGCGTTATACCACTTCGGGCTCTTGGACATGGCCCCCGTCCCCGCGACGCCCACCCGGACGTGAATGACGCAACCGGCACCCACGATCCGTGGCGTACCGACAACAAGAGGGTTCTGAGGTACGCGTTACTCGGTCGTCTCGTCTGGGATAGCTTCGTCCCCGCCTTGCGACTTCCGTCCTTCTCGAAGTTCTTCCGCAGCCCGGAGCCAATCGTCGACGTCACTACCATCATCTGGGCCCCGCGCAAGAAACCTATAGTATGCACGGAGGCGAATCTCCTCTTCGACGTTGCTATCGTCGGGCTCTCGTCTGTTGTCATGCGGGTCACCCTCTTACAACACCAGCAATCATAGACAGCGAAGCGCTACGCCGCTCTTCGCTGACCGATGGCCTCGGCGACGTGCATGGTACCGCGTCGCGCAAGGGTCAAACCGACCAGCACGAGCAGCGCGCCGAACGCAAGGAATCCGAAGTCCCACAGTACGGGGTAGCTCGCGGACTCCTTGACGTGGTGCAACCCGGGGCGAGTGCCAGCGAGCGCGGGCTCGTCATGAGGCCCGCCGGGCCGAAACGGTCCTATCGCCTCGGGATCGGCGGTGCATGGCGTTCGCCGTCAGTAGCAGGACGACCAGCACACCCAGAATTGTCATCAGGATCGGGGGCCGCAACCCGAGGATCCGCCGGTCGCCTGGCAGGACGGCCATGCTCGTCCACCGTTCCTGGCACCGGCGCGAGGGCAGGCTTGCCGGGCTTTGGCTCCATGGCAGGCCGTGCGGGAGAATCGGTACGGGGTTGAGCGGATCCCGGTGCCATTGTGTTGGGCGCCGGGGGAGGACCCTTCTGCGTCTCGACCGTGCCCTGTGCCGCCGCTAGCCCTGTCCCAAGCACCATGCCGACCAGCCATGCACCCAGGACGTGTGTCATCCCTCGCGTTCCATGCCGGCCCCTGCCGTGTTCCACGTGTCGCTCCCTCCCCAACGCCCATCAGGGCGGTGGTCTCTCCAAGCGAGCATAACGTGCATAGAGAAGGCCATCGCCCATACAGTCAGCGTCGCCTCCATGCGCAGCCCGAGCTCGGGGTAGCGCACTGGGCGGGTGAGCCCCGACATTACCCCATGATGCCGTCAGCTCGTGCGCATGGACCCCGCCGGTCATCTCCCTGAACGCGACCGGGGATTGCTAGTTGATAACGAACTGGGCTCCTCTTCCCACCATCTAGGAGTAAAGACGCAGCGTATCCTGCCCCGAACGCTGAGCGCGGGCCTGAAATGCGCGCGCTTAGCTTATGGCCTGGCCGTAGACTTTATTCTAAGCGCGGCATACCGCTTGCAGCGGTCCGTGGATCGATCCATTTTACGGAGCGCGGCTGCCTGCACAGGGTCGGTAGACGCGCTGGCAGTAAGTCCAGTCCAGGCGGGGGCCCTGCGCCGTCTGTCGCCCCGGGAGAACTTTACTGAGACCGCCGGGCCTTTTACTGAGACCGCCGACTGGCGACGGGTCGTCGTCTTTACGACATGATGGCATCGCTCGGCCACTCCTCTACCGGCAGTGCCCGGAGTCACGTCTTTGGACAACCAAGGACGGAGAATGAAGGAGCTGCAGACGAACGCGGACGCGTGGCGATGGCGATCAACGCGCGGGCGTCAAGGATGACTGCAGGTACCGGGGGGGCGATCCAGTCGGGTTTGTGATGGCCATGATTGGAGCAATCATCCTGCTCGCGCTGTACCGCGCCGGTCGACGGTGCTGGGCTTCCCATCACAATCGATCTTCGATACTGATCGGCTGGCTCGCGTCGAAGCAAGCACGAACGCTACGCCACCCCTTGAACGAGAGAGAGCACGATGGCGACTGAAAAAAGCAAGGCTGCCGATGAGGCCCAGATCCGGAGACTGATCGAGGATCGGCCTCATGCAGTCCACGCCAAGGACAGCAAGAGACTCACGTCGAATCACGCAGCGGACATTCTGTTGTTCGACGTCGTGAATCCACTGCAGTACGCCGGATCCAGCACGGTTAGGAAACGCGCGGAGGAGTGGTTCGCTTTGTATCGGGGTCCGATCGGTTATGAGATTCGCGACCTGACTATCGCCGCGGGCGATGATGTGGCCTTCTGTCATTATCTCTATCGGGCGAGTGGTACGAGGACAGACGGAGCGAAAGTCGACATGTGGGTCAGGACAACCGTTTGCCTTCGGAAGATCAATGGCACATGGACCGTCACACACGAACATGAATCGGTGCCGTTCGATCCCGACACTGGTAAAGCCTCGCTTGGCCTCAAGCCGGGAGCAGGACGAGCGGGAGAGCCGAGAAGCCAAAGCCAAGGGCTTCAATAGGGAGCGCCATCGCCGCCATCTCTCCCGTAAGAGGTGTGACGCCAGGGCAAGCGACGGCTTCAGCCGGTCACCGCGCGCGGCTTCCGGGACACCAGCGGGACGTCGAGACCCGCCTCGCGGACCGGTGCGGGTCCCTCCCGGCCGATGTGACCGTTCTCGCCTGGTCTCCCTTGACACGGGGGAGCGCCCCCGGTAGCGTGAGCTTGCCCGGCGAGGCCGGTAATGAGAATCATTTCGGAAAGACGAAGGGCGCAGGACGCCGGCGAGGCGCGCGTGGTAGGCGCTGAGGCTGCCTTGCGGGACCGGGGCCTCCGCCTCACCGGTCCCCGTCACGCGGTGCTCGAGGTGGTCCGGGGCGCCGAATCCCATCCGACCGCCGAAGAGGTCCATCGACTCGTTCGCCGCCGCCTGCCCGGCGTGAGCCTGGGCACGATCTACCGCAACCTCCGGTTACTCGTCGGCGCGGGGCTGCTCAAGGAGCTGCCCGGCCCCTACGCGCGCTTCGACGCCAACACCCGCGCGCATCATCACTTCATGTGTGAGCGCTGCGGAAGGATCATTGACGTCGACGCGGCGCTGGCCGAGCCGCACGCGCGTGCCCTGTCGGCGCGCGTGGCGTCCCGCACCGGGTTCTCGATCACGCATCATCGCATCGAGCTCTTCGGCCGCTGCCGAGAGTGCCAGAAACGATCGCCGGGTACCGGTGGGCGGCGCCGCCGGCCGGTGGCGCGCGCGCGAATGGCGGGACAGGCTCCGGGTGAGTCGCTTCGGAGGGGGCGCCGTGACGGATAAGCTGTCCCCCGAAGAATCCGAGCGGTTCTTCGAGCGGCTCGAGCGGGAGCTGTCGCTCGGTCCTCGCGACTGGGCCGTGCGGATGCACGTTCATCGCGCGGAAGACCGCCTCCAGTACGCGTCGCAGAGAGGAGAAGGATCGACGTGCCTGATAAGGTAAACACTACGAGCGTCAGCGAAAGCGAGAGCCCTGCAATCCCCTCCCCGACCCCCAAGCGGACTCGGCCGAGGACAATCAAAGACTGGTGGCCGGACCAGCTGGACCTCTCGGTGCTCCACCACCACTCGCACCTATCCAATCCGATGGAAGAGGACTTCAACTACGCAGAACAGTTCAAGTCCCTCGACCTCGACGCCCTGAGGCGGGACCTCATCGAGCTGATGACGAGGTCGCAGGACTGGTGGCCGGCCGACTACGGCCACTACGGGCCGCTCTTCATCCGGATGACGTGGCATGCCGCGGGCACGTACCGGATCGCCGATGGCCGCGGCGGTGGCGGCGACGGCCAACAGCGCTTTGCGCCCCTGAACAGCTGGCCCGACAACGCAAGCCTCGACAAAGCGCGCCGACTGCTCTGGCCGCTCAAGAAGAAGTACGGGCAGAAGATCTCCTGGGCCGATCTGCTGGTCCTGGCCGGCAACGTGGCCATGGAATCGATGGGGTTCAAGACGTTCGGCTTCGGTTTCGGCCGGCCCGACGTCTGGGAGCCCGAGGACCTCTTCTGGGGCCCCGAGGACACCTGGCTGGGAGACGCGCGCTACAGCGGCGACCGCGAGCTGGCCAAGCCGTTCGGCGCCGTGCAGATGGGCCTCATCTACGTGAATCCCGAAGGGCCCGGCGGCAACCCGGATCCGCGGGCTGCCGCGAGGGACATTCGCGAGACCTTCGCCCGCATGGCCATGAACGACGAGGAGACGGTGGCGCTCATCGTCGGCGGCCACACGTTCGGCAAGGCGCATGGCGCGGCCCCCGCGGTCGGGAACGTCGGTCCGGAACCGGAGGGCGCCGGCCTGGAGGACCAGGGCCTCGGCTGGCAGAACAAGTTCGGCACCGGGAAGGGCGCCCACACGATCACGAGCGGCCTCGAGGGCGCCTGGACGAACAACCCGACCAGGTGGGACAACGGCTTCCTCGAGAACCTCTTCAAGTACGAGTGGGAGCTGACGGAGAGCCCCGCCGGCGCGAAGCAGTGGAAGCCGAAGAACCCCGAGGCGCAGGGCACCGTGCCGGATGCGCACGACAAGTCGAAGCGGCACGCGCCGATGATGTTGACGACGGACCTCTCGCTGAAGGTCGATCCGATCTACGCCCCGATCGCGAAGCGCTTCCACGAGAACCCGGACCAGCTCGCCGACGCGTTCGCCCGCGCCTGGTTCAAGCTGCTCCACCGCGACATGGGTCCCCGCGCGCGCTACCTCGGGCCGTGGGTCCCGGAGCCGCAGCTGTGGCAGGACCCCGTCCCGCCTGTCGATCACGAGCTGGTCGGTGAGCAGGACATCGCGGCCCTCAAGCGCAAGATCCTCGATTCCGGGCGTGTCCATCCCGGATCTCGTCTCCACGGCCTGGAACGCGGCCGCGAGCTTCCGTGGCACGGACAAGCGCGGCGGCGCCAACGGAGGACGGATCCGCCTCGCGCCCCAGAAGGACTGGGAGGCCAACGAGCCGCCCCGGCTGGCGAAGGTGCTGAAGACGCTCCAGAAGATCCAGCAGGACTTCAACAGCTCACAGTCCGGCGGCAAGAAGGTCTCGCTGGCCGACCTGATCGTCCTTGGGGGATGCGCCGCTGTCGAAGAAGCGGCCCGGAAGGCGGGCCACAACGTCACCGTCCCCTTCGCGCCCGGCCGCACCGACGCCTCGCAGGAGCAGACCGACGTGAACACCTTCGATGTGCTCGAGCCGGTCGGCGATGGGTTCCGCAACTACATCCGGAAGGAAGACCCGCTGTCACCGGAGACGCGGCTGCTGGACCGGGCCAACCTGCTGAAGCTGACCGCGCCCCAGATGACGGTCCTCGTCGGCGGCATGCGGGCGCTGAACGCGAACCACGGGCAATCGAAGCACGGCGTGTTCACCGACCGGCCGGGGACGCTGACCAACGACTTCTTCGTCAACCTGCTCGACGTCGGCACGGCGTGGCGGCCGTCGGCTTCGGCCGACAACGTGTACGAGGGAAGCGATCGCGCCACGGGCAAGGTCAAGTGGACCGCGACCGCGGCCGACCTCGTCTTCGGTGCGCACTCCCAGCTCCGGGCGCTGGCGGAGGTCTACGCCAGCGACGACGCGAAGGAGAAGTTCGTGCGTGATTTCGTGGCGGCCTGGAACAAGGTCATGAACCTCGATCGCTACGACCTTCTCGCTCAGGCCCGGAGCGGACGCCGGCGCGCGGCCGCGGCCAGCGCCTAAGTTCGGCACCAGCCCCGTTGCAGTGGGCACGGGCGACCCTCTGAGGGTCGCCCGTGCTTTGTTGCGTTCGGCTACTCCTGATCGCGAGCCGGGAGGCCGCGGGCCGCCGGGAGTGACCCGGACTGGGGGCCGCCCAGAGCCTCCTTCCGCACGAGCCTCCCCTTCTCGAACACATAGCGAACGTCCGACGTCCCGTCGCAGTCGAGATCCTCTTCCTGGCGGACCTTCTCGCCCTCCTGGTAGTGGACCCAGACATCGGGTCGCCCGGCGCACGCGACCTGCGCTTCCTCCCGGAGAAGGACCGCCGTCCCGGTGGTAGCTGACGAGATCGAACCGCCCCGTCCGCTTCGTGTCGCGCTCCCTCCGGACCACTTGGCCCTGCTCGTAGTGGGTCACGAGATCGAGGCGGGCGTCACCGGCGGTGCTCTCTTCCACGCGGACGAGCCGGTCGCCCTCGAAGTGGTAGACGATCGTGGCCTGGCCAACGAACTGCGGATCCTCAGCCTGTCGTGTCCGCTTGCCCTGGCTGAAGGCGGTCCAGAGGTCGACCTTCCCATCGCCGTTCCGATCTTCCTCGGCGCGCACGATCTCTCCTTCGACCAGGTACGACCAGCGGCTCGGGGTACCGGCCCCGCGGGGGTCCTCCTCCAGTCGCACCAGTGTGCCGCGCTCGTAGTGACCGACCCAGTCCGGTCGGGCCCGGCCCGGCGACCGGCGCTCCTCCCGGACTTTCCCGCCCGTCGCGTCGAACGCCACCCATAGATCAATCTGTCCGTCCCGGCGGGTCGCCTCCTCGAGACGTGTCGGCACTCCGGCCTCGAGGTACAGGAACCGATCCGGCCGGCCATCGCCGTCTAAATCCTGCTCCGAGCGGGCCCGCTGGCCGACCTCGTAGCGGACGACCAAGTCCGCGCGACCGCGCCCGGCGGTGTCTACGGACTTCACCGTCACCTGGCCAACGCGGTCCAGGTCGTACCAGGTGTCGGCTTTCCCCGTGCCCTTGGTGTCGACCTCCTGGCGGACGAGCCTTCCCTCCCGAAAGTGCGACCACAAGTGAGGCCGCCCGTCGCCGACGGTGTCCTCCTCCTGCCGGACCATCTGGCCGCGCTCGAAATACACCCAGACATTCATGCGGCCGGTCCCCTTCGTATCGATCTCCTGCCGGGCGACATTCCCCTCGGCGTCGTAGTGGATGATCGCGCGCGGCTTTTGCTCCCCGGCGACCGCGCTAGTGGTGGTTCCCCCGGCGGGCAAGAGCGAAAGGAGAGCGATCCCCGCGACCCACTCCCTCACTTGATCGTGACCGTGAAGCTCATGACGAGCGGCTGGCCCGCCAGCGCCCGGAACTTGGCAGGGAGCGGCGGAAACGGAGCCGCCCGCCGGATGGCGGCGAGCGAGCTCTCGTTGAGAACGCCGCTCGTCGTGCTCACGACCCGGACGTCGTCGACCGAGCCGTCCAGTTTCAGAACGAAACCGAGCTTGACCGTCTGGGTCGTGCCGCCGAGGTTCTCGGGGAACGTCCAGGCCGCCCGCACTCGCGTCTCGATGATCCGGAAGTACACGCTGAAGTCGGGGTCGCCGGGGTCGATGCCCCCCTTCGCAAGGCCGGAATCCGCGCCGCCCGCCCCCGGGCCGCGCCCAGCCAGGGCCCCCCCGCCGCTGCCGCCGCTGCCTCCGGCGCCCTCACCGCTGCCCCGCTGGAGCTCGCGCGGGATGCTGATCGTCGCCACCGGGCCGGTCCCGCCGCTAGCTCCCATCTCCCGCGCCAGCGCCGCCACGCGTCCCGGATCGGTGCTCCCGTCCGGGGTCGCGCGGGACGTGGTCACGGGCGCCGGCGCGACGGGCGCCGGGCCCGTGGCGCGAGGCGTCACGAGGCCAGCCCCGACTTCCCGCGGAGCGGGCAGCGCGGCGCTCGGGTCGGGGGCGGGCGCCGTGGGCACCGGCGCCGCGGACGACTCCGGCGCGGGCGCTCGCTGCTCTGGCACGGGGGAAGGCACAGTTGCCTTCGCCGCCCGCGGGCTGGATGCAGGTGAACCCCCGCTGTTCCCGGGCTTGGTCTCCGACCGGGGTTTCAGCGCCGCGCTCTCGGGCGCCGGAAAGAAGTCCACGGTGCGGATCACGAGCTGCTCCTGCCGGCCGCTCAGCGCGAAGGTCAGGAGGAGCCAGGGGGAGAGCGCGGCGACGATCACATGAAAAGCCGCCGAGAGCCCGAGGAACCGACCGATCCGGGACTGCTGAGCGACCCCCCAGGACTGGCGGCGGAGGTGCTCCTGGGGCCGCCAGAGAAGCTCGCGGGGCATGGGAGGCCCGTCAGCGCTCCACTGGTCGGGTGGCCACCCCGATCCGCTCCGCCCCGGCGCGCCGGGCGATGTCCATGATCGTCACCACCGTGCCGAGTCCCACCCGCTCGTCGCCCCTGATCGTCACAATCCGTTCACGTCCCCCCGCGAACATCGCCTGGACCGCCCGCCCCAGCTCGGGGAGCGTCGTGGCCCGATCCTCGACGTAGACGCTCCCGTCCGCCCCGGCCGAGATCGTGACCCCCTGGGCCTGGCTGGAAGCCGTGCGCGACTTCGGCAGGCTCACGTTGAGACCGGCCTGGGTCAAGGTCGTGCTCGTCACCATGAAGATGATGAGCAGGACCAGGAAGAGGTCGGTCAAGGGCGTGACGTTGATCTCCGCGACCACCCCGTCGCGGCCGTCCTCATCGGGAAGTGGAGACATCGCCATAGACGGACCCCTTGTCCCGCTGGTGCTGGGCGAGCTCCTCGATGCGGAAGCGGAGGAACGCGCCGAACGAGTTGATGATCGTCAGGATCCAGTTGTAAGCGGCCAGCGCCACGATCGCCACCACCAGGCCGGCCGCGGTCGCGATCAACGCCTCCGAGATTCCGACCGCCACGATCGCGAACCCGCCCTGCCCCGTGATGGCCATGTTGTGGAACGAACGCACGATGCCGAGCACCGTTCCGAGGAGCCCGATGAACGGGGCGAGCGAGCCCACCGTGGCCAGGATCCAGAGATGACGCTTGAGGCCGTGGAGAAGTTCCTGCCGCTTCCGCTCCATCTCCGCAAGGCCGGACTCGACGTTGTCGCCTCGGAGAAGCCCCCCCCGGTAGATCTCGGCCACGGGCGTCTCGGCCGTCTTGAGGATGATCCGCGCCTCGTCTGCCTCCGCCCGGCTGACACGGGCCAGCACCGACGCGGTCAGGGCGCGGCCGGGGCGGATCACCTTCCACAGGATCCAGGCGCGCTCGCAGATCACGGCCAGCGCCAGGATCGAGCTGAGGACGAGCGGGTACATGGCAAGCCCGCCCTGCCGGACGAGCTCGAAGATACTCATGGTGGGTTCCATTCGGCCTCCGTCCTTCGCGGCGAAGTCAGCGCGCCGGGGTCGTCGGGCGCTCGATCTGGATCTGGAGCTCCTGGCCGCGAGGGGTCGCCCGGTCAACTTGGACGTTCACGTCGGGTTGCCCGTAGCGAACGACGACGGTCGACGAGCGGCGGACCCCGGTGCCACCAAGCAGGTCGACGACGAGGCGGTTCTCTCCGGGCGCAAGGGGTACCTCGGCGGTGAAGGTGCCGTCGGGTGTCTGGGTCAGGCTCCGGGCTAGCTGGCCCGTCGTCGCGTTCCGGACCGACACCAACTCGACGGTCCCGAGCGGCGTGCGCGGCAAGAGGTCGACGACGTCGGCAGGGGTCTCGAGGAGTTGGGCCCGACCGCCCGTCAGGCGTGCGATGTCCTTGCACGCCACGGGCTTTAGGAGCGCCTCGGCGCCGAGGCAGAACGTGTGGACGAGGATGCCACCCTTCGCCGCCACCCGGGCGGCGTTGAGCGTGATCTCGACGTCTCCGGGGTCCTGGTCCGTCACCAAGCCGAACGGGAGCGTGGGAAATCCGTCGGTGAGCAAGAGCGCCAGCTTGCGAGCCTCAGGGCGAGCCGAGCTGGCGGCCCCGGTGAGGGCGAGGAGCTCCCGCACCGCCAGCCGGAGCCCCGCCGCCATGTCAGTCCCCCCGTCCGGCCCCCTCCTGAGGACCTGGTTGAGCGCCGCACGCACCAGGTCGTAGTTCCCCGTCAGGGGCTGCCGGACCCAGGCATTGTTGCTGCCCCCCACCGCCTGTCCCGTCATCGGCTGGTAGTCGCCGGCGAAGGTGACGAGGCCGACGCGGGTCGTTGACGGGTCCGCCTGTCCGAGGAAGTTGAGCGCCGCCGTCACCTCCGCACCGAGAATTGATCCTCCCGAGACCCCTCCGCGGGCCCGCCCGCCGAGCCATCCACTCGATGAGTTCGCCGTGCTGCCCGACGTGTCGATGACCAGCATCACGTCGAAGGCCCGGAGGGGTTCGAGCTTCGGGCCGCGCGCCCGGCCAGTCACTCTGACCGACGGCGGGCCCTCGACAACGGCACCGGGCTGAGGTTCCAGGAAGTACACCTCCGGCTCCGGCTGACCCCAGACCGGTAGCGCCGCTGCGCTCACCACCGCCAGGGCCACAGCCCGGGCGAGGAGGCTTCTCCGGAAAGGTGTCATGCGCTCAGCCCTCGCTCCCGGACCCGCGCTCGGAGACCAGGGGGGCTCGCTTGAGGAACCCTTCGTCCAGCTCGTACAGCTCCCGCCGGGTCAGCCGCCCCCCGTCGTAGAACGAGGCTGCCACTACCGTCCCGCCCACTCCCAGCTCCTCCTCGCGCACGAGCGTGCCGCCCTCATCGAAGTGGCGCCAGCTCACGATGCGATCGGCATCCGCGCGCCGCCCCTGCTTTACGAGCCGGCCCGACGCGTCGAAGACCGACACGAGATCCAGTCGCCCGCTTCCGGTGGAATCCTCCTCCTTCTGAGTGACCTTCCCGTCTCGATACGTGAGGACGGTCTGAACCACGTCACCGGGCTGGTACCGCCACTCCTCGCGCGTCATCTGGCCGTCGGTGAAGACCTGGACCAGCTTCCGGCCGGGCTCGACCAAAGCCTCCGCCCGAGTCATACCGCCGCTCTCGTCGTAGTAGACCCAGAGATCGACGCCCTCGCCGCGCGTGTCTGCCTCGCGGCGCACCGCCCGGCCCGCCGTGTAGTAGGTCCAGACGTCGATGCGGCCGTCGAGACGCGAGGATTCCTCACGGCGCTCCAGCCCACCGTCGGCGTCGTAGTGGAGGATCGTGTCGGGCTGGCCGTCTTTGTTCATGTCCCGCTCGCGCCGGACGAGACGCCCCCCCTCGTAGATGGACCGGAATCCATCGACATCGGGCTCACCGGCGGGGGCGCGCGTCGGGCCTACCCCCCCCCGTGGCGTCGCCTCTCCGGCCGGCCTATCCGATGACCCGGTGACGGGAATCGGCGGCCGGGCCGGCTCTACGGCCAAGTGGTCCTTCACGACGCTCACGCCCACGGATCGGGTCCGGGATTGCCCGGCAGCGGCCCCGGCGTCGCCGTTGCGGGCGTCGATCTGCTGCTCGACCTCGCGGTCGAGGCTCTCCTGGCGCTGGGCCTCCTTCTGCGATTGCTTCTCGACGTCGGCCGCGGACAGGTTTCCGTAGATGAAGCCGAGGAGAGCTCCGCCCAGCGCGCCGATGGGGCCGAACGGGGAGCCGAACATGAAGCCCATCAGCGTGGACCGTTCGATCGCGCTGCGCGTGTAGGTACGCCCGCTTCCACTGCTGGTGGTCCGGCTCCCGGCGCCCGAGGGCGATGTCTGGCCCGCCCCCGACGAGGTTGAGGCGGGTGCGCCCTGGTTGGCCGAGGGCGACGGAGCGGTTCCGCTGGTCGCACACGCGCCCAAGAGCTGGAGGCTGAAAAAAATCGCGAAGAGGGACCGGCCCCGCCGCCACGGCGCCGGCGGGCGCCTGAGCCGCGCACGCGGCTGCAGCGTGCCAGCGCTAGCGGAAATCTTCCTCACCGAACTCGAGAAGCCACCCTGCTCGGCGAACGTCGATCTGGACCGTCCGATCGAAACGGCCGACCAGGCGCTCGCCATACTGGGTGCTCGCATACGCTCGCGCGATGATTCGGTACTGACCGACATCGAGGTCCCAGGGTACCTTCTCAGCCGGCGCTACCAGGATGGGACGCGTCTTCTCCACGTCATCGGGGTTCGGGTCGATGTAGATGCGGACGAGCCAGGTCGTCGCGTTGCTGAACTGCCCCCTGGTCGGATCACCGGGCGGGGCGTCGGGCTTCGCCGCTCCGGACGGGCTCGAGCCCGTGGGGGATGGCACCGAAGCAGGTGCCGGCGGCGGCCTCTCCTGCTCGCGCCGCTCATGCTGGTCGCCGATGAGCATGCCAAGGAGGGCACCGAGCCCCGCTCCGACGAGCGCGCCGGTCCCGCTGTGACCACCCTTGACTCCGCCACCGATCAGGGCCCCTGTGGCGGACCCCATAGCCGTGCCGATCACGGTGCCCGTCGCGCGCGGCCCGCTGGCACATCCTCCAACCAGCACGGACAAAACGACGGCACCTGCCGCGCGTACCTTCATGTCGCGCCCCCTTGGACAGCACCTCTTATCTTGAACCCCGCGCGGTAGCCTGGCAAGTCTGCATGACCCACCCCCGGGGCCGCGCGTCAGCCCTTTCGGCGCCGATCTTGGAGGTGAGGGTGCGCCCCGGGCAGGCGGTAGCGCAGCGCACGGGGGTGGCCCGCCCATGGACCGGCCGCCGGCCTTGCCTGGTCGACCCAGTCGCAATCCAGCGATCGCTCGCGTGGCGGGCGCGTGTCACGGCGAATATGATCCGGGCCCGCGGTGGGGACATGAGCCTCGGGCTCCGACTGGGCTTCCAGCGAGGAAAATTTCGGGGCTTCCGCCTCTAGGACCTCCGGCGCGCTTTCGCGACCGACCAAAGGCGGCAGGATGTCGCGAGATCGACCAATTGACGCGACCGCATAGGAGTGTACGTTCCCTCACTCGCGACACGGTCGTGGGAGGCGCCAATCGGAAGAATAGGTTTGGCTTTGCCGCTTGCGAGCGTGGCTGCCGTGGGTTGGAGCAAGTCGCGATGCCAGGAGTAATCCCAAGAACGCTCACACTGAACCAGAGCGGGTCGTCACGGTGAACTGCCGGCATCGACATGCCTACTGGCATCGAAGTTGCTCAGACGTGGAACGATCGGTCCACGCGAGAAGCTAGATCGAGAGAAGCTAGTCAAGGAAGCTAGTCAAGGAAGCTAGTCAAGGAGGTCGCGTCATGGCGAGCATCGAGCAATCAGTCGAGGTGGATGTCTCCGTACGGACCGCCTACAACCAATGGACCCAGTTTGAGGCATTCCCGCAGTTCATGGAGGGCGTGGAGTCGGTCCGCCAGCTTGACGACAAGCGTCTGCAATGGCGTGCGAACGTCGGGGGCAAGATCAAGGAATGGACCGCCGAGATCACCGAGCAGCGTCCAGACGAGCGCATCGCGTGGACAAGCCGCGGAGGCGCCCACAATGCCGGTGTCGTCACGTTTCATCACCTCGCCGAGGGCCGGTCGAAGGTGATGTTGCAACTGGACTATGATCCCCAGGGAGTGGTCGAGAACGTCGGCGACGCCGTCGGCGTGGTCTCGGCACGCGTCAAGGGTGATCTGCAACGGTTCAAGGAGTTCATCGAGTCGCGCGGGCGCGAGACCGGGGCGTGGCGCGGCGAGATCAAGCAGGGCCAGGAGAAGAAAGGTCCCCCAGCCTGACCAGAAGCGATACTTAGTCGTTCGTATCGTCGCACAGATGCCCGAGCCGCCATCAGGTGTCCGACTTGGTCGGCTCCAAGGAGTCCGAGATGCAGAAGCTTTCGCGAGCTGAACAGCCGGCCGCGCCGCAATCGGTGAACGTGGGACACGGCGAGCGGATCGCCTCGATTGCCGTTGGCTCCGGGCTAGTGGCGCTCGGGCTCCGGCGGCGCTCTCGCACCAACTGGGCCCTGGCCGCGACAGGCGCGACGCTCCTGTACCGCGGTCTTCGGGGCTTCTGCGCCGTCTATCATCTGCTCGGCATCGACCGCGCCACCGCCGAACAAGGTCGTCGCGGCAATTTCGGCGTCAAGGTCGAGCGGGCGATTTCGATGGATGAGCCGGCCGACAAGATCTACCGCTTCTGGCGCGACTTCCGTAACCTCCCGACGATCATGCCGAACCTCGATTCCGTGACGGTGCAATCGGAGACGCGGTCCCACTGGGTGGTCAAGGGACCCAGGGGTGCCACGTTCGAGTGGGACGCGGAGATCATCAACGACAAGCCGAACGAGTTGATTGCGTGGCGGACGGTGGGCTCGATGGTCAAGTCTGCCGGCTCGGTGCGCTTCGAGCCCCTGGCCGGAGGCAGCACCATGGTGCGCGTCTCACTGCAGTACAGCCCCCCAGGCGGCGAGTTCGCGCACATGGTCACCGCCCTGCTCAGTGAGGACCCGGGCGCTCGCATCGAAGAAGACCTAACGCGGCTCAAGGAGGCGCTGGGGCGCGCGCACGAGGATCGCGACGGCCTGCAGGACGAATCGGCCGACGCCCTCGGCTATCCGCCGCTGACAAAGCCCTGAACCGCTGCGGATTTCCCGGCGGTCGCCGACGGCACAATCGAGCGAACAACAATGGCGGAGATCGTACCGTGCATCTCCGCTACAGCGACAGCGACCATGCACATCGCCGCGGGTTTCTCCGGTGAAACGGATCTCCGGACGGCGGCTTGATCAAGACTAGCGGCGATCATGCTGCAGTTCTTAAGACGAGCTGCCGTGAAACGAAGATATCTGCCGCGAAGCTTGGTCAATTCCAAGCTGTCCTTGGGGCTATCCAAGATTCAAGGGAGCGGGGTCTTTACCAAGGAACGGATCGCCAAAGACGAGACCGTCATGGAGTTCGGGGGGGAGACAATTTCCCGTCCGGAGATGGAATGCGGCGATTATCGCATCCAGTCCATCTGGCCCGTAGAGCGGGACACGTTCATCGCGCTCCCTAACAGCGATCCGCACATCAGCCTGGACGAATATCTCAACCACTCCTGTGACGCGAACACCTGGCTAACAGACGAAGTTACCCTCACCGCAAGACGCGACATCGAACCGGGCGAAGAAATCACGCTCGATCAAGGGACCTGGAATGTCGAGGACGCCTATATTGAGGACCGCGAGCCGTGTTCGTGCGGTGCCATGACTTGCCGTCGGATGCTGACCGAAAGAGACTGGCAGCGCGCCGACGTGCAGAAAAAATACGCCGGACACTTTCATCCGATTGTTCAAGCGCTCATGAGAGCGCTCTGATCTGTTCTTGCCAGGCATCCTGATGGTGCCGGTGATGGAGCCGTCGCCTGCCGGCGGAATCTCGATCACCATCGGGCCGTCATCCTTGGTGTTGAAGAACGGCTTCAGATCGATCACGTCGGGGTTCGGCGTGAGCGTCTGGATCTTCGAGTCCAGCAGCCGCGACCGGTCGACGATCTGATTGGACCGGCCCTTCGCGCTGGTGTCATCGCCTGGAGCATCAGGTCGAAGTTGACCCGGCATGCCCCAGTTGGGGTGTGTCGTGTGGGCCCTGAGCCTCACCGATGTGGCGATCTCGACTCATACGCTCCTTGCGGCCCTCGCGCCGTTGTACGTCCTCGGGGTATTCGGTTTGTCGAGTCCTGCCGCCGTCCCGCGGAACCCGTTCGAACCGCCAGTCGTGCCACGGCGGATCACTGCTCCTCGCTCTCGTCGCCGTGCGCGCCGGGCTCATGGCGTCGCGCCCTCGCCCGCGGCGACGGCGCCCGCGTCCGCTCCGGTCGGCCTCCGGGGGCCATCCGCCGACACTGCCACCGGGGGCTGGCTCTCGCAAGGAGTCTCGGATGGCCACGGGGGTGTCGAGCTCCTCGCCGCGCGGGGGACGCGGTCCTGCACGCGCGTCTCGGTCTCGGTCTATTTCTCTTCTCTGTCTTGTCTCGGTCTACCAGGGGGCGAACCCCGCGATATCTCGACGGTTTTACCCGCTAGCTCCGCCGGGACCTCCGCCAGGACCTCCGCCCGGGACCGCGTCGGTTTCGGCGCGGACCTCTCCACGTCCGGCCGGACCTCCGCCGAGACCTCCGCCGGCCGCGCCGCCGCGAACCGTGCCGACAGGTCCGTGTAGGTCCCCTGGGCGAGGGGGTACTTGTGGATGCCGACGTCGACGAGGCGGCGGCGCGCCCCGCGGTGGGCCGGGTACCAGACGTAGCGCTTGCGCTTCAGCCCCCGGCAGAGCCTCTCGACGTAGTTCCGGAGCTCGAGGTGCTCGTCGATCGTCCGGCGCCACTTGAGGAAGTTGTCGGCGCCGGCGGGCCGTAGCGTCACGTGAGCCTCAGATCGAACGGGGCGCCCGTCATGCCCGGATAGAGGGCAAGACAGAGGCCAGTCACGCCGGTGCCACGGCCAGCACCAAATGCGCTGAGCGGATGCAGGCTTACGAAGCCGACGGGGGCGGCCTGGGTGGCCGGCGATTCCCCCGCGAATCCGCTCCCTTATCCGCCGCGCGGTGGATTCGCGGCGGATTCCGAAGCGGATCTCGACTTCCATCACGCGTTACGGCCCGTCACGGGCCGCAACATCCCTTCATTGCCGCCGCATCACGGCTGTCGCCGTTCAAGGACGGCTCCTCAGCTACCCGCCGTAGTCGACCTAAAGCCCTGAAGGGGGAGTGAGCGGGGGTGGGGATACACGTATCTCTATTGGGCTGGTGGCCACTAAGCTGGAAGAGCGGTGGAATTTTCTGAGAGCTGAAGGCTAGGGGCTTTAGCTGGCTCACGGCTGCTGGAGGTATGACTCCCGCGCTGTTACGGCGTTTCACGTGCTGACTGACGCTGGTTGAGGGGCTATGCGGCGTTGCGCAGTGCGCACGTGTAGTGTTGTCTGCAAGAGATGGAATGCGATGGTAGCAGCTTCGGGCTAAGGCGACGATGCGTATTCTTGCCTCGTGACGGGCGACGTGTCACAGCGCTGGAGTGGGGCGGCTACGCCCTTGACGGCGAGGGCGCGTGCGCGGCCTGGACCAGACCGCGCGAATCTCGCTCCGTCTGTTTGTGATCGGCGTATTCCACCGCTCCGCTCGCCGCACACTGGGCGCAGCACCGCATAGGCACGAGCTTCTTCGCGGTGGCGAACCGGTAATGGTATCGACGGCCGCCACCAGCGTCTGTGCACACACTGGCCGACGCCGGGCATCGTCTCCAAGCGCGCCACGCGCGGATCCCGCCGCGCCGCTGGGCAGCGGTCGATCCAGGGCACCGAGCGCGGTGCCGACCGCCTGCACGGTCGCCTCGTATGCCGCCACTACCTCCCGCAGCGCCGGCGTCAAATTCGCCGCGGCCAACTGGCCCATCCCTTCTGGGTTCGCAAGGCCGCGGCCGCAATTCGATCCGCGCTGGCGCACCAAGCCGCGGACCACGTTCACCAGCTTCGTGCGCATCTGCACCAGCTGCCGCCGGGCCACGAGCAAGCCCCGCAGCTCTCGGCTCCGGTGGCTGGGCACGTGCACGGGCTCCGGCAGCCCCCCGATCCGCACAGATGCGCGAGCAGCTGCGCATCGATCCGATCCGTTTTCTTCTTCGATTCCGCGATGAGCTTCACCTTGAGCGGGTGCACCACGTGGACCTTTGCTCCGAGCTCCCGCAGCAGATCGACAATCCACGCCGTCTGATTGCCCGCTTCGATCGCCACCCGCAGACCCCGCTCGGCGTACACTCACGGCCGAGGCCAACCCCGTCGGCGTGGTTGGCACCACCCCGCGCGTGACCCGCCGGCCTGGCCATCTTCGATGCACACGTGCGTTGACTTCCAGCGAGACGTCCAGCCCACAGTAGTGCATGCCAACCTCCTGGCGGTAAGCGGTTCGCGATCTCGTCCACCCTACTGAGAGCTATGCAGTGCTTGGGGGTTGGATATAGTCTGCTCGGTCGGGTCCATCGCGGGGCCGTCTCACGGAGCCTTCGGCGCACCGGCCCCCGTGGGCATGTCGAACTCACCCTGGCTCGAAAAGCGGTTGGTGCCGAAAGCGGAACCGCTCAACTTTCCCTTCATCTCGTACTGAATCTTGCTGGCACCGCCGCCCTGAATCAGGGCGATGGCTTGTCGCACCATCTTGAAGGCAGCGATGGTGACCGGCACACTGATCACCGTTTCGCCAAACCGCGGCACACTGCCAGCCTCATCGCTGACGCCGCTGGCGAAGCTCTTGCCCTGCACCTCCATGTCCAGCGCCACGCCGCTGTAGTCTACCGGCGTATCGTTCGGATTTTGTACCCGCAGCTTCACCATCATCCGCATCTCCATCCCCTGTCCCTGCAACGGCTCGATGCCGGCGACCGTCACCTTCAATGGATCACCGCCTTGCAGGCCTGCACAGCCTTGCAGAAGCATCGGACCGACGATCAGCAACAGAGTCCAAGCACGGCGGCTGATACACATGAAAGCCTCCTTGGTGTCGCGCCGACTCGCCAACCCGGCTTCGCCGACTCAATCACATCGTTGGAAGGTAGTCAACGATCTGTAGCGGTTACGGCTCATCCGATGCGTAGCTGTGATCATACACATCGACCGCACGCAACCGACGAGAGCCGATGCACTAGATGACCTGCGACAGAAGCATGTGTGTCGGACGCATCAGGGCACCTCCAGTTCCAGAGCGTAGCGATGGGCGCCGGCAGGGAGGTGGAGGAGACTCACGGCGATCGCCTCACGGCGCGTACCGCCGGACGTACTCCTCGACCCGCACCTTGCGGGCGGTGTTCACCGAGCTCATGTAGCGCACCGTGCCGAACACCGGCCGCTCCGGTCCCCAGGGCCGGTCGTAGCGCCCGAGCACCCAGAAGATGCCGCTGTAGGAGTTCGGGTTCCGGCCGTCGAGCCCGTACTTGTTGTTGAGGTGGATCATGGTCCTGAGCGCCTCCCGCGGGCTGGGTGACCACTCGAGGATCTTCTTCCCCCACAGCATCCGCAGGTAGTTGTGGAGCCGCCCCTCCCGCGCGAGCTGCATCTGAGCCGCGTTCCAGAGGGCATCGTGGGTCTGTCCCGCCTCCAGCTGCGCGGGCGTGTAAAGGAACGGCCGCGG
>CAWDPM010000006.1:0-36253 GCA_963804185.1 uncultured Candidatus Rokubacteria bacterium
GGCCTTCCTCGCGGGCGAGCAACCATCGTATTGCTAGCTTGAGCTTGCCTACGATGGTCGCTCCTGCGTCGAGCAGGCGCGTGACCACGGTGGCGTCGAAGTCCGGAACGTAGCCATCCATCATGTGCGAGCTGAACGTGAGCGGCACGCCGGCCAGCGCGATGTGATCCTTCAGCCCGACGGTCTTGCCCTGGAGCGGACCGGTGGCCGCGCCCGTCACCCGGCACCTGCGGTGGAACGCGCCAAGCGGTCTTCCGCCTCCGACGGCCGGTGGCCCGGATCGCGATCGGTGAAGCGCAGCGTCGGCGTTCTCTTCGACCCGCGTCTCGTCGATGCCTCGAGCGCGGCGATGGCGTCCATCATGCGCGCCTGGATCATCCGCGCCTCGGTCGGAGTCAGGTCGAACCGAGCGCACGGCTGCCTCCATCACCTCGTCGACATCGGGTCGTCTCGGCGTGGCTCTCGTCCTCCGATCCGCGTCAGCGCATGCGGTCGTTGCCGATGCATCATGCGATGCTCTAGTCGTCGGGCCCGCGGCGGGGCCCGCCGAGACCTGGGGACAGGTCTGCCACGCCTTTCGGCGAGCCGCTTCCCGGAAAGCGATCGTCACCGTGATGCCGAGACGTCTCTGTCGTCGTCCTGGACGATACCTCGGCCGCGCTCGGCGGCGGCGACGTACTCCACTTCCCCGGCATCGGACCAGCACCGAGACGGCACCGGGCCGCGCTCAGCCACGAGCTCGACCTGCCCATCGTAGACCGTCAAGCTCAGACCGCCACGCTCACTGTGAGCCAGGCCGGCAAGAATGCCGCGAGCGTCGCTTCACGATCCGGGGTCGGCTGGTGACGATCGCGGGCTGCTCGCGCCTCGAGGCGGGCCCCGCGGGCGTGCGGGTCCACCTGACGCTCGAGTACGACGTCGCCCCGCGGCTCAAGGAACTCGCCGTGAACACCCTGCGCAGCCGGAGCCCGCTCCCGATCCGCACCGACGCGATGCGATCCTGAGCCGCGCGGTCGACAAAGTTTTTCGAGACACGCTTCGCCGAGCAGGCTGCCGCCTACTGCGAGCACCTTCGTGGTCACCTGAAGGCGGCCCCCCGGGCCCGGTCACGCGCGCGTGATCCTCTACGGGCTGCAGCGGCTGCTCGGCCTGGTGCCCGTCCTGTTCGGCATCTCGGTGGTGATCTTCCTCAGCATGAAGCTCATCCCGGGCGACGTCGCGCGCGCTCCTCGGCCCCATGGCCACCGACCAGTCGATCGCCCAGCTCCGCCACGCCCTCCGGCTCGACGAGCCGATCTACGTCCAGACGGAAGTGGCTCTGGCGCGCCCTCCACGGCGACCTCGGCCTCTCGCCCATCGTCCACAAGCCGGTGGTGGAGCTTTTGCTGCCCAGTTCGGCAACACACTGATCCTGGCCGGCGCGAGCTTCTTCCTCGCGGCGGTGGGCGGCATCACGATCGGCGTGCTCGCCGCGGCCCGCCGGCGACTCCGCTCGATCGCGCGGCATCGGCAGCTTCCTCGTCGTCGTAACATGCCGCCGTTCTGGCTGGGTCTGGTGCTGATCGTCGTCTTCGCGATCAACCTGCGCTGGCTGCCGAGCCTCGGGATGTACTCGTCACGCGGCCCGGGCGGGCTCGAGGACCTCCTCCTGCACCTGGTCATGCCCACGGTCGCCACCGCGGCGGCGCCGGTGCGATCATCGCGCGCATGACGCGCGCCTCGATGCTGGAGATCCTCGGCCAGGACTACATCAAGGTCGCCCGATCCAAGGGGCTCTCCGAGCGGGCGGTGCTCGGCTTCCACGCGCTGCGAGCCGCGTGGCCGCCCATTCTGACCATCTCCGGCCTGCAGCTCGGCTATCTCCTCGGTGGCGCCGTCTTCACCGAAGAGGTGTTCGGCTGGCCGGGACTCGGCCGCCAGCTCGTCTCCTCGGTGATCGCGCGTGACGTGCAGTGGTGCAGGGCGCCGCGCTGTTCATCGCGCTTCTCGTTCGTGCTGGTGAACCTGATGGTGGATCTGCTGAACCTCTATATCGACCCGCGCTCGCGGCCGGCCTAACCCGCATGGTCACGACCGCGCTCGCCGTCGAGTCCGTCGAGCCCCGACCCCGGCGCACCTCGTGGGCGCGCTCTTCGCGTTCGTCCGTATCTTCTGCCGCGACCCGCAGGCGGTGCTCGGTCTCGCCATCATCGTGGCGACCAGCGGCGCCGCGGTGGCCGCCCCTCATCAGCCCCTGGGACCCGTTGGCCTCCGCGGCGGTCCAGCGCCTGGCGCCCATCGGCACGCCGGGACACCTCCTGGGGACGGACGAACAGGGCCGCGACATCCTGAGCCGTCTCATCTGGGGCGGGCGCGCTTCCCTCATGGTGGGGATCCTCCCCACGGTGGCGGCGGGGCTGGTGGCGCTCTTCCTCGGGCTGCTCGCGGGCTACTTGAGCGGCGTGGTCGACCACGTGATCATGCGCGTGCTTGACGTGTTCTTTGCCTTCCCGCTCGTCCTGCTGGCCATCGCGATCGTGGGCGTCATCGGCCCAGGCATGCGCAACCAGATGTTCGCCCTCGCGATGGTGCTGGTGCCGTACAGCACGCGGGTGGTCCGTACCGCGACCCTGTCGGTCAAGCCACTCGAGTTCGTGGAGGCGGTGCGCGCCCTCGGCGCCAGCCAGAGCCGCCTAACGGCCGGCACCTCCTGCCGACGTGCTGCCGCCGCTGCTCGTGTACACGAGCACGCTGGTCGGCATGATGATCGTGGCGTCGGCGGGCCTGAGCTTCCTGGGCCTGGGCGTCCAGCCGCCCACGCCCGACTGGGGCGTCATGGTGGGCAGCGGCCGGCTCGTCCTCTACCGGGCCGCCCACGTCGCCACCATCCCCGGCATCGTGATCGTCGTCGTAGCCCTGGCGTTCAACTTCGTCGGAGACGGCCTGCGCGAGGCCCTCGACCCTCGTGCGCGCCGGTAGTCCCCCAAGTCGAGCCCAAGGAGGAGAGGGCGATGGATCCGGAGAAGATCAATCTGATGCTGCGCATGATCCCCGGCGGCGTGAGCCGTCGCGACTTCCTCCGCACCACCGCGGCGGGTGAGCCGGAGCGACGGGCTCCCTCGCAGCGCCGAAGCGCGCGCGCGCCCAGACGCCCAAGAAGGGCGGCACGCTCGTCTACGGTATGGAGGGACCCTCCGACATCCTGGACCCGCAGGCCACCGGCTGCTGGCTGACCTATCGCGTGACCTATCAGATGTTCGAGGGCCTGCTCGCGGAGGATCTCACGCGAGCTGACGTCGCCATTCCACCGGTGGTGCCGAGGCTCGCCGAGTCGTACACCATCGCCAAGGACGGGCTCTCTCGCACCTTCAAGCTGCGCAAGGGCGTCAAATTCCACGACGGCACCCCATTCAACGCCCAGGCCGCGGTCTTCTCGTGGGAACCATGTACAAGAAGGACGCGCCGCACTTCTATGCGCGTGCCAACAGCTATACCTCGTACGTGGTCGAGTACATCACCGGCGCGGAAGCGATCGACGAGCACACGCTCAAGCTGATGTTCAGCAAGCCGTTTGCCGAGTGGAGCGGATGACGCTCCAAAGCTGGGGCGAGCCGCTGATGGTGAGCCCCGCCCAGGTGAAGAAGAGCGGAAACGAGAAGTTCGCCGAGGCGCCGGTCGGACCGGGCCCTTCAAGTTCGTGGAGAACGTGCCAGGCGACCGCATCGTGCTCGAACGGTTCAAGGACTACTGGGGCACCCAACCCGACGTCGACAAGCTGGTCTTCCGTCGGCTCGACGACCCGGCGGCGCGAGTGGCCGCTCTCCGCACGGGTGAAGTGGAGTTCATCCTGGCTCCGCCACCCGACGAGGTGGAGGCCCTCGGTAAGGACAAGTTCCAAATCCTGCAATCCAACGCGCCCACATCTGGTACTGGCACGTGAACATGAAGGACGAGCGCTTCAAGGACGTGCGGGTGCGCAAGGCACTCCAGATGTCGGTCGACAAGGAGAAGATGTGCAAGGAGCTGCTCCGCGGGACCGCGAAGCCGGCGTGGAGCATGATCTCGCCCGCCACCGCCGCCTATGATCCCAACTACAAGCCGTACTCCTACAATCCGGAGAAGGCCAAGGCGCTGCTCAAGGACGCGGGGCTCGCCACCGGCTTCGAGACCACGTTCTGGACGTCGACCTCCGGCTCGGGCCAGATGATCCCAGTGGCGATGGCCGAGTGGATCCAGCGTGACCTCGCGAAGGTTGGTACCAGGTCAAACTGGAAACCTTTGACTGGATCACGTATCTCTCCAAAATGTTCCAGGGCTTGCGCCCGGGCCACGGGGCCTACCAGCTCTCCTGGGCATGACCAGCAACTTCTGGATCGACATCGTCGCTCGCTCCACGCGACAGCCCGACAAGGGCGTGAACGTGGGCTGGTACGGGAACCCGAAGGTCGACAGCCTGCTCGACACCGCCCGCGCCGAGCTCGACGAGAAGAAGCGCGCCGCGGCCTACAAGCAGATCGACCGGATCATCATGGAGGAGGACGCCTCGTTCTTCCCCATCTGCAACGACCTGAACCTGGTCGTGCTGAGTCCGAAGGTGAAGGGCTTCGTGAACCCCCCCGAGGAGTGGTTCCAGCTCTGGACCCCGTGGGTCGAGGGGTAGCTTCGATCCCGACCTTCTAGCCTCGGGCGCGCCGGTCGCGCCCGAGGCGTCGTCCCACCTGTGCACGTCGATGCCAACATGGTCCATGGCTGGCCCCTGTCCTGGTCAAAAACCCCATCTACTTGTCCCGCCTGAACATCCCTCACTCCCTCCACGGCTGATCCTGTAGAGTCTCGGCTCAGACGCCATGTCCGATGCCGGGGAGCCGCGATGATGCTCATGATCGGGTTCTGGACCTTCCTCCGCGCCGTGTTCTTCGGGTCGGCGGTGATCGTCCTGGAGAACGTGGCGCTCCGCCATCAACTCCTAGTCCTCCAGCGCGCGGTGGGCCGACCACGTCTGGCTCGGTGAGACCGGGTCCTCTGGGTCTGGCTATCCCACGTGTGGGGAAGCCTGCGACTGGGATCGAGACCCGCCACGGTATCTCATCCGTGACCGGGACAGCCAACAGGCGCCGTGCGGATGGGCTCCGTCGGCCCAGTCCCAGCAGGCCGGATCATTGGTCGGCCGGTGCTCGGGGGCCTGCACCATATGTATCAGCATGCAGCCTGATCGTCGGATGGAGTTGTTGCGCCCTACACCCAACATTTTGTGGAAACGCCTGAAACGCCTGAACGGTTACGGTAGTTCAACCATCGCAGAGCACTCGATCAGGAGGGTCAAAATGCCACATGGCGACCGACCGATCATCGATGTGCGAGAAATCGCAACCCAGACGACGCTGGAGACGGTCGCGAAGTCGACGAGAGTTGGCAAACCCGTGGACATGAACCGGCATGATCGCCTCGGATTCACGCTGGACGAGTATCTCCGGCGCTACGAGCTGATACTGGGGCAGATGCAAATGCAGGGTCTGGATGCGCTGTGCCTCCGCTCTCCGGAGAACATCACCTACATGTCAGGGTACGAGACACCGGGTTACTACAAGTACCACTGCCTCGTCATCGCGCCCGGCCTCGATCCCATCCTGATTCTGCGCCGCTTCGAGTCGCTGAACATCCCCGAGTATTCCTGGCTGACCAAGCATGTCCCCGTGGACGACTGGGAGCACCCCCCGTCGGTCACCGCGCATGTTCTTCAGACTTTGGGCCTCGAGGGAAAGCGGATCGGCGTCGAGAAGCAGGGCTGGTTCTATACTGTGGAGGAGCATGAGTCGCTCGTCTCGCACCTCCCACGGACCACCTTGGTCGACGCGATCCAGATCCTGTGGAACGCGCGGATGGTGAAGTCGGACGAGGAGATCGACATGATGCGTCGGAGCGCCACCATCGCCGACCTCGCCATGCAGGCAGGGATCGACGTCGCCACGGCCGGAGTTTCGGACGACCTGATCAACGCCGAGGTGAATCGGGTGATCTTCGCCAATGGGGGCGAGTACATGGGATTGCCCCCCTTTATCCTCTCCGGTGAGCGATCGTGTCTGCCGCACCAGACCTCTCGCGGCGAAACTGTGAAGGATCGGGACCTCGTGTACTTCGAGATCTCCGCGTCGAAGTGGCGGTACGCCGTGGCGCTCATGCGAACCATCTTCATCGGCCAGCCGTCCGACCGCGAGCGCCGCTGTGCCGACGCCGTGATCGGTGCGGTGGACAAAGCAATCGAGACGATCCGGCCAGGAGTCACGGCTGAGGAGGTGGATCGGGCAGCCCGGTTGGTGGTCGAGAAGGCCGGATTCGGTGAGTACTGGCGACACCGGCTCGGCTACTCCATCGGTGTCAACTACCCCCCGGACTGGGGCGAGGGCGAGATCATCAGTCTCCGCAAGGGGGAGACTCGAGAACTCCGGCCTGGGATGACGTTCCACATGGTGCCGCTGTGCCTCGTATACCGGGAGTTCGGGATCGGCTTCAGCGAGACCGTGCGTGTGACGCAGACAGGGTGCGAGCGGTTCTCCCGTCTCCCCAGGGCGGTCGTCGTCAAGTAACCCCGCCAAGTACCGAGCGGCCATGAACGAGGCCATGCTGAGGGTCGACGGCCGTCGCCTGCTAGGAGCCTCCAGGAGGCGACGTGGGGAGGGGGGTGGCTATCTCGGTAACCCCCGTGGCGGCGGCAGTCATCCCGCAACGAGCGGTTCCTCGTTTCCCTGCTCCAGCGCTACTACGTCCAGGGCATCTCGACGACCGGGCTCAAGACGCGATCCGGCGGGCGGCGGAGTCAGCCGCATCGCTCAAAGGGAGGGAGGCCAGAGAATCGTTCCACGGCGGCCACAGGGGGGCGGGTGCCGGCGAGAGGGTACTGTGCTCGACCTGGAGTGAGCTGCAGCGAGATCCGCTCGCGCGCGTGGTTCGGCCCGGAACGTCCAACGATACGATCGGGACCGCGAGTGGACCTCAGCAGCGCGCGGGGCGTTCATGCGCGCCGGGCATTCACTCCACGGCCGCTCGCGCGGGCACCGGGGACCCGCCGGCACCGACCGGGCCGGGCGGGACCACGGCGGGCGCCGCCAGGCCGAGGTCGCGGATCAGGCGCGCGAGGTAGGTCCGCTGGAGCCCGAGGAGGCGCGCCGCGCGCGTGCGGTTCCCGTTGGTCCGCCGGAGGGTCGAGGCGATGAGCCCGCGCTTGAACTCCTCGACCGCCGCGTGGTACGTCCGCGCCGGCTCCCGGGCCACCCCGTCCGCGAGCCCCGCCGTCGCGGATCTCGGCCGGCAGGTCGCGCGGCCGTGACGTCCGGGCCCGTCGGCGAGGACCGCCGCGCGCTCGATCACGTTCTCCAGCTCCCGGACGTTGCCCGGCCAGGCGTACCGGCGGAGGCACGCCAGCGCCTCGGGCGTGATGCCGCGCAGCTCGCGCTTCAGCTCCCGCCGGTAGCGCTCGAGGAAGTGCTGGGCGAGCGCGGGGACGTCCCCCGCCCGCTCGCGGAGCGGCGGCAGCGTCACGCTCACGACGTCGAGCCGGTAGTAGAGGTCCAGGCGGAAGAGCCCGTCCCGGACGGCCGCCCGGAGGTCCCGGTTGGTGGCGGCGACGAAGCGGACGTCGGTGCGGATCTGCCGCGTCCCGCCGACGCGCTCGAAGGTCTGGTCCTGGAGCACGCGGAGGAGCTTCGCCTGGAGCGCGGGCCGGATGTCGCCGATCTCGTCGAGGAAGACCGTCCCGCCGTGGGCCACCTCGAGCTTCCCGCGCTTCTGCTGGTGCGCCCCGGTGAAGGCGCCCTTCTCGTGGCCGAACAGCTCCGACTCGAGGAGCTCCTCGGACAGCGCGACGCAGTTGACCACGACGAACGGCTGGTCCCGGCGGTCGGCTCCAGCGGTGGATCGCGCGCGCGACCACCTCCTTGCCCGTCCCGCTCTCGCCGAGGAGCAGCATCGTCGCCCCGCTCGGCGCCGCGCGGCGGGCGACGTCGAGCGCGGCGCCCATCTGGGGGCTGTCGCCGACGATCGCGGCGTAGCGGTCGCCCAGCTCGGAGGAGAGGAGCGCGTTCGCGTCGCGGAGCGCCTGGCGCTCGAGCGCCTTGCCCAGCACGATCTCGAGGTGCCGAGCGTCGACGGGCTTCGTGACGAAGTCGTACGCGCCCTTCTTCATCGCCTCCACCGCGCGCGCGATCGTGCCGTGCCCGGTGATGACGATCACGACGACGTCCGGCTCCTCCCGCCGGATCGTCTCCAGCACGGCCATGCCGTCCATGCCCGGCAGGACCAGGTCCAGCAGCACGATCGCGGGCGCCTCCTCGCGGCAGAGGCGGAGGGCCTCCGGCGCCGCGGTCGGCGACCGTCACCTGGAAGCCCAGCGAGCGGAGCCGGTCGCCCAGCGCCTCGCAGAAGTCGGGATCGTCGTCGACCAGCAGGACGCGCGCGGATGGGGCCATGGCTCGATCCTCAGTCACGGTCGAACGCCTGGGCCGTGAGGCGCAGGAGCTCGCCGGGGTCGAAGGGCTTGAGCATGAACTCGTCCGCGCCCCGGGCGCGGCACGCCTCGCGGAGCGGACGGTTCGGGGAGCCGGTCAGCACGATCACGCGGGCGGCGGGCGCCGCCTGCCGGATCGCCGGCAGGGCCTCGAAGCCCCCGAGCCGCGGCATCTTGAGGTCGAGGATGATGCAGCCGGGGCGCGCCTCGCGCACGCGGGCGAGGGCCTCGATGCCGTCGCGCGCGGTGAGGACGCGGTAGCCCGGCGGCGGCCAGCCGGTCGGAGACGATCTGGAGCAGGTCCGCCTCGTCGTCGACGACCAGGACGAGGCGATCGCTCGCCGCCGGTCGGCGGGACCAGGCACGCCCGGCGAGTCCGTCATCCGGGCGGCCCGCTCGGCGGCGGGCAGGAGCAGGACGAAGGTCGCCCCGCCGCCCGGCGCCTCCTCCACCCAGATCCGGCCGCCGTGGAGCTCGACCAGGTGGCGCGCGATCGTCAGGCCGAGCCCGGTGCCGGAGCGGCCGCTCCCCCTCGACCCGGCCGACCTGGTAGAACTTGTCGAACACGCGCTCGCGCTCGGCCGGCGGGATGCCGGGGCCGGTGTCCTGGACCGCGAAGCGCACCAGTCCCCGACGCGCGGGCCGCGCCGTGACCGCCACCTGGCCGCCCGGCGGGCTGAACTTGATGGCGTTCGCGAGGAGGTTGGTCAGGACCTGGTGCACCTTGTCCGGATCCGCCCACACCGGCGGGCACAGCGCCAGATCCGTCGGCCACGCGGACCCGCGCGCTCCGCCGCGACGTGGCGAAGGCCCTCGGCCGCGTCGGCGACGACGTCGGCGACCGGCAGGGCTCGCGGGCAGGAGCTCGATCTTCCCGGCCTCGATCCGCGTCAGGTCGAGCAGGTCCGACACCATGCGGCCGAGCCGGTCGGCGTTGTCGCGGACGCGGCCGAGGTAGTGGCGGGGCTTGTCGGCGAGCGGTCCGGCGACGCCGTCCAGCAGGTTGTCGACGTAGCCCTTGATCGCGGCCAGCGGGCGTCCGGAGCTCGTGGGAGACGTTGCCGAGGAAGTCGGACTTGAGCTGGTCGACCTCGCGGAGGCGCGCGTGGGAGCTCTCCAGCTCGCGGTACGTGGCCTCCAGCTCGGCCGTCCGCTCGCGCACCTTCGCCTCGAGCTGGGCCGCCGACTCCTGGAGCCGGCGGTAGAGGTGGGCGTTCTGGATCACCACCGCAGCCTGGGCCGCGAAGACGGTGACCAGCCGGACGTCGTTCTCGGACAGGCCCCCCGGCTTGTTGGCGATCGAGATCTTCCCGATGAAGCGTCCCTCGTGGACGAGCGGGAATCTCGGTCAGGTTGTAGACGCCGAACGGGCGGAGGAAGGCGCGCTGCTCCTCGTTGAACTCCTCCGGCCGCTTGTTGACCATCGGCCCCTGGTGCCGGAAGTTCCAGGCGGGCCTGAGCGCATCGGCCGGGTAGCGAACCTTCTTGAGCAGCTCGTCCGCGACGTTGTGGCCGGGCCACTGGCAGACGAACTCGCGGGTCTCCGGACTCGTAGAGCGAGATGACGCACTTCTCGCAGCCGACGAGCTCCGCGAGCCGGCGGGTGAGCCGGCCGTAGGTCTCGCGGATGTCGGTCATGGCCTCGAAGGCGCGCGAGATCTCCTCGAGGCCCTCGAGCTCCCGGTAGCTCCGGCGGGGCCGGAGGAGCCCCCGGACCGCCCCGAGCGCGGCCGTCACGCGGCCCACGGACCACCCTGGACCGCCTCGGCTTCCCCGGTCCCTCGCCCGGAAGGCGGCAGGCTCTGGCGCGGCGCTACCAGGCGTCCGAACGCACGAGGGGCGTCACCCCGCGGTGACGCCCCTCGCTGCCTGCCCGACCGGCCTCGAGCGCTAGTTCTTGGTCGCCGGCTTGACCCCCGGGTGGTCCTTGAAGAACTGCTTGTTGATCTCGATGTACTGCTTCCACTGATCGGGCGTCTCGTCCTCGGCGAAGATCGCCTTGACCGGGCACACCGGCTCGCAGGCGCCGCAGTCGATGCACTCCTCGGGGTGGATGTAGAGCATCGTGTCACCCTCGTAGATGCAGTCAACCGGGCAGACCTCCACGCAGGCCTTGTCCTTCACGCCGATGCACGGCTCGGCAATGATGTAGGGCATCGAGTCCTCCCCGAGGTGGTGGTCGGAGCGTCTGGCGTTCCGCGATCCGTGGACCGCGGAACGGCCCGCGCCGGACCGGTCAACTTCTACTATGCGCCGGACCCCATGTCAAGCACGCCCCATGAGGCCCAACAGCGCGGTCCGACTGCCCTTTTCCCCTCGATCGACTCGGTGCGCTCGCCGTTGGCCGCTCGGATCCGTGCACCCACCGCCCTCGAGCGCGCCTCTCGCTACGACGGCGATGCGTTCAGAAGTGCAACCGGAATGCCATCGGGCCCCTCTCGAGCTTTCCGATGGATACAGTTGATGGCCCGCTTGGGCCCTGCCCAACTGCACACGTTGCGGTGCACCTGCACCGTTTCCAGTGCACCTGTCCCGGCGACTGGCATCTGGCCCGGGGAGCGGGCCGAACCGCTGTATCTCATTGGAGACCGCTGTATCACATTGGAGACCAGGAGGCCCTCCGTGATCCACCGAGCGTGGCTGCGGAGTCTATCAGCCCGACGCCCAGATGATGGCGTCATGGCACGCGGCGGCGAGGTCGTCCAGCGAGTCGGCGAAGAAGTGGTCCGCCTGGAGCACGCGGAGCCACGGCCGCCCCGGGAGGCTCGCCGCCAGAGCCTCGATGCGCGCCGGCTCGGAGTACTCGTCGTGGGCTCCGGCGATGAGCGCGACCCGGCCTCGGAGGCCGGCCAGGAAGCCGTAGTCGTAGCGGGTCACGACGGGGGCCACGCCCAGGTAGAATCCGACGCCCGGGTCCGCCGAGGCGGCCCGGCCGCCGACGTGGCTCCCGAACGAGTAGCCCGCGACGGCGACCAGGCCTGGCTCACCGTCGAGCGCCGCCCTCAGATGGGCGAGCGCGCCCGCGACGTCTGCGACCTCGGTGCGCCCCTCGCCATGCGTGCCCTCGCTCGCGCCGACCCCGCGGAAGTTGAACGCGAGCGTGGTGAAGCCGGCCGCGCGGAATGCGGCCTCGACGGTGAGGATCACCGAGCGTCAGCATCGAGCCGCCGTAGAGCGGGTGCGGGGGGCAGAGCACCACGCCGCATGGCGGCGGCTGCCGGCAGTGAGGCGGCCTTCCAGCTGGAGGCCGTCGCCCGACGGGAAGCGCACGACGCGCGCGTCACGCGGGAGCCGGAATGCCATCACCCTCCGCCCGACGAGGGCCCGCCAGCGAGGCACGGGGCCTTACAGCTCCGCCAGGCGGTCGTTCTCGGTGTAGTCGACCGGGCAGTCGACCAGCGTGGGCACCGGCGAGGCGAGGGCCGATTCGAGGGCCGGCCGGAGACCGGCCGCAGACTCGACGCGGATGCCTCGGCAGCCGAAAGCCTCGGCGAGCGCAACCAGGTCGGGATTGCCGAGGTCGACCCCGGCCGTCCGGCCGAAGCGCCGCTGCTGCTTCCAGCGGATGACGCCGTAGCCGTCGTCCCGCATGACGAGGACGACGAAGGCCAGCCCCAGGCGGCGGGCTGTCTCGAGCTCCTGCACGTTCATGAGGAAGCCGCCGTCGCCGGTGACGGTGACGACCCGGCGCCCGGGCTCGGCGAGCTTGGCAGCAATCGCCCCGGGCAGGCCGATCCCCATGGCGGCGAAGCCGTTCGACACGATCACCGTGTTGGGAAGCCGCGCCCCGTATGCCTTGGCGACCCAGAGCTTGTGCGCCCCGACGTCCGAGATGACGAGGTCCTCGGGCGCCAGCACGGCCTCGAGGTCCGCCATGACCCGCTGGGGGAGCAAGGGGTAGGCGCCCGAGCGCCGGTGGGGGTCGGAAACGCGGGGGGGCGGCGGCTTCCGCTCGGGGCGCACGGCGACGAGGGGCGCCAGGAGCTCGAGCGCCTCGCGCACATCCGCGACAACCTCGACCTCCGGCTGGTAGCGCGCGTCCACTTCGGCCGCCGTGAAGTCGACGTGGACCAGGCGGGCATGCCCCGCCGGATTCCAGCGGGCCGGGCTGTACTCCACGGGATCGTAGCCCACGGCCACGATGACGTCCGCCTGGGGGAAGCCGGCGCGCTCGATGTCCTCGGAGGCGAGGCCGACGGTCGTGACCATGAGCGGGTGGTCGGCGGGCAGGGCGCCCTTGGCCATGAACGTCGTCAGGACCGGGATTTGCGCGCGCTCGGCGAGGACGCGTAGCTCCTTCGCGCCGCGCCCCCGGATCACGCCATTCCCCGCGAGGATCAGCGGGCGCTCCGCTCGGTTCAGGATGTCCGCCGCGCGGGCAAGCGACGGCCGGTCGGGCGAGGGGCGGCGCGGCCGGTCGGCACGCAGAGGCTCACCCTCGGCAGCCTCCTCGGCCACGTCCTCCGGCAGCTCCATGTGGCAGGTCCCAGGCTTCTCCTCCTCGGCGACCTTGAACGCCTTGCGCACGACCTCGGGGATGACCGCGCCCGTCTCGATCTGCGTGTTCCACTTCGTGAACGGCCGGAACGCCTCGACGATGTCGACGTACTGGTGGGACTCCTTGTGCAGGAGGCTGCGGGCCAGCTGACCCGTGATCGCCACGACCGGCGCCCGGTCGAGGGTCGCGTCGGCCAGGCCCGTCGCGAGGTTCGTCGCGCCCGGTCCCGAGCGTCGCCAGGCACACACCCGCGCGCCCGGTGAGCCGTCCCCAGACATCCGCCATGAAGGCCGCCGCCTGCTCGTGGCGGACCGAGACGAAGCGGACGGACGAGTCGAGGAGGGCGTCGTTCAGGGCGAGCGTCTCCTCGCCGGGCACGCCGAAAACGTAGCGGACGCCCTCGCGCTCGAGGCAGCGGATCAGGAGCTGGGCTCCGGTCACGGGTCAGCCTCCCCCGGCGGCCGTGGGTGGCCCCCGCGCAGTCGATCATCGCAGCCCCCCAGCCTTTTTGCTAGACTGTCGACCGCCGTGACGCCCCTTCTCGACGTCCGGCACCTGAGCACCCAGTTCACCACCCGCGAGCGGCGTCCTGCGCGCCGTCGACGACGTCTCCTGGGACGTCCGGCCGGGCGAGACGGTCGCGCTGGTGGGCGAGTCGGGGTGCGGCAAGAGCGTCAGCGCGCTGTCGATCATGCGGCTCGTGGCCGAGCCGGCCGGCCGGATCGTGGGCGGCGAGGTCTGGTTCAAGGGTCGTGATCTGCTCCGCCTCTCGGAAGAGGAGATGCGCCGGGTGCGCGGGCGCGAGATCGCCATGGTCTTCCAGGAGCCCATGACGTCGTTGAACCCGGTGCTCACCGTGGGGCGCCAGCTGACGGAGGGGGTCGAGATCCACCTCGGCGCCGACCCGGCGCGCGCCCGCGCCCGCGCGGAGGAGCTGCTCCAGATGGTCGGCATTCCCGACCCCGCGCGGCGCCTCGCCCAGTACCCCCACCAGTTCAGCGGCGGGATGCGCCAGCGCATGATGGTCGCGATGGCGCTCGCCTGCGAGCCGGCGCTGGTCCTCGCCGACGAGCCGACCACGGCGCTCGACGTGACGATCCAGGCGCAGATCCTCGAGCTCATGAAGACGCTCTCGCGGCGGCTCGGCGTCGCGATGCTCATCATCACCCACAACCTCGGCGTCGTCGCGCGCTACGCCGACCGCGTCAACGTGATGTACGCCGGGCGCATCATCGAGCAAGGCACGGCCCGCGAGCTCTACGCCCACCCCCGGCACCCCTACACGCTCGGCCTCCTCCGTTCGGTCCCGCGGCTCGACGAGGCTCGCCGGGCGCGGCTCGATCCGATCGAGGGCCAGCCGCCCGACCTCTCGCGCCTCCCCCCGGGCTGCGCGTTCACGCCGCGCTGCGCGTTCCGCGTCGAGCGGTGCCTCGCGGAGCGGCCGGTGCTGCGCCCGGCCGGCGAGGACGGGCATGTGAGCGCCTGCTGGGAGATCGAGCGCCTGCCGGAACCACGATCGTCGCCGAGGCCGCGCGGTGAGCGCCGCCGGCGAGGTCCACCGCGACCCTCACCGACGCTCCGCGGTGGGATCCCGGGACCGACGCGTTGCTGGAGGTGCGCGACCTCGTCAAGCACTACCCGGTGTCGGCCGGGCTCTTCGGCCGGTCGCTGGGCGTCGTGCGCGCCGTCGACGGCGTGAGCTTCACGATCCGGCGGGGTGAGACGCTCGGGCTCGTGGGCGAGTCGGGCTGCGGCAAGACGACCACGGGACGCTGCATCCTCCAGCTCGAGCGGGCAACGAGCGGCTCGGTGCGCTTCGAGGGCCAGGAGCTGACCACTCTCGGGCCCCAGGCGCTCAGGTCGGTGCGCCGGCGGATGCAGGTGATCTTCCAGGATCCGTACAGCTCGCTGAACCCCCGGATGACCGTGAGCCAGATCGTGGGTGAGCCGCTGGGCGTCCACGGGCTCATCCAGGGGGCTGCCGCCCAGGAGGCCCGCGTCCGGGAGCTGCTGGGTCAGGTGGGGCTCCTTCCCCAGCACGGCCGGCGGTACCCGCACGAGCTGTCGGGGGGCCAGCGCCAGCGGGTCGGCATCGCGCGGGCGCTCGCGCTCGAGCCGAGCCTGATCATCTGCGACGAGCCGGTGTCCGCGCTCGACGTGTCGATCCAGGCGCAGATCATCAACCTCCTCGAGGACCTCCGGCGGGAGCTCGGCCTCACGTACCTCTTCGTCGCCCACGATCTGTCCGTCGTCCGCCACATCTCCGACCGCGTGGCGGTCATGTACCTCGGGAAGATCGTGGAGCTGGCCGACCGGGAGACCCTCTACGAGGCGCCGCGCCACCCGTACACGAAGGCCCTCCTCTCGGCCGTGCCCATCCCCGACCCCGAGGTCGAGGCGCGGCGGGAGCACATCGTCCTGGGCGGCGAGGTGCCGAGCCCGCTCCACCCGCCCACCGGCTGCGCCTTCCACCCCCGCTGCCCGATCGCCGTCGAGGAGTGCCAGCGGACCCGGCCGGAGCTGCGTGAGGTCGAGCCGGAGCACCGAGCGGCCTGCCACCTGGCCTGACTGGGCCGGCGGCCAGCGGCGCCACCTGTGAGAGTGGCGCCCTAGCGACCCTCTGGTCCAATGGTCGGACCTTGACAGCATCGAGAAGTCGAGACTAGGCTGGATTTACTCCATTCGGTGAGTGGCCGTGCAGGCCGCTTCCTGGCCATACCGCTGTGCCCGGCGCCGCCCGCATGGCGCCGGCGGCACCAACAGAACAACACGAGGAGGTGCTCCATGACGCTGAGGCGGTCAAGGACGCTCGTCGGCTCGATCCTGTCGACCCTGCTGATCATCACGCTGGTGATGACCGGGATGCCCGTCGGGGCGCAGCAGCCCCGGCAGGGGGGCGAGCTGATCTTCCCGGTGCCCTCGGAGCCGCCGTCCTACGACGGCCACCGGGAGGAGACGTTCGGGCTGATCCACCCGTTCGCGCCCTTCTACAGCACGCTCCTCCGGGTCGACCCGACGGACCCCAGCGGCACCAAGCCCGTGGGCGATCTGGCCGAGAGCTGGACCGTGTCGAAGGAGGGCCTCGCCTACACGTTCAAGCTCACGCGAGGGGTCAAGTTCCACGACGGGGCCGAGATGACGTCGAAGGACGTCAAGGCGTCCTACGACAAGATCATCTTCCCGCCGCAGGGCGTCGGGTCGAGCCGCAAGGGCCAGTACCGGTCGGTCGAGGTGGTCGAGGCGCCGGACCCGACCACGGTGCGCTTCCGCCTGAAGTACCCGGAGAGCTCGTTCCTCCTCGCCCTGTCCTCGCCCTACAACTTCATCTACCAGGCGGACATCCTGGCCAAGGACATCCACTGGTACGAGAAGAACGTCATGGGCACGGGCCCCTTCAAGTTCGTCGAGCACGTGAAGGGCTCCCACGTGGTGGGGAAGAAGAACCCCGACTACTGGGACAAGGGCAAGCCCTACCTCGACGGCTTCCGGGCCGTGTTCGTGCCCTCGTCGTCGGCGCAGGTCGCGATGATCCGCGGCGAGCGGGCCCACATCCAGTTCCGGGGGTTCAGCCCCGCCGAGCGTGACAGCCTGGTGCAGGCCCTCGGCAACAAGATCACGGTGCAGGAGAGCCCGTGGGACTGCATCCTGATGGGCGTCATCAACCACGAGAAGAAGCCCTTCGACGACAAGCGCGTCCGCAAGGCGCTGACCCTCGCCCTGGACCGCCACGAGGGGTCCAAGGCGCTGTCGAAGATCGCGATCGTGAAGGAGGTCGCGGGAGTCCAGGTGCCCGGGACGCCCTACGCGACGCCGCCCGCCGAGCTGGAGAAGCTCGCCGGCTACGGGCGCGACATCAACGCCGCCCGCGCCGAGGCGCGGCGCCTCCTGAAGGAGGCCGGCGCCGAGGGCCTGTCGTTCACCTTCAAGAACCGCGGCATCCCGATGCCGTACGAGCCGCTGGCCATCTGGATGATCGACCAGTGGCGCCAGATCGGGCTCAACGTCAACCAGGAGGTCATCGAGGCCGCCGCCTACTACACGCCGCTGCGGGCGGGGGACTTCCAGGTCGCCATGGACTTCCAGTGCGGCTACATCGTCGAGCCCGACCTCGACCTGTACAAGTTCATCTCGATGGACAAGAACCCGGCGAACTACGGACGCTACACCGACCGGATGCTCGACGAGCTCTACGACAAGCAGGCGCGCGCGACCAACCCGGAGGAGCGAAAGGCCCTCATCCGCCAGTTCGAGAAGCGCCTCCTCGACGAGGAGGCCCACTACATCCTGACGCTCCAGTGGCACCGCATCATCCCCCACAACAGCAAGGTCAAGGGCTGGCAGGTCACGCCGAGCCACTACCTCAACCAGCAGCTGGACACCGTCTGGCTCACGGAGTAGCGCGGAGCCAGGCTTTGACGTTCCGGCAACCGGTCGCCGTCCCCGACGGGCGGCGACCGCGCCCGGGGCTCCTGCCGCCGCGGACGGTCCCGGGGACTCCGAAGCTGGCCGCGCGGTCCTCGACGCGTCGGCGGTCCGACCCTGATCCGGTGAGCCCGTGACCCGGTACATCCTGACGCGGCTCGTCCTGATGATCCCCACCCTCCTGGGGGTGGCGGTGCTGGTGTTCGTCCTGCTGCGCGTCCTGCCCGGCGACGTCGTCGAGATGCGCTTCGCGAGCGGCCAGAACCAGTTCGTCGACCAGAAGATGCTCGACGCCGAGCGCGCCAAGCTCGGCCTCGACAAGCCGATCTGGCAGCAGTTCGTGGCCTACATGGCCGGGCTGCTCCGCTTCGACTTCGGCCGCTCGATGTGGACCGGGTCGCCGATCACCGAGGAGATCAAGCTCCGGTTCGCGCTGTCGCTCCAGCTCGCCCTGATGGCCACGCTGGTCGCCACGGTGCTGGCGATCCCGCTCGGCATCGTCGCCGCCCTGCGCCAGGACAGCTGGGTCGACTACTTCGTCCGGATCTTCTCGATCGCCGGGCTCGCCATGCCGTCGTTCTGGCTGGGCATCCTCCTGATCCTCGGACTGCTCGTCGTCTTCCGGTGGCTGCCCCCGATGGTCTACACCCCGTTCTGGGTCGACCCCTGGCAGAACCTCGCCCAGCTCATCTGGCCGGCGGTCGCCGTCGGCTACCGGTACTCGGCGGTCGCCACGCGCATGACGCGGTCGGCGATGCTGGAGGTGCTGCGCGAGGACTACATCCGGACGGCGCGCGCGAAGGGCCTCTGGCAGAGGCTGATCCTGACCCGCCACGCGCTCAAGAACGCGATGCTGCCGGTGCTGACGGTGATCGCGCTCGAGTTCGCGTTCCTGCTGGGCGGGCTCGTCGTCACCGAGCAGGTGTTCAACCTGAACGGCCTCGGTCTCCTGTTCGTCCAGGCGATCGCGCACCGGGACTACACCCTCACCCAGGCGCTGGTGCTGCTGGTGGCGGGGACGTTCATCGCCGTCAACTTCCTGGTCGACCTCGCCTTCGCCTGGATCGACCCGCGGATCCGGTACCGCTGATGGCGGTCAACCCGCCGATCGGCGTCCTCGCCGACGTCGCCGCCGCCGAGCCGGCGGCCCGGTGGCTCGACGGGCCTCGCGAGTTCGTGCGCCGGCGCCCGCTGGGCGCGCTCGGCGCCGGCTTCATCGTCCTGATGGCGATGGTCGCGGTCCTCGCGCCGCAGCTGTCCACGCACCATCCGCTCGCCACCGACTACGGGGCCATGCTGGCGCCGCCGAGCGCCCAGCACTGGCTCGGCACCGACGCTCACGGCCGGGACGTGTACTCGCGCCTCATGTACGGCTCGCGGACCGCGCTATCCGTCGGGCTGGTCGCGTCGCTGCTCGGCGCGACGCTGGGCGCCATCCTGGGCGTCGCCAGCGCCTACTTCGGCGGGTGGCTGGACCTGATCCTCCAGCGCGTCATGGACGTCTTCCTCTCCCTCCCGCTCATCATCCTGGCGCTGGCGGTCGTGGTCATCCTGGGCACCGGCGCCATCAACGTCATCCTGGCCATCATGATCCCGATGATCCCCCGCTGCGCGCTCGGTCGTCCGCTCGAGCGCGCTCGCCATCCGCGAGATGCCCTACGTCGACGCGGCGCGCGCGGCCGGCTTCGGCCACCCGCGGATCATCCTCCGCCACATGCTCCCGAACGTGATGGCGCCCTACCTGATCATGCTGACCGCCTTCCTGGGCCAGGCGATCCTGCTGGAGGCCTCGCTGTCGTTCCTCGGGCTCGGGGTCCAGGAGCCGACGGCGGCGTGGGGGCTCATGCTCCGGGGCGCGGCGGTCGAGTTCGCGGAGACGGCCCCCTGGATGGGGATCTTCCCGGGCCTCGCGATCAGCCTCGCCGTCTTCGCCTTCAACCTGTTCGGCGATTCGCTCCGCGACGCGCTGGATCCCAGATTGCGTACCCAGTAGTCAAGGGTTGCGGGCGCTCCGCGCGCCCATCGCAGCAGCGGTCCAGGCACACTCTACAGGACGGAGCGACAGCCGGAGGCGCCGACCGCGCCCTCGAGCGGCACGAGCAGGTCCGCGTAGAGCTGCATCATGCTTCGCCCGACGGTGGGCCAGGCGAACCGGCGGGCCCACTCCACGGCCCGGAGCCCGAGCGCCCGGCGCTGCCGGCTCGTCGGCCAGAAGTCCCGAGACCGCCCGCGCGAGCGCCGTCACGTCGCCTTCGGGGACCAGCCGGCCCGTCAGCACCATCCTGGACGGTCACGGCGAGGCCGCCGGCGCGCGAGGCGATCACGGGGACGCCGGACGCCATCGCCTCGAGCGCCACCATGCCAAACGACTCGTAGCGCGAGGGCATCAGGCAGAGGTCGGCCGCAGCGTAGTAGTCCGGGAGCACGTCCTGCGGCTGCGGCCCGCGGAAGTCGACCCACGCCCCGACGCCGAGGTCGTGCGCGAGCTGGCGGAGATGCTCGCTGCCGCCCCCGTCGTCCTTCGTGCCTCCCGACGACGAGGAGCGTGAGCCGCGCTGCCGCGAGGCCGTCGGATCGCAGCACCGCCAGCGCCCGCAGGAGCGTCTCGAACCCCTTGATGGGAGTCAGGCGGCCGACGAAGAGGAGCACATGCTCCGCGTCGAGGCCGAGGCGTGCCCGCGCGGGCGCCGCCGCCCGGGGCCGGAACAGCTCGACGTCGACCCCGCACGGGATGACCCCCACTCGGTCCGGGTCGGCACCCAGGTGCCAGGCGAGGTCCGCGCGCTCGATCAGGTTCGAGGCCACGAGCCGGTCGGCGTCCGCCGCGATGCGGACCTCGGCCGCGAGACGCTCGGCGGGCTCGGTGTCGCCCGAGCCGCGGGCCACCGCGTTCTTGATCGCCCCGAGCGTGTGGAACATGTGGACCAGCGGCACGTCCCAGCGCCGCGCCAGGTCCAGCCCGGCCAGTCCCGACAGCCAGTAGTGGCTGTGCACGAGGTCGTAGCGGACTGCCCTCGCGCTCGCGGAACGCCTCGACCCGCTCGGCGAACGCCGCGAGATGGCCGGCCACCGCGGCGCGCGCGATCGGGCGGGCCGGACCCGCGGGGACGTGGACGACCCGCGCGCCCGGATCCCGAGCGCCACGACCTCGGGGATCCGTGGATCCTGGCTCCGCGTGAAGACGTCGATCGCGAAGCCGAGACGGCCCAACGCCCGCGCCACCTCGCGCACGTAGACGTTCATCCCGCCCGTCTCCTTGCCGCCGAGCGCCGCGAGCGGGCAGGTGTGTACCGAGAGGACGGCGAGCCGCGCCCCGCGCGCCGGCCGGCCGGAATAGGCGGGCGTCATGGCCGCTCCAGGGTCACTCGCAGGACCTCCGTCGGCACGGCGCCGAAGCCGTACTTGTACGGCTCCTCGCCGCGCAGGAAGTCGTAGCGCCGGAAGCCGCGCGCGATCGCGTCCTCGATCGTGCGCGCGATGAGCACAACGCCCGGCGACATGGCCCGCGCCTCCGGGTCGAAGCCGGAGTTGTAGAGGCTCACGGTGCCCGCCTGCTCGAGGCAGAAGAGCGCCGCTGCCGGGCGCTCTTCGAGCCAGAGCATCCACAGGGCCGCCAGCCCCGCCGCGGCCAGGGACTGCCCGAGCTCCCGAAAGAAGACCTCCATGGCGTCGTCCATGAAGCGCGCCTTGCCGACCTTGGACCGCCGGTGGAGGGCGACGAAGCCGTCCATCAGCACGCCCATCGCCGCGGGGGTCCGCGCCACCTCGACGCGAGGCCGTCCCGCCTCGGCGCGGCGGAGCTTCCGCCGAAGCTCGTGGCGGTCCTTCCCGGAGAGCCCGGCGAGGTAGGCCGTCCCAGGTCTCCGGCAGATCGATCACCGGGCACCGGTCCTCGACGTCGACCCGGCAGGTCAGGCCGGCGGAGGGGGCGAGGCTCGTCAGGAGACCGGCCGTGGGCGACGCGGCCGGGACCGGGCGGAGGTCCACGCACCCGGCCTCGCGTCATCCGCCAGCGCGGGGAGGAATGCCTTCCAGACTTCCTCTTCGCGCCCGGCCACGGCGATGAGGTCGAGGTAGTCGGCGACGTCCGTCCCGCCGACCAGGCGGAGGACCGGCCCGTCAGGGGTGGGAGTCTCGTAGAGCGGAAGGACCCCCGCCCACTCGCCCGCGCCATCCTGGGCGGCGAAGAGGTGGAGGGGTCCGGGGGCGAAGGCACGATACCAGGACGTCTGGAACTGCCAAGTGGCGAACGGCACCGGGGCTCGACAGCGCTCGACGAGCCGATTCCACCCCGCCTCGCCAATCCCGAGCCCGGCCCAGTCGCGAGAAGCGCTCGACCCTCACGAGTGCCAGGCCCCCCCTGCCGGCCCCACGGGCCGGCGTAAGCTACGGCGACACAACCCGTCCGAGACCTCCATGTGTGTCGCCCGATAGCCCCCGTGTGCGATGTTGAGACGGTCCTGGGCCCCCGGGGGGTTCGGCCAGGGAGCCGGTCAGAGGTCGTCGCTCCCGCCGGCGCCCTCGGACGGGGCCTCCGAGTCCACGCCGGCCTCCTCCTCCAGCGCCTCCTCGACGCTCGTCGCCCTAGATCCTCGCCCATCTCGCTGCCCATCTTCTTCATCCACCGGGCGACGCTCTTCGGGTCGTCCTCGTTGAGGTCGCCGAGGCTCGAGGGATCGGCCAGGGAATCGAGCCGGTCCTCCTCGGAACGGATGGTGGCGAACCGGGACATGAGGCGTCGGAGCTCTGCCCCGCCGCAGCGAGGGCAGCTGGGCGGGGTCGGGTCGGAGATCCGCATGACGAGCAGGCTCACGGCGCGCCGACAGCTGGCGCAGTGGTACTCGTAGATGGGCATGCCGAAGGAGATTTTAAAAGCGGGTCGGCGGGGGGTCAACCAGTCGTTGGCGGCGCCGGCGGTCGTTGGCCGTCGGCGGCTGCCGTCGGTCTCGAAGCTGGGCGCCTTCCGGAGCGACCAACCATCCGCTCGGGGCGGACCTCGCGGTCGAACTCCTCGCCCCGTCGAGGTCATCGCTCGGGCCTGAACCGCCGGTCGAACTCCTCGCGTGAGGTAGCCAGCGCGGTGCGGCCTCCCGAGGGTCGTGCCCTCATGATGCGCCTTCTTCGCTATCTCGGCCGCGCGGTCGTAGCCGAGCGCGGGGCGCAAGGGCCGTGACGAGCATGAGCGAGCGATCGAGCTGCTCCCGGATGCGCGGGCAGGTTCGGCTCGAGACCGCGGACGCAATGCTCCTCGAACGACACGCAGGCGTCCGCGAGGAGGCGCACCGACTGGAGCACGTTGTGGATGATGAGCGGCTTGAAGACATTGAGCTCGAAGTTCCCGGAGGCCCCGCCGACGTCACGGCGACGTCGTTGCCCAGCACCTGGGCCGCAGACCATGGTCAGCGCCTCCGACTGGGTGGGGTTGACCTTGCCCGGCATGATCGAGCTGCCCGGGCTCGTTCTCGGGGATCGTGATCTCGCCGAGACCCGACCGCGGTCCCGACGCCAGCCAGCGGACGTCGTTGGCGATCTTCATGAGCGCCGCCGCCAGCGTCTTCAGCGCGCCGTGAGCGGCCACGAGCGCGTCATGCGCCGCCAGGGCCTCGAAGGGGTTCTCGGCCGCGACGAATGGGTGGCCCGTCAGCTCCGCGATCCGCTTCGCCGCCGCCTCCCCGAAGCCCGGCGGAGCGTTGAGGCCGGTTCCGACCGCGGTGCCGCCGATGGCCAGCTCGTGGAGATGGGGCATCGCCGCCTCGAGGTGCCCGAGGGCGTGGTCGAGCTGGCTCACCCATCCCGAGATCTCCTGGCCAAGGGTGAGCGGCACCGCGTCCTGGAGGTGGGTCCGCCCGATCTTGACGACGTCCCGGTAGGCGTCGACCTTCCGGGCAAGCGTATCCCGCAGGCGCCGGACGGCCGGGAACAGGCGAGCGCGGAGCTGCTCGACGGTCGCGATGTGCATCGCCGTCGGGAAGGTGTCGTTCGACGACTGGCTCCGGTTGACGTCGTCATTCGGGATGGACGAGCCGCGAGCCCAGCTGCGCCGCCGAGGATCTCGGTCGCGCGGTTCGCGATCACCTCGTTGGCGTTCATGTTCGTCTGGGTGCCGCTCCCCGTCTGCCAGACCACCAGCGGGAAGTGGTCGTCGAGGCGCCCCTCGATCACCTCGTCCGCCGCCTTGACGATCGCCCGCGCCTTGTCCTCCGGGAGAAGGCCGAGGTCCCGGTTCACCAGGGCGCACGCCTTCTTGAGGATGCCGAACGCGCGGATCATCTCGCGGGGAAACCGCTCCCCGCCGATCCGGAAGTGGTGGAGGGACCGCTGGGTCTGCGCGCCCCAGTAACGATCGGCCGGGACTTCGACGGGCCCCATGCTGTCGCGCTCGGTCCGGGTTGATCCGGGTGGGTGGCGATCGGGCGGCGTCGGCTTCATCGGCTCCCCCGCAGCCTGGGGATGGTCAGATGGCCAGGCTGCCGCCGCCTTCGCGGCGATAGGCGTCCGGATCCAGGATAACATTCAGGCACGCGACTCGCCCGCCCGCGAGGGCACGCTCGAGCGCCGGGCGGAGACGGCGTGGATCCTCGATCGTCTCGCCCTCGCCGCCCAGCGCCTCGACGAGGCGGTCGTACCGGGTGAAGGGGAGCGACGTCGCGACGATCCGCTCGCGCCCGTAGAAGCTCTGCTGGACCGACCGGATCATCCCCCACCCGCCGTCGTTGCCGACGACGCAGACCAGCGGGAGGTCGAAGCGTACCGCGGTCTCGAGCTCCATGCCGTTCAGCCCGAACGCGCCGTCCCCGGACAGGAGCAGGACGCGCCACTCCGGATGGAGCGCCTTCGTCGCCAGCGCGAACGGCGGGCCGACCCCCAGGACCCCGAGCGGCCCCGGGTCGAGCCACTGCGCGGGGCGCGAGAGCGGGACGATCTTCGAGGCGCACGTCACGACGTCGCCCCCGTCGGCAACCAGGCAGGTGCGATCGTCCATGACGGCGGCCAGCTCGGCTGCCAGACGGTAGTGGCTGATGGGCGTGCGGTCGGACGCCGCGAGGGCAGCCTGCTTCGCGCGCTCGGCATCCTCCTTGTCGCGCAACCGGCGACGCCAGCTCTCCGTCCGGGCCGGGAGCCCGGCCGGCATCGCCGCGTGCAGGGCCTCCAGGGTCCGGCTGACGTCCGCGGCGATCCCCTCGGCGAGCGTGCGGTTTCGACCGAAGTCGCCGCCTCCGCGTCGACCATCACGACCTGGGCCCCGTCTCCGAGGACCGGGGCCTGGCCATAGCCGAGCCGGAAGTCGAGCGGCGTCCCGAGCACGAGGACCACGTCGGCCTCGCTGAGGGCCAGCCCGCGCGCCAGCTGGAAGGCCATCGGGTGGTCATGCGGCAGGCATCCTCGCCCCATGCCGTTCGTGAAGACGGGCAGCGCGGCGCGCTCGGCGAGGCGAGCGAGCGCGGCCCAGCCCCCGTCCCAGTAGACCCCGCTCCCGGCCACGATGGCGGGACGCTCGGCATTCGCCAGGAGGGCCGCCACGCGCTCGACCGCGGCGGGTGACGGCGCCGGGCGGCCGCGCGCGCCGGGCACCGGCAGCGGGGCATCGCGCTCGTCGACCGTTGACATCAGGAGGTCGACCGCGATCTCGACGAAGACGGGACCCGGCTGCCCGGTGAGGGCCACGTCGATCGCCCGGGCGAGGTACTCCGGGATGAGACGTGGCTCCGGGACCGCCCAGGCGCCCTTGGTGATGGGTCGCAGGAGCGCGACCTGCTCCATCTCCTGGAGGGCGCCCCGGCCCTTGAGTCCGAGCGGCGAGGCGCCACCGATCAGCAGCAGCGGGCTGCGCGCCGCGAAGGCATTCGCCACGCCGGTCACGGCGTCGGTCACGCCGGGGCCGGGCACGACGACGGCGACGCCGAGCGCCCGGGTGAGGCGCGCCCACGCGTCGGCGGCGTGGGCGGCCGCCTGCTCGTGGCGAACGTCCACGACACGGATCCCGTGCCGAAGGCAAGCGTCGTAGATCGGCAGCACGTGGCCGCCGCAGAGCGTGAAGATGGCGCCCACACCCTCCCGGGCGAGGACGCGGGCGACCAGCTCGCCGCCGGTCAGGTCGGCCACGGCGGTCCGCTTCAGACGCCGGCTGTGCGCCCCGGCACGCCCGCTCATCGGGGGAAGGCGTCGCGAACGCCGCCGTCGACGGTGAGCGTGCAGCCGGTCGTCTTGGCGGCCCTGTCCGAGGCCAGGAAGAGCACCGCCTCGGCCACATCCTCCGGCAGAACGGAGACGCCGAGCAGGTTCCGTTTCCGGTAGAACTCCTCGAGCTCCCCGACCGCGATCCCCTGGGCTTGAGCCCGCTCGTGGCGCACCGCGGGAGACCAGAGTCCCGAGTCCCGGAAGACGGCGTCCGGGTTCACGAGGTTGACCCGGATGCCGTGCGGCCCGCCTTCCAGCGCCGCCACCTTGGCGAGCTGCGCCTCGGCGGCCTTCGAGGCGCTGTAGGCCGCGAAGTCCTTCCCGGGCGACATGACGTTCTTGGTTGCGACGAAGACCAGGCTTCCGCCCAGCCCCTGGGCTCGCAGAACCCGGAAGCGCCGCGCGCGTCACGAGGAAGTGGCCGGTCGCATTCACCGCGAAGCTGCGCTCCCAGTCCGCGAGAGCCATCCGGTCGATCGCCCCCGCGTGCGCGATGCCGGCGTTCGACACGACGACGTCGAGCCCGCCGTAGGCGTCCACCGTCGCCGACATCGCGGCCTCGACCGAGGCCTCGGACGTGACGTCGAGGTGAAGGCCCAGCGGACGCGCGGGGCCGGCGTCCGGCGCGATCTCCTCGGCCACGCGGCGGGCGCCTTCCTCGTCGAGGTCGGTGACCACGACGTGCGCACCCTCCCGGGCGAGCCGCCGCGCCACCGCCCGGCCGATCCCGCTGGCCCCGCCGGTGACCAGCGCTACCCGGCGCGCCAGCTCCTTCTCGGGGGGCGCCATCTGGAGCTTGTCCAGCTCGAGCGGCCAGAACTCGACGTTGAACGCGTCCTGCGCCGAGAGTGAGGCGTACGGACCGAGGGCCGACGCGGCCCGGAGGACCCACGCGGTGTGATGGTAGATGTCGGCGACGATCCCGGCCGTCCGCGCATCCTTCCCGCTGGTGAACATGCCAAGTCCGGGCAGGAGAACGATCCGGGGGTATGGATCGGTGAGGCGGAGGGCCGGCCCGGGCGCGGCGGTCACGCCGGCCTGAGCGACGCTGGGCTGCATGAGGTCGCCGTGACGGTGGGCCTCGAAGTACGCCGTGTACTCCTGCACGAACCGGTCGACCGCCGCACGCATCGCGTCGACGACAGCGGCCGGGGCGGCGGGGTCGACGAGCGGGACGAAGCACGGCAGGCGCTTCGAGTAGATGGTGTGGTCGGGGGTGGAGGGCCCCACCTGAGTGAGCCGCGCGGCCTCGGGCGCGCTCGCGAGCGCGAGGATGTCGTCGCCGTCGTCGAAGCGCAGCACCACACGCCGCTCGCCCCCCAGCATCCCGCGCAGCACGGGGGCGATCTCACGGGCCACGCGCCGCCGGGTCTCGACGTCGGGCGTCGGCCACGACGGGAGCGCCGAATACCCGGCGTCCCCGCGCCGCCTCCCGAAGCCGGCCCTCGGCTCGCGTCACCAGTTCGATGGTGGCGAGGTACGCCTCCTTGAGCGTCGCGCCCCACGTGCTGAGCCCGTGCTTCTCGAGGACGATCCCCCGCGCTTCCGGCTGCGCGCGGATCGCCGCCCAGACCTCCTTCGACAGCCGGAACCCGGGCCGCCGGTAGGGCACCCACACCGTCTCCTTGCCGAACAGGTCCTCGACGACGTCGCGGCCGCGCTCGGTGTTTGTCAGACCGACGATCGCATCCGCATGGGTGTGGATCACAGCCTCTGCGTCGAGAAACCCGTGCAGCAACGTCTCGATTGACGGTCGCGGCGAGCCAGGCTCCTGGAGGCACCGCGCGAGGTAGTCCACCATCTCCTGGTCGCCCACGTCGTCGCGCTCGAGGAGGGCCAGAACCTCGGGCAGGCGCACGCCGGGGAAGTCCCGGCGCGCCACGCTCTTGAGATCCGAGCCGCTGCCCTTGACGCGGAGCACCCGGACCGGACGGCCGAGCAGGTCCGCCTCGGTGAGCTTGACCGACGTGTTTCCGCCGCCCCAGACGGCGAGCGACGTCTCGGCGCCGACCCAGCGCGACACCTGCACCAGCTGGTCGACGAGGTCGAGCCCGCGTACGGCCTCGTCCTGGTAGCGGCTCTCCATGGTCGCGACTCGTCTCCCCGTCAGCTCGTCATTCCGTCCACGCGCGCCTCACAATACCCCAGCGAGATCGAGACACGCCACCGTCGGGCTCTCTGACTGGACGATGCTTGCCGCCGCCCCAGCGATCCGGGAGCCTCATCCCCCGGGCCGCCAGGCCGGGTCGTCGAGCGGGATGCGGAGCCAGGCGACGATCCCGGCAAGCGCCCGGTAGGCGTCGACGCGGGCGGCGTCGGTGCCGACCGCCTCCGCACTGCGTACGATCTCGGCCATCTGGCGCACGACGAGGGGCCCAATCTCGAGGAGCGCGTCGCTCCCCGATGTGCAGTAGCGCGCGAGGACGAACGCGGCGAGCGCGCCGACAGGAATGTCCTTGCGGCGGCCGAGCTCCTCGAGCGTCGGCATCGGATCGATCGCCGAGTATTCGGCGACCAGGCGACGGAAGCCGGCGTCGGGGTCGTCGGGCAGCCAGCTGTCTCGATAGGCCTCGAGCGTGATCGTCCGTGGCGCCATGCGATCCTCCCCAGCGTCCACCAGCATAGCGCGGGAGATGAACCGCGCCGGGACGGGCGGCTGGTCTACACGCTGGCGCCCGGCTCGGCCTGGGTCTGGGCCAGCCAGAGCGTCATGTTCATCTCCCGGTACAGGGTCCGGGCGGCCGCCAGGTGCTCCTCGGCCCTCGCGCGATCACCGGTTGCGCGATGCCACTGGGCGAGGCCCAGCTGGCAGTGAGCGGCAAGCGGCCGCATCCCGAGCTCGGTGGCGAGGGCGAGCGCGTGCCGGTAGTGCTCCGCGGCCGTCGGGGTGTCGGCGGCCCCGGTCTGGGCCGCAATCTCGCCAAGCGCCCACCTGATCCACGCCTCGTGCCCGCGCTGACCCCTCTGATGGGCGAGCTCGAGAGCCCGGTCTGCCTGGTGTCGCGCGTCCCGGGGCCGACCGACCCGCAGGTAGGCGTCCGCCAGCGCCAGCGAGGGGAACGGTTCCAACCAGTGCCGGTACTCCCGCGCCAGAGCCTCCTCGAGAAGAGGGATCGCCTCCGCCGGGCGTCTCGCGAGCGTGTAGGCAGCGCCGAGGTGTCCCGCAATCACGTCGAACAACGCCGCGAGCTTCCAGTGCCGGCAGAGCGCCAGGCTTCGTTCGAGCGCGCTCACGGCCTTCGGGAGATCGCCCTGACGGACGCGGAGGATCCCCTCCCCCAGGGACAGGAACGTCTGGGAATAGGGGTGGTCGATGGTCTCGGCGATTCGCAGGCCCTCCTCCAGCACGGGCTCGGCCTGTGCGAACTCACCGAGCTCCGAAAGCCCCCAGATCAAGAGCGCCCGCGGCAGAATGGCGGGTGGAGCGTGGAGGCCGTACGGGCCGAAGCGCTCGAGTGACACGTCTCCCTGGAGCAGGGCGACGTTCTTCCGGGCGAACTTTGTCGCCCGGGAGTAGTTGCCGAGCGTGAGGTAGGCCGTGGACAGGTACAGGCTCGCGACGGCCTGCACCCTGGTGTCCCCGAGCGTCGTGCCGATGTCGAGCGCGCGCCGGCCGTACTCGATGCCCTGGGCACGGTCGTCCCGCATGGAAAACATCGGGGTGAGGAGCGCGAACGTCATCGCCAGCCGCCTCTGATCGCCGAGTGTGGTCGCGAGCTGCTCCGCGCGCTTGAGACAGTCGAAGACGCGCCGGAACTCCGCGAGGGGCCAGAGAGCGTTCCGCAGGTCGAACTGAAGGTCGATGGCCTGCTCCAGGTGCTCGCGGCGCTCGGGGAGATGGGCGAGCGCCGCCACGGCCTGGTCGAGCCAGGCCGCGGCGTCCTGGTTCGCCGACCGGGCCAACGCCTGGAGGCCGGCGCGCCGGGCGTAGTCCACGGCCTTCTCCCAGACCTCGGCCTGGATGGCGTGATGTGCCAGCCGCTCGACGTGCTCCTCCAGGCCCTCCCGCTGCCAGCTCTCGAGGACGTCGACGATACGGGCGTGGAGCGCCCGCCGCTGCGCAGGCAGAAGGCTCGCGTACGCGACCTCGTGGGTCAGCGCGTGCTTGAACGTGTATTCGAGCTCGGACGCCGTGCGCGTCTCGTAGAGAAACTCGGCGCCCTGGAGCCGAGCAAGGTGTTCGCGCAGACCCTCGTCGGCGGGCTCCAGGATCATCTGGAGCAGGAGGAATGGCAGCGTCCGCCCGATGACCGCGGCGGCCTGAAGGACCCGCTTGTCCTCGGCCGCCAGGCGGTCGATGCGGGCCATGAGCACGCCCTCGATGGTGTCCGGGACCGTCGTTCCCGGGATCGGGCTGCCCCCTTCGGCCACGGCCCGGGCCAGCTCCTCCGTGAAGAACGGGTTGCCCTCGGCCTTGGCCACGATCATCTCGACAGTGGGCTCGTCCACCTCGGCCGGGCCGATCACGTCGCGGGCCAAGCTCAGGCTCTCGCGCGGCGACAGGGGCTGGAGGGCGACCTGTGTCGCGTAGGACTTGTCCATCCACGGCGGCTGGTACCCGGGCCGGTGGGTCGTGACGAGAAGGATCCGGGCGCCCCCGACGACGTCGACGAGCGTCTCGAGGTACTCCTCGGAGGTCCGATCGATCCAATGCAAGTCCTCCACGACGAGCACAAGCGTCGCCTGGCCGGCGAGCCGCTGGCTCAGCTCGCGCAGAGTCTCGAAGGTTCGAGCCTTGACCACCTCGGGACTGAGCCGATCGAGCGCCTCGCCGCCCTCACCGGGGTCCAGAAGGTGGAGGAGGCACGGCGTCGCCCCGAGCGCGTCCATTCCCGCGCGCTCCAGCGTCGCGCGCAGCTTTTCGCGGACACCGTCTGGCCCGTCGGTCTCGACGATGGCGCACGCCGCCCGCAGAAGCTCGACGAGCGGCAGACAGGGGATCGGCGTCGCGTAGGGCAGGCAGTGCCCTTCCAGGTAGAGGATCTGCCCGGCGGAAAGACCTCGCCGCAGCTCGACGATCAGCCGGGACTTGCCGATGCCCGCCTCGCCGACGATGGCCACCACCTGACCCTGGCCTCGCATCGCTGCGGCCAAACGGCCCTTCAGCAGGTCCAGCTCGTCGTCCCGCCCGACGAACCGGGGGCGTCGACCGCTCGCGGCCTCTCCCCGCTCGATGCCGCCGAGCCGGAACGCCGAGCGTCGCCCCGGTGCGGCGCCGAGCGGCATGAGATCGAATCCCCGGGCCAGGAACGGAGCCCCGGCGGCGCTGACGACGATCGTGCCGGGCTCCGTGCCCGCCAGCAGCAGCCCCATCGCGCCGAGCGCCAGACGCTTGTCCTCCGGATCGACCAGCGAGGCATCCTGAAGGCGCCCGAGGAGGAATGAACCCAGATCGATGCCGATCCGGATGGCGGTGCCCGGGCTGCCGCCAGGCGCCCGCTGGGCCGCGAGCTGCATGGCCACCGCGGCGAGCGCCGCCCGACGCATGGCGTCCTCCACCGGATCCAAGCCGAAGAGCGCGACAAATCCGCTGGCGCCGAGCTCCTCCACGCGACCACCGAATGACCGGGCCTTCTCGAGGAGGGCCTCGATCACCCTCCCGGTGTCGAGGGGACCGGCGTCGCGTCCGGACGCGAGCGTCGCCTGCAGGACGGCGAGGCGCCGACGCTCCCACCGGATCGCGATGGGCGCGGGCGCGCCCCCGGCCGGAGCGCTCGCCGACGCCGGCGCGGACGGCGGCGACGGAGCCTTGCGAGGCCGGCGCGGGGACACCGGAGCCCCCGGACCGAGCCCATGCTTCTCGATGCGATAGCGGATCGTGTTCCGCGAGATGCCCAGACGTGCCGCCGCGCGTGTGACGTTCCAGCCGGTCGCATCGAGCGCCTCTTGGAGGTGGCCTCGCTCGGCGCTGTCCACGACCGCAGCCAGCGTCGCCGGGGCGGCGGGGCCCGCGGAGGCGGCGGCGGTGGCCAGGCTCGACCCTCCGTCGGGAAGGCCCAGCAGATTCGCGGTCACGACCGGCACCTCGGTCAGCAACGCCACCCGCTCCATCGTGTTGATGAGCTCGCGGACGTTGCCCGGCCACCGGTAGGCAACCAGCGCCTTGCGGGCGTCGGGTGCGAGTGTCTTCGCGGGGATCCCGTAGTCGGCGCACCCCCGGGCCAGAAAGTGCTCCGCGAGTAGCAGGATGTCCCGCTGCCGCTCCCGGAGGGGTGGCAGCGTGAGGGTCAGGACCGCCAGGCGATGATAGAGATCCTCGCGAAACCGTCCCGCGCGAGTGGCCGCCAGAAGATCGAGGTTGGTCGCCGCGATGATCCACACGTCCACCGGCTCGCTCTGCGTCGCGCCGAGGCGACGGACGGAGCGCTCTTCGAGCACGGTGAGGAGCTTGGCCTGGAGGCCTTGGGGGAGGGTCCCGATCTCGTCCAGAAAGAGCGTGCCCCGGTGAGCCGTCTGGAAGAGCCCGCGTTTCGCCTGGCGGGCATCCGTGAAGGCCCCCCGCTCGAACCCGAACATCTCGGCTTCGAGGAGAGTCTCGGGGATCGCCGCGCAGTTCACGTCGACGAAGGGCCCCCCGGACCGGGGGCCTGCCCGGTGGAGCGCCTGGGCCACGAGCCCCTTGCCGCTACCGGTCTCTCCCTGGATCAGAACGGGTGGCAGACGCCGGACCTCGGAGGCGCGCGCGACCAGGCGGGCGATCTGCTCCCGGACGGCAGTGATCCCGGGGCTTTCGCCGACGAGATCGGCTAGAACACTCATGGCATCCGCCATCCTGCCCCGTGGTCGCGGCGGTGGTCAAGGTTCCACCACCACCACCGTGACTTCCCCGACGGTGCCATCGACGTAAGTATCTGTTTTCATTGTTGTTCATCCTGGCACAGGCGTTGCCTTCTTTCTGGCCGTGCATGCGGTCCACTCTCCTACGAGAAGGAGCCACCAATGAGCAGGGGACGCTACATCCGGTCAGGTGTCGCACTCACTCTCGCAGCTTTGGTCACGACGACCGCCGGCAGCGTGGCGGCCCTGGCGACTCCTGACTCACCTTGGGCCCCTGCGATCCGGCAAGTCGACACCGCGCTCGCCCGCAAGGAGTACAGTCTGGCGCTGCGCGCCGCCAATGAGGCCTACACGCTGGCGCTCGGGACCACCCGCTGGGACGGCATGGTCTTCGCCGGCGACCTGTACCGCCGCATCGGCGAGGCCACGGGACTTCGGCGGTCGTTCGAGAGCAAGGCGCGCGAGGCCTATCAGAAGGCCTTCTTCCGAGCCCGCCAGCAAGCGTCCGTGGAGGGCGTCCTCCGGGCCATGGAGGGCTACGCGGCGCTGGGCGACACGCAGATGGTCGGCTTGGGACTCCGGGTGGCGGAGCGCCTCGCAGCGCGCGACCCGGAGGCGCAGGCGGACGTCCGCACGTTCCGGACACGCCTCGGCGACAGTATTCTTCCGGTCGGGGAGATCCAGCCGTGAGCGCGCCGGGATCCAACGGGAAAGCAGCGGCGGCGAAGCACGAGGCCAACGGGCGGAGCAGCGCGGTCACTCCTGCGTGGAACGCACACCTCCGGGCGGCGGAGCAGGCGCTCGGACAGAACGACGTCGATGGGGCGCGTCAGGCGTGGGACAGTGCTCACCTGGCGGCGGTGGAAAGCCTCAGCTGGGAAGGTCTAATCGCTACCGGGCAGGCCCGCCTCCGGATCGGGCGAGCCACCGGTGGCCGGTCCTCCGCCGAGCCGGCAGCCCGACGCGCGTACTTTGCCGCGCTGTATCGGGCGTGCCGGGCAAACTCGTTCGACGGCATCCTGTGCGCCGCCGAAGCCTTCGCCGACCTCGGTGATCGGGAGGTCGTCGAGGAATGCCTGGGCCTCGCGGAGCTCCAGGGGGAAGGGGAGTTGACGCGCCTGCGCGTGGCCGCCCTCGTCGGACGCCTGGAAGGCGCGCTCTTGCCGCCCGGCGGGGACGGTCGGGCAAGCGCCGCCGGGCTGGTCACGGCCGACACAACGGAAACGTGCGGGGCGGGGCGGTCATGACCGATCCCGGAGCTGGGCTGGATCCCGGATCGCCGCCATCAACACAGCTCCTCACAGTGGGGCCTGGGCTCCGGCCCCTGGCTTCTCGTGGTCCCCCGCGGGCACGCGCGCCTCTTGGCGGAGATCGAGGCGTTGTTTCACAACGACCCTCGGGCGCAAGTGATCGGGGACCGGCGGGGGTCATGGGCTCTTGCTGCGTGACACGGCAATCAGGCGGCCTCGGACTTCGGGCTGGCTGAGCTCACTACAAGCCCCTCGGCCGGCCTGATCAGTCGGGCCCCGTTCACGCCGATCGGCGACGACCCCTCAGAGCACCTTCCGGGGATCGAGGGCGTCCCTCAGGCCGTCCCCTATGAAGTTGATCGACAGCACCGTCAGGAAGATCGCCGTGCCCGGGAAGATGGCCCAGTGCGGTGCGAAGTCGAGGTTGTCCTTGGCGTCGAAGAGGATCCGCCCCCAGGTCGGAATATCGGGGGGAAAGCCCAGTCCGAGGAACGAGAGGGTGGACTCGAGGAGGATCGCCGTGGCGACGTCGAGCGAGCCCGCCACGATGACGGGGCCGATGGCATTGGGTAGCACGTGGCGGACGATCTGGCGGGCGGTGGGCACGCCGAGCGCGCGGGCCGCCTCCACGAACTCCTTCTCGCGGAGCGAGAGGAACTGGGCGCGGACGAGACGCGCAACGGGCATCCAGCGCAGGGAGCCGATCACCGCGACGATCAGCACGAAGGCGCCCATCTCCGGGCCCAGGAGCTTCTTCATCGGGTCGCGGAACAGGTAGACGGTCAGGAGGAAGATCGGCAGCTGGGGGAGCGACAGGAAGAGATCGGTCAGGCGCATCAGGACGCTGTCGAGTGCGCCGCCGAGCTGGCCGGCCACCGCCCCCACGGTCGTCCCCACGCAGATCCCGATCAGCATCGCGACGACACCCACCGCGAGGGAGATCCGGCCGCCGTAGAGGATCCGGGCGAGGATGTCCTGGCCGAGGTCATCGGTGCCGAGCGGGTGAGCCCACGAGGGTCCCTTCAGCTTGGCCCGGAAGTCGATCTCGTCGATCGGAAGGCGGTAGACGAACGGCCCCACGACGACGGCCAGGACCATCGCCGCCAGCACGACCAGTCCGACCATCGCCAGACGGTGCCGCCGGAATCGCCGCGCGGCCTCGAGCCAGAGCGAGTCGGATTTCCGGGCAGGCGCGCGCACCAGCCGTCCGGCCAGCACCTCCGAGGCCGTCCCGTTGGGTGCCATGGCCTCCTTCAGCGGAACGAGATCCGCGGGTCGAGCCATCCGTACAGGAGGTCAGCCAAGAGCCCGAACACGACCACCAGGGCCGCATAGACGAACGTCACGCCCATGACCACCGGCGTGTCGTTCGACAGGATCGAGCTGATCAGCAAGGACCCGATGCCGGGCACCCGGAAGATCTGCTCGGTCACCAGGGCTCCCGTGAAGATCTGGGGCACCTGGATCGCGAGCAGGGTCACGACGGGGATGAGCGCGTTCCGGACGACGTGCTTCACCAGCGTCTTCTGCTCGGCCAGGCCCTTGGAGCGTGCGGTGCGGATGTAGTCGAGCTGGATGACGTCGAGCACCGCCGAGCGCACGAAGCGCGTGAGCTGGGCCCCCTGGAACAGGCCGAGGACGGCGATCGGCATGATGCCCTGCTTGAGGTTCTCCCAGAGCCAGCGGAGGCCGCTCTCCTGGATGTCCGCCCGGTAGATGAACGGCAGCCAGTCCAGGTGGATGCTGAAGAGAAGGATGAAGAGCAGACCCGTGAAGAAGGTCGGCAGGGAGAACCCGACGAGGGCCAGCGTCGTCACCACCTGGTCGAAGATCGAGTAGGGATATCGCGCGGAGAGGACACCGACCGGAACCGCGACCAGCAGGGCCAGGACCTGGGCCGAGCCGAGCACGAACAGCGTGGTCGCCAGACGCTGGAGGATCAGGTCGTTCACGTTCACGCGGCTCACGAACGAGAAACCCCAGTCCCCCTGCACCATCGACGAGAACCAGCGGACGTAGCGAAGCGCTATGGGATCGTCCAGGCCGAACTGCTTGCGGAGATTCATCCGCACCTCGGGCGGGACGTTCGGATTGGTGGCGAGCTCGGAGAACGGGTCGCCCGGCGCCAGCGCGAGCAGCGTGAACAGCACCACGCTGATGCCCATGAGCACCGGGAGCGCGGTCAGGAGCCGCCGGAGGAGGTACGTGCCCATCGGCTAGGAAGTGGGCGGTCTCCCGGGACCGGCGCCGGCTAGGCTTCCCGGTACCAGTGGGCGAGGTTCCAGAAGCTGGAGTCCCATCCGCAGATATCGGTGTTCCGCAGCCGGTTCGAGATGGCGGAGATGTTGGCCCGCCAGGTGATCGGCACGACCACGTTGTGCTGCGTGAGGAGGTCGTTCATCCGGATGAAGAGCCCGGCTCGCTTCACCGGGTCCATCTCGGACTCGGCGGCCTTCCACGCCCGATCGTACTCCTCGTTGCGCCACCGCGTGTTGTTCCGCCCCGACCAGTTGTTGGCCTTGGTGGCGATCTCCCAAGAGACGAACGGATCCATGAACCGCTGGGGCTCGGGACCGCCCGTCATGTTGAAGGCGTACATCTGGACGTCGGCCCAGAACTTCGAGGTGGTGTCCGGATTTCCCGGATCGC
>CAWDPM010000007.1:0-10059 GCA_963804185.1 uncultured Candidatus Rokubacteria bacterium
GAGGATGGGCACGTCCATCATTCTGGTGTCCCACGATCTGGCGCTGGTGGACGACGTCTGCGACCGCGTTGTCGTGATGCACGCGGGCACCTGTGTGGAGAGCGGACCTGTCGAGAAGATGGCGCGGCCACTCCACCCCTACACGCGCGCCCTCAACCGCTCCCGCATCGAGCTCGCCGCGCCGGGCAGTGAGCTTGTCACCATCAAGGGTCAGCCACCAGCCGTGGGTGCGTGGCCGCCCGGCTGCCGATTCGCCGGGCGATGCGAGATCGTTCAACCGGATTGCCGCTCGGGCAAGCATCCGCCGCTCTTTGGCGAGGAGGACGGCCATCGCACGGCCTGTCTCCACCCGGACCTCATGGAGAGCGCGTCGTGAGCGAGTGGCTCGTGAACGCCGCGGATGTCACCGTGACCTTCGGGTCCGGCTCGCACCGCATCGCCGCGGTGCGGAAGGTCTCGCTCGGCGTCCGTCCCGGCGAGGCCGTCGGCATCGTCGGCGAATCCGGGAGCGGCAAGTCCACGCTCGCCCGCGTTCTGTCAGGCCTCCAGCTCCCCGACTCCGGTTCGGTGCACTATCGCGGCGAGTCGATCTACAGCGATGGCCGCGCCTATCCCGGTCCGATGCGCCGGGAAGTGCAAATGGTGTTTCAGGATCCCTACAGCAGTCTCAACCCCCGGATGACGGCCCTGGCGGCCGTTGCCGAAGCCTGCCGATTCCACGACAAGTCCTCGACGGCGGAGGCTCGCGCGCGGGCGCTGCAGCTCCTCGCGCGAATGGGCATCAGCGCCAGCGAGGCCGGCAAGAAGCCCCGCCAGCTGTCCGGAGGTCAGCGTCAGCGGACGAGCGTCGCGCGCGCCCTTGCCGCACGGCCGTCCGTCCTCGTCGCCGACGAGCCGACCTCCGCGATCGACCAGAGCGCGCAGGCACAGCTACTCAACCTCCTCAACGGCCTCCGCGGCGGCGGCCTCTCGATCGTCCTCATCTCCCACGACCTCGCCGTGATCCGGTACCTCGCCAAGCGCGTGTACGTCCTGAGCGACGGCGAGCTCGTGGAAACGGGCGACACGCTCGAGGTCTTCGAGCGACCGCAGCACCCCTACACCCGGACACTCATCGCCTCCATCCCGGGGCGCATCGCTCGCGCGGCCGCGGAGGAGATGTCGGCGGGCGAACGCGTCCCATCCGACGGAAAGGGACTGGCCACGACATGACGGCCCCGAACGTCGCCGCGCTCTACAGCCTGGCCGGCCGGGTGGCGCTCGTCACCGGCGGGGCGGCCGGCATCGGTTTCGCGTGCGCCCGGCATCTGGGTGCGGCGGGCGCGAGCGTCAACGTGGTCGACATCCGCGAGAAGGAGCTGGCGGAGGCGGTGCGTCGTCTGACCGCGGAGGGGGTCCGCGCCGTCGGCTGGGTCGGCGACATCTCCAGGGAGGACGTCGTCGACGACCTCGTGGATCGCGCCCGGAAGCAAATCGGCGTCGTCGATCTCCTCGTCAACAACGCCGGCATTGGCAGCCACGTCTTCCCGGAGAAGGTCGAGCTCGCCGAATGGCGGCGCGTCATGGACATCGACCTCACGGGCAGCTTCTTGATGGCCAGGGCCGTAGCTCGCCACCTGCTCGCCGCCGGCAAGAAGGGCAGCATCGTGAACATCAGCTCGATCGCCGGGTCATCGGCTCTCGGCCGCGGCAATTTCACCTACAGCATCGCCAAGGCCGGCATCATTCAGATGACTCGGGAAATGGCCGTGGAGTGGGCGGGCGCCGGCATTCGAGTGAACGCCGTCCAGCCCTGCCAGGTCAACACGCCGGGCTTCGCCCACCTCGTGAAGACGCCGGGCCCGGAAGGACCGGCCCTTCTGGCTCGCATGCTCCGCGGAATTCCATTGGGACGGCTGGCCGAACCGGAGGACATAGCCGCGGCGGTCCATTTCTTGCTGGCCGACGCGGCGTCGATGATCACCGGCGTCGTTCTGCCGGTGGACGGCGGGAATCTCAGTCTGAACGCGGGTGGCACGCCGCGTTGACCCCAACAAACCAGTCCAGGTCACCAGAGGAGACGAGAGCATGGCAAGTTACCAGGTCCTGACGTCACACGGAAGCGCCGAGCCCAAGATTCCGAAGCCGAGAGTCCTCCCTCGCCCATCGATCGTGACGGTTCAGGACGGACTTCCGGTCATCTATGGAACGGATACGGTGCCGACGTGCGGCGTCAGGGTCGTGCACCCGACGAATCCGAAGGCCCCGTCGAAACACCACAGCATCGCCATCCTGTATGTCCCGCCGCACGCGCAGATGGACCGCCATTCGCACGAAGCCGAGGAGACATACTGCGTGCTGTCCGGCACCGGAAAGATCCTGTTCGAGGGCGGCGATCAGGGCATCGGCCCCGGGAGCTTCATCTACCTGCCGTCCTGGTGCATGCACGGGATTCACAACACCGGCAACGACGTGCTCGCCGTGCTGCTGGCGACCTCTCCGCCGAATCCGTGACCGGACGGCTCGGAGTCATCCTCGAGTCGGAGCCGTGAAGCCTCGCGTCGGGAGGCCGGGTCGCCGGGCCGTCCTCGACCCGGCGGGCCGAGTGGTCGCGCCGCCGAACCCTCCTCGGGGCCCGCGGCCGCCCGTTCGGGATGGCGCCGAGTAGGGGCCGATGAAAGTGCGTCGGGGGAGGGCCGCGCCGGCCCTACCCGGCGCGGAGCGCGTCGGTCGTCGGGAGCCGGGCCGCGCGCAGGGCGGGCAGGAGCCCGCCGCCGAGGCCGATGACGAGGGCCCACCCGAATCCGTGGGGCAGGAGGCCGGGCGTCGACCACGCGGAGCGGCGCCTCGTGAAGGCGACCCGCTCGGTGGGATGACCCGCCGGTCGGCTCGGCCTTCAGGCTGCGGCAATGGACGCTCGTGCACGGCTGATGCCGCGCGGACGCACGTCGAGCGCGTCTCGGGCGACTGGGCGTCTTGACGGAGACAGGCTCACCACGCCAGCATAGAGACGTCGCGTTCGGAGCGCCTTTCCGGAGTCCGCGCCAAACCAGGGACACGGCGCGCGCGGGTGGCCGGCGAGCCGGTTATGGCGCTCGACCCGTTCGAGCCGGGGGGACCGACGCCCCTTGAGTGGTGCTGGCTGCGCGCGTATCCCGGCCGCGAACCCGCTGGATAGGAGGGTCCGATGCGCAAGACTCTCGCGTTGATCTCCGCAATCGTACTGCTCTCGCCGCTGGTCGGCCACGCCCAGGATGGGCGGGCGGCGCTCGAGAACGTGGCCAAGGCGATGGGCGCCACCGCCCTGAAATCGATCACCTACACCGGCAGTGGACAGACCTTCCTCGTCGGGCAGAGCATCGTGCCAGGGGCGCCGTGGCCCCAGCTCACCTTGAAGACCCAGACCCGGGCGATCAACTACGAAACAGCCTCGCTCAGGATCGAGCAGGTCGTGGTCAGGGCCACCGACATGCGGGGGGGCGGGGCGTTCACGATTGGTGACACGCGGCAGGTCTTCCTGGTGAGCGGCGATCACGCCTGGAGGATGGCCGCGGATGGGCCGAGTCCCCAGCCCCGCGACCTGGCCGACCAGCAGCTGCAACTCTGGACCAGTCCCCACGGTGTCATCAAGGCTGCGATCGCGAACAACGCGGCCGTCCAGGGCCGCACCATCACGTTTGCCGTGCCCGGGCGTCTCACGGTGAAGGCGACCGTGGATGGTCAAGACCTGATCGAGAAGGTCGAAGCCGTGTTCTCGAACCCGGTCCTCGGCGACACGCCCTTCGAGGCCAGCTACTCCGAGTACAGGGACTTCGGCGGCGTGAAGTTCCCGATGAAGATCCGCCAGGCCATTGGCGGGTTCCCGGCGCTCGAGCTGGCCGTCGCCGAGGTGCAGCCCAACACTGCCGTGGACATCGCAGTGCCGGATCCCGTTCGCCAGGCCACCAACCCCTACGGGCGGGTGACGAGCCAGGTGGCCGCCGAAGGTGTCTGGTATCTAGCCGGCGGCAGCCACCACAGCGTGGCCATCGAGATGAAAGACCACATGATCGTGGTGGAAAGCCCGCTCACCGACGATCGGGCGCTGGCCGTGCTCGGCGAGGTCAGGAAGCTCGCGCCCGGCAAGCCCATCCGCTACGTCGTCGCGAGCCACCACCACTTCGACCACTCCGGCGGCCTGCGGACCTTCGCGGCCGAAGGCGTGACCGTGATCGCCCACGAGACCAGCCGCGCCTTCTTCGAAGGCGCGCTGGCCGCTCCCGCCACGGTGGCGCCCGACCACCAGGGCAAGGCGAACCGCAAGCCCACGGTCGAAGGCGTCCGCGACAAGCGCGTGCTGACCGACGGAACGCGGACGGTGGAGATCCACCACATGGCGGGCAGCATTCACGCCGACAGCATGCTCATGGTGTACTTGCCCAAGGAGAAGCTGCTGATTCAGGCGGATGCCTTCACGCCGTCGGCCCCGAACGCGCCACCGCCGGCGGTCGTGAACCCGAGCACCATCAACCTGGCCGAGAACATCACGCGGCTGAACCTGGCCGTCGATCAGCTGCTGCCGATACACGGACGGATCGTGCCGCTGGCCGAGCTGCAGAAGGCCATCGGCCGGAACTAGACTGGCAGGGGGGCCCGAATGGGGCCCCCCTGCCCCTCCAACGCTCCGGTGTAGGGCGCAACAACTCCATCCGACCATCAGGCCGCATGCTGATCCACATGATGCAGGCCCCCAAACACCGGCTGCCCGACGATCCGGCCCGTCGGGTTGCACGGGGCCGTCGGAGCTGATCCGCGCGGCGGCCGCTGGCCGAGCCCACGATGGGGACGCCACGCATTGAAGTGAAGCCGGTCAAGACCTGGACCGATAGTGAGGCAACACGCGCCTAACCTATCGGAATCTCAGCATTCCGTTCCCAAGCCGTGGAAGTTGGGCTAGAGTCGGCCATGCGGATTTTGACGGGTTCTTAACGCACGCGCACCTCGCTGACTGTTACTATGGGAGTCACGGAGGATCAACGCCATGAAGCGCCAGATTGCTGCCACCACGATTGCGCTCCTGCTCGGGATCACGACGGCCGGGGTGCTCTCCACCCCGCTTCTCACCGGGGACACGGTCTGGGCGCGCGCGGGGGGCGGGTCCTCCGGTGGAAGCCGAGGCTCGCGCGGCTTCTCGGCGCCGTCCCGACCCAGCACACCGTCGCCTGCCACGCCGAGCCGGCCGGCCACGTCACCCGCATCGCCGATGCCCCAGCGCAGCGGCTGGGGGGCGGGCTTGATGGGTGGGCTCGGCGGGCTCGTCCTCGGAGGCCTGATCGGCAGCATGCTCTTCGGTGGGTTGGGCCACGGGTTCGGCGGGGGAATCGGCCTGCTCGAGATCGTGCTGCTTGGGGCGCTCGCCTACTTCGCCTTCTCGTTCCTCCGCCGCCGCCAGCCCGAGCCAGCCGTCGCGGGGAGCTACGGCATGTCGACGTCTCCAGGAGGTGGGCAGACCTGGCAACCGGACCGCAGCGCGGCGTCGGTGGCCACGCTGGAGCCGGCGGCCGCGCCGAGTGATCTCGAGGTCGGCCTCGGCCACATCCGGCAGATGGACGCCGCCTTCGAGCCGGCGCGGATGGCCGCCGCCGCGTCCGACATCTTCTTCAGGGTGCAGGCCGCCTGGATGGCGCGCGACATGGGCGCGGTGCGCGAGAGTCTGACCCCCGACATGCATCAGCGCATGCAGGGCCAGTGCGCGGAACTCAAGGCCCAGGGCCGCATCAATCGGCTCGAGAACATCGGCATCCGGTCGACCGAGGTCACCGAAGCTTGGCAGGAGCAAGGTCAGGACTTCGTCACCGTCGTGTTCCTCGCGAGCGTGCTCGATTACACCACCGACGAGTCCGGCAAGCTCGTCGACGGCAGCCGCACCGAGCCCACGCGGTTCGAGGAATACTGGACGTTCGTCCGGCCGGTGGGGCCTGGCGCGTGGCGGCTGTCGGCGATTCAGCAGGCGGGCTAGACGACATCGAACAGTACCGGGATTTCCTGCCGGTCAGCGACCGGACGCCGGTGGTGACGTTGCTGGAGGGGAATACACCGTTGGTGCCGGCACCCCGGCTGGCCGAGGCGACGGATCCGAGGCTGAGGATCTATCTCAGGTGCGAGGGCTTCAATCCCACGGCTCTTTCAAGGATCGGGCATTGACGATGGCGATCTCCAAGGCGCTCCCAAGAGGAGGCTGGCGACGAGTGGGTCGCGGTCGCGGTGATCAGGCGGCGCGCTGGTAACGGTGATGAAGCCCGCGGGCCTGAGGAAAGGTGATGATCCGGCCACCTGGCGGGAGGTCGATGTCTCGGGGTTGGGGACTGTTGTCGTCGAGCGCTTGGTGCGGACGCGCGACGTTGTAGTCCGCATGGGGCCGCCCCGCGTCGAGCCAACTGCGATGTAGCCGTTCGAAATCGACGCGGTTGTGGGTCAGAAGCACGCTACTGGCGTCCGTGGCGAAGGTGAGTTGTTCCTCGTCCGATCGCCCCAGCTGCTCCGAGTCTCGAGCGGTCGTGACCGTGAAGCCCCGAGCGCGCAGCATCGCCGTGAGCACGGACGGAGACGTCCTCATCGCAGTGAAGTGGTGGGAGGCGGTCAGGCATCCGGACGCGTGAGCGGGTGCACGACGTCGTCCGGGATCTGGTTCTGATCGATGTACCGTTCGGGTCAGCGTAGTAGCTCAGTGCGTCGAAGACCTGGGCGAGGGTGAGATGGGGAAAGTGCCCAGGGATCTCCTCTGGAGCCACACCGAGACGCCAGAGCTCCACGACACTCGAACAGGAGTCCGGGTGCCGCCGACGATCGGCTCCCCGCCCAGGATGGCGTCATCGCGGACGATGTACCGATGCTCCGTTCCCAGGGTCATCGCCTGTCCCCTTCCAAATCCGCGCAGCCACGGTCGGTTTGGAGCCTCCAGCGTACCACGGCGGCCAGGATCAGCCGCGACGGCCTGCCTCGCAACGCCCCACTTCCATCGCTCCGGCATTCACTCCCTCAATCTAGAAGGGTCACCACGGGGCGGTGGTGGGCGATGAGGCCTTCCTGGCTCGGCGGCCGCGCCCTGGCCTACGCGTCTTCCGTCCGAGTGACTTCGCGGGTGTCTTGGCCGTCCCATCGTTGACGGGCAGCTCACCGGAGTTGGCACCATCGTTGAGTGTGTCGTCGTCGCGCATGTAGCCAATGGCGCGGTAGCCGCGGAGCCGTTTCTCGAACATCCGGAGGAATAGCGGAACCTCTCGATCCACGTAGTCGTAGATGCGGACCTCCGTCTTGCCGGGATGGAGGCGATGGAGACGACCGGCGTACTGAACCAGCGTGCCCTTCCATGAGACTGGCATGGTGAGGAACAGAGTGTCGAGCCGCGCGTCGTCGAAGCCCTCACCGATGTAGCGGCCGGTAGCGAGGACGAGTCTGGGCTCCGTGTCTGGAATCCTCGCCAGTTGGGCCGCCACCTCACGACGCTCGACCGGCGTCATGCCACCCTGCAAGACGACCAGGTGGCGAACGAACGGCCGCAAGCGAGTCGCCAGGACCTCCAGGTGGTCCTTGCGCTCGGTCAGGAGGATTGGTGACCGACCCTCTCCCAGGGCTTGGACCACATCGTTGATGATGAGCCGGTTTCGTGACTCGTCTGCTGCCAGCGTCGCATAGAGAGTCTGGATGCCGAGGCCCGGGTCCATCGACCTTACGGTGAAGGCCGTCTTGCGCACGATCAGCCGGTGCTCGAACGGACGACGGGCGGCCTGGGTTCTGGAGTCCACGGCGAAGCGGACCGGGCCGAGTTGCATCTCGAGGATCGGGTGTAAGCCGTCGCGCCGCCGAGGCGTCGCGGTCAACCCGGTGACGAACCGCGCTTTCACCTCGGCCAGGACGCGCTCGAACGACACTGCGGGGATGTGGTGGCACTCGTCGACGATCACCTGGCCGTAGCTCGCGACGACGCTGTCGACGCGCTCCTCGCGAACAAGGCTTTGGATCATGGCGACGTCCAGCCGACCTGTCGGGCTTCGCTTGCCGGCCCCGATCTGGCCGATCGTCTTCGCTTCGATACCGAGAAACATCGACAACTGGGCGATCCACTGGTCCAGGAGCGGCTGGCGATGAACCAGGACCAGCGTGGTCCGGGCTCGGGCCGCGACAAGGTAGGTCCCGACGACGGTCTTGCCGACGCCGGGAGGTGCGACGAAGACCCCGATGTCGTGGGCCAGTAACGCCTGGACCGCCTGTTCCTGCACGGGTGTCAGCCCGCCTTCGAATCGCAGTTCGAGCGGCTCTCCTGCCTGGCGCCGATCCTCCACCGTCAGCTGGACGCCTGCCCCGCGGAGCAGTGACTCCAGCTCCTCGCGACAGCCGCGAGGTAGGGCGACATACTCCGGGAGATCCTCGGCACAGGCGATCACCCGCGGAGTGAGTGCGGTCGGTAGCCGGAGCCGCTGCTTCTTGTAGAACTCGGGGTTCTGGAAGGCTGCCAGGCGCTTGATCTGGTTCAGGGAAGGGGAGGCCAGCCCGGCCTTCTCGACGAAGAGCCTCTGGGCCAGTATCGACCGGACAACCTTCGGAAGCGGCGCTGCGAGACGGACCGTCGGTGGCCGTCGGGAGGGAGACCGGTCCCAGGGGGCCGCGTCGTCGTCATCGTCGATCGTCTCGCTCCACCGCACCCCGACGACCTGCCCGGTTCGGGTTGCATCTCGGACGATCCGATCGACTGTGGTCGGATCGATCCGAGGGACCGATGTCAAGAACGCCCACTGGTCCGGGTGAGGCACGAGGCGGTCGTCGACGAAGACGGTGTTGCCCTCCTGCCGGGGACCATGCTGGAGCGGGAGTGCGATGAGGTTACCGAACCCACGCCGTGGCAGCGTGTCCTGATTTGGGAAGAGGCGGTCGTAAGACTCCATACTGAGTTGGTGGCGATGGGACATGGTCTCGGTGAGCAGAAAGCACGCCATCTTCCTGGCGGCACTCGCGGTGACCGGCGCTGTGAAGAAGAACCACGCGTGCGCGCCATGCCCCGATCGAGAGCGCTCGACCGCGGCCGGGATGCCAGCGCCCCGGCAGGTCTCCGCGAACGCCAGCACGTCGTCGGCCCAGGATCCCTTGTCGAAGTCGGCCGTGACGAGCCAGCATGTCTCATCTTTGAGCAGCGGGTAGGCACCGACGACGTGCCGCCCCTGGAGGTGATCGAGGATGACCTGATCCGTCACCGGGAGGAACGCCTGGTTCGGACACTCCCCGCATTTGATACGGGGCTTCTCGCAGACGCCCCGTACCCATTCATTCGCGCATGCCGGCGCGTACCCCTTTCGGCCGGTCGTGGTGTTGGTCCAGAGCTTCGGGTACAGGTCATCGCGGCCCCGGAAGAGCTGGCGGAACAGGGCCACCTTTTCGGCGGAAGACCCTGGGCGGGCTGAGTCGGGAAGCAGCGGCAGCGCATGGTGGGCCCCCGGGGCCTCGGAGGCGGGCAGCTGAGCTTTCAGCGCCACGAGGCGGCCCTCGGCCTGTCGGCGCGCGTCGTCCAGGCTCGCGAGCCGAGCTTCCTCACGAGCGATGGCCGTCCGAAGGTCGTCCGCGGCGGATGATGTCATGGGGACCGACCCGGCGGGTTGCCGGACCACATAAGATCACGCATCTCGCTCATGCCTCTTGGCCTCTCGTGAGCGAAGTCCGTACGAATCATCATAGCCGCCTAGCCGCTACGGCCGAAGCGGGGGGCGCCAACCCGTCGGGGGACTGATGCCAGGGGCCCATCCGCGTCCAGAACTCTCAGGCCCGGACACTGGTGGCACTCACGGTGGCACTCCTTTGCTGCTGGCCGGCAGCTGGTGAACGCGCGGAAATCGCGCCCTCTGGCGGGGACTTGCGACACAGCGCTGTCGCCTGATACGCGCGTGATTCCAGATTTTCGTTGAGTGCATCGGCGGCCGATCAGCGCTTGCGTTGGAAGGTCTGTCCTGATAGCGTTGCGTGGCGGGCACTTACAGAGCGTCCCCGTCGTCTAGGCTGGCCCAGGACCCCAGATTTTCAATCTGGAAACACGGGTTCGAATCCCGTCGGGGA
>CAWDPM010000008.1:0-7202 GCA_963804185.1 uncultured Candidatus Rokubacteria bacterium
CTTGCCATTGGACGGCCGCCGCGTCGCCGGCGTCTCGATGGCCTGCGTGCGGGAGAGATACTGGCCGGTGAGCGAGGCGGGGTTGGCCATCACCTCGTCGGGCGTGCCCACCGCCACCAGGTGCCCGCCCAGCTCGCCCGCGCCGGCCCGAGGTCCACGACGAAGTCGGCGCCCGGATCGTCTCCTCGTCGTGCTCGACGACGAGGACCGTATTGCCGAGGTCGCGCAGGCGCTTGAGCGTGTCGAGCAGGCGCCCATTGTCGCGCTGGTGCAGCCCGATCGACGGCTCGTCCAGGATATAGAGCACGCCGACCAGGCTCGATCCGATCTGGGTGGCGAGGCGGATGCGCTGCCCCTCGCCGCCCGACAGCGTGGCCGCCGGGCGATCGAGCGTCAGGTAGTCGAGGCCGACCTGGGAGAGAAAACCCAGCCGCTCGCGGATTTCCTTCAGCACGCGGCGCGCGATCATCATCTCCCGCTCGGTCAGCGTAAGCGTCTCGAAGAACTGCCGCGCTGACCTGATGGGAAAGCGCACGACGTCGGCGATGGACCGGCCCGCGATCTTGACCGACAGCGTCTCCGAGCGGAGCCGCGAGCCCTGACAGGCGGGGCAATCCCTGAGGGCCATGAACCGCTCTACGTCCGCGCGCGCGTCCTCGGACACGGTTTCCCGGTAGCGGCGATCGAGCATCTTGATCACACCCTCGAAGCCGTCGTCGGCGCCGCCGAAGAGGATGATGTCCGGGCTTCTTCGGCAGCTTGGCCCACGGTGTCTCCAGGCTGAACTTGTGGCGCTTGGCGAGGACGCGCAGCGTCTGCTTGAACACCCCTCGGCCTGGGCCCCGCCCAGGGCCGGAGCGCGCCCGCGCCGAGCGCGCGCGTCGGATCCGGGACGACCAGAGCGGGGTCGATCTCGTTGCGGGTGCCGATGCGCCGCATTCCGGGCACGCGCCGTACGGGTTGTTGAAGGAGAACATGCGCGGCGAGACCTCCGGAAAGGAGATGCCGCAGGCGCCGCAGGCCAGGCGCTCGGAGAAGAGGAACGACGCGCCATCCACCACCTCGACCTGGACCATCCCCTCGGCGAGCTTCAGCGCCGTCTCGAGCGAGTCGGCCAGGCGCGTCCCGAGCGCGTCCTTGATCACGAGGCGGTCGACCACGACCTCGATCGTGTGCTTCTTGGTCTTGGCGAGCTCGATCTCCTCGGTCAGCTCGCGGACCTGGCCGTTGACGCGCACGCGCACATAGCCCTGGCGCCGCAGGTCGAAGAACAGCTTGCGGTACTCGCCCTTGCGCCCGCGAATCACCGGCGCGAGGACGATGATGCGGCTGCCCGCGGGCAGCGTCATGAGGCGGTCGACCATCTGCTGGACGGTCTGTGCGGTGATCTCCTGCCGCACGGGGCAATGCGGGACGCCGACCCGGGCGAAGAGCAGGCGCAGGTAGTCGTAGATCTCGGTGACCGTGCCGACCGTCGAGCGCGGGTTCTTGGTGGTGGTCTTCTGCTCGATGGAGATGGCGGGCGACAGGCCTTCGATCGAGTCGACGTCCGGCTTTTCCATCTGCTCGAGGAACTGGCGGGCATAGGCCGACAGCGACTCGACGTAGCGGCGCTGTCCCTCCGCGTAGATGGTGTCGAAGGCCAGCGAGGACTTTCCCGAGCCGCTCAGGCCGGTGATGACGACGAGCTGGTCCCGTGGAATCTCCACGTCGATGGACTTGAGGTTGTGCTCCCGGGCTCCGCGGACGACGATGCGATCGTTGGCCATGATCACGCTCGGAGGGAGCTGTCCGCCCCCTGGTCCGATTCCTCCCCCCATGGGTCGCAGCGCCGGTCGCGCCCGCCCTCGAACACAGACCCGTTGCGTTGGGTTTCCTTCGACTCACTACTGCCGACGCCGCCTCTGAGCGATGAGCGGGTAGAATCATACCCGATCCCCCGACCAGGGGCCGCAGGAACATCGACACCACGGCGGCGACCGAGAAGAACAGGCCCACCTGGGTCTGGGTCTTGTGCCCGCCGAGCGCGACCAGGTGAAGCGGCAGGACGGCGTTGATCTGACCTCCATTTTCACACCCTCGTGCTGGACGGGGTGTTCACCGAAGCGCCCGGGAGCGCGCTGGCGTTTCACCCGGCGCCGGGCCCGAGCGACGCCGAGGTCGCGGCGGCGCTGGCCAGGATCCGCCACCGAGTGCAGCGGCTGCTGGTGGATCGTCGGGGCGTCGGTGCAGCGGCGGGTGGCGCTGGGCACACGCGCGGGGGCGCGGGTGCGGCGGCTCGGCGACGCGCCGGCCGTGACATCGCGCGGGCCCCGGCAGGCGCACCTGGACGGGTTCGACCTGCACGCCAACGTGTGGGTGTCGGCGAACGACCGGGCGGGGCTGGAGCGGCTGGCCCGGTATGTCTTGCGCCCGCCCTTCGCGCAGGAGCGCCTGCGGCTGCGCAGCGACGGCCGCATCGCGCTCGAGCTGAAGCAGGCGTGGCACGACGGCACGCGGGAGCTGGTGTTCGAGCCGCTGGAGTTCCTGGAGCGCTTGGCGGCGATGACGCCGCGGCCGGAAACCAACCTGCTGATTTGCCATGGCGTGTTGGCCCCGCGCGCCCGCGGGCGCGAGCGGGTGGTCGCCTACGGATGGGTGGTGCCCGGGCCCACGAGCTCGGCGGCGCCGCTGGCCGCAGGTCCCGACGGCACGGGGGTGACGCCCACGCCGCGCGCCTGGACCTGGGCGGCCCTCATGCACCGGGCGTTCGCGATTGACATTCTGGCGTGTGTCCATTGTGGGGGCCGGCTGCGCCTGATCGCCACGCTGCACGATCCCGCCGTCATCCGAAAGATCCTCGCGCACCTGGACCTCGCCCATTCGGGGCAGAGTCCCGGCCCCGCTCCACCCGAGTTCAGCGCCGCCGCGCCCTAATCGCGTCGGGTCGAGGCGCGCGAGCCACCTACCTGCGTCCGCTCGCGGCCTGGCGCCGCCGCGCACCATCAGGCCTGATCCGCCGGGCCCATCTGACACTTGACGCCGCTTGACGCCGGCGCTGCGCCTGGGTAGGCTGTCGCTCAGCCAACCCGGCGCTCTCGCTCCCGCGGAGGCCCTTGTGTGCGCTGTGCCTACGGCTCCAGCGTCCGATAAGGACCGATCACGTCAGGTTGCGGCCAGCCACGGCCGGGGCGGCCGCCGCCGGAGGGCGTTCATGTTGCCCTCTCATGCTGATATCCATGGGTTGGTTACCGGGTTCTCGCCGAGGCGGAACGCATCATGCGACAGATCACGGATCAGTACTTCCAGCCCAACCTTTCGATCGAAGACATGCGTGCGCTCGCCCTGTCGCGCCGAGGCGACCCGCTGAGGGCATTCGGCGAGGCGTGCCCGGGGAGAGCTGACGTCCATTCGGGCAAGCGGCTAGCGCAAAACGGATGCGCCTTGCCGGAAGCAATCTCGTACGTGCGATCGGCCATCGTCATCGCCACCATCGCATTCGCCCTGACAGGTTGCGCGACGAACCACGCGATGATGCCGACCCCGGTACTCTACACAGGGGAGAATGCGAGGCCGCTTTTCACCGGGTTGTCGATCGACAGTCGCCGGCCGTCTCTCGATCTGCTGTTTATCACCGATCGCGCACCGGCAGAGCAAGCCGATGACTTGCCGTATACCGCGGGCCGATCGCGTTCGATGGGGTTCGGATCGGCGATGATCGAGTTCGGCGAGGACGTCTCCTGGGACATCCTGGTTAAGGAAAGCACCTCGACGCAGCGCGGTACTGCACTGCACCTCAGGCTCGGGCCGACGACGGAGCTCGGTCGCTTTCCGGCCATACCGTATGAAGTCACTGTCGCTCCGGATGGCATAAGACGTGTACCCGCCGTCGTCGAGGCGTACGAAAAGGCGAAGCAGCAGCTGCAGGCGGAGATTGCGAGGCGGATCGCTATCGCGCGCCGCAAGGAAGTCGTGCTGTTCGTGCACGGCTACAACAGCAGCTTCAAGAGTGCAGCGCTGACGATGGGCGAGCTGTGCCATTTCCTGGGACGGGACTTCGTGTGCGGCATCTTCACGTGGCCCGCCGGCGGACGGCGCGGCATACTGTTCGGCTACAACTTCGACAGGGAGTCGGCCGAATACGCGGTCGAGGACCTGTTGAAGGCGATCCGGATCGTCGCCCGGACGCCGGGCGTGGAGCGTATCCACCTCATCGCGCATAGCCGCGGTACGGACACTCTCGCCTCGGCGCTGGCCGGGCTCAGCGCCGAGGCCTACACACTCCAGAGCTCACCGGATCGCGAGTTTCGCATCGGCAATGTTGTCCTCGTCGCTCCCGACATCGATGGCGACGTCGCGCTGACCAAGATCTTCAAGGTCTTCTCCGACCCTGACCTGCCGTTCGGCGGGAGAGCAGACCCGGGCGCCGTCATCCCCCCTTCGCCTGGCCTCAGGGTCACACTCTACGTTTCGCCCGACGACAGGGCGCTCGCGACGGCGAGCTGGCTGTTCGGCAGCATCGCCCGGCTCGGGCGGATCGACGCGACGATGTTGAGCGCTGACCAGATCGAAGCGATCGCCTTGTTGCAAGCGGTCGACATCATCCAGGTCCCCGGGACAACAGACTTCTTCGGCCACAGCTACTTCATTTCCAATCCGCGGGTGAGCGCCGACATCATTGCGATGCTGCGATACGGTCTGCGGCCCAACGAGCCCGGCCGGCCCCTCGAACAGATCGCGGGGCCTTTCTGGCGGGTGCCGAGGCAGTGATTGGCACGCATGCAAACCCGCGACGAGCGTGAATCGTTGCTTGTCGCTCAGCTCGGGGTGAAGTCGAAGAGCTCCCAGCTTGGCCTGGCGCCGCGGCGTCCAGTTGTCTGGCAGCCGACCCAATGGTTGCCGGTGCCGGGGCGCCAATAATTGCTCGCCGTCTGCATGCGGCACCACGAGGAAGTGCTGCGCGTGGCCGCACCACGCCACGATGGAGACCTCCTCGACCACGCGCCAGCTGATCATGCGGAGGTGCGCGAGGCGGAACGTCCTACCGACAGGGACCGGGTGCCGCAGCGATGGCAGGGCCGGGTGGGCATCAGCTTGCCGTGCTCGACCCAGCGGGCGGGGTCATTCGAGGGGATCTTCGCTCAGCGCCTCTGGGGCTGCCCATCGGTCTGCCGCTGAAGCCTGAACGCCCGCGTTCCACCGGGGCCCACAGTGTAGAATTGGGCGCCCGTGAAAGGTAACGGTTCCGGACATCTCGTCCCCCGCCACGATCATCTCGACCTGCAGCTCTCCCGCCGGGCCGGCTGAACCTCAGCACGTCGCCGCTGACGGTCCCCGCGATGCGGGGCCGCTCCAGTAGGTGGCCATTTGAGAAGTCAGACTGGACCGTCACCCGTCGCCTTCGGGCCGGTCTGCCGTGGGGTCAATGTGGAATTACCCACCCCCGGTTGAGGATAAGCTCGCCGGTCCACCGGCCCGTCACATCCACGGTGACGAGCGTGCTCTCGATCCAGTCGGCGCGCTGCGCGCATCCCGACGCGATGACGAGGACAAGCCACACCTGGAGCCAGCGCCTCGCCTTCATGGAGTGCTCCCTCCCGGCGGCGCAGACGCGCGGCCTCCAGGCGCAGAATGAAGGAGGCCCGGTCACTCGGTCACCTGGTCCGCCCGCGCGAGCAGCGACGGCGGGATCGTTCGACGATGAGATTCGCTCCGCGGACGAGTAGTCGGCCATGTCGGACGCGAGGAACAGCACCGCCTTGGCGATCTCGTCGGGCCAGCCCATGCCGGCCTCAGCGGCATCATCGACATGAGCATCTGGGCTATGCCGTGGCCTTCATCATGCCTTCGTGAAACTTCTCGCGGCGTTCCTGCACTGTGCTTTCCGGCACCTCGTCGAAGGCCGAACGTGCCGGCCTTCATTTTGTCCAGCCGTTCCTGGGTGATGATCGAGGCCGGGCGTCACGGCGTTGACGAGGATCTTGTGCTCAGCCAACTCCTTCGCCATCGCCTGCGTGGCCGACCACAGCCCGAGTTCTGGCCTGGCTGGTAGGGCGACAAAAATCCAGTGGGCCGCAGTGCGTCGGTGGACAAGCAGGTCGACGATGCGGCCGCCGCGACCGGCGGCGATCATCGCCCTGGCCGCGAACTGCGCGAGGAAGAAAGTGCCCTTGAGGTCGGTGTCGATCGTCTCGTCCCACGTCTCTTCGCTCACCTCGATAAACATGCTCGGTGGGAATACGGCGGCGAATCATACCCGATCCCCCGACCAGGGGCCGCCGGAACATCGACACCACGGCGGCGACCGAGAAGAACAGGCCCACCTGGGTTGGGTCTTGTGCCCGCCGAGCGCGACCAGGTGAAGCGGCAGGACGGCGTTGATCTAACCTCCATTTTCACACCCTCGTGCTGGACGGGGTGTTCACCGAGGCGCCCGGGGGCGCGCTGGCGTTTCATCCGGCGCCGGGGCCGAGCGACGCCGAGGTCGCGGCGGCGCTGGCGACGATCCGCCACCGGGTGCAGCGGCTGCTGGTGCGCCACGGCCTGGAGCCGGCCGACGAGGCGACAGGGCCGGCAGATCGGCTCGCGGACGAGTCCCCCGTGCTGGCGGGGATCGTCGGAGCCTGGATCCAGGGGCGGGTGGCGCTGGGCCAACGCGCGGGGGCCGCGGGTGCGGCGGCTCGGCGACGCGCGCGACACGGAGGCCGTGACGTCGCGCGAGGCCGCGGCAGGCGCACCTCGAGGGCTTCGACCTGCACGCCAACGTGTGGGTGTCGGCGAACGACCGGGCGGGGCTGGAGCGGCTGTGCCGGTATGTCTTGCGCCCGCCCTTCGCGCAGGAGCGGCTGCGGCTGCGGAGCGACGGCCGCGTCGCGCTCGAGCTGAAGACAGCCTGGCACGACGGGACGCGGGAGCTGGTGTTCGAGCCGCTGGAGTTGTTGGAGCGCTTGGCGGCGATAACGCCGCGGCCGGAAACGAACCTGCTGATTTGCCATGGCGTGTTGGCCGCGCGCGCCCGCTGGCGCGAGCGAGTGGTCGCGTACGGCCGCGCCCGAGCCCGCGGCTTTGGCGCCGCCGCTGGCCGCAGGTCCGGACGGCACAGGCGTGAAGAGCAGTCCGCGCGCCTGGAGCTGGGCGGCCTTGATGCACCGGGCGTTCGCGATTGACGTCCTGGCGTGTGTCCATTGCGGGGGCCGGCTGCGCCTGATCGCCACGCTGCACGA
>CAWDPM010000009.1:0-312425 GCA_963804185.1 uncultured Candidatus Rokubacteria bacterium
GATCGCGGAGACGCGCGCGGAGGGCACCACGCCCCTCCGCCTCGATCAGAAGGCTCCGGCGGACGGATCGCGTGAGCCGGCCCGTGTGGATCCAGGCGTCCCAGCTCCCGCAGGCCCGCGGCCCACACCCGCGGGAGGCGCGCGGCCGCCTCCACCAGCGCCGCGCGCGCCTCGGTCAGCCGGCCGATCCACGCCGCTTCCGCCGCCGCGTCGAGCCGGCCGCGAGGCCCGGCCGCCATCCGATCCGCGCGATCTCGTGCGCCTTCGCGCGCCGCTCGCGTCGGGAGCCGCGTGGGTGCCTGGCCATCTGGAACTCGAAGCGCGGCGTCACCCATGCTACCGCCCTCGCGCCGCGAGCGCGCAGCGCGGGCTCGCCGGTACTCCGGTCCCCTGGCTGTGCGCGGGTGCGCGCCCAGGTGCGGAGCGCGCCGCTATCTTCTCCGCGGCTCTCGGCCAGCGGGGTCACCGTGGGTCGCGTCGACACCGAGGTCCCCAGGGGTCTCCTGACCCCCGCCGTCCTGGAAGGCGGTCAGGCAGGCGATCTTCACCACCTGCTCGAGCTCCGCCGCACGGGACCAATTCGGGTGGCCAGCGGCCCGGACCGTGTCCTCGCCGGCCACGGCCTGCCGCCGGGCGCGCAGATGGATGTCCAGGCCATCGCCCGGCGCTCGGCCGGGTCCGGGAGGTCGAGGAAGAAGACCTGATCGAACCGACCGGGCCGGAACAGCTCCGGCGGGAGCGATTCGACCCGGTTCGCGGTGGCGACCACGAAGACCGGCGCCGGCACGCCGTCCCGGCCGAGCCCCCGCTCCCTGGAGCCACGTCAGGAGCGTGCCCGACCACCCCACTCGTCACGCCGGAGTCCAGGTACCGGTGCCGGCGCCGGCCAGCGCCTTTTCGATCTCGTCGATGGTGGAACACGCACGGGGCCATCGCCTCGGCGAGCCGCAACGTGCCCTGGGTACTGGTTCTTGAACTCGCCGACCAGGCTTCCGAGGACCCGCGCCATCGCAAGGCGCAGGAGCGGCAGGCCCCAGGCGCCCGGGATGGCCTGCGCCGCCAAGCTCTTCCCGGTGCCCGGCACCCCCAGGGAATAGGACGCCCTTGGGCAGGTCGCGTGGCGCTTACATCCACGCCATCGCTTCGGCCGCGCGCTGCCAGGAGCGCGCCCTGCCGCGCGAGCCAGGCCTTGAGCGGCGCGAGGCCGCCCACGTCGTCCAGGGTCTCCGCGGGGGTCACCAGGTCCAGGAGTCCCGACGTCCGCACGCGCGTCGTCTTCTCGCGCTGGACCGTCGCCGGCATTGCCTCGACGCGCTCGCGGTCCCGCATGAGCGCGAGGGCGAAGGCGTTCTCCGCCTCGTTCCACGCCAGGCCCCGGGCCGCCTCGAGCATCGCGTCGCGATCTGGCGGACACCGTGACGCGGGCCGGACCCACCAGCTCGTCCAGGAGGCCGCTCAGCGCCGCGCGCGACGGCAGCGCGTAGTCGAGGACGGCCACGCCCTTCTCCCACTCGACCGGCAGGGTGAGCTCCGGCGAGCAGAAGAGGAGGGGCCGCTGCGCGGCCTCGGCGGTCGGCAGTGTGTCGCGCACGGTCCGGACGAGTCCGGGATCTGGGCGAGGTACGGATGCAGGTCGAAGAACACGGCCAGCGTTTTCGGGGACGCTCGCCAGCGCCTCAAGGCGCGGACGGGTCCCGCTGCCCCTGCTTCAGGGCGCGGCTGTCGCGTCCACCCAGCCGCGGCGATGCTCCAGGCCGCGAAGGACTTCCCGATCGCGCGCAGGGTCCGCAGGTCCCCGAGGAGGCGCCTCCGGAGCGACCACCCCGAGCGCCGGGTAGCCCGCGCGGGATAGTCACGAGCCGCTCCACAAACCAACTGAGCATCCACAACTCCTGGTGAATGGATAGTGGTTCGTCGGACGGCGGGCGGCCAGGTACGGCGGATTGAACCGTCCCGTCTCTGGCCGCCGGCCTCGTGCGGCGCGGGGCGCCCACGTCACGCCGGTCTCGTCGCGGCGCGCCCGGGATCTGATCGATCCGCTGGCCGGCCAGCGCGAACGCGGCGCCGCAGGGCGTGCCCTGGGACATCGCGGCCGGTGACCGCACCGTTGAACGAGGCCGTCGACGACCCACACCTGGAGCGCGTAGTCGAAGCCGTTCCAGACGTACCCGCCACGGAGTTCGTCGCCGCTCAGGCGCGTCATGAGGTGGTGGCCCCCGCGTCTCCGTCGGGATCGGAATCCGCCTCGCCCGCATGAGTGACCTCGACCACCACGCGCTCAGGCGGGCGCAGCCCCAGGCAGTGAGTGAACCGATCCGCGCGCCGAGTCGACCTGGAGGGTCAGCACCACGCGATAGCGCACCAACCGGGCCGCGACTCGGCGGCCAGCGTGGCGACGCGGGCCCGCTTGGGCTGGCAGGCCCGGTCTGGCAGCGCTGGTGGACCGGCTCTCGGCAGTCGGGACAGCGGCGGGCCGCGCGCGCCGGCTGGCGGCACTCGACGCAGCGAGCGTCCGGTGTCGTCATCCGCTCACACCTGGAACGCGGTCACACGCATTGGCCGGTCTCTGCCCGTCGACGTCGCCCCTGGCTCGCGGCCACGGCGTGGTACTCGGCCACCGCGCGGTCCAGCCTGGCCTCGACGAGGACCTGGGGCACCTCGCCGGTTCGGGCGATCTTCTCGGCGAGATCGTCGTCGGCGCGGAGGTCGTCGTAGTCGAGGAGGCAGACCGTGAGCGGGCCACACCGCTGCGCGTAGACGCCCTGAACGACAATCGCGAGCCGCGGCGTAGCCCGCCTCGCGCCGCTGACGCGCGGGCGCGGTCGCTCCCGCCGCTCCGAGCCGCTCAGCTTCCGCGGTCGCATGCGGGGCCGCCGGTCAGAGATACTGGCCCGGGCGATGATCGGAGCTCACCGGCGGCTCGGCGTCCAGGGCTTCGGGCGCTCGGCCGGGGTCGTGTCCGACCCCATCACGCCCGGCCTCGAGATCCAGCCGGGCGAGCGCCGCCCGGACGGCCTCCGCGACGTGCAGCGCCAGCGCCCGGTGGATCGTGACGAAGCTGTACGCGACGAGCGCCCCCGTGCGCCGATCCCGGGCTTCGACATGCGGCTCCGCGAGATCCGCCTCAGCCAGGAGTCCTGGCAGCGCCGTCAGGTGTGCGTGGAGCGTCATCGCGGTGCCGGACTCGGCCGGATCCTGGGGCGTGGGGGCGGCAGACGTGAGGGACTGGGCAGGCACGGCAGATCTCCTGTTTCGGGACGCTCCGCGTTGAAGTAGTGGACGAGCCACGCCCCCTCTGCCTCGAGCGCGGCGCCCCGCGTCTCGAACGGTCCCAGGACGGGCCCCTGCATCGGGCCGAGGTCGGCTGTCCACTGGCCGTCCGGCGTCGGCTCGACGCGGGACGCGCGACGGATCGTCGGCCGCCCGAGCGCCATCAGGCCGCACAGCGCGTCGTCGTAGACGAACCGCACGACGCCGTCAGGCTGAATCCAGACGAACATGCGGGAGGCTCGTCGCGGCGGGCCGGTAGTACTCTGGCGTGCGCGTGTCGTGGGTGGTCGCGCCGAGCGCCGCCTCCAGGGCGCGCGTGAGGTCCTGGCAGGACGGGCCGGCGGTGCCCTGCACGCTGACCGTCGTCTCTCCCGTGGGCCCGATCGTCACGAGAATCGTGGGGGTGCTCATCGTGGCCCTCACCGGCTCAGCGCCAGCCGGACCGTGCCGTCGGTCTGGGCCGTGCGTGTGACCAGGTAGCCGCGGGCGTGCGCGAAGCGCGTCGTGGCGGCTTCCGCGTAGGCCTGACGGAAGCGATGAAGGTGCACCGGGTCCCCCCAGCGCCCCTCGTAGTGGTCGTAGAAGAGGCGGCCCTGCCCGTCGATCACGACCGGGTAGCGCCAGCCCGGCAGACGCATCACCGTCCCGGTGACGCGGGTACCGTCGAAGAAGGTCACGGTGTCCTCGCCGCGCGGCGGGCCGCAGGCGGCGGCCGCTGCGGCCAGCGCCTCGCGGTCCCGGAACTCGAGCGCGATCATCGCCACGTGACTCATGCGCGTTGCTCTCCCTGTCGGTGGACGAGCCTGGGGACTCGTTCCCCGTCGGCGTCAAGGGGTCGCGCGCCGCACGACCTGCTCGCACTGCGTGCGGAACCCGACGCCGATCGCGGGCTCCCGATCGCGTCGGGCAAAGCGCGCGCACTCTTCTCGGAGCTGGTCGTCGGTCAGAGTCGCCTCTGGCGTGTCCCCCGGGACGAGCGCGTAGCGCGCCACGAGGTACGCCCGGTACGCGGGGGCGCCGACGCCGAGCCGCGCGGCGTGCGCGAGGAGCTCGCCCCGGCTGATGCGGGGCGGGGCGAGCTCGGATGATTCGTCACCAGCCGTCGGCGTTCCCGCCCCGCGTGCCGTCAGCTCGGCGCGAAGGTCCTCGATGGCCTCCTGGTCCGACCCAGCCTGCGCACGCCGGAGCGCGACCTCCCCTGGCCGCAGCCCCAGCGCCTGGCCGAGCCGCGCGAGCTCTGTCTCCGTGGGCGCCTCCGCGGCGCCGACCGCCGGCGCCGCCGAAGAGGAGGGGACGGTCCCCGGCACACCGTCGGGGGCCCGGGGCCCTCCGGGCGGCGTGGCCCCCGGATCGGGCCGCTCGCCGATTCGGAGGACCTCCTCCGCGGACGCGATGCCGGTCCCGTAGCAGCCGAAGCCCCACATGCCGAGGGCGCGGCCCAGAGCCGACGTCTCGCCCGTCTCGAGGGGGTTCGACTCGTTGACGCCGTCACCGCCGAGGAACACGCGGGCGTGCGCGACGACCGTGCCGTAGACCTCGCTGGTGAGGGTGGCGCGGGCCAGGAGCTGGCCGCTCGTCGGCTCGACGACGAACTCCGTCTGGACGTCGAAGCGCTTGCCCTCGCGGAGGTGCTCGTCCCGCGCCCACTTGACCCGCCCGTCGACGGAGAGATACGGCTGGCGGACCGCCGCGAAGACGGGAGCCTGGCGGGTCCCGCCAACCTTCTTCCGCTGCTCGATCAGCGTGATGAAGCTCTGGTACTCGGCGGGCGTCTGCGCGACCGCCAGAGCGCAGAGGCGCTCCGCCTTGTGCTGAGCCTCGCGGACCAGGGTCTGGGCATCGATCATGGGAGGATCCCTCCGAGGGCTCGTCGTGGAGTCGCCACGCCTGGCGTCGCGCTGGGCTGCATGCGACGGACGCCGATCTGTCAGGGGCATAGGGTCCTACGGAGCCGGCGATCAGCCCGGGAACGGGCTCGACCGCCGGGGGCTGCGCGCGGCTGCTCAAGACACGTCATCGACGGAGTGGGCGGCGCGCGTGGGGGCTGATGCCGACGGACCCCAGAGATGAGCGCCAGGGCCGCCCAGGCGGAGCCGGCCCAGGTAGTGGCGCGACCTTCCCCGCCAGCAAGTCTGGGACCCGGCTCAGCTCTCCACGGCGCCGGTGTGGCGACAGCCCCGCGGCCGGTCCTTGCGCACGTGGACCACGCGGGCAGTGGCACGAGAGGCGGCGCATACTGGAGGGTCTCGTAGACCGCGGCCCCGTGCCGCGAGCGCGTGGCCCACGCGGCCGCCGGGCGCCCTTCGGCGCTTCCCTTGGCGCTATCGTTCAGGTTCCAGGGGATCCCGGGCCGACGTCGTCCCGTGCGTCGTCCCTCTCGAGCCAGTCCGGGACCGGGGCGCCTTCCAACTCGAAGGCTTCGCGCAGGACCTCGTCGATCTCGGGCTGGTCGTCGACCGGGTCCACGTCGCCGATCTCGAAGTCCGCGATGACGCGTCCGTCATTCGTGGTGACCGTCATCTTCGGCATGGCCACCGCTCCTCCTCCGGCTCGATGCAGACCGTGGCCTTGTTGGCGTTCCAGACACGTCGTGTGAAAGGGGCTGCCGTCGCCCCACGGGGTCACGCAGTGGCGCCGAGGTAGCTCGGCGCCAGGCGCGCGTGCAGGTCGACGAGCGCGCGCAGCCGCACCTCGGCCATGACGCGCACGGCCTCCCGATCGCCCGCAGCGAGCGCCCCGCGGATCGCCGCCGCCGTGTCCGCACCCGCCGGGTCCTCGGCCACCGACCACGGCCCGGGCAGCTCGTACTGGAGGGCCGCGAGCTCGAGGGGCCGAGATCGGCGGGCATCCCAGTTGCCGAGTACCGCGTCGACGTCGAAGTGCGTCTCAAGCCGCCTGCGGCCGAGGGGCAGCGGGACCGACGGGGCCAGGCCGAGGAGCACGGTGCGCCGCACGAGGAAGGGCAGGCCCCAGCGCATGCCCCCGTACGTGACGAGCTGCAGGTCCGGCTTCTGGCTCTTCGAGAGCATCTGCCAGAAGGCCTGGAGGATGCCGGCCTCCTCTCCGGCCCCGCTCGCGGTGAGGACCACGATTGACAGCGCCGGCCGCCCCGTGTGGGCGAGTCCGAGGCTGACCAGGCGCCCGTACTCGGGCTCCGTGGCGAAGCGCTGGACCAGGGCCCGCTCGATCGTCCGGAGCTCGCTGGGCAGGCACCGCCCCTCGCGGTACGCCTCCCACGCCCCCTCGGGCGTGTGGGTGAGCCCGCGCAGCGGCCGCACGGCCTCGATGAACAGCGGTTGCCCGAGGCCCGGCGGCAAGGCTCGGAGATCCTGCGCGAGGGTCGGGATCGGGTCCACCACGAGGAGCATGGCTACAGGAGGCCCCGCTGGGCCAGGGAGACCCACTGGCCGGTACCGTTGCCGATGATGACGTGGTCGTGGAGCCGGATCCCGAGCAGCCGGGCGCCCTCGGCGAGGTGTCGCGTGAGCGCGATGTCCTCCCTCGACGGCGTGGGGTCTGACGAGGGATGGTTGTGGACGAGGATCAGGTGCGCCGCACCCTCGCGCAGGGCCGGGCCCAGCACCTCGCGCGGGTGGACGATCGAGGCTGAGAGACTGCCCGTCGAGACCAGGTGGTGGCCGGTGTAGTGGTTCTGGGCGTTCAGGAAGATGACCCAGAAATGTTCGCGGTCGTCGTCGTGCGCGGCCAGCAGCTCTCGGGCGAACTCGGCGGCGGCCTCGGGGCTCGAAAGGGTCGGCCAGGACGTGGGGGCGTGCTCCCGAGCGACGGTGTACGTCACGGCGACGCGCCGGTAGCGCCGGCTGCCGCCTGCGGGCGGCGTACGCGACATGGGGAATCCTCCCTGAACCGCCGTTCGTGCAAGGATCCGCGCCGGCTCGTGACCTGGCACGCGCGGCGCGGTGGGAGCGGGCAATCAGTCCGTGTAGAAGTGCGGCCGGAGGTCGGCTTCGGGGATGAAGCGGGCGGCCTGCGCGAAAATCGCGTGGAGCGTGCCGAGCTTGATCTCGCGATGTCCCGGAATCGTCAGCGTCTCGGTCGTCCCGTCCGCTCAGGTGCGCCGGAGCTTGATGTGGCTGCCCCGCTGGGAGTGGAGGACGAATCCAAAGCCACGGAAGATCCGGACCAGCTCCGCGCCCGACAGGCGCCGGAGCCTAGGCATGCGTCGGCGCCAGCTCCAGGGTCACGAGAATGGTGGGCTCAGCGGCGAACCCCATCGCGGCCAGGTTCTCGCCGTCCAGATGGAGTGCGACCGCGTCGCGCAGGTTGGCGGTCACCTCGTCGAGGGTCTCGCCCTGGGTCACCACGGCAATCTCCCCGCACGTGGCCACGTACCCCGAGTCCACGTCGGGCGTGATTCGGGCGTGGATCGTCGTTCGGAGGGCGCCGTCGCTCATGCCCAGCATTCTACCGCGGTCCCGAACGCGGTCAGAAGGGCAGGTCGTCCTTGTCCTCGCCCTCCCCTGGCGGGGTAGCCCCGGCGGCGCTCTTCGTGTTCGGCCCAAAGCTGATCTGGTCCGCCACGATGGCGATCCGGGAGTGACGCTGGCCGTCCCGCTCCCAGGTGTGCTGGCGGAGGCGGCCGTCGACGAGCAGGAAGTCGCCCTTCGCCTTGTGCTGGGCGAGCGCCTCGCCGGCCTTGCCGTAGACCTCGACGTCCACGAACAGGGCCTCGTCGCGGCGCTCACCGTTGCTGGTGAAGCTCCGGTTCGAGGCGAGCCGCACATTGGTCACGGCGGTGCCGCTCGGCAGATACTTCAGCTCGGGGTCCACGACCAGGCGACCCGACACAAACGCGCGGTTAAGATCGGACATCGGCGGTCCTCCTTGGCCCATCGGGCCGGACGGAATCGGGGGCGCCACGATGCTCTCGGCCGAGTGCGAATCATGCCGGATGCGCGTGGGGAGCGAGCCATCAGGGCGACGCAGCGGCCGGCTCCGGGCTGGCGACGGCGCCACGCTGGCACGGGCAGGTCGCCGCCACCTGGAACGACAGGCAGGCATCGCCGACATCGGCGATCCAGGCGGCGAACCCGGCCTCGCCCACGACCCGGTGCTGGCCGTGCTGGGGACCCACGCGGTGGTCGAGGTGGAACGTGAGGCCGCCCGGGCCCGGTACGATGCGCACCGCATGGCGCAGCGTCATCGGCGGACCCGCGCCGTGGGGCCGTCTGACGGGGCGACAACGGCGCAGCCTCATCACCACCCCGCGAACAGCCCGATGAGCGCCACCAGCCCGCCGCCCATCAGGCCGAGGACGCAGGACCAAACGATCCAGCGCACCACGCGGTCTTCTTCGTGGGCCACGCGTCCTCGCGTGGCGCAAGTTCCGTGTGCCACCGCCCGGCCCGTGATCGTGTATCCCGCGAGCCGCCACGCTCCCCCTCGCTGAGCCATCCCTCCACCTCCTCTCCCCATCGTCGCCAGTTCCTCCGTCCGAAGGGTTCCGACGGGGGGCACGCGCCGCCCGAGACTCACCCTCCCCATGCACCGAACGATTCATCCGTGCCGTCCATCCGCAAGCCAGAAAGGACGGACGACGGACCGCGCCCAGCGGCAAACGAGACAGACCGCCATCGCGCGACCCCCCCCCCGCAACCCCGCAGGCCGAGAGGACTCAAGATCCAATCCAGTGGGACACTGAATCAGACCGCCGCGGTCCCAGGTCACCGCCGACCTCTCACGGCAGCGCGCGCGGAAGCCGAAGGCGCCAGGCCACCTTTGGTGACACTTTCCGAGAGCTTCCAACCCCGAGCCGAAGGTCGACACGACCGCCGACAGGCTGCTCCCGAGAATGACGGCGGCTGACGTCCCAGGTCGGTGCTTCGCGCCCGACACTGCCCGAAGGCCGACGAGACAGACGATGAACAGACGGACTCCACACCGAGTCAGGCCGCCGCCGTCTCAGATCACCGCCGACCTCTCACGGTCGCGCGCGCGGGAGCCGAAGGCGCCGACCCCTCACAGACCGCGACCCCCGGCCGCGTCGCATGACGGCACTGTTGCGCGCCCCCGCCCGACGGCCGCCACGCCACTGCACCCGCGACTCGACACTCAGACACCCGAAACCACCCAAGGACGACGGGCGGACATCGCACCCAGATCGGTACTTCGTCCCCAAGGGGCCTGAAGGCCAACGAGACGGCATACGAAACAGCGGACCCCACACCGAATCAGACCGCCGCCGCCTCAGGCCACCGCCGACCTCCCACGGCAGCGTGCGCGGGAGCCGAAGGCGCCGACCCTCCCCGATCCCGCCGTCCGCAGGCTTCGAGTCCATCCGCGGCGTCTCTGCGTCACGCCGCGAGGTCGTTGCACGCCGCCCACCATAGGAATCTCATTAGGCGTCCGTGCAGGCCCGGGCCGTTCGAAGGCCGCCACGGAACGTCCCGCTAGCCCATGTTTGACATTAGGGTTCGGAAGTCCGCGAAAATCATGACCCTCGACCGCCAGATTGTCAGCAGGTGGCCATAGCCAGCGCGTCCGGGACGCCGGGGGGTTCGCGCTCGGTGATGTCCAGAGCCGCGAGGACCTGACGGGCGCGGGCGCTGCCGTCAGTGACGCCGCGTTTGCGCGTGGGCCCGACGACGAGGTCGACGACATGGATAGTCCGCAGCGCCTTGAGCGCCTCGGCGGCCGACATGGCGACGCGGGCCGCCTTGAGCTTCTTCTCCAGCGCTCGGTCGAGCAGGAAGGCCAGGGCCGCGATAAAGATGTGCGCCTGGACGCGCTCCTTCCGCCGATGGTAGATCGGCCGCAACTCGATCACGTCCTTGAGTTCCCGGAAGGCCCGCTCGACCTCGGACAGCTCCTTGTAGGCCTGGACGGCCTCGACCGGCGTCAGGTGTGGCTCTTCGGTCCGAATGACGTACTTGCCCTCGTAGGCCTGCTCCCGCGCGAAGTGCACGGGATGTTCGAAGAAGTGGAACCCGCCGTCGCGCAGCGCCCAGCCGTAGTAGCGGTGTCCGTGATGGCGGGTCAGGATCCGGCCGGCCGCCTCGCCGATCTTCTCGGGCGCCCGGAGCCGGCCGGTGGCGACGCGGCGGGCCAAGCGCTCGAGGGCGAGGCGGGTCCGGGCCATATCCCGCTCTCGCATCGCCCGCTCATAGGCCGCGCGTTCGTCGGAGTGGACGACGAAGGTGCGCACCCCGGGCTCGTCCGCGGCCACCTCTTGGACGCGCGTCTTCGGGGCCTCCGCGCCCTGTTCCCGAGCGGTGATCCCGCCCGGGCACTCGCTCCACGGGCCGGTGGCCCGGCTGATCAGGGTGAAGACCTCCTCGCGCCGGCGGCGGGGCAGCCCGACGAGATAGCCGTGCCGCCGGGCCTTGAGCAGCGCGAGATTGGCGGTCGTCACCATGCCCCGGTCGCCGACGAAGATGACGCGCCGGAGGCCAAAGCGACGCTCCAGATCCGTCAGCACCTCGCCCACCGTCTGGTCATCGTGGCGGTTGCCCCGGAAGACGTGGTGGGCAATCGGCCAGCCGTTGATCATCACGACCCCGACCAGGACCTGGCGGTTGCGGGGCTTGCCGTCGCGGCTGTAGCCGTGCACGGCGAAGTCCGCGGGGCCAGCGCCCTCGAAGTATGTCGAGGTCAGGTCGTAGAAGACCAGGTCGACTTCCAGCGCGAACAGATCCCGCAAGCGAGCGAACAGCTCGGTCTCGATGCGGGCCTTGTGCGGCAGCAACTCGTCGAGGGTCCGATACCAGCGCTGCAGCCACGTCAGATCGACCCGGACGCGCCCGCGCGGTTTCCACTGCGGCACGACCCGGCGGCCGCGCCGGTCGCAGACGAAATCGGTCTCCAGCCAGGCGGCCAGGCCATGCTCGCTCTGCGGGTCGCACAGCCGATTGGCGACGAGCACCAGGACGCGATCGGCCAACGGCAGGCCCTCGCCGCGGCGCCGCCGGTCGTCGCACGCATCGAGGATCGTCTCGAGGCCCAGCGCCTGCCACAGCGCTCGCGCCACCAGCAGCGGCCCCCAGCACGCGGCCTGCTCGGCCTGCACGGCCGCGCCGGCTGGGCGCGTCGCCGGCCCCGCGCGGTCGCCGCCCAGCAGGCGCACCAGGGCCTCGAGATGCGGGGCCAGGAGATCTTTGCGACCGAGGTTGGCGACGACGCGCTGCTTGGCCTGGCCGTGCTCCCAGTACGATTCGACGAGCCGGATGTACTCGTGGGTGAGACCGGCGCCGCCGCGGGCCTTGACTGTGCGCAGATACATGTCCTGTCACGAGTCATTAGCCCATGTCGTGCGCGACTGTCAAGCAGAATCAGCGCGCTATGCGACCGTATGTCTGTCACTAGGATTTGCCGACTCGCGGGACCTCACCTTCGATATTTCGCGCACTTGGGCGCGACGCCCCGGTGCGGAATGTCAAACATGGGCTAGCGCACTACTGGTCGTTTGGACCTCTCCACAACTGCTCTGTGGTCCGCGCCGTGGTTGTAGTTCGGGCGGGGGTGCGTCAGCGGAAGGACTGGAGGAGACGGTCGAGCCTCGCCTCGGCGGTGGCGCGGGGATCAACCACTTCACCGCTCCGCTCCGCGGCGGGGTCCGGTTCAGGTCCCGGCCCGCCGGGCGGTCCCTCGGTCGATCCCGTGCTCGCGAGGATCGTGGGAGCGGGGGACACCCCTCGAAGTCCGGACCGTGAGCGTCGACGCGGGCCAAGCCCCGCCCGGACCGCACCCGGGGGCACCGGGATCGCCCCGGGATGGCGGGCGGCCACGTAGGCCGGCAGCCCGGTCTGGAGGACGGCTTTGATCGCCCGGGTTCGAAGCGAGCGCGGGATCGCGAGCAGCCACCCGAGGAGCTCGACGTCCTCGTCCCGCGCCACGTTGAAGTAGAGGCCCCGGTAGACCGGACGGTGGCCCGCGTCCCGATTATCGCTGTCGGTGCCGGAGACCTCGCCCACGGGACTCTGCCAGAACTCTGCCAGACGCTCTGGCAGAGTCAGGCCGAAACAGGGTCACGCATCCCGTTCAGCTCCCGCTGCAGACGCTGGCCGTAGCGGAAGTACCCCATGGCGTTCTGCAGCCGGGCGTGGGGCACGATCTCGGCGTGCGACGCGAGGGCCTGGAGACGGGAGCCGAGCACCGCGCCGCCCCCGCCGGTCACCCAGAGGCGAGCCAGGCCGCGCGCGCCCTCGCCCCACAGCATCCGTGCGTGCGCCACGATCGCCTCGGCGTGCCGGTCCAGCCAGGGCTCGAGCAGCGCGCCGAGCGAGACGGTGTCGCCCCCGACGTGGAGCGCGCCACGCCGTAGGGGCTCGTCGAGCGCATGCGGATCCTGCTCGACGCCCCATCGCCGGTAAACCTCCCGGCCGAGGTCGAGCAGCAGGTCCGCCATCCCGGTGTTGCGGGTGAGGCAGTGCGCCGGCACCACCGCGAGGCCATCGAGGGTGAAATAGTCCGTCGTCCGGAACCCAACGTCGAGCACGCCGACCCGCACCTGGAGTCCCTCTGGCCCAGCGAGCTGCCCGCGCGGGTCGAGGAGCTGCGCGAGGACGGTGCCCAGCGGCTGCGGGAGCACGCGGACCCGCCCGATCGTCACGCGCCACACGCGCCCGCCCGGCTCGAGCTGCAGCTCGTGGGTGCCCTCGAGCTGCCGGCGTAGGGTCTCCCCGTGCGGCTCGACATCCGCCACGGGCAAGCCCGTGACGAGGGTGACGGGTTCTCCGGGGTGCTCGAGCGTCCGGACCAGGGCAGTGAGGGCCAGCACGCGGAATTCGGCGCCGTCCACCCACGAGCGGCTCAGCCCGACGAAGCGCCGGTGCGCGAGCCGGAGGGCGCGTTCCCCCACGGTGTAACTCCGTCCGTCCACCGTGACGCCCTCGATGCCGTCCGGCCGACCAAGGCTGCCCAGTCCGGCGCCGAGCCGGAACCCGCCCGAACTCCACTCCCCCACCACCGAGGGGAAGACGTCCGTGCCGCGCGCCGTCACGCACTTGGTGTAGCCAAAGCCCACGTCCAGTCCGACGATCATCATAGTGAGGACCTCCCGTCCGGTCAGCGTCGCCAGAGGGCCCTGCGGCATCGCGCCTCCTGACGCGCGCGCAGCGGCCCGCGCACCACGGGTCGGGGTCTCCACGGCCACGGAGCCGTCAGCGGCCAGAGAAGGCGGGCAGCGGTCACGTTCGCCGCGGCCCAGAGGGTGCGCGCCTCCACCCCGCGACGCGCGGCCCCGACCGCGAGCGGCGTGGCCAGCAGGGCCCGAGCGACCGCCTCGCGAAGATGCGGGGGCCGTTCCGCCACGACAGGTGGCCGCAGCTCCGCGATCGACGCCTCCGCGAGCGAGGCGAGCAGCGCACGAAACGTCGGGGGCAGGAGGGGCACCCCCTCCATCTCGCGCCGGGTACGGAGCGTGACCCGCAGGTTGCGGTAGAGGAGAATCGGGTTCTCGAGGCATCGCGGGAGCGGGGCGGGCACCGGCCAGCGCTGGAGCCGGGCGAGGCGGGGCTGCTCGGCCCGCTCGAACCAGTGCCGCCAGATCCGGTGCGCCGTGCGCCCGCACGCGAGGGTGCGCCGGACGGACCAGCCGTGCTCCGCCGCCATCCGGCGCGTGCCGGCCACCCGGAAGAGCATCGGGCGCTCCCTCCCGAGGAACGTGAAGCCCGTGTCCTCCCACGACGCCTCCAGCACGCCGACCAGGGTCCACGTCGCGGCGTCCCAGCGTGGCCGCGGCCGAGGCACGTGACACGAGGCGCCCGGGCCCGCCCAGACGGTGATCATCGGGCGCCAGAAGCGTGGAACGGCGAGATGAGCCCCGGCCGGCCGGGGCGGGCAAATCAGGCACGCCGTCTCCCGGACGGCGATCCCCGGACCCGGCTCCGCGATCAGGTCGGCGAGCGGCGAGCGAGCGAGGAGCGCGCCGACGCGGTCGACCTCCAGCGTCGGCGCCTCGGCGTCGTCGGTCCCGCCACCTGCGAGGTCCGTCCCGGCAAGGGACGGGTCGCTGTCACTGCGGGTCCTCCAGGGGAACGGGGTGACGCGCCGGAGCGCGTCCGTGAACTCGCCCACGCAAACGTCCGTCGGCCCCGGGGGATTGATCAGCCGGCGGCCGCCCCAGCCGAGCCGCCAGGCGAGGCAGAGCAGCGGATAGGGCCAGGGCGCCGGGTCTCCCGCCTCGCCGCGAGTCACGACTCCGACCTCGTGGCCGCGCAGCGTACCCCAGACGCCCGCGCGACGCCGCCGCCTCTCATCCGGTTGAGGTCCTGCCGGACCCCGCCGATCCCGACCGGATCCGTGGCGCCCCGTCCGGTACCCGCCCCGCCCACTGGACACCGGGCCGCGCGGCCGCCCCTCGGCTCGGTCCCCGACGCAGGTGACCGCCCGGCGGCTGCGGGTCCGGTCACGTGACCACCTCCACCGAGGCTTCGAATCGATCGAGCCAGCGAACGAACTCGTCGAGGAAGATCCCGCGCTCGCTCGAGGGACAGGCCGTCCAGCAGTCCACCATGCGCACCATCACATGAAGGCGCGGCGTGACGTAGCCGACGAATGGGTCCAGCGGGTCGCCATCCCGGTCGCCCGCCACCGTCGCGGCGTACGCGCGCTCCAGCGGGACGGCTCCGCGCGTGAACTGCGCCCGGACCTCGCCGTCGCCCCGGCGCGCGAGCGTGAGGAGCTTCTGGAGCCGGCGGACGGGGATGTCGTAGAGCCGCGCGATCTCGTCGAGGGACGGCGCGGTGGGCGGTTCGTCGGACCTCGCCGGGCCCCGGCGCAGGTTGGCGAGCCGCCGGGCGGTCCGCACCTCGAGCGGTCCGAGCCCCGAGGCCTGCGCCGCCTCGAGAGTGAGGAACAGGACGTCACGCTGGTGCCGGGTCAGGTGGCGTCGCGCCAGCGCCTCGAGGACGGCGGTGCGCTCGATGCGGAGCCGGTCGAGGGGCGACAGCGGGTCGGCGTCGGACCGCTCCAGGGGGACCGGCACGACCTGGACCGGCACGGTCTCGAGGCCCAGGGCCGTGGCGATCCGGTACCGGTGGGTCCCGTCGATGACCCAGCCGTTGCGGAGAATCCGGAGCGGCGTGCGGATCCCGTGGGCGACGATGTCCTCGCGGAGGACGCGCCACTCGTGCGTTCCCTCGAAGCTCGGCGGCCACACCCAGCGGGGCTGGTAGAGGCGGAGGCTCGCGAGCGCGCGCAACTCCGGCGGGCGGGGCGCCGGAAGCCCGAACCCCTCGCGCCGGGAGGCGGCGGATGCCCCGGCGACCTCACCCGGGGCGACCGGCATGGCCCCTGCCCTCCGCGTCCTGCATCCACTCGAAGAGGTCGTTCAGGTGTCTGACCGTCTGCCACACGGTAAGTCGGCGTGCCTCGCGCCGCGCCCCCGTCCAGCTCGCCGTTTCGCGCAGGAACCGCTCCGTGAGCGCCTCCAGCTCCCGGGCCAGAGCCAGGAAGGCTGCCACACTGGCCGAAGGCGCGGCGGGCCCCGCCGGGGTCGGTGGGGCGTGGCTTGGTGAGCCCCGAAGGACCTCGGCTTGACTCGGGCGTCCGGTGCCGGGCATAGCCTCGAGCGCCGAGCGCGCGGTGCCCGCCCGCCAGGCTTCCGGATCCGCGGCGCCCGCGCCCCGATCGGGAGCGCCGACGGTCGCCATCGGGAGCTCCCGAACCGCCAATGGGCCGGTCGGGAGTTGCCTCGCCTTGGTCCTGGTCGTCAGTTGCCGCTCCGCCTCCCTCGCGCTCAGGGCGCCGGATGCGAGCGCTGACCGGAGGGCCTCCGGCGCCTCGCGTGCCACACGCGTCAGCCGCCGGAGGGTCCGGTCGCTGACGCCGGTGGCTTCGGCCCGCGCGCGCTGCGTCGGATGGACGGGCCCGGTGCCGGGTTGCCGACCCCGGCGTAGGTTCGCCCCCCGGTGATTCACGACGTCGGCCGCGAGCTCAGCCTGGAAAACCCTGAAGAGCAGGCCGTGAACGCGCGACGGCACCACGTGCCGCCGGCCGGCAGCCAACACGGCCACCGTCGTGTCCAGGCGGAGCCGGTCGGCCTCGCTCAGGCGGGCGGACCAGCGGAGAACCCGCACCGGCACCTCGGCCAGCCCCAGGGCACGAGCCAGGGCCAGCCGGTGCACGCCGTCCACGACCTGCCCGTCCGGCAAGATGAGCAAGGGCTCCCGAACGCCTGACTCCTTCAGGAGATGTTTGAGCATGCGCCAGGACGGCGTGCCCCGGAAGGACGGCCGCTCGATGTACCGCGGGGTGTACGGTCGCAGCCGCGTGGGCGCCCACCACTCCACAGGCCCCACCGCGTCGGCCCGTAGGCCGCTCGCCCAGACGGCGCACTCGGGCGGATCATCAGCGGGCCCCCCCACGCCGCCGGGGGTTCCGGTCACCGTGACCCCAGCCTCGTCCCGGGGCGATGCCTCCGGATCTTCCATGTCTGCCTCCTCGGCCATGTTCAGATCGAGGGTGACGTCGTCCGTCGTCCGACATCCGACCTCGAGGAGGTCCCGTCGGGCGTCGAGGCCGGCGTCCGCGACATGTCCCGGGCCCCGAGCGGCGCTCCGGGGCCGGCCCGCTCGGTGCCGTCCCGAACCTCGGGACGCCCTCAATCGGCCGTAACGACGCGTTCACCGGGCTGTCCCGAAGGGCCAGTGGGCGGTTCTGGCGCGTCGGGCGACGGTGCGCGAGCCGTCGGAAGGTCCGGAGCGCGCGCGGGGCCGGTCGGGGTTGGCCCCCATCGTCCCATCACGCGCGGGGATCGCTCTGGGCCGTGTGGTCCATGTCGAATCCTCCAAGACGGACGAGGTTGTGTGCAGAGAGTAGGGGGCCACCCTCGGCGGCGAGTCCGCCTATTTGGGCTCACCTGCGGGGTCGTAACTGAGCCGTGGCCTTCCCCCGACCCGCCTCTCAGGGGTCTGCGTTCGGATTCGCCCGAGATTGGGTCCTGGATCAGGACGAGCGACGAGAGCGGGACGGGGCACTGAATCCGCGGCAGGATCCCGCGGGCTGCGGCAAAGTCCAGCGACGGTCGACCGTGGCCCTTTGCGCGGTAAGAGGAGCAGACCGCACCCTCTTGGGTACATCCCAACAACCACACGGGGCCATTTGGGTCGCGGGCTCGCCTCCGATATACTCAGCCAACGCCATTCCGGCGCCCAGGCTTGCACGACCGACGGCGACTCGATCCACGAGGGCCAGGTCCTCACGGGCCCGCTGTTCATTGAGCCCATGCGGGTGGAGACGGTCACCGTCAGCGGGCCCTCGACCTGGAACGCTCGGGCTGGTCGGGACGCAGTCCGAGCGCTTCCGCAAGGTGGTTCTCACCAAGGATCAGCTCGCCACCCTCGCCATCACGTCGCCGACCGCCCCCTACGCCGGCGACGGAGAACGGATCCGGCTCGGACTCCAAGCTTCCACCCTCGGGATCGCCTGGGAGTTCGACCCGTACTTCGGCCTCTCGGTTTCACGGGTGGCCCCGCTGCCCCACCAGCTTGAAGCGGTCTACGACTACCTCCTGAAGCTGGCCCGCGTGCGCTTCCCGCTGGCCGACGACGCTGGCGCCGGCAAGACCATCATGGCCGGCCTCCTGATTCGGTAGCTGAAGCTCCGCGGGCTGGCCGAACGGATCCTGATCGTCACCCCGGCCAACCTGGGCTTCCAGCAGCAGCGGGAGCGTCGAGAGAAGTCGATGAGAAGTTTCTCGTCCTCCGCGGTGGCCGACCTGCGCGTCCAGTTCGCGGTGAACCCCTGCTGGAGCACTCCCAGATCTGATCCTGACGTCCCTGGAATCTGGCCAAGCGGGAGGAAATCCTGCCGAGCCTCCGGCGGAGTCACTGGGACCTCGTGGTCGTCGACGAGGCCCACCGGATGTCGGCCGTGGCCGAGGACAAGAAGAGCCTCCGGTACAAGCTGGGCGAGCTGCTGCGGGACATCACCGATCACTACCTCCCTGCTCACCGCCACTCCGCACCGGGGCGACCCGGAGAACTTCTCGCTCTTCCTCCGCCTCCTTGACCCCGACGCCTTCGCCGACGTGCGCTCGATCCGCCAGGCGATGGATCACCGCGCCAGAACGTTGCGTTCGAAGTGAATGCTTCCGTGAGGTCTTGCAGGGCGCGCGCCGGGTCGGGCGCCCTCAATGCTCGGCCAAAATCGAGGGCCTTGAGGAAGGCGTGCGCTGGCCATCTCGGCCTTCCAGCCGCCACCGAGACTCATCCCCTCGAGTTGCTCGGCCGGTGTATTCATCGGGCGCTCCCATTGTCCATCACGCCGATGATACCCTTCCAGCAGCTCATCCCCACTTTGCCACCACTTTGCTACTTTCGGGGCCCAACAGGGCGCTTTCTGGCACGGTGGAGTGGGCCGGGCGGCCCGGGCAATGCGCCGGAACCGCCCGGAATTACTGAAGATGGTTGGTGGAGGGTAAGGGATTCGAACCCTCGACCTCTGGAGTGCGATTCCAGCGCTCTCCCGGGCTGAGCTAACCCCCCGAACAGGCTCAGAGGATACACGGAAGGCTGCGAACCGTCCACTGACGACTCATGTGGCTCTTGCCGACTGATGTGGTGCTCACGGCTCACGACCCGCGGTCTTGCGGAGCACGGGGTAGAGGCTCCAGAGCTCGTCGGTCCACGGGCGGAATCCAGGGGTGGGCTCCAGATTGGAGCCGAACTGCCACAGCGCGGGGTAACGCCGAAGACCGTCTCTGGGCGGGATGAGGATCCACTGGGTGTTGTAGCAGAGCCGGTTGCCCTCCCTCTCTCCGTGTACGTTGACCGCGGGGCGTCCGAGGGCCAGGGCGCCGGCGGCCAGAACCGGGTCGAAGTCGACGTAGCGGTTCGAGACGTGGACGGCGAGGATGCCCTCGGGCCCGAGGTGCCTCGTGTAGAGCGCCAGCGCCTCGTGCGTGAGGAGGTGCGCCGGCACCGAGTCCCCGGAGAACGCGTCGACGGCGATGAGATCGAACTCCTGAGGCGGCTCCGCTTCGAGCCTCTGCCGCGCGTCCCCGAGCACGACGGCGACCTCGGCAGCGGAGTCGTGGAGGAACGTGAACTCCGTCTCGGCGAGCCGCAGTACCTGCGGATTGATCTCGTAGACCCGATACACATCGCCCGGGCGCCCGAAGGCGACCAGCGTGCCAGCCCCGAGCCCGATCATGCCGACGCGCCGCCCTCGCTCGGTCGGCAGGAGAGCCAGGGCACGGCCGACGCCGGAGGTCTCGCAGTAGTAGGTCGTCGGGAGCTGCCGACGCGAGTTGTCCCACCACTGTGTCCCGTGGATGATGCCCCCGTGGATGAGCGAGCGCGAGCCGTTCGCGCTCCCCCGCAGGCCATCCTCCCGCACGGCAAGCTGGCCGTAGAAGCTGCGGCTCACGAGCCGGTATCCGCGCGTGGAGTCCCGCATGCCCTCGATCGCATACGTCGCATAGGCTCCCAGCGCAAACGGGAGCACCACAATCGCCGCGAGCCGTCCGTAGGGGCCTAGCCGCGGCCAGAGCGCCTGCAGGCTCACCAGGACGCCGAACGCCCCGGTCAGGATCAGGCCGATCGGCAGCTCGACGAGGTCGCGGAACATGAGGGGCCCCGCGACCCCCCCGAGCAGCCCTCCCACTGCCCCGCCCAGCGCGATGAGAAGGTAGTAGGTCGTGAGATGCGCCGCCCCCGGGCGACGGCGCGCGATCTCGCCGTGGCACACCATGCAACAGGCAAGGAGCCCGGCGATGAGGAGCGCCACCCGCCACAGCGCGGTGAGCTCGTTGAGCCCCTGTCTCGCCAGGTATGCCATGCCCACGAGCGCCACCGGCAAGAGGCCGATCCACCCCGGTCGCCAGTAGAGGCGTGGCCACTCGAAGCAGAGCACGAAACTCAGGAGGTACGCTCCCAGGGGGACGACCCAGAGGAGCGGCGCCGGCACGATCTGCTGCGTGATTTGCGCCGTCACCGCCAGCAGGAGGAGGGACCCGCAGGCACCCAGCCCTGCCCAGAGGCCGCGCTCGGCCCAGCTCGGCGCGCCGGAGGAGGGCTCCTCGACCGTATTCGGCAGTGCCGGCCGCGACAGGCTGCCCTGCCCCGCCCGCAGCGCGGCCACCGCGGAGAGCATCGTGAACCCTGAGTAGAGCAGCGCCCAGCCAGCCACCTGGAGGCGCCATGGAATGAACGGCTCGACCAGGACCGGGTAGCCCAGTAGCGCCCCGAGGGAGGCGAGGTTCGACAGGGCGTAGAGGCGGTACGGCGGCGTGGTCCCAGGTCGCCGGGACAGCCACGCCTGGAGCAACGGGCTCGTGCTGGCGAGAAGGACGTAGGGAAGTCCGACGGTGAGCGCGAGAACCCCAAGCACCCCTCGGATCGGGGCGGCGTCCAGCGCAAGGGCAGGTCGGGGCATCAGAAGGAGCGCCAGCGCCGGGAGGCTCAGGAGGAGCGCGCCGACGTGGACGGCGCACTGCACCCGTGCGGGGAGCCGACGGCAGAGGGTGTGCGCGTACAGATAGCCTGCCAGGAGCGCGGCCTGGAAGAACACGAGGCAGGTGATCCACACCGCCGCCGATCCGCCGAACCACGCCAGAAGCCGCTTGGCGACGATCGGCTGGATCCCGAACAGGAGGAGCGCGCCCAGGCCGACCGCCGACGCCGAGACGGCCACGTCGGACCACGGCCGGGGTCCGAGTTCGGGGGCGAGATCCTCCTCGCCGGGCGCTCCGGACGGGACGGTCAGGGCTTCGACGCGCCCGCTCCCTCGATGGCCTTCAAGAACGGCGCGAAGAGATCGATGGGCAGGGGGAAGAACGTCGTCGTGTTCCGTTCGGAGGCGACCTCGCGCATCGTCTGGAGAAAGCGGAGCTGCACGGCAATAGGTGTCTGCGCCAGGACGAGCGCTGCCTGCGAGAGCTTCTCGGCCGCCTGGAACTCGCCCTCCGCGTTGATGACCTTCGCGCGCCGCTCGCGCTCGGCCTCGGCCTGCTTGGACATCGCGCGCTGCATGTCCTGCGGGAGGTCGACGTGCTTGACTTCCACGGCTGTCACCTTCACCCCCCAGGGATCGGTGTGCTGGTCGATGATCCGCTGCAGCTGCTGGTTGACCTGGTCGCGAGACGCGAGCAGGTCGTCCAGCTCCACCTGCCCGAGGACGCTTCGCAGCGTCGTCTGCGCGATCTGCGACGTCGCGTACAGGTAGTCCTCCACCTGGACGACGGCCTGACGCGGGTCGATGACCCGGAAGAAGATCACGGCGTTGACCTTGATCGACACGTTGTCCCGCGTGATGACGTCCTGGGGGGCGACGTCCATGGCGACCGTGCGGAGGCTCACCTTCACCATCTTGTCGACGAAGGGGATCAGGAGGATGATCCCGGGCCGCTGGCCCTTGTTGGGAACGAGGCGCCCCAGCCGGAAGACGACGGCCCGCTCGTACTCGCGCAGGATCCTGACCGACGACGACAGGATGAAGAGCGCGAGGATCAGGACCGGCACGATGTAGAAGGCGGTTTCCATGCGTCCTCCTGGCCGCGTCAGGCTGGCTGCCCGGACGCGCGCTCCACCCGAAGCCTGAGCCCTTCGACGCCGACGACGCGGATGCGCTCGCCAGCGGGAATGCCGGGGGCATCCGCCACCGCCGTCCACAGCTCTCCGTGGACGAGCACCTGGCCCTCGGGATCGATCGCCGTCTTCGCCACGCCCGTCTCGTGGAGCAGCCCCGCCGCGCCGGTCGTGGGGCGCTGCATCTGGGCCCGGACCCCGGCCGAGACGGCGAAGACGAAGACTCCCGCCGTCAGCGCCACCACCGGGACGATCACCGTCCAGGCGACGCGGAGCGGGAACTCCGGCGTGTTCACCAGCATCATCGAGCCGAGCAGGATCGCGATGACACCGCCGATCGTCAGGACGCCGTGGCTCACGACCTTGATCTCGGCGATCAGGAGCACGATCCCGAAGAGAATGAGGAGAAGGCCCGCCCAGTTGATCGGCAGGCTCTGGAAGGCGAAGAACGCCAAGATCAGCGAGATGCCACCGATCACGCCCGGGAGGACGACGCCTGGGTTCGCGAGCTCGAAGAACAGGCCCAGCATGCCGAGCATGAGCAGGATGTAGGCGATGTTCGGGTCGCTGATGAGCGCGAGGAACCGGTCGCGCCACCCGACGGCGAAGGGCTGCACGGTCGCGCCGCGCGTGCGAAGGGCGACCGTGCCCCGGCTCGTCTTCACCTGGCGGCCGTCGAGCTTCGCCAAGAGGTCGCGGAGACTGTCCGCCACCAGGTCGATGATCCCGAGCTTGAGCGCCTCCTGCTCGGTCGCCGACACGCTGGTGCGCACGGCTTTCTCCGCCCAGTCCTGGTTCCGCCCGCGCTCGCGCGCCACCGTCCGGATGAAGGCGGCCGCGTCGTTCTCCACCTTTCGCATCGACTCCTTGTCCATGCCTCCGCCGCCGGCGGCGACGGGGTGCGCGGCTCCGATGTTGGTGGCCGGCGCCATTGCGGCGACGTGGGCGGCGAGCGTGATGAAGGCGCCGGCGGACGCCGCCCGAGCGCCGGTCGGCGACACGTACACGATGACCGGGACGGGCGAGTTCAGCATCTCGCGGACGATCGAGCGCATCGATCGCTCAAGCCCACCGGGCGTGTCGAGCAGGACGACCAGGGCCGTCGCCCCGTCGGCCCGGGCGCGCTCGATGGCGGAGGAGACGAGTCGGACCGTGACCGGGCTGATGACGCCGTCGATCTCGAGGGTGGAGACGGTTTCCGCGCCCGCGGCCGTGGCCAGCGCGAACCCCACAGCGAGACCGGCCACGACACGGCCGGCGACAGACTTCACGCGCCCACCGCGAGCCATCGGAGTGGCTGCATAATAGCACGCCATGGCGCGCTCTCCCTCACCCGACCCGGACACTCGCCGCCGCTGCGCGTGGGCGGGGACCGACCCGCTGAACCGCGCCTACCACGATCGGGAGTGGGGTGTGCCGCTCCACGACGACCGCCGGCTCTTCGAGCTTCTCTGCCTCGAAGGCGCCCAGGCGGGGCTCGCATGGATCACGATCCTCCGCAAGCGCGCGGGCTACCGGCGCGCCTTCGACCGCTTCGACCCGCGAAAGGTCGCCGGCTACGGAGCGGCCAAGGTGCGGTCGTTGCTTGCCGACCCTGGCATCGTCCGGAACCGGCTCAAGGTCCTGGGCACCGTTCGAAACGCTCGCGCGCTCCTCGCGCTCCGGGCGGAGCTCGGGAGCTTCGACCGCTTCGTGTGGGCCGTCGTCGGCGGCGAGGCGCGCTCGAACCGCTGGCGGAGCCAAAAGGACGTCCCTGCCCGCACGGCGGAGTCGGACGCGCTCAGCCGGGCGCTCAAGCAGCGCGGGTTCACCTTCGTCGGCTCAACGATCTGCTACGCGTTCATGCAGTCCGCGGGTCTGGTCAACGATCACGTCGTCGATTGCTTCCGTCACCTCGAGGTGGCGCGACCCCAGGCTCGGCGCGAGGCCCCGGAGCCGTCGGCCGGACCGCCGCGAGCCCGCAAGAATCGGCCTGAGCGGGTCCGGACGTGACAGCATCGCGGGCGCCGCCGTACTCGCTCCCGGTCGCCGTGCTGCTTCTGGTCCTCGAACCTCACGGGCATGTCGCTCCATCGGCGCCGTGGCGGCGGCCGGCGGATCGCGCTGGTCGCGGCGCAGGTTGGCCCCATGTTCCTTGGCGCGTTCCTCGGAGGGCTGATGGCCTGACCCCCGGTCAGTGGCCGCGCAAGCCTCGAGGAGTGACCCGGAGGGCAACGGAGTACGCGCGCGCGAAGGCTTCCGGCGTCATGCCGATCCGTCGCATTCCCTCGCGGTACTTGGTGATGTACTCCGGGACCCGGTCCGCCGGCGGCGCATCGGACGCGATGCGTGCCTCCCCGGTCACGATCACGATGTCGCCTCCGCGCCCGTCACCGTCGAGGTGAAGCGCGACCCGAGACCGGCTCGCGACGTTCCGGAGCTTCGGGGTGTCCGGTTGGCTGTAGACCAGGAATGTCTCGCCGTCCCAGAGGGCCCAGACAGGGCTCGGCTGGGGTGTCTCGTCAGGGCCGATCGTGACGAGCCAGTAGATCAGCTCGTCCTTCAGCCGACGCGCGGCCCGCGCGCCGAACTCGCTGCTGGTGTCGATTCGCATGGCTGTCTCCTCGCTTCAGCGGGCCTCACCGGTTGAGCGCGACGAGCGACAGGAACTCGAAGAGGAGGTTCGCCGCCAGGAGGGCGGTGATCTGCCCGGCGCCATCGTACTGGGGCGCCACCTCGACGAGATCGAACCCGACGAAGTCGAGACCGCGGAGCCCGCGCACCAGCGCCAGCGCCTCGTAGGACGTCAGGCCGCCGACCTCCGGCGTCCCGGTGCCCGGGGCGAACGCCGGATCGACCGCGTCGATGTCGAAGGACACGTACACCTTGGCTCCGCGGAGCTTCGCGTACTGCTCGACCACCCAGTCGACGCCTCGCTCCTTGATCGCCTCGACGCGGACCACGGTCATCCCGTGCTCGGCCTGGAAGTCGAAGTCATCGGGGCCGTACAAGGGCCCGCGGATCGCGATCTGGAACGTGCGGCGCGGGTCGATCAGTCGCTCCTCCACCGCCCGGCGGAACATCGTCCCGTGGAAGTACCTCGAGCCGAAGTACTGGTCCCAGGTGTCGGGGTGCGAGTCGAAGTGGACGAGCGCGACGGGACCGTGCCGGCGGGCCAGCGCACGGAGAATCGGCAGCGCGATCGAGTGGTCGCCCCCGACCGACACCGGCAGGCAGCGCGCGTCGAGGACGGCCCCGATCTCCTGCTCGACGATCTCGTTCGTGCGCTCGATCGACACCGGCGAGATGTCGATGTCGCCGTAGTCCGCGATCTTGATGGCCTCGAAGGGCGAGACCTTCAGGACCGGGTTCCAGGGCCGGATCATCGCCGACTGGGCCCGGATCTCGCGCGGCCCGAACCGCGCGCCCGCGCGATAGGATGTGCCGCCGTCGTACGGGATGCCGAGGAGCGCCACGTCGAGCTCGGCGGCCGCGCGATGGTGCGGCAGCCGCATGAACGTGGCGATCTGCGAGAAGCGCGGCGACTTGAACGCGTCGATCGGCTTGAACGGATGGCTCATGCGGGCCGGTCCTGAACTGGCGTCAGCCAGCGAGCGATTGCGCGGGATACCGGGCGGCGACGGCCGCCCACGGAGTCCCGCCGAGAAGGTCGGCGAGGGCCGTCCCGATCCCGGCGATCGGGACCCGGATCTGCCCCATCGAGTCGCGATCCCGGATCGTCACGCGGTCGTCGCCGGCCTCGCCCTTCTCGGCATCGCCGACCGTCTGCACGTCCACGGTCACGCAGTACGGTGTCCCCACCTCGTCCTGGCGCCGGTACAGCCGACCGATGGCCGCCGTGTCGTCGTAGACGGTCACCCAGCCCCGCGCGGCCAGCCGGTCCCGGAGCTCCCAGCACCTCGCGACGATCTCCTCGCGCTTCTTGAGCAGCGGGAGGACGGCGATCTTGACGGGCGCGACCTCGGGGTGGAAGCGCAGCACCACGCGCTTCTCGCCGCGCACCTCCTCGACGTGATACGCATCGGTGAGCAGCGCGAGGAGCGTGCGGTCGACGCCCGCCGCCGGCTCGATGACGTAGGGCACCACGTGCCGCTTCCGCTCGTCGTCGAAGTAGGTGAGGGTCCGTCCGCTCACCTCGGCGTGACGCTTGAGGTCGAAGTCCGTCCGGTTGGCGATCCCCTCCAGCTCGCTCCAGCCGATGGCGAAGCGGTACTCGATGTCGACCGTCCGCTTCGCGTAGTGCGCCAGCTCCTCCTTGGCGTGCTCCCGGAGGCGCAGGTTCTCGGCGCGTATCCCGTAGCGCTGGTACCAGGCCATCCGCGCCTCGATCCAGTGCTCGTGCCAGTACTCGTCCGCGGGCTGACCCTCCACCGTGTCGAGCGGGTTCACGAAGAACTCCATCTCCATCTGCTCGAACTCGCGCGTGCGGAAGATGAAGTTCCCCGGCGTGATCTCGTTCCGGAAGCTTCGACCGATCTGGGCGATGCCGAAGGGCAGCTTCCTCCGCATCGCCTGGAGGACGTTGTCGAAGTTGACGAACATCCCCTGCGCCGTCTCCGGGCGGAGATACGTGACCGCGGCGTCCTCCTCGACGGGTCCGAGGAAGGTCCTGAGCATCATGTTGAACTGCCGGGGCTCGGTCAGCTCCCCCCTGCCGCAGACCGGGCAGAGGCTGCGGCGCGCCCCGCAGTGCTTGCACGCCTCGCCGGCGGGAATCTCGAACTTGTTCTCCTTCTTCGCCGGACAGTAGTGGATCCACGACTGCTCGTCGACGTGGTCGGCGCGAAACCGGCGCTTGCACTCGCGGCAGTCGACCATCGGGTCCGTGAACCGCTCGAGGTGCCCGCTCGCCTCCCACACGCGCGGGTGCATGAGCACCGCGGCTTCGAGACCTAGCACGTCCCGGCGGAGGTGCACCGTATCGCGCCACCAGAGGTTCCGGATGTTCCGCTTGAGCTCCACCCCCAGCGGGCCGTAGTCCCAGGCTGACCCGAGGCCACCGTATATCTCGCTCGACTGGAAGATGAACCCGCGGCGCTTGCAGAGGCTGACGAGCGTCTCCATGTCGACCATGGGAATGAGCCTATCACACCGCTTCGACTGGTCCGGGTCCCGCTCACGACAGCGAGATCGCCCGATCGCGGCGGCGAGAGCGGGCTGCCGCGGACGCAACGAGCGTGGCGCGCTCCGCCGGCGGCCAGCTTGACCCTCGCGGAGGCGCTCGACATACTGCCCCCGTGACTCGGGGTGTGCGACGCGTGCTGCCCCTGACGTTCGGCTGGGAGCACCTTCCCCGGCGAGGCTCGCTGCCACTCTCGCCCGAGGCCGAGGGCCGCGTGTTCCTGCGCGAGCCCGTTCCCGGTCTCCTCCTCGAGGTCGCGGACGGATTCGTCCTGCTCGACACGGGATTCAACGGCGCGCTGGTGCGTGATCGTGCCTTCTACCATCGTTTCTGGGGTCGCCGGCCCACCAAGCTCGAGCTGTGCGGGCCCGGGGACCCGCTCGAGGACGCCTTCGCGCTCGTCGGCGTGGATCCGCGCGACGTCGTCCTCGTGGCGCTCAGCCACCTCCACAACGACCACGTCGGTGGGCTCCGTCACTTCGCGGGTCGCGTGCCCGTGCACATCCAGCAGAGGGAGCTCGAGGCGGCCCAGGCCGATCCGGCGGCCGCCGAGCGGAACGGGATGTTCCGCATCGACTTCGACGATCCGACGATCGACTGGCACCTCGCCGACGGCGACGTCGACATCGCGCCGGGCGTGACCGCGCTTCTGACCGCCGGCCACACGCCCGGCCACCAGAGCTTCCTCGTCGAGGTGGATCCCGGCGCGGGTGGCGGGGGCTACGTGTTCGCGTTCGATGCCGCGGACCTCCAGGAGAACCTGGACCGCGAGGAGCCCGTCACCGCGGCCTTCGGCGGGGATCCGAGGACGACGCTCCCGGCGCTGCGCCGCCTGAAGGCCGTCGCGGCCGAGCGGCGCTTCCGGCTGGTGCCGGGTCACGACCCCGACGTCTGGCCACGGCTCACGCGAGAGCTGGGCGTCGCCGCCCGCGCGTAGGGCCGTCGCCCGTCGCTCAGGCGTCGGCGCGCGGCGGGGGCTTGGCCGGCAGGGGTCGCCGGACGGGATGCGTGTGGGGAGGCGTGCCAGCCGGGTGCCAGTGGCCGAAGTGCCGGAACCGCGTCGGTCTCGATGAGCCCGGCGGCAGCACGTGCCGCGGCGTCGGCGCCGGTCGCGGCGCGCCTTCGCCGGGAGCGCTCTTCGGAAAGAAGGGCGAGGACCAGGCCCGACCCGCGTCCCCGGACGACGGCGCGGCCGCGGCGTCGCCCGGGCCGCTGTCCGCCGGGCGAATCGCCGTCATCGGAGGCGTGAAGACCCGGTCCGACGCTCCGCCGTCCGCCGGGCACGTGGCGTCCCGTCCCGCGTCGCTCATGGCGCGGGACACCTCGAACTCGCGGCCGCACGTACGACAGCGGAAGGCGTAGCGCGGCACGGCGCGTCAGAGGCCCGGATCCACCCGGTCGAAGAGCCGCCGCTCCAAGAGGCCCAGGAGACCCGCCACCGCGAGGTCGGCCGTGGTCCCGGCCGGATCGAGGCCGGGGGCGACCTCGCACAGGTCGACGGCCCGGATGATGTCGAACGTGCTCAGCACTTCCATGACCTCCAGGAACGTCCGCGCGTCGATGCCGGCGAAGACGGGCGCACCCGTGCCGCGCGCCTCTCCGCCGTTCACGACGTCGATGTCGACGGTGACGTAGACGGCGTCGACCCCGGTCGCCACCGTGTCCATCACCTGGCGCACGGCCGCCGCCGCGCCCTGCTCCCGGATCATCCTGGCGGTGACCATCGTGAGGCGCTCGCGCTTGAACGTCCGGTACATCTCCGCGTCGAGCACGCTGCCGTTCAGCCCCAGCCACGCCATGGTCCGGTACGAGGCGGCGCGATTCTCGCTGACGCGGCGGGCGGAGGTGGCGTGATTGTAGCGGCCGAGCGGCCCGTACTCGAAGCGAAAGTCCGAGTGGGTGTCGACGTGCAGGTAGCCAACGCGGAGATTCTCCTTCCGCTCGCTCATTCCGCGGACGAAGCCCTCGAAGCACGGGTAGGCGATGTAGTGATCGCCGCCGAGAACCACTGGCAGGCCGCCGCGCTTGACGATGGCTTCGACTCCGGCCACCACCGCGGACGTAGTCTTCATGATGTCGGTGGGATCGATGTCGAAATCGCCCACGTCGAGGAGATCCAGGCGGTCCTTCAAGCGGAGAGCCACCCCGGTGTCGACGTCGACCCACGTGTGCTCCACGTTTGCCGCCAGGATCCCGCGCGGCGCCTGCGACGCCTCGCGGATGGCGCGGGGCCCGTACCGCGTGCCCGGCTTGGCGGTGATGATGCCCTGGTCGATCGGCACCCCCGCCACCACCGTCATTCCCTCGCGGACGGCGTCCACCTCGCCATAGGGAGCCTGAAAGAAGGTCGGAATCCCGGCGTACCCGGGGTGAATCGGATGCGTCCCCACGCTTCCCTCCTCCTACCCTGCGTCTACTCCGGCTCTGGGCCGCGGCGCGCGTCCAACATGCGCAGCGCTTCCACGCGGATCAGGCCCATGACGCGGCGTTTGAGATCGACGAATACCTCGGACGTCAGCATGTCCACCGTGCGCGGCCTCGGCAGCGGGACCTGGATCTCCTCGCGGATCCGGCCTGGACGCGCCGTCATCACGAACACGCGATCGCCCAGGAACAGCGCCTCCTCGATGTCGTGGGTGACGAAGAGCACGGTCTTCGCGGCCTCGCCCCACACCCGCAGGAGCAGCTCCCCCATGAGGGTGCGCGTCTGGGCGTCCAGCGCCCCGAAGGGCTCGTCCATCAGCAGCACAGCCGGGTCGTTCGCGAGCGCCCGCGCGATCGCCACCCGCTGCATCATTCCGCCGGAGAGCTCCTTCGGATACACGCGCTCGAACCCGGCGAGCCCGACCTGGGTGATGTAGTGCGCGGCGACGCGGGCACGCTCGGCGGCGGAGGCGCCGCGAAGCCGAAGACCGAACTCCACGTTCCGCTGGACGGTCAGCCACGGGTAGAGCGTGTAGGACTGGAAGACCATGCCGCGGTCGGCACCCGGCCCCGACACGGAACGCCCGTCGAGCAGCACGCGCCCGTCGCTGGGTGGCAGGAGGCCCGCCACCAGCCGGAGGATCGTCGACTTGCCGCAGCCCGACGTCCCCACCAGGACCGCGAATTCCCGGTCCTTGATCTCGAAGCTGATGTCCTGGAGCCATGACGGTCTCTCCCCCCCTCAACCCCCCAGCGTCCCCCCCCCAAACCCCCCCCCCCCCTGTCCACCGCCCTCGGCGGCCCGGGGCGACTCTCCGGACCGTCAGTGCGTCGAGGGGCGGAGCCGACCCGCGCCCAGCACTTCCCGCGCTCGCCGCAGCGCGGCAGCGAGGGCGCAGATGTCGTCGACTCCCGTGTGGACGAAGAAGCTCGCGCGGGCGGTCCCGGTCACGCCGAGCCGCCGCATCAGCGGCTGCGCGCAGTGGTGGCCGCCCCGCACGGCCACGCCCTCCGCGTCGAGAGCCGCGGACAGGTCGTGCGGGTGGACGCCCGGGAAGTTGAACGAGAAGACCCCGGTCCGGACGTCCGCGTGCCGCGGGCCGTAGATCTCGAGGTCCTCGATCTCGGCCAGACGCGCGAGCGCCTCCGCGACGAGCGCCGTCTCGTGCTGGCAGACCGCGACCCGCCCGAGCCCCTCCATGTACTCGATGGCGGCGCCGAGGCCGATGGCGCCGGCGATGGGCGGCGTGCCCGGCTCGAACCGCCAGGGCAGATCGTTCCAGGTCGCGCGGTCAAGCCAGACCTCACGGATGATCTCACTCCCCCCGAAGAACGGCTCGAGCGGCTCCAGGACCTCGCGGCGGCCGTAGAGCACGCCGATGCCCGTCGGGCCGCCAATCTTGTGCCCGGAGAACGCGTAGAAATCCACCCCGAGCGCCGTCACGTCGACCGGGAGGTGAGGCGCCGCCTGCGCGCCGTCGAGGAGGACCCGGGCGCCCGCTGCCTGGGCGCGCTCGATGACTTCGGCCACGGGATTGATCGTGCCGAGCACGTTGGAGACGTGGGCGAGCGCCACGAGCCGCGTCCGCCGGGTGAGCAGACGCTCGAATGCCACGAGGTCGAGCAACCCCTCGTCGGTCACCGGAACGTGCCGGAGGCGGAGCTTCCGCTCGCGGGCGAGTAGGATCCAGGGCACGAGGTTCGAGTGGTGCTCCATCTCGGACAGCAAGATCTCGTCACCCTCCACGAGCGCTCGCCGCGCCCACGTGTGGACGACGAGGTTGATCGCCTCCGTCGTCCCCTTCGTGAAGACGATCTCCTCGCGGTGCCGCGCCCCGAGGAACGCCTGCACGCGGTCCCGGGCCCCCTCGTACAGCTCCGTCGCTTCCTCCCCGAGCGTGTGGATCGACCGGTGAACGTTGGCGTTCGACCGCTCGTAAAAGAAGCGAAGGGCGTCAAGGACCGGCCGCGGCTTCTGGGCCGTCGCCGCCGAGTCGAGGTAGACCAGCCGGTGCCCCCCGATCGTGCGCGAGAGGACCGGGAAATCCGGGCGCACCCGGTCGGCCAGGCTCACCGGTGGGCTCCCGAGCCGTCCGAAGGTGCCGGGTTTCCCGGGCTGGCCCCTCGTCCGCGAGCCGCGGCGACCCGCTCGGCACCGGCGCCGAGCGCTCCGCGAAGCACCGCCAGGGGGAGCGAGACGCACGGGAGCCGGGACGCCCGGATCGGCGCGCCGAGGGCCGTGACCAGCGCGTCACGCTCCACGCGGAGGGCCTCGGTCACCGAGCGCCCTTCGACCATCTCCGCCAGGAGATCCGCGGAGGCCGTGGCGATGGCGCAGGCGTCGCCCTGGAAGCGGACAGCCTCGACCTCGCGCTCCGGACCCAGGCGCAGCTCGATCCGCAGACGATCGCCGCAGAGGGGGTTCACGTCCTCATGGACCGCGTCGGCACCCGGCAGCTCTCCGAAGTGGCGAGGGTGCCGGAAGCGGTCGAGGACCACGCCGCCGTAGAGCGGGGCCGTCATCCCTGCTCCGGCAGCGTCCCGCGATCGCGTCCCGCGCGATAGGGCGGAAACCGGAACGCCATCTCCCGGCCGAGGAGGCCGCCGTGCCCGTAGGCGGCGAGCTCCGTCGAGCCCAGGGTCTCCCCCGCGAGCAGGCGCGGGAGCAGCAGGTCGAAGAGCGTCGCCTGGGAGAACATGCCGCACCCGGGCATGCCGAGCACCGGCACCGGTCCCACGCGCGCGACCCACAGGAGGCTCCCCGGATGGGCAGGCACCCCGTTCCGCACGAGGCGCCCGCCGATGCGCTCGATCGCCGTGAACACGGGATCGAGCGGGTCGAGCGCGTTGGCCCCGGCGACGACCACGATGCGCGCGCCTGCCGCTATGGACTCCTCGACCGCTTGCCGGAGCGCTCCGGCGTCCGCCTCGGGATACGCGATCCCTGCGAGCGGGGCGCCGAGCCAGTCGAGCTTCTCCCGGAGGACCGCCTCGAACCGGGCCCGGGCCCTTGGCGCGAGGCTGGCCGGCGCGACCGCGGCAACGGGGCGATGGCCGAACGGATGCACGGCTAGGCACGCGCCGGCCCGCTGGCAGTGCTCCTCCACCTCGCGGACGACCGTCTCGGCGATGACCAGTGGCGTGACCTTGGCGCGCGCGACCACCTCGCCGGCGTCGACCACCTGGCCGTCGAATACCGTGTAGACCGAGATGCCTTCGAGCCCGTTCACCGCGGCGAGCGACGCGGTCGCCACCCGCAGGATTCCGCGCGTGGCCGCGACGATCGCCCACTGGCCGCCGGCCGAGTCCCGGACCGAGACGCCGCTGCCCGCGACGGCCCGGGCCACCCGCTCGCCCGCCGCGTCCTCGTGGAGGTCGCCGGGCTCCATCTCGATGATGTGGACCTCGTTGCGCGACCCGGCAACCAGCCGGGCGGCCCCCGCCCCGTCGAGACGCTCACCCTTCCGCGCCACCAGCGCTCCCGCCGCGTCACGAATGTCGTGGCAAGGGACCCAGCCGACCAGACGCTCCGCGCTGGACTCGGCAGGGACGAGCGCGTGTGCCTTCATGTGCCGCCCTGAGCGCGCTTCGCGAGGGCAAGGGGTCGCCCGCTGCCACCATAGCGGCTGGCCACGATCTCGGCCAGGATCGCCAGCGCGATCTCGGGGGCCGTACGCCCACCTAGATCCAGGCCGATGGGCACCCGGATCCGCGCGAGCGACTCCTCGGACACGCCCTCCTCGCGCAGCATCCGGAGGATCGCGTCCCCTCGGCGCCGGCTCCCGAGCATTCCGATGTAGCCAACCTCATCGGCGAGCGCATGGCGAAGCACCGGGAGATCGTACTTGTAGTCGTGCGCCACGAGGACGAGGGCGGTCGTCGGCCGCAAGGGAACTCGACGCACGAGCTCGGAGGGGATCCCGACCTGCAGCTCGTCGACGTCGGGGAACCGCTCGCGCGTCGCCAGGCGCGGACGCCCATCCACGACCACGGTGCGGTACCCGAGCGACCGCGCCAGCGTGACGAGAGGCATGGCGACGTGGCTCGCGCCCACGACGAGCAGCGTCGGGGGAGGCAGGTGCACCTCGATGAAGCACCGGACCGCCCCGCCGGGGCCGAGCCCTAGGGTGCGGGAGACGCCGGTGGCGAGGGGGCCTCGCGCAGCGTCGGGCGCGGCTCCGTCCAGCGCCGGATCGCCCAGCGAGCCCATGCGCCGGCCATCGTCAAGGAGCAGCAGCTTGGCCCCGGCGTGGGGCGGGTCCATGCGCGTGAGTATCGCGCCCGAGCCGCCCGCGGCGACATGGCTCCGCATCGTCTCGTAGAGCGCGAGCGCGCCGTCCTGCGCGGGCCCCTCGCCCAGCGCGATCGGCTCGAGGAAGACCTCGATCGTGCCTCCGCACGTGAGTCCGATCTCCCAGGCGTCCTCGTCCCCGAGATCGAGCGAGAGGAGCTTCGGCCGCGACCCCGCGAGGACATCCTCGGCTTCCGCCATCACTTCCGCGTCGACGCAGCCGCCGATCGTGACCGAGCCGAGAACGCGGCCGCCCTCCCCCACCCACATCTGCGCCCCTTCCTTCCGGGGCGTCGTGCCGTGGGTGCTGACGAGGGTCGCCAGGGCGGCCCGACCCTCGGCATGGCGGAGGGATTCGATCTGGTCGAAGAGCTCGCCCATTCGTCTATTGTAGCAGCGCCGACATGAGTCACGGCTTGAGGTGGCGGGCCAGCGCTCGGAACGAGTCGAGGTTGTGGGCCGGCAGGAACGCGTCCACGTGCGGAAGCGCGGCCTGCATGCCCTGCGTCAGTGGCTGGTAGTCGGGGCTGCCGAGGAGCGGGTTCAGCCAGATGAGCTTGCCCGCACGCCGGCGCATCGTCTGGAGCGCCTCCGCGAGGATCGCGGGGTCGCCCGTGTCCCAGCCGTCGGAGAGCACGATGACCACGGTGTCGCGGTCGAGGAGTTTCGGCCACCCGGCGTTGAAGGCCCGGAGGCTCTCGCCGATCTTCGTCCCGCCGGACCAGTCGCGGACGTCCCCCAGGCGGGCCAGGGCGCCGCGGTAGGACGAATGGCGGAGGTCCTCGGTGATCCGGTGGAGGCGCGTCGAGAACACGAACGTCTCCATCCGCCCGAGGTGGTTCTGCATGGCGTACAGGAACTGGAGGAGCAGCCGGCTGTACAGGTCCATGGATCCGGACACGTCGCAGAGGATGACGAGCTTCGTCTTCTGGATCTTTCGCTCGCGGCGCGCGAGGTCGATCAGCTCCCCGCGCGTGAGGGACAGGCGGACCGTCCGCCGGAGGTCCACCCGGCCTCGCCGGCGCGAGGGCTTGAGCCGCCGGCTCCGCCGAGTCGCGAGCCGTCTCGCGATCTGGGCGGCGAGACGCTCCACCTCGGCGAGGTCGACCGCGCCGAAGCCCGAGAAGTCCTTGCCCATCGTCGACTCGAGGTCCGAGACGCCCGGAAGCCCGACCGGCTCTCCCTCTCCTTCCGCGACGTCGGTCCAGCCGGAAAAGTCGAGCGCCGCGTCCTTCGCCCGCGGGAAGTGCGCGTCCGGCTGTGGAATGTCGAGACCGGCCAGCCCCTCGCCCGGGGCCGCCGCGGCGGCGACCAGCCCTCCCCAGAACGCGTCGAAGGTCGCATCGAAGACGGGGAACTCCTCGGGACGGGTGGCGAGCACGGTCCGGAGCGCCCGGTGCACCTCCGCGCGATCGCCGAGATCGACGACCTCGAGTGCACGAACCGCGTCGTGGCTCTCGGACGGCGTGATGGCGAGGCCGCGCGCGCGGAGGAGACGGCAGAAGCGGACGGTGCCCGTCAGGAGGTCGCGCGGGCGCGGCGTCGCCGTGACCGTCATGCCGGTCGGATGAACGGACCGGGGGCAGCGGATCGGCGCGCCGGGGAGGTCACGCCCGGCGCCGGCTCAGCCCTCGAGCAGCTCGGACAGCCGCCCCGCGCCGAGATCGGCCTCGATGCGCTTGACGTCGTCGACCTCCTTCAGCACGCAGCCCAGCGTCTCGCGCGCGAGCTCGGCGTCGAGGTGGTCGGCGTGGAGGGCGACCAGCGCCGCCCCCCAGTCGAGGCTTTCGGCCACCCCGGGGACCTTCTGGAGCTGCCGGCGCCGAAGGTTCTGCATCACCCGGGCAATCTGCCCGGCCAGCCGCTCGTTGAGGCCGGGAACCTTCGTCCGGAGGATGCGCACCTCCTTTTCGAAGGACGGGTAGTCGATCCAGAGATACAGGCACCGCCGCCGGAGGGCGTCCGAGAGGTCGCGCGAGCGGTTCGACGTGAGGACGACGTCCGGGCGGTGCGCTGCCACGATCGTGCCGATCTCTGGCACCGTCACCTGGAAGTCGGAGAGGACCTCCAGGAGGAAGCTCTCGAACTCGACGTCGGCGCGGTCGATCTCATCGATGAGAAGAACGGGAGCCTGCTCCGCCTGCGTGATGGCCTGAAGGAGGGGGCGCTTCAGGAGGAAGGCCTCCGAGAAGATGTCCGCTTCCTTCGCCGACACGGGACGCCCGTCCTGCTCCTCGAGCCGGATCCGCAGGATCTGCTTCGGGTAGTTCCACTCGTAGAGCGCCGTCGAAGCGTCGAGACCTTCGTAGCACTGGAGCCTGATCAGGTTCGTGCCGTGGACTCGCGCCAATACCTTGGCGATCTCCGTCTTGCCAACGCCTGCGTGACCCTCGACCAGGAGGGGCTTCTGGAGCGTCGTCGCCAGGTGCACGGCCGTCGAGATGGCGGGCTCGGTGATGTAGGCGGCCCCTTCCATCAGGGCCTGGATCTGTCGGATCTCCTCACGCATGCGGGCTCCTCGGTGGACGTGGTGTTGGGGGCCGCTCCGGCCCCTCATTGTATCAGCGGGCCCCAGGGCGCTAGGGGCCCGTCTCCCGGGGCCGGCGCGCCGCCCCGTAGTCCCGGGGAGTATCGATGTCCGCCGGCATGGGCGCGTCGATGGGCACCTCGGTGACCCGCTCCGGGTCACGCGCGATCACCCCACGCCCGCCGCGATCTCCAGTGACGGCGCGGAGCTCCCCGAAGAGCCCGGCCGCGAAGAGAACCGGGTTCCCCCGGCCGTCCCGATAGACAGGGATGGCGATTGGACGGCCGGTCGCCCGGAACGCGGTGACGAGGCGCCGGATCACGCCGGGGTCCGGCAACGGCTGGTCGCCGAGCGCGACGACCGCAGCCTCCGTCCCCGGCCTGAGCGCATCCAAGCCGGCCCGGAGCGACGTGGATTGGCCTTCCGCGTACCGAGGATTCACGACCATCCGGACGGGCAGCGCGGCCAGGGCCAGGGAGACTGACTCGGCGTCTCCGCCCAGGACGACGACCGTCTCGTCCATCCCGGCGTCGAGCACTTGCTCGACTGCGACCCGGACGAGGGGCCGCCCGTCGGCCATCGGCAGCGTCAGCTTCTGCCGCCCCATCCGGGTCGACGTCCCGGCCGCGAGGACGATAGCCGCGATCACCGTGGAGTGGCCTTCAGCACAAAGGCCCGGGACGCTCCCGTGGAGGTGGGCGCCCGGGCCTCGTCCGTCTGACTAGTCTCGGTTTACTTCCCGCCTTTGGCCCGCTCGACGGCGCGCTCAAGCGCCCGGCGTGTGTACACACGCGTGAGATGCGCCTTGTACTCGACCGAGCCCTGGAGGTCGGCATTGATCTCGATCCCTTCGGCCGCCTTCTGCGAAGCCGCGGCGAGCGTCGCCGCGTCGGGGGTCTTGCCGGTCAACGCAGCCTCCACACCCTTCGCGCGGACGGCGTGCGAGCCGACACCCGTCACCCCCACCCGGGCCGCCGTGCACTTGCCCCCCGCGTCGAGCGTGACGGCGGCCGCAACCCCCGCCACGGCGAAGCGCGAAGCCGGGTGTGGGTGCTTCATGTACGCCGCGCCGCCGTGCCCGCCGATCGGGATCCGGATCTCCGTCAGCACCTCGTCCAGCCCGAGCGCCGTGGTGAAGAGCTCCTTGAAGAAGTCGTCCGCCTTGATCGTCCGCGCCCCCTTGGCGCCGACCGCCTTCATCTCGGCACCCAGCGCCAGCATGACCGCCGGCCAGTCCGCCGCGGGATCGGCGTGGGCCACGCTGCCACCGACGGTCCCGTAGTTGCGGACCTGCGGGTCGCCGATCAGCGCCGCCGCCTCGGCGAGCATGGAGCACTTCTGCCGGACCGCAGCGTTCGACTCGACCGAGTAGTGAGTGGCCAGCGCCCCGATCACGAAGTGGCCACCCTCCTCCCGGACGCCCGAAAGACCGGTGACACGCCCGATGTCGATGAGGTGCTTAGGCTGGGCGAGCCGGAGCTTCATCATCGGGATGAGGCTGTGGCCCCCGGCCAGGAGCTTGGCGTCGTCCTTGAAGCGGGTCAGCAGGCCCACCGCCTCCTCGACGGTCGCTGCCCGGTGGTACTCGAAGCTCGCAGGATACATGGCGTCCTCCGCCTCGCGGGCTAGTGCTTCTTCGCCTGGATGGCCGCCCAGATCCGGGCCGGCGTGAGTGGCATGTCGAGGTGGCTGATCCCGAGCGGCGCCAGCGCGTCCATCACGGCGTTGGCCACCGCAGCCGTCGAGGCAATGGTGCCGGTCTCGCCTGCGCCCTTGATGCCCATGGGATTCACCGGCGAGGGCGTCTCGGTCCGATCGGTTTCGTAGGAGATGAGATCGTCCGCCTTCGGCAGCGCGTAGTCCATCATGCTGCCGCTCTGCAGCTGCCCGTGAGCGTCGTAGGCGGCGTACTCGTACAGCGCCTGCGCGACTCCCTGCGCGATCCCGCCGTGAACCATCCCGTCCACGATCATCGGGTTGATGACGCGCCCGACGTCGTCCACCGCGACGTAGCGCAGGAGCTTCACGTGGCCCGTCTGGGGGCTGACCTCGACGACGGCGACGTGCGTTCCGAACGGGAACACGAAGTTACTCGGGTCCCAGAAGGACGTCGCCTCCAGACCCGGCTCCAGACCCTTCGGCAGGTTGTGCGCCAGATAGGCCATGAGGGCGACCTCGCCGAATGTCTTGACCCGGCCGGGCGACCCTCGAACCCCGAACTTCCCTTCCTGGTACTCGATGTCGGCCTCGCTCGCCTCCAGGAGATGCGCGGCGATCTTCTTCCCCTTGTCCTTGATCTTCTCGATGGCGCTGTAGATCGCGGATCCGCCCACCGCCGCCGAGCGGCTCCCGTAGGTGCCCATGCCGAACGGGATCTGGGCGGTGTCGCCGTGGACGATCTCGACGTCCTCGAAGGGCACCTGCAGCTCGTCGGCTGCCAGCTGGGCGAACGTCGTCTCGTGCCCCTGGCCATGGGAGTGCGAGCCCGTGAAGACCGAGATCTTCCCGGTCGGGTGGACGCGCACCTGCGCGCTCTCCCAGAGGCCCGCCTGGGCGCCGAGCGCGCCCGCCACCTGCGAGGGAGCCGGCCCACAGGCCTCGATGTAGGTCGCGAACCCGATTCCCAGGTACCGGCCTTGCTTCCGCGCGGCTTCTTGGTCGGCCCGGGCCTTCCGGTAGTCGATCATCTCGAGTGCGCGGTCGAGCGCGGGCTCGTAGTTCCCGCTGTCATACAGGAACGCGACCGGCGTCTGGTACGGGAACTCGGCGGCCGGCACGAGGTTCTTCCGCCGGAAGTCCGCGGCGTCCATGCCGATGGCCTTCGCCGTCAGGTCGCACAGCCGCTCGAGGAGGTAGGTCGCCTCCGGTCGCCCGGCCCCCCGGTAGGCGTCGACGGGCGTCGTGTTCGTCAGCGCGCCGATCACCTCGCAGTAGATCTCGGGGATCTTGTACGCGCCCGAGAGGAGAGGCCCGTAGAGGAAGGTCGGGATGAGAGGCGCGAACGTCGAGAGGTAGGCGCCCAGGTTCGCGTTCGTGTGAACCCGGAGAGCCACGATCTTGCCGTCCCGGTCGACAGCCATCTCGGCGTCGGTGATGTGGTCCCGGCCATGGGCATCCGTGACGAATGACTCGCGGCGCTCGGCCGTCCACTTGACGGGCCGGCCGAGCTGCTTCGACGCCCAGGAGATCGCGACCTCCTCCGGGTAGACGAAGATCTTGGAGCCGAACCCGCCCCCGACGTCCGGCGCGATCACTCGGACCTTGTGTTCCGGCAGGCCCAGCACGAAGGCCGCCATGAGCAGGCGGTGCACGTGGGGGTTCTGGGAGGTGACCCAGCACGTGAGCTCTCCGGTCGCGGAGTTGTACTGGGCCATCGACGCGCGGGGCTCGATCGCATTGGGGATGAGCCGGTGGTTGATCAGACGCTGCTTGACGACTTTATGAGCGCCCTTGATGGCGGCGGCGGTCTTGTCCTTGTCGCCGATCGACCACCGGAAGGTGACGTTGCCGGGCGCGTTCGCGTGGATCTGCGGCGCCCCCGGCTGCACGGCCTTCTCCCCGTCCGTCACCGCTGGCAGCACGTCGTAGTCCACCACCACCTGGTCCGCGCCATCGCGGGCGGCGTACGGTGACTCGCCGATCACGACCGCCACCGCGTGCCCCACGAAGTGCACCTTGTCGGTGGCGACCCCGCGGTACTCGGGAATCTTGAGGTCGGGGAGGAGCCAGCCGCACGGCAGCGGGTTGACGCCGCCCTGCGCGAGCTCCTTGCCCGAGTAGGCTGCCACGACCCCCGGAACGGTCTTCGCCGCCGATAAGTCCACGCGCCTCACCCCGGCGTGGGCGTGCGGGCTCCGCACGAACACGGCGTGCGTCTGGCCCGGCAGCTTGACGTCGTCGGTGTAGACACCCCTCCCGGTGATCATCCGGGGGTCCTCGCGACGCTTGATGCTCGAGCCGAAGAGCTTCGCCTGGGCCATGGCCGCCTCCCCTCCGCGCTACGCCATCTTCTCCGCCGCGTACTGGATCGCCTTGACGATGTTGTGGTAGCCGGTGCACCGGCAGAGGTTGCCCTCGAGGAAGTGGCGGATCTCGCCTTCGCTCGGCTTCTTGTTCCGCTCGAGCAGCTGGTAAGCGGTCATGATCATGCCGGGGGTGCAGAAGCCGCACTGGAGGCCGTGCTTCTCCCAGAAGGCGTCCTGGATCGGGTGCAGCTTCCCGTCCTTCGCCAGCCCCTCGATCGTGAGGATCTCCGCGCCGTCGGCTTGCACGGCGAACAGATTGCACGCCTTCGTCGAGCGGCCATTGACCATGATCGTGCACGCGCCGCACTGGCTCGTGTCGCAACCCACGTGCGTCCCGGTGAGATTGAGGACGTCACGCAGATAGTGCACAAGCAAGAGGCGCGGCTCCACCTCGGAGGTATGCGCCGTCCCGTTGACCTTGACCTGGATCTTCACCGCTGGACCCCCTGTTGGGTTAGGAGCGTGGAGCGGCTCACGCGGTGGCGGGCTTGTCGAGCTCCGCCTCCAGCGCCGAGAAGAACTGCGACATGAGCAGGCGACCCGCGGCCCCGATGAGACGCTGGCCGACGGCCGCGATGAGTCCTCCGACCTGAGCTTCCGCATTGATGGTGGCCAGGGTCCCTCCGTCCTGCTCCGTGAGGCTCAGCCGCCCCTCTCCCTTGACGAAGCCCGGGCGGCCCGTGCCTTCGACGTGAAGGGTGTACCCCTCGGGCGGCCGCTTGTCGGTGATGGCGAGCCGACCCTGGTACGTTCCCTTCACGGCTGCCACCCCGACGGACAGGGTAGCCTCGAACTCGTCCTGCCCGATGGGATGGAGCCGCTCGCAACCGGGCGTGGCCCGAGCGAGCACACCCGGGTCGTTGAACAGCGCCCACACGCGGTCGCGCGGCGCCTTGAAATGATGGCTGCCATCGAGGGTCATGGGTTACCCGGCCACGAGGCAGCCGTACCCTACCGCCGCCCCCGCGAGACTGTCAAGGTGCCGCCGCGGCCTCACCATCGCGCGACCCCGACCTGGTCGAAGAACCCCACGAGCTGGACCACGAACCCACCCGCCCAGAGCAGCCATCCCGCCATCGCACCGAAGCGCACGATCGCCGGCCAGCGCTGGCGTGGGACCTCGACGCCGTCGGAGGCCCGCGCCCACCAGAGCGCGATCAGCAGCAGGAGGCCCGCACCCAGGAACGTCATCGCGAGCCCCGCGTTCACCACCGTGAAGACCGGCACCGCCATGCCCGGAATCCCGATCATCCGTCGCTCTCCCCGCCGGCCCGCCTGGAGGCGGGCGTTCAGTCTCCGTGAGCCTCGCGGCCCCCCGCTCCTGATTCGATCGCCCGGAGCCCCTCCAGCCGCACCGCCTCCAGCACCTCGCGGACCGGCCGCTGCCGCGCGTCGGCGATCCGGCGCACCTCTTCGAACTCGGGTGTGACGGTCACAACGCGGCTCCCGAGTCTCGAGACCTTGAAGGTGACCGTTCCCCATGTCGTCGGAAGGCGCACCAGCTCGCGTGGCAGCCGCCGGCGCCGGACCTCGCTCCAGCGCACCCCGATGGTCGTCGTCTCCCGGAAGAGCATGTCGGCGAGGCGGTCCGCAAGCTCGGGCGCCGCCAGCGCCGAGAGCACGGTCCCGGGCCGGCTTCGCTTCATGACGACGGGGGCGAGATACACGTCGAGCGCGCCGGCCGCCAGGAGCCGCTCGACGAGCGGCTCGTAGAGCTGCGGCGACATGTCGTCGATGGTCGTCTCGATGCTGACGAGCGTCTCGATCTCGCCGGGCTCCGAGCCCGGGGCTGCCGCTTGACCGACCAGGACGCGCAGGAGGTTGGGCACCGGGAGCTCGCGTGTCCCCGCCCCCCAGCCGATCCGCTCGAGGGTCATCGCCGGCAGGCGATCGGGGGTCCCGAGCGTCGTGAGGATCGCCGCTCCCGTCGGCGTGACGAGCTCCGAGGAGATCCCGTTGTCGTACACGGGAAACCCACGGAGCAGCTCCCCCGTGGCGGGCGCGGGGACCGGGAGCCGTCCGTGCGCCGTCTCCACGGTTCCCCCACCGATCGGGAGCGGGGAGACGTGCACCCGCTCCACACCGAGCGCGTCGAGGCCGGCCACCGATCCCACCACGTCGACGAGGGTGTCGAGGTCGCCCACCTCGTGGAAGTGCACCGCGTCGACCGGAACCCGGTGCACGCGCGCCTCCGCCTCGGCCAGCCGCCGGAGCACGGCGCCCGCCCGCACCTTGACGCCATCAGGCAGGGTCGAACGCTCGATCGGCTCGAGCATGTCGCCCAGGGCACCGAAGCGCCGCGCCGGATCCGTGCGCACCGTGAGATGCGTGCCGTGGAGCCCACCTCGCTCGACCGCCTTGGCCTCCAGGCGCCAGCCGTCAACCTTGAGGCTCGCCAGGGCCGTCTCGATCTCGCCGACCTGGCAACCCGCGTCGACGAGGGCTCCGAGGATCATGTCCCCGCTTGCTCCCGACGGACAGTCGAAGTACGCGATCCTCATTGACCGACCTTGCCGTGTGCGCTCACGCGGGCTTGAAGCTCCGGTCGAGCTCGACGTCGAGGAGCGTCGGGCCCCGCGTGGCGAGGGCCCGGCCGAGCGCCGGCCCCACGTCGGCGGTCTTCTCGATCCGTTCGGCTCGCACCCCGAGCGATTTGGCGAGGCCCACGAAGTCGATGCGGGGGTCGTCGAGGTCCATGGCGATGAAGCGGTCGGCCTGGGCCGCGAACCCCTTCAGCGCGTGGATCCGCTGCTTGAGGATGCGGTAGGAGGCGTTGTTCAGGAGCACGAACACGACGTCCACGCGGTAGTGCGCCGCCGTCCACAGCGCCTGGCAGGTGTACATGGCGCTGCCGTCTCCGACCAGGGCCACCACGGGCCGGTCGGGAAGCGCCAGCTTGACTCCGATCGCGGCGGGGAGCCCCCAGCCGATCCCCCCGCCCCGGAGCCCGTAGAAGCTCCGAGAGTCGTCGCTCCGGAGGAGCACCCGGAGTCCGCCGCCCGAGGAGATCGACTCGTCCACCACGACCGCCTCGGAGGGCAGCGCATCGGCAACGGCGCTCATCACGGCCAAGGGTGTGATCGGCGTCCGCTGCGCCTCGGCCCGGGCCCGCGTCCTGAGCTCCTCGACCTGGCGGCTCTTGGCCGCGCGGTTGGCGAGAAGCCGCTCGCGCGCCTGCTGGCGCCGCGCCGGAGTCATGCGCGCCTCGATCGCCGCCAGGATCTCCGGAAGCGTCGCCTTGGGATCGCCCAGGATCGCCACGCCGGTCGGGTAGTTCTTTCCGAGCTCCCACGGATCGATGTCTAGGTGGATCACTTCGAGGCCGGGCGGCATCGGATCGACGTCGAAGGGCAGCGACAAGGTCAGGAGGTCCCCGCCCACCGAGAACAGCACGTCTGCGTCCAGGAGGAGCTGCCGAACGGCCGGCGCCACCCGGGCGAGCGCTCCTCGAAACAGGGGGTGCGACGACGGGAACGACGCGGTGTTCGCCACGCCCTCGGCGTAGACGGGCGCGCCAAGGGCCTCGGCCACCTGGACGAGCTCGGCGTGGGCGTCGCTCTGGGCGACCGCGTCCCCGGCGAGGATCAGGGGGCGTTCCGCCCGCGCCAGCGTCTCGGCGGCCGCTTCCACTGCCTCCCGGTCTCCGCGAATCCGCGGGGCTACGCGCGTGGCCGCCCCCAGCTCGACGGCGCCCTCGGCCTGGAGGACGTCCGCCGGCAGCGACAAGAAGACCGGCCCGGGCGGGGGCGCCAACGCGGTCTTCGCCGCACGGCGAACGAGCCGCGGCAGGTCCTCGAGCCGGCGCACCTCGGCTGACCACTTGACGAACGGGCGCGCAATCGGTGGAAGGTCGGCCCAGAGGATCGGCTCGGTAACGTTGAAGCTCTGGTCGTGCTGACCCGCCGTCACGAGAAGCGGCGCGCCCGCCTTCTGGGCATCGTAGAGCATCCCGAGAGCGTTCCCGAGACCCGGAGCCACGTGGACGCTGACGACCCCGAGCTTCCCGGAGGCCTGGGCGTACCCGTCGGCCATCGCGACGACGGCGGCCTCCTGGAGCCCCAGCACGTAGGTCAGCGCGGGCTCCTCGACAAGGCCGTCCATGAGCGGGAGCTCGGTCGTCCCGGGATTGCCGAACAGGTACTCGACGCCCTCCTGCTTGAGAATCTCCAGGAAGGCGCGCTTCCCCGACGTGAGCGGCATGGGGATCCTCCGGAACGGGAGTGGTGGTGCCGCCACCCGCGGCACGCGGGTAGTGTATCAGGAAGCGTCGATACCGGCCCCTAGCGGATCTTGGCGGCGAGCTTGTTGATGCGGTCGGCGAGGCAGGCCGCTCCGAAGCCGTTGTCGATGTTCACGACTCCGATCCCGGGGACGCACGTCGCGAGCATCGTGAGGAGCGCGGCGAAGCCGCCCTCCGAGACGCCGTAGCCCACGCTCGTCGGCACCGCGATCACCGGCCGGTCCACGAGCCCGCCGACGACGCTCGCGAGCGCGCCCTCCATGCCGGCGACGACGACGATGCTGTTGGCCTCGAGAAGAAGCGGATGCTGGGCGAGGAGACGGTGGAGGCCCGCGACACCAGCGTCATAGACGCGCTCGACCCGGTTGCCACGCACCTCGGCGGTCACCGCCGCCTCCTCGGCGATGGCGAGATCGCAGGTTCCCGCCGAGACCACGACGATCAGCCCGACCCCCTCGGCGGCCTCGGGATTCGCGACCAGGATGCGCGCCGTGGGGTGCCAGGCAACACGAAGCCCCGCTTGGGCGGCCAGCGCGTGCATCTCCGGCGTGGCGCGGGTGGCGAGCACGTTGACGTGGGACTCGGCAAGGCGGCCGAGGATCGCGACGACCTGGTCCGGCGACTTGCCGGGGCAATAGACGGCCTCGGGAGCGCCCGCGCGGAGCGCCCGATGAGTATCCACCCGCGCATAGCCGAGATCCTCGAAGGGAAGCCGCCGGAGCCGTGCGAGCGCCTCGTCCGGAGAGACGCCCCCCGCCTGCACCGCCAGGAGAATCTCCCGCAGGCGGCCCGGATCCATCCTCAGCCGCCAGTCGCCCGGCGGGCGCGGAGCCGGAGGAGCGCCTCGTTCAGGCTGCCCGACCGGAAGCCCTTGAGGTCGAGCGTCACGTGAATGAACCCAAGCTCCCCGAGCCGCTCGGCGATGATCTCCGCCCGCCCGTCTTCCCACAGACGCGCCATCTCCTCGCGCGCGATCTCGAGACGGGCGATCTCCCCGTGGTGCCGCACACGGAAGCTGCGGAATCCGAGCGCCCGGACGGCGGCCTCTGCCCGGTCGACCTGACGGAGCTTCTCGGCCGTGATCGGCGTGCCGTAGGGGAAGCGGGAAGACAGGCACGCCATCGCCGGCTTGTCCCAGGTCGGGAGCTGGAAAGCCCGAGACAGGTCGCGGATCTCGGCCTTTCCGAGCCCCGCGTCGATCAGCGGCGCGTGCACGCCGCGCTGACGCGCCGCGCTCATGCCGGGCCGGTGGTCGCCGAGATCGTCCACGGTCGCACCGTAGACGACGTGGCGCAGCCCCTCGGCGCGGGCCAGAGCCTCGAGGCGGGAGAACAGCTCGTCCTTGCAGAAGAAGCACCGGTTCGGGGGATTCGCGGCGTACTCGGGATTGTCGAGCTCCCGCGTCTCGATGACCACGTGGCGGAGACCGATCCGCGCGGCAAGCTGTCGCGCCTCCTCCAGCTCACCCTCGGCGTAGCTCTCGGAATCGGCAGTCACCAGGATGGCCCGCTCGCCCAGGGCTTCCCCTGCCGCCCAGGCGAGGAGCGTGGAGTCCACGCCGCCCGAGAACGCGACCGCGAGGCTGTCGAGACCCCGTAGCCCCTCCAGGAGTCGCCCGTACTTGACCCGGGTCTCGGGGGCAACCGCCGCCAGCGCCGCGGCGTGGCTCATCGCCTCAGAGCTCAACCTGCATCATCTCCCGGAAGGCCCGGTACCGTGCGTCGACCTCGGAGCGCGTCAGCCGCTTGAGCCGGTCCAGCGAGAAGTCCTCGACGGTGAACGAGGCGATTACGCTGCCGTACACGATGGCGCGCCGGAGCGCCGCCTCGTCCGTCGCCTCCTCGCCCGCCAGCACGCCCATGAAGCCGCCGGCGAAGGTGTCCCCGGCTCCCGTCGGGTCGAAGACGGACTCGAGCGGGTAGGCCGGCACGAAGAAGAAGCGGTCCGGCGTAACCATGAGCGCGCCGTACTCGCCCCGCTTCACGACGACGACCCGGGGCCCCCACGCGAGAATCATGCGCGCCGCCTTCACCAGGTTCGGCTCCCCCGCCAGCATGCGAGCCTCGGTGTCGTTCACCAGAAGCGCGTCGACCTCCCGCAGAACTTCCCGGAGGCCCACCGGGTTCCCCTTGATCCAGAAGTTCATCGTGTCGAGCGCGGCCAGGCGGGGGCGCTCCATGCTCCGGAGCACGTCGAGCTGGATCAAGGGGTCGAGGTTGGCCAGGAAGACGAACGGGCAGCGCCGGTAGTGCGCGGGCAGTGCAGGCTTGAAGTCGGCGAGCACCCCCAGGCTCGTGTCGAGCGTCCGGGCCTCGTTGAGGTCGTAGCCGTACTCGCCCGCCCACCGGAAGGTCGGTCCGTCCGTGACCTGGACGCCGCCGAGGTCAACGCCGCGATCGGCCAAGAGGTCCAGGTGCTCCTTGGGGAAGTCGTGCCCCACCACGGCGACGAGCTTGACCTTCGTGAAGAAGGAGGCCGCGTAGGCAAAGAACGTCGCCGACCCGCCGAGGGCGTCGGTGACCTCACCAAAGGGCGTCCGGACGTTGTCGAGAGCGAGGGTCCCCGTCACCAGCAGGTCAGCCACGCCGCGCTCCCCTCTCCTTGGCGCTCCGGGCCCCCCGCTTGGGGGCGCGAAGCGGCGCTGCTGGCCGGGGGGGCCGCGTGGTCGGAAGCGACGCGGCCGGCGGGAAGTACTTGCCGATCAGCAGGTCCAGCCGACGACGGGCCGACGCCGGGAACGCCGCCGGGGATGTGATCACCGCGTTCCACAGGAGTCTCGGGCAGGCACAGGTCCGCGGGCTCCTAAGCCGCGGGATCACTCGGCGAAGCACCTCCTTGGCCGTCGCGACGTTCTTCATGAGGTTCGCCACCACCGTCTCGACCGTCACGTCGGCCTCGGTCTCGTGCCAGACGTCGTAGTCCGTGACGAGCGCGAGCGTCGCGTAGCAGAGCTCGGCTTCGCGCGCCAGCTTGACCTCGGGCACGTTCGTCATCCCGATGATGTCGACTCCCCAGCTCCGGTAGATCCGGGACTCGGCCTTCGTCGAGAACTGGGGTCCCTCGATGCAGAGGTACGTCCCACCACGGTGGACGGTCCCGCCGGTCTCGATGGCGGACGCCTGGAGCGCGGCCGCGAGATCCTGGCAGACGGGATCCGCCATCGCCACGTGGGCCACGATCCCTTCCTCGAAGAACGAGGGGATGCGGCGCTTCGTGTGATCGTAGAACTGGTCGGGGATCACGAGGTCGAGCGGCGCGATCCGCTCCCGCATGCTGCCGACCGCGCTCACCGAGATGACCCACTCGACCCCGAGCGCCTTCATGCCGTAGATGTTGGCGCGGAACGGCAGCTCCGACGGAATCAGGCGATGACCGCGGCCGTGGCGCGGGAGGAACACGACCTCGCGGGCGCCGAGCCGCCCGATACAGTACTCGTCCGACGGGTCCCCGAAGGGCGTCCGCACCCGCTGCCAGCGGACGTCGGTCAGACCCTCCAGCTCGTACAGGCCGCTGCCCCCGATGATGCCGATTCGCGGCTCACGCATCGCGGAGGAGCACCCCCTGTAGCCGCGCACCGCCTGGGCCGGTCGCCTGGACCCGCGCGAACCCACGCATGAGCGCGTCCGATCCCGGAAACGCCACTTCCAGATAGTTGTCGGTGAGTCCCGACGAGCCGCCCCGTCTCGCGCTCCCGCTGATCGAGGACGAGCACGTCCAGCTGCCGCCCGACCTGGGCTCGGCGGAACCCGAGCTGCTTGGCCGCGCCAAGGCGCCGGAGGCGGGTGGTACGCTCCCGGATCGTCTCGGGCGGCACGCGCGGCGCGGGCCCGCGGGCTGCCTCGGTCCCCCGGCGATCCGAGTAGGAGAAGACGTGGAGGTACGTGAACGGCAGCGCCTGGACGAGGGCCTCGGTCGCCTCGAACTCGGCGTCCGTCTCCGTGGGGAACCCCGTGATGACGTCGGCCCCCAGGCCCAGGTCGGGCATCGCCGCCGCGAGGCGCTCGATCAGCGCGCGGTACATCCGGGCGGTATACGGCCGCCGCATCGCCCGGAGCACCCGGTCCGCGCCCGACTGGAGCGGCACGTGAAGGTGGCGGCAGATCCGGCGCTCGCCGACCAGGAGCTCGACCAGCTCCTCGGTGAAGTAGGCCGGCAGCACGGAGGACAGCCGAAGGCGGGCGAGTCCGCGGACGTCGAGCAGCCGCCGGACCAGAGCGGCCAGGGCGGTCCGCGGTTGGAGGTCCCAGCCGTAGTGCCCGAGGTCCACCCCCGTGAGGACGATCTCCGCGTAGCCGGCGCCGACGAGCGCCTCGACCTGCTCCAGCACGACCCGAACGGGCTGGCTTCGGCTTCCGCCCCGGGCGAACGGCACGATGCAGAAGCTGCAGCGATGCTGGCAGCCGTCCTGGACCTTCACGAAGGCCCGCGTGTATCCCGGGGCGAACCGCCGGACGGGGACGACGGGCATGGCGCGCCTCGCGAAGACGTCGCTGACCTGGAGGAACGGGCGGACGCGCTTCCGGACGCGGTCCAGGAGCTCGGGCAGAGCGTACTTGTCCTGGGTCCCGAGCACCAGGTCGACCCCGGGAATCGCGGCAACCGCGTCCGGGTTGGTCTGCGCGTAGCACCCGGTGACGACGACCACGGCCCCAGGGTTGCGCGCGACGGCGCGCCGGATCGCCTGCCGGTCGGAGTAATCCGCGCGGGCCGTCACGGTACAGGTGTTGATCACGTACACCTGCGCCGGTGCCTCGAACGGCACGGTCCGGAAGCCTTGGGCCTCCAGCAGGGCCTGGACCTCCATCGTGTCGTACTGGTTGAGCTTGCACCCCAGCGTCGCGAACGCGACGGTGACCGGCGTCGAATCCGCCAGCCGGATGGGCGTCACCTCCGGATCCCTAGGAGGCGAGCTGACCGCACGCGGCGCCGACATCCTCGCCCTTGGACCAGCGGATCGTGGCCGTGAGGCCCGCATCGAGGAGCACACGTTGGAATGCGAGGATGCGGTCGGGAGAAGGCCGCCGGAAGGTGGCGCCTGGCCACTCGTTGAACGGGATCAGGTTGACCTTGGCTCTCAGCCCCGCGAGCCGCCGTACGAGCCGCTTCGCATCCTCCGTCGAGTCGTTGACCCCGTCGAGCAGGGTGTACTCGAACGTCATTCGCTGGCGGACCGGCAGCGGGAACCGTCGGCACGCTGCCAGGAGGTCGTCGAGCCCCCAACCCCGGTTGACGGGCATGAGCCGGCTGCGCACCTCGTCGGCCGCGGCGTGGAGCGACACGGCCACGTTCACCCGGAGATTTTCCCGCGCCAGGCGCTCCAGGCCTCGCACCAGCCCGACAGTGGACACGGTGATGCGACGCGGCGAGAAACCGAACCCGAGCGGGGCAATGAGAGTGCGCAGCGCCTTGACGGTCGCCGCGTAGTTGGCGAGGGGCTCACCCATGCCCATGAAGACCACGTGGGTGAGCCGGGCGCCAGGCTCGAGCGTGGCCCGCGCCGCCCACACCTGCCCGACGATCTCGCCCGCGGTGAGGTTCCGCCCGAACCCCATCGTCCCGGTCAGGCAGAAGGCGCAGCCAAACCCGCACCCGACCTGGGTCGAGACGCAGAGTGTCAGACGGTCGCCGTCCGGCATGACGACCGCCTGGATCTTTCGGCCATCGGACAGCTGGAGGTCGAGCTTGCTGCTCCCATCGCGGGAGACGCGACGGGCCGCGACCTCGGGTGGAGCGACGACGGCCAGCGTGGACAGGCGTTCGCGCAGCTCCCGCGGGAGATCGCTCATCGCGCCGAAGTCCGCGACGCCCCTGCCGTAGACCCAGGCCGCGAGCTGGCGGCCACGGTAGGCTGGCTGCCCGAGGCCCTCGACGAGCGCCACGATCTCGCCAGGAGCCAATTCGAGCAGGTTCGTCGCGGACATGGCGCCCTCAAGATACCGAAAGGGTGGAGTGAGGTCAAACGATCCACCGCTGCGGTGCGATGGTAGTGGATAACAGGTGGGCAACACGCGCAACTTCACGCCGCACAAGGCCGACACACCGGTTCGCTCAAATTCTCGCCACGTGCCGACGGCGCCAGCGGAGCGCTCAGCCGACCACACCCAGATAGAGGTCCATCAGGTTTGACCCGGTCGGCCCCGTCATCACCAGATCCCCGAGCGCTGCGAAGAACGGATGGGAGTCGTTCTCGGCGAGGGCGCGCCGGACATCCATCCCCTTCCCGCGGGCCCGCTCGAGCGTCGTGGTGTCCACGACGGCGCCGGCGGCATCGGTCGGCCCGTCGCTCCCGTCCGTCCCGGCCGCGAGGACGACGACGTCCCGCATGGACGCGAGCTCTGGCACGAGGGCCAGCGCGAACTCCTGACACCGGCCACCGGTCCCCCGGCCCCGGATCGTCACGGTGGTCTCGCCGCCCGCGATCAGGCACGCCGGGCGTCCCTGGATCAGGCCGCCGCGGGCCGTCTCGTCGAGGAGGGACGCGAAGACGCGGGCCACCTCCCTGGCCTCCCCTTGCAGGCGCCGGGTCAAGAGACAGGGCGTGAGCCCGACCCGTCGCGCCTCCGCCACCGCGGCATCGACGACGAGCCCGTTGTTCCCGATCACGGCGTTCGTCACGCCAGCCAGGGCGGGATCCCCGAGCTTGGGCGTCTCCTCCGCCACCCCGCGCGCCCCGGCCTCGAGGTGCGCCCTCACCGCGGAAGGCAACCGTGCGCGGAGCCCGAAGCGATCCAGGATGGCGAGGGCGTCCCCGAATGTGGTGGGGTCCGGCGCCGTCGGCCCCGAGGCGATCACGTCCAGCGGATCGCCGATCACGTCCGAGAGCAACAGGGAGACGACCGGCGTCGGGTGCGCGGCCCGCGCCAGCTGACCCCCCTTGAGACGCGACAGGTGCTTGCGCACCGCGTTCAGCTCGTTGATGGTGGCGCCACATTCGAGAAGCAGGCGCGTCGTCGCCTGCTTCTCGGCGAGGGTCACTCCGGAAACAGGCGCGGGGGTGAGGGCCGATCCGCCGCCGGAGATCAGGCACAGCACGAGGCTGTCGGGTCCGGCATCGCGCGCGAGCCGCAGGATTTCCGCCGCCACGGCCTCGCCGCGCGCGTCCGGGATCGGGTGTCCCGCCTCGACGACTCGCACCCGGCGCGGTCCCGGCTCGCGGAGCTCCTTCACCGCCACCAGCCCCTCGATGGCGATGCCGTCGAGCACCGCCTCCACCGCCTGGGCCATCGATCCCGAAGCCTTGCCGGCCCCGACCACGACGATGCGCCGGATGCGGTCGAGATCGATCGTCCGCCCTCCGACACGGAGGTGCGAGCCCTCGCGCCGGAGGGCCCGCCGGGTCAGCCGGTCGGCGTCCCCGGCAGCGATGGCCGCGTCCAGGATCCCCCTCGCCGACCGGCGGAGGCCTGAAAGATCAGCCACGTCCGGAACCGCGGGCGGGCCGGCCGAACGGAAGACCGGCTAGCGCCCGGGAGGAAGGCGCTGGAGGCGCTGGCCCGCGTCCAGGAGCACGTCGTCGGTCTTGGGGAAGCAGAAGCGGATCTTCGTGCGCCCGAGCTCCGGGTGCGCGTAGAAGGACGAGCCCGGCACAGTCGCCACCCCCACCTCTTTAATGAGGAACATGGCGAACGCGGTGTCGTCCGCCAGACCGTACCGCTCGAGGAAGTGGGCGCACTCGGTGAGGATGTAGTAAGCGCCCTGGACCTCGAACGTCCGGAACCCCGCCTTGTCGAGCTGGCCACGCAAGAGATCCCGCCGTGCCTGGTAGGCCTCGCGGAGCGCGTCGTAGTACGAGTCCGGCAGCTGGAGTGCCGTGACGGCGGCCTCCTGGAGCGGCGCCGGAGCGCCCACGGTCACGAAGTCATGGGCGCGGCGTATTCCGACGGCAAGCTCCGGCGAGCTGATCGTGTAGCCGATCCGCCAGCCGGTCACCGAGTAGGACTTGGAGACGCCCGGAGATCGTGACCGTGCGGTCCGCCATCCCCGGCAGCGTGGCGATCGGGATGTGGCGCAGCCCGTCGTAGACCATGTGCTCGTAGATCTCGTCGGTGATCGCGATCACGTCGTGCCGCTGGCACAGCTCGGCGATGATCTCGAGCTCGCGGAGCGAGAACACCTTCCCCGTCGGGTTGTTCGGACTGTTGAAGACGATCGCCCGCGTCCTCGGAGTGAAGGCGCGCGCCAGCCGCTCGGGGTCGAACGAGAAGTCGGGCGGCTCGAGCGGCACGAACACGGGCTTCGCGCCGGAGATGATCGCGCCCGGCCCGTAGTTCTCGTAGAAGGGCTCGAAGATCACGATCTCGTCCCCGGGGTCGAGGACGGCGAGCAGGGTCGACAGCATCGCTTCCGTCGAACCGCAGCACACGGTCACCTGACGCTCGGGGTCGACGCGGGGACCGTAGAACCGCTCGAACTTCACCGCGATCGCCTCGCGCAGGTTTCGCGCGCCCCAGGTGATCGCGTACTGGTGGAAGTCGCCGTCGAGCGCCCGGTGCGCCGCCTCGACGAGCGCCCGCGGCGGCGGGAAGTTCGGGAACCCCTGCGCGAGGTTGACTCCGCCGTGCTCGGCGCTGACTCGCGTCATCTCCCGGATCACGGACTCGGTGAAGCCCTGGACGCGCTTGGAGATCATCGGGGTGCTCGCTCCTTCGGCGGCGGCAGGGTGCCGCAGGCCGGGCACCCCGGATCCCGTCGCACCTTGATTGCTCGGAGCTCCGCCACGGCGCCATCGTACAGCAGGAGGCGCCCGGTGGCGGCGCTTGGCAAGCCGAGACAGAGCTTCAGCGCCTCGACCGCCTGGAGGCTGCCCACGACGCCCGCGACCGGCCCGACGATCCCGGCCAGCTCGCAGGTCGGCACGGTCCCCTCCGGAGGCTCCCGGCGGTAGACGCATCGGTAGCAGGCGCTTTCACCGGGACGCACGACCAGGAGCTGCCCGTCCCAGCGAACGATCCCCGCCGCGACCAGTGGCCGACCGAGCGCCACGCACGCGTCGTTCGCCACGAGCTTGGTATGGAGGTTGTCGGAGCCCTCCACCACGACGTCGTACCGTCCGAGGACGTCCCGGGCGTTTTCCTCGTCGAGGCGCAGCGCGTGGGCGACCACGTGGACATCCGGATTCAGCTCCTCGATGCGGCCCTGCGCCGAGACAACCTTGGGCAGGTCGAGGTCCTTGGTGGCGTGGAGAATCTGGCGCTGGAGATTGGAGAGGTCGACGCGGTCGGAATCGACGAGGCCCAGCGTGCCCACACCCGCCGCTGCCAGGTAGAGCGCGGCGGGCGAGCCCAGGCCCCCGGCGCCGACCACCACGACCCGGGCCTGCCCGAGGCGGACCTGGCCCGCGCCGCCCACCTCCGGCAGGATCATCTGCCGGCTGTAGCGACGGAGCAGGGCCTCGGAGAAGGGTACGACGTCCACGACCCGCGGAGACTCCCTGCTCGGGACGCTATCTGCCGCCGGCGATCGCCGGCACGATCGACACCTCGTCTCCGTCCTTCAGGAGGCTCTCCCGGCCCTGGAGGAACCGGACGTCTTCCTGGTTCACGTAGACGTTGATGAACTTCCGGAAGTCGCCCGTCTCGTCGCAGAGGCGGTCGCGCAGCCCGGGGAACTGCCGCTCCAGGTCGTCGACGAGCTCTCCGACGTCCTTGCCCTTCGCGTAGACATCTCCCACCCCGCCGGTGTGCCGGCGGAGGGGCGTGGGAATGCGGACGAGCACTGGCATCTCGATCCCTCCCTAGCGCGTGGTGATCGCCTGGAGCTCCGGCAGCACGGCCTCCACGGCGGCGAGGCTCGCGCCCACGCGCACCGGCTCGGCCAGCCGGCGCTCCAGGGCTTCGACGGTCTTGAGACCGCTTCCCGTGATGCAGACGACGACCGGCTCGTCTCGATCCAGCCGGCCTTCGTCGACGAGCTTCCTCGTGGCGGCGAGGGTCACGCCCCCGGCCGTCTCCGCGAAGATGCCCTCGGTCCGGGCCAGGAGCTCCATCGACTCGAGGATCTCCTCGTCGGTCGCGTGGCGCGGCCCAGCCACCCGACTCCCGGACTGCCTCTGCGGCATAGTAGCCGTCCGCGGGATTCCCGATGGCGAGCGACTTCGCCACCGTGCGCGGGCGCACGGGCACGAGGACGTCGGCGGCTTCCCTGATCATCGTCACGATGGGCCCGCAGCCGGCCGCCTGCGCCGCATGCATCCGCGGCGGCCGGCCGTCCAGGAGCCCGAGGTCGGAGAGCTCGGCGAACGCCTTGCGGATCTTGGTGAGGAGGGCGCCGCCGGCGCAGGGTACGACCACGTGAGCGGGCGCGCGCCACCCCAGCTGCTCGGCGATCTCGTAGCCCACCGTCTTCGACCCTTCCGCATAGTATGGCCGGAGGTTCACGTTCACGAACCCCCAGGGATGGCGATCGGCGAGCTCCGAGCAGAGACGGTTGACGTCGTCGTAGGTGCCCTCGACCAGAAAGACGGTCGGGCCGTAGACGAGCGTCCCGATCACCTTGCCCGCCTCGAGGCCGACGGGGATGAACACGACAGCGGGAAGGCCCGCGGCCGCCGCGTGGGCGGCGACGGAGTTGGCAAGATTGCCCGTCGAGGCGCACGCCACCGTGTCGAGCCCAAGCTCCCGCGCCTTGCTCACCGCCACCGAGACCACACGGTCCTTGAAGGACCAGGTCGGGTGACAGACGGCGTCGTTCTTGAGGTAGAGCTGGCGCAGTCCCCAGGCCTCCCCGAGGTTCCGCGCACGCACCAGCGGCGTCAGTCCCGTGTGGTATCCGACCAGCGGCTCGCCATCGAGGGGCAGGAGATCGCGGTACCGCCAGATGCTAGGCGGGCCCGCCGCGATGCGCTCGCGCGTCAGGACAGCGCGGATCGCAGCGTAGTCGTAGTCGACCTCGAGGGGGCCGAAGCAGTGCTCGCAGATGTGGACGGGGCCCTGCCGCACACTGTGACCGCACTCGCGGCAGACGAGCCCTCGAACGTACGTCATCAGCCGGGTCCTCCGGGGATTTGAGCCCCACTCAACGAGATCGGGTCCCGACGCGGACCAGAGACATGTACCACGCCCCTCCGGAGGCGTCAACGAAGCCTTGCCCTCACCGGAGCGCTCCCGCGCTGCCCGGGGCGCGCGCGACCTCCTCGGACGACCGCATCGCTCCACAGGCGTCGCGCAGCCGTCCAGCCGAGACACGGCGGTCCCGGTCAAGGTCGATAGTACGATGCCCCCATGAAGGCACTCCGGCGCGAGGTGCCGCTCCTCTTGCTTCTCCTCTACGGCGGCGCCTTCGCTGGCGCCGCGTTCGGCCGGGGCGTGCCGGCCTTCGACGACCACCCGGGGCAGCTCTTCCGGCTCTGGCACGCGCTCGCTCGATCGCTGCCGTCCGTCACCTGGACCTCGGACTGGAACCCGGACTGGTGGGGCGGCTACCCGGAGCTCCAGTTCTACCCGCCCGGCTTCGCGCTCCTCGGGGCCGCGCTCCGGGTGGTGCTCCTCTGGCAACCGTCGGTCGAAACCGTTTATCGCCTCCTGTGCGCCGTCGTCTTCCTCGCCCCCGGCGTGACGACCTACGTGCTCCTCGCCCGCGTGGTCGGCGATCGGTGGCTCGCGCTGCCGCCCGCGTTCCTGGCCCTCGTCCTTTCCGCGGACCTCCGCGGCGGTGTGGAGGCCGGGCTCCGGTGGGGCATGCTCACGACACGCCTGGGGCTGGCCTGGCTGCCTCTCCTCGCGCTGGCGCTTCGCCCGTGGGTCGAAGGCGGGCGACTCCCGCGCTGGGCGCCGCCTCTCGCCGCCCTGGCGCTCCTGTCCCACCCGTCCACGCTCCCGTCGGTGGTCGCGCTCCTCGGCCTCGCGACGGCGCTGGCGCTGCTCGCGCGGCCCGATCGGCGCACCGTCGTTGAGGCCGCCGCCACGGGGGGCTTCGCCCTGCTCCTGACGGCCTTCTGGAGTCTGCCGTTCGTCGTGCGTCGAGCCTGGGTGATCCCGCTGGCCTGGGGCGACCTTTCCCTCGGGCTCCCCGGCGACGTCGCGGACGGCCGGTGCTCCTCGCGCTGGGCATGGCCGCCCTGTCCGCATGGGTCGCCGTGGGATTCGGCGGCGACCGTTCGACGCGCTCCTCGCCGCGCTGCCACTCCTCCTGGCGGGACTCCTCCTCGCCGACATCTGGCTCTTCTCGCGAGGGTGGTCCGCGGTCGAGCCCGCTCGGCTTCTCGACGGAGTCGTCCAGGCCTCTGTGTGGGCCGCGGGCCTCGGCCTCGGCGTCATCGTGGCGCGGCTGGTCCTGCCCGGCGCGAATCCGCGCAGCCGGCCTCTCGTCGCGCTCGTGGCGATCGCGCTGGCCGCGATCCTGCCCGACCGCGGCGCCCGTCCGCCGACCGTCGCCATCTGGCCGGCAGCGGGACGGATGGCCGACGCTGGAGGAAGTGACGCGGCGCCACGGCCTCGACCGTCTCTGGAGCGCGCTTCGCGTCGGCACGGACCGCGTCCTCTTCCTCACCTCGTCGCTCAGGCTCGACGGCGACCCGGCGTGGTACGCGCCGCACAGCCACGTGTTGAGCCTGGCGCCTCTCCGGGCCGGGCGCGAGATCGTGCATGGCACGTTCACGCACCCCTCGCCGCTCGCCGCGCGCTTCTACACCGGCCGGGCCGTGCCGCCGGACCGCATCCTGACGCTGACCGAGCGCCTCGACGGTCAGCGCCTCCTCGGCGAGCCATGGGAGCGTCTCCGGCGGGGATCTTCGACCAGTTCGCGCGCCGCCTCCGCATTGGCACCGTCGTCGTGCCGACTGGTGACGCGGCTCGCGCCCGCTTCCTCAGCCCGCAGTACGCGCCCCGCGGCCAGGCGGCAGGGTACACCCTCTTCGAGCGGCACGAGCGCCCGTGGCCGCGCGTCGAGCGGATCACCTGGCGCCGCTACCGCATCTTCGTCTCCCCGAGCGGCGGCGTGTGGATCCCGACCGGCATCCCGGCCTATCCGCTCTGGCAGGTCAAGAGCGCCGCGGGACGCCTCGAGACGCGGGTGGACGACTGGGGACTTCTGGAGTTCCGGGTGCCGGTCGATCTGTTCGAGGCGGAGCTCGCTTACGCAGAGGGCTGGCTAGAGTGGAGCGGCGTCGCGCTGTTCACCGCGGGGGCGGGCGCCTGGCTCGCGTGGGCCATCCGCGGCCGTGGCCCCGCCACCTCCCGGGTCAGACGAGGGGGTCGTAGCTGAAGTACTGGGCGGAGCTCTCGAGCGGCACCAGGTGGTGGCCGAGGGTGCCGCGGAAGGTCTCGACCAGGCGCTCCGGCGTCCAGCCGTCGTCGCGATGGATGGCGCGCACGGGGCGCGGCTGGGAGAAGAGAAAAATCTCCTTCCCCCGGACGCCGAAGACCTGCCCGCTCACGTCCCCCGCGTCCTCGGAAGCGAGATAGACGGCCAGCGGCGCGACGTCGCGCGCCGACATCTTCTCGAGCTTCGCGACCCGCGCCTTCTGCTCGGGCGTATCGGTCGGAATCGTGCCGATCAGCCGGGTCCAGGCGAATGGCGAGATGCAGTTCGCCGTGACGTTGTAACGCGCCATGTCCAGAGCCGTCACGCGAGTGAGCCCCACGATCCCGAGCTTCGCCGCGGCGTAGTTCGCCTGGCCCACGTTCCCCACCAGCCCGGAGGTCGACGTCATGTTGATGAAGCGCCCCCACCGCTGGGCGCGGAATCGCGGGGCGACCGCCCGCGTCAGCGCGAAGCTCCCCTTCAGGTGAACGGCGATGACGCTGTCCCATTCCTCCTCGGTCATGTTGAAGATCATCCGGTCACGCACGATCCCGGCGTTGTTGACCACGACGTCGATCCGTCCGAAGTGGTCGAGTGCCGTCTCGACGATCCGCTCGCCACCCGCCATGGTGGCCACCGACTCCGTGCTCGGCGCGGCCCGGCCGCCGGCGCCCTCTATCTCGCGCACCACCTCCTCGGCGGGTGACGCCGTCGCGCCGCTGCCGTCGGCGGCGCCGCCAAGGTCGTTCACGACGACGCCAGCGCCCGACGCCGCCATCAAGCGGGCGATCTCGCGCCCGATGCCACGCCCGGCGCCCGTGACGACGGCCACCCGCCCTTCCAGGAGGCGAGCCGTCACGGCGCCACCTCGATCACTCCCGCCGGATCCTCGGCGACGACCTCTCCGATCTGCGCCGCCTCGTCCACCCCGGCCGCGGCCAGGGCCCGCAGGAGTCCCGGACCGTCCGGCGTCGCGACGAGGAGCCCGCCCGACGTCTGCGCGTCCCCGATCACGGTGCGGAGCGGCTCGGACAGACCGGGGTCCCACCGAACTGTCTCGGCCACCGCGAGCAGGTTCCGCTTGGTGCCGCCCGGAACCAGGCCCGCCTCCGCGAGCGCCACGACGTCAGGCAGGAGCGGGATCCGCCCGGCGTGAAGGCGCACGCGAACCTTCGAGCCCAGGGTCATCGCCCGGAGATGCCCGAGGAGTCCGAATCCGGTGACGTCCGTCGCCGCGTGGACCGGAACCGTGGCCGCGGCCTCGGCCGCCGCTCGATTCAAGGTCGTCATCGTTCTGATCGCTGCCGTCACCGCTCGCTCCGGCGCCTTGGCCTGCTTGATCGCCGTCGAGATGATGCCGGTCCCGAGTGGCTTCGTGAGCACGAGCGCGTCACCGGGCCGGGCGCCGACGTTCCGCCAGAGTCGCGCGGGATTGACGAGCCCCACGACCGCGTAGCCCACCTTGGGCTCGGCGTCGTCGATCGAGTGGCCGCCGACCACGCTCACGCCCGCCTCGTTCGCCTTCTCCGCCCCGCCCCGCAGCACTTCGCCAAGCACGGTCATGGGAAGCTTGTCCCGCGGGAATCCCACGATCGAGAGCATGGCGATCGGGCGCCCGCCCATCGCGTAGACGTCGGAAAGCGAGTTGGCGGCGGCGATCTGGCCGAATGCGCGGGGATCGTCGACGATGGGCGTGAAGAAGTCCAGCGTCAGCACGAGGGCCAGCCCGTCGGTCAGCCGGTAGACCCCGGCGTCGTCGCAGGTCTCCGGCCCGACCAGCACGTTGGGGTCGGTGATCGGCGGCAGCATCGCGAGCACCTGGGCCAGATCCTCCGGCCCGAGCTTGCAGGCTCAGCCGGCGCCGTGGGAGAGCGTCGTCAGTCGAATCGGCGCCGCCATCGAGTGAATCACCTCCCTCGCGGGACGGGCCGCGCCGCGCCAGTGACGCGTCGCAGCGGCCAGGCGAATGCCGGATTATAGGCAGGCGCCGGAAGCTCGGTCAAACACGGCTCCGGTGCTCCTCGAGCCCGCGGATGAGCGCAGCGCCGAAGATGAAAACGGTCGCCGTGTAGTACACCCACATCATCAGGGCAATCGTCACGCCAAGCGATCCGTACACCGCGCTGTAGACCCCGACGCGCTCGATGTACCAGCGGAACGCCTGCTTGGCGATCTCCCAGAGCACGGCCGCGGCCAGGCCGCCCGAGAGCACGCTCGACCAGCGGATGCGGCGATTTGGAACGAACCGGTAGATCACCACGAACAGCGTGAGGTCCAGGAGCAGCGCCAGCACGAGGCCGGCCCAGTGGAACACCATCGGCACGATGGGCCCGTGCCCGGCCGGGAGCGCAAGCCCGCGGACCCAGGCGAAGGCGGCGGTGAAGCCGATGCTCGCGAGGAAAAGGACGGTGAGGAGCAGGATCATCCCGACGTCGAACAGCATCCCGTGGATGAAGCTCCGGCCCTTGTGCTGGAACACGCGGTTCAGCACGAGGCGGGTCGCCGCGAACAGCTGAGAGGCGAAGAAGATGAGCATCAGGGTGCCGATCACGCCCGAGACGCCGCGGGCGGCGATGACGGCTCGGAGTGCCACCTCCATCTCGGCCTGATAGACGGGAAGCAGCGTTCCCAGCCGATCGACGACCTCCTGCAGCACCATCTCGTCGGAGATGAGGAACGCGCTGCCGGCAATCACCAGGAGGAGGAACGGGACTATGCAGATCACGACGTAGAACGAGAGCCCGGCGGCCAGGAAGAAGCCGTCGTGGTCGTAGAAGTACCGGAAAGCACTCCGGATCGGCACCGATGCCAGGCGGGCGCCTAGGGCAGCCGGGGGCGCGTGGGCCGTGGTGTGCGCGCGGGCCCGCCGCTACCGGCGGCCCCGGGCCTCCCGCGGCAGCCAGGAGAGCGAGTCTTCCGTCTTGATCGAGGGCCGGTACTCGAGCCCCACGTACCCGTCGTACCCGGCCTTGTCGAGCGCCGCCAGAACGTTCGCGTAGTGGATCTCGCCCGTGCCGGGCTCATGCCGTCCGGGCACGTCCGCGATCTGCACGTGCCCGATCCAGGCAAGGTTCCTTACCAGCCCGTCGATGAGCTGTCCTTCCATCCGCTGGACGTGGTAGCAGTCGTACTGGAAACGGACGTTCGGCTCGCCCACCTCCCGGACGATGTCCAGCCCGATCTCCAGCCGATCGAGAAAGTACCGCGGGCTCTCCCACGCGTTGAGCATCTCGATCAGGAGCGTGATCCCAGCCTCGCGCGCCAGCGGCGCCGCGCGCTTGAGATTCTCCACCGCGGTGCGGCGCAGGACGCGGTCGGAAACGCCCGGGCGGCCGATTGCCCGCCAGGACGTTCAGCCGCCGACAACCCACGCGCCTCGCCACCCCCACCGCATCCTCGATCGTGGTGAGCAGATGGTCGCGCCGGGCGGGGTCGCAGAGATACCCGCGGTCACCCGCCGCGAAGTCCCCCCCCTCGGGATCGAACAGCACGAGCTCGAGCCCGTGCCGTTGGAGCTCCCGCTCCACGGTGCCGGTGTCGACGGTGTGGATGAACAGGAACTCGACCGCGCGGAACCCCGCGGCGGCGGCCCGCTCGAAGCGCTCGAGGAAGGGTACCTCGTTGAACAGCATCGTCAGGTTTGCCGCGTAGCGGGTCATCGATCGGTGATTCCCCGGGACGCTGGTGGTGAGTCATGACTGGGATATCCAGCCGGCGGGGATCAGGGCGCGCGACGTGCGAGCGACTCGGCGTTCTCGGCCGCCAGGCGGCGCGCCACGTCGGGCGGAAGCTGGCCGAGCCACGCGCGAGCATCCGCCTGGACACCGCCGTAGCTTGTCCAGCGCGAGGGAATCCACGTGTCCGTTCCCACCATGAACCGGTCGGGGTGGCGAAGGAAGAGGTCACGCCACGCCGGATCGAGCTGCCCGCCCGGCGCTACGTCCGACCTGAGCGCCAGCTCGACATACAGGTGCGGCGAAGCCGCGACCAGGCGTCCCACCTCGCCCGGGCCCGAGCTCATGCCCGCGTGAGCCCAGAGCACCCGGACACCGGGGACGAGGCCGACGAGGATCTCGGCCGCCTGCGCATCACAGTGGCAGTGGAGGAAGAGGCCGTGCCGTTGGGCCAGCTCCGCGACCTGGCGCACGACCGGGGATCGCGCGTCAGTCCCCGTGAGATGAAATTCTCCGATCCCCCGGTAGATGGGACGCGCGAGCCTCTGCTCCAGGTACGGCACGACGGTGGGATCCTGATGCCAGCTTGACAGCTCCCCCGCCTGCCGGTACGGACGCAGCACGGGCACGATCCGGTCGGGTGCGGCTTCGTAGAGTCGCACGGTCCCCTCGTCGGGGCTGCTGGACACGAAGCCCCGTCGCACCCCCGCCTGGTCCAGCAGCACCAGGACGGCGCTGGGGGTGTAGTCCTGCCAGCTGTTCGCGCTGTAGTGGATGTGGGTATCGACGATGGGAATCTCGTCCGCAGCGGCGGCAGCCGTCGTGCCGAGCACGACCACCGCGGCCACGCGCGCAACGCGTCGGAGCGGCGGCCTCATGACCCCACTATACCAAAGGGTCTTGGGGGCAGAACAGAAGGCGCGGCCCCCGGGAAGACCCCCGGGGGCCGCGTCACGCTGGGATGCGGGGCCCGCTTGCCGGTTAGCCGGCCTTGATGGCCTTGGCGGACTCGGCCCCGCCCTCGATCTGGATGTCGACCCTCTTCGGCACGACGGTCACCGGGGCCGGCATCGTCAGGTCCAGCATGCCGTTCGTGAACTTCGCCTTCACCTTGCCTGCATCGATTCCGTCGGGCAACGCGAGGATGCGCTCGAACGAGCCGTACGCGAACTCGCGCACGAACCGACCGCCGTCCTTCTCCTCGGTCCTCGACTTGCGCTCGCCACGGATCGTGAGATGGTCGTCCGAGACGGTGACCTCCACATCCTTGGGATCGACACCCGGGAGCGCCACCCGAACGTGGATCTCGCCGTCCTTGGTGTAGCTCTCGACCGCCGGCCACCAATTCACCGGCGCCGTCTCGGATCGGTAGGGCGCGGGCGCGCCCTCGTGACCGAGCAGCCGACCGAAGAGTTCGTCGAGGTCGCGATGCATCTGGAACATGGAGCTGAAGGGGGACCACCGCGTGAGTTCAAACATGAAAATCAACCCTCCGAAGTCGTTAGTGTTTCTGGGCGTCGTGCGCCCGGGCCGTCACCGGCCCCTACTTCTCAAATAGCAGCCCAACCCTCGCTGTCAAGGAACGAACCAGGCGGCGCGGGGATCAGGCGTCCGGTGGCGGACACCCCCGTCGGGGTCGCGGCGGGATCAACCCCCAGATGGGCCGCCCGAGCCCCGACGCTCCAAGGCGTAGAAGTCAGACCGGTCTTGCGCCAGCACCTCGACCCTCTCGGGGCGATCGTCGCGCATCAGATCCAGCAGGACCCGCTCGCCAGGCTCGTGGCGCCAGAGGGCAGCGTAGAGATCACGGCGGCTCGAGATCTCCTGATCGTCCACGCGCACGATCACGTCCCCGTCTTGCAGGCCGGCGCGCTCGCCCGGCCCCTCGGGAACCAACCCGGCGACGATCAGTCTCCCGTCGAGCGTATGGGGAAACACCCCGATCCATGCCCGCCGCGGGCGGCTCGTGACGCGCCCGAAGCGCAGGAGCTCGGTTCGGTGGCGGGTGAAATATTCGACGGGGATCGCCAGCGACTCCCGACCGATCCCTTCCAAGTTGAGGGAGACCACGCCCACGACCGAGCCCCGCAAGTCAAACATCGGTCCGCCGCCGAAACCCGGGTTCGGGGCGCTCGAGACGATCCCGCGATCGAGGAGGTACTCCCAGTAGGCCTCGAACTCACCGAGGTCGGTCACGATGCCGCCCGCCACGCTGCGGTCCACGGGGCCCGTGGCCGCGATCACGAACACGGACGCCCCGGGCGCCAGTTCCGCGGAGGACGCGAGCCTCGCTTCGGGCAGGCCGGTCGCCGACACCCGGAGCAGCGCGAGCCCGCTCTCGAAATCTTGCGCCGCGACCTTGGCCTCGAGGCGGCGTCCGTCGGTCATCGTGACGCGAACTCGGCGGGCGCCCATCACCACGTAGTTCACCGTCAGCAAGAGCCCACCGGACTCCACGACCACGGCGGTTCCCGCGCGCTCCGTCCCCAGGATCCGCGCCGACGGATGCGCGGCCGCGACCCGCGCCGTCACGTGCGCGGTCACGGGCAGGAGGGCGTGGACAAGACCGACGGCGGCATCCACAGGCTAGGCTCCCTTGCGCAGGACTCGCTCGATGACCGGCACCTCGGCGATGGTCTCCGGAGCCAGCAGCTCCCGGTACAGACCAGAGGGACGGGGGAAGACCGGGCGAAGCGCCATCACGTCGTCGGGAGTCACAACGACGTCGACGGGGATGTCGTGCGGCCGCATCTCGATGGATTCGGGGAGGACCTGTACCGGGTGGACCGTCGTCACGATCGGCGTCCGCGAGCCGACCCGGCCGTTCTCGACGAGGAGCCCGTACTCGAGGTCCGAGAACCCTCCGCCCTTCCCCACCCGGGCGCCACGGGCGTTCACCGCCACGGCGCCGCAGATGATCAGGTCGATCGGCGGCAAGCTCTCGATCCCGACCGGTCGGCCAAGCCGCTCGGCGCCGCGGATGGAGGCCGCCTGGAGAGCCCGGCGGCCCAGACGGGCGGGGTCCAGCTCGAGGAAGCACTCGAGACTCCTGAGCCGCGGCACGGGCATGTATACGACCTTGCCCTCGCGCAGCGCCATCCGGCGGACGGGAAGCTGCGGCGCGTCGGGGTTGATCTTGACCGTGCGCGCCTCCCGCCAGGCACGCAGCTCGTGGAGGTGGAGCGCCGCACGCTCGGCTCCGACGAAGTTCGGGATCCTGCCGGCGGCGCCGGGAAAGCGGCCGACGCCACGGATCTCCATCTCGCGCCAGATCCGCGCGCGAGCCTCGGCCTTCGACAGCGTTTGACCGACACCGGACACCGCGAATGCCCCGAGGTCAGCCGCGGCCGACGCCCCACGGACGCGTGGGCCCGGGAGCGGCAGTCCGGCGGCGCGGAGCTACGCAACGAGGTGACGCGGAGGGGCTCCGCGCATCGGGAACGTTTACCACGCGGCGACTCTAGATCGCGCATGCTCGCGTGTCAACCTCCCTCGCGTTCATCTCCCTCGCATTCATTCGCCCTCGCGTTCGCCGTCGCGTTCTCTGCCGCGGCGTCTCTCGCTGCGGCGTCTCGATCGCGCCGCTCGCCGTCTCCGTGTCTCGCCGTCTCGTGTTGCTCGCGCCCTCCCGGCAGCCACACGCTTTGCGCCGCCTCGAGCGCCACGTACAATACGCGCCATGGAGCTCATCGAGTACGCCGACTATCTCTGACCCTGGTGCTACGTGGCGGCCGTGCGCCTCCGCACACTCCGCGATAAGTCAGAGGGACGGATCTCCCTGCGCTGGCGCGCCTTCCCGCTGAGGCCCGCGCCCGACCCCAGCGCAACGTTCAAAGGAACGCACCGCGAGGCGGGCTGGGCCCGCTGTCGCGACCTTGCCCTCGACACCGACGCCGAGTACAGGATGTGGACGCGGCCCGACTATCCCACGTGGAGCCTTCCGGCACTCGACGCGGCGAAGTGCGTCGCGCTCCAGGGTGAGGCGCTCTTCGAGGCGACTCACCTCGCCCTTTATCGTGCGTTCTTCACCGACGGCGTCAACATCGGTCGCCCGGAGGAGGTCATCGAGGTCGTGGACAGCGTGCCGGGCATCGATGGACGGCGCTTTCGCGCGGACTACGAGGCCGGCGTGGGCCGACAGGCAGTCCTGGAGGACTACCAGGCCGCCGTCTCTCAGCACGGCGTCCGGGCGATCCCGACGGTGATCGGACCCGAGGGCCGTCGCGTCATCGGCGCCGTCCCGCTGGAGGAGTACCAGAGAGTCTTCGGCGTCTGACCGGATCCTCTCTGCTCCGGCGATCAGAAGCTCAGACGGAGTTGCGCCTCGGGAGAACAGACGGGACCCTCGCCCGTACCCGTGGCCCCTCCGGAGGCCGGCGCCGGCGCTGGACGGTCGGCCAAACCGTAGCGCCGGCGGAGATCGTCCACCGTGGCGCCGAGAGATTGCTCGACTCCGACGGGCGCGCGAGTCCCCGGGTACAGGCGCCGGTAGAGCGGCAGCAGGCCCGGCGCCTCCGCTGAGAGGAACCCGTCGAAGTGCTCGCGCACACCGGGTTCCAGGTGAAGCACCCCGGCCCCGAGGAAGCTGGCCCCGTGTTCCGCCGCGCTGCGGACGACCGCCTCGAGGTTCGCACGATCCGTCGAGAGCCCGGGCACGATGGGAGCGAGCAACACGCCGACCGGGATGCCTGCCGTCGCGAGAGCCGCGACGGCCCGTAGCCGCTGATGCGGTGGCGCCGTGCCCGGCTCCAGCCGCCGCCAGAGGTCCAAATCGAGCGTCGTGAGACTCACGCACACGGAGACCCCACCGCGGTCTCGCGCGGCCGTCAGCACGTCGCGGTCGCGGACGACCATGGGGCCCTTGGTGACGACGCTCGCGGGCGTCCGCGCATCAGCGAGAGCCTCGAGAACTCCGCGTGTCAGACGGTAGCGCCCCTCGATCGGCTGGTAGGGATCAGTGGCCGTCCCGACTGCCACGGTCGCACGCTGCCAGCCGGGCCGGCCGAGCTCCGCGCGCAGCACCTCTACGGCGTTGACCTTGACGAGGATCACGCCCGCGAAGTCGTCGCCCACATCGAGGTCGAGATAGGCGTGATACCGCCTGGCGAAGCAGTAGTGGCATCCGTGCACACAGCCGCGGTAGGGGTTGACGCTCCAGCGAAACCCCATGCCCCGAACCGGATTGAGAACGCTCTTTGCCAGCGTCTCGACGTAGCGGGCAGGCACGGAGGAACTCTACACGTGTTGACACCGCGCTGCAAGCCGGACCCGGACTGCGGGGATGGAAACGCGAGGTCAGCCAGCTGAAGTGTCGTGTGACCCGATGTGATGCAACTCTAGCGATTGTATGGGGGTCTTCCACCCCACCTGGTCCCCGCCGATCATCCCGCGGGCCGCGTCCCGGAGGCCTGCCCCCTCCAGCCCCACCGCCCGCCTGCGAGCGCGCCTGGTCCACCACGAGGTTCCGGTCGCGGAACACACGACCGTTCAGCTGTTCGACCGCGCGGTTGGCTTCCTCCGGTGTGGACATCTCCACGAAGCCGAAGCCCCGGGGCCGGCCCGTGAACTGGTCGGTCACGATGCGGACCGACTGGACCGTTCCAGCCTGCTGGAAGAGCTCGCGGAGATCGTCCTCCGTCGCCTGGTAGGAAAGGTTGCCCACGAAGAGCTTGGCGGACATCGGTCACCTCCGGCCTCGGCGAGAGACAAGAACGCCCCCGGAGAGGCGCGCCTCCCCAAGGGCCGGTAGCGGGCGATGGACGCGGTCGCTCAAGAAGGAGCCCCGTGGAGTGCGACGAACGTACTCGGGTCGCCTGACCGCTGTCAAGGGCATTTCGGGCGCGACGTTCGGCCCGCTACCGGGTCAGAGATAGACGCCCCGACTGGCCCCCCCGTCGACCGTGATCGACGCGCCGGTCAGGAACCCGGCCCGCTCGGAAGCGAGAAACACGACCAGGTCAGCGATGTCTTCCGGCTGGCCAATGCGACCCAGCGGCTGCTTCCGCGCCACCTCGGCGCGAAGAGCCTCCACGGGTTGACCCTGCGCTTCTGCCTGCTGGGCGATCAGGCGGTCCCACCGCTCGGTCGCGGTTGCCCCGGGGCTCACCGCATTCACGAGGATCCCATCGGGAGCGGCAAGGTCGGCCAGCGCCCGCGTGAAATTGATCAGCCCCGCGTTGGCGATGCCGCCCGCCATGTAGGTCGTGGCCGGATTTCGAGCTGCTGCGCCGATCACGTTGACGATCCGCCCCCAGCGCCCGGGTCGCATCACCGGGATCGCCGCCTGCGACATGCGGACGTACCCGAGGATCTTGAGCCGCCAGTCGTCGGCCCAGTGCTCGGCCGGCGTGGTCAGGAAGTCCCCGCCCCGGATCGCGCCGGCGTTGTTCACCAGGATCTCGAGCCGGCCGAACCGGGCCACCACGGCCTCGACAACCCGGCCGGGCGCGTCCGCTTCGGAAAGGTCGGCGCTCACCGACAGCACCTCTGCGCCCTTCGCGCCCAGCGCCTCGGCGGTCTCCCGGAGGGCCTCCGCCCCCCGGGCGGCGAGCGCGATGCGGCACCCTTCACTCGCCAGCCCGGCGGCGATCGCCCGGCCGATTCCCTTGGAGCCTCCCGTCACCAGCGCGACCCGCCCCGAGATGCCGAGATCCACGATTGCCCTCCTGTCGGCCCGTCACCCCGTCCGGGCCACGTAGTTTTTCGCTTGCTCCCCCGCCAGGCGGCCGAGCGCGGCCCCGGCCATGAGCCCGGTCCCGCCGGGGTAGTTGACGTAAAAGAGGCCTCCCACCAGCTCACCGGCGGCGAACAGGCCGGGAATCGGCCGGTCGTCGGTGTCGAGAACCTCGGCGCGCGGCGTCACGCGGAGGCCACCGAACGTGAACGTGATCCCGCAGGTCACCGCATAGGCGACGAACGGCGGCGTGTCGAGTGCCAGCGCCCAGTTCGACTTGGGCGGGGCGATGCCGTGCGTGCCCTTGCCGTCCAGCACGGCGGGATTGAAGGTGCCGGAACGGACCGCCGCATTGAAGGCCTCCACGGTCCTCACGAGCCCCGGCGCGTCGATGTCGAGCTTCTTCGCGAGCTCCTCGATCGTCCCCGCCTCGGCCTTGGTCACCTCGCGGATCCGGTACTCCTCGCGCAGGATCGGCACGACCTTCTGGTCGAAGATCTGGAAGGCGAGACGCTGGGGCTGCCGGAGAATCTCCCTCCCGTACTTCGCGTACGTGTAGTTCCGGAAGTCGGCACCCTCGTCCACGAAGCGCTCGCCCCGGACATTGACGATGATCCCGAGGGGGTACGAGTGCTTTTGGAACATGTCGCCCACCCGCCGGTCGCCGAAGGGCGGGGCGCCAGCATCCCAGGCCACGGCGTGGCAACCCGACCAGTTGCCGTGGGCCTGGGCTCCCGCCTCGAGCGCGATGCGGATCCCATCGCCCGTGTTGTGCCGCGTGCCGCGGACGCGCGCGAGGTCCCAGCCCGGTCCCAGGTACCGGGTTCGCCACTCCGGGTTCGCCTCGAACCCGCCGGACGCGAGGACCACCGATCGGGCCGCGACCTCGAAGAAGCCGTCCGGCCCTCGGCAGGCCACGCCGCGGACCGCGCCGAGCCCGTCCAGGAGGAGGCCCGTGGCCTTGGTCCCGTAGCGCACCTCGACGCCGAGCCGGTCGGCGCCGTCGTAGAGGGCCTGGATCAGTCCCGGGCCGCCGCCCACCGCCTCGACCGTGAGCCCGCCCCAGAAGCGGTGCTTGCCGTCCACCTGGTACGACTGACGCGCCATCATGAGGATCCACCGCACCCCGTGACCGCGCATCCACACGACCGTGGGACGAGAGCGGCTGATCAGGACGTCGGCCAGGTCGGGGTCGCTCAGCCCTTCCGTCAGTCGCATCAGGTCGTCGAGGAACTGCTCGGACGTGTAGGGCGGCACATCGACGGTCGCCGCCTCCTCCTCGGTGAGGTCGACTAGGATGTCGCGCCGGAGATCCTGCAACCCGGCGTGGGTGAACCGGAAGCCGCCGGCGGTGAAGAAGGAGTTGCCGCCGCGCTCGTGCGGAGGCGCCTTCTCGATGAGCAGCACGCGGGCTCCGGACTCCCGGGCCGCGAGCGCCGCGCACAGGGCCGCGTTTCCACCGCCAACGACCACCACGTCGAGCACGCTCTGGGCTCCCGCGTCCCGCCTCATGTCAGATGGGGATCTCCGTCCCCACCCTGCGCTCCCGTGCCCGGGCGACGAGGCGCACCGCGACGGCGAGGTCCTCCATCGCGATTCCCTGCGACTCGAAAAGCGTGATCTGGTCGGCGCCCGTCCGGCCAGGACGGCGACCGGCGATCACCTCGCCCAGCTCCTGCACTTCGTCCCACCGGATCACGCCCTGCTCCAGCGCCGCCACCAGATCGCCGCACTCCTCCTTGGCCTGCTCCAGCGAGTCCGTCACGATGAGACCGGCGCGACGCACGGCCTCGACGTCCAGCTCCGCTCGCTGGATGGCATTCGAGCCCGCCGCGTTCACATGGGCGCCGGGCGAGATCCATCGCCCCTCGAGCACGGGCGTCCTCGAGCTGGTGATCGTGATGAGGATCGAGGCGTCCCGCGCCGCCATCTCAGGCCGGTCGACGGCCACCACGGGAACGTGGAGCAAGGAGCCCATCTCCTCGGCGAAGCGCGCTCGCCGGTCCGGGTCGCGCCCGAAGACGCGCACCTCGCGCACCCGCCGGACGGAACACACCGCCTCCAGCTGAGAGCGGGCCTGCCAACCGGTTCCGTAGCATCCCACGCGGTCGGCGTCCGGACGGGCAAGGTGCTTCGTGGCCACGCCGGACGCAGCGCCCGTCCGCATCTGACCGAGCCGGTCCGCCTCGATGACAGCGAGGAGGATCCCGGTCTCCGCCGAGAACAGCAGCACGACGAACTTGGTGCCGCCGCGGACGGTTGCGTAGCTCTTGAGGCCCATGACGCGCGCCTCCGGGAGTGCCGCCGGCATGACATGGAGCAGCCCGCCCGGCACGGGTACGCGAACGCGCGGCTTGTTGGTCAGCTTCCCCTCCCCCTGCCACCGGAAGGCCTCCTCGACGGCCTCGATGGCGAGCGACATGGGGAGGAGCAGCGTCACCTCGGCCTCATTCAGCAAAAGCGCCATCGGGCCTCCTCCGGGCCTATGGTCGAACCGGCGGCGCGGGAACTGGCCAGCGTGGAATCTGCGGCGAAGCGCCCCCCGCCGCGAGCGTGGCCAGCGTGGCCCGGAGCTCGTCGAGCCACTCCCCTGTCTTAAGTGGAAGGGCCGCCCCGGCCGCGGCCACCTTCGACACGCCCAGGTCAAGGAGCGAGCGGGCCCCCGCCCTGTTTCCGCTCTCGAGGTGATGGAACGCAACCGCGACCTGGATCAACCCCTGGAGCGCCGTCCGCGCAGGCTCCGCCGCCTTGAACCAGGCGGGCTCGAGCAGCTCGTGCGTCTCGAAGAACAGGCCGTGGTTCGCGAGCGACGCGGCGCGGCCGAGGAGCGACCACGTCGTCTCGCCGCCAGGGTCCCGCCACTCCCGGACCGCCGACGCTGCCCGTCCCGAGCGATCGGCGAGCGCTGGACCGTGAGCCCGGTACGCGCCGAGGAGCCGGATGCGGCCGCCGGCGACCGGCTCGAACCATCCCAGCGCCAGAAGGCGGTCCGCGTCAGCGGTGTCCACGGAGCCACCGTCGGCGGCCAGAACCCGCGCCAGCGCGAGCAGCGTCGTCCGCGCCGTGCCTGGCTCGAAAGCCTCCAGAATGAGCTCGGCCAGCCGGTTTCGGAGCGGAAGCGCAAGTGGCCCACCCTCGGAACGACGGAGCACCCGGGCCGACCAGGTCTACGTGGACGCGCCGCGCCCGGCGGCCTTCTCGAAAAGCTGTTCGTCGAGCTGCAGCGAGGTTCCCGTGCCACCCTGCCGCACCATGATCCATTCGGCAAGGATGGAGACGGCGATCTCCTCCGGCGCGCGGGCGCCGATGTCGAGCCCGATCGGCGCCCGGAGCTCACGAACACGCTCGATCGGGAATCCGTCCGCCACCAGGCGCTCCGTGACGAGGAGGGCCTTGCGTCGCGCGCCCATCAGGCCCACGTAGCGCGCGGGCGTCCGGAGGGCGGCTGCCGTCGCCTCGTAGTCAAGCTCCTGGTTCCGCATCGCCACCACGACGGCCGTCCGCGAGCCCACCGGAAGCCATCCCAGAGCTTCACCTACGGGCGCGGCGACCACCCGGTCGGCCTCCGGGAATCGCTCGCGGCTCGCGTACTCCGGGCGATCGTCGACGACGGTCACCGAGACGCCGAGACCACGCGCCAGGCCAGCAAGGGCTTTCCCCACGTGCCCGGCACCGACGATGATCAGCGCAGGCGGGGCGCTGAAGGGCTCGGCGTACAGCCTGACACCGGCCGCGGCGTCCAGCTCGGAGGCCTCCTGCGCCAGCACGCGCCTGCCGAGCTCGGCGGCGGCCGCCGTGAGGGGAGCGTCCGGCAGCGAACCGGCGACCTCCCCCTCACGCACGAGAAGGCGGGCGCCAGACGCTTCACCCTCGACGACCGTCACGACCGCGATCGGGTCACGGCCTTCCGTGGCCTCGACCACGGGTCTGAGCCAGGCCAGGGCCCGCTCGTCCAGGCGTTCGACGAACACGATCATCGTGCCCCCGCACGCGAGCCCCCAGTCGTCGACACCCGAGGACAGGTCGTACTCGCGGACGACGGGGAGCCCGCCGGCCGCCGCCAACGTCGCCTCACCGATCGTCTCCGCCTCGACCGCCCCGCCACCAAGCGTCCCGGCGAGGCGTTGGCCATCCCGCGCGAGGAGCCGCGCTCCGACCTTCTGGGGTGTCGAGCCGCGGGTCGCGATGATCGTGGCGAGACCGACACGCTCGCCACGCTCGGCAAGCCGCGTCGCCTCACGCAGGACGTCCAGGGTCACGGGTACCGCTCGGTGCCTGTCCGGCTCATCGAACGCGCACCACCCACGTCCCCGCCAGGAGATCGTGAAGCCCGCGGCGGTCGCGACGGAGTCCCGCCACGGCCAGGCCGATCCCGAGCGGCAGCGCCGCAACCACGGTGGCGATCAGCCGCCCGAGCGCGTGCAGGTACCCGATCGGCGCCCCGCCCTGATCGACGACGCGCGCGCCCAGGAGACGCTTGCCCACCGTCTGACCTCCGGTGCCGTGGCTCAGGACGAGATACGCCGCGGGCATGACGAGCTGCCAGGTGAGGCCGAAGGCCTGAGCGGCGACGTAGACGCTCGGCGCGAGGCGGACAATCCCAGAAGCGAGCCCCGATCCGACCGCCTGGAGGATCGCGATGACGATCAGGTCCACCACGAGCGCGGCCCCGCGCCGCCGGACTCCCGCCGGCTCGAAAGTCGCGGCGTCCGACGAATCGACGGCCCGCGGCTCCGGACGCCAGACCGGCGCGCCCCAGGGGTCGCCCGGCTGGACCGCCGCGGCCGCGCCGGCTACCGGCGCCGTTGCGGTCCACTCGCCCGCGTCGTCCATCGGTCCCGCCACTATAGCACCCCCGGTATAATACCGACCGCCGCCATGATCCCAGTCTCGGACGCCAGGGCTCGCATCCTAGCCGACGTGGCGGGCGCGGCGCCGGAGGAGACACTTCCGGTGGCGCGCGGGCTGGGTCGCGTCCTGGCACGCGACGTCTCGGCTCCCTTCGACGTCCCGCCCGCCGACAACTCCGCCGTGGACGGCTACGCCATCCTGGGCGCCGACCTCGCCCCAGGATGCCGGGTGCGCCTTCGTGTCGTGGCGGACCTTCCCGCCGGAGCGGTGTACGAGGGCGGGATCGGACCTCGCGAGGCGCTCCGGATCATGACCGGTGCGCCCATGCCGCGCGGGGCGGACACCGTCGTGCCGAAGGAGCTCAGCGAAGGCTCGGGCGACTGGGTCGAGCTCACCGCGGTCGAGCGGGGGGCAAACGTCCGCGCCCGGGGAGAGGACGTCCGGGTCCGGGCGGTCGTGCTGACGGCGGGGTCGGTCCTGCGTCCGCAGGACCTGGGTCTCATCGCGTCGCTCGGCTTCGCCGAGATCGTGGTCCACCGCCGTCCGCGCGTGGCGTTGCTGTCGACCGGCGACGAGGTCGTGGAGCCCGGCCAGCCCCGGCGGCCCGGGCAGATCTACGACGCGAACCGCTTCTCGCTCGGCGGCATGGTCGAGGGGGCCGGCGCCGACACGATCGACCTCGGCATCGTGCCCGACGTGCGCGAGCTCCTCCGTGAGCGCCTTCTCCAGGCCGCCAGCGCGGCGGACGTCGTGCTCACCTCGGGCGGCGTCTCGGTCGGCGACTACGACCTCGTCAAGAGCGTGCTGGGAGAGATCGGGGGTATCGACTTCTGGCAGGTGGCGATGCAGCCGGGCCGCCCGCTCGCAGTCGGCCGGATCGCGGGAGCGCACTTCTTCGGTCTGCCGGGTAACCCCGTCGCGTCGGTGCTCTGCTTCCACCTCTTCGTCCGGCCAACCCTCTGGAAGCTGGGTGGTCGAACGCGGCTCGATCCCGAGTGCGTCACGGCGACGGCGCTGGAGCCGATGCGGAAGCGCGAGGGTCGTCGCGAATTCAAGCGCGGCATTCTCCGGTTCACCGAGCGCGGCTTCGAGGTCTCGACCACTGGTCCCCAGGGCTCGGGCATTCTCTCGTCGATGGTCGCTGCCAACTGCCTCATCATCCTCGAGGAGTCCCGCGGAGACGTGAAGCCGGGCGAGCATGTCCTCGTCGAGCCGCTCTAGATGCGTGGCGTGAGCCTCCGCGTCGCGACTACTCTGATCGACGGCGTCAAGGAGATGGTCGCAGACCTGTGTACGGGCTGGGTTCGTACCCTCCCCGACCTCGTTCATGCCGACGTCCGCCTCGAGGTGACCGAGGGGAAGGTGGCGAGCGCCGAGAATGGCGAGCCGAAGTTCGCCAACGACGACTACGCCTGCGCTTTCGGGGTCCGCGTGCTGGCCGGACATCGCATGGTCGGAGCGGGCTACGTCGGCCGCACGCTCGGGGTGGCCGAGCTACCGCGGCTCAGCGAGATCCTGCGTGACGCGCTCGGTCGGGCCCACCGCCGGGCCGCCGCCAGCGGCGAGGCGAAGGCGGAGGCCCGGGAGAAGCTTCCGGGGCTGGGAGCGAGCCTCGCCGACACACGCCTGGCGCCCGTCCGCGTCGCGCGCGAGGTCGTCCCCGCCGTCTACCGCGTCGATCCGCGCACGCTGCCGATCGAGGACATGGTCCGGACGGTGACCGAGCTCGGGCGGGAGGTCCGCGCGGTCGACGGCCGCCTGACCTTCAATCACCTCGTCGCCCACACGGAGCTCTCGCGGGAGCTGTTCTGCTCCTCCGAGGGTGCCCTGATCGATCAGACCTTCGCGGTGACGCAGGGGATGGCCTACCTCGTGGCGACGACGGCGGAGTCGAGCCAGGAGCTCTACGACGTGGTCGGCCACCAGCGGGGGTGGGAGATCCTGACCGACGGCGTGCACGAGCCGCTCATGGAGCTGCCAGACTTCCGCACATTCGCCCTCGCCCTCGCGCGGGAGGCCGTCGAGCTCGCTGCCGCCCCCGCCCTTCCGTCCACCGACCGCGACGTCGTGGTCGTCACCGATCCCCACTACAACACCCTCGTCGCCCACGAGATCGTCGGCCATCCCAGCGAGCTCGACCGAGCGCTCAAGATGGAGATGGCCTACGCGGGACGCTCGTGGCTGTTCGGCGGCCTGGGCGACACGCAGGTGGGCCGGCCGGTCGCCTCACCGCTTGTCACGGCGTACTCGGACCCCTCGCTCCCTGGTTACGGCCACTACGCCTACGATCACGACGGAACCCCCGCCCGCCGGGTCGTCCACATCGACCGGGGCGTCTTCCGCGGCTTCCTGAACAGCCGGCAGACCGCCGCGATCTTCGGAGGCGAGCCAAACGGTCACTACAAGGCGACCGAAGCCTCGCTCGTCCCGCTGATCAGGATGTCGAACACGGTGTTCGCCCCGGGGGCCGACGATCCCCGCCGGATCCTGCGAGACGTCGAGCGAGGCTACTACCTCGTCGGCCATCGCATCCCGTCGATCGCCGAAAGCCGGGAGAACTTCCGGATCTCGGCGCGGCGCGTCTACGAGATCCGGAACGGTGAGCTGGGGCAACTCTACCGCGACGGGGGCATCACGGCTGACACGCGCGACTATCTGATGGGGGTCGACGCGGTCGGCACGGACTTCCGCCTCTACCCCATCCCGAACTGCGGGAAGGGACAGCCGATGCAGGCCAAGCGGCTCGGCAACGGCGGCCCGACGATGCGGAGTCGCGCCCGGCTCACCGGTGGGAGCTGATGCGCCAGAGCCGCACCGCGTGACGACCCCGGTGGCGTCCCCGGGACCCACGACCGCTGACCTCGCGCGCACGGCGCGGGAGGCGCTCGAGCTCCTCCACGCCGTGCCGGACGTTCTCGAAAGCGAGGTCTTCGTCGCGGCCAACGGTCAGCTGCTGGCGCGGCTCGCCTACGCGTCCCATCTCCCGTCCAACGGGCTCGAGGAGCCCAAGTCCACCGCATCCCACGGGCTCGGGCTTCAGGTCGTCTTCCGTGGCCCGGACGGACCGCGCCTGGGCTTCGGGTCCGAGCCGTCCGACCTCTCGCCGGAAGGCGTGCGGCGCGCGCTGGCCAAGGCTCGGACGGGGGCGGTGCACGACCCGACCTTCGTCTCCCTGCCCCGGCCAGGAGCGGAACAGCGGGCGCTCTGGCACTACCACGACCCGCGGCTCCTCGCTCTGGACGACGAGAGGCTCGTTGCTGCCGGCTGGCGGGTCGTCACGGGAGCGCTCCAGGCGTTCACCGCCTCCTCCCGCCTCGCCGAGCTGGCCGAGAGCGAGCAGGGCCTGCGCCGCCTCGGTCTCCTCGTCGGAGGCGACGTCACCATCGTCCAGGAGCGGGTCGCCATCGCCTCGACGCGGCTGCCGGAGGTCCAGACCGACGAGTCGACGCTCATCACGGCCGCGGCGACCGCGATGGTCGAGGCGATGGACGCGAAGGGCTCCGGGTGGTCTACCGGCACCCGCTTCGACGACTTCACCGAGGAGGCCGGCGTGGAAGCGGCGCGCGCGGCGATCCGGGCGCTCGGCGGCGAACGGGTGCGATCGGGCCGCTACCGGGTTGTCCTCGGGCCGCAACCGGTTGCGGACCTGCTGAACAATCTCATCCTCCCCGCCCTCCACGCATCCAGCTTCTACGCGTCGACCACGCCCTTCCTCGGCCGATTCGGCCAGCGAGTCGCCGCTCCGACACTTTCGATCTACGACCACGGCGCCCTGCCGGGACTCGCGGGGTCGAAGGGCATCACGTGCGAAGGGCTCCCGACGGGCCGGACGGATCTGGTCAGCGACGGAGTCCTGACGGGGCTCCTGACGAACTGGTACGAGGCGCAGCGCCTTGTCCGCGACCCGCAGGCCCGAGCAAAGCTCGGTGTCGATCCGGGCGAGGCGGCCCGGGGACTCGTCGCGCGAAACGGCTTCCGGTTCGCCGCCGGCGGCGGCCGGAGCTTCGCGTCTCCGCCCGGGACGGCCGCGACCAACGTCTTCGTGGAGAGCCACGACGGCGTGTCGCTCGAGGAGCTCTGCCAGCGGGTGGGCAATGGGCTCTACGTCGGCCGCATCTGGTATACCTACCCGATCAACGGGCTCAAGGCCGGTGACTTCACCTGCACCGTGGTCGGTGATTCCTACCTGATCCGGGAGGGTCGCATCGCGGCGCCCCTCAAGGCGAATGCCGTGCGGATCAGCGACAACATCACGAGCGTGCTCGAAGGGATCCTCGCCACCACGAGAGAGACCAAGGGCACGACGGTCTGGGGCGGCGACGAGGTCGTCTACGCCCCATCCATCGCCGTCGCCGGTCTCGAGGTCGACGAGATCGCGGGTTTCGTCGAGACGCTGTAGGCGCACCACGCTCATGGGCGAGACCCGGGTCGACCTCCTGCACCTTCTCGAGGACCTCCGGGACGCGTATCCGGGCGCGATCGATGAGACGATCCTCACCGAAGTCGTGGCGAACGCCCTGGACTCCGGCGCCACCGAGATCGCCGTCATGACCGACCGCGCCGCCGCCACACTGACCGTGGTCGACGACGGCCACGGCATGCGGCGCCGCGAACTGGCGCGCTACCACGACATCGCGGCGACGAGCAAGATCCGCGGGCAGGGCATCGGCTTCGCCGGCGTCGGGATCAAGCTCGGCCTCCTGGTCTCCGAGGAGGTCGTGACCGAGACGCGCAGAGGCGCCGTCCACGTCGCGACGACCTGGGCCCTCACCTCCCGGCAGCGGGCGCCCTGGCGCTGGATCCCGCCGCGGGGCCTCGTCTCCCGACGGGGAACGGGCGTCCGGCTCCGGCTCCAGAACCCGCTCTCGCCCCTCCTCGACCCCGGCTACGTCGAGGCCACGCTCTACCGGCACTTCCGCCCGCTGCTCGATCCCGCCTTCGACACGATCCTGGCCACGCACTACCCGCGCGGCGTCACTCTCGTGCTCAACGGCACTCGGCTCGCTCCGGAGGCCTTGCGTGCGATGGAGTCGGCACCCGTCGTGGTCCGGCTGGCCCGCAAGCGGAAGCCGTCCGCGTCGGGGTATCTCATTCGCGACCACGTGCCCCTGCCGGAAGACCAGCGGGGCCTCGCGATCAGCACGTTCGGCAAGGTGATCACGCGGGGCTGGGACTGGCTCGGACTGACGCCGGCAGCGCCGGACCGCATCGGAGGCCTGATCGAGGTCCCCGCCCTCGCCGAGTGCCTCGCCCTCAACAAGGCCGACTTCATCCGCAGCGGCGCTCGCGGCGCCGTGTACCTCGCCTACCGGAAGGCGATCCAGGAAGCGGTCACCGCCCAGCTCGCGGCCTGGGGTGACCTCGCCGAGCCGGGAGACGACGTGCGACGCCGTGCCGCACGACCCGTCGAACGGGATCTGGAGTCGGTTCTCGGGCGGCTCGCCGAGGACTTCCCTCTCCTCGCCTCGCTGGTGGAGCGACGGGCTGGCGGCCAGCGCCAGCTTCCAATGGGGCGGCCGGGTGGCGCGCTCGGCACGAACGACGTGCCCGCCCCGCTGATCTCCATGCACGGGGAGGCGCCGCTCGCCGAAGCGGAGGCCATCCCGGGCCCGGGGGGCGAATCCCGCGCGCCCGCCGCGGATCCAGACGCTCCGGGCACTCCGCGGCCGGCCTCGACCGAAGACGGCGGGCTGCCGGCGCCTGCCCCGACCGGAATGCTCCCGTCAGCGCGCGGGCGCCGCCAGCCGGGGCGCTACGGGCTCAGCCTCCAGTTTGCTCAGCGTGCCGAAGACCCGGAGCTGGCCCGGCTCGTGGAGTCCACCGTGTGGATCAACGAGGCTCACCCCGCCTACCGCCGGGCCGTGGCCTCGCGCTCCGAGGGCTACCACATTGCGGTCGCCGTCGCGCTCGCTCTCGCGCCCCTCGCGGTGGAGCCCACGAAGGAGCACGGCTTCCTGACCGCCTTCCTCTCGGCTTGGGGCGCGGCCATGGCGCGCCGGAAACGCCGTGGCCGCTAGGTTGTCCCGGCGCTTTCCCGACGCGTCGCGACGATGAACCGAGCGAGCCGAGTGACGGGGGTGACGCGCCCGCTCGCCGGTCAGGTAGCGCTCGTGACCGGCGCCTCGTCCGGCATCGGACTCGCGACGGCGAAGGCGCTGGCCGACGCGGGCGCTCGGCTGGCCCTGGTGTCTCGCTCCGAGGCACGGCTCCGGGCGGCTGCCGAGGAGGTCGCGCGGGTCACCCGCGACGGCCATGCCTCCCTCGTGCTCCCGTGTGACGTCGCCGACCCGGAGGCAGTCCGGGCCATGGCCGATCGGGTCCTCCAGGACGTCGGGACGCCGGACCTCGTAGTCAACAACGCGGGCATCGGGCATTGGGCGCCGGTCGCCGAGCTGTCCCTCGCTCGCATTCGCGCGGTGTTCGAGGTCAACTTCTTCGGCGCCGTGCACTGCACCAAGGCGTTTCTGCCGGCCATGCTGGAACGTCGGCACGGGACGATCGTCTTCGTCTCCTCCGGCTTCGGCGCGTTCCCCTTCCCGAACACCGCGGCATACAGTGCGAGCAAGCATGCCCTGAACGGGTTCGCCGGATCGCTCCGAGCCGAGGTCGAGCCACTGGGGCTCCGCGTGCTCCTCGCAATGCCGGGGGGCACGCGCACGGCATTCTTCGAGGCAAACGCCTATCCGCCCGACGCGCTGTCGCGCTATCTTCTCCAGCCGCTGGCACCGCCCGAACGGGTGGCACGACGCATCGTCCGAGCCGTCATGCGCGGGCGGCGACGCGTGGTGACGGGACCCCTCAACGATCTGGGACTGCGGGTGGTCGGCGCGCTCCCGGAGCTGGGAGCCGCATTCCTGTCGGTCGTCGGCAAGCGAGTCCTGCGGCGGGCGCCGGCGGAGGCGAAGGCTCCCCGGGGCGCCGGGTGACGCGGAGGGGTGGAGCCTGGCTCGCCCTGGCCGGCAGCGCCACTGCCTTCTTAGCGACGGTCTTCCTGCGAATGAACGCGGCCTACGGACCCTTCAATCTGGCGTTCCGGGCCACCGACTGGACGGTTCTCTGGGAGCTGTGGCGCCACGGCCAGATCGCCTCGCGTGTCGTGGCGGAAAGCGTGGCGGCCGGCGGCGCCGCGGCCACCATCCCGTGGCTGATCTTCGGGCTGCTGACCCGACGCCGGGGGACGCGGTGAGCCGCTCCGCCGCCGTCACGCCATCAGGCGCCTGAGGGCGGTCAGCTCCTGGATTCCCTCGACGCGGAGGTCGATCTCCGCCGGTCCCTTCACCCCGAGCCCCAGCGCCATCCCGTAGCGGATCTTGGGTTGAGTCCAGGGAGAATGATCCTGGATCGCCGGGTCGGTCCCGTGGTGCCGCAGCACGGCAAGCCCGGTGACGTCCGTGGCCAGCATGTCCCGCGAGGCGATCACGAGCCTCGGGTGGACCACTTTGCCGTCCGACGGTCCCCCGGCAACGAAGGCCGACGTCCCGTCCAGGATGTGCAGCGACGGCCGGTAGGCGAGGCTCATCTCCGCCATCAGGGCGGCGAAGGCGTCGTATCCCTGCTCCGCGCGTATCCGGTGATAGTAGCGTCGGCTGTCCGCGTCGATCACCCCGATGAAGTTCTTCATTGCCATCGTGTACCTGGCCAGGGAGTGGGTCTTCACGCACGCCAGGTTCACGACGTGGTGCACGTCGGTCAGCATCGCGGGGATCCGGTACCCATCGGGCCAGTGCCGGGCCGCCGGGGGACGGAGATGTCGGCGCGGCAGGTCGTCGAACGCGACGAAGTCGGCGCCGTGGGCGCGCACCGCTTCCTCCAGGCCAGCTCGCCGCACGTTGGCCGTGGTGCTCTGGACGTAGAAGGTCTGGTCGCCCACGATCAGTCGTCCGGGCTTCCGCGCCCTGACGAGCTCGAGCACGGCGGACAGGACCTCGGGACTCGTGGTCGCGGGATGCGGCCTGGGACAGCAGATGTTGGGCTTCACCAGCACCGTCTGGCCAGCCTGGATGAAGTCGAGCCCTCCGGCCAGCCGGACTGCCGTCCGGGTCGCGGCCGCCATCGTGGCGTCGCGAGCCACGCCGACCACGGCCCCTGCCGGAGCGGCCGCTTCGAGGGGCCCGGAGGAAGCCATCCCCATCCCGAGCCCCGCCACCCCGGCCAGCCATCCCCTGCGCGAGACCTTGCCCGGGCCGGGCGCTGCCGGAACACGCCCGCCCGCGTCCTCGAGATCCGACGCGGCAACGCGTCCGTTGGGTCCGGTGACGCCGGGCCTCCCTCCAGGTGATAGAGACGTAGCCGCGTCCAAATGCTCCGGGCCTGGCGCGTTGGCTTCTGGTGTACGACTCATGGACCGCGGCTCCGAAGCTCAGGATCCCGGCTAGAGCTTCAGGGGATTCGACGGGTTTCCACGATCGTCACCCGGCGGGCGACGGTCAGGCCCTGTTGATCCTCCCCCTCCACGACCACGTAATCCCCCACCAGGACATCCACCAGCGACACCGCCATCTCTCCGAAGGCGCTCTGGCCCCGCATGTCGCCCAGCCGCTGACGGCGCGCCGTCACCACGGGGGTCTCCTCCTCCACGCGCACCTGGTGGCGGACCGGGAGGCCGCGCCGGCCCAGCTCCTCGACGAGGAGTAGCCCACGCCCGAGATCGACCTCCATGACCCGGCCCGAGTACCGCTGCGATCCCTGGCCTCCGGCGGGCGGCGCCGACGTCAGGGCCAGGAGCAGACAGAGAGCCCCGAGGCCGGCCACCGCCGAAACCGCCCGCGTCCAGGTTGGCATCAGTCCGAAAGCCTGAGCAGCATGCCGGTCCGTCTCGCCCGGTGAACGGCCCACGCGAAGAGCGCGTAGCCGCCGGCCACGTAGACGGCGGCGAGCCCGTAGCCGCGGAGGAGCGGCGCCGTGAAGAGCGGCGCGTATCCCAGGTGCGCGCGGAACGCCTCGAGGACGTGGGTGAGCGGCACACCGGCGGCCACGACCTGGAGCGGCGCCGGCAGGATGGAGACCGGGTAGTAGACCCCGCACAGCAGCAGCACCAGGCTCACGCCCGACCAGGCGGACACCTCCGCCCGCAGGCCGAACAGCATGAGGAGCGTGGAGACGAGCAGGCCGATGCCGGCGGCCGACAAGAGGAGGCCCGCGAGCAGCGCCGCCGGCGGGCCCGGGCCGTGAGCGAGCACGTTCACGCCGAAGGCCCAGTGGCTCACGGCCGCCTGGAGGGCGAACACGACCGTCCCGCGCACGAGGCCCATCAGCCACGAGCCCAGCACCAGGTGCCAGAGCCGGATCGGAGCGACGAGCTGGTGCTTGATGCTCTTGGACCACATGTCGAACAGGGCGGCGTACGCCACGTCCAGCTGGCAGACCTGCACGGTCGAGAGCGCGAACGTGCCCACCAGGACGAACACGACCGTTCCCGGCTCTGCATCGAGGAAGGTGGTCAGGAGCCCCACCGACAGGAGGTTCACGATTGGCCAGAAGACGATCTCGAACACCGTGAACACGTTGCGGTGAGTCATGCGCCAGTTGCGCAGGAAGAAGGCGGACACCTTCACGAGCTCCCGCTCTAGCGGGGAGACGGCGGGCCATCCGCGCGGGGTTGGCGGTGCCGCGATGGCGCTCATCGCGCGAGCTCGATGAAGACCGACTCGAGCGTCGGCTCGGTCACGGTCACGTCGCTGACCGGGACTCCGCGCTCGTCGAGATGGCGGAAGATCTCGGGCAAGCGCTTCCGCCCGTCGTCCACGACGACCCGGACTCGCCCGGCGTCGCTCGAGCAGGTCAGCACCCCGGGCTGGCTGGCGAGGCTGCGCCACGCATCGCCCTCCGCGACAAATTCCACCCGGTCGCCGAGCAGGACCTCACGCTTCAGGGTGGCGGGGTCGCCGCCCGCGAGTATCTCGCCGGCGCGCAGGAACACCACCTCGTCGCACAACTGTTCCGCCTCGCGCATGTAGTGCGTGGACAGGAGAATGGTCATGCGGCGGGTGCGGCGGAGCGCGGCGATCTGCTCCCGTATGCGCACCGAGATGTCCGGATCGAGCCCGACGGTGGGCTCGTCCAGGATCAGAAGCTCGGGATCGTTCACGAAGGCCTTGGCGAGCGCGAGCCGCTGCTTGAGGCCCGTCGACAGCTCGTTGTAGGGAACCGTCGCGTGCGCCGTCAGCTCGAACTGCTCGAGCAGCGCGGCCACCCGAGGCCGCCGGACGCCTGCCACCAGCCCATAGCTCCGCGCGGCGATGTCGAGGATCTCATGCGGGGTCAGGCTCCACAGGAACGAGGCGCTGCCCGAGGACAGGTTGATGCGCTCCCGCACCCGGTGGGCATCGCGAGTCACGTCGAGGCCCAGCACTCGCGCCTCGCCGCGGTCAGGCAAGAGAAGCGTGGCCAGGATCGAGAGCAGTGTGGTCTTGCCGGCGCCGTTCGGCCCCAGGACCCCGAAGATCGCGCCGCGAGGAACGACGAAGGAAACGCGCCGAAGGGCGGGCTGCGCCCGTCGGCGGGGCCACCCTGTTCGGAACGTCTTGCTGAGATCAGAGACTTCGACCGCAGGCTCGGCCGTCGTCACGCTGTTCAGCGTATCATACGGCCCATGATCGACCCCAACGAATGGTCAGTGCCCGTTGCGGACCTTCCCGCCGGGACATCCGCGAAGTTCCCGCTCAGCTGGCGGGGAGCCAAGGTCGAGGGGTTCGTGATCAACTTCGACGGCCGCTACCGCGCCTACGTCAACCGGTGCGCGCACGCCGGCACGCCGCTCGACTGGTGGCCGAACGAGTTCTTCACCGACGACGGCCGGCTCCTGGTCTGCGCCACGCACGGGGCGCTCTACGAGCCGGAGGGCGGCAGCTGCGCGGGCGGACCGTGTGGCGGCGCGGCCCTCTGGCCGCTGGTGGTGCGCGTGGAGGGTGATCGGGTGATCGTTACCGCGCGCCCGGAGGACACGGACGACGCCGCCGGCTCCTGAGCGGAGCGCGCCGTGACGACCGAGCTCGGGTCGCCCGGGTCGCCCGGGTCGAAGGACCGCGCCGCCGTCCGGGAGGCGAACGAAGACCGCGTGAGGGGGCGCGCGTGCCTCGTGGCGCCGGCCTTCGCCTCGGTCCTGACCTTCCTTGCGGGCTGCGGCACGGCGCTCGAGCGCGGCCTCATCTATCATCCCTCGCCGACACTGGAAGGAACGCCGGCCGCGTTCGGGCTCGCGTTCGAGGACGTGGAGGTGACGACGGCCGACGGCGTGGAGATCCACGGCTGGCTCGTGCCCGGGCCCCGGCCCGCGACCCTCCTCTACTGCCACGGGAACGCCGGGAACATCTCGCACCGGCTGCCGAAGATCGAGGCGTTCCACAACCGGCTCGGCCTGTCGATCCTGATCTTCGACTATCGCGGATATGGCCGGAGCAAGGGCGTGCCCGGCGAGGAAGGCACCTACTCCGACGCCCGGGCCATGCGGGCATGGATCGCGGAACGGACCTCGGATCCGGTGGTCTACCTCGGCGCCTCGCTGGGCGCCGCGGTCGCCACCGCGCTCGCGACCGAGGAGCCTCCGGCCGCCCTGGTGCTCGAGGCGCCGTTCGTGTCCGTTCAGGCCATGGCCAGCGCCACCCTGCCCGGGTCGGGCTGGCTCTTCCGCACGCGCTACGACACCCTCGGCAGGATCAGCCGCGTGGGGGCTCCCCTCCTCGTGCTCCACGGCGACGCCGACGAGGTGGTCCCTTACCGGCAGGGGCGCGCGATCTTCGACGCCGCGGCCGAGCCCAAGGCGTTCGCCGCGATTCCTGGCGCCCACCACAACGACGCGCACGAGGTTGGCGGAGACGCCTACTGGGAGGCGTGGAGCGCGTTCCTGACGGCGAACCTCCCGGGGTGGTGACGCCCCCGGTGCGCGCGGGCTACTGGACGCGGACGACGGCGTCGCCCGGCAGGCGCGCCAGGAGGTCCCGGAGCGCCGCTTCCAGGTAGTCGGGCTCCTTCGACTCGAGCGTCACGCGAACCTTGTACTCTGGGTTCGTGAACTCCGGGTACGATCCGCACAGGAGCTCGGGGAAGCTCCGCAGCATGCCGTTCAGGTGCTCGGCGAGCGTTCCCTCCCCCACCCCGACGAACACCACGCGCAGCAGATAGGGACGCTCGCGGAACCGCTCCTTGATCGCGTCGAACTTGCGGCGGAAGATCTCCGGGACCCCGGGAAACACGTGGACGTTGTGAACCACCACCACCGGGACGATCAGGTGATCCGAGGTCAGCAGCTCGGCGCCTTCCGGCACCTCCGCCATCTTCAGGCGCGCGTCGTTGAGCCGCCCCTGGTAGACCTGCTCGAGCGACGCGACGAGCCCGGGGTCGCGCACGACCCGGAGCCCGAAGGCACGCGCCACGCCTTCGATCGTGACATCGTCGTGCGTCGGCCCGACGCCGCCCGAGGTGAACACCCAGTCGTACGCGCGGGAGAACTCGGCCACCTCCCGGGCGATCAGCTCGACCTCGTCGGGAACCACCGCGATCTTCCGCACGTCGACGCCGAGCGGCCGGAACTCGCGACAGAGATACAGGGCGTTCTGGTCGGCGACCTTCCCCGAGAGGATCTCGTTACCGATGAGGACGATCCCGGCCGTCTTCGCCATCGCCCGGCCCGGTGCGCCCCGCGCGTCAGCCGCGGGCGAACTCCTCCTTGGCCGCCCGAATCCGCGCCGGGTCCGCCAGGAGATCGTACGCGGTCAGCGCCATGGTCTTGGCCGCGGCGAGCATGCCCGCGTGGGCCATGGGCTTGATCGCCGCGTCGACGAACTCGCGGCTGTGGATCGCCGTTCCCGCCGGCGCGATGGCGACCATCGGCTGGATCGTAGGCAAGACCTGGCTGACGTTGCCCACATCCGAGGAGCCCAGCCGGTCGGCCGCGGGCTCGCTCTCGACGAGCCCCGCGTCGCGCATGTTCGCGGCGAAGAGGTTCAGGAGCGTCTGGTTCCGCTTCAGGGGCTCGTAGACCATGTCGTGGAGGATCACGGTGAGCGTCGCGCCCGTCGCGCGCGCCGCGCCCTCGGCGCAGGCCACCACGCGACGATGGAGCTCCCACATCGTGTCGATCCGAGGCGCCCTGACGTAGAACGTCGCCTTCGCGTACTCCGGGATGATGTTCGCGGCGGCTCCACCGTTGTCGATGATCCCGTGGATCCGGCAGTCAGGCCGCACCTGCTGGCGAAGCATGCTGACCGCGTTGAACGTCTGGATACAGGCGTCCAGGGCGTTGACCCCTGCCCACGGGTCGGCGGAAGCGTGGGCCGCCTTTCCCGCGTACTCGAAGCCGGTCCGCACGATCCCGAGGAGGTCCTGGTGGAGAATGGTCCGGTCGAAGCCGTGGATCATCATCGCGCAGTCGACGCCCGCGAACACGCCGCCCTGGAGGAGCTTGATCTTGCCGCCCCCGCCCTCTTCGGCGGGCGTGCCGATCACGTGGACCTGACCCGCGGGGAGACGGGACTTGAGGGCCGCCAGCGCCGCGCCCGCCCCCGCGCCCGATGTCGCGATGATGTTGTGCCCGCACGCGTGTCCGATGCCGGGAAGCGCGTCGTACTCGCACATGATCGCGACGGTGGGCCCGTTGCCGCCGCCGTTCACGGTCGCCCGGAACGCGGTCGGGACACCAGCGACTCCGCGCTCGACCTCGAACCCCTTGGTCTCGAGGAACTGGGTGAGCCAGCCTGAGGCCTGGACCTCGTTGTAGCCGAGCTCCGGATGATCGTGGATCCGTCGGGACAGCGCCTCGAGCTCGCCAGCGAGGCCGTCGACGGCGTGCTGGATATCGTGCTTGACCGTGTTCACCGGGCTACCTCGCTCCTTTGAACGGCCTACGGCTGTGGATGAACGGCCTACGGCCTGTGGGTGGACGGCCTACAGCTTGTAGTGGACAGCCCATGGCCTGTGGGGGACGGCCTATGGCCAGTGCGGTACGGCCTGCGACCTGTGGGAGGGCCTGGGGGCTCACTCAGCCTCCTCGAGCGGATTTCGGGGACGATCGCGGTCGGCGCGACCCGAGCGGAGCGTAACACGGGGACCCGCAGGGCTCAACGTTGCGACACCCAGGCGGCATTGATCGCCCCGGCCGCGCGGTTCGCCTGGCTCGCCTGTCACCGACGGCCCGTGTGCGCTAGAATAGCCGCGCGGCGACGTCTCATGCCCGAGCCGCGCGGAGGCCGCTCATGACCCATGGTCCCGAAGAAGCCCCGATCCGTCTGTCCGGCTGGGCGTTGATCCTCGGCGCCTCCTCCGGATTCGGCGAGGCTACCGCCCTCGCGCTTGCCGGCGCGGGGATGTCGATCGTCGGCGTTCACCTAGACCGCAAGGCGACGCTCGCGAATGCGGAACGGATTGCCGCCGAGATCCGGCGCCTGGGCGGTCAGGCGCTGTTCTTCAACGTCAACGCCGCGGATCCGGATCGGCGGGCGGAAGTGCTGGATGCGGTCGAGGGCCAGATCGATGCGCGCGGGGAGCGCGGCCAGCTGAGGGTCCTCCTGCACTCGCTCGCATTCGGCACGCTCCGGCCCTTCATCGCCGACTCGCCGAAGGAGGCGGTCTCGAAGGATCAGATGGACATGACGCTCGACGTCATGGCCCACAGCCTGGTCTACTGGACGCAGGACGTGCTGGCCCGCGGCCTCATGGGTCCCGGGGGCCGGATCTTCGCCATGACCAGCGGCGGCGGCACGCGCGTCCTGCCGAGCTACGGACCAGTGTCGGGCGCCAAGGCGGCGCTCGAGTCCCACGTGCGCCAGCTCGCGATGGAGCTCGCCCCCCGGCGCATCACGGTCAACGCCGTGCGCGCCGGCGTCACCGACACCCCCGCCCTCCAGAAGATTCCCGGTTCCGACCGGATCAAGTCCGGCGCCCTCGCCCGGAACCCGGCGGGCCGCCTGACCACAACGGAGGACGTGGCCCGGGCGATCGTCGCCTTCTCCCACTCCGCGACGGACTGGATGACCGGTAACGTCCTCGGGGTCGACGGCGGCGAGGACGTCGTCGGGTAGCGGCGGCAGCCGCCCCGGCCACCAATGACACCGGTCCACGCGATCGTCCTGGGCATCGTCCAGGGCGCCACAGAGTTTCTGCCGGTCTCGTCGTCCGGGCACTTGATCCTGGTTCCGAAGCTTCTCGGGTGGCCGGACCAGGGCCTTGCCTTCGACGCGGCGGTTCACCTGGGAACGGTCCTCGCGCTCGTCATCTATTTCGCGGAAGAGCTCCGTCGCCTCGCGGCGGGGGTCCTAGCGCGGCGGCCAGCGGACTGCCGGCTGGCCGCGGCCGTCCTGCTGGGCTCGATCCCCGCCGGGCTCGCGGGCCTCGCCTTTCAGCACCTGATCGAGACGCGGCTCCGCTCCGTGACGGTCGTCGCGGTGTCGACGATCGTGTGGGCCCTGGTCCTCTGGTGGGCCGACCGGCGCGCGGCGCGAAGCGTCGTGAGCGACTTGCGCGAGGTAGGCATCGGACGGGCCCTCGTCGTCGGTCTCGCGCAGCCCCTCGCCCTGATCCCCGGGACGTCGCGGTCAGGCATCACGCTCTCGGCCGGGCTCTTCACGGGTCTCGACCGGTCCACTGCGGCGCGCTTCGCGTTTCTCCTGGGCCTGCCGATCACGGTGGCGGCGGGGCTCCTCGAGACCGGCACGCTGCTGCGCGGCGGGCTGACGGGGGACGGGCTGGGCGTGCTCGCGCTCGGCGTCGGCACCTCGTTCGCGGCCGGGCTCGCCGCGATCCGCTTCCTGGTCGGGTACCTCCAGCGACGGACGCTGCTCGTCTTCGTGGTCTACCGGATCGCGCTGGGACTGCTCCTGCTCTGGGTTGCCCGGGGCTGAGGGGACCTCCCGGAGCGAGCCCCCGTCAATCCCGTCACGACGGTGGCCAACGCCGCCACGAGACTCGACCGGCCCGCACCGTGAGCCGCGGCGTCCAGCGCTTCGGACCCTCGATGGCGTTGCCGTCGGTGTCCTGGTAGGGGAACTGCCCCTCCTCGACCGAGAACACGGCCGCGTCGCCGGCAGCCCCCGCGGCGAGCGATCCGAGGTCCCCGCTCCGGCCGATCGCGCGAGCCGGCGTCGCCGTCGCCGCGCGCACCACCTCGGCGATCGGCATACCGAGGCTCAGGAACTTCGAGAGCGTGGTCGGGAGATCGCGCACGACACCCGCCCGGCCCGGTCGCGTGAGGTCCGAGGAGATCGTGTCCGGGTAGAAGTCCTGCTCGAAGGCCCGGCGGGCCACGGGGAAGCTCACGTGGTTCCGGCCGTGGGCGACGTCGAAGACGATCCCGCGGCGCCGGGCGGTCCGCACGGCCTCCTTGACCCGTCCCTGCCCGTCGAGGATCCCCGAGCCGCGACCGTGGAGGAAGTGGCTCACGATGTCCCCCGGCCGGAGGAGCGCGAGCACCTCTCCGTACTCGACGGGCGGATTGTTGATGTGCACGATGACCGGCACGCTCGCCGCCTCCGCCGCTCGAAGGGCCCGCCGGAGAGGCTCGAGACCGTGCTCGGCGACGACCTCCTTCTGGATCCGCACCTTCACGCCGACCACGACGTCCCGGTGCTCCCGCGCCACCGCGGCCGCCAGGTCCGGGTCCGAGTAGTCGAGGTAGCAGTGCTCCCCGATCCCGAGGTGGATGAGCCCGATGGCCGCGATGTGGACAAACGCGAGCACGCGGGTCTCCGCCCGGGCCATCACGTACTCGCGGAGCCCCGTGAAGTTCGCCGCGCCGGTGCTCCCCGCGTCACAGAGCGTCGTCACGCCGGTCGAGGCGCACACAGGATCGGTCTCGATTCCCAGGTCGTGCCCCGCGATGAAGGCGTGGGCGTGGAGGTCGATCAGCCCCGGCGCCACGTAGGCGCCCGACACGTCCACGACCTCCCGGGCGCTGGCAGGCGCAATCGTGGCGTCGACCGCCGCCACGCGTCCCGACGCGAAGGCGACGTCCCGCCGTCCGTCCACCCCCGAGGCGGGATCGATCAGATGACCGCCGGTCAAGAGGAGGTCATGGCGCATTCCGGTCTTCCTCCTTCCGCCGCTCGAAGCGGCGAAGCGCGTAGCCGAGCACGAGCACGGCGGAGCCGAGCGCGAGCCCGACCCAGAGGCGCGGTCCGCCGTGAGGCGGCTCGCCAAGCGCGTCGGCGATCACGGCCGCTGCCACGATCACCACGCCACTGATCGTGATACCCGGCCAGGCCTCGTGTGCGCGCCCGATGCGCGGCCAGCGTCGCGTCACGCGGGCGGTCATAGCACGCGGTCGAATCGAGGGTCAAGGCGGGGGCCCGTCTGCGATGACGGACGGAGGGCGGCGCGAACGCGAGCCTGGCTACTTCCGGATCGTCAGGATCGCCACCCAGACGAAGAAGATCACGGTGCCGCCGAGGAAGATCACGAAGGCGAGCTTCTCGATCCCGGACACGGCGGCGCCTACCGGAGAAGCGGGCCGAAGCCCCCGAGCACGTTGTAGAGGGCGTCGCCGATCAGGATCAGCAGGTTCAGCAGCGCGAGGGCCAGGAGGAGGCGGACGCCGATCATCGCGCCAGCCCGGGACCGAGCCCGCCCCAGTACCGGAACAGGTAGTAGACCGCCCACACGCCGAGGACCGCGTACACCGCCAGGAGCCAGAGGTTCACCACGCCGTGATAGGCGCGGACCTCCCCGCCGCCAAACTCCTCGACGTGGCCACGCTGACGCTCGTGCTCCGCGATGACGCGCTCGCGCTCCGACGTCTCACCGTGATCGGTCATCGTCGATCCCCTCGCTCCTCAGCACCTGGTACTTCACGGCCTCCACGTCCGTCAAGAGGCCGGACATGGCCGCCCACAGGAAGAGGCACAGAGCCGCCAGTCCCATGAAGAGGGACACGGCGAACTCCCCGGCCACGAGCGCCACCAGCTCCTGCATCCGATTCCTCCTGAGCCTCCCGCGCGTCAGCGCCCCTCGCCCCTGAGGCCCTTGTGGAAGCGGACCAGGGCCTTGGGCGCGGTCTCGTCCGGCGCGGATGGGTCGAGCGCGAGACGGGAGCTCCCGTACGCCTCGCCGCCGGCGTCGTTCAGCCGTGAGCGGATCGCGGGGTCGAGCTTGAGCTTCTCGCCCGTGACCGGATCGTTGAAGGCGGAGAACGACAGCACGTAGTAGCTGATCGCCCAGCGCTCCGCCTCGTTCATCGAGTCGGCGAACGACGGCATCGGCGTCCCGTCGAGACCGGTGGTCATCGTCCGGAACACGTCACGGACGTCCGCGCCCCCCTTGAACTGGCCCCGGGTGAAGTCGATCGGAAGGATCTTGAACCCCAAGTCATCGGTCAGCTCGTCGGCTGACGGGCCATCGCCCTTGCCGCCCTCCCCGTGGCACTGGAAGCACTTGGCCTTCGCGTAGAGGTCCTTCCCCTGGGCCAGGAGCTCCGGCGTCGCCTTCGGCGGGTCCCCGATCGGGATCGGGGGCTCGGGCTTCTCTTCCGTCCAGCGCTTGGAGAAGGTCTTGATGAAGCTGATGACCGAGATCCGGTCCTTCTCGGGCAGCTCATGCCACGTCGGCATCGCGGTGAACCGGACGCCGCGCGTCAGGGTGCGGTAGAGGTCCCCGTCCGTCGGCAGCGAGCCGGAGGGGGTCGTGCGGAACTTGAAGGCTCCCAGCCGGAAGTCGCGGGGCCGGGGGTCGAGGAAGGTCGCCACCGGACCGTTCCCGTCACCGTTGGGCCCGTGACAGCCGACGCAGCGCCGGTCGTACACGACCTTCCCGCGCATCTCCTGCTCCTGGGTCCGCGGGATGCTCATGACGCTGGCCGCCAGCGTCTGGGGCTCGAAGACGTCGCGCCACGCTCCCCGGTTGGTGCCGAGCTTCTGGACGTAGGCGACCAGGCCGTTCAGCTCCTCGGTCGGCACGATCACCGTGAGGGTCTTCCCCTTCCAGGCGTCGAGCTTGTCATACGGCTCCGGCAGGTTCTTCGCGTCGAGGACCGGCGTCCCGTCCGTCTGCCGCGAGAAGGCGAGCCCCTCGGGGCTCGGATGGAGCGGGAGGGACCGGTCCGCGCGGCCCGTGAAAAGGCCCCGCAGCGCCGGGCTCTCCGCCAGCGCCGGCTCCCCGTCCTTGTCGACGACTGCGACCTGCGCCGTCCGGTAGAGCCAGCGGAAGCTCGGCATCATGGAATCCGGCACCACGGCGGTCGGGACCCAGTGGTGCGCGAAGTGCCACGCGTCGCCGTACTTGAGCCCCACGCGCGTGAGGTCGGGCCCGATCCGGCGCGTCGACAGGAGGTGCGGCCAGTCGTGAGCGTACTCGCCGACCTGGGAGACCGGGCCCCAGCGCATGTCCTCGCCGGTCACCGGGCGCACGTACTGGCTATGGCAGTACCAGCACCCCTCGCGACGGTACACGCTGCGCCCGAGCTCCTCGAGCGGGGTGTAGGACGACGACTCGTACCAGACCCACTTGACGTCGCCGAGCTCCGTGCGCACCGCCCGCGTCGCCCGGGTCTCGCGAGACTCGGGAATCACGATCGGGAGGATGCCCTGGATGAAGATCGCCAGCGAGATGCAGACGAACCCGGCTCCGAGGACGTAGGCCTTCACCTCACGCCCTCACGCGAATCTCGCCCGGCATCGCCACCGCCCCGGCCACTCCCGGCTCCAGCGCCGTCCGCATGAAGTTGTAGACGAGCAGCGAGATCCCAAGGTCCATCGAGATCCCCGACAGCGTCCGCACGAGCCAGAAGGGCTTCATGGTGACCACGGTGTCCACCCACTCGGCCCGCGCCATGAGCATGAATCCCTGCTGGAGCCCCTGCGCCGTCAGCACGAGCCCCATGGTGGAGATCCCGATGGTGATCAGCCAGAAGCTCCAGTTCCCCAGGCGGAAGCTCCACAGCTCGCGGCCGCACAGGCGCGGCCAGACGTACACGGCGCCGGCGATGGCCCACACGACAAACGTCCCGAACACGGTGAGGTGCGAGTGCGACACGACGAAATCGGTGAAGTGGGTCGGCTCCTGGATCGACCGGAGCGCCTCGGTGGAGCCCTGGAAGCACCCGATCAGGTACATGATCGCCCCCATGATCAGGAACTTCGCGGGCAGGTTCCTGCCGAAGCCCTGCCAGTGGCCGACCATCGTGCCGAAGAAGTTCTGAAGCACCGTCCACACCGGGATGATCAGCATCATCGACGACACGATGGCGATGGTCTCCGCCCAGTCCGCAATCGGGCTGAACAGGTAGTGGTGGATCCCGACGAACGGGTAGAAGAAGGCGAGCGACCAGAACCCGATGAGCGAGAGCTTGTGGCTGTAGATCGGGGCGCGGATCGAGGCCGGCAGGAAGAAGTAGATCAGGACGTAGCCGGCCGGCGTGATCCAGAGACCCACCACGTAGTGGATGTAGAGGCCGTGGAGGGCGGCGTTGTTGATGCCCGGCACCGTGTTGTAGGGCCCGATGATCAGGAGCACCAGGTTGATGCTCGTCCAGACCAGAGCTCCGATCAGGTACCACAGGCTGACGTAGAGCGGCGTCTCCCGCCGCCGGGCGATGGTCATGAGGATCTGGACCGTCACCGCGAATACGATCGCCGTGAACACCACGACGTTCGGGAGGGGAAGCTCGCCCGCCTCCCACCCCCGGTTCCCGCCGAAAAACGACACGCCGATGAACGCCGCCGCGAGATTCAGGTTCCAGATCCAGAGGATCGGGTAGGCCCAGTGCCCGTTCCAGATGGGTATGCCGGCCAGGCGGGGAGTGATGTAGTACGTGAGGCCCAGGAACAAGGTCGAGAAGGCGCCGAAGATCACGCCGTTCACGTGGACAGGGCGGAGCCGGCCGAAGGTTGACCACGCCGACGTTCCCAGGAACTCGGGGTAATTGAACTTCGTCGAGATGAGCACCCCGATGGTCGGCGCGAACATGAGCCAGAAGAAGCCCCAGAGGAGCCAGCCCCGGATCAAGCGCACGTCGATCAGGCTGTCGTTGCCGGAAGCCGCGACAGCCCCCGGGGCGGACGGCGTCATGACCGTCAGGAGACCTCGACTCTCGTGAGAGCCTCGAAGCGCTGGCCTCGCGTGTTGACGAGCAGCGCCCGGAGGAGCCCCCCCTGCCCTGCGCGCACGCGGAAGGTGATCAGGGGGTCGTCGCTCAGCGCGGAGGTGAAGAGGAAGCGGCTGGCGCGCATCTCCCCGTAGAACACCTCCAGCTCCCGGAGATGGAACGGCTCCGATTCCGCGACGAACTTCCCGTCCCGGCGAACCAGCCCGGTGCGATTCGGGTGGCGCATCAGGAACTGTGCTTCCAGCACCTCTCCCGCGCGGACGCGGCCGGCCCGCACGAGGCCCGGCAGACGCAGACGCGGCGGGAGGATCTCCGTCGAGCCGGACCGCGTCCTGGACGGCGACGGGTCCGAGCACCCGCCGGCGCCATCGGCGACCCGCACGGTGCCGGTGCTGGTCCACGCGCCGTGGAGATTGCACTCGGCAGTCACCGCGACCTCGGAGACTCCCTCGTCGATCCGCGCCTGGAAGGCGAGGTGCACCAGCCCGGTGATGGGCGTGAGCTCGAAGATCCCCTTCAGGGGAACGGGGTCGCGCTCGTTCACGACGGTCACGCGAGTGATGTGATGACCCGGCTCCATGGGGTGGCTCATCTCGATCGTGATCGGCACCCGGTCGCCGTTCCCCGTCATGACCGGGAGCCGGACCGCGGGAAAGTGCAGGCGCTCGACAGGGGAGAGCGCCCGTGGATCGTTGACGCTCCAGCGACGGGCGGGCGAGTCGGCCTCGACCCTCCTGCCCAGGAGCCCCGCCGCGGCTACGGCGAGGCCGAGCAGACGGCGGCGGGAGAGCCCCCCCTCCCCGCCTGATCGGGGGAAGGGGGGGTGGAGTCCCTGCATCACCTCGATCCGAGACCTCAGTGCCGGCCGGGATCGAGCTTCGAGTTCTTGTTCGACCAGTAGATGTACGCCTCGAGCGCCTTCATCGCCTCGCTGGTCTCGTCGATCTTGACGCCCTCGTTGGGCTTCTCGATGCACCAGTTGATCATGTCCCGAAGCGTCGCGAAGGCGTTCATCTGCTCCTGGAACTTCGGAAACTCGTGGGGATGGGTGTCCGAGGCGAACGGATGGCACATGGCGCACGCCATGGCCGTCTTGGAGAGCGTCACCCCGAGGCGCTTCTCCGTCGCTCCGTCCCCGTGGAAGAGCAGATCCCCCGCCTTCACCTGCTCCAAGAAGACTTCCTCGAACGCCTTGAGCTGCTCCGGAGTGTGCTTCTCCTTGTGCGCCAGGGCGCGGTCGGCGCCATAGAACAGCCCGACCGCGAGACCGAGCACCACGCACAGCGGGGCCCACGCGAGAGACCGGCGTCGCGTCATCGGCTTTCCCCTTTCTGCCCCTGGGGGTGGCTCATTTGTAGGCCCCGAGATAGACCCATTCCTGGTCGGCCATGCGCGGGCGGAGGATCTGGTTGGCGTTGTCGCCGCAGCCCGAGTCATGAGCTGCGTCGGCGTAGGTGTGCTCCTTCTTGCGCCACAGGATGTACTCGTTCTCGACGCGCCCCCCGGCGCCGACGCTCAGCTGGGACCAGCCCACGCCGTCGAAGTGATCGCCGGGATCGACGCGCACCTTGCACCGGGTGAGGGCCGGCACGCCCTCGGGCGCGTAGGGCCACGTCCAGGAGGTCGCCAGCATGCCGATCGAGCGCATCTTGCCGACCTCGTTGTAGAGGACCTGGTGCGTGTGGCCGTGGACGTTCGTGACGTTGCCGTAGGGCTTCAGGACCTCGTGGAGCTCCCGCCAGTCGCGTACCCAGAAGTTCCAGGGCGGGTAGTACTCGTAGAGCGGATTGTGGCTGAAGATGATGATCGGGTTGTCCTTCGGCCAGTTGGAGAGGGTCTGATCCAGCCACTGCATCTGGTCGCGCCCGACCCCCGCCCAGGCCCCGGCGACCGACCCGTCGAGCGTCGCCATGTGGCCCATCCGCTCCTTGGGCGTCATCTTCTTGGCCGTCCAGTAGTCGGGCCCGTGCGACACGGTATCGAGGCCGACGAACCGGACGCCCTTGTGATCGAACGTCCAGTTGGGCTTGCCGAAGAGGGCCATCCACTTCTGGCCCATGTCGAGATACCAGTCGTGCTCGCCGGGGATGAAGACCTTGCGGATCTGCACTTCCTTGAGCAGGTCCGCCCCGAGGTCGAGCTCGACCGGATCACCCAGCTGGGCCAGGTCCCCGCCGTGGATCATGAAGTCGGCCGCCGGGCTCATGGCCTGGACTTCCTTGAAGGCCCGGGTCGTCTTTTCGACGAACCGGGTGTTGACGTCCTTCGGGTAGAGGTGGTTGTCCGAGACCCAGGCGAACCGGAACGGCGCCTGCTGACCGTAGGCGAAGTCGAGGGTGTTGATGAGGGGGAACCAGCCGTAGGTGGCAGCACCCGCCGCTCCGGCCAGCACGGAGCGGTGGATGAACGTCCGCCGGGTGATCTGGACCTGGGATTCGGGGCGCTCATCCGGACGGGTCAGCTCGGAGTGCATCTCACGGCGGGTCCGGGCCAGGTCGGCGGATCCACCTACCTTCCGCCACCACCTCGCCATGGCCCGGGCTCGCAGCCGGTCGACTTGATCATGGGTGTCCACGCCAGCCGCCTCCTTTCCGAACAGGGGAGTCTCGCCCTCGCGCCTACTTCTTCTTGAGCTCCACCGGAACCGACACCACCTCCTTGGCCTTCACGGTCACCGGCACCTCGACGGGGCCGGTGAACTCCTGCCACACCACCAGCGTGTACGCACCCGGTGGCACGTCCTTGATGGTGAACGAGCCGTCTTTGCCGGTCATGGCGTAGTACGGGTTCTCGGCGACAAGGATCCAGCCGAGCATCCAGCCGTGGGCATCGCACTCGACCCGGACCAGACCTGATTTCCTGAGCGGGCGCTTGATCCGCTGGCCCTCGTTCGGCAAGGCCACGTTGAAGACCGTCAGCTTGTCGAGAAAGCCGTGGGTGTTATGGAGGACCGGATCCGAGTTGACGATGTCGAGATCCCCGACGGGCATGACCTGGACGTGCGGGTTGAAGTCGCACTTCACGTTGTTGATCTCGGGGGGCTTCCCAGGCTTCTCCCACGCCTTGCCTTTGTCCACCTTCTGGAGGTACACGACCGCGTCCTGGACGGTCTTGTCCGGCCCGACCAGGATCTGGTCGACGTCGCGGGGCGCGCTCCCGCACGCCTCACGGTCCTTGGTCGGGATGACCTTCTTCTTGGAGGGTGGGGTCCCGGGGAAGCTGACCTTGCCCTGGATCGTCCCACCGTCGGTGACCTGCACCGCGTCGTAGGCATCGACCGGGGCAACCGCGCCGGGCGCGCCGATCAGCCCGAGAGCCAGAAGCGGTGTGAGCCACGGAGTCCGAACTCTCATGCCAATCTCCCGTGCGTCAACGGCGGCGACCCGACGCCGGGCCGTCTCACCGAGCGGGGTGAACCTCAGGCTTCAGGGTGACGTCGAGCTTCTCCTCGGGAGCGTGGCACACAGCGCAGGAGCGTCCACCGATCTCCGAGACCAGCGCGTACGCGACGCCATGGCTCGCCCAGACGATGACGTCATACCCGTGGCGGTTGACCATCTTGAACCGTGGCTCCGGCCGGAGTCCGAGGCGCTCATACTGCTCCGCCGGCATGATGAACAGCGAGACGTTCTGGTGATCCACCTGGTACTCGAGGGCCGCCACGTCGAAGCCATCGAGGTGGGAGAGCCGGCCCCCCTGGAACCTCAGGTGATCCCGATTGAGGTCGGGCAGCAGGACGTTGAAGTCCAGCTTCTGGCCGAACCAGCGCTCCGCCTCCTTGGGGGACACTCCGGTGATGTCCAGGGGCAGGACCCCGCGGGAGAGCTTCTGGTGCTGCTCGACGGAGGCGTCCGCCAGCCGCACCAGGGAGGCGGCAGCGGCTCGCTGGCTCCCGCCGATGATGAGAGCGCCGGCCGCGCCAGCCGCGACCAAGGCTCCCACCACGACGGCGACCGCCACGCGACGACCCGGCGCCACGGGCAGCCAGCCCCGCCGCGAGCCGCCGAGCCCGGACAGGAAGCCGGTCATCCGCTCTCGGACCGGGGGGGGAGCCTCGTCGGGCCGCAGGGGGGCGATGTAGATCTCGTGGAACGCCTGCTCGAGCTCCACCCGACGCCGGCACTCGGCGCAGTCGCCGAGGTGAGCCTCCAGCCGCCGGCGTGCCTGCGCGCCGAGCTCGCCGTCCAGGTACTCGCCCAGGTGAATCTCACAAGCCACGGGATCGCTCCGGGGGCATGGGTTGCTGGCTGGCCTGGAGCGCGGCGCGCAGGAGGTTCCGCCCCCTCGCCAGGCGCGACATCACCGTCCCGATTGGCCGCCCGATCACCGCGGCGATCTCCCGGTAGGAGAGGCCCTCGATGTCACGCAACTCGACCGCTTCCCTGAGGACCGGGGGCAGCTGGCGGATGGCCGCTCGCACCTCGGCGATGGCCACTCGCCGCAGCAGGATCTCCTCGGGATCGAGAAGAGCTGGCCGAAGCTCCGACGCCTCGGTCTCGCCCTGCTCCGGGATGTCGGCGGCCGGCAGCGCCACCTCGCCGGGCCGCGCCGTGCGGCCCCGGCAGCGGTCGATGTGGGCGTTTCGCATGACCTTGAACAGCCACGCCTTGGGATTGAGGGCGGGGTCGAGGGTCGCGCGGTGCCGGAACGCCCGCAGGAAGGTCTCCTGCAAGAGGTCCTCGGCCTCGGTGTCGTCCCGCGTCAGCAGACGGCCGTAGTTGTACAAGGAATCTAAGTGCTTCAGGGCCAGCTCTTGAAATTGGACCTCGTCGTCCACGATGGCTGACCTTGCCTGTCGCTAATACGGGGGCCACCCGACCCTTATTCCCGGCACGCCCGAGTAGCGGCGCCCCGAGCGGCGGCCCACAGACGCTCCGGGCGCCTCGGTCGGCAGGGCGCCGGGAAGCGACCCAGTCTACTGGCCGGCGACAGTCAGGCGAGAGATCTTCAACGTGGGGGCGGCGGTCTGGTCGCGGAAGGCGAGATCCTCCCCCACCATCTCGACGTCCTGCAGCATCTGGCGCAGATTGCCCGCGATGGTAATCTCCTCGACCGGGTACGTCAGCTCGCCACCCTCGATCCAGAACCCGACGGCGCCCCGCGAGTAGTCCCCGGTCGCGAAGTTCACCCCGAACCCGATGAGCTCGGTGACGAAGAGCCCCCGGTCGACGGAGCGCACGATCTCCTGGGGGGCCCAGGTGCCGGGCGCCAGGTACAGGTTGGTGTACCCGACCGTCACACCACCCCCGTCCTCGCGGGCGGCGTGCCCCGTCGCTGCGAGCCCCAGCCGCCGCGCGCTGTAGGTGTCCAGGAGATAGCTCGTCAGGACCCCGCGATCCACCAGCACCGTCCGGCGGCTCGGCAGCCCCTCGCCGTCAAACGGCCGGGAGCCCAGCCCCTGGAGCATCGTGGGATCGTCCACGATCGTGACGCAGGACGATGCCACGCTCTGGCCGTGCTGGCCGATGAGGAACGAGGTTCCCCGGTAGAGGCTCGGGCCGGACGCGGCGACGGCCAGACTCCGGACGAGGCTTGCAGCTGTCTCGGGGTCGAAGACGACCGGGACCTCCACCGTCGGTCCTTTCCGCGCGCCCAGCCGGCGCACGGCCCGGCGCGCCGCCTCCCGGCCGACCTTCTCCGGCGACTCCAGATCGGCCAGATGCCGGGCCGACGTGTACCAGTAGTCACGCTCCATGTGCCCGTCGTCCGAGGCGACGGGCGTCACCGACAGGGCGAACGAGGAGAACCGGAAGCCGCCGGTGAAGCCGCGACTCGAGGCGTAGGCCACGCTGCCCTGCCGGTCGTAGAACTCCGCCCCCTCGGAATTACGCACGCGCGCGTCGGCCTCGAGGGCAGTCGCCTCGGCCCGGCGTGCCCGGTCGATCTTCTCCTCGAGGCCGATCTGGTGACCTTCGGCGTCCCAGAGGTCGAGATCGGGCACCGGACCTGCCAGCGCCTCCCGCACCGGCAAGCCGGAGTGCTCGTCCCGCCGGGCTACCTTCGCCAGCCGAACGCTCTCGTCGACGAGGCGCGCCAGCGCCCCCGGCGACAGGTCGGCCGTGGTAGCCGACGCCGAGCCGGACTCCGTGAAGATCCGGAGCGAGCAGCGGTTCTCGCGCGCGTGCTTCAGGGACTCGACGCTTCCCAGCCGGACCTGCACCGTCTGGAGCTCTTCCTCCACCATGAAGGCATCGGCCTCGACGGCTCCCCGGGCGCGCGCGAGACGCAGGAGATCGTCGAGCCGGTCGAGCATCTCCGTCCTCTCGGCGGCGGTCACCACCTGCTCGGCCACGCCGCTAGACCTGGGTCCCGCCGACGGTGATCCCGTCGATGCGGATGGTCGGCAGCCCCACCCCCACGGGCACGGACTGCCCGTCCTTCCCGCACGTGCCCACGCCTTCGTCGAGCGCAAGGTCGTGACCGACGCGGCTCACCCGCGTCAGGGCGTCCGGCCCCGAGCCGATCAGCGTGGCTCCCCTGACCGGCGCGGTGACCCGGCCATCCTCGATCAGGTAGGCCTCGCTCGCCGAGAACACGAACTTCCCGCTCGTGATGTCCACCTGCCCGCCGCCGAAGGCGACCGCGTAGAGCCCGCGCGACACCGAGCGCACGATGTCCTCCGGGGGCTCCTCGCCCGCCAGCATGAACGTGTTCGTCATGCGCGGCATCGGCGGATGCTGGAACGACTCCCGCCGGCCGTTGCCGGTGAGGCCCGTTCCCAGGAGGCGGGCGTTGAGCCGGTCCTGCATGTACCCACGCAGCACGCCCTTCTCGATCAGGACGGTTCGACTCGTGGGGGTCCCCTCATCGTCGAGGTTGAGCGAGCCGCGCCGGTTCGGAAGGGTCCCGTCGTCGACGACCGTGACGAGCTCGGAGGCCACCCGCTCGCCGACGCGGCCGGTGAACGCCGAGACGCCCTTCCGGTTGAAGTCCCCCTCGAGCCCGTGGCCGATCGCCTCGTGGAGCAGGATGCCTGGCCACCCGGGGCCGAGGACGACTGTCATCGTTCCTGCGGGAGCTGGGACCGCGGTCAGCTTGATCAGCGCCTGCCGCGCCGCCTCCCGGGCGAAGCGAGCCCAGCGCTCGCCCTCGACGAAGTAGTCGAACGCGACCCGACCGCCGCCGCCGAAGGTACCGACCTCGCGCCGACCCCCGTCCTCGACGACGACCGTGACGTTCAGCCGGGTCAGAGGCCGGACATCGGCCAGCTGCCAGTTCGCCGACGTGGCGATCAGGACGGTCTGCTCCAGCGAAGCAAGCGTGGCGATGACCTGCCGGACCCGGGGATCCTGAGCGCGCGCGAGGCGATCCACGCGACCGAGCAGCTCCACCTTGGCCGTGAGATCCGTCTCGACGGGGGCGACGCCCAGTCGATAGAGGTCGTGCGGTCGCGGGCTCCCGTGCACCGAGACCGGCCCGGACTCGCCCGGGTGCTCGGCGATGGCCCGGGCCTGCCTGGCGGCGACCTCCAGGTGGCGGAGGTCGAGATCGTCCGTGTACGCGTAGCCCGTGCGTACGCCAGCCTGAGCCCGGACACCCGCTCCTTGGCTGATGGTCCGTGACGCCCGCTTGACCAACCCGTCCTCGAGGACGAGCTCCTCCGCCACCTGGTACTCGACGAACACGTCTGCGTAGTCGACCCGGCTGGCAGCGGCCCCTACCAAGGCCTCCAGACGCGGCTGGGTCAGGCCGAACCGGTCGGCGAAGAAGCGCTCGGGACGAGTCGGCTGGCTGATCGTCGTCATGAGAGTCCCCTGGCTCGGGTGTCCAAGAACTGGGAGCCCCACCATGCTACCACATGGACGTCGCCGGGGTCAGGGGCTGGAAGACGGCTATATTTTACTGATGTTATAACGTCTTACGATTTGCTATCGGAGTCGTCAGTTGAGGCGCCAGCCGAGCCCGGGGCCTCTCCGGCAACGCAGGCCTGGACCAGCTCATGGAGAGCCCTCAGCCCTTGGACGACCGAGGGACCGGGGGAGAGCAGGTCTCCCGAGGGCAAGGCGTGCACCCGGTCGGATCGGACGGCCGAGATCCCCGCCCACCCAGGGCGGCGCCGGATCGCCTCGATGTCGACCGGCTTCCCGCACCACGACGCGACGACGATCTCCGGATCCCGCCGGACGACCTCGGCCGGATCCACGATCCTCCCCTGGGCGTCCCGACGGTCCCGGAGCTCGGGGAAGACGTCCCGCCCACCGGCGATCTCGATCAGCTCCGAGACCCAGCGAATCCCCGAGATCGGCGGCTCGTCCCACTCCTCGAAGTACACGCGCGGGCGGTCCGGCCAGACGCTGGAGAACTCCCGCACCTGCCGGATCTCGTCCTGGATGTCAGAGACGACGCCGCGCGCCGCGGCCTCGCACCCGAGCGCCCCCCCGATCACGAGGATCGCCTGGAAGATCTCGGCGAGACTGCGCTGGTTCAAGGCCAGGACGGGTATGCCAGCTCGCACGAGGTCCCGAACGATGTCCGCCTGGAGATCGGAGAATGCCAGCACGAGGTCCGGGGCGAGACCGACGATCCGATCCAGGCGAAAGGTGGTGAAGGCACCCACCTTCGCTCGATCGCGGGCTTCAGTCGGGCGGCGGGCCGTGCCGGGCACCCCCACGACGCGGTCCCCCGCTCCCACCGCGAACGCGATCTCGGTCGTCTCCGACGTCAGGCAGACGATGCGACGAGGATAGGGGGCGGGTGGCGTCCCGTACACGGGGGCATCCTATCACCGCCGCGCGGGGCGTCTCACTCCGGGGGCCCGAAGGCGTGCCGGTGCAGACGGCGGGCGATGCGCCCGGCCTTGTAGGCGCCGCGTCCCGCCTCCACCGCGTGGCGCATCGCCTCCGCCATCATCTCCGGGTCGCGCGCCTCGGCGATGGCTGTCCCCACGAGCACGGCATGACATCCGAGCTCCATGGCGAGCGCCGCGTCCGAGGCTGTGCCGATCCCGGCGGCCACGATGACCGGCACGGTCGCCGTGTCCAGGACGAGGCGGATCCCGTAGGGGTTCCGGATCCCGAGGCCCGACCCCGTCGGCGTCGGCTGGATCAGGATCCCCTGCGCGCCCGCCTCCTCCAGGCGCCGGACCGCGACCGGGTCGTCACCCGCGACCGGCAGGGCCACGAACCCGTCCCGGGCGAGGGCCCGGGTCGCCTCGAGCACGGCCGAGAGATCGGGCATGTCGGTCCTGGGATCGCCGACCACGTCGATCTTGACGAAGTCCCCAAGCCCGGATTCGCGCGCGAGGTAGGCCGTGCGCACTGCCTCGTCCGCCGTACGGCATCCGGTAGTGGTCGCGACGAGGGTGAAGCGGCTCTGGTCGATCGACCCCAGGAGCGAGCCTCCGGGGCTCGCCAGGTCGAGGTCCCTGACCGCCAGGGTCACGAGCTCCGCGCCCGCGGCATCGTGGCATCGCCGCATGATCTCCGTCGAGGGATACCGCTCGGCCCCCACGAGGAGCCGCGACCGGAACGACCGGGTCGCGAGCACCAGTGGCTCGTCCCACATCCTCTCGTCCTCCCGGCACCCGGTGGCGCCGCCTACCAGGCCTTCCCTCGCGGCACCCGAGATGACGCCGGGGGTCGATCGAGGCTAGTCCGAGCGGAGCCTCGGGTCCAGGGCATCGCGGAGACCGTCGCCGAGCAGGTTGAAGCCCAGCACCGACAGCATGATGGCGACACCCGGGAAGAAGAACACCCACCAGGCGCCACTCGTGAAGTACTTGTACGAATCGGCGAGCATCGCGCCCCATTCGGGCGTCGGCGGCTGGGCCCCGAGGCCCAGGAAGCCCAGCGCGGCCGCCTCGAGGATGGCGAATGCGATCGCCAGGGTCGTCTGGACGATGAGCGGCGGGAGGGTGTTCGGGAAGATGTGGCGCATGACCACGTGCGGGCCGCTGCCACCGATCGCCGTCGCGGCGGTGACGAACTCGAGCTCCCGGAGCTCGAGCACGGCCCCCCGGGCGATCCGCGCGTAGATGGGGATCGCGACCGTGCTGATCGCCAGGAGCGAATTCCTCAGCCCCGGGCCGATCATGGCGACGATCGCGATCGCCAGTAGCGTCCCCGGGAAGGCGAGCAGGATGTCCATGCAGAACATGATCACGAGGTCCCAGGTCCGGGCCGCGTAGCCGGCCAGCAGGCCGAGGAGCGACCCGATCGCGGCGGCAACGACCACCGAGCTGATCCCCAGACCCAGTGACACCCGCGCTGCGTGCACGACCCGCACCAGGATGTCGCGTCCCAGCGAGTCCGTGCCGAACGGGTGCTCGCCCGTCGGCGGCTTGAGTCGGTCGCCCAGGCTCGAGTCCGTCTTCGGGTCGTAGTGATGCACCAGTGGGGCAAGGGAGGCCACCAGGATGAACGCGCAGACGATCACGAGGCCCGCCCGCGCCACGGGGCTCGACAGGAGCCGGCGCCATGCCGCCGCCGCCGGGCTCTGGCCACGCGTGGCGGGAGCCACGACCGCATCGAGCGTCGCTGCCTGGGTCGTCATCGCTGTCAGTCGTACTTGATCCGCGGGTCGACCGCGGCGTAGAGGAGGTCGGTGAAGAGGTTGACCACCACCACGATCACCCCGATGAACAGGCTCGCCCCCTGGACGATCGGGTAGTCGCGCGACTCGATCGACTCGTACACCCACCGCCCGATTCCCGGCCACGAGAAGATCGTCTCGGTGAGGATCGCGCCGGCCAGGAGCGACCCGACCTGGAGACCCACCACGGTCATCACCGGCAGCAGCGCGTTCCTGAGCCCGTGGCGCAGGACGACGGCCGCCCGCGAGAGTCCCTTGGCGTCCGCGGTCCGGATGTAGTCGCGCGACAGGATCTCCAGCATGCTGGCCCGCATCATCCGCGCGATCACGGCGAGCGGGATCGTGGCGAGGGCCACCGCGGGCAGCACGAGATGCCGCAGCGCATCCGGGATCATCGCCCAGTTGCGCTGGAGGACCGCATCGAGCAGGACGAAATGCGTCCACGGCTCGTAGTCGGCCACGCTGTCGAGGCGGGCGCCGGTCGGAAGCCACCGGAGCTCGACGGCGAAGACCCAGGCCAGCATCACGCCCAGCCAGAAGATCGGCATCGAGACGCCGGTCAGCGCGAGCACGCGCGAGAGACTGTCCACCAGCGACTTCCGCCAGACCGCGGAGACGATCCCGATGGGAATCCCGAGAAGGGTGGCGAGGACGATGGCGGCCACCGCCAGCTCCACGGTGGCGGGGAACCGGCGCAGGATGTCCGTGAACACCGGGTCACCCCGGACGATCGAGACGCCCAGGTCCCCCCGGACGGCCTTGCCCATGTAGAGCAAGTACTGCTCGGGGATCGGACGGTCCAGACCGAGCCTGGCCCGGACCTCGGCGACCTTCTCGGGTGTCGCCCGCTCGCCGAGCATGGTGACCGCGGGGTCACCGGGGATGAGGTGGACGAAGCTGAAGACGAGGACCGAGACCCCGATGAGGACGGGGATGACGGTGAGGCTCCGCCGGATGGCGTAGCCCCGCACCGGCTCCCCGTCCTCCGACAGGGTCTCCGCGCGCTACTGGATCGTGACGGTGTTGAACCGCTCGTCGTCGAGCGGGCTCGGCACGTACCCCTTCACCTTCTTCGAGAAGGCGAGCGGCGGCTCGTTGTTCGCGATGAAGACCCGCGACACGTTGTCGTGGATCATCTGCTCGGCCTGGCGGTAGAGCTTCGCGCGCTCATCCTGACTGGTGAGTGTCGAGGCGCGCCTCAGGAGGTCAGATAGGGGCGGGTTCGAGTGGAACCCCTCCCGCGACGGCTTGTCGGGACAGAAGAAGTAGCACAGGAAGTTGTCGGGGTCGCCGTTGTCCCCGGTCCACCCGAGCATGTAGAGCGGCAGCTCGCCATTCTTCCGCTTGTCGAGGTAGTTCGCCCACTCCACGGTCTGGAGCTGGCCCTTGATCCCCACCTTCGCCAGGTCGGCGGCGATCGCCTCGCCGATCTCCTTGGGATTCGGGAAGTACGGCCGCGAGCGGGACATGTACCAGAAGACGAGCGGCTCCTTCTTCCCGTCCTCCCACGTGATCTCGCTGAAGCCATTCGGGAAGCCGGCCTGCTTGAGGAGCTCCTGGGCCTTGGCCGGGCTGTACTCGTAGCCCTTCAACTCCTTGTTGAAGCCCCAGAGCGGCGGAGGCTGGAACTGCGTCGCCACCAGTCCCGTACCGCCGTAGATGCGCGTCGACGATCGCCTTCTTGTTGATCGCGTGGGCGATCGCCTGGCGCACGCGCTTGTCCTGGAACTCCTTCACCTTGTAGTTGAACGCCACGTAGCCGGTGGTGTTGGTCGGGCGGAGCTGCACCTGGAGGTTCGAGTCCGCCTTGATGACCTTCAGGTCGTCGGGGTTGATGCCCTCGATCCGCGTGCACCTCACCCGCCTTCAGCGCGGCGACCCGCTGCGAGTTGTCCTTGATGTTGCGCACGACGACCCGCTTGACGCTGGGCTTCTTCCCCCAGTAGTCGGGGTTGGCCTCGAGGATCGCCTCCTGGTTCGGCTTCCACTCGACGAACTTGAAGGCGCCGGTGCCTACCGGGTGCTTCCCGTAGTCCGTCCCCCACTTCTCGACGGCCTTCGGGCTGGCGATGGCGAACGGGAAACATCGCGATGTTCTGGAGGAAGGGCGCCTGCGGCTGCTTCGAGCGTGAACTTGACCGTATGAGCTGCCGGTCGCCTCGACCTTGGCGATGACCGACTTGTCGTCGAAGCCGTCGAACTGACCCTCGAAGTACTCGAAGGTCTGCCCCGCCTTCAGCTGGTTCTCGTGCTGGGGGTGCTTCGTGTTCATCCAGCGCTCGAAGTTCCAGACGACGGCCTTCGCGTCGAACGGCTCGCCGTCGTGGAACTTCACGTTCTTGCGCAGCTGAAGCGTCCAGACCTTGCCGTCGGCCGAGACCTCGGCCTTCTCGGCAAGCGCGGGCTGGACCTCGGTCTTCCCCGGCTTGAACTCGTAGAGCGTGTCGAAGATCTGGCGGGTGATCTTGGCGGAGATCCCGTCCGTGATGACGGCCGGGTCGAACTGGACCGGCTCGCCCTGGGCGCCGAACACGAACGTCTGGGCCAGGGCCGGTCCTGCCGCCAGGAGCAGCAGGGCGACGGTCGCCAGAAGTACCGCTCTCGCGAAGCGCATAGGTGTGTCTCCTCTGTGAATGGTGGGGAACAGTGGCCAGACTATAGCCTTCCGGCCGACCGGCATCAACTGCCGGCGGCCAGGGCAGAGGGGCCGGCACGCCGGTCCAGCTGTGCACCCAGCTCCGTCGGGTCGGTCGTGGGCGCCTGACACGCGTATGCCTCGCAGACGTACGCCGTCGGCCGGCCACGGGCCCGCTTGTGGGCGACGAGTGGAAGGTCGGTCGCCGTGCCCTCCACCCCGCCCGTGACGACCCGGTTGGGAAGGTACCGGCGGAAGACCTCGGCGAGGAGCGGGGCCGGGTCGGTGTCTGCACCCTCCGGGGGCCAGACGACGGCCAGTTCCACCGGAGACGCGAGATGGAAGTCCAGCGCCACGAGGAACCGCCCGAGACCCGACGGGAAGCGATCCATCAGAGGCATCACCGACCGGATTGTCTCGACTCCCCGCCGCTCGAGGTCCGACTCCCCCGTCAGGACCGCGAGACGAAGCAGCACGTCCGCCGCCACCGAAGAGCCGCACGGAACCGCCGAGTCGAACAGGTTCCGGGGCCGGACCACCAGCGCTTCGTGGTCCCTTCCGGTGTCGAAGAACCCCTCGGCCTGCGGATCCCAGAAGAGGTCCACCATCGAGCGGGCGAGACGGCGCGCCGCGTCGAGCCAGCGCGGATCGAGGCTCGCCTCGTGGAGCGCGATCAGCCCGTCTATCACCATCGCGTGGTCTTCCAGATATCCGAGGAGCTTGGCCCGGCCGTCCTTCCAGGTCCGGAGGAGCCGCCCCTCCGGGATGAGGGCCGACAGGAGGAACCCGGCGTTCCGCTCGGCCACGCGGAGGTAGTCGGGACGCCCGAGGGCGCGCGAGGCCTCGGCGAAGGCCCGGAGCATCATCCCGTTCCACCCCGCCAGCACCTTCTCGTCGCGCGCCGGCTTGACCCGCCCCTCGCGGTGCGCGAAGAGGGTCGCGCGAGCCCTGCGAAGGAGCTCCGCCAGCCGGTCCGGCGCGAGACCAAGCGCCGCGGCCACCTCCTCGGGTTCACGCGGGACGTTGAGGATGCTCCGGCCCTCGAAGTTCGGACCTTCGGCCATGCCCCAGTAGTGGACGGCGACGCGCGCGGTCTCGGGATCGAGCAGCGCCTCGATCTCCGTCCGGTCCCAGAGGAAGAACTTTCCCTCCTCCCCCTCCGAATCGGCGTCCTGGGTCGAGTAGAAGCCACCCTCGGGGTGCGTCATCTCGCGGACGACGTAGTCGAGGGTCTCCTCGGTCACGCGGCGATACTCGGGATCGCCGGTCGCCTGCCAGGCTTGGAGGTAGAGGAGGGCGAGCTGGGCCTGGTCGTAGAGCATCTTCTCGAAGTGGGGCACCAGCCAGACCTGGTCGACCGAATAGCGGTGGAACCCGCCCCCCAGCTGGTCGTAGATGCCGCCCCTCGCCATGCGCGTGAGAGTCTGGCGGACCATCTGGAGGGCCTCCGGGAGATCGCGCCGGCGCCAGTAGCGGAGGAGGAAGTCGAACGCCATCGGTTGCGGGAACTTGGGGGCGCGGCCGAGCCCCCCGTAGCGAGGGTCGAACTCGCCCCGGAGCCCTCGGTAGGCGGCGTCGAGCACCCCCGGGGTCAGGAGATCGGCGCCCGCCCGGACCCGTTCGCCCTGGCGGATGCGATCGAGGAGCTCTCGCCCGACCTGAGCGGCGTCTCCACGTCGGTCGCGGTAGTACTCCGCCACTGCCGCCAGGACCCTCGGGAAGCCCGGGAGCCCGTGACGATCCCCCGGAGGGAAGTAGGTGCCGCCGTAGAAGGGAACGCCATCGGGGGTGAGGAACACGGTCATCGGCCAGCCGCCGCGGCCCGTCATCGCCTGGACTGCCTGCATGTAGATCGCGTCGACGTCGGGGCGCTCCTCGCGGTCGACCTTGACGTTGACGAAGCGCTCGTTCATCAGATCCGCAATCGCGGGATCCTCGAAGGACTCGCGCTCCATGACGTGGCACCAGTGGCAGGCCGAGTAGCCGACGGACAAGAGGAGGGGCCGGTCTTCCAGGCGCGCCCGCTCGAACGCCTCCGGACCCCAGGGGTACCAGTCGACCGGGTTGTACTGATGCTGGAGAAGGTAGGGGCTCGTCTCGCCCGCCAGGCGGTTCGGCCTTCGGCCACCCACCGGGGCGTCGGACGTGGTCTGGGTCACGCCGTCGGGGTCCGCCGGTAGAACGGCAACGCCGCGACCTCCGCCGACAGCGGCTCGTCTCCGCCATGCACCTCGACCCGCGTCCCGGGCTCGTGGTGCTCGCGCCGCAAGAACCCGAGGGCCAGCGCGACGCCAAGGGCCGGCGAGAGGACCGCGCTCGTGATTCGCCCGACGTCCTTCCCCTCGACCAGGACCGGCGCCCCGGCGCGAGGCACTCGCGCGTCGGCGAAGCGAAAGCCGACGATCTTCCGGTTCACGTGGCCGCGATAGGTGACACGGGCCACGACCTCCTGACCGAGGTAGCAGCCCTTGGTCATGGAGTAGGCCTCGGAGAGCGGCGCTTCCAGGAGAAGTGTCGAAGCATCCACGTCGATCCCGTACCGAACGACTCCCGCCTCCACCCGGAGGACGTCCCAGGCGTCTCGCCCGACCGGCTGGGCGCCTGCGTCCCGGAGCCGGTCCCAGAGCGCGGCGAGCCCCGCGGTCGGCACCCAGAGATCGTATCCCTCCTCTCCGGTTTCCTCCGTCCGGACGATCCGGAGCGAAGAGCCCTCCCCCGGCATGGTGACGTGCTGCCATCGCCCGAGCTCCGGCAGCCCGTGCCCCAGCGCCGCCTCGACCGCCTTGCGGGCGGACGGCCCCGCGATGGTCAGGATGCCCGACGCGTCGCTCACGTCCTCCATCTCGACGCGCTCCGAGAAGAGGTACCGGTCGATCGTCGCGCGGAGCGGCTCGGCGAGGGAACGGTCGGTCTCGAGGATGAGCCGATCTTCGAGACAGTGGACCACGAGGAGGGCGGTCACCTTCCCTTGGGTGTCGAGGAGCGCGCTCTCGGCGCCCTGGCCCGGAACGAGCCCCTTCACGTCGTTCGACACGAGGCCGTGGAGGAACGCCGCGCGGTCCTTGCCCGTCATCTCGACCTTCCCGCGCTCGGAGCGGTCGATCAGGCCCGCCCGCTCGCGCACGGCCTCGTGCTCGGCGGCCAGGTGGCCGTAGCTGATCGGAACGGGCAGGCCGGTGGCGGCAAAGCGCGCGCCGAGGCGCTCGTGGGCGTCGTGGAGGGAGAGTCGCTCCGCCATGGTTCGATGGTCTCCGAATGCACTCGCATTATACCGGCCTCTGTCCGCGTACGCGGTCTCGCCGCCGGCCGGTCGGGGGATCGATATAATCGGGCCCGTGCCACGGAAACCCGCCCGCCGGCGCCCGGTCCCCCTGACCCTGGACACTAGGACGCGGCGGCGCTTCCGCGAAGGCCTTCTCCGCTGGTACGGGCGCTACCAGCGGGACCTGCCCTGGCGACAGACACGGGACCCCTACCACGTGCTGGTCTCGGAGATCATGCTGCAGCAGACGCAGGTGGACCGGGTGATCCCGAAGTACCAGGAGTTCCTGGGGCGCTACCCGACGCTCGAAGCGCTGGCCACGGCGGACGTCGCCGACGTCACGCGCACGTGGTACCCACTCGGCTACAACATCCGGCCGGTGCACCTTCACGGGATCGCACGCGAGGCCGTTGCCCGCTACGGCGGCCGGCTGCCCGCCGACGAGAAGGGCCTCCGGGCCATGAAGGGGATCGGACGCTACACGGCCGGCGCGGTGCGGGCCTTCGCCTACGGAGAGCGCGCTCCAATCCTTGATACCAACGTCCGGCGCGTCCTCGGCCGCGTCTTCCACGGCGAGGAGGGGCGCCGGGTCTCGACGGCGGCGCTGTGGGCCCTCGCCGAGCGGATCCTTCCGCGCGCGCGCGTGTACGACTTCAACCAGGCCCTGATGGACTTCGGGGCGACCTGGTGCACCGCGCGGAAGCCCCTCTGCCTCCCCTGCCCGATGCGACGCTTCTGCCGCGCCTATCCTTGGAACGGGAGCTGACCCGGCGCGCCGCCTCGGGACAGGCCGGCAGGTCGCCGGTGACCTTGACCCGGACGCTCGGCCACGTCACGGCGTGTCGAGCGTGCCCCACGATGCACAACTGGCGGAAGTTCCCGGCGACCGCTCTTGGGCGGCGCGACGCTCGGTTTCTCCTGGTCGGCGAGGCCCCCGGGATCGCCAGCATCGAGAACGGACGCCAGTGGACCGGCGCCGGCGGGATGATCCTCCGCCGCGAGATCCGGCGCCTCGGCCTCGATCTCGAGGACCTGTTCTACCTGACAAACGCCGTCAAGTGCTGGCCGGCAGGCCGGGCCCGCTCGCGCCAGGGCCGCCCGGGCAACCGAAGTCCGCTCGCGACCGAGGCCCGCCGGTGCCAGCCGTTTCTCGCCGCCGAGATCGACGCGCTCCGGCCGGAAGTGGTGGTCGCGGTCGGCGCCCTCGCTGCCCGCGCCGTGCTGACCCAGCCAATCCGTCTCCCGGCCGATCATGGGCGACGCTTCCGGGCCGGTGGGCGCGAGGTCGTGGTGCTCCTGCATCCGGCGAACGCGAGCCGGCACCGGAGCGTGTGGCCGACCTACCGGAGCTCGCTCCTCGCGCTCTTCGGCGAGCTGGCCGCGCGCGCCGGCTTCCCGGTGGTGGAGGTGGCGGCGGCGGTCATCGAGCGGCGGGGCCGCTTCCTCGTCACCAGACGCGATCCGGCCAGGCATCTCGGCGGGCTGTGGGAGTTCCCCGGCGGGAAGCGGGAGCCCGAGGAGTCGATCGAGGCCTGCCTCGTGCGAGAGCTCGACGAGGAGCTCGGTATCGACCTCCGGGTGGGAGAGCGGCTCGCGATCGTGCCGTGGACCTACCCCGAGCGGCGGGTGCTCCTACACTTCTTTCGAGGCAAGCTCACCGGCAGGCGAATCGCGCCACGGGAGGGCCAGCCGTTCCAGTGGGTCACGCGGACCGAGCTCGCGGCGCTTCCGATGCCACCGGCCGACGCGGAGCTCGTCGCCTCGCTCGTTGCCGCCCCTGGCCAACCGGCAGCGCCAGGTTGAGTCTCAAGGAAAGATCCGAAGATCGGGGTGGCGACGCCAGAAGTAGACGCTCATTGCCAGCGCCGCGAGCAGATTCCCCACAAGGACCGCCGGCCACGTGAGCGCGCGCAAGACCGGCTCCGCGAAGAGCAGCGTGAGCACGAGAAAGCCGAACTCGAACACCACGAACAGCAGGAGGATGCCGAATCCCGCGTTGGGCTGGCGCTCGGCGACCGCCAGGAGTCGCGCCGCGAGGCCCCCGATCACCAGGAACACCAGGGCGTGCACCCACGTGTAGAGCAGCACCATCTCGAAGGAGACCGGTAGGCTCTCGGGCGAGGCCAGCCCCTGGCCGCCCCGAAAGATGGCCGTGCCCAGGATCGTCGGCGTCCGGAACGGTCGACCGGCCAGGACATCGAGGGCCAGGAACCAGGCCGCAATGGTCGCGGCTCCAAGGAGCCCCGCGACCAGCCCCTCCTCGTAGATGCTCTCCACCCGCCTGACGTCGGTAGCCCGCGGCTCCACTGTCCTCTCGGACGACCCGATCATGGCGCCCTCCTGAAGACACGAACGCCCCCGCGGCGCGAGGCCTCTCGGCGCCTTGTCCCGGGGACGTCACTCGGTTGTGCCACTCGCAGGGGCATTGACCTCCTCCCCTGTCTCTACGCTCATCCGAAGCTCACGCTACGCCGGCGATCGACCGGGTGTCAAACGGCCGCCAGGAGAGCTCGGTCGGGGTCTTCGGCGCCCGGCACCGTTCCGCTCACCTTACCGCTCGCTCTTATATATGGAGTGATACGACTGAGCGGTGAGCGGAAACCCTCTACCGGGGAGGGACCCTCATCTCTGGGGTCCCCCCCTCCATACCGCTTTCCGCTCACTGGGGGTGAGCGGATTTTTCGCCTGTATCACCCGTGAGATAGAGTGGCTTTCGCGCCATACCGCTCACACGGGAGGTGAGCGGATCTTTCGCCTGTATCGGCGGTGAGATAGAGTGGCTTCCGCGCCAAACCGCTCGGACGGCCCGTGAGCGGAAGCCGGTCGCCGGCCTGAGCCGTCACTCCCGTATCCGAGAAGAGCCCCTCCCGTACGATCGGGGCGACAGTCCGCCCCGTGATCGGATTGATACGACCGCCAGTTACGTGGCACTGCCTCAGGTATTGTCCTTGCTTTAGAGAGCATGGCCGCTCGTCGATCGAGGTCAGCGACCCAGGGGGCCGCGTGGCTGGTGGTCACCACGGTCATCGTGGCCCTCGGGCTCGTGCTGGGAGCAGGAGGGTCCCGCCGATCAGGCCGGGAGGAGGAGGTGTGGCGAGGGATGGTCCAGACCGGTGACGCGCTGGCGGCCGGTCAGCTGACGGCCACCTTGGGCGGGCAGCCCTTGACCGCCGCCAAGGCATACCTCCTGGCCTTCCACCAGGCTCAGGACGCGAGTGATCTCGAGCACGTCCTCGTCGTGGCTGATCGCCTGGATGCCGTGGGCGAACCCGAGCTCGCGATCCACGTCCGCGGGGCGGCGGACACCCTGCTGGAAGAGATCGCGAGATACACCGGTACAGCCTCACCTTCGGATCGTGCAGGCCGTCGTTCAGCATTTCCCGCGCGCGGGGTGCGGTGACCGAGACGAACCAGAAGCGGCCGTGGCGGGACGGGCCCTAGCTTCACGGGCACCCCTGAACCGCGGCGGCCTCCGGCGCGGGACGGCCCCGAGGTGGCGCTCGGGTCAGCCCGATGTCAGAGCGAACTTCTGGAGGCTACGGATCTCCCGCGGTGGCGTCTCGTGGCGCCCCTTGGCCGTGAAGGCGACCTCGGCGACGTAGAAATCCCCGTGGGAGTCCATCACGACGCCGTGAGGAGCGATGAACTCGCCTGGTCCCTCGCCCGAGAACTTCCCGCCCACGCGCGCGAGCAGGTCGCCCTTCAACGTGAGAACGCTCACCCGGGCCCCGATGTTGGGCACGGCCGCGTTGACCGGGAGGTGTGAGGGGAGCTCGCCGACGAAGATCCGCCCGCCGTTCGCGCGATCGATGTAGAGGGCGCAGGCCCGGTGCAGATTGTTGATCTGGGACTGGTAGCGACCCTTGTCGTCGAACACCTGGACGCGATGGTTCTCCCGGTCCGCCACGTAGACGAGGCCCTCGCCGTCCGTGGCGATGTTGTGCGGGATATTGAAGCAGCCGGCGTCGGTGCCCGGCTCGCCCCACGAGAAGAGCAGCCGGCCCTTCGGGTCGTACTTGTGCACCCGGGAGTTCCCGTACCCGTCCGAGACGTAGACGTCCCCGGTCTGCGGCGAGAGCGCGACGTGGGTCGGCCGGTTGAACGGCTTGCCGCCGTGCGCCGGCGACGGCTTGTCGGGGTCGCCGATCGACACGAGGAGCTTCCCGTCGGGGGTGTACTGCCGGACGGTGTGGTTACCGTCGTCGGTCAGCCACACGGTGTCGTCCGGACCGATGGTGATCCCATGGGCCCGGCTGGTCATGCCCTCCCCCCACGATCGGAGGAACTTCCCCTGCCGGTCGAAGATGATCACGGGGTGCGCCCCGCGGTTGTACACGTACACCTGATCCTTCGAGTCGACCGCGACCGCGGTCCCCTCGACAAAGCTAAAGCCGTCGGGCAGCTTCCCCCACCCCGGCACTACCGCGTACGTCGGCCTCTGCGTCGCCACGGTCATAGTCGCCCCTCCGAGCCTACTTCAGGGTGTACTGCACCAGCTCCCAGGTATCCTTGCCCTTTCCCTCGTAGTGGGCCGCCGTCCGCTCCCGGATCCGCTTGATGAGCTGCTTGGCCTGCGGCGCGTACCAGACCTGTTCCTTCCGGATGCCCCAGTTCGTGCTCGGCTCGCTCTCGAGCAGGAACGAGCGAAACTTCCCGGCGGGCACCGTGATCTCGTCGTACTCCTTGACGCGCCAGAACACCTCGACCGGGGTCCACGACAGCCCCTTCTGGTTGTCCTGGAAGGTGAATACCGAGCGCCACTCCTTCCCGACGTAGAACGGGAAGTCGAACGACCGCAGCGACGGCGACGCCTCCCGGATGATGCGCCCGTCGGCGGCCACCGCCACGAAGTTCAGGTCGCGGTCGTACAGGATCGTCTCGCTCGCCGTGGCAAAGGCCAGGACGCCGGCGTTCTTGTAGACGTCGTCCTTCATGAACGTGAGCGTGACCGTCTGCGGCGCGTTCCAGGCCGTGTCCTCCACCTTGTACGTCCAGGAGGAGCCGGGTCTGATGTACGGGGCGTCGACGATCGCCGACAGCGGTGGGAGCTCCTTCCGGCCGCCGCACCCACCCAGCGCGATCGTCGCGATCGCGAGCGTCACGGCGGCCAGCGGCCCGGACCCTGGAAAACGCCTCTGGATCATCCTTTGCGCCTCCCTGTTCAAGGTCGCTCAGCAGCCGGGGGCGTGGTGGATGCCCCCCGTCCGGAGCGCCGCGCCTTGCAGCTCCTCGGCCAGCGCGAGCGTCCGCGCCGCGGCGCGGCGCGCGGCTTCCTGGAGCTCCGGAGTCGTCGCGTAGCGCAGCAGCAGCCGTCGGCCCAGCTCGTGGTGATGGTGCTCGTCGGGCTCGATGACGTCGCGGTAGAGCCGCGCCGTCACCTCGTCGCCTGCCGCCTCGCAGAACTCGATGAACTGCCGGTTCTTCACGACGGCGATCGCCTCCCGCGTGAACTGACCGGCGGCAACGCGTTCCACCGTCGTGCGGAGTCCGTCGAGGTACTGGAACAGAGCGCCGTAGCCCTTTGCCAGCGGATCGAAGCCCCGGGCGTCGAAGCCGAGCTCCCCCAGCCGATCGGCGATCAGCCGGTAGTGCTTGGCCTCGTCCCCCACCTGACGCGCCAGCGCGAGCTTGACGTCGATCTCGGGCGTCGTCGTGAGCCAGCGGGCCGCGCTCTCGGTCGCCTCAATCTCGTTCTTGAGCGCGACCTTCAGCAGGTTCATCACGGTGAGGTCGCCCTCGACCTCGGGCTTCAGCGTCGCCTCGGGGGCGAGCCGTCGGAGCAGCTCCTGGTTATGCGCGTCGAGCTCCCGAACGAATGCCTCGCTGTCCATGCCCGTCTCTCTCCTCACCCGCGCGCCGGCATCGACGTGGACCCGCCCCCGGTCACGTCGTCGGGGCGGACGACGGAGCTCCGCTGTCCGGCACAGGCGCGGCGCGCCGGGACCGCTCCACGTACTCCGTGAGCAGCTGGGGCAGCTCCTCGGTGAGCGTCTCGCGCGTCACCACCCGGTCGCACCCCGCGTGGCGAGGCTTGGTCGCCTTCCACGAGGCGTGCGTCGTCCAGCCCAGCACCGGCGCCGGACGGCCGGCGGCCTCGATCTCCTGAAATACAGCGCCCAAGTCGACGCCGGGGGCCGTGAGGTCCACCATGACCAGGGCGGGACGCTCGGCCAGCGCGCCGCGGAGATCGTCGAGGGAGCGCGCGGCCCGGAACCGATAGCCGAGACGGCGCGCAGTCTCCCCGATCCGGCTCGAGAACAGCAAGTCAGGGGCGAGGGCGACCACGGTCCGCGCGGGATCACCGCCGCTGGCCTCGGGCGGCGTCACTCCGGGTCCCCTCGGTCGAGCCAGTAGCGGGACCATTCCTGGAGATAGCAGAGCGTCGTGAGGTCCCCCATCCGGTCCACGTAGACCTTGCCGTTGAGGTGATCGGTCTCGTGCTGGAGGACGCGCGCGAAGAAGTCCTTCGCCACGAGCTCGATCCGCTCACCCTTGCGCCCGTACGCTTCCAGCCGCACCGCGGTGTACCGCGGCGTGACGCCGCGGAAGTCCGGGATGGAGAGGCAGCCCTCCCAGTCCGGGGCCATCTCCTCGGAGAGCTGCGTCAGGACGGGGTTCACGATGACCATCAGCGGAATCCGGGCCATGTCGGGATAGCGGGGATGCCCCTCACACTCGAGCACGGCGATCTGGCTCGAGACGTGAACCTGGGGCGCCGCGATCCCGACCCCCACGTACTCGTGCATCGTCTCGATCATGTCGTCGATGAGGCGCTGCGTCTCCGGGCGCGCGATCTCGCCGAGCGGCACGGGCTCTGCGACACGCCGAAGCACCGGATGGCCCAGCCGGGACACCTTCAGGATCGCCACGCCGACTCTCTCCGAGACCCCGATCGAGGAGGGTGAAGTCGAGACCGCATGCTCAAGGTCATGGTAGCACGCACCTCAGATCCCGAACTCATTCAGCGTGGTGGTTCGGGCCCCGGCGCCCCGCATCTCGTCCATCGCGCGGGCCCCGTCGCCCTTCTGGAGGTCCACCGCTCCGATCGCGTCGGCGAGAAGCATGACCTCGAAGCCCTCGCGTACCGCGTCGAGGACGGTGGCGCGGACGCAGTAGTCGGTGGCGAGTCCCCCCACGTACAGTCGGCGTACGCCCCGCTCCGCGAGGACGTCGCGGAATGCTCGGCCTGCCTCATCCTGGGCCTGGAAGGCCGAGTAGGCGTCCTCGTCCGGATCCATCCCCTTCGACACGATCACGGCGCCGGCGGGCGGCGCGAGGCCCGGATGGAACTCGGCGCCCCGCGTGTCCTGGACGCAGTGGGGCGGCCAGGCGCCGCCGTAGGCCTGGAAGTGCCGGGTCACCGGCGGATGCCAGTCTCTCGTCAGGAACACGGGAGCACCCGCGCCTCCGAACCGATGAAGGTACCGGTTGAGGACGGGGACGATCGCGTCCCCGCCTCGAACGCCGAGCGCCCCGCCCGGGCAGAAGTCGTTCTGGAGGTCCACCACGACCAGCGCATCCCCGACCGGATCGATCCTCATTCTGGGGCCCTCCTTGGCGAGGAGCTCGCCGGGGACCCCCCGGAGAGCGCCTGTTCGATCTCCGCGAGCGTTTCCGCGTGGGTCTCCGCCACCCGGGCTGAGCTGAGCGCCAGGCGCGCCTCGGCCCCACCGATCCGGCCGAGGGCCCAGGCCGCGTGGCCGCGCACGGTCGGATCGGCATGTCCCAGCGCCTTGGCCAGCGCCGGCACGTCCTCAGCCCCGCCCTCGTTGCCCAGCGCCACGGCGGCATTGCGGGCAAGCCCCTCCCGCCGAGCCCGCTTGAGCGGGCTCCCACGGAAAGAGTCCTGGTAGGCCGGCTCCCCGAGCGCGAGCAGCTCGGCCACCGGCGGGTGTCCTCGCGGAGCGAATGCCGGCTCGCCCGTCACGGGCGCCCGCCGGTTCCAGGGGCAGACGTCCTGGCAGACGTCGCATCCGAACACCCACGCGCCGACACCGGGCCTGAGCTCACCCGGGATCGGCCCCCGGTGCTCGATTGTCAGGTACGCGATGCAGCGGCGGGCGTCCAGCACGTAGGGGTCGACGAAGGCCGCCGTCGGGCACGCGTCCAGGCACCGGGTGCAGCTCCCGCAGCGGTCAGGCAGCGGCGCGTCGAACTCGAGGCTCGCCGTGGTCAGCACGGTCCCGATGAAGAAGAAGGAGCCGAGGTCCTGGTGGAGCAGCATCGTGTTCTTCCCGATCCAGCCCAGGCCCGCGCGCGCAGCGAGGTCCCGCTCCAGAAGCGGGCCGGTGTCCACGTAGGCTCGCGCCGCCGTCCCCGGCGCCAGCCGGCTGATCGTCTCGGCGAGCGTCTCCAGGCGCGGCTCCATGACGGCGTGATAGTCCTCGCCCCACGCGTAGCGCGCGACCCCGGGCGGGCCCGCCACCGCCGACCCCTGGAAGTAACCGAGAGCGCAGGCGATCAACGACCGCGCGCCGGGCAGGACCCGTCCGGGATCGATCCTCTTGGCCCGACCCCGATCGAGATAGGCCATCGTGCCCGCATGGCCCGCGTCCAGCCAGCCCTCGAAGGCCGCCGCATGATCGGGCGGGCCAGCCGGACCGACGGTGACCAGATCGAAGCCAAGCCCTCGCCCCGCCTCCTTCACCTGAGCCGACAGCGCCGCGGGTGTCATGGCGCGGTCAGGCGCCGTCGCGGCGGGCAAGCGCGACCAGGCGGCTCTGGGTGAGGGTCCGCCCCCCCTCGGCGACGAACCGCTCCCACGCCGACCAGCGCCCATCGGCCTCCCAGCGGGCGCGCAGGTCGGCGGTGGCCGCCAGGGCCTCCGCCTCGGATGAAAAGCGCGCGGTCTCCCGCTCCACTTCCAGGCGCTCGACACTGAACCCAGCGTCACCGAGGACGGCGCGGGCCTGGTCGAGGGCGTAGGCGAAGCGCGACAGGCGGCCAGTCTCCCGCCACTGGTCAGTGTGGAACGCGGCGAAGGCCAGGACGCCACCCGGAGGCAGGCCGGCACCCGCCCGGACGACGATCGCGTCGGACATGCAGAGGTGAGAGACCACGATGTCCGGGCCACCCAACGCCCGGTAGTCCACTTTCTCGCCATCGGCCACCACGAAGGCCACGTTGGCGAGGCCCGCCCGGCGGGCCAGGCGCTGGGCCTCGACGAGCGCGCCGGCGTCGGTGTCGATCCCGAGGACGCGGCGAGCGCGTGGGGCGAGGTGGAGCGCGAGGCGTCCGGTCCCCGTCCCGACATCGAGGACAGCCCGACCCTCGAGGGACTCCTCATCGAGCCACGCGAGTAGAGTAGGCGAGAGGGCGCCGCGCCCGCCGCCGCTTCCTCGCGCGCGCCCGCGCGCCTGCCTCATGTCCTGTTGCATGCAGGCGCCTCCAGGCCGAGTATACTCCGCCCGAGAAGCGTGCCGCGATGCGTGAGCATGGTGCCTCCGAGTCCGGCCGCACGCCCGACCTCGGCCGGCAGCGTACGGCTGAGGTGGCGCGTCTCTTTCTCAAGCTCGGGTTGATCGGCTTCGGCGGGCCCGCGGCTCACATCGCGCTGATGGAAGACGAGGTTGTCCGCCGGCGACGATGGCTGACGCGCGAGCGGTTCCTCGACCTCCTCGGCGCGACCAATCTGATCCCTGGGCCGAACTCGACGGAGATGGCGATCCACGTCGGCCTCGTGCGCGCGGGCTGGCCTGGGCTCGTCGCGGGCGGCGCCTGCTTCATCTTGCCAGCGACGCTGATCACGCTCGCCCTGGCCGCCGCCTATGCCCGCTACGGACGTCTCCCCGAGGCGGGGTGGATCCTGTACGGCGTCAAGCCCGTGATCATCGCCGTGGTGGTCCAGGCGGTGTGGGGCCTCGCCCGGAAGGCCATCGCCACTCCGCTCGCCGCCGCCACTGCGGGGGCAGTCCTGGTTCTCTCCCTGCTCGGCGCCAACGAGGTCCTGCTCCTGTTCGCCTCCGCCCTGGGCCTGCCTCTGCTCCGCACCATCGCGACCACTGGGGGGGCACGAGCGCTGGTGCCGGTTGGGCCGTTCGACCTCACCCTCGCGGCCATGGTCGGACTGTCCCCTGGCCCGGGGGTCTCGGCCGGCGCGAGCGCCACTCTCCCACAGCTCGCCTGGATCTTCCTCAAGGTCGGCTCGATCCTCTTCGGGAGCGGCTACGTTCTCCTCGCGTTCCTCCGGCCGGACCTGGTCGAGCGGACGCGCTGGCTGACCGACGCCCAGCTCCTGGACGCCGTCGCCGTCGGCCAGCTCACCCCCGGACCTGTCCTCACCACGGCGACGTTCATCGGCTACCTGGTGGCTGGCGCGCGGGGGGCGATCGTCGCGACGGTGGCGATCTTCCTGCCCTCCTTCGTCTTCGTGGCGTTGTCGAGCCCGCTGATCCCTCGGCTCCGGGCATCGCCTTGGGCAGCCGGCCTCCTGGACGGCGCGAACGCCGCCTCGGTCGCGCTGATGGCCACGGTCAGCTGGAAGCTGGCGCGCTCCGCCGTCGTGGACTGGGTCACGGCCGCGCTCGCCCTGACGGCGGTCGTCCTCTTGCTGAGCACCCGGCTCAACTCCGCGTGGCTCGTGGCCGGCGGCGCGGCGGCGGGGGGGCTCGGCGCCCTGCTCCGGTGCCTACTCGGTGATTGACAGGCACCCGCGAGATTCTCCATTCTGTCCTCGACACAGGTGACCGAAACCCGGCCCCCAGCCCCGCCTGGGCGCCGGCCAAGGAGGCGCTCACGTGGACAAGCCGACCATAACGACCCGCCCGAATGGACCGTATCTGGTGAAGGGCCCGGTGCGCCTCGTCGACGCCGACGGCAACGAGTTCCCGGTGACCGGTGACACGATCGCGCTCTGTCGCTGCGGGGGCTCGACGAAGAAGCCCTTCTGCGACGGCACGCACTCCAAGATCGGTTTCCAGGGCGCCGAGAAGGCCGTCCGGGAAGCCGAGGGCCACTGAGGCCCGCGGGCCCTGGCTCTCGTCATGCCGGTCGCGCTCTCATCCCACCGCCACGCGGTGGCGGACCTCGACGAGGCCCTCGAGCTCTGCTACGCAAAGGGATGGACGGACGGCCTGCCCGTCGTCCCTCCCACTTCAGAACGGGTCGAGGCGATGCTGGCAGGGGGGCGCCTCTCCGCCGACCATCAAGTCACATACATCGCGCATCGCGCGGTCTCCGTGACCGCAGAGAAGGTGGCCATCAACGCCGTCATGGCGGGGTGCCGGCCCGAGTACATGCCGGTCGTCGTCGCCGCCGTGGAGGGAATCGGCGATCCGCGGTGGAGCTACCACGGGCCGGGCACCTCGACGGCCGGGGCCGGTGTCCTCCTGATCGTCAACGGGCCGGTGGCACGCGAGTGCGACGTGAACGCCGGCGACAATCTCTTCGGGCCTGGCTGGCGGGCCAACCTCACGATCGGCCGCGCGGTGCGTCTCGTGATGCGCAACGTCTGCGGCTCTCGCCCAGGCACTCTTGACCGTGGAACGCTCGGGCATCCGGGAAAGCTGTCCTACGTGATCGCCGAGAACGAAACCGAGAGCCCCTGGCCGCCGCTTCACGTGGAGCGGGGCTTCCGCCGGGACCAGAGCGCCGTGACCGTCGTGGCCGCGGCGGGCCCGCGGCAGTTCTACAACCAGCTCTCGAACACCGCGGAGGGGGTGCTGACCACTCTGGCCGACGACATGCGGAGCTCCGGAAACCTGATGGGCCAGCCACAGTTCGTCGTGGTGCTCGCGGGCGAACACGTGCGCACCATCACGGGGGACGGCTGGACCAAGGCGATGATCCGCGAGTTCCTGTTCGCGCGCACGCAGAACTCGCACGCGCACTTGAGGCGCACGCACCAGATGGCCGGGACTATCCAGCCGGACGACGAAACGCGCATGCGACCCCTGGTCGAGTCTCCCGACGACATCCTCGTCGTGGCAGCGGGCGGCCGGGCGGGCGCCTTTTCCTGCTACATCCCGGGATGGGGCGGTAAACGCTCCTCCCAGGCCGTGACCAAGGAGGTCAAGCGATGATCGAGGTCCTGGATCCCACCGTCGAGGTCTCGACGCAGCCGATCAAGTTCGTCGACCGGCCCCACTCGCTCGCGGGCAAGCGTGTCGGCCTGGTCGAGAATACGAAGTTCAACTCCGACCGCCTGCTTCAGAAGATCGGCGACATCCTGGTGGCCGACTACGGGGCGGCCGACGCGCGAATGTGGCGCAAGCACAACGCGAGCGTCCCCGCTCACGATGAGATCGTCCAGGAGCTCCGGGCGACCTGCGACGTCATGGTCGCCGGGATCGGCGACTGAGGGTCCTGCTCGTCGGGCAGTGTGCTCGACGGAATCGTGCTGGAGAAGGCAGGCGTGCCCTCGGCCTCCATCGTCACCGACGTGTTCGAGGTCACCGGCCGGGCGATGGCCGAGCAGTGGGGCCTGCCCGCATACCGGTTCCTCGTCATGCCCCACCCGATCGCGAACCTGACAGAGTTTGAGCTCGACCAGCGGGCGCGCGAGATCGCGCCACAGGTCGTGAAGCTTCTCCTCCAGGGTCAGGACTAGCGGAAAACCGGCAGGCGCGTCGGATATCGACGCGCTTGCCGGAGTGCCGCCGTGTGAGCGCGGATGTCGGCGCGCCTGCCGGAACGGACGCCGTGAGCGGGGAACGGTCCGTCAGCCGGTGACGGCGCCCTCGGAGGCCGACCCGACCAGCCGGGAGTACTTTGCCAGCACTCCCCACGTGTATCGGGCTTTCGGCACCTTCACGCCTCGCAGGCGCTTCCGGATTTCTGCGGCGCTCAGCTCCACGTCGAGCCGGCGGCGGTTGACGTCGAAGACGACCGTGTCACCGTTCCGGACGGCCGCGATGGGGCCGCCCACCGCCGCTTCGGGCGCCACGTGCCCGGCCATGAAGCCGTGCGTCGCTCCCGAGAAACGGCCGTCCGTGAGGAGCGCCACCGACGCGCCCAGGCCCGCCCCCTGGAGCGCCCCCGTCACGGCTAGCATCTCGCGCATTCCCGGGCCGCCCTTCGGACCCTCGTACCGGACCACGATGACGTCGTTCGGCCTGATCTTGCCCTTCTTGACGGCGAGGAAGGCGTCCTCCTCCCGGTCGAACACCCGCGCGGGGCCCCGGTGGGTCGTCCGGTCCTGGCCGACAACCTTGAGGACGCAGCCCTCGGGAGCGAGGTTCCCGCGGAGGATCACCATGCCTCCCGTCGGCTTGAGCGGGTTCGAGAGCGGACGCACGACCTCCTGACCAGGCGTCTCCCCCGCGTCTCGCACCGCCTCCCCGATCGTTCGGCCCGTCACCGTCGGCTCGTCGGCGTGGAGCAGCCCTGCCTCGAGGAGCCGGCGGCCGACCAGGGCCATCCCACCCGCCTGGTACATATCCGGGGCCGTGAACCGGCCTGCCGGCTTCAGGTCGGCGAGCACCGGCGTCTTCCGGGACACGCGGTCGAAGTCGTCGATCGTCAACTTGACGCCCGCTTCCCGCGCCACCGCGAGGAGGTGGAGCACGACGTTCGTCGACCCACCCGTCGCCATGGCCCCCGCGATGCCGTTGAAGAACGCTTTCCGGGTCAGGATCTGGCGCGGCGCCACGCCTTTTCGGAGGAGCTCCATGACAAGCCGGCCGGTCTCGAACGCGACCTCCTCCTTCCGCGGGTCGACCGCCGGCACGTCGTTGAACCCCATCGGGGAGATGCCCATCAGCTCGAACGTCGTGGCCATCGTGTTGGCCGTGAACTGGCCCCCGCACGCCCCGGCTCCCGGACAAGCACGGCTCTCGATCTCGTTCAGCTCCTGGGCCGAGATGCGGCCGGCGTTGTAGGCGCCCACAGCCTCGAAGACGTCCTGCACCGTGAGCTTCCGGCCTCCGTAGCTTCCGGGCATGATCGACCCGCCGTAGAGCATGATCCCGGGGAGATTCAGGCGGGCCAGCGCCATGACGGTCCCCGGGATGGTCTTGTCGCAGCCGGAGATGGCCACCACCGCGTCGAAGAGGTGGCCGCGCGCCACGAGCTCGATGGAGTCGGCCACGACCTCCCGGCTCACGAGGGAGCCCTTCATGCCCTCGGTGCCCATCGCGATGCCGTCGGTCACGGAGACTGTGTTGTACTCGATCGGAGTCCCGCCGGCCGCGCGGATGCCCTCCTTCACCTTCTCCGCGAGCTTCTGGTGGTTCCAGTTACACGGGGTCACCTCGATCCAGCAATGGGCCACGCCGACGATCGGGCGGGCCAGGTCCTCGTCCGTGAAGCCGACGGCCTTGAAGTACGAGCGCGCCGGGGCGCGGTCCGGGCCCTCGAGAATCGTGCGCGACTTGTGGCGGGGGTCCATCGGAATGCCTCCTGACGTGGTGGGCTCGGACGGAGGCCATTCTAGCGCACGGCGCCGGGCCCAGGAAGATAGGCCCGGCTCGCGCGCAGCGAGGACGCGGCGTCAGCAGGCGAGGCCGCGGGCGGGCGGGATGGCGGCAGGCTAGCGGTCGCTCTTCGGCGCTTCCACCTGGCCCGCTGAGATCTGGACCGCGGGCTCGCCCCACCAGCCTTCCTTCTCGGCCGCCTTGGCGTCTCGCTCCCGCGCGACATCAACGCCGCCGAGCCACCGGAGCAGGGTGTTCCGGATCGAGAACCCCATGTGCTGATCGGTCGCATACAGGGTGTCGGTGTACGGGGAGTCGTTGCTCGGCCGCGGACCCGGTTCCTGCGCCCATGCTGCGCTCGCACCGAGGAAGATCGTGACCGCCGCCACCGTGAGCCGATGCTTCATCGAGAACACCTCCATGGTTTGATCTGGGGTTGATCTGCTCCGGGCCAGATTACGGCGCCGGTGGCGAGCGTCCCAAGAATTTTCGTGAGCCGGGCGCGGCGACTGCCGCGGTCGAGCCCTAGAGGGACAGAGCGCGGTCGGAGTCTCTTGAGCCGTGCACCCGCCGGTCGCCCGACGGCAGATCGAGGAGCTCGCCCCAGGCGTACGCGGCCCGCGCGGAGGCGCCCGCACCTGCCACCCACCCGCCCGCGTGCACGGTCATCCCCATCCCAGGAGGGCGAGCATCTCCTTGGCCACGGTCCGCCCCGCCTCCGGGCGTCTGAGGCTCCGCGCCGTCGTGGAGAGCGCCGCGCGAAGCTCGGGCTCGCTCAGGAGGGTATCGAGGCGCCGCCGGAGGTCCCGCCCGTTCCGCGCGCGGAGCGCCGCGCCCGCCGCGACGAGGCAAGCCTCGTTGGCACGCTCCTGACCCGGGAGGGAGCGGTGCAGCAGGAGCGGTCGGCCGAGCGCGAGCGCCTCGGCACAGGTCATGGCACCCGCCTTCGAGACGACGAGGTCGGCGGCCCCCATGAGGGTGGCCATGTCGTGCACACGGTCGAGGATCCGGAATCTCCCGTCCCCCTGGTGCCGTCGCCGGAGCCACGTCGCGAGGCGACGGTGCTCCCCGCAGACGGCGATGGCAACGAACGGTCGGTCGAGCGACGCCAGCGCCTCGCATGCTTCCGGAACTCCTCGGAGGAGCCCGCGCATGCCGCCGGTGACCAGCACGACGGGAAGAGCGTCCGGCAGCGCGAGCGCCTTCCGGAATGCCAGCCGGTCCGGCGGGACCATGAAGGCGGAATCCACGGGCAGTCCGCTCGTGACCACCCGGTCGGGCGAGATGCCGTGGGCCAGGATCCCCGCGCGCACGGCCTCGGTCGGTACGAAGTAGCGCTCCAGGCCCGCGTGGATCCACTGCGGATGCGCGGCGAAGTCCGTGAAGACGATCCCGTGCGGCACGGCCGTCGCGCCGCGGGCCCGCAACCACGCCATGGCGCCGGCGGGCGTCGGATGGAGGTGCACGACGGCGTCCGGACGCTCGCGCTCGAGATAGCGCAGCAGGCCCGCCGCGCCGATCCGGTCCATCCCCGCCATGGCGGGCGACCGCGGCCCGATCCGCGCCGAGAACTCGTAGGCGTGCCCCCAGAGCCCGGGCGCACACCGAAGGATCGCCCAGAACAGCGTCAGCGACGCCCGTACGAAGGCCGGCGGCAGGAAGTGGACGAAGTGGTCGAGGATCTCCACGCGGGCGCCCTCGTCCGCGAGCGCGCGGGCCACCGCCTCGGCAGCGCGTGTGTGGCCCGCGCCGTAGGGAGCGGAAAGGATCAGAACGCGTGGCACGGACTGAACGCCGAGGCCTCGAGGCTCCGTCACGCCCCGAAGCGTCGGTCGCGCTGCTGGTAGCTCCGGATCGCGCGGAGGAAGTCGATCTTGCGGAACTCCGGCCAGTGGACGTCGCAGAAGTAGAACTCGCTGTACGCGCTCTGCCACAGGAGGAAGCCCGACAGGCGAACCTCCCCGGAGGTGCGGATGATCAGGTCGGGATCCGGCAGGTCCGCCGCGTACAGGTATCGGGAAATCTCCTCCTGGGTCACAGCCTCCACGATCTCGTCGAGCGTCCCGCCCTGCTTGGCGCGGTCACGCACCAGCCGCCGCACGGCGTCGGCGATCTCTTGGCGGCCGCCGTAAGCGAGGGCGAACGTGAGCACGGCGTCGGCATAGCCAGCCGTGGCGAGCTCGGCCTCCCGGATGGCGGCCAGCGTGGAGTCGGGCAGGAGCTCGAGCTTCCCGACGGCCCTCACCCGGATCCGCCGCCGGTGGATGCGCGGGTCACCGGCAAGCAGGGCGAGCTTGTTCTCGATGACCGAGAGGAGGCCTTTTAGCTCGTCCGGGGCCCGCCCGAGGTTCTCGGTGGAGCATGCCCAGAGGGTCACCGCCGGGATGCCGAGGTCGACGCACCACGCCAGCACCTCGTCCAGCTTCGCCGCCCCCACGCGATACGCGTCCACCGGGTCCCACCCCTGCGCACGCGCCCAGCGCCGGTTCCCGTCGAGGATGATGCCGACATGCCGGGGCGCGGGCCTCCGGCTCACCTCGGTCTCCAGGCGCCGGGCGTAGAGGCGGTAGAGGAGTCGACGCCAGCGGGACTCGCCGCTCACCCGGCCGTCACTCCTGTGGCCGGCGCGCGACCAGGAGCTTGTACTCCGCTTCCTGGACCACGTCGCCCCGCTGGTTCACCAACTGTCGCTGTTCGACCACGACCCCTCCCTCCCTCATGGACCGCTTGCCGGCGACGCGGATGCGACAGTGGATCGTGTCCCCCACCCGCACCGGCAGCAGGGGGCGCAGATCGAAGACCATGAAGGCGAGCACCTGTGGCGTCTCGGCGGGCGCCCGGAAGCCCAGCCCGGAGGTGATGGCCACCACCAGGAGCTCCGGCACGGTGGGTGGGAGGCCAGGCTCGCCCGCGGTGAAGTCGAGGGCTTCATGGTCTCCGGAGATCGCCGCGAAGCCAACGACGTCGGCCTCGGTGATGGTCCGGCCCGGAGTCTCGAATCCGTCACCGACCTCCAGGTCCTCGAAGTAGCGCGGCATCGGCCGCGGTTACTTCCGGCGCTCGATCATGAGCTCCGTGTCTCCCTCCTGGACGAGCTCTCCACGCTGGTTGAGGATCTGGCGCTGGACCGTGACGATTCCCCGGTCGGGCTTCGAGACCTCCTTCTTGGAGGTCACCTTCATCCGGACCTTGATCGTGTCGCCGATCTTGATCGGTCCCTTGAACCGCCAGCGGAGCCCGAGGAAGGCGAGGGTGGCGAACGGTCGCGGGAGGGCCCGCTGGCCGAGGCCGGACGAGACCGAGAGCCCGAGCAGCCCGTGGGCGATCCGCTCCCCGAAGATGGAGCCCTTCATGTACTCGGCGTCGGTGTGGAGGACGTTGTAGTCTCCCGATAGCCCCGCGAACGCGACGATGTCGGCCTCGGTGATGGTCCGGCCCGGAGACAGGTACTCGTCGCCCACCTGGATGTCCTCGAAGTACTGGCGGCTCACCTCCGGCATCGACACCTCCTCCAGGCGGTCGGAATCCCCGTGAACCGCCCGCACTATATCACGCCGAATGCTACAATCTCATCGACTGACCGGTCGGTTTGCGCATCCGGATCGCACGAGCTGAATCCGAGTTTTCAGTGGAGACCAGCATGGGAAGCGTCGCCGCCGATCTCCGTGTCTCGGACACGCGGCTGGCCCACGTGTGGGAGAAGGCGCACGCGGGCGAGCGCTTGGACCTCGCCGACGGCATGGCGTGCCTCGAGACCGACGACCTCCTCGGACTGGGGCGGATGGCCGACCACGTCAAGCGGCAGAAGTCGGCCGACTGGGTCTACTTCGTCATCAACCGGTACATCAATCCGACGAACATCTGCGTGCTGTCGTGCTCCTTCTGCGACTTCGCCAGGAAGAAGGGAGAGACCGGCGCGTTCGAGCACTCGATCGAGGACATCGTGGGCATGATCGAGGCCGACGTCCGCGAGGTCCACATCGTCGGCGGCCACCATCCGGACTGGCCGTTCGAGTACTACGAGCGGCTGGTGCAGGCGATTCACGCCGCCCGGCCCGACGCCCAGATCAAGGCCTTCACCGCGGCCGAGATCGACTACCTCTGGCGCCGGTGGAAGATCGAGCCCGGCGAGGCGCTGGCCCGCCTGAAGGCGGCGGGCCTCCACACCATGCCCGGCGGGGGCGCCGAGATCTTCTCGGCGCGCCTCCAGAAGGCCCTCCGCTTCACCGGCAAGGCCGGTGCGGATCGCTGGCTCGAGATTCACCGCATCGCCCACGGCCTGGGCATACGCTCCAACGCGACGATGCTCTATGGCCACATCGAGACGTACGCCGAGCGGATCGGGCACATGCTGCGCCTCCGCGACTGCCAGGACGAGACCGGCGGATTCCTGACGTTCATCCCGCTCCTCTACCAGATCGGCGACACGCGGCTCGTGCCCCGTCAGGCCTCGGCCGTTGAGGCACTCCGCGTGGTGGCGACGTCCCGCCTCGTTCTCGACAACTTCCCCCACGTCGAGGCGTACTGGGTCATGATGGGCGAGGAGGCGGCCTCCATCGCGCTTCATTTCGGAGCCGACGACGTCAACGGCACGCTCGTCGACGAGCGGATCGCGCACGCGGCGCGTGCGGAGAGCCCGGCCGGCCTCGCGCGCGAGCAGATCCTGCGAATGATCCGCGACGCCGGCCGGGTGCCGGTCGAGCGCGACGCGCTCTACAACGTGATCAAGGTGTGGAGCTGATGCTGCGAGTCGGCCGCATCTCCTACCTGAACGTCGAGCCGTTCTTCCACGCCTTCCCCTGGCCCGTCGTCGACTCCCTGCCGCCTCGCGCCCTCGGCGAGGCGGTGGCGGGGGGTCGGATCGACACCGGGCCACTTGCGCTCGCCGACTGCCTCAGGCTCGAGGGAACCGTGATTCGCCTGCCGTTCGGGATCGTGGGCCCCACCCGAGCGCAGAGCGTGCTCCTCTTCTCCGACCGTCCCATGAAGGAGCTCGGCGGGCGCCGCATCGCCGTGACAGGCGAGACGTCGACCTCCGTGCGGCTCCTGCGGATTCTGCTCGCGCTCCGCGACGAGGTGCCCGCGCCCACCCTGGTCGGGCTCGACGATCCAGCTGACGCCGTGCTCCTCATCGGCGACGCGGCGCTTCGCGCGTTGCAGGCGCCGTGGCCGAAGCCTCTCTGCTACGACCTCGGCGAGGAGTGGACATCGTGGACCGGCCACCCCATGGTCTTCGCGGCGTGGGCGGTGCGCCTCGACACGCCGGCGTCCGCGCGGGAGGGGCTGGAATCGGCCCTCGCGGACGCGCTCGACGTCGGCCTGGCGAGCCTTCCGGCCATCGCGGCGCGGCGGCGCGACCTCGGTCTCTCCGAGGCTGAGATAACCGCCTACCTCGAGAGCTTCAGGTACCGGGTCGGACCCGATGACGAGAAGGCGGTGGTCGAATACCGCCGGCTCCTCGCCCTGCTCGAGGGCTGACGGGCTGCGCCATGCTGAATACGATTCGCGACAAGGTCGACGGCGGGGTGCCACTCTCTCGCGAGGAGGGGCTCTGGCTCCTGACCGAGGCCCCCCTGCTCGAGCTCGGCCAGCTCGCTGGCTCGGTGCGTCGCCGCCTCCATCCCGGGGGCGAGGTGACGTTCGCGATCGACACGAACCCGAACTACACGAACGTCTGCATCACCGACTGTCAGTTTTGCGCTTTCTACCGGAAGCCGGGGGATCCCGAGGCGTACACCCTGACGGTCGAGGAGGTCATGGCCAAGATCGCCTCGGCGGTCGAACGGGGCGCGACCACCGTCCTGCTCCAGGGAGGCCACAACCCGGCGCTCCCTCTCGACTACTACCTGGACCTGGTCCGCGAGACTCGGCTTCGCTTCCCGGGTGTGCTTCCGCACTTCTTCACCGCGTCCGAGATCCAGACCATGGCCCGAGTGTCGGCGCTCCCCGTCGGCGAGATCCTGGCGCGGCTGCGCGAGGCGGGTCAAGAGACCCTGCCCGGGGGAGGCGCCGAGATCCTGTCGGAGCGTGTGCGCCTGCGCATTGCCCCGAAGAAGGGCGGCCCCGGTAGCTGGCTGGAGGTCCACCGCGAAGCGCATCGGCAGGGCCTCCGCTCGACGGCGACGATGATGTACGGTCACGTCGAGGGCCCGGACGACATCCTGGACCACCTCGAGGCGGTGCGGACCCTCCAGGCGGAGACCGGAGGTTTCACGGCATTCATCCCCTGGTCCTTCAAGCCGGGAAACACCCTGCTCGAGAAGTGGATCAAGCACTACGCGGGGCCCAACGCCTACTGCCGGATGCTGGCACTGTCCCGCTGCTTCCTCGACAACGTGCCCCACGTGCAGGCGTCCTGGTTCTCGGAAGGGAAACGCGCCGGACAGATCGCGCTGCACTTCGGGGCCGACGACTGGGGCGGGACGCTCTTCGAGGAGAACGTCCACAAGGCGGCGGACTACATCAACAGGATCACCGTCGACGAGATCGTGGAGCTCATCAGGGAGGCCGGCTTCCGCCCCGTCCAGCGGACCACGCTCTACGAGCGGGTCAAGGCGTACTAGGCCACTGCCGTGCCGGCGCCTCGAGCGCGCCGGGCCCGGCGGGCGCTCCGCTGCACGCGGCTAGAGAGGATCGAGGGGCGGCATCGCGTCAAGCAGGCGCGCGCCCACCGCCTCACGGTAGAGCGTCTCCAGGGCGCGCCGACCCTCCTCGCCGAGCGACACCGTGTAGTCGTTGACGTACATGTGGACAAAGCGTGTGCAGGTCTCGGCGTCGATGCCCCGGCCGTACCGGAGCGCGTAGCCCACCGCCTCGTCCGGGTGGGCGTGCGCGTAGCGAATCGAGGCCCGCAGGGCCTCGGACAGATCCTGCGCCATCCCTTCCCCGAGGTCGCGCCGGGTCACGTTGACGCCCAGCGGGAGCGGGAGCCCCGTCCGCTTCGTCCACAGTTCCCCGAGATCAAGCACCTTGCTGAGGCCCATCGTGCCGTACGTGATCTGCCCTTCGTGGATCAGGAGGCCGGCGTCCGCCTGGCCGTCCATCACCACCCGCGGGATCTGGTCGAACGCCACCACGATCACCGGCGGGTCTCCCAGCGCGAGCCGGAGCAAGAGGTACGCCGTGGTCCCGTACCCGGGGATGGCGACGACTCGCTCGCGGAGCTCCTCGGTGGGGATCAGCTCGCGGGACACGACGATGGGTCCGTAGCCCTTTCCCATCGAGGCTCCGGGATCCATGAGCCGGTACCGGTCCGCGATGGCCGGGTACGTCGCGCACGAGACCGCGGTGACCTCGAGCTCGGACGTAGCCGCGCGGCGATTGAGCGACTCGATGTCCTCCAGCACGTGCTCGATTCGGACGCCGGGGATGGTGACCTTGCCGTGCGTCATCGCGTAGAACATGAAGGCGTCGTCGGCGTCCGGGCTGTGGCCGATCCGGATCAGCTGGGTCATCCGCGAAGGGTATCACGCGGCTCGCACGGAAGCGATCGCCGCGGGCCGCTCCCGCCAACCGTCCCCTCCGCACCGCGGTTATCCACTTATCCACCGCCATCCACCGACGGTGATACGCCGCGTCTGGCGCGGGTGTTCGGGGTCAGCGGCGCGCGGAGCCGCGACAGACCTGTGCCCGAGAGATCGAGGCTTCCGATTCGCTGATGAACGCCGACGTGTAACAGATCCGTCGTCGCGTGAGCGCATGAGTGCAGGCGAAACAAACGCTTGACACGGATCGGACGCGCGACGATCGTGGGGGACATTCACTGGACATGGCGGGCGCATTCTTTCATTGGTCGGCACGGGGTCGGAGGCGCGCATGGACGTTCCGCGAAAGCCGCTAGCGAAGGTCGAAGGACGCAAGAAGCTGAAGGCAAGCGGCCTGGTCATTCAGTGGCGGGGCACCCCCAACCTGGACGACTGGGTGGCCTTCATCGTGAATGGGACGAGGTCGAGGCGCCTAATCCTGGCCGATCACACCTCCGAGCGGAGGGTCAAGCTACTCCTGGCTCGTATCGAGCCCATGGCCAAGCGCGAGGTCGAGAAGCTCGCGAAGGGCTGATTGCAATCAGCGCTGACCGGGCAGCGCCGGCTCGGGCGGCGGCTCCATGGGCGTCCCCCATTCGATCGAGAAGCCGAACGCCGCACCGCCACTCGACTCCCGGTCGTCGAACGGCACCCGGGGTGTGGTCCACCCGGTCAGACCCGTGCGAACCCCCGACGTGCGCGAGGTCCTCATGGTGTTGACGGCACCCTTGACAAAAGCAGGCTGGTGGATGCTCCGCGTCCGCTCCGGGTAGAACTCCTCCTCCCGCGCGCCCTTCTGCCCAGGAGGAATGGCGGGCTCGAACCCGAACTCGGGAACGGGCCGGGTCGGCTCGGGAGCGACGACGCCCATTCCCAAGGGCCCGGACCCCTGGGACGTGGTCGTCCCGGACGCAGGTGGCGTCTGAGCCAGGACGGGGTGCGCCCCCATGAGCACGGCAAAAAGCGCCGTGGCGAGGGTCAGGACGGCAAGCGTTTCGATCTGACGCGCTGATCCCATGGCTTCTCCCTCCGACATGGCAGCCACTCTTATGATGCAAGCAGGATGCCGCCAGATGCTCGCGCGGCCAGCCAGGGGAATCTTCCTTGGATCGGCGCTCTAGGCTACCGGATCGGCGCTTAGGCTAACCTCCTGCCTCTGAGGCGGTCAGGAGCTGGATGACGGAGGAGAAGTCCTTGCGTCCCAGCCCGTGACGGCTGGCGAGCATATAAAGGTCGTGCGCCAAGGCGCCCGTGAAGCAGGGCACGCCAAGATCTCGCGCCGCGGAGCGGGCCAGGGACAGATCCTTGGCCATGAGGTCGGTCATGAACCCTGCGGCAAACGCCCGGTTTGACGCTGCCTTGGGCACCAGCCCGGGGACCGGACAGTTGTTCTCGACGGCCCAGCAGTTTCCCGAGCTGGTCCGGATGATCTCGTGAAGGATCTTGGGGTCGACGCCCGCCCGTGTCCCGATCACGAACGCCTCGGCGGCGGCGATCATGGACACCCCCGCGAGGAGGTTGTTGCAGATCTTCGCCACCTCGCCCGAGCCAAGCGGCCCGACGTGGACGACGTTCTTGCCCATCGCCCCCAGGATGGGACGAGCCTCGGCGAACACGGCCTCGTCCCCTCCGACCATGATCGTCAGCGTCCCGGCCATCGCGCCCGGCACGCCACCGGAAACAGGCGCATCGAGCATGCGGACCCCCGCGGCCTCGAGTCGAGCCCCGACCCTGCGGGTCGTGGCGGGATCGATCGTGCTCATGTCGATCGCGACCTGGCCTGGCCGCGCCCCCTCGAGGACGCCCTTCGGACCGAGGTAGGCGACCTCGACATCGGGAGAGTTTGGCACCATGGTGACGACGACGTCCGCCCTCCCCGTCGCGTCCGAGGCTGAGTCCGCGCCGAGCGCACCCTGTTCGACGGCGGCCTGGATGGCGTCGCGTCGCACGTCCGAGGCGTGGACCCTGTAGCCCGCCTTGATGAGGTTGGCCACCATCGGCAGCCCCATGTTGCCCAGCCCGACGAATGCGATCGACTTCATCTCGCTTCTCTTGGCCCCCCGGTGGCGGATCGCGGTGCTCGAGGGCAGACCGCTGTGGGTGCGCGCGGCGCTGCCGTCACCGCCAGTCTACAACGCCGCTGCGGGCCCGCCAACGCCCCGAGCCGCCGCCAGGGAGGCAGCACCCACATGCTACAATCCGCCCCCGAGGATGTTGGGTCGCGACTGGGTCCTCCTCGTCACGGGCACGCTCCTGGGTGTCTTGTCGCTGTGCGCCGATCTCCTTCAGATCGGGGCATTTCCGGGGTTCGGCTGGAAGCAACTGGTGGGAACCGCGGCCGCCCTCGCGATGGTGCTGCCGGCGGCGTGGCGCATCTTCCGCGCTTCCCGACAGGACCGGCCATGAGACTCCGGCCACCTAAGGCCTCTCGGGAATCGAGGGTAGCTCGGTGAGCCCAGCCGGGCCGCGAACGCGTCGCACGGCGAGCCAGACCCGAGTCATCGACAACCTCCGCCTCGCCGCACGCAAGGGCGATCGCACCGCCCTTGCGCTCGCCCTCGACGAGATGCGGACGCTCGCGTTCACCCCTCGCTACTGGGTCCGGTACCTGACCCTCATCCGGCACCCGCTCGCCCGCATCGTGGACCTTCTCGTGATCAAGCAGGGTGACAAGATCGCGCGGCAGAAGGGGTGGTCCCCGACGGGCCGACCGGGCCGTCGCCGCCCCCCGACCCCCCGGCCCGCGAAGGCTCCGCGGCCGAGGCGACCCGCGTCACCGCGTTCCAGTCCGGAACAGGCGCCGCTGTTTCCAGGGCTCTAGCGGAGCAGTTCGCCGGCGCGCCGGTCAGACGACGAGCTTGCCGAGGATACGCGGCCCCACCGCGCCGGTCGCCCCGGGCACGTTTCCCGGCCGGCCGAAGAGCGTCTCGTTCGCGAGCACCGCGAACGCGACGGCTTCCTTCGCGTCGGGGTCGAGACCGACCTCCGCCAGCGACCGCACGGGCACAGGAGCCAGCGTCAAGGCAAGTGCCGCCATGAGCGTGCGGTTCCGGGCGCCGCCGCCCGACACGAGCACCTCGGCGACGGGTTCGCTCACCCACCGGCGGATCCCGCCAGCCACCGATTCCGCGACAAAACGCGTCAGGCTCGCCAAGAGGTCGCGCTCGCGTCCCCGGTAGCGGGCCACGAGCGGTTCCACGAAGACGTCCCCGAACGCCTCGCGGCCGGTGGACTTGGGTGGCGGAAGGGCCAAGAACGGATGCTGAAGCAGCTCCGTGACCAGCCCCGGGTCGACCTGTCCCTCGGCGGCCCACGAGCCGTCGCGGTCGAAGGTCTCGGCACCGCGCGTCCAGGCGTGGACGACCAGATCGAGCGGCATGTTCGCCGGGCCCAGGTCGAAGGCCCGAACGCTCTCGACGCGCTCGGTGACGACCGTCACGTTGGCGATGCCGCCCATGTTGAGACAGGCCCGGGTAGCCCCGGTGCGTCGGAACAGCAGCCAGTCCACCAGCGGGACGAGAGGCGCGCCCTCACCGCCGGCCGCGACGTCGCGTGGCCGAAAGTCTGCCACGACGGGCAATCTCGTACGCTCCGCGATGACCGCGGGCTCCCCCAGCTGGAGCGTGGCGGCGCGGCCGTCGGCCTCCGCGGCCCGCGGATGATGGCGCGCCGTCTGGCCGTGCGAGCCTATCAGATGGACCTCGAGGCCCGAGTGCCGGGCCCGATCGATGGCACCGAGTGCGGCCTGCGCGAACTCCTCGCCCAGACGGTAGTGCACGCGCAAGAGCTCCGGCGCCGCGGCGTCGCCGAGCGCCAGGACACGCCTCCGCAGTTCCGAATCGAACGGCCGGGTCTGGAAGTCGAGGAGGCGAACGCGCGTCGTCTCCCCTGCCCCGTGGATCTCGACGAGTGCGGTGTCGATGCCGTCGGCGCTGGTTCCGGAGATCAGGCCGACGACCCGGCGCGGGTTCACCGTCCGGAGCGACAGGAGCGCGGCCAGGGGATCAGCGGCCACCGCGCCGCTCCCCCAGTGCCGAGCGCAGATCATCGTGGTGGGCGGCCAGGCGGCGTCGGGCCGCGGCCGCGTCAAGGCCGAGCCGGTGCATGACCAGCGCCACGGCGGGCCGGCCACCGGCTCGCCGAGCGAGGGCGCGCGCGGAACCGGGCGGCAGAGCGGTGAGCTCGGCGACGATGCGAAGCGCGCGCGCCCTGAGCTTCTGGCTCGTGGGCCGAAGATCGACCATGCGATTGCCGTAGACCTTGCCGAGCCGCACCATCACTCCCGTGGTGAGCGTGTGGAGGACCATCTTGGTGGCGAGACCTGCCTTCATGCGCGTCGAGCCAGCCAGCACTTCCGGTCCGGGGCGGGGAGCGACGAGGACGTCCGCGAGCGCGCGGAGCGCCGCCGACGGAGCGCATGTCACCGCGATGGTCTGCGCACCACGGCGCCGCGCTTCCCGGAGGGCGGCGAGTGCGAACGGCGTGACGCCGCTCGCGCAGATCGCGCACACGACGTCGCGGGCGCCCACGCGAAGACGCCCGAGGGCTCGACGCGCGTCCGCGCCCCGATCCTCGGCGCCCTCGACGGCCCGCCAGAGCGCCCGGCGACCGCCCGCGATCACGCCAACCACCTGCCCCGGGGACACGCCAAAAGTCGGCGGGCATTCGGCGGCGTCGAGGACCCCGAGCCGGCCGCTCGTTCCGGCGCCCGCATACACGAGCCGCCCTCCCGCTTCCAGCGCACGGGCGACGAGGTCGACCGCACGCGCGAGCGAGCTGCCGGACCGCCCCGACGCTCGCGGCCGCGCGCCGGTCCTCTCGGGTGATGGTGGCGACGAGACGCTCCGTGGAGAGCTGATCGAGCGGTCGGACGAGTCGATTCGGCTGCTCGGTGGGAAGCCCGGCGTAGTCGGGAGATCGGTTGGACGCCGCACGGCGACGGGGAGGCGACACGGCCGGTCCCTTGTAGCCCGCCCCACGTCGAGTGTCAAGGACGCGTCACCCCGTTCCGCCGTGTAGACCTTACACCGCCGGGCCGGCCGTGAAGTAACGCTTACCGGGCCGGTCGGTCTCGGCAACGCGAAATCAGGTAGTTCGAGGCAGCCAGGCAGCGAGCGCGCGCCCTGGCACGGGGGTTGCGCTGCCCGGAAATGAGGCAAGAAAGGGCATGCTTAGAGCGATGGCGTCGGATCCCTTCCACACGCTGGCCGCAAGAGGGCGGCCTCGACAGATCCTCGTCGTCGACGACGATCCGCCGAGCCGCGAGGGCCTCAACACCGCGTTCCTCCGCGAGGGACACGTCGTCGACACTGCGGCCGACGCGTGGCAGGCGATCGTGCGGCTTCGCGCGCACCCCTTCGACATCGCGGTGGTCGATCTCGACCTGCCAGCGGTGCACGGTGTCGATCTCGGTGGCTGGGACGTGGTGCAGATCGCGCGCGCGTATCAGCCGGCGATCGGCGTCATCGTGCTGAGCTCGGACGAGGACCCGACGCCGGGTCCCGAGGCCCGCGCCCTCGACGTCAATGCGGTTCTCGGGAAGCCGATCAGCCTGCAGCAGCTGACAGACCTCGTCGATCGCCTGCCGCTTCCGGGCACGCCCCGCGCCCCGAGACCTCCGATCGGCCGGTGACCCGGCCCGGTGCCACCGGGGTGACCCGGCGGGGCGGCCGTCAGGCGATTGTCGGCATCATGTAGCCGTAGCGCAGGTTCGTCCGGCCGGGACCTTCCCGCTCGTACGTCGCCTTGGCGAGCGCGATGCGGTCGGTCCAGAGCTCGGCGCGGCGATCGTACCGGTAGAGCGCCGCCGAGTTCTCACCGAAGATCGCGCGCTTGACCGGGCCGTCGGCGGGCCCGAGCGGCGAGAACCCGTACTTCTGCTGCATGTCCTCGGGGATCTCCAGGCGGCGCAGCGCCTCGATCTGCCACTGTGGCGCCCCGGTCCAGACCGCGTCGGTGCCCCACACCACGTGGTCGGCGCCGAGCCCCGTGACCAGCTGCCCCAGCATGGCGGCGCACAGGCGCGGCTCCGCGACAGTGCTCTGCGCGAAGATCTGCCCGAGGTCGCCGTAGACGTTCCGCACGCCGTACTTGGCGGGGATCTCGGCCAGGTCGGTCACCCAGTCGACGCGCCCCGTGCGCTCGAACTGGGTCCAGCCGTCCGCCTGCGCTCCGCCGGTGAAGCGGAACGCCGAGTGGTAGATGATGAAGTTCAGCTGCGGCCAGTCCTTGGCCGCCTTGCCGAGGTCGCGGACATCCGCGTACTCGAGGAGGTTCGGGAACTGCCGCGTCGTCGACGGCGGGTACAGCCCCTTGTGCACGCACACGTTGACGAGGCCGGCCTTCACGAGCCTCTCGTAGAAGGGATAGAGCAGCTTCTCGTCGTCCATGCGCCACGGGTGCTTGGAGAGCTGCTTGTTGGTGTTGTCGCCGACCGTGTAGCCCTTGAAGGAGTCCGGCCGGAGCTCCGCGATGGCCCGATCCACCGACTCCAGCCACCCCGGCATGCCGGGCATGAAGATCGCGTGGCTCATGAGCCGCTTCGAGCCAGTGATCCTGTTCACCTTGGCGCGCGCCTCGGCCTTCATCTCGTTGGTGAGGAACCAGTCGCGAGGCTCTTCGGAGCCGGACCCCGAGATGAGCGCGACCTTCGTGTCGCTGTCGAAGTAGATCTCCTTGAAGTAGTTGGCGAACTTGAGATCCTCGATCGTCTGCGGCTTGCCCGCCAGCGCCGGGTTCCAGCCGGCCTTGCCGACCGCCTCACGCGATCGCACGAACCCTTCCAGCCGCGTGTCGTCGCGGAGGAAGTGCGTGTGCATGTCCATGATGAACTGCCCGGCGAGGGCCTTGGCGCGCTCGTCGGCCATCTCCGGCGTGGCCGCCTCCGCGGGGCTCACCCCGAACACGGCGCCGTACACGTCGTTCATCGCGACGAACGCCGCCGCCATCCCGGCCGCGGTCTGGAAGAACCGTCGGCGACTCAGGCCCTGATGCTTCGCGAGCTGCCCTCCCAGCTCGCGCATTCGCGCCTCGACCTGCCTCTGCTTCGCGGTCTGGGGCAGCGGCATGAACTCGTCGCTCGAGACGAACTGGGTCGGGATGGGCAACGCGAACGCTGCGGTCTCGGCCGGCAAGAGCTGGGCGAGCTCCTCGGGATCGAGCGTGGGCATGGTCTCCTCCTGGCGGGGATGGGCGCCGGAGCCCACACCCTCGCGCAGCGGGCGCATCAGGTTATGTCCGGGGCACTTCTCGCATTTTGGTCCCGCGGGTGCCGGTGTCAAGGTCTCCGTCGCGGCACGCCGCGAGACGATCCGCCGCGACGTGGCACGCCACGTGGTGACGAGGCAGGAGCTCGTCGAGCTGAGGCGATTCCCGCTGACAGCGCTCGACCCTCCAGGGGCATCGCGGGTGGAACCGGCATCCGGACGGGACCCGTACGGCACTGGGCGGCTCGCCCTCGATCGGCGCCAGCTCGCGGCGGACACCGCCCACCTCGGGCACGGCCGAGAGCAGGGCCACGGTGTACGGGTGCTGCGGCCGGGCGAAGAGCTCGGCGGTCGGCGCTTGCTCCACGATCGTGCCCAGGTACATGACGGCGACCTCGTCGCTCAGGTACCGAACGACGCGGAGATCGTGCGAGATGAAGATGATCGTCAAGCCGAGCGACGCCCGGAGGTCGAGGAGGAGCTGGAGGATCTGGGCCTGGATCGAGACGTCGAGTGCGGACAAGGGTTCGTCGGCGATCAGCAGCTCGGGCTCCACGGCCAGCGCCCGGGCGATGCCGACACGCTGGCGCTGCCCGCCGGAGAACTCGCCCGGATACTTGTGGCCATCCGCCGGACTCAGGCCGACCTGGACGAGGAGCTCGTCCACGCGCCGGCGCCGCGTCGAGGGCGCGCCGATGCCGTGCACGTCGAGCACCTCGCGGAGCATCGCGGCGACCCGCTGCCGGGGATCCAGCGAGGCGTACGGATCCTGGAACACGACCTGCATCCGCTTGCGGTAGGGAGCCAGCTCCGCCTCGCCGAGCTTCATCAGGTCGACGCCGTCGAACCGAACCTCCCCGCGGTCGGCGTCGTGGAGCCGGAGCAGGCAGCGGCCAAGCGTGCTCTTGCCGCACCCGGACTCGCCGACCAGGCCCAGCGTCTGGCCACGCCCCAGCGTGAGCGAGACGCCGTCGACCGCGCGGATGTGCTCCGGCGCCCGGCGCAGTGCGACGTCCAGCAAGGTGTGCGGCAGCGGGAAGTGCTTGACGAGGCCCCGGACCTCGAGAAGGGGCGACGCGGCGACGGGCTCACCCACAGGCGTCTCGGCCCTCACCCCTGCCCCAGTCGGTCGATGCGAAGGCACCGGCTCCAGTGCTCGGAGGCAACCGGCACGAGCGGAACATCGCCGGCGAGGCACTCGGTCGCTGCCCAGGCGCAGCGGGGCGCGAAGGGGCACCCGCGGCCGAGGGCGGCCAGGTCCGGGGGCGCACCGGGAATCGGGATGAGCCGGCCCCGGCGCTCGACGCTGGGAATCGACCGCATGAGACCGATCGTGTACGGATGGCTCGGCCGGGCGAACAGCTCGGCCGTGGTCGCCAGCTCCACGATCTCGCCGGCATACATGACCGCGACCCGGTCGACGGCCTGGTAAACGACCCCCAGATCGTGGGTGACCAGGATCAGTGCCATGCCCAGCTCCCGCTGGAGCGTCACGAGCAGCCGAAGGATCTGGGCCTGGATGGTCACATCGAGGGCCGTGGTGGGCTCGTCGGCCAGCAGGAGCCTCGGCTCGCGCGCCAGGGCGATCGCCAGCATCACCCGCTGCCGCTGCCCTCCCGAGAGCTGGTGCGGGTAGGCGCCCAGCCGGCGCTCCGGATCCGGGATGCCGACGTGGCGGAGCAGCGCCACCGCCCGGGACCGCCGTGAGCCGGCCGCGCCGGAGTCAGTCAGGACCTCCGTGATCTGACGCTCGACGCTCAGGACCGGGTTGAGCGCGGTCATGGGATCCTGGAAGACCATCACCAGGCCGCGGCCCCGGACGTGCTCGAGCTCCCGCTCCGACAGCTGCGCCAGGTCGCGGTCCTCGAAGACCACCCGGCCCGCCGTGATGCGCCCCGGTGGGTGGACGAGGCGAACGATCGCCCGGCAGGTCATGGTCTTCCCGGAGCCAGACTCGCCGACCAGCGCGAACGTCTCTCCCCGCCGGACTCGGAAGCTGACCCCGCGGACCGCATGCACCGATCCGCGTCGCGTGGGGATCTCGACTCGCAGGTCCTCGACCGTCAGGAGGGAGTCGGTCACCGGCGGCTGGGCGGCCACTGGCAACGGCTCCGGCCTGCGGCCCAATCGACGCCAGTCAGGCTTTGGCGCGCTGCTCACTGTCCCTTCACGCGGAGCAGGTCGGCGATCCCGTCGCCCAGGAGGATGAAGGCGAGACCGGCGTACATGCACGCGAAGCCGGGCATCGTCGCGACCCACCAGCCATTCGCCAGGAACTCTCGACCCTCGGAGATCATCATCCCCCACTCGGGAGCGGGCGGACGCACGCCGAGCCCCAGGAATCCCAGAGACGCGGTGGTGAGGATGACGAGAACGACGTCGGACGCGAGGAAGATGACCGCCGGCGGGATGGCGTTGGGCAGGATGTGCCCGAGCAGGATGCGCCACCGGCGAAAGCCCAGCGCGCGCAGGGCCGCCACGTACTCGAGATTCTTCTCCCGCAGGACCTCGCCCCGGACGAGCCGGGCATAGGTCACCCAGCCGACCGCGCCGATGGCGAGGAGGACGTTCACCTCCCCTGGGCCGAGAAACGCGATGATGGCGATGACGAGGACAAGGAAGGGGACGGCCGTGATGACGTCGACCGCGCGCATGATGACCGTGTCGATCCAGCCGCCTCGATACCCCGCCAGCGCGCCGAGCAGCGACCCGGCCAGGAACGGAAAGGCGACCGCCAGTACGCCGATGCGGAGATTGATGGCGGCGCCGTACAGGATCCGGGTCAGGACGTCGCGGCCGAAGTTGTCGGTGCCGAAGGGGTGCTCGAGGCTGGGCGCTTGCAGCAGCCGGTCGAAGTCGTGCGAGGTCGGATCGTAGGGCGACAGACGCGGTCCAAGGAGCGCGGCGATCACCAGCAAGCCCAACATCGCGCCGCCGACCGCCAGAGCTGACCGCCGCCGCAGTCGAACCGTCGGCGCGGCGACGGCCTCGACCGCAATGGTGCCCATGGCGACGAGCCTCGCTAGCCCATCCGGACGCGCGGATCGAACAGAGGATAGACGAGGTCTGTCGCGAGGTTGACGAGCATGGCCCCGAGGGCGAAGACCAGGGTCAGGGTCTGGACCACCATGTAATCCCGCGCCAGGATGGACTCGACCATCCAGGATCCGAGCCCGGGCAGCGCGAATACCGTCTCCACCACCACCGAGCCGCCGATGGCGTAGGAGAGTCGGACTCCCACGAGCGTGACGATGGGCAGGAGCGCCGCCCGCAAGACGTGGTGGACCAGGACCGCCCGGCGGTCGAGCCCCTTGGCGCGGGCGAAGTCGACGTAGGTCGTCGTTTGAACGTCGATGAGCGCCGACCTGAGGCTGCGGGTCAGGACCGCGGTGAAGGCGTGCGAGAGGGTGAGCGCGGGCAGGAACAGGTGTCGCAGGTGCCCCGCGAACCCCTCGCCGTACCCCGAAGCCGGGAACCATCCGAGCTTGAGCGCGAACAGCAGCAGCAGGAGAATGCCGATCCAAAAGGCTGGAGAGGCCAGCGGGAGCGTGATCAGACCCCGCACGACCTGGTCCGCCCAGCGTTCGCGGTGCGTGGCGGCGATCATGGCGAGCGGCACCGCGATCAGCGCGGACAGGGCGAGGCTGTAGACCACCAGGAAGAGGGTTACCCCCGCCCGGCGCGGCAGGAGGGTGGTCACGGGCGTCCGGTATCGCAGGGACTGCCCCAGGTCGCCCGTGGCGAGATTCCGAAGGTAGACGGCGTACTGCGCGGGCAAGGGTCGGTCCAGGCCCCACTGCCGGTGCAGGGCCTGGACCGCCTCCGGACTCGCCCGGTCACCCAGGATCGCCGTCGCCGGATCGCCCGGCAAGAGCTTGACCAAAAAGAAGATCAGCACCGTCACCAGCAGCGCCACGGGCAGGGTCTGCCCGATGCGCCGGGCCGCGTAGCGCAGCAGGGGCACGGCGCCGGCCGGCCCTACTCGCCGATGGTCACGCCCTTGAAGATCCAGGGTCCGGTGGCCATCTGGACGAACCCCTTCATCTTCTTGTTGATGGCGATGGTGTAGGGCGAGTAGTAGAGCCAGACGATCGGAGAGTCCCGCAGCGCCAGCTCCTGGATCTCGTAGTAGATCTGGCGGCGCTTCTCGACATTCATCTCGCGCAGGCCCTTGGCCAGGAGGCCGTCCATCTCCGCCGACTGGTAGCCGCTGTGGTACGACTGGCTCTCGGTGAAGCCGAGCTCGTAGGCGGCGAGCTGGGAGGGGTCGGGAATGTCGTTCGTCCAGCTCGTCACGTAGACGTGGAACTGGTTCGCGCGGTATCGCTGGGTCGCGGTGGCGCGGTCGAGGGGATCCAGCTCCAGGTTGACGCCCAGCTTGCTCCACATCTCCTTCAGGGCGACCGCCGTCGGCTGGTGCACGGCGTCGTTGGCGCGGTAGAGGAGCTTGAGCGTGATCGGCGTGGCGATCCCGGACTCCTTGAGGAGTTGCTTGGCCCGGTTCAGGTCGTAGGCGTTGCCCTTCGAGCCCTTGTTGAAGAACGGGGTCGTCATCGGCAGGAACGTCGTCGCCGGCGTGCAGTGCCCGAAGCAGACGGCCTTGACGATGGCCGCCCGATCGGTCGCGTGGGCCAGCGCGAGCCGGAACTTCACGTTGTTGAGCGGCGCCTCGCGGATGTTCAGCGAGAGGTGGGACACCTGGGTGGACGGATTGAGTTGCGCCTCGAGCTTCGGATCCTTGCGGAGCTCCTCGATCCGGGAGAACGGTGGGTAGTCGATGCCGTCGACGTCCCCGGACTGCAGCGCGATGATCCGGCTGTTGTCGTCCGGGATGTAGCGGATCCGCAGCTCGCCGGTCTTGGGCACCCCCTTCTCGTGGTAGTGGGGGTTGGCCTTCATGACCAGCTCCTCGCCCTTCTTCCAGTCCACGAGCATGTAGGGCCCGGAGCCCACAGGCTTGTTCGAGATGTCCTCGTCCTTCGCGCCCTTGAAGACCTTCTCCGGCAGGATGCTGTTCGAGAAGAGCGAGATGTCGGCCAGGAACGGCGCCCACGGTTCCTTGAGGCTGATGACGACCGTGTGATCGTCCTTCGCCGCGATGTCCTCGACCGCCTCGAGGGCCCACTTCCAGGGGCCCTTGGTGTCGCGTGCTCGCTTGAGGGACCAGACCGCGTCGCTGGCCTTGACCGGGTCGCCGTTGGAGAAGCGGGCGTTCTTCCGGAGGAGGAACGTCCACGTCCGGCCGTCGGATGAGGTGCTCCACTTCTCAGCCAGGTCGGGCTCGAAACCATCGCCCTTGACGTTCACACGCACGAGCTGCTGGTAGATCTGCATGAAGGCCCAGATATCTGGGTTCGCGTCCTGCGTCACGGGATCGAGATTCTCGGCGGCACGGTTCACGCCGAACCGGATCACCTTGCCGGCCTGCTGCGCCGAAACCTGGGGACCCTCGGGCAGCCCCACCAGCGTAAGTCCGGCGACCAAGGTGAGGGCGAGGACCAGTCGAGCGGTTCGCATCGATCCTACCTCCTTGTCGGCGCGTGCTTCATGGCTAGCGTAGCGGTGTCGGGCCCACTCCATTATGGGGCGAGCGTAGCCCAGCCTGCACCGGGACACAAGCCGACAGGCCGGCGATTGCCCGGCTGTGCAGGCGCCGGCGCCTGGGCGATCAGCCGGGCGCGTCTTGTGGTCGCGCGAGCCTCGGACACGCTGGCGCCGGTTGCGCCGGGCCGGCTGCGGTCAGGACGTCATCGGGCCCGCGGTCGCGAGCTCCTCCAGGCGAACCGTGCCGGCGAACAGCACGTCGGCCATCCCGTCCCGCTCGAGCTCGAACATGGCGCGAGTGGCACGCGCCACGTCGAGGTCCGCCACCAGCAGCTCTTCCCGACGGAGCTGCGTCTGGACGCAGATCTGGCCGTCCGGCGCGACGATCAGCGAGCGGGAGTTCTGGTGGGGCACCAGGCAGGCATTGCAGGAGGCGAACCACACCGTGTTCTCGGCGGAAGGACTCGTCGGGGGCACGGTCCGTTGGTTGATTTGGGCCGGAGCGCCCCATAGAATACCGCCACCGCCGAGACGCGATGACTCACACTCTGCCCGAGTTCCTCCTCCACTGGGCCGAGCGCACGCCCGATGCGGTGTTCGTCACGGAGCCGGACCGCGACCGCACGTGGACGTACAGCCAGGTCGCGGGAGCCGTCGGGCGCTTTCGCGCACGGCTGCGCAGCCTCCGCGTGGCCCGAGGCGATCGCGTGGCGATCCTGGCCGAGAACAGCTGCGTCTGGGTCGTCGCCTACCTCGGCACGCTCGCCCACGGCGCCATCGCGGTGCCGCTCAACACCCGGCATGTCTCGGGCGACCTCGACCGAGTGCTCGAGGGCGTGGATCCCGTCGCCGTGATCGGCGACCCGCCCTACCTGGCCCGACTGGCCGAGCGCCACCGGCGCCGCATCGTCGCGTCGGCCGACGTGGACGTGTCCGCTCGTCCGGTGCCGGCACCGGACGGCTCCGACGCGAGACCGGCGGACGTCGGCGTCCTCTGCTACACCTCGGGCACGACGGGCGCGCCGCGTGGCGTGATGATCCGCAACGAGTCACTCGTCAGGAACGCCGCGATGTTCGCCCACATCTTCCAGTCGGGACCGGACAGCGCGACGGCCGTCGTGTGTCCGCTCTTCCACAACACCGGCTACAACGACGGCCTCGCCCACATGCTCCTGGCGAATGGCCGTGTGGACATCGAGCGACGCTTCGACCCTGGCGCGATCGCCCCCGCCCTCCTGGAGGGCCGGTACACGTTCCTCATCGGCGTGCCGACCATCTACAGCCGCCTGCTGCCGCTGCTGGAGGCGGCTCCGCCGTCCACGGTCTCGGCGCCGTGGCTCGCATACGGCGGCGCGGCTATGCCGGGCCCGCTGGCCGCGCGCCTGGCGGAGGTCGTGCCTGGCGTTCGATTCGTCAACGTGTACGGCATGTCCGAAGCGACGTCCGTGACGCACTACCTTCCGTGGCGTCCCGGCGTCCGCGACCTGACGGCCATCGGCGTCCCGGTGCCAGGCATCAGGGACCGGCTCACGCCGGACGGCGAGCTCCAGGTCGACACCCCAACCGCGATGGTCGGATACTGGCAGGACGACTCGGCGACCCGCGCGAGGTTCGACGGGCCGTGGCTCCGCACCGGCGATCTCGCCCGCCGCGGAGGGGACGGGCTCCTGCGCATCACGGGGCGCGTCGACGAGCTGATCAACCGGGGTGGCGAGAAGGTCGCCCCCCTCGAGGTCGAGAGCGCAATCAGCGCGCATCCTGACGTCATGGAGGCGTCGGTGGTCGGGTTGCCGGACCGCGACCTGGGCGAGATCGTCGGCGCCGCGGTCGTCGCGCGCGCCGGCAGCGCGCTCGACGCAGGCGAGCTTGGGCGCTTCCTCGCGGAGCGCATCGCCGACTACAAGTCGCCCCGAAAGGTGCGGTTCCTACCGACGTTGCCCCGCAACCCCAATGGCAAGGTGCTCCGCGACGAGGTGCGAAGACTCTTAGATGAAGGGTGAGGTGCCCCTTCCGGCGCCCGCCACCCAGGGAGGCAACGTCAATGGCATTCAGGACCAGCGCCGCCTACCTCGCGGCCCTCCGGGAGCAGCGGCCCGTGGTGTACTGCGGCGGCGAGCGCATCGCGGACCGCGTGAGCTACGCTGGGTTCGCGCCCACCCGGCACTGCTGGGGCACCTGGATCTACGACTGCGTGAAGGACCCGACGGTGCAGCCGGTGCTGGAGCGCGCGGTCTCCATCGACGGGGCCCCGTGCCATCCCTTCTGGTCGTTCCCGGCGACCAGGGAGGACCTCCTCGACAACATCCTCGTGGCGCGGCAGGTCTCGCGCGTGTCCCCCGCCGCCGGGTACGCGACCATCGGGCGGGACGAGCTGGCCGCCCTGTACGTGGTCGGCTCCGCCCTGAAGCGCGAAGGTAAGGGCGAGTACTTCGAGCGGGTGCGCGCGTACGTGCGCCGCTTCCAGCGCGAGCAGATCATGACGTCAGCGGCCATCACCGATCCCAAGGGCGACCGTCGCCTGCGGCCGGCCGACCAGCCAAACAAGGAGGCGTATCTCCGCATCGTCGAGCGGCGTTCCGACGGGATCGTCGTCCGGGGCTGCAAGATGCACACGTCCGGCAGCGTCGCCGCCGAGGAGCTCATCGTCGCCCCCACGCGGGCGATGCGGAAGGAGGACGCGGACTACGCCGTCTCCTTCGCCATCCCGGTCGACGCCCCCGGCGTGAAGCTCGTCGCCCGCGCGGCGCACAACATCGGCGACCCCGAGACCTCGCCGATGACCCGCCGGGACCAGCTCCTCGAGACCTTCACGATATTCGAGGACGTGTTCGTCCCGTGGGAGCGGGTGTTCATGTGTGGCGAATGGCAATACTCCGGCGACATGGCCAATATCTTCGCCAGCGTCAATCGGCAGGGCTATCTGGGCGCGGACGTCGGCAAGCTGGACATCTTCATCGGCGCGGCGCACCGGATCGCCGAGCTCAACGGCGTGGCCGACGCCCCCCACGTGCGCGACAAGATCACGCAGATGATCAAGCTCCAGGCGTTGATCTGGAGCACGGGGGTGGCGGCCTCCATGCACGCGACCATCATGGAGCCGGGTGTCGCCGTGCCCGACGCGGTCTACGCGAATACCGGCAAGCATGTGGCCATGGAGGGACACTACCTGGCCACCCGGCTCCTCCTGGAGATCGCGGGGGGCGCGGTGGAGACGCTGCCGGCGATCGAGGACCAGCGGGCCCCGGAGCTCAAGCCCTACTTCGACAAGTACTACGCGGGCGCGACCGGGACCGCCGAGGAGCGCATGCGCCTCTTCCGCTTCATCCGGGACCTCACGGCGTCGGAGTACGCCGGGTGGTGGGACGTGGAGATCATCCACGGCTCGGGGTCGCCGGCGGCCGAGTGGCTCCAGATGTACCGGGAGTACGATCTCGACCGGGCCGTGAAGCACGTGGACGGCCTCGTCATGGGGCGGTGACGGACGCCCGACCCGGCGCCCGCCCGTCGTCGGGCACGGCGGCCACCAGGAGGCTCGCCGGCGAACGGGGCCGCGCGGACGACGCGAGAGCGGACTCAGAGAGGACTGCGTGATGGCGATCGAGTGCCGCTTCCTCGATCGAGGCAGCCCGTACGAGCGCACGGCGACGGGCTGGGTCGACACCGGCGAGGGAGCGCAGCTTCAGCTGAACGCTCGTCTGAGCGACGGGCTGATCGACCTGGAGGTAAGCCTCCTCGCCGAACTGGCGCCCAGTTACCACGTGTCGCGGGCGACGGCGACCGCGCGGTCCGAGTCGACGAGGGCGGCGTGCGGCCCGTTGCTGGACGCGTTCGACGCCGTCGGGGGCCTGCGCATCGTCGGGGGCTTCCGTCGGCAGGTCGCCGGCCTCCTGGGCGAGCACCCCTTCGCCGGCCATGTTCTCGATGCGGCGATAGAGGCCGCTCGACTATCACGGCAGGTGACGCTGATCGGCGTGCCCGGATCCGACAAGCTGGGCCCGGCCGAGTTCCACCGGCTCGACCTCACGGCCTGGCCGGAGCTCCTCGATCTCTGCTTCACGTACCGGGCGGAATCCCAGGCCCTTTTCGCCGAGAGGGCGGTGCGCACGCCGGCGGTCGTCGACATGTACGCGTCGCCGCCCGGTCGGAAGCTCGTGTTCCACCGCTACAAGCGGACGCACCTCGCCCGATCCGGACGGATTCTCTCCCTCTACCAGTCGATGTTCGACCAGGTGCACGGCTTCGAACTCTGGTACGACGTGGACGAGCACAGTCACGAGATCCTGAACGCCCGAGTCCTGACGCCTCGGCTCCCGTACATGGGCATCTGCGAGGAGCCGCAGCGAAACGTGCGGGACATGATCGGCGTGAGGCTGGACGCCGACTGGGCGGGCGTCGTGCGGTCGCGGCTAGGGGGACGGCGGGGCTGCTTTCAGCTGACCGATCTCACCAGCGATCTCTTCCGTCTGCTGACACCAGGCTAGCGCCGGCCCGGCCGGCGGCCCGGGGCATGCTGGGGGCATTGCCGAGCGCGTTGCGAGCGCATTGATTGAAGCCCCCGCTGTCGGTCCCACCACGCCGGCCAGGTCTTTCGCGCTCTCGCGCGAGATCAGTCCTTGTACGAGGGATCCTTGGCGTCGAGGATCTTCTTCAGCTCCTCGAAATGAGCGAACGCGGCGTCTTTGTAGTCTTCCCAGCCCCGTGCGGTGGCCTCGGCGAGCTCGGGCGACAGGACCTTCAGCTTCTGGCCGGTCGAGTAGGCCAAGGCCAGTGTCTGGCATGCGCGCTCCAGGTAGAAGAGGTCGTCGAAGGCCTCCGCCACCGTGTCGCCCACCACTAGGACACCGTGGTTGCCGAGCATCGCGCGCTTCCTGCTGCCGAGCATGCGCACCAGGCGGCGACCCTCCTCCTCGTTGTCCGCGATCCCGCCGTAGTCCAGGTCGAGAGCGATCCGCTTGTAGTAGCGGGCGGTGTTCTGCTCGATCGGCTTGATGTCCGGGTCCGCCAGTGAGGCGATCGCCGTGGCATACGGCGGATGGACATGGAGGATGCAGCGTGCCTGCGGCAGCGCCCCGTGAAGATGACCGTGAATGCACCACGCGGAGGCGTCGGGCGCGTCGGGGCGGCTCATGGTCTCCTTGTCGTCAGCGTCGAGCGAGAGCAGCTCGCTCGCCTTGATACGGGAGAAGTGTCGCCATCGCGGGTTCATGAGGAACTTCTTGCCGTCGGCGGTCACGGCGAGGCTGAAGTGGTTGGCCACTGCCTCGTGCCACCCGAACTCGGCCGCCAGCCGGAAGGCGGCCGCCAGGTCGACGCGCAGCTGCCACTCCGCCGACTCCTCCCTCCTCGGTCGCAGGCTGGTCACGCTGGACACGGCGCCTCCCTGGGCGATGCTGATCTCTCCTTGGCCGATGCCCTGACGCGGAGTATAACTCCATCCACTCGGCATCGGCCAGCTGGCGATCGGGGGTCAGCGGAGGCCGCCCGGATCCAGCAGGAGCTTCCCGCTGACACCGCGCGCCTCGAGGCGCCGGTGCATCTCGGCCGCCTCGCCCAGCGGGTAGCGGCCCTCGATCGGGACCACCAGCCGCCCGGTGGCCAGTGCGCCCAGCACGTAGCGCACGCCCCGCCGCCAGCGCGCTCCGCCGGGACCCGCGTGGAGCAGCTCGAAGCCGGCCAACCCCGTGGAGCGCTCGTAAAGCTTCGGACGGACCGGGAAGTCCGGGTACCCGGCGGCCTCGCCGATGTTGATGACGCGCCCGTACGGCCGGAGGGCGTCGAAGCTCCGCGGCAGCACGTCGGCGCCCAAGGAATCGATGACGAGGTCGACGCCGCGGCCGCGCGTGAACGCGAGGGTCGCTGACACGAAGTCCTCCCGCGAGCGGTCGATCACGAGGTCGGCCCCGAAGGCCGTCGCCCGGTCCCCCTTCCCCGCCGTTCCGACGGTCCCGAGCACGGTCGCGCCGAACGCCCTGGCGATCTGGGTCAGCAGCAGGCCCACGGCGCCGCCGATCGAGTGCACGAGCACGACCTCGCCCTCGCGCACCCGGTGCGCGGTCCGCAGGAGGTGGTATGCCGTGAGCGCGACCACGGGGAAGGCCGCCCCGACGTCGAGCGGCACGGCGTCGGGAAGCCGCATGACGTACACGGCCGGGACCACCACATGCTCGGCGTAGCCCCCGAGCATGTGCGGGCCGGTCAGCGCGGCGACGCGGTCACCGGCCGCGAGGCCCCGGACCCCGGACCCGACGGCACGGATCAGGCCGGAGACCTCGAGGCCCAAGATGGCCGGATAGGTGACCGGGTCGGGGTAGACGCCGCGCCGCTTCTGAACGTCGCTCCAGTTGCAGCCGGCGAAGGCCACCTCGATCAGCACCTCGCCGGCTACCGGGACCGGATCGGGCACCTCGGCGAGCCGGAGCTGCTCAAGCCCGCCCGGACGCTCGACGACGACGGCCCGCATCGCGACCCGCCGTCCTACCAGACGTCGCGGCGCGCCGCCGATCCAGCCGCCGGAGGCGCAGGCCTTGCGACCACGCCGGGCTCAGGAGGCCCGGCGCGCCGGCCGGGCGACCGAGGCCCGGAACTCCACCTCCAGCGACCGCACGACCAGCTCGGTGCACTCCTCCACCAACAACCGCCCGATCTCGGCCGAGGACACCCCGGCGGGAGACAGCACGCCCGAGGGCGGGATCCAGCTCGTGTCTGTCGGATAGACGTCGTACGGGGGCGGCGTGGCCGGTCCATCGGCGGGGATCTTCTCCATCGCCACCAGGCTCGGGAACAGGTGGAGCATCATGGAGGTCTCCAGCACGCCGGCATGCTCCAGATCGAGGCCAGGGAAGCCGTGCGGGAAGATCCGCTCCAGCGTCTCGGGCCGGATGGTCTCGCAGTAACGCATCTTGAGGACGCGGACATCGGTCACGCCGTCGTAGCGGAGGTCTCGGAGGGCGAGGTCGACGCCTTCGGTCAAGAACATCTGGTTCTCGAAGTGGCCGTCGATGATCGCGAGCTTCCTGGCGCCATGCCGGGCGAACTCCGTGAGGAGGTCCCGCACGGTCCGGGACAGGCTGGCCCCATCGAGGCTGGTGGTGCCGCAGAAGTGGTTCCCGCCCCCGGTGCGGGGTTGGGACTTGTAGCCGTAGCTGAGCGTTGGGGCCACCACCCCGCGCACCCGCTCCGCCGCCCGGCGGGCCATCTCGGTCGCCATGATCGCGTCGGTGCCGAGCGGCAGATGGGGCCCGTGCTGCTCCAAGGCACCCACCGGCAGCATCACGATGGCGTCCTCCTCGTGGAGCCGACGCCGGTACTCCACCCACGGGATCTCCGACATGAACACCGGTCTCGTCATGGCAGCCTCTCGAGGACGCGCGATGGCGACCTAGACCCACCGCGCCGTGTCGCTCCCGATCTGTCCACCGTGCGCCATCGCCCCCAGCAGGTTGAGCGTCAGGCGCGCCGCGAGAAGGCTCGTCAGATTCTGGTGGTCCTTGCCCGGCGCGATCTCGACCACGTCGAACCCGACGATCTTGCCCCTGGCCGCGATCCCGCGCAGCAGGTTGCTCACCTCGAAGTACGTGAGGCCGCCGAACTCGAGTGCGTTGATGCCGGGGGCGATCGCCGGGTCGATGGCGTCGGTGTCCAGGCTGATGTAGTAGGCGGCCGCGTCCGGCACGCGCCGGAGGATCTCCGCGGCGCCGACCTCATGCAGCTCCTCGGCCCGGACCCGGATGCTGCCGAACGCCGCCGCGTCGTCCACCTCCCGCTGTCGCGCGCTGCCCACGGCGCGCAGGCCGATCTGGATCATCGACGTCACCCACGGCAGCTCCGACGCGCGGCGCATCGGACTGCTCAGCCCGTCGTGCACGCCGTTGACCTCGTCTCGCCAGTCGAGGTGGGCGTCGATGTGGACGACGCAGAGGGGTCCGCGGCCGTCGTAGGCGCGCATCATCGGAATGGTCGTCGCGTGGTCGCCCCCCAGCACGACGGGCACAGCCCCGCGCGCGAGGATCGCCTTGATGACCGCCGTGGCCGTCCGCCCGTTGTCCTCGTACTGGCCGGCGACCTCGAACACGTCGCCGCAGTCCACGATGCGCACCCGACGGCCCGCGAAGAGCTCGGCGCCGAAGTCCATGTCGTAGTGGGCCAGGAAATCGGGGTAGCGGAGCGACGCCTCACGGATCGCCCCCGGCGCCCAGCTCGAGGGCTGGCGAGACCACTCGATCGTGTAGGGGACGGTGTAGGGAAACGCCACGACCGCGACGTCGGCGTCGAGCGCGTCCAGGCTGTCACACCGCGGCACGTTCAGGAAGCTCGGGCGGCCGACGGGCACCGGCACGGTCCTCGCGCGCACGGAATCGCTCATCACCGTCGCCCGACCGTGACGAGGTGGTCCCCCGCGGCCAGCGCGGTCCGCGGGTCCGGGCGTCGGCTGGCGGCCCCTGTGCCGTCGACAGCTCCGATCCGGCCCGCGTGCGCCAGGGCCCCGACCAGGTTCAGGAGCAGGCGGGCGCCGAGCAGACTGGTCGTGTCGTGAAGGTCCCTCGCCGGGGAGATCCCCACCAGGTCGATGCCGACGACCGGCGCCCTGGCGGCGATACCCTTCAGCAGGTTGGTGGCCTCGAAATAGTCCAGGCCCCCGAACGCCGGCGTCTCCACGCCGGGCGCGATCGCCGGGTCGAGGGCCCCCACGTCCAGGCTGACGTAATAGCGCGGCGCCGGCGGGAGCCGGTGCAGGATCGCCGGTACGCCGGCCTCGTGCAACTCCTCGGCGCGGACAAGCACGCTCCCGAAGGCGCGGGCATCGTCCACGTCCCGCGGCCGCGCACTCCCACTTCCCCGGATGCCGACCTGCAGCATCGCCGTCACACAGGGCAGCTCGGCGACGCGGCGCATCGCGCTCGGCGCTCCGTCACGTACTCCGTTCACCCGGTCCCGCCAGTCGAGGCTCGCGCCGAAGTGGACGACACACAGCGGTCCACGGCCCGCGTGAGCGCGTACGCCCGGGATGCTCGCCGCGTGGTCGCCTCCCAGAACGATCGGCAGCGCGCCCCGATCGAGAACGCCCTCGAGAACCGCCGTCGCGTTGCGCGCATTCTCCTCGTACTGTCCGGGGACGGCCCACACGTCGCCGCCGTCGACGATCCGGATTCGCCGGCCGGCGAAGAGGTCGCCGCCCAGGTCGAAGTCATAGTGGGTCGTCCGGCCCGCGAACCGCTGCGACTGCTCGCGCACGATCTCCGGCGCCCCGCTCGATGGGGCGCGCGACGAGGCCAGGTCGCACGGAGTCGTGTATGGGATGCCGATCGCGACTACGTCGGCATCCAGCAACTCCAGGACGTCGGATCTGGGCGCCCCGAGAAAGCTCGGGCGTCCGCTCGGGACCGGACTCGTTCTGGCTGTCACCGCTTCCTCCCTGGGCACCGAGCCCACCGACAACGGTGAAGACGACCCGTCGCGCCACCGAGGGCCGAGGGCCGGGCCACGGCCGAACGTCGGCCGACCCGCACTCACCGATCTTTGGCTAGACTAGCGGATGTCGGCGCTCCCTGTCACTACCCGGCACCCTCGGCAACATGGGCGTCGCGCTGAATCGCGTCTGGCTCGTGGTGGCGCACGCGTGACCGGGGCTCGCGCGGGCGGCCGCGCACGAGAATGCCGCGCACGAGAATGGAGGCCAACTCATGCCACCGCTGATGGCTTGGGGAGCGTCGGGCCGCTCGGCCGAGCGCCCGTCGGGGGATCCGGCGCGCCTCGAGGCGTGGTGTTACACGGATCGGTTCTCCTACGGTTCCGGAGACCGGGTCGACGTGCACGTCCACACTACGGCCTCCGAGTACTCCCTCACGGTGATCCGCGACGGGAGCGTCCCCGAGGTGGTGTGGAGTCGGCACGGGCTCCCCGGGGTCGTCTGCGAGACGCCGTCTGACGCGTACGCGGTGGGCTGCGGCTGGCCTGTCGCCTGTTCGCTGGAGATCGATCCACGCTGGCGATCGGGATTCTACCTCCTGGTGATCAGGGTCGAACGCGGTGGCGAGGTGTGGGAGCGCGAGCACTTCTTCGTCGTGCGGGCCGGGCATCCGGGCCAGGACACGCCGCTCGTTCTGGTACTGACCACCAGCACGCTCTTGTCCTACAACGATTGGGGAGGCGCCAACGGGTACTGGGGCCTCGGAGCCGACGTGCGTACCGACGACGTCGGCTCTCGGTTCCAGGCGGTACGGCGACCGATCGGCCGGGGCATGCTCCGCAAGCCCGTGGGGGCTCCGCGGAAGGGTCATCCCGGCAGCCCTCCGGGATTCTGGATCCCCCGCTACGAAGACTACGAGTGGGCGCGCTACAACGGCTACTCCCTCCACCACGCGTCGACGTTCTGGGCGACCTACGAGCGCGCCTTCTGCATCTGGGCGGAGCGCCACGGGTATCGGCTCGACTACCTCACCCAGCACGACCTGCACCAGGAGCCGGGCGTCCTGGCTCCGTACCGGTGCGCAGTGATCGTCGGTCACGACGAGTACTGGTCCTGGCAGATGCGCGACGAGGTGGACCGGTTCGTCGATGCGGGCGGCAACGTGGCTCGGTTCGGGGGGAACTTCGGCCACCAGGTGCGGCTGGAGCAGGGTGGCGCGGTCCAGATCGCCCGCTGGGGTCCTCAGGATCCCCTGTGGGGCACCGATCGCCAGCACCTGTCGGCGGCCCTCTGGGAGCTGCCGGGCATCGGACGGCCGGGAGCAGAGACGATGGGACTCAACGGTCTCGGCGGGATCTACACCCACTATGGCGTCGCCTCCCCGCGCTCCTCAGGTGGGTACACCGTCTACCGGCCTCGGCACTGGGCGCTCGAGGGGACCGACCTCTACTACGGCGACCTGCTGGGAGGACCGCCGGCGTACATCGCCTCCTACGAGGTGGACGGCGTGAACTACACCTTCCGGAAGGGTCTCCCGTACCCCACGTTCGACGACGGCGCACCCGCGTCGCTGGAGATCATCGGCATGTGCCCGGCCGTCGCTTACGAGGAGGACCGGTTCCAGGGCGCCGTCCCCCTCGGCGACCCGCCAGGATCGCTCAGCGGGCTCCCCGACCTGCCCGAGGGACTGCGCTCGGAGCACGACGCGGACGGCCGGCGACCTCGCTACGGATCCGGGATGATGGCCAGCTTTACCCGGGGCGCCGGCACGGTGTTCAACGCAGGCGCCAGCCAGTGGGTGGCCGGCCTGATTCACCAGGACTGGTTCGTCGAGCGGATCACCCGCAACGTCCTCGACCGATTCAGCCGCTAGCGCCAGGGTTCAGCGTCACCCGCTCAAAGACCTTGCGTTCCAGCAGTGTCAGGAGCCCGCTCACCGCCAGGTCGGCCGTCCTCAGGCCGGGGGTGTCGAGCGGCGGCGAGACCTCGCAGAGGTCCACCGCCTTGATGATGTCGTGGGTGCCCAGTTCTTCCATGATCTCGAGGAACTCGCGGGCCTGGATTCCGGTGAACACCGAGGCACCCGTCCCGGGCGCGTCCGCGCCGCTCACGACGTCGATGTCGATCGACACGTACACGCCATCCGTTTCGGACGCGACGGCGTCCATCGCCTCCCGTACCACCTCCCGGGCCCCCCGCTCCCGGATCATGCGCGCTGTCAGCATCTTCAGACGGTGCTGCCGGTACAGTCGATACGACCCGGCGTCCAGCACGGGTCCGTTCAGGCCGAGCCACGCCATGTTCCTGTAGGAGAGCGCCGGGCTCTCGCTGACGCGCCGGGCCGCCGTGCCGTGGTTGTACCGTCCGCCCCCCACGTACTCGTCGCGGAAGTCCGAGTGCGTGTCGACATGCAGGTAGCCAACGCGGGGATTGGATCGCCGCTCGGCCATGCCGCGCACGAAGCCCTCGAAGCTCGGGTATGCGATGTAGTGATCACCGCCGAGGACGACGGGCATGCCGCCACGCCGGGTGATGTCCGCCACTGCCCGGACCACCGCGTCCGTCGTCTTCATGATATCGGTGGGGTCGATGTCGACGTCGCCGACGTCGACCAGGCTCGGCGCATCCTTGACCCGGAGCGCCACGTTGGTGTCGATGTCGACCTGGGTGTGCTCCGGGCTCGCCGAGAAGAACGCCCGTGACGCCGTCGACGATTCGCGCATCGCCCGGGGGCCGAACCGTGTTCCCGGCTTCCCGAACACGATACCCTGGTCGATCGGGACGCCCGTCACGACGGCCATCCCGTTCCGGATCGCGTCAGCCTCCACCACGGGACACTGAAAGAACGACGGAATCCCCACGTAGCCGGCGTGCACTCGGTGCGTGCTCACGGCCGCGCCCTCATCGGATCCGGAAGTGGGCGCTCTTCGGCCGCTTGGAGTTGATCGGCAGGATATCCTGCGGACAGCACGAGAAGCACACGTGGAGCTCCATCTTGGCCCTGAGCACGATCCGGTCGCCTCGCCGGGCCACCGTCGGCCGCTGACCGATGCTGCCGTCGGCCTCGACCGGCGTGTTCTGGAATAGGTTGAACGGACACGGGGTCTCCGTGGGTCGGACTCCGATCGCGAGGAGCGCCTCCCACATGTTGTCCGTGCAGTTCCGGTGATAGGTCTTGCAGCCCGAGGAGCTCATACCGGGTCCGGTCGCACGCGGCCATGAGGGTGTCGTGGACACCCGGAGAAGTGTCAGTGAGTACCTTGAGGATGGGACGTCGCTGGTTCGTGACCATCACGTCGCCCACGCCGGGTCGCACCTTGCCCAGCCAGACCCGGCAGTGCTCCATGGACATGAACTCGCCGGGATTCGCGGCGCTGAACGCCCAGCAGTCGACGACCTGGGTCCCGTGAGTGTTGATGACCTCGATGGTCCCGCCCTTCCGCACGCGCGCGGCCTTCCCGCGACGCGCTGGAATCGTGATGACCCCCCGTCTCGCCATGCCCTCTCTCCTTCCTCGAGCTCACGCGCCGGCGGCTAGGCGACGCTCAGCCTGAGATCCGTGATCCTCCTGCCATTGGCCGCCGTCAGGTCCATCGGACAGACCGACAGCGCGCACACGACGTTCTTCAGCACCCGTAAGGTCACGTGGTCGCCCGGGCGCGAGGGGGACTGTCCGTTCCCCAGCCGCCCGTCCGGCAGGACGGGCGTGTCCTGGAAGAGATTCAGAGGCTGGGGCACCTGCCACATGGTGATTCCGTACGGCGTCAGCGCCTCGGTGAGATTCGTCAGGCAGTTGCGGTGGCCAGGCTGCTTCCAGGTGATCGCGTAGCGCTTCGGGTCGCACGGGGGAAAGAGGAGGTCGTGGACCCCGACCGTGTCTTCGACCAGCTCCATGATCGGCTCTCGCCGGTTCGAGTACAGGCTGTCGCCGAGTCGGAGACGCAGCCGGTAGAGCGTCGAGCGGGTCCGCACCATGTCCAGCCACTCGGTCCGGTCGTCCAGGTTGAAGGCCACCAGGTCCCCGACCTGCGTGCCGGAGACGTCGGTCACCGTCACGAGCTCCCCCGCCCTCGCCTCGATGGCCGCCCCGTACGCGGCCTTGACGAGGATCTCCCGTGGCGCTCGGTCCGTCGTCATCGCGATGCCCTCCGCACGGTCAGCTCGAGCGGCGTGACCCGCTTGTCGTTGACCGGGCTGAGGTCCATGGGACAGGATGACAGGGCGCCGATCAGGTTCTGGAGCGCCCGGAAGACGATGTGGTCTCCGGGCCTCGACACCGACGGCTTGAGTGCCAGCGTCCCGTCCGGCTGGGGCGGTGTGTTCTGGAAGATGTTGATGGGCGCCGGCACCTGCCACCACTCGATGCGATAGGGCGCCAGCGCCTCGGTGAGGTTGTCGAGGCAGTTCCGGTGCGGGCCGGCGTGATGATACACGCTCCGGTACAGCCGCGCGTCGCAGGGCGCGAAGAGCAGGTCGTGCACTCCCACCGTGTCCGCCACGACCGTCAGCATCGGATTCCGCTTGTTGGACGAGACCTCGTCGCCGACGTTCAGATACACGCTCGTTCGCCAGTAGGCCGCGACCTTGCCGGGCCCGACCTCGACCTCCGTGGGCGTGAGACCCGACCGGGTCCTCGCCGTGTCCAGCACCTCGGAGACGTCCTCCGCGTTGAAGGCGACGAAATCGCCGACCTGCGCGCCCTCGAGATCGGTCACGATGATGTGATCGCCGGCCCGGGCCTCGAAGGCCCGGCCGTGGCCGGCGGGCACGACCACCGTCGACACCACCTCCCCCCACTCTGCCCCCAGCTCCCCGCGGACACCGGCGCCCCTCATGCTGCCCTCCTCATCATCGTGACGACGCGCCGCACGTCGAGTCCGACCGGCAGGGCCGGGTCGAGCGTCTCCAGGACAGATACCGGGTGGTGACAGGCGATCCAGTGCGTCGAGGACACATCGAGACGCGGAGGCGTGGTGTCCTCGCACACCGGCCCGATCTTGACCGGGCACCGGTCCTCGAACACGCAGCCAGGCTGGCCGGGCCGGCGGCCGGTCACGCTGCCGCCCAGCCGGGCGCGCGGGCGCGCCCGCGCCCCGGGGTCCGGAACCGGCACCGCCGACAGAAGGGCCCACGTGTACGGGTGGTGCGGCGGCGCAAAGATCTCGTCGACCGTGCCTTGCTCGCAGATGCGCCCGCGGTACATGACCGCCACCCGGTCGCAGATCTGGCGCACCACCGCCAGGTCGTGGGCGATGAAGAGGTAGGCGAGGCCAAGCTGACGCTGGAGATCGCCCAGAAGGTTCAGGATCGACGCGCGCACGGACACGTCCAGGGACGACACCGGCTCGTCGCAGACGACGAACCGCGGCTCGGCGGCCAGCGCCCGGGCGATCCCGACCCGCTGCTTCTCGCCACCCGAGAGCTGGTAGGAGTACCGGGTCACGTACCCGGGCGGCAGCCCGACGGCGTGGAGCAACTCGTCCACGCGCTCTCCGACCCGTCGCCCTCGAGCCAGTCCATACAGCACCACGGGTCGACCGAGGATCTCGCCGACGCGCTTGCGCGGGTTGAGCGACGAGTCGGGATCCTGGAAGACGATCTGGACGTTTCGCCGGAAGACGCGTCGGTCGCCTCCGGCGACGGGGTCCACCCGGCGGCCGTTCATCCTGATCTCGCCGCGCGTCGGTGATACCAGCCCCACGACCATTCGCGAGAACGTGGACTTGCCGCAGCCGCTCTCCCCGACCAGTCCCAGGGTCTCCCCGGGGTTCAGCAGCAGCGACACGTCGTCCACCGCGCTCAGTCGCCGGGAGTCCCAGCGGAGCCGGGGCAAGGCCCTCCCGTCGCGCACGATCCGCACGGATTCCCAGAATCCCGTGAGCGCGTACTCCTTGGAGAGGCCGATCGTGGTCAGGGCGGAGCCGACCGCCGGGCGCGCCTCCACGAGCGGTGTCGGAGGGGCGGCGGGCCAGCCCAGACCCGCTAGCGTGTCGAAGCGCCAGCAGGCGACCCGACGGCTGCGGTCGACGGTGTGCAAGAGCTGGGGCTCACGGCACCGTGTCTCGGCAAAGGGACACCGGGGCTCGAAGACGCACCCCGGTGGCGGATCCGCCAGGTCTGGAACCCGCCCCGGGATGTGTGGCAATCGCCGCTTCGCTCCGCCCTCCAGGCCCGGGACGCACGCCAGGAGCCCCTTGGTGTACGGGTGAAGCGGGCTCCGGAACAGTGCCTCGATTGGCGCCTGCTCCACCACGCGTCCGCCGTAGAGGACGCACACGGCGTCGCAGACCTGGGCGATCACCCCCAGGTCGTGGCTGATGAACAGCATCGACAGCCGCCGCTCCCGGCGCAGCCGGTCGAGCAGCTCCAGGATCTGCGCCTGCACGGTCACGTCGAGCGCCGTCGTGGGCTCGTCCAGGATGAGCAGGTCCGGCTCGCACGAGAGCGCGATCGCGATGGAGACCCGCTGGCGCATCCCGCCCGAGAGCTGATGGGGGTACTGGCGAGCGCGGCTCGCCGCGTCGGGCACGCCCACCTGCCCCAGGAGCTCGACCGATCGCTTCCAGGCGGCCCGCTGCGAGCTGCCCCGATGGACGACGAGAGTCTCCGCGATTTGCTCCCCGACGGGAAGCGACGGCGTCAGCGTCGTCAGCGGGTCCTGGAACACCGTCGCCAGCCGGTTGCCGCGCAGCTTCTGCAGCTCGTCCGGGCGCGCGGCCAGCAGGTCCTCGCCGCGAAACAGGATGCGTCCGCCGGCGATCCGCCCCCCAGGCCCCAGAAGGCGCAGGATCGACAGCGCGACCGTCGACTTGCCCGAGCCCGACTCCCCCACCAGCCCCAGGGCCGCGCCCGGCGGGATGTCGAACGAGACCCCGTCGACCGCGCGGAGGTGGCCGGAAGGCGTCGAGAAGACCGTGCGGAGGTCTTCGACCCGGAGTACCGGCACGGGAGCCGACGGCTCGCCGCTCACCGGACAGGCCGATGCCGGAGACGGGGGTCCAGCACATCGCGGAGCCCGTCGCCGAGGAGATTGAAGCCCATGACCGTCACGAACATCGCCAGGCCGGGATAGAGCGCCGCCCACGGGGCGACGGTGAGGAACGGCCGCGCCTCGCTGATCATGAGGCCCCAGTCGGAGCTCGGCGGCTGCGTCCCCAGGCCCAGGAAGCTCAGCGCCGCACCCAGCAGGATCCCGAACGTGACGCGGAGCCCGCCCTCGACGATGATCGACGGCCAGACGTTGGCCAGGATCTCGTTGAAGACCACGTAGCGGTCACCTTCGCCGCGGGCCAGGGCCGCTTGGACGAACTCCTCGTTCTTGAGCGAGAGGGTCACGCTCCGGACGATTCGCGCCGCGGAAGGCGCGCTCACGAGCCCGATGGCGGCCACCGTCTTCCAGAGGGCCGGCTCGGTCATGGCCAGGACGAGGAGCCCGAGGAGCAGCGGCGGGATCGACATGAAGACATCCAGGCCGCGCATGAGCGTCTCGTCCGTCCGCCCACCCTTGTATCCAGCCCACAGCCCCAGCGGGACGCCGAGGAGCAGGCTGAGCGCCGTGCTGCCCAGCCCGTAACAGAGCGAGATGCGAGAGCCGACGAGGATGCGGCTCAGCACGTCCCGCCCGTACTGGTCGGTGCCCAGGAAGAACTGGCGGCTGGGAGGCGCCTGGACGTCTCCGTAATGCATCTCGTCGTATGGGTAGGGGGCGAGCCAGTCCGCGCCGGCGGCCACCGCCACCACGAGTAGGACGATGATCCCGCCCGCGATGAGGGATGCCGGGAGCCTCCGGACGCCGCGCCAGGCGCGGACCACACGCGATCGGAAGCCCCGTTCGGGCGCTTGCGAAACCGGCGCCTCTACGCCGGGCAACGCTACACTCACGCCTCGCTCCCCCCGCCGTAGCGGATCCGCGGATCAAAGTACGCATAGAGGAGGTCGGCGGCCACCGTCGCCAGGCAGTAGGCTCCCGCCAGCAGGAGCGCGCAGGCCTGGATGAGCGGCAGGTCCCGCTGCTGGATGGCGAACACGGTCAGACGGCCGAAGCCCGGATAGGCGAAGACCGTCTCCACCACGGCGAAGTCGCCGATCAGGAAGCCGACGTCGAGCGCCAAGACCGTGATCGTCGGCAGCATGGCGTTCCGCAGGGCGTGCCTGCGGATGACCAGGCGCTCCGGCAAGCCCTTGGCGCGGGCCGCCCGGACGTAGTTGGACTGCAGGACGTCGAGCATGTTGGACCGAGTCTGGCGCGAGACGTGCGCGACCAGTGCCAGCGTCATGGTGGTCACCGGCAGCACCAGGTGCTGCGCCCACGTGAACCAGTCGTCCTTCGCGTCGCCGATCCCCGAGGCGGGCAGGATCTCGAAGTACCCGGCGAACAGCACGATCAGCACGATGCCCCAGAAGAATTCCGGAAGGGAGATGCCGGCGAACGCCGCCACCGACGTCAGGTAGTCGGCGGCGCGCCGGTGGCGGAGCGCGCCGACGATGCCGGTGCCGATGCCAATCACCCCCACCGAGACCATCGACAGCATGGCCAGGGCGAGGCTGTTGCGGAACGCCTCGCCCACGACGGGGCCGATCGGCCGGTCCATGACGAGCGATTCACCCAGGTCGCCGCGCGCGAAGCGCCTCACCCAGCGCCAGTACTGGACCGCCAGTGGATCGTTGAGCCCGAGCTTCTCCTCCAGCGCGCGCAGGGTCTCGGGCGCGTTGTAGCTCCCCAGGATCATCCGCGCGACGTTTCCCGGCAGCGCCTGGGTGATGCCGAAGATCAACACGGTGAGCAGGGCAAGGATGACGACGAGATAGACGAGCCGGCGGAGAATGTAACGCGCCATCATGGCGTGGAGGCCGACGGGCCAGCGAGCCCGGTTCCGCCCGCCGGGCCATTCCGGGGTGCCAAGAGGCTCCCGGGAGATGGCCCGGGCCGGATGCGGTCGCGCGGCCGAATAGCGCCCTAGCCGGTCACCCAGGTCTCCTTCAGCCAGATCCGCAGATCCGGCCAGGCGCGAAACCCCTGCACACGATCGCGATATGCCACGATGTGGTTGAGCACCCAGGGAATCATGACCGTGCCGTCCTCATTGATGAGCTCGGCCAGGCGTCCGTACAGCTTCTTCCGCTGCTCGACCGACGCCGTTTGCCGTGCCTCATCGAGGAGCTTGTCGACCTCCGCGTTGCTCCAGTGGCCGCAGGCTCCGTTCCAGGCGGCGCCGCTCTTGAACATCGGATAGATGTGCATGTCGGCGCCGGGGTCGCCGAAGAACCCGTCGGTGTAGAACTCACCGTTCCCCTCCACCTCCGCGAAGAACTTGTCGATCGGCATCCGCTGCATCTTGCAGCGGACGTTGATGGCCTTCAGCATGTCGCATACGACCTCCGCGAGCCGCTCGCGCTGAGGCCGGCCCACCCCGATGTACATCGGCGCCTCGAACCCGTTCGGGTAACCCGCCTCGGCCAGGAGCTTCTTCGCCTGGGCGATGTCCGTCGGCAGGTCCTTGATGTGACTCGGGTAGACTGGATCGCTCGGCAGGAGCGGCAGCACCACCTTCTGCCCGTGGCCGCGGATGCACACCTTGATCAGCTGGTCCTTGTTGCAGGCGAGCCGGATCGCCTTGCGAACCCGCGGATCGTCGAAGGGCTTCTTCTTCGCATGCATCACCAGGGGGTCCCACGCGTTGGTGGCCACCTCGCTCAGCTTGACGCCCTTCGCCTTCCCGAGCTGGTCCACAAGATCGAAGGGAACCTGCCAGAAGATGTCCGTGTCGCCTTTCTGGATCGAGGTCTGGCGGGTCGCCGCCTCGGGAACCTCCTTGAACACGACCTCGTCCAGGTACGGGAGACCCTTGCGCCAGTAGTCGGGGTTCTTGACCACGACTGCGCGGTCCCCCTGGACGATCTCCTTGAACCGAAACGGCCCGGTGCCGCTGACGTCTTTGGAGAGGACGTCCATCTTCTCCTTGGCGACGATCGACGCCTCCCGGGACGACAGCGGGGCCTCCAGCTCGGCGTAGCCGAACTTCAGCCGGAAGCGAACCTGCTGCGGGCTCGGGGTCTCGATGGCCTCGATCATCTCCAGCGCCGTGCGCAACGTGCACCCCGTCTTGGGATCCAGCACGTGCTCGATGGTGGCCTTGACGTCCTCGGAAGTCAGCTCCCGGCCGTGGTGGAACTGGACCCCCTTCCGCAGGTTGAACGTCCAGGTCTTGAGGTCCGCCGACTTCTCTACCGACTCCGCCAGGAGGGGCTGGAGCTGGCCGTCGTAGTTGTAGTGGATCAGGGTCTCGAACACCTGATTCGTGATCATGTACTCGTCGCCCGACACCTGCTTGGCCGGGTCGAGATTGCGCGGCGTGCCGGGATGGCTGACACGGATCGTGCCGCCCGGCTTGGGAGTCTGTGCCTCGGCCCGGGGAGCACGGCTCACCAGTCCAATCGCGGCCATCCCCGCGCCCAGGGTCCTGATCGCCTCTCGTCGGGTCGTGCCGTCGTTGCGAGCGTCCATAGTCCGTCCTCCTCTGACTCCTCCGGGCGTTTGTCGTCTGCGCGCCGAGCTCACCCTGACGATGCGCGGGTCTCAGCACCTCGATCACGCGGTGGCGGCCAGGGCGATGTCGCGCTCCACGAGGCTGCGCTCCAGTCTAGGCTCGCACCGTGAAGAGCCGGGGGCCCAGCATGCCAAGGAGCAGCTCGGTGGACATGAGCACCGACCGCCCGGTCGGGTCGACGCGCGGCGAGACCTCGACGAAATCCATCGCCGAGATCGGATAGCTGGCCAACACCCCGAGGATCTCGAGGAGCATCCCGGGGGTGATGGCGTCGTTGATCACCGAGCCGGTGGCCGGGAAGAACCCCGTGTCGATGAAGTCGATGTCCACGGACAGGTAAACGTAGTCACACCCTGCGCTCGCGCGCTCGCCGGCACGCCGCGCCACCTCCGCCGGGCCCAGCTCGTGGACGTCGATCGCAGTGTAGACGGTGGCGCCGTTCCGCTCGATCGTCCGAATCTCCTCTTCGGAAACCCAGCCCTGGATGCCGATCCAGACCATGTTGGCCGGGCTCACGATGTCGATCTCCGAGATCCGGCGCGCGTTGGTTCCGTGGTTGTACTTGCCCCAGGCCGCCACCTCGTCGCCGAAGTCCAGGTGACCGTCGATGTGGATGTAGCCCACCCGCGCCGTCGCATGGCCCTCGCGCACCGCCCGGCAGTACCCCAGGCACGAGGGATAGCCCACGTAGTGATCGCCACCCAGGCACACGGAGAAGCCACCACGGCGCACGACCTCGTAGACGCCGCCGGCGATCCCTTCGGTGGTCCGCATGACATCCGACGGGTACACGTTGAAGTCGCCGACATCGACCAGCGGCGAATCCGGCCGTGGCAGCCAACGGGCCTCGCTCGCGACGTGGACTAGCCCGTCGGCCGCCGCGTTCGCGAGCTTCCTCGCGAACGGGAGCGATCCTTCCCGGATCCCGCGCGGGCCCATCCTGGCGCCGAACCGGCTGAAGTGGGTGCTGTCGTGCGGGGCGCCACCGATCACCACCATGCCAGGCTGGACGGCGTCGAGACTCACCAGCGGAGCAGCGAGGAACGTCGCCGCGGGAGCGTCCCCGTCACGCGAGCCTGGCTGGTTCAACGACGGTTCCCGGCCCACGGCCGCGCCGCCCGGTCGTCGGCGGCGAGGATCTTCTGATAGATGAAGCGCAAGATCAGGTGGACGCCGAAGCGCTGCCCAGTCTTCCCGAGGCTCATCACCTCGACCAGCGGGTTCAGCCCGCAGACGTCCAGGGCACCGACCGGGGCCCGGCCGAGCACGTCCATCGCTTCCCACACGTCCACGTTGCGGAGCCCGTCCAGCTGGGGCACCCCGGTCATGGCGACGTGGCCCCCGTCCAGGGCGTCGAGGTCCACGCTGAGGTAGATGCCGTCACACCCCTTCCCGGCGACCTCCACCGCCTCCGCCGTCACCGCGGCGATCCCTTGCCGGCGGACGTCCTCGGGAGTGAACACACGGCCGTCGAGCTTCCGGACCTGCTCCCATTCCTCCAGACGCACGTATCCGTTGGTGCCGATCCACGCGACGTTCTCCGGCCGCACGGCGCCCGAGTCCAGGAGTCGACGGACGGTGGCGCCACGCCACACCCGTCCGTAGACGGGGTCCTCGTCCGCGAGATCCAGACGGCTGGAGAGCTGGACGTACCCGATCCCGCGCCCGCCAGCCTTCCCGACGGCGTCGGCGTAGCCCAGCGCCAGCGGGAAGGTCACGAAGTGGTCGCCGCCCAGGAAGACGGGGTACGCCCGCCGTTCGACGATCTGCCGGCTCGTCTGGCGCAGGAGTCCTTCCGTCTGATTCCAGTCCACGTGGGAGACCGGCAAGTCGCCCAGGTCTCGGAGCGCCCGGCGGACCACGACCGGATTCACTCGCTGGCCAGAGTCGATCTCGACGAGCGCGTCCTGGCCGGCGGCGTGGGACCAGTAGTAGAGCGACGTCTCACGATACGCCCGCGGGCCGAGGAGCGCGCCGCGCTTCCAGGGCGTCGACGTCTCATAGGGGACGCCCACGACCGCCACCATGCCGGCCTCGAGCTGATCGATCGTCCCCCGCGGCGCACGCATGAAGGTCAGGATCCCGGCGGTCCGGAGAGGTGGCCCTGGCTGCGTGGGCATCGAGAGCCCTCGACCTACTCGGTGTCGAAGATCCGGGGCGTCAGGACCTTGATCAGCGCCTGGGCGGCGATGAGCGGGCTCCTGCCGGAGGGGTCGAGCGGCGGCGCCGTCTCCACGAAGTCCATCGAGCCGATGGGGTACTGCGCCAGGGGCTCCAAGAGCCGAAACAGCGTCTGGGCCGTCATGGCGCCCATCGTGACCGACCCGGTCCCGTCGAAGAACCCCGCATCGATCACATCGATGTCGAAGCTCACGTAGATCCAGTCGCAGCCCTTGATGGCCAGCTCACCGGCCCGTCGTCCCACCTCGGCCGGCCCGAGGCTTTCGACGTCCTCGCTCGTGAAGATCGTGGCGCCCAGCCGCCGCAGGGACTCCACTTGCTCAAGGTAGCACGGGCCCTGAATACCGACGAACACCATGCTGCTCGGCACGATCGCCGGAAGCTCCGAGATGCGCCGGGCGTTGGTGCCGTTGTTGTACTTCCCGTATGCTCCGGAGGTATCGGCGAAGTCCAGATGTCCGTCGATGTGGACATAGCCCACGCGGGCATGCGGCGCACGCTCGCGCAGGGCGCGCGTGTACCCGAGGCACGACGGGTAGCCGACGTAGTGATCACCCCCGAGGCAGACCGAGAACGCGCCACGCCGCACGATCTCCGCCACGCCCCCGGCGATGCCCTCGGTCGTCCGCATCACGTCCGAGGGATAGACGTTGAGGTCGCCGACGTCGACGAGCCGGCGCTCGTCGGGCCAGAACAACCGCTGACCGGTGGCGACATCGACCAGGCCCTCCGACGGCGCGTTCCGCAGGCGGTCGATGATGGGCAGCGAGCCCTCCCGGATCCCCCGCGGCCCGCCCCGCTCGCCGAATCGGGCGCGCAGGCTGTGCGGCGCACCGCTGACCACCGTCATTCCGGCCCGGATGCCGCCCAGCTCCACCAGCGGCGCGCGCAGGAAGGTCTGGCGACCGGCGAACCAGGGAAGTGCCTCGCTCCCGTCGCCGGCCCCGGGGTCCGGGTCCGTCGCCTCGCGGTCTCGCGTCATCGCCCCCCGTCTCCCATCCCGGACTAGGGCGAGGCCAGAGCGGACTTGGCCAAGAACCGGATCACCAGCCAGACGCCGAAGCGCTGCCCCGCGACCGAGGCCATGCTGACAGTGGGCGTGAGGCCCATCAGGCCCAGCGCGCCGACCTTGGTCCGGCGCACCACGTCCATGGCGCGCAGCAACTCGATGTTGGTCAACCCGTCGAACCGGGGCACGCCTTGCATGGAAACGTAGCCGCCGTCCAGCACATCGAAGTCGACGCTCAGCCAGATGGCCGCGCAGCCCTCGCCGGCCGTCGCGGCCGCCCGCTCCACCACCTCGACGATGCCGTGCTGCCGCACCGATTCCAGCGTGTAGACGGTCAGGTCGTTCTTCTGCGCGAACTCCCAGTCCTCCAGCCGGAGGTACCCGTCAGTCCCGATCCAGGCCATGTTCCGGGGGTCCACGGCGCCGGACGTTAGGATGCGGCGGGCCGTGGTCCCTCGCCAGACTCGGCCCCACACCGGGTCCACCTCGCCGAGGTCGAGCTGGCTCGAAAACTGGATGTAGCCGATCCCCCGCCCCGTGCGCGCCTTCACCGCCGCCGCAAACCCCTGGACCAGGGGATAGCTGACGAGATGGTCCCCGCCCAGGATGATCGGGAGCGCGCCCCGGCCGGCGATCTCGAACATGGCCTCGCGCAGAGTCGCCTCGGTCCGGGGCCAGTCGAGCGGGTAGACCGTCAGGTCTCCCAGGTCCAGGATCCGGAGCCTCCGCGCGCGACGCATCCGGTCCCCCGTGATGATCTCCACCATCTCGTCCTGCGCAAAGGCGCTCGCGTAGTACTGTGAGGTCTCACGGTAGGCACGCGGAGCGAATCGCGCGCCGATCCGCCCGGTCGCCGACAGATCGTAGGACACGCCCGCCACCGCGACCATGCCCTCCTGCAGGTGCTCAACATTGCCCTCGGGCGCGCCCAGGAACGTGAGGATGCCCGGAGTGTCCGGGTACGGCGGCGCGAGCTCAGTCGTCATCGACCCCGCCCCCGCTCACCCCAAAGACCCGCGGCGCGACCAGCTCGACGATGGCTTCCGCCGCGAGCCGCTCGGACCGTCCGCGCTGGTCGAGGCCAGGAGCGACCTCGACCACGTCCAGGGCGACGACCTGCCCACTCACGGAGAGCTCCCGCATGAGCGCGAGCACCTCCGCCGGTGTCAATCCGCCAACCAGCACGTCGCCCGTCCCCGAAGCATAGCCCGAGTCCACGACGTCGATGTCCAGGCTCACGTAGACGGCGTCGCACCCGGCGCTCGCCACGGCCAGCGCCCGCTCGACCGTGGCGGGGGCGCCGGCCGCCCGGGCCGCGTCCGAGGTGATCACGGTCATGCCGCGCGACTGCGCGAACTCCCATTCCGGGTACGTCACGTAGCCCTGGGTACCGACGAACGCCACGTTACGGGGGTCGACGGCGTCGCTCTCCACGAGCCGCCGGATCGTCGCCCCGTGCCAGTCTCGGCCCCAGACACGATCCCGGTCGGCGAGGTCGAGCTGACTCGAGAGCTGGACGAGCCCGATGCGGTGCCCGACCGCGTCCGCCACGCCTCGGCCGAGTGGAAACGTGACGTAGTGATCGCCGCCGAGGACCACCGGAAACGCGCCTTGGCGGACGATCGCGGCCGTGGCCTGCCGGCAGGTCTCGAGGGTGCGGGCGAGGTCCATCGGCGCGACGGGGAGGTCCCCCAGGTCCACAAGCCGGCCCTCGTCCGGCTGTCTGAGGATGCGACCCGTGCCCACGTGAATGACCGCCTTGCTCGTAGACGCGTAGAGGTCATAAAGGAAGTCGACGCTCGCTTCCCGGATACCCTTCGGCCCATGGCGGACGCCCTGCCGGGAGCTGGAAGTGCCATCGTGGGCGACGCCGGCGATCGCAACCGCGCCGGTTCCGAGCGACGCTATGCTCCCTCGGGCCGCGCGGGCGAAGGTGTTCACGCCCGCAAACGACGGCAGCAGATCTCGCGTGTACATCCGCAGCCCCTCCGGAGGTGGCCGCGCCGGTGGACCGACGCGTCGTCCCCGGAGGATGAACGAGGTCGCGTTCAGCGTCAAGCGACCGTGCCCACGCGCTCTTGTCCGACGATCGCGCGTGGTAGCCACGCCATGCAATTCCGAAGATCCGCAGATGCCGCCCTGAGCAATGGCACGCGGTCACCGCCGGCGACGGCGGCGCTCGGTCGGAGTGGCGGTTCGGTGGGCGGTAGGGAACCGGACCTCGGGGCCTCAGTCCCCCCTTCCTAGCTCCCGGTCTCGGGGACGGTCATGACCTCCAGCAGGTGACCGTAAGGGTCCTCGAAGTAGAAGCCGCGACCTCCCCGGCGAGTGTTGATCCGGCCGTCTGTGTGGCGGTGAGGCTCGCTCCCGTAGGGTATCCCCGTGGCCTTCACGCGGCCGAAGATCGCCTCGAACTCGGTCTCGCTGACGTGGAACGCGTAATGATGGCTCCGGCCCGTCCTGGGGTCGAATCCGGGGCCACCCCATGACTCTGGCTCGTCGGCGAAGTCAAAGGTCAAGCTCTCGTTGACCTGCACCTGTGCGAAATGATTCGGCTCCGGCTTGACCGTCAGGCCGAAGATCTCGGCGAAGAACCGGGCCGAAGCGACCTTGTCCTTCGCCGGTACGATGGTGTGGTCCAGGCGAATCGCCATGGCTTCCCTCCAGCGCCCGCGGCTCTTCCCATGCTCTCACACCCTTCGCCCTTCGAGCGTGGGTGCGGACACCTGCCCACCATCGGATCGTATCCCAGCGAGCCAGCGCCCAGCCTCAATGAGCGCTCGACCGGCGGCGACCCGCAGTCCCGTCGGCGCAGGGGTCAGGGATCGGAGGAGGCGTGCCCGATCACCGCGAGCGCGGGCCTCCGCCAGCCGGGCCTCGATCACCTGTCGCATCACGAACTCGTTCAGGTCCATGCCGTACCTCCCCGCCACGCGAATCCCGCGTGAACGGATCCGCACCGTCTTCGCAGATCACGGCTGCCACCATCGCACGGGCGAAGGGAGCAGCGCGCGCTCCTGGTCGCAGCACCGGGCGTCCGTGTCGCTTCGCCTCGCGCCCGTCCGACCCTCCGCGTGCCGGGATGAGCGCCAGTAGCTCGGCGAGCGAACAGAAGGCCGCCCCCATCAGGGCCGCCAGGCCGCTCAGGCCGACGAGCCCTACTGTGGCGAAGACCAACGGGAGCTCGATTCTGTCCATCACGTGGAATGGAACCCCGGACGGACGGCGACGTGAAAAGGGAGAAGAGAGCGACTCCCAACGTCGCGATCTACAAGACCAAGAGTCCCGCGTCAAAAGGACGGATATCGACGCCCGGCCCTAAGATCGACTCCCGGGCGACAGGCTGTCGCCTTGCCCGAGGGGGCGGCTCTGGCTCGTCAAGGGTCCGAGGCGACGGCTCGGCCGGGAAGCGCTGCGCGTCGTGGGCCGGCTGTGTCCGTCTGCTCCCTGACCCCACATTCCCACCGCCGCAGGATGGCTCGGAAACAGGGGCGAATCCGAAGCCGGTACCCATGCCCGAGGTGTCCGACCTCAATCGCGCCGCCTATGAACCGCTGGTCGGTCGTGTACCAGAGCCTCGACATCGCCAGTGACGAGGATCTGGCGACGCTCAACGCCGATTGGCGGCGGCACATCGGCACGCCGATGATCCGTCTCTGGGTGTTCAAGAGGACGGCTGCTACCGTTTGACTGCCTTCCTCTGATGCTCCGCCCGCCGCGCCTGCTCGCGCGCGGCATCGTCGGGAGGAGGGATCCCGGGCGCGAAGTCCGACGCCTCGAACACCTGGCGAACCTCCTCGCCGTCCGTGACGTGAATGCGCGAGGCCGACGCGATCGCCTCTTGCTTCGGCTTCACCTCGATCAGCCAGAAGCCGGCGAGCAGCTCCTTCGTCTCGGCGAAGGGCCCATCGGTCACGGTGCGCTTCCGTCCGTCGAACTTGACGCGTGCCCTCTTCGAGCTCGCGTGGAGCCCCTCGGCTGCTGGCAGCACGCCGGCCTGCGCCAGGTCCTCGTTGAGCTTTCCCATCGCGGCCACGACCTCTCTGCTCGGAAGCACGCCCGCCTCCGAGTCCCTGTTGGCTTTGACCAGCATCATGAATCCCGTCGCCGGTCGACGGACAACGCGATGGCGCTCCGTGCGACCCCTCGGTCATGGGCCGAGATCGGCAGCCTGTCGCGTGCCGACACCGTCCGCCACCTCGCGGCGCCGAACGAGCCGCCGAAGTAGTCAATGATCCGGTCGATTCCGCGGGCACGATCCGGCTTGAAGATCCGGTCCGTTGGCGTCACCAGTCTCGCTGTCCCGTCCCGACCCTCATAGAGCTTCCCGCTCCGTGTCATGTGACCACCTCCTCATCCCGAGAGCCCCCGGCTGCCGCTCGCTGCGGCATGCCGGCGAGTAGTTCGTAGGTCTCGACGCCCTCCGGCAGCCCCTTGATGGCGATTCGTCCGCGCGGAACCGCCCGGAACTTGGGTCCGGCCAGGCGCTGGGTGTCCGCGGTGATCAGGATCGTGCCGGGGCGCGCTGCCTGTTCGAGACGGGCGGCGACGTGCGTCGTCAGGCCCACGGCGCTGTAGTCGCGACGGAGGTCGCTGCCGACGGAGCGGACGATCACTTCGCCGGAGGCGATGCCCACCCGAATCTGGATCTCACGGCCCTGGACCCCCGTCATCGCGTAGCGGGCGATCGCGTCCTGCATCGCCACGGCGGCGTCGCATGCGTCGCGTGCGCGACGTGCGTGATCCGCGGCGGCGTGAGCCGCGCCGAATAGCGCCATGATGCCGTCGCCCATGACCTGGTTCACCGTCCCCCCGTGGTCGTGCACGGCGTCCATCATCCGCTCCAGCACCGCGTCGAGCACCACGCGGGCGGATTCGAGGCTCTGGCCAGCGACCAGCTCGAGGGAGCCGCGGAGATCCGCGAAGAGCACCGTCAAGAGCGTGCGCCGCCCGCGGCGAGCGTCGTCCGACGTCAGAAGGCGGGCCGGTTCGAATCCTTCCCGCACCGTGGCGGCCCATGGGGGCGCGGCGAGCGCGGTCTCGATCTGCTCGAGTAGGTCCTCGGGCGCGTGGCCCTTTTCGAAGTAGTCGATGGCACCGAGTCGCATCGCCTCCTTCGCGGAGTCCCATCCCGCATACGCGGTGAGGAGGATGACAGAGGCGTCTGAGCGGCGCGTTCGGGCCGCGCGCAGCACTTCCAGGCCACCTCCATCGGGCATGCGCAGATCGGTGAGCACGAGGTCGAACGCCTCGTGGTCGAGGGCATCGACGGCGGCAGCCACGCCGTCAGCCTCTCGTACCTGGTGCCCACGCTTGCGCAAGAGCAACGCCATCGTCCTCCGAGCCGACGCCTCGTCGTCGACCAGAAGGATGCTCGCCATCATGCGCTGAGTGATTCAAGTTTCGTGCCTTCAAGTTTCGTGCCCCTCGGGAGCTCACTCCGGCGGGCAGTTCGCGAGCGGGACACGCGATGGGGAGTTTCGGAGCGAAACAGGCCGTTCCCTTCTGAAACGATGACGCTGTGATCGGGATTGCGCTCGCGTGGACCACGGGGACTGGCGGATGATGCGGCCGGCCGTGCCTGGCGTGGGTCAGTGTCACGGGAATCGGCCGCGCTCAGCGGCTGGACGACGGACCGCGCGACTCTATGGACGCAGATGGCCCTCGCTTCTCGTGTCAGCTGGTTTCAGCTGCGTCGGCTGGCTCATTGGTGCACCGGAGGCGTTCCCGACCCTGAACGCGCTCGCGCCCGCCTCGAGTCGGCCTCGGTGTGCGAAGCCCGTCGGCGCGGGAGTGCCGTGCTAGAGCCTCACCTCATGACCTGGGACACGAAGTGCCTCAAAGAAGCGAGCGGCGAGTTGCGTGGCGCGTCGGTTGCTGTCGGACGCCGGCCCAGCGACGATGTGGACTAGCCCAGCCAGAACGGCTGGTAGGTGTCCCTCGAGCAAAGCGTAGTCGAGCTTCAGACCGGCAGTCGTGAGGGAAGGGCGAAGTCTCCTGTCAAGCGTTCGCCGCCCGCTCCTTCACGACTGCGCACCCGAGTCCGGCCATGATCCAGCTGGCGATGTGACGGCCTCCGGCAGTCGCGGCTGGCGCGACAGCATCGATCGCGGCCAGGGGCCGAGACCGCGACGTTCGGCGCCGATCAGTCCAGCAGCTCCTTCGGGATGTTGCCGCCATTGTCGGCGAGCTTCTGCAGGACGGTCTTGTGCAACCACATGTTCATCTGCGCGGAATCGCCCATTTTGCTGGCTGGGCAGCCGAGCTCGGTCGCGAGCTCCTTGCGCGCCGCAAAGCTGCTCTCGAGATCCAGGAGCTTCAGGAGGTCCACGATCGAAACCTTCCAGTTGAGCTTTTGGGGATTCTTGGCGGCGAGCCCCTCGAGCTTGGCTACGACGTCGACCACCTGGATCGCGGCTGGAGGCGCGGGGGCGGCGGGCGCGGCCTGCGCAGTGGGTGCGGCCGGAGGGGCGGGGGCGGCCTGTGCTTCGGAGCGATTGAATCCGAGCTTCCCGAGGATCTTGCTGAACAGGCTCATGGCGTATCCTTTCCGCTGGGCGTGAGATGTTCAGTCGCGGCTGGCGCGCCGCCTACCAAGCATACGGGCGATCACGGAACCGAACAAGCACGGTTCTGGCCATCACGGCCTCAGCTCCCGGGACCCGAAGCGGCGGGCCGCGCGCCGCGCCTTCTATCGAGTGAGGCCGTACTCCTTGAGCTTCCGCCACAGCGTCGTGCGCCCGATCCTGAGCACCTCGGCGGCCCTGGAGTGGTTCCACCCCACCCGCTCGAGCGTTTGCAGGATGTGGACCCGCTCCACCTCAGCGAGGCCCTGCTGGGCGGGAAGGTTCGGTGCCGCCCCGACCACGATCCCGGCGGCGATGTGAGCAGGCAGATCTCCTGCACCAACCGAGTCGCCCGGGCTGAGGATGGCCGTTCTCTCCATGGCGTTCTCGAGCTCGCGGACGTTGCCCGGCCACGGATAGCGGAGCAGGCCCTCGATGGCGTCCGGGCTGAGCTGCACTGCCCGCCCCTGCTTCTGGGCCACACGCTGCAGGAAGGTCTCGGCCAGGAGTGGGATGTCCTCTCGGCGTTCGCGAAGCGGCGGGAGCGTCACGGGGATGACGTTGAGCCGGTAGAAGAGATCCTCGCGGAATGCCCCCTCGCGAACGCGCTGCTGGAGGTCCCGGTTCGTCGCCGCCACCACCCGGGCGTCCACCGTAGTCGGCTGGTTGGCCCCGACCCGCCGCACCTCGCCATCCTGCAGGGCGCGCAAGAGCTTGACCTGAAGGCCTGGTGACATCTCGCCGACCTCGTCCAGCAGAAACGTCCCGCCGTGGGCCGCCTCGAACAGCCCGGGCTTGCTGGCGGTCGCCCCGGTGAACGCGCCCTTGACGTGGCCGAAGATCTCGGACTCGAGCAGGGTCTCGGGGAGGGCACCGCAGTTGACGGCGACGAAGGGCCCGGCGGCCCGACGGCCTGCGTGGTGGAGAGCCTTGGCGATCAGCTCCTTGCCCGTCCCCGACTCGCCCTGGATCAGGACCGTCGCATCCGTTGGGGCGACACGGGCGATCAGGTCGAGCACCCGGCGCATTTCTTCCGAGCGCGCGATGAGCCCCGTCAGCGCGAACCGCTCCCGCACCTGGTCGCGGAGATTCTCGTTCTCGCGGCGCAGCGACCGCTCCCCCAACGCCCGGCCGATCCGGTGGAGCAGCTCGTCAGGCTCGCGTCCCTTCTCGAAGTAGTCGAACGCGCCGAACTGCATCGCCTCCTTGGCGGATTCCCACCCGGCGTACGCGGTGAGGATGATCACCGCCGAGTCCGGAGCGTGGGTGCGGGCCGTCCGGAGCACCTCCAGCCCGTCACCATCGGGCATCCGGAGATCGGTCACGACCACGTCGAAGCTCTCGTCAGCCAGTGCCTTCGCTGCGGCCTGGACGCCTTCGGCCTGGGTGACGTGATGGCCGCGCTTCTTCAGAAGAAGCGCGAGGGTAGTGCGCGCCGAGGGCTCATCGTCGACCACGAGAATCGCCGCCATAACATCAGTCCCTGTCCGCGGGCAGGCGGATCATGAAGCGACTGCCTCGGCCCACCGTGGACTCGACGTCGATCCGGCCGCCGTGCGCCGCGACGATCCGCCGGGCGATACTCAGCCCGAGTCCCGTCCCGCCCCGCTTCCTCGAGTGGAACGGCTCGAACACGCGCGCGCGATCCTCTGGGGGAATGCCCCGGCCGGTGTCCGCCACCGCGATCACGACCTCGCCGTTGTCCCGGGCCACGTCGATGCGGAGCTCCCCACACCCGTCCATCGCCTGCATCCCGTTGATCGCGACGTTCCAGAGGACCTGTGTGAGCTGGTCGGCGTCGAAGGCAAAGGGCCGCACCGCCGGATCCACCTGGACCACCGTGCGCGCGCCCTCCGCGCAGGCCGGGTTCTCGCGGACGAGGGCCGCCACGTGATCCACCACGTGCCGGATGTCCCCCTTGAGGCGCTTGACCTCGCGGGGACGCGCGAAGGCGAGGAAGTCCGACAGGATCCCGTTCAGCCGGCGGGTCTCCTTCTTGACTGCGTCCAGCGTCCCCGTGCGCTCGCCCGGCGTGAGCGTCTCCTCCTGTCCCAGGAGCGAAGCCGCATTCACGATGGCCGCGAGCGGGTTGCGAATCTCGTGCGCGACACTGGCGGCCAGCTCGCCGACCGCGGCCAGCCGCTCCGCCTCGGTCAGTCGCGCCCGGAGCCGCTCTTGCTCCGTGACGTCGGCGACAAGCTCCAGGAGTGAGACGTGGCCGTCGGGGCGACGGAGCGGCGAGCACGTCAGGAGAAAGCGACGTCCGCCGGGACCGGCCACATCCAGGCGCACGGGTGCCGCGATGTGCTTCCGGTCGGCCATCGGGCACCCCGGGCACTGGCGACCGTCCGCGGTCAGCACCTCGTAGCAGCGCCGCCCGGCCACCGGACCGAACTGGTCACCGAGCCAGCGGTTGGCGTGCTGAATCGTGTAGTCCCCGTCGACGAGCTGGACGCCTTCCCCGAGTCCGTCGACAAGCGTCTCGTTGAACTCCACGAGCGCGGCCATCTCACGCCGCGCCCGATCCAAGACCATGATGATGATGGCGAAGACGCTGAGGAAATAGAACAGCATGAACAGCATATGGCCCGCCAGGTACGCGTCTGTGCCTGGTGGGGTCTCCAGAAACGGAAAGGCCACCCGGTACGCGCCCCACAGGCCGAGCGACGCCGCCAGGAAGCGGGCGGCTCGGCAGGACATCGTCCGCGAGCGCGCCACCCAGAAGGCCGCGCCGGCGGCGATGAAGGTGACGCCGCCCAGTATCCGCACCGGCGTCTCCAGCAGGCCAGCCGTTGCGGGCAAGTTGATGAGGAGAGCCAGCGCGCCTGCAGAGACGCCCGCCGCCACCGCGTGGCGCCACCGGACGCGGTAGCTCCATCCGAAGGCCAGCGCGCCGGCCAGCACGGCGAGGTCGGCGAGAACGCCATCGAAATCGGCGACGAAGGCGAAAACTCCGGCGCCGGCCTCGGGCACCAGGGCGAGGCTGAGCGCGGAGACCTTCGCCACGACGAAGAAGCCCCACGCCCAGAGGAGATATCGGAAGAAGGGCACCCGGTGCGAGGAGTACAGGTACGCGAAGATGAGGAACTGGATGCCGAAGATGATCGCGGCGCTGAGCTTCAGGAACAGCGGTAAGGGCATAGGCGCTCGCCTCCCTGATACACCCCTACCCGGCGACCGTCAAATTGCGTGCCAGCCGCCGAAGGCCAGCAGATTAGGCCAGAACCCGGCGCGCCCGTTTCAATTCGAAACGAGGCCGCTCCAGGGTGAAACGCCGCCTACCCCTTCCTGCCGACTGTTCCGCCCCCATTGATCGAGTGCCGCCCATGGCGACAGGAGCGCGCACCCGATGCTGTCGAAATAGAAGCACCGAATGCCGGGACGACCGCGCGCTTCCAGGCGGCGCACGGCAGCCGTCTTGCCGGCACCGGAGACCCCGGTCACGACAAGAGTGGCCGGCTTGATCATCTCGCGCCGATCCGTGCTGCCCAGCGTGCGGTCAGGGGGCGGGCGTAGCCAGGCTGCCTCCCTAGGCTGGCCTCGCGCTCCGCCGCTCACCCAGGAGCCGAACGACCCGGCGGGCGAGGATGACCAGCAGGATCAGGGCGGCGGCCCCCGCGAGCAGCGGGGCGAGGAGTGCGAGGAGGCTGAGCACCACGGAGCCTACGAGCTCACCCGTGGCCACCACCGAGTTGCCGGCCCCGGCCGTGAATGCCGAGGACTTCAGGCGCAGGAGTGCCGTGCCCGCATGCACAAGCCCGGCGGCCCCTCCGCCGGCCACGAGTGCCAGCGTCCAGCGCACCAACGGCGGGAGGTCGGGCGTCGCGGCGGCCGTCGTGACGACGCCCGCTGTGATCGCCGCGGGCGTGGCGAGGCTGTCCATCAGATTGTCGAGCCACGGCACGTAGTAGGCGCCGACCTCGAGAACCGTGGCCGTGGCGAATGCGATCAGGGCCGTGTCCGCCCCGATCCAGGCCATGCCGGGGGTGAGCGTGAGCCAGCCCGCTCGGGCCGCGAGACTGGTAAGCAGGAGAGGGACGAATATCCGCAGTCCTGCGGCCGTACTCAGCGCCAGGCCGACGGCGATGCCGAGCAGCGAGTCCATCGACGGCACCCGTCCAACCCTCGCGCCACCCCCGACGGGCGACCGGCCTCCCTCAGACCTTGAGGCCGAGCGCCCCGGCGACCTCCCCCAGGGCGGCCTTCTCCGCGTCGTTCACTGAGACGCCGCCGATGCCGAAGACCCCACCTTCCTTCGCGGCCTCGGCCGCTCGCTGCGCCGTCCCCAGAAGCCACCGCTTGAACCCGTCGGCATCCCCCGGCGCCTTCCGGGCGAGCAGCGCCGCCGCATCGCGGCAGGCGCCGAGCGCCTGCGCCTTCACCTGGGCGATGTCCTGCGGACGCTCCGCCGGCATCGAGGGCCGGTTTCCCGCCTTGACGTCCGCCACCACGGCCGCGATCAAGGGATTCGTCGTGCCCTCTGCGCCTTCCAGCAGTCCCTTGCCCACGGCGAACATCTCCTTGATCGCCCCGATGGGACCACTGGGACTGGCCGCCACTACTGCCATCGCGGCCATCAAGGGCGCCTTCAGAAGCGACTCCCACTCGTCCTTGGAGTAGTCGGTCTTCGTGCTCACGTACGTCCCTCCCTCTCAGGTGCGCTGCCCCAGGTGCACTGTGTCGCCGACTCGGGCGCCCCCGTGCTCACGGCACCCGGCGGCGCCCGAAATACCGGTAGAGCGCCAGGAGGATCACCGCCCCCACGATCGACATGATCCAGCCTGGCGCATACGCTTCTCCGCGCCCCAGGAGGTAGCGACCGATCAGCCCCCCGACCAGGGCGCCGATCATCCCGATCATGGTCGTCGCGAACAGGCCGCCCGGATCCCGCCCGGGCATCAGGAACTTCGCAATGGCCCCGACGACGAGCCCGAAGATGATGAACCCGATGATGTCCATGTGTCCCTCACTTCGGCGCTAGCATCCGCCGCACGAGCATGGCGGTGATGCCGGCGATGGCGGCCTTGGCCGTGGGACTCGCGAAGACGCCGCCAATGTCTGGAAGGCCAGTCTGTCCCGCGCCGGCGCCCGCGGGTCGCTCGGCGGCTCCGCCCCCCGCCGACTGCGTGACCACCTCACGCAGGCGGCCCGGCTGCTCGTGAAGCTCGCGGACACTTCGGGCGAGGTCATCGAGGCCGCCGCCCCCGCCGCCCGGGCTGGACTTGGGGAGCGTCACTCCTCGGCCGGCGGTACGCTGTTGCAGTTCCTGCAGAAGCTGCGCCTGCTCGGCCGGCGACAGGCGCGCCAGCGCGTCTCGCACGGCGCCTTCGTAGTCCGTGGGCGATACCTTGTGGGCTACCTCGCCGTAGCGGTCGAGGACCTCGCGGTCCGAGTACCCTTCCGACGGCGGCCCTTGCTCGTACCGCCGCGCAAAGTCCTCGTACTCCTGCCGCTTCTGTCCTCCGCCGCCCATCAGGATCTCAAAGAGTCCCATTGCCTCGCCCTCCACCTGGGCGACCGCCGCCATCATCTCGGCGATTGCCCGCTCGGCTGTTCTTGGCCTTGGAATCAAGCTCCATTCTGTCCCGTCCCAGCCTACTGCCTCTGGCCATCGGCTACCAACCGGGCCTGCGCCGGCGGCCCTCACCACTGTCACGACGAATCGATGTGCACCGCGTGGCACTCCTTTCGGCCGGTCCCCTCTGTCTGGACTATCCTCAGCGCCGCACCGTGCGGAACGTGTCGCACTGGTCGACCTTCCCCGCGCTCAGCCCTCGCTTGAACCACTCCACCCGTTGTGCCGAGGAACCGTGGGTCCAGCTCTCCGGCACCACGTGTCCCTGGGAGCGCCGCTGCATCATGTCGTCGCCGATCGCCGCCGCCGCCCGCAACCCCTCCTCGACATCACCGGGCTCCAGAAGCTGCCGCTGCCGATGGGCATGGTGCGCCCACGCCCCGGCGAGGCAATCAGCCTGGAGCTCCATCAGCACGGACAGCGCGTTCGCCCGCTGCGGGCTGGCCCGCTGCCGCATCCCTTGAACCTCCTCGGCGATCCCCAGGAGGTTCTGGACGTGGTGCCCGACCTCGTGGGCGATGACGTAGGCCTGCGCGAAATCCCCGGGGGCCCCGAAGCGCCGGTCGAGCTCCCGGAAGAAGGCCAGGTCGACGTATACCTGGCGATCGAGGGGACAGTAGAACGGACCCATCGCGGCTTGCCCCATCCCGCAGGCGGACGGCGTCGCCTCGGAGAAGAGCACCAACCGTGGCGGCTCGTAACGCCGCCCCGACGCGGCGAAGACTTCCTTCCAGACGTCTTCGGTGTCCGCCAGGATGACCGACGCGAAATCGGCCTGCGGATCCGTTGCCGCTTTGCCGGGACCGCCTGGTTGCGCCGGTCCAGGGCCTGGCACCGGCGGGGCGGGCGCCTCCACGGCGGGTCCGCCACCGCCTAATATCCCGATCAGCGCCAATGGATTGATGCCCGTGAAGAGCGCGATCCCGAGAATGAGCAGGAGGCCAAGGCCCCCGATGCTCCCGGCGCGACCGGCCGGACCCATCCCGCGGCGATCCTCGACGTTCTCGCTCCGGCGTCCGGTGCTCCACCTCATGATCCCCCTCCGTGCAGGCGATCGGACCTCGCGAGTATCACCGGCTGCCGGATGCCGCCCGCCGAATCCTGACGGCCCCGCTCAGCCCTCTCACCGCGTCGGCGACCGGCATCCCGAGAGTCCCGAGGACGCCGGACCGCCCGGTCGACATTGCGTCCGCCTTGCCGTCAAGAACTCACTGCGTCGCCCCGGGGCGCCGAATTTCGAACAAGTCGTCTCCCTTCATCTCGAACGACAACGGGGCTGAACGATCCCGAAGCTTGAGCTTGCCCGCGAGGCGGTAACTCAACTTCGGCCGCTCGGACCGGGCCTGAGCGTCTATCTGCCGGACGAATCCCTGAGCGTGGTGATGGCCTCCGTCTCGAGGACATCCTGCCCGTAGGCCGGGATCACGACATCGGCCTTTCCGACCCCCTTCGCGAACGGCTGGCGATTCACCTCCAGATCGTAGGAGACACCCTCGATCGGGAGATCGAACGCGTTCGGGTTCTGAATGCGGAGCTTAGCAAGAAACCGCTGTTCGAGGAGCGTGCTCTCCTTGGCGTGGAGCTCTGAGATCGTAACCGACGGAGCTTCCATTTTGGGGCCAAAGACCGCACACCCCGCCAGCAGGAAGAGAACAGTACCGCTGACCAAGTGTCGACCCCTGGCTGCCCTTCGCTCCACCGCACCACCTCCGCGGAGTCGGCGATTCCCGCGACCGACCGCCCGCCGTACTCCCCCGCGGCACTCGATTGGGGCCCGGGGATGTGTTACCGACTCAGGCCGCCCGCGGCAGGGCCCCGAGGATGCAGTTGCCCGCCCTCCCTGCCGAGGCCATAACCCGTGTCCGCGCAACGCGTCACGGCCGCATCCTACTCTAGGGGTAGACCTCGATCAGGTCTATAGGACCTTAGTCGGGGGGGGGGGGGGGGGGGGGGGGGGGGGGGGGGGGGGGTGAGAGGGAGATTGAGGGGTGGAGGGTTGAGGATGTTGATGCGAGTGGGTGGAGTAGGGCGGTGTGTAGTGGGAGGAGTGCGAGTTGCGGGTGCGCTGAGCGTGTGCGCAACGCGTTGGCGAGATTGCGTACAGGCGCTGCGCGCGGTGTTGTGTCAGTGCCGTAGACAGCGATAGGGCTCGCGATGTAGGAGCGCACGCGACGTCGCGAGGTCGATCATGGTCTGGTTGCTGTGATAGCCTTGTCCGCGACGATCTCGGCCACGCGGCTGGTGTGAGCTGGAGTGCGCGGCTTCGACCTGTGCGCGGCGACGCGGGTCGTCGTGATGAGACCAGGTGTCCCCGACATTGGCGACCTGCAGTGTCACCGCCACGAGCGCGCCACTGTCCAGATCCACGGCGTGCTCGGCCTTGTGCGCCAGATGCGTTCGCCCGTCCTTCATCTTCGTGATCTGTCCGGATCGAAGAGATTCTGCATCCTGTTTCGACGTGCGCTTCTTCCAGCGCCGTCCAGGCGCGCCAAGGCCTCGCGGTTGGCTGAGACCCGAGGCCGCGACGAGACGCGTCAATAACTCCTGGTATCGCTCACCGATGTCCCGTCGCACGATGCTACGCATCGCCGCGTTAACCTCCAAAGTCGTCGCGTCGATATCCACGATCCGCCCCGTGAGCAAGCCAACGATGACCAGACGCTCTTGGACCCAAATGAACACGACCCGATAAGCCTCCACGACGATCAACCGCCACTGCGCGATATCGTGAAATGATCAAAAACCACGACGTCGAAACCGATCCCCACGAAACGACGCACGACGAACGAATCAACCACCCACCAAACAATGCCACGCTCCGAGTCGAACCCTTAGAAATATCCGAGCAACAACAATCAAAAATACCACCCCAACAACAAACTAAACCAACCCATCAACAAAACGTAAAACAACAAACACAACTCCACAAAGAAAAAATAGAAAAAAAAAAAAAAGAAAAAAAAAAAAAAAAAAAAATAAAAAAAAAAAAAAAAAGAAAAAAAAAAAAAAAAAAAAAAAAAAAAAAAAAAAAAAAAAAAAAAAAAAAAAAAAAAAAAAAAAAAAAAAAAAAAAAAAAAAAAAAACTAATGGTACTCCCGATGGGGAGGGCAGTGCGATGCTCGGGCGACCCTGTGCACGGCCGTCCCGAACCTCCCCTCGGACTGGGACCAAAGTCCCATAGCCCGCCTCGGGGAGCCGGTCTAGGCTGGAGCGGCCATGGAATCGCGTAACCGGAGGCCTGGCGTCAGCGGTACCCTGGTGGAGAGCCTCGAGATAGGGCGCTCAACCCGCAGGCTCCGCATCACGTCCAGAGCGTCGGTCTCGCGAAGGCCATGGCGACCGGACCCGCAACCGCCTTCATTGCGACCATCCAGGTCTCATCACGCCCGACGTAGTGCAGCGACCGGCGACGCTCGGCGAACCGAGCTGGTGTTCCGAAGCGACCGGCCATGATCCGGCGAGGAAATAACCGAGCAAGAGACTCGAGATGCGCGGTCTCTCTCGGAGAGAGTACGGCGAGGACGGCGAGGGCCTCCAGGACGCCCGCGGGTCTGGCCGACGTCGCCGTCGTCGCGGAGGTCTCGCACCCAGAGTCAGTGACCTCGCGCGACCGGGGCCCCCGGTCGGCGAAGGTGAGTCGCGATTTCCTAGGCACCCTCGCTGCGTGGTAGCGGAGGGTGAAGGAGGGAGATGCGTCATGAGTAATGTCACGGTGGCGGCCGATTCGCTGAGGCGGGTCATTCGCAAGACGTGGTGGGTTCCGCTTCTCCAGGGGGTTGCCGCCCTGATCATCGGGCTGCTGCTGTTCACGCGCCCCGGCGCGACGCTTGTCGTCTTGACGATGTTCCTCGGCGCGTACTGGCTGGTAGGGGGCTTGTTCGACATCGTCGGGGCCGTCTCGCGCCGGGATTCGGACAAGCACTGGGCTCTCGCGCTCGTCAGCGGCATCCTCGGTGTCGTGGTCGGCTTTTTCTTGCTCGGACAGCCGATCCTCGGCGCCATGGCGACGTCTTTGGCCCTCGTCTCGCTCCTCGCCATCGGGGCGATCCTGAGCGGCATCTTCGACATCGCGTGGGCGGTACGTGTGCGGAACGAGATCCAGGGCGAAGGGTGGATCATCCTGCTCGGCGTGCTGTCGGTGTTGCTGGGACTGATGCTGCTGGCGTCGCCGCTGCTGGCAGCCGCCGCGCTCGTCCAATTCGCAGCGATCCTTGCCGTCGTCGGTGGCATCGCGCTGATCATCACGGCGTTCCGGCTGCGCAGCGCAGTGCGGTAACGCCTCAAGCGGGCGGCGGACCGCCCGCCGATCGTGCAGGGATGGGAGCCCGATCCCGACGAGAAGGAGGATCGATGACGTCGTTACTCGGAGCACTCGGACAGGTTCTGACCCCGGACGTGGTCGGCGCGCTCGGCCGTGCTGTCAAACAGGACAACGCCCTCGTCCAGAAGGGCCTCGACGTCGTAGGCCCGCTGATGTTGAGCAGCCTCGCCAAGAAGAGCGAGACCACCTCGGGGCTCGACGGCATCATGCGGATGTGCCGCAGGACGGGGGGGCGGGCTTCCTCCCTGACGTGCTGGGCGCACTCGGCCAGCAGGATCCCCTCTCATCGGCCGGACTGCTCGGCGGCATTCTTGGGCCCGGTGTCAGCGCGATCGGCAAGGACCTGAGCGGGCGGCTGGGCTTCGATGTGATGCCGCTGCTGTCGGCGGTTGCCCCGACGATGCTGAACGTGATCAGCAAGATGGCCAAGGAGCAGAAGCTCAACTCCGCGGACATCGCGCGGCTTCTCCAGGCGGACCGCACTGCCACCAGCGCCAGTGCCAAGCCCGAGGTCAGGCCATGGTGAACGAGGCCCTTCACATCGGCGACCGGGCGGAGCGCCTCCGCAGCACGTTCACGGATGACGAGTGGACGAAGATCCGTCTCGCGCCCCTGGCGACGACCTACTACGTCATGAGCGCCTCAGCGTCCGGCGTCGTGGGAACCACGAAGGAGCTGCTGGCCGCGGGCGACGCCATGAAGGCCCTGGTGAAGGACGCGCTGCCCACCTCGCTCGTCGACGTTGCCTTCGGCAGCCTCGGCAAGCTCGACGCCGACTCGACGCTCGACAAAGAGTCGCCCCGCCGCCGCCTGGTGACCACCCTTCAGGCCGCCACTGCGGCCGTGAAAGCCAAGAGCCCCGCCGACGCCAAGTCCTTCGGTGACACGCTCGTGGCGTTGAGCCGCAAGGTGGCCGAGGCATCGAGGGAGGGTGGCTTCCTGGGCATCGGCGGCACACGGGTGAGCAAGGAGGAAGAGCAGGTGATCGCCGAGATCGCGGCCGCCGTCGCCTGACGCAAAGGCTGGAGTTGCCTCCAGCGATGCCGGCTCCGCTTCCTCGTTCGGCGTCCCGCCCCGCCCTCTCCACCCTGGCGCCGGACCGCTCGGTGAGGTAACGTGGTGTTAGGCAGACGTGGAGCCCTGGCGTGGGCCCGTGGACCGGCGAGGCGCTGTGCGCTTGGAGTTCCCGACTCCAGGAGTAGTGGTCCTGTCGTTGGCCACCTGTCCCCAGGGCCTGCGCGACCGCCGCGGTGATCTCCGTGCTCCTGCGGCCGTTACAGGACATCATCGTCAACTCCGGCGCGCCGTTCCTACGAAATCTGCGGAGTTCTCACCATCCTCGCTCCACTGAATCTCCACAACCAGACCGGCGGTCGATCCTTCGCAGTCCATGGCATCCTCTTCCCACGCTCGGTGGACTGTCCATGAAGGCGCTGGTCCTGGATCACGATCGCGGTCATCTGCGGCTCTTGAAATGCCCACAGACCTCGCAGCGTGGGATCGGCCCGTGACGGGCGCTAACCGCGGCAGCCGCGACCTCGGCTGGGGGATCCATCCCATCGAGGATAGGTCATCATAGGAGGTGGACAGAATGCGCTTTCTCACAGTCGCGCTCGGAGCGCTGATCCTGATGAGCGGGTGTGCCGCTCTCCAGCGGACGGAGAGTCTCCCTTCTCCAAACGCCGCCGACGCTATCCAGGGCGGACCCGAGGGAGAGAGCGACTACGGCTATAGCGTCTACTAGGAAGCTCACATGGACTGTAGAAGGAGGACAACGTGATCAGAAGAGCGTCTACGGTGTGGGGCGTGCTTGTCATCGCGGCGTTGATGGCCGCTATTCCATTCGGGTACGCGCAGGTGTCGACCGGCGATTTCACGGATGAGCCCGACAAGACAATGGCGAGCGCCCACGAGGCCTTCGTCAAGAAGGAGATGAGCAAGTCAGCGGAGGATATCCACAAGGCGGCGACGTACGTGCGCAAGGAGGCGGACCGGGTCGCCAAGGACGTCAAGGCGGGCGTGACCAAGGCCGGGGCCGATCTGGACAAGCTCGGACGTGACGTCAAGGCCGGTACCGTGAAATCGGGCGACGATCTGAAGAAGGCCTTTGCCAAGGCGGATCACGCGCTCGCCATGGCCTGGCACAAGACGGCGGACGAGTCCAAGAAGGGGGGCAAGGACGCGGGCGAGGCGCTCAAGAAGGCCGGGGCGGGGCTGGAAGGTGCGGCGAAGTGGTCCGGCGCCAAGCTCAAGGAGGGTGCCCAGGCGTCCGTCGAGGGCCTCAAGAAGGTCGGTCAGGGCGCGAAGGTAGGTGGCGAGGATGTCGGGAAGTTCTTCAAGGGCATCGGTGACGGCATCGCGGACGTAGGTCGCCATCTCACGGCGAGCCGATAGGGTGCCGAAGGCCCGCTCCACCAGCGGCGGCAGGCCACGAACACCTGGGAGATCGCCGAGACCAGGACCGAGAAATGCGAGTGGGCCACGCGCGCCGCGCCGAGCCGGCCACCGGGCCGAGCGCCGCCGCCACGACCGGCACTTCGACATCATGGCGAGGATCAGGTCCCAGCCGGGATTGCCGGGGACGTAGGTGCGCCCGGTCTGCTCGTACGTCTTGACGCTGCCGCCTCCGCCGGTGCCGTCGACGAGCCGCACGATGGGCAGCCGCAGCTCGCGGGCCATGCGCTCGCCGTAGACCTGCTTGGCGTGAATGGCCGCGTCAGCGGCGCCGCCGCGCACGGTGAAGTCGTCGCCGCACACGACCACGCGGTGGCCGGCAATGCGCCCCGCGCCCAGGACCGAATTCGACGGAAAGGAAGGTCTCGAGCTTGCCGTCCTTGTCATAGGTGGCCTTGCCGGCGAGCGAGCCCGTCTCCGAGAACGAGTCGCCGTCGAGGAGCTGCTCGATGCGCTCGCGGACGGTCAGGCGGCCCGCCTTGTGCTGACGCTCGACGTTGTCCGGGCCGCCCATGCGTCGCGCCAGGTCGCTCCGGTGTCGAAGCTCTTCGATGTCCTGTTCGCAGCTCATGTCGTCCCTTTCCGTCGAGCTTCCTAGACGAGGCTCTATGGGCGGCGGGTGCAAGCGCGATGAGCGCGCGGTTGAAGTCGAAGGCACCATCGCACGACAGTAGCCGGCGCATCGCACTGAGTCGTCGTGAGCTCTGCAGGCGCGCGTGATCGAAGTGAAGCCGCGCGGGCGATGGCGCGCGAGCTGAGATCGGGCGGCGGACTCCGGACGACGCCTGGTCGGTCGAGCGTAACCAGGAACGCCGTCACGCCGCGCGCACGGGCGTCAGGATCGGTAGTGGCGAAGAGCATCACCGCATGGGCGGCTATGCCGAGGCTAATCCCCGATTTCTCTACGGTGATCACGTACTCGTCACCCTCGCGCATGGCGCGACAGGCGAGGCCGGCGGCGTCCGAGCCCACGCCGGACTCCGTGAGCGCGATGGCCAGCACGATCTCGCCGGAGATCACCGGCGGCAGCCAGCGCTTTCTGATCTCGTCACTGCCGTTCCGGCCGATGATCTCTCCGCCAAGCGCCGCTAGCTGGATCTCGTACATGCTGCTCAAGTCGGCGCGGTCGATCTCCTCGATGGCGATGCCGGTCGTCACAAGGTCGGCCTCCTGGCCGCCGTGCTCCACCGGCGCGCGCAGCTCGAAGAGCCGGAGCTCACCCATCCGCTTCCAGGCCTCCCCGGGAAACTCGCCGCTCCGGTCCCAGTGCGGCGAGCGCGGCGCGAGCTCCTTGCGCGCGAAAGCGCGGAGGGTGCGGATGAGTGTCTCTTGTTCTGGGGTGGGTGTGAAGTTCATCGTCGTCCTAACAGCGGCGCGATGTCGAGGAGCGTCGCGGCTTCGCCGCGGCGCTCGGAGCGTTGGGCAGGGGGGTTGGGGGGAGGAGTCGTCCCCCCAATTTCTATGATCGGGCCATGTTGGGGCCCCCATGTAAACAGATCAACCGGAGAGCGCATAGGAACGAAGTAGCGGTCGGGGTCAGAGGATAGGCACCATAAAGCCCGTCCTCGCCGTCCCGCCCCCGTGGCACCCACCCACCCGCCGGCTGGTCCGCCCCAGGCAGAGCGTGGACCAGTAGCGTGTCACAGGATCTTCCACCAGAACGGAGCGCTGGTCCAGAGGGATGGGCCTTCCGAGAAGACTGCGGGACTCCCTCGCAAGCTTCTCGACTTGCCTCGCATTCCTGGGGGGCCGCAGAGGAAGAGCAGGGTTTGATGCTAGCAGCCCGCAGGCCGCCACCGCGCGGATTTCGGCGCCCCATCGGGTTCCCCGCACCTATGTAGCGGGCTCCCCAACTGTGTAGCGGGTTCCCGAGTAGCCCCCCTCGGGTAAGGGGAATTGCCCCCCTCCTGGCGATGACTGCCGCCGGAACCAATGATGCGTGCCCTTGCCAGGCCCAGTCGGTACGGCAACGGGCACCGGCGCCGACGTGTCGGCTGGTTTCACGCCCACGGCACCGAAATTGCTCCATCCTTCCCCTCGTGCGTGTCCACCATGCGAACCGTGATTTGGCGCTCCGTCCGGAACAGGAGCGCTGAATTCTTGTGCGCTAGGTCCGGGTCTGCGCCCGCACCATCATGGGCGGTTGCACGGAACAGCAGCGCACGTCTGAGGGATGGGAAGAGGAATGGTCGCTGAGATACGCGAAGTGTCAATCGAGTGTGGCAGCAAGATCAAAGACGGACCGGCAGACGGCAGAGAGACTGCTCACCGTCCATGACGAGCCTGCCTGCGACCGCCAGTTGGATTGCCCACGAGCTTATCCACATGGACAGGATGGATGATGGACGCGCTCTTCGAGCAGGTCGCCAGCGCGATCCCGGTACCGACGGCGTGAAACGCCTGGACAGCACGCTCACAGTCTCCGGCACCCGGTCATGGGAGGATCTCGCCTTCCTTCGCTTCGGACCCGAGAGGCCGACGACTGCTCGCTGATGCGTTCAGAAAAGATCAGCACATTGATTCTTGGCGCCGGACCGGCGGGCCTCGCCGCTGGGTACACTCTGGCCAAGGCCGGTCTCAAGCCGGTCATTCTCGAGCGCGACACGGTTCCCGGTGGTTTGATGCGGAGCCTCAAGCACGGCGACTTCGTGGTGGATGTCGGCCGCAAGGAGCTGTACAACCGCCTGGCGAAGGTGGACGAGTTCTGGACGGCCGTCATAGGCGAGGATTACCGGCCGTATCCGCACCGCGGCGGCTTTCTCTACGACGGGCACATTCTCGAAATATCGCGCAATGACCGCGGCCTTCGTCGCGGGATGCCATGGCCAATGTTCGTGGGCTGTGCGTCTGGTTTCCTCTGGAACCGCCTGAATGTGTTCGCGCCCAGGCCGCGCAACGTCGAGGAGTATTTCTATCGCACACGCGGCCGGCAGCTCACACGCGTCGCCTCGCAGGGTTTTCAGGAGAAGCTCACTGGCCAACGTTGGGCGGCCCTGCCGTTGCCGGAAGGTGTGCTCGACAACGGCACGGGTGGCTTCTTCGACACCGTGAAGGCCGCCGCCACCCGCGCGTTCTCCACCAGGGAAGTGAACACGTTCAAGGGAGTGTGGCGGCATCCGGCCAGAGGCACCGCGCAGATCTGCGACACCTTGGCGCGGGGCATAATCGAGTACGGTGGCACATTCGGTTACGGCGCGAAGATTGTAGAGGTCAAACAAGATAGGAACCGCGTCGAGTAAGTGATTGCCGAGATTGGCGGGGAGAAGATCTGCTACGTGCCGGAGAAGTTGGTTTCGAGCATCCCGCTTGAAGCCATGATCGCGCTGCTGGGTCAAAAGATTCCCGAAGCCTATGCTTCCGCCCACGGCGCGGGGTCACGCCGGCGGACAGTAGTGCTGGTCTATCTTTTCCTCAATCGGGCGCGAAATTCCCCCACGCGTGGCTTCAAGTCACCTGTCCGAAAACCAGGATCGGCCGAATCACCAACTACTCAGGCTTCAATTCCGACATGGTGCCGCCCGGCAAGGGCGCCCTTTGCTGCGAGTACTATTGTTACGGTGCAGACTCACTGCTTGACCTTGATCAAGGAGAACTGCTCAGGCAGACGGTAGAGTTTTGCGTCTCGTCAGGCTTGATGGACCGTGAATCACTTGCCGAACAGACGTAACGAACCTAACGGCGCGAACGCCCGCAGAACCTACACAGGTGGAAAACACGGACACCCGCCCCTCTCAGCGCATTCTGGGTTCAAGAACCTCTATCACGTGGCGCGCACCGATCTCGACATCGCAACGCTAGCCGGAATAGAATTAGCAGAGGCGATCTGTCGGGCGACGCACCACGTTCGATCAGCACTTTGACGCGGCTCATATCGGAATCAGGAGCGAAGGGAAGGCTTTCGAGTTCAGAGTGCTTGCTGAGAGTGCAGGCTAGAGCGGAGGGACGAAGGCGATTCAAAGTGGGCGGCGACTGCCTTTCAGCTCCCCCGACGCATCGATAGAGCGCGCCGACGCGTCGGCGAAGGGCCGCGTTTTACACTCCTTCGGGGCCGCCTGGTGTCGGGCTGCCTCTCTGGTAGGTGGTTCCGTTCACTCCAGGGTAGCCACTGGCGCGACGGAGCGCCGTCCGTTGCTGCGCCACGAGGCTGAAGGGAAACGGGTACGCCAGCGGGCTCACTGGCAGCGTAGCCAGCGGCTGGCGCAGGGGACCGGCTCGCGGTAAGGTCGGGACTGCCGTACCCCCAGGGGGACGGTCGGGGAAGCCGAGCTGCGGCGATCGCGTGGGTGCAGTGACGCTTGATCCTGACCGGAAGCTGCGATAAGAAATCTGGAAACGCTCGAGGATGCACTTGTCCTCCTTGGTGCCAGCGCGAGAATCGGCCGCAGGCCAAGTTCTGCGAGGAATGTTGGCGCGCCGCTTGCCAGGTCCTGCGGGCACTGCGGGGCGGTGCTTCCCACCTCAGCCAAGTTCTGTTCCGAGTGCGGACGAGCTGCCGGCATCTATCCCGAGCCCGAGGCCCGGTTTCCGTCCCCGCACGCGGACACCCCCAAACACCTGGCCGAACGCATCTTGACCTCCAAAGCGGCCCCTCGAAGGCGAGCGCAAGCAGGTGACGGTCTTGTTCGCCGACCTCAAGGGCTCGATGGAGCTGCTTGCGGACCGCGACCCGGAGTGAGGCCCGGAAGATTCAGGACCCGGTGCTCGAGCGGATGATGGAGGCCGTCCACCGCTACGAGGGCACCTAGCCGCCAGTCGTCCTGAGTGTCACTTGCTGCCGGTGAGCGCGCGGCGCGGGTTGTCCACCGTGATGATCCTGATCGTCTCGGTAGAGATACCCGACGATTGCAGGCGCGGGAGGAAGTCGGTCAGGAGGAAGTCATAGCCTCCGCCGCCGTACGCGCGGAGGTGGGAGCGAAGGCACACGTCGTGGGAAAGCAGGATCTGGTGCGCGTGGCCCTTCTGAATGAGGTTACGCGTGTAGGCCAGGCGAATCTCAATCTCGTGGTCGCTGCCCCGCCGGATCGTGTCGAACTGCACGTAGGCGCCCCGGCGCGCGAGTGCCTCGTGGTACTCCATCACCTGCGCAGGGGAGGTCCACTCGGCGGCATTGACGGTGTCGCAGTGGCCCACGATCACGCGCTGGAGATCCACGCCCTCCTCCGCCAGGAGGTCGAGCTGGGCCAAGCCGATGGGCCACCGGGCCGCATGGGTGGTGATGGTGACCCCGGTCTTCTTGTGGGCGCGCGCCGCCGCGCGGAAGACTCGCTCCTCTTGGGCCGTGATCCACTCGTCGGACGCGATCTCCCCGATAATCCCCGCCCGGATACCCGTGTCGTCGATCCCGACGATGAGGTCACGCACGATCCAATCGGCCATGGCGTCCGTGCTCGTGCGGTCGACCCAGGCCGCGTCGAAGTACTGGTGGCGGTACAGGCCGGCCCCCAGCACGATGTTGACGCCGACCTGCTCGCTGATCGCCTGGAGCGTCCGCGGGTGTCGTCCGAGGCTGGCGTTCGTCACGTCGATCACCGTGGCCCCACCGGCCTCACGGAAGCGGGTCAGCTCCCGGGCGGCCAGCGGGGGATCGTTCAGCAGGCCGTCGCCGCGGAACTCGCGCAGCAGGTTGATGAAGATGTGCTCGTGCATGAGCGTGACGCCGAGCTGCTCCGCCGGGATCGGTCCTCGCACCGTGACGATCGTTGGCTCGCTCATCGCTTCTCGCGCCTCCCGTTCGCGCTCGAGGCCCGGCCAGCCCCTCCGAGCCCGCCGCGCCGTTGCGTGTCCCTTCCTATCCAACCTATGCGCTCTCCCGTCGTGGTACAACAGGTCGAGGTCGCAGTGCGGCGTGTTCGCGTGGGCGGTCGAGGCGTACAAGGCGAGCGCGAGCAGCATGGAGTCTCCTTCGGAAGACGGCGCACGTTATCCTGGACACCCCGGAGCACTACCATGTCATCCTCCACCGAAGCCCCGCGCCCCAAGGCCGTGCTCGTCGGCGTGCAACTGCCAGGCGTCACCGACGCGGAACAGCGGGCGTCGCTGATGGAGCTCAAGCGCCTGTGCAAGACGCTCGGCTTCGAGGTCGTCGGCGAGGTGACGCAGAAGCGCAAGGGTCTCGGCGCTGCCACGCTGCTCGGCGAGGGCAAGCTGGTGGAGCTGGCCGCCTGGACCGGCGGCACGGGCGTCGTCCCCAAGGGACCCCCCGGCAAGAAGAAAGCGACCGAAGAAGACGAAGAGGAGGACGAGACCGAGCCGCTGCACCCCGACACGCCGCCCGCGCCCACCGCGGAGCGGCGCGCCACCGTCGTCGTCATCGACCACGAGCTGTCGCCTCGCCAGCTCCGCCACATCGAGCGCGCGACCTCGGCCGCGGCGGTCCTCGATCGCACGGGCGTGATCATCGAGATCTTCCACCGGCACGCGTCGAGCCGACCGGCGCGCCTGCAGGTCGAGATTGCGCGGCTCACGTATGTGGCCCCCAGGTTGCGCGAGACCGGCGGCGGCGAGCGCCAGCGCGGCGGCATCGGGCTGAGGGGCGCGGGGGAGTCCTCCGTGGAGCTCGATCGCCGCAAGATCCGCGACCGCATCTCCGAGCTCAAGACGGAACTGGCCGCCATCGACGACGAGTCGAAGACACGACGGGCGAGGCGTCAGGAGGCGCCACGCGTCGCGCTGGTCGGGTACACCAACGCGGGCAAGTCGTCGTTGATGCGCGCCCTCACCGGCTCGCACGTGCTCGTCGCCGACAAGCTGTTCGCGACCCTCGACACCACCGTCCGTGCGCTGTGGCCCGAGACTCGGCCGCGCATCTTGGTTTCGGACACCGTGGGTTTCATCAAGAAGCTCCCGCACGACCTCGTCCCCAGCTTCCGCTCGACGCTCGACGAGGCGCTCGAAGCATCACTGCTGCTGCAGATCGTCGATGCGGCCGACCCGGTCTTCCGCGCTCAGATGCAGGTCACTCGCGAGGTGCTGGACGAGATCGGCGCCGGCGACGTGCCGTGGATCCTCGTCCTCAACAAGATCGACAAGGTCGCCCAGACCGATCGGGAGGAGCTGTTGAAGGAGTTCCCGGCTGCGCTGCTCGTCTCGGCTAAGGACCCGGCGGATGTCGGGCGCGTGCGGGACGCGATCATCGGGGCCTTCGAGGCGAACATGACCGAGGTCGAGCTCGTCGTCCCGTACGACGCGGGCCGCGCGATCGGCGAAATCCACAAGGTCCACGTGATCTCGGAGTCCTACGAAGGGGACGGCGTGCACTACCGAGTGAGGGCCCCCGAGGCCGCGATCGAGCGGATCCGGGCGATGCTGGGCGCTAAAGGGCGCGGTCGAAGCGCGCCGGGGAGTGTTAGCCATCACGACCAGGTGGAGTCGAGTTGATGCCACCAGGTTCCGAAGCTCTTGAGGTAGTTGATCACGGAGTCCCATGCCTTTCACGCGGTGCCGGAACGCGTAACCATAGACGGGGTCACGATCGCGCAGGAGATAGGATGGCGCGGAGTCGTTCGGGACGGCCTTCGGCCTGTGGCGGACGGCCGCGGTGCGGGGCCGCCTCCCCGTGCTATCGTACCGCCGCGAGGAGGCCACATGACGACGCCCCTGGCTCTTAGCGACGAGGAGATCGATCGGCTCACCGCGCTCGACCGGGCTCACTTCTTCCATGCGGCGACGCCCCTCCAGCAGCACGCGAAGGACGGACCGCGCATCTTCGTCAGGGGCGAAGGCATCTACCTGTACGACGCCAAGGGGCGGGCGTTCATCGACGGCCTGGCCTCCCTGTGGAACGTCAGCTGCGGGCACGGCCGGCAGGACATCGTGGACGCCATCTCGGCTCAGATGGGCCAGCTCGCCTTCAGCACGTCGTTCTTCGGCTTCGCGCATCCGGTCGGGATCGAGCTGGCGGCGCGGCTCGCCCGCCTCACACCACCCGGGCTCGATCGCTTCTTCTTCGTCGACAGCGGATCCGCGGCCAACGAGACGGCCATCAAGCTCGCGCGGGCCTACCATAAGGCCCGCGGCAATTCGCGGAAGGTCAAGGTCATCGCCCGGGCCCGCGCCTACCACGGGGCGACCTACGGCACGCTCTCGGCGACCCGCCTGCGCCAGTACCACGAGCACGTCAGTCCCCTGATGGAGGGGTTCCTCGAGGCGCCGACGCCGTACCGCTACCGGTGCGAGACGTGCGGGACGCTGCCCGCGTGCATGGAGGCGTGTGCCGACGCCGTGGACGCCCTCATCCGGCGGGAAGGTCCCGACACCGTGGCCATGGTCATCGCCGAGCCGGTCCAGGCGGCCGGGGGCATCATCGTCCCGCCGCCCACCTACCTTCCGAGGCTCCGGGAGATCTGCCGAGCGCACGACGTTCTTCTCGTGGCCGACGAGGTCATCTGCGGGTTCGGGCGGACCGGCCGGTGGTTCGGCGTCGACAACTGGAGCGTGACGCCGGACATGCTGACGATCGGGAAGGGGTTGACGAGCGGGTATATGCCCCTCTCGGGTGTCGCCGTGGGCGGACACATCTACGACGTCCTGACCACGCGCCCCGAGGAGTTCACGTTCTGGCAGGGCTTCACCTACAACGCCCATCCCGGCTGCTGCGCGGCGGCCCTGCAGACGATCGAGATCTTGGAGAAGGAGAACCTCGTCGAGCACGCCCAGCGCATGGGCCGGCGTCTGCTCGACCGTCTCCGCCCCCTCGAGAGCTCGCCCATCGTCGGCGAGGTGCGCGGGCTCGGCCTCCTGACCGGTGTCGAGATCGTCGCCGACCGGAAGACGCGGGCCCCGTTCCCCGACGGCCGGGGCTGCGCCACCGTGCGCCGCCACTGCCTGGAGCACGGCCTCATCGTCCGCGCCATCAGCGACGTCATCGCGCTGTCCCCCCCGCTCGTGATCTCGGAGTCGGAGGTCGACCAGGTCGCCGATACGGTGTCGTTCGCGGTCCGCGCGGCGGAGGCCGAGCTCCAGCGGAACTGATCGACCCGCCGAACGAGCCTCGCGCTCCGCCGCTGATCGGCGCGGCCTACCGCCCCATCACGAGGTTCGGCAGGAACAGGACCAGCCCCGGCCAGAGGGCGCACACGACCACGGCGAGGACGAGGGCGAGGAACGGTCGCCACACGGCCCGCGTGAACTCGTTGACCGTGATCCCGGCCAGCTGGCACGTGATGAACATTGTGATCCCGACCGGGGGCGTGATGAGGCCGATCATCGTGGAGAGCACGAACACCAGGCCGAAGTGGATCGGATCGATCCCGGCCTGGGCGACGATGGGCGCGAGGATCGGCGTCATGAGGACTAGCATGGTCGTCTCTTCCATGGCGGTCCCCAGGATCAGCGTGATCGCCGCGATCAGGAGCATGGTCAGCTGCGGCGAGGCCTGGAACGGCAGGAACACCTGGCGGAGCGCCTCGCCGGCCTGCTCGGCGGTCAGGATGAACGAGACCGTGCTCGCCGTCGCCACCACGAAAAGGACGGCCCCCGTCGTCCGCGCCGACTCGCGGAGCGCCCGGAAGATTGCGACGGTGTCGAGCGTCCGGTAAACGACGATCCCGATGACCAGGGCGTAGGCGACGGCCACCGCCGCGCCCTCGGTCGGCGTGTAGACCCCGCCGAACATGCCTCCCAGGATGATCGCGGGCATGATGAGCGCCAGGATGGCGTCGCGGGCGGTCCCGAGCAGGACCCGCCAGTCGAACCGCGTTCGCGCCACGCGTCCGCTCTCCCGCGAGAGCCACAGGTCGATCATCAGGAACAGCCCGATCACGAGCCCGGGAAGGAACCCCGCCAGGAGAAGCCGCCCCAAGGACACGTTGGCGAGGCTCGCGTACAGGACCATGGCGACGCTCGGGGGGATGATGGGGCCCAGCGTCGCGGCGGACGCCGTGAGGGCCGCCGCCGCCCGCGGGCTGAACCCGGCCCGGATCAGGGACGGGATCATGATCGAGCCGATGCCGGCCGCGTCGGCCGTCGCCGAGCCCGACATGCCGGACATGATGACGTTGGCCACCACCACCGCGTGGCCGAGCCCTCCGCGCACGTGGCCGACCAGCGCCACCGAAAAGGTGACGAGCCGGGTCGTCATCCCGCAGGCGTTGAGCAGGTTCCCGGCCAGGAGGAACAGGGGGACCGCCAGGAGGGTGAACGACTCCGAGATGAGGCCCACGGGCCGCTGGGCGATGAGCGTCTCCGACAGCGCCGGACTGAGGACGTAGAAGTGGGCGGCCGCTGTCAGGATCATCGCGTAGGCCACGGGGATGCCGGCGAAGATCAGGACGAGGAACACCCCGCCCAGGATTGGAAGGACGCTCTCCATGGCGGGTCAGGGTACGCCAGGCCCGGGCGAGGTCGGGGGGTCGGCGGCGGTCCCGGGGGCGCCAGACGGGGCCGGCTGCTTCCGCAGGAGCCGGCCGAGATCGGCCAGGGCGAACAGGCCGAGCAGCGCCCCGCCGACCGGGATGGCGACGTAGATCCAGAACGATGGGATCCCCGTGGCCGGCGAGGTGGATCGGCTGGCCGGGCCGAAGAGCGGGCGGCTCGTCCACACGAGGAGCGCGACGGCCACCAGGCCGGCGAGCGTGGCGATGGCCTCCAGTACCCGGCGGACGCGGGGTGAGACCAGCTCGAGCAGGGTGTCGACGACGATCTGCGAGCGGCTCGCGGCCGCCGCCGCGACGCCGAAGAACATGAGCCAGACGAGCACGTACCGTGCGAGCTCCTCCGGCCAGGACAGCGACATGCGCAGGATGTAGCGGCCGACCACCTGGACGAGGACGATGCCGACGACGACGGCCAGGAGGACGGCCGCGACCGACTCCACGAGCACGCCGAGGCGCTTCACGGGCGCCCCGGCGTGGATCGAGCCCTCGGACCGGTCACGCGGTCAGGGTGGGGTCGCTCAGAGCTTCTCGATCTCTTCCAGGATCGCCTTCTGCGCGGGGTCGGTGACCAGCTTCTGGTGCACCGCGCGCCGGGCGACGTCCCGGAACGGGGTCAGGTCGGGGTTCGTGAAGACGATGCCTCTGTCCTTGAGCTTCCCGACGATCCCGGCCGCGTCGTCCAGATACGCCTTGTGCTGGACATCGGCCGACTCCCGGGCGGCGGCCAGGATGGCCTGCTGGACCTCGGGGGCCAGCGACTTCCACTTCTGCTCGGATACCAGGAGCGGGATGTTGCTCTGCGCGTGATGGGTCTCGACCGCGTACTTCGCCACTTCGTACTGCTTCGCGTCGAACATCGCCCAGAGCGCGGTTTCCGCCGCGTCCACGGTCCGCTGCTGGAGGGCCAGGTACGTCTCCGGCCACGCGACCGGGGTCGGGATGGCACCGATCGCCTTGAAAAACTCCACGATCGCGAGGGCCTGCTGCGTCCGGATCTTGAGGCCCTTGAAGTCGTCCACGGTCCGGAGCGGCTTCGAGCCGTAGACGTCGCGCCAGCCGCCGATGTGCCAGGCGAGGACCCGGACGCCCGCGGCCGGCGCGGCCTCGGCGATGGTCCGTCCCGGCATCCCGTCCACCGCCTTCTTCCAGTGCGCGAAGTCCCGGAAGAGGAAGGGGAGGTCGAGGACCACGCCGAGCTTGACGGCGTTCGTGTACACGGTGATGTAACCCATGTCCACCGTGCCCGCCTGCATGCCCTCCAGGGCCTGCTGCTCGGAGCCGAGCCCTGCGTTCGGGAAGAGTCGGATCGTGACCTGCCCGCCGGTCAGCTCGTTGGCCCGCTTGGCAAGGTGCTGGGCACCGCGTCCGATGTGATTGTCGAGGGAAGTGTTCCACGTGAGCCGGAGGGTGATCGGCGGCTTGGACTGGGCGACCACGGGAGGAGCTGCCGGCCCGGAAAGCATCACGGCACTGAGCACGAGCAGGGCAGCGGCGAGCCTCGAAGCCTTCCGTGTCGTCATCGGAACACTCCTCTCCGGGTCGCGGGCTGGACGCCGGGTGACATCACCGGGAATTCGCGCTATTACATTCCCGAGGGCGCGGGCTGTCAACTGCAGGCGGCGAGCCGGAAGCGGCCTGCCCTGCCGACGATCACTTCGACGGAGGCGCGCGATGCAGCCCTTTCTCGACTCCACGGGCCTGGCCGCGGACCCCGCGGCGCTGAACGAGCGACTCGTGGCCGAGGGGTACCTGTTCGTCCGGGGGCTGCTGCCGCACACGGCCGTGCTCGAGGTGCGCCGGCAGTGCCTCGCCGTCGCGGCCGCCGGCGGCTGGCTCGATCCCGCTCGTCCGACGGACGATGGGGTGGCCAATCCCACGGCGGCCTGCACGGATCCCGAGCCCCGCTACGTCGAGGTGTTCCGGCGTCTCTACGTGCTCGAATCGCTGCACGCTCTCAAGCACCACCCCGCGATCGTGGGCTTCTTCGAGCGGCTGTTCGGCGAGCCGGTCCTGGTGCATCCGCTCTTCGTCATGCGGAACATCTTCCCGCAGCGTCCCGAATCGACCACGCCCGCTCACCAGGACTACGTCCACATCCAGGGCACGCCCGACACGTACACGGTGTGGATCCCCCTGGGCGACGTTCCGCTCGAGCAGGGCAGCCTGCAGGTCGCTGCCGGCTCGCACCGGGACGGGGTCCGGGAGTTCCGCGTGACGAACGGCTCGGGAGGCCTGGAGGTCGTCGATCCCCTGGCGGGCCGCTGGCGCGCGAGCCCGTTCGCCGCGGGCGACGTGCTCATCTTCCACAGCCTCACGGTCCACAAGGGTCTGCCCAATCTGTCAAACCGGTTACGCCAGTCAATGGACGCACGCTACCAGCGAGTGAGCGAGCCCGTCTCCGAGCTGAGCCTCAACCCCTACGCCGGCCTCTTCGCCTGGGACGAAGTCTACGCGGGCTGGACGTCCACGGCGTTCCAGTACTACTGGCGGAGGCTGCCGATCACGATCGGTGAGTTCGACAAGCGGTACTACGAGCGGCGCGACGTCATCGCCTTCGAGATGGCCGAGCGGGGCGATCGCACGGCGCGGGCGTCCCTTCTCCGCATCGTCCAGCGCGATACCGACGCGGCGAAGCGCGAGCGGGCCGCCGCGCTGTTGACCGCTCTGGACGCCGGGGAGCGAACAGCCTAGCGCACGCGCCGGGCCAGAACGCGCGGGTCGGACGCCGGGCTCGCGGCTTTCACCGCGCTCTGCACACCACCGCCGCCTGGGGGGGCTGCCTGGGGATGTTTACCCGACCGAGAACATGGCCAATCTGACGTTCGACCAGTGGCTCAAGATCCTGGGCCTGGTGGGTGCGCTGGCCAGTTTTGGTTGGGGCGTCTACCAATGGCGCGCGAAGTCTGACCTCGAGCTCGCACAAACGAGATTCGAAGCCGACCGGCTCGCTACGAGCAGAAAGATCGAGGCGACGAAGCCATTCCTTGAACGCCAGCTGAAGCTCTATACGGAGGCGTCGCAGGTGGCCGCGACTATTGCAACGACGGCAGACGCACGCGAGCGATCGAAGGCCACCAGGCGCTTCTGGGAGTTGTACTGGGGTGAACTGGCCTTGGTCGAGAACCAGGAGGTCGAAACGGCCATGGTCGCGTTCGGCGACGCACTAGGTCGTAGTGCCCCGCAAGCCGCGCTACAGCAACTGTCCCTGCGTCTCGCGCGTGTCTGTCGAATCTCCCTTGACCGATCGTGGGGCATTCATGCGTGGACATCCCCGGATGAAGCAGCCAAGTAGCTGTCCGACTTGATGCCCCGCCGTCCGAGGGCTGGCAACGCCCAGCTCAGGCTCTGCATCAGCGCGAACCGCTCCTCATCGGTCACTGCTGCTCGGTCAGACGAGCTCGCTCAGGCGAACCTGATAGGATTGGAACCATGTACAAGGAACACTTTGGCTTCACCGTGGAGCCTTTCGGGACTACCCCGGATCCCCGATTCTTCTACGAGAACCCGAGCAACCGAGAGGCGTACAGCCATCTCTTGTGGGGACTCACCGAGCACCGCGATCTCATGACGCTCATCGGGGCCGTGGGGACCGGGAAGACGACCGTCCTTCGACACCTAGTGGCCAGGTCGCAGCCTCAGGTCCGGTGCATCCTCGCCGAATACCCACCTTCGAACTTCGATGAGCTGCTGATGTTTGCGTCCCGAGAGCTAGGCGTGCAGAGATCCGACCGAGGGGGACGGCTGGACCGGGTCAGCGCGCTCAAACAGGCGCTCGTTGACAGTCGCGCTGCGAACGTGATCACCGCCCTCTTGCTGGATGAGGCTCAACAGATCCCAGAGGAAGCCTTGGAGGGTATCCGGCTGCTGTCCAATCTGGAAAGTGATGGTGAGAAGGTCCTGCAGATCGTGCTGGCCGGTCAGCCGGAGCTGCACACAAACCTCGACCGGCCTTCGCTCGCCCCATTGAAGCAGCGCATTGCGTTCTGGGGTCGGCTAGACCGGCTGAAACACGGGGAGATCGCCGCCTACATCGAGTACCGACTGCGGGTGGCAGGCTATCGGGGTCCCGCCCTGTTCGGCCCTCCTGCCGTGGAAGCCATCGGCTTTTACTCCGGTGGTGTGCCCAGGCTCATCAACGTCCTCTGTCGAGACGCTCTCGTCGCGGCACACCGTACCGGCCAACGACTGGTCTCGCCGGAGATTATCGTCGAGACCGCCCGGGCTCTGCACATCGGGCCAGCGTTCGACTTCACGCCGTCCCAGCCGCACGTTCCAGACGCCCCCCCGCCGAGCCCCGCCACGCCGGTTCCAGAGCCGGTCAGACAGGACGGACCGCCTGTGCGATCCGGTGGAGAACTCCACAAAGCTCAGCTGACCACCCTGCCTCCACTTCGAAGGCGAGGCCGACGGAAAGCGAAGCGGCGTCGGTTGTGGGTGGCCGTCGCTGCGCCCTCGCGACCTCTTCAGGCGCCGAGCGTGAGCCTGCCGTCTCGCCCGACCGTGTCAGCCGAGCGAGCCAAGTCGGCCGGCGCTCCACGTGGCACGCGGTCTGGCAGGCGTGCGGTCGCGCTCGGCCTGGGGACTCTGTCTCTGTTCGCCGCCGCGTTCGTGGCCGACCTCTATCTCCGGCACGCCGATCGCTCAGTCGAGGTGACCCAGTCTCCGCGGTCCTACGAGACAACCACCGGGCACCCACCTACGCCCATGGTTGCCTCCAATCCCGAGCCACCCCCCCCTGTCCCGACGGCGCCGGAGCTTGGGTTCGCTCCGCCCGGGCTCGATAGCCCGGAATCACGCGGGGTCGAGCAGCTGGCCCCGGTGCCGATCCTACCCCGGCACGAGACTTCCCAGCAGGCAGCGGAGCACCCGAGGCCGGAGTCCGGATCGGCCCCGGCCCCGGTTGTCGGAGATTCGACGACCCCCAGCGGACCACCCGTTAGTCGGCCGACGCCTCCGGCGGGGACCGACTATCCCACCAAGCCGGTCCAGCTCATGGTGGCGTACCCGGCGGGAGGCAGCACGGACGTGGCAGCCAGGATCGTGGCGGCGATCGCCGAGAAGGAGCTGGGCCAGCGCCTCGTGGTCGTCAACAAGACTGGCGCCGACGGCCAGGTGGGGTGGACCGAGATAGCCCGACAGAAGCCCGACGGCTACTACATCGGCTTCATCAATCTGCCGGGCACCAACACGGTCATCCTTGATCCGGAGCGGAAGGCGGCGTTCGGTCTCGACGCCTTCACCCCGATCATCAACCAGGTGCTGGACCCCGGCGTCATCTGGGTGAAGGCCGAAAGCCCATACAGGAGCCTCATTGACGTGATCGAGGCCGCCAACAAGCGCCCCAACAAGATCCGCGTGGCCACTACCGGAATCTTGAGCGACGACCACCTGGCCATCCTCATGGTAGAGGAATCGGCTGGCGTCGTCTTCCGCATCGTCCATTTCGAGGGCGGCGCCCCGATGAAGACCGCCATCCTGGGCGGGCGCGTGGACGTGGCCTTTGACAACGTGAGCCGCATCGTCAAGCGCGTGAAGTCCCGTGAGGTCCGCGCGCTTGCGGTCATGGACACCCAGCGGTCCAAGTTCCTCCCCGACGTGCCGACGACGGTCGAGCTCGGCTTTCCTAGCGTCATCTCCTCCTCGACCCACGGTATCGCCGGTCCTAAGGGCGTGCCCGAGCCCGTCGTGAAGAAACTGCAGGACGTGTTCCAGAAGGCGATGGAGCACCCCGATCACGTCAAAAAGGTAGAGAAGGCCGGGCTGGCTATTAAGGTGATGGTCGGCGACGAGTACGCGAAGTACTACCGCGACCTCCACGCCAAGGCGGCGAAGTACACAGAGTTGGCGCGGAGCCGGCCCGGGCGACGGCCTGAGCCAGGCGCGTGACGAGCGGCTGCAGGGCACGCGCCGAAAGCGGCGCGCCCTCTACCACAGGATCTTCGCTGAGACGCCTTCGTGACCCACCGCTCCCAACCTTGCGCTGCACGAGCAGACCGTCCACGCCCGGTCCCTGCGTCGTCGTCAGCGCCTCAGACAGGGCGCGCACGGTGCCTCAACGAACGCCACTAGCGCGCGCATCAAACCTGGCAAGCCGTTCCCGCAGCCGGGCGTAGAGCTCCGGCAGCCACGGCGCGGCGGTCTTGGTGTATCGTGGCGTCGGCTTCTCCCGGAGGTCGTGTGGTGCAATGATCACTTCCGTGTTAGAGGGGCCCGTGCGGACCGCCAGCGCGAAGAGCTCCTCGATGTCGGGGTTGCCGACGCCGATACACCCCCTGGATAGCTCGTTGCCGTGGATAAAAATATCGCTGCCCAGGTCGCTCCTCCCGTCTTTCCGTGCCCTCAGCCGGTCGAAGTCATTGGGGTAGTTCAGCTTGAGGGAGAGATAATACCTGCTGTTGGGGTTCAGCGCGGTGACCCGATAGATTCCCTCCGGGATCTGCGAATCACCTGCGCTGAGCTTGGGGCCAGTCCCCCCGCTGGCTCGCAAGATGCGGTAGGCACGCACGAAGGCAGGCCCGTTGCTGCTTCCGGCCCACAGCTCGAGCCGCCGCTCCTCCTTGAAAGCCAGGAGGTAGACCTTCCCTGGAGGATAGGGGACGCGTGCCCGCTCGAAGAGCGGCTTGAGCCGGGACTCGGCCGCGGCGCCCACTTGGTCGAGAACCTGGGCCACCGTACGCCTCTCGGGGGCGGGCACCGGGGCCCTTGACGGCACTCGGACGCAAGCTCCGGTCCACACCACGATCACTAGCAGGAGAAACGCCAGCCTCGTCAGTTGCTGGCGTATCAAGATCGGGCTGTGACCATCTACCTGCGGGCACATCGGGATTTCCCTACTTCGGCTCGGTCGATCGATCACCGGTCGACAGTCACCGCAAGCTCGGTGGGGCGGACTCGTCGCCGTCGATGCTGCGCGTAAACGAAGGTCATTTCGGCACCTAGGAACATGATCAGTGATGAGTAGTAGACCCACACGAGGAACACGACCAGAGACCCCGCCGCACCATACGACGAGCCGATGCTTGCCTGGCCCAGGTAGAGGCCGATCAGAAACTTTCCCACCCCAAACAGCACCGAGGTGGTGACTGCGCCCACCCAGACGTCTCGCCAGTCCAGTCGAACATCGGGCAGTAGCCGATAGACCATTGCGATGAGAACGGAGATCACCAACAACGAGACCAGAAGGTTCACGGTCTGCCACAACATGCCTCCGCCAGGGAGCGCCCTCGACAGATAGCCCTGCAGCGCTGCCAGAGCGGCACTCATCACCAGAGACACGAGGAGCAGAAAACCCACGACCAGGATAAGAGTCAGCGACAGGAGCCGCGTGCGGATCAGGTTCCAGAACAGACCGCGCCGGGTGACCTTCGTCACCGCCGTCTTTACATCCCAGATCTGGTTGAGCGACGACTGGAGCTGGACGAACACGGTCGTGGCCCCGAACAGGAGCGTGAGAATGCCGACGATCATGGACCCGAGGCTGTGACCGGAAATCGTGGTGCCCTCCAGCACCATGCGCACAGTCTCGGCGCCAGCCGGCCCGACCAGTCCTCGGATCTGGTTCAGCAGCTCGGCCCGCACGGACTGCTCGCTCCACACTAGGCCGGCTGCGGCCACCACGATCAGAACCAAGGGCGACAGCGACAGCAAGGTATAGAACGAGAGGGCCGCGGCCAGTTGGAATGGCGAATCCTCCCAGAATTCGACGACTGACTCCTTTGCGAGCTTCCAGACGGTGTGCCGCGTCACGGTAGCCGGTTCGGGTCCGCCGAACCCTCCGTCGCGCCCTTCAACCGGGGCTCGGCTCGTCGATTTGGAGCCGGTGGCCGTGATGAACAAGCCCGGATGGTGACCAGTCCGAAACACTTACTCGAGGTCTTCGCCGTGCGGGGCACGGCTTCGACGAGTGGCGGAGAAAGCTTGTTCGACCTTTCGCTTTCCAGCCGCTGCCCTCCCCCGCCAGCAGTCACGACTCCCGATTCCACGCGCGAGCCTCCTGAGAGCGGGAGGGAAAGGATCCGTCTTCCTCCCTTCTACCGCAGCCGTCTAGGTCCACGCTCGACGACCTCGCGCGAGTGATTCGGGACCGACGATGCACGCGAGCGCCGGGATGCGTCCTTCCCTCGTTCGGATTGACGGGGCGGCAGGCGCCGGCCCCGACGAGCAGTCCGAGGACGTCATGAGCCCCCGCCAGCGGCATGCTCGAGCCTTTCGCGGTGATGGTCAGCGCGGTCCCGGGAGCGATCCGGCAGCAACCGCGCCTCGTCGACCGCGGGTCACTCACCGACCACCGTGCCGCCGAGTCCGCGTAGCTTCTGGAGGAGCGACCGCCGTGGCGCGTCGGGCTCCAGGACGGTCAGGTCGATGGTGCCCCCCGCCGCGTCCGGCCGCTCGGCGAGCGGTGTCTCCACGAGCCGCGCCCGGGCGATGCCCGCCTCCTTGAACAGTGCGAGCAGCGTCTCGAGCCGGCGCGCGGCAAGGGCGGGCGCCAGGCCCGGTGATGCCTCGGTCTCCGCGAGCGCGGCCAGCATCGCCGCCCGCTCGGCCGGTACCGGCCGACCCGGCAGTCGCTCGCGGAACAGCTGGGCCGTCGCGGCGTCGGGCGAGAGCCGGCTTCCCCCCGCGAGGCGTTCGACGGCGGCCTCGGCCGCCTGCTGGCGCAGCGCCGCGAGGTCGCGCTCGGACACCACCGGGGCGAGAGCCATCCGCACCTCACCCACCTGACCCAGGAACGCCGCCACGCGAGTCGCCTGCGCCCGACCGTCCGCCGTCAGTACCGCCGAGGCCGGCTGGAACCGGATGGGATCCACGTCGACGCGCTCGATCTGCGAGTCCGGGCTCACCCGAAGCCGGCCGATCCAGCTCACCGGCAGCGTGATCGTGTTGATCGCCACCGTGCGGATCGCGCTCCGTATCGCCTCCCGGAAGTCGAAGCGAGGGTCCGTGAGCCGCCCGCCGACCGGGAAGGAAAAGCGGATGTCGCCGCGGGAGTCGCGCATCAGCGCCAAGGCCAGGTTGAGCGGCAGGCCAACGCTCGAGGGTGCTCCGTCACCCGCGGTCGCGCGCACGACCTGGAGTCGGCTCAGCTGGACGTCGGCGCGGGCGGCGAGGGCGTCGTCCCGAACGCGCCCCTCGATGCGGACCGTCACCAGCCCCTGGGCGGCCTGCCACGCAAGGGTGCGCACCAGGTACGGGTTCGTGCTCGCCGCGTCCAGCCCCCGGAGCTCACCGCGCAGGTTGAGCGCGAGCGGTCCCCCAATAGGCCCGACGGTCCCGCGCAGCGCGAGGACCGTTCCCGGGCCGGCCTGCCCCGTGAGGTCGATTTGAGCCTCGGGCCCTGGCGCCAACCGAATCCCTTCCGCGCGCAGCGCGAGGCGCCGGAGATCCAGCGCGAACTGGGGGGCGATACTTTGATCGACGACGCGCACGCCCCCCTCCTCGACCGTGAGCAGTCCGATCGTCGCGGCGAGCGGGCGGGCCGGCGGCCCCGTGTCCGGCCCCGATGAGACGAGACTTGCCGTCCCGTTCGCCGCGGGAGGCAGGAGCGCGAGGATCGCCATCGCACCTTGGTTGTCTCGCTCCATCAGGATCCACGGCGCGTCCAGGTCGAGATGCGCCACCGCGACGCGCCCAGGCCAGTCGACGTCGAGACCAGTGACCGCCGCCCGCTCGACCCGGAACACCGTGCGCTCGCCGTCGCGGACGTCCACGTGCGCGAGCGCCGCGCGGCCGCGCACGGTCACCGGCGCGCGCTCCGCGGGCATCGCCACGGCCAGGTCGAGGTCCATCCAGGCTCTGAGCCGCACCGGCATTCGGAGGTAGGGCTCGTACGGCGCCAGGTCGACGGTCCGCGCGGTCACGCGCATGTCGGCGGCGAGCGGAGTCAGCCCGACGCGGCCCGCAACCTGGACCTGGCCGCCACCGGTCGGGCGTCCGGTGAGACGCACCTGCAGCGGGCCGCTGATCGGCCAGGCCGCGTCGGTCACGGTCGCCGCAAGAGCCGAGACGGCCACGCGGACTGGCGGCGCGACCGTGTGGTCACGCCACTCCACCGTGCCGTCCTGCAGCAGGATCTGTCCGACATCGACCCGGAGGGCTGGTGACGCCCCGGGGGCCCCACCGGCAGGTCCGGGCGCGAGTGCCGTCCAATCCCGACCCGCCGGCGGGCCAAAGAGCCGCGCCATGGCGAAGTCGCCCGCCGGGCTGCGCTCGACGACGGCGCGGGGCTCGCGAATCGCGAGGCGCCCGATCCGGAGCCGGTCCGCCCAGTGCAGCTCGAGCCCCGAGGCCTCGATACGCCGGACCTGGAGGGGGCGACCCGAGCCGTCGGATACGCCGGCATTCTTGAGCGCGATTGTCCCCTGGACTCGCGACGGCAGCCCGACGCGGAGCGGTTCGCGGATCTGGAGGTCCGCCTCCGCGACCCCCGTGAGCTCGGCCGTCAGCGGGGTGAACCGGGCCCACGGCGCGAGATCGAAGTCCTGGAGGCGGAGCCGGAGCGCACTGGGCGACGTAGGTGGATGGAGCGTCCCTGCGAGGCTCAAGCTCCCGCGACCCTGGACGCGCGTGGATAGGTCGAGGCCAGCCGGCTGGCTGATCGGCCAGGTGAAGTCAGTGACCCGCGCGTGAACCGTGGTGGGGGCAAACCGTGCGGCCGAACCCGTACTGGGATCGACCACCGCCCCCGAGGCATCGAGTGCGAGCCCCGCGAGTGCCATCCCGTCAGGGCCGAAGCGGAGCCCATCGAGCGCCGCCGTCAGCGTCGGGACCCGAGCCAGCGCCTCGCTCGAGCGCCGGGCCAGCAGGACGTCCTCGAGGCGCGCGGTGCCGTCGAGACGCAGACCGGCGCGCGCCTCCAAGGCCACGTGCACCGACGCGCTCGCGCGCCCGCGGTCGAGGATCACCGGCGAGTCGGGGGGAAAGTAGACACGACCCAGCGCGAGGTCGAGCCCATCGATCGTCACCGTGGCTTCAAGATCGATCGGATAGAGGCGGAGGCGCTCCACGCGCACGGAGACCGACGCACCCCCGGTCACGGATCTTGCGACGGCCCTGCCGTACTGGGGCCGCGACGAGAGACCATGTGCCTCGATGGCCATCTGTTCCGACCGCCATGTCCGCGGCTCGGGCAACGCGCGGTCCTCGAGGGTCGTCGTGCCGTTCGTCAGGACGAAGCGGTCGACCGTCACGTCGAGAACCCGGCTCGCCTCGCCCGACTGCCGGACGAGGTCCGACAGGTTGAACTCGTCGCCGGGGTAGCGGATCACGCGGACCGTGGGATCGTGGAGAATCAACTCGCGCACCCAGAGGTGGCCGCGGAGGAGCGCAGGCAGCCGCAGGTGGAGATCGAGCCGGTCGAATTCGGCGAAGGGCTCCGGCTCCCCGGCTCGGTCGGCGATTCGGAAGCCGCGAAGGGCGACGTGGCCGCGCAGGAGCGCGACGTCGACGGCGTCGAGGCTGACGGCGCGCCCGGTGATGGCCCGAACGCGCGCGACCACGGTCAGGCGGATTAGCTCAGGCAGCGCGAGCCGGAAACCCACGGCCGCCACCACGAAAACCACGACTCCCAAGGCGAGCCAGCGACGCCAACTCATCGATGGAACCTCTGGACCTGCGGATGCACTCAGGGTGCCATCGCGTGTAGACGGTTCCGGCCGACCGGTCACCGTCAGATCACGAACTCGCCGGGAGTGCCGGTCGTAGTGTCAGGGCCCGGACACGTCGAGAGCGAGCGACCCGTTAGCTCCTGGCTGGCCCAGTGTCAGAGTGGCCGCGTGGCGACATCCTGACGCCAATCCCGAGCTGCCGAATCGTCCATCGGCTGCGGGCGCCAACCGGGGACGAGGCACCGACTGGGGCCGGGGAGTCGGGCTCGACCCGAAGCGGTCAGCCGCGGATGATCGCCATCCCAGACGTGGCATCCTCTGGTGACGTCTCCCGGACCGATCGGGTAAGCCCTGCGATCCCAACGATCGACTCGGCGCAGGCGACGCAATACGTGGCGGACTCCAAGATGACCGTGCAGGAAGGGCAGCAGGGCCTGCTGCACTCGAGACACGTGACGTGGTAGGGCTCGTACCTAACGGAGCTGCAGGAACACCGGAACCTCATGTCCTCTCCTCCTCCGTTGCGAACGCTTCAGTCAGCGAGGACGCGAACGGCCCGACCACGCCTCGCAACCTTCGAGCGTTGGCGGCGGATCGGCCGCTTCTCTCGAGCCCGCTCTCGAATCGGCTTCGATCCGCCCTGGTTGCCAACCTGGCGGGATCTGATGCTGCGGCAGGATCGATTTGGAAGGAGGCAAACCCTGTGCCACGGGCCATCCCGGCCGGCAGGCTGTGACTGCCGAGGTCTCTCGCGGGGGAGCCTGGTGCCTGCCACCCCAGGCCAGGACGGAACATGTGACACAAGGGACGAAATCCCACCGACACCGCCGGGCTTCGATCGGCATCATGGCGTGGGCCCGGCGGACACCACCGTAGCCAGCACCAGCAGGTCTTCGATGCGGAAGTGTGAGCGCCCACGCCCGACGCTGAGATATGGGTCCGCGGGAACGAAGTCAGTCCATTGACTGGCACCGAACACTGGCAGCCCTCAGGGTGCTCGAAGGTGACGCGGTCCTCCTCACACCGACTTGGCGACGATGAACCGGAAGGCCTGCCGTCGGAGGGGATGAAATGGATGGGTAATCCAAATCTGCGACGGAGCTACCGAGTCAGCTGCAGCGGTTGGGCAGCATTTCATTTACGGACAATGGCGCTGCGATTTGAATCCGTGTCTTCATCGATGTAACCCTCCTATTCAAATTGCCACGGCGGCGGCTCCTGCCGCCCAACGCAAGCTATCGTAAACACGGTGAACGCAGGGTGGCGCAGTGTGCCGCGATGGTTCTGGTACTCGCTCAGCGCCAAGACGCCTGATAAACACCGCTGTGGTGAACCCAGCTCGTCAGCCGTGCCTTGGATGCGCGGCGCTCGCGCAGACCTTTCTCGACCAACGCTGAGTGTCGCGGATGCCGGACAGCCGCGCGCTCGCCGTAACCGCGTTGGGCAAGAAGAAGCTGGCGGAGCTGGGCGTGTCCGACCATCCGGCGCCGCCACGCGCGGCGACGGCACGCTCCACCGCGTAGACGAGCCGTCGGCTAGGTCCCGACGGCGGGGTTGCGTGCCACCGCGCCGAGCGGCACGAAGGTGCGGGCGATGAGATCGCGGGCGCGCGCGGGATCCACGCCGTTGGCCTGCTGGCAGGGCGTGGAGTCGGCGAAGATGCGCTCCGGGTCGGCCCAGAGGCGGTACTTCTTGAACGTGTCCTCGAACTCGACGCCGAGGGCGCGTGCGAACACCGTGAGGTAGTGCTCAATCGCGATTGGCCGCTCGGCCTCGAAGGCGCAGAGCTGACGCTGGCAGCCGTGGTACATGCCGGCGAGCGTGTCGGCGCCGGCGGCGAGCGCACGGTCCAGCTCGCCCAGCGCGAGCGCGCGCCAGCCCTCTGGCCCGAGGTTCGTCACCAGCGCGGGGTTGCAGCTCCGGCCGAACCTCGTGTCGGGCGGGAGATCCACGAGCGTCACGCCGGGCACCGCGCCGAGCAGGCGCCGGCCGGCCTCGCCCTCGCGCAGCCGCGCCTCTCCCACCCCGTGGCCGTGCACCGCCACCCGCCGCGGCGCCACCGGCGTCAGGGTCAGCTCGCCCAGCCGGCGCGCGAGGAACTCCGCGGTGTGGCTGACGGGAAACGGCATGTCGAACTGCTGCACCTCGTCGTAGAAGTAGATGCGACAACCTATAAGACGAAAAGGAACGGGCCGGCGAGCCTTAGGAAAAGCCTGCAGTATACGGGTAGTCACGCCTCCTAGCGCACGATCGGCCCGTCGGCTTCCGTGCCGGTCTCCGCGCCGCTCGGCCCACTCACGAGAAGCGCGCGAGGTGAAACACTCCCCTTCTTAGGAATCGTGCTACCCACAGTGCCACCTTAGGTTCGCAGGAGTCGCACGAAATCGCGTGGTTGCACCCCAGAATTGGCTGGTACGGTTCGTGTATAGACAGATCACCATTGAACCCCGGCCCGTGCGCGCGACTGACCCGCCGACCGGGCCTCACTACGTCACCTCCCCCTCGAGTAAGGAGGGCGTTCAGATGGCTCGTTCCAGTGTACCCCGCGCACTTCTGATCCTGCTCGCCCTCGGGCTGCTCGCCCTGCCCACGCTCGCCCATGCGGATTACTTCGGATGGCGCACCGGCTATCGTGAAACGGCCGGCTGGTATCGACCTTATACCTACTCCTACTCCTACATCCCCGTGTCCTCCGTGCCGGGCGTCGGAATCGTCGGGGCCCCGTTGCATGGGATCGTCTGTGTCCGGGGGACGATCGCGGAGCTCCCGGTCGAACGGCAAGGGCGCTACATCGACGGCTCCACCGTCGGTCAGCCCGGCTATCGCTGCCTAGACTTCCAGCACTAAGCCCGATGAGGAAGGCTGGTACTCAGAAACTGTCCCGATCGGCGGATGCCCCGCCGACCCAGACCTGACCCCCCGTACTCCCTGGTTGAAGGCAATTTCGATGGCTGCTCGTAGTATATCCCGCCTCATGCTCGTGGCCGCGCTCACGGTCATGACGCTGGCCCAGATCATCATGCTTTCGGGCACCGCCGATGCGGCGGGCAATGCCGCTGTCCCGATCCTCGTTAGCGTCACGACCAAAGATCGCGTCGGTACCAACCTCGCGCATCGTGTCCGCGAACAGTTCCGCGCCTCAGCCGGGTTTCAGCTCGTCGAGCGGGAAAGCGCCGCCGTGTGGGTCGTGCGGCTCATCACCCACGCAGGAGACGACGATCAAATGCACACGGTCTACGCTGTGATATGGACAGTCAATGACCTCTACATGCATTCGCTAGTCGGCATATGCGGCGCGAATCGGGTCGACAGTTGCGCGACGACGATTATCGCGAAGACCGATAAGCTTGACGCCGAAGTGGCCGCTACAGTCCCCGACCAGTCCGGCAGTGCGTCCAAACCGCAGTCCCGGCCTGCGTTCTGACTCGGCGGTCGGCGGGGAACAGCACCGGGCGTCAGCCGCCGCCCTGGAGGGCGGCGCCCGCAAGCATCTGGCCGTCCGCGACCACGATAGCGTGGGCGGGCCGGGCCGGGCGATCTCGGTGGTCTGGGAGACGATTTCGTTGGGCACTATTTGGGCACCGAGCCCAAAAGGAACAACGCGGGGTCTGGGGAACCCCGCGTTTTCTTTGGTGGACGATGCAGGACTTGAACCTGCGACCCCCGGCATGTGAGGCCGTTCGGGGGCAATCTCGCCCCGTCTCACTCCCTCTCACATGGTCTCACTACGTCGGCCCTAACTGGCGACGGGACAACGCCAGACCCCGACGAGCCCCGACGCATCATAAGGAGACCGATCGCGACCACCGGTCCCGAGGAAGTGGCACCAGAGGTGGCACTAGCCGCCATAGCCGCCAGCTGTCCTGAGCATCACTTGCGACCGGCTGGGGGTGACCGAGCGGCTGGCGCGCAGCCTGCGCGATCCGCGGCAGCCCGGCAAGATCGCCCACGAGCTGATCGAGTTGGTGCGGCAGCGCGTCTACGGCATCGCCTGCGGCTACGCCGACTGCGACGACGCCGCGCGCTTGGCCAAGACCCGGTCCACAAGCTCCTGCTCGAGCGCGATCCGCTCACCGGTCCCGACCTGGCGTCCCAGGCGACGCTCTCCCGCTTCGAGAACGCCGTGGGGCGGCAGGCGCTCTACCTGGCGAGCGTCGGACTGGCCGATCTCGTCATCGAGCACCATCGCGCGCGGCTCGGGACGCCACCCGTAGCGGGTCTGCTCCCCGCGTTGCCGCATCGCCCGCTGGCGGCAGACGCGCGACGGCGAGCGCGCGGCCGAAGTCGCCCGGCTCCACACCGAGAACGCCGGCCTGGTCGGCGAGCTCGAGCGCTTGGTCGGGCAGCCCAAGGGCCGCCTCGTCCCGTGCCAGTAAGCTCGCGTCGCGTGGTAGGGTGTCGCCAGGCACCACGCTGCTTGCGAAGATCCGCCAGGGAGCGCCGCGAAGCCAGCGCTCAGGGAGCCGCCAGTAGACGTGCCGGAGCTCTCGGTCGACCCCCACCTTCCTCGCCTGAACGGGCGGGCTCACGCGCGAGGCTCGCGCCCCCCTGGCCGACGGCCGCGGCCGGGCTGATGCACGAAGGGCAAATCCGCAACAGCCGGACGATGGTGGTCCGATATCGGAGAACACCACGTGACCGAAAAGTCAGTCACCGTCTACAGTTCACCGACCTGACGCCCCTGCAAGCAGACGAAAAGAGTTTCTTTCGTCGGCCCACGCTAAGTAACGGTAACTTCTGGCTCTCGGGTCGGCATTTCCCGGCATTCTGCGGCAGGAGCCGCAACAAATCCGCAACAGGTCTTCCAGGAGCACTTTGCCCCCCATACGCGCGCCTGGAAATCCAGCACGAAGGCCTGGGCCCCAAGGAATGCGTATGAGCGTCGCGCCCTGCTGTCCGAAAACTCATCCCATGCTCAGGCTGCGCGGTGGTAGTAGCGCAACAGCCCCCCTAGCCGGTCCCGACAACGGACCCGGGTCCCGCCAGCGACAGCGGCTGCCGGGGTGATCAACTCGTTGCCGAACCCTTGATGGTTCCGCGCCCCATGGTAGTGCGTGACGAACTCGTCCCAACGCCTTGCCTAGGCTGTTGAGGTAAGCGGCGGCCTCGACCTCAGCTTCTGGGTGACGGCAGCGGCCGTTGAGCCGCCATCCTGGAGATGTGGCCTGACGAAGTGATCTATGGGCGGCCGCGGAGAGTGATGGGATATGCGGATGAGGGAACTGAACGGGTAGAGCTCGTGATTGACGCTCCCTGGTTTGAGAAATTTCCATGGAGCCGGCAGTTGCTGGACCTATATCTCGGCCAGCGGGCGGGAGCGCCTAGCTTGCGGTGACGGGTACGCTTGGAGAACTTGGCCACCCGGCGGAACTCTTTGCCAGAACGGATGGAAGCTGGGATGGCACGGGGAGACGGCACGAAGGTCTTGAGATTTTCGTGCCCTGGGCATATGTGATCGCGATTCTCGAGATTAGAAGCGACGAGGAAGCGGCCGCGAGGCGGGTGGGCTTCGTTGGGTAGAACCGACGAAGGAGTCGGGTGACCAAGAGTCATGGTGAACACGATCGCATGTGCGGTTGGTTGCGGTCGTTCAGCCATGCGGCATCCGGGGCGGCGGCGCCCGCCCCCCACTAACTGGAACGCGTTGGACTTCGCAGTGGCAATGGGACCCGAGCATCCCAGAGTTCAGCGCAGGTAGAGAAGGAAAGCCAACGATGCCGTACATCCTCGCCGAGCCCTGCATCAACGTCCAGAACAAGGCCTGCGTCGCAGCCTGCCCCGTAGACTACATTGACGAGGGGCCAGCGCAGCTCTTCATCCACCCCGACGGGGATCCCTCCTCGCGGTCAGAGCCGGGGGTCCGGGGACGTCAGGCCGGCGAAAGGCGCTTTGAAGCGGCTGTTTGGGCGCTGGCGACAGGCACACTTCTTCAAGGGTTCACCGGGAGGAGTTCGTGCTCGAGGCGCTGGTCGACTACGAGATCGAGGTCGACGACCCCACGCGCGAGGTGCCCAACCGCGGGGCTGCCCGACTATCGGGCAGCCGGGACAGGCATGAGGGCGAAACCGATCGCAATTCCCAAGGCAAGAATCACCGCAGCCATAATGACCGCAACGGAGATGTTTCCTTTCCGAATCTCCTCCCACTCATCGATGGGAGTCAGCCAGTCAAACACCCGCAACAAAATCCCCAGGCCAAAGGCCAGCGATACAGCACCAACCACTCCCCATCCGACTGCAATGAAGTAATCGGCCAACACACGCGGCATCCGTTTTTCCCCTCATGCCGAGCAGCACGTCAGCGACTTGGCCGTGCCGTCCTCGGCCGCTTGAAGAGCTTCTCCAGGGGTCCATGGCTGGTTGGTCCATGATCGCCATCATGCCCCAGCCGGTGTTCCCGGACCAGATCCGTCAACCGAAGTCCCCGTCGCGAAGGTTCCGAGGCCGTAAGAGGTTCACACTCGCAATTCCCAGTATGACCTCATGGCCGCCTTTCGGGAAGGGCGCGGCAAAGCTCAAGAGCACGTACCCATCTCATTTCTTGATAAGAAGTTCGAGCCCATCGGCACAAGCTCGGGCTACCGCAGAGCCAGCCCTTTCTTGCCCGGGCATCTTGTCCCACCCCCCTTTTTCAATGTATTCATTCCGCTGCCAGCTACTAACTTCCCCGAGTGCCTTAAGTTTCTCTTCTGGGTTCGGTTGCTTCATAAATTGGGCGACGCAGATCGCCGCCTGACTCGCCAAGACCGCCTCTTGGGTTCTCGTTTGGGTCGTGCTGGAGGTGGTCCAGCCCCCCCACGCAAAACCGATGATCATGGCAATGACGGCCCCACAAATCAGGCCCCACACTCCATACTTGAACTTCGCTGCAGTCTCTGGCTTCATTGACCACACCTCCTGACACTCACGGGAAGTTCGATGGACTGATGTCCGCCCCCGTCGTGGCGCGACGCGAGCGGACAATCCCCCAGATCAGCTCCTCGCGGCCTTCCGGACACGTTGACGGAAGCCCTTCTCACAACACCTCGGCTGTGGGCGACCCCGTGCTTCTGGAGTGGGCCAGCCCCAGTCGCCCTCCTAGAGAGGCCCCCGGCCGCCTCGACCCCCGCTCCTCATCGCCTTCGCTCCGCGTGTGGCAGCTCCCTCTTGAGGGCCTTCAGCGGGCTTGATCTGATTCTCGCACACCTGAATCGTCAATGGCTCACGCCCCTCACTCGCCACGGCCCCTCATGACCGGGATCAGCGCCCTCGCCCAGCACCACGCGACGGACGTCACGATGCTATCGAAGCCATCCCGACTCGGCCTGAGCAAAGAGCCCTGCTCCCCAAGCCAGAGCGACCCACCCGATCCGAGTTCCCCCCAGGCGTCCGGGACTCAACCGGCGACGCCTCATCAGGTTCACGGAGGCCCGGTCATCTCGACTACGCCGGCCCGTCTGGTCCAGTGCATGGCTCAGGGGCACGTTCCCGCTTGTGGGCTCTTCGCGAGCACGGTCTGGCGCGCCTGGACGCGCGCGCGAACTTTGCGCCCAGGCGATGGCCTGAACTCCGGTAGGGGACGTGGGCTCATCGCCGGGAATCGTCGTTATTGTGCTCGTGAGTGTCGTGGCCGACAACCGCCAGTGGACCAAGTCGTGTCAGGGCCTGGAGATGCGCGAGACCGGTCGCTAGAATGCCTTCTGTGCCCACGCAATCCTCGGCGCGTCCTCGATGATAGAGGCCTTGGAGGATCTGCGGGTTTCGGAGAACCCGCTCGCCACGGAACCGCGGCACGGTCGCTTCTCTTCGGGTTACCCGCTACGCGCGTTGAACGGGAGCGGTGTCGGTGCCCCGTCGATCATCGATCACCGACCGGGGCCGCTCGGCTCGGCAGACCTTCGGGCCCTCAGGGATCTGGCAGGTCTCGGGGAGCAGGACCTGGCTGGGGGACGCCTGCCATGAACGAGCGTGCCGCGCGAAGGCGGACGCCTCCCCGGAGGGCCACTCCGACCGCCCCCGCGGCGAGGACCGCCGCCTCAGCAGTGTGCCGCTGCGCCCTCTGCGGGTCCTGATCATTCTGGTCAGCCTGCTCGTGGGGGGAGTGATCCTCTACGTGGCGCAAGCCGTCTTGATGCCCCTGGCGCTGGCTGTTCTTCTGACGTTTCTCCTGGCCCCGGTCGTTGACTTCCTGGGCACGGTTGTGCCGATTCCCGAAGTCGGTGGTCTGCATCATCGCTACGTCCGGCGGGCGGCCTGAGTCAGCCCCCACCAGCCGTCACGCCCGGGGAGCTTCCTGCCGTCAGGTCGCTCGCGATCCCAGTCCACACTCCTGACTGCCCTGCTTCCCACCCCTGTCCAGGCTCTCCTGGCGTTCCTCGGCCTCTCACGAGAGCGTCGGCCGTCGTCAACCGAGTCGGATGAGGTTCTGGCGAAGGACAGGCAACGACGCCGAACACCCCAAGCGCTCGCGCCCGAGTACCACCCCGCGCTGAGTGCGCAAATGGGGCGGGGTGCTTTCAGTCCGATCGCGTTATCGCGTTATCCACATGCTTGGCAGTTCGCCCACCTCTTCCTGACCTGGCGCAGCCACTTCGTCAGCCTGTCCTTCGCGCGTTTGTCCCGGATGCCATATCCCCTGACCTCCTGGACTGATCTCGATCCGCCGCGGCAGATCGGGGCCAGCCGCGCCTCCCTGACCCCTCACCTGAGGACGCCCAAGTCCAGGGCCCGGCGGCGCCCGCCTGGTGCCGTCCTTGACACTGCCCGCGCCGGCCGCGCACCATCGAGGTCGAGTGGGTCAGGGCTGACTTCATCCGCCAGCCCCCTGGGGAAACGGCCGAAAGGGCCATTATGTCGACGACTCTCACGCCGTGAGCGTACGCTCGCGTCGAACTCGGTCAGGGAGGGAACGGGATGCCGAAGTCTCGAGCCGAACGAGCGCGGGGGCGCGGTAAGACGCCGACAAAACGGGCGCAGAGAGGCGCGCAGAAGGTCGCCCGCCAGGACCCCGAGACCGGCGTCACGAGCCGCGCGCGCAAGCGGAAGCAGGGTGGAGAGACGGTCTCCGATCCGCGGTACGGCGGCCGCCCGGGACGAGAGAACTCCAAGTGGCGGCCGCCGCAGGAAACGATGAGTCCCAGACAGAAGAAAGCCGCGCGCAAGACAAGCTAGCTGCGGGGCGGCTGAGCGAGAATCGGGGTATGGCCACGCCGTCCCCGCAGAAGCGGGCCGCCGAGCTGCGCGAGCGGATCGAGAAGGCGATCTCCGAGTACCACGTCCTCGATCAGCCGACGATCGCCGACCAGGCGTACGACGCGCTCATGCGAGAGCTCCAGGACCTCGAAGCGAAGCACCCGGAGCTCGTCACGCCGGACTCGCCGACACAGCGGGTCGGCGAGCCGGCCTCGAACCGCTTCGCGCCGGTCGAACACGCCCATCCGATGCTGTCGCTGTCCAACGCCTTCGACGAGGCGGAGTTCCGTGCGTTCGACCAGCGCGTGACGGCCGGTTCGTGCAGGGGGGGCGACGCGCGGCGACGGCTCAGTGGGTGAGGCCGTGACCGCGAACCTGCGGACGATCAAGTCGATGTAGGGTCGAGGGCTGGCGCGGTACGCAAAGCGCCCGTCTCCAGCCCCCGCCCGTTCGGTAGGGTCGAGGACTGGCGCGGTATCGGTAGGCTCCCCTTGGCTGTGTCCGCCGTTTCCAGCTCCGTGCCCGTGTAGGTTCGCCATGGACCCGTTTCCAGCCCCCGCCTCGTCAAACCCGGCGTGCCGATTTCCAGCACCGGGCTTTCCTGCTCGCTTCGCGCCATGGGTTATGTGACTTATCGACTGGGCGTGCTTTCAAACGCGGACCAAACGCCTCACCCCATAGTCTGCGAACAGACGCAGGGTCTCGTAGATCCACGCCGTACTCCACCGTTTCCAGCCGAAGCCGGAGCGTTTCCTCGCCCGCATCATGTGGCGCCGGACCTTCCGCTCAACCCAGTCCTTTACGAAGCGAAAGCACCGCGCCGCGTGCCCGATCCGGAAGTAATTGACCCAGCCTCTCACAATCGGATTGATCTCCTCGATCATCCGCCCGATCGGCTGAGACTGATGGCGCCGGAACACCTCCTTGAGCTTCTGCACCAGCGCCCGCCGCCTTCTCTGCTGCGGCGTGTACTGCGGCCTCCAGACGCCCCGCAACGAGCGGACCAACCGGAAGTCGAAGCCTAGGAAGCCAAACGCCTCTCCCTTCGTCAGGTCCACGATTTGGCTCTTCGCCTCGTTCAGTCGCAGATCAAGCTTGGCGAACTCCTCCCGCAGCCGCCGGTCCACCGCCTTCAGCAACCAGTCATGACGACGGTAGCCATCCACGAGGATCACCAGATCGTCGGCGTAGCGTGCATACTCCACGTACGTGAACCGACCATTGCGTGTGACCTCCTTAGCCTTTTCCAGCATCGCATCCACCTCGTTCAGATAGATGTTGCTGAGCAAGGGAGAAATCACCCCGCCCTGCGGCACCCCTCGTTTCCCGGATGCTTTGACCATCAGCTTGAGCAGGTGCAGGATCTCCGCATCCCGGACCCGGCGCGCTACCTTCCCGAGCAGCAGGTCATGCCGCACGGTCCCAAAATAGTTCGCCAGGTCCAGGTCGATCACCCGCGTCCTGTTCTTCACGATGGCCTCGGCCACCCTCGCTACCGCCCCCTGCGCCGACCGCTGAGGGCGATACCCGTACGAACCGTCGTGAAAATCCGCCTCGAAGATCGGCTCCAAGATGCACTTGAGCGCCCCCTGAACCACGCGATCCCGTATGGCCGGGATCCCTAACACGCGGACCTTCGTCCCGTCGTCCTTCGGAATCTTGACCCGCCGGTTTCGCAGCGGCCAGTAGGTGCGGGCGACCAGCTCGTCCCGCAGTTGCGCCAGAAACGCGTCCACTCCGGCCGCCTCGATCGCCTCGAACGTGACGCCGTCAATCCCCGGCGCCCCGTTGTTGCGCTTGGCAAGGTCATAGCCGGCGCGTAACGTCTCTAACTCGCTCACGTGGGCGTACAGGTCGCCAAACCGCTTCGTCTTGTCAGCCTTCGCCATGCCGTAAAGCCTCCGCCTCAGGTCCTGCAGACTGACGAGCGCCATTACCCGGTCGCTCCTGCCTTCCATGTTGTCGGAGGCACTGCCAAGCAGCGGGGCCCCATCGCTCCAGTGGTGTTACCCACCTTCCTCGCTACTCCGGACCCCTCCGCCACCCTCTCGCCTTCCGCCCCTTTCCCACGTGTAATGGTTATAGGGCGTACCTTGCTCCGCCGCTTTCGCGCCGGGACGAGGAGGGCTTCTCCAGTTGCTCAACGCGCCCTTGTCGTCGTGCCGTCGCTTCCACCCCGCCAGAGTGGCTCGCCGCGTCGGTCAGGATTGCCGCGACCCATGCTGCCTTCGCCCCGCCGTTGTGGGCTCGGCCTCTGGGGCTCCGTATTTTCGAGGTCAATGTGCGTTCACTTCGTTACGGCCCGATGACTCGCTCCCCACCCTCACGATGGGTTTGCCGATGGGCTTCAGGGTCTTGGTCTCCCGCCACCCTGCCATCCACGCTACGAGGCTCCTGACTCTTGCCTCGGTGGGTCTACCTCCCACTGAACACGCCAGCCTTCACTAGTTGCTTCTGGACGCACAACGGCGCATACAGATTTCCCGTACGCCGCTCTCCTGCCGGCTTCGTGCCAAGAGTTATGCGACCTATCGGGCTGGGCGCGCTTTCAGGCACGGACCTGGTATTGCACCCGGTAGTCATTGAAGACCCCAAGGGCCGTATAGATCCACGCCGTACTCCACCGCTTCCAGCCGAAGCCCCGGCGGTCCCTCGCCCGCATCATGTGGCGCCGCACCTTCTTCTCGACCCAGGCCCTTACGAACTCGAAGCACCGCGCCGCGTTCCCAATCCGGAAGTAGTTCACCCAGCCCCGCAGGATCGGGTTGATCACCGCGATAACCTGCCCGACAGGCCGAGAGTCCCAGCGCCGAAACACCTCCTTGAGCTTCCGCACCAACGCCGTCCGCTGCTTGATGCCCGGCGTCTTCTGCACCCACCACCGACCCCGCGGCGAGCGGAGCCGGAGGAAGGTAAAGCCCAGGAATCCGAACGCCTCTCCCTGCGTCAGGTCCGCGACCCGGCTCTTCGCCTCGTTCACGCGCAGGTCAAGTTTCGCGAACTCCTCCCGCAGCCGCCGGCCCACCGCCCTCAGCAGCCAGCCATTCCGCCACTGGCCATTCACGAGAATCACCAGGTCATCGGCATAACGCGCGTACTCGACGTACGTGGTCGGGCCGTCGCGCGTGATCGCCTTGGCCCGCTCCAGCATCGCATCCACCTCAGTGAGATAGATGTTGCTGAGGAGGGGGGAAATCACCCCGCCCTGAGGAACCCCGCGCTTTCCGGATGCCTTCAGCATCAACTTGAGCAAGTGCAGGATCTCCGCATCCTGAACACGGTGCGCCACCTTCTGAACCAGCAGATCGTGCCGGACCGTGTCGAAGTAGGCGGCCAGATCCAGATCGATCACCTGCGTCTTGCCCTCGAGGATGGCCGTCGTCACCCGCGCCACCGCGTCATGCGCGTTCCGCTTCGGTCGGTAGCCGTACGAGCCGTCGTGAAAGTCCGCTTCAAAGATCGGTTCCAAGATGAGCTTGAGCGCCCCTTGAACCACGCGATCCCGGATGGCCGGTATCCCTAACACGCGGACCTGCTTCCCGTCGTCTTTCGGAATCTCCGCCCTCCGGTTCCGCAGCGGCCGGTAGGTGCGTGCGACCAGTTCGTCCCGCAGTTGGGCGAGAAACGCCTCGACCCCGGCGGCCTCAATCGCCCCAAACGTGACGCCGTCGATACCCGGCGCCCCGTTGTTGCGCTTCACGAGGTCGTACGCGGCGCGCAGCGTCTCCGGCTTGGCCACGTGAACGTACAGGCCCCAAAACTGCCAGTCCTTGTCAGCCTTCGCCTTGACATAGAGCCTCCGCCTCAGGTCTTGCAGACTAACGGACGCCATTGTCAGACCGCCCCTGCCTTCCATGTTGCCGGAGGCATTGCCGAACAGCAGGGCCCCGTCGCTCCGCGGGCATTACCCCGCCTCCTCGCTCCCTCGGGCCCGTCCGCCACCCTCTCGTCGTCAGCCGATTTCCCGGGGGCACCGGTTATACGGCCTACCCTGCTCCGCCGATTTCGCGGCGGGACGAGGAGGGCTTCTCCAGTGGCTGCTCCACGTGTCCGGGTCACCGTGCCGTCGCTCCCACCCCGCCGGAGGGGAGTCGCCGCGTCAGCCAGACTGCGACGATCCCTGCTGCCTTCGCGCGGACAGGACACGCTCGGCCTCCGGGGCTTGGCGCTTTCGAGGCTACCTCTGCGTTCACTCAGGTTACGGCCCGGCAACTCGCTCACCATCCTTCCGATGGCTTCGTCGATGGGCTCCAGGGGTTCGGTTTCCCTCCGCCCTGCCATCCAAGCTACGGGACGTCTGGCTCTTGTCCCCGTGGGTCTATCTCCCACTGAACACGTCTGCCTTTGGATCGCACCCTGTCCTTCGCCAAAACTTCATCCGGTGGGCAAGTGGCTGATCTGTCGACTCTGATCGGGCGCGAATCCGCAGTCGATGATTACCCTCCTGCTCCACCTGGTGCGCCTCTTTCCCTTCCTCTACGGCGGCCACCGCCAGCTCGTTCTGGAGAACGTTGCCTTGCGCCGGTGACGCGAGCCGAGGCACCGGTCGCCAGACGAGAGCGAGCGCCGAGGAATCACGTATGTTCCAGCACATCCTGGTCCCCATCGATCTCAGCCATCGGAATGAGCGCACGTTGCGGATCGCGGTCGGACTCGCACGGATTACGCAGAGCCGGGTGACGCTGTTGCACGTCATTCAGGGTATTTCAGGCGTGTCGACGTGGGAACTGCGCACCTTCTACAAGACACTGGAGCAGTGCTCGCAGCGCGAACTCGCACGAGCGGCCAAGCGATTCGTCGACGCCGAGGTGGCCGTCCGAGCCATCGTTGTCATCGGGGATCCCGCCCGCGAGATCATCAAGGCGGCGACGGCCCGGAAGGTGGCCCTGATTGTGATGGGCTCCCACCGTGTGATGCCGGGACGCCCCGGCCGCGGCTTGGGCGCCACCAGCTACAAGGTCGGGATCGCCTGTCCGTGTCCCATCCTCCTGGTGAAGTGAACCGAAGTCGACGGACTCAGGTGCCCGCACGCCGTGAGTCGGAGGATTCCATGATCGCCGCCAGGCGCGGGAGACGCCCAAAGACGACGGTGATGCGGACACCCGGTAGCCACCACGAACCCCGCGCTTGTAGGCGAGCGGGGCGGAATGCCCCGGAACCGCTTCCCCGCATGGGCGCCTCCCGGTCGGCATCGTAGCGGAAGCTCACATCAGCCTGGTTCTCGCCCCCGGAACACGAGCGCGTCCGCGCCCTGCCGTCATAGGAGGTAGCGCTCTGCGTGAAGGAGCGCCACCAGTTTCCCTTCGGCCTTCAGCCAGCCGAGCTCTGTCAGACCTCCGTCCTGCGAAGCGACGAAGGCGACTGATTCCTGGATCCGGCAGCAGAATTCCGCAGCCGCACGGTGTCGGGCACCTCCAAGTTCACGAATGGAGCGCGTGACCCCTCCAGCTTTCGCTCGACCTGCTTCGACGCAGAGGACGTCGCCGATGGAGAGCTGACCGGATTGAATCAAGGCGCCGAACGCGAGCAACCTCAGATCCATGTCGAGCACCGTGGCGCCGTCGACCGCCGTGACTTGGCCGACCGTGTCCGCTGCATACCGCAGATGCTCCGACTCGATGAGTGCGTGTGCGGCGTACGGGTTCGGGAGCACGCGATCCAGGGCGTCGCGGAGGCTGCGAAAGGGTGGAGCGCACTGATACCTCGGCGCGTCGCTTAGCGCGTCTCTCCAGTCGGATGTGCTACTCGGCACGAGAAGCACGATGCCCCCATGACCCGTTCTGCGCATGGAGTCCACCACCCGTGTGGTCCAATAGGCGTTCACAAACCGATCGCCGGCGGGGGTGTCCGCCGGCAGCGCCAGCCGGGTGATGCGGACCAGGGTGTTGTAGTCCTCGTCTTCGAGGAAGGTCGCTTCTCCAGCATGGTAGATCATCACGTTGCGAAGCAGGCCTTTGACCACCAGAAGTCCCGGTCCCTTGACATCCACGCATAGCGCAGTGGGGGTGATCGGGGTGAGGCCCCAGATCGCGAGTGCCTGAGAACCATCCGGTCGGATACCAAGACCGCGTCGCTCTCGGTGAACCGCTGGGGCTAGCTTGACGACCGCCTGGACATCCAATGGTATAGAGTGCACGAAGATCAGATCCTCAGCGGTTGAAGGTGACTGAAGCAACAGAGGCACGGCAACCGGTCGCCCCTCCTCCTGCTGAAGACTCGCCCAAAACGCGGTGTTCAGCAGCACGCTGACATGATCGGCCGATGGTATCGACACCGAGTACGTCGCGGTGCTCGGCAGGGAGCTGAGCAACTCCAGCAACTTCGACACTATGCGGGCGTCGCCGGGAAGCCTACTCGCCAACCCCATCCGTGTGAACGCATCGAGCCATGTCCCATTGGCCTTCTCTCCGCTAGGTGACACTGCCCTCCCCCTTTTAGGGATCAATCCAATCGCCGCCACGGATGGTTCGACCTTCTCGGTGGACGAGACTATTGTCAAGAAGGCCCATTGAATGGGGCCAGTAACACGATCGCCCCTCCCAGGTGAGTGTGTGAGGGCAGCGAGCACGGATCTCGGCGAGGAGGTCATGCTCGGGAGGGTTCACCGTCCGTCCTCAGGACCCACCCGTCTTTCTCCCTCACGTGGCCGGTCCCTTCACAAGCTGGTGCACCTCCGTCGTGAGGGCGTGAATCTCGGTCGTCAGCGTCATGAGTCGCGTCGAGAGGTCCAGCAGTTCCTGATTCTGCCGCTCCTCGGCTTGGGTCATCTCCCACTGGTGGTCGGCCAGGACCTGCCGTTTCACGTCGGCGCGGTTCTAGCTGATCATCACGAACGTGCTCAGGAAGATCGCTTCCAAGGACACGATCATCGTGAGCAGCCCGTACGGGAACACATGCTTGAACGGCTCGACCTTGAGCCACAGGACGAACCAGATCACGTGGAGGTAGACGAACCCCATCATCGAACCGGTGACCGCGATGATCGCGTCGGCCACTCGGTTCTGCAAACGGGCGGCTCGTTGCTCCGCGTAGCGGGCCACGTTTGGATGCTTCGGGTCGGTTGTCCTCCACAGTGCCATCGGGTCCTCCGTCGCCGCTCAATTCGGGTGGCAGGTCGTGCGTCTGACCGCGGCTGACGCCGAGTCGTCGCCCGTGGCATACGTCGCGTATGGCAAACAAGTCAAGCACTTCCAAGAAGCGGCAGCCCCCCGGCCCCAACCTCCTCTCCACGGCCGAAAGGCCCAAGGACTCCCAGGCGGGTGAGCAAGGCCGACGCGGGGCCGTCACCGGGCGCAAAGCAGGGGCGCAGAAGCGCTCGACGAATCAAAAGCGGGAAATTGCCCGGCGGGCCGACCGGGCTCGCTGGAGCTAGGTGACAATCATCTGAAGTAGTACCCCACGAGCGCCACCTGGGGTCCGCGTCGCCATGGCGTCCCCATCGTCGGTGGCATCGGGCCACGGTCAAGGATGGCGAGGACCGGCGCCCCTCGCGCCGAGTCCGAGCGCTCGTGAGCCATAACGCCCGCCTTCGGATTCCGTTCGGGCACACGCGGCCACAACGGCGCGAGTCATGAGATCGCTCTTGCGATCACGAATGCCGCCGTGGCGGCCAATCCGCCGATCGATACCGCTTGGAGGGCGCTTCGCGGCGGCGACGCCCCGGTGAAGTGCCCCTTCACATACCCAAAGATCGCGAGCGACAGGAGCGTAAGCGCGACGGAGGCCGGAAACGCTGCGGTCACGTTCATGGCCATGTAGGGACCGAGCGGGATACACCCGCCAACGATGTACGCCGTCGCGATGGTCACCGCGCTGGCCATGGCTCTGCGGGGCTCGGGCTTTTCAAGCCCCAGCTCGAATCGCATCATGAAATCCACCCACGCCTCGGGGCGCTTTCGAAACGCCTCGACAACCGGCTGGATCTCTTCCGAGGTGAGACCATAGGCGCGGAACACGTCTGCCACCTCCTCCGCCTCAACCGTCGGCTTCTCTTGCACTTCTGTTGCCTCGCGCGCCCGCTCCGTGTGGTAGTGCTCGGCATCGCTCCGTGCGGCCAGATAGCCGCCCAACCCCATCGCGATCGCCCCGGCCGCGATCTCTGCGAGGCCGGCGGTGACGATGATACTCGTGGCGTTGACGGCGGCAGATAGGCCCGCCGCCAGCGCAAAGGGGACGGTCAGTCCATCGGACATCCCGATCACGATGTCGCGAACCGTCTTGGACCCCGTGAAGTGTCGTTCAACGTGCGGCGTTTGTGGCATGATGCCTCCGAATCAGTGGTCTTGGTCTGGCTGAGTTCGACACTGGATCCACAGACAGAGGCGCTCGTGTTGTGTGGATCCGCCCCAACCGCGGACGGCGGCGACGCCGTGTCCCAGGCCGTGAGGGTGTGGCGAATGGCCGCGCTCGACCTCGCCATTGTACAAAGGCCGCCGGGCCGGAGACCGGTCGCTTCCACGGCCCACGCGAAGGTCGGCGAGAGAGCTCCCGGCCGTCACACTGCAGCCGACGGATGCGGCAGCCCTCGACCGGTCATTGCGGCGGGGGCATGCGCCGGATCCGCGGGCGCCCAACCCTCGCGCTCGCGCTTCTTGCGTCCAGCCGGGCTGACCCGATGACGTGACCTTACTCCGTGAGACTCCTTAGCCCCTCGCCCGGCGTCCTGATACGGAATCACGCGCGAGCGCGAGGGTTGGGAGCCGTTTGGAAGGTCCTGCTTAGACCCCGTTCCCGGCGGGGCGTCTCCCCTGAAGGCGGAGTGACGGGATGTGGGGACGATCATGCACTCCGCCACTATGGATGGCACCGCCACTCGAGGAGGCCGCACAATGTCACACCTCGCGTGGTTGTCACCGCAAGGATACGCGGCGGTCGCCACGCGAGTCGTCTCGCGCTTGCATTCCTCGAAGCCCTCGCTCAAGCGGACGGTCATGATGTCCTCCGGCGCCGCGACCCAGCCGCGCTGCTGGTTCGTTCCACGTCATCCGGCTTGCTCGCGAAGAGTGCGTTGAAACCCTCATGGCTCGCATGAGGCTCCCGTGTGCGTGAAGACCTTGGGACCCGGTGCCGACCCCTTCGAAGGCACAGGCGAGCCACGAGACCCGGGGCGTGAGACCGGAGATGGCTCCCGCGGAAGCCATCTCCGCGTGAGCCGTTCCAGAATTAGCTACTCGGGATCCGGTGTTGGCAGGCCACCTCCTCGAGCTCAACGACGGACCGACCGTCGTCTTCGGCGCACGCCTGACAGGTTAAGTACTTCAGCTCGGGTCGAAAGTACCAACAGCGCACCTCGATCCGGCCCACGTGGCCCCCGGGCCGAGATGGAAGAGGGGATCGGCGGCGAGGGCGGAATCGGACGCGGCCATCGTCAGCTCTCTGATGGCCATCGTTGGCCAGCGGCACACCTTCTGCGGGGTCGCCGCACCTCGTCGGCGGGGCGCGCCGGCGGCACGATGACCGCGGCAGCAAATGCGTCCACTGACTTGATCTCCCTCCGTATCGACATCTCAGGAGTGGTCCACGTTGGCCGGCCGGAATTCGCGGTGGCCATGGCCATCGCGACCTACCCCGTCCAGCGTGCCCTCCCCCCCACTGCGATGATGGGCCAGATCTTCCGCTGGGCGAGGATCAGGCTCGCGGCGCCGACGGCCGCGACGAAGGTCACCGCGACCAGGCCCGGGTCGGGAGGGATCTCCAGTAGCCAGGCGATCCCGCTTCCCATGATGCTCCCGACGACAGCCAGGAGAACGTCCCACCTCCGCCCGTAGCCTCCGGCTTTCATGAGGAACCCAGCCAGCAAGCCCACCAGCAGCCCTACGAGCACCCACATCGCCACCATAGCGAGCGTCATGACACGTCCTCCTCCACTAGGGGATGCCGCCCCGATGACTGCCGCTTCTCCGTCTCACACGTCGTGCCTGGGGCGGCGCGCGCCCGCGGGATCGACGAGGGCTCCGGCGCAATTGAGAGGCACATGCAGCGGCCGGTACCCGCTCCGCTGAAGATCCTCGATGGCGCGCGCGACCGCGTTCGGCGTGATGCTGACGCCGTCCAGTTCCCTCGGCCGCGCTGGGCCCCACGGGAGACCGGCTCGCTCGATGAGGTCCGTGCAGGGCTCTGCCCCCGGCCGGCGGATCGGGATTGAGCGGTGGGCATCCATGTGCAGGTCCATCGACCTTCTCATACTGTATGATCATACTAGTACAGTAGTACACTACTGTCAATCCTCCAAAAAGCCAATGCGATTCGGCTTCCAGGGTGTCGGTCGCAACGGACGCGTGGCCAGTCCGGGTGCCGGCGACGTGCTCTTCGCCAGCGCAGGCTGTCGGTGCCGGTTTCTGGGTGACTGGCCCCCCCGGCCAGGCCGCGTCTACGACCTACGCGGAAAGGGGCGGGCTACCATTCGCGTTCCATGGCTCCGGGGGAGTCAGGAGAACAACACCCCGAAGACAATCCAGCGTTCGCCGCGGCCTCACCCGAGAGGCTATGCGGAGGGCTCCGTCATAACACCCGGCCCGTGGAAACACACGGAACAGTGCGCATCGGGAGATCGCGGTCCATGAGGCAGCGAGGCTGGCGCGGGACTCGCCCCGCTACGGCCGCCAGGACATGCTCGGTGTGCCGGTCGGGGGCTCCCGGGAGAGCCCCCCCGCTGGATAACACATGGCCGGGTCGTGGATCAGCTTGAACGCCTAGGCCGTCCGCTGAGTGATCTCCTGCCCGTACGTCGGGCATTTGCAACGCGTGATCTTGCGGTCTTTGTCGTGTCGACGGGGACCAGCCGGCGGCATAGGCTTTCCCTTATCGGGGCAGTGCGAGGTCGGACACTTCGGTGGTTCCGCGATGGCTCCCTTCCCTGCTACGCACGGGTTTCAATCAGTCTCATACGGCCCCGGAGACGGGATGCCCCTAGAAAGGGGGGACAGGCACGCGGCAGGAACACGGCGCGCGCGGCGTGAGTACGTGAGCGGGACCGTGGCTGGGCAGCCGATCGCACGCGCGATGCGCGCACTCCCGGGCTGTGCCTGCCGGGCGAGCGAGAGCCGAGCGATGGCCGCCGGTCGATGCGGCATGTGCGCGCGACCAGTCGATGCCTGTGCAGCTGGGATGGGGGGCGTCTGCGCGCCGGACTGGGTGCGGCGAGGGCGGCACGGCCGGTGGCGCGTGGATCGTGGACGACACCGCGTATCCCAGAAGGGCGCCCGGCGGGTGGCCGCCAGGCTGCGGCCTGGGCAAACAGGACAACTGCCAGGTGGCCGTGAGCGTGTAGCGGCGAGACGCGGTCAGCCCCGGTGGCCTATCGGTTGACCTGCCGGAGAGCTGGGCGCGGATCGGCGACGACGCCGCGCGCGGGGGTGCCGGACGCCTCGATTCCAGCCGAATGGCAGCGCTGGCCCAGATCCGGACGCGCAGGCGGAGGGTGCCGCCGGCCCGGCGTGGCGGATGCCGGCTACGGCGAACGACCGAGTCGGGAGGCCTGACCGCGGCGGGCTGGCCTACGTGGTCGGGTCAAAGGGGAGACGACGGTGCGGCGTCCCGGCCAGGCCCCCTGCCGCCGAAGCCGTGGCGGGCGGGCGCGGCCGCCCGTCGATCCGTGTGCGACGAACGGCGCGGCATCAGCCGGTGAGCCTCAAGCGCCTGGCGGCGGAACTGCCCGCCGCCGCGTGGCAGACCGTGAGTGGCGCGAGGGCACGCGCGGGCGATGCGCTCCGCTTGCCGGCTCCGCGTCCGACCCGCGCATCGCGATGAGAACGGTCGACCCCGCCCGGAGGAGTGGCTGTGATGGAATGGCCGCGCGGGGAATCGGCGCCCACGAATACTGGCTCTCGACCCCCCCGCGCCGATCGCGATCGCCGAGCTCGTCCGCCTCGCCAAGCTCCGCTGGCGGATCGAGCGGGACTATCAAGAGCTCGGCGAGCTGGGCTGGATCACTCGAGGGGCGGGGCTGGCGCGGCTCCACCATCACGGCGCCCTCTGTATCGCGGCCATGCCTTCCTGCGGCGAGCGCTCGACCTGCCCCCTGAGCCTGCCCCCGCCCGCGCCCCCAAAGCAGCCCGGGGGCCCGGTGCGGCTGAGCGCATGTGCCACCTCGACGCCACGATGTACCAGCGGCCGCCGGGCTCCAGTCAGCTGGCTGGTGTGGCAGCGGTGGCCGCGAGACGTGACAAGTAGACTAGGAGGCCGTCGGAATAGCCGGATGCTCCCGCGAGTGACACGAGACTCCCTCTTTAAGGGGACCGTATTTCGCGCTGGAGACTCACGCCAGGGATCCGCGGGCTCCCGAGTGGTATGCTCGAGACGCGATCATTTCGGGGAGGTACCGTCAGAGTCACCGCCGCTAAGATAACTTGCCGGTGAAACGCAACTCGTTGGGTATACGAGCCCATAGGACCCCCACCACATGGAGGTGCGATGGGCAGACGCGGATCGGTTGGGCCGCAGGTCAACTTGCTGCGGGTCGTCGAGCTGCTGCAGACTCACATCACCCCGGCCCTGTGCCACGCGGTCTTTGGCCGGGTCCGCCGGACCGAGCGCCAACTTGTGTGGACCCTGGACGCGTTGGTGCGGTTCTGGACGGCCGTCATCCTGCGGGCGCCGATGGCCTTGAGCCAGGCCCTGGCCGACGCGCGCGAGGATCGCGAGCCCTTGTTCCCGCGGATCGAGGCGACCCCCGAAGCCTTCTTCTAGCGCTGTCGAGACCTGCGACCCGCGTTCTTCGCCGAGGTGTTCCGTCGCTTCACCGCGCGGCTGCTGGACGCCGTGCCGCCGCGCTACGCGGCGGAGGTGGCGCCGATCTGCCAGCGGTTCGCGGCGGTGATGATCGTCGACGGCTCCCGCTTGGCGGCGATTGCGCATCGGCTCAAGTTGCTGTGGAATGTTGCTGAACTCCGAGAAGTGCGGAATTTTGAACAGACGACGGCGATCACGAAGTTCGCTTGGCGCGAGAGGCTTTCCGGGTCTGCTCGGCTGCACGGCGGCGGTAGCTCTCGCCCTCGATGGTAATGATCTCCGCGTGATGGATCAGGCGGTCGATGAGCGCGATGGCGCTACCGGCGTTGGGGAAGATGGTCGGCCAGTCGGAGAAGGCCAGGTTGGTCGTCAGCACCAGACTTTTCCGTTCATACCGGCGGCTGACGACCTGGAAGAGAAGGTCGGCAGCGCGGGCATCGTAGGAGAGGTACCCGAGCTCGTCCAGGACCAAGAGGCCGCGCTGGCCGTAGGAGTTGAGCCGGTGCGCGAGGCCCCGCGCGGACTCTTGGCCACCGAGATCGAGGAGGAGCTGGGCGGCGGTCGTGAACAGCACGTGGTGCCCGGCAAGGACCGCTTGGTGGGCGATGTTCTGGGCGATCATCGTCTTACCGAGGCCCTGAGCGGCGACGAGGACGAGGTTGCGGCCCGCGGTGAGGAAGTCGAGATGGAGGGCCGCCTCGACGGCGGCGCGGTCGATGCGCGTGGGCCAGGCCCAGTCGAAGGCGTCCATCGGGGTGAAGCGGCCGATCCGACTGCGCAGGAGGCGGCGTTCGAGGCTGCGGCGGGCGCGTTCCTGTTGTTCGACCTCGACGAGGTGTTCGAGGAGCTGCGTCGAGCTCCAGCGGCGCTTGGTCGCCAGCGCGACCAGGTCATCCAGGTGCGCGGCGGTGTGATGGAGCCCGAGGAGCTTGAGGGCGTCAGGGAGTGGGGCCATCGGGTGCCTCCGTGCGGGCCGGCGGGGTGAGGAGGCCGTCGTAGTCTCCCAGCCGATGCGGCGTGACGCGGAGCGCCCGGGCGCGGGGGTCGGCGGGGAGCAGCAGGGGGACGGGCGGCGGGGTGCGCCGGGCGCGGGCGCGTTGGTCGAGGCGATGCGCGATGGCCCAGGCGCTGAGGGTGTCGCGGGCCACCGCGTCGGCGAGGGCCGCGTCGAGGTCCCCGGCATCGTACTCGTCGAGAAGCCGCAGCAGGGTCGTCGTGTGGCGGGCGACCAGCTCCCCGCGGCGCGCGAGCGCCTCGAGGAAGGCGCCGGCGTGGGGGCAGGCCTGGCGGAGGCGATCCCGACCGCGGAGTTCGTGGGCCCGGCGCTTGGCCGCGGTGAGCGCGGCCAGATGGGCCTCGGCCTCGATCCGCTGGCTGCGGTCGTAGCTCCGCGGGTGGCAGGCGACCTCCGTCGTTCCGTCGAGGAGGCGGACGGCGTGTTCCGAGGCCACCAGCGTCAAGGGACGCCGAATCAACGTGTGGGGAATGGAATAGTCGTTGCCGTCGAAGCGGAGGTACGGCGTCTTCCCCGAGATCCCCGCGCGCACGAGCTCGCAGGCGAAGGGGTGATCCGGGAGCGGCAGCAGGCGGGGGCGTTCCTCGTCCAGGGCATCCGCGACGCGCCGGCCGGTGGGATCACCGGGCACCGGCCGCTGATGGGCCGTGTCGGCGATCCACTGCGTGAGCTGCGTGTTGAGATCCTGGACCGACGTGAAGCGCCGGGCCGCGAAGAAGGCGTGGCGCAGGTACTGGATCATGCGCTCCACGCGGCCTTTCTCATTACCCCGGGCCACGGCGCAGGGCTGCGGCGCGAAGTGGTAGTGGCCGGCGAGCTCGAGCAGCCGCGGGTGGAAGCGGATGTGCTCGCCGGACCGCTCGAGGACGACGCTTTTCAAGTTGTCATACAGCAGGACTCTCGGGCTCCCACCCAGCGCGGCGAACGCCTCGACGTGGCCACGGAGGAAGCTCTCCAGCGTCTGGTCGAGGGCGAAGCGGGCGTAGACGGCCCGCGACCAGGAGAGCACGAGCACGAAGCAGGACAGGACGCGGCGCGCCCGCCCGATCTGAATCGCGCCGAAGTTGCCCCAGTCGACTTGCCCCTGCTCCCCGACGAGCGGGTCCAGCCGAAAGTACGCTTCGCTCCGCGCCGCGGGCCGGACGGTCCGGACGTAGCGCCGGACCTGGACGGCGGAGCCGGGGTAGCCCCGGTCGCGAAGCATGGCCCAGAGACGCGTGGCGCGCAAACGAGGGTACTGCTCGAGGGTCGCGGTGATGAACGCCTTGTACGGATCCAGGGCGCTGGGCCGGATTTGGGGCCCGGGGTGGATGCCACGATCGCGATTGAGTGCGCGGCGGACGGTCTCATGGTGGACGCCGACGGCGTCGGCGATGGTGCCGATCGGCCAGTGCTCGGCGTAGAAGAGGCGGCGGATCTCGGCCCGCTCGAACAGCGAGATCATCGGTCGCCCTCAGTGTCGTGGCCCGGGATGGGGCCGGAGGTGCGCCAGGGTGACGTGGCGCACCCACCGGCCGCGGCGGCCACAGCGGGCACAGCGGGGGCTCGTGAGGACGGCGAGGCGATGAAGCGTGGCATGGGGACGGGCCTCCTGGCCGTCGCACGGGCTCACGGGCGCTGACGACGGCGCGGAGACGATGCCGCGCGTGGGGGGTGCTGAGGAAGTCTGATGCGTCACATTCTCGCGCCGCCCCCGATACCGGGCTTGGCGAGCGGCGTGGCGGAGACGGCCGCGCCAGCTCCGCTGATAGCGCCGGCCAGCGGCGTGGAGGGTGGTGCGGCGGCCCCGGTGGGCACAGCTCCGCGAGCAGTAGCGATCGCCGCGATCGCAGCGGCGGCAGAGAAAGAAGACCTGGCGGCAGTCGACGTGGGCGCAGACCACGAACCGGAACGAGTCCACCGCTCCTCGCGGACGCCCCGCAAGGGCATGGACACGCGCGAGGAGATGTGCGAGTCATGGAGCCTGGGACAGGCTGAATCGCGTCCCCGCGGTTTGGCCCGAGGGTCCGGAGGGGTCGAGCCCTCCGGGCCCTCACCCTCTCGGCGCCCTGGTGGGAACGGTCTACCCTGCGGCGGGCGGCTCAGGCAACCGGTCTTGCCCCCCGCCGTTCGCTCTCCAGAATCCCGCCCTTTCTATTGATCAACGACAGCTGTGGAACGACCGGGCGGTGGTCCTGCCGGCTGTCTGCTGGGCGTCTACGACCTGAGCCGGGGCCTGTGTCGGCGCCTCGTGTTCCATGCCGACGCGGCGGCCAGCGAGTTGACGCGGGTCACGGCCGTCCTGTCGGATCTGGCTCGCGACACCCTGGTGCTGGGCGATCGCTTGTACGGCACGGCCGCCTTCTTCGAGGCGCTGCACGGCCAGCGGTGCTGGGGTTTGGTCCGGCGCAACCGCCAGCTGAGCCTGCACAAGCTCCAGCGCCTGCGCAAGCGCCGCCATGCCGACGGGGTATTGGAAGATTGGCTGGTTCGTGCCGGCTCTGGCGTCTCGGCCCCGACCCAACTCTTGCGCTACATCCGGTGGCGCCGGGGCGGGACCCGCTATAAGTTGCTGACCAATGTGCTGGCTCCCACCCGTCTCGCCGCCGACGAAGCGCTCGCGCTGTACCCGTTCCGCTGGAGCGTCGAGCGGATGTACTTCGATCTCAAGACCGTGCTCAACCTCAACCGAGTGTACGCCGCCAACCCCAACGCGGTCGCAATGCAGGTCTATGCGGCCGGCCTCGTCTACAACGCCATGCGGGTGGCGCAAAGTGAGGCCTCCGTGAAGCTCGGGGTCCCGCCCGAAGAGATCTCGCCCGCGAAGTTCTTCCTCCGGGTGGCCGTGGCCTGTTACCTCTACGGGTTGGAGCAGCAGTGGGCGCGCGATCTCCATCGGCGCCATCCCCGGACCCATTTCCGCGTGTCCCGGCCTCGCCGCCGGTGGGCCCGCGTGTCGCTGGCGCCGATTCACGTCGAACCTCGGACCGACCACCCCCGGCACCGTCGATTCTGCGCCGCGCGGCGTACCTGGAAGTCCTTCGCTCATGTGCGCGGTGGCCGCAAGTTCATTCGGTTATCTTAGCGGCGGTGAACCGTCAGAGTGCCTCCGGCATGCCGTTATGGCGCTCCGCGAGTGTGATGAGATGTTCACGCGCGCGCGTGCGGGATGCAGGGAATGGAATAGGGGAGTCGATATTGGCGCCTGGATCTAGGTGATCCAGGGAAAGCGGGTGGTGCCGTGGGGATCAAAGACGGCGAGCGGGTGGAGCTGGTGATCGAAGGTGCATGGTTTGAGAAGTTTCCGTGGAGCCGGCAGTTCCTGAATCCGCAGCTAGATCAGCGGTCGGAAGCTCCCGCATTTGCGATCGCAGGCATGATTGTGACGGTGAGTCATCAGGCTGGAGTGATCGTGAAGACTGACGGCTGTTGGGACAGCCGAGGAGGGCGACACGAGGGGTATGAGATCTTTGTGCCATGGTCATACGTTGTCGGGATTCTTGAGATAGGTCGTGAGAATACTGGTGTGAGCCGAGCAGGATTCCTATAGGTTGTAGAAGCGCAGAGGAAGGGGGCGCTTCACCCCGATTCCTGGGTCACCCCGATTCTCGTTTTGAGCGACAATGAGCCGCTCCCCAGGTCTGGTCCGGGGTCCGGGCCTCGTGCCTAGGCTGCTGAGCCGCTCCCCGGGTCGCCGAGTTACGGGCATAGCGGCCCCAGGAGCGGAGGGCAGAAGCGGAGGGCAGAGCCCTTGACGCGGCGCCTGCTTGGCAGATCCTCAGGCGCATCGAGCGGCTTGCGTGGCACCTGACATGAGCCGGCACCCCGCACCCGGAGCGAACGCCATGAGCAGCCAGGGCGGACACAGCGATGGTGTCTCCCAACGGCAGACTCGGAGTGACCAAAACCCGCTGCATGCCCCGGAGTTCGCCAGGAATCACATCCGTCAACTTGACGGACGCGGTGAATGAGTTGATCAACGGGACGGTCCGCTTGATGGCCCGCCGCCATGGGGGCGGCAATCGGTCCATACTGGAAATCCTGCCCTATAATGACACTCTTTTTGTGTTTCCACCCGCCGTCGCAACCCGGTAACCACAACTCGTGCCTTGCAAATGGCCGACGCTGTCGACTAGATCATTCAGGTCAACTGGGAACGGAACAGCACGAATGTGTTCACCGACTCGACGCTGAACGGCAAGTCTTTCACGTATGCGCAACCCAGCCCGCACGCACCCAACGGCGACCATCACGGCTAACCTGAGGAGCCTGAACAGGAGATCCCCATGTTCGTATCGTCGTTTTTGATACTCTTTGTGGTGCTCTTCGTCGCATGGATCCTGGGTTGGTTTGTGTTCCACGTCGCGGGCGGCCTGATTCACATGCTCCTGGTCGTCGCGGTCATTTTCTTGATTGTTCATTTTGCACGGGGCCGCCCATAGAGCAATCGGATGCCTGTCGCCCGGTTTCCACGAAGGAATTTTGCTCAATGAGGCTTCGTAGCTCACATGCATCCGGCTCGATGAGCACGGCCACCGCCGCCCCACGCGCCAATGCTGGAAATGGGCAGGGAGCAGCTGTGTGTCGGCTTAAAGTGGAGACGGGGCCCCTGGATCAGTAAGTTCTTGGGATCTTTGGATTTACACCGGACTGCCGCGCGATTGCTCACCGTCTCCACAATCTTCTCTAGTGTCCTGTCCCTGAAGAAAGCGGAACAAATGGCGACCCTTGCGCGTTTGCTCTACAAGGGGGAGAGAGCATGCGTACAGGGCGCCCGAAGGCCCCGCTCGTGTTGACGGAGGCGGAGCGCGAGAGCTTGGAATCGCTGGCGACCCGAGCCCGGACGCGACCGCACCTGGCGCGGCGGGCGCGGATCATCTTGCTGTGTGGCGAGGGGCTGACCAGCACCGTGGTTGCGCGGAGACTGCACACGCGGGCGCAAAGCATCGGGAAGTGGCGGGGCCGCTTTGTCCGCGACCGGCTCGACGGTCTGGACGATGAACCCCGCCCGGGGGCGCCGCGGACGATTGCCGACGCGGACGTCGAACGCGTGGTGATCCGCACCCTGGAGACCACGCCGCGCGGCGAGACCCACTGGAGCCTGCGCGGGATGGCGAACGCGACGGGCCTGAGCCGCATGACGATCAGCCGCATCTGGCACGCGTTCGGCCTGCAACCGCATCGGACCGAGACGTTCAAGTTGTCGCCCGATCCGCTCCTGATCGAGAAGGTCCGGGACATTGTGGGTCTCTACCTGAATCCGCCCGAGCACGCCGTCGTGCTGTGCGTCGACGAGAAGGCGCAGATTCAGGCGCTGGACCGCACGCAACCGCTGCTGCCCATGCGACCAGGGCAGATCGAGCGTCGGACGCACGACTACACGCGCCACGGGACGACCTCGCTGTTCGCGGCGCTCGATGTCAAAACGAGCCAGGTCATCGGACAGCTCCATCGGCGTCATCGCTCCATCGAGTTCCGAAAGTTCCTCGACGCGATCGACGCCGCCGTGCCCATCGGGCTGGCCGTCCACCTCATCCTGGACAACTACGGCATGCACAAGACGCCCCTGATCCAACGCTGGATGGCCAAGCGCCCACGGTTCCACGTGCACTTCACGCCCACCTACGGGTCGTGGTTGAACCTGGTCGAGCGGTGGTTCGCCGACCTGACGACCAAGCAAGTCCGCCGCGGTGTGCATCGCAGCGTGGCGCAGCTCGAGGCCGCGATCCGCACCTACATTGACGCCCATAACGCCGAGCCCAAACCCTTCATCTGGACCAAGCCCGCCGACCAGATCCTCGCCAGCATCGCCCGCTTCGCCCGGCGCACCGTTGATGATCACCCCACTGAAGTTATGGCGCGAACCACGGGGACAGGACACTAGCGGGCTCACGCTGAACTCAAGTGGTTGCACGGTAGGACACCTCGGCGGCTCGCGTTCATCTGGAGACTTTAACGAGCTGCTCGCTCAGCAAGGCCGAGGTCCCTGTCTTTCGCCAGCAGCATCTCGCATCAGCCGATTCCCACGTGATAGCCTCGCCTCAGATGCTCGGCCTACCCAACCTGTCCGACGTGTGGCGCGTGCTCAAGGAGGCGGACTTGAACAAGCTCCGCCGCGAGGCGGAGTGTCCCTTCCAGGTGCTGCTCGTGGCCGAGGACGTCGGCGACGCCGAGCGGCTGAGGGGGGTGCTGAGCGGCCCCGAGGCCACACGCCACCCCTGGCTGCTCACAGCCGACCCCGCCGGGGCCCGGCAGGCCGTTGGTTCCGCAACATTGGACCTTGCCGTCGCGCTGAGCCCGACTCCCCACCCCTCCCCCGCCCTCGCCATTGCCGTCGATGCCCTCCGGGAAGCGAGGGTGCCGGTAGTGATGGTCGTCTTCGGGGGCCGTGGCCCCATTGCAGCCGTCCCGTCGCCCGGCGAGGCGGCGCGCGCGGCCGTGGCGGCTTTGGAGCCGTCCGCCGTGCCCGCGGTGGCCCAGGCCCTCTTGTCAGCCGTCTCGCCAGGGATGCGCCTCGCCTTCGCCCGTCACCTGATCCCCCTGCGCGAGCCGCTCTTCGCGGAACTGATCGAGGAGACGGCCACGACGAACGCCCTGTATGCCCTCACGACCGGCCTCGCGGAGGCGGTCCCTGTGCTGGACGTGCCGCTGAATCTCGCCGATATCGTGTCCTGACGAAGAACCAGCTCGTCATGAGCTACCGCATCGCCCTCGCCTCCGGCAAGAAGGGCACGCCACGCGACCTTGTCGGCGAGGTCCTCGGAGTGATCGGCGGCGGGTTCCTCTTCCGCCAGGGAGCGCGCCAGCTCGTGGGCCTGATCCCGGTGGTGGGGATCGCCCCCAAGGTGGCGGTCGCCTACGCGGGCACGCTGGCTATCGGCAAGGCGGTGGTGGAGTGGGCGGCCTACAGCACCGCCCTCGAGCCCGGGGCCATCAAGGGATTCTACAGACAGGCGCTCTCACGCGGCAAGGACGTGGCACAGACTCTCGTCGCCCAAGCGCGGAACCGTGCGCCACGCCGCCGCTGGCTCCGTCGCCGTCGTGGATGATCCTTAGTCCACTCACCCTTTCTCCGGAAACCCGGCCCCTTGTCGAGACCGCACCCGGACCCATTGCATCGCGACCTTTGTCCAAGTCACCACCACCAGTCGCAGGCCTGGAAATAGCAAATCTCGGGATCGGTCTGATCTAGCCTTGAACGGCGATTCCGGGAACGGTCGTGACCACCGGCACCCGCTTGGGACGCGGTGCTCGGTGTGCCTGCCACCGAGGCGCCAACGCCCTATGCGGGGCCGTCAGGTGGAAGCAGGCCTTGCGACATATCGCCGCGATGACAGCGCCTGCCACCTGTCTCACCGGCCCACAATAATCGCCGATCAGGGCTAGCACTCATCACGAACTGACACGACTCCGCTCAGTCAGCGGGCCGCTCGGCTCGCTGCTTCAAAGCGGCGGCTCCTCGCGTCGCTCTGAAGAGCTATAGTGGGCGATATGAAAGAGGTCGGAGACCCCGCCACGGCGGCTGTAGCGAGTGCGCCATGGTCACAGACGCGGGCCCTCTTGCGTGTGATCCTCATGTTGCTGGCCGTTGTGGCGACAATGTGGATTCTCTACGCGCTCAGAGGCGTGATCCTGCTCGTCGTGCTGGCGATCTTCTTTGCCTATCTGCTGGCGCCGCTGGTGGAGTATGCGTGCCGGCCGTTCACCGTGCGAGGGCGTGCGCACGCCATGCCCCGTGCGCTGGCCATTGGCGTCGTGTATCTCCTCCTCCTCGGGGCCCTTGTGCTCGCGGTCGCCCTCTTGCTCCCCCAAGTTGGCACTCAGATCACCCAGTTCGCACAGGAGGCGCCGAGCTACCTCGATCTTGTCCGCTCGCGGGCGCTCGGGTGGGCCACTGTCTATGAAGAGTACCGGCTCCCAGCCGCCGTCCGCGACGCCATCAATAACAGTGCGACGCGCGCGGTTGAAATCGCAGGGACGTATGTGACGGAGGGGCTCGGCAACGTTCTCATCCAATTGCTCGGGTTTTTCCCGTGGCTCATGTTGATCCCCATTCTCGCCTTCTTTCTCCTGAAGGATTCGGCCAGCTTTCGGGCGATCGCGTTGCAGACGCTGCCACAGGGGCCTTGGCGCTGGCGCGGCCGCGAGCTCCTTCAGGACATCAATGCGACCTTGGCCGTGTACATCCGCGCGCAGCTGATCGCCTGCCTGTTGATCGGCACGGTCTGCACCATCGGCTTCTCCCTCATCGGGCTGCGTTACGCACTCGTGCTGGGGATCGTCTCGGGCTTCCTCGAATTCATTCCGCTAATCGGGCCGCTCATCGTCGCGCTGATCGCGACGCTGATCGCCAGTGTCTACTCGATTCAGCAAGCCCTCGGAGTTGTCGTGTTCTTGGGCATTGTGCGCATCGTTCACGACTACGTCGTCTACCCGCGCATCATCGGACATGGCATGCCCCTCCATCCGTTCGCGGTGATCGTGGCAATCCTGTGCGGCGCGGCGTTGGCAGGCGTGCCGGGGATCTTTCTGGCGATTCCGACCGTCGCGATCCTGTCCGTCGGGTATCGCCACTGGCTTGAACACACAGGCAGTGACGGTCTGGTGGCGGACCTGCTGAAACGACGTGAATAGATCGTCACCGCCCTCGAACAACGGAAGGAGAACCGTGATGGGCTTCATCGTGGCCATCGTCATCGGTGGGGTCATCGAATGGCTGGCCAGCGAGCCTCGTCATGAAGACCAACGCCCAGATGGGGCTGATCGCGAACATCGTGGTCGGCGTGGTTGGGTCCCTCATCGGGCACTGGGCCGCCGGGCGCCCTCGGCATCGCCGCAGCTGGCACCCTGGCGAACTGGATTGTCTCGTTGGTCGGAACGGTCGTGCTGATCGCCATCCTTCGGGCCATCGGCGTCTTCAGGTAGCGCCCGGAGCTCGTCGAGCCTGGCTCGCGCGCTCCTTGCTCGCAGACGGGCATCCGCTCGTTGGCCAGTGCTGCGCGTCGTTACCGTTGCGGGCGCCGACTCGGCCGCCCGTCCACTGAATCACCGATGGTGATTCCTGAAGAGGTCTCATGGGGCCGCCCGGTAGCGTCGCGTAACGGCAGGGTGAACTCCAACCGGCCAGGCGCGGCGCCGACGAAGCATGTCCCGACACCGGGGGGCCCCGCTATGGGACCTTGGTCGCGGCCCACGTGGCACGCAGCCAAGAACGCTCGTGAGCCCTAACACCCGCCTTCGGATCCCGTTCGGGCACACGCTGCCGGAGCGGACGATCGAGTCGCGCTCCGCCATCGCGCGGTGGCTCTTAGGGGTGAGCGACCTCCAGGCCTCCGGAGACGGGGCGGGTCAGGAGACGCACTCGTGGCGGCGCGTGCTCTGGCTCACGGGCGTGGACTACTTCTCCACCCTCGGCTACCAGCCTGGCATTGCCCTCCTCGCGGCCGGCGCCGTCGCGCCGCTGGCCACGTCCGTCCTCGTCCTGGTGACGCTGCTCGGCGCCCTGCCGATCTACGCCCAGGTCGCGCGCCGCTCCTACGCCGGTCAGGGGTCGATCGCGATGCTCGAGAACCTGCTCCCGGGCTGGAGCGGCAAGCTCCTCGTGCTCATCCTGCTCGGGTTCGCGGCCACGGACTTCGTCATTACCATGACGCTGTCGGCTGCGGACGCCACCAAGCACGCCATCGAGAATCCGTACCTGCACCCGTTCCTCGGCGACGCGCAGGTCGGGGTCACCCTGATCCTCCTCGCCCTGTTGGCCGTCGTGTTCCTCTTCGGGTTCCGGGGGGCGATCGGGATGGCCGCGCTCGTCGCCATCCCGTACCTCGTGCTGAGCCTGGTCGTGCTCCTGCGCGGTCTCGGCGAGATCGCCGCCCGGCCGGAGCTGTGGAGCGCCTGGCACCGCGCCCTCGTGGTCCGGGGCGACTGGGGCACGATCGCCGCCGGCGCTCTGCTGGTGTTCCCGAAGCTCGCGCTCGGGATGAGCGGCTTCGAGACCGGCGTCTCGGTGATGCCCCTCATCGACGGTGGTGCGTCCGATACCCCGCCGCGGCGCGGGACCCAGCCACCCCTCGGCCGGATCCGCCACACGCGCACACTCCTCGTCGCCGCGGCGGCGATCATGAGCGTGATGCTCGTGCTCTCGAGTGTGGTGACGACGCTCCTGATCTCGCCCGACGACTACCGCGAAGGGGGGCCGGCGAGTGGGCGCGCGCTCGCCCACCTCGCCCACGGGTTCTTCAGTGCCGGGTTCGCATCGATCTACGACATCTGGACCATCCTCATCCTCTGGCTGGCTGGCGCCTCGGCGATGGCGGGACTGCTGAACCTGATCCCACGCTACCTGCCGCGGTTCGGCATGGCGCCGGCGTGGGCAGTGCGGGCCCGCCCACTGGTCCTCGTGCTCTTCGTCATCAACGTCGTCGTCACGCTGGTCTTCCGGGCCAGCGTGGAGGCGCAGAGCGGAGCCTACGCCACCGGCGTGCTCGCGCTGATCTTGTCGGCGGCGCTGGCGGTGACGCTGGCCCTGTGGCGCGAGGAGCGGCGGCCGGCCAGCGTGTACTTCGGGGCGATGACCCTCGTCTTCGCTTACACGCTCGTCGACAACTGCGTGGAGCGGCCAGACGGGGTGATCATCGGGAGCGCGTTCATCCTCCTCGTGCTCGTGGTGAGCACGGTGAGCCGGTCCGTCCGCGCCACCGAGCTCCGGGTATCCGAGGCCGACTTCATCGATCAGGCGTCGGCGGACCTCGGCCCGTCGCTGGTGGGCAAGCAGGTGCACATGGTCCCCATGAAGGCCCGATCGCCCGAGGCCCGGGCCGGGAAAGGCGTCGAGATCCGCCGATACTACCGGATCGACGAGCCGCTCGCCTTCGTGCACGTGAACCTGCTGGACAACCGCAGCGAGTTCCTGGCGCCGCTGGGGGTCGAGGTGCGGCGGGAAGAGCGAGACTACGTCATCGAGGTGCACGGGGCGATCGCCATCGCCAACACGATCGCCTACCTGAGTGAGATGGTGGACCCGATCAGCATCTTCCTCAGCCTCACCCGCGAGGATCTGACGCGGCAGGTGTTTCGCTTCCTGTTCTTGGGGGAGGGGGAGACCGGCCTGCTGGTCTATGCGATCCTCCTGCGCTACTGGGGGTCGACGGCCGAGGACGACGTGCGGCCGCGGATCCACCTCCTGTCGGACTGAACGGCCGCCATCGTCGCTGGCTGCACCTCGACCGCTAGAGGTGGGTCGGTCGCTCGAGTGAGACCGCGGACCGGAGCAAGGGAAAGTTGAGGCGAGGACAACCGCGCTCATGCCGGCCACGCGTGCCCTGCGCTTCTGGCTTCAGCGGGACTCCTGCCACGCGCAATCAGGCTTTTGCGGTTCCCTCATCACTGCCCCCACTCTGCGCGCGATCTCATGGCCGCGGCCCCAGGCCCTGCTCGGCTCGCGCCTCCTGCGTTACCGGCCTCGCGGTCTTATCCAGCACGAACCCCGAACCCCGCCGCTTCGTCCACACCTTGGTGAACTCGGCGCCAAACAGCAGGATTTGCGCCGAGTAGTAGACCCAGACCACGATAATGACGAGGGAGCCGGCGGCCCCGTACGCCGATGCCACTGCGCTCTTCCCCAGATAGAGGCCGATGACGAACTTGCCCACGGTGAAGAGGAGTGAGGTCAGGGCGGCGCCCGGCCAGACGTCCCGCCAGGCGATGGTGACATCGGGGAGCAGCTTGAACGTCATGGCGAAGAGGCCGGTGATCACGCCGAACGAAATGACGAAGTTCAGGATTTCGAGCGCCGCGGCCGGCGCGGGCAGGAGTTGGCCGAAGTAGGTGCCGACGACGATGAGCCAGGCGCTCATGGCGAGCGAGACCAGGAGCAGAAACCCGATGCCGACCACCATGGCAAAGGACCAAAAGCGCTCCTTCACGATCTCGGTCACACGGCGCCCGGCTTTCGGCGTCACCCCCCAGATTGTGTTGAGCCCATCCTGAAGCTCACCGAAGAGCCCCCATAGGCCGAACACCAGCGGAAAGAGCGCCAGCGCGGTCCCCCCCACCCCCAGTGTCTCGGTGCGCGCGCTCCGAGTCGTCGCTTCGATCGCGGCCGCGCCCTGCTCCCCAATGAGTTCGCGGATCTGCCCAAGAATCTGGCCTTCCGCGTCCTGGCCGAGCAGGAATCCCGCCAACGCGATGACCAGCACGAGACCGGGAGTCAGGGCAAAGATCGTGTAGTAGGCGAGGGCCGCGCCCAGGCGCTGCGCCCGGTCCTCATACCAATCCCGGAAGGTGGCGGCCAGCAGCGACCACATCTCCTGCATGAACCTTACACTGTACATTCTGGGGCTGTGGTCCACCGGTGGCGCGGGACCTCCTCCCCGCGGCGCGGTCAGAGCGAGCTCCACACGGGCCACGTCAGAGGAGGGCAGCGCGCCGCAGCTTCGACGCATACTGGAGACGCAGCGCCGTCCCGGAATCGATGTCGGGCGTCGAGACCATCGAACCCCTAAAGCGCACACACAGGAGATGGCCCTTGACAGAAGCGCCTATCTGTATTACTGTACTAGAACAGTAGGGTAGTGAGAGATTTCAGCATAGGAGATACGTGATGCGTGCGACCGGAACGAGGGCCTGGAGCCTGACGGCGGCCGTGATCGCCCTCGCCCTTGGCGGAAGCGTCGGCCTCGCGGCTGCCCAGGCAAGGCCGACCGCCGACTCCGTGGCCGAGGAGGCGACGAAGTTCGTCCAGCGCGTCCAGGAGACGGCCAAGGGCCTCGGCAAGACCCTGACGGAGGGTGCCACGGAGGTGGAGCAGCGCGCGAAGGCCGCAGGCGCGCAGTCCAGGCCCGTCGTCGAGAAGCTGGAGAAAAGCGCCCATGGCTTCGGCGAGTCCATCTGGGATGGCATGAAGTCCGTTGGGCGTTCCGTGCAGAAGTTCTTCACCCGCGGCTAAGTTAGTTTGAGTCTTTGGGTACTGAGGTATTTGAGAGGAGAGCACCATGACCACCATGCTTCGCTGGTCCCCAGCTCGGAAGTTCCACTTCCACCACGATGTCGACGCGCTGTTCCCGGAGTTCTTCAACGGCGCCACGGACGAGGCCGCCCAGCGTGCCCCAGAGTGGCTTCCCGCCGCTGAGGGGCGGATCGACGACGGCGCCTACGTCATCCAGCTCGCCATGCCGGGCGTGGATCCGAAGGACGTCGAGGTGTCCTGGATGGACAACGTCCTTACCGTCAAGGGTGAGCGCAAGGCCGATCACGATACCGCGGGCAAGGACTACTTCGTCCGCGAGCTCGCATACGGCACGTTCCAGCGGAGTTTCCAGCTCCCCGAGGGCGTTGACGTCGCCCACGTGGAGGCGAAGCACGCGAACGGGATGCTCGAGGTGAGGATCCCCGCGCCGCAAGTGACGACGCGGAAGATGATCGCAGTCAAGGCCGCCTGATCCAGGGAGGTCGAGGCCCGTGCCGGTGCCGACCGGGACGCGCCTCGGCCTTCGCCAGCTTTGAGAGTCGCCGAGGACCCGCGCAACGAAGAGTGGAGGCTAGGGCAATGACACAGCCAGCGAGCCCTGGGAGCCATGCATGGCCTCGATGAACGTCACACACAGGGCACGATGACCTGGATCGACGGAGGGGTCGCGCTGGGGGGCAACGACGCGCGGCAGGCTCGTACGAGGAGGTCGGCGATGACGTGGCGGATGCAGTTCTACCACGAGAGGCGAGGGATCCTGGCGCGTTACGGCGTCGACGCTCCGTTACCAGCGGAGGCTGTACGGCTCGGCTGGAAAGCCGTGCTCGCGGAGCATCCATCGACTCCGCGAAGACGCCGGCTGAGCTTGTTCGAGCGGGCTGAGCGCATCGGCGGTCAGGATGCCAGCGGGTGGGTCCTCTACCGGATCGTGAGGGACAACGAGCAGGAATCCCTCGGCGTCGCACAGCCGCACGCGGCATAGCGACCCTCACGATGGAACGAAGACCGCGGAAGTTCGCGGTCGGTCTCTTCGCGATCATCCTCATCGCGATATCCGTCGTTCAGTGCCAATTCGACGAGATGACCGCCCGTCACCGCCTTGCCGTCGAACGGCGCCTCGAGTCGCGCAGCGCGCCCGCGCGAGCCGAACAGTTCGCCCTGCGAACCGCGAGTCAGCTCGCGGTCAGACGGAGACGAGTCCGTCTGGCTGGCGCGGCCGCCGTGTTGAGCCACGAGGGCATCGTCCCGTGGTGGTTGGTGCGGGCAGAGCGCTGGCTCGGTCTCGGTGGCCTCCTGGCGCTGGCGGCGATGCTGGTTGTCGGCGTGTGGCATGGTCGCGTCGGGAAGGAGCGTCCGGGCGAGGAACGGCCGCGGGACATTCGCCGCCGCCATGAGTGCTCGGGATGGCGACCTATCACCGGTGCGAAGGACGAGCGAATAGTGGCCCCCTTCTCCCGTCGCCGTGAGGGTGATCGGTGCCGTTCTGGATCCGGTTCTTCTTCCAAGCGCGTCGGAATCCGACACGTCGAGCGGGTACCGCGCATGGGTTCCTCGTCGCGTTGGGGTGATTCTCGTCTACCGGAGGGCAGAATCGACCCGGAGAGCGGAGAGGGGTCAGTCTGCCGACGCGAGCACTTCCGCGAACAGGATCCAGAGCGCATCGAGGGCTCTGGCAGTCGATGAATCAATCAGTCAGACCCGATTTATTCCTCCATGGTGTACGAGTGCTCGCCATCGACGATCACGCATCGTGCATGAGGCCATTACCGCCGAGTTGCTCAAGGACTTTGCAGCCACGGTGACTGCCGTCCCGGAGTCCCCGGAAGCGCTCGAGCCCATTAGCCCTAATCGGCGATTCCGAGAACGGTCAGGGCCATGCGAGCCACTGTCATCACGCTGGCCCGCGTCACCCAGTGACTCATCACCAAGGCCCTTCGGAGGGCCGTTGGATTGGAGCGCCGGGTGCGTTAATCACCGCGACCGGAGCGGGCCCCGCATGACTCCCTGGCCTGTAAGATTCGCCGTTCAGGGTTAGAAGCTGAGCGCCCGAACGTGGTGCACTCAGACATCGCGATGCCCGGCGAGGATGGCGACGCTCCTCATTCGCCAAAGGGCGCGCTTTGCCACCCGATCGAGGTGGGCAGACGCCGGCGGCCGCCCTCCCGCGGTTAAGCATCCGGACCGATCGGCACGTGCGCTCCAGGCGGGGTTCCAAGACCACGTGGCGAAGCCGGGTTGACGCGCGCGGGGACTCGTAACGAGCGTGACAACCCCGGCCGCCCGAGACTGGGCAGACTTCAGAGCGAGCGAAGGCCTGGGCAGCCCCCCCGCCGGATCAGCGGGAGCCGTGCGGGAGACCGTTGGAGAACGTCACCGGCGGGGTGGCGGCGCGAGACCGGGCGATGAGCCCTCGTCGAGGGCGGACCGCGGAGGCTCCTCGCGGCCAGTCTCCAGCGCGTCCGCCTCGCAAGGTACTCTTTTCTGCGTGGCGCTAATTCGGTGCAGCGCCTGAGGCAGCATTGGCGCTTGGCCGCTGTTTGCTGATCCTCTGCTGATCCGATAGCCTAGGAGCGCGAACGGGACAGCCGGCCCCACTATGCTCAGCCGACGGCAGTTCACTCGCGTAGTCTCGACCGGACTCGCCGGTGCGGTGTCGTCCGCGCTCCCGGCGCTCGCCGGGGCACTCAGCACATCGGCGAGACCGGCCGACCTTCGGTTCGCCCTCGTGCGAGGCCGATCGAAGATCGGCGTGCGCACCGTCGGGTTCCGCGACCGCCCGGACGGGCTCGCGGTCCACACCATGATCGACCTTGCCGTCCAGGGTGTCTTCATCACTGTCTTCCGGTACCAGCACGAGTGCGAGGACGTCTGGGCATCCGGTCAGCTCGTGTCCCTGCGGAGCCGCACGAACGAGGACGGTAAACGATACGCCGTCGAAGTGACGGCGGAGGCGGACGGCCTTCGGGTCGTCGGCCCGGGCGGCCCGCTCGTGGTCGGCGCCCAGTTGCTGACGTCGAACAGCCTCTGGGACCGACGGCTCGTCGACCGGCAGCGTCTCATCGACGCGCAGCACGGTGGGGAGATCGGCCTCGTCGTTCACCGGTGCGGCACGGAGTCGCTCGTGCTCACCGGCCAGGAGCGCGTCGTGGCCGAGTGCTTCCGGATCCTCACGCCCCACTATGGCGGTCTGCTCTGGTACGACGCGACGGGTCGCTGGGTCAAGGCGTCCCTCGAGATCCGCGGCGAGCGGATCGACCATGTCCTCGACATCTAGGGCGCTCGCGCTGGCCGCGACGGTGCTCATGGGGTCGGGCGCGTGCACGAGTGCGGGGGTGAGGGGCTCGGAGCACCCGTGGCACGAGACAACGGTGGTCATCGGGACGGGGAGCGTCGGCAGCGACTACTACCCGCTCGGCGGCGCCGTGTGCCGGCTCGTCAACCTCGAGACCGCACGGCACGGCATTCGGTGCCGGACGGCGACCTCGTCGGGCTCGGTCTTCAACGTCACGGCGCTGCGCGAGGGGCGCTTCGATCTGGCGGTCCTCCGGTCCGATGTCCAGGACGACGCGGTGACCGGCCACGGGCCGTTCGCGCGGCAGGGCGCCTTCACGTCGTTGCGCGCGGTCCTCTCCGCCCATGCCGAACCGTTCGCGGTCGTCGTGCGGGTCGACTCGGGCATCCGAACGGATGCCGATCTGGTCGGCCGGCGGGTCAATATCGGGAGCGCGGGCTCGGCGCATCGGCTCGCCATGGAGCGCGTGATGGCGATGCTCGGGGTCACCCACGCGGACTTCGCGCTCGTGACGGAGCTCCCGCCGGAGGAGCAGAACGAGGCGCTCTGCGAGGGTCGCGTGGACGCTGTCGTCTACGTCGCGGGCAATCCCAACGGGATCGTGCAGGATGGGATCCGTCGCTGCGGCGGCCGGCTCGTGGCGATGAGCGGTCCGCGCGTCGAGGCGCTCCTGGCCAGTCACTCGGAGTACTCGCGCGCCGTCATCCCCGCGGGTCTGTACCCGGGCCACCCCGTCGACATTCCCACCTTCGGCGCCCGCGCCACGCTCGTCACCACGGCGGCGGCGCCGGCCGATGTCGTGTATGAGATCGCTCGCGCCGTGCTCGAGCGCTTCGACGATTTCCTGCGCCTGCACGCCGCCTTCGCGCCGCTCGACCCCCGCGAGATGGTCCGCGCCGCGAACCGGGCGCCGCTCCACCCCGGTGCGGAGCGCTATTACCGCGAGCGGGGCTGGCTGCCCTAAGGCGACCACCGCACGGGCGGCCCCGAGGACGCGACCGTGCGGCGCCAGGCGCATGGTGCGGCCAGGCGCATGGCGCCCTGGCGGTGCCGAGCCCGGACCGCCCCCACGGGTTGCGGCCTGCTCCCTCCCGAGGATGGCGGAGGCGCCGAGGCGCGTCCCGGTCAATAGCCGATCCTGTCAAGTGCACTCTCTCCGGCGTGGCGTTGGGTCCTGCGGCCTTCGAGGCCGATCCCCACGCCGCGACCGCACTCGACGCCGCACGGCCTCCGAAGGCGGGATGCCCCCGGAGGCCGCCGGAATCGTCGTCGGATGCGCTGGTCGGCAGGTTAGAAGTCGCCGCCGCCCATGCCCCCCATGCCCCCGCCATGCGGCATGGCCGGCATGGCCCCCTTCTCTTCCGGGATGTCCGTGATGAGCGCCTCGGTTGTCAGCAGGAGCGACGCGATTGAGGCGGCGTTCTGCAGGGCGATCCGCGCCACCTTGGTCGGGTCGATGATCCCCGCCTGCATCAGATCCACGTACGCGTTCGATTCGGCATCGAAGCCGTACGCCAGCTCCTTGGCGGCCTTTACCTTCTCGACCACCACGGAGCCCTCCAGCCCGGCGTTCTCCACGATCCGCCGGATCGGCTCCTCCAGCGCCCGCCGCACGATCTGGGCGCCGGTCGCCTCGTCCCCGACCAGCTTCACGTGGTCGAGCGCCTTCGCGGCGCGGAGCAGCGCCACCCCGCCGCCCGGCACGATGCCCTCTTCCACGGCCGCCCGCGTCGCGTTGAGGGCATCCTCCACGCGCGCCTTCTTCTCCTTCATCTCGGTCTCGGTCGCGGCGCCCACCTTGATGACGGCGACGCCGCCGGCGAGCTTGGCCAGCCGCTCCTGCAGCTTCTCCTTGTCGTAGTCCGAGGTCGTCTCCTCGATCTGCGCCCGGATCTGCTTGATCCGCCCCTCGATCTCCTTGGTCGACCCCGCGCCGTCGATGAGCGTGGTGTTGTCCTTGTCTACGACCACCTTCTTGGCCTTCCCGAGGTCCTCCAGCTTGATGTTCTCCAGCTTGATCCCCAGATCCTCGGTGATCGCCTTGCCCCCGGTCAGGGTCGCGATGTCCTCGAGCATGGCCTTCCGCCGGTCGCCAAAGCCCGGAGCCTTGACGGCGCAGCACGAGAGGGTCCCGCGCAGCTTGTTCACGACCAGGGTCGCCAGGGCCTCCCCCTCGACGTCCTCCGCGATGAGGAGGAAGGGCTTGCCCGCTCGCGCCACCTGCTCGAGCAGCGGGAGCATGTCTTTCATCACGCTGAGCTTCTTCTCGTAGATCAGGATGAGGCAGTCCTCGAGGACGGCCTCCATGCGCTCGGGGTCCGTGACCATGTAGGGCGAGAGGTACCCGCGATCGAACTGCATCCCCTCGACGACCTCCAGCGTCGTCTCCATCGCCTTGGCCTCTTCGACGGTGATGACCCCGTCCTTGCCGACCTTCTCCATCGCCTCGGCGATCAGGTTGCCGATCGTCTTGTCGTTGTTGGCGGCGATGGTCGCGACCTGGGCGATCTCCTTCTTGTCCTTCGTCGACTTGGTCATCTGCTTCAGTTCGGCGACCACCTGCTCCACCGCCTGTTCGATGCCCCGCTTGAGCCCCATCGGGTTGGCCCCGGCCGTCACATTCTTGAGGCCCTCACGGACGATGGCCTGGGCGAGCACGGTCGCCGTCGTGGTGCCGTCGCCGGCGACGTCGGAGGTCTTGGAGGCGACCTCCTTCAGCATCTGAGCCCCCATGTTCTCGTAGGGGTTCTTCAGCTCGATTTCCTTGGCGACCGTCACGCCGTCCTTCGTGATGGTCGGGCTGCCGTACTTCTTGTCGATGACCACGTTCCGGCCCTTGGGGCCCAGCGTGGCTGTGACGGCATGCGCCATGATGTTGACGCCGCGCAGGAGCGCGGCACGGGCTTCCTCGTTGAACACGAGCTGCTTGGCCATGAGTTAGTTCCTCCCAAAGCGTGCACACAGAAATGGCCGCGGCGGAGCCGCGAGAATCATGCGCTCAGGATGCCGAGCACGTCCTCCTCCCGCATGGTGAGGTACTCCTGGCCGTTCAGCTTGACCTCGCTCCCGGAGTACTTGCCGAACAGGATCCGGTCCCCCGCCTTCACGTCGAGCGGGAGCTTCTTGCCGGCCTCGGTCACCTTGCCGGTGCCGACCGCGATCACCTGACCCTCCTGGGGCTTTTCCTTGGCGGAGTCGGGGATGATGATGCTCCCGTGCTGCTCGTCCCCTTCCGCGAGCCGCTTGACGAGAATGCGGTCATGGAGCGGGCGCAGCGTGGTCTTCGTTCCGTGAGCCATCGTGGTCTTCGTTCCGTGAGCCATCGTCGGGGTCCTCCCTCGTCCAGGATGTGGGTGAGCGGGGTGCTCCAGTCCCTAGACTGTACTACTTTACTAGTACACTAGTCCAGTGCTAATGACGATCCGCGAGCGAGCATGGCGCCCGGTGCCGTCAAGGCCATGGCGCGCGGAGTCCACCCCACAGAGGACCTCGTCCGCGCGTCGCGTCGTTCCTGATCCGCAGTCCACCGGCCGAGCGGAGGGTGTCCCTTCCACTTAGCCCATCCAGGTGCTCGAAGGACCGGCGGTGGCCGTTCGTCTGAGGCTCTGGACCTCTGCTGCGAAGGACACCCCAGCGTGGACCAACGTGGTCCGTGCGGATTTCACGCCCAGTGTGGAGGAAGAGCAAGCACCGCCAGGCGAATCCACTGACCGCCAACTTCAGTGCGACCGGTACACCCAGCGGGAGGCGAGATCTACGCCGCTCGCCGACCGTAGCGATGATGGAGGCCGCCGACCATCGGCGTCTCGACGATTCGACCTTCGTCGAGTCGCTCCACCGGTCTTGGCTCCGGGGCGTCCTTCTCCAGGGAGAGGTGTGTGCGGGCCCCGTGGTAGTAGATGAGGTACGCGCTCAGCAGGCGGCGCAGATGGGTTTCGTTCAGCACCACAACGTGGTCGAGGCACTCGCGGCGGAGGGTGCCGATGAGACGTTCCACGTAGGGATTCTGCCAAGGGGACCGAGGCGCGGTCTTGACTTCATGGATCCCCATGGTCTGGACGCGGCTCGAGAACGAGACCCCGTACACCGCATCGCGATCGCGCAAGAGGTAGCGCGGGGCGGTCTCCCAGGGGAACGCCTCCACGAGTTGCTGGGCCGTCCACTGGGCCGTGGGGGTGTCGGTGACGTTGATGTGGACGACGCGGCGCCGCTCGTGCGCCAGGACCACGAAGACGAACAAGACCTTGAACAGCACGGTGGGGACGACGAAGAAGTCCACGGAGACGAGGCTCCCCAGGTGGTTCGCGAGAAAGGCTCGCCAGGTTTGCGATGGCGGCGCCCGGTGGCGGACGACGTACTTGGAGACCGCCGCCTGCGAGATCTCGAGGCCCAGCTTCTGAAGCTCCCCGTGAATCCGCGGCGCGCCCCACAGGGGGTTGGCCTTGGACATCCGTCGGATGAGCGCTCGGATCTCCGGGGCGACAGCCGGACGGCCGGGCCCGTTCCGGCGGCTCTTCCAGGTCCAGAAGATCTTGAAGCCGGACCGCTGCCAGCGAATGACGGTGGCAGGTTGGACAATGGAGACGCCATCCGACCAGCCGCTCCACAGGCGGGACAGCAGGACCCAAAAGAGCCGGTCGGACCGCCGCAGGCGTAGGCGCGGCGCGGAACGCTGGAGGACGGCCAGTTGGTGCCGCAGCGCGAGGTTTTCGAGGACCAAGGCGCGGTGGGTCCTGATCCCGCGGAGGAGGCCGATGAGGATGAGGGTGATCATGCCGGCCATCATCGATCACGTCGGCCGAAAGTCAACGTTGACGAGGCGGACGGAGTAAATAGAAGGCACACCGCCCAGTTAGGGCGATCCAGCGGTCCCTCCACGGCCGAGCGGCGCACTGTGCTCGTCACAGAACCGGCGCGGCGGGTGTACTGCGTACGGGCAGCCGCTGCCCGTGGACTGACGGCCACCACGTGTTTCTCGTGTGCGGGACGGGAGCACACGGCGCGGAGCATTCGGCCATGGCCGTGTCACCAGCCTCGGCCGCGCAACAAAACGCTCCCCCTTCGCAACCGTTGCTTGGGGGACGGAACTGCAGCATGCTTTCCAGCGCGGACAACCTGCGAGATTGAACCGATGCGACAGTAGCGTGCACCTGACCTTGAACAAGATCGGTCGCTCGCTGTCCCGGGGTGGACCGACACGACGATCCAGGCAGCCCTCCATCACGCATGCTCCCACGTGGGGACGTCACCACAACTCCGTTTGGCGTGTCATGCGTCAACGTCCGTCAACTGTCTGGTCGACCCTTGCGGGATCGAGACTCGATTGAGTCACACACTAGTAACAGGAGGTACCATCAACCGTGGCTGGGAGATCGGTTCAGTCACTCGAAAACAGCTTGCCCCGCTCCAAAAAGCCGCGGAGGAGCGCGAGCGCTGAGCGGCCGGCGTTCCGAAGACGCCGGTGGTAACGGCCGTCGCCCTCCGGCCTCCGGCGCACGTCACCCGATTCTAGTCCGCTCGCTCGGCCCTCGGTTGACTCTCGCCCCGGGCCGCGATCTCGTCTAGCGTCGGTCCGCTCGGCCCGGCCGTTCGGTCGACACGGCGACGGACCGCGAGGAGGCGGTCGGCCAGGGCTTGGCCGGCCGAGTCAGCGATGTCCCGCGAGCGCCGCCCTTTCCCGGGCGCGACGCGGTCAAGCGTGTGTCAAGTACCGCCTGGGCGCAGCGGAGTGAGCCCCAGGCACGGTGGCCTACCGGGCTGCATCGACCAGCAAAGCATGCTCGCCGATACCGAGGAGGAGCTCGAGACCGCCGTCGCGGATCACGAGGTGACCGCGGAGCTCCCGTGAGGCGGAGCGAGGGCGTTTGGGGTCTATCTTTCTGTCGGATCGAAGTGCCGAGGGAAGGCCCGCGCGGTGGCGCCTGTACAGTGGGCATTCCGGGCGCGCCAATAGTCTCCTAGGGAGCTGTTGCTCTGGCACCCGCCCGAGTCCACTCGTGAATGAGATCGGGAATCCAAGGTATTCGAGTCTCGGCCAGCCGTCCCTGAGACTCGGGACTCAGCTCTTCGTAAAGCTCCAGGATCATCCTGGCCCAGTGGTACTCGACAAATACTCCGTCAATCTTCGCAGGCTCCTTGGAGGACATCACGAGTCGGAGTGCATCGAGGCGCTCGCCCCCGGTTTCAGGCTCGAAGACTCGCCGGCCGAGTTCCCTGATCACAACCCTATCGTACCCCCTCGATTGCGATCTATCGAACAATCCGACGAACCGGACTTCAATTGGGGGTTCTCATCGGGCCAAGCTCGCGCCCCTGTCAACTCGCCGCGGCGTCGGCGGCGTATCGCCCGACCCCGGCCGAGCAGGAAACGGTGCTCCGCTGGGACGTGTCGACGACCAGGTGCACGTCTGGTCCGCCTCCCCGGTGACGTGACGGATGTTCGAGCGGCTCGGCACTCCGGCGGAGCGCGAGACCCGGTCCCCGGCGGGGCCGTCTGGGGACGCTTCTACCGGATCCCGGTCAGCCGGTTCCGGTGGGGGCTGAAGCGGGCTGTGACGGCGGCCTCCAGGACGGCGTGTGGCTGTTGGAACGGCCGCGTAGCCGTGAGTTCTGCCATGTCGGCCGGCGGGGGGTCGGGGAGCGAGACGGGTCTGTGGACTGGGGGGTGTTCCGGCGGGTGTCGCGGCACTCACCCGCCGCGTCGGGCGTCCGACGGGCGTGCCCACCGGGACCGGCCTTGACGACCGAGCCGGGACCGTGAGAGAAGTGGCGCCACGCATCACGAGCGTGGATGGGACCCCACCGGGCCTTCACCGGCAACCGGCGACCTCGATCCGGTGCCTCTCCTACGGGAGGATGCGGCGCGATAGCGCCAGGAGGTCAGCTTGATCCCGCCTGCCCTCGTCGGCTTCCTCACCAGACTCCTGTGGGTGCTGCTTTACCGGCAACGCGGGATCTGGGTCGCGCGGGTCGTCGGCTTCGCGCTGGGCGTCGTCGTCGGCAGCGCGCTGCTGCGGCTGCGCGTGGGGCTCGCGTGGTGATGACGACCACGCTCACCGACCAGGTGCGCAGCCGCCGGGCTCACCGGCGCGTGCCGGTGATCGTCTCCCCGCGCGTACGCTACCTCGCCCTAGCGCGTCGGGACATGAAGAAGCGCACACGCTTTCTGGAAGTTCGCGCGGGCTTCAACGTTCGCAGCATCGCGAAGTTGGGCGACATAGTCCGCGTGATGGCGCTCGACGGCGATCAACCATTTCGCGCGAGCGTGAGCTGCGTCACGACCCAGCGGTCACTCAGGGGTTCCCGGTACCCGATGGCGGTGACCGTGGCCCCCGGCACCAGGCCGGCCACCGTCACGCCCGGGGCCACCCAGACATGCGCGCTCCAATGCCCAGCCAGCGCCCGAACGCATTCCAGGTGGCGATCGTGCCGGTGATGGAGAACCGGAGGGGGTCCGGGGCCGTGGGGAAAGGAAATGGCGTCGTCATGGGGACACCTCGCTGTCGGCCGGATGCTGGCCGAGGTGAAGCTGAATGCCGCGGCCGTGCGGATCGAGGGCGCGGGACGTCGGCTCGACGAGGCCGGGTGAAGGCGCGACGCGCCAATCGCCGGCCGCCCAATCGGTCGTCCTGACGCCGTGAAGACGCCCCGCGCGAGCGGGCCAGTGACGGCGCGGCGGGAGTGACCGCTATGGGAAAGGAGGGATCGCATGCGTCGGAAGCGTCGGCCTCAGACGCCTCAGCATTGGACGCCGCGGAGGATTGTTGTCAAGAACCTTGAGGTGCCGGCCCATCCCAACTCGCCCCGAGATGAGCGTCTGGTGGCGCTCGAGGTCGGCTTGATTCAGGGAACCGTGTCCGCCGTTGGGGCCACGGTCCCGCTGGCCTCGCTCCGGGTGCATCACCCGCAGACCCTCCATCGCGTCCGCGCATCGCTCCGCGAGGAGCCCTCGCGCCGCGCGGCCATTCGTCCTGCGCGTCTTGGAGGGAGCCATGGTGTGGCACGTCTACCGAGACGAGAGCGGCGCGCTTGTCATGTACGACGACTACGCCGCCTACCTCGTAGCTCTGGAGCTAGGGTGCCAGATGGTAGGGGCCAAGATTCTCGGCGAGGCCGCGTCCTAGAGATGCGATAGGGGCAGCGAGGATGATTGTCTACGTCCAGGTGGCGTCGGCGGAGCTCGATGGGCAGCGGTGGTACACCGTCGCCGCGGGACCCAATCTGTGGCTGGCCGACTGGCTGGCCCGCGCGCTGGAGGTCGAGGGGCAGCGAGCGGCGCGGGCCATCCGACACGACGAGCTCTTGGCGACGGGCGGCGAGCTGGCCGTGGGGATGGCCCATAACGACCTGATCAGCCTCGATCCGGAGTTGCTGAAGTAGACAACGAAGACGCTATGGCGATCCGCCGCTTCCAGCGTCCACCCCATCGCCCTGGCCACGCCGTCCCAGGCGCTCTACGAGGCCGCGCTCAGTGCGATCCCCTCGCGGGTCTGGCCCGCCGCCTTTCTGAGGCCGCCGTCCGCGCTGACGACCACGCGGTTCACACCGGAGCTTGGCCGTCTGGGGCTCGAGGGCGCCCGGGTCAGCTTCCGGACCAGCCCGCCCATCTCCACCAGTGGCTGCGCCGGATCGACCGCTGGATCGAGTACGCCAACTCGGTGGTGGAGGCGTGACCTTGGCCCTTGGCGTGCCGGTGACGGCGCTGCTGGAGTGACATCGCCGGGCGAGCGAATGGAGCCAGGGACAGCGAAGATTGAGCGACAAAAAGATGAGCGATAGCAAGTTTGTTCAGATCACCACGTCGGTTCTGGGCGGCGAGATTCGGCTGGACGCACTCGATGAGTCAGGCGATGTGTGGCGCTTCGATGACAAAACTCGCCAGTGGGTCATGCTGCCACGTGACCGTAGGTAAGTAAGACGCCCCGCACGGTGCTGGTAACACCGCGGAGGCTCGGCCCATCACGGTCCCGCGCCCGCCGACGCTCCAGCGGATCGCGGAGCTCGGCGACGTCAACGTCGATTGGCTGCTGGGTCGGAGTAGGAACTGATGATTGCTCATAGCCCCCTCCACAGATCCCAGCGAGCGGGATTACCGCACTGGGCTCTTGCCTCAGGTGACAACGCCAAGTCGCCTCAGGGGGTAGGGGTGAGTAATGCGCGTGGGAGGCAGCCAGCGCCAAATGAGCCGCCGCATCCGCTCCCACGTGAGTCGCCTGCGCTGCCCGCGGCGCCGCAGCGTGCGGTACCACAGTCGACCCACCTGGAACCGGAACGTGGACAAGGCTGGCCGGTTCATGGGCACCCCGTAGTACCGCAGGTGTCCTTCGACGACCGTCCTCAGCCACGCGCCCACCACGGGAATCGGGCCGTGCATGCGGCGCCGCAGCTCGGCTTTGACCTCGCTCAGCTTCGCCTGCAACCTCTGCCGGATCGTCTGCCTCACCACCGTGAACCGTCCGCTCCGCTTCTTCCCGCAGATATGCGTGAAGCCGAGGAAGTTCAACGTCTCCGGCTTCCCCTGACCGGCGCGCTGCCGGTTATCGGCCGCGAAAGGCCCGAATTCCAACAGCCGCGTCTTCTCGGGGTGCAGCTCCAGCCCGAACTTCGCCAACCGCTCGCGCAGCTCGACCTGGAACCGTTCGGCGTCTGCCCGGTGCTGAAATCCCACGATGAGTAGAGTAGGACGCTGGCGCGGTGGCGCTCAGGGCGTGCGAGGCCAGGCCGTTTCTCCCCTTTCGGGCGAGTGTCTCCCTCGAGCGGCCCATCGCTCCGTCTCCAGCACCCCCTCATCAAACCGGACGCGACCATTTCGGTCATCCGGCTTTCCGACCGCGTTCACCCGGCGGCGTGCGGAAGACCCGCACGATTGTGCCGTGCAACTGATACAGCCCGGCCCTCCTGAAGAAAGATGGAGGGAACTCGCGGTATCCCTTGCCCCGACGCTTGTGCTTCCGCCGCACGAAGTTCACCAGCTTGGTGTACACGTACGAGTCCACCTTCTTGAAATGCCGGTGGGCGTTGCCGACGCGGAAGTACTGACCCCAGCCTCGCAGGATCGGGTTCAGCGCCCGAATCTTGTCGTCCAGACTGTAGATGTCGTCGTACCCGACCGCGTCACGGACCTTCTGGCGCACGCTCTGCATCGCCTTCGTGGATGGCCACCGATAGCAAAACAGTCGCCTCGGGTTGCTCCTCATCGGCTGCAGTCGGAAGTGCATCCCGAGAAAGTCGAACCCGTCCTTGGCGTCGACGATCCGCGTCTTTTCCCCGTTCAGGCTCAATCCCAGGTCGTGCACGATCCTCTCCATCCGCTGAAACCACGGCTGCGGGTTCCCGCGACAGAGAATCACGTAGTCGTCACAGTAACGGATCAGCTTCGCTCCACGTCCCTTCTCTTCCCACGCCACATCGAGCGCGTGAAGATATGCGTTCGCGAGCAGTGGCGAAATCACCCCTCCCTGGGGCGTCCCCGCGACCGCCGAGCGCATCTCGCCCTCGTCGAGAATGCCCGCCTTCAGCCACCACCGGATCAGCCGCAGAATCCCAGGATCTGTGATCCGCCGCTTCACGGCCGCGATCACCCCCTCGTGGGGCAGCGAGTCAAAGCACGCCTGCAAATCGGCGTCGATGACCTGCCGATATCCCCACGTGATCCACGTCTGGACCTCAGTGATGGCCTCGTGCGCCCCCCGCTTCGGACGAAACCCGTACGAGCAGTCGCGGAAATCCGCTTCCAAGATGGGCTCGATCACCAGCTTCACCGCCGCCTGCACGACCCGATCCCGCACGACGGGAATACCCAGACCCCGCTGCTGCCCAGGCTTCCCCGGCTTCGGAATGTACACCCGCCGGACCGGTTGCGGGCGATACCGCTTCTCTCGGAGCTCCGCTTCAAGCTCGTCGAGCAGCCGGTCGACCCCGTAGCCCTCGACTGCTTCAATCGTTTGCCTGTCCACCCCGGCGCTACCGCGATTCCGTCGGACCCGCTGCCACGCCTCCTCCAACACGTCGCGTCGATAGACCTTGTCGTACACCACCCCGAACTTCCGCTGCGGCGCCCCCTTGGCCGCCCGATAGAGCTTCCTCTGGAGTACCCGCACCCGTTCACGACGCGTGTGTTGAGCCTGGTCGGCAATCACGCCGTGCCTCCTCCATGAGAAAGCATCGCGAAAGCAGGGGCCCTTTGCTCCGGGCGCATTACCGCCCTTCGTCGCTCGTATGGCCCCCTCCGACTCCCCGACCCGGCGCCCCTCGGAACTTCGGCTTCCGGCCTTATATCCTCGGTCCCCACCGCACGAGCCGGTGGACCGGGCGGGGTCTCAAGCCTTACCCCTCTGTTCTGTCCCTGCATGCTGCCGCCTTCACCCCGGGAGTCTCGACGGGTTCGCACCCCCGACTCATCCCCCGCCGATACCAGCCTTCGCCCGACGACAGGAGGCTCGGCGACTCCACTCCCAGCTCTCGCAGCTATCGCCGCTGGGTATACGCTGACGGGGCTCATCGGTCGTTCACTTGCGTTGCGGCCTGCAGGTTTGTCTCCGTCCCTGGGCTGCGTACAACCCCACCTCGCAGTGGAGCCTTCGAGGACGTTGTGTCGGTCCTGCTTCGACGCGGCCAGTTGCCCAGCCACGCCTGGACCCAGACTACTCGGGCGCATCGGGGCCTTCCCGAGGCGGGCTCCTTTCATCCCGCTAGAACAGAGGCTTCGGCCTCGCACCGTCGTCCGCATACCGCACGACGATCATGTCGCCGTGGGCCTGCGTCTTCCGCCATCGGTGGACCCAGAGGTCGAACGCGTAGTGCAGGTACACGTTGGCCAGGATGGGCGAAATACTGCCCCCCTGGGGCGTGCCCGTTGCACTCCACGTCCGCGTCCCGTCCTCCAACACGCCGGCGTTGAGCCACTTCTGGATCAGCCGCACGACGCGCCGGTCCGCAATCCGGTGCTCGACGAACTGCCCCAGCCACCCGCGATCGATGGCATCGAAAAACTCGCGGATGTCCAGATCGAGCACCCAGTTCACCTTCCGCGTCAGGAGCCCGGCGTAGAGTGCATCCAAGGCGTGATGCGGGCTGCGCCCCGGCCGGAATCCGTAGGAGAAGCCGAGAAAGTCGGTCTCGTAGATCGTATTCAGCACCTCGACCGTCGTGCGCTGGACGAGCTTATCTTCCAGCGTGGGGATGCCCAGCGGCCGCTGCCGCCCGTCGGCCTTGGCGAGGTACGTCCGCTTGACCGGCTTCGCCCGATACGCGCCTCGCGCCAGCCGTCCGGAGAGGTCCCGGAGGTTCTCCTCCAGGGCCTCCCCATAGTGCTGCCACGTCTCGCCATCGATCCCGGGGGCGGCGTCCCGCTTCAGGGCGAAGTACGCGGCCCGCAGGTGGTCGATGTTGTAGATGTGGTGCAGGAGCGTCGTGAACCGCACCTGCTTGTCCCGCTTCGCGACCTGCCGTACCCGCTCCAGCGCACTGGGCGCGCCGACCCGGTCCTGTGCCCGGGGCGCGGGATGCTGGCGCGGGTTCCCTTTGGCCAGCCCCCTTCCCTCCATCCCCTCCGCCGCCGGTTCCCCGGCCTTGTTCGGGGACTTCGTCGGTACTGCGGGGCTGTCCGACTGCCCCGGGCCGTTCATCGTCGGCGTACGTCCAGAGACTTCCCGACGCGGCCCGCCGCGCCATCCGCGACGGGCGACCCAGGGCTCTCCCGGTTCTCGCGCGAGGTGTGTCCGAGCATGCTCGGGGTCTCTGACCGCGCGGAGCTCCGCCGCGTCTTGCGCGGGCGACGCGCCGGATGTGGCCTTCCGCTTCTCCTTACAGCGTCGGCGCTCCGGAGCAGGGTTCTTTCGCGGCTGAATACCCGGCCTGCCCGTTCCCCTGTCAACGTTTCGCCGCCGCCCTTGCGGGCGCCTGCGCATGACTCGGGGCCGGTGTGGGTCGCTGGCCCTTCACCGTACGACTCTTTCATTCGCAACACCCCGCCGGTTTAACCCGGCACACAAGGAGACGCCCCATGATCGTCGTCGCCGTCGCCAGAACGACCACGGCAGCGCGGCGGCCGGAAGCAGGAGGGTAGCGATGCAACAGATTCGTATCGTGGACGAGGCGACTCCAATTCCGGGCGCCGAGAACATTCGCCTCATGCTCTCCGATCAACCGGACCAAACGTGGATCGCGTGGCTACGCCAGTTCGCCGCCGCTTCCGCGGACGGGCAGGCCCTCAAGCTGCGTGTCGAGGCCAGCACGCTCATGTTCGCGTGCGCGGATCGTGCGCATCTCTTGGAGCGCCGGAGGCTCATCGGGCAACTGGTCGACCTGGTGAACGCCCATGAGGTTTCCTCATGATCCCCGCCATCTACGCCCGCAAGTCGACTGACCAGAACCTCCCCGACGCCGAGAAGTCAGTCACCCGCCAAGTCGATCACGCGACGAGGTACCGGCGCGGCCACCGCGAGCGAAGGACGAAGCGCCGTGCTGCCGCAATCGACGCCGGCTTGACAGAGTCGCCCCCGCCTTCTACTAATCCATGTAGACAGGCCGGTGGTGGCAGGTGGCCATGAAGGACAGCGCGCCGCACCGCCCCGCGTGGGACGCCCGAGCCCTTCCAAGTCTCCTGGATCATTGACTCCGGCCGCTACTTTGCTCGAGCTCAGATCAGGGCGATGTGGTCGGCGCCGAGGAGGTGGGCGATATCGACGAGGCTCGCGCGGGCGGTTGGCTTGACAACTGCAGAAAATCGTCTAGATAGACAATGGAATTCGGGAACGTCCTGGTCACGCACGCGTACGTCCCTGCCGCGTCGAGATTACCCACGCGCGGAGGGACGGATGTATGGCGTGGACGAGCGAATCGATGCGACAGGAAGCGTGGACGAACTGACGAGCCGAACAGGGGTGCCCTTTGATGAACTGTCGGTACTGAGCTGGTAATGCCATGCGGATCGCCCAGGTCGCGCCGCTCTACGAGCGAGTCCCGCCGGTGCTCTATGGCGGGACGGAACGTGTGGTGTCGTATCTCACGGAGGAACTGGTCCGGCGCGGCCACCGGGTCACGCTGTTCGCGAGCGGTGACTCCTGCACCGCGGCGCGGCTCGTGTCTCCGCTGCCCCGAGCGCTCCGCCTCGACCCGAAAGCCCAGGACCCGCTCGGCGCCCACATGGTGGAGCTGGGGCAGGTGTTCGAGCAGGCGGCGGAGTTCGACGTCATTCATTGCCACGTGGATTACCTGGCGTTCCCGTGCGCACGACTCGTGACGACGCCGACCGTGCACACGCTTCACGGTCGACTCGACTTGCCCCATCTGGTGCCGGTGTTCCGCCACTTCGGCGACCTGCCGCTGGTCTCGATCAGCAACACACAGCGGGCGCCGCTCGCCCCGCTCGCCGTGGACTGGAGGGCCACCGTGTACCATGGCGTGCCGCTGGAGCGCTATCCCTACACGCCGGGCGACGGGCGCTACCTCGCTTACCTCGGGCGGATCGCGCCCGAAAAGCGTCCCGACCTGGCCATCGCGGTGGCCAAGCGAGTGGGCCTCCCCCTGAAGATCGCGGCCAAGGTCGATGCCGCGGACCGCGAGTACTTCGAGCGCGAGATCCGTCCCCTGCTCGATCACCCGCTGATACAGTTCATCGGGGAGATCGGCGATGCGGACAAGGCGGCCTTTCTCGGCGGCGCCCGGGCCCTCCTCTTTCCGGTCGACTGGCCGGAGCCGTTCGGGCTGGTGATGATCGAGGCCCTGGCTTGCGGCACCCCGGTCATCGCCCGCGGCTGTGGCTCCGTGCCGGAAGTCGTGGAGCCCGGGCGGACCGGTTTCATCGCCGACACGGTGGATGAGCTCGCCGCGGCGGTCCACCAGGTGGACCGGATCGACCGTGCGGAATGCCGGCGCGTCGCCGAGGAACGCTTCTCGATGGCGCGGATGGTCGATCGTTACGAGGCGGTGTATCGCAGCATCGTGTCGATGGCGTACGCGGCATGACCGAGGAGAATCCAAGCGCTCTCGGCACTGGGGAGCAGTACGCTATCCTCGCCGCGAGTCTCGCCGCCGACATGCCGAAGCTCGTCCTGAAGCATGGCGAGGGCTTCTTCGTGGCCGATCGGCGCGGAGACTTTCTCGCCATCCCGGCCAGCGAGCTGGGCTTCTATTTCGAGGGCACGCGCTTCCTCTCGCAGCTGGAGCTCCGCTTCCACGGCCGCCAGCTCCTCCTCCTGAACGCGGCGGTCTCCGAGGACAACCTGCAGATCGCGGTCGACCTCACCAACCCCGATCTTCAGACGGCCCATGGCGACCTGCTCCTGCATGGACGGACCATGCGGGTCCACCGGGCGCTCACGCTGGACGGCCCAGCCCTCTATCAGACGATCTCCGTCGAGAGCTTCGGCCCGGACGCCTATGAGGTGCTCCTCGAGTGGGACTTCGCCGCCGACTTCGCCGACGTCTTCGAGGTACGCGGGTTCGTCCGCGCGGCGCGCGGAAGTGTGCTCGCGCCGCGCCTGGCCGACGCCGAGGTCGAGCTGGGCTACCGAGGTCTCGACGGCGTGGTGCGGACCTCCCAGCTCCGCTTCGACCCCGTCCCCGACGATCTGACGGCAAGCGCCGCGCGGTACCGGCGGCTGCTCCCGCCAGGCGGCCGGCTCGATCTCGCCGTGACCGTCGCGGCGGCGCCGGCACCAGAAGAACCCTCGCGAGGCCCCGCGCGGGGCGACGTGCTCGCCCGCCGCCGGGCGGAGCGCGACCAGATGGTCACCGGCACCGCGCGGGTGGAGACCGATCACGAGTACGTGAATCGGTGGCTCGCGCGCGCTCACGCCGATCTCGGCATGCTGCTGACCGCGACCGCTGATGGCCCGCTCCCCTACGCGGGCATTCCGTGGTACGTGGCGCCCTTCGGCCGTGACAGCCTGATCACCTCCCTCCAGGTGCTCCCGTTCCTGCCGGAGGTGGCGCGGGGCACGCTCCGATTCCTCGCACGGCACCAGGCGAGGATCGACGACGACTTCACCGATCAGGAGCCGGGAAAGATCCTGCACGAGTACCGTCGCGGGGAACTGGCGGCCTGCCGCGAGATCGTCTTCACGCCGTACTACGGCACGGTCGACGCGACGCCGCTGTTCGTCATGCTGGCGGCCGAGTACCTGCGCTGGTCCGGGGATCTGGCCTTGGCCCGCGGGCTCTGGCCCGCGGTGGAACGCGCCCTTGGCTGGATCCGCGAGACGGGGGCCTCCGGGCCCGACGGGTATCTGACCTATCGCTGCCGGTCACCCCGCGGCCTTGGCAACCAGGGGTGGAAGGACTCGCATGATGCCGTGATGCATGCCTCCGGGGCGCTGGCTCCCCCGCCGATCGCGCTCTTCGAGGCCCAGGCGTACAAGTACGCGGCACTGCTCGGCGCGGCCGACATGGCCGAGACGATCGACGCGCCGGTGCCGGCGCTTCGCCAGGAGGCGCTTCGCCTGCGCGAGGCGGTGGAGCGCGACTTCTGGCTCAATGACGAGGGCGTGTACGCGCTCGCCCTGGATGGTGAGGGACAGCCGTGCCGGGTCGTGACGTCGAATCCCGGCCACGGGCTCTGGACGGGTCTCGTCCCCGAGTCGCGCGCCGAGGCGCTCGCCAAGCGGCTGCTCGCCGCCGATGTGTTCACAGGCTGGGGACTCCGCACGCTGGCCGCTCGCGAGCGTCGCTACAACCCAATGAGCTATCACAACGGCTCCGTGTGGCCTCACGACACGGCCATCGCCGCGGCCGGCTTCCGCCGCTACGGGTTGACCGAGTCCTTCGTCACGGTCGCCACGGGACTGTTCGACGCCGTCCTTTCCTTCGAGGGACTCCGGATGCCCGAGCTATTTTGCGGATTTCCTCGCTCTCCGGGCTACGGGCCGACCCGCTACCCCGTGGCGTGCGCTCCGCAGGCCTGGGCGGCCGGGGTGGTCTTCCAGCTCGTGGCGAGCACGCTCGGTCTCGAGCCTGACGCGCGCGAGAACCGCTTGACGCTCAAGGAACCCGTGTTGCCGCCGTGGCTCACCTGGATCGAGGTCCGCGGGCTACGCGTTCGGCACTCGAGCGTGGACCTGCTCGTCTCGCGCGGCCGTCACGGCGCCGGGATGGAGCTCCTGGGCCGCCGGGGTGACGTCGAGGTCCTCGTCAGACGCTGAGCTTTCAGCGCGGTCGCGCCGCGCTGAGCTTGTCCTTCGCCAAAACGTGCAGCCTGTAACGGCAGTGCTCCAACCGGTGAAAGTCCGGTCACGGTAGTCCGCCCCCGGGCGCCGTGTAGCAATATCCGACTCGCGGGGAGGGTGACCTTCCGCGGGAAAGCTCGGGTAAGAGAAAAGTCCTCGGCGGCCGGAGAGCGATGTTCTCTCCAGGTCGGATCGGTCCAGGAGGGCGAGCAACCGCGCGGGCCGTAGCAGAGCGAACACCGGAAGAAGCGTCGAGAGAAGGGCCCCGACGGAAGCCGAGTCGGGAACATTGGAGGAGCCGACTCACTGTTTTGGTGGGGAAGGCCATGGAACAGGGTCGCAGTGCGGGGATAAGGCCCTGAGTCTCCTCCCGGCGTAGAGGTGACGGCACGTGTGGAAGGAGCACTGACCCAAAGCAGGGAAGGTGTCGTTCGCAGCCCAGACCAAGTTGTCGGGCACGGCCTCCTGTATAAGCCGATGAGGTGAAGTCAGGGGGTGCGGGCGAGACTGGCGGATCGGGCCGTAGTGGCAGAGATGAGCGGGACACTATAACCCGCTCGGAGCGAAGGGCCCGTGGGCCAAGGTGGTCGCGGCGGTGAGCCTGAGGCGGGCTGGCTGATAATGCCAGCGGTAATCCGCAGGAGGGACATCTGCGACGAAGGTCAGGTCAAACCGCGAAGCCCCCGAGGGGATGTGGACTTGGCACTTATTAATGGTTCTTCCGGGTTTTCCGTGGGTAGCCGGGTAGAGGTCAAGGCCGCCGCAGTGGAAGTAGATAGCTGTCTTGAAGTGCTCTCGGTTCCGGAAGCCGTAGGCCATCTTCTTGATGGTCTGGATCTTGGAGTTGAGGCCTTCCGTGACGGCGTTCGTGAGTCTGCGAGACCCGGGTGTCCGATCAGGCGCTGTGGGTGCCCACGCTGATCCGGCACGAGGCACTCTTTGGCCACGCCCCGCGCCTGGCCGTGGCCGATGGCGGTTTTGCCTCCCAGGCGAATGAGCAAGCCGCGCACGACCGCGGCGTGCGCACGGTGGTCCTGCCGCGGCAACGCCGGAACGGCCGCGCGCGCGCCATTCGCGCCGCGCTCAAATGGCGGACCGGCTGCGAAGGGCGCATCAGCGCCCTGAAGCGGCGCCACGGCCTCCGACGCTGCCGGTATCGAGGCCTCGCGGGGATGGAGCGGTGGGTGGGGCTCGGGATCATCGCGAATGACCTGCTGGTCCTGGGCCGAGCGGGCCCGTCGACACGGTGACGTGAATCGGCGGAGGATTCGATGGGACGTGAGGATCGAGAACGCAAGAATAGACGGACGCGACGGATGCTGGGACCGGATTCCGCTCGGGGCCGACCCTTCGAGGATCATTTCCGCACCGCGAAGGAGTTAGCCCTGAGGCCTCTCCCCATGCGTGCCGTGACCCCGTGATCGCGCGGTGAGCGGCTGGGTCAGGGCGCATTGTGAGCAGCAGAGAGGGTCTGTGGGGCCCTTGAGCGAAAGCTACCGTTTCGGTAGCTTTGGCTCCCATGCCGCGGGGACCGCGAAACCTCGCGATCAGATTCGGTGCGGGGACCTTGACGCACTATGGCGGCGTCTACCTCGTGCATCGCTTCTTGTCGCGGATTGGCTTCCGCGATGCCGTGGCCCGCGAGGTGCGCTGGGTACAGCGGAACAACCGCTACACCGTCGGCGAGATGTTGCTCGCCCTGTTGTACCCGATGATCCTCGGACTGGAGCGCATCGAGACCACCCAGTTGCTGCGGCAGAACGGCGTCTTTCAGTATCTGACCGGGCTGCCGAGCTACCCCGACGCGACCACGCTCCGTCGCTTTCTGCTGCGGGCCGCGCCAACGGTCTCGCCCCAGATCCGGCGTGTTCACGATCGCCTTCTCCGACGTCTGAGCGTGCGGCCCCATCCCCCGGCCCGGCTCCTCTTCGATCTCGATTCGACCGTGCTCGTGGTCTATGGCCGGCAGAGCAGGCGAAGATCGGCTACAACCCGATCAAGCGGGGTCGGCCCTCCTACCACCCCCTGCTGTGCTTCGACGGCCAGACGAAGGACTTCTGGCATGGGGAGCTCCGACCGGGCGATGCCCACACCGCCACGGGGACACTCGACCTGATCCGGGCGTGCTGGGATAAGATCCCGGCTGGGGTCCGGTCGGTGATTCTCCGCGCGGACAAAGGCTTCTACGATCATGTTCTGGTCGAATGGCTCGAGGCCCGGAAGGCCGGCTTCGTCATCGTGGCGCGGCTGACCCCACCGATCAAGCGCAGGTTGCCCCACCTGCGGTATGTGACCGCCAGTCGCGAGGTCGAGGTCGCCGAGTTTCGCTACCAGCCGATCCGCTGGCCCCATCTCTATCGCTTCGTGGTCGTCCGCCGACCGGACCCAGACGAACCGTCCGCCCAACTGACCCTATTCCAGCTCGGGCGCTATCGCTACCAGGTGTTCGTCACGAACCTGTCGCTGCGTCCGCTCAACCTCTGGCGCTTCTACAACGATCGGGCGGGGGTCGAGTTGCTCATCCGGCAGCTCAAGGGGGACTACGCCTTGGGCAGTATTCCCACCCGCCACTTCTTCGCCAACGAGACCTACTTCCATGTCCTCTTGCTCGCCTACAACCTCGTCAACTGGTTCAAGCGCCTGTGCTTGCCGCTGGACCTCCAGGCCGCGACTCTGCAGACCCTGCGGCATAAGATCTTGCTCATGCCAGCCCAGCTGCGCCGTGTCGAGAACCGTCCCCAGCCTGGCCTTGCCGGCCAGCGGCCCACGCGAGACAGCCTGGAAGTATGCCCTCGACCGCATCAGCCGACTCACCCCATGATCGGGCCAGTTTTCACGCCGGATTCAGGTTGAAGGCTCCGCGAGGAGGAGAACACGATGCGACCGCACATGATCGGGACGTGGGCCCTCAGCCTACTCGTGGCCGTGGGGTGGCTCGGGATGGCGGACGGGGGGGGCCGGAAGGGACCATGGGCCAGCTCGCCCTGTCCTGGGCCCCCGGCCGACCACGTGGAGCTCGATGCCGCGCCGAGACCCGACGTCGTGTCCACGACCGGCGGCGAGGCGTCAGGGCCCGCGCGACTCGGGTTCCCCGGCGGCTCGGATCGTGGATGACGGCATGCCACGGCCATCCGAACGGCGGGACGCGGGTGCCCGGATCACCCTGTTCCTGTGTGGCGATGTCATGACGGGACGCGGCATCGACCAGATCCTTCCCCGGCCGAGCGCCCCGGGTCTGTTCGAGTCCTGCATGCGCTCAGCGGTCGCCTACGTCGAGCTCGCGGAGCGAGAGAGCGGACCGATTCCGAGGCGCGTGGACTACGAATACATTTGGGGCGACGCCCTGGCCGAGCTCGCGCGCGTGGGACCGGATGCGCGGATCGTCAATCTGGAGACCGCCGTGACCGTCGCCGAGGACGCCTGGCCGGGAAAGGACGTCCACTACCGGATGCATCCGGCCAACGTTCCCTGTCTGACCGCCGCCCGGATCGACTGTTGCGCCCTCGCCAACAACCACCTCCTTGACTGGGGGCCAGTCGGGCTCCTGGAGACGTTGGAGACTCTCCACACGGCGGGGATTCGCACGGCAGGGGCTGGCTGGAGCGACGCGGAGGCCGCCGCGCCCGCGATCGTAGAGTTGCCCAGCGCGGGGCGCGTGCTCGTGTTCGCCTTCGCGACGGAGGGCAGTGGGGTCGGGCGCGATTGGGCCGCGGGTCGGGGCCGTCCGGGCGTGAATCGCTTGGACGATCTGTCGGGGCGCAGCGCCGATACGGTCGCCCGGCAGGTGCATGCCGTGAGGCGGCCGGGCGACGTCGTCGTCGCGTCGATTCACTGGGGCAGCAACTGGGGCTTCAGCATCCCCGGGGAGCAGCGGGCGTTCGCGCGTCGCCTCATCGACGACGCCAGCGTGGACGTCGTCCACGGGCATTCCTCGCACCACATCAAGGGCATCGAGGTCCACCGCGACCGGCCAATTCTCTACGGATGTGGAGACTTTCTGACGGACTACGAAGGGGTCAGCGGCTACGAGGAGTTTCGGGACGACCTGGGCCTGATGTACTTCCCGACCCTGGACGTCCCGAGCGGCCGGCTGGTGCGTTTCACCATGACCCCCACCCAGATCCGGCACTTCCGTGTGAACCGCGCCCCCGAAGGGGGCGGCGAGTGGCTCCTGGACACCTTGAATCGGGAGGGGCGGCAATTGGGGACGCGAGTACACGGACAGCCGGATGGCACGTTTCTCCTGGAGTGGGTGCTCCCGTAGCCCGGCTACTACAGCCCTGCGACTCGCGACCTGGAACGTCGAGTCGCTCCGAGAAGCCCTGCTCGTAACCGTAGCCATAGACTCGGGGTCCACGCTCGGGAGCGGTCCTGGACGCCGGAGGTCGCTCTGTAGCGTGGTCTGCGAAGAACCTACGGCCTCGGGAGTTGGGTCGCCCACGCGGGCCAGAGCCCGCCCGTCCGGCGGATCCACAGCCGGCGTGCCGCATGCCTTCAGCAGCCGAGGCGATCGCCGGCCGGGGCGTCGTCGTCGACGGAGAGGGGTGCGGGTATCACCTCGGTCTGCCCGTCGAAGATCCGGACGCCCGCCCTTTCCAGGAACACGCTGGGAGCGATCGTGTCGAAGACGTAGTTCGCCACGGTGAGCTTGTCTGCGAACATTACGAGGGACTCGCCCACCACGCGCCCATCTCGGGGGATCGGCCCGACCCAGGTCAGGATGAGTCCGAATCCGCCCACCCGGGGGTCCGCGAAGACCGGGGACCGTCCGACGAGGCGCCGGAAGAGCGCCTGAGCGTGCCGCCGAAAGGCATCCGTCGCACGCGCGGCGATGTCGCCCCCTCCGGGGGCCCGGCCGTCGGTGAGCCAGACCCAGAGCGTGAGGTACGGGGCGTCCGCGGCGAAGCCGCGCGGTTGGCGGAACGCGATCCCCTTCCGCTGCACCGAGACGCCCGCCACGCATCGGTCGATGTCGGACTGGAGGGCGTGCAGCTCGCCGGCATGGGCCTGGGCCAAGGCCCGGGCCTCGCCCGCCGCGTGCTCCTCGAAGGATAGGATCCTGTCCCCGACGGACTGCGCATGGGCGGAGGCCGGAACAACGAGCCCGACGGCGAGCGCGACGGCGGCCACGGTCGCGCGCCGGCTGCCGTCCGCACCAAGGAGCCTGGGGACCACTCGCTCACTTCGTGAAGATCTGCTCTGGCCGCACCACAATGGGATCACCCACCACGATTCGGCCTTCGCCTTCTCGACATCTTGATGGCTGACGCGCGGAATCGGATTGAAGAGGCCGACCGTGGCACACAGGATCAGGACGAGGCCCAGGGTCATCATGGCTGCGCCTCCGGCTCGGTCTCGATCTCAAACTCCAGCCGCACCAGCTCGTAGAGGCGATCCTGAACCTCCTGCACGTGCGCCCACTGCACCTCCGGGTCGTCCTCAGGCTCGCGCGCGAGGTTCGCGAGTTCCTTGATCTTGGCGACCATGACGCGCTGCCGGAGGACGCGATCGGTTTTCAAACGGCGCGCAAATACCTCGACGAATCCGTGGCCCTTTTCCTGCGTTTTGTAGCGGGTGAAGTCGAATGGGGTGGAGGTCATCGCTTGCGCGCCTTGCGCGGGGCCTTGGGCTCAGCCCAGCAGATGAGGGAGTACGTGTCGGGGCTGCGCTTGTAGTGCAGCAGGTAGCCCTGGGTGCGCAGCCACGCGCGGAGCGTGTTCTGCACGCGCCGGGAGGGGCAACCGTTCAGCTCGACGACGATCGCCTTCCCGTTCTTGGCGGTCTCCAGGAGCGCGCGCCGCTCGTCCGTGAGGGCAGGCGGGCGCGGGCGCTCGACGAACTCGATCATCACGTCCTCCACGGCGTCGATGACTGGGGTGAGATCGGAGTCTTCCCAGAGGCGCGCAGCGGCGATGCCGTCGGCCGGCGCGGCGATGGTTCCCATCTACTAGGCACGCTTCGTGCCAAGTTCGACCAGGCTGGAAGTCTGCGATTTTTCGGTGCGATTTCTCGGTGCATTGTTTCCTGACGCCCGGAGCGGCGCGCCACACAGGGGGTATCGGCCTACACGATTTGGGAGACCCACCAATCGGTTAGGGGCGATCGCCGGGCACAGGCGCTGGGCCTCCACCCCCTACGGGGCCGCGGTCTTGCCCTCGGCCTCCGCGCCCTTGGTCATACCCGGGACCAAGGTGGTCCCGTAGAACCGCGCGACCTCCTCCCCGCGTGACGGGGTGCGCCGGTTCAGCATCCGGGAGTCGAACTCCATCTGGGCCGCCGCTTCGCGGAGGATCGTCCGGTAGGACTCGCCCTGGTGGGCGATGGTCGCGGTCAGGGCCTGCACCTGGGCGACGAGCTTGTCTCGCTCCTCGAGCAGGCGGTCGAGCTCGGCGAGGGCCATGACCGCGTCCGCCTCGAGGAGGCGGAACACCCGCTGGGCCTCGGCCAGGTGGGTGCGGAGGACCGCCTGTTGACCCGGACCTGGCGCCGGTAGTCCTGGTGGCCGTTGGTGGTCACGCGTACCGCTCCTTCACCCCGCACGCCTCGCGCAGCGCGGTCCGGACCTTCCCGGCGTACGGCTCCTGCTCGGCGTGGAGCAGCTCGGTCATCCGGATGATCCCCCGCCGCCGCTGGTCGAGCGGGGTGCCCGGTTCGGCCGGCGTGTAGGTGAACAGCTCGAGGAACCGGCACCCGGTGGTGCTCAAGTCGCCCGGCGTGAGCGTCTGCTTACAGCCGGGGCAGACGAGGGCCATCAGCGTGCTTCGTTCTGGGGCGCGTCGAGGATCTCGACTCGCCACTTCCGTTCCCGCATCCGGTCGAGCGCCTCGGCGGCCCGCCGCCCCCTTCACCCACCGCTCGAGTTCCGGCGCGTGCGCCACCACCTCGCCCCGGTAGATCTGGAGCTGGGCCACGAACGTCGGGGCCGTGACCTGGATCGTGGTCGCCAGACGGATCTTCTCGGCCCGGGGCAGTTGTTTTTCCTCGCGGGCTCGCGTCATTCCGACCTCCGCTCGCGCGCGGCGCGCCAGGCGCGCGCGGCGTCCTTCGCGGCGTGAAGCGGCGCACGCTGGTCGCGATTGCCCATGACGGGCAGCGCTTCTCCCGCCGCCGCGAGGGCGTCGCCCTTCTTGATGAGCCCGAGGAGGATTGTGGCGATTTGCTCTTGGGTCAATGCCGGTTCATTCTCCGCCGTGTATGTGACGGTGAAGGGGTACTCGTCATCGTAGGGGCAGTAGGTCGTGAGTATCATCGGAGTTTTCTGGGCTCCGTCTTCTTCTCTCGATAGCGCCGATAGAAGAGCATCGGTCCCAGCACGAGGAGGACGGGCAAGCCGACAAATGCCCAGATAACGAGCCAGAACACCATCGTGTCCATGACCGCGACGATGGCCGTCCCAATGAGCGAGAACACCACGAGCACCACGAACACCAGCGGGCCCTCCATCACCGGCGCACCACGAGCGACGCGAGCGCGTGCTGGAGGTGTTCGCGCAGCGCCTGATCCACGACGCACGTCACCACGGCTAGTCGAGGGTCGCCGCCCTGCGGCGTGGCTCCGGTATAGTCGACGGTGCGGGTCGCTCTGGTCATCGGTCGCTCCTTTCTCCTCGTTTGGCTGAACAAGGTGTCAAAGGAGCCTACCAGCAGCGGCCCGCTCTTGCATCTTCACCCCTTCATAGGATCTAACGAAGACCGCCCCGGGGGCCGGGCGAGACCGGGACGCACGCACTGCTGCTCGGCCAGGATCACCGAGGCGCGATGCGTGTGCTGCTGCGCTACGCTCGTGAGCCCTTCGAGACGATCGACGTCTTCAAGACCGAGGTGGTCCGCTCCACGCTGGACACGCTGGAGTTGGCGAACGGCGTGAGCCTGTCCGCGTATCCGTGCCGCCCAGAGGCGGCGCGTGGTCTCCGTGCGTGTGTGCTGTTGATCGATGAGCTGGCCTTCTTCCAGTCCACCGACGGTCGACCCACCGACACCGAGATGTTGCGCGTCGCCCGGGGTCGCGTGGCCACGACAGGCGGAAAGATAATCGTCCTCTCCTCACCAGGCGGGCAGTCGGGGGCCTTGTGGGAGCTTCACCGGAAGCACTCTGCCGAGGGACAACTCGAGCGCCTCCCCTCGCTGGCGGCCGGCCATGGCGTCGTATGCATGCGCTCGTCCAGATCGGTGTCTTGCGTGTCAACGTGTCGGTCGAAGTGGATGATGCCGAGGTTGCCACCACTGAGATGCTGGGCAACTGCGCGGACCGTCGGATAGCCTAGGGAGTGGTCGCCACCCAGCACTACGGGGAGAGCCCCGCTGGCATACACGTGGGACACAGCCTTACTCACCTGATCGAACGTCTTCTCAATGTTGCCGGGAATCACGAACACATCGCCCAGGTCGCAGATCGAAAGCGTCTCCCGCAAGTCAACCCCCAGCTCGAAGCTGTAAGGCCCGTAGAGGGCGGAAATCTTGCGGATGCCCTGAGGACCAAAGCGGGTACCGGAGCGATAGGTCGTCCCGCCATCGAACGGCGCACCGAGGACGGCGACGTTGTATTTTCCACACTGGTTTACATCTTCGACATAGGGTGACTTCAAGAAGGTGTTGATTCCCGCGAAGTGAGGCAGTTCGCCGCGGCTGAACGTGGGGATTCGCCGGTCTTTAATAGAATCGGCACCAGGCAGTCCCAGTTCCAGACCCCGTGCGATCTCTTCCTCATGCTTAGTCGTCGGCAGCAGCGCCTCCGCCTCCACAGCGTACTTGGCTTCCGTACCATAATGCTCGTGAAGGGGTACTTCACCTTTGTACTTGTGTTCCGAGGGCATATGCTCACCTCCCGTGATTAATAGAAGTTGATCCGTTCAGTTCGCCGCTCCGACTGAACTGTGGGTAGTCGACACTCCTCCAGTGAAGACGCCAACGACGAAGCAGCAGTCCCTGGCGCCGGGCGGCGGCACGTAGGTGAAGGGTTCCCCGTTGTCCGTCCACGAATGCGAGCGTGATCCGGCACATCAACCCAGTCTTCGCGGGCTTCGAACTACGACGCACTGGGCCCTCCTTCACCGCGCGTTGATCGGCGCCAGGCTACGCCATGGCATGCGCGTGGGCAAGGACGGGTGACTTGGTATTCGAGGATTCCGGCGAGCGGACCAGCGCGTCTTGGCTGGATTGATCCCCACTCGGCCCACGTTCCGCACTTCTCGGGGACAATACCTCGGAATTTCCGATGACCTACGTGGGCAAACGGAACGCGCGGGTGGGGACGCCGGGGAGGCCGAGCACCCTGACGCTGGAGATCGGTCAGCTCGGCCTCGAACCCCTGCACGGGGTTGCCGTCGTCGAGCAGCACATGGCGCTCGACGAGGCTGAAGAGCCGCAGGACCTGTTCCGTGGTCGGCCGCTTGCAGCGCCGTTGTTCTGGGTACAGCGGTAACTCGGCGATCCGCTGCCGCTGCATCGCCAGCCGGAGCTCCCGTTCAATCAAGGCCTGCACCAGCAGCCCGAGGAAGTACAGCGTGAACAGCGCCTCGATCCGGCCCTCGTTCTTGAGGAAGACCGGGGAGATCTCGTGGACGGTCTTGATCTGCTCGAACCGCTTCTCGATCGTAGGCTGGCCCTTGTGCGCCTCCAGGACCTGGGCGGGGGCTAGGGTGCGGTCATTGGTCAAGAGCGGGTACATCCCATCGCTCTTGCGGTCGTAGGCGATCGTGGTCTCGTCGAGCGTCCACTCCCGTCCCAGCGCCGGCGGGTGAGCTTGCGGTAGGCCGTCTGCGGCCCGGTCGTCCGCGCCGCCATTTGCGGAAGCGATGGTCCTCCCGGACCGTGCGGCGGACCTCGAGGTAGCGCCCGACGGTGTGCTGCGCGAGGATCTGCTCAATCCGTCGGTCCACCTCCCGGGTCGTCCGCAGCCGCGTCTTCGGACTGGCGAGCCGGACCCGCAGCGCGCCGAGCGCCTCAAGGGCCGCGGCGAGCCGCTCCCGCCGGCTCTGCTCTTGGCGCAGCGCGCGCAGCGGGCTCCACACCCAGATCACCGGCCACGGCTCCCGCGAGGGGAGCGGCGCCCGGTAGACGTACCACCGGTCACGGGGACCGCCCTTGCGGCGGGATTCGGCCGGTCCCAGATCAGCTCCCAGGGAGACTCGTGGGTCTGGACCCACTTCCGGAACTCCCGGTCTTCCAGCTGCGAGCGGAACCCCAGGGAGCAGGGCGATCGCCGCGCTCCCGACCTCCGGGCGGTCGCTGCGGGCCATCGCTCGAGAGCTCGCCGGCCCTGGCATCATGGCCAGCAACGGGCGGCCGTTCGCGGCGCAGACACTCGCCCTAAGGCTCGGCTGGTCGTGATGGTAGACCACCTGGGCATGGGCGGCGTGGCGGTCGACCATGAAGTGGCGGTCCGGCGCGTTGGTGAAGAGGCAGGTCGCTGCCGCTTTGACGGCTCCAGCCGCGCCAGGCATGTAGCGGTCCCGTACGGCTCCCAGCTCAGCCACGTCGGCGTCGGCGACCTCGCGGCGGACGGTGCGTGCGGTGTAGACCTCACCCGTGTCGGTTCGTCCAATCTTCACCCCTTGGCCCGGGAGCGCCGGAAAGCCGCCGCGTTTCCCGTGCACGTCGTCCAGGTCGACGGGGGGTCGGAACTTACGGGTGACTTCGAGCAGGAGTGCTAGCGCCGCGGGATCCGCCTATTCGTCCTGCCGCCGCGCGCGGCACCTGGGCGGCGCCCACTCCCCCCTTACATCATCAACGCGCCCGATGGCCCGCTCAACGTGGGCCACACTGGAAAGTTACGGTCTTGGTTCCATCCGGGTTGGCCACTATGCTCGACGTGATCGGCTGCGAGCCGTACCTCAGGCAGTAAGCGCCTGCGGTCTGCGCCGCTTGCACCAACTCCTGATCCGTCCGATACGTGTAGCTCTGGCTCGGAGTGGTCGCCGGCTGCGCGGGAAGCGTCGTCCGCACGCATTCAAAAACCACGGCTCTGCTGCCGTCTGGATTGTTCGTGATGTTCGCAGTTCGTGGGGTAGTTTGATACTGACCGCAATACGTCGTTGCACGCTGGTTGATCTGAATCAGCTCCTCGTCAGTCCGGTAGTTGTAGGTAACAGTCGGGCTGGTCGACTGCACCGGCTGTTGCGACGAAGGGACAGGCGCACAGGAGGCAACGGTCCCGGCAGCCAACAACGCCACGGCCCAAACGTTCACCCTCCGGAGACCCCGGGAGATTCTAACCATCTGAACCCTCCTTTCCTCGGTGTGGACACCCAACGAAGTGACCCGATTTCGCCTCCGGTCTCACGCGCCTTGTCGCACGAACACACCTAGCCTGGGTCGCGCGGACCAGCGACGCCAGTTCCCGAAAATCAGGATGCGGATTTCAGGTGCGGAGGCCAATGAACGCCCGATTCCGTCGGCGGCTGACGGGATGGCTCGCCGGCGGCGCGTCGGCGGGCCGGGGCCGGTGAGCCGTCCGACCGGGAGCTAGCCACGGCGCAATCGCGAGCGCTGGCAGCGCCACCGATGCCAACATCGCCACGCTCCTCACGCGGCTCCACGACCGGGTGCAGCACCTGCTGGTCCGGTGCGACCGGCTACCCAAGGACGTCTCCGGGAGCGACCCGTTCGCGGAGCAAGCGCCTCTTGTTCGCCAGTGCCGTGGCGGCGTCCCTCCAGGGTGCGTAGCGCGCGAGCGACGGGCTGGGCGACCATATCCCGCTCAAGCCGTCTCTGTTGCAATTGTACCCTCCGCCCCCAGTGGTGTGACCCCGCAGGGCCACGGTGGCGTATGGTCATCTGCGGCAGTCGTTCACGGGCTCGGTCGATCGATCACCGGTCGACAGTCACCGCCAGCTCGGTGGGGCGGACTCCTCGCCCTCGATGCTGCGCATAGACGAAGGTCATTTCGGCACCGAGGAACATGATCAGTGATGAGTAGTAGACCCAGACGAGGAACACGACCAGAGACCCCGCCGCACCATACGACGAGCCGATGCTGGCCTGGCCCAGGTAGAGGCCGATCAGAAACTTTCCCACCCCAAACAGCACCGAGGTGGTGACGGCGCCCACCCAGACGTCTCGCCAGTCCAGTCGAACATCGGGCAGTAGCCGATAGACCATTGCGATGAGAACGGAGATCACCAACAACGAGACCAGAAGGTTCACGGTCTGCCACAACATGCCGCCGCCAGGGAGCGCCCTCGACAGATAGCCCTGCAACGCTGCCAGCGCGGCACTCATCACCAGAGACACGAGGAGCAGAAAACCCACGACCAGGATCAGAGTCAGCGACAGGAGCCGCGTGCGGAGCAGGTTCCAGAACAGGCCGCGCCGGGTGACCTTCGTCACCGCCGTCTTTACATCCCAGATCTGGTTGAGCGACGACTGGAGCTGGACGAACACGGTCGTGGCCCCGAACAGGAGCGTGAGAATGCCCACGATCATGGACCCGAGGCTGTGACCGGAAATCGTCGTGCCCTCCAGCACCATGCGCACAGTCTCGGCGCCAGCCGGCCCGACCAGTTCTCGGATCTGGTTCAGCAGCTCGGCCCGCACGGACTGCTCGCCCCACACTAGGCCGGCTGCGGCCACCACGATCAGAACCAAGGGCGACAGCGACAGCAAGGTATAGAACGAGAGGGCCGCGGCCAGTTGGAATGGCGAATCCTCCCAGAATTCGACGACTGACTCCTTTGCGAGCTTCCAGACGGTGTGCCGCGTCACGGTAGCCAGCTCGGGTCAGCCGACCCTCCGTCGCGCCCTTCAATCGAAGCTCGGCTCGTCGATTTGGGGCCGGTGGCCGTGATGCGCAAGCCCGGATGGTGCCTAGTCAGAGACCCTCCTCGAGGTTCTTCGACGCACGGGGCACGGCTTCGACGAGTGGCGGACAAGGCGCGTTCGACCTTTCGCTTCTCAGCCGCCGCCCTCTCCCGCCAGCAGTCACGACTCACGATTCCACCCGTGAGCGCGCGGGTACCGCGTCGCCGAACTCACGGTCGCGAGGTACATGGACCGGCCGGCGCCCCGGCCGGCCCACGTGGCACGCTTTTCTGGCCACCCATGCCCGAGATATCGTGGCCGTCGACTTCTTCCTCGTCCCGACCCTCACGTTCTTCCTCATTCTCAATGACGCCCATCTGGCCGGCTCTTGCGCGCCTACGTGGCCTATTACAACGCCGTGCGTCCCCACCAAGCGCTCGACAACCGCCGTCCCCGGCTACGCGAGGTAGAGCCGCCCGCGTTCGGGCGTGTGGTGGTGGCAACCCCCTAGTTGGCGGGCTCCATCACCTTTACCAGCGCGCGGCCTGATCCTGGTCGGTCGCCCGGCCCACGCTCGCTCGTTCGCGTCATTTGCCACCCGGCCCCGGTGGTATGTCTTGGCTTCGCGGAAGGTCGGACGTGGCCATCTCTGCTCGCCGTCGCCCCAGATGCCGACAGCTGATTCCCCCCTACCACGTCAAAAGCATCGGAAAGGTCGGGTCGATCGGGCTTTTGACCAGGACCGAGCCCGAAGGCGGTCAGCAACCGGCGCCCCGCGTGGGGCTCTCCTCACGGCGCCCACGATCGACCGAGAACCTGAGATCGATCTGGGGGCCCGAGTCGAGCACCGTCTACTGGATCCGAACCTCCAGCGTGTTGACGACGCGCCCCACGCCCCGGACGCTCCGGGAAAGCTCCTCGGCGCGCGCCTTCTCGCCGGCCGACCCGACGGTGCCGCTTAGGTAGACGACCCCTCGGGTGCTGAGGACGCCGAGCTGGGTCAGGTTCGCGTTTTTCTCCGCGACGAGGCGCGCCTTGATCTCCGCCTCGATCCGCGTGTCCTCGTTCGGATTGACGGGGCGGCAGGCGCCGGCCGCGACGAGCAGGCCGAGGACGACCGACGTCATGAGCCCCGCCAGCGGGATGCTCGCGCCTTTCGCGGTGATGGCCAGCGCGGTTCCGGGAGCGATCCGGCAGCGCCTCGCGACCACGGGTCACTCACCGACCACCGTGCCGCCGAGTCCGCGCAGCGTCTGGAGGAGCGACCGCCGTGGCGCCTCGGGCTCCAGGACGGTCAGGTCGATGGTGCCCCCCGCCGCGTCCGGCCGCTCGGCGAGCGGTGTCTCCACGAGCCGCGCGCGGGCGATGCCCGCCTCCTTAAACAGCGCGCGGAGCGTCTCGAGCCGGCGCGCGGCGAGGGCGGGCACGAGGGCCGGCGATGCCTCGGTCTCCGCGAGCGCGGCCAGCATCGCCTCCCGCTCGGCCGGTACCGGCCGACCCGGCAGTCGCTCGCGGAACAGCTGGGCCGCCGCGGCGTCGGGCGAGAGGCGGCCCCCCTGCGCGAGGCGTTCGACGGCGGCCTCGGCCGCCTGCTGGCGCAGCGCCGCGAGGTCGCGCTCGGAGACCACCGGGGTGAGGGCCATCCGCGCCTCGCCCACCTGACCCAGGAACGCCGCCACGCGAGTCGCCTGCGCCCGACCGTCCGCCGTCAGTACCGCCGAGCCCGGCTGGAACCGGATGGGATCCACATCGACGCGCTCGATCTGCGAGTCCGGGCTCACCCGAAGCCGGCCGATCCAGCTCACCGGCAGCGTGATCGTGTTGATCGCCACCGTGCGGATCGCGCTCCGGATCGCCTCGCGGAAGTCGAAGCGCGGGTCCGTGAGCCGCCCGCCGACCGGGAAGGACAAGCGGATGTCGCCGCGGGAGTCGCGCATCAGCGCCACGGCCAGGTTGAGCGGCAGGCCACTGCTCGAGGGTGCCCCATCACTCGCGGTGGCGCGCACGACCTGGAGTCGGCTCAGCTGGACGTCGGCCCGGGCGGCGAGGGCGTCGTCCCGAACGCGCCCCTCGATGCGGACCGTCACCAGCCCCTGGGCGGCCTGCCACGCGAGGGTGCGCACCAGGTACGGGTTCGTGCGCGCCGCGTCCAGCCCCCGGAGCTCGCCGCGCAGGTTGAGCACGAGCGGTCCCCCGATGGGCCCGATGGTCCCGCGCAGCGCGAGCACCGTTCCCGGCCCGGCCTGCCCCGTGAGGTCGATATGAGCCTCGGGCCCCGGCGCCGTCCGAATCCGCTCCGCGCGCAGCGCGAGGCGCCGCAGATCCAGCGCGAACTGGGGGGCGACGCTCTGATCAACGATGCGCACGCCTCCCTCCTCGACGGTGAGCCGTCCGATCGTCGCCGCGAGCGGCTGGGTCGGCGGCCCCGTCTCCGACGAGGCGGGACTTGCCACCCCGTTCGCCGCGGGAGGCAGGAGCGCGCGGATCGCCATCGCCCCGTGGGTATCTCGCTCCATCAGGATCCACGGCGCCTCCAGGTCGAGATGCGCCACCGCGACGCGCCCGGGCCAGTCGACGTCGAGACCAGTGGCCGCCGCCCGCTCGACCCGGAACACCGTGCGCTCGCCGTCGCGGACGTCCACGTGCGCGAGCGTCGCGCGGCCGCGCACGGTCACGGGCGTGCGCTCCGCCGGCATCGCCACGGTCAGGTCGAGGTCCGTCCACGCTCTGAGCCGCACCGGCATTCGCAGGTAGGGCTCGTACGGCGCCAGGTCGACGGTCCGCGCGGTCACGCGCATGTCGGCGGCGAGCGGAGTCAGCCCGACGCGCCCCGCAACCTGGACCTGGCCGCCACCGGTCGGGCGTCCGGTGAGACGCACCTGCAGCGGGCCGCTGATCGGCCAGGCCGCGTCGGTCACGGTCGCCGTAAGCTCCGAGAGGGCTGCGCGGACCGGCGGCGCGACCGATTGGTCACGCCACTCCACCACCCCGTCCTGCAGCAGGATCTGTCCGACATCGACCCGGAGGGCCGGTGACGCCCCCGGGGCCCCACCGGCAGGTCCGGACGCGGGTGCTGTCGAATCCCGACCCGCCGGCGAGCCGAAGAGCCGCGCGATCGCGAAGTCGCCCGCCGGGTTGCGCTCGACGATGGCGCGGGGTTCGCGAATCGCGAGACGCCCGATCCGCAGCCGGTCCGGCCAGTGGAGCTCGAGCCCCGAGGCCTCGATACGCCGGACCTGAAGGGGGCGACCCGCACCGTCGGATACGCCGGCATTCTTGAGCGCGATTGTCCCCTGGACTCGCGACGGCAGGCCGACGCGGAGCGGTTCGCGGATCCGGAGGTCCGCCTCCGCGACCCCCGTGAGCTCGGCCGTCAGCGGGGTGAACCGGGCCCACGGCGCGAGATCGAAGTCCTGGAGGCGGAGCCGGAGTTCACTGGGCGCCGTAGGTGGATGGAGCGTGCCGGCGAGGCTCAGGCTCCCGCGACCCTGGACGCGCGTGGAGAGGTCGAGGCCAGCCGGCTGGCTGATCGGCCAGGTGAAGTCAGTGACCCGCGCGTGGACTGTGGTAGGGGCAAACCGTGCGGCTGAACCCGTACTGGGATCGACCACCGCTCCCGAGGCATCGAGCGCCAACCCCGCGAGTGCCATCCCGGCAGGACCGAAGCGGAGCCCATCGAGCGCCGCCGTCAGCGTCGGAATCCGGGCCAGCGCCTCGCTCGAGCGCCGGGCCAGCAGGACGTCCTCGAGGCGCGCGGTGGCGTCGAGACGCAGACCGGCGCGCGCCTCCAAAGCCACGTGCACCGATGCGCTCGCGCGCCCGCGGCCAAGGATCACCGGCGAGTCGGGGGGAACGTAGATACGACCCAGCGCGAGATCGAGCCCATCGATCGTCACCGTGGCCTCAAGATCGATCGGATAGAGGCGGAGCCGCTCCACGCGCACGGAGACCGGCGCACCCCCGGTCACGGAGCTTGCGACGGCCCTGCCGTACTGGGGCCGCGACGAGAGACCATGTGCCTCGATGACCATCTGCTCCGACCGCCACGTCCGCGGCTCGGGCAACGCGCGGTCCTCGAGCGTCGTCGTGCCGTTCACCAGGACGAAGCGGTCGACCGTCACGTCGAGAACCCGGCTCGCCTCGCCCGACTGCCGGACGAGGTCCGACAGGTTGAACTCGTCGCCGGGATAGCGGATCACGCGGACCGTGGGATCGTGGAGAATCAGCTCGCGCACCCAGAGGTGGCCGCGGAGGAGCGCAGGCAGCCGCAGGTGGAGATCGAGCCGGTCGAATGCGGCGAAGGGCTCCGGCTCCCCGGCTCGGTCGGCGATTCGGAAGCCGCGAAGGGCGACGTGGCCGCGCAGGAGCGCGACGTCGACGGCGTCGAGGCTGACGGCGCGCCCGGTGATGGCCTGAACGCGCGCGACCACGGTCAGGCGGATCAGCTCCGGCAGCGCGAGCCGGAGACCCGCGGCCGCCACCACGGAAACCACGACTCCCAGGGCGAGCCAGCGACGCCAACTCATCGATGGAGCCTCGATGGACCTGCGGATGCACTCAGGGTGCCATCGCGTGTAGACGGTTCCGGCCGATCGGTCCCCCGTCAGATCACGAACTCGCCCGGAGTGCCGGTGGCAGTGTCAGGGCCCGGACACGTCGGGAGCGAGCGGGGATGCCCACGACGTCGCTCCGGGACGCTTGACCTCGACGCGAGGGCATCGGGCAACAACGTCCGCGCCGCGTCGGGCGGGGTCGGTGTCCGGAGCCGTCACGCCGCCGTGTGGCCAGTCTGCGGACGCGAGTTCCTCGGTCCGTCGCGCAAGCACGCGATCGAACGACAGCGCGTCGCTGCCTTGATGGCGGACCATGCCTACCAGGGTGAGGACCGGGAGATGATATTCGAACCCCGACTGCTGGCCCGTCAGTTCATGACGAAGCCGATCTGCAAGGGCACGAACGAGATGGCGCCGAGTATGACGCCAGCGATACTGGCGGCGGCCACGCGTCCGAGGAGACCGACGAATAGCCCGAGCGAACCCAGGAGCTCAGCCAGACGACGAACATGGGAACGCCCGCCGGCCAACCAACCGTGGTCGGTCATGGCGTTGATCATCGCCTGGAAGCCATCGTCGCGGAACCAGCCAACGCCTTCTGGGCGCCGTGGGGAAGCATCACCATCGCGAACCCGAGGCGCGCCAGCAGCGCGGCGTGGTCGTCGGTTGTGCGTACCAGCCGCGTGGCGGGCACCAATCGCCCGGCGACGGACACCCTGCTGAGCGCCGCCACGAGAGGACCGCAGGGCACCCGGTCGCCCGAGTTCCCGGACGGGTTCTCTTCGCTGGTCGCCCGGCGGCGGCGGCGAACACCGAGTTCGGACCGAGCCCAAACAGCGGTCGGTGTCCGCCACGTACTCTGCGTGGCCGCTCGGGTCCGCCTCGAGATCGGCAGGTCGCCGTGATGAGCGCCTTCCGGGTTCTCCAGGCCGTGCTTCTTGCCGAGCGTTCAATTGATCACCTGATGATCACCTGGGCTCGCGAAGGTGGGCGGCTCGCCACGACAGATGCAGTGAACGTGGATGCTATGATGGCCCGGCGTGGGACCTTGCGACTGCACCACGATCCAACGATCGGACCCGTCAGCATGCGCTGCCGAACCGTTAGCTCCACGGGCTGGGATCCAGCGTCAGAGTGGCCGCGTGGCGACATCCTGACGCCAATCCCGAGCTGCCGGATCGTCCAACGGCTGTCGGTGCCCCAACCGGGGACTAGGCACCGACTGGGACCGGGGGCGGTCGGGCTCGACCCGGCGGGATCCATCAAGCGGTCAGCCGCGGATCATCGCCATCCCAGACGTGGCATCGTCCGGTGACGTCTCCCGGACCGATCGGGTAAGCCCTGCGACCCCAACGATCGACTCGGCGCAGGCGACGCAATACGTGGCGGACTCCAAGATGACCGTGCAGGAAGGGCAGCAGGGCCTGCTGCACTGGAGACACGTGACGTAGTAGGGCTCGTACCTGACGGAGCTGCTGCAGGAACACCAGAACCTCATGTCCTCCTCCGTTGCGGACGCTTCAGTCAGCGAGGACGCGAACGGCCCGGCCACGCCGCGCAACCTTCGAGCCTTGGCGGCGGATCGGCCACTTCTTCTCGAGCCCGCTCTCGCATCCGCTTCGATCCGCCCTGGTTGCGACATGCCGGGATCTGCTGCTGGGGCAGGGCCGATTCAGAACGAGGCAAACCTGTGCCACGGGCCATCCCCGGGCCGGCAGGGCTGTGACTACCAAGGTCGAGCGGGAGCCTACCCGAGGCGGCCCAGCGGGTGAGGCAACCAGCCAGCCTCGCTTCGGTATAACAACTACCGTGCAGGATTGACCGGCTTCCCCTGGCGCCACGCCATCCGGCATTGTGAGACGGCGAGCCGTGTTGACGGAGAATCGCCACCACGACTGCTACCAGCACGTCTCCCCGGGTCACGTGATGGCGGCCTCACTTCTTCCCGCTACCTAGACTACCTAGGGGGATGTTCGCTACGCTTCGCTCCGGTCAGCCCACCAGCGCAGCCATGATTGCCGGCTCTGACTTAACCGGTGGACGACTCGACGGGGCCAGGTCAATCCAGCAGAAGGAGAGCGGAGTCTACCAGCCGAACCACGCCGCCGGCACCGTGTAGCATTCCGCAAATCCAGCTCCCACAACCACGAAACAGCGAAAGAGGCCTCTTCCTTGGCCTTTCAGAAGGCCGTTGAGTCTTGCCGCGCGCGGATCTCCGCCGTCGCCCGCGTGCCCCCCGAAGGCAACGGCGTCGGCACGAACTGTCCGTCGAGGCGCCTGGCGAGCTCCGCCATCGCCCCCACCGGATCGCGATGCTGTTGTCTCGCGAGCCGAAGGCGTTGCCGGGGATCTACCATATTCAGCGGGTAACCTTCTTCGCCAGAGCTCGCACGGCCCCTTCTTCGTCCACGATCAGATCGTGTCGATCATCCGATTCCTCGCCCAAGGGTTTGGGACGGACTACCCTGGCGCAGGTACCCGCCGCTGGCGAGTCGGCGACGGGCTCTAACAACCCTCACGCCTCATTCACGAGTAGCGCCACCGGAAAGCTCATGAACACCTCGGCCAGTAACAGAGCTCCGTCGTCCACTGTGAGGCGCTCACCGGTCAGTGGATTGACCAGCCATGGTCCCGCCTCGGGCGGCGCGAGCACCCTGGTCTCGTCGCCCCAGTAACTCTTGCCCAGCGGAAGCTGTTCGACCCCACGGCGGGCCAGCAGGCGGGGGACGATGGTGAGCGCGATGGCCTCCTTCGCGACTCGACCGAAGGCGAGTACGTGGTCGGCGAGCGGCCCGCGGCTTTCCAGGAGCCGGTACTCGCCGTCAGTGAAGAGTGTCGCGTGAGCCGTGCGACAGGCGAGAGCTTGACGGATCAGGTAAAGTTTGACCCGACCGTCATCCTTCCCGTCTACAAGCTCCTGGACGAAGGCCGCCCGATCCGCGGTGTCCGCCACCCTTGCCAGCTCCTCGAGCATGTGTCGCCGGAGTGGCCAGTCGACAGGACGCCGATTGTCGGGATCGACCAGGTTGAGATCCCAGAGCTCGCTGCCCTGGTAGAAGTCGGGAACGCCCGGAGCCGTGATCTTGACGAGGGTCTGGGCCAGCGAGTTGAACGCGCCGTAGTGGGCCACGCGAGCCTGAAATGGGACGAAATTCTCGAGAAAAGCGGACGAGCGGACCGGATCGAGGATCGCTTCGGCGAAGCGCGTGATGGCCTCGTCATAGCGCGTGTTCGGATTGATCCAGCTCGTATGCGATTTGGCTTCACGGATCGCCTTCAGGAGGTAGGCGCGGAACCGCTCGATGCCGATGGGCCAGACCCCGACGAGCGTTTGGTAGATCAGGTATTCGGTATTCGCTCCCGGCGTCGGCCGGGCGTCGACGGTCGTGCGGTGACTTCGGTTCAGCTTCTGCCAGACGCTGACTCGGCGCCGCCATTCATCCGGAATCTCCGAGAGGACGTTGATCCGGGCCCGCACGTCCTCGCCCCGCTTGGTGTCGTGCGTGGACGTGGCGGACAGCCCATGGGGGTACGTCCGCTGCCGCTCGTCCATGGCGGTATGGAACTCCGTCACCGGGGTACCGAAGCGGCTCGGGTCGGCTCCGACCTCGTTGAGCGACACCAACCGGTTGAATCGGTAGAGGGCGGTGTCCTCATACCCTTTGGCGGTCACCGGCGAGGTGATCTGCTGGAACCGCATCGCGAACTCGAGCCGCTCGCGCCGTTCGGCCTCCTGCGCCCAGGGTGGGAACCGCAGCGTGAGGATGTCCTGGATCCAGTCGTAGATCGACGGACTGGTGAGCGGCGAGCGGCGTTTCGCGTGCGCCACCGCCCGGGCAATGAACTCGCGGTCGCGCTCGCTCACGCCCCGCTGATCCTCACCCACGTACGTGCGGTAGACGGGAAAGTTGGCGATGATCTCGGTCAGAGCGTGCGTGAGGCTGCCGAGCGTGAAGTCACGGGAAGAACGATGCGTCTCTGAGATCGCCTTCAGGCGGTTCGCGAGCATGTTGAGCTCGGAGGACATCGCGGTCTGCATGACGAGGCGCTTGCATTCGTAGACAACCTCCCCAAAGGGCGGGCGCTCTTTGATCAGTCGGGCGTACAGCTGCTCCATCGCCCGCGCTTGGCTGCGGTCGACAAAGATCCCATTCAGGAGATTGAGGAACTCGTAGCCGGTGGTCCCCGCGACGGGCCAGCGCTGCGGCAGCGACTCGCCGGGGCTCAGAATCTTCTCGGCCACGATGAAACATGGTCCATCGACCCCGTGAGCGGGGCGGGCACACTCGCGTTGCAGGCGCCGGAAGTACGCGGCCGGGGCGTAGAGCCCGTCTGGATGGTCGACGCGGAACCCGGTGACCCGCCCGGCACCGACGAGACGAAAGACGAGCCGGTGCGTGTCGGCGAAGACGTCCGGGTCCTCCATGCGGATGGCCGCGAGCTCATTGATGTCGAAGAAGCGTCGGTAGTTGATCTCCTCCCCGGCCACCCGCCAAAAGGCGACCCGGTACGCCTGCTCAGCCAGCAGGTCGTCGAGGAGGTCGAACGAGCGCGGATTCTCGGGCGTCCCGTTGAAGCGGCGGATGGTCGCGTCGAGGAACGTCTGGACCTCGGGTGACTGCCGCACCAAGGCCGCCAGGCGCTCGACTCCCGCCGCTTTGTCCTGAAGGCGCCCCCGCGGTCGCTCCCGGTCCCGGTCGGGCCGCGGGCCAAGGCCCGCGAACCAGGTGGTCAGAGCCTTCAGCTCCAGCAGGCCGGGGTGCGACGGCCCCAACGCGGCTTCAAGCTCGTCGATCCGGTGGCCGAGGATGCGGCGGTAAGACCGCGGGGCGATCGGCAGGACCGTCTCGTAATAGCGAACGGTGAAGACGCCGTCATTCAACTCGAGGCGCAGGTCGCCACGCTCCAGCACGATGCCGTACTGGTCGCCAAGCACGGGCAGCAGTACCTTCCCGGCTAGCTCAGGGGTGGCACGGTTCCAATCGATATCGAATACGTGAGCGTACCGAGAGCCGGCGCCGTGCTCCAGGACGTCCAGCCACCAACGGTTGCGATTCCCGGCGATACCCATGTGGTTCGGGACCAGGTCGACGAGGAGACCCAGGCCGTACCGGCGGAGGGCGTCCGAGAATCGGATGAAGGCGGGCTCGCCGCCGAGCTCCTCGCGGATGCGGTTGTGATCGGACACGTCATAGCCGTGCGAACTGTCCGAGCTCGTTTCGAAGAACGGGGAGACATAGCAGTCGGAGATGCCCAAGGCCGCGAGGTAAGGGACGAGCGCGGCCGCATCGTCGAACGTGAGCCGAGGCCCGAGCTGGAGACGATACGTGGCGAGTGGAATCCGGGGCGAGGCGGGCATGGCTTACGGGGTCGCTTGGCCCGCGAGGGCGAAGCCGAGCGCATGGAGGAGGGGCCCCAGCGTGTCACGCGCCTCCGGGTGGTCGCGCCAGAGCGCGAAGACTCGGTTCTGCGTGTGCCAGAGCCCGAACCGGAGGCCGATCCGGCTGGCCCCGAGGACCAGCGTGACGAGGGGGGCCACCCGCTCCGTGGTCACCCGCTCGACCAGCGCGTCCAGGCTGAGCCCGACCATCAGCCGGATGCTGGGGCGGGCCGCGGTGCCGTCCAGCTCGAGCCCCAGGGAGTGCGCCTCCTCGGAGATCTCGAAGGTCCGCTTGGGCAGCGTGGTCGAATCGGCAGCGCGTGCGACCTCGGCCACGAGCTCCTCCTCGAGGACGTACTTGGTGGTGATGCGGAGGACCTCAGGGATCGGGGCGTCGGCCTGGCGCAGATACCGGACCAGCTTGCGGCTCTCTTCCCAGACGCGTCGGTACGTTTGCTCGTGCTTGCTGAGCACCGCCTGCATCACGCTGGCCAGCACGCGTCGGCGCTGCTCGAGGAACAGGTGCGTCAGGGAGAACAGGCCCTCGGCGAAGTGCTCGTCGAGCCCTCGCACCGTGTCGGCCATGCTGCGCTGCCCGTACCGACGCAGCAGATCGGCCTTCATCGTGTCGTAGGCGGCCGGATCCTCGTAGGTCCGGATGCCGCACGAGAAGTCGTGGCCCCCGAAGTGCAGGACGGTGTACTGGAAGTCCCGACTCCCGCCAGTGATCTCGGTGGCGACCCGGACACGCCCCACACGCAGCCGGCTCCCATCGTAGTGGTCACCGGCGTCGTCGAGCCGCTTGACTCGCCACGCGTAGATGGAGGCCTCGTCCGGATACTCCTCGAACAACCCACTGATCGCGTAGTGGGCGACCACCCGGCGCAGGTCGACGACGGCGGGCTTGATCACGGCGCGATAGACCTCGGCCCCGTTCGCGAAGAGTGCCACGTTGGTCGGGGCGGCCTCGAGCCGCCGGACGAATTCGTCCTCCAGGTCTTCGCCCCCAAGGTCCTTCAGGTACTGGAGGGCCATGGCCGCGTACTTCAGGATCTGGGTGGGCTCGAGCGCCGAGATTTCATCGAAGAACCACCCGCAGGACGTGTACATGAGCAGCCGATTGCGCTCCATCTCGAGCAATCGGCGAGTCTCCACCTGACCGGCCGCGTCCAGCAGGACTCGCCGATGACGAGCAAGCCAGGTGGCCAGCCCGTCCTGACTGCGATCGAGGATCACGTCGATGTACGCATTCCGTGCCTCCCAGGGGCTCTTGAGGAGGGCCGAGGCGCGCGATTCGTAGAAGGCGTCGATGTGGTCCCGCAGCCAATCCAGCGACTCGCGCAGGGGGGCGCGCCAGCGTTGATGCCAGTCCGCGCGCGTCCGGCACCCGCAATCGCGCCGCCACCGGTCGACCCCATGGACACAGCTCCACGAGGTGAGCTCTCGAGTCTCGACCTCGAAGGTGGGCGGCTGCTCGGCCAGAAAGGCGCCGTAGTTCGTCGGCACGGCAACCCCGTTCGCCTCGATCTGGGCGATCGCGGCCGCCAACGCCATGTCCCCGAACGGCTTGTGGTGGCCATAGGACTCGCCGTCGGTGGCGCAGTGGACGAGCTGCGCCCCCTCACGGTCCGGGACGAAGCCGTCCTTCAGGCGTCCGACGAGGTTCTCGCCTCGGTCCAGGGCGTTCTCGAAGGCGATGGCTCGAGAAATCGGTCCGTCGTAGAAGAAGATACTGAGCGTCCGGCCTTCGGATCCGCGCCAGAGATAGGGCCGGCTCGGATCGACCCGCTCGTTGACTTCCTGCCACGCCTCGGTGCCGATCCGGCGGATCCGCCAGGCCTGGTGGGGCGCCAGAATCGTGAACTTCATGCCCGCATCCGCGAGCACCCCGAGCGACTCGTTGTCGACGGCAGTCTCCGGCAGCCACATTCCCTCGGGGTCACGCCCGAATCGCTCTTGGAAATCCTTCCGTCCCCACAACACCTGCGTCACCTTGTCGCGGCGCGAGGCCAGCGGGAGGATCATGTGATTGTAGACTTGGGCGATGGCGTTGCCGTGACCCCCGCGGGCCTGGGCGCTGCGACGGTCGGCCTCGAGGAGGCGCTGGTAGACGTGAGGCGCGTGACGGTCGAGCCACGAGAGCAGCGTGGGTCCGACATTGAAGGAGATCTTCTCGAAGTTGTTGACGATGTCGAGGATGCGGTTGTCCTGGCCGACCCGGCGGGCGGCGGTGTTCGGCGCGTAGCACTCCGCCGTCACACGCTCGTTCCAGTCATGATAGGGCGCGGCTGAATCCTGAACTTCGACCGCCTCGAGCCACGGATTCTCGCGCGGTGGCTGGTAGAAGTGGCCGTGGATCGCGACGTAGCGGCCACCCGTTAGAGGACGCGCATTCATCGCTGGTGCTTGGCGCGCGTCGGATGCTCGGTGTCCCACAGAAACCAACCGACACTCCACGGCGGCAGCGCCGCCCAGCCAGAAGCCGCGAGCCCGAGCGCGTAGAGCCGCCGTCCCCAGCTCCCCTCCGGGCCCTCGTGCATGACGGCGTTAGCCCCCAGATTCGCCACGAGACGCAGGACTCGTGCACTCGAGAAGATCCACACCATCTCCAAGCCCGTTTCTCCGAGCAGCCTCGAATCAACCTCGGGTGCGGTCTCTCCGGCCATGAGCGGCGCGATCTCTCGCTCTCGGAGTCGCAGCAGGCTTCGGTGGAAGGCCACCCATTCCTGGTGGAGGGCGTCGCCGGCCCAGCTCCAGTCGAGTGCCGAGCGCTCCCGGCTCTCTGGGGCCTGGGGATCGGGGATACGGCAGCGAGTGTCGGGACTGGCGAACGCCGGAAAGCGGGCAAACTCCTGCCTCCGTCCTTCCGATACGCGGGGCCCTAGGTCGGGACCCAGATCGCTGAAGAACAGAAACGGCTCACGGGCCGCCCATTCCTGCCCCATGAAGAGTAGAGGCAGCGACGGGGCCAGAAGCAGCACGGCCGTGGCCGCCCGGACCGCCTCCGCCGAGGCCAGGGTCGTGATGCGCTCACCGAAGGCCCGGTTACCAACCTGATCGTGATTCTGGAGGAACCCGACGAAGGCCGTCGGTGGCAGGTGCCCGCTCGATTCGCCGCGCGGCCGACCCTGGAACCATGAGTAGTCGCCCTGGTACGCGAAGCCCTCGGCGAGGCACCGCCGCAGATGAGAAAGCGGCGGGTGGTAGTCCTGGTAATAACCACCGCGCTCACCCGTGAGGAGCACGTGCAGCCCGTGATGGAGATCGTCGTTCCATTGCGCCTGATAGAGAGAGCGACGGCGGGCCCCTCGGCGCTCGAGATACCGGGCCTCGTTGCTGTTGTTCTCGAGCACGAGGTGGACGGCCCGACCCCGACCCGGCCCCTCTGCGACCGCGTGCGCCAGCTCCGTCAAGACGTGCGACGCAGACGTGTCGGCCATGGCGTGCACGGAATCGAGGCGAAGGCCGTCGAGGTGATACTCCTCCAACCAGTACAGCGCGTTGTGGATCACGAATGCCCGGACCGCGTGTGACCCGACGCCATCGAAGTTGATGGCGTCACCCCACGGGGTGCGCCGGTGCGGATTGAAGAAGGCCGGCGCGTAGTGGTGCAGGTAGTTCCCCTCGGGGCCAAAGTGGTTGTAGACGACATCGAGAAACACGGCGAGCCCGCGTTCGTGACAGGCTTCCACGAGCGCCTTGAGCGCCTCGGGCCTGCCGTAGCTTGAGTCCGGCGCGAAAGGCAGGACGCCATCGTACCCCCAACCCCAGCGTCCGGGAAAATCGGCAACCGGCATCAGCTCGATCGCCGTCACCCCCAGTGACACGAGGTGATCGAGTCTCTCAGCGATGCCGGAGAAGGTCCCGGCGGGCGTGAAGGTCCCCACGTGAAGCTCATAGAAGACGAGCCGCTCCGCCGGGATGCCTGTCCATCGGGCGTCGTGCCACACGTGCGATCGAGGGTCGATCACTTCGCTCGGCCCATGTACGTCATCGGGTTGAAATCGGGATGCCGGGTCCGGGACGAGCACGTCGTGGTCGATCCTGAACCGATAGCGTGTACCCATTGGCGCGTGGCTCGTGATGATCTCCGCCCATCCCTCGGCGTTCATCGTCATCGGATATCCTCGAGCGAGATCGTCAAGCCACAGGTCGACGGTTCGGGCGGCCGGGGCCCACAGGCGGAACCGTGTGCTTCCATCGTCCTGCAAGCGGGTGCCGAAGGGCATCCGGTACTCACGCCGTGTCGGGTCGGTCGCGTCGGCCATAGCCTCGCCAAGGCTTGTGGGCCCGGTCGCGCTATGCGCCGGGCCTCTGTTCCGAATGGTAGCCTGATGTGGGGGCCGGGTGGAACTGATGGGACAGGGCACTGGACCCTCGAGCCACGAACGCGGCTGGCGAGTCGAGGAAGGGCCGCATCAGTGCCACGTTCGGAGACCCGGCGGCGTCCGTGTCCCGGGTAGGAACCTCATCGGGCGGGACGTTCTCGGCCTGCGACCCTGCCGAGATCTTCGGCTTGACGGTGAAGCCGGACCCGGACCCTTCGCGCCAGTGCAAGTCAACGACAGCCTGACCTTTGACTTCGCCGATGAGCCGGAACCGTGCGGCGGCCCGGTTTCGACCGAGGACGGGCCGGAGCCATCACTACGCGTTCCACGTCAGCGAGGCGGAGTTCGAGGCGATCTTCGGCCGCGTGAAGGCCAAAGTGATCCCGTACAGAAGCGATCCGTTCAACTACACCAACGGGCAGATCAACACCCGCCGGGGCGGGCGCGGATTCTACTCCGAGGTCCCGTACGGCCACCTCTTGGAAGTCATGACCGTGCCGGAGACCGGCAGCTGACCGGCGTCCCTCGCGCCTCGAGACCGTGCGGCGGGCGCGAGGACCGCCGGGTTCGGCAGGTAAGCCTCGGCCGAGGTGGCCACGGCCACCGCGCCGGGCAGCATCCACAGCGCCTGTCCCGGTCATCAAAAACCTGATCGTGACACGGTAGCGCAGCTCCGGGAGCTCTGGAGAGGCAGATGGCGTCCTTTCCGGCCCTGATGATCTCCTCGTCCGGGATGTAAGGCCGACCGTAGGTCTCCATGTCTCCGGGATGTCGACCCAGGAGACAATTCCACGGCCTCCGTTCGGATTCCTTCCCTAGACGCTCACCTGCCTGCCGATCGCCGCTGGGAGGGCGGCGGGACACCGTTCGCGCGGCTGAGTGCCCCCCAAACATCTGCCCAGCCTGGCGGATGCCACACGAGCCAAGCGAGGACTCGCCGGAGAACCAGGGCCATGAGCGACCGCACCATGGAGGTCCTCCCGCTTCCGACATGCTGTCCGACACTACCGGGTCTACTGCTCGGAACGCTGATCCCGAATAAGTGTACCCTTCAGGTGTCAGTGACGTTGATGTGGACGACGCGTCGGCGGTCGTGGCCAGAACTACGAAGACGAACAAGACCTTGAACATCACCGTCGGCACGACGAAGAAGTCGACGGCGACGCCGAGACTATGTCGCTCACGGACCGAGATGATACAGCATCCAATAGACAATGACCCCGGTGACCGACACGTACAGCCACACCGGCAGCGTCCACCTGGCGATTCTTCTGTGGCGCGCGAACTCCCCGCGCCAGGCGCGATAGATCGTCGTCAGCGCGAAGGGCACGATCAGGGCGGCGAGGACGACGTGCGAGATGAGGAGCGGGTAATAGATCCCCCGAATCCACCCGTGGCCCCCGAAGGGCTTCGAGCCGGCGTGATAATGGTAGATGACATACGAGACCAGGAAGCAGCTGGAGACGCCAAAGGCCGTTAACATGCAGGTCTTGTGAGCGCTCACCCTCCTCTGCCGAATGAAGCCGTACCCGGCGGTGAGCAGCACGGCGCTGGTCGCATTGAGCCAGGCATTGACGGCCGGCAAGGCCGAGACATTGGGCACGGCGCCCATCTGCGGCTGACGGCCCACGAGCAAGAACCCCACCGCGATGACGACCACGGATGACACGAGACCAATCATCGACAGCGCGACACGATCCTTCAAGCGCCATCTTTCTTTGGGCCAGCCCGCACCGGATTCTTTCCTCTGCACCGCACGCGACACACCCATGCTCGCCGCAGCCCGGCGCCCTCGCGCAAGCCCTCCGGCCGTGCGGGAACCGGAAGTCGATTGCGCCCCCGCTTGGCCGGGAGCGCCCTCAGGCTCACCCTCGACCGGGGGGGGGTCTACCCCCGAGCCTCTCCTCGGGCCTGCGTCCTTTTCTTCTTTGCGACCGGCGCTCCTGCCGGAGCCGCCACCGATTCCGCACGCACCGTCTCTGCCAGTTCTCGAAACTCCTCAGTCAGCCACGGCGCAACCTTGAACGCCTTCTCCAACACTGCCGTCCGGTCGACATCAGTCTGCGCCTTCTGGATCCGATCCCTCAGCTTCGCCAGCTTCTGCCGACGCGTCCGACGTCTGCGGAGTTCTGCGCTCCGAGGTCGCGGCATCGTGTTCTCCCAGAAGGCCTCCCCCGGTTGCCTCTACCGCGGAGCTGAAGTCCACGCCCCGACCTCCACCCTCGGCCTGTCAGCCCTTCCGCGAGGTCTTGACGGTGAAGACCGTCAGCTACGGCGGGCCCTTCTCGCTCTGACAGCGCGGGCACTGGACCTTTGCGCTAGCTCGCTCCGTCATCGTCAGCGTCACCTCAAAGCGCTTCTCGCAGTTCCGGCACAGACGACTCATACGTCGGCATGGACTCCCCGTCGTTCTGAAGAACTCGACGTCCTCTTCCGGGTTCCGTGGATTCCCTCTGCCTGAGCACTCGCTGAGGCGTCCCGATTTGCCCTCCTCGGCCAACTCTGCTTCTTTCCCGTTGGCCTTCCTTCCGGCCTCGGTCTTTCCTATTGGTCCCATCTCGTCTTCGGGCCGTGGCGTAGTCCTGCCACCTCGCTCGGTCGCCATGGTGACCGCTGGGTGATACTCGGTGGTAATTCCCAGACGCCGGCGAGCGCTATCGCAGCGATGTCGGGGACCCAGGAAGCTTGCCGTCGCTTCGCTGCGCGCCTGTGCGGACCCCTTCGATCGGCAGCCGTCCCGCGAACATCAGGAAGTCCGCAATGCCGAACACGTCGGTGTAAACGATGCCGTTCCAGTGAAGCGACACGAACGGCCCAGTCGTCGGCCGCTCCTCGAAATCGATGTCGTACGCTCGGAGCATGCCCCTCGCCTTCTCAGCGTCGCGCGTCTGATTCACATAGAGAATCGGCCGGGAGGGCGTCGACGAGTATGCCATTCTAGCTGATGGCCGGGAGCTTCATCGTCGGCAGGATCGACAGGTGCGCGATCACGGCTGCGGCTACCTGGCGGAAGGCCTGCGCCTGCGGCGAATCCGGTCTGGCGACGACGATCGGGGTCCCACTATCCCCGCCGATCCGTATCTCGACATCCAGCGGAATCGAGCCGAGGACCGGCACGCCGAACTCCTCGCCGAGCTTTTGACCCCCGCCCTCCCCAAAGATCGGTGTCACATGCTCACAATGCGGACAGGCGAACCCGGCCATGTTCTCCACGATGCCCAGGAGCGGCACGTTCATCTTCCGGAACATGGCCAGACCCTTGCGGACGTCGAGCAGCGACACGTCCTGGGGCGTCGTGACCATCACGGCTCCGGCGAGCGGGATGACCTGGGTCAGCGACAGCTGGGCATCGCCCGTCCCCGGTGGCATGTCGAAGATGAGATAGTCGAGCTCCCCCCACTCCACATCCTTGAGGAACTGCTTGATCGCGGAGTCGATCATCGGACCCCGCCAGACCACTGGGTCGCCTTCCTTCACGAAGAACCCGATGGAGATAAGCTTGACGTCGTAGGCCAGCACCGGGATGATCCGGTCGTTGAACATCCCCGGTTTTCCGCGAGCTCCCATCATGAGAGGGATGTTCGGACCGTACATGTCCGCATCCACGAGCCCCACGCTGGCTCCTGTCTCGCGGAGCGCCAGAGCCAGATTCACAGCGACGGTCGACTTCCCCACCCCGCCCTTCCCCGAGGATACCGCGACGGTGTGCTTCACGTCCGGGATGAGAGGGTCCGCGGGGGGCCTGGGCGGTCCGGGGACGGCCTGGGCCTTGGAGGATCCCATGGCCACCTTGACCCCGGACACACCCGGGAGCTGGCCCACGACCTTGCGCGCCTGGCTGTGGATCTCGACCTTCGCCACCGCCGGCTGCGTCGTGAACTCGAGGGTGAACGACACCTGCCCGCCCTGGATCGCCAGCCCCTTGACCAGTCCAAGGCTCACAATGTCCTTCCGAAGGTCCGGGTCCTGAACGGCCCGCAGCGCGGCCAGAACCGCGTCTTCGGTCACCGGCCCCGTTCTCTTTCCGCCGAAGATGTCCATCATGCCTCCACGCCAGCTGAGGAGTCGGAACGTAGGACCCTGTCCGATCCGCCGCGTCGCCCAGGCGCGATCGGTTCTACCTGACCTTTCGGACGAGGAACCGATAGACCATTCCATCCTTGGTGATCGCCAGGAGTTCGTTGCCCGTTCTTCGCGCCCAGCTTTTCATGTCTGGATCGGAGGCCGGGTCGTCAGAGAGCATCTCCAGGACCTGACGCACGGCCATCGACCTCAGCGCCTCGCGAGTCTTCACGATCGGCATCGGGCAGAAGAGCCCTAGGCAGTCGATGCTCTTGTCGGGTCGGATCGGCTGCGCCGCGACCAGATCAGCGGCAGCCGCCATCTGGTTACCCTCGACCATCTTCAAATGATCTCCGCCAAACCACGGGTTCCTGCGGCGTTATCGGGACGGGGTGTCCGGCCATCACCTATCCCCCCCTCGTATGCATCTCAAGGTGGGGGTCCTGGCGGAGGCCTTCGATTTGGATCAGGGGGCCCCGCACGCCCACCGCCTCCAGCTCCTTCCGCTCTTCCGCCCCACGATCCCGCCGGCGGGTCCAGCTGCCCGCGATGAGCGACTTGATTTCCTCCCTGGAGGCGCCCTCCCGGAGGGGGGTTCGAAGATCGATCCCCTGCTGCGCGTAGAGGCACAGGTACCACGTCCCGTCGGCCGTCAGCCGACTCCGGTCGCAGGTGCGGCAGAACGGCGTCGTCGTGGAGGCGATGATGCCGAACGCGGTCCCGTCCGGAAGGACGAACCGCTCGGCCGGAGCCGAACTGATCTCCACGACCGGCTCGATCCGCCCATACCGCTGCCCCAACAGCTTGAGCATCGCCGCCCGGGAGCACACCTTGGCCATCGACCACCGGGTCGCTCCCCCGACGTCCATGTACTCGATGAAGCGGACTTCGGCGCCCACACGCTTGCCATACTCCAAGAGATCGACGAGCTCGTCCTCGTTGGTCCCCCGCATCACGACGGTATCGATCTTCGTCCTCTGGAAGCCCACATGTCGGACCGCGTCGATCCCGCTCAGCACCTTGTCGTGGGTGTCGCGCCTCGTGAGCGCCTTGAAGCGCTCGGGGCGGAGCGTGTCCAGGCTGACGGTTACGCGGTGGAGGCCTGCCTCATACAGCGCCCTCGCCTGGTCGGCCAGCAAGACCCCGTTGGTCGTGATGGCCAAGTCTTTGAGCCTGGGGTGCTGCGCAAGCATCCTCACCAGGGCCGGAAGGTCCCTCCGCAAGAGCGGCTCTCCGCCCGTCAGCCGCACCTTGTCCACGCCCAGCTCTGTGAACATCTCCACCAACGCGCGGATCTCTTCGAAGGTGAGCAAGTCCTCCCGCGGCAGCCAGACGTACTCCTCCTCGGGCATGCAGTACTGACAGCGAAGGTTGCAGCGGTCCGTGACGGACACGCGCAGGTTCCGGAGAGGCCTGGCGAAGGCGTCAGTGATCGTCTGGACCCGCATCGCGGCCGGGCTCACTTGCAGTGGGCTGAGGCGCCCGCATACCTGGGGACGGTGGGATCCACCCGCAGAGACCACGCGTCGATCCCGCCAGTCAGGCTCTTGACGTTGGTAAACCCGTGGTCGATCAAGAAGGCCGCCGCCTCCAGGCTGCGCTGTCCGACATGACAGTGCACCACGATTGGCGCGTCTTTCGGCCACTGCTCGACGATCTCCTGGGCCAGGGCCCCCGTGACCAAGCGCGCCCCCTCGATTCGGGCGATCGCGTGCTCTTCCGGGGTCCGCACGTCCAGGAGATGAATCGCCGCACCGCTCCTCAGCGCCCTCGCGAGCTCCTCCGCTGACATCTGCAGGGTGTCGTCCTGCTCATGACTCTGCCGGAGGTCGCGGATGACGCCGTCCACGTCCCACACGTTGTGGGTGTGACAGACCTCCTCCAGCGTGTCCGTCGGCTGGAACCCGCAGCTGCTGCATCCGCCGATGTGATACCGACTGAAGAGCGCGCGCTGGGCCCCGGGAACTACCTCGAGGATCTCCTGCATCGTGCTGTCTTTGGTAATCTGGTCGGTCCCCACGGTGACCTCCTTTGGTGGTGGATTCTGGATTCGGCCCGGGCGCGTTGGGCGCTGAACGCCTCGGCAGGTCAGACGGGCCCGCGGTTCTCTCGTGGCGGCATCATGACGAACTCGAGGCGGCGATGGGCCTCACGAAGCGCCGCCTCGACGCCCGCGGGTGACTCGCCGCTCGCGAAGATGAACCCGGGGTAGCTCGCCCCCTCGGGAAGCGGCACGAGATCCTGCCCCGGATGGGCGGTGATGGCAACCTCGTCGGTCCCCGGCACGGCCCGGGCCTCCGTCTGGCCGCGGACCTCCTTCAGCACCCCGGCGCGCGGGATCGGGATCATCATCACCCCGACGGCCCGGTGCTCCCGCTCGAGCGATGGGATCTCCATGCCGAGCGCCTGACGGAGGATCAGCTCCTCCAGCGACAGGTCGGGGCCGAAGCGGAGGGTACGCGAGCACAGCCCGCCGATGGACCGCGCGGCTATCTCGATCACCAAAGGCCCGTGACGATTGACCCTCAGCTCGGCGTGCACAGGCCCATCCCGGAGACCCAGCGCCTGGGCGGCTCGTGCACTGCAGGAGGCGATCTCGGCCTGGACGGTGGACGGAAGGCGCGAGGGCGTGACGTAGATGGTCTCCTCGAAGAACGGCCCATCCAGAGGATCCGGCTTGTCGAAGAGGGCAAGCACGTGGAGGCCACCCTTCACCAGCAGTCCCTCCAGGGCCACCTCCCGCCCGGGGATGAAGCCCTCCACGAGAACCTGCCGCGCCGCCTCGCCGTCAACGGCCGCCTCCGGCGTCCGGAGGATTCTCGCGAGCCGACGGACCGCGCCGACGAACTGGGCTTCGTCATCGGCCCGGATCACCCCACGGCTGGCCGAGAGCATGAGCGGTTTGACCACGCACGGGAACACCATCCGCCGCGCCTCAACCACCGGGTCGTCGTCGAAGGAGCGCAGGGCGTACGGCGGCACGGGGACGCCGTCTCCGCGGAGCAGCGTCCGCATGCGGTACTTGTCGCGCGCGGCCGCGGTCGACCTCACGGGGTTGTGCGGAAGGCCCAGCGCGTTCGACGATACCGCTGCCAGCACTGCCGTTGCGTCGTCTACGCCCACCACGGCGTCGACCGGGCGCGTCGCGGCGAATTCGACGACCTGGCGCGCCGCCTGGTCGGGATGACGGAAGTCGAGCGACAGGAAACGGCCTGGCTGCGCCTGCTGGAAGACGTGGGCCCGCTCTGAGGCCACCACGACCTCGACGCCGAGCTTCCGGGCCGCGCCGAGGAAGGCCGCCGTGCGGTACGTCGTGGTGGGCAAGAGCAGCAGCAGCCGTGGCATACGACCCCTAGTCCGAACTAGCGTCGGCCCCGTGCACCCGGGACCGATGGTATTTCTGCAGTTCCCGGTTCGAGGTGACGACGGCGTCCAACCTGCCGACCACCGCTCCGATATTTGGGCCGGGGATAGCGAAGCAGCGGTCGCCCTCGGAACAGGCGATTTTCGTTCCGCTCGCCGCGATGACCTGGGGCGGTGCCGGGCTCGGTCGCCGCCTATTCACTTTCGTGAAGCCCCCAATTCGTCTTCCCGTCTGTTGCCTGCCAGTCCCTTGCGAAGCCCCACTGCGCGTGGCTCGTTTCCCGATCGCCTCCCATCCAACTGCTCGTGGTCTCGTCGTCGTTCCATCCCAGCTCGCGGGTGCCGTCCGCCACGATCCATTCAGCCGGCAACCTGTCGAGGACGCCGAGTGGCGTCGCGCCGTGTTCAGGCCTTCGACACCACTTCCGTCCCCGAATGCGGGCTTCCACCTTCGCTCTTGGAATGCCGTAGAGGCGCTCCGCTCGCACCGCAAGCAGCGGAACCAGGTGCGGTGAGCGGGCCGACGGCAGGTACTCACGCGCCTGGCGCAGAAACTCTCGCCACGTGAGCGATGGCTTGCCGTCGGACGTGGCTACGTTCCGGACGGGAGTTTCGAGCCCGCGGGTCCTCTCGCCGCCGGATGGAGATCGAGCGGTCCAGCCGTTCCGCAGCTCAAGCAGTACACGATGCACGAACCCGCGGGTCTTCTTCCTCCGGCCCGCGAGGATCGGTTGGATCGTGTTGGGGCTTGAGGCGTATCCCATGCGGACAAGGGTCTCGCAGACACGCCGAGCGAGGTGGCGCTGGCTGACGCCGGGGTGCGCCGCGAGCCACCGGCGCGCCATGGCCGCGGTCGGCTGCGCCGGGACCCACCTCAGGTCTACCTCAACCTGCTCGTGTGGAGTCGCTGCCCAAAGCCGGGGGCTTCCGGCGTTCCGCAGGTCCCGGACCTCCTCGCGCAGAACTTCTTCCACCGCCTCCAGAAACGCGCCCCGCACGCACGGGCTGTCGCCGTTGATGATCGTCTGAAGGTGCTTGACGTGGGCTGAAAGCCCCCATCCCCCAAGCCGTTCTTTCAGCAAGACTGCCAAGCGCCTCGTTGACGGCTCGTGTCGGCGGACCTGCCAAAGCCGGCAGAGCTGGCGGAACCTGCACGCATCGACAAAGGACCGCCGTCTCGAAGAGAGACGGATGGCCTGCTGCAGTTCTCGAGTACGGAGCCTCGCCTCCTCCTCGGAGGTCACGCCCAGCTCCGCCAGACGGGCGAGCAGCACGCAGTGCACGACCCGTCGAACGTGGCGCTTTCTTCCCGCTAGCGCGCGTTGGAGCGCATTGATCGTGGAGCGGCAACCGTTGCGACCGAGATCGTTCGCGAGGCGAGCGGCAAGGAAGCGTTTCGACTTCCCCGGGTTCAGGTGAAGCCAGAGCTGCACCAGGGGGAGGATACGCTCCACCACGACAAGGGCGGATGCGCGGTCCCCATGCGGGATCTCGATTCCTGAAGCCGCAAGAGCGCGCTCCAGGTCTTCCTCCCGTGCGAGGCCGTCTCGCTCGCGCAGGATCTGTCGCATCGCAGTCTCGACTTCCAGTGGGACGGTTGAGACGGCCCCACTCAGCTGCCGTCTGAGTGTCCGGAGGTGATAATGGATCCCTCCGGGGGCCAGTCGCCGGCGCAGTTCCCGGGCGAGCGCTCCTCGGGACACGTCGGGATGGCCCCGCAAGTAGAGGACGGCCAGGGCGCGCGAGATAGCGCCGGGGACCCGCTCGGGCGAACCGTGGCTGGCGCCTTCCCGTGCCTCGATCCGCATCCCCCCAGCGGGATCGAGCCTCTCCCAGTCCTGTGGGACGTCCAGGAGGACGATGGGATCACGCCGGTCAAGCCGGGCTCTGAGTTCCTGCGGGGTGATCTGATTCATCTTGGTGTCGCCTGAAGATGTCAGCGCCTGAGCATTTCCCGCCGCCGTCCGGGAAGCGACTGCCGCCATCGAGTTGGGCGGTAGCGAGAGCGCCGCCCACAGGGCGGCTGCGAGAACCACAGTCGCATCATCAACCCCCACGATGGCGTCGATGGGGCGCGTCGCGGCAAACTCGACGACCTGCTGCGCGGCCGCATCGAGATTGCGGAAGCCAGCGCCAGGAGACGGCCCGGCTGGGCCTTCTGGAAAACGCCGGCCCGTTCCGAGGCCACCACGACTTCCGCACCGAGCCGCCGAGCGGCCCCGAGGAAGGCCGCCGTGCGGTACGTCGTGGTGGGCAGCAGCAGGAGCAGCCGGGGCATGCTACTGCTTCGAGGCCGCGTAGTATGGGTTCTGGCCGGCTGCGTGGTCCGTCAGGTCGATGATCTCGAGGACCTCCGGAACCTCCTCCCGGATCATCCGCTCGACGCCCTGCCGCAGGGTCACGTCAGCCGCGCCGCACCCCTGGCAGCCGCCGCCCATCTGCAAATAGACCGTGTTGTCCTTGACGTCGAGGAGCGAAACCATCCCGCCGTGCCCGGCCACCGCGGGATTGATGGCCGTGTCCAGCAGATACTGAACCCTGTCTCTGATCTGGGATCCCTCTCCCGGCCCTACGTCAGTGCGCAATGCTTCTTCGGAGACAGGCTTCGGTCCCCGTTCCGGCGCAACCGTCGGCGGCCCCGCGACGGCCACTCCGCGTTCGCTTGGGCCCTGACGCTCACTTCTCTCGAACCACCGGCTGAACAGTCCCATCGTCGCCCTCCGTTCCTTGCGTCCTGGTCGAACTACACGCCGGCCGCTTGCTGTCGGAGAGGGCCGAACTGGCCCTCGGTGGGTTCCGCTCAGCAGAACCACGGCTCGGTGAGCCGCGGTGGCCGGCGCCGCCGCGTCGCCACTTCCCGCCTTCGGCCGTTCTCGCTCGCTCGCCCCGCCATCGTCTCGGCCAGGTCGCGCAGTCGGAAAAACGTGACGGCGGGATCCTCTTCTGCCCGTGCGGCCTCTTCGACCAGCCCACTGACGGCCCGGTGGAGGCGGTCCAGACGGGCATCGGGATGAGTCCAGCGATAGCTCAGGGAGGCGTGATCGAGGGGCCCCAAGAACGGCTGGATCGTGGGCCGAGCGAGGAGCATGGAGCCCGGAGGGATCAGCAGCCGGATCGCGTACTGCACCGGGTCCACGTGATCAATGAGCCCCTCGCCTTCGACCCACTCGAGGATGTCGAGGTAGTCGTCGAGGGTCGTCCACGGGGTGAACGCCACCCATGTCGGCCGGAACGCGATGCCGACTCCTCTGACGATCTGAAGGGCCTCGAACACGTCGGCGCGGGTGTGCCCCTTTTCCAGGTTCGCGAGCACGGCGTCGCTGAGCGATTCGACCGCGGAGACCATGAAGACACAGCCGAGCGCTCCGAGCTCCGGGAAGAGCGTGCGGCGCTCGAGGATATGCTCGACCTTGGCGGTGAAGTCGAAGGTGAGCGCCGGGAACTCAGCGTGCATGCCGCGGACGATCTTGAGCGAGTGGCCCGGGCCCGTTCAGGAAGTCCGGGTCACCGAACGTAATATGGGTCGCGCCGGCGTGGACCAGCCGGCGGATATCCTCCCGGACGCTGTCCGCCGGGACCACGAAGAACCGGCCGCCATAGACCGGCGGGATGGGGCAGTGAAGACACCGATGGAGGCAGCCGCGGCTGGCCTCCACGTAGCCGACCAGTCCGCGGACGCCGTCGCGCTCGAGGCGGGCGTACCGCTCGAGCGGGGGCAGCCCCTTGCGGACCGGGACCGGGAACGGCAGCCGCTCGAGGAATGGGCCGGCCGGCTGGCCCCGCCGGTGGACTCCCGCGACTGGGCCGGGCCGACCGCCCTCCAGGGCCTGGACCAGGCCAACCAGCGGCGTCTCGAACTCGCCCCCGATCACCGAATCCGCCCCGTGCTCGAGCAGGTACTCGGCGTTGAGCGAGGCGTAGAGCCCGTAGAAGCAGATGTGACACGTCGGATTGCGCTGACGCACCTGTTCGGCCACGCGGACGCCCAGCCGCAACGCGGTGTGCATCGGGACCGAGATCCCCACGAAACGCGGCCGGGCGACCTTCTCTGGATCGAGGCGCTCGACGGCGATATCCAGCGCGTCCGGCGCATACCCGGCGCGCTCGAGGAACCCCGCCGCCGAGGCGATCCCGAGGGGTTGGTGGCCGAGCTCGTAACACGAGATCAGCAGGATGGCTCCCGGTCGCCGCATCGCTCTCGCGAGCTGCTCAGGATCGGTTGCGGACATGGGAGCGATCATCGCGGGGGCACGTAGACCGGGTGGAGGTCTGCGTGCAGGAGGGTTCTGTCCCCCGGGAGCGAACCTGGCGCCACTTGAATGGCGGCCAGGACGACCTCACGGACGCTCATAGGCTCCCTGCCGGTTGTCCACGGTCACCACCCGGACCCCTCGCGCCTCGGACCAAGCCCGGACCCGGCCCCACGTCTCTGAGGTCTCCGCCTCCAGCTCGGCCAGGGCCTCCCCCGACATCACCACCCACCGTGCCCGCGGATTCGCTTCGAGAGCTCTGACCAAGTCGACCAGACCCACGAGTCCTTGCCTCCACCAGCTCCGTTCCTCCGTCACAACCTCGGCCAACGCCCATCCCCGGCCCTCGCAGTGAGCCCGAATTCTGGCCGCCTGCTCCGCCAGGCCCTCCGGTCCCGGCCCGCTCTTCTGGGTCTGCCTCAGGTAGCCGATGGCCGTCATCCTGGTGAGCCGTCATGGGTCCTCAGGCTGATCCCGGCTCAGCCATCTCCCGCTGTCCACCCTCGGCGGGGGACCGGATCTCTACTCGCCTCCCGTGCACGCGCCGCAGCTCGCCCGGCTTTCATACCTCGATCTCGACGTCGGTGCCGGTGACCCGCACTGGATAGCCCCGGACCCCCTGGCGAGCCGGCGGCCCCAGGACGCCCCCGGTCCTGAGGTCGAACTTCGCCCCATGCCAGGGGCAGGTCACCTCGGTTCCCTCGACCGCCCCCTCGGACAACGGCCCCCCGCGATGGGTACAGGTATCGCTCATGGCATAGAAGGCCCCGTCCACACTAAAGAGGGCGATTTTCTGGCCCTCCAGCTCGACCATTTTCGCCGGCTGGTCTGCCAGCTCCTCGGTCGTGGCCACCTTGATGAACTTGGGCATCGGTCTCTCCTCTCTCTGCGTGTCTACCGATCTGCGCAGGCTCCCTTCCTCGACCTGGTTCTCCCAGCTCCCGGGGATCAGTTCCGGGTCGTGCAGGCCTGGACCCCCGGGTGGTCCAGGAAGAACTGCCGGTTCAGCTCGATGAAGTGTTTCCACTGCTCCGGCGTCTCGTCTTCGGCGAAGATCGCCGTCACCGGGCAGACCGGCTCGCAGGCCCCGCAGTCGATGCACTCATCGGGATGGATAAAGAGCTGATCCGGGCCCTCGTAGATGCAGTCGACCGGGCAGACCTCGACACAGGCCTTGTCCTTGACGTTGATGCACGGCTCGGCGATGACATACGGCATGCTGACTCTCCTCGCTACGCTGCCTCACTTGACCGCTCGACAGGTCTCGGCCCCTCCCGCGCCCGACGTCCTGCCGCTCCAGCCTCTTGATGACAGACTCATCATTCGTCCAGGGGTCGCTCAGGCGCCGACGAAGCCTTCGAGTCGCCGCCTGGCCGCGCCGCGGGAGAGCTTTCTGAGGGCTATGGCCTCCACCTGCCGGATGCGCTCCCGGGTCAGCCCATAGACCGCGCCGATTTCGCCGAGCGTCTGCACGGCGTCCCCGCTGATGCCGAAGCGAAGGCGGAGGATCTGCGCCTCCTTTGACGTGAGGGTGGCCAAGGCCCGCTCCACCTCCTCGGCCAGCTCCTTGGTCTGCACCTCATCGACCGCCGAGACGGTGGTCGTGTCCTCCAGGAAGTCTCCGAGGTCACCGCCCTCCCCGACAGGAGCCTCGAGAGAGAGCGTGTTGCGGGCGGACTCCAGGGTTATCTTCACCTTCGGAGCTGGCAGCCCAGTGCGCTGGGCCAATTCCGCCACGGTTGGCTCACGCCGCAGCTCCTGGACAAGGGCGCGCCGCGTGCGCTGCATGCGCTGGAGCTGCTCCCCGATGTGCACAGGCAGCCGGATGGTCCGCGCGCGCTCGGCGATTCCCCGGAAAATGGCCTGTCTGATCCACCAGGTGGCGTAGGTGGAGAACTTGAAGCCCCGACGGTACTTGAACCGGTCCACCGCCCGCAGGAGGCCGATGTTCCCCTCCTGGATCCGATCCAGTAGCGGCATCCCCTCGTGCCCGTACCGTTTGGCGATCGAGACCACGAGGCGCAGGTTGGCTTCTATGAGCGCATCCTTCGCCGCACGAACGTGCCATTCGCCGGCGTCCATCTCGGCGATGAGCTCCCGAAGGACTCGGGAGGGCACCCCGACCTTTAGCTCGATTTCCCGAAGCTGGCGCTGGAGCGTGCCCTTGGAGCGCTCCGAGCCGTTCTGGACCTGAGCGAGCTGCCCTTCCAGCGCGGCCACCCGCTGGCCGTACGTTCGGGCCTTCATGGCCAGCCGCTCGATGAGGCTTTGCGCAAGATTCAGGTGTTCAAGCCTCCGGGCGATGTCCTCACGCACCCGGCCGAGCCGTCTGAGAATCCGCTCCCGTCTCGCGCGGCTGCCTGCCCGGTCCAGCGCCTTTTCCAACCGGGCGGCCTCCTCGGTCAGGCGGCGCAGAGCCCCCAGGACCGCGCCTACGCGCCGGTACTTGGAGGCGTCGGCTTCCACCTGACCGTCGTCGGCCTCCCTGCCGCGAGCGAGGTCTCCCAGCGGCTGATGGTCGCGGCGTCGCTGCTCGGCCAGGGCCAGGATGTCGCGGACCACGAAGGGCAGCCTAAACAGCGCCCGGGACAGGCGGGCCTGTCCCTCCTCGATCCGACGCCCGAGCTCCGCCTCCTCGTCCGCGCTCAGCAACGCGACGCGCCCGATCTCACCGAGGTAGAGCCGGATCAAGCTCGGATCCTGGCGGATCTCTTCCACCGGTTCAGGACGATCCGGCTTGAGCTCCGTGCGGCTCCAGGACTCTGCTTCCTCCTCCAGGGGAACCGGGAAGGTCTCGGGGGTGCCGCCCGTGGCCCACGCGGAACCCGCCAGTCCAACGCCAGGAATCTCCTCCAACCTTCCCGACCCTGTGAAGTTCATGGATTCGCCTCTCCCGTATCCTGGGCCCGGGTCTCGCCGGCCCATTGCTCCTCAGCGGCGACCGCCATACGTCCGCCCTTCGGCCTTTCCGACTGGCCGTCGATCCCGCCAGAATTCCTCGTCCAGATATTTCCCCCCGCCGTCGGGGAAGACGGTGACAATCACGCCTATTTCAACCTGCCGGGCCACCGTGAGCGCAGCGGCCATGGCGGCTCCTGACGAGATCCCGACAAAGAGCCCCTCCTCGCGGGCGAGCCGCACGACTATCTCGTAGGCTTCCTCGGTGGCGATCGTGAGGCGCTCGTCGGCGCTCGTCGGCCAGCGAGGGAAGTGTCGAATACACCTTGAAGGGCAGCGGTCGGTTCGGCCAGTCAAGAAAATGGGCACTCATGCGCATGCTCTCGGAGGAGTGCTTGGTGCCGTTGTGGTAGGTCCAGGTAGCGTTGACAAGGCGGTTGTCCATCACCACGTTCCTCTTGAGCTCGCGGTCAGCAAAGAGGGTTCCGCCCGGGATCCGCCCCAAGGATGGGAAGCGTGGCGGGCCGCGGGAACCCCCACGCGGCGGCGAGCGAGTCGGCCGCCACTTCCGGGTCTTCCTCGGGGTGGCGCCCCCGGTTCCGCAAGAGCGCATGAGCCAACTCGTGCGCGATCACGTAATGGGCAAAGGCGCGGGAGCGAGCAGTCAGCGACCTCTCGAGGGCAACGAGTCGACTCCCCCGAGCCGGTTGAGGACACGGGATCAGGAGGGGGGAGCCGCCCCGACGTCCGGTGTCGGAGATCCCCATGCCGAATCCTGGATCCCCCATGAACTCCTCCTGCACGCCTTCCGGCAGGGCGGAGAACACGTACCCGACGCGTTCCCTCATCACCGGATCGTCAATCCAGGTGGCAATGAAGTCGTGCACCGCGTTCACCTGATCCCTTCCTTCCTCCCGATCCGGGATGCCCGGATGCTGCGGCGATCCGTTTGGCTCCGCCCCTACTCCTCGACCAGCCGATCGTTCTCCCGGTAATCGACGGGGCAGTCGATGACCGCTGGGCCCGGACGGGCGAGGGCTTCCTTCAGGATCGGGGCGAGCCCGGCCGCCGATTCCACGCGGAAGCCCCGGCAGCCGAACGCGTCCGCCAGGTCGGGGTGGGTTGACTCCGGCCGACGCTGGACGCTGCACCTCTTCCAGCGGATGGACGCATCCGTCGTCGGGAAAGATCGACGCCTCCCATGATCTCTGAGCATCGGACGAACATGATAGTTCCCCTTTCAAACCCTCTCAGCGCCCTTTCGAGATGGAGTGCCGCGTAGAGCCAGCCAAAGCCGGCCCCGAGGATGACGACCTGCCTATCGGGCATCGGTGACCCAGCGCGATCTCATGGCGTAGCCGCGTCCGATCCTCTGGCTGAGCCCTCGGATACTTTGGGTCGCTGCGCTGACGAGTAGCAGGATCAGCTCCGACAGCGGATCGAGACGAGCCTCCAGTGCCGATGACCCGCACGCGGGGCATTGAATCGCGCGCCCCGGTCCGAGGGAACGCACGAACACCTCGCGGCATTTCGGGCAGGTGAACTCATACACCCACATGAGCAGCGCTCCTCTTGGACCTCTCAGTTCTTCGTGGCGGCCTGGACCCCGGGGTTGTCCACGAAGAACTGCTTGTTCAGCGCGATGAAGTCTCTCCACTGCTCCGGCGTCTCGTCCTCGACGAAGATCGCCGTCACCGGGCAGACCGGCTCGCAGGCCCCGCAGTCGATGCACTCATCGGGATGGATGAAGAGCTGATCCGGGCCCTCGTAGATGCAGTCCACCGGGCAGACCTCGACACAGGCCTTGTCCTTGACGTTGATGCACGGCTCGGCGATCACGTACGCCATACCGATCCTCCTCGTGCTGCCGTTCCCTTTGCGATGGGTGTCCGCCTTTCGGATAGGGCAAGGTCGATGCCAAGGTCAGACCGGGACGACAAGGTTGCGTCGTAAACGCTCGTCCAAACAATCGATAGACCGGGGACGCGGGACTCTGGGCACGCCTGGGAGATCAGCCGGAGAACAGGCGAGGCCCTGCGCGTTTTATTCCCGGACAGGACGTTTTGTCCCCGGGGTGCGTCACCGGGAGATGCGGTACTGCTTGAGCTTGCGGTTGAGGGTCTTGAGATGGATCCCGAGCAGACGCGCGGCCTCGGCCTTCTTGCCCTGCGTCCGCTCGAGCATCTTAACGATGTGGCGACGCTCCATCTCGATGAGCGGGAGGTCTGGCGCGTCGACCTCTGCCAGGGCCTGCTGAGGCTCACGGACGTCCGGGGGGAGGTCAACCGGGCCGATGACACGGCCCGGGGGAGAGGATCACGAGACGCTCGATGGTGTTGGCGAGCTCTCTGACGTTCCCCGGCCACGGGTAGTCCACGAGAAAGGCGCTGGCCTCCTCGGAGACCAACTTCGCCTGCTGGCCCGGAAGACGGAACTGGTGCAGGAAGTGCTCGATCAGCAGCGGGACGTCTTCCTTCCGCTGTCTCAGAGGAGGCACGCTCACGTTGATGACGTTGAGGCGATAGTGAAGATCCTGCCGAAAGCGCCCGGCCCGCACCTCCTGGGCCAGGTCCTTATTGGTCGCGGCCAGGATGCGGACGTTGACCCTGATCGTCCGCGTGCTCCCGACCCGGCGAAGGTCGCCGGCGTCCAGGACCTGGAGGAGCTTCGCCTGCATGGCCGGACTCATCTCTCCCACCTCGTCGAGGACGAGCGTGCCTCCTTCGGCCACCTCGAAGAGGCCCGGTTTCGCGTGGACGGCCCCCGTGAAGGCCCCCTTCTCGTGTCCAAAGAGCTCGCTTTCGAGGAGGTGCTCCTGAAAGGCGCTGCAGTTGAGCACCAGGAAAGGCTGGGCACTCCGGTGGCTCTCCTGATGGATCGCCCGGGCCACCAGCCCCTTCCCTGTTCCGGTCTCTCCCCGGATGAGCACGTTCGCGTCGCTTGAGCCGATCCGCTCGATCGTGTCGAGCAGGGCGCGGATCGCCGAACTTCGGCCCAGGATGAGCGGAGGGCCCTCTTTCTGGGCCACCATCCGCTTCAGCGCGACGTTCTCTCTCTGGAGCCGCTTTTTCTCGGCCGCCCGCTTGAGGACCTCTTCGACCTCTGCGAGCCGGGCAGGCTCGTAAGGTAGTCGTAGGCGCCGAGCTTCATGGCCTGAATAGCGTCGTCGATGTCGGGATGGCCGGTCAGGATGATGACCTCGGCGGTGACGCCGGCCTCCCTCATCCGTTTCAGGGTCTCCATGCCCCCCAGGCCGGGCATCTTGAGATCCAAGAGGACCACCTCGACATCATGGGCCGCGAACGCCTGGAGGGCCTCTTCCCCGCTCTCGACGCACTGGACGGCGTGCCCAAGGCGCCCAAGTTCGCTCTCCATCAAGATGCGGAAGGGCTCTTCGTCATCGACCACCAGGACGCGCATCTGACTCACCGCTTTGCCTGCACGGCCCCTGGCGCCGTCACTCCACTCTCATCGCTGCACCGGCAGCGTCACGGTCACCAGCGCCCCCTTGCCGATGCCTTCGCTCTTGATGTCGATGGCGCCCCCATGCTGCTCGACAATGCTCTGGCAGATCGGGAGGCCCAAGCCCGTTCCCTTGCCAACCTCCTTGGTGGTGAAGAAGGGATCGAAGACCTTGGACAGATTCTCCGGCGCGATGCCGCAGCCGTTGTCGGCCACGGAGAGCTCGACGATCTCGCGGCGGCCTCGAGCGCCGGGCCCCACCTCGACGACGTTGATGGCAACCCGCACCTCTCCATCCCCCTCAATCGCGTCGAGGGCATTGGTGAGGAGGTTCAGGAGGAGCTGCTGAAGCATCTGGGCATCGGCCCTCAGCTGGACCGGCTCAGACAGGGGGCGGACGATGATCCGCTTGTTCGCCACGGCGGCCTGCCGCTCCACGAAGGAGACCGCCTCCGAGATGAGCCTGCCCAGATCGATCAGCTCGAAGGAGGGCTCTCGCTGCCTCGCAAAGTCGAGCAACCTCCGGATGATCGAGGCGGCCCGGTCCACCTGCCCCTGAATCATCCCGAGGAAGCGAGGGAAGTCCTCAAACTCTTTCCTGGCCAGCAGGGTCTCCGCCTCAGCGCGCTGCTGGAGGGCCTCGACGAAGCCGGCGATGTGGTTCAGTGGGTTATTGAGCTCATGCGCCAGCCCAGCGGCCAGCCGGCCGAGGGAGGCGAGTTTTCCTGCCTGAGCAGCAGGGCCTGGGACCGCTTCAGCTCCTGGTACGAGCGGTGAAGCTCCTCGTAGAGGCTGGCGTTCTCGATGGCGATCGCGGCCTGGGCCGCCAACGTCATGGCGATGGCCTCATCCTTTTGGCTGAACTCCTCCGCGCCCCGTTTCTCGGTGAGGTAGAGATTGCCGAACACCTTGCCCTTCGAGACGATGGGGACGCCAAGGAAGGACTTCATCGGCGGGTGGTTCGGCGGGAACCCGTGGGCCCGGGGATCCATCATGAGATCCCTCAGGCGCAGAGGCTTCGCCTCGCTGCACGAGGACACCAAGAATGCCCTTCCCGACGGGCAGGGGGCCGATAGCCCTCTTCGTTTTCTCATCGATCCCCGCCGTGATGAATTGGCTGAGCCCGCCCTTCCCATCCAGCACCCCAAGGGCTCCGTACCCGGCGCCCACCACCTTGCAGGCCATGTTCGCGATCCGCTGTAACACGGCCTCCAAGGAGAGCTTGGCACTGAGGATCATGCCGGTTTTCACGAGGGTGCGGAGCTGCGCGACCTCTCTGGTCGCCGCCGCCTCCTTCGCCTCGAAGACGCCGCGGATGACAAGGACCAGGAGGCGATTCGCCGCCGAAGAATAGGCAGCGAGCGCCTTCGCCAAGCGGCCGGCGTCGGCCCGATACTTCCTGCTAAGCGACCGTCGATGAACATCCTGGAGGGCGAGGAGGGAGTGGATGAGGCGCTCCGGGGGGATTCCCGCCCCCAAAGCCCGCTGGGCGATCGATCGGGCGCAGGCCGCGGTTCTGCTATCGTTTCTGGGTTCCAGACCGTCAACGAAAGCAGTGTAGAGCGCCGGAGACTCGTTCTCGACCCCTTGCCGGATCAGGTTCTCGACGGCGCCGGTCGTCCGCACCTGGCGAAGCCACTGCCGCCGGAGCGTCTCGCCTTGCTCCCGGAAGTGCGCGACCAGCGCTTCGCGCGGCTCGCTCTCTTTGTTTGGCTTGACCATCTCTCCTGTTCTTTCTACCCAGCATTCTCCGGTTGCATTGAGCGGGCTGTCAAATGCCCTCATCAGTGTCAGAAGCTGCAGGCATGGCAGCGGGCAACTGGGGTGAAGTCCTCGACTACTGGAAGACGGGGTGAGGATGCACTCTGTATCGAAAGACGGTGTCCTTCCTTGCGAAAAGGGTTGGCTCCGGTGGGCTGCGTTCCGTGGGGGGCCGGACGGATGCGGGAGAGGGGTCTCCACTCCGTTCTCAGAGGGAGCGTCTCGTCCCCGGGGCACCAATCGGAGGCGCGCGACGATCCTCGTCGTCGCCCGGGGCGATCCTCTTCAATCCCTACGCGTGAAGTGCAGACTCGTTCTGGCGTCCCAGGTTAACGCGGCGCGCCAGGTCACGGTCGGGCACTCCGAAGATCTCGGGGTGG
>CAWDPM010000010.1:0-32251 GCA_963804185.1 uncultured Candidatus Rokubacteria bacterium
CCTGTCCTTCGCCAAAAACCGGCCGGCGCGCAAGTGGTTGATCTGTCGGATCTGACCACGCCGCGGTCCGGATACTCGCGCCGTAGTACCGGCCGTAGGTCTCCATGTCTCCAAAATGTCGACCCAGGAGACAATTCCACGGCGCCTACCGTCGGATCCGCTTCGGTACATGCTCACCTGCCCGCCGGGGGCCGCTGGGAGGGAGGCGGGACGCCGCCCGCGCGCCTGAACGCCACGCCCGTCCATCGGCAAGCCTGGCAGATGCCAGCCGGGCTCTCGGACCGGGGCCGTCACGGTATCGGCCCCGAACCAGCCTCGGCCCCTCGAGCCAGGGGCAGACCGGAGCGCTCGCGCCAGGCATGTCGAGAAGGCCTCGGCCTCGCTGGAAGTCGAGCGTGGCGATCGCCCCGCACCCGCGAGGCCGATGCCCCCCTCACCGAGCGCTAAAGGAGCGAAAAGACGGCTGGATGAGATTTCTAACCGGGACAACTTGAAGGGCGACACGCGCTTGGCATACTTTGTCACCGATGCGCGATGATGTCCTGCTGCGCACAGAGCACCTCACGCGTGCCTTCGGCAGCCTGCTCGCTGTCGATCGCGTGAGCGTCAACGTCCGGCGCGGGGAGCTGCGCTCCATCATCGGGCCTAACGGGGCCGGCAAGACCACGTTCTTCCGCCTGATCGCGGGTGAGATGCGGCCCACGGGCGGGCACATCTGGTTCGACGGGCGCGAGATCACGGGGCTCCCGCAGCACCAGGTGGCGCGTCTCGGCGTCTCCAAGTCGTACCAGATCACCAACGTCTTCCCGCATCTCACGGTTCTCGAGAACGTGCGGGTGGCCGCGCAGGGGCGCCGGCACGCGTACGACTTCTGGTCGAAGGCGAGCAGCCTGGCCGACGTTCGCGAGCGCGCGCAGACGCTGCTCGAGCGCATCGGGCTCGCGGCCAAGGCCGCGCGGCTGGCCGCGCATCTCTCACACGGCGAACGGCGCCACCTCGAGATCGGCATCGCACTGGCCACCAAGCCGGCGCTGCTGCTGCTGGACGAGCCCACCGCGGGCATGAGCCCGGAGGAAACCGACGAGACGATGCGGCTCATCCGCGAGCTGGCCCAGGGACGCACCGTGATCCTCGTCGAGCACAAGATGAAGGTCGTGATGAAGATCTCCGACCGCGTCACGGTGCTTCACCAGGGGCAGGTGCTGGCCGAGGGCACCCCCGACGAGATCCGCGGCAACACGCTCGTCCAGCAGACCTACCTCGGCGCCACACGCTAGCATGGCCGACGCTCTGCTCGTGCTGGACGACGTTCACACCTACTACGGCGAAGCCCACATTCTCCAGGGTGTCTCGCTCAGCGTGCGCGAGGGTGAGGTCGTCACCCTCATCGGTCGCAACGGCGCCGGCAAGACGACGACCCTGCGCTCGATCATGGGCATCGCGCGGACGCGGCGCGGGCACGTGCGCCTCCGCGGCCAGGACATCACCGGGCGGCCGACGCACGAGATCGCGCGCGGAGGGATCGCGTGGGTGCCCGAGGAGCGCCGCGTCCTGCCCAACCTCACCGTGGTCGAAAACCTTCGCCTGGGGTGGCTGGCCAGGGGTGGCGGCAGCGCCGGCAGCGTGGAGGAAGTCTTCGAATACTTTCCCCGCCTCCGCGAGCGGATGGGGCACCGCGGCCGCTTCCTCTCGGGCGGCGAGCAGCAGATGCTCGCCATCGCCCGCGCGCTGGTCGCAAGGCCGTCCGTCATGCTCGTGGACGAGCCGACCGAGGGCCTCGCTCCGCTGCTCGTGCAGAGCCTCACCGAGATCCTGGCCTCGATCAACCGCCGCGGCATGACGATCATGCTCGTCGAGCAGTCGCTGGAGGTCGCACTGAAGCTCGCGCATCGCGTGTACGTGATGGACCAGGGGCGCATCCAGTTCGAGGGCACACCCGAGGATCTCCGGCGCGATCCGGCGATCCAGCAGCGCTTCCTTGGCGTGTGACGTATCAGCGGGTGGGGATCTAGCCCGAGCGCAGCATCTCCCTCAGGAGCCCTGGGGGCCGGCGCCGGTTCTGAACATGCCCTCCTGGATGCCGAGAGCCGCCTTGCCGATCGTCAGGCCATGCTCGGGCCGACGGCGGGACGCCTGGCCGTCACGCACCGGCAGGTGTCGATCTGGTGCAGCTCGATCATGTTCCCGAACGGATCGTAGAGGAAGATCTGCTGGGACTGCGGCCCCACGACGCCCTCGGCCACAAAATAACGCACGCCGAGCCGGTCCAACTCCTTTCGCGTCTCCAGGATGTCGGCGACGGCCAGCGCCACGTGCGGCTGCGACGGGTCCTGTCCTGGCCCCTTGGCGAACTTGCTGAGGCCGTCCACGCCCATCAGGTGGATCTGGGTCACGCCCCCCACGTCCATCCAGTAGCCGTCGATGGACGGGATGAACGGCCGCCCGGCATCGGGCGTCAGGCCGAGCACGTCCTGGTAGAAGCCGAGCGCGCGCTTCACCTCGTCGGGTGAGGGCCCGACGCGAACACCGTGATGATGGAGCTCAAGCACCTTGACGGCCATGGAGACCTCCTAGCAGCGTTCCCCAAATGCCCTTGGGGAGGAAGAGCACGAACACTATGAAGATGGCGCCGATGACGAGCGGCCACGACTCCGTGACGACGGCCACGCGATCCTCCAGCACGAGGTAGGTGGCGGCGCCCACGAACGGACCGAAGAAGGTCCCCGCGCCGCCCAGCAGTGTCATGATGACGACCTGGCCCGACGTCGTCCAGTAGAGGGACTCGACCGGCACGACGGTCAGCCGGAGAGAGTCGAGCGCGCCGGCCAGCCCCGCGAACACCGCCGAGAACATGAACGACAGCTGCTTCACCTTCGTCACGTCGTAGCCGCAGGCGGCGGCGCGGTCGCTGTTCTCGCGGATCGCCCGGAGCACGGCGCCGAAGGGGGAGTCGAGGATGCGCTTGAGCCCGGCCACGGCCAGGCCCACCAGGACGAGCGCGAAGTAGTAGAAGGCCAGCGAGCTGTCCAGCGAGAGTGTCAGGCCGGGCAGGTGCACCGGCAGCACCGTGATCCCGCGCAGGCCGTCGTCCCCGCCCGTCCAGTCGGCCAGGTGGAAGGCGATGAAATAGAGGAGCTGGGCAAAGGCGAGCGTGAGCATCGCGAAGTAGATGCCTCGCCGCCGGAGGCAGAAGAAGCCGATCACGGTCCCGACGACAAGCGCGAGGCCGATACCGGCGCCGAGGGCCAGCCAGATCGAGCCCACCTTGAGCTTCGCGAGCGCGATCCCCGAGCCATAGGCGCCGAGGCCCCAGTAGGCGGCGTGCCCGAACGACAAGAGCCCGGTGTACCCGTAGAGCAGGTTGAAGCCGAGGGCGAACAGACCGTAGATCAGCACCTGCGTGGCCAGGGCCTTGTAGGGCATCAGAAACGGGAAGACCGCGAAGAAGGCGAGGAAGAGAAGCACCGGACGGGTCGCGAGGCCGCTGGCCACCCGCTTGATCATTCCATCAAACCTGCCTCACCGAAGAGCCCGCTCGGTCGGACGAGGAGCACCACGGCCATCACGACGAAGACCATGATCTCGGAGAGCTTGGGGGCGAAGAACGTGGTGAGGCTGACCACCTCGCCGATGAGGATGCCGGCCACGACGGCGCCAAGCAGACTGCCCATGCCACCCACGACCACGACCACGAAGGACTCGATGACCATCGTGATCCCCATCTCGGGGTAGACGGGGCGCATCGGGGCGGCGAGGATCCCGGCGAGGCCGGCCAGGCCGGCGCCGATGCCGAAGACGAGCAGCCAGACGCGCCCGAGGTCGAGTCCGAGCGCGCGGACCATGAGGGGATCGCGCGAGCCGGCGCGGATGATGAGCCCGACGTTGGTCCGTTCGAGAAAGAGCCAGAGGGCCACGAGCACGATCACGGTGATGACGATGACGAAGAGCCGATAGCGCGGGAAGGTCATGAAGCCGAGGTCGACCGCGCCCGCGAGCGCGCGCGGCGGATCGAGGGTAACCCCGATCTTGCCCCACACGATCCGGACCCCCTCGACCACTACGAGCGAGAGTCCGAACGTGAGCAGCAGCGGATCGTCCACCGAACGCCCGTAGAGCGGGCGCACGAGGAGCCGCTCGATCACGAGCCCGAGCACGAACACCATGACCGGCGCGATCACCAGCGACAGCCAGAAGTTGCCGGTGAGGCCGAGGAGGAAGAACCCGAGGTACGCCCCCAGCATGTAGAGCGAGCCGTGGGCGAAGTTCACCACCGTCATGAGCCCGAAGATCAAGGTCAGGCCGATGGCCAGCAGGACGACGATGCCGCCGAGGACCAGGCCCGTGAAGACCTGGGCCACGAGCGCTGAGGTCGAGACGTCGAACATGATGGAAGCGATCGGAGGGGGCCGGGCCCCCCTCCGAGGACTAAGCGAAACCCTTCTCGGCGCAGGTGCGGTCCGTCTCCTCGCTCGCCGGAATGCGAGCGACGACCTCGAGCACGCCCCACTCGCCGCGCGTCTTGCCCTGCTCGCGACCCTTGACGATCCACATGTCCTGGAACGATTTGCCGTCGCAGGCGCGCCACCATTGCTTGCCCTTGTAGTGGTCGTATTCGCGGCTGGTGCGCAGCGTGTCGGCCACCACCTTCGGGTCGGTGGACCTCGTCAGCTCGATACCGCGGGCGACTTCCATGATGCCGCTGTAGGCATAGGCCCCGTAGTCACCGGGCGGCATGTTGAAGCGCTTCTGGTGCGCCTCGACGTAGCGCTTGGCCTGCGGCACGATGTCGGCCAGCTCCCAGTAGAAGTTGGTGCCGCCATGGATGTCGGCGTAGATTTCCGGCCCGCCCTCTTTCACGGTAGGCAGCCAGTGGAGCGGCTGGACGACCGGGATCGACTTCTTCATGCCGAAGGACATGTACTGCTTGAGGAAAGCGATGTTGTCGGCGCCAGGAGTGACCGAGTAGATGGCCTCCGGCTTGGCGGCCTGGATCTTCGGCAGGTGCGCAGAGAACTCGGCATTGCCGAGCGGGTAGGGTGTTTTGCCGATGATCGTGGCGCCATGCTTCTTGGCGACGTCCTCGAAGACGGCGGCGTTCTGCTTACCCCACGCATAGTCGGCGTAAACGATCCACCACAGCTTGGCGACGTTCTTCACCGCCCAGGCACCGACGGCGCGGGTCGTGATGGTCGGATTCAGCGCCTCGTGGAAGGTGAGCGGGCCGGTGTCGGGCTTGGCGCTGATCTCGTCGGACTGGCTGACGGAGATGAAGAGCACGCCCGCCTTCTTGGTCTGCTCGTTGATCGCCATTTGCACGTGGGCGGCGAGACCGCCGACGATGAAGCGCACGTTCTCGCTCTCGATCAGCTCCTTGGTGCGCTGAGCACCGATGGCCGGCTTCAGCTGGTCGTCGCGGAAGAGCACCTCGACCTTGCGCCCGAGAATGCCGTTCCTGGCGTTGAGCTCTTCCATCGCCAGCGTGGCGCCGCGCTGCTGATCGACGGCGAGGGCGCCGAAGGGCCCGGTCAGCGGCAGCGGAAAGCCGATCTTGATCGGGTCCTTGCTCTGCGCCCGCAGAACGGCGGGAAAGCCGAGAGCCGCAGCGCTGGCTGCGGTCGTGGCGAGAAATGAGCGACGGTCCATGGCCGCCTCCTTACCCTCGAGATGCATCGGCCGTCGACTCGAAGTGGCTGATGATACGAGCGCCCGTCGTCGTGTGTCAACTCGCGGTAGAGTCCGCGCGCCATGCCTGTAGGGCTCATCGTCGACGAGCGCCACCTCCAGCGGGTGCTGGACGAGTACGTCGCCTCAGCCTCCCAGTGCCGCGCGCGCCTCCGCGGCCCAGCCCGTGGCACCCATGCTCTCGAAGAGACCGAGGGCGCGGTGAATCAGGTCCCGGCCGCCGGCCGGATCGTCCGTCAGCATGAAGCGTCCGTAGGCGATCAACGTCTGCGCCAGCTCAGGGCGCGACTGGATTTCCTCCAGGATGTCGAGGCTCCCGCGAAACTCCGTCGCAGCCTGCGCGCGGTCACCGGCGGCCTCGTGGACCTGGCCGAGCACGCGGCGAGCCGCGCCCTGCTCCAGCCGGAGCCGGCTGCCATCGGCGAGCTCGAGGGCCTTGCGCGCGGCGGCGAGCGCCTGCGCCGCATCGCCATCGGCGAGGTGGAGCTGGGCGAGGGCGATCTGGGGGTACGTGATCGGGAAGGAGTCGACCGCCCGCGTCGGCACCTCTCGGAGCGCCCGCTGCAGCACCCGACGCGCGTCCTCGGACCGTCCGAGTTTGAGATACGCGATGCCGAGCCAGCCCGAAGACCACAGGATCGCGTTCCACTCCCCGATCTCCCAGCCGACCGGCTGGGCCGCCTCGGCGACGCGAACGACGTCCGGCCAGAGCCCCTTGTAGAAGTACGGCTCGGCCTCCATCGCGCCCCACGCCCGGAGTCGCGCATCGCCCAGCGCCTCCGCGATCTCGTGGCCTTCGCTGGCGTAGCCGAGCGCCTGCTGGAGGTTCCCGGCTCTTGAGGAGTAACAGCGCCCCTCCGCGACCATGATGAGCCCGTGCTCGAATCGCTCCTGCTGGGCCGCCAGGAGTCCAATGGCCCGCCGGATATGGGCCATAGCCTCCTCGTAACGTCCCCGGATTCCCAGGTAGCCCCCGAACTCCCTGGTGACCCTCGCCAGGGTCAGCGCGTCGCCCGACGCCTCGGCTCGTGCAATGGCGTCCCTAAAGAGGTCATCGTCCCCTCGGTACAGACCCTGGATAGCCTCGAGTCGAGCGATCCGAGCCTGGTCGCCATTTCCGGCGGCGATCCTGAGGGCGGCGTCGATGTGCCGCAGTCCGTCCGCCCGGCCAGCCTCGTCCCTCATCCATCCGGGCAATCGCTGGAGGGACAGAACGACGTCGACGTACGTCTGGCCTCGCTCGAACGTGGGTGGCAGCTTCTCGAGCAGCGCCAGGGCCTGCCAGTAGTGGGTGATGGCCTCCGGCCGCGCGTAGAGCTTCCCTGCCCGGGTGGCGACCTCGAGCGTGTAGACCAGCGCCCGCTCCCAGTTCTCGGCCCGGAGCCAGTGATGGGCGAGGAGCGCCACCTGCTCGCCGGCGCTCGCCGGGACCTCCTCCAGGTGGAAGGCGAGGGTCCGGTGGAAGGTCCGTCGGTCGGCCGCCAGGATGCTAGCGTAGGCGGCCTCCTGGGTGAGCGCGTGCTTGAAGAGGTACTGACGCTCGGGCAGCCGCGTCCACTCGCGGATCAGCTCGGCGCGGAGGAGTTGAGCGAGGGAGCGATCCAGCTCGGCCCCGCCGCCGTCCAGCGCCGCGAGCGCACGATAGCCGAAGAAGCGTCCGATGATCGACGCGTGCTGGAGCAGGGTCTTGGCTGGAGCCGGCAGCCGGTCGATCCGGGCCGCGATCACCCCTCGGAGCGTCGCCGGAATGGCAAAGTGAGCGACGCCCTCGGTGGTCGTCCAGCGATCCCCTTCGCGGCGAATCGCCCCCTCCTCGATGAGGGTCCGGATGATCTCCTCGACGAAGAATGGATTACCCTCGGCCTGCTCCAGGATCCTCGAGCGTAGCGCGGCGGGGAGCTCGGCGATGTGCAGGAGGTTCCCGACCAGCCGCGCCGACTGTTCGGTGGACAGCGGACCCAGAGTGAGCTCCGTCAAGCGATGTCGGTAATTCCGCTGCGCATGGAATCGGAAATCCCACGACGCCCCCTCCGGGTCCGGCCGCGAGGTCACGAGGATCATCAGCGGCAGAAGATCGGTCAGCTCGCTCAGCACCGTCAGGATCTCGATCGTGGCGGGGTCCGCCCAGTGGAGATCCTCCACAGCCAGGATCAGAGGCGTGCGGCCCGCCAGCCCTTCCACGACCGCTCGCATGGCCAGCACGAGCTGGGACTGCAGCGCCTGAGGATCCATCGCGCCCGCGTCATGCCGACCTGGCTCGGCCTCCACGCCGAGGAGCTGGGCGAGCGCGGGGTGCACTTGCTCGTACCGTTCCCCGACGAGAGAGCGAAGGGCCACTCTGAGCCGGGTTCGCGCCACGGTCTGGGACTCGCCGCCTCCCAGCTGGAGCACGGTCTTCAGGATCTGGAGCAAGGGCCCGTAGCTCGTGGTCTGCGAGTAAGCCTGACAGCGTCCCTCGAGCCAGCGCACCCCTTCCGGCAGGTTCTCTCGGAGCTCGTTCTTCAGGCGCGACTTCCCGATTCCAGCCTCGCCCGTGATCGACCCGATCTGCCCGCGTCCCTCTTGGAGGTGCCCCACTGCCTCGCGGAGCGCAGCCACCTCCGCGTCGCGACCGACCACCGGTGACATCAAGCCGGGAATCCCGCGCGGCCGGGACTCGGCCGGCCGGATGGTCGCCACGGCATAGGCGGTGACCGGTGCCGGGAAGCCCTTGAGGGAGAGCGGCGGCAGCCGCGCCGACTCGACTAGCGGCACCACCAGCCGGTGTGTCTCCTCGCTCACGAGGATGCCGGGCGCCGCGGCCTGGAGCCGGGCCGCCAGGTTTGCGACCTCTCCCGTGACCATGAACTCGCGGGCGTCCCGGGTCGACGCCACCGCCTCGCCAGTGGCGATGCCCACTCGCAGCGCGAGCTGGATCCCGTACTCCTGCTCGAATATGGGGTTCAGCTGGGCGAGGCTCTCTCGCATCGCCACCGCCGCACGCACGGCCCGCTCGGCATCGTCCTCGTGCACGTGCGGCACGCCGAAGACGGCCATGATGGCGTCGCCCGCGTACTTCTCCACCGTCCCTCCGAACACGCGGACCTGCTGGGCCATCTCCTCGAAGAAGGCGGACAGGAGGCCCCGCAGCTGCTCGGGATCGTGCCGCGTCGCCAGCTCGGTCGAGCCGGCGAGATCGGCGAAGAGGACGGTGACCAGCTTTCGCTCTTCGGATGACTCCATCGGGCCCTCGAGCTTGGCCGGATTGGGAGGTGCTCATCATAGCACCAGGATGCCGGTCCTCGGCAGCGACCCGGCCTGAAGTGTTCGACGGGCGGTCGCCTCCTGCGGGCAGGCGCGGCAGGGTTTCAGCCTGTCGCTGGAGACACTCGCGACGCTGGCTGCGAGGAGGTCGTGGCCGCTTGTTCCGTGACGTTCAGGTGGAAGAGTTCGCGGCGATCATGTCGAAGGACGACGAAGACGAAGAGCAGGCGAAACACGAGGGTCGGCACGAGGAAGAAGTCGACGGCCACGATATCTCGTGCATGGGAGGTGAGAAACGCGCGCCACGTGGGCGACGGTCGAGGCGCCGTCCGATGCATGTACCTCGCGACCGTGAGTTCGGCGACTCAATAGCCGAGCAGGGCCAGTTCCGCCCGGATCGAGGTAAGTTGAGGCAGGACAAGTAGATGGAGTTCTTGACCGACACCGGGTCAGCCACTCCATCCGATCTACGTTCCAAGGGAGATGCGCGGCAGGCGGTGCCGCGCCGGCGTACAATGCGGCTCGGGCGGCCGGAGCGCGGCGTCGCCGCCTCAGGCGTCCCGACCACCGTCATGCCCGCGAATCTGACGCCGGAGTACCGGGCGGCCGAGGCCGCGTTCCGCAAGGCGCGTGACCCGCGCGACCGGCTGGACTGCTTGCGCGAGATGCTGCGGGTCATGCCCAAGCACAAGGGCACCGACCACCTCCAGGGCGACATCCGGCGCCGCATCAAGGAGCTCTCGGAGGAGCTCGAGCGCCCCCGGCGTGGCGGCGGTCACGGCGGTCCGGTCCAGGTGATCCGGCCGGAGGGCGCCGCCCAGATCGCGCTGCTCGGCCCGCCGAACGCGGGCAAGTCCTCTCTCCATGCGCAGCTCACCGGCTCCGACGTCACGATCGCGCCGTACCCGTTCACGACGCAGCATCCCGAGCCGGGGATGATGACCCACGAGGGGATCCACTTCCAGCTCATCGACCTCCCGGCGGTCTCCCCCGAGCACCCTATCCCGTGGCTCGCCAACACGCTGCAGACGGCGGACGCCTGCCTCTTCATCGTGGCGCTCAGTGATCCGGCCTGCCTCGAGGAGGTCGAAGCGGCCCACGCGGTGCTGCGCGAGCGGCGCGTCTCGCTGAGCGAGGCCTGGCCGTTCGGGACGGAGCGGACGGAATCGGCCGCCGTGGAGGACGAGGATCCCTTCGCGCTCCGGCTGCCGACGCTGCTCCTTGCAAACAAGGCCGATCGCCTGGCAGATCCGGCCGCCGAGCTACGGGCGTTCCTGGAGCTGTGCCCGATTCGCTTTCCCGCCCTGGCCGTGTCCACCGTCAGCGCCGCCGGGCTGGCCGAGATCGGGCCGTGGCTCTTCCGCCACCTCGGCATCGTGCGGGTCTACACCAAGGCACCTGGCCGTTCACCCGACCGGAGCCACCCGTTCGCCCTGCGGCGGGGGCAGACGGTCGAGGACGTGGCGCGGCTCGTCCACAAGGATCTCGCGCGGACGCTTCGCCATGCGCGGGTGTGGGGAACCACGGGATTCGAGGGCCAGCTCGTGGGTCGCGAGCATCCGGTGGCGGACGGCGACGTGGTCGAGCTCCACACCTGATCAGCCAACCGGGCGCGAGTCGGGGTTGGAGCCGCAGCCCGCGGGACGCGCCGCGCGGGAGAGCGGACGGCGGCGCGCGCCTCGACCCCTCGATGCGGCACACCCGAGCAGGGAGGACCTGCAGCAGGTACCAAGGATTCGCGCGCTCGTCGCTGACACCAGGGCGTTGCGAGGCTTGGACTGCGATCGCTACCACGATGCGACCCACGAAATTCCAACTGGCGGAGGAGAGAATGAGAACTCGAACACCGGTCCCGCGCCGCTTGTTGGTGACGTCGAATGGAACGGAAAGCGGCTCGCAGGAGATCCCGTGAAAGAAAGAGAATCCCAAACTCGCACCAGACAACGCAAACGCTTCATGAGCCGACGCGAGGTGATGGCTGCGCTCGACGGTGGCGTAATGCTGCTTCCGCTCGTCGGTTCCCGCGACTCTTCGCCCGACAACAACGCGACGCCCGGCCGCCCCAACGGTTCCAGCGATCCGAACGCTCACGGCGCCGGTCTGCCGGCGGGTGAAAGCCGCGCGCCCGTCTGGAAGACATTGCCCACCCTTGCCTTCACCCAAGGGATAGCCGCTAGCATCTCGATCGCCGAGTTCGTCTCCGATCCGGACGGAGACAGCCTGAGCATCGTGAAGAACGACGTGCCGCTCCCCGCCGGTGTCACCTACGACCCTGCCGGCAAGCGGTTGGTGTACGACGGACGCGGCCCGGCTGCTGCCACCGACGGTCACGTGCTTACGGCACGCGACGGGCGAACGTGAGGCGGGCCTTTTCCTGTGCCTGAAGCGCCATTCAGTTTCAAAGCAGAACAACATCTGGTGGTGGAGGTACAAGTAACTGGCAATTGGCGACGCAGTTCGTTACGAAAAGCGCCGACAAGGAGCGCTGACCAACTCCCGGAGGGCCCGGATGCGAACGTCTAGCAATCCGTTTAGCGTGCAGGTCATCGCGCCCGGTAAAGCGTCGGCTGCGTGGCGGAAGATTAACGTTGGTGTTGGCGGCTCCGACTCTTGGGGGTCATCCGGCGCCTGCGTGGAGCGAGGCGGAAAAGGGCGTATCTTCCACTACTTCAACTGGATGAACATCTACGACCCAGTCTCGAACACGTGGACGAAGGGCGGAGTGAGGGGACGACGGGAGAACTACGGCTCGGATCACGATACCGACAACGACATCATCTGGATGTCGCCCGGCGGTCCGGCCTTCGAGCAGAACAATTCCGCGTTCCCGCCGGTCACCGCAAACAGCCGCACGCTGCGTTACAACCCGGCGACGGATACCTTCACGGCGCATACGAGCTCTTTTGGCACGCTCCAAAGCGTGCTCGCGTGGTGCCGAATCCGCAAGGTCGCTTACGTCTTTGGCGGGTTTATCAAGGGAGGCGTGCCGCTTCACGCGATGAGCACGAACCCGCCGGGCTCGTGGGCTCCGAAGAACCCGGCCGGCACGCCCCCGCTCATCACGACAGACGCATGCAAGTACTCGACGGTGCGCGGCGGGATCGACTCGCGCGACGGGAAGCTTTGGTTCATCGGCGACAACCAGGAATTTTACCAATACGACCCGGACGCCAACAAGTGGTCGCTCGTGCCGACGACCGGGACGAAACCGGAAAACAATGCGATCTGCATGTTGGACGAGCTGCACAACGCGATCGTCTGTTACTGCGGTATGGACATCATCGCCGAACAAGGGCCGGTCAAACAGAACACGATGATTCTCGACCTGGCTACGTTCGCGTGGTCGCAAGGGCCGCGAGGCGCGGCTGTCTCTCCGCCCGCAGTGCCGGTGGTCGCGCAGATATCGCTCTACGATCGGGTGCGCCATCGCTCCCTAATCCTCGTTTACAACCCGCAGACGGGCGGGACCGACGTGTGGCAGCTCAAGTGGGAGTAGATGTATGTGTATCCGGAAATAGGGGGATGGACCCTGCCCAGCCCAGACCGTAACCGGTTGATTTCGTAGAAGGTGGCTGGTGTCCCCGGCGGGATAGGGTCGGTGTGGACGACAGAGTTTCGCGGCGTAGTGGCCGCCTGATGCCGGCGTGGTTATGGCCGCTACGCGGTCCCTCTATCATGTTATGGAACGCGAGCAGTCTGAGCGGGCGCGCTATGCTGATCGACCGTCGCGGCCGCGGCTCGCTGGCGTTCGTACCACCGTGACATCAGCTCCATCGCCAGCCATGACGCCCCGCAACTGACCAAGAGCGATACGCCGTCCGGTCTTCCAGCCCCATCGCTCCACGATCCAGGCGAATACTGTCGGGGACGCGGCGTTCACCACGAGCACAGGGGTCGCGATCACGCCGAGCACGGCGCCATATCCCTGGGCGCCAAAGAGGGCGAGCGGAACTGCGCCGCGGACGATTGTCAGCACGCCCTGCGACGCGCCCATGATCAGCGTGAACGCGACGACCAGCGGCACGCTGCGGGTACCCGCGACTAAGAGCACCAGCGCGAGCGGGAGGATCCCGATCGCGATGCGCCCAACGGTGATGGCACGCATGTTACGCGCGAAGAGGATCTCGACTACCCGCCCCCCGAACTGCGCCACGCCCTTCAGCGACGCGACCCCGACCGCCGCCGCGGTCGCCAGACCGGCGGCCTCCAGCAGAGGAACGAGCTGTACAGAAATCACCCCGAATACGAACCCGTTCAGGGACATGATGAGGGCGAATAGCGCGATGGCGATCGACCGCGTCGTGCCCTCGAGCGGCGGTCCGTCTGCCGCTGCGACGGAGCCGCCACCCGGCGCCGCGTTGCGGCGGTCCGGCTCGCGCCGGCCCAGGCCCCACCAGTGCAGCGGCAAGCAGACCGCCAGATTGATGACGGCGAACGCGACGAGGGTCTGCCGCCAGCCCAGCCGCTCGTTCAGCGCATGGCCGACCACCCAGAACACCGACGAGGCAAACGCCCCGAACAGCGTCAGGTACGAGATCGCGATCCGTCCGCGCGACGGCGCGACCTGCACCAATGCGGCGAACGCGGCGTCGTACAGGCATAGCCGCATGCCAACACCCAGGAACGCCCAGGCGACGAGGTAGGCGGCCTCGCTGCGCGCCTGTGACACCGCGAAGAGGCCAGCGGACACCACAATAGTCCCGAGCGTCATCACGACCCGCGCGCCACGACGGTCAATCGCACGGCCCACGGCGTTCGACACGACGCCCATCACGAGCACCGCCACGGTGAAGCCGAGAAAGACGAAGCCGCGGCTCCAGCCCGTGTCCCGACTGATTGGGCCTGCGAGGACGCCGAGGCAGTAGTAGCTGGTCCCCCAGGCGATGATCTGCGTGATGCCCAGCGCGAGCACGGCGCCCACCATCGGGTCGCCGAGCCGGGTGCGCAGTCCGGGGGGCTCGTTCTCGTGCGACACGGTACTCACGAGACGAGACCGGTCATGATCGCGGCATCAGGCTCAGCTACCGCAGCCGCCCACGCGTCCTCCTTCCGGACGCGTTCGGAAGGACACGAGTTGCAGCTTGGCCGGCTTCGTTTCCTTCTCCGAGACCGCGCCGATCGCCTCGCCTCTAGCCTCCGACCAGCCCAGCGGGGCATGCACATCATTCCAGCCGCATCCGCATCCGTCATGACCCAGAGCTTTCGCCTCCGCATCCTGGACGCAACAGGCATCGACCTGTGCAGGGGCTGGGCCGCCACAGGAGGAGACCGCGCTGTCAAGTGCCTTCCTCCGCTGCGGGCCTTCGACCGTAGCTGCTCACCCATGATGCCGGAGCCCACGACCGCTGTCACAAGAAGTCCAGTCCCCAGACCCTCGGCCACGGCGCGTCGAGCCAGGGTGGGCGGGGCGTCTCGCACCCCGAGGGCCACGCGACCGGATCCATCACCCGTCACCGGACGACTTGCGCTCGACCTCACCGTTGTTCGCGCCACAGCCGGCCGAAGTCTACCACCCGATGGTCGGTCGAATATTACAGCTCCCTCCGGCGGCATGGGGAAGCGAGAAGCGAAGCGCAACGGTGCATCAAGACGAAGCGCAACAGTGAAGCGCAACGGTGATTGACGGCCCAGCAACTCGTTCTGTATCCTGGCGACGTGGCTGCGCCACGACGTGAGCGCCCACCAGCAGAGCGCTCGATCACCGTCCGTGAAGCGCTCCTTCGCCACCTCCGCGAGGGTCCACGCACCGCTCACGAGCTCTCGGGCCTCGTCAGGATTCCAGAGAAGCAAGTCGCCGACCACCTCGCTCACGTCGCCCGCTCGATCCGTTCGACGGCGGAGCGGCTGCACGTTGAGCCGGCCCGGTGTCTCGGCTGCGGCTTCGTCTTCCGGAAGCGGGACCGCCTCGACCGGCCCTCGGCCTGCCCAGTCTGCCGTGGTCAGCGTATCGGGCCACCGCGCTTCACCGTCGGGCCAGCCTGAGCGCGACGCGAGTCACACGGTCAGTCAGCGTGCGCCCGCCTGTGGATTGAAACCTCTGATTTGAGTCGCGCCTTTCGCAGCCACCGAATCGGGATTCGAATCGGCGCTAGAGGACTGCAAATCAGAGTTCTCAGGCGCGATGAGGAAGTGAATGTCGCCGTCTGCCTCGCCAGGGCCGCGATCTAGGCCAACGCTCCTCAAACCCTGGGTCAAGACAGTCAATAGAATCGCGGCGGTGGCTCCAAGGGGATTCGAACCCGTGTTTCAGCCTTGAGAAACCGCGGGCCGCCTGACGGGGATTCGATGAGCTGAGTCCCCGTAAACCCGCGAAAATCGCGTCGGACGCGGCGATGAGCGCAGCAATCGGTGCTCACGCCGGACTTTCATCGAAAGCCCTCGAGCGCCCTCAAGAGCCCCCGGGCGGCCATCGCGATGGCAACAAAGTGGCAACGAGGCCAACGGCTATTCAGACTCGGCGTGAGCGCCGTCGCCGGCTCTGACCCCGCCGTCGGTCCCGACGTTCACCCCGGCGGCGCCGGGCCGGTCCGCCGCTAGGGGCGGGTCTCACCAACGTTTCTCCAGGTCCGCCCGGCCATTGCGGGCCGGGCCGGCGGGGTGCTAGGCTCCGGCCACCCTAGCCATGCGCCAGCTGGAGACGGCGGCCAGGGGAGGCGGCGGCAAACAGGCTTTGCACCGCCTAGCTCGTTCTCGGGGTTGAGAAAGGCCCAGCGGGCAGCGCCGGCCTCTACCGGGACCTGGGCCTCGAGCGGCTCTCCCGCGACGTCCAGGGCGCCCGCTACCACCCGCTCCGTGGCAGCGCCCAGCTCACCTATGCGGGGCACGTGGCCCTCGGCCTGGACGTGAACGAGTCGAACTCCACAGGAGACGCTCGAAAGGAGCAGGCGACATGAAGACCATACGCGGACTCATCAGCGCAGCGATCGGTGTCCTGGCCGTGGTGATCCTCGCCGGCGCCCCGGTCGCCCAGGCGGACATCGTCACAGATGCGAATGCGAAGGCCGCCGACATGGTGTCGCGCATCCCGGCACCGCCCATCACGGTGAGGATGATGGCCATCGTGCAGGTCTCGGTCTTCGAGGCGGTCAACACGATCACCGCCCGCTATCCTACGCAGCGCGCCAAGCTCACCCCGGCGCCGGGGGCGTCGGTGGAAGCGGCGGTTGCCGCGGCGACGCGCACCGCGCTCTCGAAGCTCATGCCCGCCCAGCAGGCGGTCATCGATGCCGACTACCAGGCCCTGCTCGGCTCGGTCCCTGACGACCCCGCGAAGACCGCGGGCATCGCGGTCGGCGAGCAGGCCGCGACTGCCATTGTGGCGATGTGCGCCGACGACGGGGTGATCGCACCCGACGTTTACCGCCCCTCCACCGCAGCCGGGGTCTACGTGCCGACGATGGGACCGGCGGTGCCTCACTGGGGCAAGCGTCGCCCGTGGGTCATGACCCGCGGCGACCAGTTCCGTCCGGGCCCGCCGCCCGCGCTGACCAGCGCGACCTGGGCGCGGGACTACAACGAGATCAAGGCGGTCGGAGGGCGGAACAGCACCCAGCGCACGCCGGAGCAGACCGCGATCGCGAAGTTCTGGGAGGCGACGGCCCCGGCCGTGTACTGGCCGATCGCGCGCTCGGTCGCGGCCATGCCCGGCCGCGACGTCACCGACAACGCGCGCCTGCTCGCGCTGGCCGCGATGGCCATGGACGACGCGCTGATCGCCATCTTCGACGCCAAGTACACCTACAATCTCTGGCGCCCGGTCACCGCCATCCGCAACGGCGACATCGACGGCAACGACGCGACCGACCGGGACCCGGGCTGGACGCCGTTCATCGACACGCCGATGCATCCCGAGTATCCGTGCGCTCACTGCATCGTGTCGGCGTCCCTCGGCGCGGTGCTCGCAGCCGAGATCGGCTCCGGGCCGACGCCGACGCTCGCCTCCGCCAGCCCGACCGCCGCAGGCGCCGTCCGCACCTGGACCAGCGTCGCCGACTTCACGAAGGAGGTGGCGAGCGCGCGCATCTACGACGGGGTGCATTACCGCTACTCGACCGAGGTGGGTTCCGCGATGGGCCAGCAGGTCGGCGAGCTGGTGGCGAAGAGCGTGCCGAAAGCGACGCGCTGACCGCGACGGTCGCCGCTCGCGCTACCCGTCCTCGCTACGGGCTTACCGAAAAGTGAAGCCAGGGTAGCCGCAGGCGGCGACCCTCCGATCGATCGTGGGCGCCCACTACGAATCCTGGAGCGAGACCGAGTTCGACATTGTGTCGCGTTCGCGATCTCGAACATCCCCCTCGGCTGCGGGAAGAGATGAGCCATCACGACAGGGGGGCGCTGGTGGCACTCGTGGTGGCACGTCTCCCTCAACAGCGGGCCCTCGCCTCTAGCACAGCGTCGCATGGCCTGCGCCGGGGGAAAGCCGGTCAATCCCTGCACGGTAGTTGTTACCCGGAGCGCGGGGGGCTGGCGGCCCCACCCGCTGGGGCACAGTCCGGCCGGTCCGGGATGGCCCATGGCACAGGGTTTGCTCCCTTCTGCTTCGGCCCTTGCGCCACCGTCATGGGCAGGCAGGTCGCGGCCAGCACGCATCGAAGTGGATTCGCGAGCGCGCCGGAGAAGGCGGGGCCGAGCCGCGGCCAACGCTCGAAGGGGACGTGACGTGGCCGGGCCGTTCGCGTCGTCGTTGCCCGACGGCGTCTGCAACGGAGGAGAACAGAGGCTCCAGGTCGACTTCTATGAAACGACTAAGGGTGCGGGACCAGAATAAAAACCAAGGAGAAGACCTATGCAATTCATGATGCTGATGATCCCCAATGTTTACAGAGGCAATAAGAAATTGGACCCCGGCTTTGTGCCCGACCCAACGAAAATCGAAAAGATGGCCCGCTTTAATGAGGAGTTGGGCAAGGCCGTCAGAATCCTCTCGCTGAACGGCCTTCATCCGCTCAACACCGGCGCGCGTGTTTCGTTCGGCAAAGGGAAGCCGACGGTGACCGATGGGCCGTTCATCGAGACGACAGAAGTGCTGGGCGGTTATTGGATGGTGGAGGCCAACTCAAAGGAAGAGCTCGTGAAATGGGCGCAACGGTGCCCCGCCGACGAAGGCGACGTGATTGAGATCCGTCAGATTTTTGACGAGGCGGACTTCGCCATCAAGAAATAGTACCTGCGGCTCCTAGGGCGGCCAGGGTCGGAGCGTCGGGATGCGCCCCGTGAGCGACACGCTCGCCGATGTCCGGGGGACGACTCCTAGGCGGACGGAGCTAAGATGGGTAGGCGCGATGAGCTGCCCATCCTGCGGACACGAGAACCCCGCCGGGGCGAGGTTCTGCAACGACTGCGGCGCGCGTCTGGCGGCGCCGGCGACCGCCCCCGAGCCCCGCTCCTACACGCCGCGCCACCTCGTCGAGAAGATCCTCGCCTCCAAGAGCGCGCTCGAGGGCGAGCGCAAGCCGGTCACCGTCCTCTTCGCCGACGTCGCGCGCTCGATGGAGCTCGCCGAGCGCGTCGATCCCGAGGAGTGGCATCGCCTCCTCGATCGCCTCTTCCGGGTCCTCGCGGACGGCGTCCACCGCTACGAGGGGACCATCAACCAGTACACCGGCGACGGCATCATGGCGCTCTTCGGCGCCCCGATCGCCCACGAGGACCACGCCGCAGCGCGCCTGCGCGGCCGCGCTCGAGCTGGCGCGCGACCTCGGGGCGCTCGCCGAAGACGTGCGGCGCGAGAGCGGGCTCGATTTCGCGGTGCGGATGGGCCTCAACTCGGGCGAGGTCGTCGTCGGGCGAATCGGCGACGACCTGCGCATGGACTACACCGCGCAGGGTCACGTCGTCGGGCTCGCCGCCCGCGTGCAGCAGCTGGCGCGGCCGGGCGGCGTCAGCGTGACCGAGCAGACCGCACGGCTCGCGTCGGGGTTCTTCGACCTCCTCGACCGCGGGGAGCAGAGCCTCAAGGGCGCGAGCGTCCCTGTGCGGGTGTTCGACCTGCAGGGCCCGGGTCCGATCCGGAGCCGCTTCGAGCGTTCACGCGCGCGGGGCTTCTCGCGCTTCGTCGGCCGGGAACCCGAGCTCGCGCTGCTCGAGAGGGCTCTGCGCGACGCGCAGTCCGGTCGGCCGACGGTCGTCCTGCTCACCGCGGAGCCGGGCGCGGGAAAGAGCCGGCTGTGTCACGAGTTCGTCGAGCGCTCCCGCGGCGTGCCGCTCCACTATGCCCGCGCGCTCTCCCACGGACGCATGCTCCCCTTCCACGCGATCGTCGAGCTGGCGCGCGGTCTCTTCGGCGTCGACCAAGACGCTTCGGCGGCGGACATCCGAGGCGCCGTGGGGCGCGGTCTGGCGAGCTCGCAGCCCGTCGACCCGATCGCCCTGGCCTTCTGGCTCGAGCTTCTCGGCGCGCCCGATCCCGCGCTGGCTCCGTCGGAGCTGGAGCCCGAGGCGCGCCGCACGCGTCTGTTCCAGTCACTCTGCGATCTGATCCAGGCCCGCGCTCGACGCGAGCCCATGTTGCTCTGGATCGAGGACCTGCACTGGCTCGACCCGGCGAGCGAAGCCGGCGCTGGAGATGCTCACCGAGCGTCTCCTGGCTCCGGAGTCGGCCGGCAGCAGGGCGCTGCTGCTCGCGACCACGCGCCCCGAGTATCGGCCCGCGTGGTCCGCACGGGTCGAGCGGCTCTCGCTGGCGCCCCTCGCCGCCCAAGACTCCTCGACGTTGCTCGACGACTGGCTTGGATCCGACCCCGCGCTTGCGCCGCTCCGCGCCCGGATCGAGGCCCAGCGCCCGCGGCAATCCCCTCTTCGTCGAGGAGATCGTTCGCTCGCTCGTCGAGCGCGGCGCGCTGCGCGGCGAACGCGGCGCGTACGCGCCGGCCGCCCCGGTCGAGGAGATCGCACTGCCCGAGACCGTTCAGGCCGTCCTCGCGTCGCGCATCGATCGGCTCGCGCCAGCGCGACAAGGACGTGCTCCAGGCCGCGGCGGTGGTCGGCCGAGACGTGCCGACGGAGCTGCTGCGCGTCGTGGTCGATCTGCCCGGACCCGAGCTCGCCGCGTCGCTCGAGCGGCTCGCGACGGCCGAGCTCCTCGGTCCCGCGCGGGCCTCCGGGTGAGCACGCCTTCCGGCATCCCCTCACGCAGGAGGTGGCCTACCGCACACAGCTTCTGGACCGCCGGCGCCGGACGCACGCGGGCGTCGCGCGAGCGCTGCTCGCGATCCACGGATCCGCGGCCCCGACGCACGCCGCGCTCCTCGCCCATCACTTCGAGGAGGCGGGCGAGCACCTCGAGGCCGCGCGCTGGCACGAGCACGCGGGCCGGCGCGTCGCGCGCAGCGATCCGGCGGCATGGAGTGAGGCACTGCCGCAGGGTCACGACAGCTCCTCGCCGCCCTTCCGGAGTCCCGCGAGACCCTGATGCTCGAGCTCACTTCGCGCATCGCGCTGCTCGAGATCGGCCGCATCGCGGGCATCGAAGAGCGGGAGTCCCAGGGTCTCTTCGAGGAGGCACGCGCGGTCGCCGAGCGACTGGGGGATCCGCGAGGTCACGCGTTCCTGCTCACGTCCTACGGACGCCTGTGCGGGCTCGCGGGCGACGTGGCGCAGTACCTCGCGTGTGCGGAGCGAGCGGCGGAGCTCGCCGAGGGATCCGACGACGCGGCGCTCGCGTTCGAGATGCACGCCGTGCTGGCGCACGCGCAGCTGGCGGTCGGCCGCCTCGATCCCGCGCGCGCCATCGCCGAGCGAGCCCTGGCCGAGCTCGCCCGGCTTGCCGGGCTGCGGGAGGCGCTCGGGCGCTCCACCGCCCCGGCCTTCTGTCGCATCTGGTGGGCGCTGGCGAGCGCCTACCTGGGGAACGCGGCCGAAGCTCAGGCCGGCCTGGAAGCGCTCCTCGCCGACGAGAAGGACGACGGACTCGAAGCCCTGTACGGGACGCACGGATTCCTGTGCGAGGTGCTGCGGCTGCGGGGCGATCTCGCCGGCGCGCTCGCTCACGGCCGCCGTGCTGCCGAGCTGGCGGAAGAGCGCGGCAGTCCGTTCTCCCGGGTCGAGGCCGCCGCGTTTCTCGGTGCCGCCGAGCTCGCGGCCGGCGACGTCGCCACCGCCACGAGCACGCTCGAGACCGCGCTCGGGCTCGCGCGCACGAGGCGCGCCGCGCTGTGGTACGAGCCACGCATCCTGGCGACGCTCGCGGACGCGAAGCGGGCCGCCGGCGATCGCTCCGGAGCCCGCGCGCTCCTCGCCGAAGCGCGCGAGTCCGTCGAGCGGGGGCGGGGCTGGCGACTCAGCGCCTGCGACGTCGAGCTGGCGCGGGTGCGCCTCCTTGCCTCGGAGCCCGTCCCGGACCGCACCGCGATCGAGAGCGCGCTCGAGTCCGTGGAGGCCCTCGCGGCCGAACTCGGCGCCGATCCCTACCGGCGGATGGCGGAGCTCGAGCGCGCGCGCCTCGCTGAAACGGTCACGTCGCGAGGCCCTGCCTTGCCGCACCGATCGCGCGAGGTACGGCCTGCGGATCCACCCGGCGGCCGAACTTGACGACCAGGGCTCCGGGAGGAACATCTGCCTCGGAACAGTTGCGAGCCTCATCGACGCAGAGGATCAACTTGGTCACGCGGGCTTTCCGATACGACGCGAGCTTCCTGGCCACATAGTCCGGCGTCCAGAAACCACAATCTCCAGCAGCCACCGGCGCGCCGCGTTGGAGCGGTGTAACGAGGGTGATGAAATAGAGGATGCCTTCAAGACGCTCATGCGCGCCGCTGCGGCCTTGAACAGGTCATCGGCCCGATAGTCGAATCCGGCGCCTCATGAGTTGGCAGGCGCGTCCGGTGGCGGGCGTCGTCGCGCTCTTCGCGGATAGCAGCGGCAACCGCCGCGCGCTATCCTGTCCGCTGGTGCTCGCCCCCCGGTCAGCGGGTGGCGTGGACCGTGGGCGGCGAACGACCAGACACCGGAGGGCAGCTCGATGATGGGCGACAAGATCGGCGAGGGATCGGGCAAGGCGATCGGGACGCGTGTCCTGCCAGAGGGTTTTCGGTACGTCAAGATGGAGATCACCATCCGGACACAGGCGACGTACCTCGGCCGGAGGGGGATCGATACCGGACATACGTAACGTACGAGCGAATTCCCGGCCAGGTCTACGGTGAGGGTCAGGGCATCTTCGAGACGGAGGATGGCGAAGGAGTCATCCGGACTTCATTGGTTACACTGTCTTCTTCAGTTTCGTTTTAGTCGCGATTCCGGCATATTCGGTACAACCGAGCCCAAAGGAGGGGCTAGGGATGCAACCACCGGATGTCACCCGAGTGCTTAGCGATCCGCTGGCACAAGAGCTAATGCAATCCAGTATTCCGGCGCGGTTGGCATACCTGGGACCCGACGGATTTCCGCGCGCGATCCCGATTGGTTTCCACTGGAACGGTGTTCAGTTTGTGCTTTGTACGGTTCCGCACGCGCCCAAAGTGTCGGCACTGAAAGCAAATCCGAAGGTGGCATTGACCGTTGATACGAACGCCTTCCCGCCGCATGTTTTGCTCGTGCGAGGTACTGCCGCCATCGATATAGTGGATGGCGTACCGCCCGAATACCTCGCTGCATCTAGAAAGGGTGTCGGACCCGACCAGTGGGATGCTTTTGAGGCGCAGGTGCGCGCGATGTACAAGCGCATGGCTCGTATTAAGATCACGCCGCTTTGGGCCAAGTTGTTGGACTTTCAGACGCGCTTTCCAACTCCAATCGAGAAGTTGATGCGCCAGGCGAGCTAATTTACGAGCGGCCCGTCCCCCTCGGGCGAATCCCGGGCGCCTGCGCGTGTACCCGGTGGCCTGTTAAACCCTGATCGGCAATACCTGTAGGCCGGTGAGACACGTGGCAGGCGCTCTGATCACGGCGATGTGTCGCACCGCCTGCGTCCACGCGACCGCCCCGCATGGGGCGTGACGCCTCGCCGCCAGACAGCTACGAGGTCGTCGAGGGCTGGGAGCAGCTGCCCGCCGGCTGGGAGCACCGGGACGTGGCCGGGGTCGCCGTCGACGCGGAGAGCCGCGTCTACCTGATCTGCCGCGGCGAGCACCCGATCATCGTCTACGACAGCCAGGGGAACTTCATTCAAGTACCAGCTAGCCTGGAAGCCCGCAGCGTCACACATCTCGTCGAGCCGCCTCACGGTCTCACGCATCGACAGCCTTCCTCTCTGGGGTCTTCCGAGAGCACCGCGTCCGTGTTGTCGGCGATCGGACCGGAGAGCTGCCTCAGTCGACGACGCCGGACACGATCGCATCGGCGGCGCCCTGCTCGCCGAGCAGCTCCGACGGCATCGGGCGGTTCATGTCGGACGTCCGGGGCGATGGATCACCCCGCGCACGGCGAAGCGACCATCGCGGGCGTCCTCCTCGAGGAGACGCGCGGCCGCGGAGATGCGGGGCTCGTCCATCAGCCCTCGCGGTCACCCTGTCCCTTGAACTGGCTCTCGGCTGCCCCGAAGAGCACGTTGAAGGTCGTCAGGCTTCCGTAGCAGCGGCTGATGTACCCCTGGAGCTCCAGCTTCTCCTCGGGGGCGAGGCCGGGGTGACTGTTGAGCTTCTGCTCCAGCACGCGCAGCCGGTCGCGGATGCCGATGATCTTCCTGAAGAAGACCTCGAGCGGCAGGTCCTTGGCCTGGGTACCTTCCTTGCCGGGCACGAGCCGCAGCGTCCCCCCGACCCAGCGCTTGCCGAGCTCGAGGTCGACGTCGATCCAGCCATGGTCACCGAGCACCTCGCGCACCGCCTGCTTGAGCCGGTCGAACTCGGGATCGCCGGCGGCCGACTCCGCCCGCAGGTCGGGGAACGCGAAAGCCACGCGGTGCGTCTCGCCGCCGCGGAAGAGGATCATGTAGCCGTCGCCGTCGTAGCCCATCACGCGGCCGCTGCCGAAGTGCGCGTGGCGCACGACGCTGCCGACGCCGAAGCGTGGGCGGGCCGGTGTCGGGTCACTCATCTCTTGCGATTGTAGCGCCGATCCCCGTGGACTGCTCCTCGTGTTCGGCCTTGTGCTCGCCGGCGGCGGGGTGATTGACGGAAGGGGAATCCGTGGTCGTGGCGAACGAGGGAGTCCGCGGCGACCGGATACCGAGGCGGCGCCTCCATCGGTCGGAAACGAATCGACCGCATTCGAGCATTTCAGGTCGCCCTGCGGAGGGTTGGGGTTCGCCGCTTTGCGTCAAGCTCCCGAGGGTCGACATAAGACCCTTCTCGGTCGGGTCCCATGGGGGGATGAGGCGCGCAGGCTAGGCTAGTGCCGCCTGGCTCACCAGGCAGGACTTGATAATCTCGGCGGCGTCGTTGACGTCATGAGCGTCAATGCCATAGTGAGTGACTGCCCGTATTCCCAATCGCGGATCGACTCCAGCCAGCAGTCCGGCTTTGCTCAACTGGTTGCAGAATTGTTCATTGGTCAAGCCGGGAATGGCGACATTGAAAAAGACCATGTTGGTTTCAACTCGATCGCCTTCTACTGTCAAACCTGGCAGATCGGCCATCTTGCCGGCCAGGAGCGCAGCGGTTTCGTGGTCTTCGCCCAGTCTGTCGACCATCTTCTTGAGGGCTACAATGCCTGCCGCCGCAAGGATGCCAGCCTGGCGCATGCCGCCGCCGACTAGCTTTCTGGCTCTGCGCACTTTGGCAATGAATTCTCTGGTTCCGCACACCATCGAGCCCACCGGCGCAGAAAGACCCTTGGAAAGGCAGAACTGGAGTGAGTCCACGTATGATGCGATTTTACTCGGTTTGATCGCCAGTGCATGGGCGGCGTTGAAAATTCGAGCCCCATCGAGGTGAACGGACAGCGAATACTGGTCGGCCAGTTCTCTCACATCCCGCATGTATTCAGGTCGTAGCACCATGCCGTTCCATGAGTTCTCCAGGCAGATAAGCTTCGTGGCTGCGCAGTGATCGTCGTTGGCGATGCTGATCGCCTGCCCGATGTCTGCAAGAGCCAGTCGCCCGTCGGCCAGGTTCGGCACCAGCCGCGGGAAAATGCCGCCCAGTCCGGCAATACCGGCTTGCTCCCACTGCGCTATGTGACAGTAGTCGCCGAGTATGACTTCGTCAGCGCGTCCACAGTGAGCGAGCAGGGCAACGAGATTGCCCATACTGCCGGAAGCGACGAAGATCGCCGCCTCTTTGCCCATCATTTGAGCTGCCAGTCCCTCCAGCTTGTTGACGGTGGGATCTTCGCCGTAAACGTCGTCCCCGACTGGAGCTTGTGCCATCGCCTCGCGCATTTCCGGGGTTGGTTGTGTGACCGTGTCGCTTCGCAGGTCGATTACTTTCATGTCTGTGCTCCATGATGCGGCCGACTCGGGCTAAAGCCCGATGGCTACCTTCGCGGCTCATACCGCATCGCCACCGCCCCCGAGCCGAACTCCAGCCGGCTCACGAGCTTCAAGTCAACATGCTTCGATAGCCCCGCGAACAACGTCGGCCCATGGCCCGCTAGCCTGGGCTGCACCACGAACTCGTACTCATCGATCAACCCCAGCTCCGTCAACGCCAGCGGGAGCTTCACGCCTCCCACGAACAGTCCCTTGCCCGACTCCCGCTTGAGCTGCTGAACGGCCTTCCCCAGATCCCCGCGCACGAGCTCCGCGTTCCAGTCGACCCGGTCCAGGGTGCTCGACACGACGTACTTCTTCGCTGCGTCGATCGTCCGGGCGAAGGGTTCCATCCAGGGTTCCATCCAATCAGGCCTCGCTCCCGTCCGCGCCGGCGCCCGCCACGCTGCCTCCATCATTTCGTAAGTCACCCGGCCAAAGAGGAGGGCATCGGCCCGGGCGAGGTTCTCGACCGCATGACGATGCAAGTCTTCGTCCGCGACCCCTGCACGATGATCGCAGCACCCGTCCAATGTGACGTTGATGGAATACCGTAGGGGTTGCATGACGTAAGAGTACCGCCGATGGCTAGCCCTGCAAAGTTAGCCCGCGCTGCTACAAGGTGCCCGCGGCCGAGCCATCCGGTCCGTGCTGGGCCAGAGGCTCTTCGTGGAGAAGGTCGGTCTGGTCTCCTCCCAGCTCAACCAGATCAAGCGACTGGCGGCCTCCCAGAACCCCGAGTTCTACAAGAAGCAGCGGCTTCGCCTCTTGACTCACCTCACCCCGCGAGTCATCGCGTGCGCCGAGGAGCTCGCTGAGTACCTCACCTTGCCTCGGGGCTGTCGGGATGATCTCGAGAGGCTCCTCGGCAGCGCGGGCAGCAGCCTGGCCGTCGAGGATCGGCGTCAGGCGGGCGAGCCGGTCGACCTCCGGTTCCAGGGCGAACTGACCCCCGTCCAGGAGCAGGCCGCCCGGGCCCTCGTATCTGGGCACCGTTGAAGCGGCGCCGCGCGGCCGCAAGTGAGTCACAGGGCCTTTGTAAGTAACCAGAGTCAAGGTCACATCGCCGTGAGTTTCGCGGGAGTCCATCACGAGCCGGGTCTCCATCGCTCGGACAACCGGCGCGCCTCGCTGATGGTGAGCGCACCCGCTGCGCGCTCAACAATCGCGTTGACCTCCTGTGGCAGCGAGCGCCCGTTGGGGCGAGCCCGCTCCTTCAGACGCTGGACGACGGCACCGACATCGGCGGGCGCGGCGACGGGCGGGTCGTCTCGCTCTGGCGGGCGGCCGCCTCAGATCACCTCGAGCTTCTCGTGCGGCGGGAGCGCCGGGAACGGCGCGTGCGGCTCCGTCTGGTACCAGAACGCCGTCGACGCGATGTCGTCCTGGAGCGGGAGGTAGTGCTTCGCCGGGCGCCAGCCGCCCTCGAGGCGATCGAGCATCACCTTCGTCAGGGCCTGGGCGGGCAGGTTCACGCGGTCCGGCCGCCAGCCGAGCGCCTGGATCGTGACCCGGAGGTCCTGCTCGAAGCGGACCGGGTCCATGATGTGCCAGCGATACATCCCGAAGCGCTGCTGCGTGCGGAACATCGACGACGGCGTCTGCACCTCGTGGAGCCCGGAGTACGGTGTCGAGAAGACCCCGTAAGCCGCGCGCGGCTCCTCGAAGTCCCACGCGCCGCCGAAGTAGTCCTCGGTGCCGGTGCCGCAGATGGTCGGCCACTCGCCGTCCCCGTCCATGAAGAACTTGATCTCGCCCTCGCCCCACCAGCCGTTGCTGTGGACGCCCCACGCGAGGTACGTCCCGACGTACTGGCCGTGGCCCCGCACGCCGTCGAGGAGCGTGTGAACCTCCTTGTAGGGCAAGGGGTTGCTTCGCCGCCACTGGGCGTGGAAGTAGGCCACGTCCTCGGGGACATCGGTCAGCGTGTAGTTGATCTGGTAGTAGAGGGTCATCGGGTTCTCGTTGCGGTTCTCGAGGGTGATGCGCGCGCTCCGCCGGAAGGGCATCTCCCAGTAGCAGTTGAAGCCGCCGGCCGGGTTCACGCACACCGCCAGCGAGCTCAGCCGGCAGCGCTCGGTCCACCCCGCCCCGAAGAAGTCGCCGAGCGGCGTCTCGACCGAGGGCGTCGCCTCGCCGTCCCAGTACATCCGGAGGATGGCGCTCCGCCAGAACCCCGGGAACGCCGTCATCCAGATCTGCTGGATCGCGCCGGGCCCCTGGATCTCGGCCACCGTGAACGTCTGCCCGGGCTCGATCCGGACGGAGGGCGACACCTTCCAGCCGCGGCCGAGGTGCGTGGCCGCCACGGCGCCGGTCCCCTCGGTGGCCATGCCGCCCGCGCCCTTCGCGCCGGTGAGGTTCTCCGCGCTGATCGAGCGCGACTTAGCCCGCGAGAGGCGCGCGAGGTTCCCCATGCCGAGCCCGAGGCCGTTGAAGGGCTGCGTCATTGCCTACTCCTCCCGGTAGTCAGTGGGTCGGAAGCAGAGCGCCATGCGGCCGCCCTCGCCCGTCACGCGCGGCGGCGTCCGCCGCGCGCAGACCTCCCGCCGGACGGGGCAGCGCGAAGCGAACTTGCAGGCGGCGCGGGCGTACTCACGCGCCTCGAGGTCCGGCAGCCCGATCGGGCCCGCCCACTTCTCCCCGAACACGGGCACCGACTGGAGCAGGAGCTCCGTGTAGGGGTGGAGCGGGGCGCCGAGCACTCGGTCGAGCGGGCCGTGCTCGACGACGCTGCCGCGGTACATGATGGCGATCGCGTCGCTCACGTAGTACGCGGTCGCGAGATCGTGGGTGATGTAGACGAAGCTGATCCCGTGTTCCTCCTTGAGGCGGAGGAACAGGTTCACGATGTTGATCCGGAGCGAGGCGTCGATCATGCTGACCGGCTCGTCGGCGACAATGAGCCGCGGCCGCGGAATGAGCGCCCGCGCCACCGACACCCGCTGGAGCTCCCCGCCTGAGAACTGGTAGGCGTACTTCCCCGCGACGACGCCGAGATCGAGGCCCACCGCTTGAAGCGCGGCGGCGACGATCGGCGTCGCATCGCCGCGGGTCTTGGCGCCGTGGACGTTCCGCGCGGTCTCGTAGAGGTAGGTGTCGACGGGCTTCCGCCCGCTGAAGGTGTCGAACGGGTTCTGGAAGATGGGCTGCACCGTCCGCCGGAACTCGTCGTCGCTCGGCCTGCGCCGCCGGTCGTGCACGGGCTTCCCGTCGACCGCGACGGTGCCCGTCGAGGGCTCGAGCAGCCGCAGGATGATGCGGGCGAGCGTGGTCTTCCCGGACCCCGACTCGCCGACGACGCTCAGGATGGTCGGCTGCCGCCCGTCCAGCGTCAGCGAGACATCGTCGAGGGCCTGGAGTCGCGTGCCACTGATGACACTGCCGACGGTGAAGGCGCGCGAGACGCGGTCGACCGACAGGAGCGGGGCCGTCACGCGGCCGCGCCGGGCGTCGCGGGGGCGTGAGGGGCCGCGGTGGGGCCCGGCCGGCCATCGCCCGACTCGGTGTGGAGGTGGCAGGCGACCCAGTGTCCCGGCCCGTGCTCGCGGAGCGGCGGGTCGACGCGCGAGCAGACGGCCATCGCCTGGGGGCACCGCGGCGCGAAGCGGCAGCCGGGCGGCGGATCGAGGAGCCGCGGCGGCCGGCCGCCGATGCCCTCACGCCGCGCGCGGTCGCCGACCCGTGGGAGCGAGCCGATCAGGAGTGCCGTGTAGGGGTGGAGCGGCCGGTCGACCAGCGCCGCGAGGTCCGCCAGCTCCACCAGCTTGCCGGCGTACATGATGGCCAGGCGCGAGGCGAGCTGGTAGTGGACGCCCATGTCGTGGGACACGATGACGAGCGTGTTCCGCTCGCGTGCCTGGAGCTCGCCGAGCATCGTGATGATGCCGCGCTGGACCACGACGTCGAGCGCCGTGGTCGGCTCGTCGGCCAGGATCACGCGCGGGTGGAGAAATGTCGCCAGCGCCACGATCACGCGCTGGCGCATCCCGCCGCTCAGCTGGTGGGGGTACGCCCGGAGCACGTCGACCGGCAGGTTCAGCTCCCCGAGGTAGCCCGCGATGCGCGCGTCCAGCTCCGCCCGGCTCGCAAACGCGGCCGACGCGCCCGCGGCGTCCAGGAACTGGCGACCCACCCGCGCCACCGGATTCAGCACGCTCATCGAGCCCTGCGGGATGTAGGAGATGTAGCGCCACCAGGCCCGGCGGAGTGCGGTGCCATCCAGGACGACCGGCTCGCCGCCGGCGCCGCGCGCCGTCGCCTCGACGCGCCCCGACAGGAGCCGGAGCGGCGGCTCGACGAACTGGTACACAACCTTGATCAGGGTCGACTTGCCGCAGCCCGACTCGCCGGCAATCCCCAGGACCTCGTCGTCGCGGATCATCAGCGACACGCGGTCGAGCGCCTGCACCGGCCCCGCCGGGGTGAAGTAGGACGCGCTGACGTCCTCGACCCGGATCACGCCACGACGATCCGTCCGCGCCGGGCCGCGGCGTGCTGGGCATGGCCCGAGGCCAGGAGGAACAGCGTGATAAAGAGCGCCATGATCGCGATCACCGGCGTGAGGATCCACCACCACCGTCCGGCGAGAAGCGCCTGGTACTGGAGCGCCCAGTAGATCATCGTGCCGAGCGTCGACTCCTGGAGGCTCGAAAGCCCGATCACCGCCAGCCCGGACTCGACGGCGATGCCCACGAGCACCGTGTTGATGAAGTTCCCGACCGACCAGGATGCGACGTACGGGAAGATCTCCGTCCGGATCACGGTCAGCGTGCTCTCGCCGGAGAACCAGGCGGTGTGGATGAACTCGCGCTCCCGCATGGTCAGGGCGACCGAGCGGATCTGCCGCGCCGGCCACGGCCAGTTGAAGACGATCAGGACCCCGCTGATGATCAGGATTGACGCCCGGCCCTGGAGGAGCGACGCGAGCAGGATGAGGATCGGGAGCGAGGGCACGACGATGAACGTGTCCATGAGGAGGCTCAGCGCCCGGTCCGTCCACCCGCCTTTCAACCCCGCGAGCACGCCGACGACCACCCCGATCACCGTCGCGAAGAAGCCGACCAGGACGCCGAGGATCAGCGAGTTCCGCAGCGAGTAGGTCAGGAGCCAGAAGGTGTCCTGGCCGAGGCCGGTCGTGCCCAGCCAGTGGGCGCGGCTCGGCTTCAAGTTCTTCGGGAACGCGTTCCAGTCCCGCGGGTCGTGCCCCGCGAGGAGCGGCAGGACGAACCCGAGCAGCAGGAAGACCGCAGCGAGCGCGAGGCCCACGACGAGCCGGAGCGGCCGGCGCGGGCCCGTCATCGGTAGCGGATCCGCGGGTCGAGCAGCGGGTACGCGAGGTCGACGATGAGCGTCGCCGTCGCCACCGCGATCACCGAGAAGCTGATCGTCCCCAGCATGAGGTTGTAGTCGGCCTGGACCGCCGACGAGTAGATCAGCGTCCCCACGCCGGGGAACCCGAACAGGATCTCGGTGATGAGCGCCCCGTTGAAGATCGTGCCGAGACGGAGCGCCAGGATCGTGACCTGCGGCAGCATCGCGTTCCGGGCCACGTAGTGGGTCATGATGCGCGGCTCGCTCACGCCCTTGAGCCGCGCGAAGGTGACGAAGTCCTCCTCGCCGATGCTCGTCGCGAGCGCCTTCATGCTGATGACCCACCAGCCGAGGTTCACCGCGATGATCGACAGGGCCGGCAGCGTCGACTGGTAGACGATGTCCCCGATCAGGCCGAGGCCGAACGGCTTGCTCCCGTCGATGTAGAACGAGAACGGGAAGATCTTCCACACGTAGGTGAACAGGATGATGAGCACGAGCGCGAGGATGTAGTACGGGATCGGGTAGATCAGCATCGCGACCATCTCGAGCGTCTTCGCGGCGAGGGTCTGCCTCCGGTACGCGGCGACGAGCCCGATGGCATTGCCGAGGAGCCAGCCGATGACGCTGGACGTCAGGAGGAGCCCGAGCGACCACGGGAGCGCCTGGCCGACCAGCCGGCTGACCGGCGTCGGGAAGGCCGAGAACGACGGCCCGAAGTCTCCCGTCAGGAGCACCCGCTTGAAGAAGCCCGTGTATTGCTGGAATAGCGTGCCCCGGAGGCCGAAGGTCTCCATCAGCGAGGTGCGGAGAGCCTCGATCTGGGCCGCCTCCATGTACTGGCCCTGCGAGGCCACCTTGGCCAGCATCGCCTCGACGGGGCTCGACGGGAGGAACCGCGGCACGAGGAACACCATCGTCACGCCGATCCAGACGACCAGGACGTAGGTGACAAGCCGCGAGAGGAGAAACGTCAGGAAGCGCATCGTCCGCCGGCCGGGCGCTTCGCGAGGAGCGGGGCGGCGATCGCCCCCGCTCCCCGCGCGGGCCGGGTCAGGTCGGGCCGCCTACTTGGCGCCCGTGGGCTTCAGCTTCGTCAGGTAGTAGCGCATGCCGGTCCACCACCACCAGGGCCCCTCGTACGGGTTCTCGGCGGTGGGGAGGCCGGTCCAGTACTGGGTGGTGATCGGCACGAACTTGGAGGTGCCGAACATCGGGAGCCATGCCGCCTCGGCGACCATCACCTTGAAGAAATCGGTCGTGAGCGGGACGACCTTCGCGTGCTTGTCGGGCAGCTTGCTGAGGTCGTCCAGGATCGCGGAGGCCTGGGCGTTCTTGAAGCGGCTGTTGTTGCCAGCCGCCGGCGTCCCGTTCGGGACGGCCAGGCGCTGGTGCCAGTTGAGGTCCATGTTCGTGTAGACGTCGGGCATCACGCCGCAGCCCGGCCAGTGGACGTCCGCCTCGTACTCGCCCGTCTGGAAGGCGGAGTTGAAGGGCGCGCTCTCGAGCTGCTTGACCGTCACGTCCACGCCGAACTTCTTCCAGGAGTCGGCGACGGCGAAGGCCAGGCGCATCGACTGCACCTCGAAGTTGTTCGGCGCGTTGATCGTGATCTGCCAGGGCTTCCCGTCGGGGAGCTGCCACCTCCCCGCCCCGTCCTTCTTG
>CAWDPM010000011.1:0-1153666 GCA_963804185.1 uncultured Candidatus Rokubacteria bacterium
ACGTCCGCTCGGATCGCGGCGGATTTGACGCCGAGTGCCGCGCAGCGGGTGGCGGTGTGCTCCGCCTCCGTCCGGCTCCTCGAATATTCACGATGACATTGACGCCGCGCGTCGCCAGCTTCAGCGAGACGGCCTCGCCGATGCCCGTGCCGCCGCCGGTGATGATCGCGGTCTTGCCCGTGAGTGTCATGCGTCGCTCCGATTCCTCGACCCGGATGCCGCCGGCTTGGGTTCGGTGCCGTATCTCCGGACCTCCCCGAGGCCCCGCACTTGGTTGCGCTTGGCCCTGTGGAGGAGAAGGTCGCGGTCGTACTCATGCCTGCAGCGCACTTTCCGCTCGCTGCGCCATGGCGAGCAGCGGCCGGTCATGCAGGCGAGGCGCCACGATCTGCAGGCCGACCGGCAGGCCGTCGCGGCCGGTGCCGCACGGCACGGAGATACCGGGGACCAACGCCAGGTTGAAGAGGGGCGTGAAAGCCGCGTGCCCGCGCGGACCAACCTCTCGGTTCTCGATCACCCGGGGATACACCTGTTCGACCGGCCATGAGACGCAGGCCGTGGTTGGTGTCAGCAGATAGTCGTACGCGGTGAAGAACTCGGCGACGGAGTGGGCGCAGGCGTCGGCGAAGCGGTAGGCCGCGACCACGTCGGTCCCCTGCAGCGTGCGGCCGCGCTCGATCAGGCCGGTGACATTGTCGCCGAACAGGTTCTTGTCCTTGGCCTGCCGCTCGCCGAAGAGCAGGGTGCTCGCCGCCCCGATGACGGCGCCGAAGGCGCCCTCGTTGGTACCCTCGGGCCAGGTGACGTCGGCTTGCTCGATGCACCAGCCCGCGGCTCGCAACCTGGTGATCGCCGCCTCGAACGCGGCCATCACGTCTGGGTCGACCGCGACGTTGAGGCCCAGACGCGGCGAGACCGCGATGCGTGGCGCACCCGGCGGCGGCAGGTCGAGCAGGGCCACTGAATGCGGGTCGCGCGGATCTGGCCCGGCCGTCACTTCGAAGATGGCCCTGGCGTCGGCCACGGTGCGGCCCATCGGCGCCGTCACGCTGAACAATGGCCCGAACGCGCTGCCAAAGCCGAACGGGTTGGGGATGGCGCCCGCCGAGGGCTTTAGCCCGACGACGCCGCAATGCGACGCGGGTCGCCGTCCCGAGCCGCCGCCGTCAGTGCCGAGCGCGATCGGCGTGAAACCGGCGCACAGCGCCGCCGCCGCGCCACCGGATGAGCCGCCGGGTGTCATCGCGGGATTCAGCGGATTGCGCGAGGGGCCGTAGACCTTGTTCTCGGTGTGGCCCTTGAGGCCCATCTCGGGCGTGTTGGTCATGCCCAGAAACACACCGCCTGCCTTCTTCAGCCGCTCGACCGCAACGGCGTCGCGCAGCGGGATGAAATCTTTCCACAAGAGCGAGCCGTTGGTCACGCGACGGCCCGCGACCCAGATGTTGTCCTTCACGGTGTAAGGCACGCCCACCAGCGGCCCGTCAAAGCCCTGCTTGCGACGCGCGTCCACCGCATCGGCGGACGCCCGCGCCTCCACCGGATCGAAATCGACGATGGCGGTGAGCCCGCCATTGCGCGCCTCGACGCGCGCGATCGCGGCTTCGGCCACGTCGCGCGCCTTCACCTTGCCCGTGCGCACCGCCGCCGCGATGGCGCCTGCTCCCGATCCAGCAACTCGGTCATGTCGGTCTTCCCGCGACCCGAGTCATTCCCAGCATGATACGGTCGCCGCATGCCATTGGAGAGTGACCTCGATGACCGGTGAACGGCGCTGCTGGAGGGAAGGATACCCCGTCAAGGGCGAGGGGCACGCACGGATGGCTAAAGGCGCATAGATGGGATGAAGCGGCTGACCCCCAGCTCTACGTGGTGGCATACACTGCCCCACTGAAAGCACACGCGCTCACGGGCGCACGAGGAGGGGGCCAGCCATGGACTATGTTGGCATCGACCTGCACAAGAAGGAAAGCCAGATCTGCATCCTCAGCGAGGGGGGTCAGTTGAGGGAATGCCGGATCCGCACCGAGCCCCAGCGGTTCGCCGAGGTGCTGGGCGGGCGGCCGCGGGTCCGGATTCTGCTCGAGGCGGCGACAGAAAGCGAGTGGGTAGCCCGGTGCTTGGAGGCCTTGGGCCACGAGGTCGTGGTAGCCGACCCGAACTTCGCGCCGATGTACGCCACGCGGACCCGGAAGGTCAAGACTGATCGGCGGGATGCCCGGGCGCTGGCCGAGGCCTGCCTGCTGGGAGCATACCGTCCGGCGCATCGCCTCTCGGACGCGCAGCGGCATGTGCGGGGACGCCTGGCGGTGCGCGAGGCCCTGGTCCGGACGCGGACCCGGTACATCGCCCTGACCCGCGCCCTGTTGCGCCGGCACGGCTGGCGGGTGCCGACGGGAAGCGCGGAGACCTTCAGCCGGCGGGTCGTGGCGTTGCCGCTGCCGGGCCGCCTGCTCTCGGAGGTCGCACCCTTGCTGGCCGTGATACGGCCCATCAACCAGCAGCTCGCGTACTCGGACGGGGCGATCGAGACCGTCACGCGCCCCGACGCGCGCGTGCAGCGGCTGCGGACCGTCCCCAGTGTGGGACCGGTGACGGCGGCGGCCTTCGTGGCCACGATCGATGACGCGCGACGCTTTCGCGGGGCGCATGAGGTAGAGGCGTACCTCGGCCTCGTCCCCCGAGAGCTGAGCTCCGGGGAGAGCCAACGGCGCGGCCGGATCACCAAAGCGGGGAATCGACGGATGCGCTGGTTGCTCGTCCAGGCGGCCGTGTCGATCCTCCGCTGCCGCCATGCGCAGACGGAGGCGTTGCGGGCCTGGGCGACCGGCATCGCCGCGCGCCGCGGGAAGAAAATCGCCGTCGTCGCGCTGGCCCGCCGCCTGGCCGGCATCCTCTACGCGATGCTGCGCGACGGCACGACGTATGCCCCGGGCGTCGTGTCGCGCCGCGCGGCGAAGGCGACCGTTCCAGTCTGAGGGGCGGCGTGTGGAGCACGCGAAAATGGCCGATTTCAGGAATACCCAGATAGCGGCCCGGGTCATCGGACGCGATCCTGAGCCAACTGGGCGATCGCAGTTCACCCGAGTGGGCCTCGAACCCTGGGCCATTAGACACAGTCCGTCGCCGCGATGAGCGGCATCACAGTCTCTCGCAGGTTCGACGGGTGGGTGAGCGCGCAATCGTTCCTGGCCGCGGTCCGAGAGCCGTCGCATAGATGGCGCCCCCACCCCTCGACTCCCCTCATGCGCCGGCGAGCATCGCTCGCCACCGAAGAGCGCGAATAGAAGGATGACCGAACCTCGCGGGAGCCGTAGAGCCATCGCCGCAGACCGCTGACATAGGACAAAGGAAGGAGAGGGCCACCGCCGAGACCGAAATCACTTGACACGGGCGGCCGCTTCATAGAAGGAACGATTAACGCCACCTCCGCGGGCGGAGCTGAGGTCCGGCCTCCTCCTGCCTCCCCGGCGGCCGGCCCCAGGCCCCGGGGGCGACCCGCACCGGCTCGTCCCGGCAACGGCGCCCCATAGGGAAGTCCCCGATCGTGTTGCGCACGCAGGAAGGCGGGCTGCGGCGGTCAGGCAAGCGAGACACGATCCTTCAGCGGCTGGCCTGCGAGAAAGCGGTCGAGATTGGCGCGGAAGTGGCGGGCAAGGCCCTCGAGCAAGTGTGGGTCGCCGTAGCCGCCGACGTGTGGCGAAATGATCACGTTGTCGAGGCGCCAGAGAGCGTGGTCCGGCGGCAGCGGCTCTTCGGCGAACACGTCGAGCCCGGCACCCGCGAGCCGTCCATCGGCCAGCGCCCGGACGAGCGCCGCTTCGTCCACCACCTCGCCTCGGGCGACGTTGACCAGCACCGCTGACGGCTTCAAGCGGGCGAGGTCGCCAGCCCCCACGAGGTGGCGGGTCGCCGGCGTCAAGGGGACCGCGATCAGCAGCACGTCCGCCTCCGGCAGCACGGCCGACAGTTGCTCGACATCAACGACGCGATCCGCGTGCGGGTCCGTCCGCGGCGTTCGCGAGACGCCGATGACTCGCATGTCGAATGTCTTGGCGATCCGCGCCGCCGCGCGGCCGATGTTGCCCATGCCGAGCACGACGAGGGTGCGTGTCCGAAGACACGAGAGCGAATCGCGAATCGCTCCCTGCATCCAGCGCCCTTGGGCGCGCCCCCGCTCCATCTGCGGGAGGCACCGGAGGAGCCCGAGCAGCATGGCGAACGCATGCTCGACGACCACGGGAGTCCAGATGCCGGACGAGTTCGAGATGGGAATACCGGGGGGAGCGCCGTGCTTGAGCAGCGCATCCCACCCGGCGGTCACTAGATGGAGCCATTCCAGGCGCTGGCCGCGCGTCTTCAGGGCGGCCGCAATCTCAGCCGTGTAAAGGCCATTGTGAATGACGACCGCGCGGGCGTTCGGAATCCAGCGGGTAAAAGCCTCGGCGTTGCGGGCCTCCACGAGCGTTGCGGCCTCGACGCCTTCGCAGGCCCGAACTATCTCAGGGTAGCCTACGCTGAGGCAGCAGACGATCCGCAAGGTATCGTCTCTTGCCATCGGCCAGCCCTTTCCGGCGCGGGTCCGATCAGCGTGCGCTCGCGCGTGGCAAAGGACAGCCCGACGCGCATGCTATGCGTTCCCTAGCACAGCAATCAGTGAGCTACCGTTGGCTCGTACCGCTGGTCGGTGACTCCACGAGCGATGGATCGCGCACCGTCCCGTGCGAGGCGCTCCGCGCGAGCGTCGCGTAGGCGTGCAGCGCGCGCGAGACCTGGCGCTTGCGTGCGCGCGGCGACCGCAGCGGCACCGCGCGTCAACATGGCCGCGCGTCGGCGGTCGAGCTCGTCGTCGCTCACGAGCAGGGTGATCGTCCGGTTCGGGATGTCGATGAGGATCTCGTCCCCGTCGGCAACCAGCGCGATCTCGCCGCCCTCCGCGGCCTCCGGCGACACGTGTCCGACCGAGAGGCCGGAGCTGGTGCCGGAGAATCGCCCGTCGGTCACGAGCGCGCAGACGCTCGCCAGCCCGACGGCCTTGATGAGGCTCGTGGGCATCAGCATCTCCTGCATGCCCGGTCCGCCGCGCGGACCCTCGTAGCGCACCACGACCACGTCGCCCAGCCTGACGGCACCCGACTGGATCGCCGCGGCGGTGTCGTTCTCGCTCTCGACGACGCGCGCGCGACCCTTGAAGGTGAGGAGGACCGGATCCACCGCGCGGGGCGTCCTCCGGCCACCAGCGCGTCAGATGGCGCCGCTGGCCGCGATCTTGCCGGCCTCCATGGGGCCGCCCGAGACGAAAATGGTGGGGATCTTCAGCCGCAACGCGGCCATCAGCATGCCGGGCGTGATCTTGTCGCAGTTGGAGATGCAGACGAGCGCATCGGCGCAGTGGGCGTTGACCATGTACTCGACCGCATCGGCGCTCAACTCGCGCGAAGGCAAGCTGTAGAGCATCCCCTCGTGCCCCATCGCAATCCCGTCGTCGACCGCGATGGTGTGGAACTCCTTGGCCACCGCGCCGGCCTTGTAGATCTCCTGGGCGACGAGATCGCCCAGCGGCTTCAAGTGGACGTGCCCGGGCGCGAACTGCATGTAGGAGTTGGCGATGGCCACGATGGGCTTGACGAGGTCCACTTCGGCGGTGCCGGTCGCGCGCCACAACGCGCGCGCTGCCATCTGCGTGCGACCTTGAGTGGTTCGGTGTGATCGGTAGGGAGGCACGCCGTCTCCTCCTGCGCAGCGCGCGATATATGAGCGCTACGCGTCGGAAGAATATCACATACCTGAAGGTTGACCGAGATCACCCGAAATGGGTCGGCGGGCTCATCCGGAAGCGGCTAGGCCTCCCTACTGTCCGCTTGGGCGGCGTCTACATCATTCTTTCATCGGAGATGGTGTCCTCATGCCAAGTTCAGTCGGATTGACCGTGTTCCAGGGCTCGCGTAGAGTCCCAGTCATTCTGTCTTCGGCAAGCGGAGCCGGAGGTCTCCGCAGCGAATCTCGTTCCCTTCCCTGCGTTGGCACACGCTACCTTCCGGAACCGTCAAAGGAGTTGTCCTATGCATGGAGTCCTCAGGCACTACACCGTCGATCCCAAGAACGTCAACGAGATCGTTCGGCGAGTTGCCGCTGAAGGCCTCACGTTCCTCAAAGCCATCCCGGGCTTTGTTTCCTGGGGGCTCATGGATACTGGTCACGGCCACATGGTCACGTACAGCGTCTACGAGGCCAAGACCGGGGTTGAGGAATCCACGACGAAGGCCGCGGCGTGGATCAAGGAAAACATCGCCTCGCTAGTACCTAGCCCTCCGCGCGTGATCGAGGGTGAGATCCGGCTTCGCGAGGTCAAGGAGTCGGCGAAGTACGGCGTGATCCGCCGCTACCAGGTCGACCTCAAAAACATTGACCAGATCGTCTCACGCGCCAAGAGCGGATTTCTCTCCCAGGTCACACACCTGCCGGGGTTCGCGAGCTACTCCATTCTCGACGCCGGCAAAGGCACGATTGTGACGATCAGCGGCTTCACGACGCCATCCGGGGCGGCCGAGTCGACCAAGGCGGCGGCGACTTTCGTCAAAGAACAGCTCGCGGCGCTCGTACCGAATCCACCGGAAGTCACGTCGGGCGAAGTGAAGCTTCTGGAGCGCGCACGCTAGACCAGACAACCACGCCCGTCGAGACACGCCAAGGCACCAGCTCTCCCTGGTGCCTTGGCAATTCGCGCTAGAACATCTGAGCCTATCACATGGCTCCGAGCCGTCACCCTTCATGAGCTTCGCTGGAAGAATCGCTACGGATGAAGAACCGATGGAGTGTTTTCACCCTTTAGGCACGTTCTCCCCGCTATGTCGTGAACGCCGCATGGCGGACACTGAGGAAAAGAACATGCGTGCGGGTCTGACCCGCATCAAGACCTGTGAAGACATCAGGCAATTCCTCGATTCCGTCAATACGTACGACTTCTAGGCTCAAAACTGCTCCTTCGAGAGCCCTTCACGTTCGCCATGCAATCCCTCGCTAGCGCGGCCCAGGCGATCGCCACGGGGCGGCGCTCGGCCCGGCTGGAGGGCTTCAGTTTCCAAGCGGAGTCGCGGTGCCCGCGCGCCGCCGGGATCACCGTGGGCCCTCCCAAGGCCGATGAAGCCGATGCGCATAACGGTTGCTCCTGGGTCCCGCCTGTCGTGCGCCGTATTAGCCTTACCTGCTATCCTCTTGACCACGGGACCATCAGGCTCTCACCCATGACTGGGGGAATGGCGATGGCCAGGACAGACCTCTCCCGCGTCTTCGTCGGGGCGTCGCGGTTGACGGGCGGAACGCTCGGCGGGCTCTTCCGCCAGCCGGCGGGCGACAACCGCTGGGAGGCCGTCACCAGGGGGCTGCCCGAGCCCCCGGCGATCCAGGCCATCACCGTGCACCCCGGCGACCCGCAGGTGATCTTCGTCGGCACCCACGACGGCCCCTACCGGAGCGACGACGGCGGGAACACCTGGAAGCGGCCCGACTTCCCGCGCAGTCTCCAGGTGTGGGCGATCACCGTGCATCCGACGAGGCCGCGCGTGATCTACGCGGGCACGTCTCCCGTCGGCATCTTCCGCAGCGAGGACGGCGGCGACACCTGGCGCCGGCTCGAGAACGCCGTGCAGCCCGACAGGATCAAGATGTCGTTCGCCTGCCGGGTGATGCGCATCGCGATCGAGCCCGGCCCGCCCGATCAGATCCATGCGGCGCTGGAGGTGGCCGGCTCCATGAGCAGCCTCGACGGTGGGGAGACGTGGTCCGACGGCAGTGCCGACTTGGTGGTGCTGGCCGCTGAACACGCGCACCTCAAGAGCAAGATCCAGAGCGACAACGAGGCCGAGGGCATGCTTGACGCCCACGCGCTAGCCGTCAGCCGAGCCGCGCCGGGCCACGTCTTCCTGGCCGGGCGCATGGGCCTGTTCCGGAGTGAGGACCGCGGCAAGAGCTGGCGCGACATGGAGATCGGCCGCTTCTCGCCGCTGACGTACGGACGCGACATCCGCGTGTCGCCCCACGACCCGCGGACACTCTATGCCGCGCTGAGCCCCGCGGCGCGCAGCCGCGACGGTTCGCTCTATCGCAGCACGGACCTCGGCCGTACGTGGGCGCGCCTCGACCATGGGATCAAGGCGGAGGCGACGATGATGGCGCTGGCACTGCACCCGCGCAATCCCGATCAGATCTACTGCGTGTCGCGCCGTGGCCAGGTGTTCGGCACGCCGGACAGCGGCCGGACGTGGCGGGAGTCGCGGCTGCCCGAGGGAGTGGAGGACGTCTACGCGCTCGCGTGCGCCTAGCGATGCGCCAGAGCCTCGTCACCCCGGAGCGCTTCGCCGAAGGTAGGACGTTCGACGAGTACGTGAAGTATGCCGGCAGCGCCGAAAACCTCGCCCGCGAGGTTTCGGTAGCTACTACCCCGACGCTGCATCAAGAGGCGCCCCCCGCAAGGACAACTGGCTGCGCGAGCGAAACGCGCGGGCCCTGTTGGGCGCAAGAACTCGATCCATCGTCTTTCCTAGTACCAGGCCCTGTGAAAGACTCCCGGCAGGTCGAGGACGGGAGGGGGGGTCAGCATGATCAGGTGGGCGGGGAGAGCGATCGCGGCGTGGACGAACCGAGAGCGAACTTGATCGTCGAGAATCTGTGCCTGCGTCAGCAGTTGATCGTGACGCGATGAGCACGATCCGCACCCTGCTTCTGATCCTGGCAAGCATCATTTTCATCGTCGTCGTCGGTGGAGCCGCCTACGAGCACTCCACGATGGTCCCCAGATGGGCGTCGGCGGTGCCGGCATCGCTGGCAATGTTCCAGGGCGAATATGCACCCGTTCCGTTCCGATTCTGGGTCCCGATTCACCCGATCACCGTCGCCCTGCTGGTCGCCGCCTTGAGCCTCAACTGGAAGACGGAACGGCGAAACTTCATCCTCCTCGCCCTGGGCGGTTACCTCGTGACGCTGGGGGTCACCTTCCTCTTCTTCGTGCCCGAATTGCTGGCGATCACCCAAAGCACTTACAGTCCCGCGATCGATCCGGTGCTCACGCGGCGCGCACAACTCTGGCAGGCCCTGAGTCTCGTTCGATTGGGGTGGATGGTCCTGCTGGCGGTCATCCTTCTTCTAGGATTGTCAAAGTCCGGTGAGCCCAAGGCTGGCTAGACATCTGGTCTCCACGCGGCGCCGGTTAGGGGGCCGCGCGCGTCCGGGACTCACCGTCCGCTGGCACGGGGTCCGCGATGATTGCTGAGCGTGGGCCGGGGCGTCGGCGCGACCTTTCGAGAGTCGGCCTGCGCCTGGCGACGAGCCTGGCGATCGGACTGGCTCTCGGAGGTGGGTTCGGAGGGCGGCCGGCGGGGGCCAGACGCCGAAGCCCGGTGGGGCGCTGGTCCTGACCCAGTGGGAAGATCCTCCGCACGGCTTCGCGATCCACGAGACGTCCACGATCTCCACCCTGTGGCCGGCCATGCCCTCCTTCAGGGTCGGCGGCCACTGCCTCGGCGAGCTGACCGACGGGCACTACGTCCTTCGCGGCCTCCTGCGGACAGAACCGGTCCACCGTGCTACAGTGCCCGCCATCCCGCACATGGCCCCCCCGGATCCGGTCCCCAACCGCGACCCCCGAGACCCGAGCGAAGGGTGGGCCGACGCGCTCCCCTGGCCCCTCGTGCCACCGGATCCGCCTCGCCACTGAAGGTGCCGTTTGAACCTGGCGACCCTCCGTGGGGACCTCGTCAGGTGTCGCGGCGACCCCGGTCCGCGTCGTCCCCCCCCGAGAAGGCACTCCGCACGCTCGTCACCTGAAGATCGAAGATCGGAGGAGAACCCATGGCGTTCACCCGACACGACCTCCTCAGGCTCGGCGGCCTCACCCTCGCGGGGACGACGGTCGTCCCCCGTCCAGCTCGGGCCCAGACTCCCAAGCGCGGGGGGACGCTGACCATCCGCGCCTGGGACCCCCCCCATTTCGACCCGTTCCAGACCATCTCGTACAAAACCCACGTCGTCCTCACGTTCACCCACAGCCGGCTGCTCCGACACAAGGCCGGTCCGGGCGTCCAGCCGGGTACGTTCCCGATCGAGGGCGACCTGGCGGAGTCGTGGAGCCAGCCCAGCGAGACGACGTACGTGTTCAAGCTCCGGAAGGGCGTGCGCTGGCAGGCCAAGCCTCCGGTCAACGGTCGCGAGCTGACGGCGGACGACGTCGTCTACTCCGTCGAGCTGTTCCGCAGCGTCAAGGGCAACGCCAACGCCTATATGCTGAGGTCGCTCGACCGGGTCGAGGCCGCGGATCGCCACACCGTGAGGTTCACGCTCAAGGAGCCGTTCGCCTGGTTCCTCGACGTCCTCGCCAATCCGATGGCCGTCGCCATCGTCGCCAAGGAGTGCGTCGAGAAGTTCGGGGACCTGAAGACGCCCGAGGCCGTGGTCGGCACGGGACCCTGGGTGCTGGACACCTACCGGCCGAACGTGGGGCTGACCTTGGTGCGGAATCCGAACTACTTCGTGACCGGGCTTCCGTACCTCGACCGGGTCGAGATCGTCGTCGACGAGGACAACGCCTCGCGGCTCGCCGCGTTCCTCTCCGGCAAGTACGAGCTGGGGTTCATGTTCCCGGGGGTGATCAACCGCACGGACTGGGTGCAGATCAAGGACACCGTGAAGCCGCGGCGCCCGAACCTGCGCACCGCCGAGTTTCCGTCCAACGTCATGGCTCACATCTCGATGCGGACCGATCGCCCGCCGTTCAACGACGTTCGCGTGCGGCAGGCGATGTCTCTCGCCATCGATCGTCAGGCGATCGTCGACGCGGTCTTCGAGGGCGTCGGGGTCTTCAACCCGCCGGTTCCCGCTGCACTGAAGGACTGGTCCATCCCGATCGACCAGCTCGGGGAGGGCGCGAAGTACTACAAGTACGACCCCGTCGAGGCGCGACGACTCCTCGCCGCGACCGGTCATCCGAGGGGCTTCCCGGCCAGTGTCTGCTTCACGACGTACGGGGACAACGTCCTCGTCGACTCGGCGCAGCTTGTCCTCAAGTACCTGAAGGACGTCGGCATCGACGCCAAGCTCGACCAGAAGGAGTACGGCGCGTACATCTCGACCTGCTTTTACGGGAAGTTTGACTCGATGACCTATGGGCCGCAGACGCCGTTCCTCGAGCCGGACAACTTCCTCTTCGGCCAGTACTACCCGGATGAGGTCAAGAACCAGAGCCATATCAACGATCCGGTCGTCGCCGACATGCTGAGCCGTCAGCGGCGGACGTTCGACGTGGCCAAGCGCCGTGAGATCATCCACGATATCCAGCGCCACCTGGCCAAGCAGCAGTACTACGTCCAGATGGCCTCGTCCGTGTACGTTGCAGTGTGGGAGAGCGCGCTGAAGAACTACGGCCCCAACCTCGGCTACGACTACGGCGGCCGCCTCGCCGCCGCCTGGCTCGACCGCTGAATGGGGTCAGGCCTTCATTGTTCACCGTTTTGATTTCCCCGAGCTGGCGCCACGCCGGGCGCGGCGGTCCTCGGACGGACCGGGCGCGACGGTTGGCTCCTTGCAGGGCTCCGAAATGGAACGCCGCGCAATGAAGGCCTGACCCCACGATGCGACGGTATGTGCTGACGCGGATGCTGGTCGCGCTGCCGTCGCTGCTGATCGCCTCGCTGGTGGTGTTCACGCTCCCCCGGCTGATCCCGGGGGATGTCGTGAGCCTCATGCTGGAGGAGAAGCAGTACGCGAAGGACCTCGCCGAGCTGCGGGCCAAGCTCGGCCTCGACCGGGCGCTTCACGTCCAGTACGTGGAGTGGGTCGGCCGGGTGGTCCAGGGTGACCTCGGAGAGTCCCTCTGGACCCGCCGGCCCGTCCTGACCGAGGTCGGCCAGCGGCTGCCGGTGACGCTGGCGCTCGCGGCCGCGGCTACGCTGTTCGCCGTCGTGATCGCCGTCCCCGTCGGGGTCGTCGCCGCGACCCGCCAGGACACGATGCGCGACTATGCCGCCCGGAGCGCGGCCGTCCTCGGGTTGTCGGTCCCGGGTTTCTGGCTGGCGACCCTCGTCGTCGTCCTCCCGGCGATCTGGTGGGGCTGGCGCCCGGTCACGGGCTTCACCGAGTTCGGCCAGGCCCCGCTCGCTCACCTCGCCCAGTTCCTCCTGCCCGGCCTGATCCTGGGACTCGCCGCAGCCGCCGCCCTCATGCGCCTGATCCGAGGGATGCTCCTCGAAGCGCTCCGTCAGGACTACGTCCGGACCGCCTGGGCCAAGGGCCTCCGCGAGCGCGTGGTGGTCCTAAAGCACAGCCTCCGCAACGCCGTCATCCCGGTCGTGACGGTCCTCGGGATCCAGGTGGCCCAGATCCTCGGCGGCACCGTGGTCATCGAGACCGTCTTCGGGTTGCCCGGCGTGAGCCGGTTCCTCTTCGACGCCATCACCCAGCGCGACTATCCGGTCATCCAGGGCGTCAACCTGATCGTCGTGTCCCTGATCGTGCTGATCAATCTGACCGTGGACGTCGTGTATGCCCTCCTCGATCCCCGGATCCGCTACTAGATCCCGACCTCCGGGACTGGGCCCGGTCTTCTCCTCCGCGGAGCCGGGAGGTGCGCCGGCCCTCCGGACCCCGGCGCGCGCGGGCGTGTCATTCGCCTCCGACGTATTCCGATCGGCCTGGCGGTTCGCGCGCCGGAAGCCCCTCGGCGCGCTGGGCGGCGTGATCGTCGTGGCCATGCTCGTCATGGCCGTCTTCGCGGACTGGATCGCCCCGTACGGCTACGACGAGACCATCCGGGGCGCGCGCATGAAGCCGCCGAGCCTGACCCACTGGCTCGGCACCGACAACCTCTCTCGCGACCTCTGGAGCCGCGTGGTCTATGGCGCCCGGGTCTCGGTGACCGTGGGGTTCGCCACGATCGCCCTCGGGACGCTGGTCGCGACCGCCATCGGCGTCGCCAGCGGCTACCTCGGCGGGCTGTGCGACCTCGTCGTCCAGCGCATCGTCGATGCTTGGATGTCCTTCCCTTATCTCGTGATCGTCCTCTCGGTGATGGCGGTCCTCGGGCCCGGCCTCGGCAACGTGATCGTGGCGCTGTCGGTGATCGTCGCCGCCACCAGCTCCCGGGTGATCCGGGGGGCCACGATCGCGGTGGCCCAGCACCCGTACGTGGAGGCCGCCCGCGCGATCGGCGCTCGCCACCATCGCGTCATCCTCCGGCACCTCCTCCCGAACGTCGCGCCGACGATCATCATCCTGACGACGATCGGCCTCGGCGGCGTGATCCTCGCCGAGTCGGCGCTGTCGTTCCTCGGCTACGGCGTCCCCCCGCCCCATCCTTCGTGGGGCGGCATGCTCGCGGGGTCGGGCCGCACCTACATGTTCCGCGCCCCCTGGATGGCCATCTGGCCGGGCGTGGCGATCTCGCTGGCCGTCTTCGGGTTCAACATGCTAGGCGACGCGCTGCGCGACGTGCTCGATCCGCGCCTCCGTGGCGCCTGACCCCGGTCGCGCGCTCGCGCGCTACAGTTCGCCGACCTGACGCCCCTGCTAGCAGACGAAAGAGTTTCTTCGGACGCCGCTCCGTGGGTAGCCGATACTTGGCAGACGGCGCCTGGCAGAACGCGGCCGATCGTGGCCAAGTCCGTCCCGAAACCGTCCCACTCGCAGCCAACACCCTAAAGGCTCTCCCACCGATTGAGCGCCCTCGCTCCGCCTGTCCGCTTCTCCGGACGATGCCTGCGAGTCCCGCTCGCGACCCACCGGATAACCCGCACACGCGGTGAGCGCGCCGCGGATAGCCTCTCTCGGCCGGGCGTCCGCGCGATCCGCGAGGGATGCCGTCGCGTCCCTCAGCGAGCACTTGCCCGCCAGACGGAATTTGGCGAAGGACAGGCCTGGAAAACGGTCCCGCGTGGTGCCGGACAGCCAAGCAAAACGCGCTGGCAAGTTTCGCCACTTACCAGCGCGTCTCGATTTTCTCGGGGGATTGTAAGGGCTGCGCTCTGTCCACTGAGCCTATCCGCCCGTGCCTGAAAAGGGCTACGAGGCTTCGCCCCTCACGGGGCGCGTGGCACGAGAGCCGTGGCGCGCTCGCGTTCTCCGGCCAGCAGCTCAACGTGGTCGCCCACGGCCAGTCGGCCGCCTTGGATCACATAGCAGTCCAGACCGAGCTGGCCCCCCAGCTCCCGGGCGACCCGGCGGAGCACCGACAGGTCTTGCTCGAGGGTGTCCGGGTCGTACGTCGTCATGACACAGCGGCCGCGACGCTTCCTCACGCCGATCATCGCCTCCCCAATCCGGAGCCGTCGACCGGGCCAGGCTCGCTCGGCGAGGCCCTCGACCCCTTCGATCAGGATGTTCGGTCGAAACCGACGCCGATCCACCCCCAGGTGACCGATTACCCCGTCCGTGGCCACCAGTAAGGGTAGGACATCGAAGCGCTCGGGGCTGTCATCGCGGACGAGTCGCGCGGAGGGCCCGGCCGCTGCACGGATGGCGTCCGCGACCTCCGGCGCCGTCCAGGGCAGGCCATTCACGAGCGGCTGTCCATCGGATCCCAGGGTCGCGCGGAGGCCGAGCAGGCCCGGGTGCGTCCGCGCGGTGAGGACCATGTCGCGGTCGTCCCACACCTGGACGACGCGGTCACCGGGAATGCCCATCACCGTGAGCTCGGTGGCCTCGAGCCGCTCGCCTGCAAGCGACTTCACCGGGTACCGCCAGAGTTCTGCGACGCGCAGCTCGGTCATCCCGTCTCCCTTCTTCGTGTCGTTTTCCGGTGGTTCACGACCCTCGATGGAGCCGAGCGAGCGGGGTCGAGCCCACCCGCTCGGCTGGCCGCCGCACTGCTCTTAACGCAACACGTGGATGCCGAGGAACCGCCGGATGTGGTCGGCGATCACGGCGCCGTCCTCCTCGAGGGCGAAGTGTCCGGTCTCCAGGAGGTGCAGCTCGAGTCGCGTGAGATCGCGCAGATACCCCAGGGCACCCTGCGGAGGAAAGATGTGGTCGTTCTTGCCCCACACCACGAGCGTCGGGGGCTGATGCGTCCGGAAGTAGGCCTGCCACGTGGGATAGAGCGGGAGATTGGACCGGTAGTCGTAGAACAGCCGCAGTTGGATCTCCTGGTTGCCCGGGCGGTCGAGCAAGTATTGGTCCGCGATCCAGAGGTCCGGGCTGATCGCCTCGACGTTGCGAACGCCATGGGTGTACTGCCACTTGGTGGCCTCGAGGACGAGAGACTTCCGGAGGGCAGCGGCGTTCGCGTCCGTCGGCGCCTGCCAGTAGGCGCGGAGCGGCTCCCAGAACTCGCGCAGGCCCTCCTCGTACGCGTTGCCGTTCTGCACGATCAGGGCCTGCACCCGCTCCGGATGCTTCACGGCAAGGCGAAACCCGATCGGGGCGCCGTAGTCCATGACGTACAGGCTGTACCGGGTGAGCCCGAGCTGCTGCGTGAAGGCGTCCATCACGCCGGCCAGCCGGTCGAAGGTGTACTCGAACGCGTCCGCCTGTGGCATGGCGCTCTGGCCGAACCCCGGGTAGTCGGGGGCGACCAGGTGGAACCGATCCGACAGCGCCGGGATCAGGTTCCGGAACATCTGCGAGGACGTGGGGAACCCGTGGAGCAAGAGGATTGTAGGGGCATCCGGAGGACCCGCCTCGCGGTAGAAGATGTCCAGCCCGTCCACCGTGATGGTCTTGTGGAGAGTGGGGACCGGACGCGTGGTCGAAGGCGTCTCAGCCCGGACCGAGGGCTGAGCGGGGATCTGTGCAACCTCGGCACGCACTGGGCCGATGGCGAGGACGGCGACGACCCCGAGCCCGACGAGGGCCGTTCGAATGAAGGGACGCCACGGCGTGTTTCTCAGTCGCATGGTTGACCTCCGGTCGGTATTATGGTTAACGTCGTGTTGAGGCATAAACCTGTCCATTCGACGCGTCTGGCGGCGAGAGGGATTCAGGGAAGCCAGCGGTCAAACGCCCAGGAGGTGGCCACGTGCTCCGGCGCGGACGTTGCCTTCGCCCTGGAGCTCACGAACACCTTCAGCCTGCGACGCGGGCGGGTCATGGACGGGCTGACCACCCCGCGGGCGGTCACGGCGTGGTTGGTCGCTCACCGGGATCGCCTGGGTGGTCCCGGGCTCGCCGAGCCTTCGGCCGACGAGGTGCGTGCGCTTCGCGAACTGGTGCGGACGGTGCTCGCCGCGGCGGCTAGTGGCAGGCGGCCGCCCGACGCGTCGATCCGCCGGCTCAACCGTCTGAGCCGTGGAGCCCCGCAGTACCTTGAGCTGAGCTGGCCGCAGAAGCGAGAGCCTCGAGTCCGTGTCCGGGTTCGTTCGCGAGGCCGGGGCGCAATGGCGCTCGCCGCCGTGGCCCGGTCGGCGATCGAGTTGCTCGGAAGCCCGGCCCGGCACCAGCTGCGGCACTGCGCCGGGCCGCGCTGCGTCCGCTTCTTTCTTGCCGCCGATCTCCGGCAGACCTGGTGCTCGGACGCGTGCGGCAACCGCGCGCGGATGGCCCGCTATCAAGCTGCACGACGCGCAAGGCGCACGGCGTTGGCTGGCACAACAACCGGACCTGGGGGGTCATGAGCGCCCACATCCTGTGCCTTCCATTACTCCGTCCGACTAGTCAACGTTGACTTTCGGCCGGCCTGATCGATCCTCGGAACAAGGCCCGACTACCTCGACGAATGACCGGCAGCCGGTCCTCCGAATACCGAGATGGGTTAAACGGAAGGTACACCCGGTATCCGGATCTGCCCTGGCCCGCCCTGCCTCCCCCCGCCCCGGAAGACCCGGGGCGAGCGCATGACCTTCGTCATCCGGCTCTCCCGCGACGAAGCGGGGAAGGCGGTCCAAAGCCTGTTTCCTGCCTCTGTCCCTGGCCCCCCGCCGTCAGCCCAGGAAGCTAGCCCAATGACATGCGGGAACGCCGGGGCGTGTGCCAGCATCTATTGAACGAGGAGTGACGGGACGCCGCCGACCTCGCCGCCAAGCTGAAGGTCACGCCGGCCGACAATCCGACCAGCCAGAGCCTGCAGGCAGGCGGCGACAAGAACGTCGCCAAGCTCAAGGGCCTGAAGGGAGCGGAGTTCGACAAGGCCTACATCGACAACGAGGTCGCCTATCACCAGGCGGTGCTCGACGCGGTCGACAAGACGCTCGTCCCCGGGGCCTCCAACGCCGAGCTCAAGGCACTGCTGGTTAAGGTGCGTCCGGCGTTCGTCGCGCATCTCGAACATGCCAAAAAGGTCCAGTCGTCGCTCAAGTAGGAAGCCTCGTCTCGCTCTCCTCGCCGTAGCGCTGGGGCCGTTGCTCTTCTGCAGCATCGAACCCAGCACTACGGCGCCCGCCGCAACACCCACGACGCACACGGTGGTCATGGAGAGCGTGAGCTTTCAGCCCGAGGTTTGACGATCCGGCTGGGCGACTCGGTGGTGTGGCTGAACAAGGACCCGTTCCCGCACACCGCGCTGTCGCACACCTCCGACTCGAAGTCATCGCCGCCGAGGGATCGTGGCGGCACACCCCGAACGTCCCGGGTGAGCTCCCGTACGTCTGCCTCCATGAGCCGATCACGCGGGAATCCGTCCGGTTGCCCGCAGCAGCGTCTCCTGAACCAGGAGCTCGTGGTCCAGCGACCGGTCGATGGACTGCTGACCTCGGAGCACGGCCGCGAACGCCCGCAGCTCGAGCTCGTACAGTTCCTGGCGGGTTTGAGGACGCACAGGGATCCGCTGCTCGCCGGCCGGACGCTCGCCGACGGCCTCGACGAGGCAGAGGCGGATCGGACCCGCCGGCTCGAAGGGTTCCATGATGGCGCTGCCCCGGCTCCCGTACACCTCGAATCGCCGCGCCATCGGGGGCGGCTCCATGGCCGCGATGTCGACGCACGCGAGGGCTCGTGGGTAGGTGAGGACGGCGAGCGTGTTGTCGTCGAAGCCGGGCACGTCGGCCCCATCCCGCCTGAGGAAGGCCGTCACTTCAGCGGGTCGTCCCAGCACCCACACGATCTGATCCAGCATGTGGCCGGCCAGGTCGTAGAAGATGCCTCCGGGGTGGCGGGCGATGACCTCCCGGGCAGCCAACGGGATCGAGGTCGACATGTGGGCGCGGATGGCGAAGACGTCGCCCAGGAGGCCGGCCCGCATCCATCCGCCGATCTGACTGAACCCCTCGTGGTAGCGGAACATGTAGCCGACCTGGATCCGGAGGTTGCGCGCCCGGGCCTCGGCCACGACCTGCTGCCATCCCGTCCAGTCGTCGCCTGCCGGCTTGTCGTACCAGACGTGCTTGCCGGCGCGCACGATCGCCGCCGTCTGCTCGAGGCTCTCGTCGTTCCGGCCCTCGGAGGCAACCGCGACGATCGTCGGGTCGTCGAGGATCTCCGCCGCGTGGCGCAGCCATAGGACGCCGTGGTAGGCAGTGCCGGGGCGGTCGAGCGCCGCTCGACGCGCGGCATCCGGCTCGAAGACGCCGGCCAGCTCGATGTCCGCGCACCCTCGAAGCGCCGCCAGCTTCCCGTCGGCGTGGCCGTGGCGCGTGCCGTACTGCGCCATCCGGATCGGCGTCATGGGGCTCGCCACCCTCGGCTCACTCCGGCTGACGCTCCCGATCGGGATCATCGCCCCACAGACGCTCGCCGCGGAGGAGAAAAGCGCGGATGTCGTACGGACCAGGCCGCTGGGGCGCCAGGTGGCCCGACTCCACCATCAGATCCAGCGGATTGACCCGGGTCTGGAGCGGCAGCATGACGCGCTCGTGGCAGCGGGCCGACTCGTAGATGGCGTGGATCATCTCCAGCGCCTTGTAGCCGTTCTCCGCGCAACCCCGGTGAGTGTCCGCGGCGCCCGTGATCCAGTCAGCCAGCTCGGCGGCCTGTCCGGCCGCGCCCTCGCGCCACTCGAAGTTCTCACCCTCGGCGGCCAGCGCGAAAAATCGCCCGTCCGGCCGATGCGACCGCCAGACCCCGCCGGTCTCGGCGTTCAGGAGCTGGACCTCCTCGGTGGTGAGGTTGATCAGGCCGTCCGTGCCGTAGATGTGAGCGCCCTGGAACAGGGTCGGCGTGACGTCGGCCAGGATCAAAGCCCGTGCCCCGCGCTCGAACTCGAACACCGCCACCGCCGCGTCCTCGATCCGGGTCGTCCGCTCGAACCGGTCGGTCTTCCGCTCGACGTTGCCCATCACCCAGCGGCAGTCCTCGTCGCCGAGCAGGTAGCGGAACATGTCGGTCTGGTGTGAGGAGTAGTTGGGGAGTCCCTGGCCACCGAAGCTCAGGATGAGCGACACGCGACCGATCGCCCCCCGGGCGATGAGGTCGCGGGCCAGCGTGTAGGCCGGCAGGAAGCGGCGCTGGTGTCCGATGACCAGCTTCACGCCGTTCCGATGGCAGGCGATCAGCATCTCGTCGGCGCGGCCCAGCGTCTCGGCCATGGGCTTCTCGCACAGGATGGCCTTGGGTTTGCGGGCCGCGGCGGTCACGGTCCAGGGCGCGTGGCCCGTGTGCCACGTGCAGATCGACACCACGTCCAGGCGCTCGGCGTCCAGCATGGCCCGCGCGTCCCGGTGGTGCTTCGTCTGGATCCCGAAGCGCGCGTCCATCTCGCGCATCGCGTTCTCATCCAGTTCGGCCAGGGCCGCGATGTCGTAGCGCCCCGACGTCAGGTATCCGTCGACGTGGTGCCGGGCCATCTTCCCGCAGCCGATGATGCCGACCCGAAGGTTGCCGGCCACTCGTGTTTCCTCCCTTGTGCGTGGGCCCCTAACCCTTGACCGCGCCCATGGTCAGGCCTCCCGCCAGGTACCGCTGGACGATCAGCGAGAGCACCAGGATCGGGACCGTGATGATGGTCGCGGCCGCGGTGAGCCCGCCCCAGTTCACGTCCTCGAACGAAACGAAGCTGTACACCGCCATGGGCAAGGTGATCGTATCCTTGCCGCCCAGGATCAGCACGAAGATGAAGTTGTTCCACGACGCGATGAAGCTCAGGATCGTCGCCGCCACGATGCCCGGCCGGCTAAGCGGCAGGACGATTCGCACGAAGGTGCCGACGCGTGAGCACCCGTCGATCAGGGCCGCCTCCTCGAGCTCGCGCGGGATGTCCTCGAAGAAGCCCGCCATGATCCAGATGATCAGCGGCAGGACGATGATGATGTGGGTGAGGACGATTCCGCTGAGGGTGTTGATGAGCCCGAGCCGGCGGTAGATGATGAACAGCGGTACCAGGAACGCGATACCGGGTAGGATCCGGACCATCAGCACCAGGAACCCCAGCGCCGCCTGGCGATACCGGGCCATGCTGTAGGCGGCCGGCAGCCCGCAGACCAGCCCGATGCCCACGGCCGCGCCGGCGATGATCGTGCTGTTCACCATGTAGGAGAAGAACGGGTTCTTAGTGAAGACGTCGATGTAGTTCTGGAGAGTCGGCCGGAAGAGCCAGACGGGCGGATAGGCCGTCGCCTGCACGTTGGTCTTGAGCGACGACAGGACCATCCACACGAGCGTGAAGAGGAAGAAGCTCAGGAGCGCTATGAGGGTCCCGTAGAAGAGCACGCCCTCGGCAGCGCGCGCGAGCTTCCGCCGAAAGCGCTCGCTGCGATGTCCACTCGACGGCCTGCCAGGATGAGTCACGCGGTCAGGCCCAGGTGCGCTCGCGCGCTCGGATCCATACGACGCTGGCGCCGGCGACGATCAGGGTGAACACCACGATGACCGCCGAGCCGTACCCGATGTCCAAATATTTGAAGGCCTGGTTGTAGGCATAGACGTAGAGCGTCTCCGAGCCGAAGCCGGGCCCCCCGGCCGTGATCACCCAGATGAGGTCGAAGACCTTGAGCGCGTCGATCGTCCGGAACATCAGCACGACCACCAGCACGGGCTGGAGCAAGGGCACGGTGATGCGCCAGAAGACCTGCCAGCGGGACGCTCCGTCGATCATCGCCGACTCGAACGGCTCGGGCGGGAGCGACCGGAGCCCGGCGAGCAGGATGAGCATGGCGAAGGGCGCGAAGTGCCAGACGTCGACGAGCACGATGCTGGGAATCGCGAGCCGCGGATCGGCGACCCAGAGGCTCGGAGGGAGTCCGCCGAGCTGCAGGAGGTAGTTGAGCACGCCCAGCGTGGGATTGAACATCATCATCCACACGAGCGACGTGGCGACGGGCGTCGCCACCATGGGCAGGAGGAACGCCGTGCGGGCCCAGCGGGCCCCCCGGAAGTCGCGGTTCAGGATGAGGGCCATGACCATCCCGAGCACGATCGACCCGGCCACCGACAGCGCCGTGAAGTAGATTGTCCGCCCGAAGGCGTCCCAGAAGCGCTGGTTGGTGAGCGTGGCCAGGTAATGAGTCAGCCCGACGAAGCGATAGCTCTTGAGACTGAGGTCGTAGCTTCGCGCGCTGAGGAGGAGGGTATAGACGAGCGGGTAGACCATGAGCCCGACGACCAGGCACAGGGCGGGCAGCGGAAAGAGGATGTGCAGGTTCCGGTCGACGATGCCGATCAGACGGGCGCCGAGTGACGGGTGTCCGCGGATAGCTGAGCGACCGTCCCGCGGTAGGACCGGCGCCCCGCTCTCGGCCGACGATCCGGATCGCACGGCCGACCCTAGCGTCGAGCGGTGGAGCCGATCCCCGGGGAGGGGAAGGGCGAGCGGAGCCTCACGACTTCTTCGCGCGCTCCTCCTTGAGGAGGTCGACGCACTGAGTGAACGCCGTGCTGAGGGCCGTCTTGACGTTACCGCCCTGGATGGCCGTGACGATCACCTGGCCGATGAAGTCCCGGGCCTTCGAGACGTTGGTGATGGAGAGCGGAGCCACGCCGGGGTAGTTGATCTGCGCGGATGCGCGGCCGGTCTCCAGGAACTCGGGATCGAGCGCTTTCACCACCTCCGGATCGACCCACGCCGACTGACGCGGCGCCAGGCCACCCTTCAGCATGTATTGCTTCGACGTCGTTTTGTCGCTCAGGTACTGCACGAGCGCCCAGGAGGCCTCCTTCTGTTTGCCGAGCGCGGAGATGGCCAGACCGTTGACGTTCGGTTGGTAGGGAGGCAGGCTCCGCCAGGCGGTGGACCGGGGACCCGTGGGCGCCAGGGCGTAGCCGACTTTCCCGGCGACCGTCGACTTCGACGGGTCGGCGAAGATCGTGATGAAGGTGATGTCGTCGAACAGCATGGCCGCGCGCCCCTGGCTGAAGATGCTCGTGACCTCCGCCCAGTGGTTGTTCACGGAGCCTGGCGGCCCGTACTCGCGCAGGATGGAGCCCCACCACTCGAAGGCAGCCAGCGCCTCCGGGGTGTTGAACGTCACGTCACCGCTCGCGCGGTCGAACCACTGTCCTCCGAAATCGTAGAGGACGGGGGCGAACATCGAGGTGGCAGCCGCCCCCTTGCCTCGGAGGACGATCCCGAACACCTGCTTGTTGGTGCCCTCGTAGATGGTCTTGGCGGCGTTGCGCACGTCCTGCCAGGTCTTCGGGCGCTCGAGCTTGAACTGCTGGAAGAGGTCGCGACGGTAGTAGAGGATCGGGAGCGCCGCGGCGCGGTCGGGGATGATCGGGATCTGCCCCTCGATCGTCGCCCCATCCCGCACGGTGGGGATGAAGTCGTCCCACGCGAAGTCCGGGCTGGTCAGCTCGGGGTTCCGCATCATGGCCCGCATGTCCGTGTACCAGCCCGAGGTGAGGAACTGCTTGCCCTCCTGCGCGTAGTAGCTCAGGAAGACGTCCAAGTCGGTGGCGCCGCCGAGGTGCTCGACCTTGACCTTCTGCCGCCACAGGTCCTCAGGCAACATCTCCCACTGGACCTTGATGCCGGTCAGCTGCTCGAAGTCCGCGAGGCGCACCTGCTGGATCTCGGACAGCGGGAACTTGAGGGTGACGACGCGCAGCTTGGTGCCCGCGTGCTTCTTCCAGTTGAATGCCTGAGCGCTCGCCGGCGCCGCGAGGCCGCCCGCACCGAGGGCCGCGAGAGCCGAGCCACCGCCGAGCCCCGCAAGGAATCCGCGCCGCGACAAGAGTCCCGCCATGGTGGGCCTCCCTCTCCCTGTTGAGGGCGTGATCCGTGGTCTGGGTCGCGCTCGGGGCGCGGCAGCCTCTCGACGCCGTGCCGACCGCGGGCTGATGATAGTCGAGGGCCGGTCCGCGCCGCAATGGCAGGTGGCGGTCGAAGCCTCCGCTCGCAGGGCATGATCTGGGACTACGCCTCGAACTGGGACGAAGAGGCGGAACAGCGCCTCCGCGAGGGTCCCTGAGAAAGTTGGAATGACCCGGGAAGCGCTGTTCAACGCGCCGAAGAGTCACCAGATTCGGCGGGTAGATATGAGACGGGGAAGCTATTCTTCACTACGTCAGCAAACAACTGGGCCATTCGAGCATCAAAATCACGGTGGGCTACTATGGGCACTTGGTACCGACCCGGCGGCGCGTGATTGTGAACCGGCTGGATGACGAGACACCGATGGCGACGCAATCCGCAGAAACCGATGGTCGAAAGGCCGGAATCGGAGGGGTGCAAGTGACGGAAAAGGTTGTAACGGTCTATAGTTCGCCCACCTGACGCCCCTGCAAGCAGACGAAGGAGTTTCTTCGGACGCCGCTCCTTAAGTAGCCGATATTTCGGGCACACCGCCTGGCAGAACGCGGCCGAACGCGGCCAAATCCGTCCCGAAACCTTCCCACTCATGGTAGTCCGAAACGGATGAACTCGCCGCTCGACTCCTGTCCTTCGACAAACTCCATCTGGTGGACAACTGGTGACCATTGCGCCCCACTCTGAGGCCCGGGGCGGACGCCCAGCCCGAGAAGGCTCAGCACGCCGGGGGATGCGTCTCGGTCCGTGACGTCGGCCACCCCTCCTCGCTCAGGTCGAACTTCACGCCGGCCAGGGTCAGCTTTCGCTCGAAGAAGATGCGCCCGCCGAGCTTCGCCAGATCCACCTCCGGCGGCGGCTGGGCCGTGGCGCCGACGGCGCCGGCCCGCGCCTCGGCGGCCGCCAGGTCCTCCACTCGAAAACCGAAGTGATCGAGGCCGTAGCCTTCCGGGTAGGGATTCGGGTTCTCGCGCGTTCGCTTCCAGCACACGATGGCGAGGTTGATGTGGCCGTCGGTCAGGTAGACCTCGCGGGCGAGCTCGCTGTCCCCGCGGGACAGCTCCTCGAGGCCAAAGGCCCGCTTGAACAGCTCGGCAGTCTCGAACGGGTCCTCCGCCGTGATCGCGATGTGCTTGATCTGGTGCACCGCGGCTCCTCCTTCTCAGATACGCTCAGATTGGGTGGGCCAGCAGGCGTTCCAGGCTCGCCTCGATCGCTCGCACGTCCCGGCCTTCGCGCGTCAGGCGCCGGTTTCGCCACCAGCACGCCAGCCGTCCGGTTTTCTGGCCGTCGGCGCCGACCGCCCGGGACAGACGCGTGATCGTCTCGACGCGCGGCTGGCGCCGGGTCGCGTATCGCGCCAGCGCCTCGTCGAGGCTCCGGTCCCCGCGGGCGACGGCGGCGAGCTCGTCCCCGAGAACCGCGGCGTCCTCCATCGCCATCCCGGCGCCCTGTCCCATGTTCGGCGTGAGCGCGTGGGCCGCATCGCCGAGCAGCACCACGCGCCCATCGACCCATCGCGCCTGATGGACCTCCTCGATGTCCGTGCACAGCACGTCCTCCATCGAGCGCACCTGGGTGAATGCGGCCCGGACCCGCGGGTCGGTGAACTCGGCGAAGCACGCCCGAAGAGCCCCCGGGCTTTCGAGCGCCCACGCGCGGCTCTCCGGCGGCGAGTTGAACGTGGTCCAGACGTACAGGCGATCTCGCGAGATGGGCACCAGCCCGACGCGCCGGCCCCGGCCGAGGAACTCCAGGAAGTGCTCGATCCCGTCACGGTTCTCCACGACGAACCGGTGCGAGCGGTAGCCGAGGTAGACAGGGGTGAGCGCGCCGAAGAACCGGCCCCGGACCGTCGATTCGATCCCGTCGGCACCGACCAGGAGTTCGGCCTCGAGCACCTCGCCGGAGTCGAGTGTGACGCGGACGCCCGCCGGTCCCGCGTACAGGTCCCGGATCCGGGCGCCGAACCGGACGACGCCCGGCGGCACCCCCTGGTGCAGACTCTCGTAAAGGACCGCTCGGTGCACGAGCGTCCCGACCGACAGCCGTCCCGCCACGTAGAGCGGCCGGTAGTCGCGCATCGCGAGCGGCCGGCCCCGGCGATCGTGGGTCTCCCGGGCCAGGTACGGCCAGCCCCGTGCGCGGACCGCCCCTGCAAGGCCGTTTCGCTCGAGCACGCGCATTGCGTTGGGATTCATGATGATGCCCGCACCGGCGGGAGCCGAGCTCGCCGTCCGCTCCAGTACCGTAACCGGGAGCCCCCGCAGCACGAGCTCCCGGGCCAGGCTCAGCCCGCCGATGCCGCCGCCGATGACGAGTGTGCCCAGGACCATGGGTCAGGCACGATCCATGTCACGCCGCCGCTCCACCCCGGGTGGTCCGCCGAGCCCCGCATCGCCGTTGATTCTAGCCAGTGGGCTCCGGGGGCGTCAAAAAGCTTTCCGCGCCGGAGCACCGCGTTCAGCGATCGTGCAGCCGGGGGTTGAGGGTATCGTTCAGGCCATCCCCGAAAAGATTGAACGCGAGGACGGCCAGCATGATGGCGAGGCTCGGGACGAGGACGATGTGAGGGGCCGCCTGGAGATACGCCCGCCCCTGATTGAGCATCAGCCACCACTCGGCGACCGGGGGCTGGGCGCCCAGGCCAAGGAACCCCAGCCCCGCCGCCGTCAGGATGGCGGTGGCAACGCGCAGGGTGGACTGCACGACGAGCGCCGTCGTCGCGTTCGGGAGCACGTGGCGAAGCGCGACCCGCAGCGGGCGGCTCCCGATGGCGCGGGCGGCCGCGACGTAGTCGGCCTCCCGGATCACGAGGGCCACGGTGAAGGGTACACTTATTCGGGATCGGCGTTCCGAGCCGTAGACTTCGTAGTGTCGGACAGCATCTCGCGAGCGTGAGGACCTCCATGGTGCGGTCGCTCATGGCCTTGGTCCTCCGCCTAGTCCTCGCGTGGCTCGTGTGGAGCGACGAGCACGCCAACGACCTGGAAATCGTGGTCCTTCGCCATCAGCTGCAAGTGCTCCGTCGGCAAGCGGGCCGGCCTCGGATCCGTTGGAGCGACCGCCTCTTCCTCGCTGCGGCGAGCCGCCACCTGCCGCGGGAGACCTGGCGCACCTTCCTGGTGACGCCCCAGACGGTGCTCCGCTGGCACCGCGAGCTCGTCCGACGGAAATGGTCGCGCGGACCCGGCCGGCGGCCGGGCCGACCGTCCCTCGCCGAGGCGACGCGGACGTTGATTCTCAGGCTGGCTCGCGAGAACCCGCGGTGGGGATACCAGCGGATTCAAGGGGAGCTGGCGAAGCTCGGCCTTCGAGTGTCGGCCACCGCGATCCGGAGACTCCTGGGCCGCCACGGGCTCGGGCCGGCCCCACGCCGGGGGGAGTCAGCTGGCGGGTGTTCCTCCGTCAGCAGGCCGCGGACATCCTCGCGTGTGACTTCTTTACCGTCGAGACGGTGTGGCTGAAGACGCTATACGTGCTGTTCTTCATCGAGCTGAGCAGCCGGCGGGTGCACGTCAGCGGCTGCACCGCGACGCCGAACGCCGCCTGGGTCACGCAGCAGGCTCGAAATCTAGTCCTCCAGCGCCCAGAGCTCGACGGCCGGTTCCTCGTGCGTGATCGAGACAGCAAGTTCCCGCGGGCCTTTGATGAGGTCTTCCGGAGCGCGGCCAGCAAGGTGATCCGCACGCCGGTGAAGGCGCCCCGGGCGAATGCTTACGCGGAACGCTGGGTCCGAACGGTGCGGACCGAGTGCCTGGACTGGCTCCTCATCCCGGCCTGCTCTTGGTTGAAGAGGCCGGTAGCTTGCGTGTCCCATTCAAAGCGTGGGCGCAGCGGTTGCCGGGCGCGAGAGCTTCACCGGGATACCCACAGCGCGGTCGTCCTGCGCCGCCCAATCCTCTTCCGAAGCATTGCCCCACCGAGCCAACCACATCTGATCCAGAGGTGTAACGGTCATTTCCCAGGTTTCGACGAAGGAAGGCTCATCGCGTCCCTGATGAGCGGCCAGCCAGCCCGCCAACCGGAGCGCATACCGGCCTGCAGACCAGCGGGCCGTTGGCGGGCCAACGAACTGAATACCGAAGCGCGTCTTGCCGCCCGGCACGTCGAATGGGCCGGCGTGACTCGTCATCCGGTGCACAAGACCGCGCGTTTCGTAGAAGACGCTCCACTGCAAAACGAACAGGACTCCGTCAGCGCCCGTAAGGTGGGCTTCGAGCAGGTGAACTCTTTCGGTCTGCGCGCCAGGGTTCACCACGTCGCAATCCACGTTGAATATGGGGCCGTCGAATTCGGGACCGTACATGCCCTTTTGGGCTAGCACGATGACGAGCTGGACCGGCGACACACGGATCGCGGAGATCACCTCCGGACTGAGCGCGCTCATCGCGCCGGACGGCACAGACCGCGCGGATGCTATCTCGCGCACGAATGCGAGGATATCGAGGAAGTCCCGCCGAAGATCCCCGCGTTCCCGCCACTTCTCGAGCGGCGGCCAGGATGTGTGCTCCTCGAAGTACGAAACGAGGTAGCTGGCTGCAAAGTACTCCTCGAAGGAGTCGTGCGTGAACACCCAGCGGGGCTCGCTTGCGAGCAAGCCCGACGCCTTCAACTGATCGAGGAGGCTGAGATTGTCATGATCCACGGGAAGGCGGTATAGTCGCCGGAGTTCGGCGTGGAGGGGCCGAGTGCTGCCGCCGGTTTGCTCGAGCGCGTCCAGCAGCGGCTTGTGAGGCATGCCCGCTCCCTTCAGGCCGGTGCTCAGACAAAAGTGAAAGGCCAACGTTTCAAGCGCGCGGAGCCATGCGGCCCACACGGTCCGGGTCTCGCGCAGCAGATGTTTGAAGTAGTTCTCGAAAACCTGCGAGCGGCGCGCGGCGAGATTCTCCTGTCCGGCATCCTTGATAATCATCCACAGCAGCTGGGGTTCGATGGGGCGCCCCCGAAACAGCGCAAGCTGCCGTTCGACGACATTCGCCTGCGCGGTATTGAGGCCATAGCGCGGCAACAGATTGCGGATGAGATTCGGCGTGATCGGCCGCAGAGTGATTGTGCGCGTACCGGGCGTCACGGCCTCGATCGGCCTTGTGGCGATGACGAACCGGCAGTCTTCATAGTCGGCGTCGCGCGCGGTGCGAAGAATCTCGGCGAGAGCCTTCGTCCGGTCGCCAGCAATTTCCGAAACGCCGTCGAACAGGATCAGAAACCGTCCGGTCTGCATTTGCGCCTTGACGGAATCATCGGTGACAGGGACGTGATCACGGGCGCGCAGGGTTTCCGCGATCGCTTTGGTGAGACTGTCCGTATAGTCCGCCGCCGGCACCCACAGCGGCCGCCAACCGGCGAATGGCCCGGCGCCCGCAAGAGATAGCTCTGCGATGCGAGCGAGGAGTGTGCTCTTACCTGCGCCTCCGCTACCGACAATGAGCACGGGACTCTGTGGTCCGGCCGCTTCTGCGATACGGCGATGAAGCGAATCGCCGGTCTCGTCGGGCAGGACAATCTCGCCTTCCGAGTCATCCGCCGGCAGTCCAAAGTAGTTTCCCGGACGCCTTTCCCTGGAAAGCCGGTCAGCGAGGCGCTTTTCGTACCCCAAAAAAATGAATCGGCGATAGAGCCCAGGCGCGACATACAGCGGTTTCGCCAGCAGAGATCGCAGCCAGCCTTTCGACAGTACATTGCCGCGCCACCTCGTCAGGAGCAGCAGTGCCAGCAATGCGAGGGAGCCGGCTCCTGCAATCTTGACCAGAGCCGAAAGAATCGGATCGTCGGTGATCAGCTCGTAAATCGCGCGCACAACGGCGCCTCCGGACGGAATATGTTACTCCAGCACAGCGGTCCGCTTAAAGAAGCCGTAGTGTCCGAAAACTCATCCCATGCTCAGGCCGCGCGGTGGTAGTACCGCAACAGCCCACCCAACCGCTCACGGCACCGAACGGGGGTGCCCCGGAACGGGCGGGTCTCGGGCGCGATCAACTCGTTGCCGAGCCCCTGATGGTTCCGCTCCCGATGGGAGTGCGCCACGAACGCATCGAGGGCGCGGAGCAGCCGACGTTCTCCGAAGAAGATCAGGCGGTCGAGACACTCCTCGCGGATCGAGCGCACAAACCGTTCCGCGTAGGCGTTGGCATTCGGCGCCTGGACGGGCGTCAACGCGATCCGCACGCCGGCGCCTTGAACGATGCGGCGGAATCCGTCGGTCCACTTGCTGTCTCGATCGCAGATGAGGACCTGATGGCTCGCCAGGAACCCATCGGCCGCATCGGTCAGTCGCCGCGCCGCCTGCGCCATGAACCACGCATTCGGGATGGGCGTCGAGCCCGCCACGCGAACCCGTCGGCTGCGGAGATCGAGCACGAAGAGCGTGTAGTAGGTGATCAGCCCGCGAGGGGTCCAGACCTCGGTGGTGAAGAAGTCCGCTCCGGCGATCTCGCCCCAGTGGGCCCGCAGGAACGTCCGCCAGGAGGTCGGCCGGTCCGGAGCCGGCGGGATTCCGTGGGCCTTGAGCACCTTGGCGACCGTACTCCGGGCCACCCCGTGGCCCAGGTTCTTCAGCGCCCCCTGGATGTGTGTGTAGCCCCACCCGGGATTCGCCCTAGCCATCCGCAGAATGAGCGACGAGATCTCCTGCATGATCCCGGGACGGCCTGGCCGCTTCGACGTGAACGTCCACTTCCGGGCGATCAACTGCCGGTGCCATCGCAAGATCGTGTCCGGCGTCACGATCGTCGCGACCTGCCTCAAGACGCGTCGCCCTAGCCGGCGACCCTTCGCCGCGAGGCGTCGGCGCTGGTCGTCGGTCAGCCGGAGGCGGCGCCCCTTCACCTGCTCCTTGAGGACACGGTTTTCCTCCACCAGGTTTTCCTCCACCAGGTACTCGATGACGTGTTGTTGGTGGCGGTTGACCCACCCCGCGAGGGTCACGAGCAGCACCTGCAAGGGGTAGAGGTCGGTGCCCATAGGCCGATCTTACCGTGCTCACCCGGACCCTGCGGGCTCGGCAGAGTATTCGGACACTACGGGTGAGAAAGAAATGGTGGACAGGGGGAGAATTGAACTCCCGACACCGGGATTTTCAGCCCGCACACCGTCCCGCCTCCCAAGGGCGCCAGCAGTCAGATTCGGTCGTGAATCTGGCCGGTTAGCCCTCGTCGGGCCGAGCCTCACGCGGCCCGATTTTGACCGATTCCGCCCTCGGAGAGTGGGTAAGCGAGCAGTAAGCGCCCAGCGTCACGCCCGGGCCCCTCTGCCATCCGAAAGACAGGAAAGCCACCGGATTGGTAGTCCGGCGTACATGTAACTGACGGACCGGCCCAATTCGGGGTAGCAGGTGTTCCCGGCGGCCCCGAATGAGCCGGCCGGCCACGTTGCGCCGCCGCGTGTTCGCGATCGAGGTCCTCGTCTGTCCCCGCTGTGCCGGCCCGCGGCGGCTCCCCGGCGCGGTGACCGAGCCCCATGCGGTGCGGCGGCTCCTCGCGGCGCTGGGGCTGGCCGCGGAGCCGCCGCCCCCCCCGGTCGGCGCCCTGACCGCCTCCTCACAGCGTCCGCTGAGCTCGTGATCCGTCCCCGGCCACCCGGCCACCCACCCGGGCCGGGTCCCCCGCCCGCTCGGCCGCCCCGGGCCGGACGCCCCGGGCCTTGCCGGTCCCGCCCGGCGCGCGCTACACTCCGCTACACTCAGGCCAGGCGGGCAAGGCGCCGGCTGGGGTGACGCCGGCCCGGAGTCGGAAACATGCTTTGCGCCACCTTAGTTCAGGTTGAGGTTCTGCTCGAGTGGCGCGCCCGAATCCCGCGCGCTGAGTTGGCTCATCGCGCCTCGACCGCCGTGAAGATCGTGAAGGGGATATTGGTGTCCCGGTTGATCATCACACCCCGGAACCGGTTCAGCACCGCCGCCTTCGTCCCTTCCGCGGTTATCCGGCAGTAGCCTCCGTCATTGATAAACGCCTGGCAGCCCGCGGGATCTCCGGGGGCCAGGGTGCAGGTTTGCTCGTTGAACCCGCCGAGGATCCCGAACATCTGCACGGTGACCTCGAGCGTCAGCGTCTGGGTGACATTGGTGGCGATGCAGACGTTCTGGCTACTCGCAGGCCCCCCCTTGAACAGGGTGGGGGTGGTCAGCGATCCGGCCGTTGCGATTCCGCCGAGGACCAGGACGACGCCCGCGACAACGGCAAATCTCACCAACGAGAGCATGGACCCTCCTTCTCGGGCCGAGCCCGACGGGTACTGGTGGCGCCTCGCCGGAATGAACCACCTCGCCGACGAGGACTGAAGCTCTCCGGACCATCCGGAGAGGTGAGTCACGTCGATGTCGAGCACGGCCGGGGCGGCTTCGACCGGACCACTTCACTCGCGACATCCGGCTGCCGCTCCCTGGCGCATGATCACCCGCACGTCCCTCGGGTTGGCGTACACGACGGACGCAGCGAGCACGACCACAGCGATGATCGCCCTGTGGACGCTCATGGCTGTCTCTCCTCTCCATTCGCGCATGGCTGCGTGTCCTCCGTCTGGCGGTTGTAACGCGAGAGACCGGGAAGTCGTGGTCCTGAAGTTGCCGTTCACGCCGGCGATCGCCTCGAGCGCCTCGACGCGACCCTTCTCACCGGTCCAGCGCCGCTCCACCATGGCCTCAGCCGCCCGGCCTCATCCCGAGTGAGCCGGACGATGAAGGGTCATCGACTCCTCTCCTGGCGTCAGGCCGGTATCCTGCGATCCGTGTCGAGGCTAGTCCCGGGACGTCAACAACTCGTCTCAGCGGCCGTTGCAGGGAGCGTTACAGAAGGTCCTGGCCTCGTCCTGCAGCGGGTGCTATCGTTCGGGCACCGGTCACGGGAGCGGGCATGGCGCAGCTCCAACTGACCCTGCTCGGAGGGTTCCAGGCCCGGTGCGGCGAGGCCCCGCCCCTGAGCTTGTCCAGCCGGAAGGCCCACGCCCTCCTTGCCTATCTCGCCCTGCCTCCAGGCCACCCCCACCCGCGGGACAAGCTCGCCGCGCTCCTGTGGGGGGAGCTATCGGAGGCCGAGGCACGGGCGAGCCTGCGCCAGGCGCTGTTCACCCTCCGAAAAGCCCTGCCTCCGGGGTTCCCCCCAGCGCTGCTGGTCGACGGTGCGACCGTCGCCCTGGACCCGGCAGCGGTCGACGTGGACGTGCGGCGGTTCGAGCGGCTCGTGGCGAAGGGCACGCCGGCCGCCCTGGCACAGACGGCCGGGCTTTACCAGGGCGATCTGCTGGCGGGACTGGTCCTGAAGGACGCGCCGCACTTCGAGGAGTGGCTGCTGGGCGAGCGGGAGCGGCTGCGTGAGATGGCCCAGGAGGGCCTGGCGAAGCTGCTCGCCCACCAGCGGCGGGCGGGCGCAACCGACGCCGCGGTCCAGACGGCGCTCAGGCTCCTTACCCTCGATCCGCTGCAGGAGCCGACTCACCGGACCCTGATGCGACTGTACGCCGAGCTGGGACGCCGCGGGGCAGCCCTGCGGCAGTACCAGCACTGTGTGGCAGTCCTGCAGCGGGATCTGGGGCTCGAGCCGGAGGCCGAGACCAAGGGGCTCTACGGGGAGATCCTCCGGCAGCGCGGGGTCCCCACGATGGCGGTGTCATTGACGGACGAGAGCACCCGGCCGGACGTGGCCCCCGTGGAGACCCCGATCATCGGACGGCACGTGGAGCTGGCGCGGCTGCGCCGCGCCCTGGGCGACGCCTGGGCGGGGGGCGGTCACGCCCTGGCGGTGCTGGGCGAGGCCGGGATCGGCAAGAGCCGGCTGGTCGCCGAGCTCGCCGGGGAGGCGGCGCGGCAGAGGGGTCGGCTGTTGCTCGGCCGGTCGTACGAGAGCGAGCAGATCCTGCCCTTCGCCCCCTGGGTCGAGGCCTTCCGGACCGGGGGGGCGGTCGCCCCGCGGGAGTTGGAGGGCTTCGGGGCCGCCTGGCGGGCCGAGCTGCGACGGCTGTTTCCGGAGTCGGTCGATACCGGAGCCCAGCCCGGTGGCGAGGCTGACCAGCGACGGCTGTTCGAGGCGATCGCCCACCTGCTGGGACACCTCGCGGCGCGGGAGCCGGTCCTGCTCGTGCTCGAGGACCTCCATTGGGCCGACGAGATGAGCTGCCGCCTCCTGGCGTACGTCGGCCGCCGGCTTGAGGGACGGCGGGTGCTCGCAGTTGTGACCGCTCGCGAGGAGGAGCTGGCGCCGGCGACCACCCTGCACCAGGTCCTCCAGGAGATGCGACACGAGGAGCGGCTCGTGGAGCTATCGCTCGGGCCGCTCTCGCGGCCCGATACGGACACCCTGGTCAGAGTGCTCACACGCGCGGGCGGCGGCGAGGCGGCCACAAGCCGGCGCGAGGAGCACGTGTGGCGAATCAGCGAAGGAAATCCTTTCACGGTGGTCGAGGTCGTGCGGGCCCTGCACAACGCGCCGAGTCCGCTCGCGGACACCTTGGCCCTGCCGGAGCGCGTATGGGAGGTCGTCGCCGGCCGGCTGGAACGGTTGAGCGCGAGTGGCCGAGCGCTGATCCCCGTCGCGGCCGTGATCGGACGCGACTTCGACTTTCCGCTCCTCTGGCGCGCGGCGCGGCTTGAAGAGACGGAGGCCGCCACGGCGGTGGAGGAGCTGGTGCGACGCCGCGTGCTGTACGGGGCGGGAGAGCGGTTCGACTTCACGCACCACCGACTCCGCGAGGTGGCCTACGGCCAGCTGCTGGCGCCGCGACGGCGGCTGCTGCACCGCCAGGTCGCCAGGGCCCTCGAGGCGCGGCACGCCGGTGATCTGACCGCGCACTACTCCGCGCTCGGGTACCACTGTCGCCAGGCCGAGGACTGGGAGCACGCCGTGACGTACCTTCGCCAGGCCGGCGTGGAGGCGGCCAAGCGCGCAGCCCATCGCGACGCAGCGACGTCCTTCGAGCAGGCACTGGAGGTGCTGGAGCATCTCACCGAATCCCGGGAGACCCTCGCACGAGCCCTCGAGTTGCGGTTCGACCTGCGCTCCTCCCTCTTCCTGCTGGGCGAGCACGACCGGATCTTCGCGCACCTTCGCCAGGCCGAGGCGCTGGCTCAGAGCCTTCGGGATCGGCGTGGGCTCGCGCGCGTGCTCGCGCTGATGGCTAGTCACCTGTGGCGGGCGGGCGACCACGCCGGCGCCTTAGAGGCCGGTCAGCGCGCCCGCGCGATCGCGTCGGAGCTGCAAGACCTGCCGTTGCGCATCCTCGCGACGTTTCACCTGGCCCAGACGCGGTATGCGCTCGGCGACTATCGAGCGGCCGTCGAGGATCTCTCTACCAACGTCGCGGCCTTGACCGGGGACTTCGCGAGCGCCCACCTCGGGCTCCCGGGCCCCATGTCGATCGTCTGTCGCACCTATCTCGCCTGGGCCCTAGCCGAGCTGGGCGCCTTCGGGGAGGCGCGCGTGCGGAGCGACGAGGCGGTCCGGATGGCCGTCGCGCTCGATCGGCCCACCGGCCTCATCGACGCGCATCTCGCCTTCGGCGTGGTTCACTTGCTCCGGGGGGACCTGGAACACGCCGCGTCGGCTTTGCGGGACGGGCTCGCGGTCTCTGACCTCGGGGACCACGCGATCATCCAGCAAGCGAGTCGCGCGTGTCTGGCCTACGTGCAGGCGCTGACGGGACAGACGAACGAGGCCATCTCGTCTCTAGAGCGGATCGTCGCGCAGGCGTCCACGATGCGGAACGTCGGCCCTGCGCGCGTCATCACGTACCTTGGCGAGGCCTATCTGCTGGGCGAGCGCCCGGCCGACGCCGCGCGGCAGGCGTCGGTCGCGATCGCGCTCGCGCGCGATCGAGGCGAGCGCGGCAATCAGGCCTGGGCCCTCCGCCTCGCCGGGGAGATCGCCTTGCGGGACAACCTCGACGGCGTCGCCAAGACTGGCGACCACTTTCAGCGAGCCCTGGAGCTAGCCGGCGAGCTTGGCATGCGTCCCCTCGTTGCCCACTGTCACCTCGGCCTGGGCAAGCTGTACCGCGCCGCGGGTGAGCGAGCGAGAGCGCAGGAGCACCTGACCACCGCCGCCACCCTGTACCGCGACATGGCGATGAGGTTTTGGCGAGAGAGTGCGGAGGCGGAACTGGGACCCCTGTAGCGCGCAACAACTCCATCCGACCATCAGGCCGCATGGTGATACACATGATGCAGGCCCCCAAGCACCGGCTGCCCGATGATCCGGCCCGTCGGGTTGCACTGGGCCATCGAAGCCGATCCGCACGGCGCCCGTTGACCAAGCCCCTGATGGGGGCGCCACGCATTGCCCCCTCAAAATCTCTCACTTCCGATTCCAAGACCGTCGACATTGGGCTAGGAGTACCCCGTACTGCCGCGTAGTGGCGAAAGACTAGGCAGACCCCCGCTCACCTTCCGATCTCTTGCCGGGCCGCCGCTTCGACGTAGGTGTCCGCGTCTTCTTGGAGGAGATACCGCTTCGCGACAAGGTCCTTCGCGGCCTCGGCAACCGCAGACACGTATGCCTCGCGAGTCGCGTAGACCGCACGCAGCCGATCCGGTTCAAGAGGTGCGAAGGTTCCGCCGATCAGGAAGAAGATGTTGGTATCCTTGGATGGCAGATCCAAGCCGTTGTACGTACCAAGCGGTGCACCGACCACCTTGCCATCCGGCAGCGTGGTTCGGAGATGAGGGAGTCCCGACATCGGCTTCCGTCGGGGCCCTTCTCTCGACGCTTCTTCCGGTGTTCGCTCTGCTACGGCCCGCGCGGTTGCTCGCCCTCCTGGACCGATCCGACCTGGAGAGAACATCGCTCTCCGGCCGCCGAGGACTTTTCTCTTACCCGAGCTTTCCCGCGGAAGGTCACCCTCCCCGCGAGTCGGATATTGCTACACGGCGCCCGGGGGCGGACACCGTGACCGGCCTTTCACCGGTTGGAGCACTGCCGTTACAGGCTGCACGTTTATTATGAAAGGCTGCGCCTCCTGCGCGCAGGGTATCTGGGCGGAGACAGAACAGCGGTGGGAGGGGAGAGCAGGAGGCGAGCATGGAATATATGCGTTGATGGAAGCCTAAGTGGCGTGGTGGAGGCGGACGGCAGCTTGGAGGAGCGGATTGAGCATGAGCGGGGCGCGCTGCAAGCCTTTGGCCGCTGGAGGCGGGTCGCGGTGGCGGTCGAGACGTGGGGAACTGGTACTGGATCGTGACGAGATCGAAGCCGCGGGGTGCCGGCCGAAGCTCGTGCATGCGCGGAAGGCGAAGCTGATGATGGGGAGATCAACAAGACCGACAGCTCGACGCGCGGGCTCAACAGCTGCAGCGCAACGGGACCTGCACGTGTGGATTCCGCCGGGCGAGCTGCGGACAGCGCGATCTGCGGACGCGGATGGTCTCGTGCGGCAGCGCAGGCTCAAGAACCGGATCCACGCGACGCTGGCCAAGTACGCCTGCGGTGTGATGAGGTGACCGATCTCTTCGGCGTGCAGGGGCGGGCGCTGCTGCGCCGGCACCTCGAGGGCTCGCCAACGGCCTTCACCACGTGTGCTGCTCGAGCAGGTCGAGAGCCTGGACCGCAGGTGCGGGCGCTCGAAGACCGGATGCGGAGCGTATTCGAGCCGACCGATGGTCCAGTGGCTCATGACGCTGCGGCGTGGCTTCATCCTCGCGTCGTCATCGCTCTGGAGCTCGGCGACATCCGCCGCTTTCCGGATGCCGAGCGGTTCGCAGCTACGGGGCACCACGCCGCGGGTCCACGCCTCGGCCGGTAAGACGCGTACGGCGCCCTGCGCCCGACGTCAACCGCTACCTGAAGGGGGCGTTCATGGAAGCCGCGAGTGATCAACCTGCACCGTCGCCATTACCCCCGACGCCATGTCACGCGGCTCTACGTGCGGCTCGCGCGCCGCAAGGGCCATCCCAAGGCCATCGGGGCGGTGGCGCGGCATCTCGCGGAGGCCACGTACTGGATGGGGACCAAGCAGGAGGGGTATCACGAGCCGATCGCGAGCCGACCCAGTCGGCTGGGGGTTCCCGGGGGGCGAGCGCGGTTTCGCCATGAGCTCGAGAAGCTCGGGTTTTGATTGCGACCCCCCGGGAATACCCATCATGCCGCGGAGACGGCGTAGATATGGCTCCGACGAAACGGGGCGATGCGCGGGGGACGTCGCGAGGCCGAGCGAGCCCACGATGAGCGCGACCGCGGACGTGCTTCAGCCTCGAGGTGGTGGGGGAGCCAGCGCCGGAGGAGGGCCGGCGCCCGACGAGCATGTGAGGCGCAGCGAGGAGGTAGGAAGGGGGATAGAAAAGAGAGCAGATAAAGAAGGAGCGTAATATGGCGAAGGACAGGTCCACGATCGGTGAGTACGCGTAGTAGCCGGGGTCGGAGAGGGGCATGACGAGGCCAGGCGGCTGTCAGCGCCGGTCCGCGTCACCCGGCCGACCGAGGGGACACGCCGAGCCGACGCGACGCACTCGGCACCACGAATCGTCTCAGGAGTACGGGCAGGCGGCGGTCCCGATGGTGACGCGCGGCGCGATCGTGATCTCGGGGATCACCACCTTGGGGTCCCGAGTCACCAGAAAGAGTGCGGCTTCCGCGACGTCCACGGGCGTCAGCCAGCTCGACGGGTCGCCGGCAGCGCGGGCCACCATAGGCGACTGCGTGATGCCGGGCAGGATCGAGCTCACGGCGATGTTGTCGTCCCGAAGGTCCTTGCCCGCGCTCCAGGTGAAGGCGCGCACGCCGAACTTCGACGCCTTGTAGGCGGCGTTCTTCCCGTCGGGGACGACTCGGCCGGCCAGCGAGCCGATGTTGACGATCCAGCCCCCGCGCTGCTGCCGCATCGTCGGCACCACGGCTTTGGTGCACAGAAACGTGCCCCGGAGGTTGATGGCCATGGTCTGGTCCCACTGCTCCTCCTCCAGGTCGAGGAGGGATCGGCCGAACCCGGGGTTCACCCCGGCATTGTTGACCAGTATGTCGATCCGTCCGAACCGCGCGAGCGTTCCATCGACGACGCGTCGCACGTCCGCGGCGCGGGCGACATCGCCGACGTGACCGACGACATCACTGCCCTGCGCTCGAAGCTCCCGCTCCGCGGTCCGGATCGCCGCGTCGTCCCGGCCCACCAGCGCGATCCGCGCCCCCTCCTGCGCAAACAACGTCGCGATGCCACGTCCGATGCCTTTCGCGCCTCCCGTGACGATCGCCACCCGGCCCGGCAGCTTCATCGCTCCCCTTCCCGGCCCGAGTCGGGTCGACCAGACCAGGGGCCGCCGACGACGTGCCGCTGACCTGGCAACAGCCCGGCTCACAGGTGTTTCCCTCTCGGTTCGCCCTCCGCGCGCCTCGCGAGTTCCGGGCCGCTGCTACTTGTCGAGCCAGACGTCGTACAACATGAAGTAGGTGTTCGCGTCGAACGCGAGATCCTTCACGTACGCCCAGCTCGGATCCGGCTGGACCTGGTTGAAGAGAGGGACCACCGCCGCCACCTCCATGATGTACTTCTGGGCGTCCTCGTACATCTTCTGCCGCTTGGCCCGGTTCATTTCTTCCCGGGCATCGTCCAGAAGCTTGTCCAGGGCCGGGTCCTTCAGATGCCCGAAGTTCCAGCCGCCGATGTTCTTGGAATGAAACTGGAGCGTGAGGATATCCGGATCGGTGCCGCGCCAGTCCATGAAGGTGAGGCCGTTCTCACCCTTGCGCGCCAGATCCTCGGACGCCGCGAGGGCCATCGGCCGGATCTCCAGGTCCATCCCGACCTGCTTCAAATCGGCCTGCATCAGCTGCAGCATGTCGAGCGCCTGCGGATCGTCCTTCACATTCACGATCGTCGACAGACGCTTGCCCTCCTTCACGCGGATGCCGTCGGGACCTGGCTTCCAGACGGCTTTGTCGAGGAGCTCTCTGGCCTTGGGGGGGTCGTGGCGATACATCTCCTCGACGCCCTTCCAGTACGGCCAGATCGACGGCTTCAGGGGCCCGTAGGCCGGCGTGGAGATGCCGAACGTCACCGCCTTCACCACGGAGGCGCGGTTGATCGCGTACAGCATGGCCTGGCGCACGGCCACCTCGTTCGTCGGCGGCTTGGAGGCATTGATGAGGAACTCCGTGGGCTCACCCTTGAACATGTTGAGATGGACGACGAACCGCTTGTCCTCCCGCAGCCGCCCCACGTCCGGTCCGGGCGCGCGCCCCATCAGATCGAGCTCCCCGCGCTCGAAGGCCGCCAGGCGCGTCTGATGCTCGGGGATGAAGCGGAAGGTGATCGTGTCCAGGTATCCCGGGCCCTGGTGCTTGGCATGAGTGGGCGCCCAGGCGTACGCGGCGTTCCGCTTCAGGATGACCTGCTGCCCGCGCGTCCAGCTCTCGAACACGTACGGCCCGGTCCCGACTGGATGCTGGCCGAACTCCTTGCCGAACTTCCGGGCCGCCGTCGGGGACACGATGGCCAGGTACCCTGTCTCGAGCCCGTCGAGGAGAGCGGGGTGCGGCTTTGTGTACATGAGCCGGACCGTCAGGCGATCGACGATCTCGACCCGGTCGATGGGCCCGAGAAACGAAGGCCCGGACAGCGAGCCGGTCGCCGGATCCCGGACGCGATCCAGGCTGAACTTCACCGCGTCGGCGTCGAAGGGCGTCCCGTCGTGGAACTTCACGCCCTCTCGGAGCTTGAAGGTCCAGACCTTGCCGTCCGGCGACGTGGTCCAGCTCGTCGCGAGGAGCGGCTTCGCCGCGCCGCTCGGGTCGAGCTGCACCAGGCTCTCGAAGATCACCTTGTTCATCTGGACGCCGGTGGCATGAATTGCCCCGTGCGGGTCGAGCGTCGTGGGCTCCAGATGGAGGCCCACCCGCAATACCCCGCCCTGCTTCGGCGCCGCCGTCGCCGGGCCGGTGAACGCAGTCAGCGCCAGGACCATCCCCAGGACGCACAGGATCATTCGGGTCGGTCGCTCCGCCATCCTGGCCGCCCACGTACTACTGGTCGCACGCATGTACTCGTCCTCCCTCAGCCGTCCTCGATCCATGAGTGATGCCCCGGCCACCCGACTTCGCCACGCTTCGACCGTCGGATCCGGAGCCACCTGGAGCATATCGCAAGCCACGGTCCAGTGGGTGACCGTTGGCGGTCCTGAGCACGAGGGATCGGAACCAGCCCCGCCGGCGCCGCGGCGAACCGACGCGAACCACGGCATCGCGTGCTGACCGCGAATCACGCGCGCCAGGCGGCCGAGATGGGCCGACCCGGCGGGGGCCCGGCGGCAAGGCCGAGCGCTCCGGCGCCGACGCCGTCGCGGGGCCGCGGATCAGTGGAGGTAGTTCCCCCGTTCACACAGACCGTCTGTCCGGTGATGCAGGACACGCCGGTGGGGTTGGCCCTGTCCCGGTCAAGAACTCCATCTACTTGTCCCATCTGAACTTTCCTCACCGCCTCCCCTGCTGATCCGGCAGGGTCTCTTCACCCGCCCGCCGACCGGTGGGGCGGCGGTCCACGTTCGCCGGCTCGTCCTCAAAGGCAATCCGACTGACAGTCAACCGAGGCCCCACGCGGGCCCAGGCGTTTCCGCGAGCGCCGATCCAAGGTGACGCGAGTGCCGATGAGGTTTCTGACCGGGACAGGAGAGGCGGAACGTCCAGCAGCGCGCGGTCGGGGTCTCCACAACGTACAGCGTCTTCTCGTCCGGCCACGCGGCGGTGCTTTCGGGCTGGCCGCTTCTTGCCCGAAGCGGCGCGCTTCCTACCTATGGCCCGCATTTGGCCTCGTCATCGTCAAGCGCGCCCCGATCGCGCCGGTTGGCTCAGCCCGGCCGCATCGGACTCCGTCATCCGTTCCCGCGCCAGCTCGATCAGACGGGTCTTCAGTCCTGGATCTCGCTGGACGAACCTCAGGAACTGGCTCCGCCCCAGCGTGAGGAACACGCAGGGGGTGGACGTCCGCACGGTGGCCGTGCGCGGCACGTCCCAGAGCAGGGCCACTTCGCCGAAATGATCCCCATCCTCGAGATCGGCGAGCCGCTGGGACAAGGCGTCAGGATCGCGCCGGGTGACATCCACCCTCCCGTGCGCGATGACGTAAAACTTGTCCGCCGGGTCGCCCTCCTGGATCACCACGCGGCCTTCGCCGTATCGCTCGGTCACAAAGAGCGCAGCGAGCTCTCGGAGCAGCGCCTCGTCGAGTTCCGTCAGGATGGGCACCGCCTTGAGGCGCGCCACGCTCACCTCCGCGTGCGTCCCGTCCGAGGCGAGCATGACCCCCGCCTGCTTGTCCCAGAGCCGCCGGTAGACGCTCTGTCGCGCGAGCAACGAGGGGTGCGTGCCCTCCTCGACGATGCGCCCGGCCTCCATGACGAAGATCCGGTCGGCCGCCACCACGGTCTGCAGCCGATGAGTCACCGCAACCACGGTGAGTGCGCCGGCGAGTCCCGCGAGCGTGTCGTTGATGGCCGCCTCCGTCGCTGGGTCGAGGGCCGAGGTGGCCTCGTCCAGCACCAGCACGGCGGGGTCTCGCAGCAGGGCGCGCGCGATGGCGATGCGCTGGCGCTGGCCGCCCGACAGCCGGTCCCCCCTCTCTCCGACGGTGGAGTCATAGCCTTGGGGTAGCGCGGCGACGACGCTGTGGACGCCGGCGGCGCGGGCGGCATCCTCTACTTCCGCATCGGTCGCCCCGGCACGTCCGACCCGGATGTTCTCCCGGATCGAGGTGTTGAACAGGAACGACTCCTGAAACACGATCGCGATCTGGCCCCGAAGCGAATCCTGGGTGATCTGGCGCAAGTCCTGCCCGTCGAACGCCACGGTGCCGCGGGTCGGATCGTGAAACCGCACGAGCAAGTTGAGGACGGTGCTCTTGCCCGAGCCACTGGTCCCGACGAACGCCACCGTTGCGCCACGGGGGATGGACAGCGTGGCGTCGATCAGGCTCAGCGTCTCGCCCGTGTACGAGAACGACACGTGGTCGAAGGTGATCACGCGCCGGAGCCTCGGCAGCGGCCGGGCCTCTGCGGCGTCCTCGATTCGCGGGGACTCCGACAGGAGCTCGTCGATGCGCCGCGCCCCGCCGGAGGCTTGCAGGAGGGCGGGCAGGCTCTGAGTGAGGTCCGAGATCGAGGCGTGGACGTTCTGGAACAGGGCGTTGAACGCGACGAAGCTCCCGAGCGACAGCGTGCCCCGGAAACACAAGTATCCGCCATAGGCCATGACGAAGATCTGCAGGAGGGAAACGCTCACCCCCGGCGTGCGCGCCACCAACCCACCCAGGAACTGAAGGCGAACGTTTCGCGTGAACAGCTCCTGGAGCTGGGCCCGGAAGGCGGCCTCGATCCGCGCGCGGAGCCCGAAGGCCTTGACTACCGCCTGGGCGCTGATCGTCTCTTGCACCGTGCTCGCGATCCGGGCCTCCTGCTGCCTGACCTCGTAGGAGAGCACCGCGGCCCGGGGCGCGAAGATCCGGGGACCCACGAGGCACAGGGGCAGGCCGACCACCGTCACGGTGGCCAAACGCCAGTCGAGGGAGAAGAGCAAGGCGGACGAGACGAGGACGCTGAGGCCGGAGATGAAGACGGCCGGGAGGGCCGAGACGAGCGCGCCCTCGACAGCGGCGAGGTCGGTCGAGAAGTGGGCCATCAGGTCGCCGACGCGCGACCTCGCGTAGAAGTCCATGGAGAGCCGATTGAGATGCTCGAACATCCGCAACCGGATATCGTTCTGCACGCCGGCGCTGAGTCGCGCATAGCCGTAGTCACGGGCCACCGCGGTAACGGAGGCGAGGATCACCGCCACCGCGAGCGCTCCGAGTATCCAGGCGAGCGCCCGTCCGTTGCGCGGGACGATGGCCTCGTCGACGAGCCAAGTGAAGCTATAGGGGACGACAGCATAGAACGCCGTGTCCACAAGCAGACCGACAACGACCAGCGTGACGAGTCGTCGGTAGGGACGAACGTAGCCAATCAGGCTTCTGAGGAGGTCGCTTCTGGGCGCCTGGCCGACCGAGCTTCCCTCCACCACCGACATGACGCCGAGAATAGAACGCGTGGGGACCACGCAGCAAGCCTGCCGACCCGGGGATGCTCCTCCTCCCCTCGGCGGTTGACACGCGGCGGCGGGCGCCTGTATGAAGCAGCCGACGGACCAGTAGACCGGTGGCCCGGAGGTGTCATGAACATTGCCATCCTTCACCCTTCGTTCGAAGGCTCGGCGGCGCCGTTCAAGGGGCTCGATCCGGTCGGCGATCCCTCCCGCTATCTGCCCGGGCCGATCTACACACACGTCAACGTCGCCAAGGCGACCGCCGTCCGGCAGGTCTCGGAGATCGCGCAGCTGAGCGTGGACGTCGCGATCAACCTGTGCGACGGAGCATGGGATGAGGATCGACCGGGCATCGAGGTCGTCCAGACGCTGGAGCGATTGAACATCGCCTTCACCGGCGCGGGCTCGACCTTCTACGAACCGTCGCGCGAGGCGATGAAGATGGCGTGCCACTCGGCGGGTGGGTGCTTTCCGCCGTACGTTCTGGCGCGACGACTGGAAGATGCCGAGCGCGCCCTTGCCCGACTGCGCTTTCCGATGATCGTCAAGCACCGCAACAGCTACTCGAGCATCGGCCTGACCCGTGACTGCCGGGTCACCGACGCCGAGGCTCTGCGTCGGGAGGTGTCCCGCTTCCTCGCGGACTACGGGGGAGCGCTCATCGAGGAGTTCATCGTGGGTCGCGAGTTCACCGTCCTCGTCGCCGAGGCCCGCGATCCCTCCGAGGAGGCGTGGGCGCTGGAGCCGATCGAGTTCGTCTTTCCCGAGGGCGAATCGTTCAAGCATTTCGACCTGAAGTGGAAGAACTTCGCTGCGATGACAGCGCGCACCGTCGACGACGGGCCCCTGCGAAGCCGGCTGCAGGAGGCCGCCGCCCTCACCTTCGCCGCGCTCGGCGGCTCGGGATACGGGCGCTGCGACCTGCGCGTGGACGACCAGGGCCAGGTGTATCTCCTCGAGATCAATCCAAACTGCGGGGTCTTCTATCCCGATGGCCAGTTCGGGAGTGCCGACCTCATCCTCGCGCGGGACCCCGCCGGCCATCGGGGATTCCTCGAGCATCTGCTGGCCTGCGCGGTCCGTCGGCGGGAGCGCCGGCGCCGGCCCTGGGAGGTTCAGTTCGACCGCGTGGGCGGCTTCGGCATGTTTGCCACATCGGCGATCCGCGCCGGAGAAGTCGTCGAGCGGTACGAGGAGCGCGCGCACGTGCTGGCCTCGCGCGGGCACGTCGAGCGCCAGTGGCGGGGGCTGCGCCGGCGGTGGTTCGAGCAGTATGCGTGGCCGCTCTCGAGCGAGGTGCACGTGCTCTGGAGCGACAACCCCGACGACTGGCGCCCCATCAACCACTCCTGCGACCCGAATACGTGGCTCGAGGGGCTGGATCTGGTTGCCCGCCGGGATATCGCCGCCGGCGACGAGCTGACCATCGACTACGCGAGCTTCTGTGGCCCCTCGATGTCTCCATTCGAGTGCACGTGCCGGGCGCCCGAGTGCCGGCGCGTGATCCGTGCCAGTGACCACATGCTACCGGCCGTCCGCGCGCGGTACGGCGATCACGTCTCGGACTTCGTGCGCGCCGCGTGGCACAGCATCGCGCCGGACTGGCGCCCGGCCCTCGAGGTCGTCCCGAATGCGTTCGGGGTCGGTGCGATGGCCCGGCGGGCCTGGCGGGCCGGGGACGCGATCAGCCCGCTCACGTGGACCGCATCCCAGAGCGAGCCGAGCCAGTGGACGGTCCAGCGCGGGCCGGGCGAACACGCCGAGCCCCTGCCCTTCGAGCTGCGCTACATCAACCACTCGTGCCGTCCGAACGTGCACTTCGACGTCGAGGGCGGCGTGTTGCGGGCGCTCCGCGATATCGAGCCCGGCGACGAGCTGGGCGCGTTCTATCCGGCCACCGAGTGGGACATGGTGGTGACGTTCGACTGCCGGTGCGGCGCGGGCACCTGCCTCGGGCGCATCGAGGGTGCCTCACGCATCCCCGTCGACGTCCTCGAGCGGTACACCCTTTCCGAGAGCGTCCGCGAAAAGCTCGCCGGTGCGCGTGCCGTTGCCTCAGGGTAAGCCCGGCCCCTGTCCCGGTCAAAAACTCCATCTACTTGTCCCACCTGAACTTCCCTTACCGACTCCACCGCTGATCCGGTCGGGTCTCGGTCAGAGGCCATGCCTGATGCCGGGTGCCACGGCCCGGCGCGGCAGGCCGGCCGTAGGTCTCCATGTCTCCAGGATGTCGATCCAGGAGACAATTCCACAGTCTTCGGCCGGAACCGTTTCCCTTCCTGCTCACCTGCCCAGTGCTAGAGCGGTCGGGACCGCGAGACGGGTCGGGATAGCCCATTGGGGCCACGTTCGTCGTGGAAGGCCGCGCCGCCTAACCCGCGGCGACACCAGACCTCGCGGACGGGGGTTCGGGACCCCGCGGGCCGGCATCCTGGACGGGCCGGTGGCTGCACGGGGGAGTATCTTAGCCTCATGAACCTCTTGCGGCCGAACGAGCGCGACGTCACCGTCACCGGTCTCAAGCTGCGCGTCCTCGACTGGGGCGGCGAGGGCCGCCCGCATCTCCTGCTGCTCCACGGCTTTACGGGGCACGCCCACGCATGGGACACCCTCGCGATCGCGCTCCAGCCGCACTTTCACGTCTGGGCGCTGGACCAGCGCGGCCACGGCGATAGCGACCCGGCGGACGTCTACGGCCCGGTCGCCGTGTTCGGCGACATCACGGGCGTGGTGGACCAGCTGACCCTGGCACCGCTCGTCCTCGTCGGACTGTCCATGGGCGGGCGCAACGGCATGTACTTCGCCGCCAAGCGTCCGGACGCGGTGCGGAAGCTCGTCGTCGTGGACATCGGTCCGGAGATCAGCAAGAAGGCGATGCAGCCGTCCTCGGGGCCGCCGGAGCCCGAGACGTGGGAGAGCATCGAGCAAGCGGCGCGGCATCTGCTCCGCGGCAATCCGTACCCGGGCATCCACTACTACCGCTGGGTCGTCTCGTCGAGCCTCAAGGCCCGCCCCGACGGCCGGCTCGTCTGGAAGTGGCATCCCTCCATCAAGGAGCGGCGCCCCGGCGATTTCGACTGGTGGGGACTCCTGCCCTCGATCCCGACGGAGACCCTCGTGCTCCGCGGCGCAGAGAGCATGGTGCTCGACCGCGACGTCGCCGAGCGGATGGTGAAGACGCTGCCGCGAGCGCGATTGGTCGAGATTCCCCGCGCGGTGCACACGCTCCACGAGGACAATCCCGAGGCCGTGCTCGACGCGCTAAGAGACTTCCTCGACTTCTGAGACAGGCGATGAGAGCGTGAGCTTACGAGCCCTGCCGTACGCAAACTGTCCAGCAGCATCGCCACGTGCTCGCCCTTCGACCGCCGCCGGAACCATCGCGCCATGATCCGACGCGCGCCCGTGTGAAACATGATATACTTCGCGTCGTGAAGACGATCAGTGTCCGGGACCTGCGCCAGCGATGGCCGGAGGCCGAGGCGCTTCTGCAGGTCGAGGAGGAAATCGTGATCACACGCGACGCCAGACCCGTCGCCAAGCTGGTGCGAGTTGCCGAGCGACCGAGGCCGCGCAAGCGATTCGATCCGGCCGCACACGCGCGGTGGCAGCGGAAGGTCGCTGGCGGCAAGATCGCGCGCTGGGTTGATCAGGCTGTCCGGGAGGCCCGCGATGATCGCCGCCCGGTGCGCCGGCGGGGGTGATCTACCTCGACACGAGCTGTCTCCTGAAGCTCTTGGTGGAGGAGCCCGAGAGCGAGGCCGTGCGCCGAGCGGTGGCCAGGGAGGCCGAGGTCATCGTCTCGGTCCTCACGGAACTGGAGACCACCGTGCAGTTGCGAGCGGCCTGGCTCGCCGGTGAGTATCGGGAACGGCGGTACCACGCGTACGTGCGCCAGCTGAGCGCATTCCGCGACATCGATCCCTTCCGGTTTCGCCCCCTCGCCGGCTCGGTGTTCCAGATCGCGATGCGCCAGGATCGAGAGGCTCGGCGGATCCACTGCCGCACCCTTGATCGGCTGCACCTCGCGGCCATAGAAGACCTGGGATTGCGACGTCTCATGACCCACGACGCCGCGCAAGCGGCCGGCGCGAAGGCGCTCGGCTTCGAGGTTGCGAGTCCGGGCTGACCTTGACGCATCCGGCGACATCGCGGCTGGGGAGGCGCGCCGGACCGAGGGGGTCTGGTGAGCTTCGCGCTCCTGCACCGTGACGAAAGATTCGCCTTCGTTCGGACCCACCCCACCCCCGTTGTCAGAAACCACTTCAGACGGAAACGCATCGAAACATTGGCACAGAGGCCGGTCAAGCGAAGTAGACGGGGGCACGCAGCGGCGTGGGAACCGTCCCGAAACCGTCCCAGGACGAGACGAGGAGGAGAGCGCACGGATGACCGAAAAGTCAGTGACCGTCTACAGTTCCCCTACCTGAATCCCCTGCCGCAGGACGAAAGAGTTTCTTTCGTCCAAGGGCGTTCAGTATCGCGAGGTCAACGTGGCGGAGGACCTGGAGGGCCGGGAGGAGCTGCTCCGGCGAACGGGTCAGCTAGCGGTGCCGGTCACGGTCATCGACGACGAGGTCGTCGTCGGCTTCAACCGACCCCGGCTCGTCGAGCTGCTCGGCCTCGACGGTTAGCCCTCGCTGCCGGTTCACCCTGAAGGGAGCCGACCGGCGAGGGGACCATCGCCGGCCGGGCGTGTCAGCCAGACCGCAGGGCGAAGGACCCCGGTCCCCCGCCCCGGCGGGTCACTGAGGGAACTTGTCCCGGAGCTTCTTGAGATGCTGCCGGGCCACGTCCACCCACTCCTTCTCCGTGGCGATCGTGGACGCGAGCCCGATGTAGCGGTCCCACTGGGCGATGGCCTCGCGCGGATCCAGCTTCTCGTACGCGAGGGCCAGGTTGTAGTGTGCCGAGGTGTGCTTCGCGTCAATCTCGATCACCTTCTTGTACTCGGCGACCGCGTCCTTGTAGAGGCCCTTCTCCTCGTAGATCTCGCCGAGGCCCATGCGGGCGTCGAGGAAGGACTGGTCCAGCTCGATGGCCTTCTTGTACGCACCCACCGCCTCGTAGTAGAGCCCCTTCTCGGTGTAGTAGATCTTGCCGAGCGCGAACTGGACCCGAGCGTTCAGCGGGTCGAGCGAGAGGGCCTTCTGGTAGTGCGCGATGGCGGCCTCGTGCTCGCCCTTCGCGGCCCTGGCGTCGCCCAGCCCCACGTGCGCGTCCGCGTAGTGTGGCCGGATCGTGATCGCTCGCTGGTAGGCCTCGATGGCCTGGTCGAACAGCCGCCGCGGGCTGGAGAGGAACAGATCGCCCAGCGCCTTGAACGGCTCCGGCACGCCGGCGTCCACCTGGGTCGCGGCTCGGAACTGCGCCGCCGCCTTCCAGCGGTTTCCGAGAGCGAGATGCACGGCGCCCAGGTGGTAGTGCGCCAGGGCAAAGGTCGGATCGACCTCGACCGCGCGCGCGAGGAGCTCCGCGGCCCCCTCATTTCCCTCCTGGGTCCCGGCGAGCGCCGAACGGCGCGCTTTCGCGAACGCCTCGAACGATGTCAGATTGGCCGTGGGCTTGGCCGCCGCCACCATCCGGTCAACCTCGTCCTGCTTGAGGCCGAGGTTGAGCGCCTTCGCGTAGGCCTGGATGACGGTGGCCTGCGTCTCGATGAGCTTGTCGCTTCCGCCCCGGATGGGATCGAGAGTCTGAGTCTGGCCCGTCTTCACATCGAGCAGCCGGGGGGTGATCGTGATCCCGTCGTTGGCCGTCCGCTGGTAGTCGCCCAGGAAGACGATCTCGGCCCGGACGGCACGCGCGAGAGCCAGAGGTGTCCGATCGGCGCCGTCCGCCCCCGCTGCCCGGGCTGCCTGCATGGCCCGGCCCCGATCGATCGGCAGGAGCGCTGGCGTGCCCTGGGCGGCGACGACCAGGGTTTCGGCGATGGCCTCGCCCAACCACGTGTCCGACTCCGTCGACTGGTACGGCAAGATGAGCACCGGCTTCGTCTTGGCCCAGGCGGTTCCCCCGAGAGCCGCCCAGAGGGCACAGGCCAGGAGCAACCCGACCATCGGCCCCCGCACTCGCTGGCCCCGGCGTCCGGCCTCTCTCTCCATGCTAGTTACCTCCTTCTCCTCCACCACGCGAGCCGCGCGAGCGCCGGGCCAACCCGGCGCATCGCGATCTCAGGCACCAGCGCCACCGTCACCAGACCCACCAGCCACGGCCACAGGTCGGTCGGGATCCGGGAACGGCGCCGGTTCAGGCTGAAGGCCTCCTTGGGATCGCTCAGCGGCCCGCCCCCGGTCAGCTCGCTGACCTCCCGCAGGAAGCCCTCGTTGGCGCCCAGCTCGCGATACTCCTGCGCGTAGGGTACGACGGTGCCGACGATCTGCGAGCCCAGCATCTGCTGCTCGCGCCGGGTCGTCAGGCCGGCGAGATACACGCCCTCGCCCCGGGTCGCGAACGTCCCCCGGTACCGGCCGGGCGCGACCTGCTCGATGTCGACGACCGACTGGCGCTTGTCGGGATTCACCACCCCGAGCTGGCCATCCAGGAAGTTGATGAACTCCCCCTTCGTGTCGATCCCGTCGACGGTGACGACCGCCTGGTCGTCGCGCCGCTCCACGGCCACGGTCGTGTCGCTCCGCGTTCCCGCCCGCAGCGTCCAGCGAACCACCTGAGCCCAGAACTTATTGTAGTCGCGCCACCGTAGCCAGAGGATACCCCACTTGGCCTTGGCGTCGGCGGTGAAGGCGACCGACCGCCCGAGGCCGTATCGCCAGGCCGCCAGCAGCGGATCCTCCTGGTGGGTCATGAGTACCTGGTCGGCCGTGCTCTTGATGCTCGTCGCCACGTAACCGCCGAGTGGCGGAACCTTCGGCCACTCGATGTCCTGGACCGTCTCGTGATGGGGCCCCGTCACGATCGGACGGAAGGGCTGCTCGATCAGGGACGCCTTCGACGCGAGCTGCGTCTCCAGCGTGAAGATCCGCGGAACCGTGCTGGTCTCCTCGGTGAAGTAGAAGCGGCCGCGCCCCCACTTCGACACGTCGTTCATCAGCTGGACGTCGGCGTCGGAACCGATGGCGACGCCGGACACCGTGATCTTGTCCTTGACCATTCGCCGAATCAGCCCGGCGAAGTCCCCTCGGGTCATCTGCCCGTCGGACAGGAAGATCACGTGCTTGAGGAGCGCGTCGCGGTCGAAGAGCGCCTTGTAGCCCTCGCGCACCGCCGGGTACCCGTCGGTACCGCCTCCGGCCTTGATCGCCGAGATCTCGCGGTGGATCGCCTGCTTGTTCTTCGCCGGCTGGATGGGCACGTGCCACACGAACTCGGTGTCGAAGGAGAGGACACCTACCTCGTTCCGCTCGTCGAGGAGGTCGACGACCAGGTGGGCGGATTCCTTGGCAACCTCGAGCTTGTTGACCTTGTCGTTGTCCTTCATGCCCATCGCCATGGAGCCGGATCGGTCGATCACGAGCATGACCGCGAGGCTCGGGATCTCGACCTTCTGCTTCACCTCCATGGTGACCGGGAGAGCCTCCTCGATGGGGGTCCGGTAGAAGCCGCCGAGGCCGAAGCTTTCTTCGCCGCCGATCATGATCAGGCCACCGCCCTGGTCTCGGACGTAGTCGCGGACGAGCGTCATCTGCTGGCGGGTCATCTTGAGCGAGGACACGTTCGACAGGATTACGCCGTCGTACTTCTCGAGCGCGGCCATGGTCGACGGCAGGCCCTCAGGCCCGACGAGCCGGACGTCGATGTACTGGGAGCGGAGGGCGTTGACGAGGCTCTGGGCCTGCGCCTCCTCCTTGTCCACCAGGAGCACCTGAGGCTTCCCGCGGACCACGGTCATCCCGATCGCGCGGTTGTTCTCCTCGATGACGTCGCCCGCGACCTCCACGAGCGCCTGGTAGACGTGGACTCCCGCCTGCTCGAGCGACTGGCGGTACGTCAGGACGTTCTTCCCCGCGTTGAGGTGGACCACCTGGGAGCCGAGGAACTCGCCGTTCCGGTAGAGCGAGAGCCGCCCGCTTGCCTCCTTCACCGAGGTGACGACCGCCTTGGCGTAGAACGGCTCGCCGAACTTGATCTCGTTCGGCAGGAGTAGCTGCTCGACGACGATCTCCTGCGCGAACGTCAGCGCGACCGGGATGTAGTAGATGGGGATGCCGGCGTCCTTCGCCCCCTGCGCGGCCATCACGGCCTTCCCGGCGTTCTCTCGACCGTCCGTGAGCATCACGATGCGATTCGCCTCGCCGCGCGGCAGCGAGGTCTGGGCGAGCTGAATGGCCCGCGCGATGTTCGTGGCCCGGCCGCCGGCCGGCGGCTGCGGGCGGGCGAAGGTCGGGCTCGCCCGGAGCGGCTCCGATAGCTGCGGGTCCGCCCCGAACGTGATGAGCCCCGCCCGGTCCCCGGCCTTCATGCCCTCGAGCGCCGCCGTCGTCCAGCGGTAGGCGGTCTCCCGGGCGGCCAGGCTGACGCTGTCGGACGTATCCAGCACGAAGAACACGTTCTGCCGGTCAAGCCACCGGGTGAACTGGGGCTGGGTGAGGGCCCAGGCGAGCAGCGCGAGACCGACGCCGCGGCTCGCGAGCGCCCAGCGGTCCGAGGCGCGCGAGGGCCACGCCATGCGGCCAGCCGTCTGGCGTCGCCAGTAGAGGAAGCCCTCGACCGCGAGCGTCAGCATCGCCAGCCCCAGGAGGAACGGCCACAGCTCGCGCTGGTACGTGAAGCTGTCACCCGCGCCGCCGGCCGTCGGCGGCGGCGCCACCGCCAGCGGTTGCGGACGGATATTGGACTCGGTGCCGTTCAGCATGTTGACCGCGAACCGCACCTCCCGCTTCCCGCCCGTCGTGAGCGTGTAGAGCCCCACGCGGTCCGTCTGGGCAAACGACAGCGCGCCCCGCGTGATCTCCGCCTGGCGCGTGGCGCCGGTGGGGCCCCGCACCGTCCCTTCCTGGACGCCGTGCTCGACGGCGAGCAGGAACGGCGACCCGGCGGCGACCATGAGGTCCGATCCCTCCAGGCCGACCGGCTGCAGCCACCGGAGGCTGTTGGCCAGGATCAGCGGGAACGCCACCCGCAGGGGGAAGTCCGTCTTGAAGAGATCGAACCCCACGAAGACGGCCTTTCGCTGCGGCTCCTCGAGCAGGAAGATGAGGGGGCCCCCCACCGATTCGAGCAGCGTCTTACCCGCCGCCAGCGGCCTCACGCGGAGCGCCTCCTCGACCGCCACCTTCGACAGGTCGACGAAACGCATCACGGGGTGCGTCCGCACCCAGTCCAGCACCACGGGCTGCTGCATCGTGCCGAGAGACTCGATCGGAACGTCCCCGGGCGTCGAGTTGACGAGGACGAAGCGGCCGGACCCGATCTTCGCGGGCGACACCCCGTCCAGCACGACCACGTCGTAGGTGCCCATGCCTCCGGAGTACTCGCTGGCGCTCTTGGTCTCGAGGATGACCTGCGGATCCGTCCGGAGCGCCTTCTCCAGGAACAGATTTCCGGCGCTGACGAGAAGCACCCGGAGCTTCCGAGGCTCCGGCACGACCGCCTGGACGACGTTGTCCGCCTCGAGGTCGTCGCGGACGTCGGCGACGGCCTTGACGACGGCGCCCCCCTGCAGGGTGAAGGGCACGATGACGTTCCGCTTCACCTGGGGGTCGAGCGCGATCGTCTGCTCGCTGATCCGCTGGTCGTCCACGGTCAGCCCGAGGGGGAAGGAGACGCGCTCGTCCGAGAAGTTCGTCACCGAGAGGAAGGCCTGGTAGTCGAACGCCCCGTAGTAGGCCTTCCTGACGGCGAACTGGGTGATGCCGACGTTGCGGGCTCCGCCCCCGACGGTGTTCCAGCGAACGCGCGGGTCCGGGAACTCGCGAACCTGCGCCGGGTCGAACGCACCGTCCGTCAGGACGTGGATACGCACCCGGGGATCGACCGCCGGCACGAGGGCGAGCGCCGTCCGGATCGCCTCGCTCATGCGGTTCGGCTGGTCGTGCGCCTCGATGTCGAAGATGGCCCGCCGGGCGCGGTCTCGGTCACGGGTGAAGTGGAGCTGAATCGTCGGCTGAGGCCCCGCCTCGATGACCATCATCTCGGCGCCCTGCCCCGCCTCGGCGATCAGGCCGGCGGCCCGCTGCTGGGCCTCCCGAAGGCGACTCGACCCGACGTCATGGGCCTTCATCGACGCCGACGTGTCCACCACGAAGATCAGCCGTTCCGCGCCCTTCCCCTGGAGCGTGAGGGTCGGGCGGGCGAGAGCGGCGCACAGGAGCAGGAGCGCCAGAAGCTGCAGGAGCAGCAGCGGATCGAGCTGCAGCCGCTGGAAGAGCGCCGACGCCTGCTGGTCCCGGAAGACCGGCGACCAGAGCAGCACCGAGGACACGCGGCGCTGCTGGCGCCGCACCTTGAGGAAGTACAGCAGGAGCAACGGAACCGACAAGCCCAGCAGCAGGAAGGCCCAGGGCTGCAGGAAGCTCACTGGAGCAGGCCTCCCTTTAGCCGCCGAAGCAAGAGGTCCTCGACGGGCATGTCAGTGGCGATGCGCACGTAGTTCAGCTCGTTCGCCCGGCAGAAGCCCTCTATCCCGGCGATGAAGGTTCCGAGCTGGCGCTCGTAGCCCCGGAGCACGTCGGCGTCGACCGAGACCTCGCGCACTTCTCCGGTCTCCGCGTCAACCAGCTCCAGGTCACCCCCGAGCATCGGGCGCAGCTCGTCGGGGGACAGGAGGTGGAGCACGTGAATGTCGAAGCGCCGCTCCATCAGCGCCCGCAATCCCGCCGCGTATCCCGCCGGATCCAGGAAGTCAGAGATGACCACGGCCACGCCGGCGTCCTTCGCGCGCTGCGCGTACTGCCGGACCGCGTCGTTGAACGCCGTGCCGCCGCCAGGCGTGAGGTTGCCGAGGAACTCTTGGATCGGGAGGAACTGGTTGCGCCCGCGGGTGGGGAGCCAGCCCTCGGCCACGCGGTCGCGGAACACCGCCACGCCCACGCGCTCCAGGTTCACGAATCCGATGAACGCCAGCGCGGCGGCTAGGCGCACCGCGTACCGAAACTTGTTCGGCGTGCCGTAGTCCATGGAGCCGCTGGCGTCAAGGAGGAGGTGGATGCAGAGATCCTCCTCGTCGATGAAGACCTTGAGGTAGAGGCGGTTGAGCCGGGCGAACGCGTTCCAGTCGACGTAGCGCAGGTCGTCGCCGACCTCGTACGGCCGGTAGTCCGCGAACTCGACGCTCGACCCCCGGCGAGGGCTCTTGCGCTCGCCCTTCACCGCGCCCAGGTGCGAGCGCTTGGACACGAACCCCAGGCGCTCGAGCTGGATCAGAAACGCGTTCGAGAAGAAGCGCTCGGCGGCCCCTGCCGACGGCGCGGCGGTTGCCGCGCGGGCGACGCGCGCCATCGATCAGCGCTCCTCGAGCGCCTGGAAGTAGTCCCGCACCTGACTGCGGTAGTCGAGCGGGATCGCCTCCTTCGTTAGGGCCTCCTCCATCATCTTCCGGTACTGCGTCACGACGCTCATCGAGGGCAGGCGGGAAGGGTTGTGGGCGCCCTTGCCCAGCATGTTCGTGTCGTAGGACTCGCGCCGGCCCTTGCGCATTTCGCCCTCGACACCGATGTCGAATGGGTTCTGCCCGAGCCGGGTCGTGGGATCCCCGCGCCACCCGGGGTTCGTCCCCTTGCCGGGAAGAGACCCCTGCCCTTCGCCGAAGTCGGGCTCGTCCTCGCCCGGACGCCCCGAGCCTCCCCGTCGGCCGTCCCGGTCCTGGTCGCGGCCGCCCTGGAGCCCCTTGCCCCCGCGGTCCCGCTCTTCCTGCGCCCGCATCTTCTGGAGCGCCCGCTCCATGGCCTCCATGGCTTTGGACATCTGGCCCTGGTCCAGCGCCTCGGCGCCTTCCATCATCTCCTGCCCCCAGTCGCCTTCACCCCCCGCGCCGCTGCCGGGCCGGCGCCCCATCCGGTTCATCTCGTCGAGAAGCTGGCGCAGCTTCTCCGGCGTCATCTGGCGGGGGTCCATGCCCGAGAGCAGGCTGCGCGACTTGCGGAACATGACCTTGTACTGGCTCTGCGTGAAATCCCGCTGGAGGTCGGGCAGGCTGTCGACGCGCTCGAGGAGACGGATCCGGTCGTCGCCCTGCTTCAGGAAGCTCGAGAAGTCCGGCCGCTTCGTCGCGACGTTGGTGTCCTTGAACGCTGCGGCCAGGTCCCCCTTGGCGTGCTCGCGGCTCTCCGGGTTGGGCCGCGTCTGGTAGTCGCGATCCTGCATCTCCACTCGCTCGACCTTCTCGGTCTTCTTCGGCGTCGGACGCTCGATCGCTTGTTGTGGCCCCGCCGCCTCGGGCTTCTTTTCCTCCTCGGCCCCCGGAGTGAAGGACGGCATCGAGATGTCCGGAATCGGAACGGGCGGCAGGAAGGGGAGGACGGCCAGCACCAGCACGGGCGCCGGAAGAATCCGCGCCTCCCGGGGCCAGCGCCAGGGCACCGCCCGCCCAAGCGCGATGTCTCGAGCGCGTTCCTCGGCGTCGGCGATCGCGGCGTCGGCCAGCGCCCCGCGGTCCGTGCGCCCCAGCAGGTCGTGAGCTGTCGCGAGACGGTCCTTCAGGTCGAACGCACGGTCGGCCAGGCCGAGGGCGTCCACGGGCGGCACCCGCAGCAGCATCCCGTAGAGCATGCCGGCGAGCGCGCCGCCCGCCGCCAGGCCCCCCGCAGCGGGCAGCGCCCAGAACCCCAGCGTGGTCCTGAGCGCCACCGGCACGATCGCCAGGCACAGCCCCCACACCAGGCCGCGCACGCCGTAGAACAGCGCACGGCGCTGTCGGATGAGACGAGTCAAGCGCGAGATCGTGAGACCGAGGGCTGCGCCATGTGGCATGAGCGTCTCCTTGGGGCGGGCTAGCGGAGGAACACCTCCTTGCCTTCGCGGGACGACGCCTCGACGGCCTCCAGCACCTCGGACAGCAAGCGATCGGCCTCGATCCCCTCGGCCTCGCCCTCGAAGTTCAGGATGATCCGGTGGCGAAGCACGGGCAGCGCGATCGTCTTGACATCGTCAACGCTCACGGCAAAGCGGCCAGCCCGGAGGGCCAGCACCTTGGCCCCCAGGACGAGCGCCTGGGCGGCCCGTGGGCTCGCCCCGTACCGGATGTAGCGGCGCGTGATGTCCGGGGCCTCCTCCCACTGGGGATGGGTGGCCATCACCAGCGTCGCGGCGAACTGGCGAACGTGGCTCGCGATCGGCACCTCGCGCACCAGCTCGCGGGCGGCCAGCGTCTCTCCCCCGGTCATCACCCGTTCCACGACCGGGTCGTGCGAGGTCGTGGTCCGGTCGATGATCTCGCTGAGCTGCTCCAGCGCGGGGTATCGTATCCGAAGCTTGAACAGAAAGCGATCGAGCTGCGCCTCCGGAAGGGGGTACGTGCCCTCCATCTCGATCGGATTCTGCGTGGCCAGCACGAAGAACGGCGGCGGAAGCCGGTGAGTCACGCCGGCGACCGTCGCGCTGCTCTCCTGCATGGCCTCGAGCAGGGCGGACTGCGTCTTGGGCGTCGCCCGGTTGACCTCGTCGGCCAGCAGGATGTGAGCGAAGACGGGCCCCCGCTCGAATCGGAAGTGCCGGCGCCCGTCGGTGTCCTCGACGATGATGTTCGTGCCGATGATGTCCGCGGGCATCAGGTCCGGCGTGAACTGGATGCGCGAGAACGAGAGGTCGAGGCAACCGGCGAGGGTGCGGACCAGGAGGGTCTTCCCCAGGCCCGGGACCCCCTCCAGCAGGACGTGGCCGCCTGCGAACAGCGCGACCAGCACCTGGTCGACGATCTCGTCGTGACCGACGATGACCTTGTGGACCTCGCGCTCGAGCTGCCCGTAGCTGTTGACGAACGCCTCGACCCGTTCCTCCGCCATGCCCCAGCCTCCGCTCGATGGAGTCGGTCCGCGCCAGATACGCTCACCCATTATAGGCCGGTCGCTCCACTCGGCAACCGCTTTGTGGCCCGGCGAGGACGCCGCGGGCCCGCCGCGACTCGGGCGCGCTCGCTGGACGCCGCGTGTCGCCGCCGCGAACGCGACTCCCGACGGGTCAGAGCCCGAGATAGGCGCGGCGGATGTCCTCGTGCGCCAGAAGCTCACGCGCCGGGCCGGCCAGCGTGATCGCCCCCTGCTCGAAGGACGTACGCGCGCTGCGCAATCTGGAGCGACCGGCGCACGTTCTGCTCGACGAGCAGCACCGGCGTCCCCTCGACGCTGATCCGCTGGACGACGTCGAAGATGCGGTCGGCGACCAGCGGCGCCAGCCCGAGCGAGGGCTCGTCGAGCATGAGTAGCCGCGGCCGCCCCATCAGGCTCCGGCCGATGGCCAGCATCTGCTGCTCTCCCCCCGACAGGGTGCCGGCCGCCTGGCGACGCCGCTCCCCGAGGATCGGGAAGAGCGAGACGACGCGGTCGAGAGACTCCGCCCGCCGCGCCTTGGCTTCCCGGAGGTAGGCGCCGAGATCGAGGTTCTCCTGGACGGTGAGCGAGGGGAAGAGCTTGCGACCCTCCGGGACGAGCAGAAGTCCGCGCGCGACGACCTCGTGGGCGGGCCGCCTCACGATGAAGATGGCCCTCGAACCGGACTGTCCCGGCGGTCGGCGCGAGCAGGCCCGCGACCGCGCGCAGGGTCGTCGTCTTGCCCGCCCCGTTCGGCGCCAACCAGCGCCACGATCTCGCCGGCGGCGACCTCCAGGGTGACGCCCCGCAGGACGGACACGTCCCCGTACCCCGCACGGAGGTCATCCACCGCCAGAGCTGGCTCAGCTCACTGAGAGCCTCGACGGCGCCGGCCCGACCCAGGTACGCCTCGACGACGCGGGAGTCACGGGCGACGAGGGCCGGAGGCCCCTCGGCGATCTTCTCGCCGTGATCCAGCACCACGACGCGGTCGGACAGCGCCATGATGGCCCGGAGCAGGTGCTCGATCACCAGGATGGTGAGGCCCTCGCCCCTGAGCTGCCGGAGAAGCCCAATGATCGCCGACACCTCGGTCGGGTCGAGCCCGGACATGGCCTCGTCCAGCAGCAGCACCCGCGGCCCCGTCGCGAGCGCGCGGGCCACCTCCAGACGGCGCCGGTCCGGCAGCGTGAGTGCGCGCGCCTCCCGCTCGGCCTGCGTGTCCAGTCCGACCACGGCCAAGGCGGCGCGGGCCGCCGCCCGGGCGGCCGCGGGATCCCGTGTCCGGTTGAACGCTCCGATCGCCGCGTTGCCGAGAACGGACAGTCCCGGAAACGGCTGGACGATCTGGAAGGTTCGCGCGATCCCGAGCCGGCACAGGGCGTGCGGACGAAGCCCGGTGACGTCTCGGCCCTCGAAGCGGACCCGTCCCGCCGTCGGCCGGTGGAAGCCCGTGATCAGGTGGAAGAGCGTGGTCTTGCCCGCTCCGTTCGGGCCGATGAGGCCGACCAGCTCTCCGGCCTCGACGTCGAAGGTCACGTCGGAAACGGCGACGAGCCCTCCGAAGCGCTTGGTGAGCCCCCGAAGCTCTAGTAGAGCCATCACGCCCCTCCGCGGCGGCGGGCGCGGCGCCACGCGCCCACCAGGCCGCCAGGCAGGAACGTGACGACGGCCACCAGCACGGCCCCGTACACCATGACGTCAAGGCCGGGACGGCCACGGATGAGCCGACGGGTCAGCTCGGACAGAGGCGTGAGGACGAGCGACCCCAGGACGGGCCCGATCAGCGTGCCCGGCCCGCCGACGATCGGGCGAAGAAGGATCTCGACGGACACGGCCGGCCCGAACGCGAGCGTCGGATCGATGAAGGAGAAGTACTGCGCGTAGAAGGTGCCCCCGAGCGCGGTCAGGAAGGCGGAGAACGCCATGGCCCAGAGCTTCGCCGCCAGTGTGTCGACGCCCGATGCCTCGGCCGCGTCCTCGTTCTCCCGGATCGCCGCGAGCACGTGACCGAGCCGGGCGCGCTCGATCGTCCGGTTGAGCCAGAGCGCGAGTCCGAGCAGGGCGAGCATCAGGTAGTAGTACGGAAGCTTGTCCGGGAACTGGAGGCGCCAGAGAGCGTCGCCGGCCCGAGGCAGCGGGATGAGGATGCCCATGGGCCCCCCGACGACCGTCCAGTTCAGCGCCACCAGCCGCAGCATCTCCGCGAAGGCGAGCGTCACCAGGGCGAAGTACGGCCCCCGGAGACCGTACCGGAACGCGAGGTAGCCTGCGAAGCAGCCGAAGGCCGCGGCGAGCGCGCCGCCCGCCAGGAACCCCAGCCACGGAGAGAGCCCGAGGCGGACCAGGAGGAGCGTCGAGGTGTACGCGCCGATGCCGAAGAACGCGGCGTGGCCGAAGGAGAACTGTCCCGCGTATCCCCCGAGCAGGTTCCAGGCCACGCCCAGGAACGCGAAGAAGAGCACGAGCACGAGGATGTGGAGGACGTAGGGCGAGACGAGGGGCGGCCCGAGAACGAGCGCCGCCGCCAGTGCCAGGACGCTGGTGCTAGCCACGTCCCCGGCCGAAGAGCCCGTCGGGGCGGAACAGGAGCACCAGCACGAACAGCCCGAAGATCGGAAGCTGCTTCAGCGAGCCGGGCAGGAGCGCGGCTCCGAGCGATTCGACGAGGCCAACAAGGAATCCACCGAGCAGTGCCCCGATGAAGCTGCCCATCCCGCCCAGCACGACGATCACGAAGGCGAGAATGTTGAAGACGTCCCCCACGTCGGGCGCGACGTAGAGGAAGGGCGTGACCAGGCTCCCGGCCACCGCGACCACCGCCGACCCGATGCCGAAGGCGACGCCGTAGAGGCGGCGAATGTCGATGCCCACGAGCCGGGCCCCCTCCCGCTCCTCGGCCGCCGCCCGGATCGCCTTGCCAGTGTCGGTGTGCTTGAGGAACACCCAGAGCCCGAGCGCCAGGACGATCGAGCCTCCGAAGGCGACGAGCCGGTGGACGTTGACGACGGCGTCCCCGAGGAGGAGGCCGCGGCTGCCATACGAGAGGCGCACGCTGCGGGGATCGGCGCCGAGCAGCGCGAGCGCGCCGTTCTCCAGGAACAGCGCCACGCCGAGCGTCAGCAGGAGCTGGTTCGACTCCGGGGCCTCGAGGTTCGGCTCGATGACGCCCCGCTCGATGGCCACGCCTACCAGGTAGAAGACGGGCCCGATCACCAGCACGGACACGTACGGGTCGAGCCCGGCACGCGCGTGGAGAAAGAACGTGGCGTACATGCCGAGCATCATCAGGGCCCCGTGGGCGAAGTTGATGATGCGGAGGACGCCGAAGATCAGGGTGAGGCCGAGCGCCACGAGGGCGTAGACTCCGCCGATCAGGACGCCCGAGACGCACGCCTGCCAGAGAAGCGTGCTCATGCGCGGCCGCCGCCGCCCTTGGCGTCCTCCCACGAAGGGCGATGGCGGCATGCCGCCCGGTGGGGCGCGGGACGGCGGGCCGGGCCGTCCGCCCGAGGGGCCCGGCGCCGCGAGACGGCAGGCAAGACGCCAGGAAGACCCGCGGCGGGCGTGCTCGCCGGAGGCGGCACCCCGCGCTACGAGCGGCCCCAGCGCGGTACGGGGAACACGGCCTTCGCCTCGACGAACTGAGCCGGCCCCACGACCACGGTCCGGCCACCCTGGTTCTGCAGGAGGGCCGGCTGCGCCCCCGAGTTCTCTCCGGCCCGATCGAACCGCACGGGACCCTGCGGCAGGATATGGTCGGCGAGATCGGTCTTGGTCAGCGCCTCCCGCACCTTGGCCCGGTCCGCGCTGCCGGCGCGCTCGAGCGCGTCCCGCAGCACCATCATCGCGCTGTAGGCCTGGACCGAGTGGGAGGACATCGGCGCGGTGAAGCGCTTCTGGTAGGCTTCCATGACCCCCTTGGTCCGATCGCTGCGCGGGTTGTGCCAGTAGTTGCCGTCGAGGATCAGGTCCGCCAGCTGGGGTTGATCGGCGAGAAACTTCGGATTCGAGAAGCCGCCGTTGGAGATCCCCATCATGGCCCGGGCCTCGAGCCGGAGCTCGGTCGCGGTCCGGACGATCAGCAGCGCGTCGCCGAAGTACCCGCTGACGATGACCACGTCCGCCTTCGCCGCCTTGATCTTCGTGACCTCGGTGGTGAGGTCAGGCGTGCGGAAGTTGTACGGCACCTTCAGTCCGAGCTCCATCCCGAGCTTCCTGGCGTGACGCTCGACGTGACCCGCGATCGAGGAGCCGAACAGCCCGTCCTCGTGCAGCATCGACAGGGTCTTCACGCCCGTGCCCGTGGCCTTCGCCAGATCGGCAAGGTGGTCGAGTGACGCGCTCGGCCATGACGCGCGCGTTGGGCTGGACGCGGAAGGTGTACTCGAAGCCCCGCTCGGTGATGTTGTCGGCGACCGCCACCGTGATGACGAAGGGCGTTCGCTCCTTCTCGCAGATCTGCGACACGGCGTAGGCCACCGGGCTCTGATAGGGTCCGAGCACCGCCACCGCGCCGTCCCGGATCAGGCGCTCGGCCTCCGCCATCCCGACCTCGACCTTGCCTTGAGTGTCGCCCCCGGTCAGCACGATCCGGGCGCCGCCCATGGACTTGATGCCGCCCCCGGCGTTGATCTCCTCCACCGCCAGCGTGAGCCCGTTCGTGACCAGCCCGCCGTCGAAGGCCAGGAAGCCCGACAGCGGGTGGATGTGGCCCACCTTCACTTCCCGGCCCTGGGCTCTCAGCACGGTGGGGAATCCGAGCGCGCCCGCGCCGAAGGCGCCGGCGGCGCCGAGGAACGAACGACGGCTGAATCGGCTGGCCTGTGTCATGCTCCCCTCCCCTTGAACCCTGGCTCGCGCGTTGGCGGCGTCCGACCGGACACCGTGCTTCCGGCCTCCGCCGGTCTCCGGGCCGGAGCGTAGGGTCTCACGGATCGAGTATGATCCGCGCGTCCACGACGATCGCGCCGGCGCCGGGAGGCCCGACGATGACCGGGTTCAGATCGAGGGCGGCCAGGCGCGGCCCGAGGCCCGCCGCCAGCGCCGAGGCTCGCACGACCGTGGCCACCAGTGCGGCACGGTCTAGGGAACGGCCGCCTCGATGGCCACCGAGAAGCCGGTCGAGCGCCCGGCAGTCACGGATCAGGCCGTCGGCGGCAGCCTCGTCGCAGGGGGCCGGCGTCATGGCTCGCTCGTCGTAGAGCTCCGCCCGTACGCCGCCCGGCGCGACCAGCACGAACGGGCCGAGCTCCGGGTCGCGCAAGGCGCCCACGAGCACCTCGATCCCCTCGATCATCGGCTGTACCAGGCAGGCTTCACCGAGCGGACGGAGCTCGCGGACCGCCGCGGCCAGCTCATCGGGCGTGGAGACGCCGAGACGCACGCCACCGACATCGGTCCGGTGAAGAGGGCCCAGCACCTTGACCGCCACGGGATAGCGGATGCTCGGCGCCGCCCTTCGCGCTTCGATCTCGTCCCGAACGATCACCTCGGGGGCCAATCTGAGCCCGGCACCGGCAAGCAGGACGCCGGCCGACCCCCAGGGCAGCGGACCCACGCCCTCCGGTGCCGCTACGGAGGGCATCGCGACCGAGGCAATCCGCCGCCGGCGCCGCGATGGTCCGATCCGGCAGTCGCGGAAGGCCAGGGCGGAGCCGAGCGCCGCCGCGCAGCTCGAGGCCGTGTGGAAGAGCGGAACGCCCGCTTCCCCGAGCACCCGGAACCCCTGGCGGACGAGCTTTCCTCCGGGCCAGCAGACCACGATCGGCTTCGTCGCCTCGCGCGCGGCCTTGACAACCTGCTCGGCACGCGCGGACCCACGACCTGCGGACGCCATCGTCAGCGGCACGACGACGACATCGATCCCCGGGTCCCGCGCGACCGTGGCCAGCACCTCGCCGAAGGTTTCGTCGGGCAGGCCGGCCGTGATGTCGAGCGGGTTCCCCACGGTGACGTAGCGCGGGAGCAGCTCTTCGGCGCGCCGCACCGTTTCCCCCGCGAGCGGGGCGAACGCGAAGCCTCGCGGCTCCAGGGCGTCGGCGAGGAGAACGGCGACGCCGCCCGACGACGTCACCATCGCCATCCTCGATCCCTCGAGCACGGGCCCCCGCGCAAGGTGCGCCGCCGTCTCGACGAGGTGATCGAGCTCCGTCACCTCGATCAGGCCGGCGGCCCGCGCCCAGGCCCGCCAGGCCTCGCGGCTGCCGGCCAGAGCGCCGGTGTGCGACCGCGCCGCTCGGGAGCCGGTCGGGCTCGCCCCGAGCTTGAGCGCGACCACCGCGATGCCGCGGGCCAGGGCCCGCTCGGCGGCAGCGGCCACCCGGTCGGGCTCTCGAACCTGCTCGACCAGGCACGCCACCGCGCGGGCGCGGCCGTCCTCGACGAGCCACTCGATGTAGTCCGCCAGGGAGAGATCCGCCTCGTTGCCCGTCGAGACGAAGAGACCCACGCCAAGGCCGTGCTCCGCCGCGCGGTCGAGGAGACAGCCGCCGAGGCCGCCCGATTGCGAGAGCACCGCCACAGGCCCCGGCCTCAAGGCATCCAGCTTGCCCACCGTGGAGAAGGTGAGCACCACGCGGTCCCAGCCGTTCACGAAGCCCACCGTGTTCGGGCCCAGGAGGCGAACGCCAGCCCGACGCGCGCTCGCCAGAAGCCGCGCCTGCTCGGCCGTTCCCGATTCCCCCGCTTCCGCGAAGCCCGCGCCGAGAACCACGGCGAACGGAACGCGGGCACGGCCACAGGCCTCGATCGCGTCGACCGTCTGGGCCGCCGGCACCCCGATCCACGCGACATCCGGGCGTTCCGGCAGCGCGTCAAGGCTCGGGTAGGCGGGGAGGTCCCCGATCACACGGTGGCCGGGGTTGACGAGGTGCACGCGCCCCGGATAGCCGTGGCGTCTGAGGAAGTGGAGCGGGCGCGCGCCGGGGCGGGAAAGGTCACCGGGAACTCCGACCAGCGCGATCGCGCGAGGCGCGAAGAGACGATCGAGGGCTAAGGCGGCCCCCCGCTCCGTCGGACCCTCGGATGTCGTCATGGCGCCCACATTAGCCCGAACCCCGGGGCTTCCCAAGGCCCGACCCGGAAGGCTTGCCGGTGGCGCGGCGCCCCCGCATAATGCGTCGACGTGAAGATCCTGGTGACGGGTGGCGCGGGCTTCGTCGGCTCCCACGTGGTGGACCGCTGCATCGAGGCGGGCCACCAGGTGGCCGTCGTCGACGACCTCAGCACGGGTGAACGGAAGCACGTCAACGGGGCCGCTCGTCTTCACGTCGCCGACATCCGCAGCCCGTCCTTGCTCGACGTCTTCCGGAGCGCGAAGCCCGACGTCGTGGTGCACCTGGCCGCGCAGGCGGCGGTCAGCCGGTCGGTCGAGGATCCCCGGCTCGACGCCGACATCAACGTCATCGGATCCATCAACCTTCTGGAGTGCTGCCGCCAGGTCGGAGCGCAGCGCTTCGTCTACGTCTCCACCGGCGGGGCGGGCTACGGCGACACCGAGGTCGTCCCGACACCGGAGAGCCACCCGACCCGGCCCCTTTCCCCGTACGGCGTGTCGAAGGTCACGGGAGAGCTGTACCTCGCCTGCTGGGAGAGTCTCCACGGGCTCCGCGGGATCGTTCTTCGCCTGGCCAACATCTACGGTCCCCGTCAGAACCCGCACGGGGAGGCCGGCGTGGTCGCCATCTTCACGGACCGCCTCCTGCGGGGCGACCCGTGCATCATCAACGGCGACGGTCTTCAGACGCGCGACTACGTGTACGTGGGCGACGTGGCCGAGGCCGTGCGGCTCGCGCTCGATCGGACCGAGGTCACGGGCCCCGTCAACATCGGCACCGGGATCGAGACGTCGGTCGTCACGCTCCTCGAGCGACTCCGGACCGCGGCCGGCATCCACGGCGAAGCCCGGCACGGCCCGGCGCGGCCGGGCGAGCAGCGGCGAAGCCTGCTCGACCCCAGGCGAGCCCGGGAAGAGCTCGGCTGGACGCCGCGCGTGACGCTCGACGAGGGCCTCCGCCGGACGGTCGCGGCGCGCCGCGGCACTGGCTGACCGGCCGGCACCATCGCCGTGAACCAGTCCGACGGCTCGTGGGGCCCGGCCTAGCGCGGATCCTCGCGGAGTCCGAGGGCGTACTCGCCGACCAGAACGCGGTGAATGTCGTTCACTCCTTCCACGATCTGCAGGTACTTCGCGTCCCGGAGGAAACGGCCGACCGCGTACTCCTCCGACGCCCCGTACGCCCCGTGGATCTGGACCGCGTCTGACGCGGCCCGAAACGCCATCTCCGAGGCGTAGAGCTTGGCAATCGACGACTCGCGCCGGGCACGCCGCACCCCCTGCGCCTTCATCCAGGCCAGCCGGTAGGTCAGGTACCGGGCCGACTCGATCCCCAGGACCATGTCGGCGATCTTCGACTGCACGAGCTGGTAACGGGCGATCGGCTGGCCCTGGACGACGCGCTGGCGCGCGTACCCCACCGAGGCGTCGAGGCAGCCCTGGGCCAGCCCCACCGCGCGGCAGGCCACGGACAGACGCCCGTTCTCGACGGCGCAGAGGGCGACCTTGAGCCCTTCCCCCTCCCGGCCCACCAGGTTCCTCGCCGGCACCCGGCAGTCCTCGAACACGAGCTCCCCGACCTGGGCGGGGCGGAACGCGAGCTTGTTGCGGATCGGCCGCTCGCTGAAGCCCGGGAACCCTCGCTCCACGACGAAGGCGCAGACCCCGCGGGGTCCCTGCGCGCGATCGAGCGTGGCGAAGGTGAGGTACCACTCAGCGATGCCGACGCCGGAGATCCAGATCTTCGCCCCGTTGATGACGTACTCGTCGCCGCGCCGGACCGCGGTCGTCTCCATGGCCGCGACGTCGGTCCCCGAGTGCGGCTCCGTCACCGCCGTCCCCGCGAAGGTCTCCCCCCGGGCAAGGGGGACGACGTAACGCTGCTTCTGCGCCTCGGTGCCGAACTGGAGGATGCCTGAGCCGACCAGTCCCGCGGCGCGGCCCATCGCGGACCCCATGTGAATGCAGACCCGCGACATCTCCTCGATCCCCAGCGCCATCGTGAAATGGTCGATGCCGGGACCGCCGTACGCCTCGGGGATGGTGCCCCCCAAGAAGCCGAGCGGGGCCATCTTGCGGACGATCTCGACCGGATAGCGCTCATCGCGGTCGTAGTCGCGGACGTGGGGTGCAACCTCCTGTTGCGCGAATTCCCGGACGAGCGCCTGGTAGCGCCGCTGCTCTTCGGTCAGGCTGAAGTCCACGCGACCTCCGGATCAGTGCGGGTGACGAGGGAGCGCGAGCGCACGGAGGCCGCCGGTCAGCTCGCGGGCGCTCTTGAGCTCGCCGATGCGCCGGCAGAGATCCCAGGCGGTCTCGGCACCTCGGGCGGTGAGGTCCGACGCGGTGAGGGTGATGAACTTCTCCTGGAGCGCGGCCTCGGTGTACGGGCGATCGAACTCCCCGCGCGGCTGGTCCACTCGCCGGACGAGGACGCGCCCGTCGGCGAGGCTCACCTCCACGCGGGCGGGCCGCGCGTGCGGGGTGAGCGCCGTGAGCGCGGGGTCCTCCACGACCTCGATCCGCCGGGCGAGGGCCCGCACCCGGCCGTCGGACAGGGCCGGCTCCCGGAAGGCTCCGACTCCGCAGTCTCCCCGATCGCCGAGGACGAGCCGCGCCGCCAGCGCAAAGGGAATCGAAAACTTCGCGCCGAGCGCGCCGACGGGATCCCGGTCCTTCATCGTCGCCCCGAGCGCCGACGTCGCGACGCGAATAGACGCGATCTGCTCGGATGGGAGCGGCGTCACGGCGAGGATCTCCTCGATGGCCTCAACGGCCGGGTGGTTGAAGCGGCAGCAGGCGTACCGCTTGAAGTAGTTACGCGAGACCTCGAAGCGCTCGCCGAGCCCGTCCAGGGCCAGGACCGCGTCGAGCCCGGTGCCGCTGATCCGGCCAAAGGTCTCGGTCAGCATGTCGGGCAGCGGGGTGATGCCCGCCACCGCCAGGTCGGCGGCGAGCCATCCGTTGGCGCCCGCGACACCCGCGTAGGCATTCCGCACGGTCGCCCCGCCGAGCGCCGTGCGCCACGATGTCCCCAGCGTCAGGCCGGCTGCCACTCCGAGCGCGCGGGCGGCAAGATCCGCGTCCAGCTCACGCAGCCGGGCGACCGCCGCCGCCGCGCCCAGGGCTCCGTGGACGCCGTGCATGTGCATCTCCGGCCGGACCGGCGCCGCGCCGCCGAGTCGCGCCGCCACGTCGTAGCCGACGACCAGCGCGGAGAGCAAGACCGCGCCCGACCGGTCGAGTCTCTCCGCCTCCGCCAGCGCCGCAGGGAGCACGTGGATCCCGGGATGCCCTCGGGCGAACCGGTGCCCCTCGTCCAGCTCGAGCATCGTGCCGGCGAGGCCGTTGGCCACGATCGCCCACCACGGCTCGGCGCGGACGAAGCCCGCCCCGAGGATGGTGGCCGGCCCGGGGCGCCGGTCGGCACTGGCGTGGAGCCGGCCGATCTCGGGCTCCTGGCTGCCGCCGAGGATCGCGCCGACCGTGTCGGCAAGGATCAGGGCCGCATGATCGCGTACCGCGCCGGGGATCGCATCCTCGGGAATCCCCGCCACGAACCGGGCGAGCGCGGCCAGGACCGGCTCCATGCGGATCTGGACGCCCGTAGGATCAGTCCCGGCCGGCTCGGAAGGGAAGCGGCTCGCGACCGGCGAACGGGTTCCGGCCCTCGGGCCACGTATCGCGCGGCTTCTCGTAGGTGACCTCGAGGGTGTGACCGTCGGGGTCCTCGAAGTACACGGACAGGTTCGCGCCGTGGTCCATCGTGGCGCGGACCGGCACCCCGCGGGCGACAAGCGCATCGTGGAAGGCCTCGAGATCCTCGGCCCGCTCGACCTGCCAGGCCACGTGCAGCAGACCAACCTGCTTCCGTGCCTGTGACTGAGCGTCGGCACCCACCTTGAAGAGGCCGAGGTCGTGCGAATCCGCGTTTCCCGGCACGGCGAAGAAGACCATCTGTCCCGGCAGCCGGCCGGTCACGGCGAGGCCGAGGACGCCTGTGTAGAAGGCCTCGGAGCGGTCGAGGTCTCGCACCTTGAGGACCACGTGGCCAAGCTTTGTCAGCGCCATGGCGGCCTCCCCCGAGCGGCCATGATAGCGGAGTCGGGGAATCGCTCCAACGGGCAGGACGTCCCGGCGGGGTGGCCTCCGGGGCGGGCCTGGTTGGCCGCGGGCGCCGAAACCATCGGCCGGCAGCGACCGTCTCACAGTGTGGGATCGGTGGCTCCGGGGTGACCTCGCCAGAGGCTCCAGCCGGGTGACCGTGCTACGATCAGACCGGACTGGACCCCGGGCCTCGGGGCCGGAGGAGAGCGAGGGGGCATGGAACTCATCCCCCACGTGGCGCGCTGCGACGAGTGCGTGGAGCTCCTCGTGGACTACATCGGCGGTGAGCTCCCTCCCCAGCGCGCCAGGGCGCTCGAGATCCACCTCGACCTGTGTCCCTCCTGCGTCTGCTTCGTGAACACCTACCGGGGCACCGTGAACCTCGCCCGCACGCTCCAGGCCGAGGACATCCCGCCAGAGCTGACGCAGCGCCTCATCGAGTTCCTGCGCAAGGAGAAGGAAGCCGCCTACGGGCCGCCCGATTGACGCGTCCGCGCTCCGCCTCGCATACTCGGAGGCCGGAGACGCGCGGGGACGCGCGTCAGTCACCCACGCCCCGGAGGTCGCCAATGCCCCGCGCGATGCGCTTCGGACTGTGCACTGACCAGAACCTGCCGTTCGCGACGCTTGTCGAGCGCTGGCAGTACTTCGAGCGGCTTGGCTTCGACAGCGTCTGGGACTGCGACCACTTCAACCAGCCCAGCCGGCCGACGGGGCCATACTACGAGGGCTGGACGCTCCTGGCCGCCCTCGCGGCCCGCACGTCGCGCATCCGCATCGGCGTCTTGGTTAGCTGCAACACGTTCCGCCATCCGGGACTTCTCGCGCACGAGGCGATGACGGTCGACCACGTCTCCGATGGCCGGCTCGAGCTCGGGCTTGGTGCCGGCTGGTTCGTCCCCGAGCACGAGCAGTTCGGCATCCCGTTCCCGCCGGCCGGTGAGCTGGTCGGCCGCTTCCACGAGGCCGTCCAGATCGTCGACGCTCTGCTGCGCCACGGCCAGGTTACCTTCGCGGGAAAGTACTACCGGCTGACCGACGCCCACATTCGCCCGAGCCCGTTGCAACGGCCGCGACCGCCACTGACGCTCGGCGCCCACAAGACGCGCATGCTCCGGATCTGCGCGGAGTACGCCGACGCCTGGAACTCCTTCGGGACGGTGGACGAGATGCGCGAGCGGAACCGGATCCTGGATGAGCACTGTGCGGCGATCGGCCGCGACCCGCAGGCCATCTGGCGGTCGTTCTATGGCTGGGCGTCGAAGATGAAGGAGCAGGGGCTCGCCGACCCCTGGTCGAGCGTGGGGGCGTTCGAGGACATGGTCGGCCGCTACGGTCAAGCTGGAGTGAACGAGTTCGTCGTCGACGCCCCCGGCCCCGAGCAATTTCCGGTCCTCGAGCGCGTCGCCTCCGACGTCCTTCCCCGGCTTCGCGGCGGCGCGTGAGTCAGGTGGGGGCCGAAGCCCGTCGCGTCGCGCCGCGCTCGGAGCGTGGGCTGGCGCGAGTCGCGGCGATCGCCTGGGCGCTCGCCCTCGCGGGCCTGGCGGCCGCGGCCGGTGAGCCGTCAGAGGCGCTTCGCCTGACGCGGCTGGGAATGTCCGAGCCGGCAGCGGCATTCAGCGTGACGACACCGGATGGGAGCTCGCTTTCACTCCAGGATCTCAAGGGCAAGGTCGTGCTCCTGAACTTCTGGGCGACCTGGTGCGAGCCTTGCCGGGAGGAGATGCCGGCGATGGAGCGCCTCGCCCGGACTTATCGGGAGCGGGGCCTGGCCGTGCTCGCGGTCTCCCTCGATCGAGACGGCGCGTCGGTCGTCCGGCCCTTCCTGAAGCGCCACGATCTCACGTTCCTGGTGGGACTCGACCCCGAGCAGATGGTGGCGCGCCTGTACCGCGTCTGGGCACTCCCCTCGACCCTCATCCTGGACCGGCAGGGCGTCCCACTCTTCGCCGTCCAGGGCGCGCGGGACTGGGACAGCCCGGCTGGTCACCTCCTCATCGACGGGCTGTTGAAGTAGGGGGACCCGACACCTCGGGGCAGGCCCCGCGATCCTCGCGGTCGCCAACTATCGCTGTTACCGTTTGCGTCGATCGAGAATCCCGCATACCATGATCGCTGTCGCACGCCGTGGCCGACGACTCAACCCGGAGGAGGACGTAGTTCATGCGACGACGAGCATTCCTCAGGACAGCCGCGTTCACGCCCGTGGCAGCCACCCTGGCCAGGATTCCTCTGGCACGGGCGAGCGCGGGGTCCGAGCGGTGGCGCACGTTCGAGATCACGACCCGGACCGAGATCCTGAATCCGTCCGGGGTCACGCGGGTGTGGGTGCCATTGCCGCTCACTCCGGACGCCGACTACCACAAGACGCTCGGCCAGACGTTCGGCGGTAACGCCCCGAGCGTCAACGTCATCCGGGACCCGAGGTATGGCGCCGGGATCGCCGTCGCCGAGTGGCCGGCGGGCGCCTCCGGCCCGACGCCGCCCACGCTGGAGGTCATTAGCCGCATCAGCACCCGCGACCGCCAGGTCGACCTCCGCGGACCGGGCCGGGGGGTGACCGAGGATCCGGCGGTCCTCCGCCGATACCTGGAGGCCAGCGACCTGATCCGCACGGACGGGATCGTCGAGGCGACCGCGCGGGAGATCACCGCGGCCGCCAAGAGTGACCTCGACAAGGCGCGCGCGCTCTACGAGTGGATCGTCGACAACACCTTCCGGGACCCGAAGGTCAAGGGCTGCGGGCTCGGCGACATCAAGACGATGCTCGAGACCCGCAACCTCGGCGGAAAGTGCGCCGACCTGAACGCCCTGTTCGTCGGCTTTGCGCGCGCCGTGGGGATCCCCGCGCGTGACGTCTACGGCATCCGCATCGCCGACTCGGCCGAGTTCAAGAGTCTCGGCAAGAGCGGCGAGATCACGAAGGCGCAGCACTGCCGGGCCGAGTTCTACCTCGCCGGACACGGCTGGGTGCCTGTGGACCCGGCCGACGTGCGCAAGGTCGTCCTCGAGGAGAAGCCGGGTGGTCTTCCGCTCGACGATCCCCAGGTGCTGAAGGCGCGCGCCAAGCTGTTCGGCGCCTGGGAGATGAACTGGATGGCGTACAACTACGCCCACGACGTGAAGCTGCCGGGCTCGCCGGGCCCGCCCGTGGCGTTCCTCATGTACCCCCAGGCCGAGACCGGCGAGGGCCGCCGGGACAGCCTGGATCCGGACCAGTTCCGCTACACGATCAGGTCGCGCGAGATCGCAACCTAGTCCGAGGCGATCGGCCGGAGCTCGCGCACACTGACGCGACCATCGACGTGGAGCTCGAACGGCTCGAGCGGGACGGGTCGAGCCGGACCCCCTCGCCGCTCAGCCCGGGAACTCGCCGGCGAGGAACTCCAGGAAGGCCCGGCACAAGGGCGAGCGCGAGCGACTGGCGTGAGTGACCACGTAGAAGTGACGCGTGACGCTCAGGTCCTTGAGCTTCAAGCAGGCCAAGAGACCATGGCGACACTCGTCCTCGGTCGCTCGGCTGGACATGATGGACATGCCGACCCCGGCCTTGACCGCCTGCTTGATGGCGCTGGTCGATCCCATCTCCGCGATGACCTGCATGTCCCCCAGGCTCCGCCCGGAGGCCTCCAAGGCGCGCTCCAGCGCGTGTCGCGAGCCCGAGCCCGCCTCGCGCACGACGAGAGGCTCTCCCCGTAGCTCGTCGAGTGTGACCTCCCGGCGGCCGTTCCACGGGTGTCCGGGCGGGACGACGAGGACCAGCTCGTCCGGCATCAGGGCCCGCGCCTCGAGTCCCCGGTTGCCCGGGTCGGCTCCCACGACTCCGGCGTCGACCTGGCCATCCAGGACGGCCTGGACGATCCCGCGGGTGTCCGAGATCTGGAGAGCGATGGCGACGCGGGGATGGCGCTCGCGAAAGCGTCCGATGACGGCGGGCAGCACGTACTCCCCCGGGATCGTGCTAGCGCCCACCTGCAGCGTGCCGGTGACCTGGCCGAGGAACTGGTCGAGCGCCTGGCGCGCCTCCGTCCGGAGGACCAGCATCTGTCGTGCATATCCGTAGAGGAGCTCACCGGCTCGTGTCGGCACGGTTTCGCGGCTCAGGCGGTCGAAGAGGCGGGTACCCAGCTCCTCCTCCAGAAGCCGCACGTGCTCGCTCACGGTGGACTGGGTCAGACGGAGCGCGGAGGCGGTCCGCGAGAAGCTGCGCAGCTCGTACACGCCAGCGAACACCTCGAGCTGACGCAGGTCCATGACCCGGGCTCCCGCCGTCAGGGCTCGGCGCCGAGCGCCTGCGCCGCCTCGCGGAATCGGCGGACGTTGCGGAGCTTGACCTCCTCATAGCCGCGGACAAGGTCGGGAAGCCGCGCGATCTGCACGGCGCGATCGTGGCGCTCGGGCGTGAGACCCGGAAGGGCGCGCTCGACCAGGTTGCGGTACTCGCCGACGAGCGCGCGCTCCACGCGCCGGACGCGGGCGTAGCCGAATGGATCGAGCGCGGTGCCGCGGAGGCGGCGCAGCGTGACGAGCCCCCGGAACACCACGTCCACCCACGGGCCAAGGGCCAGCTTCCGCTTCATGCCGAGCATCCGGAGGATGGGCGGGTGGAGCTGGTAGCGCACCTTGGCCTCTCCCAGCTCGGCCCGGATCGACGCCTTGACCTCGGGCCGGAGGTGGAGTCGTGCCACCTCGTACTCGTCCTTGTAGGCCATCAGCTTGTAGAGGTAACGCGCGACCGCCTCGGCGAGCCGGGTCTCGCCGGGCACCGCCGCCCGCTCCGTCGCCGCGACGCCGCGCACGAACTGGACGTAGCCGCGCGCATATGCCACATCCTGGTAGGCGATCAGTTCGGGCACGCGGACCTCGATCAGCCGCCGCAGCTCGCCACTGGCCCCCACGGAGTCGATCAGCGCCCGAGCCTCGGGCCCGGCCTCCGCACGCGCGGCGACGGCGCCTGCGCGGCTTCGCTCCACCGTCCTGACCCACCCGGGGTCGACGACGAGCAGACGGCCCACGCGGAACGCCTGCGCGTTCATCTCGACCTGGACGCCGTTGATTGCGATCGCCTGCTCGATCGCCGCCGCCCCGACCGGGATCGCCCCCGCCTGGTAGGCCGCGCCCAGCAGGATCATGTTCGCGGCCATGTGGTCGCCGAAGAGGGACTCCGCCAGGCCGAGCGCGTCGACGAACACGTTCTCGTCCTTCCGGGTCACACGATTCACCGCGGCGATCAGGCCTCCGGGGTCGGGAAACGCGACGTCGCTCGAGGCCACCATCGCGCCCGTGGGAACCTGGGTCGTCGACACGACGGCGATGGTCAAATCCGGCCGGGCCCGCAGGAGATTCGGAGCCGCGGTCGCCACCAGCAGGTCGAATCCGAGGTACGCGTCGGCCTCGGCGACCCCGACTTTGCCGGCGACGTCGGCGGCGGTGTCGCCGATTCTGAGGTGCGAGACCACCGGGCCCCCCTTCTGGCTCAGGCCCGTCTGGTCGAGGCCCGCGACATGCTTGCCGTCGAGGAGAGCCGCGGTCCCCAGGATCTGATTCACGGTCACGACGCCGGTGCCCCCTATCCCCATGAGGAACAGGCTCGCCGTGCGGCGGACGCGCAGGGCTGGCTCCGGAAGCGCCCGGTCGACCGTGTAGCGCTTCCGGGCCCGGGGGCGTGCCCCGTCGGCCGGCACCACCGTGAGGAACGACGGGCAGTCACCCAAGAGGCACGAGTAGTCCTTGTTGCAGGACGACTGGTGGATCTGGGTCTTCCGACCGAACTCGGTCTCGACCGGCTGGACGGACAGGCAGTTCGACTTCACGCCGCAGTCGCCGCAGCCCTCGCAGACCAATTCGTTGATGACGACCCGCATGGCGGGATCGGGCAGCTTGCCGCGCTTTCGCAGCCGCCGCTTCTCGGCGGCGCAGCGCTGGTCGTAGATCAGGACGGTGACCCCGGGGGCGTCGCGGAGTACCCGCTGGGCTTCGTCCAGCCGGTCCCGGTGCCAGACCTCGACACCGGGCGCCCACCGCGCGCGCCGCGGGTACTTTCCGGGCTCGTCGGTGAGGACCAGGATCCGCTTCACGCCCTCGGCCTCCAGCTGGCGTGTGAGCTCCGGCACCGGCACCGCGCCCGCCGCGTCCTGACCGCCGGTCATCGCGACCGCGGAATTGTAGAGGATCTTGAAGGTCATGCGCGTGCCCGCCGCAACAGCCTGGCGGATGGCCAGAGACCCCGAGTGAAACAGCGTGCCGTCGCCGAGCTGCTGGAAGAGGTGGGGCACGTCGACGAACGGCGCGAGGCCGACCCACTGGGCGCCCTCGCCCCCCATCTGGGTGATCCCGATGACGTTCCGTCCCATGTTCATCGCGAGGCCGTGGCAGCCGATTCCCGCGGCAGCCATCGATCCCTCGGGCACGACGGTCGAGCGATTGTGGGGGCAGCCGGAGCAGAAGTACGGCGGCCGGGCCAGGGTCAGCGTAATCGGCCGCTCATGCGCGGCCTCGATGGCCGCCACACGGGCGCGGACCGAGTCGAGACGGACCCGGCGATCGAGGCGGCGGGCCACGACGCGGGCGACCGTGTCGGCATCGAGCTCCCCGTCCGCGGGGACGAGGATCTGACCGGCCTCGTCGCGCTTGCCGACGATGCGGGGTCGGTCGGCGAGCTCGTAGAGGGCCTCGCGGAGCAGCAACTCGATGAAGCCGCGCTTCTCTTCCACCACGAGCAGCTCCTCGAGCCCCTGCGCGAACTCCCGGACGATCCCGCGCTCGAGCGGGAAGAGCATCCCGAGCTTGAGGAGCCGGATCCCGTGCCGCCGGAGGGCGCCCTCGTCCAGGCCCAGGTCGGCCAGGCCCTGACGGAGGTCGTAGTAGGCCTTGCCCGCCGCCACGACCCCGAGCCACGCCTCCGGCGTCGGGACGGTGATCCGGTTGAGCCCGTTGACGCCGGCAAAAGCCCGCGCGGCCTCGAGGCGGCCGTACACAATGTCACGCTCGACGTCGAGCGTATAGGGTGGCAAGAGGCCGGATGGCTGTCGAACCTCCCACGGGCGGCCCTCGTAGGTGAACCCCGGGTCCGCGATGGCGATCCGTTCCGGGGCGACCGCGGCGGTGCCGACGGCGTCGGCCACGTCGGTCACCATCTTTACGGCCACCCACAGCCCGGAGTAGCGCGAGAGCTCGAAGCCGAGACGCCCAAGATCGAGAATGTCCTGGATGCTACCGGGAAAGAGGACCGGCATCTGGAAGTCGTAGAAGGCGACCTCCGAGTGGGTGGGCAGCGTCGACGACTTGGCCTGCGGATCGTCACCGGCGAGCACCAGCACGCCGCCGTTCCGCCCGACCCCCGCGAAGTTCGCGTGGCGGAGGATGTCCCCGCTCCGGTCGACACCCGGGGCCTTGCCGTACCACATGCCGAGCACGCCGTCGTAGCGCGCGCCCCCATAGAGGTAGGCCAGCTGGCTTCCGAGCACCGCAGTCGCGCCGAGGTCCTCGTTCACACCGGAGATGAAGACGACCTGGTGCTCGGCCAGGAGCTCCCGGTGACGCTCGACGGTCTGGTCCAGCCCGCCGAGAGGCGATCCCCGGTACCCGGAGATCAGGGTCGCCGTGTCAAGACCGCGGCGCCGGTCCGCGCGGTGCTGGTCCAGCGGGAGGCGAACGAGCGCCTGGATCCCGGACAGGAAGATGCGGCCGGACTCGAGCCGGTACTTCATGTCCAGCGAGAAGGGGTCGGGCGCCTTCAGGACTGTCCCCACGTCACTCCTCGGGCGGTCGCCAGAAACGCGAGAGGGGCCTACCGGCCCCTCGCCGCTCGACCGCCCCCGGGCGCTGTCCGCGTCAGTGACAGCCGCACCCGCCCCGGCCGCAGCCGCACCCCCCGCCGCCCGCCGAGGCGACAACCCCCTGGCCGCTCTTGAGCCCGAACAACGACAGAAGACGCGTCACGTCCACACTGCCGCAGGCCGGGCACGCGACGGCTTGCTGCCCGTTCACGAGCCGCTCGAACGAGCGCCCGCAGGTCCCGCACCGGTACTCATAGATCGGCATCGGTGCCTACTCTCCCCCCCGCTGGACGTAGCTCTTCACGAACTCCTCGGCGTTTTCCTCGAGGATGTCGTCGATCTCGTCGAGAAGCTTGTCGAGGTCTTCCTTGATCTTCTTGCCCTTCTTGGACACCTCGGGGTTCGCAGCCGCCCCGTCGCCGTCCCCGTCGCCCTTTGGCCGCTCGACCTTCTTCTTCTGTTGCTCGGCCATGTCGCCCCCTTACACCTTCGGCAGCACGATGCCCTGCTGCGCCTGGTATTTCCCCTGGCGGTCCGCGTATGAGACGGCGCAGGCCTCGTCGGATTCGAAGAAGAGCACCTGGGCGATCCCCTCGTTGGCGTAGATGCGGGCCGGCAGCGGCGTCGTGTTCGAGATCTCGAGGGTCACGAACCCCTCCCACTCCGGCTCGAACGGCGTCACGTTTGTGATGATGCCGCACCGCGCGTACGTTGACTTGCCGACACAGATCGTCATCACGTCACGCGGGATGCGGAAGTACTCGATCGAGCGGCCGAGCGCGAACGAGTTGGGCGGGATCACGCACACGTCGCCCTGGAAGTCCACAAAGGACCGGGAGTCGAACGCCTTGGGGTCGACGACGGTGTTGAAGACGTTGGTGAAGATCTTGAAGGAGTCGGCGATCCGAATGTCGTAGCCGTAGGACGACAGCCCGTAGGAGATGACCCCGCCCCGGAACTGCCGCTCCTCGAAAGGCTCGATCATGGCCTTGTCAAGGGCCATGCGCTTGATCCAGCGGTCGCTCTTGATCGTCACGCCGGTAAGGGTCCGGGACGGATAACCGTACCCGTTAACCCAGACTCAGGGTAGCCCTCGCGAATAGGGCAGTCAAGCCTTTTGCCGTGCTGTGCTGCCTTTTGCCGCCCTTTCCCGTCAGAAGGGCGGCCCGCCGCGTGCTAGAGTACTGCCGATGCGCCCCGAGGAGACGCCCGAGCCGGTCGTCACCCCACGCCTCCGACTCGGCTTCGGGATGATCGCCTTCGGGATCGGGCTCATGTTCTTCTCGGGCAAGGTCCTGCCCCACCCGCTGCCTGCCGGCATCGCCGGCGGGATCGCGCTAGCGATCGCCGGATTTGTCGTGGTGATCGTGGAAGCGCTGCGTGAGCCGCCGGAGGGGTCCGCTCAGTCTAGATAGGCCGGGCTGCGCCGGCCGGCCGGCCGGCCCCCGCCCCCGCCGCTTCGCTTCTGGAAGCACTCGCGGCAGTACACCGGCTTCCCCGCGGTCGGTCGGAACGGGACCTGCGTCTCTTTCCCACACTCCGAGCACACGGCGGGATGGAGCGTGCGGTTGCCGGAGTCGGAACCCACCGACCCGCCCCCGACTCCGCCCTTGCGCGTCGCCCGGCAGTTCCGGCACCGCGTCGGCTCGTGCTCGAAGCCCTTTTCCGCGTAGAAGCTCTGCTCGCCGGCTGTGAAGAGGAACTCCTTGCCGCAGTCTCGGCAGGTCAATACCTTGTCCTGGCTCATGGTCCGTGCGTCTCCTTTGACGTACGAGGGACGGGGAAGCGTCCGGGGCGGTCGCGTCGCGGCCTCACCTCCCGGGAGGGATCAGCTACCCGAAGCGCGGGGAGACAGAAGGGCACGGGGAACGGATGCGAGCGGCTCGCTCAGCGGCGTGTCAGGACCCGGGCTCGAAGCGGCGATAACACGGCTGGAGGGTGCTATCCAGGTTGTCGCGACGATAGCAAGGAGCAACCTGGGCCGTCAACTCCAAAAAAGCGCTCATTCCGGCAGCCGCTCCACGCGCGCCCCCCGATCATCGGCGCGCAGAACATGCCCGCGTCCCGCATGGCCCGCCGCGGCGAGCGCCTCGGCCAGCGCGTCCGCCACGACCGCACCCCTGCCGGAGGGCGCGATGCCGAGCACGGACGGACCCGCACCGGACAGGGCCGCGCCCAGCGCCCCCGCCCGGCGGGCGGCGGCGAGGACGCCGTCGAGCCAGGGAAACATGGTGCGGGCACGGTAGGGCTGGTGCATCCGATCGCCCATCGCCTGACCCACCAGGTCCCACCGACCCTGCGTCCACGCCGCCACGAGGAGCGCCACTCGGCCCACGTTGAAGACGGCATCAGGCCGCGGGATAGCTCGCTGGCAGCGCCGCCCGCGCCGCCTCCGTCGAGGCTTCGAACTCGGGGATCAGCACCGCGAACTCGACCGCGTCGGGAACCGGCAGGGCCACGACGGCCCGCGTCTCCGCGTCCCAGCAGGTCGCGGTCACGCCACCGTGGAGCGAAGCGCCCAGGTTGTCAGGGTGCCCCTCCTGCCGGACCGCCAGGTCCATCACGGCGTCCGGATCGAGCGGGTCCCCGAGGAGGGCGTTCGCTCCGAGGATGCCGGCGAGCCATGCGCTTCCGCTCGACCCGAGCCCGCGGCCCGGCGGAATGCGGTTCCGCTGGCGGAGGGCCAGCCCTCGGAAGGGCCGCCCGGCGGCCTCGTAGACGAGGCGGGCGCCCCGCACCACCACGTTCTGGTCGTCGCGGGGAAGGCTCGCGGCGCCTTCGCCCTCGATCTCCACCAGGACGCGGTCGGACTCGGCGAGCTCGGCGACGTTGTGGAGGGCCAGCGCCACCCCCAGCACGTCGAATCCCGGACCGAAGTTGGTCGAGCTCGCCGGGACTGTCACGCGAACGCGCACGCTCAGGCGCCCGGGCGGTGACGGCCGCGGGGGCCGGAGCGCCCTACAAGCGCTTGAGGAGCCACTGAGGCGTGAGGCTCAGCGCGTACGAATTGAGGACGATGAAGTAGTTGGTGGCGACCAGGACACCGACGACGACGAGCAGCGCACCGGCCGCCCGCTCGACCGTCGGGATCCAAGGGCGGAACCGACGGAACGCCGCGAGGAACGCGCCGAGCGCGACCGACGAGAGCACGAAGGGCAGCGCGAGCCCGGCGGAGTACGCGGAGAGGAGCGCGACTCCGGTCGACACCGTCTCGGCCGTCCCGGCCAGGGACAGGATGGAGCCGAGGATCGGGCCCACGCACGGCGTCCAGCCGATCGCGAAGGTCACGCCGACCAGCCACGATCCGATGAGCCCCGCTGGCTTCGAGCGGAGCTGGAGCTGCTGGTATCGGCCGAGGAAGCCGAGCCGGAGCACCCCGGCGACGTAGAGTCCGAAGACGATGATGAGCAGCCCCCCCACGAGACGGATCTGCTCCCGGTAGTCGAACAGGAGCCGGCCCAGCGCGCTGAACGACGCTCCCATGCCGACGAACACCATCGAGAATCCGGCCACGAAGGCAAGGGAGTGGGCGAGGATCCACCTGCGGCCCCGATCGTCCCCGGCGGCCGACTGGAGCTGGTCCACCGACATCCCGGTGATGAAGGAGAGGTATGACGGAAAGAGCGGGAGCACGCACGGTGACAGGAACGAGAAGAGTCCCCCCACGAACGCCACCACGATTGACAGCTCGCTAGCCATCGGCTCCCCGCCCCGGCCCGCTGGGCCCAGTTGTAGCAGACGGGTTGCCAGGGCGCAACGCCGGCGAGGCGCAGTGTCCGGTCACGCCCGCGGAAGCTGGGCGAGGACCAGCTTGGGGAGCACCAGCCGCACGCCCATGATCGGGCGCGGCGAGGTGCCGACCACGAGGTCGCCCACCAGCGACAGGAGCATGTAGGCGTCCTCCTCGTCCATCTCGCGGTCCTCCACGAGGTACACGACACCCTGCTCCACGGCGTCACGCGCGGCGGAGTCGAGGTCGGGGCCAAACCCGACGATGTGGAGCGCGGTCGGCGTCTCGATGCGCGGACGGGCGACCGTCCTCGGCAGGACCTCGAACCGGAGCCGCGCCGTCGCCGCGCACTCGACACCGGTCCCGCAGGCGATCCCGTCCGAGATGATCGCGTGCGGGTCCCCGAGCCCGAACAGGGCGCCGGGCACGAAGACCGGGAGGTAGACACGGTTGCCCGCCGCGACCTCCTTCTGGTCGAGGTCGCCGCCGTGGAAGCCCGCGATCCCCGCGCGACCACCCGCCGCCGGCGTCGTCGAGAAGGTTCCGAAGTTTGGATAGGCGGGCAGCCGGATCCCGTCGAAGAGCACGGTTCCCTCCAGGATCGGGACGCGCTTGATCCGGGGGGTCGGGAACCGCTCGGGGAGAAAGCCCGCGTTGCGCTGGATCGCCACGAACCCCTCGGAGGCTGGCACGATCTCGAGGATGTCGACGACGAGCGTCTCACCGGGCACCGCGCCCTCGACGTACACGGGGCCCGTGGCTGGTGGATTCGGATGTCCCTCCCACTCGGAGGTGAACGGGTCGGGAATACGCGCGATCTCGCGCTCGCCGCCGAACGCGTCCTGCACCTCGATCAGGAGCTCCTCGCCGGACTTGATCCGAATGGCCGGGCGGGTGCGCGGGATCGAAGTGGAAGAATGTGTGCGTGGCCGCCAGTCGCTTCACGCGGGGGCCCTCGCGTCCGTCTCCGCTCCGAGCTCGGCCCGCACGAGAGCCGCGCCCCGCCCGAGCGCTCGGAGCTTGCCGCGCGCGACGTCGCGAGGCAGGGGCGCCATGCCGCAGTTGGTGCACGCCAGCAGTCGCGACGCCGGGACGTGCTCCAGCACCCGCCGGATCGTGTCCGCCACCTCCTCGGCCGTCTCGACCCGATGACTGGCCACGTCGACCACGCCCGCCAGGACGTCCTTCCCCTCGAGGAGCCGCAGCAGCTCGAGCGGCACGCGCGAGGCCGCGCACTCCACGGAGACCTGGCCGATGCGGCTCCGCGCCAGCAGCGGGAACGTGCGCTCGTACTGCCGCCACTCATCGCCGAGGGCGGCCTTCCAGTCGACGTTCGCCTTGATCCCATAGCCGTAGCAGATGTGGACGGCGGTGTCGCAGGGGACGCCCTCGATCGCCCGCTCGAGGGCCGGGATGCCCCAGGCCTCGATGTCGCGCAGGTAGACGTCGACGTTGAATGCCGGCTCGTCGAACTGGATCGCGTCGACCCCGAGCGCTGCCAGCTCCCGCGCCTCCGCATTGAGGGCGGTCGCGACGTCGAGGGCAAGTCGCGCCCGATCGCCGTAGTGCACGTCGGCCACCGTGTCCACGACGGTCATGGGCCCCGGCAGCGTCCACTTGAGCCGTCGTGTCGTGCCGGCCCGCGCGAACGCGGCCTCGGCCGCATGAACCGGCAGTGGCCGACGAACGGGGCCCACGACCGTCGGCACGTCGGCGACGTAGCGATCCCCGCGGATGCCGATGCGCGCGCGGCGAGCCGGGTCGATGCCCTCGAGGCGCTCGGCGAAGCCGTGGACGAAGTGCCGGCGCGTCTGCTCGCCGTCCGTCACCACGTCGATCCCGGCCTGCTCCTGGTCGCGCAGCGCGAGGAGCACCGCGTCGCGCTGGCCCTCGAGGAGCATCTCCGGGGGGAGCCGCCACGGCGCCCACAGCGTCTCCGGAGCCGCCAGCCACGCTGGCTTCGGAAGGCTGCCCGCGATGGTCGCCGCCAGCACGCCGTCTACTTCGTCCACCGGGCGAAGATGCGACGCATCTCCGCCTCGGCGGCGCGCACGGAGACCTCGGGACTCTGGTCGCCACGCGCGGCCCGCGCGAACATCGAGGGAATGACCCCCCGCTGCAAGGTTTCGTCGATCGCCGGCGTGACGTGGCCCGGATGCCCGGGGAGGGCGCTCCAGCGGTCGGCCTCGGCGAGCAGCGCGTAGCGGTCCGACGGCGGCCCGGATCCGGGCTTCCGGGGCGGGCCCGCCTTGCCCGCGCCAAAACTCTTGACGAGGTCGGGCACCGCCCGGGGAAAGCACGGCAGGTTGTAGAACTCGCTTGCGCGGAATCCTTCCTCACCCGCCGCCACGAGGTCGATCAGGAAGCGCTTCGCGATCTCGGCCTTGTCCGAGAACTTCCACACCACGTAGCAGTGGAGGACGTTCGCCGCGCCCAGGCGGCCGCCGGGACCGGCCGCGGGCGGCGCCAGGACCACCTTCTTGGCGAGTCCCGGATTGCTCTTCTCCATGCTCCGGACGGCGGAGATCGCGTTCTGGATGATGGAGGCCTGCCCCCACACGAAGGCTCGGTTGTTGGAAGCCGCGTCCCACATGAACACGTCCGAGGTCATCGACTCTCGGTAGACGGTCGACATCAGCTTGACCGCTTCTACGGTGGCCGGAGAATTGATCGCGACCTGCCCCGCCTCGTCCTGCTCGGCGGCCCCGAACGCCCAGAGGAGGCTGCGGAGGGCCAAGTTGCTGTCGGGCTCGGGCGCCAGCCCGAACCCGGCTGGAACCCCTCGCTTCTCCCGGATCTTGCGCGCGCCCTCCCGCACGAGCTCCCAGGTGTCGGGCTTGATGCCCGTCTCCCCCCACAGGTCACTCCGGTAGTGGAGCGGCGCGGGCGCCCAGCTCTCCGGGACGGCGAAGTACTGCTTGGTCCGCGGACTGAACGTGCCGCGATGCACGAAGACCGGAAGGCGCCCGAATCGGCGCTCGCACTCGGTCACGACGTCCGTGAGGGAGGTCACATGCGCCTCGTAGCCTGCCGGCGAGTGGGGAAACGCGAAAAGGTCGTGCCCGCTCCGCGTCGCCACCTCGGTGTCTGCCCGCGCGCGGAGCTCGCTGAGCGAGAGGTGGTCGACCTCGACGGTGGCCCCGTTCCGCTCGCCCCACTCGCGGGCGAACTTCCGGCCGAACCACTCGTCGTAGGCCGGCACGAAGTGAGCCCACTGCGCGATGCGAAGGACGGGCGGCGCCGCCCTGGCGCGGCGGACGCCGGCGAGCCCGCTCGCCGCAACCGCGGTCGCCGCGCCGGCCAGGAGATCACGCCTGCTCGGACCTGCGGAAAGCGGCACGGTCGGTCTCCTCCCGTCGAGCGCTCGGGTATTTAGCGCTCGGCCCTCCCCGCTGTCAAGGTCGAGCGGGCCGGCCAGGGACGGACGCTAAGCCTCCTCCTCGAGAGCGAGCTCCGTCATGATCCCGACGGAGCCGCGGAGCGTGCGGGCCACCGGACAGTGGTTCTGGTGGGCGCCATGCGCCCGCTCCGCCGCCTCCCGCTGCTCCGGACGCAGCTTGAGGTGATAGCGGACGTGGATGCGCTTGATCACCAGGACCCGGTCCTCCGTCTCGACCTCGCCGGTCCCCTCCGACCAGAGCCGCCCTTCACCGGCTGGGATCCCGCGCGCCTCCAGCGCGCCCCCGAGGGTGCCGGTGAGTCAGCCGGCCGCCGCCGCCACGACGTAGTCGAGCGTGGTCGCGTGCGCCTCCCGCCCCTCCATGTCCACCCCGTAGTGCTTCGCCACCGCTCCATGCACTCCGAAGAGCACGGGCGTGGCCTCCTCGGGCAGGTACGCGCGGCGGAGCGGACCCTTGACGCGCTCGATCCGGACCTTCGAGACGTAGGCGACGGCACTCATCACGTCCCTCCTTCACCGGCCTTCGGAGCCGACATTCGCCGACATTCGATAGATGGCGGTATGGTGAATGCGGGCGACCGGTCGGTCGCCGTTCGCGACGACCAGGAGGTCGAGCTCGACCCACCCGCGTCCATTGCGCTCGTAGACTCGCGCGACGCGCCCGCGGGTCTCGAGGCAGTCCCCGGCCCGCGCCAGATCAGAGTGCGCCACGTCACTCGAGACGTGGATCCACGGCCCGAGCCCCACGTTCTCGGCCAGCGCCCGGTTCGCCTGGCGCAGGAGGAGACCCGGATGCGCCACACCCTCCGAGCCGCGATAGATCGGCGAGGGATCGTCGAGATCTTCCGCGGCCCGAGCCAGCAAGGTCGCGTCGAGGCCCAGCACGGGCGTACCGAGCGGGTCGAGGCCCGCGAGCACCTCCGCGGTGGCCAGCGGAGGGGACGCCGGCAGCGCCGTCACCGCGTACTCGCGGGGATCCGGCGCGATGACGGGTCCACCCCACGCCAGGCTCGCGGTAACCGTGGCGGCGATACGGCCGCCGGTGCCGCGCGCGCCGAGCTCGGCCACTGTCTCGCCCGCCATCGCGTTGGCCGACCGGGCCAGGACACGCCCGTGGAGTACCAGCTCCTCCCCGTCGTAGACCGGCCGGAGGAACCGGACGGTGCCCAACCCCCGGCGGAGCCAGTCGAGCCCCCACGCCGCCACGGCGAGCTGGGAAAGATACCCGTAGATCGTCACCCCGGCAACGAGCGCGCCCGCGTACCCGTACTGCCGAGCCACCGTGTCGTCATGGATCCTGTTGGCGGCGTCGCGGAAGAGGTTGCGGGCACGCACGCGTCGCTCGGCCAAGGTCGCGCCGCGTGCGAGGTGGTCTGGAGTCGCCCCGCCCGTCACGACGCGGACTCTATGCCCGCTCGTGATCGACGTCAACGCGAGCGGCCGGGGGCTCACCTCCCCCTCCGGCACGCTGCGACGGAGATGGTCGTCCGCCGTGCGACAGTGTCGCCCGTCGACTACCATCGCTTTCCGTTCCTCGAGGCGGTCGATCCTCTCGCCTGAGGCCGCCGTCGCCGAACCCCTGCCTTCCTGCACCACGCGCGACCAGGCGGGAGGTATGGCCGTCGGACGGCGATGCATCGCCAGGCCGGCTGGCCACCCCGCGGACGAGCGCCCGGGGGCGCCCGCGCGCTGACGTTCAATTGAGCGACCGACGCCTTGACCCTCTTCGAGGCGAAAGCTAAGGTGGCGCCATGATGGTCGGCATTCAGGCGGACGACCTCACGGGCGCCTGCGACACGGGGGCCCCGTTCGCCGCGCGCGGACTCGATACCCTGGTCGTCGTTCACGACGGGGATGGCCCACCGCCGCCGGCCGCGCGCGCGGCCGTCCTCGTCATCGACACCGAGACCCGAGAGCGACCGGCCGCCGAGGCGCGCGCGCGTGCACGTCTGGCCGGCAGCACGCTCAGGGCCGGGCCGCGCCGCGTCCTCTACAAGAAGCTCGATTCCACGCTCCGCGGCCCCGTCGCTGCCGAGGTCGACGGAATGCTCGACGGCGCGGGGCTGGCGGTGGCGCTCCTGGCGCCCGCGTTCCCCGCCCAGAAGCGGGTGGTCGTCGACGGACAGGTTCGCGTCGACGGCCGGCTCACCGACGACACGCCGATAGCTCGGGATCCGACGTTTCCGCCCACGGGCTCGAGCGTGCTCGGGCTCATGGCGGCCGGCGGTGTGCGGCCGATGACTGCGGTACCTCTCGCAACGGTACGTCGAGGCCGTGACGCGATCGCGGCCCGGCTCCTGAGCTTCAGCGAGACCGGTGGCCGGGTCCTCGTCGCGGACGCGGAGACCGAGGCGGATCTTTCGGTCCTGGCGGAGGCGGCCCACGATCGCGTGGCGCTCCTGGCCGGCTCCGCCGGGCTGGCCACCGCGCTCGCCGGTCTCGCGACCACCGGAGCGGGCGAGATTACGATGGCATGTCCCCGCCTGCCGCTGGTCGTGGTGGCCGGCAGTGCGCACCCCGCCACGCGGGCTCAGCTTTCACGTCTGGGCGACCGCGCGGGCCTCGACGTCCTGGCTCCTCCCCCAGGCGCGGGCGCTCACGATCCCGCCCGGCGCCGCGAGACGGTCACGCGGCTCGCGGACGCCGCGCGCGCGCGGATCAATCGCGCGCGGCCGGGAGCGCTCCTCCTGACCGGGGGCGAGACGGCGATCGCGGTGCTGCGGGCCCTCGGCGCCAGCGGGCTCCGTCTGAGCGGAGAGATCGAGCCCGGCCTCGCCCTGGGCACGCTGGCGGGCGGGCCGTTCGAGGGTCTGGTCCTGATGACGAAAGCCGGCGGCTTCGGTGACGCGGACGCGCTGCTCCGCGCCTGGGAGGCCTGCGCGTGAGCCGCCCCGTGCTGGGCATCACGATGGGGGACCCGGCCGGCATCGGGCCCGAGATCGCGGCGAAGGCGCTGGCCGACCGCCACGTGCGAGACAGCGCCCGCCCCCTCGTCATCGGGGACGCGCGCGTTCTGGCTGCGGCCGGGCGGAACGCCGGCCTGGATCTCCAGGTCCGGACGGTGACGCAGGTGAGCGAGGCGAGCTTCGCGGCTGACCGGATCGAGGTTCTCGACCTCGCGAATGCCGACCCGGCGGCCTTCGCCATCGGGCGCGTGAGCGCGGTCTGCGGACGCGCGGCCTACGAGTACATCGAGCGCGGGGTGCGCCTGGCCCAGGAAGGCGCCATCGCCGGGATCGTCACCGCCCCCGTCAACAAGGAGGCGCTCGCCGCGGCGGGCGTCCGCCACTCGGGGCACACCGAGATCCTGGCAGAGCTCACCGGCACCAAGGCGTACGCCATGCTGCTGATGGGACGCGAGCTCAGGGTCATCCACGTGACGACCCACGTGGCCCTCCGTCGCGTCCCCGAGCTGGTCACTCGTGAGCGCGTCGTGAGGACGATCCGCCTCGGCGATCGAGCCATGCGGGACCTCGGGATCGCCCGGCCACGCATCGCGGTGTGCGGTCTGAATCCCCACGCCGGCGAGAGCGGACTCTTCGGCGACGAGGAGCAGATCGCGATCGAGCCGGCGGTCGGCGACGCGCGCGGCGAGGGCATCGATGCCACCGGCCCCTACCCCGCCGACACGCTCATGAGCCGCGCGGCCGGCGGCGAGTTCGACTGCGTCGTCGCCATGTACCACGACCAGGGCCACACCCCGGTCAAGGCGCTCGGGTTCCGGTACGACGAGGCGAAGAAGACGTGGACCGGCCTGTCCGGCGTGAACGTCACCGTGGGGCTCCCCATCCTCCGGGTCTCCGTCGACCACGGCACCGCGTTCGACCGCGCGGGTACCGGGACGGCGAACCCCGAGAGCATGGTGGAGGCGATCCTCGTCGCCGCCGAGATGGCGCGGAGCCGCGAGCGCGCGGCGGCCCGGACCTGAGGGTGCCGCTCTACCGCATCGCGGTCCTCTCCGGGGACGGCATCGGCCCCGAGGTGGTCGCCGAAGCGCTCAAGGTCCTGCGCGCCGTCGCCGTGCCGGGTCGGCTCGAGCTCGCCTTCGAGGAGCTGGAAGCGGGCGCAGGCTGCTACGGGCGCACCGGGGAAGAGCTCCCGCGCGAGACCCTCGACGTCTGCCAGGCGGCCGACGCCATTCTCTTCGGCGCCGCAGGGCTGCCCGACGTCCGCTTCCCGGACGGGACCGAGATCGCGCCTCAGCTCACGCTCCGGATCGTCCTCGACCTCTACGCGGGTCTCCGGCCCATCCGGCTCCACCCGGGGGTGCCGACGCCGCTCCGGCTCGGCGATCGCGAGCGGATCGACTACGTCATCCTGCGCGAGAACACCGAGGGACTCTACGCATCGCGCGGCGCGGGCATCTTGGTCGGCGGCCATGTGGCCACGGACACCCTCGTCGTCACCCGGCCGGGCGTCCTCCGGATCTGCCGGCAGGCGTTCGAGCTGGCGCGCCGGCGCCGCGGCGCCCCCCGGGACGGGGTCCACCGGGTGACGCTCGTCGACAAGGCCAACGTGCTCCGGAGCTATGCCTTCTTCCGCGCGCTGTTCGATGAGGTGGCGGCGGACTACGCGGACGTCCAGGCCGAGCACGCCTACATCGACGCGATGACGATGTATCTCGTGCAGCGCCCCGGCCACTACGACGTCGTCGTGGCCGAGAACATGTTCGGCGACATCCTCTCGGATCTGGCGGCGGCCACCGTGGGCGGCCTCGGCATGGCGCCGTCCGGCGACATCGGCGATCACTACGCCCTGTTCCAGCCGTCCCACGGGACGGCACCCGATATCGCGGGGAAGGGCGTCGCCAATCCCCTGGCCGCGATCCTTTCCGCGGGCCTCATGCTGGAGTGGCTGGCTCAGCGCGACGGCAACGAGGAGGCCGCGCGCGCGGCCGCCCGCATCGAGGCGGCCGTGGACGCCGTGACCGGCGCCGGCCAGAGCCTCACGCCCGACCTCGGCGGCCCCGGCACGACGGGCGCCATCGGCGACGCCGTGGTGGCGGCCCTCTCTGCCGGGCCCGGCTCCGCCTGAGCCGCCTCTCCTCCGTGCGCGCGATCGTCATCCACCGGCATGGCGGCCCCGAGGTCCTCACCTACGAGGGCAGCTGGCCTGCCCCCGTAGCCGGGCCGGGCGAGATGGTCGTCCGCGTCCACGCCTGCGCCCTCAACCCGCTCGACGTCTTCACCCGACAGGGCATGCCCGGGGAGCCGACGCCGCTCCCCCACATCACCGGCGGCGACATCGCGGGCGTCGTCGCCTCGGTGGGGCCCGGCGTGGAGTGGCCGCGAGCCGGGAGCCGGGTCGTGCTCAACCCGGCCTGGGGTTGTGGTGTATGCGAGTACTGCCGGGACGGCGAGGTCCCGAAGTGCCTGCGCGTCCACATGCTCGGCGAGATGGACCCGGGCGGTCTGGCCGAGTACGTGAAATGTCCGGCGCGCCAGGCGATCCCGCTACCGGAGCACTACCCGTTCGAGGAGGCCGCGTGCCTCCCCATCACCTTCGGCACCGCCTGGCGGATGCTGGTGACACGTGCTCGGGTCGGGCCCGGCGAGGACGTGCTCGTCCACGGCGCGGTCGGCGGCGTCGGCCTCGCGGCGATCCAGATCGCCAAGCTCGCCGGGGCACGCGTCTTCGCCACCGCCTCCACCGCGGAGAAGCTCGAGCGCGCGACGGAGCTCGGGGCCGACATCGCGATCAACTACGCCGACGACAAGGACTGGGACGCGACCGTGCGCCGCCTCACCGGGAAGCGCGGCGTCGACGTAGTCGTGGAGACCGTGGGCGCCGTCACCTGGGAACGGTCGATTCGCGCCCTCGGCAAGGGCGGGCGCCTCGTGACGAGCGGCGCCACATCCGGCCCCATCGGCCAGACGGACATCCGCTATCTCTTTCGCCGCGAGCACACGATCCAGGGCTCGAACGGCTGGACCCACAACGACCTGCTCACCATCACGCGGCTCGCCTTCGCCGGCAAGCTGCGCCCGGTCGTCGACCGCGTGCTCCCCCTCGAGCAGACGGCGGATGGCGAGCGGGCCATGGAGCGGCGCGAGGTCATCGGCAAGGTCGTGATCCGGCCGTGAGCGGCCCGAGAGGCCGACTCGACCCATCCGCCGAGTCCCTGGCTCGAGGCCTGGACCCTCCTCGCCCCAGAGAGCCCGATCAAATGGCGGGATGGGTCTTTGGTCCGATCGACCGGGCGATGTGGTCGTTTGACGGCCGCCCGTTGATGCGATAGCATCAGATGCATGCGCACCACACTGGACATCGACGAGGACGTGCTTCGGGCCGCCAAGGAGCTCGCTCGTCGCGAGAAGAAGACGGCCGGCAAGATGATCTCCGAGCTCGTCCGCAGGGCGTTGGGAGCGTCCCCGACGGGCTCCGCCGCGAAGGAGCCGAAGGCGCTGTACGGCTTTCGCCCGTTCCCGAGACGTGGCGGGATCGTGACCAACGAGCTGATCGACAAGTTGCGAGAAGACGACGCCTATTGATGCGGGCGCTCCTGGACGTCAACGTCCTCATCGCGCTGCTGGACTCGGACCATGCGTTGCACGAACGCGCGAGAGAATGGTTCGGGAAAAACGCCTCGCGCGGCTGGGCGTCGTGCCCAATGACCCAGAACGGGTGCGTGCGCGTCATGGCGCACCCGGGTTACCCGAACGCGCTGCCGGTTTCCCCGGTCATGGAGCGACTCCGCGAGGCGACCCGGAGCCCCTACCACGAGTTCTGGGCTGACGATGTGAGCTTGCTGGACCCGAGGGTGGCCGACGCGAGTCGCATCCACGGGCCCCGCCAGTTGACCGACTTCTACCTCCTCGCGCTTGCCGTCCGCCGGAACGGATGGTTTGTCACGTTCGACGCATCAGTGTTCACGAGCGCGATCAAGGGGGCAGAGAAGAGGCACGTTGTTGCCCCGTAGCCCAGCGACGCTCCTGCACGCGGATCGTCGCGGGCGCCAACCGGGAACTCGCTCCCGAGTCGCTCGAGCGCCTTGTCCGTGCGGAGGCGGCCAGCCGCCGGAATCGTGAGGCCCATCTCGCGAGCCCTACGGAGATCGAGGGCGAGCTCGATCCTGTCGTAGCACCGACGGCATCGGGCCCGACGCTTGACCCCGGGCGGCCCCCGGACTACCTTCTGGCCCATCAACCGTCGCTGGCCGGATCACCTCGGGGCCGCTGGCCAACTTCCGGAGATTGAGTCCATAGGCGCTCGTGCACCCAGGAGGCAAGGTAGCTCGAAGTCGCCGGCCGTCGGCGACGGGGGCGGAGCCCGTCAGCCTCGGGCCTCCGGCAAGGCTTCCGCCCAGGGCGTCCCGGCCAGCCTCGAGGCCATCGCACGGACCGCCGCGCGGCTCTGCGGCGCGTCCAATGCCCACATCTATCGGCTGGAAGGCGACCAGCTCCGGCTGGGCGCGATCCAGGGGTCCGAGCCCATGAGACGGGTCGGCGAGGCGATCCCGGTCACGCCGGTGCTGCCGAGTGGCCACGCTGTCCTCGCCCGCCGCACGATCCACCTGCGCGACACAAAGACGGCCGGGGCACAGCGCCGATATCCAGGGCTAAAGCCGCCTCATTCGGACCTCCGCACGCTGCTCGCGACCCCGCTCCTGCGGGACGGTGCGGTAGTCGGGCTGATCATCATCTGGCGGGCGCGGGTCCGCCCGTTCACGGCGAAGCAGATCGCGCTCCTCCGGACCTTCGCCGACCAGGCCGCCATCGCCCTCGAGAACGAGCGCCTGCGCGAGATGCTCGAGGCACGGAACCGAGAGCTGACCGAGGGACTCGAGCGCGAGACCGCGACGGGCGACATCCTGCGGATCATCTCGAGGTCGCTGACCGACGTGCAGCCGGTCCTCGAGGCCATCGTGAGGAGTGCCACCACGCTCTGCGATGCGGCATTCGCGGGACTAGTCCGGTTCGACGGACAGGTGATGACGCTGCCGGTGCTCTCCATGGCAACCCGGGAGGAGGGAGAGGCGGCGGATAGCATATTCCCGTCACCTCCGACACCGGGCACCTCGTCGGGACGGGCCATTGTCGAGCGCCGGGTCATACACATTCACGACGTGAGGAGCGAACCCGGGTACACGGCGACCGCGATTCAGCGAACGCTCGGCTATCGGAACGGTGCTCGCCGTGCCGCTGCTCCGCGACGGCGAGCCCATCGGGGCCCTGGTCATGTGGCGGCGCGAGGTGAAGCCCTTCTCCCAGAAGCAGATCGACCTCATGAGGACCTTCGCCGACCAGGCCGTCATCGCCATCGAGAACGTCCGCCTCTTCACGGAGCTCGGGACGCGCAACCGCGAGCTCCGGGTCGCGCTCGAGCAGCAGACGGCGACCGGCGAGATCCTGCAGGTCATCTCCAGCTCCCCGACCGACGTCCAGCCGGTGTTCGACACGATCGCGGCCAACGCGCTCCGGCTGTGCAGCGCCAAGTGGAGCGCGGTCACGAGATTCGACGGCCAGCTGATCGAGCTCGTGTCGACCCACGGTGTCACCGACGCGGTGGCCTTCGAGGCGCTCCGCCGAGCGTTCCCCAGGTCGCCGAGCCGGGCGGGGGCGACGGACCGGGCCATCCAGACCGGGGCCGTCGCCCACGTTCCGGATGTCCTGGCGGACCCCGAGTATCGGTGGCACGAGCTTGCGAAGGCGGCGGGCTATCGGAGCCAGCTGTCCGTTCCCATGCTCCGCGAGGGGCAGCCAATCGGGGCGATCACGGTCGCCGGGGCCTCACCGGGCACGTTCTCGGAGGGGCAGGTGGACCTGCTCAAGACATTCGCCGACCAGGCCGTCATTGCGGTCCAGAACGTTCGTCTGTTCAGGGAACTGGAAGCGCGCAATCACGACCTCACCGAGGCGCTCGAGCAGCAGACCGCCACGAGCGAGATCCTGCGGGTCATCTCCAGCTCGCCGACCGACGTCCAGCCGGTCTTCGACGTGATCGCCTCGAGCGCGGCCCGGCTGTGCGACGCCTTCGACGTGATCGTGCTCCGTGTCGACGGAGATCATCTGCGGCTCGTCGCCCATACCGGACCGATGCCGGCCGGCGACGTTCCGCTCCACCGCGGGACGGTGGGAGGGCGCACGGTGCTGGAGCGCCGGGTGATCCACGTCGAGGACCTCCAGGCCGCCGTCCACGAATTCCCGGAAGGCAGCGCCATCGCGCGGGAACGTGGCCATCGGACCACGCTCAGCGTGCCGCTGCTGCGCGAAGGTGTCGCGATCGGCAACATCCAGGTGCGCCGCGACGAGGTCCGATCCTTCTCCGACAGGCACATCCGGCTGCTGCAGACCTTCGCCGACCAGGCCGTCATCGCCATCGAGAACGTCCGCCTGTTCCAGGAGCTGGAGGTGCGCAACGCCGAGCTGACGGGCACTCTCGCCCGGCACACGGCCACGAGCGAGGTGCTGCACGCCATCAGTCGCGCCCAGACCGACGCTCAGCCGGTTTTCGATATCATCGCGGCGAGCGTGCTTCGGCTGTGCGGTGGCGGCCACAGCGGCGTTTGGCTCTATGACGGGAAGCTGATCCATCTGGTCGCCCTCCAGAACGTCAACCCAGAAGGCGGCGAGGCGCTCCGGCGTGCCTACCCGATGCCCGCGGATCAACGTTCGGCCACCGGCCGGACTCTCCTGGCCCGCTCGATTGTACAGGTCACCGACGTGCTCGAGGATCGGGCCTACGGGCTCACGGATCAGGCGCAGGCCGTGGGCTTCCGGAGCTTCCTGGCGGCTCCGATGTTGAGGGACGGCGAACCGATCGGCGTGATCGGGGTCGGACGGTCCCAGCCGGGGCTGTTCCCGGATCAACAGGTTGAGCTGCTCCGAACGTTCGCCGACCAGGCCGTCATCGCCATCGAGAACGTCCGCCTGTTCACCGAGGTTCAGGCCCGCAATCGCGACCTGACCACGGCATTGGAGCAGCAGACGGCCACCAGCGAGATTCTTCGCGTCATCTCAGGCTCCCCGACCGACGCTCAACCGGTATTCGATACGATTGCCCACAGCGCGGTCAGGCTCTGTGAAGCGGCATTCGCCTTCGTCTTCCGCTTCGACGGCACCCTGATGCAGGTCGTGGCCCACCACAATCTGCCCAGCGCAGCCCTCGAAGCTCTTCAGCGTCAATGGCCGATGCGGCCGGTTCGCGGAAGCGTGCCAGCGCGCGCAATTCTGGATCGCAGGGTGGTCCACGTCGCGGACGTCCTCGACGGAGCCCGACTACCCCTACCGCGCCACCTCGGAGGCACTGGGCATCCGCACCCTGCTCACGGTCCCCATGCTGCGGGAAGGGGAACCCATCGGGGCCATCGCCCTCTATCGTCAGGAAGTCGCCCCGTTCTCGGATCAGCAGGTCTCCCTGGTCACCACCTTCGCCGACCAGGCCGTCATCGCCATCGAGAACGTGCGGTTGTTCCAGGAGCTGCAGGTCCGGAACCGTGACCTCACGGAAGCGCTCGAGCAGCAGACGGCGACGAGCGAGGTGCTGAAGGTCATCAGCCGCTCGACGTTCGACCTCCAGCCCGTGCTGGAGACCCTCATCGAGAGCGCCGTGCGACTGTGCGGCGCCGACAAGGGCTTCATCTACCGGCAAGAAGGAGGCCTCTACCGCGTGGCGGTCAGCTACGGGCACTCCCTCGAGTTCATCGAAGCCGTGAAGAGGCATCCGATACGTGAAGGCCGGGCATCGGCGACGGGCCGAGCTGCGCTGGAGCGCCGGGGCGTGCACATCCATGATGTCCAGGCGGATCCCGAGTACAGGTGGGCCGAGGGTCTCCGGGCCGAGGAGGAGATGCACCGGACGATACTCGCCGTCCCGATGCTCAGGGAATCCACCGTAATTGGCGTCATCGTGGTCCGGAGAGTCGAGGTTCTGCCTTTCACCGACAAGCAGATCGAGCTCGTGACGACCTTCGCCGACCAGGCCGTCATCGCCATCGAGAACGTGCGTCTCCTGACCGAGCTGCAGGCGCGGACGCGTGAGCTCTCGCGCTCGGTCCAGGAGCTGACCGCGCTCGGTGAGATCAGCCGGGCGGTGAGCGCCACGCTCGACGTCGAGACCGTCCTCCAGACCGTGGTCTCGCACGCAAGCCGGCTCGCGGCGGCTGACGGAGGCTCCATCTTCGAGTACGAAGAGGCGACCGGGGAGTTCCGGCTTCGGGCCACGCACGACTACGCCCCGGAGCTTGCGGCAGCGCTGCAGGAGATGCCGATCCGCATCGGTGAGGGTGTGATCGGGGGCGCGGCAGCGCGGCAGGGACCCATGCAGGTGGCGGACATCGCCCAGGAAGGCGCATATCAGACCCGATTCCGCGAAATCCTTCTCCGTCAAGGGTATCGCGCCCTGATTGCCGTGCCGCTGGTGCGGGAGGGCCACCTGATCGGCGCCCTGTCCGTCAACCGCAAGGCGCCGGGAGAGTTCCCGCCGGAGGTGATTGAGCTCCTGAGGACCTTCGCCACCCAGTCCGCCCTGGCGATCCAGAACGCCCGGCTCTTCCGGGAGCTCGAGGCGAAGAGCCGGGAGCTGGAGGTCGCGAGCCGACACAAGTCCGAGTTCCTCGCCAACATGTCCCACGAGCTCCGCACTCCCCTGAACGCCATCATCGGCTACAGCGAGATGCTGCAGGAGGAGGCCAGGGACCAGAGCGTGGAGGACTTCATTCCCGACCTCGAGCGGATCCACGCAGCCGGCAAGCACCTCCTCGAGCTCATCAACGCCGTGCTCGACCTCTCGAAGATCGAGGCGGGGAAGATGGAGCTCTATCTCGAAACGTTCGAGGTGGGGCCGCTGGTGCGGGATGTCGCGGCCGTGCTCGAACCCCTCGCCCAGAAGAGCGCGAACCGCCTCGAGGTCGAGTGCGCTCCAGATGTCGGCACGATGCGGGCGGACCTCACCAAGCTTCGCCAGGCGCTGCTCAACCTCCTCTCCAATGCCTGCAAGTTCTCGGAGCGCGGTGTCGTGACGGTGGCCGTGACGCGGGAGCCGGCGGCCGGCGAGGGAGGTGACTCGATCGTCTTCGCGGTCCGGGACACCGGGATCGGGATGACACCCGAGCAGATGGCGCGGCTCTTCGAGGAGTTCGCGCAGGCCGACGCGACGACCACGCGCCGCTTCGGCGGCACCGGGCTCGGGCTCGCGGTCTCCCGCCGACTCTGTCGGATTATGGGGGGCGACATCACGGTGGCGAGCGCGCCCGACCGCGGGAGCACGTTCACGATCCGGTTGCCGGCAGAGGTGCGGGAGGCGGCGCGCGAGGCCCCGGCGCCAACCGCGCGCGAGCCGCTTCGGCCAGGCTCGCCCCACGTACTCGTGATCGACGACGACGGCGCCGTGCGCGACCTCATGGCGCGGTTCCTCGGGAAGGAAGGGTTCGGCGTCGCGACAGCCGCCGGCGGGGAGGAAGGCCTGCGACTCGCGCGGGAGCTCCAGCCCGACGTGATCACCCTCGACGTCCTCATGCCCGGGATGGACGGCTGGTCGGTGCTCGCCGCACTGAAGTCCGACACCGCCCTGGCCGACATTCCAGTCGTGATGCTCACGATGCTGGACGACCGGAACCTCGGCTACGCGCTCGGCGCCGCCGACTACCTCACCAAGCCGATCGACCGGGAACGGCTCGTGGCGGTACTGGGGCGACACCGCCAGGACCTCCCGGTCCTCGTCGTGGACGACGATCCCGACTTCCGGGAGCTGGCCCGGCGGCTCCTGGAGCGCGAGGGCTACACCGTGATCGAGGCCGACAACGGGCACGCCGCGCTGGCCCGGCTGCGTGACGCCACGCCCGGCGTGATCCTCCTCGACCTCATGATGCCCGAGATGGACGGCTTCGATGTCGTCGCCGCCATCCAGGGGGACGCGGCGTGGCGTCCAATCCCCGTAGTCGTCATCACGGCCAAGGACCTCTCGCCCGAGGACCACGAGCGCCTCAACGGGTACGTGGCCCGCGTACTCCAGAAGGGTGCCCTGAGCCGCGAGGCGCTGCTCGGCGAGGTACGGGACCTCGTGGCCGCGTCCGCGAGCCGGCGCCGGGCACGGCGACAGTGATGCCGAAGATCCTCCTCATCGAGGACAACGAGATGAACCGCGACATGCTCTCGCGCCGTCTCCTCAAGCGCGGCTACGAGGTCGTGGTCGCCGTCGACGGCCAGGAGGGTGTCGCGAAAGCGCGGACCGAAGCCCCGGCCCTCGTCCTCATGGACATGAGCCTCCCCGTGCTCGACGGCTGGGAGGCGACACGGGCGCTCCGCGCGGACCCGGCGACCCGGTCGATCCCCGTCATCGCTCTCACCGCCCATGCCATGGCCGGCGACCGGGAGAAGGCCCTCGCTGCAGGCTGCGACGACTTCGACACGAAGCCGATCGAGCTCGAGCGGCTCCTCGGGAAGATCGAGGCGCTCCTCGCGCGATGAACCCGGGCCCGGCGAGCCTCGCGCACCTCCGCCACGAGCTGCGGACCCCGCTCAATCACATCCTCGGCTACAGCGAGATGCTCCTCGAGGACGCGGGCGACACGGAGCTTGCGGCGGAGCTCCAGCGGATTCGCGGCGAAGGACGGGCGCTGCTGGCGGTGGTGGAAGAGGCGCTCGCCCCGGCTCGCACGGAGGGCAGCGGGCCCGATCTCGGGCGCCTCGCCTCGGCCCTGTCCGGGCCGCTCGACAGGCTCGCGGAGGCCGTGGACCGGCTCGCGCGTCTCGCGAGCGAGGGCGACGCCGGGACCGTCGCGGCGGACGCGGAGCGTATCGCCGGGGCGGTGGCGCGACTGCGAGCGCTGGTCGAGGGCTGGCGAGCTGACCCCGGGCCGGCGCCGGCCGCCGCGGCGCCTCGTGGCACGACGGCCCAGGCGGGGAGCGGAGCCCCGACACGCGGCCAGCCAGCGTCGACCGCCACGATCCTGGTCGTCGACGACGATGAGGAGAACCGCGAGCTGCTGGCGCGACGGCTCACCCGGGAGGGTCACCGGGTCCGGGCGGCCAAGGGGGGGCTCGAAGCGCTCGCGATCGTTCGGGACGAGCCCGTCGACCTCGTCCTGCTCGACGTCATGATGCCTGACCTGGACGGGCCCACCGTGCTGGAGCGCCTCAAGCAAGACCCCGAGCGGCGGCACATCCCCGTCCTGATGATCTCGGCGCTCGACGAGACGGCGAGCGTCGTGCGCTCCATCGAGCTGGGCGCCGAGGACTACCTGCCGAAGCCGTGTGACGCCGTGCTGCTCCGGGCCCGGATCGGCGCCTGCCTCGAGAAGAAGCGCCTTCGGGATCAGGAGACGCAGCACGCCCTCGAGCTGGCCGACTGGAACCGCACGCTCGAGCAGCGTGTCCAGGAGCAGGTCGCGCAGGTGGAGCGCCTCGGGCGCCTGAAGCGCTTCTTTTCCCCCCAGCTCGCCGAGCTGATCGTGGCCGGCGGCGCCGAAGACCCCCTCCGCACCCACCGCCGGGAGATCACCGTCGTCTTTCTCGACCTGCGGGGCTTCACCAGCTTCGCCGAGACCGCCGAGCCGGAGGAGGTGATGGGCGTCCTCCGCGAGTACCACGATGCGATGGGGCGGCTCATCCTCGAGCACGAGGGCACTCTCGAGCGGTTCGCCGGCGACGGGATGATGGTCTTCTTCAACGATCCCGTGCCGGTCGACAACCCGGCCGAGCGCGCCGTCCGGATGGCGGCCGCCATGCGCGACCGCGTCCGGGAGCTTCGGGCCGCCTGGCGGAAGCGCGGCCACGACCTCGACCTCGGCGTCGGGATCGCCCAGGGCTACGCGACGATCGGCGCGATCGGCTTCGAGGGCCGCTGGGACTACGGTGCGATCGGGACGGTGACGAACCTCGCCGCGCGGCTCTGCGCCGAAGCCCAGGGAGGACAGGTTCTGATCACCTCCCGCGTCGCGGCCGCCGTCGAGGAGCTGATGGACGTCGAGGAAGTCGGCACGCTCTCGCTACGCGGGCTCACGAAGCCGGTCCCGACCTTCAACGTCGTCAGGCTCAGGCCAGCCTCCTGACCACCCGCCGTCTCGCGCACTCGAGCGCTTGTCCTCCTCACCGTCGTCGACCCTTGGCGCGGCGGGGTTGTCCCCGTCACCCTCCCCAGGGTGGTGCAGAGCACCTCCCCCCTTGCCGCCTTCGAGCGCGCCCGTGTACACTTCGGATGTACAGCCGTCCATGGGGGAGGCTCACGTGCGAAAAGTCGGCGTTGTCGAGGCTCGGCAGCGACTGCGCGCTCTGCTGGACGAGGTAGCCGCCGGCAAGGAGGTCTGTGTTCTCCGCCGAGGCCGGGAGGTTGCTCGTCTCGTTCCACCCAAGGGACGCCGACAGCGTCTGCCAAGTCTCCGCGCGTTCAGGCGGTCCCTCCAGGTGCGCGGGGAAGCGCTGAGTGCCACCGTGGTGCGAACGCGGGCGGACGCGCGCTATTGATCTACCTGGACACGAGCATCCTCGTCGCCTACTACTGCCCCGAGGCGCTCAGCGTGGAAGCGGAGCGCCTGGTCAGAGCGCGCGTCCGGCCATCCATCAGCGACCTCACGGAGGTGGAGCTCGTCTCGGCCGTCTCGCGAAAGATCCGGGCCAGCGAACTCGGCCTGCGAGAAGCGGGCCGGATCGTCGGGCAGTTCCTCGCGCATCTCGAAGGAGACCTCTACCACCGCTTGCCGCTCGAGCGTCGCCACTACAAGCTCGCGCGGGATTGGATGGCGCAGCTCACGACCCCCCTTCGTAGCCTCGAAGCCCTGCACCTCGCCGTGGCCGCCGTGGAGGGTTTGCCCTTCGCCACGGCCGACCGGGTCCTGGCCCGCTCGGGGACGGACCTCGGGCTCCGGGTGATTCCAGTGGGCGGGCGGAGAAGGCTCAGACCGGATGCTTCCTGAGACCCTGGGCCACGTCTTCGACGTCCCGCTGCGGCTCGCCCCGTCGTCGGTCGCAGTCATCCAGGGCGACTCGGCCCTCACCTACCAGGAGCTCGACGGCTGGTGCAACCGCGCGGCGAATGCCCTCGCGGGGCTCGGCGTGCGCGCCGGCCACCGAGTCGCGCTCATGTTCTCGAATGACTGGCGATTCCTCCCGGCGCTCCTCGGTCCGATGCGGATCGGCGCGGTGTCCGTCCCCCTGAACATACGCATGGGAGACGAGGCGCTCGCCTACGTCATTCAGGACGCCGACGCGACGGTGCTGGTGGCCGGCCGCGACCAGGCCGAGCGCGCCCGGCGCGTCGCGAGCCAGGTCAAGCGGCTCGCCCACCTCGTGGCCGATGCCCCCGCCGCCGACGGCGCCCGGGAATGGGACGCGTGGCTTACGGCCGCGTCCCCGCGCTTCCGGCGCCGCAGGCTCGACCCGGAGTCGGTGTGCATGCAGCCCTACACCTCCGGCTCCACTGGCAAGCCCAAGGGCGTCCTGCTCGCCCACCGGGGCCAGATCTGGAACGCCGACGTCATCCGGAAGATGGCATGTCTCGACCACACGGAGCGCGCGCTCGTCGCCGTGCCGCTCTACCACAAGAACGCGATGATCGGCGCGGTGAAGCCGTTCCTCCTCGCCGGCGGCTCGCTCGTCATCCTGCCCGGCTTCGACCCGGTCGAGGTCATCCGCGCCATCGACCGCCACAAGGTAACCTACCTGACCGGCGTCCCGGCCATGTACAAGCTGATGCTCGCCGAGAAGGACACCCTGGAGCGCCGCGACGTCCGCTCGATCCGCTACGCCCTCTGTGGCTCGGCCGAGGTGCCGGAGGAGCTCCTCGTCGAGTTCCAGCGCGTCTTCGGGGCGCCGATCGGCGAGTCGTACGGGCTGACGGAGGGCGGGCCGGTGCCGATGGCGAACCCGCGCTACGGATTGAAGAAGCTCGGCTCCTGCGGCGTCGACGTCGCCGACTGCCAGAACCGCATCGTCTCGACCGCCGACGGGATCACCGACTGCGCGGTCGACGAGGTCGGCGAGCTCGTGACCCGGAACCCGGGGGTCGCCAAGGGGTTCTGGAAGCTCCCCGAGGTCACGGCGCAGAAGATCCGCGACGGCTGGCTCCACACCGGTGACCTGATGCGTCGCGACCGGGACGGCTACTACTACTTCGTCGGCCGGAAGGACGACATGATCAACGTGGCCGGCGAGAACCTCTACCCGAAGGAGGTCGAGGACGTCCTCCTCCGCCACCCTGGGCTGAAGGACGCCTGCGTGGTCCCCGCGGCTCACGCGACCAAGGGCGAGGTGCCTGTGGCCTACGTCGTGGCCCGCGACCCGGCGGCGTCGCCGGACGAGGAGGCGGTCAAGCGCTTCTTCCTCGAGCGTGGCGCCCCGTACGCGCACCCCCGGCGGGTGTTCTTCCTGGAGCAACTCCCCCTCGGGGGGACCGGGAAGCTCGACCGCCTGGCACTCAAGAGCCTGGCCGCCACGCTGCCTCCGCTCGAGTCCGCGCGATGACGGCCGAGATCGCGTTGACGGCACGGGCCGCACAGGGCAGGCCCTGTCCCGGACGCCGGGAACACCGGCTGCGATGACCGCGCACCTGCGGGTCGACAAGTCGCCCTTTCAGCGCCTCATCGGTGTCGAGCTGGTCCGGGCCGAGGACGGCGCGGTCGAGCTGCGCCTCCCCTGGCGGGACGAGCTGGGGCGCGCCGACGGGTCCGACTGGTTCCACGGCGGCGTGATCTCGGCGCTGATCGACATCGCCGGTGACTACGCGATCGCCTCGAAGCTCGGGCGCGGCGTGCCGACGATCGACCTGCGCGTCGACTACCTCCGCCCCGCTCGCCGGGGCGATCTTCGGGCACAGGCCCGCGCCGTCAAGGTCGGGCGGACCGTGGGTGTGGCCGACGTCGAGCTCCGGGACGCCAACGACGCGGTGGTCGCCATCGGCCGCTGCGCATACTCCACCACCGGCTGATCCGAAAGGAGCGCCCCCGTGACGAAGCCCCGCGTCGTGCTGGTCCATCCTCCGACCAAGCTGTTCCCGTACGAGGTCTGGCCGGCCGCCTTCGACGGGCTCGACGTCGAGATCATGACGGTCGAGTGCCGAACGCAGGAAGACGTGCTCGGAGCGGTCCGCGGCGCCGACGTCGTCATGATCGGGGGATTCAAGGTCGACGCCCCAACCATCGCCGCGATGGACGGAGCGCGGGCCATCTGCGGCTTCGGCCACGGCTTCGAGGGGGTCGACGTCGAGGCCGCCACCCGCGCGGGCATCCTCGTCACGAACGCGGCGCAGATCTGCCACCTCGAGGTCGCCAACCACGCGGCAGCGCTCCTCCTCGCGCTCAACCGGAAGCTCTGCCAGTACGACCGGGCGATGCGGCAGGGCGTGTGGGACCGCCCGGCCGGCCGGCCGATCACACCGCTCGACGGCGAGACGGCCGGCCTCGTGGGCCTGGGCGCGATCGGCCAGGCGCTGGCTAGGCGACTCCAGCCCTTCGGGCTACGCGTGATCGCCCACGACCCCTACGTCGAGGAGCACGTGCCGAGGGAGCTCGGCGTACGCATGGTCGGCGATCTCCACGCTCTCCTCGGGGAGTCGGACTGGGTCTCCGTCCAGGTTCCCCTCAACGCCGAGACCCGGCACCTCCTGGGCGAGCGCGAGTTCCGCGCGATGAAGCGCACGGCGTACCTCGTCAACTGCTGCCGTGGCGGCGTCGTCGACGAGGCTGCCCTGACCCGGGCTCTCGAGGTCGGCTGGATCGCCGGCGCCGGCCTGGACGTCTTCGAGCTGGAGCCGACCGACCCGGCGAACCCCTTGCTGCGCCTCGAGAACGTCGTCGCGACGCCTCACGCCGCCGGAGAGTCAACCGAATCGGCCGCGCTCTCGGCGCGCGTGGCGAGCCGGCAGGCTGCGGCCGTGCTTCGCGGCGAGTGGCCGGACCGCGTCGTCAACCCCGCCGTCTACGGCCGCCTGCGGGCCGGGGGGAGGCTCTCGCGATGACCAGCCCCACGACGGAGCCGACGACCTGGTACCTCTTCTCGGTCAACGCCGACACGCCCCCGTCCCTGACGATTGATTCGGGCGAGGAGGTGACGCTCACCGTCCGGGGCGCGTTTGCCGATGTCCGGGACATCCGCGACGTGCCCACGCCGTTCACGCCCGCGTGTGACGGCCATCCTCTCGCCCCCATCGCGGGCCCCGTGCGCGTCCGCGGCGCCGAGCCCGACGACGCGGTGGCGATCGACATCCTGGAGATCACGCCTCACGGGGACGGCATCACGGCGATCTTGCGGGACTTCGGCGTGCTCCGGAAGGAGTACGGGGAACCGAAGGCCCTCGTCTGCCCGGTCCGCGACGGCCGCGCGTGGTTCGGCGGGCGCGTCCCGATCCCGCTCAATCCGAACCTCGGCACCGTGTCGACGATGCCGCCCGAGGGGTACAAGCCCTCCTACGCAGGACCCTACGGCGGCGACTTCGACCAGAAGGACGTGCGGGCCGGGAGCCGCGTGCACCTGCCGGTCATGGTGCCGGGCGCGCTCGTGTTCTTCGCCGACCCGCACGCGGCGATCAGCGACGGCATCGTCACCGGCACCGGCGTCGAGTGCACGTCGACGGTGCGGGCCCGCATCACGCTCCACAAGGGGCGGACGGTGGCGCGACCAATCATCGAGGTCGACGAGACCGTGCAGGTGCTCGGCTTCGGCCCGAGCGTGGAGGAGGCCACCGAGGACGCCACGCGGGCCGCCATCGACGTGGTCGCGCGCGGCGCCCGCATGGACCCGGAGGAGGCCTACATGCTCCTGTCGATCATCGGGGAGCTCCGCATCGGGACGTCGCCCCGGCCCGTCATGGCCGCCCGGCTCATCGTCCCCCTCGCGACCTTGACCGCCGCCGGCTGGACGCCCCCCTGGTGAGGACCGCATCCGATCACACATGGACGCCCCGGGAGGCCACTCCGGCTGGCTTCCGTCGCTTGCCGCGCGGCGTGGAGCAGCGCCCCGCACGCCGGGCAGGGTTGCGGCGCGCTCGAGGCCTGCTGGCACGGCAACGGCGCGACGGCACTCAGAAGGCCTTCCGGGCGCCTACCATCGCCGCCATGGACCTCGGCCCCAGGCGCCATCTCGGTGAGCGTGCTGGTCGTCCGTGACGTTCGTGTCTTCGACGGGGTGTCGGAGCGCCCGATCGAGCGCGCGTCCGTCGTCGTCGACGGCGCGCGGATCCGCGAGGTCGTCGTGGGCGCGATGGCGCCGCCCCGCGACGCCAAGGTGCTGGAGGGCGAGGGGGGCACCCTGCTCCCGGGGTTCGTGGACATGCACTCCCACCTCGTCTCCGAGCTGGGGGCGCGGCTTTACCTCGCCAACGGCGTCACGACCGTCCGCTTCGCGGGGAACGACCCGGACGCCGTCCTCGCGCTCCAGGAATCGGTCGAGACCGCTCGCGTGCCGGGCCCGCGGGTCTTCTCGCTCGGGCCACTCCTCGACGGGATCTCCCCTGACTACCCGGAGATGTCCTGGCCTCTCTACTCCGCGGCCGAGGCGCGGCTCGCCGTCCAGCGCCTCAGGGCCGACTACCGGGTGGACGGGATCATCCTGACCCAGAAGCCTGCCCTCGAGGTCGCGCGCGCCGCCGTCGACGAGGCCCACCGGCTCGGGATCGGCGTGACCGGGCAGACCTGGAGCCTGACGGCGCGCGAGGCCGTGTCGCTGGGCTACGACGGCCTCGAGAACACCTCCCGGCTGCCGGAGGCGCCCGCGGCTCTTCCCGAGGCCGGTCTCCTTCGCTACCGGACGATTCCCGAGCGATCGGCCATGCTGGCGCTCCTCTGGACCCGGGCGGACAAGGGACGTCTGGAACGCCTCGGGCACCAGATGCTGAAGTACGAGACGTACCTGGTCCCGACGCTCGCCGGGATGGACGGAATCCTGGGGCGCTACACGGCGCGCATCCGTCGGGACGGCGACACGCGCCACCTGCCGGCACGGGCCCGGCGGGACCTCGGCAGCTGGCTCGGCCAGCGGTTCTTCGGCGCGGCGTGGACGCCGCGCGACTTCGCGAACTGGGCCCGCGCCCGCGCCCGCTATCACCGCTTCGTCCGGGACTACGCGCGCCTCGGCGGACGCGTCCTCGTCGGAACGGATGCCCTCAAGCCCTGTGGCGGCTTCCTCTTCCACGAGGAGCTCCGCCGGCTCCGGGCGTGCGGGCTCTCGAATGCCGCCGTGCTGCGAGCGGCCACGGGAGCCGCGGCCGACACGCTCGGCCGGCCCGATCTCGGCCGCATCGCGCCGGGCGCTCAGGCCGACCTCGTCCTGGTCGCCGGCAACCCACTTCGCCGCCTGGCCGCCGCGCGGGCCGTCCGCGCCGTCCTCGTGCGCGGGCGGCTCTTCGAGCGAGACACCCTGCTACCCCGACCCCGAACCCGCACCGCGTGAGGAGGCTCACATGACCGTGCTGCGCGTCCTCGGAGGCATGATGCTCGTGGCGCTGGCCGCGCTTCCGGTGGGTCCGGCCGCGGCCCAGGACGTCGTGATCGGCGTCGCCGCGCCCATGACCGGCAACCTGGCTCAGATCGGCAAGCAGTTCGCGGAGGGCGCCCAGCTCGCCGCCGACGAGGTCAACGCCAAGGGTGGGATCAAGGGCAAGAAGGTCGTCATCCGCGTCGAGGACGACAAGGGCGATCCGAAGGAGGCCGCCACCGTCGCCCAGAAGTTCGCCTCGGACGACGCGGTCCTGGCGGTCCTCGGTCACTACTCGTCATCGGCCTGCTTCGCAGCGATCCCGATCTACACGAAAGCCCGGCTCGCCACGATCACGCCGTCGGCGTCGCATACGGAGCTCACCAAGCAGGGCGGCAAGTACATGTTCCGCATGTGGTCGCCGATCTCCGTCTACGTCCCCGATCTCGCCCTGTACACGGTCAAGAAGCTCGGCAAGAAGAACGTCGGGGTGGTCTACGTCCAGAACGACTGGGGCATCCAGACGAAGGACTACTTCGTGAAGGAGCTCGAGAAGCTCGGGGCCCGGGTAGCCGCGCTCGAGGTCGTGTACGACAAGGACACGGACTTCAAGGCCCAGCTCACGAAGATCAAGGCTGCCAACCCCGACGTCCTCGCCATCCTGACCTACTACACCACCGGCGCGCTGGTCACGCTCCAGGCGCGGAACCTCGGGATCACGGCGCCGCTGGTCGGCACCGGCACGCTCTACGAGGACAAGTTCATCGAGCTCGCGGGCAAGGGTAACGCCGAGGGGCTCGCCGTGAACACCGAGTTCAACGCCGACGATCCGGCGCCAGTCGTCAAGAGCTTCGTCGCCATGTACCAGAAGCTGCACCCGAACGAGAAGCCCGAGCCCTACCACGCGACGACGTATGACGCCGCCCGTATCATCCTGGGCGCGATCGAGAAGGCCGGGACCGAGCGCGACGCCATTCGCGACGCCATCGCCGCCACGAAGACGTTCGCCGGCGTCACCGGCACCTTCTCGTTCAACGATCAGCGCGAGCGCGAGGCGAAGGACCAGGTCTACCTGCTCGTGAAGGACGGCAAGTGGACGTTCATCGGCCGGCAGACCTACTGAGCCGGTGAGCTAAGGGACGCCGGCCGCCGGCGGGGCCCAGCGTCTTTACGGGTCCGGCCGGCGGTCACCCTTCTCGTGTCAGACAAGCCCCCGCCCCCGCCGCGCCGATTCGCCTACTACGCCCGCCTGACCCCCGCCCAGCAGCGCATCTACCGGGACAGCGACGCCGTCACGAGCTTGCGCCTTCCCGGTGCCGCCCAGTTACACCCGCACGTGGCGGCTCTCGACGCGGCGCTCATGTCCGAGGACCGCCGCGCCGTCCAGGTCGCGTCTCAGACGCTCTTCACCGCGCTCACGCGCGCGCTCGGGATTGGACCGTGCCGCGTGGAGGTGCTTGCCGCCCGCCCGCATGGCCACTGGGGCGAGCTCCAGGGTCTGTACACGGAGGACCGGCGCCTGCCCCGCGTCCAGCTCTGGATGCGCACGGCGCGTCAGCGACGGGTCGTGGCGTTCCGGACGTATCTGCGGACCTTGCTTCACGAGCTCGGCCACCACGTCGACTACCGGTACCTCCGGCTCGCCGACTCCTTCCACACGCAGGGCTTCTACCAGCGCGAGTCGAGCCTCTTCCACCAGCTGGTCCCGGAGGCGCGGGAGGAATCGTCCGGCCCCCCGGAGACCGCGGGGCCATCCGAGACCGGCCCCCAGTGAAACGCCGGGCACCCCACCGCCGCCCCAGCACGAGTGGAAGATCTGCCGGTCGCGGTGGGCACCCGCGAGCGGATCATCGGTCACCATTGACGCGGCTTCGCCTTCGCGGGATCCGAGCTCGGGCCCCGACGGGGTCTGGGTCACGCGGGGGACGCTGCCGGCGGGCGCCGCTTCGCGACTGCGCGCCCTGCGGGGCCGTCGGTGACCGGCCCCTCGGCCAGGCCCGAATCAGCCCTTCAGGTGCCCGACATGGCCCCGGAGACGAGGCCGTGCGTCAGGTAACGGCGGAACACGTAGTAGAAGATGACCGGCGGGATCGAGTAGACCGTGGACACCGCCATCAGGAGATTCCACGGGGCGTCGTCGCCCGTCAGGAACGTCCCCATCGAGATGGGCAGGGTGAACATGTCCTCGCTCTGGAGGAACAGGACCGCGTAGAGGTACTCGTTCCAGGCGAAGAAGAACGCGTAGGTGCCGATGGCGATCAGGGTCGGCAGCACGAGCGGGAGGTAGATCCGGAAGAAGGTCGTCAGCACGCCGGCCCCGTCGATGGCGGCGGACTCGTCGATCTCGGGCGGGATCGTCTTCGAGTAGTCCCAGAGCACCCATAGCGCATAGGGCGACGCGAAGGTGGTCATCGCCGCGATCAGCGCCCAGTAGGTGTCGAGCAGGTTGTAGTCCCCCATGATCTTGAAGAAGGGGATCGAGAGGAACGAGGCCGGGATGATGTACGTGAACAGCGTCATCCCCGAGACGAATCGTCCCCCGCCGAAGCGAATCCGGCCGAGGGCGAAGCTCCCGAGCGAGGCGACCGCCAGGACGATCAGCATCGTCACCGCCGCCACCACGACGCTGTTCCCCATCCAGCGCCAGAAGAACTTCACGAACGGGCTCTCCTGGAACACGATGTACCGGTAGGACGCGAGCGTCGGGTTCCTGACGAAGTACTCGGGCCGAAAGAGCTCCGTCGTCGGCGTGAACGACAGCGTGAGCATGTAGTAGATGGGGAAGAGTGTCCACACCGTCACCAGGGCGAGGAGGATCCAGCGGCCGACACGGAGGATGGTCGGATTCACTTGATCTTCCGGATCAGCATGAAGATGAAGAGTAGCGTGACGGGCAGAGCGGTCGCGAACACCCCCATTCCCCAGTCGATCTTCCCCATGAGGAACGTGTAGCGGTAGGCGAGCGTCGCGAGCACGTGGGTCGAGTCGCCGGGGGCGCCGCCGGTCAGGAGCCACACGTTGGTGAAGTCGCCCAGCGTGAAGACCATCGAGAGCAGCGAGCAGATGAGATAGATGCCCTTCAGCATGGGGAAGGTGATCGCCGTGAACCGCTGGAGCCCACCGGCCCCGTCGATCGAGGCCGCCTCGTACATCTCCCGGGGGATCCCGCGCCGGGCCGCGAGCAGGATGACGGTCCAGAACGGCAGGTACTTCCAGATGTGGAACACGATCAGCGCCCCGAGCGCCATCCACCGCGACGCCAGCCAGTGGACCGGCCCGAAGCCGAGGTCCTCCATGATGAGGTTCATGATTCCCCACTGGGACGAGAGCATCCAGCGGAGCGACAGGATGCCGGGCAGGACGGGGATCGCCCACGGCAGGAGGAAGATCGCCGAGATGAACCGCGTGCCGCGCGTGTCGGCCTGGAGGAGGCCCGAGAGCAGGAGGGCCAGGAAGAGCTTCAGGTTGACGGCGATCCCCACGTACACGACCGTGTTGACGATGGTCTGGACGTAGATCGGATCCGAGAAGAGGACCTCGTAGGTATACGGGTCGACGGCCTGGGTGACGACGAAGTAGAGCGGGTAGACGACGAAGGCCAGGAAGAGGAGGATGAGGGGCAGGGAGAACAGGTACCCCTGAAGGTTCCGGCGGTTCGGGGCGAGCGCCCCCGCCGCTGCCGAGACAGACCGGCTCCACACGCCGGCGGTCCCGCTCGCCGTCGCCGCCCGCACCGCCCCGCTAGCCACTCGCGCCCCCGGAAGCGGTCGGCGGCCGGGACGGGAGGACACCCCGTCCCGGCCGACCGAGAGAGAACACGCCTCTCAGGGTGTGTCCTACCTCCACTGCGTGAAGATGGTCTTCATCCGACCGATGGCCTCGTCCGCGGCCTTGTCGGCCGTCCACTTGTCCACGTTGGTCCGGGACATCGCCTTGCCCCAGATGTTCTCCGCGTAGACCTGGGAGTTGGCCGGGCTCTTCCAGTGGTCGAAGATCTTGATGGTCCGCTCATTGTAGAGCCGCGTGGCGAGCGGGATGTGGTAGTCCACCGCCCCGCCCTTTCCGGCCTGGCCCTTGGCGAAGAACGGATCCTTCGCGACGTCGGTGAACGCGGGGAACCAGCGACCGTTCGCGCCCTTGATGTACTCGGAGAAGCGGTTCGGCTCCAACACGTAGCGGATGAACTCCTTGCCGAGATCGGGCGCCTTCGCGTCCTTCGGCACGAGGATCGTCTTGACCGCGACCATGTAGCTGGCCTTGCCACCGCCCGGGTTGTCCGGCCACTCCACCGTCGCCATGTTGTTGAAGTACTGCTCCGGGCCGTTGAAGAACCAGTGGGCCGGGATGGAGAGCGACGGGTTCGGCGTCATCACGATGGACTTCGAGTGGAAGTTCGCGTTGTTGTCGCCGTCCGACCAGTTGATGGCGTCGGGCGGGACGTAGCCCGAGTTGTACATCTCGCCGAACCAGGCCAGGGCCTTGATGATCGCCTCGCGGTTCTTCGGCTGATCGGCGATCACCTTGCCGTCGTTGTCGAGGAGCTGGCCGCCGAACGACAGGAGGGCCATCTCGAAGTTGTAGATCGTGTCCGACCCGCGGCTCGACTCGGTCATGCCGATGCCGAAGAGCTTGCCGTACTTCGCGGGGTCCTTCTTCCGGAGGGCATCCTGCGCCTTCTTCCAGAAGTCCCAGTACTCCTCCCACTTGAGCGGGATCTTGTCGGGCGCGTCGGGCATGCCCGCCTCCTTGAGGAGGTCCCGCCAGTAGTGGATGTGCATGATCTGGGCCTCGATCGGCACCCCGTAGTACGCCCGCTTCTTGGCCACGTTGTTCCAGCAGTAGGCGACCTGGAGAAACTTCTCGTTGTACCGCGGCTTGAGCTCCTCGATGATGTCGCTCGTCTCGGTGAGCTTGTCGGTCCAGGCGTTGTTGGGCATGACTTCCCAGTCGTTGTAGAAGCAGAAGGCGACGTCGGGGACGCGCCGCGCCTGGATGGCCGCGATGATCTTCTTCAGCAAGTCTTCCTGGATGGTGAAGGAGATGTCGACCTTGACCCCCTTCGCCTTCTCGAAGTCCTCGGCGATCTTGATCATCGCCTCGTCTTCTTCCTTGTAGTAGCCGCGGTTCCACCAGACCACGACGGTCTTGGCCTGGGCGCGCGACACCATGGGAAACCCGATCGCCCCCGACAGGGTCCCGGCCCCGGCGGCGGCGGTCGTCTTGAGGAAGTCTCGGCGGGTCTGCGCCATCTGGTGCCTCCTAGCTGAGTTCAGGTTCGCTGATGGATCGACCGGCCCGAGCGCGGGACGGCCTCGATTAGCCTCTCATATACCGCAACACACCGGCGACTCGCAAGGCCCGGCAAGGGTTGGCGCGCGCCGTGGGCCGCCGGGAAACCCCGTCCGCACTGGTTCCCGTCCCCTGGTGCGCTCGCTGGTTCGCCTGGTCGCTGGTTCGCCTCGCTCGCAGGTTCGCCGCCGGTTCGCCGCCGCCGGTTCGCCTTGACAGTGTGGGTGACCTTCCCTAGACTCGCGCCACGCCGCGCAGTTATCGATACCCGGCTACACCACGTCCGATCGCGACGCTGGAGGTGCACACATGACGAATCGTCGGTCCGTGATCCTCACCGCCACCGCCCTGGTCGCGCTGATGGTGATCGCCATGACGTTCATCGGGCGGCCGATCCCGGTCGCAAGGGCGCAGGCCCCCGTTGTTCTCAAGGTCCAGGGAAGCTGGCCCGCTTCGCTGACGATCTTCGAGCATCTGCAGTTGATCGCCGAGCGCGTGGACAAGCTCTCCGGCGGTACGCTGAAGATCGAGGCGCTCCCCGCCGGGACAATCGTCCCGGCCTTCGAGGTCCTCGACGCGACCAGCAAGAAGGTCATCGACGGGGCCCACACCGTCGCCTACTACTGGGTCGGCAAGAACAAGACGGCGGTGCTCTTCACCGGCGGGCCGGGCGGCAACTACGGGATGGACTTCGTCGACGTCCTCGGCTGGATGTACGAGGGCGGCGGGCACGAGCTGTACCAGCAGTTCTACAAGGACGTGCTGAAGCTGAACGTCGTCCCGTTCCCGGCGTTCCCGAGCGGTCCCCAGGCGTTCGGCTGGTTCAAGCGGCCGATCAAGGACCTGGCCGACTTCAAGGGCATGAAGTGCCGCCAGACCGGGATCAACGCCGAGGTCTTCACCGAGATGGGCATGCGCACGGTCAACCTGCCCGGCGGGGAGATCCTGCCGGCCGCCGAGCGCGGGGTCATCGACTGCGCGGAATGGGTCGGCGGGGTCGAGGATCTCCGGCTCGGGTTCCACAACGTGTGGAAGTACCACTACACGCCCGGCATGCACGAGCCGGTGACGATGGGCGAGCTCCTGATCAACAGCGAGGTCTGGGACAAGCTCTCGCCCCAGCACAAGGAAGTCATCAAGTCCGCGACGATGGAGGCCTTCATCCGGTGGTACGCGAAGTGGCAGCGACAGAACGCCGACGCGCTCAAGGAGCTCCGGGAGAAGCACAAGGTCAACGTCCTCAAGACGCCGAACGAGATCCTGATCGAGTTCCTCAAGGCCTGGGACAAGATCGCCGCGCGTGAGGCGGAGAAGGACCCCTTCTTCAAGAAGGTGCTCGATTCCCAGCGGCAGTACGCCGGGGTTGTCGTGCCCGCCAAGCGCTTCCTCTTCCCGCCTTACGACTTCGCAGCCAATTACTACTGGCCGGAGAAGGCGGCGGCCGCGGGGACACCGGCGCCCACGCCAGCGGCCAAGCCCGCCCAGAAGAAGTAGCGTCGGCCCCCGTGGTTCGCGCCCCGGGCGGGACCGGCGAGATGGCCTGTGCCGCCCGGGGTCATCCAGGACCGGTGCGGCGACGCGAGTCCGTGACAGAGGAGGACCCCTCCCACTCATGACCGAACCGAGCCCCGGTCTGCTCAGAACGATCCGCGCCATCGATACGTTCACCGAGTGGTCGGGCAAGACGATCGCCTGGCTGATCCTGCCCTTGGTCCTCGGCCTCACCTACGAAGCAACCGCCCGTTACCTGTTCAACGCGCCCACCCTGTGGGCCTTCGACCTCTCCTACATGCTGTACGCGGCGATCTTCATGCTGGGCGCCCACTACACACTCCTAAAGGGCGCCCACATCCGGACCGACATGCTCTGGGAGAAATTCTCGGTGCGGACCAAGGGGCGAATCGACGCCGTGGCCTATCTCTTCTTCTTCTTCCCGGCCATGATCCTGCTCTTCTACGCGAGCTTCGACGAGGCGTGGCACTCCTGGCGGATGGGAGAGCTCTCGGAGCAGACGGCGTGGCGACCCATTCTGTGGCCATTCAAGGCGGTGGTGCCGCTCACGGCGCTTCTTCTCCTGATCCAGGGCGTCTCGGAGCTGCTCAAGTCCCTCTATGCGGCCCGCACCGGGCGGTTCCTCACCACCACCGAGACCATCCCGATATGAACGCCAACGCGATCCTCGGTCTCGTGATGCTCGTCCTCATGGTCGGGGTGATCTTCGTCGGCTTCCCGATCAGCTTCACGCTGCTCTTCCTCGGTCTCACCTTCGGCTACTTCGGTCTCGGCACCATCGTCTTCGATCTCGCGTTCTTCCAGACCATCGGGCTGATGAAGGAGCAGACGCTGGCGGCCGTGCCCCTGTTCATCTTCATGGGCTACGTCGTCGAGCAGGCCGGCCTCATGGAGCGCCTCTTCCGCGCGTTCCAGGTCATGCTCGCCCCGGTGCGCGGCGCTCTCTACCTGGGGGTCATCCTCACCGCCACCGTCTTCGCGATGGCCACCGGCATCGTGGGTGCCGCCGTGACGGTGCTCGGGATCATGGCGGCGCCGATCATGATGAAGAGCGGCTACAGCCCGCGGCTCTCGGCGGGCGCGATCGCGGCCGGTGGCACGCTCGGCATCCTGATCCCGCCGAGCGTCATGCTCATCGTCATGGGGCCGGTCATCAACGTGTCGGTGGCGAAGCTCTACGCGGCGGCGTTCGGCCCCGGCTTCCTCCTGGCCGGCCTCTACATCCTGTACACGCTCACGCGGAGCTTCCTCGATCCGACGCTGGGTCCGCCCGTCCCCCGGGAGGAACGGGCCACGTCGGTCGCCCAGATCGTCCGCGAGTTCTTCGTCGGCATGGTCCCGCTGGCGCTCCTGATCTGCGCGACGCTCGGCACCATCCTCGCCGGCGTGGTCGACGCCGACCGAGGCGGCGGCCATGGGCGCGTCAGGGGCCCTCGTGCTGGCGATCGCCTACCGGCGGCTCACGCTCGAGGGCTTGAAGACGGCGGTCTTCAACACCATGACCACCTCCAGCATGGTCCTCTTCCTGGCCGTCGCCTCGAACGTCTTCGGCGCGATCTTCGCGCGGCTCGGAAGCGCCTCCGTCATCACGAACGCCCTGTCGGGCCTCCCGGTGCCGCCTTTCGTCACCCTGCTTCTGGTGATGGGCCTGATCTTCCTGCTCGGCTGGCCCTTCGAGTGGCCGGCCATCATCTTCGTGTTCATCCCGATCTTCTACCCCGTCGTCGCGGCCCTGAAGTACGACATGCTCTGGTTCGGCGCGCTGGTGGCCGTGAACCTCCAGACCGCGTATCTCTCCCCGCCCGTCGCGATGTCCGCCTACTACCTGAAGCAGGTGGTGCCCCAGTGGAGCCTCAGCACGATCTACCGGGGCATGGCGGACTTCATGGTCCTGCAGGTGATCGCGCTGCTCGCGGTGATGCTGTTCCCGGAAATCGCGCTGTGGTTCCCGCGCTGGCTGTTCGATCAGCCCTAGGCAGCCGTAAGCACCCGCCGGCAGCCGTCGGCAAGCGGGTTTCACCCGTGGCGGCGCTCGGCGCGGCGCCTGGAAGCTCGCCGACGCCTTCCACACCCGTGGCTTCCGCCGGCGAGAGTCGAGCCTTGTCCGCCAGCCCGTGCCGGAGTGCGCGCCCGAGCGAGCTTCCTGCCGCCGAGCCCGGCGAGGAGTGAGGCGGCCTACAGGAGGAAGTAGCGGCGGTTCATCGGCAGGTCCTCGTCGGGCATTGGCGGCAAGGGCTGGCCGTCGATCCGGATCTCCGCCGTGCCGGGGTCGATCTCGATGCGGGGGTTCGCCTGGTTGTACAGCATGTGACGCTTGGCGACCTGTCGCGTCCCGACGACCGGGATGGCCCGCCGCCGGGCTCCCAGCCTCCGGCGGAACCCGCTCGCCGCCGCGGCGGCCGAGACGAAGTCAATGCTGAGGCTCGCTCCCGCCCACCCGGTGCCCCCCCAGTGCGGCGCGTAAATCTGGGGCTCGGTCTGGGCGACGGAGGCGTTGCCCTCGCCCAGCGCGCCCCAGGCCGGGTAACCGCCCTTGATCACGAGCTCCGGCTTGACCCCGAAGAACTCGGGGCGCCAGAGCACGATGTCCGCGCTCTTGCCCGGCTCGAGCGACCCCACCCACCGCTCCACGCCGTGGGCGCGGGCGGGGTTGATCGTGTACTTGGCCAGGTACTGGAGGATCCGCGGGTTGTCGTGCGCCGTGCGCTCGCCCCGCATCCGCTTCATCTGGTGGGCAAGCTGCCAGGTCCGCCGGATCACTTCCCCGATCCGCCCCATGCCCTGGGAGTCGGAGTTGATGATGCTGATCGCCCCCAGGTCGTGGAGCACGCTCTCGGCGCGCATGGTGGAGTCGCGAATGCGGTCGGCGATCATGGCACGGTCGCTCGGGACCTTGGGGTTCATCCCGTGCACCGACCACATCATGGCGTGGTGCTCCGCCACCACGTTCCGGCCATACGGGATCGTCGGGGTCGTGGACGATCCGATGACGTGGCTGACACCCGCGATCGCGAGGATGTCGGGCGAGTGACCGCCGCCGATGCCCTCGACGTGGTAGGCGTGGATGCTGCGGCCGGCGATGGCGGCAACGGTCTCGCCGAGCTCGCACGACTCGTTGAGACCGTCGGTGTGCATCGCGATCTGGACGTCGTAGGCGTCGGCGACGCTCAGCGCCGCGTCGACGATGCTCGGGTACCCCGCGTAGTCCTCGTGGACCTTGAGCCCGCAGGCCCCGGACTCGATCTGGCGTTCCAGCGGAGCTGCCGTGTAGCTGGCGGCGCGCCCGAGAATGCCCAGGTTCACCGGCAGGCCCTCGAAGGCCAGGAACATGTGGTCCAGGTTGAAGGCCGGGTTCTCGTTGAGGCCACCGGTGATCAGCGTGGTCATCCCGGCGGACAGCGCGGACGCGATGAGTCGCGGCTGGACCAGGTGGACGTGCGTGTCGATGCCGCCGGGAGTCGCGATGTAGCCCTGACCGTAGACGGGGGCCGTGTTGGAGCCGATGAGGAGATCGGGGTTGTCGACGACGTCGGGGTTGCCGGCGCGGCCGACCCCGACGATCATCCCGTCCTTCACGCCGATGTTGGCCTTGAAGATGCCCAGCACGGGATCAATCACGACCACGTTCGTGACGATGAGGTCGAGCTCGCTCGCCGCCGGGAGCTCGGCGCTCATCATGATGCCGGTGCGGAGGGTCTTCGCCCAGCCGCGCAGCACCTCGTCCCCGTAGCTCGACTCGTCCCGCTCGATCCGCGCCAGGAGGTCCGTGTCCCCGAGACGCACGCGGTCTCCGGTCGTGGGCCCGTAGCGCGCCGAGTACTCGGGCCGGCTCAGCTCACCGGCCATGCGCTTCCTCTGCCCGAGGGGCATCGTGGTTCCCGTACCCGCCCTGGCGGACCCGCGCCAGGCCCTCGGCCAGCCGATCGGGGGTGGCGGGTCCGTCGGTCAGCCGGTTGAAGCCGCGCACCGTCCGCTGGCCCCCGTAGGCCACCAGCCGAACGGCCCTCGTCTCGCCGGGGCGCCAGCGCACCGCATCGCCCGCGGGTACGTCGAGGTGCATGCCCCAGGCCCGTGCCCGGTCGAACACGAGCCGGCGGTTGACCTCGAAGAACGGAAAGTGCGAGCTGATGAAGATGGTGTGGTCCGAGGTGTTCGTCACCGTCACCTCGGCCGTGGGCCGCCCGGCGTTCAGCGTGATCGGTCCCTCGGCGAACAGGACCTCGCCGGGCCTCATGACGTCCGCTTCCCACCCGGACCGATCGGCCGCTCCACGTGGAGGACCCGGGTGCCGTCGCCGAAGAGGCACTCCAGCTTCACGGTGCCGACCAGGTCGGCCACACCCTCGAGCACGTCGTCCTCGTTCAAGAGCCCCCGCGCCACCGCCACCACCTCGTCGTAGGAGGCGCCGCCGCGGGCCGCCTCGTGCATCTCGTCGCAGATCAGCGCGAGGGCCTCCGGATAGGTGAGCCGCCATCCCTTGGCTCGGCGCCGGCGAGCCAGCTCGGCGGCGGTGAAGATGGTCAGGCGATCCAGCTCGCTCGGCGTCAGGCGCATCGGAGGGCTCCGTCCCGCGGGCGGTTCGACGTGACGGCCACGGGTACCTACTCGGTCCGCGCGGCGAGCCTGAGCAGCTCCCCGATGGCCGCGGACGCCTTCAGGCCCGAGCCGGTGAGCACGAGGACGGTGGTCTCGCGCGGCCGGATCGCGCCTTTCGCCACGAGCTGGGTCAGACCGGCGGCGGCCGCCGCGGACGTCGGCTCGACGTACAGACCTCGAGCGGCCAGGCCTCTGAGCGCCTCCACGATCTCCGCCTCCGTCACCGCGACGATGGCCCCTCCGCTCTCGCGCACGGCCCGCAGCACCTCCCCGACGCGGGTGGGCCGTGCAGACGCGATGCCCTCGGCGACGGTCGGGGTGACGGTGGTCGGCACCAGCCGATCGACTCCCGCCTGGAAGGCGACGTGGTAGGGCGAGCAGTTCGCCGCCTGCACCCCGAAGAGCCGGGGCGACGTGGCGATCTCGCCGCCGCGCAGGAGCTCGGCGAATCCCCGCTCGCACCCCAGCACGTTGCTGCCGTAACCGAGGGGCACGACGACGTTGTCGGGCGCGCGGAAGCCGAGCTGCTCCCACAGCTCGTAGGCGAGCGTCTTGACGCCCTCCACGAAGAGGGGCTGCCAGTTGTGGCTCGCGTAGAAGATCCCGGCGGCCTGGCGCAGGGCCGCGTCGGCCACGTCCTGGCGCGAGCCCGGAATCGTCACCACGTCGGCGCCGCAGGCCGCGATCTGGGCGATCTTCGGGTACGACGCCGTCTCTGGCACCAGGATGCGGCACCACATGCCGGCGGCCGCGGCGTAGGCCGACAGCGAGGCGCCCGCGTTCCCGGACGAGTCCTCGAGGACCCGGTCGATGCCGCGGCTCCGGAGGTAGCTCACCATCACCGTCATGCCGCGGTCCTTGAACGACCCGGTCGGCATCATGTACTCGAGCTTGTGCTGGACCGGCGTCCCCGCCCAGTCGCCCGGAACGAGCGGTGTCCACCCCTCGCCGAGGCTGACGGCCGACGCCCTGTCCACGGCCAGCGCCTTCGCGTAGCGCCAGACCGAATGCCGTGCCGGTTCAATGTCGCCGCGCCTGAGCCCCGGGCCTTGTGTCAAGTTCAGGTGCTGACCGCTCTGGGCGCACCATCGCGGCGTGTCGAGCGGATACGTCAGCCCCGTGGAGGGGTCGACGTAGCGCACCAGGGAGGCGGGCTCAACCACCGCGCGCGCGGTCGATGACATGGCAGGGCGGCTGGCCCTCGTGGAACCGCGCGGGGTGGTCGGGGAAGACCGCTTCATCGGTGCCAGACCGTCGGTCGTCTTCGCAGCGCTCGCGCGAGCCGGGAGGTGGCCTCAACCGGCGTGTTTCACCGAGCGGCCGTCGAGGGCTTCGACCACCTGGTCGGCGGTGATCGGGAGCGTCGTGAACCGGTGGCCGGTGGCGTCGGCGACGGCGTTCGCGACGGCAGCCGGAACCCCGACCACCGGGGGCTCCCCAACCCCCTTCGCGCCGAAGGGCCCGTGCTCGGACGGCACCTCGAGGAGCACGGACTCGACGGAGGGCGTCTGATCGCTCTGCGGCAGCGCGTAGTCCATCAGGGTGGCGGCGAGCAGCTGGCCCTGGGCGTCGTAGGGCATCCGCTCGAGGAGCGCCCAGCCGATCCCCTGCGCCACCCCGCCCTGAATCTGCCCCTCCACCGCGGCCGGATTGATGGCCCGGCCCACATCCTGCACCGTGAGGTGGCGCTCCACGCGAACGACCCCGGTCTCCGTGTCCACCTCGACTTCGCTCAGGTGGGCGGCGAAGGCCGGCGAGCGGGCGACCGTCGCGCTTGCGCCGCGTCCGTACACCGGCTCGTACTTGGCTCCGAACTGCATGCTCGCCTTCGCGAGCTCGGCGAGCGCGACGGCACGCCCCGGCACCCCGCGGACCCGCACCGCGCGGTCAACGATCTCGAGGTCTTCCAGCGCGGCCTCCAGCTGGTCGGCGGCGATGGCGAGGAGCTGCTGCCTCGCCTCCCGCGCCGCCCGCTCGACGGCGAGGCCCACCGTGTAGGTGATCTTGCTGCCGCCGCTCGCGCCGGCGTAGGGCGCGGAATCGCTGTCGCCGTTCACCACCCGGATGTCCTCGACCGGCAAGCCAAAGGCTTCGGCCGCGATCTGCGCCAACGCGGTGTTCGTGCCGCTCATGTCCACGGTCCCGACGAGGATGCTGAGGGTACCGTCCCGGTCCAGCCGGCAGGCCGCGTTCGCAGGCTCGATTCCTCCCATCCAGCCGCCGATGGCGACCGCGGATCCCCTCCGGTACCGACCGTTCGCGGAGGTCGCCGGCGCGGCGGCGCGCCGCCCGCGCTCCACCCGGAGCCGCTCCAGGCACTCGACGAGACCCATCTTCGGCCACGGCTGGCCCGTCACCATCGGGTCGCCCGGGCGCGAGGCGTTCCGGAGCCGCAGATCGATGGGGTCGAGCCCCGTGGCCCGCGCAACCTCGTCCATGACGGATTCGATCGCGAACGTGCCCTGCACCGCGCCCGGCGCGCGGTAGGCGCCATTGCCCGGCTTGTGGGTCAGCACCTCGTAGCCGCGCAGCTCGATGTTCGGCACCTGGTAGTAGCTCCCGATCAGCAGGAGCGCGATCCCCAGCGGCGCGCCCGCGTAAGCGCCGGCGTCGAACACGGCGCGCCCCTCCAGCGCCGTGAGCGTGCCATCCCGGCGAGCCCCGACCTTCAGCTCGATGACGGCGGGCGGCGCCGGTGTGGTCGACAGGAACTCCTCGGTCCGTGTCATGACGACGGAGACCGGCCGGCGGAGTCGGAGCGCGAGCGCTGCTGCCAGGGGCTCCAGGAGCACGAACTTCGCGCCGAAGCCTCCTCCCAGCGGCGTCGCCACGATCCTCACCTGGTGCTCCGGCAAGCCGAGAGCGTCGCACACCTCCGACCGCGTGAAGAAGAGCGCCTGGGTCGCGGTCCAGACGGTCACGGCGCCGAGCGGGTCGACGTCGGCCACCACGGCGCGCGGCTCCAGGTAACCCTGGTGGACCATCGGGGTCTCGAAGCGGCGCTCGACGACCACGTCGGCCTCGGCGAACCCGCGCCCGAGGTCCCCGCGATGAAACCGCTGGGTGCTCACGACGTTGGGGCCGACCGCCTCCCGGAGTTGCTCCCCGCCGGTCGCGGCCCCGTGCATCGCCAGCTCCGCCTCCCCACCCACGCCCGCCGCCGCGCGCACGCGCGGCGCGTCCTCTCGCATGGCGCCGAGGGCGTCGAGCGCCGCCGAGAGGGGCTCGTACTCGACCTCGACGAGGGCGGCCGCGTCCTCGGCGAGCGCGGGCGTCTCGGCGACCACCGCCGCCACGGGATGGCCCACGAACCGCGCGTGATCGAGCGCGAGGGGCGACTTGCTGCGCGCGGTGGGATCGACCATGGCGAGCCCGAGGTCGGCGGCGGCGAAGACGCCGAGAACTCCCGGCCGACGTGCGGCCTCGCTCCCGTCGACTCGCGCGATTCGCGCGTGGGCGTGGGGGCTCAGGACGAGGCGAGCGTGAGCCATGCGGGGCAGCTGGAAGTCGCCCGCGAAGCGCGTGAGACCGGTCACCTTCTCCCCGCCGTCGAGGCGGCGAACGGACCGGCCGATGGACGAACCCTGGGTCATGTGGAGGCTCCCTTGGCGAGTGTGATTCACGGATGGAAGGTGCGGCGACCTTCCTCGCGCGTCCAGACCCGGAGCAGGTGGCGCTTCCGGTGCGGCTCCGCCGCGTCCCGGAAGTCAGTGCGGCTGTGGGCGAACTCCCGGTTGTTGAGGTACTGGATCTGGCCTCGCTCGATCGTGAACTCCACCCAGAGATCAGGCGAATCCACGATGGCGCGCATGGCCTCCAGCGCCTCCTGGCCCTCGGCGTCGAGCGGCTGGTCGGCGAGCTCCGCCCCCGTCTCGATCAGCCGCTCGTTGAAGCGTCCCACGAACGAGCGGCCGTCGTACTGGAAGACCGGCTGCGCGCCCGCCTTCGAATCGTCGGGCGCGTGCTCGGCCTGGCGATCCCAGGGGTACGGCTGGTAGAGGCGTGGAACGAGGTCCGGGTGGCGTCGCCGGAGCTCGTTGTGCACGGTGCACAGGCTGACGAAGCGGCTCACCCCGCCCTCCTCGGCCGGGTTGATGCAGTAGAGCCCGACCAGGTGCGGCGGCAGGTCAAGCCACGGGCCGTCGGTGTGGAACGTCAGGTCGAGGTTCGTGACCGACCGCCGGACCCCGTACTCGAGCGTCTTCCCCGTGTCCCGGACGTCGTACAGCATGGCGCCGTTCCACGCCTGAGCGACCGGCCGCTGGAGGAGCTGAGTCAGGACCCAGCACAGGACGCGGTTCTCCTCGGGCTCGTATCGCTCCACGGGCAGCCGATCCACAACGGCCAGCCCGATGCCCGCGCAGAGCCGGGCGCGGACGTGACCCATCAGCTCGGCGCACGCGGGAAGCAGGAACTGGTCGGGGTCGAGGAGAAGCGTCGGCAACGGGTCCCGTCGCACCTGCCGGACGACGGTGTCCAGCTCGTCGACACAGCGCGGCGGCAGCGCCACCAGCCAGTCGCGCGCCGACAGCGTCGCTCGCCGCCACGCGCGGGCGTCCTGGAGATCGTGGGTCAGCATGACGGGTGCGAGATCGGCCATCCCCGGGAATCCTCCAGCGTCACTATAGCGCGCTCCGTCCTCGCCTTCGCGGCCGCGCGAGCCGGTCACGGGTCGCCCACCGCGCGCCGGCGCCCGGATCCGTCGAGGACCTGGTCCAGCACCCAGTTGTTGACACGGTGGACCGCCGGCTCCCGGAGCGCGAACGGCCCCGGCCGCCTCAGGGCCGAGGTGAGGCCGGCCTGCTGGCCCTCGCAGATGCCGTTGTCCTCGGCGATGCCGGTCTCCCATCGATGCATGTACTTCTTCACACCGGCTTCGAAGTCCGCCCGCGCCACCGTGGTCCGCGGGAAGCAGAAGCCGACACAAAGCCGCGAGCGCGCGGGGCCGAGCGGGACGATCCTGAGCCACCACATGCAGTCCTGCGTGCAGGCGAACTGAGTGGCGGGGTGGAGCACGGTGAAGTACGTCCCCCGCGCGGCCCGGCCGGCTCAGACCGGGCACTGGCGGGAACGGCGCCGTCTCGCCGGGCAGGACGGCGATGCTCGTCTCCTGCGGGATGTGGATGGCGTCCCAGTGCCCGCGGGTGTCCTCCTGCACGGCGTGCTGCTGCCCGAGGCTCGCGTGGTGGACCGTCCCGGTGTGGTACTCCTCCATGGCGTTCTCCACGAGGAGCTTCCAGTTGCAGGCCACCTCGTAGTCGCGCCGGCCGACGCAGACCATCTGGTCGAAGCCGTACGAGCCGAGCTTCTCGGCGAGGTCGCCGAAGTGCTCGAGCAGGCCGGGCCCCGTCTCGCTGAAGCTCACGAAGACGAATCCCTGCCAGCTCTCCGACCGCACCGGCGTCAGGCCCCAGGCGGCCCGGTCGAAACCCGGACGGTCCTGCATCCCCGGCGCGCCCAGCAGGCTGCCGTCCGGGCCGTAGGTCCACGCGTGATACGGGCACACGATCGTGCGGCAATGGCCTCGGCCGTCGAGGAGGCGGGCGCCCCGGTGGCGGCAGGTGTTGGCGAAGGCGCCCACCCGGCCCGCCCGATCCCGCAGCAGGAGCAGCGAGCCGGGCACCGTGTCGACGACCAGGTAGCTGCCGGCGTCAGGCACCTCGTCGGCCCGAGCCACGAAGTGCCACCCCCGCGTGAAGATGCGGTCGACCTCGCGCGCGTAGAACTCCGGCGTCGTGTAGCACCACGCGGGGAGCGTCTCGGCCTCGCCGACCGGTCGGCGGACACCCCGGTAGTGCGCGGGATCGAAGAGGTCCACGGAAGCCTATCGGAGCGCGCCGAGCGCCTCGGCGAGGCGGTCGTAGTCCGGGCCCGAGTTGTACAGCTGAGCGGAGACGCGGAGGATCCGGGACGCGAGCGCCGGCCAGGTGAAGACAAGGAGCTCGATGCCGAATCGGTCGAAGAGAGCGGTCTGGAGGGGGTCGCGCTCGCCGTCCACCGGAGCCGGGCCAAAGCCCGGCGGCACAGGCAGCGCGGCGAGGGAGCCGATCATCGAGTCCGGAGCGGGAGGCGGCACGCCCAGGGCGGTGCACAGGCGGTCGCGGGCAGCGAGGGCGGTGCCCCGGTTGTGCTTCATGAGCGCCGGCCAGCCGCCGGGCAGGAGCGACTCCATGTATCGAATCGCTTCCGGGACAGCCAGGTAGGCCGTGGGATCGGCCGTGCCCACCCAGTCGAACTCGAGGTGGAACGGCGAGCGGTCCGTCCGGCGCGAGTTGGCGCCGTGGCTGATCACCAGCGGGCGCACGCTCTTTCGCCGGTCGGACCGGACGTGCAGGAACCCCGAGCCCTTCGGCGCGCAGATCCACTTGTGGCAGTTCCCCGTGTAGTACGCGGCGCCGAGCGCCCGGAGGTCGAGCGGCACCATGCCGGGGGCGTGGGCGCCGTCGACCAGCGCGTCGACACCCTGCGACGCGAGCTCGCGGACGAGGGGCTCGATCGGCAGGACGAGCCCTGTCGGGCTCGTCACATGGTCGACGAGCGCCAGCCGCGTCCGCGGTCCCACCCGCGAGAGCACCGCCTCCAGCGCCTGCTCGGGCGCCGCCAGGGGAAACGGCAGCGTCGCCACGACGACACTGGCCCCCGCCCGCGCCGCGACGGCGTCGACGGCGTTCCGGCAGGCGTTGTAGGTGTGGTCCGTGGCGAGGATCTCGTCCCCCGCCGAGAGGTCAACGGACCGGAGCACGGTGTTCACGCCCGTGGTCGCATTCGGGACGAAGGCGAGGCCGTCCGCATCGGCCCCGACGAAGGCGCCCAGCGCCCGGCGCGCTTCGTCCAGCAAGCCCTCCAGTTCCCGGGCCAGGAACCGCGCCGGCTCGGCTTCCAGCCGGTCCCGGAGGCGCGCCTGGGCGTCCAGCACCGCGCGGGGGCAGGCGCCGAACGATCCGTGATTGAGGAAGGTGACACGAGCGTCGAGGGGCCAGAGGCCCCGCCACCCGTCGGCCGGAGGTCCCGGAGGGGTCACGACTCGCCATCCTCGGCCACCCGACCCCGCGTCGTCAACGGCCCGCCCGTGGTCTGTTGTTGGTCTATGAAAATGTCACCCCCTAACTGGTTAGTGAAAATGTCTTTTTCGCGTCCCACGCCGGCGGCTCCCCGCGCCCCGCGGTCGGCACGACCGGCGCCCACGCACCCCCTGGCGCCAGCCCTACAACCACCACTTGCTCGACGCCAAGGGCCTAGCCGTCCACGCGAAAATCAAGGGATGACATTTTCATGCAACAGTTAGCCTGACATTTTCACTGGACAGCGATACAGCCCACCCGTGGCCCCGGCCGCCACCCGGCCCCGGCGCCCCGGCGAGGATGAAGCCGCTGGGCTCCGCTCGGCGTTCCCGGGATCGCGGCTCCCGCACAGCTCGACGGCGCGCCTTCGCCTCGCCTTGCGAGAAAGGGCAGCGTGACGGTAAAATGACGCCCAATCGCCGCGGGGGTGCGCGCGAGTGCGCCTCGAGGCGTCGGCTCCCATCACGGCTCTAGGACCCAATCACGTCCGTGAACCAGTCCACACAAGGAGGTGCGGCATGAGCGAGGCGCAGGCGGCGAGTCAGGCGGCGCGGCGGAAGTTCCTGAAGGGCGCGGCGGTGGCCGCGGGAGCGGCCGCGCTCGGGTTCCCGAACATCGTCAAGGCGCAGGGCCCGATCTCGATGCGGTGGCAGAGCACCTGGCCGCAGAAGGACATCTTCCACGAGTACGCGAACGACTTCGCGAAGAAGGTCAACGACATGACCGGCGGCGACCTCAAGATCGAGGTCCTGCCGGCGGGCGCGGTGGTGCCGGCGTTCGGGCTGATCGACGCCGTGTCGAAGGGCACGCTCGACGGCGGCCACGGCGTGCTCGTGTACCACTACGGCAAGCAGACGGCGCTCGCGCTCTGGGGATCGGGGCCGGGGTACGGCATGGACGCCAACATGCTGCTCTCGTGGCACAAGTACGGCGGCGGCAAGGAGCTCCTGACCAAGCTCTACGCCTCGATCGGCGTCAACGTCGTGTCGTTCCCCTACGGGCCGATGTACACCCAGCCGCTCGGGTGGTTCAAGAAGCCGATCACCAAAGTCGACGACTTCAAGGGCCTGAAGTTCCGCACGGTGGGCATCTCGATCGACGTGTTCACGGGCCTGGGCGCGGCGGTGAACGCGCTGCCCGGCGGCGAGATCGTGCCGGCACTGGACCGCGGGCTTCTCGACGCCGCGGAGTTCAACAACCAGACGTCCGACCGCATCCTGGGCTTCGCCGACGTCTCGAAGGTCTGCATGCTGCAGAGCTACCACCAGAACGCCGAGCAGCTGGAGATCACGTTCAACAAGACCAAGTTCGACGCGCTGCCGGACAAGATGAAGGCGATCATCGAGAGCGCGGTCGAGGCGGCCTCGGCCGACATGTCGTGGAAGGCCATCGACCGCTACTCGAAGGACTACGTCGAGCTGCAGACCAAGGACAAGGTCCGGTTCTTCAAGACCCCCGACTCGATCCTCCAGAAGCAGCTCGAGGTCTACGACGAGGTGGCGGCCAAGAAGTCGGGCGAAAACCCGCTCTTCAAGGAGATCGCCGAGTCGCAGAAGAAGTTCGCCGAGCGCACGGTGAAGTGGGACCTCGACACCAACGTCAGCCGGCGCATGGCGTACAACCACTACTTCGCGAAGAAGAGCTAGCCGCTGGGTGCCATCTCTCCGACGGACCAGCCGTCCGGTGCGCGCCGGACAGCTGGTCCGTTGCTCTTCCCGGTCTCCTCTAGGCGGGTGATGGGGGGCCCATGACGGCCGAGCGCCTGATCCACTCCATCGACCGGTTCAGCTACTGGTCGGGCAAGGCCTTCGCGTGGCTCATCGTGGCCCTGACGTTCGTGGTCTCCATCGAGGTCTTCAAGCGGTACATCCTGAACGCGCCGACCGCCTGGATCTTCGACTTCAACAACATGCTCTACGGGTCGCTGTTCATGCTGTGCGGGGCGTACACCCTGGCGCAGGCCGGCCACGTGCGGGCGGACTTCGTCTACCTCTACCTCAAGCCGCGCACCCAGGCCGCGCTCGATCTGACGCTGTACCTCCTGTTCTTCGTTCCCGGCATCCTGGCGCTGATCTACGCGGGATACGGCTACGCCGCGGATTCCTGGCGCATCGGGGAGCACTCGACCGTCACCGCGGAAGGCCCGCCCGTGTACCACTTCAAGTCGGTGATCCCGATCGCCGGGATCCTGGTGATGGTGCAGGGGCTGGCCGAGATCGTGCGCTGCGTCGTGTGCGTGCGCACCGGCGCGTGGCCCGCCCGGCTCCAGGACGTCGAGGAGATCGACGTCATCGACACGCAGCTCGGCCACAGCCAGTACGTGGACGAGGAGTCCCGGCGCGCCGCCATGGAGGGCGCCAAGGCGATCGACGAGGCCGCCCGCCACCGGAGCGTCATGGAGGAGGGCGTCGTGCACGAGCGGGCGATCCGAGAGGACGAGCCGAAGCGGTGAGCGACCCTCTGCTCGGCCTCGTCATGCTCGGGCTCATCGTGATCGCCATCATGATGGGCTTCCCGACGGCGTTCACCTTGATGGGCCTCGGCATGGGCTTCGGCTACCTCGCGTTCTGGGCGCCCGGTCAGCACTGGTGGCAGAACCAGATCTTCGACCTCATGGTGCAGCGCACGTACGGCGTGATGACCAACGACACCCTGCTCTCGGTCCCGCTGTTCGTGTTCATGGGCTACGTCATGGAGCGGGCCGCGCTGGTCGACCGGATGTTCCACAGCGTCCAGCTCGCGTTCCGCCGCGTCCCCGCGTCGCTTGCCGTGACCACGCTCCTCGTGTGCGCCTTCTGGGGCATCGCCTCGGGGATCGTCGGCGCCGTGGTGGTCCTCATGGGCGTCATCGCCCTCCGCCCGATGCTCAACGCAGGGTACGACGTCCGGCTCGCCTCCGGCGCGATCGCGGCGGGCGGGACGCTCGGCATCCTGATCCCGCCGTCGGTGATGCTGATCGTCTACGCGGCCGTCGCCGGCCAGTCCATCGTGAAGCTCTACGCCGCCGCGATGCTGCCGGGCTTCTTCCTCACGGCTCTCTATCTCGCCTACATCCTCGGGTGGGCGGTGCTGAACCCCAGGATCGCGCCGAAGCTGGCGCCGGACCAGTATCGCCTCCCGGTGCCCGAGTGGCTCCGGCGTCTCGAGCGGAGCCGGCTCCGGAGCGTTCCGCTCGGGGTTCTCGCCACCATGCTGCGGCCGGGCCTGGTGCGCGGCGACCGGGACCGGTGAGGGGCAGGCGCTGACCTATGGCGGGATCGTCAAGAACGTGCTGGCGCTCCTGGTGCCCGTCGCGCTCGCGGCGGGGACGTTCGGCGCCACGTGGTGGTACGTCGTCATCTACAACGCTCCGGCCGCAGTCGCGAGCGCACCGGCCGCCCGCGTTGCCAGGACGACGCCCCCGGGGACGGCCGCGCCTCCCGCGGTCGCCGCGCCCGCCGCCCCTGCCGCGCCCGCCACCCCTGCCACCCCTGCCGTCCCAGTCGCCCCTGCCGAGGAGGCGCCCCAGGAGCTGGGGGCGGCCGAGACGGAGATCCAGAGTGACGAGCCGGCGCGGAGCGCCGACGCGCCGCCCGAGGAGATGGGGGGGGCGGCCCGGGCGCCGGTCTCGACGGTCAGCCGGGTCCCCGCGCACTTCACCCAGTGGTTCTGGGGGCTGGCCGCACTCGCCGCGCTCGTGCTCCTCGTCTACTACCGACGCATGGACGGCGAGCAGCTCGAGATCCTCAAGGAGCTGATCGCGTCGGTCGTGCCGCTCGGCGTGCTCACCATCGTCGTGCTCGCGGTGATCCTGTTCGGCATCTGCACCGCCACCGAGTCGGCGGCCATCGGGGCGCTGGGCGCCCTGTACCTGGCGGTGATGTCGAAGTACGCGCGCGACGTGTGGTGGTGGACCCTGGTCGGCGCCGTCCTCGGCTTCGCCCTCGGGTGGTACCAGGGCGAGCCGCTCTCGTCGTTGCTGGTGGCGGCCTCGATCGGGGGCGTCTTCCTGGGCACCGTGGTCCCCGGCCTCGTCCACCTCGGCCGGTCCCAGGAGCTCCGGGACAACCTGAAGCAGTCCACGTTCCTCACCGCCAAGACGACCGCCATGGTGTGCTGGCTGTTCGTCGGCTCCGCCCTGTTCTCCTCGGTCTTCGCGCTGCACGGCGGCCAGGGGCTGATCGAGCGGTGGGTGCTCGGGATGAACCTGTCCCCGGTCGGGTTCCTGATCATGTCCCAGCTGATCATCTTCCTGCTCGGGTGGCCCCTCGAGTGGACGGAGATCATCGTGATCTTCTGCCCGATCTTCATCCCGCTCCTGAGCCACTTCAAGGTGGACCCGCTGCTCTTCGGCACCATGGTGGCGGTGAACCTCCAGGCGGCGTTCCTCTCCCCGCCCGTGGCGATGTCGGCGTTCTACCTGAAGGGCGTGGCGCCGAAGCACGTGACGCTCAACCAGATCTTCGCCGGGATGATGCCGTACATGTTCATCGTCGTCGCTCTGCCTCGCGTTCATGTACATCTGGCCGGGCATGACGCTCTGGCTGCCCGAGTTCCTGTACGGGAACTGAGCTCTAGCGAACCAGGATGGACCTGACGAACCTCCACGCGCTGTCCGCCTCGGACGCGGCGCGGCTCGTCCGGGACGGGGTCATCAGCTCGCTCCAGCTGGTCGAGGCGTGCCTCGCCCGGATCGAGGCGGTGGACGCCGACGTCCAGGCCTGGGCCTTCCTCGACCCCGACCACGCCCGCGCGCAGGCGCGCGCGGCCGATGACCGCCGGCTGGAGGGCCGGCCGGTCGGGCCGCTTCACGGCGTGCCGGTCGGGGTCAAGGACATCATCGACACCAGCGACATGCCGACCGAGCACGGATCGCCCCTCTACGCCGGGCGGACCCCGTCCCGCGACGCCACCTTGGTCTCGATGCTCCGTGCGGCCGGCGCCGTGATCATGGGCAAGACCGTCACCACGGAGTTCGCGACCTACGCGCCGGGGAAGACGCGGAACCCGCACAACGCCGCGCACACCCCGGGCGGCTCATCGAGCGGCTCGGCCGCCGCCGTGGCGGCGGGCATGGTGCCGGCCGCCATCGGGAGCCAGACGAACGGCTCCGTGATCCGGCCGGCCTCGTTCTGCGGCGTCTACGGGTTCAAGCCGACGCACGGCCTGATCCCCCGTCACGGAGTCCTCCAGCTCTCGCGCACGCTCGACACGATGGGGGTGTTCGCCCGGACGCTCGACGACGTCGCTCTCCTGGCCGAGCAGCTGGTCGGGTTCGACGAGCGCGACCCGGACTCGCGGCCGCGCGCGCGGATCCCGTTCCGCGAGGTGGCGGCCGAGGAGCCGCCGCTGTCGCCGATGTTCGCGCTCGTCAAGACCTCGCGTTGGGACCGCGCCCTTGACGATACGCGCGAGGCGTTCACGGAGCTCGCCGGGGTCCTCGGCGACCGCCTCGAGGAGGTCGAGCTGGTCCAGTCCGAGGACGCGTTCGGGTGGCACCGCGCCATCATGGAGGCCGAGATGGCGGCGAACCTCGGCCGCGAGTGGGACCAGGGCCGGGACCGGCTCTCCGACGCTCTCCGTACCCAGCTCGGGCGCGGTCGCGACGTCCGTGCGGTCGACTACCAGCTGGCGCGCACCCGCGCCGCGGCGTTCGCCGAGGGCCTGGCCGACCTGTTCGCCCAGCGCTACGACGCCATCCTCACCCCGGCCGCGCCGGGTACGGCCCCGGAGGGCCTCGACTCCACCGGCGATCCAACGTTCTGCACGCTGTGGACGCTGACCGGGATGCCGGCGATCACCCTGCCGCTCATGCGGGGCGCGAACGGCCTGCCGATGGGCATCCAGCTCGTCGGTCCCCGCCACGGCGACGCGCGCCTCCTGCGCACCGCGCGCTGGCTCGCCGGCCGGGTCGAGAGCAGCTGACGTCGGCGTGGTCGGCGCCGGCGCCGCCGCCGGCTGAGCGCCCCCCGCACGCGGAGGTCGACGCATGACCACGTTCAGCGCGCTCTGCCGGACGTTCCTGTCCGAGGAGCACGAAGCCGCCCCGGTCATGGCAAGCGGCCTCGGGCTCACCGAGTTTGACGACCGCCTCGACGACCTCTCGGAGGCGGCGATCCGGGAGCGCCAGCGACGGAGCGCCGCGTGGCGGGTGCGGTTCCGGGCGGTGCCCGACACCGGCCTCACTCCCGACGAGCGGATCGACCGGGACTTATCTCGCGGGGTGCCTGGAGATCCTCGCGATCCGGGAGCGTCACCTCCCGCGAGGCGCGGCGAGCGGCACGGCGGCCCTCCGCGACTTCCACGACCGGCTCGCGGGCAGCGGCGGGCTACCCCCTGCGCTGGCGGAGCGGGCGCTCCTCGCCGGCGGGTAGTCGGGAGGCACGCTCAAGCGCCCGCCGCCCCGGGAGCGGACGTGTACACTGGCGGAGCGGCGCTGCGGACGTGAGCCCGCAGGCCACGGGCCGTCTGATCGACTCCCGCACCGCGAAGATGGCCCAGTGAGCGCGGAGGGACCGACATGAGCGCACGGGAAGGCAAGCAGGTGGCGATCGGTTTCGACGAGATCGTCGGCGCCACGACGGCGGCGCCGGGTCTCCTCGACGTCCAGACGGTAGGAGCCGGGCCGGCGGGCAGCCTCCCGCTGACGCCGGAGATGCTCCTCGACGGGCCCAGCGGCGATCTCTTCGGCTGGACCCAGAACGCCGGCATGGGCTGGAATCCTCGGGAGCTCGGGCGGCCCCAGTATCTGATCCTGTCGACCCAGGGCGGCATCCGCGCGCCCGACGGCCAGCCGATCGCGCTCGGCTATCACACCGGACACTGGGAGGTCGGCCTCCTGATGGAAGCGGCCGCCGGGGAGCTGCGCCGCTTGGAGTGCCTGCCGTTCGCCGGCTTCGTCACCGACCCGTGCGATGGCCGGACCCAGGGCACGGTCGGGATGATGGACAGTCTGCCGTACAGGAACGACGCCGCGCAGGTCTTCCGCCGGCTCATCCGCTCACTGCCGACGCGACGGGGTGTTCTCGGCGTCGCCACCTGCGACAAGGGACTTCCCGCGATGATGATGGCGCTCGCGGCCACGCGCGGTCTGCCCTGCGTGCTCGTCCCGGGCGGCGTGACGCTTCCCGCTCGCGATGCGGAGGACGCCGGCACGGTGCAGTCCATCGGCGCGCGATTCGCCCACGGCGAGATCACACTCGAGCACGCTGCCGACATGGGCTGCCGCGCGTGCGGCTCGGCCGGCGGGGGCTGCCAGTTCCTCGGCACGGCGGCAACCTCTCAGGTCGTCGGCGAAGCCCTAGGCCTCGCGCTGCCCCACTCGGCGCTGGCGCCCTCGGGGCAGCCGATCTGGCTGGACGGGGCCCGGCGGTCCGCGCGCGCGCTCGTGAATCTCCAGATGCGCGGGCTCACCACGCGAGACGTCCTGACCGACGCCGCCGTGCGGAATGCCATGACGGTTCACGCCGCGTTCGGCGGGTCCACGAATCTCCTGCTTCACCTCACGGCGATCGCCCACGCGGCGGGTCTCCGGCGCCCGACCGTCGACGACTGGACCGACGTGAACCGGCGCGTCCCGCGGATCGTGGACGTGCTGCCCAACGGGCCGCGCTATCACCCGACGATCCGCGTCTTCATGGCCGGCGGCGTGCCCGAGGTGATGCTCCACCTGAGGCGCCTCGGCCTTCTGGAACTCGGGTGCCTCACCGCCTCCGGCGAAACGCTCGGGCACACGCTCGACTGGTGGGAGGGTTCGGAGCGCCGGCTCGCCTTGCGGGAGCGACTGCGCATCCAGGACGGCGTCGATCCCGACGAGGTGATCATGTCGCCGGATTCGGCTCGGGGTCGAGGGCTGACCAGCACGATCACGTTTCCGCGCGGGAACCTCGCGCCCGAGGGTGCCGTCATCAAGAGCACGGCGATCGACCCCTCCGTGGTCGACGCCGACGGCGTCTACCGGAAGACGGGTCCCGCCCGCGTCTTCACGACGGAGCGCGCGGCCATCGCGGCGATCAAGAGCACGGGGCCCGAACGCGTGAAGGCCGGCGACGTCCTCGTGCTGATCTGCCGGGGCCCGATGGGCACGGGCATGGAGGAGATCTACCAGATCACAGCTGCCCTCAAGCACCTGTCGTTCGGCAAGCATGTCGCCGTGTTGACCGACGCCCGCTTCTCGGGCGTGTCCACGGGCGCCTGTGTCGGGCACGTGGCGCCCGAGGCGCTGGCGGGCGGTCCGATCGGCAAGCTCGTCGAGGGCGACCAGGTCCGCATCGTGATCGACCGGAACCGGCTCGAAGGCTCGATCGACTTGGTCGGCCACGGCGATCGCGAGTGGTCACCCGCCGAGGGCGCCCGTGTGCTCGCCGGTCGGTCACCCCGTCCCGACCTCGCGCCCGATCCTGACCTTCCGGCGGACACTCGCCTCTGGGCCGCGCTCCAGGCGGTCGGCGGGGGCACGTGGGGCGGGTGCGTCTACGATGTGGACGCCATCGAGGAGGTGCTCCGGCGCGGGGCGCAGGCCGCTCGTTGAGCGAGCGGCCGCTGGGCGGCGTCCTTCTCCTTGCCGTGCTCTCCGTCCTCTGGGGCAGCAACTGGCCGGCGCTGAAGGTCGCGCTGCGCGAGCTCGACCCGTGGACGTTCAGGACCATCTGCCTCGTGGTGGGCGGGGGCGGGCTCCTCATGCTCGTCCGTCTTGGCGGCCAGAGCCTCCGCGTCCCGCGCGCCGAACGGTGGCCGCTCGCCGTGGTGGCCCTCTTCAACATCACGGGGTGGCACCTCTGCTCGGCCTACGGGGTCATGCTGGTCCAAGCGGGGCGCGCGGGCATCATCGCGTACACGATGCCGCTGTGGACCGTGGTCTTCGCGCGCCTCATGGTCGGCGAGCACATCACCCGGTCCCGGCTCGCGGCGCTGAGCCTGGGGCTGGCCGGGATGACCGCGCTCGTGCTCCCGGAAGCGCCGGCCCTCTTGAAGGCGCCGGCAGGCACGCTCTTCATGCTGGGTGCCGCCGTGTCGTGGGCGATCGGGACCGTGCTGACCAAGGCGAGGCGCTGGACCATGCCGACCGCCGCCCTCACGGGCTGGCAGCTCGTCCTGGGCGCGGTGCCGATCGCGCTCGGTGCGGCGCTGCGCCTCGCCGCGGAAGGCGATGCCGGACTTCTGTCGCAGCTTACCTCCCTGTCGACGGCTGCGCTCTTCGGCACCGCGTACGCGACGTTCGTCGGCGTGATCTTCTGCCACTGGGCCTGGTTCCGGCTCGTGGCGCTCCTGCCGGCGGCCGTCGCGGCGATTGGAACCCTGGGCGTTCCCATCGTCGGGCTCTTCACGAGCGCCCTCGTCCTGGGCGAAGCCGTGGGGCCGGCTGAGCTCACAGCCCTCGTCCTGGTCGTCGCCGGCCTGGGTATCCTCATCGGAGGGCTCACTGGCCGGGCTGCCGAATCGTTCCCGAGGGCCCGAGTCGTCTCAACGGACAGGAGGGCGCCGAGATGAGGCCTGCGGCCCCGGCAGTCGGTCGCCGCTTCCGGCGACGGGTCTCCCGCCTGCTCTCGGTCCTCGCCACGGTGGCGGGGCTGGCCGGATGCGCCGGGCCCGCCCGGATCGACGTCCCGGCCGAGCTCCCCCTCCAGACCAACGATCAGTTCTTCGCCATCCAGTGGGCTCTCGAGCGAGACGCGTCCGTGGTGCGCGCGGTCGGACGAGTGAAGCCCTCGTTCGACACCGAGGCCACGCTGACCCTCGACCTCCTCGGCGTGGACGCCGCGGGGCGCATCGCGAGCCGCGACACGACGTACCTCCAGTCCGGATTCGACCGCCAGCCAATCCCCTTCTCTCTCGAGTTGACCCCGACCGGCCGCGAGGCCCGCTACGAGGTGCGCGTCCTCGATTACCACCTGACAGGCCTCCGTACGAGATGACGCGGCAACCGCCGCGCTCTGCCCCGGCCGTCTTGTCGAGCGGACCACGGCGTCCCGTGGGCAGGCGGCCAGCCGCGAGCACGTCTGACCAGATGCCCCGCCGAGCTGCTTGGCGCCGTGGTCGGCCGATCGACGCCTGATCCATGCCGCCGAGTGTCCGCCGCCCGATGACCCGCGCTCCGTCGGTCGGCTGGGGGCTTCTCGCGGTGGCCGCGGCGGGCGTCGTCGCCATCACGGCGATCCTGGCGGCCACCGGCGTCCTGCCGGGAGAGACAGCCTTGCGCGCCCTCGTTCGTGGCACCGCCTCCCCCGAAATGCGGTCGCTCGCCCGGACGATCCGTCCACTGGGCACGTGGTGGGGAATCGTGCCGGGACTCCTGCTGCTCCTTTCAGTGTCCCGTCACGCCCGCCGCCGGTGGTGGCTGTGGGGCGCTGTCCTCGTCGCGGCGCCGCTAGCCGGCGAAGCGCTGCAGGAGCTGGTAGTCCGGCGGCGGCCGCAGGGCTCAGCGCTCGGCTTTCCCAGCGGACACGCGACCGCCGTCGCGGCCTTCGCCGTCGCGACGATCTACCTCGTCGGCCGGTCCGGCCTTTCGCTTGGCCTCCGGGTCGCCATCGGCCTCTCGGCCGTGCTGGCGATGCTTGCCATCGGCCTCTCCCGGATGGTCCTCGACGCCCACTGGACTCTCGATGTCATCGCCGGGTTCGCCCTCGGCGCCACCGGGGCCGCCGCGGCCGCGTGGTGGGACCTTTCCCACTCCCCAGCTCCCGTCATGCACCGCCTCAGACGCGAGCCTTGACCAGCAGGAACGCGTGCACCGGCCGCTGGCGGGGTGTCGTGCGGCTCAGCGCGCCGGCGGGAACTCGGCCTCGCCCCGCGGCCTGGGGCACCCGAAGCTGCCGGCGAGCCCCTTCCGTGTGACGTCGGCCGAGACCTTCACGACGGTCTTGTCCTCTCCCGCGACGTGACCCCCAGGGTTGCACGCGAAGGTGACGTCGAAGGGCGTGCCGTTGATCGTGCCGACGACCCGGTACGTGTACGTCGTGGCCACCGTCGGGTAGAAGACCGCGTCGTACCGGCCGGGCGCCCGGAACCGGGGCTCCAGCTCGAACACGCGTGTGTGGGGGCCTGCCTTGACCTCGACCTTCAGGGTCTTCTCCAAGCCCTCCACGGGCTTCGCCTTCTCGGCCCGCGAGTCCATCGCGTTCGCCGGATCCGGGATCAGGACCGTGAGGTCGACGCCGCTCTTGTCACCCGTGAACACCGGCTCGTCGAGCGAGCCGATGACGAGCAGGTAGTCGGTGGGGCCCACCTGGAGCAGCTGGCGCTGGTGCGCGAGCGCCGGCCCCCCCAGGCCGGCCAGCACGGCGAGGGTCACGAGGATCCGGCTCATGGTCCATCGGATAGCCATGTCACCTCCGGGCCGGCGCGGCGGCCGGCGCTTCTGAAGTGTCGGCGAGGAGGCGCCGAACGGTCGCGAGCCGGCGCCGGCTTCTCAGGAAGAGCACGAGGGTTACGATCGCGGTCACGAGGGCGGCCCGTCCCGTGAAGCGGTCGAGGGGCGGCGCGCGGCGAGCCGGCGCCGCCGGGACACCGTGCCCGTGCGTGGCCTCGCTCTCGGCGACGACCAAGTCGAACCGGTCGTTCACGTCGTAGGCGTCCTGCCGCTGCACGGTCAGGCGTCCGCTCCAGCGCCCGACCAGCCCCAGCACCGCGGACGGTGCGACGAACACGCCGGGGGCCTCGCGGGCGAGCTGGAAGGTCAAGGCCCCGACGCTCGCGTCGGCGGGTGTGACCTGGACCATGGCGGCCGTCGCATCCGTGAGCGGCCGGCCCGCAGGATCGGTCACCGTGAGACGGATCTCGTTGGGACCCGGACGGAGCGGCGCGATCTCGAGACGCACGCGGGCCTCGTCGAACGCCCGGTCGTGCCGAAAGGCCGGATGGCTCTCGCCCGGCACTGATGCTGCCGGCGTCGGCGGCGCCGTGACGCCCAGAGCACCGGCTGCCGCGAGCGCCAGGAGACCGAGCGCCGCTTCGATCCGTATGCTCCGCCGGAATCTCAACACCCACTTCGCGGCCGCTTCCCGGCCTTCGATCGCGCGCACGAGCCGGGGCTCGACCCACCCCTGGTGCCAACCCCCGAGCGCGAGCATCGCCAGGAACACGAGGAGCTTGGCGAGAAGCCAGCGCCCATAGGCCGTGCCGACGAGCTCCATCCACGTCGTGAGGTGGAGCCGCGCGAGGAGCAGCCCGCTCACCGCCAGGACTCCCACTGCCAGCACGGCCAGCCTCGAGAAGGCGGGGAGCGCAACCCCGAGCCGTGTCCCCTCCGCGGTCGACGCACCGGCCGGCCAGACGCGCCAGAAGACCGTGGCGAAGGCGATCAATCCCCCGACCCACGACGCCATGGCGAGCAGGTGCAGCGCCTCGGCTCCGAGGACCAGCCACCGGCCCTCGACCACCGTGGCCCCGTGGCTCACGAGGCCACCGATCATCACGACGACGGCGGCCAGGCCTGCCCTGATCCACCTGTGCCCACCATCGCGGCGACTGCGCCGGACTCGGGAGAGCGAGAAAACCCCCAGCAGCACGAGGAGCCCGCCGCGAGCGAGCCACACGAAGCCTGGTGGCGTGGCCAGGATCGCCCAGAGCACGCCAGCCATCGGGCGCGGCCCCGCGAGATCCCATGCCTGGAGCACGAAATCGAGCGTCCCTCCCCCGGCTACGGCCATCCCTCCCACGATCCCCATGCCAGCGGTCCATCGAGTCGCTCCGAGACCGAGAAGCGGGCCGGCCACGAATGCGCCCAGGAGGAGCGCGCCTCCCGCCGCGACCAGCCAGCGCGCGAGCGGTCTCCCCCCCACTCCGCTCCGGACCGTCGCTTCGGACCCCCCGGGCGCTCCCGTCCCGATCGTGAAGACGTGGGCGCCGCTGGTGACGTGCCCGTCGTCTGCCGAGAGCACTCGCCAGGACACCGTGTAGGCGCCGGATGGAAGGGACGGCAGCGCCACGCGGTAGCGCCACGGATCGGCCGGATCGACCGTGGCGCCGCCCCGATCGACGCGCTGGCCACGCGCGTCCAGCACCTCCAGCGTGCTCGGGCGGGCCTCGACCCGCTCGGTGAACCGGATCACGGCCTCCGACGGCGACGCGGCCAGGCGCACGTTCGGAGCGGGGTCCATCGCCGCCGGAACGGCATGCGCTCCTACGGAAGTCGCGGCCAGGACCAAGCCGAGGAGGATCGGGGCCGCGACGAACAGCCGCCACGCGGCGCACGGGATCGCGGGCACGCTTCCGCCGAGCTCCGGTGCCGCCGCATCCTGGACGCGGGGCGGCAGTCGCCGCTGGACGTCCCGGTGCCACATGTGCCACTCCCTCGCGAGAACCCGACAGTGGGGGCGCAGACGAACCCCCAACGCAATCCGTGGAAACGACGAACTTCGGGAAGGAGGCCTAGGCGGGAGGGGCGCGCCCGCGGGGCGCGGGCCGAACCAAGGTCGGGGCGGTCACGCGCGACGGCACGGCGGCCGCGTAGACGGGCGCTGGGACCGGGGTGACGTCGAGATTCCCCACCGCCGCCTGGCTTCGCTCGGCACTCTGGAGCGCCTGGCAGCTGGCTCCCTGGTCGGTGTCCAGGGTGTGGTGAACCAGATGTGGGGTGGTCTCGACCACGAAGCCGAGGGCCAGCGACGCGGTCGCCGCCGCGAGGGCCATGCGGCGGTCTCGCTGCCAGAACCGCCCGGAGGCGGCGAGGCCCAGGACCACGATCATGACGCCGGCCACCTCGGCCATGGCAACTCCGGAGCGCCTGATGGAGACCTGCTCCGGTGTCCGCTGGAGCCGCTCGACAGGGTCGGGTGAACGCGCGGGCTCCGACGGCGTCACGACCACCTCGGCGAGATCGGGACGCGGCTCCGGGAGGCGGGGACCGTGGGCCCAGGCGGGGGCCACCGCGAGAGCCAGCAGCAGGATCGTCAGCAGGCGGAGCCCCGAGAGCCGCACGGCGCCACGATAGCACCCCGTGCGGCTCGCCGACCATGCGGCGCTGCCGACGGCGATCGTCATGAGAACGCGCTCGGTGCCGATGAGGCGATCCGGCCTCACGAGGCGGAACGCGCCTCCGAAGGAAGCTGGTAGAGCCTGGCCACGTTCTCCCTGGTGATCTTCCGGCGGACGTGCTCGGGGAGCCCGCCGAGGTTCTTCTCGAGGTGGCGCCGCGAGTCGGGCCAGAGACAGTCGGGATGCGGGTAGTCGGCCCCCCAGATGATGTTGTCCTCGCCGACGATGGGGATCGCGGGCTCGAGATACTGGTCCTGCTGGTAGGTGGTGTAACCCTGGCGCCGGAAGTAGTCGCTCGGCTTCAGGGAGAACCCGAGGGCCCGGCCGCGATCCGCGTACTCCGTGTCCAGGCGATCGAAGACGTAAGGGATCCAGGTCACGCCGGACTCTCCGAGGACGAAGTTGAAGTCCGGATATCGCTCGCAGGCTCCCGAGGCGATCACGGACACGAGCACCTCCATCCCGTCGAGCTGAAACAGGCTCGCCCGCACGATGCGCCAGGGCACCGCGTACTCCTTCTCCATCTCGGGGGTGTCGGGCGCCCGCAGTCCCTTGAACCCCGTGGAGTGGAACGAGATCGGGAACCGACACTCCTGGGCGGCCTCCCAGACGGGATCCCAGCCGCGGTGATAGAGGGGGACGCTCAGGCGCTTGAACGCGAGATCCCCGCCCCGGAGTCCCAGCCTGGCGCAGCGCCGCACTTCGGCGGCCGCCGCGAGCGGTTCGGTGTTGGGAATGATCGCCAGGGGAAAGACCCGGTTGGGGTCGCTGCGCTTGGCGAAGTCCGCCGCCCAGTCGTTGTAGATCTGGTTGGTCCAGGTTCGAAGGTCCGCGCTCGCGATGAGGTCGTTGATCATGAGGCAGCCGTAGACGATCTCCGCGTCGAGACCGTCGCGATCCAGATCGGCGAGCCGCAGCTCGGGCGTGGTCGGGCGGGGCTGGGCGCCTCGGCGATAGTCCCACGTGAAGCCGCCGGCCTTCATCTCGTCGATGTGCCCGAAGATTCCCGGCTCGTACTTGAGGAACCGCGGCCCCACCCCGTTCCACATCCCCTGGTCGTGCCCCTCCACGAACCAGTGGCAGCCATCCTCCAGCTCCTCGACGCGAGGCACGAGGAGCCGCCACTTGGCCGGGGCCTGGGACGACCACAGATCGGGCGGGCAGTAGGTCAGGTCGATGTGGTTGTCGCCGGAGATCAGCCCGTTTCGCATCGCATCCTCCGTGCTCCGAGACCGTGTGGCTTCGAGGAGTCCCTGGGGTTCGCGCCGCGCTCGTCAGCCCCTATTGGTATCACGACCCGCACCGATCATGAACACCGACCTGATCGCGTCCGCCGTAGCCCCCAGAGCTCGCTTGCCTCGCGACGACGGGGCTGGTGCCTCCGCGACGCCAGCGGTATCACCTGCGCCTGCCGGCGCTACACCCAGCGGAAGATGCTTGCCGCGACGACCAGCGACAGGATGGTCGCGCCCCACAGCGGCGCGGCCATCAGCGCGAGCCAGATCAGGTGGAGGTACGCGGCTGCGAGGAGCGAGATGAACAGCCGGTCGCCTCGGGTCGTCTTGAACGCCAGCACGCCCCGCCGAGGCGCGCCGCCCGGCGAGCGCCACTCCCAGATGCTCATCCCAGCCAGCAGCAGCGCGATGAACACGAAGAAGGCGGCAGTCTGCCACGTCCACGCCATCCAGCTCATCGGGATCGACCGCCCGTCCCCACGTGCCCTTCCCATCCAGTCACACCCGCCCGAGCGAGAACCCCTTCGCGATATAGTTCCGCACGAAGTAGATCACGAACGCCCCGGGAACGATCGTCAACGCGCCCGCCGCCGCCAGGAGGCCGAGCTCGTAGCCGGACGTGCTCGCGGTGCGAGTCATCGTCGCCGCGATGGGCTTGGCGTCCACCGAGGTCAGGGTCTTGGCCAGCAGCAGCTCGACCCAGGAGAACATGAAGCAGAAGAACGCGGTCACGCCGATACCGGCGGCGATCGCCGGCAGGAGAAACTTGCGGAAGAACTGGGTGAACGAGTAGCCGTCGACGAACGCCAGCTCGTCCAGCTCCCTCGGCACCCCCGACATGAAGCCCTCGAGGATCCAGACCGCGAGCGGCACGTTGAACAGGCAGTGCGCGAGCGCGACGGCGATGTGGGTGTCGAACAGTCCCACCGCCGAGTAGAGCTGGAAGAAGGGCAGCGCGAACACCGCCGCCGGCGCCATCCGGTTGCTCAGGAGCCAGAAGAACAGGTGCTTGTCGCCGAGGAACCGGTACCGCGAGAACGCGTACGCCGCGGGCAGGGCCACCGCCACCGAGAGCACCGTGTTGATCACCACGTAGATCAGCGAGTTGACATAGCCGCCGTACCAGGTCGGGTCGGTGAAGATCTTGCGGTAGTTCTCGAGCGTGAAGTTCTGTGGCCAGAGCGTGAAGCTGCCCAGGATCTCGTTGGTGGTCTTGAACGACATGCACAAGAGCCAGTAGATGGGCAGCATCAGGAACGCGATGTAGATCGCGGGCACGAGCCACTTGACCCGGCTCATCCCTGTCCCTCGTCGGCGGTCATCACCCGGTAGAACACCCAGGACAGCAGCAGGATGATCAGGAAGTAGATCAGCGACATCGCCGCCGCGGGGCCGAGGTCGAACTGCCCGAGCGCGATCTTGACCAGGTCGATCGACAGAAGCGTCGTGGCGTTGCCCGGGCCCCCGCCCGTCAGCACGAACGGCTCGGTGTAGATCATGAAGCTGTCCATGAACCGCAGCAGCACCGCGATCGTCAGCACGTGCTTCATCTTCGGCAGCTGCACGTGACGGAACACCGCCCACGACGACGCGCCGTCGATCTTCGCCGCCCGGTAGTAGGCGTCCGGGATGGCGCTGAGGCCAGCGTATGCCAGCAGCGCCACCAGCGACGTCCAGTGCCAGACGTCCATCGCGATCAGCGTCGCCCACGCGGCGAGCGGCTGTCGGGTGAAGTTGTAGTCGATGCCCATCGCGTTGATCGACCAGCCGAGAAGGCCGATGTCGGGCAGGGCAAAGATGTTCCACATCGCGCCGACGACGTTCCACGGGATCAGCAACGGCATCGACATCAGCACCAGGCACAGGGATGCCCACGCGCCTCTCCGCGGCATCGCAAGCGCAATCGCCACGCCGAGAGGTATCTGGATCACCAGTATGGCGACGGTGAACAGGAGCTGCCGCTTCAGCGCATCATGGAAACGGGGGGAGTGCAGCACCTCCTCGAACCACTTCACGCCCTCGAAGAAGAACCGGTTGTTGCCGAACGTTTCTTGCACCGAATAGTTGACGACCGTCATCAGCGGAACGATGGCGTTGAACCCGACGAGCACGACGACCGGCAACACCAGCCACCAGGCCCTCTGGTTGACTGCCTTCACGCTCACGTTGCCCACCCCGCGAGCCAGCCGTCGACGTACAGGTGCGTGAACGCGGGGTCGAAGCTGACGTGGGCGGCGTCACCCACCGGCACGCCGTCGTGCTCGTCGACCAGCAGCCGGATCACTGTCCCCCCGTGCCGGGTCTCGACGATCTGGTGTCGTCCCGCGTCGCTGACCCTGACCACTCGCACCGGGATGCCGGTCTCGGCGAAGCGGACGAACTCCGGCCGCACGCCGATCTCGGTCCGGGCGCCGGCCGGCGCCCGGGTGGCGGAGTTCGCGGTACGCACCGGGTGCCCGGCGAAGCGTGCCACGCCGCCCTCCAGCTCGCACGCGAGGATGTTCATGCCGGGCGAGCCGATGAAGTGGCCGACGAAGGTGTGGCGCGGCCGCTCGAAGAGCTCCACCGGCGTGCCCGCTTGCACGACCGTGCCCTCGTGCATCACGACCACCTGCTCGGCGAACGTCATCGCCTCGGTCTGGTCGTGAGTCACGTAGATCATGGTGATCCCGATGCGCTGGTGGAGCTCCTTCAGCTTGGAGCGCAGGCGCCACTTCAGATGCGGGTCGATCACCGTCAGCGGCTCGTCGAGCATGATCACGTTCACGTCCGACCGAACCAGACCGCGGCCCAGCGAGATCTTCTGCTTGCCGTCGGCGGTCAGGCCGGATGCGCGCGATGGCAGCATCGGCTCCAGGTCGAGCAGAGCCGCGATCTCGCGGACCCGCACCCTCACCTGCGACTCGGGGACGCCGCGGTTGCGCAGCGGAAAGGCGAGGTTATCGTGGACGGTCATCGTGTCGTAGACGACCGGGAACTGGAACACCTGCGCGATGTTGCGCCGGTCCGGCGGGCGGCCGGTCACGTCCACGTCGCCGAAGAGGACGCGCCCCCCGGTCGGACGCAGGAGGCCCGATACGATGTTCAGGAGGGTCGTCTTGCCGCAGCCGGACGGGCCGAGCAGCGCGTACGCGCCGCCGTCAGCCCACTCGAGATCGATCCTCTTCAGCGCCCAGTCGGTTTCACCCGCCGGCCTGGGCACGTAGCTGTGTCGCAGCTGGTCGACGCTGATCCGCGCCATCTGTGCGCCCGCTCAGCGCGCGACCCGCGAGCCGTCGGGGGCAAAGTAGAGGCATCTGGCGACGTCCAGCTCGAAGCGGGCCGTCTCGCCGACCTTGAAGCCGTGCACCCCGTGCGACAGGGAGACCCAGGTCAGCCCGCCGAGGTCGAAGTGAATCACGCTCTCCGATCCGCTGAGCTCGGCGATCAGGACCCTGCAGTCGACCTCCACGCCCCTGCCCCGGCCCGGCGCCGGCAGCACGTGGTGTGGACGCAGCCCGATCGTGTAGGCCCCATCGGGCAGGGCCCGGAGGCTGCCCTCGGCGGTCCAGCTCACCTGCTCGGATAGCCTGACCCGGTCGCCGTGCTTGACGACGTCGGCCGTGTTGATCGGCGGGTCGGAGAACACCCGCGCCGTGATGAGGTCGACCGGGTGGCGGTAGACCGTTCCGTTCGGTCCGTACTGGGTGATGCGGCCCTCGTGGACGGTCGCGGTGTGTCCGCCCAGCAGGAGCGCCTCGGACGGCTCGCTCGTCGCGTAGACGACCGTGCAGGCGCGCCCCGCGAACAGCCGCGGCAGCTCGTCGCGCAAGCCTTCGCGAAGCTTGTAGTCGAGATTGGCCAGCGGCTCGTCCAGCAGCACCAGATCCGCGTCCTTGGCCAGTGCCCGTGCGAGCGCGGTGCGCTGCTGCTGGCCGCCGGAGAGCTCTGACGGCCTGCGCTGCAGGAAGGGCGCGAGCTGCAGGAGCTCGGCGATCTCGTCCACGCGCTGCCTGACCTCCGCCTCGGCGACGCGCGCCACTCTGAGCGGCGATGCGATGTTCTCGTAGACCGAAAGATTGGGATAGTTGATGAACTGCTGGAAGACCATGGAGACGTTGCGCTTCTGGACCGCCACGCCGGTCACGTTGCGGCCCCTGAACCAGATTTCGCCCGCGCTCGGGTGAACCAGCCCGGCCATCAGCTGCATCAGGGTGGTCTTGCCGGCAAGCGTCGTCCCGAGAAGGGTGTGGAACCCGCCCGACTCGAGCTCGATGCTCGTCTCGTGGATGTGCGTCTGGCCACCGACACGACGGACGACGTTCTTGAGCGCGAGCGTCACGATACCGGATTCACGGGGGCGGCCCACTCACCGCCGCCGCCCTTGACACGGACGGGGAGCCTACGGCTCCCCGTCCGCTCGTCGCATGCCGACCGACCGGCTCCCTCAGCGCTTGGTCCAGCGCTTGACGAGCTCATCGTAGTCGATCGTGACTCCCTTCGGCTTCTCGTTGGCGAGCTTGGCCTTCGGGCCGTTCGGCTTGCCGAGCCACTCGTTCGGATCCTTCTCGGCATTGAGCCGCGGCCCGCAGCCGCCGTAGACCTTGTCCTTCTTGTCGGCGTCCTCCATGCGCGCCATCACCTGGTCCATCTCCTTGGCGAGCCGGTCCATGGCCTGCTGCGGCGTGAAGGCGCCGGAGTTCACGTCACCGATTTGCTGCCACCAGAGCTGCGCAAGCTTGGGATAGTCCGGCACGTTCACGCCGGTCGGCGTCCATCTCACCCGGTCCGGCGATCGATAGAACTCGACCAGGCCCCCGAGCTTCGGCGCGCGATCGGTGAAGGACTTGTGGTTGATGTCAGAATCGCGGACGATGGTCAGCCCGACGTGGCTCTTCTTCAGCGAGACCGTCTTCGACACGACGAACTGGCCGTACAGCCACGCGGCCTTGCGGCGAGCGATCGGCGTCGACTTGAAGAGCGTCCACGAGCCGGCGTCCTGGTAGCCGAGCTTCATGCCGTCCTCCCAGTACGGCCCGTGCGGAGAGGGCGCCATGCGCCACAGCGGATTGCCGTTGTCGTCGACGGTGTTGTTGCCGGCGCTCTTGGGAGCGACCATGGACGCGGTGAACGCAGTGTACCAGAAGATCTGCTGGGCCACGTTCCCCTGGGCCAGCGCCGGCAGCGACTGGTAGAAGTCGTAGTCGGCAGCGCCGGGCGGCGCGTACTTCCGCAGCCACTCGTCCCACTTGCGGACCGCGTAGACCGCGGCGGGGCCGTTCGCCTCGCCGCCGCGCGACACGGAGGCGCCGGACGGATTGCACGAGCCCGGCTCCATGCGGATGCCCCACTCGTCGATCGGCTTGCCGTTCGGCAAGCCCTTCGAGCTCGCGCCGGCCATCGACAGCCACGCATCTGTCATCCGCCAGCCGAGGTCGGGCGCGCGCTTGCCGTAGTCCATGTGGCCGTAGATCCGGACGCCGTCGATCGTCTTCACGTGCACCGAGAAGAACTCGGCGATGTCCTCGTAGGCGGACCAGTCGACGGGCACCCCCAGCTCGTAGCCGTAGATCTCCTTGAACTTCTGCCGGAGCTCCGGCCGCTTGAACCAGTCGTAGCGGAACCAGTACAGGTTGGCGAACTGCTGATCCGGTAGTTGCCAGAGCTTGCCGTCCGGTCCTGTGGTGAACGACTTGCCGATGAAGTCGTTGACGTCCAGCGTCGGCAGCGTGACGTCCTTGCCTTCCCCCGCCATCCAGTCGGTCAGATTCACCGCCGACTGCAGGCGCGAGTGCGTCCCGATCAGGTCCGAGTCGTTGATGTAGGCGTCGTAGAGATTCCGGTTGGTCTGCATCTGCGTCTGGACGGCCTGGACGACCTCGCCTTCGCCAAGCAGCTGGTGATTCACCTTGATCCCGGTGATCTCCTGGAACGCCTTGGTCAGGACCTTCGCCTCGTACTCGTGCGTCGGAATCGTCTCCGACAGGACGTTGATCTCCAGGCCCTTGAAGGGCTTGGCGGCATTGACGAACCACTCCATCTCCTTCAGCTGCTGCTCCTTGCTCAGCGTGGAGGGCTGGAACTCCTTCTCGATCCACTTCTTTGCCTCGTCCATGCCCGCATCGGCGGGAACGAAGGTCACCGCGACTGCGAGGGCGAGGGCCGCCCCCAACCTTCCGTACGTCGGCATGTTCGCTCCTCCCTGTTTGGTGGACGGCCCGGAATGGCAGGCCAATCCTATGAGCGAAAACAAACGAATGTCAATAGACATAAAACGCTTGCCGTGGGGGCGGAGAAACGAAATAATACGAAAGTCCGGAGTCGGGTCAAATGGGCCACAGGGACTGATGCCATGCCGCTCCTCACTCCCCGCCAGGCAGACATCATCATGCTGGCCCGGGACACGGGCCGTCTGGACGTCGACTCCCTGGCCGCGCACTTCGGGGTGACGCCGCAAACGATCCGCAAGGACCTGAACCAGCTATGCGAGCAAGGACTGCTGCAGCGCTATCACGGGGGCGCCATGCTTCCCTCTGGCGTCGCCAACCTGGCCTACGAAGCGCGCCGTCAGCTCGCGACGGAAGCCAAGCGCCGGATCGGTCTGAAGGCCGCTCGGCTGATTCCGAACGACTGCTCCCTGCTGATCAACATCGGCACGACCACCGAGCAGGTCGCCACCGCACTCCGCACCCACACCGGGCTGATGGTGATCACGAACAACATCAACGTGGTCAACATCCTGCAGGGCTATACCGGCGTCGAGGTGATCGTCTCGGGCGGAATGCTGCGCCATGCCGACGGCGGCATCGTCGGCGAGGCGGCTGTCGACTTCATCCGGCAGTTCAAGGTCGACTACGCGATCATCGGCACATCGGCCATCGACGAGGACGGCACGCTCCTCGACTACGACTACCGCGAGGTGAAGGTGTCGCGGAAGATCGTCGAGAGCAGCCGCCGCGCGATCCTCGTGGCGGACAGCTCGAAGTACGGGCGGTCGGCGCCGGTCCGCATCGGTCACATCTCCGAAATCAGCCACTTCGTCACGGACGCCGCGCCGCCAGCGCGCCTGCGCGGGATCTGCGAGGAGAACAGCGTGGTGCTCGACATCGCGACGGAGGACGGCACCGAGGGTCACGCGCAAGCGTAGGCCGCACCCGATGAGCCCCGGCCGGAACGGCTGTCCTGCGGCCTCCCTCCTCGGGCATCGGTCGAGGAGAGGTCCGTCGTGACCCGCCGCCAGGCGGCGATCGAGGCCGTGCGGCGTGCGACCCGAGCGGGCGAGGCCGTGACCTGCCGGGTGGCTGGCCAGGTCCGCGCGCCCGGAGTGAAGCCGGTGCCCGCGGAGCCGGCCCCGTGTCGAGTCCCGAGGTGATCGACGGCGGCAGCCGGAGGACGCCCGGCGCGCCGCCGGACCTCTGCCTCTCGCCCCATGGGCGCGGGCCTGGGCGATCGGAGTCCTCCTCCTCGCCGCGCTGATCCTCTTCACCGCGCGCATGGGGGACCTGAGCCTCCCCTCGCTGGAGGATGCCTTCTACGCGCGGGAGGCGGTCGAGATGGCGCGGGCGGGCCGCATCTACACGGTCACGTGGAACGGGACGCCCACGCACCAGCACCCGCCGCTCCATCTCTTCATCGTCGCCCGGACCTTCGACGCGCTCGGCGAGCGCGACCTCGCGGCGCGACTCCCCACCGTGCTGCTGGCGCTCGGCGTCCTCGCCCTCACCTGGCGGATCGGTGTCCTGACACTCGGGCGGGCACCCGCCGTCGCCGGGACCGCGTGCCTTCTCGCCACGCCGATCTTCGTCGACAACGCGCGCCGGCTCATGATGGAGGTCCCGCTCACGTTCTGGATCGCCGCCACCGTGTGGGTGTACCTGGAGGCACGCGGGCGGTGGCTGATGGCCCTCGCCTTTCCACTGGGCGCCGCGATCCTGACGAAGAGCGTGCTCGGACTGATGCCGCTGATGGCGCTCGTCGGCGCCCTCGCCAGCGAGGAGCTGCGCTCGACCCTCCGCCGCCCGTGGGTGTGGATCGGCGTGGTGCTCGGCCTCGGCCTCGGGGCCTCGTGGCTCTTCCATCAGTGGTGGACCCAGGGGTGGGGCGCGGTGACGTCCCATCTCTTCTCGCACGTGGTCCGGCGATCTACCCGGTCGTTCGGCCTCGGCGCCCTTCTCGACTACCCCCTGATCCTCCTGAAGTTCTACCAGCCGATCATCCTGCCGGGCCTGATCGGGCTCTGGCTGATCCTCCGGCGGCCAGGTCCCCTGCGGGCCCGAGGCGCCGTCCTCGCGACCTGGATCGTCCTCCCGGTGGTCCTCTACAGCCTGTCGTCCTTCCGGACGCCACGGTTCGTCTTTCCCATCCTGCCCCCCCTGGCGCTCTGCGCCGGCCAAGCCCTCGTCGCGATCGTCCCGCGCTTCGCCGCCTGCTTCGGCTCGATTCTCGTCCCGGCGGCGGCCGTTGGCGTCGCGCTCGCAATCTGGTGGAACCCGATGCTGCTCACGCGCGACGCGAACGCCGCCTTCAAGCGGAACGTGGGGGCGATCCAGTCGCTCGCGCCCGCTGGCGAGTCGGTGCCGTACCTCGGCAACCACTACTGGGCATCGGCGAGCCCGCTCCTCTACTACGCGGAGCGCCACCTCGCGCCATCGAGCCGATCCGCCGCCGAGGCGGTCGAGGCGGGACGGCGCCACGGCGGCCGTCTCCTCCTGGTGACGCGGCGACGCCTGCCCGAAGTGACGGCGGTGGGCGTCGCGCACCAGGTCGTCGTGGAAGGGCGAGACTGGCTGCTGCTCCGGGTGCGGCGCGACGACGACCCCGCCACCTGACGTGAGTCCTCGCCCGGCGCCGTCGAGCTCCGGCACCGCGTTCCCGAGACCTACGCGCGCGGCTCGCCCCGCAGCCAGCCTGGCAGGAAGCGCACTGCCGCGATTCCGCCGGTTCGCCCCCGGTCGCGCCCATCCGCGGCGACCGGCCGCCTGGGCGGCAGCGGATGCACGGCCTGCTGGCGCGGCGGCGCTCGAGCCGAAGCACATGGCCGCCCGCCGTCGCGGCGTGGTTCCCGGGGCCGCACGGACCCTCTGGCCGTCGCGTTCGGCCGGCGTGGCTCGGGGCGTCAGGGATGCTGGAAGTGGTAAGCCGAGTAGTCGAGGTCTCCCGGCGACCGCCCGAGCCGCTCGAGGAGGAGCCCCGTTTCCGCGCGGTGCGCGGTGCCGTGGTTCACCAGGTGGGTGATCGCGTGCGCCAGCACCATCTCCCGCGCGTTCCCCCGCATGTCGCTGTAGCGCACCACGCGCTCGGCCTCCGTGTCGGAGAGTCCCTCGACGTACCGGCGAAAGACCCCGTGCGTGTCCGCGTACGCTTCCCGCCACGGCGCCACGATCGGCTCGTCGTAGCGTGGCGCCTCGCCGCGCCACCGGGCGAGCCACACGCGCTGCGACACCAGCGTGTGACGAAGGTTCGCCGCGAGGGTACCGAAGTACGCCTCGCGCGGCTTCGTCAGCTCCTCGGGCGAGATGCCGTCGACGACGGTCAGGATCCGCTCGTCCGCCCACTGGTTGTACGCGACCAGCCGGCGCAGCTGTCTCGAATCGGCCATGACGCTCCTCCTGGTCTCACGGATGCAGCGCCGGGGGCATCGAGGTCCGCCCAAACGCCAGGCCAGCGTAGCATGTCCCCGACGGCCCGCCCCTCCCGCGTGGCGGGATACGACCGCCTGTGGCAATCTCGGACGGTCGGGCCGCGCGGCGTCGAGCCTCCCGGAACGCGGCCCCTGAGGCGAGGAGACGATGAAGATCACCGAGGTCCTGACGATCCCCCTCACGGGCGCCACCCACGACACCGGCTGGCCCGGCGGCACGAAGGCCGACGAGCAGATGAACACGCTCCTCGAGGTGAAGACTGACGAGGGTCTCACCGGGATCGGAAGCGTCTTCACGAGCCAGGCTCTCGTGGAGGCGGCGCTCCAGCTCCTCCGGCCCATGCTGATCGGGGAGACGGGCCTCGAGGCCGAGCGAGTCGCCGAGAAGCTCCGCCAGATGACCTTCTGGCAGGGACGGGGCGGCAGCGTGGAGCACGCGATCAGCGGGATCGACATCGCGCTGTGGGATCTCCAGGGGCAGGCGCTCGGGCAGCCCGTCTCGCGGCTCCTCGGCGGCAACTATCGAGACCGCATCAAGCCCTACGCCTCGATCCTCTTCGACGATCCTCCGGTCCTCCGGGACAAGCTCCTGCTCCAGACGTCGCGCGGCTTCCGGGCGATCAAGATGGGCTGGCGCCCGTTCGGGCGCGTCAGCCGGAAACTCGACGAGCAGCTGATCAAGACCGCGCGCGAGACGGTGGGCGACGACGTCGAGCTGATGGTCGACGCCGGAGGAAGCGAGCAGTTCTGGCCGCACACCGTCGCGTGGGCCCGCGAGACCGCCAAGATGCTGGGCGACCACGGGATCGTGTGGTTCGAGGAGGCGCTCCGCCCGGACGACGTCACCGGCTTCAAGGAGCTCCGCCAGACCTCGCCCGTCCTCGTCGCCACCGGCGAGGTCCTGACGCGGCGCCAGGCGTTCCAGCCATTCCTCACCGAGCGGGCGGTCGACGTGATCCAGCCCGACGTGACCAAGTGCGGCGGGCTGTCCGAGGTGCGCCGCATCGGCTGGATGGCGCAGGACCACGGCGTGCTCCTGGTGCCTCACGGCTGGAACACCGGGATCGGCGTCGCGGCGGACCTGGCGCTGAGCGCCGCGATGCCGGTCGCACGGTGGATCGAGTACCAGACCGGCGTGCCGTACATCGAGGACATCATCGACCCGCCGTTCCGGCTGGACGCCGACGGGCTGCTCCGGGTGCCCACTGGTCCCGGGCTCGGCATCCGGCTTAACCGGGACGCGCTCGGACGCTACACGCGGTGATCAGTCGGCCTCGTCGCGGGGCGGGCGCCGCCGGCCTCCGGGGCCTCGTCGCCGTGCTGCTCCTCCTGGAGGCCGCTGGATGCGCCGGCCATCTGGCACCGCCACCTCCGCCAGGCAGTCAAACCGTCGTCCGGAGCGAGCTCATCTTCGGCCGCCTCAAGCCGGATGGCAGCGCCGTGACGGACGCAGAGTGGCGCGCCTTCGTCGCGGAGCACGTCACCCCACGCTTTCCGGACGGCTTCACCGTGCTCGACGCAGTGGGCCAGTACCGTGACCGCCAGGGACAGGTCCAGGCAGAGGCGACGAAGATCCTCCTGATCGTCCACGGGTTGGACGCCCGGCCGCGCGCGGCGATCCAGGAGCTCCGCGACGTCTACCGTCGGCTCTTCCAGCAGGAATCGGTGCTGCTGATCGAGAGCCCCGCCCACGCCGCCTTCTGATGGAGCGGACGTTCACGGCCACGGAGTCCGGCACCCCGCCGCCCTGTCCGACGTCGCCCGGCTCGTCGGCCGACCCCTCCAGCCCAAGCTCGATCGGGGCCGAGGGCGCCGATCTCCAGGTCTCCCCCGTTACCTCTCACCAGACCGCCTTCCGCCCGCCCTGGTGGGGACGCAACGGCCACATCCAGACGATCTGGGGCCCTCTCTTCCGCAACGACCGCCTGCCGCTCCGCCGGGAGCGCCTGTCCACTCCCGACGGCGACTTCGTCGACCTCGACTGGCTCGACGGCGACGGAATCCCGGCAGTGGCGCCGCGGCTCCTCGTGCTCCACGGCCTCGAAGGGTCATCGCGCTCGCACTACGTCTCCGGCCTGCTGCGGATCGGCCGCGCGGCCCGCTGGCACGGCGTCGCCTTCAACTTCCGATCCTGCAGCGGCGAGCTGAACCGCCTCCCGCGCTTCTACCACTCCGGCGACACCAGCGATCTCGCCTGGCTGGTCCCGGCGCTCGCCGCGCGCGCACCCGGCGTTCCCATCGGCGTCGTCGGCGTGTCCCTCGGCGGCAACGTCCTTCTGAAGTGGCTCGGGGAGGTCGGTGAGGCAGCGCCTCCTGAGATTCTCGGGGCGGTCGGCATCTCGGTGCCCTTCGACGTGGCCGCCTGCGCGCGCGTGCTCGACCGAGGCTTCCGCCGTCTCGTCTACGCCGCCAACTTCCTGAAGACCATGCGGTCGAAGGTGATCGAGAAGGCGGGGAACTACCCGGGCTTCGTCGATGTCGCGGCGACGCGCCGGGCGCGGACCTTCGCCCGCTACGACCGTGTGGTGACGGCGCCGCTCAACGGCTTCCGCGACGAGGTGGACTACTGGACGCAGTCGTCGAGCGGCCCCTACCTCGCGCGGATCCGCCGGCCGACGCTCCTCCTCGGTGCTTACGACGACCCGATCGTGCCAGGCCGCACCCTCCCGGATGCCCAGAGCCTTCCCCCGCACGTCAGGGCCGAGTTCACCGCGCGCGGCGGCCATGCCGGGTTCCTCGACGGCCACTGGCCCTGGCGCGCGGGCTCTTGGGCGGAGCGGCGCGCCGTCGAGTTCCTGACTTCCCTGCTGCGGGGCTGACGCGACGTCTGCTACGATGGCGCGGGCGCTTGGACCCCCTCGCGCCGATCCTCACGCCGCCGAGGAGCCGTGTCGATGACTCATCCGGAGCCCACGTCCGCGCTCGCCCCGCGCGAGGTGGCCGAGGCCCTGCGGGGCGCCCTGGCTGGCCTGCGCGCGGAGTGCGCCGGGCTCCCGGCCGCCGTGCTTCGGTGGCACCCCGCCCCGGGTGAGTGGTGCGTCCTGGAGGTCCTCGGCCATCTGATCGAGGCGGAAGAGCGGGGATTCGCGGGACGCGTCCGGACGCTCCTGGCCGAGCCTGATCCCGAGTTCCGGACCTGGGATCCGGAGGCCGTGACGCGTGCTCGGCAGGACTGCGGGCGTGATCCCGCCGCGCTCTTGGCCGAGTGGACGCGCCTCCGCGCGGCGAGCGCTGACCTGGTGGAGACGCTCCGCCCCGGGGATCTCGTGCGAGCCGGCCGCCACCCTCAGGTGGGACGCCTGTCGGTCGCGGACCTCCTAGCCGAATGGGTCCACCACGACCGCAATCACCAGCGCCAGATCCTGGCGAACGTCCAGGCGTACGTGTGGCCGCACATGGGGAACGCCCGGCGCTTCTCCCGGTCCGAGCCGTGACCGCCAAGACTGACCCGAGGAGCCCAACCGTGCGCATCGTGATCCCCGAGGGCGCCGAGTTCGTCCAGAAGCCCGAGCACCTCGACCCGCTCCGCCGCCTCGGAGAGCTCGTCGTCTCCCCGGGCCACCCGCGGGACCGCGCCGACTTCATCGAGCGCGTCAAGGACGCCGACGTGGTGGTCCTCGACTACACCATGATGGACGAGGAGGTGCTCGCCCGCTGTCCCCGTCTCAAGTTCGTCGCCTTCCTGGGAATCGGCTACGCCAGCTGCATCGACATCGAGGCCGCGACTCGCCGGGGGATCGTGGTGAGCAACACGCCCGACTACGGCGCGACCTCGGTCGCCGAGCACGTGCTCGGGATGATCCTCGCGCTGACGCGCCACATCGCGACCGCCTACGTGTCTCTCAAGGAGGGCCGCTGGGAGCCCGGCCGGTTCCAGGGCATGGAGCTACGCGGCAAGACCCTCGGTCTCGTCGGCCTGGGGCCGATCGGCCAGGAGACCGCGCGCCTAGGTGCCGGCGTCGGGATGAACCTCATCGGCTGGACGCGGAACGCGTCGCCGGATCGAGCGCGCCACGGCCTGACGCTCGTGCCGCTCGAAGAGGTCTTCGGTCAGGCGGACGTCGTCTCGATCCATCTCTCGCTCCGGCCGGAGACCGAGCACCTGGTGTCGCGGACGCTCCTCGCGCGGATGAAGCCGGAGGCGTACTTCGTCAACACCGCGCGGGCGAAGATCGTGGACAACGCGGCCCTGGTCGATCTGCTTCGCACGGGGAAGATCGCCGGCGCCGCGCTCGATGTTCACGACGAGGAGCCAGTCCCCTCCGGTCCCTACGTGTTCCGGGACCTGCCCAACGTGCTGGTCACGCCGCACATCGGTTACAACACGCGCGAGGCGAGCCTCAACATGCTGAACATCGCCATCGCGACGATCGCCGCCCATCTCAAGGGCGAGCGGCTCCACGTCGTCAACCCGGAGGCCTTCGGCCACCGGGCCGGCAGGTGAGCCCGGTGTGCCCGAGGCCGGCGCCCCTGGGGGAGCGGCTCGCGCTCCACACCTGGACGCTCGACACCACGCCCCTGCCGGAGGTCCTCCGCGCCGCGCGTGCGGCCGGCTGGCCGGCGCTCGAGCTTCGGCGGATCGACTTCGCGCGGGCCGCCGACGCGGGCCAGTCGGCCGAGTCGGTCCTGGACCTGGTGCGCGCGAGCGGCCTCACGGTGGCGTGCGTCGGGGGCCAGCTCGGCTGGATGTTCGCCGAGGGCACGGAGCGGGCGCGTCTCCTCGCGGCGATGGCCGAGTCCTGCCGGTGGGCGCGCGCCCTCGGCGCTTCGACCGTCATGAGCCCCGCCGACCTGGCGGAAGGCGACGTGGCCCGCGCCGCGGCCGCGGTCCGCGAGGTCGGCGACCTCGGGGCTGCGCACGGTGTCCGGATCGCGCTCGAGCCCCCGTCGCAGGCCGCCCAGCTCAATACCGTCGATCGGCTGCGCGAGGTGATCACCCGCGCGGACCACCCGTCGTGCGGGCTCCTCCTCGATGCGTACCACCTCCACCGCGGCGGTGGCGGCCTCCGCGCGATGGAGGACCTCGATCCGAGCGAAATCGCGTACGTCCAGTTCAGCGACGTGCCGGCCTCCGGGCTCCAGCCCGGCCAGACCCTCGACCGCCTTCCGCCGGGCCGGGGGATCGTCCCGTTCCGCGAGTTCTTTCGGCTCGTCGCCGACTCCGGCTACGCCGGGCACTGCTCCTACGAGGCGCCGAACCCGGCGGCCTGGGCGCGGGACCCAGAAGCCGTCGCCCGCGAGGCGCTCGCCGCGACGCGCGCCGTCCTGCCGGGCGAGTGAGTCCAGCCGTCCGAAGGCTGCCCGCGCGCACCTGACTCGAACCGTGTGACACGGGCGGAGGATCCATGACCGCGACCGGGCTCGAGCTGAACGTCATGATCGAAGGCCAGGAAGGCCTCACCTGGGAGCGATGGGAGCGCCTCGCGCGGGCGGCCGAGGACGGCGGGTTCGGCGGGCTCTACCGCTCGGACCACCTCACCGGGCTCTTCGGGGATCCCGGCCGGCCCTCGCTCGAGACGTGGGCGTCGCTCGGGTGGCTGGCAACCGGGACGCGGCGGATCCGCTTCGGTCCCATCGTCTGTCCCCTCACGTTCTACCACCCCTCGCTCCTGGCCAAGCGAGCGGCGGCGATCGATCAGCTGGCCGGCGGCCGCCTCGACCTCGGCATCGGCGCGGGCTGGAACGAGATGGAGCACCGGATGTTCGGCATTCCCTTCCCGTCGCTCCGCGAGCGCATGGACCGCCTGGAGTGCGGGGCGCGCGCGATTCGCGCGCTCTGGCGCGGCACGCCGGTGACCCTGGATCAGCCCTACTCTCCGCTGGTCGACGCGCAGAGCTTCCCGCTCCCGACCGGCGTGACCCTGATCGTCGGCGGGCGCGGAGAGCGCCGCACGATGCGGGTCGCCGCGGAGTTCGGCCACGAGTGGAACGTGACGCGCGTGACCTTCGACGAGTATCCGCGGAAGCGAGAGGTCTTGGCCGGCCACTGCCGGGCCGCCGGCCGCGATCCGGCGGAGATCCGCCTGTCGCTCATGGTGCCCATCATCATCGGCCGTACCCGGGCCGAGGTCGCCGCGCGGCTGGCCCGGGGCCGCCAGTGGTTTCAGCGCGTCCCGGAGCACGAGGCCGACTGGCGGGCCCAGAGCTTCCTCTTCGGGTCGGTAGACGAGGTCGTGCGGGACCTCCGGCGGTGGCACGGGCTCGGGGTCCAGCGCGTCATGCTCCAGTGCCTCGACATCGACGACCTCGACACGATCGAGCTCGTCGCCCGCGAGGTGATTCCCGCGGTTGCCTGAACCTCCAGGTCCCTGACCGCCAAACCCCGGCTCAGACCCCGCGCTCCGTCTGTCTCTCTGCGCCGCCGCCCCGCGGACGCGCTCCCTGCCCGGAGCTGGTGCGGCGCGCTCGGCTTCTGAGAGTCGTGCGCCGGTGTTCCGGGCGCTTCCTCGGTGCTCCGGGCTGTGTCCGACGATGCGGGAGGGCGAGCAGCACTCCGGGGTGTGTCCGACCATGCGGGACGGCGAGCGGCACTCGGCCTCCGCCAACGATCTGAATGGCCGATCCGGTTGTTGACGGCTCGGTGAGTCGGGGCGTAAGGTCAGTAGTGCGAGCGTGGTGGTGACGACGCTCGCCCACAATGCGGACGGCGCCGCGCCACCGCCATCGCCGTCACGCGACAAGGGAGGTTCATCATGCCGAAGGAGCTCCACTGCGGGGACCTGATGCCTGGCTGCAAGACAGTGATCGAAGGGAAGGACGTCGCCGAGATCATGCAGAAGGGCGCCGAACACGCCAAGACTGCCCACGGGATGAACGCCATTCCCCCGGATCTCGCGAAGAAGGTCGAAGCCGCGATCAAGGACAAGAAGTAGAACCGCATCCCAATCCCCTCGCGGCTGCTTGCCGCGAGGGGATGTCGGACCGGCCGCACCCACCTCCTGTTCTTCCATCCGCATCCCGACCGTGGACGCGGCGCCTTCGACGGCGCGGCGAAAGCAGCGAAGCCGGCGCCGCATGTCCCTCCTTCTGTTACGCCGTCATTTCGTACCAGAGCCGGTAGGCCCAGCGCCCGTATTGCCCCGCGGGCGCCCGCGCCGGGACGGTCAGGTCCGGGCGTAGGGTCTGGAGCACCGCCCGGTAGACCGTCCAGTTCGGGTGCGCGGGCGGCGTCGTGAAGTACCGGTCCGCGTCCGGGCAGTTGGCGGCGGTGGCGAGCGCGGCGGCCACCCCGGACGACCGGGAGATCCCCGCCTCGCAGTGGACGATGGTGAGTCTGTTGTGCCGGGTGGCCCGCACGAAGTTGTGGATCTGGACCGCGTGGCTCTGGGTGAACTTGTCCTTCGGGTCCAGGTGCCAGATCGGGTTCCGGCCCGTCCAGGCTTCGTCCTCGAGGTCCCAGAACTGCAGGCGCAGCACGCCCCGCCGGTGCGGGTCCGGGCGGAGGCTGCACCGCGGCGCGTCCGGGTCGGTGATCGAGATCACCCCGTAGGGCTGGGTCCCCGTGTACCGGCTCATAGCCAGCCGGCTCAGGAACTGGTACTGCTCGTTCCCGGTCCACCGGTGCGGGCGGGTGGGGGTGCCGAGGATGGTCCCCGGGGTGGTGATGGTGGTTTCGGTCTTGGTGGTCGTCATGTGGCTGTTCTCCAGGACGATCATGCCCCCGGGAGCGGCCACAAGGCCCACCGGATAACTACCGCCCAATCGCCTCACTCCGACACCTCTCGGCCCCTTCGAAGAGCATCGGCCCGAGTCAGACCAAGGAATGACAGCCTGAGGGTCTGTGCCTTGGATTCGGACGCAGATGCCCGCCAAGCCACCACCGCGCCGTAGGTGAGGGCGCCTGCCAGAATCTCCCATGGTTGCTCTGCCGCGAAGCCTAAGGCGAGAAGCCCGCCGGAGGCTCCAATTGTTAGCAGGAACGCCGGAAGCGCCCGGACGCTAGCGACGATTTCATTCATCGTCCGCCTGAGAGGTGACACCTCCGCGGACTTTCGCCGCAGAGCGGTCACCAGGTATTCGTTGACTGCCTCATCCTCACTGCAGTAACGGCAAGGGGCGTCATGGTGCCAATTATTGGGCAGCGTCCAGCGCAAATGTCGAAAACCGTGTTGTATGAACGCTATGGGTACGTACATTCCAAGGATGGCAACGATGCAGGCCCCGACCATCACGCAGAAAGTGACCCACCAGTGCATTCGCGCCGGGATAGGCAAGGCAGCGACTGACGAATAGTAATAGTTCGAGAACACGTAACCGACCAAAAGGGGCATCCCTATTTCTAGGAGGCCAGATACAATTCGAAGCACGATCGGCAACAACACGATGGTTATGACCGCAAGCACGAGACCCAGTACTATCTGTAAGACCAACGGCACGTCAGTTTCCATATCGAAAGGGATCCACGCTAGTCGGTTGGCATGCTTCCTGGCCGACGGTCCGGGTGCTGGCGGTAGTAGACGTCCGCGTTCCCGATCGGCCCGCCCCCGTCGAGGGCGCGGGTAAACTCGGCCAGGAGCATCGCCCCGCCGCCGCACCCGTTGAGGGCGAGCGTGACCAGACCGACAGGGTCAGGGGAACAAGGTGTTGCTGCACAGGACCTCCAAGTTGGGTTAGGGTTCCTCCGCGCGGACCGGCGATCCTGCGTTCTGGCGCTGACCATCGTCCGCATCGTGCGAACCCACTTGAACCACCGGTCACACGGCTGGCAGGTGCGGCTAGAGACAGATCCCGGCCGCATCTGAACCTCATGATCGTGAGACGCGATAGGAAGTAGCAAAATCAGCGCCAGCCCGCGTCAAGCAGCTGGCCACCCAAACGGACGTGATATCTGCCGTTAGGGCTGCGAATGGCAGCGGGGTATCCCAAGCCCTACAGGATTTCGCACCACTGCGTGCAGTCTCATCCTGACGCCTCTGTGGCCGTGTGTGCGGGAAGCGTACGCTCGCGCCGGAGCGCCGAGGAGCGCCACCCGGCCGGGAGTGTCACGGAGCGCCAGCCACCCACCTGGAAGCGTCCTGGGGGCGAGGGGGCGCCGGAGAGGCTGCTAGGCGGCCTAGCTCTTGGAACCCCCGCACTCGGGTGCGGCCCCCTTTCGGGTGTCGTTCCGTCCGGCAATAGCCTGGCGCTGAAGGGGGGCCGGGGACGCCTCCCCAATTGGCTGTGCCCGCCACTGTGCCCCCGCGCTGCGTCAACCTGCGGTTTTGTGCCCCCGGCAGCGCATGGCCGCGCAGGCGTAAATACGCGCCACACCCGAAGGGGTGCGGGCCTAGCCTAAGGGGGGGCCGAATGGAGAATCTCGCGAGGAAACTCAGCGTACCCCGTCGGCACGTCGATCCGCTCTTCGGGAAGCGGCCACCCCTGGTGCAGCCGATCGTAGTATGGCCGGAACGACGCGTTGATCGACCCGGTAACCCAGTAGATCAGTGGGCGCGCCAGTCGTAGCTCCCGCCAGTACTGGCACAGGCCGCGGAGATAGGCGAGGTTGGTGCCGTAACGCCAGCCCGAACCGGGGGCCTCGTCGGGCCACCGCGTCCGCGCGAGGCGCTCGCGGAGATCCTGCAGGATAAACCCCGGGACGTGGATGGTGAACGGACGGGGCCCGCCGGCCCAGTAGCCTTGACCCTCGCCTGGCCCGGAGCGCAGAATGCGGCCGACCGACCCGAGCACCCACCCTCTGGGAGGGCCAAAACCATGGCGGAACATCACCGGATGTTCGTCGACGGCGAGTGGATCGAGGCGGCCGACGGGGGCACGTTCACGGTGTCCGACCCGGCGACAGGCGAGGTGATCGCCGACGTCGCTGATGGCGGACCTGCGGAGGCTCTGCGCGCGGTCGAGGCGGCGTACCGCGCCTTCCCGGCCTGGGCGGCGATGCCCGCGCGGGAGCGAGCTCCGATCCTTCACCGGGTCCAGGCGCTCATGGAGGCCCACCGGGAGGACCTCGCCCGCCAGGTCACCCGCGAGAACGGGAAACCCCTCGAGGAGGCGCGGCGCGAGGTGACGTTCGCCCTCGGCTACTTCGGCTGGTTCGCGGAGGAGGCGCGACGGGCTTACGGCGACATCGTCCCCTCGCCGGCGCGGGAGAAGCGTCTCTGGGTTCTCCGCCAGCCGCTGGGCGTGGTCGCGGCCATCACGCCCTGGAACTTCCCGGCGACGATGGTGACGCGGAAGATCGCCCCGGCACTCGCGGCGGGATGCACCGTCGTGCTGAAGCCTGCCTCGGCGACGCCGCTTACGGCCCTCCTCCTCGCGCGGCTTGCCGCCTCGGCGGGACTCCCGAATGGCGTGCTCAACGTCGTGACCGGCGCCCGCTCGGCGCCAATCGGCAACGCCCTCGTCGAGCACCCGCGCGTGGCCAAGCTCGCCTTCACCGGCTCGACCGACGTGGGCAAGGCGCTGACGGCTGCCGCGGCGCGGACGCTCAAGCGCGTGTCGCTGGAGCTCGGAGGGAACGCCCCCTTCGTCGTCTTCGACGACGCCGACCTCGATGCGGCGCTCGAGGCGGCGGTGGCGATGAAGTTCCTGCGCGTCGGCGGGCAGTCGTGCATCTGCGCCAACCGGATCTTCGTCCAGGCGTCGATCGCCGGCACGTTCGTCCCCCGCTTCGTCGACGCGGTCCGCGCCCTCCGGGTCGGCCCCGGGACCGAGCCCGGCGTCGTGGTCGGCCCGCTCATCAACGAGGAGGGCCGCCGGAAGGTCGACGAGCTGGTCCGGGGCGCGACAGCTGCCGGCGCGCGGGTGGCAGTGGGCGGCCAGGCGCTCGGCGACGGCCGGCTCGCGCGCGGCCACTTCTACGCTCCCACTGTCCTCCTCGACGCGCGGGATGACATGCGGGTCTGCCAGGAGGAGATCTTCGGGCCGGTGGCGCCGGTCCTCACGTTCCAGACCGAGGCCGAGCTGGTGGAGCGGGCCAACGCGACGCGGTTCGGCCTGGCCGCGTACGTCTATACGCGCGACCTGGGTCGGGCGAGCCGCATCGCGGAGGCCCTCGACTACGGGCTCGTCGGTCTCAACGACGCTACCGGATACACCCATGAGGTGCCGTTCGGCGGCTTCAAGGAGTCCGGGCTCGGGCGCGAGGGTGGCCGCGAGGGGCTCGAGGAGTACCTGGAGACGAAGTCGGTCGTCGTCGGCCTGCCTCCGGCCCGATAGAGCTGCACCCCGCCAGCAGTAGCGCTCGGCAGCCTCGCCGGCCTCGGGCTCGCGTTTCCCGCGCGTGCTCTGGTGGACGCTACCGCCGCACGACCGGGTCGGCTACGTCGTCGGTCCGATCGTGCTCGGCCCCGTCACTGATGGCTCGGTCCCGCCCGAAGCTGACGGCGTTTCGCAAGCCGGGAGAGGAAGAGCAGGGAGACAGGCCGGTCTAGTTCAAGCTGCTGCCGATAGACGAGGAGGACGGCCAGCGCGCCTCCCACGACGAGGAGCGGCGTCGCTCGACTCACGAGCACTCGGAGCATGCAGAGCATGTCTAGTCCAGCGGTCTCCGCCGCCGCGTGCCGCCGGTTAAGCCTTGGCCCCTGCGGTCCTGAGCTGCGTCGCCGCCGAGAGCAACAAGGATCGCCGCGGCGAGCGCGGTCACCATCCAGCCAAACCAGTCGCCGGCGCGCGAATAGAGCGTCGCTCCAGGCCCCGTCGCGACGTCGACTACCAGGAGGGCCTCGACGCCGCCGCTCGTCGCCACCTCGCTCAAGATGCGTCCACGAGCGTCGCTGACCGCGACGAATCCCTCCTGGGCCGCTCGCGCCACCGCGAACCCACCCTCCACCGCCCGCATCGCCGCAACCCGCGCAGCCATGCGCCCGTCCACGACGAAGTCCCACGCCGGGACCAGGAGAAGCCCGGCGCCAGCACGCGCATTCGCGCGACCTACGTCGGTAAACATCAAATCGCGGCAAATGGCGATACCCCAGGTTCCCCCGGACGTCCGGATGGTGGCGGGAGCACGCCCTTTCCGGTAGCCGTGCTCGAACGGAAGGAGCAGGTGGACCTTGTCGTACTCCAGGGCGACCTTTCCGCCAGGGTCGAACACGAGCGCAACATTCCGGCGCGGCGGCCCCTCGATCCGGTTGAGACCCGCGACAACCCAGACGCGATGCGTGCGCGCAACCTCCGCCAGCGCGGCGCGGACGGCGTCGGCATAGGCAGGCGTGACACCCACGAATTTCTCCGGTAACACAACCACCTGCGCTCCACGTCCGGCGAGATCTTCGATTCGGCGCGCGAAAGCCGCGACGACCCGAAGCGCCTCGTCTGCGCGCTCGGTACGGAAGAAGCGCACCGTCTCATCGCTGGCGGCCAGCCCGACGCGCACTATGGCACCGGTCGCGGGTTGAGCGAGCTGCCCCGCGCCCCATCCGAGTGTTCCTGCGCAGAGCGCCAGCGGGATCGCGAGTGCTCGGAGCGCCTGCCCGCGACGGCACCGTAGCCGCCACGCCACCGCGAGTGCTGACGGAACCAGCGATACGGCAAACGTCACCCCGGGCGCGCCTGTCAACGCGGCGAGCTGAATAGCCGGGGGAAAATCGACCTGCGAGTAGGCGATGCCGACCACGCCAAGCAGCGAGATCAGGTGCTCCCACGCGGTCCATAGGATCGGAAAGACCCAGACTGCGGCCCATCGGTCGAGGCGCACGGTCACGCGTCGTGCCACGAGAACGGCGCCCGAGAATGCCGCGGACGTGACGAGGAGAAAGGCGGCAAGCAGTGGCACAGGCACCGTCTTCGTCGCTAGTGGGAGGACGGCGAGACCTCCCAACGCATAGGCGACAAAGGCGGCAACCGCGGCGGCCCCCGCCGGCGCTTCGAAGCTGAACGCAAGGATCGGCGCGGCCGCAAGCCATGCGAGTGGCCACACCGGATGAGCCCCTTGAACCAGGAAGAGCATTGCGGCGCTGGCCAGCACCGCCGCTGTCCCCCGGAGCATATCTTTGGCTGGCGATCACTCCGGCCGTCGCGACGGCCGGTCGAGATAGGGCGTGAGGTGATCGGCCAGGGCGCGAACGTGCGGAGCGTCGCGAAGCATCATCATGTACTCGGTACAGCCGTCGGGTCCCACGTGAACCTCGAGCCCGCCGCCAGCGACCTTCGCCCATGCGCGCTGGCGAAGGTAGGCCCTCCGCCACTGCAACTCCCGGCTTCCCAGGAAGAGAACGATCCGCCCCGGGTACGTGCGGGCTTCGAGCACATACGCGTATGCCGCCTCCATGGTCGCGCCAAACACTCGCTGATGCTCCTCCTGCCCATTCGCGAGCGACCCCGCCGGCCGCCGCCGAATCACGGCGGCCAAGGGCCCGAGCGAGACAGCTCCGCACGAAGGCGAGTCGCTCGGGCCACGGTTGGCCGGAAATCTGGCGAACATGCTCGAAGACTTCGGCTCGGCGGCGCCGGAGATAGCTAATCCGACGACGGCAGGTCCTGAGCCCATCCGGCGACGGGCTTTCGATGAGGGCGAGCAGGGCCACGTCCTGCCCCTCTACCCGGAGCTGCCGAGCCAGCTCGAATGCCACGATCCCGCCCAGACAGAAGCCGCCGATGAAGTAGGGTCCCTCAGGCTGGAATGCCCTCAAGTCCGCCAGGTAGTGCGCGGCGAGGGCCTCGATGCTGGTGAGTGGAGGCTGGGTCCCGTCGACCCCGGGGGCCTCGAACGCATGGAATGGTTGGGTCGGCCCGAGCTCGCGTGAGAGCGACAAGAAGCAGAAGGCGTCACCATCCGCTGGCACTCCGTAGAACACCGGCCGCGAGCCGAACGGCTGGATCGGAACGAGCGACGATCGCTTCGCGGGCGCGGTCCCGAGGAAGCTCAGGATCTCGGCCTTGCGGGTGGCCAGCTCTGCCTGGAGCTCCGCCGTGAGGACCCTCTGCGGGGAGTTCACCCGGAGTCGGTCGCCATTGGCCGAGACCCGGACGTCCTGCACCAAGAGCTGCTGCAGGAACTCGCGAGTGGTCACGGAGCCACCTGGCCATACGCGAGGCGCACCGTGCGATCGCCGAGCCCATAGTAGCGATCGTCATGGCTGATCACCACCACCGCCTTCCCGCGGCGCCGGAGATCCGGGAGGAGGACCGTATAGAAGATGTTGCGGTAGTGCGGATCCTGGTCCGCCGCCCACTCATCGAGCACGTAGATCGGCCGATCCTCGATGAGCGCGACGAGAAGGGCCAGCCGCTTGCGCTGCCCCGAGGACAGCGCGATGGTCGAGAAGACGCCATTCTCCACCCGGACCTTGCCCTCCAGCTCCAGACGCGCCAGGTGGGCGCGAGCCCGCGCATCCAGATCCGCGCCCGTGAACCCGAGCAGGCGGTCGAAGAGGTGGAAGTCCGAAAAGATCGCCGAAAAGTGCTCGCGATACCACTCGCGCGTCGGCTCGGTGACGAGGTGACCGTCAAGCCGGATCTCCCCAGCCTCCAGCGGGTACAGGCCGGTGAGAACCTTCGCGAAGGTGGACTTGCCACTGCCGTTTCCGCCCGCCACGAAGACGATCTCGCCTGGCCGGAGTGCGAAATCCAGAGGTCCCACCTGGAAAGGTCTCGTACCATCCTCGGACGGGTACGCGAAGACGACGTTCTTGAGCTCGAGCCGCTCCCACCCCGCACTGCGCTGGGGCGCCAGCTCCGTGGGTAAGCCGGGATCCAGCCGGCTGGTCAGCTCCCTCACCCGCTCGACCGCCAGATTCCCCCGGGAGATGCTCGGCCACGTGTCGATGACGCCCCAGAGTGGACCAATCATGTAGATCGCCACGAGCAGGTAGCCGGTGAGCGCCTCGCTGCGGCCGTCACGGAGGCTCGGCATGCCGAACACCAGGATTCCGACGAGCAGGAAGAACAACGCATGGCTCCACCCGCTGGCGCCGGCCTGGTAGATGGCGCCGCGCAGACTCGCTCGCTGGACCTCCTCCAGAGTGCTGCCGATGGAGCCGGACAGAAACGCCTCGCGGCGCAGGGCGTGGAGCTTCAGCTCCTTCATCCCGTCGACCAGCGAGCGAAGATGGCCGACGAGCCGCTCACGGTGTCGCCACACCTGGCCCCACTGGCGTCGTACTGGCCGGAGCAGAAACAGGTAGGTGCTCGTGCCAACCACAACGAGGCCGGATACGCCGAAGAGGATCGGCAAGGAAAGCCAGCCGAGATAGCCGGCGCAGCCCCCGAGAATCGCGACGTTTATGGCGAGGCCGGGCAAGCACTGTATGGCCCAGGCGATGACCGCGACATCATCCGTGAGCGTGACCAGCATCCGCGGCATGCCGATGGCCTCGAGCCGTGGCAGCGGCACGGCGAGCAATCGTCGGGTCAGGTCTCGATAGAGGTCAGCGAGCACGCGGTGCGAGAAGTGATTCGCCAGAATCTGGGCGGCTCCCCCGAGATCACTCGAGCCGCGACGAGCCCTACGAATCCCCACACCAGCGCACTGCTCAATGAATCCGGTCGCAGCGTCCTGTTGATGAGGGCAATGAGGCCTGCGGCGCAGAGACCGCTCGCCACGCCGGCCACCAGCGCCCCTATCCCGAGCTTCCACGAGCGTTGCCCGAGGAATCCGAGTAGCGTCATGGTCGGCCGATGACGGCCATGACGGCCCAGAACACTCCTGTCACAGCTCGATCTCGACGCGCTCGCCGTCCTGTTCAGGCGGCGAAACGGGAGTCGCCAGCGGAGATGCCTCGATCAGCGCGGCGAGACGCGCCACCGTGGGCGCCTCGAAAAGGCGGCGGACCGGCAAGGTCGTCCGGAAGGCAACCTCGATCTGAGCGACGAGCTGGGCGGCCAGAAGCGAGTGTCCGCCGAGGTCGAAGAAGTCGTCGTGCACGCCGACCTCGGGAAGCCCCAGCAGCGCCATCCACATGGCCGCCAAGGTGGCCTCGGTGGTCGTTCGCGGTCGCTCAGGCACGTCGCGCCGGGCCACTGCCGGAGCCGGAAGAGCCCGCCGATCCACCTTGCCGCTCGGCGTGAGCGGCAAGGCCTCCACGAAGACGATGGTCGAGGGCACCATGTAGCCGGGAAGCCAGCGCCGCACGAAATCGAGGAGATCGGTCGGTCGCGCGCCATTCTTCGGAACGACGTAGCCCACCAGCCGGCGGTCGCCCCTGTCGTCCTCCCGCGCCACGGCGACGGCCCTGCCCACGTCAGGGTGCGCGGCCAGGGCGGACTCGATCTCGCTGAGCTCGATCCGAAATCCGCGGATCTTGACCTGCGAGTCGAGCCGACCCAGGTGCTCGATCGTTCCGTCGTTCCGGTAGCGGGCGCGGTCCCCCGTGCGATACATTCGCGCGCCAGCCTCGTCACTGAACGGATTGGCGACGAACTTCTCGGTCGTGAGCTCCGGTCGCTTCAGGTAGCCTCGGGCGAGGCCGTGACCACCGATGTAGATCTCGCCGGGCACGCCGGTGGGAACTGGCTGCTGCTGGCCATCGAGAATGTAGATCTCGGTGTTGTCGATGGGCCGGCCGATGGGGACCGACACGGCCGCGTCAGCGTCTCTGACCTCATGGAAGGTCGAGTCGCCGGCCGCCTCCGAGGAACCATAGAGGTTGAGGAGGACAGCACCGGGAGCGGACTCGCGGAACCGGCGAGCGAGGTCGCGGCTGAGTGCCTCCCCGCTCGATACCCAGAGGCGGAGATGCGGAAGGCGGGCGCCGAGCTCGGGCTCGGCCTCGAGCATGGCCCTCAGCAAGGCCGGGACCAAGACGATCCGCGTGACACGGTGGTCGGCGAGCATCTGGATCAGGAGTCGCGGCTCGCGCACCACCGCGTCATCGATCACCACGGTGGGTACGCCCCTGAGCAGCGGGCCGAAGATCTCCCAGATGGAGTCCACGAAGCTCGTGGACGTCTTCTGACAGCACCGCTCTCCATTCCGGAAGGGATACGTGCGCCACATCCACTGGAAGCGGTTCACGGCACCACGGTGCGTCCCCAGGACACCTTTGGGAGGCCCGGTCGACCCCGACGTGTAGATGACATAGGCGAGGCAATCGCCGCCGCCTGTCGTGCTCAGGCGGGCGTCGCTCTCGCGCGCGATGGTCGGCCAGTCGGCATCGAGGAGCACCACCCGCACCCCCGGCGCCGTCGCCTCGGGCGCGTGCCGCCGGTCGGTGAGAAGCACCGGAGCACCGGAGTCCGTCATCATGAAAGCCAGACGCTCGGGCGGATATGCCGGGTCCAAGGGGACGAAGGCGCCCCCGGCCTTGAGGACGCCCAGCAGGGCGACAAAGCTCAGGATCGAACGCTCGAGGCAGATGCCGACGAGGGTCTCGGAGCCCACGCCCAGCGTCTGTAGATACCGCGCGAGCTGGTTAGCCCTGCGTTCCAGCTCCCGGTAGGTCAGGGACTCGTCGGAGCCGATGGCCGCGACCGCATCCGGAGTACGGTCCGCCTGGTCCTCGAACAAGGCAGAGATGGACGCGTCGGAGGGATAGGAGGCGGCGGTACGGTTCCACGTGACCAGGAGCTGCTCACGCTCGGCCGGCGTCAGCAGCTCGATCTTGGACAGGCTGAGGTCGGGATCCGCCACCGCGGCCACTGCGAAGACCTCGAACTGGGCGAGCAACCGCGCCACGGTCGCCTGCTCGAACAGATCGGTGCTGTACTCGAGACTGAGCCAACCCTCTTGGTCCCAGTCGATCGACAGCGTCAGGTCGAACTGGGCGGCGCCGCGATCGAAGTCGAAGGGCTCCCAGGTGAGGTCCTCGAAGCGCTGACGCGGCATGGGCGCGTTGAGAAAGTTCACCAGAACCCGGATCAGCGGTGAGTGGCTCGTGTAGCGTTCGGGCTGGAGCTCCTGGACCAGCTTGTCGAAGGGCATCTCCTGGTGGCCGTACGCGTCGAGGAGCGTCTCTCGAACGCGCCTCACGAGATCGCGGAAGCTGGGGTCACCCGAGAGGTCCGTCCGGATCGGCAGGGTGTTCACGAGGTCGCCGACCAGGTCCTCAGAGGCCAGGCGAGTCCGGTTGGCGATCGGCAGGCCGAGCAGGATGTCATCCTGACCCGAACACCGAGCCAGGACTGCGTTGAACACCGCCATGAGTATCATGGACACGGAAGCATGCTCTTGACGGCCGAGTGCCTCCACCGCGGCCACGAGGGCTGGCGCCAGGCGACGGGTCTCCCGGCGGCCCTCGTAGCTCGGGGCGGCCGGTCTGGGTCGATCAGTGGGCAGTTCGAGCACCGGCAGGGCGCCGCCGAGATGGCGGCGCCAGTAGGCGAGCTGAGCATCTAGCACCGGCCCGGAAAGCCACTGGCGCTGCCAGGAGGCAAAGTCGGCGAACTGGAGAGAGAGCGGTGGCAGGGGTGAGGAGAGGCCGAGGAGGTGCGCATTGTACAAGGCCATCAATTCCCGCCCGAGTACGCCGAACGACCACTGGTCGCACACGATGTGATGCATGTTGAGCAGGAACACGTGGTCGGTGGCACTGAAGCGGAGCAGGAACGCGCGGACCACCGGACCCCGGGACAGGTCGAACGGTCTGCGCGCTTCCTCTCGGAGGAGATCTCGCGCACGAGCTTCCCGTGACGTCTTGGACTCAGCCTGGAGATCCACGAGAGGCACATCCACCTGATGCTCGGTGACCACCTGAACCGGCCGACCATCGATCATGGGAAAGACCGTCCTCAGAATTTCATGACGGTGGACGACGTCTCGCAAAGCCGCGACGAGCGCGTCGGCGTTCAGGGGACCCCGGATACGCAAGGATGCCGGCACGTTGTATGCCGCGCTCTCGGGCGCGAGCCGGTGCAGGAACCACATCCGCTCCTGCGAGAACGACAGGGGCGCCGAACCCTCGAGCCTCCGGGATTCGATCGCTACCCCGCCCGAATGCCCGTCGCCGATCCGTTGAGTGATGCGCTCGACGAGGTCGGCGACGGTGGCCGTCTCGAACAGGTCGCGGAGGGCGAGGTCGACCCCGAGGACCTCGCGGATTCGCGACACGACTTGAGTGGCCAGGAGCGAGTGACCGCCTAGCTCGAAGAAGTTGTCGTATACTCCGACCCGTTTGAGGTTCAATACCTCCGCCCAGATCCGGGCGACCGTCTCCTCGAGTCCCGTGCGCGGCGGAACGACTGGGATCGCGTACTCGAGCCCCTTTCCCGCGACGGTGGCCACGGCTCGCCGATCCACTTTGCCGCTCGAGGTCACCGGGAGCGCGTCCAACAGGATGAAATCCGCCGGGACCATGTAACCGGGAAGACGAGCCTGCAGGAAGACGCGAAGGGCGTCGGCGGTCGGCGGGCTGTGGCGATCTCTGACGACCAGGTGCGCCGTCAACCCCCGGCCCCTGTTTCCGGCCGTCGGCGCCAGCACCACGGCCCAGCGAACGTCTGGATGAGACTCTACGGCGGTTTCGATTTCTCGGAGCTCGACCCGGTAGCCACGGATCTTCACCTGGGTGTCGAGGCGTCCGAGGTACTCGAGCCGGCCATCTGAGCGATAGCGCGCCAGATCGCCGGTCCGATAGCGACGGTCGCCCGGAACCCAGGGATCGGCCTCAAAGACCCGAGCCGTCTCGTCCGGACGGTTCAGGTAGCCCCGCGCGACCTGGACTCCGGCGATCCATAGCTCCCCCGCCATGCCGATCGGAGCGGGCTCGCCGCGCGCGTCCAGCACGTACACCCGCACGTTGGCGATGGGGCGGCCGATGGTCGGCACCGCCTCGTCCCGCGTGACCTGCTCGGTCGTCGCGTACATCGTCGCCTCGGTCGGCCCGTACTCGTTCCACAGCTCCGCACCGCGCTGGAGCAAGGCATCGGCGAGATCCCGGGTGAGGGGCTCGCCGCCGCAGATCATCTTGAGTCCCGGCTGGCCCGACCAGCCGGACTCCAAGAGGTTGCGCCACAGAGTCGGGGTGCCAGCCAGGACGGTGGTGCCGGCGTCGCGCACCGTGGTGGCCAGCCGTTCGCCGTCCGCCACCGCGCCCCCGCCCACCACCTCCAGGCGCGCTCCTGCCGCGAGTGCCCCCCAGATCTCGAGCGACGCCACGTCGAAGGCCACGTTGGTGATGGCTGTCCAGACGTCGGCCGGACCGAGTCGGAGACGGCTGACCACGTCCTCGATGGCGTTGGTCACACTGCGGTGCTCCACCTCGACGCCCTTCGCAATCCCCGACGATCCCGAGGTGTAGGCGATGTAGGCGCGATGGTGGCTGGACCGCTCGCCGACCGAGAGCCTGGTGATCGGTTCCCGTTCGAGGATCGCCTTCTCGCCGTCGAGCGAGAGGGCGGGCACGGAAGAGGCGGGAACGAGAGATCGGAAACGATCCTCGGTCACGAGGGCGCAGGCCTGGGAATCTTCGATGGCGAAAGCGAGACGCGCCGTCGGCAGCGACGGATCGAGCGGCACGTAGGCGGCGCCGGTCTTCAGGATGCCGAGGAGACCAACGACCAGATCTGGCGAGCGGTCCACGCAGATGGCCACGGCCATGTCAGGACCGACTCCCAGCCGCCTCAGGTGGTGGGCAACCTGGTTCGCACGCTCGTCGAGGGCCCGGTAGCTCAGAGCCCGGCCACTGCCGGAGAGCGCGATGGCCTCGGGGGCCCGATCTACCTGCGCCTCCACCAGGGCCTCCACCCGCGCGGGCCCGGCCCATCCCTGACTCTTGTAGGTCCATCCGGCAATGAGCCCTGCGCGTTCAGACTCGTCCAGAAGCGGCGCCTCTCGGACCCGCTGCGTCGGACGGGCGCAGAAAGCGCGGACCAACCGCAGGTAGTGCCGGCCCATCCTTCGGATCGTCTCCGCTTCGTACAGGTCCGTGTCGTACTGGAAGACCGCGGTCATGCCGTGGGCTGATTCGACGAGTTGCACATCGAGGTCGCTCTGGCTCGCGCGCCGCGGCACCGGAAGCGCGGTCAGCGAGAGCTGGCCCCAGTCGAGCGAGGCCCTGCCCTCGCCGATCAGGTAGGTAAGGCCGAAGGTGACGTCGCAGAGGGCAGATCGACCTGGGTCCCGCACCGGAGCGAGTCGCTCCACAAGGAGCGGGAATGGATACGTCTGATGGGCGAGAGCGGCGCGCACGGTCTCGCGCGTCCCGTGCACCACGTCCGTAAAGCTCGGCACCCCCGAGAGATCGGCGCGCAGGACGATCTGGTTCATCAAGTTGCCGAAGGTCCGGCGGAAGCGCGGCACTGGCCGGCCGTACGCGATCGAGCCCACCACGATGTCATCCTGCCCCGTGTAGCGGGCGAGAAGTGTCTGGAAGACCGACAGCAGGACGACGAACGGCGTCGTGCGGTGGGAGCGAGCCAGCCGGCCGAGCGCCATTGCGAGCTCACCGTCCAGGGCCACGGTCTCGGAGGCGCCGCGGTGGCGTCGAGCCTGCCGGCGCGGCAGATCGGGGGGCAAGTCGAGCCTCGGCAGCTCGCCCGCGAGCTGCTCTCGCCAGAACGACCAGAGACGTTCCCCGACTGGCCCCGCCAGCAGCTCGGCCTGCCATCGGGCGAACTCCTCACAGGAAGGCCCCGGAGCCGGCAGCGCTGGAGGAAGCCCTGCTGCGTGGGCGTCATAGAGCGCCCCCAGCTCCCTCATGAGGATCCGGTTCGTCCAGCCGTCTGCCCCGATGTGGTGCGCCGAGACGAGGAGGACGTGGTCCTCGGGCGAAGCCGTGAAGAGCGTCGCCCGGAACACCGGACCGCGCTCGAGGTCGAAGGGGCGATGGGCCTCATCCGACACTCGCCGCATCAACTCATCGGGGGTCCACCTAGTGGCGTCGACCTGCACGAGACCATCGGCCCGGCCCCTCACCTCGGCCACGAGCTCGCCATCCAGGACCCGGTAACTGGTCCGGATGGAATCGTTCCGTTCCGCTACGCCGGCCCAGGCCTTCTCGAGCGCGCCAACGTCCACTCGCGACCGGATCCGCCAAGCGGACATGGCGTTGTAGGCGGCGCTCTCCGGGGCCAGTCCCTGGAGAAACCAGGAGCCTCGTTGCCCGTGAGAGGCGGGATACCGGCGGATCAGACTCACGGCAACTCTCTCGATCGAGGCTGACTTCTCATCTCGTCACGCGGAATGTCGGCGTTTGCCTGTTTCCTAATCACACAGTCCCTGACACACTACAGACTGACCCTGACACAGGCCCCAAGGGCCGGGTAAGTCAATGCAGCATCCGTGCCAGGATATCGAACCAGATTTCTCTTAAGATCAAATTGTTTGGGATCCAGGTCCGGAGGAGGTGCCTGCAGATCGCCAGAACTGTGGAACGGAGTTCATAGCGGAGGCGAACGTCCCGGGCCTTGTAACGGCGACTGGGTGACCGTCGAAAGGCGCCGGGCCTTCGGAAGCGGCGCTAGCCGTCGGACGCGGCGAAGAGGCCCTCGTCGGCTCTAAGGATCAGGACCACTACTCGAGATCAGACCCCGATCGCGCGAACCGTGGAACGCTTCCGGTGCCGTGCCAACGGGGTTGCGCTAGCGTCCTCGGCGGGCCACGAGCGCGAAGTCCAGGAAGTATCGGTCGAGCTCCTCCAGCGTGGCTCCGTACTCGCGCCCGCCATCGGCCGCGTCGCACAGTATCTCGCGCGCCCGCGCGATCTCCTTCAGCCGGCCGCGCCAGCGTGGGTCCGCCAGGGTGAGGTCCAGCAGCTCCAGCGCGCGCTCGAAGGCGGCGGCGCGCTCTTTCGCCGCCCCTCGACGTCGCATCCGTCCCACCTCAGCCCCGACGTTGGCCAGCTGCTCCGCGAGGGACAGCCGCTGCCAGCGACCGGTGGCGAGACCCGGGTGGCGGGGCGCGGGTGTCGTCATTCGCGGATCAGCCGACTCACGATCTCCCGGATGCGTTCTCGCCGCGCGGGGTCCTCGAGCGAGCGAGACCGGTTACCCTGCGCGGGCCGGACGTTGATCATCGAGTCGAACTCGACGCGCTCCGCGCCGGCGGAGTCGGGATACAAGTTGATCCCCCACAGGTCCGACTGGCGAGAGCCCTGGTCCAGGAGGATCGCCTCCTCGTCGGCGTGGAGCTCTCCACCGATCGCCATGATGCCCTGCTCCACGTCCACTACCGCCTTCACCATCTCTCCGAACTGCTCCCGCGCACGGCTCCGCAGCTCGTCGAGCGTGACGGCGTCGCGAACGACGTGGATCGGCACGGGGGCTCCTGTCGGCTAGCCGTCTCGGCGAGGATCGCCGAGCGATGCTATCCTGCGCGGTCCGGCCCGGCAACCCTGGGCTCGGCACCCTGGGCGACGCCAACCGATCCCCGGCAACGAACCGCCGCAGGATTCCGCGCGCGCGGCGGGTGGCGGGTTCGATGGCGAAGCCGCCGGCCCCGACGGTCCGCTCCGTGTCGCGGTTCGGCCGGCAGCCACCCGCGACCCGGGTCCATGCCGGCTGGACCAGGTCCTGCAGTCGAGCGCGCCACGGGCGCTCGGACCGGACGTGCTCGAGCATCCGGAGCGTCCCGCCGGGACTGAGCGTGCGCCGAACCTCGCGGAGGCCCGCATCCGGGTCGTCGACGCTGCAGAAGACGAGGCCGCTTACCACCGTGTCGAAGGCCGCGCTCCGGAATGGCAGCGCCTCGGCGCGGGCCTGGACGAGCCGGGCGGCGGGGGCGCGACGGCGCGCGCGGCGGAGCGGGCCGGACGCGGGATCGACCCCCACCGCGCCGGTCGGGAGGAACGGCAGGTTTCGGCCGGTGCCGCAACCGAGGTCGAGGACGCGCCCGCGCGCGCCCTCACAGAGCCATCGCCGCCAGCTCCCGAGGCCAGTCCACTCGGCGACGGCGAGGATCGCGTCGTAGAACCAGGGGATCTGATCGAGGCCACGCACTGGGGAAGAGGAGCGACCTGCCGCGCTGTGCCGAGGGATTCCGCGCTCGGTGCACTGGACGTGACCGTACGTGCCGGCCGCGCCGAGCGGGACGTTCCCGCTGCGTGCCGTCAGTACATCAGGAAGCCGCCGTCCACGGTGACCGCCTGACCGGTGATGTACCCGCCGGCCGGGGAGGCCAGGAAGACGATGACGCGGGCGACGTCGTCGGGGTCGGCCAGCCGGCCGAGCGGCACGGTGGCGGTGCGCTGCTTCATGAACTCGCCGGCGGCGAGACCCTGCTGGCGGACGCCGAGCAGGTCGTCGAGCCGCCAGTTGAAGTCGGTGTCCACGATCCCGGGACAGACGGCGTTGACGCGGATGCCGTGGCGGGCGAGGGCCCGAGCCGCCTGCTGCGTGAGCGACAGGACCGCCGTCTTGCTGGCCGCGTAAGGGGGCGAGAGGCTCGCCGAGCCGCGGCCGGCGATCGACGAGACGTTCACGATGGCACCCGTCCCCTGCCGGATCATCACCGGGGCGACCGTCTGCATGCAGAAGAAGAGCCCGCGCGCGTTGACCGCGAAGGTCTCGTCCCAGTCGCGCTCGGTCACCTGGCCAAACGGGGTCGGCCGGATCAGCCCCGCGTTGTTGACGAGGATGTCGAGTCGCCCCAGGTCCTGGGCGACACTCGTGACGAGGCGCTCGATCTCCGGCACCACCGCCACGTCGGCCGGGATCGCGAGGGCCTTCCGGCCCAGTGCGCGCACCTCGCCGGCCACTCGCTCGGCAGCTTCGGCGCGGAGGTCGTTGACGGCGAGGTCGGCTCCGGAGCGCGCCAGGGCGAGGGCCGTCGCCCGTCCGATACCCTGCCCGGCTCCGGTGACGAGGGCGACGCGCCCGGCGAGGGGCTCCGCTCCCGCCATCTCAGCCACTGATCTTCTCCCGGCGCGCCCGCACGGCCTTCGCGAGGTCGTCCAGCACCGGCAGCGTGTCGTCCCAGGCAAGGCACGCGTCGGTGACGCTCTGGCCGTACACGAGAGGCTCGCCGGGGCGGACCTCCTGTCGCCCACCCACCAGGTGGCTCTCGATCATCACCCCGAAGACGTGGCGGAGGCCGTCGGCGACCTGGGCGGCGACGTCCCGGGCCACGGCGGGCTGGCGGCTGTGGTCCTTGCCACTGTTCCCGTGCGAGCAATCGACCATGATTCTCGGCGGCAGGCCGGCACGCGTCAGTACCTTCGCGGTCTGCTCCACGTCCTCGGCGTGGTAGTTCGGCCGCCGATGGCCGCCACGTAGGATCACGTGACAGGCGTCGTTGCCGCGCGTGACCACGATGGCGGCCAGCCCCTGCTTCGTCACCGAGAGGAACTGGTGCGGATGCATGGCGGCCCGGATCGCGTCGACGGCGATCTGGACGTTGCCGTCGGTGCCGTTCTTGAACCCGACCGGCATCGAGAGACCCGAGGCCAGCTCGCGGTGGACCTGGCTCTCGGTTGTCCGGGCACCGATCGCGCCCCACGACACCAGGTCGGCGATGAACTGGGGCGTGATGGTGTCGAGGAACTCGCACCCCGCCGGCAGCCCCATCTTCGCGAGATCGAGCAGAAGTCCCCTCGCCAGGCCCAACCCGTCGTTGATTGCGAAGCTCCCGTCGAGCCTGGGGTCGTTGATCAGCCCCTTCCACCCGACGGTCGTCCGCGGCTTCTCGAAATAGACGCGCATGACGAGCAGGAGGTCGGTGGCGAACCGATCGGCGGCGGCCCGCAGCCGCTTCGCGTAGTCGCGCGCGGCCTCCACGTCGTGGATCGAGCAGGGTCCCGCGACGACCAGCAGCCGGTCGTCCTCGTCGCGAAGCAGCCGGTTGATTGCCTCCCGACCCTCGGCGATCGTGGTCGACGCCTCATCGGTGATCGCGTACTGCTCCATCAGGATGGCGGGTGGGATGAGCGGACGGAGCCGCTCGATCCGAAGGTCGTCGGTCGGACGCAGCATCACTCAGCCTCAGCTTTTAGCGGCAAACGTTTACGCCTGCAAAGCTCCCTCGTCGCGTGAGCTGCGCCGAAGGCTCGGCGCGACCTTCGGTCGGGCCGTCGTCCCGACTATATGGGTAGCCTCGCCCTGCCGCAACCGCCTCTGAAGCATGGTCACTGACGGTCACGTTGAATCCAATGGGCGAGGAACGGCATCAATCGGGCATCGACAGTCTCGGGCGGCTTCACCAGGCCCGCGACCGTGATCCCCTCGCCTTGCGTCAGACCCTGGTACGCGCTCTGGTCGGCTTCGGTGAGATCAATGGCAATGGACGCGCCGTTGTCGGCCAAGAGCATGAGCTTTTCGCCAGCGATCCACTGGATGTAGCCGTGAACCCGGAACTGTCGACGCTCAAATGCGCCGGATACGTCCGATTGGCCAAGCCCGACCAGGATCAAGACGAGCCCGAAGACCAGGGACTTCACGGTGGCCTCCCTTAGTAGGAGCGTGCCGCCTGCGGCCAGAACCTGGAGCCACGGGCCTCGCGACAGGCGGCTACCTCGCGAAGAAGAACTGCTCCGGGCGGGCGTTGCCCGGGCTCCGGAGCGGCCAGTCGTTCCCCAGCGTCGTGGGCACATTGCGAAACCGCGTGTTCACGACGACGACCCCTTGGATCATGGGGGTGAGGCCAATCGTTCCGATCTCGTAGGCGTTGTCCGCCCAGATCCTGAAGATCTCCTGGGCCGCCTTGACCTGCCCGTCGGGGCCGACCGTCCGCCCGGTGTCGACGAGCTCCACGATCTTCTTGAGCGGCGGCGGCGGCTCCATGCCTTCCTTGCCCTTGGAGTCGTACCACTGCTTGAAGAGCGGCCCCGTGGTGAGGATGGGGGAGTTGCGCACGTCCACGAACGCGTTGCCCGTGTACGGGAACCCGGTGGTGGCGTTCCACATCTCCGTTTGGAGCTCGTTGGCATCGCGCATCTTGAAGTGGAGCGCACGCTCGCGGAGCTGGACGACGGTCTTGACGCCGACCTTCTCCCAGTCCTTCGCGACGAGCTGGGCCACGTCACGCCACTCCCCGAAGGCTGGCACGACGGAGATCTCGATCGACACGGGCCGCCCACTCGACAGGAACCGGATGCCCTGGGCGTCCTTCTTGGCGAGGCCGATGGCGTCGAGGAGCTTGTTGGCCTCGTCCGGCTTGTACTCGGTGTACTTCTTCGCCCACTCGTCGCCCGGGTAGTACGGGTGCCAGGGGGCAGGCATGCCCTGGCGCGGCTCGCCGAGGCCGAGGAACGCCGATTCCTTGATCTCGCCACGATTGATGGCATGAGACAGGGCGACTCGGAAGTCCTTGGTCGCGAGCAGCTTGGCGATCTCCGGATCGGCCTTGTAGGACTGGTTGAAGGCGACGACGGCGTCGGCGCCGCCGAAGGTCGGCCAGGTGATGACGCGATACTTCCCGCCCTTCTCGTTCTCCTTGAAGACGGGGTAGTTGGTCATCTGGATGTGCCGCTCCTGCATGTCGAACTCGCCGGCGATCGCAGCCAGGTTGAGCGCCTGGATGTCGGCGAAGAAGGTGAAGCGAACCTCGTCGAGATATGGGAGCTGGTTGCCGTCGGGATCGACGCCGACGAAGTACGGGTTGCGCCGGAGGGTGAGGACCTGGTCGCTCACCCGAGTCACCGGCACCCACGCTCCCATCGTCGGCCGCTCGGGGTTCTCGAACGGCGCATTCCGGGCGGCGAAGAGCTCGGTCCACGTCTTGAACCCCGCCGCCTGGACGAGCTTGTCGATGTCCTCTCTCTTGACATGCGAGGGGTGGAACTTCTTCAGGTAGTGGGCCGGAAGGAAGACGGCGTAGGTCCGGTCTCCACCGTCCTGGTTGGCCAGCGCGGTCAGGAAGAGGGTGGCGGGCTGCTTGTAGGTGAAGCGGACCGTCTGCGCATCGACCTTCTCGACCACGGCGGGCGTCCCGTCGGCGTTACGGATCCACCCCGGCACGGTCGGCATCAGGTCCTTGTTCAGGACGACGTCCCTGTACCAGAAGACGATATCGTCCGCCGTGAAGGGCGCGCCGTCGGACCAGCGCGCCCCCGGGCGGAGCCGGATGGTCCAGGTCCTGAAGTCCGCCGACGACTGCCAGCCGGCGGCGATCTTCGGCTCGATCTTGGCGCCATCGGGCGAGAAGCGCGCCAGGGCGTCGTAGACGACGCGCACGTAGTTGTTGAAGTCGGCGGGGCCGAGGAACGCGCGGCGCCACACGCCGCCGTACTGGCCGGTCCGCTCAACGACCGGGACGACTAGCGGTTCGGCAGGGAGGCGCTGCTCCACCGGCGGCAACTTGCCGGCCTTGACCTGCTCGGCCAGGATGGGTGCTTCCCTGAACTTGGCGGATTGGGCATCCGCTGGCACCGGCACACCCACCGGCACCACGAGCGCCAGAGACAGGAGGATGGCGAGGACCGCGGGTCTTCTCGGGTCGAGGCTCATGTTGGATCCTCCATCGGAGCGATCCGGGCAGCCCGTGAGGGGCCCGCCAAGTTGCGGCCAGTCTAGGTGGCGTGCGCGGGGTGGTCAAGCGCGCGTGCGCGGCAGCGCGCGTGGGTAGCTTGCCCGCGCGACGGGCCTTCCGACGAGAAGTCGTAAAAGCCATGGGCGGCTTCGTGCGCGACCAGCTTGGCGTCGGCCGCGGTGAGCACCACGATCAGGCGGTCCCCGGAGCAACTCGAGCCTGGCCGTCCACGCGCTGCCGGACACGCCGGTCGCGAGCGTGGTGGTGGACTGCACATAGCACTCCGCCACCGGCTTCGGCAGCTTCGCCAGGGTTCTCCCGATCGTCCCCAGTGGCGCGAGATCGCCGAACAGGTGCGCCTGGTAGCTCTCCATGCATGAGTAGACGCGGGACTCGGGATCGTCGGGCCGTTCGGGGGCGGCACCTCGTGGAACGCGGCCAGCTTCTGGCGACGGGGCGGCGTCAGCGCGAGCGCGTCGTCGAACGCGAGACTGCGCACGGGCGCGCGTCAGTCCGACTTCCAGGTGCGCGCGAGATAGCGTGAGCAGCGTCCCGTCGTGGCCGATCGGGCGCAGGCATTGCGTGTGGAGCTCGACCAGGTTCATGGCGTCGCCCGATCCACGGATCGGTCGAGCTCCGGGTCGTCGTGCACGTCGTCCGCCGCCGCCTCACGCAATGCCGCGTGGAGCTCGCGCAGCAGCGACTCGTCAGCCTCGTCCAGGATCTCGGGCCCCTCGATCTCTCCACTCAGTGCCCGCCCGGTCGCAAGTTGCACGGGCGGAAAGCCTGGGCGGGCTCGGTCCGCCGTGATCCGGCCGAAGCCAAATTCCTCGAGTGCGCGGTGGCAGGCCGCGCGACGTACATCATCACCGGAGACCGAGACCTTCGGACTGATGCTCGAGACAGCTACGGTGTCGAGGGCACAGGGATCTGCGGCCCGGGCGGGATGGGACTCGGGCTCGCCGCTGGCGCCGTCACCGGCGGGAGTAGTGCCGTCGGGCTCGACGGCGGCGGCACCACGTTCGGCGGCTCCGGAATCGCGGGTCTCGGCAATGGCGCAGCCAAAGCCGCGGGACGCTGGGCTATTGGTTCGGGCTGGCTTTCCGGGGGCGAGGACAATTGCCCGGGCGGCGGGGCGAGTATGGATCTGGCGTCTGGTCCAGGCGGTGCGGACAGCTCGGCCGCCTCGAACACCGCTCGCGGCGCGGCCGGACGGACTGGGGGCGGCGGGACGGGCGGGAGCGGAGCGACAGGAACGGCGACCCGGGGTCCCACATCCTGGGGCGAACGAGTCGGCGGCACGTAGGCCCGTTGCGGAACTTGCCGGTGCTCCATGACGCCAGACGTGGCCGGCACGGGCGTTTTCGTCGCACTCGGAAACGAATCGGCGGGTTCCGTCGTCGCTTTGCCGGTCGCGCTGGTCACCCCCTCGGAGGTCGCGTCCGAACGACGCGGGTCCTCGGAGCCCGGCAAGATGCGGGTCAACTCGCGATCGAAGCTCAGCGGCTGTGGCTGGAAGATGACCGACAGCCCGATGGCAATCGGCGCAAGGAGTAGTCCCACCGCAGCCACTCGTCCGAGACCGTACGACGTTTTGCGTGTGCGACGGCGTATCGCCGCTTTCCGGGACCGGCGTGTCCTGGCCCCGCCCACGACGACCACCGGTGCAGGCTCGGAGCTCGGCGGAGGAGCCATGCCCGGCTCGGAATGGGCGGGGCATCCTGTGTGGACGGTTCGATGGGGAGCCACGCACGCGTCGGCGTGGCGCCAGGACTGACCGCACGCCTGACAGAGGTGCATGTGCGGTCCCCGTTCGGTTCCCGTCACGGGCACGACACCCGCCTGGGGAAGGCACCAGGGACACCAGGCCAAGCGTCCGCCCCGGCACCGCCCCTCGTGAACCCAATCGCCTTTGCACTCGGCGCACCGATGGGTGTGGCGGGGCAGCATGGGGGCCTCGGGTGTCAGCGCCTCGGCCCCTTCACTCGGATGGAAGGTGTGATTAGGCATCTCGCTCAACCAATGAGAAGCAACTCCACTGCCAGACGTCGGACGCCACAGTGTGTGTCTTCCCTCATGTGTTCTCCCTCAATAGTACGAGTCGAAGCGGCGTTTGGCATGGAGACCTAGAAACGCTTACACACTGTGAACTTTCGTTGCACTCCGCGGCGGTGCCCATGCATAGACCTGAAGGCTCCTGCGCGGTGCGCGGTGGATCCCACCCTGCCCTGCCGGACGACGCTCCGACGCTGCTCACGGCGGTGCGCCATGTTTGAAGCAGTTTGAAGCAGACGGAGCTGAGCGGCGATCGCTGGCTGATCGCAAGGCCATACGAGCCCTGGCGCGGGGTCGGTACGTCGAGAGCCCCTTCCGAAGCGCCGCGAGCTCGGGAGACGCCCCTCCGGCTTCGGGTCCGCGGCGAAAGGGCGCACGGAGGGCCGGGCAACGCATACCATGAAGGACGGCAGATCAGGCTGACAGTGACAGACAGGGACGCGATCGTCATCGGGTCGGGACCGAACGGGCTCGCGGCGGCGATCACGCTCGCTCGCGCGGGCCGATCGGTGCGCGTGCTCGAGGCCGCCTCGACTCCTGGCGGCGGCGCGCGGTCGGCCTCACTGACCCGGCCGGGTTTCGTGCACGATGTGTGCTCGGCGATCCATCCTGTGGTCGCCGGCTCGCCGTTCTTTTGGTCGCTGGGGCTGGACCGCATCGAGCTCGACCTGATCGAGCCGCCGAGTCCGGTGGCGCACCCGCTCGATGACGGCACCGCCGTGCTGCTCGAGCGATCGGTCGAGGACACCGCGATCGGCCTCGGCCCGGATGCCGATGCTTACCGTCGGCTGCTCACCCCGCTGGTCCGTGACTGGAGGGTGTTGGTCGGGGAGCTGCTGGGACCGCTCCGTCTGCCCCGCCATCCGGTGATCGCCGGCCGCTTCGGCTGGCTCGGGCTGCGGTCCCTGACCGGACTCGTTCGTGCGCGGTTCAGAGGGGAACGGGCACGCGCGCTGCTCGCGGGAATCGGTGCCCATTCCGTGCTGCCGCTGGACGAGATCCCCAGCGCAGCAGTGACTCTCGTTCTCACCTTGCTCGGCCACGCGCGTGGCTGGCCGTTTCCGCGAGGCGGCGCAGGGCGGATCACTGACGCCCTGGTGGCGCGCCTGGCCTCGCTCAACGGCGAGATCGTTACCGGACACCGGGTGGAGTCCCTGGACGAGCTGGGAGCTGTGCGCATCGTGCTCGCCGACGTCAGCCCACGAGACCTCATGCGGATAAGTGGCGCGCGACTTCCCGCCGCGTACCGTCGCCGCCTGAGCCGATACCGCTACGGGCCCGGCGTGTTCAAGCTCGACTGGGCGCTCGACGGCCCGATTCCGTGGAAGGCCTCTGGATGTGCGCGCGCCGCCACGGTGCACGTCGGCGGGACGTTCGAAGAGATCGCCGTTGCCGAGGCCATGGTCAGTCGCGGAGAGCACCCGGACCACCCATTCGTGCTGCTCGCCCAGCCTAGTCTCTTCGACGCGTCACGAGCCCCGGCGGGGCGACACACGGGGTGGGCCTACTGCCATGTTCCCAACGGGTCGACCACCGACATGGCTGACCGCATCGAGGCCCAGGTCGAGCGCTTCGCTCCGGGGTTCCGAAGCCGGATCGTGGCCCGGCACGTGATGGGACCCGCGGATTTCGAACGCTATGACGCGAACTATGTCGGCGGGGACATAAACGGGGGGCGCCAGGACCTCGGTCAGCTGTTCACGCGCCCCGTAGCCCGACTCGTCCCTTACGCGACCCCGGTGGACGGCCTGTACCTGTGCTCGGCGTCAACACCGCCCGGTGGCGGCGTGCACGGAATGTGTGGCTATTGGGCAGCCCGCGCGGCGCTCCGTCGCGCAATGCGGTCTTCAGGTCCTTGTTGGTGGTGGCTATGACGCGGCTGTTGACCCGCGTCGGATCGCTGCCGCCGAGGCGCGGAACTGGAAGTCCTGCAGGACGTGCAGAAGCTTCGCCTGCAGTACGCGCAGCATCTCTCCGATCTCGTCCAGGCAGATCGTTCCGAAGGTTGGTGAACTCGAACTTGCCGGGTTTGGAGCGATAGACCCGGTAAAGGCACCCTTCTCGTGGCCGAAGCTCCGATTCCAGCAGCTCAGTCGGAAATGCGGCGCAGTTGACGAGCACAAAATGGGCCATCTCGCCGCGGCGAGGAGGCGTGGACGACGCGCGCCATCCCCCGCGTCGTGGACTCAACCCGAACAGGGGCATGTGTTCGTCGGCGTCACAGGGCGCAAGGGTAGCGGCAAGTGCCCCTTGGGGTGGGCTGCCGCTGGCCGCCTATCACCGGGGACATGTCGACGTGCTCCCCTGTGACGAGGCGCGCCATCCTCGGCTCGGAAGACCTGCGTCGCAATTGGCTGGCCCGGGGGAGGCCGTCGACTACGTGGAGGCTTCAGCCGGGGCGTCCCAGCCAGCGGAGCGGGCTCGCTGCCCGGGTGCACGCCTATGGTCGTCAAGCCCCCTGAACCTGGGCAGGCCCGGTCGGGACCGAGGGGCGATGTTCCTCACCAGACGGGCGATGTTCCTCACAAAACGGCGATGTTCCTCAGCAAACGGGGCGATGTTCCGCGCAAACGGGGCATGTTCCGCGGCAAACGGGGCGATGTTCCTCGGCAACCGATCCTGGGGCTCACTACGTATCGGCCCAGTCGCTCCTTCCAGCCGGCAAGCCAGCGTGCCGGGTCCGGAATCCTCGGGCAGGCCGTCCGGACGGCCGCATTCACTGTGCCATGGTCAAGATAACTCGATCTCCTCAGCCCAGAGTGCAGTCTGCACGGTGTTGGACGCGGATGGGCGTCGCATTCCGCTGCATTTTGTCGGGGTGCGGGCGAGCCCCCTCCAAGCCGCACTCGCTTCGCCTATCCGAGGTGAGACCGCGTCTCCGGAGCGGCGGGGTTCTGCTACCCCTCACCGCTTCGACCGCATCGGCCTGTTGCTCCATGCCATCGAGTTCATGGGTTGGCGCGGGAAGAAGGTGGCGATCGCCTGCTCGTCGGACCCGGTTGACCTCGGCAGATGACCCGAACGGGGGTGACTATGGTTTCTCAGCCTTGAGTAAGACGTTCCCAAATATGACCGCCCTTGAGCCAAGGGCCTCGTCCGGGCTTTACGCCGTAACGCACTGTCCGGAATCTTGCTACCCGCTGTCTCAGGACCGGTGTGGCACGTTCCTTGCCAACGCTAACCCGGAGTGGCGGTGTCGTGGATTGCGATTCGATGGCGTGGGACAGACCTCTGGCGAGACCTAGCGTCAAGTCTATTCCCGCGGGTGTCGCGACTCGCGACGCCAGTTCGGACTCGCAGCGTGCCTTCCTTCGTCCGCCGTGTGAGCGTCACGGTGTTAACTGCCGATAGAGTCGAGGCTTGAGCCAGAGCGATAGGCTGATCCCAGCCGGGGCGAATTATCCCATTCCCCGTCCGAGACGGTCCGGGGCGACCGACCCAGCCGCATTCTCGGGCTCAGCCAGCTACGTATCGGCTCCGGAGGAGTTGACGCAAGTGACTCACAACTCCTTCAAGCTGCCGAGTCGGCCACCCGGGCCGAACGAGGCCGCAGCCGACCTCGAACGCCAACCCGCGCCGTGGCGAAGCCCCAGGATGCGGGAACTCCCCAGGATCGAGCAGCAAGCCGCCGCCGCCGATGTGACCGTGTTGATCTGCGGCGAGACCGGAACGGGCAAGCACCTGGTGGCGCGAGCGATTCACCACCTGTCGAGCCGTCGCGACCGCCGCTTCATCAGGATGAATTGCGGGGCGGTTTCCTGTGAGCTTCTCGAGAGCGAGCTGTTCGTGCACGAACGCGTAGCGTTCACCGGCGCTCACCAGCTCAAGATCGGGATGTTCGAAGCCGCCGCCGGGGGACGGTGTTACTCGACGAGATCAGGGACCTTGATCCCACGCTACAGGCGAAGCTCCCGCGTGTCGCAGGATGAGACCTTCTCTCGGGTGAGTGGTAAGTCCATCATCGCGGTCGACGTCCGGGTACTCGCCGCCACCTAGGACGAGCACGCATGTATCTCGATTTCTACGGTCTTCGCGAGAATCCCTTCAATACGACGCCCGATCCCAGGTTCTTGCACCTGACAACGGCGCACCGCGAGGCCCTGGCGCAGCTCGTGTACGGGGTGCGAGAGGGCAAGGGCTTCATGTTGTTGACTGGAGACGTGGGGACTGGGAAGACGACTCTCTTGCGCGCTCTGCTTGAGCGCCTGAACGGCACCACCGCGGTCGCGTTCGTCTTCAATTCGACACTCCCGTTTGATGAAATGCTGGAGTATGTCCTCGAGGATCTCGGGGTGTCGACTCCCGGGGCTTCACGCGCCCAGCGAATGTTCGCCCTCAATCGCTTCCTAATCGAGCGTCGACGTGCCGTACTCATAGTGGACGAGGCGCAGAACCTCGATGCTTCGACACTGGAACAGATCCGACTCCTGTCGAACTTCGAGACGCCCCGGGAGAAGCTTCTCCAGATCGTCCTGGTGGGCCAGCCGGAACTGAGGAAGAACCTCCAGCGCCGGGAGCTGCGACAACTCCATCAGCGGATCGGATTGCGTGCGCACATCAGGCCGCTGGCCGATGACGAGGTGGGAAAGTACATTCGGACACGCCTGCACGTCGCCGGCAGGGTCCCGCGACTCTTCGACAGGCAGGCCGTGAAGAGGATCGCGGCCTACAGCAAGGGTGTTCCCCGCGTGGTGAATATCCTGTGTGAGCACTGCCTGGTGATCGGATACGCCGATGACGCCGGGATGATTACGCGGGACATCGTCCAGCAGGGGATCGACTCCCTCGAGGCCGGAGAGGGCCGGACACGGCAGCGGAGACTAGCGGGCGCCATGAGGTGGCTGGTCGGCGGGGCTGTCACGGCGGCGATCGTGGGACTTGTGGCTCCCCACGTCGGGCCTGGTGATCTGGGGAATCTTCCGCACCGAATCGTGGAGTACCTGAACGGGATCGTCGGGGCCGCGCGAGACCTGCTGCAGTGACCGCGTCGTCAGGGAACGGCTCGCCGACGGAGGAAGGCCGGACGCGCCTCGTGTGCGGCAAGGAGAATCTGCTCGAACCTGACGGTGACGCGGCTCGCGTCGTGGAGGGCTGCCCGGCCAGGCCCGAGAGTACGGTAGCGCATCTCATCATCCGGCCGCGAGGCGAGCTGACAGAGGGCATTGGAAAGGGCGGTGGCATCTTCCGGAGGGAACAGGACGCCGTTCTGGCCGTGGTCGAGAACTTCGCGAGGACCGGAGGGACAGTCCGCGGACACGACCGGCACGCCAAGCGCGAGGGCCTCTAGCAGGACCATGGCGAGCCCCTCGTAGCGGGAGCTCAGGACGAACATCTTGGCGCGTTTGAAGTACGGATAGGGGTTCGCCTGAAAGCCAGGCAGGAAGACTCGAGTGGCAATGCCCAGCGCTCTGGCCTGGGCTTCCAGCGAGGATCGGTCCTTTCCCTCCCCCAGAATCAGGAGGTGGAAGTCGAAGCCCGCGCGGAGCACCCCGTGGAAGGCCTGCAGCAGGATGTCGAATCCTTTGGCTGGAACCAGGCGGCCCACCGCCAGCAGTGTCGGCTTCGTGAACACGGCTTGGGCCCAGGGAGGTATGGAGTCCTCCGCATCGGACCGAATGCGTGACAGAGGGACGGGACTGGGGATCACTACCGTCTTGTGGCGCAAGCGAGGAGCGAAGGTCGTCAGATCCGTGGCGACGCCATCGGAGACGCCGATGAAAGAGGTCCCGAGCGGATACAGCAGGGCGGACGCGGGACGATGCCAGGAGGCTACATGCTTCAGCTTCGCCGTCCAGGTGTTGTGGATCCAACCCACCACGGGACGGTGAGCCAGTCGCCCCGCGAGAATCGAGAGATAGATGGGTGTCCCGTCCTGCAGCGCGAAGAGGACGTCCGTGTGTCGGGCGAGCCTCGTGATGGTTGCGAGAACGCCCAGGCCTCGTGTCTTGAGGCTTTCGGTCGCCTCGGCGCCGTAGTCGGGTGTCAGATCGCCGGGGATGAGGTGGTGCAGGGGCCCTTCGTTATTCAGGTAGAAGAGGCGCAGGTCGAACCGATGCCGGTCGAGGTGCGTGAGCAGCGTCAGTTGAAGGCGTTCGGCGCCTCCGCCGCCGAGATCCCGTCCAACGCAGAGGACCCGCACTCGACCACCGGGATGGTTGCTCGGGGGAGCGCCCTCGTGGACCGTATCGGGAGTGGATTGCGTAGGGTCGACCTCCCCGAGGGGCGTGGCTGGCCTGATGTGTGATCGCATCGATCGGGTCGTCGTGCAAACGGTCTGCCACCAACGTGCTGCTGGCGAGTTGCGCGACCTGGTTCCGCGTCGAGGCCCGCGGTCTCGCGGGGCACGACTCCCCGGCACTTTCTCGAGCCGAAGGGAGACTGAGCACTCCTGTGTGGATTCACATAGTGTGCAAGAGCCATTCCTTGGCTATGCAGTTCCGTTGCTCACGTCATGTCGCGACGGCGGACGTGTGACCGCCAAAGCGCTACGAGATCAACCACACTGGTCAATCGTCCGGGCAGGCGGGCCTTGGTACGGAGCATGCAGCATCCCTCCCTCTGGTCCCGACGTTGCCATGCACTCGCTCCACGGTCACTCGGTCGGACGAGGGTTCTTGAAGGAGACATCATGGAGACCGGTTCAGCGTCGGATGGCGTCCACCTGCGCGACTATCTGCGGGTCATCTTCCGTAGAAAGTGGCTGACCGCGGCCACCTTCCTGCTGGTCGTGGCACCCGCTGCCATCGCATCCTACTTCGCCACCCCAACGTACGAGGGTCGCGCCAGGCTGGTTATCGAGCGACAGAACCCGCGCGCGATCAGCGTGCAAGATGCTTCGCCCGCGGACCCCAACCCTGAGTTCTTTCAGACCCAGGTGCAGATCATTCACAGCCGCCCGCTGGCCGCCAGCGTGCTCGATGCCCTGGAGCTTACGAAGAAGAAGCCGGCTCTGGCCCAGGCGAACGATCCCCCGACTGCGTGGCTCAACAGCTCGGTCAGGGTCGCGCCCGTGCCGAATACGCGCCTCATCGAGATCAGTGTGACCGACGCGGACCCGGAACTCGCGGCCGCCGGGGCGAACGCGCTTGCGCGAGCATACGTCGCGTACAGCCTCGAGCAGAGGCAAGACGCTTCGCGGCACGCCGCCGAGTGGCTGGCGCCCCACGTGCGCGCACTCGAAGCCAAGGCCACGGAGTCGCAGCTGGCTCTGCAGAGGTCCCGGGAAGAGGCAGAGCTGGTCTCGCTGGGGGAGAAGAAGACGCTCGCGCAGAGGAAGCTCGAGGAGTTGAATCTCGCCTACGTCGCACTTCAGCCGAAACGGCTCGAGGCCGAGGCGCGCCTGGCCGAACTGAAGAAGGCCGGGAGCGATCCCGACCTGATAGGCGCGGCCTCGCTGAACGATCCCGTGATACAGAAGCTGAAGGGCGATCTGGCGGGGCTGAATGCCCGTCACGCCCAGCTCCTCCGCGTGTACACCCCGATATATCCCGAGGTCATCCAGGTCGCGACGCAGATCCAGGAGATGAAGCAGCGGATCCGGGACGAGATCGCCGGCGTGGCACTGAGCGCACAGAGCGAGCTCAACGTCTTGAGAGCTCGCGAGGCGTCCCTGCTTGCTGCGGTGAATCGCCACCGCGATGAAACCCAGGCCCTGGAAATGAAGAGAGCCCGGTACGACACCCTTGCCCGAGAGGCACAAACGAACCTGGAGCTCTACGACACCCTGCTGAAGCGGGCGAAGGAGAACGGGCTGGCACAGGGCTCCGAGGTCAACAACGCCCGGGTGATCGAGGAGGCCGTTGTGCCGGACGTCCCGATCCGACCCAACGTGAAACTGAACATGGCTACCGCAATCGTGCTCGGGCTCGCGTTGGCACCGGCGTTGGCGTTCTTCATGGAGTACATGGACGATACCGTCCGGACTCCGGAGCAGGCCGAAGACAGCCTGGGCGCGCCGGTGTTCGGACGGATCCCGTCGCTGTAGGGCGCAATCCGTGGAGATGAGGATGGCGATGTGATGGCGACGCACTTGAGAGCCGAAGCTTCCGGACGCGAGCGATGAGCAAGTTCTTCGAAGCGTTAGAGCGGGCGGAACAGGAGCGGGCGCGACGCAATCACGACCGGGACGGCGTGGCGGGCCCGACCGTGGCGAGCCCGACGAAGGAAGCTGTCCGCGAGGATGTCGCGGTGAGGCCGAGCACGAAAGACTTCCGCGAGGATGTCGCGGTGAGGCCGATCGCGAAGGACTTCCGCGAGGATGGCCCGGTGAGCCGGAGTTCCTCGGACACCGTAGCGGCGGCCAGATGGCCCTCGGTGCCGTCGACCCCGGATGTGTCGGTGATCGACGACACGCCGTCGCTCCCAGCTCAGGAGAAGCCAGGGTCCACCGTCGCGGAGAGCTTCCGGGTCCTCCAGGCGAATCTGATTCGGGCGCTACTCGAGACGAGGATCCGGCGGGTGCTGGTCACCAGCGCCGGCAGCGGAGAGGGCAAGTCGACCATCGTGGCCAATCTGGGAATCGCGCTGAGTCAGTCCGAGCGGCGAGTTCTGGTGATCGATGCAGACATCAGGCGAGCGCAGCAACACCGGCTATTCGACCTGACGCGGTCGCCGGGGCTGATGGAATACCTCCTGGGCGAGACTTCGGTCGCCGACGTGGTCCGTCGGACCGCGACACGGAGCCTCTCGCTGATCAGCGCGGGCCATCCCGTGGCGGCACCGGCCGAGCCGCTGTCATCCCGTCGCATGGTCGAGCTGCTCGAGTTCACGGCGACGCAGTTCGATGTCGTCTTGCTGGACGCGCCGGCCGTGCTGGATGTCGCCGATACGCGCATGCTGGCGCCGCTTGTTGACGGTGTCCTGGTGGTCGTTCGGGAGGGCACCGTGACGCGGGAGGCGCTGCGACAGGTTCGGCAGTCGCTGCAGCAGGTCCACGCCAAGATCTTGGGATTGGTGTTGAACCGAATCGGCGACGCAAGGACTGGGAACGGGGAGTAAGCCGCTCAGTTCGGCGGAGCGAATGAACTGCGAATGAACTGATCGATGTCTGGAAACGATGTCAGAGAGATCCGCCGCACAACGATCATCCTGGATCTCGGGGTGACGATCTTCCTCTTTTTGGCGGTGCGGTACGTCGCCGAGGGTCTTTCGAGCAGCGCGACGAGTCCATCGTTGTCAGGCGAGGCGATGCTCTTTTTCACGGTACCGCCGTGGGGCCTGCTCCTGGCTGCGTGCGCGATCAGTGGCTACGGTCTGGCCTCGGTCGCCGAGCTGGCCTGGGCAGTGGTTCGGGCGCATCTGACGGGAGTGCTCGTGACTCTCGGGGCGGTGGCCGTGCTTGCGCTCCGGGGAGCGGATCCGGACGATCTCGTCCGCTTCTTGTGGTTCGCGACACCGGTTCTCTTGGCGGTTCGCCTCGGCGCCACGTACCTCTGGCGCATGCGGCCGGGTGACCACGCTGACCTTCGGACCGTGCTGATCGTCGGCAGCGGCGACCGAGCAAGGCGCCTGGTCCAGGCGCTCGCGGGCCGGAGGACGTCTCCTGTGCGGATTCTCGGCGCCATCGACCCGGACCCGCAACGAGTCGGCTCCACCCAGTCAGGTGTCACGGTGCTTGGGACCACCGACGCCATCACGGCGATCCTCAAGGATCACGTGATCGATGAGGTCATCGTCGCCGTGCCGCGCGGACTCCTGGTGGCAGTGGAGAAGGTCATCCGCGCCTGCGAGGAGGAAGCGATCAAGGTGTCCCTCATGGCGGATGTGTTCGACGTCAACGCGGCGCGCGTGACGCTGCGAGGCTTCACGCGCCTGCCGCTGCTGAGCTTCGAGGCGATTGCGCAGGCGGAATGGAAGCTCGCGGTGAAGCGTGGCCTGGATCTTGGGCTGGTGCTGCTCGCGATGCCGCTCGTGCTGCTCCTGATGGGGATCATCGCCGCCGCGGTCAAGCTCGACTCGCCTGGCCCCGTCTTCTTCGGCCAGGAGCGCGTGGGCTTGGGCAAGCGACGGTTCCGGATGCTCAAGGTCAGGACGATGGTCGACGGAAGCGACCGGCTGCAGGCGCAGCTCGAGCATCTGAACGAGGCCCAGGGCCCGGTGTTCAAGATCGCCAACGATCCGCGGATCACGCGAGTCGGTCGAATCCTCCGCCGCACGAGCCTGGACGAGGTCCCGCAGCTTTTTCAGGTCATCAAGGGTGACATGAGCCTCGTGGGACCGCGTCCCCTGCCGCTCCGGGACGTGAATCTGTTCGATCAGGGCATCCAGCGCCGACGCTTCAGCGTGAGGCCAGGACTCACCTGCCTGTGGCAGATCTCGGGCCGAAGCAACCTCGAGTTCTCCAAGTGGCTGGAGCTGGACCTCCTGTACATCGAGAACTGGTCCCTGTCCCTCGACATGAAGATCCTGCTCAGGACGATCCCCGCCGTATTCCGGGGCAGCGGCGCTGTCTAAGAGCATGCAGACCTACGCATTGCCGGGCGCACCGCCGCGCGGCCGGCTCAACACGGCCTCCGTGCTGAGCATCGCGGTTCTCGCAACCGCGGTGGCGGTCGGCGCGGCCATCGTATGGACGCCGTGGTACAGCAGCATCCTCGTGGCCCTGCTGTTCGGGGTGGGCCTGCTCTGTGCTGCCACGGCCGGGCAACCCATCTGGGGCCGCGTGGCGGTGGGCCTGCTCGTCGGGTTCGTCGTTCTGAGCCGCGGGTTTGCGTACAGCCAGCTGCCGCTCGGCGAGCTTCCGATCTACGTGGGGGAGATCGGTCTGGCGATCTGCCTGGCGACGCTGCCGCACCGTCGGGCGCTGCCCCAGATGCTCGGGCACCCGGCAACGTGGTGGCTGGCCGCCTGGATGGCGCTAGGGGCGGCGTTGACGCTTCCCCTGATAGGGCGGTACGGCGCCACCGCCCTCCGAGACGCAGCCACCTGGTACTACGCGGCCTTCGCGTATGTCGGCTACGCGTTTGCGATGCGCCCGCCGCACGTCCGTCAGCTCCTGCGGGTGCTCGGGGTGGCCTTCGGGGCTCACCTCTTGTTCTGCGCAGTGTGGATATCGGGCGTCGTGGACCTCCGGAGCGTGTCACCGGTAGCACCGGGATCGAATTTCGCGCTCTTTCACCTCCGCCCCGATGCCAGCGCGGTGCACCTCGCCGCCGGCTTCCTCTTCGCCGTGTTCATGGGCAGGCATTTTGGATGGGCGCCGTGGACGCGCTGGGCGGTGGCATTCCCCCAGCTCGCCGTGATGATCGCGCTGCAGGCGCGGGCGGGGTACGTGGCTTTCGCGGCGGCCTCGGCGTATCTGGCGCTACGATTCCGCGCCAGGCAGGTCATGCTCGGAGCGATCGCGCTGGTGTGCGTCGGCCTGGTTGCGATGCTGTTCGACGTGCAGGCGAGATCTGGCTCTCTCTTGCTGTCCGTCCCGCGCGTTGCCGAGGAGTTCGAGACGCTTGTCCCATTCTGGATGGATGCGGACTACGAGTACGCTGCCTCTCACAAATCCGTGGTAGCAGTGTCCTGGCGCATGGAGTACTGGACGTGGGTCGTCACGCGGAACAGCGCCGATCTCTCATCGATGCTGTTTGGAGTCGGCTTCGGACCGGATCTGACACCGCAGACGAGCGCCATCAAGTTCACTCGCAGCAAAGAGAGGCCCAACCGGAATCCTCACAACATCGCCGTGACGGTGTTCGGACGGATGGGCTTGGTCGGGCTCGGGTTGTGGACCGCGTTTCATCTCGCATTCTTCTCGCTCCAGTGGCGCTGGCTGACCGCGGCGAAGCGAGCCGCTGACGGCTGGCAGATGGACCTGGCCGTCTTCCTGACGGCGTACGCCATCCTCATGCTGGTGGCGGCGCTGTTCGGCGTGCTGCTGGAGAGCCCATTCATGGCCGCCCCGTACTTCTTCGTCATCGGTCTGTCACTCCGCCTGGCCTCCGTCTATCTTCAGCGACCGGCAAGCCAGGGACGGGACGGCCCGGCGTCGATAAGCACGTGAGCCGTCAGTCTCAGGCTCTCCGCCGGTGGACCGGAGCAACCGCGGAGCCTTGCCGACCACCCCGGTCTGGCCGGCGGTGCCCGCGGGGTGGGTCGGTAGGCCGCATTCCATGAGCACCCTGGGGATCGGGTTCGCCGAGCGGGTCCTGCTGTCCCGTGCCTTGTTCTGCGCCATCGTGCTGGCGCTCGTCGTCTTCGGAGTTCGACACCCGAACTTCGTGAGGACGACCTGGCGCCGCTTCTGGTACGCGATCGGACATCCTCTCAATCTGGCCGTGTATCGAATCGTCCTGTTCGCGACGATCTTCTGGGATCTGGACGGCGACTATCCGCTGGACCAGCTCGTGTTCTTCAGCCAGCTTCCGATCGATCTTCGGTTCGCCCCGCGCGGACTGGAGCTGATTACACCTCATCTTCCTGCCAGCCCCGCGCTGGCCGTGGCCTCGTACGTGGTGCTCCAGGTTTTTGCGTTCACCGCGATGGTGGGGCTGTTCAGCCGCACGTCGGCCGCGGTGGTGGCCATCGTGGGGGTCTACACGCTGGGGGTGCCTCAGTTTTACGGTCAGGTGAACCACTACCATCACATGCTGTGGTTCGCGGCCGTGCTGGCGTGCAGCCGCTGCGGGGACGTCCTGTCGATCGATTCACTGCGCTTCGCGTGGCGCCGAGCCGACCAGGGCGTCGTGGAGCCGCCGACGGCATCGCGTGACTATGCGCTTCCCCTGCGCATCGTGTGGCTCCTGATGGGCGTCGTGTACTTCTTCCCGGGCTTCTGGAAGCTCTGGGTCTCGGGTCTCGACTGGGCGTTCTCGGATAATTTCAAGACGATGCTGCACATGAAATGGCATCAGCTCGACGGATGGACGCCCGCGTTCCGACTGGACTGGTATCCGCTCCTGTATCGGCCGGCCGCGTTGACGGCCCTGCTGTTCGAGATCGCCTTCGCCTTTTTGATCTTCTTTCCGAAGGGTCGGATGCTCTTAATGGTTGTGGGTCTGGGCTTTCACAACGCGATCGCCTACTTCATGCGCATTCCGTTCTTCACGCTTCAGACCAGCTATGCAACGTTCATCGAGTGGGATCGAGTGTGTCGATGGATCGGCAGGAAGCTATACCCGGAGACCATGTACGCCCTGTACGACGGAAACTGCCAGCTGTGTCGACGCACGATCGGGATGCTTCGAATGTTCGACGTGTTCGAGCGAATCGAGTACGTCAATGCGGTGGCCGCTGGCGACGGTGAGCGCTACATGGGCATCGAGCGCGCTCAGCTGATGGTCGACATGCACGCAGTCCGTGGTCAACGGGTGTGGCGGGGCTTTGGGGCGTATCGTGCGATGGCGGCACGCATTCCGGTCCTGTGGGTGTTCTGGCCTCTACTCTGGATATGGCCCGTGACCGCCCTTGGCCAGCGCCGGTATCGGCACGTGGCGGACCGCCGAGGCTGCGAGCTGCACGGAGCCCGGCGTCCGGGACCGCGCGGGGCGAGGCGCGTCGAGCGTCACGGGCTGCGACCGGTCATCGTCGTCGGGATGGGCATGATCCTCGTGAACGTGGCGTACGGGGTGAAGCATCAGCGAACGGGCTGGCCGTTTTCCTGCTATCCGCCCTTCTCGCGGATCGCGCCGCCGGAGTCGGTCGAGATAGACATGTTCGCGTACGCCGCCAACGGCGGGCTGGTGGCTTGGGACGAGAAGGGGCTCGTGCAGAAGTTCTCATTTCCTCGATACTCGACTTTGATGGAGCGATTGAGCGCGGAGGGGGATGCCGCACGCTACAGGGCATTTTGGCGGGTGGTTGCGGCGCACAGTCCGGAGGTCGCAGGCGCCGCCCGCGTGGATTTCTACCGGCACCGGTTTCTTACCGATCCTGAGCGTCGGGCTCAGGGCCCCGTGGGACGGCAGCGCGTGTACCGGATGGAGTTGAGGGGCGAGGAGAAGGCCCGCGGTGACGGGCGGCCTCTGGCTCCGGGAGACTAATGGCCATGGACTCTGGGGTGACGGTGGTCGCGGGAGCGGGGGGGTTCGTGGGAGGGCACGTGGTCGCGGAGCTTCTGCGCCGCGGGCATCGGACCCGAGCGGTGGACTGCAAGCCCCTGGATCAGTGGTATCAGCGATTCGACGCAGCCGAGAACTGCGTGCTCGACGTCAGCGAGCTGGAGGCCTGTCGGCAAGCGACGCGGGGCGCCACGCAGTACTACAACCTCGCGGCGGACATGGGCGGGATCGGGTTCATCGAAGGGAACAAGGCCCGTTGCATGCTCTCCGTGCTGATCAATACGCATAGCCTGATGGCGGCCAGGGAAGCGGGTGTGGAGCGCTACTTCTTCTCGTCATCGGCGTGCGTGTACAACGGCGAGAAGCAGAGCGAGTACAGCGTCATCCCCTTGCGCGAGAGCGATGCGTACCCGGCCCTGCCCGAGGACGGGTACGGGTGGGAGAAGCTCTTCAGCGAACGAATGTGCCGGCACTTTCACGAGGACTTCGGCCTGGAGACGCGGGTGGCCCGCTATCACAACGTGTACGGGCCCTTCGGAACGTTCGCTGGAGGCCGGGAAAAGGCGCCGGCGGCGATCTGTCGCAAGGTGATCGAGGCCCAGCTGTCCGGATCAAACGAGATCGAGATCTGGGGTAGCGGCGACCAAACGCGAAGCTTCATGTATGTCGACGACTGCGTCAAGGGCACGCTCGAGATCCTCGGCAGCGAGATTCGGGAGCCGATCAATCTCGGGAGTAGCCGCCTGGTCACGATCAACGAGCTGGTTGACATCGTCGAGGGGATCGCCGGCACGAAGCTGCGAAGACGCTACAACCTCGCGGCGCCGCGCGGCGTCAACGGGCGCAATAGCGACAACGGCCTGATCAAGCGATATCTCGGGTGGGAGCCGAGCATTTCCCTCGAGGTCGGCCTGGAGACGACATATCGATGGATCTACGACATGATGGCCGCCGGTCGTCTCGTCCGGTGAGGGACGCCGTGGACATCGATAGAACGTGGATCCTCGGGGTGGGCGTCAGTGCCGTGAGCCTGCGCTCGGCCGTGGATACGGCGATGGCGTGGATCGAGCAGCGGGAGAGGCACTACGTCACGCTGACAGGCGTCCACGGTGTGATGGAGGCGCAAGACGACGCGTCGTTCAGGCAGACGCTGAATGGCGCCGGGCTCACGTTGCCGGACGGAATGCCACTGGTGTGGCTTTCGTGGCTCGCCGGCCGGTCCCGGGTGACCCGCGTGTACGGTCCGGATTTCACATTGGCTCTCAGCGAGGCGATGGCCCGGGCCCGGAAGTCGGCATTCTACTACGGTGGAGCGCCGGGGGTGGCGGAGCGGCTGGCCGGCACTCTCGCAAGCAACTTTCCCGGCCTCGTGACGGCCGGCACGTACTGTCCGCCCTTTCGGCCGCTCACCACGGCCGAGGAGACCGAGGTCGCGATGCGAATCAGCAGCTCCGGGGCGGACGTCGTCTGGGTGGGTCTCAGCACGCCCAAGCAGGAACGCTGGATGAGGCTCATGCGGGACCGCCTCGATGCGCCCTTGCTGATCGGCGTGGGCGCCGCGTTCGACTTCTTGTCAGGGCGAGTCCGGCAGGCTCCACGGTGGATCCAGCATTCGGGGCTGGAATGGCTATACCGGCTTAGCCAGGAGCCCCGCCGCCTATGGCGTCGATACCTCCGGAACAATCCGAGGTTCATCTACCTCGTGGCGTGCGAGCGGCTCGGGATCCTCCGGTTCGACTCCGCGGACCCGCTCGCGTCCGCGGCGGAGGTCAGGGGGCGTGAGGGAGGGGCGGGATCGGCGGTGGCGGCAGGCGGTCCGCCTCCGGAAGGAGATTCACCCGCGCCGCTGTTCCGGTGAGGTTCCCTTCACGGACAGTTCTTGTACACGTATTGGGGGTGTAGATGTCATTGGACTGCCCGGCGGGCAGCTGATTGCTCACGACATTGCCGACCACGACGTTGTCGGAGCATGTGACCTCCTGCCGCACGTTCTCGTCGTGAGCACGCGCTTGACGCTGGGCCTTCGACAACATGTGAGCCACATAGATGCCCACGTTGCCCGAGCCTCTGGGAATGTTCGTGTCGAGGACCTTGTTTGCGCGGACGATGTTGCGAACTCCGTTCCCAATCCCTATTCCGCAGTTCCCCGTGCGCACCAGAATGTTCTCCTCGACCACGTTGTCCGCACTCTCTCGCCCCTCGACGATGATCCCACATCCGCTGGGGCTGTTTCCGCCCACCAGGTAGTTTCGCGCCACGCTGATGGCGGTCGATCGATAGATGTTGATGGCATCCTCCTGGTGCGCCTCCATCCCGATGGGCAGATTCGTGGCGGCGGCGACGCCGTAGTTTCCGGTGACCTCACCGCCGCTGACATAGCCCAGTTGGGCGTGCTGACCGCGCGGGTACGGTCCGAGCGGGCCGACGAAGTAGTTGCCGAGCACCCGGATACCGCGCGATCGGACCGCGTACACCCCCGACTCGTTGGCCACGAAGTGGGATCCCCGGACCACCACATTGGAGGACGTGAGGATGTGGATGCCGAGGCCGGAGTCACGCCCCGCGCGGCCGCTGCGTTGCGTCGAGATCCTACTGCTGGCGATCGTGACGTCGTGGCTCTCCGTGACGGCAATGCCGCTCCCGGCACACGGGCCGATCTCGAGACCCTCGATGAGCACGCTCGAAGAGCGACGGATGGTCACGCACGGGCCCGTCGGGTTGTGGATGCGACGATTGCGGATCGTGATCCCTGTCTGGTTCTCGATGACGAGCGGCCCGGTTTCCGGGACCGACGCTTGAGGTGTCCCGAGCTCGGCCTCGACGGGCAGCAGGACCAGCAGGATGGTCAGGAGCGCCAGGGTACCGGAGCCTCCTGTGATATGGCGTGTTCTCCAGCCCACGGTACCGAGTATAGCGAGGATGCCGAAAGTCAGGCCATAGGAAGTTCTTTTCACAGTTTCGCTTTGGGGGTTTCCAGCCCGGGTCCCGGGTCAATGGCCGTTTCACCCTATGGCCTCGCTATGGCCTCGCACAAGCGAGAAATTCCGGGGTCTCCCGGCGGGGCGTGGCTGGCCCGCATCTTGCGGATGTAGCAGATCGCGGACGGGGTTCGCCGTTCGCCGCCCGGCGGCGGCCAAGCAGTCAACGCAGCAACCGACATGTGGAGGAAATGCCATGCAGCTTCGGAAGGCCGTGTCACTCCTGGTGGTCTCGCTCACGCTACCCTATGCACTCTCGTTGTCGGCTCAGACGGCGGCGCCATCGGCTCAGACTGGCGCGCCATCGGCTCAGCCGGGGGCGCCATCTCCGACGCCGGGGGGCCGGGCGCCGGCCGACGGGCAGGCAGGGGCGCCCACGGATTACCGGATCGGACCCGAGGACAAGCTCCAGATCGCCGTCTGGAACAACGAGGCGATGAGCCGGACGGTCCCCGTCAGGCCCGACGGCAAGATCTCTCTGCCGCTGCTCAACGACGTGCAGGCAGCCGGGCTCAGCCCGATGCAGCTACGTGATGCCCTGGTCAAGAGGCTCGCCGACTACATGCCCACAGCGGAAGTGTCGGTGATCGTGCTCGAGACCAAGAGCCCGAAGGTGTCGGTGATCGGGGAGGTGTCCAGACCGGCGCGCTACGAGCTGACGAGCCGCACCACGGTGCTGGATGTGCTCGCCATGTCTGGCGGCCTCACGCAGTTCGCGGCTCGAGGACGCATCTTCATCCTTCGTCGCGCCGGCGAGGAACTGAAGCGGGTTCCGTTCAACTACAACAGGGCGGTCTCGGCTGACGGCGAGCAGGTGAACTTCGCCCTGGAGCCCGGGGACATCGTGGTGGTGCCGTAAGGGGTCTGTCCAGCGTCGCTACTCGAGGCGAGATGGCGCACTACTCGGAGACGGAAGCTGCCGCCCTGTCGAGGCGGGTGCTGGACGCGGGATTCTGGGGCGGCGCGGCCACCGTCGCTCTGCAGGTCGCCAAGCTCCTGCGCACATTCGTGCTGGCGAGGATCCTGTCCCCGGTAGATTTCGGGGTGGTGACGGTGGCCCAGCTGGTGATATCCGTGGTCGAGTACTTCTCGCAGACGGGATTCTCGTTCGCCCTCGTCCAGCTTCGAGGGAACATCCGTCCCTATCTCGATACGGCTTGGACGGTCTCTGTCCTCCGCAGCATCGGGCTTGCGTGCCTCACGGTGGCGGCGGCGCCCATCGTCGGCATCGCGTTTGCCCTGCCTGAAGTCGTTCCGATGGTCCGCGTCATGGCGCTGTCGGTCCTTCTGAACGGCTTCCAGAACGTCGCGATGGTGTATTTCGAGCGGGAGCTGGCATTCCAGCGGCGATTCTGGCTGAACGTAAGCGAGACATTCTGCGACGTGGCGGTCGGGATCACCGTCGGGCTTCTGATGCACAGCGGCTGGGCATTGGTGTGGGGAGTCCTGGCGGGATCCTGCGCCCGCGTGATCGTCTCGTATGTTCTCCATCCCTATCGGCCACGACTGGCTCTGGACATGGCGAAAGCCAGGGAGCTCTCCCGATTCGGCCGCTGGATCAGCGCGTGGCGGGCGTTGACCTTCGTCCTGAAGAACATCGACTACGCGGTGGTCGGGCGTGTAGCCGGTATCCCGGCCCTGGGCCTCTACCGCGTGGCGCAGGCCGCATCGCGGGCGATCCTGACCGAGATGGCGACCCTGTCGGGCCAGGTGAGCTTTCCCGCGTACTCCATGCTGCAGGAGCGACCGAGACGGCTACGGAGCGCATACGGGAAGACTCTTCATGCCAACGCCTTCCTCGCGTGCCCGCTCGCCGTGGGCGCAATCGTGACGGCGGAGAGCCTCGTGAGGGTGGCCCTCGGCCCGAAGTGGCGACCCATGATTCCGGTCTGGTGTCTCCTCATGGCCGCGGGGATGATACGGGCGCTCGCGGACACGACGGTCCCCCTGTTCCGGGCGGTGGGGAGGCCGGACCTGGTGACGAAGTGCGCAGCGGTCAGGCTGGTGATGGTCGGCCTGGCCCTCTACCCGTTCACCCTGTGGTGGGGACTCATCGGGCCGGGCACGGCGCTCTTGGCCAGCGGACTGGCGGTCGGCGTGATCGAGCTGTGGATGGCGACGCGTCTGATCAGGCTGCCCGTGCGCAACTTGCTGTCGGCCGTCGCCTATCCGGTGGGTCATACCGCCCTCATGGGGTTGGTCGTCCTTGCCGCTCAAGAGGCGCTGGGCGGTCGGGCGCACAACTTCGTCGAGCTGCTCCAGCTAGTGATGGTGGGCATAGCCTCGTACGCCGCTTTCGCAGGGATATCGGCGAGGTGGGCGGGCTACGAGGGGATGCAGGACCTCCTCGCCGCATGGAACGGATGGATCGCGAAGCGCTCCCGCCCGGGCACAGACCTCGCAGCGCCATGAGCATCCCATGGCATGAGCATCCCGTGGGATGCCCCACGGAGAAGCGAAGGTCAGTAGATGCGGAAGGGCTCCTCGTATTCGAGCGCCACGGATACGACGTGGCTGACGATGTCGCCGGGGCTATTGTCCTGCTCCAGCGAGAAGTCGTACCGAGCCCGTGCTATCAGCCGCCGGGTGAGACGGTAGGAGACGTGCGCCGACACCTGGTAGATCGTGTCTTCTTGCGACGCACCACTCACCTGCTCGGAGGACACGAGGGTCACGCTGCCGGTCACTCCCGCGACGACGTTCGCTCCCCCGACGACGTTCGCCAGTGGCCTCCCGACGAGGCTGCCGGCGAACCGGTCGACCGTCTGCGGGCCCACCAGACCGATCGCGATCTCCTGTGTCCGGGAGTACGCGAAGGCGACCGTGGCCGCCTGAAGCCGGTAGCTGACCCGCGCGCGCGCCTCGGCGTCGACGGTGTCGTCCTCGTCGACACGCGGGCCGGCAGCCAGAAGGATGCTCAGGCGAGGTGTCACCTGTCGCTCCCAGCCGAAGGTGATCGCGTTCGAGTAGGTGGTGTCGGAATCGGTGCCGAAATCGAAGTAGCGGAATCGATAGGTGATCCGCCCCGTATCCACCCGCGTGAGCTCGCGAGCCAGGCCCAGGCGCAGCGCGTGCTCGGTCGACGTCGGTTCGCCTTCCTCGTCGATGTACCGGAACGTGTAGCCCGCCTCGCCCGAAAGGTACGGCGCGAACTCATACGATACCGATGGCGACACCCGCACCACTTCGACGAGCTGGCGTCCGAAGTCCACGGTGGCGACCCCCGGAGAGGGGACGCCGGGCTCTGGCGCGCTCTCCGGGCCGGTGGCCGGCGCGTCGGGTGCCGGGGCCGGTGCCGGAGCCGGGACCGGAGCCGCGACCGGGACCGGAGGCGTCGGCTCGGACCCGAAGAAGCGCTTGACGTCGTTCGTGCGCCCGTAGAACGCGTCGAAACGAAGCTCCAGGCGACGCTCGGGACGGTACTCGACCAGGAAGCGCGCCCGCTGACGGTCCCCGACGTTGTTCAAGTCCGAGTTGTCGGCATAGATCTCGCCCGCGATCGAATAGCTGCCGAGAACGGTCAGAGGCTGGGATCGATACCCGAGGGTGAGCTCGCCGACCATGCGGGTGATGAAGTCCGAAGTGGGGTCGTTCCGGCTGCCGAAGATGTTGCTGTCGTACTCCTCGACCAGCGCCGCGGAAGGGATCAGATACCAGCCGGGCGCTCGCGGCTGTGCGTACGCCAGCGCGGGGCTGCAGGCGAGGAACATCGCGACTGCCCAGCGGGACCGTGGCGTCATGATCGGCGGTTCGCGGGCCTTTGTAACACGAACGCCAGTCGGTGCCAAGAGGTTTGGTGGCAGCAGCCTGGGAGCGCAGCGGACTGGCGCGAGTGTCACGGCCTGGGGAGGACCCGTGTCCGGGTGGCCGTGGGGGGGCCGGCCCCAGGCGGCCCGATGTCGTCAGGCGATGTGACACCTCGTGGGCTTGAGCCCTCAGCAGTGCCCAGGAGCGCCTAGCATGGGAGCGGCTCCGCAGGAACCGATCGTGAGCATCGTGATCAATAACCACAACTACGACCAGTTCCTGCGCGAAGCGGTCGACAGCGCACTCGGCCAGACCTATCCCGCCACGGAGGTCGTGGTGGTCGACGATGGCTCGACTGACGGGTCCAGGTCGACGATCAGGAGCTATGGGGACCGCATCGTTCCGGTCTTGAAGGAGAACCGCGGTCAGGGGTCCGCCTTCAATGCGGGATTCGCCGCGAGCCGCGGGAGCATCATCTGCCTGCTCGACGCCGACGACTGGTTCCTGCCCGAGAAGGTTGGCGAGGTCGTTCGGTCGTGGCGCGACTTTCCTGCGGCCGGCTGGTGTTTTCATGCCTTGACGCGCCTCGACACGAGAGGCGTGGCGCTGCCGCCGTTTCGTGCGGGCGCGACGCGGGAAATCGACTTCCGGGCGGCGCTTCGCCGGGCCGAGATGCCCACATTCGCTCCGCCGACCTCGGGTCTCTGCTTCTCTCGTGATCTGCTCCGGCAGCTCTTGCCGATGCCAGAGCTCATGGGGACGTCCGCGGACCGCTACCTCAAGCTGGGAGCCATCGCCTCGAGCAAGGGAACCTATCTGGATCGCGAGCTGGCGATCCAGCGGATCCACGGAAACAACGCCTACAGCTTCAGGCCGGACCGGCTCGACGTGGGTGCGAAATCACTCGTGTTCTCGAGCTGCTGGCTCCGATCGCGATTCCCGGATCTACGGCGGTTCAGCAACAAGCAGTTCGGTATCGGACTGGGGCTGTACTGGCGGATGGGCGAGGTCGAGGAACGAGCACGGGGTGCGGTCGAGACGTATCTCGCGAGCCTCGGACTGCGCGAGCGGTGCGGGGTCATGCTTCGCGCGCTCTACCATTCTCGACCGTGGCTCTCCGAGGCCCGCTCACGCGTCGCCTGGGGCGGTGGGCCGCGACGATTGACCGCGTCCGGCACGGACACCCGTCCGTGAGGACGAATCACGGGACCTGTTGGTCCACGACCGGACACGAAGAGAGACTGGGATGTCGACGAAGACTCTGGGCACTTCCCTGACGTTGCGCGCGAGCGCAATGGTGCTGCTGGGACTCACGCTCGTCGTTCTCGCGTCCGCGCCGGCCTCTGCGTACACCCCTCCTCCTGATCCGAGGCAAGTGGTGAGCCTCGACAACGGCTGGCGGTTCAACCTCGGCAACGTCGCGGGCGCCGAGGCGGTCGGCTTCCCGGATTCCAGCTGGCAGGTCCTGAACGTGCCTCACACGTGGAACAACCTCGACGGGCAGGACGGCGGAAACAACTATCAGCGTACGATCGGCTGGTACCGTCTGCACTTCACGCCGCCCGCCTCACTGGCGGGCAAGCGACTCTTCCTGAAGTTCCATGGCGCCAGTCTGGTGACCACGGTCTACGTCAACGGGCAGCTGATCGGGGTCCATCGGGGGGGATTCGCGGCGTTCGCCTGGGACGTGACGGCCTTTCTCACCCCGGGGGTCGCGAATGTCCTGGCCGTGAAAGTCGACAACCGGCTCAATCCTGACGTCATGCCGCTCGCCACCGACTTCAACATGAATGGAGGGATCTACCGCAGCGTTCAGCTGATCGGGACCCATCCCATCCATGTCGATCCCACCGACTTCGCGTCTTCCGGGGTCTACTTGAGACAGAGCGTCGTCTCGGCGAGCGCCGCGGACCTCGAGGTGACGGTGAAGCTGCGGAATGACGGCACCTCGTCGGCCACTGTGACGGTGTTCATGGACGTGGTCGACGCGGATGACGAGCTGGTGGAGACCCTCAGCACCGCGCGGACGATCCCGGCTGGGAGCTCGCTCGACGTGGTGGAAGCCACGACGATCCCGAACCCGCGGTTGTGGCAGGGTCGGCAGGATCCCCACCTGTACCGGGTGTTCGTGCGGATCCAGCAAGGAGCCACCCTCCGCGATCTCGTCCAGGAGCGCCTGGGCTTCCGCTCGTTCCAGGTCAACCCTGGCCAGGGCTTCTTCCTGAACGGACAGCCATATCCGCTCCACGGCGTCAACTTTCACCAGGACCGCCTCAACAAGGGATGGGCCACGTCGATCGCCGACCAGACCCAGGACGTCGCCCTGATCGCCGAGATCGGGGCGACCATGATTCGCATGTCGCACTATCAGCATCATCCCGAGACGTATGACCTGCTCGACGAGCAGGGGATCATCGTGTGGTCGGAGATCCCCAACCTGGACACCATCACGAACTCTTCGGCCTACTTCGACAATGCCAAGCAGCAGCTTCGTGAGATGATCCGCCAGAACTTCAGCCGTCCATCGATCCTCTTCTGGGGCCTGGGGAACTCGCTGGGCGACACTTCGGTCACGAACTCGCTGGTGTCCCAGCTTCACAGCCTGGCGATACAGGAGGATCCGGATCGCCTCACGACGCTGGCCACCAGTCCAAAGTGTCGCCCAGACGGCGCCCCTGAACTCGATCACCGATGTCATCGCCATCAACAACTACTGGGGCTGGTATCGAGGCACCGATCAGGACTTCGGAATCTGGGCGGACGGCTTTCACCAGCAGCTACCGCAACGCGCGCTCGGGGTCGGTGAGTTTGGAGCGGGCGCCAGCGTGCTGCAGCACCAGGAGAACGCGGAGGGTGTGAGGGACGACTTCGGACCCTTCCACCCGGAGGAGTTTCAGGCTCTCTTCTACGAGGCGCACCTGCCGCAGATGCTGGCGCGCCCGTTTCTGTGGGGCCGGATCGCATGGCACATGTTCGACTCCGCCGCCGACGGGCGGAACGAAGGCAGCACGCCGGGGCGGAACGACAAGGGCCTGGTGACCTATGACCGGCAGACGCGGAAGGACGCCTTCTTCTTCTTGAAGGCACACTGGTCGTCGGATCCGGTGCTCTACATTGCGAGCCGACGGTTCACCACCCGACCGGACAATCGCGTGGAGGTGAAGGTCTATTCGAATGTCCCCACGGTCGAGCTGAAGGTCAACGGCAATTCTCTCGGAACGCGGACGGGCACGAACCGGGTCTTCAAGTGGACCAACGTGGCGCTGGCGGCGGGCGCGAACTCCATTCAGGTTCTCGGGGGGGCGCTCACCGATTCCGTGACCTGGACGGCGCCGGCGGCCGGGGCGACGGTCAACGGCGTGACGGCGACGTACTTCGACAACAGCGATTTCACCGGCACGTCGGTCACGAAGCACGAGCACTGGATCAATTTCAACTGGCGGACCGGCCTTGCCGAGGCGGGACTCCTCGGCACCAACACCTTCAGCTCGCGCTGGACGGGGCGGGTGAAGCCCCAGTTCACGGAGACGTACACGTTCTACACGAGAACCAATGACGGGGTCCGCCTGTGGGTGAACGGGCAGCAGCTGATCGACGCGTGGGTCACGCAGAGCGGCCTCGTGGAGCGGTCGGGAACCATCGCGCTGGTGGCGAACCAGGAGTACGACCTGGTTATGGAGCACTTCGACAGCACGGGCGAGGCGGCCGCCGAGCTCTTGTGGCAGAGCCCGTCCCGGTCCAAGCAACACATCCCGAACGGCCGCCTGCTGACGACGGTGTCCGGCGGGCCGCCGCCGCCGCCGGGCGGCCTGGTGGGCCTCGACATCAACACGACGGTGGCGGGCAGCACGACGGAGGTGACGCCGGACGTCGACTACGACGTGGTGGCGGAGGGGCTCGACATCTGGAACACGGCGGACTCCTTCCACTTCTCCCACGAGACGGTGACGGGAGACTTCGATCAGGTGGTGCACATCACGGCGTTCGTGGGGCCGGACATCGGGGGCAAGGCGGGGCTGATGGTGCGCGAGAGCCTCAATGCCAACAGCCGAAATGTCCTGATGGCCGCGACTCGGGCAGACGGGTATCGATTCTCCCGGCGCAGCACCATCGGGGGAACGACCCTGAACGTCTTCAAGGGCGGGACGGTCACCTACCCGAACGTGTGGGTTCGCTTAAGGCGCCAGGGGAACGTGTTCACGGGGTTCACGAGCACGGACGGGTCAACCTGGACGCAGCGCGGTCAGATCACCCTGAGCCTGCCCGCGACGGTCTTCTTCGGTCTCGCGTCCAACTCCCGGAGCGCCGCCAACACGGCGGCCATCGACTACCGCTCCCTCGGTGCGCCCGGCGCGCCGCCGCCGCCGGACGGCCTCGTGGGCCTCGACGTCAACACGACCGTCGGCGGGCAGCACGACGGAGGTGACGCCGGACGTCGACTACGACGTGGTGGCGGAGGGGCTCGACATCTGGAACACGGCGGACTCCTTCCACTTCTCCCACGAGACGGTGACGGGAGACTTCGACCAGGCGGTCCAGATCGCGGCGTTCGCGGGGCCGGACATCGGAGGGCAAGGCGGGGCTGATGGTGCGCGAGAGCCTCAACGCCAACAGCCGGAACGTCTTCATGGGGGCAACCCTCGCAGCCGAGGGGTATCGGTTCTCGCAACGCAGCAGCACGGGGGGAACGACCCAGAACCTCTTCAAGGGAGGAACGGTCGCCTACCCCAACGTCTGGGTGCGCCTGAGGCGCCAGGGGAACGTGTTCACGGGGTTCACGAGCCCGGACGGGACCAACTGGACGCAGCGCGGTCAGATCACCCTGAGCCTGCCGACGACGCTCTTCTTCGGTCTCGCGTCCAACTCCCGGAGCGCCGGTAACACGGCGGACATCGATTACCGCTCTCTCGGTCCGCCCTAGGGGGATGTTCGTGCAGCGGCTATCCAAGCCGGAGGATGACCAGCGCCCGATGAGCCAACGCGAGCTCCAGGACGCGCAGTACGCGTTCCCGTACCACTACATCCCGGTTGTGGAGCGTGGGGCGTTCTCCGCGACGCAACACTGGCCGTGGGGATTCCGTTACTTGGGCGGCCTCCACGTCGTGCTCGAGCAGCTGGACCGCATGGGCTTCTCGTCGCTGGTCGACATCGGGTGCGGCGACGGTCGATTCCTGCGAGAGGTCGCCAACCGCTTTCCGGGAGCGGCGCTGATGGGCGTTGACCTGTCGCGCCGCGCGGTGCGCCTGGCGCAGGCGCTGAACCCCGACCTCGATTACCGGGCGGCTGACATCACCGTCGATTTCATTCCCGGGCGCTTCGAGGTCGCCACGCTCATCGAGGTCATCGAGCACATCCCGCCCGAGGAGCTGCCGAGGTTCCTGGACGCGGTGGCCGACAGGTTGATCGACGGGGGCTGGCTGGTTCTGACTGTTCCTCACCGTAACAAGCCACTCATTTCGAAGCACTACCAGCACTTCGATGCCGACCAGCTGCGGCAGCTCCTTCACCGCCGGTTCGAGGTCGTGCGCATCGTACCGTTCGATCGCCGTTCCCGGCGTTCGCCGGGCGCGTGGCTCATCAACCGGGTCCTGGGCGCGAGGGGACGATGGATGCTGGTGACGAACCGGCGCGTCCTGCGCGTCCTGTACCGCCTCTACGTGAACCGCTACCTGTACTGTGCCCGGGAGCGGGATTGTGGACGCCTGGCCGTCGTGTGCTCGAGACCGCCACGTCTTGACGGAGCCGACGTGCAATCCGGCCGGCGCCCAACCGCGTAGGGAATGCCGGACAGGGACAAGCACGAAGACGGCCACGGCGGCGCAACGGCGCGCGTCTCCGAAGGTGCCTGTCCAGCCATGAGTGGAGAGCCCGTGTCTGCTGCAGGTCTTCAATCGGTGCCTCGACGACCGCTCCCCCGGTCCGCCCTAGGAAGCCCCGTGGCGCGATCGACCCCGTGTCCTGGGTCTCCGAGCGACGTCGGGAGCGCCCACGCGGAATGGCCTTGGCGCGCCGTCCGCGTGGGCGCTCCGCTGCCCGGCGTTCAGAGCCCGATGCTACGGCTCCGGCGGGGGCGGCAGCTTGTCGCCCTCTGGTGTGAGGAGAGATCGTGCCGCCGAGCCGGTGATGTTGTCGCGCTTGACGGTGCTCGTGCAGCGGCTGGACAGATTCAGGTCATTGTACTTCCCGTTGGGGAGCCGATTGCTGACGATGTTGCGCTGGACCGTGTTGCTGAAGCAGTTGTCCGAGCTGTCGGAACTGCGCCAGACGTAGATGCCGATGTTGCCGCCGCTGGTCAGGCCCAGGTCGATGAGATTCGTGTCCAGGACCCGATTGTCCTCCACGAGCGTGTGGTCAGCATTGGCGACGCCGATCCCGCATTGGGCCGTACGGATCACCACGTTGTCGCGGATGGTGGTGAAGGACGATGGCCCCTCAACGATGATGCCGCATCCGCTCGGGCTGTCCCCACCGATCAGGTAGTTGTCCTCGATGAGGGTGTAGTCGCTCTTCCCGATGCTGAGCATGTCCTCGGTGTGGGTCGCGCCCAGCCGGGACCCCCGCTCCGGATCCAGCCGGCCATAGTTCGACGCGACTTCGCATCGCCGCTCCAGTGGTCCCCCCCGGTTGCAGGACCAGAGCTGGAAGTGCTGCCCACGGGGAAAGGGACCGAGCGGGTCCAGCGAATAGTTCCCGATGAGGCGAATGCTGTGCCCGGTGTTGTACCCGTAGACACTGGTCTCGTTACGCTCGAACCGGTTCCCCTGCACGAGGACCCGGGAGCTGGTCACGATGTGGACACCGAGCCCCGAGTTCATCTTGCTGGAGCCGCTCCGCTCCGTGTGAATGTAGTTGTTCTCGACCGTGATGTTCTCGCTATTGGTGATGTCCACCGCATTGCCGGCGCACGGACCGATCTCGCTGTCCTCGATGACGACGTTGGACGAATTGCGGATGGTGACGCACCGTCCCGAGGAGCTCCGGATCCGCAGCCCTCGAATGGTGACGCCGGAGCGGCCGTCGATCACGATCGGCGCGGAGCTCACGGGCGTGGCCGAGACGACCGTCATGGTCACGACAAGGGCGGTGCCCTTCTCCCCGGTCGCGTTGCGTCCCGAGTACGGGGTGGCGCTCACGGTGTGGGTCCCGACGCTGGGCGTCCAGGAGTAGTAATCGCCGTTCGACATGTTGTCGCCCGCGATGGCGTATGGCGCCAGGTTCTCGATCCGGTGCGTGGAGCTCTGGTCGAGGCCGAACCTGACGCTGCCGACGGTGGAGGGCGAGGTGTTCGCCCGGATGCTGAGGTTCCTGGTGGGAAGCGCGTCGAGATCGAGGGTGCCGCCCTGGAAAGGATCGGCGATCGCCGTGCCCGTGTCGGCGTTGATCAGGGTGAGGCTGGTCACCGACATGGCAGGCTGTGCGCTGGGGGCACCCAGGGCGGCGGCGAGGAATGACGCGACGGTCACGAGTCGAGCGAACTGACATAGGCCGAATGAAGACATTTGCCCTCCCAAGTGGTTGGATCGCCATCCCGAGGGCGCCGTCCTCGCCTCCGAGCTGCGCGACGGCGAGGCGACGTCCGTGCGGCTCCCCCGGAAGGGCTGCGGGACGCTGTGCAGGGCACGTGGCGGAACGATCGAAGGGCTCGGGTCTGGGTAGAGTGGTGACTGACAACAAGAAGTTACGCCGAACATCTGCCACATTGGCCTGTCATATTGCCACGGCCTTACGATAAAAGCATGCAGAATTCAATCTCCAAGGCCGTGACTTGGCCGTCCGTCTCGGTGATCGTACCGGTGCTCGATGATCCAGAGGGGCTCGTCCAGTGTCTCGAGCGACTCGAGGCGCAGACCTATCCCCAGGACCTCTACGAGGTGCTGGTGGTCGACAATGGCTCGAGCGAGCCAGTCGACTGGATCGTGCGACGCTTCCATCGAGCCACGCTAGTGAGCGAGCCGAGAAGAGGGCAGTTCACCGCCCGCAACACGGGTGTGGCGAGGTCGAAGGGAACCATCCTCGCGTTCACCGATGCGGACTGCCTTCCACTCCTGGACTGGCTCGAGAAGGGCGTGCAAGCGCTTCTCGGGACGCCGAACTGCGCCCAGGTGGGAGGGAGCGTAGACGTGTTCCCACGTGATCGCCGGCGGCGAACAGCGGTGGAGACCTACGAGCTGATCCAGGCCTTTCCCCAGAAACAGTACCTCGAATTGGAGCACTACGCCGTCACCGCGAACATGTTCACGTTCCGCGATGTCTACGAGATGGTGGGCCCCTTCGACGAGCACATGTTCTCAGGCGGCGACAACGAGTGGGGTAAGCGGCTCCATGATCGCGGTCTCGTCCAGGTGTATTGCGAGGACGCGCGGGTGCTGCATCCGGCGCGCCGGTCGTTCACTGCCCTCTACGAGAAGATCAGGCGGACGTCGACCGGCCACAGGTATCTGAACGCGCTTCGCGGGGGGAGACCCTACTCGCCGGGCCGCTTCCTCTGTGACCTCCGTCTGCCCGTCAAGCAGATCGTTCGTGCTCTTGTCGACCCGCGGTTGCACGGGGTCAAGGCGAAGCTCCAGTACAGCAGCGTTGCGATCTTCGTCCGGATTGCCCGAGCGTGGGCGCGATTCCGACTGGAGCTCGATCCTCGGGGGCACTGCCGCGCCAGGCATGATCTGGGTCCCGCCAACACTGAGGGCGGAGCCAGCCGGAATCGGCTCTCCGGCGTGTAGCTCGCGAACGCTGGAAGCGAGCGGGCGTCCTCCCGGAGCGGCCGGTAGTCAGCTCAGATCAGGATGCAGTCCGAGCCGGACGATCCGGACGGCGGTGGCGGCAGGGTGACCCCAGGGCCGGAGACGGAGGCGTCACGACATGTCAGGTGAGGGCGGCCCTGCGACATGGGCGAGCACCCGGCGAAAGCGTCGTAGCCAGAGCTCCTCTCCGGTGTGAGCGAGCAGCCACCTCTGGCCGGCGACGCCCATGGCCTGGCCCATCGCGGGTTCACGATGGAGCTGGAGGACGTGCTCGGCGAGCTCGGCGGCCGACCCGGGTTCGTGCACGAATCCCGTCTCGCCATGTCGGACCGTCTCGGGCAAGCCACCGGAGCGTGCCGTGAGGACCGGCTTGAAGCGCTCGAATGCCTCGTAGGTGACGACCCCCAGAGCCTCCCACGAGATGGAGGGAACGATCATCGCGGTGCATCCGTCGATCAGCCGATCCTTGGCCGCACCGTTCACCGATCCTGCGAACTCCATGGACGGGGAGCGGGCGCACCGCTCGCGCACTTCGCGTTCCAGGGGGCCGGCACCGGCCAAGACGAGCCGAGGCGTCTTGTCTCCCAAGCTGAGCCGCAGGCGCTCCCAGGCCTCCAAGAGGACGCGGACTCCCTTGGCCTCTACCAGACGGCCGAGGAAGAGGAAGTACCCCTCGCTCGCGGACGGCGCGCACCGGAGATCGCTCCGCCAGAAGTGGGGCACCGTGAAGATGGACTCGGCCGGCACCCCCGCTTCGATGAATCGCTGGCGCATGAACTCGGAGATCGCGACCCACGCCTTCACGGACCCGAACCAGCCGAGCCGATGCATGGCTTGCAGGACGAGGGCGAGCCATGCGGTCTTGAGCCGCGAGTCCTGCCAGGCCCCGTGAAGAATCTCGCGACCGAATCGCCGCTGGAGCCCGCCGCGCGCAACCGCGTTTCCGGCCCACAGATAGCCGCTGACGGAAAACGGGCGAAAGTTATGAATGTAGTAGATCACCGGGACTCGCTGGCGGAGCGCCTCGCGGAACACTCCCGCCGAACCGACCGGAAAGACGTTGTGCACGAGCCATGCATCCGCTTGATGAGCGGCGTGCTTGGCGCGCAGCAGACGGATCGACGTTGGGTTGTAGAGGAGGAGAGCGGCGCGAGTCCACACCGGCGGACCCTGTTGAACCCAGTCGCTGCTCGAGAAGATGCAGCGGTCGATGGGGAGCACCCCCTTGAGCACACCGAAGATCCGATCGACGGAGTTCTCCTCCCCCCTTTGTGGAGATAGCGGTTGAAGACTTGCAACAAGCGGGGTGGGGCAGTCATGGCCGGATGCGGGACGACCAATCGGGACCCTGCCCGCGGGCTGTCATCAGGCGAGGAAAGGGCCCGCCGAGGATCATACTCTTGGTAAGAACGTGCAAAACCCTTGCCAGCTGGCTGACTGCTGGGACCGCCGGAGACCGCGACGCGGTCTTCTCACCGTGGGAATCTGCTGCCTACTCTGGAGCACGCGCTGCACACTGGAACGTGGCTTGCTGGAGAAAACGGGCTCGGGCCCAGCGTCATTCCCGGGCACGGCTCTTGCCCCACATCAGGGATGTATTCGGCGTTCGCCGGGCCCCCGCCGCTCGAGCCCTGGACGGCGTGGGGCCGACCCCGTTCCCGATTCGTTGTGGGGCGCGGGCAGCGACACTGTCGAGGGCAGAAGGTTGATCGGCTGAGGATGAACGAACCGGCCTTGCGGGCGCACAGCTCTCCCTACGGTGACATACGCATCGGTGGGGGCGACACGGCTCAACCCCTGAGCATCGCGGCGCGGCTGCGGTTGATCGAGCGGTTCGTCTCTCTTCCGGGGCAGAGGGTGATCGACTGTGGCTGTGGGAGCGGCGGCTACGTCCTGGAGTTCCTGAAGCGAGGCGCCGACGCATTCGGCGTGGAGTACAGCGCCGACAAGGTCGACCAGTACAAGCGCCGAGCCGAGGCCCCCGGGCGCGTCATGCGCGGGAACCTCGAGACTCTCGAGTTTCCCGCGAACCATTTCGACCTGGCACTGCTCAACGAGGTGCTCGAGCACGTTCCGGACGACGTCGCCGCGCTACGAGAGATCTTTCGCGTCCTGAGACCTGGCGGCGTGCTGGTGATCTTTTCTCCGAACCGCCTCTATCCGTTCGAGACGCACGGGCTTGTCCGGCGGTCGAGCGGGAAGAACCTCTCTCCGTTGCGGACCTTCCTTGTTCCCTATCTCCCGGTACACCTCGGCCGCCGCCTGTTCGACTACCCCGCGCGGAACTACTTCCCGTCCGAGCTGAGACGGATGGCTCGGAACGCCGGGTTCGAGATCGCGCGGACGGCCTATCTCTGGCAGACCTTCGAAGACATTTCCGGACGCCAGCCGCGCTGGATGCGAAGCGTGCGGCCGGGCTTGCGTGCTCTTAGCTGGCTCCTGGAGAGGACGCCGCTTCTACGATCTCTTGGTGTTTCACAGGTGCTCTTCTTGACGAAGCCACGCCCCGTCCCACCCGGCCCTTGAGCCGCTCGTTGCGGCCCGGCTTCCAGTGGATCAGGTCGCTTGGCGGTGTCGCATGTGGCGCGGTACGCCGCCTGGCGCTACGCGGGTCGAGGCGTAGCGCGCGTCGCCATCACGTAGGGCGTCGCATAATCCTCCTCGCTGAAACGTTGCCGGCGGCGGTCTCGCGGGGGATCATGGGGGCCGTGAGTCTTGCTCCGAGGGACCAGGATGCGAAGTGGGGCAAAGCTCCGGGAGCGACGGCGCCAGGAGCGTCGGAGGAAATCCAGTTCCTCCAGGGTCCCCAGCGGCGAAGCTTCGAGCTCTGGCGGGCCTTCAAGATCTTCGGCGAGTTCCTGCACGGCTTCCGGACTCTCCACTTCGTCGGCCCGTGCGTGACGGTGTTCGGATCGGCCCGCTTCCCCGAAGCGCATCCCTACTACGTCCTGGCCCGCCAGCTGGGAAGCCGGCTGGCACGCGCCGGGTTCACGGTCATGACCGGAGGCGGGCCCGGAATCATGGAGGCGGTGAACCGGGGCGCGAAGGAGGTGGGAGGCCGGTCGGTCGGCTGCAACATCGAGCTGCCACAGGAGCAGCGTCCCAACGCGTACCTCGACCGGTGGATCACCTTCCGCCACTTCTACGTGCGCAAGGTCATGCTGGTGAAGTACTCGTACGCCTTCGTGGCACTGCCCGGCGGGTTCGGCACCCTGGACGAGATCTTCGAGACGGCGGTGCTGATCCAGACCGGAAAGATCCGCGACTTCCCCCTCGTCCTCATGGGGCAGGAGTTCTGGCAGCCGCTCATGGACTTCATCGAGACGCGCCTGGTCCGGGAGGGCACCGTCGACCCGGCGGATCCCAAGCGGCTCCTGCTCACGGACTCCGTCGACGAGGCCGTGACCACGATCGTCGACGCCGCGACGCGCCGCTTCGGCCTCAGCTACCACCCGCCCCTCAGGCGGCGCTGGTTCTTCTGGGAATAGCCCCGGCGGATCCGCGCCGGCCGTCAGTCGAGGGCGACGATCTCGCGGTAGTCAGGAACGGACGCGTCCCAGCCGAGGTCCGCGCGGATGCGCGCCGCCAGCACGTCCGCAGGCCCCAGCTCCCCGTGGACGACGAAGACGTGCCGGGGCCGGCCGACGGCGGTCCGGAGCCATCGAAGCAAGCCGTTGGCATCGGAATGGGCGGAGAGTCCGTGGATCGCCTCCACGTGCGCGCGGACGGGCACGTCCTCGCCGAAGATGCGCAGCGTGCGGGCGCCGTCCTGGAGGAGCCGGCCGCGGGTTCCGGGAGACTGGAAGCCGACGAGGAGAACCGTGGTCTTCGGATCGGGAAGGCGGCGACGCAGGTGGTGCAGGATGCGCCCCCCCGTCGCCATGCCGCTCGCGGCGATGATGATGGCGGGGCCGCGCACGTCGTTGATGGCCCGGGACTCCTCCACGGATCGGGTCAGCTTGAATCGCGCGGTGTGAAGCGGACAGGTTCCCGCGAGCACGGGCTTCGCGGTGTCCGGGTCGAGGTCCTCGGGGTGGGCGCAGTACAGGCCCGTCGCCTCGATCGCCATGGGGCTGTCGACGTAGGTCGGCAGCCGCGGAATCCGGCCCGCATCCTCGAGCGCTCGGAGGTGGTAGATAAGCTCCTGGGTCCGGCCAACGGCGAAGGCCGGTATCACCAAGGCGGCACCGCGGGTCACCGCCGCCCGGACAACGCGCTCGATCTGGTCGGGCACGGGTTCGGGGTCGTGCAGCCGGTCGCCATAGGTCGACTCCACGAACACGTAGTCGGCCTCCCCCACGGGCTCCGGGTCGAGGAGGATGGGGGCCGCGTAGCGGCCGATGTCCCCCGAGAAGACGAGACGGCGGGGGGCGCCGTCCCCCTCCAGATCGACCCGGATGGACGCCGAGCCGAGAATGTGGCCCGCTCGCCGGAACGTCGCCTGCACGCCCGGGAGGAGCCGGACCGGCTTCTGGTAGTCCAGGGCGCTGACGATCTCGGCCGCCCGGGCACCCTCCTCCGCCGTGTAGAGCGGCAGCGCGGGCGTGTGCTTCGACGTCCCGTGAGCGTTGTGATACGCGGCTTCCTCTTCCTGAAGGTGGCCGGAGTCCGGAAGCATGATTCGCGCGAGATCCGCGGTCCCCGGCGTCGCGGTGACTTGCCCCCGGAAGCCGTCCTTGACGAGCCGGGGCAGGTAGCCGATGTGGTCAATGTGGGCGTGAGTCAGGGCCACGGCGTCGATCCGCTCGGGATCGACGGGCAGCCGCTCCCAGTTCCGGAGGCGAAGGTCCTTCAGTCCCTGGTAGAGGCCGCAGTCGACGAGGAGTCGGCGGCCGTCCACCTCGACCAGGAACTTCGAGCCGGTGACCGTCCTCGCCGCCCCCAGGCAGTGGACCGTCGCGATCAGCGCGCGCGTCGGTATCGTCGATCTCCTTGCCGGCTCCGACGGGTCGCCGACAGGCTGGCGCGCTCCCCCGAGCCCTCGAGGAGCCTATGCCGGAGCCGGCGCCCCGTCAAATGCGCCCGCGACCGGCGCGCCCGCGGCTGGAGAGGGACCGCGGCCTTGACGGGACGCCCACGCGATGCGATAACCCCGAGCGATGACCGCACGCCGCGTCCTGATCACCGTCCCTCACACCTACCAGCGCGACGCGCCCTATCTCCGGCGGCTCGAGACCGCCGGTCTTGAGGTCGAGCGACGCATCGGCCGCCACGGCAAGATGACGGAGGATGAGCTGCGCGGGGCCCTGCCCGGCGTCTTCGCCACGGTCGCGAGCAGTGAGCCCTACACGGAGCGCATCTTCCAGAGCGCGCCGGACCTCAAGGTCGTCGCCCGCTGGGGCGTGGGCTTCGACGCCATCGATGTCGACGCCGCCACGCGCCACGGCGTGGTCGTGTGCACCGCCGTGGGCGCCAACCACGAGGCGGTGGCGGACTACGCGATGACGCTCATGTGCGGGCTCCAGCGTGGCCTCCTCCGGAACCATCGCCTGATCACGGGCGGCCAGTGGAAGACCGAGTTCCGGCCGGGGCTCTGGCGGGCCACCGTGGGGATCGTCGGGCTGGGCCGGATCGGCCAGGCCGTCGCCCGCCGGTGCCGGGGCTTCTCGATGACGATCCTCGCCTATGAGCCCTACCCCGACCTGGACTTCGTGCAGGAGTACGGCGTGGAGCTCGTGTCGATCGAGGAGCTCCTGCGTCGTTCCGACGTCGTCACGCTCCACTGCCCGGCGACGCCGGAGAACCGGCACCTGATCAACCGGGAGCGTCTGGCGCTGATGAAACCAACCGCCCACCTCGTCAACACCGCGCGCGGTCCGCTCATCGACGAGACCGCGCTCCTCGAGGCATTGGCCACCGGCCGGATCGCAGGCGCGGGACTCGACGTGTTCGAGAAGGAACCGCTCTTCGACTCGGCCCTCTTCGGGCTCGACAACGTCATCCTGAGCCCGCACGTGGCCGGGATCGACGAGACCTCCGAGGTCGCGATGGCGGACCGCGCGATCGACGCGATCCTCGCCGTCTGGCGCGGCGAGCCTCCGCCGAGGGAGTGCGTGGTCAACGCCGAAGCGCTGCGCCCGCGCTGACCACGCGCCCCGCGCGGGGTGTCAGGGAATCAGGAGGACCTTGCCCGTCGTCCGGCGCCCCTCGAGGTCCCGGTGCGCCTGGGCGGCTTCGGCGAGCGGGAAGGTCGCCCCGATGCGGAGCTTGAGCTCTCCCTTCTGGATCCAGGTGAGAACCTCGCCGGCGCGCCGCACGAGGTCCTCCCGCGTCTCGATGTAGTGGCCGAGGCTCGGCCTCGTGAGGAAGAGCGAGCCCTTGGCGTTCAGCACCTGCGGATCGAACGCGCCCACCGGCCCGCTCGACTGCCCGAACAGCACCATGTACCCGCGGCTCGCGAGGCAGTTGAGGCCCTTCTCGAAGGTGTCCCGGCCCACCGAGTCGTAGATCACCTGGAGCTTCTTCCCGCCGGTCAGCCGCTTCACCTCCGTCTCGAGGTCCTGGCGCGTGTAGAAGATGACCTCGTGGGCGCCTGCCTCGCGCGCGAGCTTGGCCTTGTCCTCGGTGGAGACGGTGCCCAGGACGCGGGCGCCGGCGCGCTTGGCCATCTGGCAGAGGAGGAGCCCGACACCCCCCGCCGCGGCGTGGACCAGGCACGCGTCCCCGGGCTTGAGAGGGTACGTCGAGTGGGCGAGATAGTGGGCCGTCATGCCCTGGAGCATGGCGGCCGCCCCGGTGCGCGAGTCTACCCCGGCGGGCAGGGTGACGAGTCGGTCGGCGGGCACGACGTTGTGGGTCGCGTAAGAGCCCGGGACGCCGGTCCACGCGACGCGATCACCGACGCGCACCGCGGTCACGCCGGGCCCCGCCGCCTCCACCACACCCGCGCCTTCCAGCCCGAGGGGAAGCGGGAGCTGGCCCTTGTAGAGCCCGGAGCGCTGGTAGACGTCGATGTAGTTCACCCCGGCGGCTTCGAGACGGACCAAGGCCTGGCCCTCGCCGGCCTTGGGCGTGGGTACCTCCTCGAGTCGCATCGCCTCCGGACCGCCGTACTCGTGGACGCGGATCGCTCGCATCAGGAACCCTCCTCGTGGTTTCGGCTCGTCGGCCGGTGACGGCGGTGGAGAGGGTGACCAGGAGCCTGGAACGCGGCCGGCTGCCTAGCGCCGACGTGCGCGGCGCGGTCGGGCCCGCCGGCGCCGAGACGCCGCCGGCCGCTTGGGCTTTCGGCGCTCCGGGACGGCCGACGCCAGGAGCCGCTTCGCCTGGCGCCGTCCGACCCGACGGAGACCGATGAGTGCTGCGCGATTCTTGCCCGCAGGCGTGGCGCGGCCCTGCTCCCACTGCACGACAGCCGCGGGGCTCACGCCCACCAGGCTCGCCACCGCCGCCTGGCTGAGGGCGAGGCGCTGCCTGAGCTTCCGGATGAGGCCCGGCGACAGCCGTGCCGCTCGCGCCTCTTCCTCCGACACCCCGGGCTGCCACCCGCGCCCCGCGTGGGACTCCGTCCAGCGCGCCGCCACCTCCCGGAGGGCCGTGACCTGTGTGCGAAGCTCCCGCACCGCCTGGCGCAGCCGACGCACGTCACGTCGGAGCGGCGTCGCAGCGCTCCGGATATGCTTGCGCGCACCACGCGCGATCGCGTCCCTGATTGCCATCTCGATCTTGGCCAAGCCGGGCTCCTCCGGGGGTTGGGGGTTGTGTCGAGCCGCTCGCGCCCGCTGGACGAATCGACGCTAGCAGCGGGGGTACGGCTTGTCAAACGACGGAGCGCGGCGGCGATCGGCGCGTCCTTCCGCGACGGCGCGCGCTAGAATCGTCCGGGACAGGAGGCGCGACGACCATGCGCGTGACGGTGATGGGGAGCGGCGGGACGGGCGGGTACTTCGGCGGGCTCCTCGCCCGGGCGGGCGAGGAGGTGACATTCGTCGCCCGAGGGGCCCACCTCGCGGCGATCCGGGCCAAGGGATTGAGGGTGCGCTCTCGCCTCGTCGGGGACTTCACGGTGCCCGCCCGGGCGACCGACGACCCGGCCGACTCGGGCCCGGCGGACCTCATCCTCTTCTGCGTCAAGGCATATGACACCGAGAGCGCGGCGGAGCGGCTGCGGACTGCCGTGGGACCCGACACGGTGGTCCTTCCGGTCCAGAACGGGATCGACAGCGCCGAGCGCATCGGCCGCGTCGTCGGCCCCGCGCACGTGATCGCCGGTCTCGCCGGCGTGTCGTCGGTCGTCGAGGCGCCCGGCGTGATCGAGCACCGCGCGGGCCCCGACGTCATCCAGCTCGGCGAGCTGGACGGGCAGCCGAGCGCGCGCACCCAGCGAATCGCGGACGCGCTCCGCCAGGCGGGGGTCAAGGCTCACGTGCGCCCCGACATGCGGGTCGCGCTGTGGGAGAAGTTCGTGCTGATCTGCGGGCTCAGCGGCCTGACGGCGCTGACCAGGCTGCCCCTCGGCGCCGTCCTCGCCTGCCCGGAGACCCGGACCCTGTTCCGGCAGGCCATGGAGGAAACGGAAGCGGTCGGCCGGGCAGAGGGCGCGGCGGTCCCGGACGGACATGCGGAGCGGATGGTGCAGTTCTTCGAAGGCTCGGATCCCGGGATCCGCGGCTCCCTCTACTACGACCTCGCGGCTGGCCGGCGCCTCGAGATCGAGACGCTCAACGGGACGGTCGTGCGGCTCGGTCGGCGGCACGGCGTCCCTACCCCTGCCAACTTCGCCGTCTACGCATCGCTCAAGCCATACGCGGACGGTGCCCCGCCTTCCAACGTGCCCGCGTGAACCCTGGGCTGACCCGCCCTCGACGCAGGAACGGGCCTGCAGGAAGCGGCCCGGTCAGCACTGAGCTTCGCATGCTAGGATGAGGCGTCCGCGCCGCTGCGCGGGAGCCCCGCGGCGGACGAGCCCTCCGCACAGAGAAGGAGTCGCGCATGTCCGGTCGGCCGTTCCTGCAGATCCCTGGTCCCACTCTCGTCCCCGAGCGGATCGTGCGCGCCATGTCGCAGTCGATCATCGACCACCGCGGTCCGAAGTTTGCGACCCTGGTCGGCGAGATCCTCGCCGGGCTCAAGGCCGTGTTCCAGACCGAGCGCGGCCAGGCGATCGTGTACCCGGGCTCGGGCACCGGCGGCTGGGAGGCGGCCGTGGTCAACACGCTGTCTCCCGGAGACCGGGTCCTCGGCGTCGTCAACGGCCACTTCTCGAACCACTTCTGCCGGACCGCGGCGGCGCTGGGCATCGAAGTGGACCGTCTCGAGGTGCCGTACGGCGAGGGTGTGCCCGCAGGCCGGGTGGCCGAGCGGCTCCGTGCCGACTCGACCCATCAGGTCCGAGCGGTCCTCGTCGTCCACAACGAGACCTCGACGGGGGTGACGAGCGACGTCGCGGCGGTGCGGCGGGCTCTCGACGAGGCCCGCCACCCGGCGCTCCTCCTTGTCGACGTCGTCTCCTCGCTGGCGTCGATCGACTTCCGGTTCGACGAGTGGGGCGTGGATGTCGCCCTGACGGGCCCCCAGAAGGGACTCATGCTCCCGCCGGGGCTCACGATCCTCGCGGCGAGCGATCGCGCCGTCCGTGCGAGCCAGGCCGCCAAGTGCCCGCGGGCGTACTGGGACTGGGGGCCGGTACTCGAGCGGAACAAGCGCGGCGAGTTCCCCTACACGCCCGCCACGGCGCTCCTCTTCGGCCTCCGCGAGTCCATCGCGATGCTCGGGGAGGAGGGCTTGACCCAGGTCTTCCGACGTCACGCGCGACTGGCCGAGGCCTGCCGGCGCGCCGTCGGGGCGCTCGAGCTCGCGATCCTCTGTCGCGAGCCGCGCGAGCGCTCGAACACGCTGACCGCCGTGGTCATGCCGCCCGCCTTCGACTCTGACGCCTACATCGCCCACGCCAACCGGACGCTCGATCTCTCGCTCGGTGTCGGGCTCGGCGACGTCAAGGGCAAGGTGTTCCGGATCGGCCACCTGGGCAGTCTGAACGAGCTGGAGCTCCTCGCCGGGCTGGCCGGCGTGGAGATGACCCTCAAGAGCTTCGGTGTGCCGGTGACCCTGGGAGCCGGGGTCGCCGCCGCGCAGACCTACCTCTTGGACACACGACCAGAGGCCGCCGCGGCCGGAGCCCCCAGGGGCGAGCCGCGACCGGCCGAATCGACCAGGTAGCGGAAAGGAGACGCCCGCATGAAAGGCCGCCTCGCCGTCATGACGAAGTTCAGCGCCGACTTCGACATCCGGGAGTACCCCGTCCCGGAGGTCGAGCCGGACGCCGCCCTGGTCCGGATCACGCGCGGCGGGATCTGCGGGTCGGACCTCCACATCTGGCGCGGGGAGCTCCTGGACCTCATCGGGGCGCCGGACCGCGGCCAGACCTTCGGTCACGAGATGTGCGGGGTCATCGAGCGGCTCGGAAAGAACGTCACCAGCGATTCGACCGGCGCTCCGCTCAAGGAGGGGGACCGGATCACCTACTGCTACTTCTATCCGTGCGGCCGCTGCCCCGCCTGCCTCGACGGGCATCGGGCCGCGTGTCCGAACAAGCGGCGCGGCACGCGGTACGCCGACGATCCTCCGCACTTCGTGGGCTCCTACGGAGAATACTACTACCTGCGCCCAGGACACTTCGTGTACCGGGTGCCCGACAGCATCTCCGACGACGTGGCCACGCCGGTCAACTGCGCCCTCGCCCAGGTCCTGTACGGGCTCGAGCGCGTCCGTGTCAGGGTCGGGGACACGGTCGTGCTCCAGGGCGCGGGCGGGCTCGGGCTCAACGCCGCCGCCGTCGCCAAGGAGATGGGGGCGGCCCAGATCATCGTGATCGACCAGATCCCGGAGCGGCTCGAGCTGGCCCGCCGCTTCGGCGCCGATCACACGCTGAGCCTCCAGGAGCTCTCCCGCGCCGAGGATCGCGTCGCCGCGGTGAAGCAGCTCACGGGCGGCTGGGGCGCCGACGTCGTCTGCGACTTCGTTGGGTTCCCGAGCGTCATCCCCGAGGGCCTCCAGATGCTGAAGAGCGGCGGCACGTATCTCGAGATCGGCCACATCAGCCCCGGGCACAAGTTCGAGTTTCACCCGGCGACCCTCGTCTGGCGGTCCCAGACGATCGTCGGCATGATCCAGTACGAGCCGTGGGCGATCCAGCGGGCGCTCACGTTCCTCGAGAAGAACCAGCGGAAGTACCCCTTCACCGAGGTCATCTCGCACGTCTATCCGCTGGAGCGGATCGGCGAGGCGTTCCGCGAGGCAGAGTGGCTGGGCCGCCAGCACAGCCCGCACAAGATCAGCCGGGCCGCGATCGCGCCCTGGGGCAAGTGAGGACTCGACCGCCGAGCGCCCGACCAGGAGCGGCAAGGCCCGGGCGAAACGCATCGAACCCTGGGTTCGCGGACCGCACATCCCTGCACCGGGCCCTCGGGGGGGTGGACGTGACGATATCGATGAAGAGAGCCGGCGACAAGGTCGTGGAGCTCCGTTGACCGCCCCCGACCGGCTCGCGCTTCGCCCGGCCACCGCTGCCGACGTTCCGACGATCCTTGCCTTGATCCGCGGCATCGCCGAGTACGAGCGCCTCTCCCACGAGGTGGAGGCGACCGAGGCCCTCCTTCGGGAGCACGGCTTCGGCCGACGGCCGGTCTACGAGGCCATCCTGGCCGAGCGCGACGGGAGGGCGGTGGGGTTCGCCCTCTACTTCTTCTCGTTCTCGACGTTCAAGGCACGGCCGACCCTCTACCTCGAGGACCTCTTCGTCGTCCCGGAGGAGCGCCGGGCCGGCATCGGGAGCCGCCTGCTCACCCGACTCGCCCAGGTCGCCCTCGAGCGGGACTGCGGGCGCATGGAGTGGTCGGTCCTCGACTGGAACACGCCGGCCCGCGACCTCTACTTCAAGCTCGGCGCCAAGGCCATGGACGAGTGGACGGTCTTCCGCATGACGCCCGAGGCGTTCGGGCGCCTCGCGCGCGAGGGCATTCCCGGCGGGTCACCCGGCTAGCGGACAGCCAACCGGACCAGCCGCTCGGTTTCGAATGATCCCCTCCTGGCCGAGCGCTCGCTTCGACAACTCGGCGCCGATGCCGTTGACCGCCGATGGGGCATTGCCGATGGACGTCGACTGGACGGCCTGGTCGAATCCGCCTAGGATTCAGTTGACCAGGCATCTATGAGGCGGTCGCCGAACTTCGGCGGCGGCGACCCGGCTCGAGCGCCCGGCCGGATCGAGCTTGACGACGGGGTCCTGGGGCTACGCCTGGTCCATCGTGAGCTGGAGACGGTGCGTGCCGAGCACGGCGTCCCCGCCCAGGCCGTGGGCGCCCAGGGCGGCGGGCTCGAAATGACGCTCGGCGAGCGTCTGGGCGAAGCCGATACCGCCCGTCTCCACGAGGAGCACCCAGGGCCACGGCTCCTCGCCCTTCGCCACCTCGCCGCCCTTGAGCTTCCCCTCGGCCGTCTTCACCTGGGTCATCTCGGGAACGGTACGCAAGAGGTGCACGCCTACCACGCCCGTCTCGTCGATCAGCGCCGCCGGCAGGCTCTCGCGGAGCCACCGTTCGACCGCCGCCTCCCGCCCCGGGGCGGGCCGCGCCCTGAGCGTGAGGAGCCCGCCCCCCTGCCCGCGGCCCGTCGTCAGGACCACCCGGCAGCCGAAGCGAACGGTGTCCCGGAAGTGCGGGAGCACACGCTTCGTCCACGAGGTGGGGAAGTTCAGGCGCAGGATGTACGGCGCGCTCCGCACCGTCTCCGCATTCTCGGTCTCGTAGATGTCGAGGTACTCGCGGGGCCGCTCGGCGCTGTCGTAGCGCCGGCCGCGCAGGAAACCCGGGATGCCGACGCGTTCCGCGACGTGCTCCTTGTCGTGCCAGCGGATCATCTCCTGGTCCCCTTCCGGAGTCATCGCGTGCCAGATTATGAGGACGCCCTGCCCGATCAGCGCCATTTGGGGTCTCCTCGCTCGGGATCGATGCTGACCTGGAGCTGGTAGGCGCTGGCCGCGCGGAGCTCGGCGCCGCGGGCCCGGAGGGCGGTCGCTGCGAGAGGCCCCGCGCGGAGCTCGTCCACGACCGAGGCGTCGTCGGCCTCGACGAGCAGGCACCACGGCTCGACCGGGTCCCGGTCACGGTCCCCCGGCCCGCGAAGCCGCTTCTCCTCGGTCGCGATGCTCGTGACCTCGGGTGCCGACTCTAGCACGTGGACCGAGATGACCCCGGTCACGTCCTCGACGGCGGCGAGGCCGGGGGCGGCGAGCGCCGCGGGCCTGTCGGCCGATCCGCCGGCCGCGTCGAGGTGCAGGGTCACCAGCACGCCGCCCTGCCCGCGCCCCGTGCTCGTCGCCACCCGGTAACCGACGCGCAACGTGTTGAGGAAGTGCGGGACCATGCGGCGCGTCCACGGCGTGGGGTCGTTCAGCCGGGCGAGGTACGGCGCGCTCCGGAGCGTCTCCGCGTCCTCCACCTCGTAGAGGTCGAGGTAGTCGAGCGAGCGCTCGAGGCTCCGATAGCGTCGGCCGCGCAGGAACCCCGGCACGCCCACGCGCTCCGGGATGTGCTCTCGATCGTGCCAGCGCCAGTACTCCGGCTCGCCCTCCGGCGTGATCGTGTGCCAGATTGCGAGCACGCCCCTGCCCAAGAGTGGCATCGGCCTCCCCTTCAGCTCGCCTCTCGGCCCCGTGTCACGGGATCGCGGCCTCCAGCGTTCCGCGGGCGTGGGACGACTCCGGCGGCCCGATGGGCCGGACGACCGGCAGCGTGACGCCGGCCCTCCGGTACGCCTCCACCTCCGCCCGGACCCGACGCGCGTCCCCGATCGCGCCGAGCGCGTCCACCAGCGCGGCCGGCACGGCGTCCGCGTCGCGACCCGGCGCCCGATCGCGGTCGAACTCCGCCAGCGCGTCGCTGAAGCCGCTCGCCCGGAACATGGTCCGGTAGTACGGGAGCGCGAGGTAGCGACAGAGCTCCTCGCGAAACAGCCTCCCGACGCCGACGTGGTCCTCGGTGACGGCGAGCGGCACCGCGGCGACGACCTCGAAGCCCTCGAGCGCCTTGCCGGCCCGGGCGCGGCCGCGCGCGAGGGCCGGAATCGCCACGTCACGCACATACGCGGGACCGCAAAGCCAGAGCACGACCCCGTCGGCAAGCTCCCCCGCCAGCTCGAGCATCGGTGGCGCCAACCCGGCCAGCAGCACTGGCGGCGCCGGCGCCTGGAACGCGCCGGTCCATCGGACGCGGTAGTATCGCCCCTCGAAGCTCGCGTGTCCCTGGAGGGCCGCCCGGAGAACCGCGAGGTACTCGCGCATCACTCGGAGGGGCTCACCCATCTGGAGGCCGAGGGCGTCGACCATCGAGGGCCGGTGGCTGAGGCCGATGCCGAGCCGGAAGCGCCCGCCCGACACCTCCATGAGCGTCGACGCTTCCTGCGCCATCGCGACCGGATGGCGCGGGTAGATCGGCACAACGCCGGTCCCGAGGCCGATGCGCTCGGTCGCGTGGGCGTACGCGGCCAGCACGACGAAGCCGTCCCGGCCCAGGCCGTGGGTCAGCCACACGCTGTCGTAGCCGAGCGCCTCGGCACGCCGCGTGAGCTCGGTCCCGGTCGCGAGGCGGTCGCGAGGGGAGAGGTACGCGCCGAGGCGTCGCGCGGAACCGTACACGGCCGCCTAGCATAGCAGACACGGTCGCCGGCGAGGGCGCGCGCTGCCGCCGGTTGCGCCCCCGCGGCGAGGTCGGTACCATCGGCGCCGTGCTCCTCCAGCAGGCCATCAACGCCCTGACGCTGGGAAGCCTCTACGCCCTCATCGCCATCGGACTCGCCATCACGTTCTCGATCCTCGACGTGGTCAACTTCGCCCAGGGCTCGCTGGTGATGTGGGGCGCCTACCTCGGGGTGGTCTTCGCGGTCGGCTTCGGGCTCGGGCTCTGGGTGCCGATGCTCGGCTCGATGCTCCTCGTGGGGCTGCTCGGAATGCTGCTCGAGCGCACCGCGCTCCAACCCCTCCGGGTCCGCAACGCCCCGCCCATCGCCGCGCTCCTGGCCACGCTCGGCGCCGCCACCATTCTGGACCACCTCATCCTGATCGTGTTCGGACCCGACACCCGCGCCTTTCCGAGCCCCTTTCCGGTTCGCATGGTCGAGGTCGGCAGCGCCCAGATCTCGACGCTCGAGCTGACCATCACCGGCATCGCGCTCTTGCTCCTGGTCGGCCTCCAGGCCATGCTGCGGCGCACCCGGCTCGGGCTCGCGATGCGGGCCATCGCCCAGGACGGCCGCGTTGCCGGGCTCATGGGCATCGACACGAATCGCGTCGTGGCCATCGCGTTCGGGGTCGGCGCCGCGGTCGGCGGCGTCGGCGGTGTGCTCACGGGGATCTACTACAACTCGGTCGATATCAGCATGGGATACTCCGCCGGCTTGAAGGGGTTCAGCGCGATGGTGATCGGTGGGATGGGCAGCCTGCCGGGAGCGATCCTCGGCGGGTTCGTGCTCGGTGCAGCGGAGACCGCGGCCACTGCCGTGTTCTGGTCGGGCTACCGCGACATCGTGGCGTTCAGCCTCCTGATCCTCGTCCTGATCGTGCGGCCGGCCGGACTCCTCGGCACTCCCGAGATCCGCAAGGTGTGAGTTGACACGGGAGCGTCTGGCCCTCGGCACCCTGCTCCTCGCCGCACTCCTCCTGCCGGCGGTCGTGCGGTCGCCGTACGTGCTCCACGTGGCGGTGCTGGCAGGTATCTACGTGGTCCTGACGCTTTCGCTCAACCTCGTGACCGGCTTCTGCGGCCAGTTCTCGCTCGGCCATGCCGGCTTCTACGGTATCGGCGCCTACACCGCCGCGCTGCTCGCCGTGAGCTGGGGCAGCCCGTTCGGCGCAAACCTTCTGGCGGCCGCTGCCACGGCCGGTGCGGCCGGCTTCCTGATCGGCCTCCCGACCTTGCGCCTCGGCGGGATCTATCTCGCGATGGCGACGCTCGGCTTCGGCGAGATCATCCACCTGGTCCTGCTGAACTGGCTCGCGCTGACCCGGGGCCCCCTCGGCATTCCCGCCATCCCGGGCCCCGCCGTCCTCGGCGTCGACCTCGCGACGCCGGCCCGCCAGTACTACGTGGTGCTGGCGCTGGTCGTGATCGCGACCCTCGTGGTTTCGCGCCTGGTGAACTCGAGCTTCGGGGAGGCGATCCAGGCCATCCGCGAGGACGAGATCGCCGCCGAAGCCCTGGGGGTGCCGGCGACCCGGCTCAAGGTGGTCACCTTCACCCTCTCGGCCGCGCTCGCGGGCGTGGCCGGCGCGTTCTTCGCGCACTACGCCACGTTCGTGAGCCCCGGGTCGTTCACCCTCGTCGAGTCGATCCTGGTCCTCTCGCTCCTCGTCTTCGGCGGGATGGGAAGTGTCGAGGGCTCGATCGCGGGAGCGGTGGTCCTGACCGTGGCGCCGGAGGTGTTCCGGTTCCTGGCGGAGTACCGGATGGTGATCTACGGCGCGATCCTGCTGGGCCTCATCCTCTTCCGCCCGCAAGGGCTGCTCGGCGGGGTCTCGCTTGGCCTCACCCGGCGCCCGCGTGCCGCCACAGGTCGAAGGCCGTCGGATCCCACAGCTCCAAGACCGTCGGATCCCACAGGTCGAAGACCGTCCGATCCCACAGGTCGAAGACCGTCAAATCAAGGTGCTTCGATCAACTCCCGCGAAGCCAGGCTCGCCTAGTCAGTGAGCGTGACTCTCGAGATCCGCGACCTGTCCGTCCGGTTCGGCGGCGTCCGGGCGGTCTCGGGCGTCTCCCTCGGGGTGAGCGCAGGCGAGATCCTGTCGATCATCGGCCCGAACGGCGCCGGCAAGACCACCATCTTCAACGTCGTCACCGGCCTCCACCGGCCCACCGCCGGCGAGGTCCGCCTCCGTGGCCAGCCGATCGCCGGGCTCCCGCCCCACGTCCGCGCCCGGCTCGGCGTCGCGCGCACCTTCCAGAACATCCGCCTCTTCCGCGACCTCACGGTCGAAGAGAACGTGCGGGTCGCGCGCTACGGGCACGCGCGCGTCGGGCTCCTCGCCGCGCTCCTGCGCACACAAGGGTTCCGCCGCGACCGCGGCGAGACCGACGGGAAGGTGGCGGCCTTGCTGGACGGCGTCGGGCTCGGCGGCCGGGGTGGGGAGCTGGCCCGCAGCCTCCCCTACGGCGACCAGAAGCGCGTCGAGCTGGCCCGCGCGCTCGCCGTCGAGCCCAGCGTGCTGCTGCTCGACGAGCCGGCAGCCGGGATGAGCACGGCGGAGGCGGACGAGCTGATGGCGCTCATCCGGAGCCTCCGCGACCGGGGCCTCGCGATTCTCCTCGTCGAGCACCACATCCGCGTCGTCATGGGCGTCTCCGACCGCGTCGCCGTGCTCAACCACGGCGAGCTCATCGCCGAGGGCCCTCCGGCGACCGTCCGGCGCGATCCCGCCGTGATCGCAGCGTACCTCGGCGAGGGCCAGTGAGCCGCCCGTCGATCACCCGCGCGGGATGAGCGGGTGAGCCCCTTTCCCTGGGTCCTGACGTGGGTCGCGGCGGGGGCGGCGGCGCTCTTCGCCGGCGGCGCCCTCTACGTGAGCCTGGTCGAGCACCCCGCGCGTCTGGCCACGGGACCGCCGATGGCGGTCGCGCAGTTCCGGACGAGCTATCCCCGCGCGGCCTGGCTCCAGGGCGGGCTGGCGGCGCTGGGAACCCTTGCGGGGATCGGGGCATGGCTTGGCGGGGCCCGAATCGGCTGGCTCGCCGCCGGCGTCCTCCTCGGTCTGGTCGTGCCCTACACGCTGGTCGCAATCCTCCCGACGAACAAGCGTCTGCTCGACCGGACCTTGTCCCCCGACGCGCCCGAAGCGCGGCAGCTTCTCCGGCGCTGGACCGTCCTGCATGCGGTGCGCACGCTGCTGGGCCTGGCCGCCGCGGCCGCGATGGCGCATCTCCTGGCCCGCGGATGAGCGGGCCGAGCGGTGACCGCCAGGGGAATGCGGCCAGGCCACCCCATCTCGAGGTCCGCACCCTGGCCATCCGGTACGGAGCGATCCGCGCGGTCCACGACGTCTCGCTCGAGGTCCGGCCGGAGGAGATCGTGACCTTGGTGGGATCGAACGGCGCCGGCAAGTCGTCGACGCTCAACGCCGTGGCGGGCCTCGTGCGTCCGGCGGCCGGCCAGATCCACCTCGCGGGCGCGCGGGTCGACGGCCTGAGACCCTGGCAGCTCGTGGCGCGCGGCGTGAGCCTCACCCCCGAGGGCCGGCAGGTGTTCCCCCGCTTCACGGTCGAGGAGAACCTGGCGGTCGGCGCGTACACAAGGCGCGACGCGGTGGCGGTGGCGGCGGACCTCGAGCGAGTCTTCGCCCTGTTTCCAGTGCTGAAGGAGCGCCGCCGGCAGCCGGCGGGCACGCTCTCCGGGGGCGAGCAGCAGATGCTCACGATCGGACGGGCGCTGATGGCGCGGCCCCGGCTCCTCCTGCTCGACGAGCCGTCGCTCGGCCTCGCGCCCCTGGTGGCCCGCCAGATCTTCCAGACCATCGCCGAGATCCGGCGCCAGGGCGTCACCGTCTTTCTCGTCGAGCAGAACGTCCATCTCGCCTTCACCGTCGCCGACCGGGCGTACGTGATGGAGACCGGCCGCGTGCGCCTGCACGGGACCCCGGCCGATCTCTCACGCGACGAGGCGGTGGTCCGGACCTACCTGGGAGGTTAGCCGCATGTCCGACCGGCACGCCGTCCTCTACTGGAACCGCGCCACCCCGGAGCTGTACGCCGTGATCCGAGAGCAGGCCCCCGCCGAGCTCGAACCCCTGTTCATCGAGACCGAGGAGCCCGCCGAGGCCCGCGGCAAGCTGGGCCGGGCGGAGTTTCTCATCATCGCCGACTGGGCGCTCGGTGCCGCCGACATCGAAGCCGCACCCCGCCTTCGCATGGTCCAGCACCAGGGCGTGGGCTACGAGCGCGTCGACACGGTGGCGCTCGCCGCCCGCAAGATCCCCCTCTGCCTGTGCCCGGCCGGCACCGCCACCGGGGTCGGCGAGCACACGATGACCCTCATCCTCGCGGTCCTGAAGCAGGTGGTGCGGGCGCATAACGCGCTGGTCCGGGGAGAGTGGCTTCAGTGGACGCTTCGCCCGCTGACGCGCGACCTCGAGGGCAAGACGCTCGGCCTCCTTGGGTTCGGGCGCACCGGGCGGGCCACGGCGCAGCGCGCGCTCGGATTCGGCGTCCGGCTCCTGGCCTGCGACCCCTACATCAGCCTTGCGCCCGAGGAGCGCACGCGGTACGGCGGCGTCGAGCTCGTTTCCCGGGAACGGCTGCTCCGCGAGTCGGACGTGGTCGTCTGCCACGTGCCGCTCACCGACGAGACCCGGCACATGGTCGACCGCGCGTTTCTCGCCCAGATGAAGCCGGAAGCCTATCTGATCAACATCTCGCGCGGGGGCGTGGTCGATCAAGACGCGCTGGTCGAGGCGCTCCGGGAGCGACGCATCGCCGGAGCCGGGCTCGACGTCTTCACGCCCGAGCCGCTCGCGCCGGGGCACCCGTTGACGACCCTCGACAACGTCGTCCTGACCCCGCACGTGGGCGCCGGGACGCTGGACGCGTTCCGCACGAAGATGCGGTTCGCGCTGGGCAACATCCGCCGCGTCCTCCGGGGGGAGCCGCCGCTCGAGCGCGTTCCCGGCACCTGACGGGCGGCCATCGCCATGCCGTCGCTCGCCGGCACGTTGCTGCTCCTGGGGGCGGCGCTCCCCGCGGCGGTGCTCGGGGGCGCGCTCGGGTTCGGCACGGGGCTCGTGATGCTGCCGCTCGTCGTCTGGGTGGTGGGCGTGCGGGCGAGCGTTCCGGTCCTCACGATCGCGCTGATCGTCGGCAACATCTCACGCGCGTGGTGGAGCCGGCACGAGCTGGACTGGCGCGTCGTCGGCGCCTACCTCCTGGGCGCGGTCCCGCTCGCCGCGATCGGATCCGTGCTGTACACGGCGGCCCCGCCCGAGTGGCTCTCGCGCCTCATGGGCGCGGTGCTCCTCACCGCCCTGCCCCTTCGCCGCTGGCTCGAGCGCGGCCCCCGGCGGATGCGGCTCCGCCACTTCCCCCTGCTGGGCGGGGCCACCGGGCTCCTGTCCGCGCTGGTGGCCGCCACCGGCCCGATCTCCACGCCGTTCTTCCTCGGCTACGGGCTCCGCCGCGGCGCCTTCGTGGGAACCGAGGCCGTGTGCGCCGCCGGCGTGCACCTCACCAAGACGCTCGTGTACGGCCGATACGCCCTGGTGACCCCGGAGACCGGCGTCCTCGGGCTCGGGATGGGTGCGGTCATGTTCGTCGGAGCGTTCGTCGGTCGCCGGGTCCTCGACCGGCTGAGCGACCGGTCCTTCGTCATGGCGCTCGAGGTCCTGGTCGCGGGGCTCGGCGTCTTGTTCCTCGTCCATCCCCCACGCTGAGGAGGCACCTCATGGCCATCGTGGCCGGACTCGTCGGAGAGGTCGAGCTGGTGGTCCAACCGTCCGACACGGCGGCCGCGCTCGGAAACGAGGGCGTCCACGTGCTCGCCACGCCCCGCCTCGTGTCGCTACTCGAGCTGGCTGCCATCCGCGCCACCGAATCCCATCTCCCGCCGGGCGCGGGAACCGTGGGAACGCGGGTCGATGTTCGCCACCTGGCGGCCACCCCCGTCGGCATGCGCGCGACCATCCGCGCGACGCTCCGCGAGGTCGACGGCCGGCGACTCGTGTTCGACATCGAGGGGCACGACGAGGCCGAGCGCATCGTGGAGGGCACCCACGAGCGGTTCCAGATCGACCAGGCGCGGTTCCTCGCCCGCGTCGCCGCGAAGGGCGAGCGGCGCTGACCCGACCTGTCACTCGGCCAGCATGACCTGGTCGCGGCCCTCGCGCTTGGCGCGGTAGAGCGCGGCGTCGGCGGCCCGGAGGAGCGACCCGCCTTCCTCGCCGTGCTCCGGGAACGCTGCCACGCCCATCGAGCAGCGCACCGGCTCCAGCGCGCGCCCGGCGTGGGTCAACCGGAGGCCGCGGATCGCCTCCCGGATCTCCTCCGCCCGCCGCTGCGCGTCCGCGAGCGGTGCCGCCGGCAGTATCAGGACGAATTCCTCCCCCCCGTACCGGCAGGCGACGTCTCCAGCCCGCGATGCTCCGCGGAGGAGCGCGCCCAGGCTCGCGAGGACGGCGTCGCCCGCCTCGTGGCCGAAGCTGTCGTTGAAGAGCTTGAAGCGGTCGATGTCGAGGAGGAGGATCGACAGCGGCCGGGCCTCGCGTGCCGCCCGGCTGATCTCCCGATCGAGCGTCTCTTCCATGTACCGGCGGTTGAACAGCCCGGTGAGCGGGTCGCGGATGGACTGGCCGCGTAGCGTCTCGCGCAGCCGGAGGCTCGCAAGGGCGAGCGCGAACTGCTCGGCGACGGTCACGACCAGTCGCACCCGAGCCTCGCCGACCCCCGCATCGGCCGGCACCGCGCCGGCAAGCCCGGCGAGGGTGAAGAGGCCGAGCGTCTCGCCCTGCGCCGCCAGGGGGACGCAGACGAAGGCCGGCGGCGTGGGCTTGCCGAGGTGCGGGCAGACCGGGGTCAGGTCGGCGTCGTCGACGCGATACACGCGGCCCCGGCGGAGGGCCCAGCAGTCATCGAGCTGGAACCGCTCCCGACCACCGCCGAGCGGCGGCCCCCAGGCCGCGACGAGCCACAGGCCGTCGCGCAAGGGGGACGTGACCAGGACCGCCCCGGCCGCGTCCGGAAACAACCGGCCGCAGAGCTGGCCCATCACGCCATACGCTTCATCCGGGGTGGCGCAGGCCTGTAGCAGCTCGGTCAGCTGCCGCAGCAGCTCGACCTCGCGGGTGCGCTCCGCGACTAGCGCGTCCACGCGCCCCTCGAGGCTGTGGCGCGCTTCCCGCTCGGCGATCATCATGGCGCTGAGGCGGGCCGCCATGCCGTTCAGGTCGCGCTCCAGCGCGCCGACCTCGTCGCGTCCGGTCACCTCGGCGCGCGCCTCCAGATCGCCCGTCGCGAGCCGCCCGGTCGCGTCGGCGAGCGCTCGAAGGCGACGGAAGACGATCCACTCGCTCCCCACCCAGGCCGCCACGATCGCCACCGTCGCGGCAAGCCCGAGGGTGAGGAGATTCCGCTTGAGAGCTTGGTCGGCAGCGGCGAACGCTGCCTGGCGGGGAAGCGCCACGGTCAGGTACGCGCGGCGGGCCTCGGAGGGCCCCGAGACCGGCGCGAAGCCGACGAGCTCAACGACCCCGTCGGCCCCGGCCACCTCCGCGGTGCCCTCGCCCTTCTCGGCGACCGCCGCCGACACGACCGGGGCTTCCGGAAGCCGCCGCCCCACCCAGCGCGACGGGTCGGGATGCCGCGCGAGGATCGTGCCGCGATCGTCTGACAGGGCGACCGTCCAGTCGGAAGGCAGGTCACGAGCGGCGAGGCTCCCGACCCACCCGTGGTCGAGCGCGGCGAACACGATGAGCTGCCTCCCACCGCCCGGATCGGACAGCGGGAGCGCGGCAACGAGCTGGGCCTTTCCGGTGGCGGGATCGAGCTCGTGGTCACCTGTGGCCAAGTCCTGAGTGCGGACCGCGCGCTGGAACCACGGCTGGTCCGCGACATTGACCGGCTGGGCCCGACGCACGGCGCTGCACGTGACCTCACCGCCCACGGCGGCCACGCCCAGGTTCGTGACGTCGGGGAACTCCCGCAGGAGCGACACGTAGCGCGTGCTGCACGCCGGCGAGTCCGTCGTGCGGGTCTCGGGCAGCGCGGCCAGCGTCACGAGGAGCCGCCGCACCTCCGCCAGACGCTGGTCGTGGGCGCGGGCGAGACCTCGGGCGAAGCCGAGCGCGGCCTCGCGTCCCTTCCGGGCGGCTTCCCGCCGCTCCCCGGCGTGGGTGTAGATGGCAAGGCCAAGGGTCGGAAGAGCGGCCAGGACGATGAGGGCCACCAGGCGGTTCCGGAGGCTCGCGAATCGAGTCGCCGCCATTGTCGCTCGCCTCGGTCTCACCCTCCTGTATCACGACTCCCGGGTACAATCTAGCCCGTGCGCGCGCCCCGGGACGTTCTGCTTCTCACCGCGCTCGCCGGGTCGCTCCTGCTCGTCGGCCTGGGGGCCGTGGCGCTCACCGACCGTGACGAGGGCGCCAACGCCGAGGCGGCCCGGGAGATGCTGGAGCAGGCGTCCTGGATCACTCCGACGCTCGGAGGAGCGCCGCGCTTCGCAAAGCCCGCCCTGGTCTACTGGCTCACGGCGGGCGCCTACACGGTCCTCGGAGTGGGTGAGACGGCGGCGCGGCTCCCGTCTGCCGTGGCGGCTCTCCTCCTCGTGCTCGTGCAGTACGCGTTCGCCCGCTGGGCATACGGGCGGGACGTGGGCTGGCGCGCCGCGCTGGTGCTCCTCCTGTCGGTGGAGTACGTGGCGATCGGCCGGATGGCGCTCACCGACGCGACGCTCGCGCTCTTTACAACCCTCGCGGCGTATGGCTTCCTGCGCGGCTGGTGGGCGCCCCCGCCGCGCGGGCGCTGGTATGCGCTGGCCTGGGTCGCCGCCGGCCTTGCCGCCCTCACCAAGGGGCCGGTCGGACTTCTCGTTCCGCTGGCCGGCGTGCTCGTGTACCTCGGGATCGCGGGCGGCCTGCGACAGGCCTGGCGGGAGGCGTGGCCGCTCCGCGGTCTCGCGCTCCTGCTCCTCGTCGCGCTGCCGTGGTACGCCGCGATGTTCTGGCTTCACGGCTGGGACTACGCCGCGCGGGCGCGCGGGGAGACCCTCGGCCGTGTCCTCCGACCGGTGACCGGTCCCGGCGGGACGGCGCTGTTCTACCTTCCCGTCCTGCTCGTGGGGTTCTTCCCCTGGAGCGCGTTCCTGCCGGAAGCCGTCCGCGCGGGGCTGCGCCAAGCCCGCGCCCGCGCCCGGCAAAGCCGCCGGGAGGCGGTGTCCGTTTTCGCCGCCGCGTGGCTCGTCGCGGGCCTCGTGCTCTTCTCCCTGGCGCAAACCCGGCTGCCGCACTACGTACTGCCGCTGTTTCCGGCGGCCGCGCTCCTCGTGGCGGCGTCCTGGCCGGCGCGCCCCTCGCGCCTGTCGCGCGTCCTGCTGGCCGGAACCGGGATCGCCCTCGGTGCGGTGCTGGCCGGAGCGTGGCTCGCGTCTGACCAGGTCGTGCGCCTCCTCGCCCCTGCCTACCCGGCCGCGGCCGGCGCGACCCTGCCCGCGAGCGCGCTCGTGGTAGCAGCCCTGACCGCCGGCGCCGGCGCAGGGGCGCTCGTCCGCGACGGCCAGCGCCTGTTCCGGATGCTGGCGGTGCTGGCCACCGTCGTGCTCGCCGTCGGGTTCCAGACGACGCTTCCACGGTTCAGCGGGGAGTTCGTCGCGCCCGCGGGGGTGCTCGCGGCGCGGGCCGCCCGCACCGCGCGCGCCTGCGACACGCTCGCCGCCGTCGGTCCCTATCGGCCGAGCCTGCTCTTCTACGCGCGGCGGCCGGTGACCTTCATCAGCGGTCGGGGCATTGGGGGCCGCCGGGACGACGCGCGCCTCGCGGAGCTGGCCGCCCAGCCCGGGCGGCTCTTCGTCATCGCGCCGGCCGCGCTCGTGCGCGCGCTCCCCGCCATCGGCGCCCTGCCCGTCGTGGAGACACGGGGCGGCTACGTATTGCTGGCGAGCGCCGCCGCGGCGACCGGATGCGCCACGTGAGCTTCCGGGAGCGGATCGGCCCGCTTCTGCTCGTGCTCGGGCTGGGAGCGCTGCTGTATCTGCCGGGGCTCGGGCGCGAGGTCCTCCGCCATCCGCTGGAGGCGAAGTACGCGCTGGCCGCGCGCGAGATGGTCCGCGGAGGGCCGTGGCTCGTGGCCCACCTCTTCGGCCAGATCTATCCGGACAAGCCGCCGCTCTACTTCTGGGCGACCGCCGGCGTCGCCGAGCTCCGGGGCGGCCGCCTCGACGAGGTGTCGGCCCGGCTGCCCGCCGTCGCGGGCGCGCTGGCGACCCTCGCCCTCACGCTGGCGCTGGGCGACGCGCTGTTCGGCGCCAGGGTCGGCCTGGTGAGCGCCACGGTGCTGGCGACGAGCGGCCTCTTCTTCTGGTACGCGCGCCAGGGGCACCCCGACCAGTTCCTGATCGGCTCGGTAACCCTCGCCTGTCTCGGTCTCTGGCGGAGCTTCACCACGCCGGCCGGGTCCCGCCGGACCGCGTGGGTCGCGCTCGCTTACGCGGCGATGGCGCTCGGCGTGATGAGCAAGGGGCTTCTCGGGCTCGTGCTGCCGCTGCTCGCGGGTGGCCTCTACCTTGCCCTGACCGGCCCCCTCCGGGCGGTGCCCGGCCGCGTGGGTCTCTGGCCCGGTCTCCCCGTCTTCCTCGCGGTCGTGCTCGGCTGGTATGGCCCGGCCGTGGCCCGCCACGGGATCGGCTATCTGCGGGAGACGCTCGTGCACCAGCAGGTCGAGCGGTACGCCCGGAGCTGGGTACATCACGGCCCGTGGTACCAGTACTTCGGCGACTTCACGGCCGGGTTCCTGCCGTGGAGCCTGTTCATCCCGGCGGCGCTGGCCTTGGCGTGGTCGGCCTGGCGGGACGTCGGGGACCGCCGGGCCGCGCGGGCGCCAGCGCTCTCGCCGGGCACGCCGGCAGCGCCGCCAGTCTTGTTCCCGCTCTGCTGGTTCGTGGCCGGGTTCGTGTTCTTCAGCCTGTCCACCGGCAAGCGAACCGCGTACCTCCTTCCCCTCTATCCGGCTGCGGCCCTCCTCGTCGGCTGGACGTGGTCCCGGGCCATGGCGGAGGGGCGCGGCTCGCGCTGGCTGGAGGTGCCGGTAGGGCTCCTCGCCGGGGCGGCAGCGGTCCTTGCGGCCGGCATCCTCGTCCTGCCGCGGCGACTCATCCCAGGCCGGATGGTGGACACCTTGGTGCCGTCCAGCCTCGCGTGGCAAGTCGCCGCCGCGGTGACCTTGCTTGCCGGCAGCGCGGCGGTCTGGCTCACGTGGCGGCGCGGGCGTCCTCGGGCGACATTCGTCGCAATCATCGCCGCGACCACCGTGTGTCTCCTCGCCGTCACGCTAATCCGAGCACCCCAGTACGAGACGAGGTACCCGGCGCGCGAGCTGGCGGCGCGCTTCGCCGCGCACGTGCCGCCCGGGGAGCCCGTGCTCTCGCTGCTCCACGACTACGACTTCCTGGTCGCCTTCTACCTCGATCGACCGATCACCCCGCTGACGGGGCCGTCCGAGCTCCTGGCGGCGCGCCGGGCAATCCCGCGGCTCGCGCTCCTCGACAACGACGACCGGGCGCTCCTCACCGAGCCGGGCGTCACGGTCGTTGCCGAGGGCCGTCTCGGTCCGAAGCGGATCGTCCTCGTCCGGCTCGACAAGCACCCCGGCTGAGATGGTCTTCATGTTGGCGCGATCTCGGCGACAGGCGCGCGGACTGCCGGCGGCGGCGGACGCCGCGCGAGCAGGAAGAAGAACGAGCCGAGGAACGCGAAGCTGGCGAGCACCGTGAAGCCGAGCCGGTAGCTGCCGGTCCGGTCGGCCAGGATCCCCGCGACGAGCGGCCCGCCCATCATCCCCAGCATGGAGACCATCGACGAGATCCCGGAGATCGTCCCGAACGCCGAGCTTCCGAAGTAGTCGGCCCGGATGGCCGCCATCAGCGGTCCGCGGGTGCCCCACGAGAGACCATGGACTATCGCGAAGACCACGACCATCCAGTAGGCGGAGGCCGCGGCGAGCAGCAGGAGCGCGGTGGCGTGACCGAGCATGCAGCCCACGACGATCGCGCGCTTGCTGATGCGGTCCCCTGCCCAGCCGCCGCCGAGGTGACCCACGATCTGGGCGATCGTGAGCAAGACCACCACCGTCGCCGCCTGCCCCAGCGAGAAGCCGAGCCGCTCCGTCACGTGGGTGACCATGTGCACGAGCACGGCGGACACGGCGAGCAGGGCCGAGCCGTGACCGAGGGAAACCAGCCAGAACGCGGCCGTCCGCATCGCCTCGCGGACCGTGAAGTCGGCAGAGGCCACCGCCGGGCGGCCAGCGGAATCGCCGCGGTTCCTCGCCTCCGACGCCTCCGGGCGCCGTCCATCGGGGTACTCCCCGTGGTGTTCGGGACGGTGCCGGAAGACCTGGGCCATCGGCAGGCCGACCAGCAGGATGAACAGGCCCGACAGGAGCGCGGTGGTGCGCCACCCGAACGCCGTCAGCGACGCGACCACGACCGGCGTCAGGAGCCCGCCAACGGACGAGCCGCTCGAGCTCAGGCCGAGGGCCAGCGACCGCTGCCGGCTGAACCAGTTGACGATGGCGACGGAGATCGGAACGTACCCGCCGAGACTGGCGCCCACCACCACCAGGAAGAAGGCCACGAAGAACTCGACGCGCGAGCCGATGCGGCTGAAGAGCAGGAACCCGAGGCCGAAGACCGTCATGCCGACGCGCATCAGCGCGCGGGGACCGAACCGGTCGGTGAGCCAGCCCTGGATGGGCCCCAGGAGGGCGCTCTCCGACCGCGCCATCGCGAAGGCGGCGGAGAAGACGGTCCGGCTCCAGCCAAACTCCTCGCGCATGAGGACGACGTAGGAGCCGTAGGCGTGGAAGAGGAGGGAGCCGATCAGGACCTCCAGACCGAAGCCCGCCCCGACGATCCGCCAGCCGTAGAAGAGCCGGCCGCGCCACCGCGGGATCACCGAGAGAACCTCACGCGGCGCCCCCGTCGCGACACGCGATAGAGACGCATGCCGCGCGCGCGCGACAGCGGGGCCTCGCCGCCGCGGCGTCGCGACAGGCGGGCCGTAGCTGGGCGGTGCGCAGTCGGACCGCCTCAACCGAGACCGCCAGCCAGCCGGCGGCTCTCGGGGCGGAGGCGGAGCCAGACCGTGGAGAGGAGGCCCACCGCCCCGCCCGCGCCGAGGAGGGCGTAGGCCCATCCCCACTCGGTATACGGGGGGCCGGGATTCGTCGCGTCCAGAACCTTGCCGAACGACCACTGGGCGACTGCGCCGGCACCGAACCCGAGGAGCGACCGCACCGCGAGTGCCGAGCCCAGCACCTGCGGCGCCACCGCCTCCGTCAACGCCACCGAGAGCACGGGCGAGTCGCCCACGGCGCTGAACCCGTAGACGAGGCCGACGAGCAGCAGGAACCAGAACGGCGCAGCGACCAGCCACCCGAAGGCGAAGGAGCACACGGTGCTCACCGCCAGCATCGCGAGGATCACGTGCGGTCCGGCCGAACCGGTCCGAGAGGTGGCCGGCGGTGGAGGACGCGATGAACCCCGTGAGGTGGAAGAGCGCGCTCAGCCGGGCCCCGCCTCCCGTCGCCCGCGCGAGATCCTGCCCCTGCAGCATGAGCGCGGCCGACAGGAAGGCCGGCGTCCAGGCCCACATGCCGAGCAGCTCCCACGAGTGGAACGTGTACGCGGCGGTCAGGAGAAGGGCGGCCGGATTGCGCAGGAACTCCGACGCGAACCCCTGGCCGGCACGGTGGGGATGGATCCGCGTCGGCATGTCCCACACGGTCCACAGCGCCGCGACCGCGCCCAGCACGGGGCCGAGCGAGCCCACCAGCAGGGCCGCGCGCCATCCGAACCGTGACAGGACGGCGCCGGTGAGGAACAGGGAGCTCGCGTAGCCGATCGAGGTCGCGGCAAGGAAGAATCCGGTCGCCCGACCCCGGGTGGCCGCCGGGAAGCGCTCCGCGATCAAGATCAGCCCCGGCGTGTAGTTGCCACCGATCGATAGCGCGGTCAGGCCGTACAGGAACGCGGCCGAGGCCGGGCCGTCCGCGAGGAGCGCGAACGCGAGGGCCGTGGGAGCTCCGGCGAGGCTCGACCAGAGGAAGGCCGGCCGCGCACCGAGCCGGTCCGAGAGGAGGTTGAAGCCGACGAGCGAACACGCGTAGCCGATCTGGAAGGCCGAGGCGATCGCGCCGGCCGCGGCGGCCGACATCTCCCACTCGCGCTGCAGCACCGGGAGGACCGCGGCGTAGCTCGTGAAGACGAGCGCGACGAGGAAGCGCGACAGACAGAGACCCGTCAGCCACGCTGCGTCGCCGCGCTGGCCGGCCCCGGCACTCACGCCCGCCCCCACTGCTTCGAGAGGTTCGGCCTCGAGTTGGCGGAGGGCAAGACCCGACTGCTGCTGTTTGGCCGCTCGGGCATCCCCCGGCCAGCCGCCACTGGTCGTGGCGCAGATTCGCCACGGACGGGCCTGGGCGCCGTCATCCGTTCACACCTTGCCAAGATTCGAGGAATCGCGGCGGGCGCGCGAAGAGTCCCCCTATGCCTCGGTGCGCCGGGACCCTCACCGGCACGCGCACCGGTGCACTCACCGGCAGGACCCACGGCGGATCGGCCGACAAGAAGGGGCGCCTGCGAGACCGGCGTGGCAACAAGCCCCGCGGCCTCCGGTCCGGCAGAGTCCGCTGGCACTAGCGCGAGGGCGCGCGGGGCTGGAGCGGGATGATGCCGCCGTCGACGAAGATCGTCGTCCCGGTCGTGGCGCGCGCCTCGGCCGCGAGGAAGAGGGCCGCGTCGCCCAGGTCCTCCGGCGTCGGCAGCTCGGGCGTGGCGACCTCGTGCCGGCCCGCCTCGAATACGCTCGGGGGCCACCCGACGAAGTCGGTCTCGACAAGACCGGGAGCCAGGCTGTTCACCCGGATCACCGGGCCGAGGGCTCGCGCGAGCGACCGGGTCATCGAGGTGACGGCCGCCTTCGACGCCGCGTAGGCGAGCGACGAGCCCTTCCCGCTGAACGCGGCGACCGAGGTGATGTTGATGATGACGCCCCGCCCCTGCCCTCGCATGACGGGCACGGCGTGCTTGATGCAGTACCAGACGCCCATGACGTTCGTGTCGAGCACCTTCCGCCAGATCTCGTCGGTGAGCTCCTCGAGGTTGCCGTGCGACACCGGCGTCGTCCAGCCCGCGTTGTTCACGAGCACGTCGAGGCGCCCCGACTCCCGCACCGTCTCCTCGACCAGCCGCTTGCAGTCCGCCTCGCGGCGGATGTCGCCCTGGATCGCGACGGCGCGCCCCCCGCTCTCGCGGATCTGGCGCACCGTGTCCTCGGCCTTGACCTTGGACTTCTGGTAGTTCACGGCGACGGCCGCACCCTCCCGGGCGAAGGCCAGCGAGATGCCCCGTCCGATGCCCGTGCCGCCGCCGGTCACGAGCGCTACCTGTCCCTTGAGCCTCACGCGCGCGTCCTCCTCGGGGTCTGTCAGCGATGGGACTCGATGATGAGCGGCGCCCCCCGGGCCTGCCCCGAGGGGACCTCGAGACCAACCGGATTCTCACGGCAGGCGATGCCACGCGCCTCGAGCCGCCGGGCGAGCGCCGGAAGGTTGCCCGTTCTCAGCCGAAGGGCCGAGAACGCCGGCTTCGGGAAGCCTCCGTTGAGGGAAGCCAGCCGGAGCGTGAGCCCTGCCAGACTCAGCTGGACGACCGACTCGTCGTCCGCCGTGGCGCCCCGGGTCATCCCGAACAGGTCCTGGAACTGCTGGGCCGCGGCGCCCACATTCTCGACCTTGCCGTGGACCGCCGCCAGCGTGACCGGCGTCTCGGGCAAGGGCGTGTGGACTGACGGCGTCGCCAGCTCCACGAGGAGGTTGCCGCAGGCACGCGGGTGGACGAACGCGACCTTGCCGGCCAGCCCCTCCCGCGGCTTCTCGTCGATCATGTCGACCCCGGTGCCGATGAGCCGCCGGACCTCGCGCGCGATGTCGTCGGACTCGAAGCAGACATGGTGGAGGCACTCGCCACGGCTCGCGAGGAAGCGGGCGATTCCCGTGTCCGGCGTCGTCGGCATCAGCACCTCCACCTCGCTCGTGCCGCAGGCCAGGAGTGCCGCGCGAACGCCTTGGTCCGGCAGCTCGGCCGACTGGAGGACAGCAAGATCGAGCGTGTCGCGCCAGAAGCCGAGCGCGAGATCCAGGTCATTGACGACGAGGCCGACGTGGTGGACCCGCGTGATCACGCGCTCACCGGCCGACCGGCGGGACGGTGTCGTCGAGGACACTGACGGGAGGTCCACTGCGGCTCGGACGACTGGGGCTGAATCTGCACGGTGTCCCTCACCCTACCATGCTCCGGGCTGTCCAGAAGTCGCGCGTTCGCGCCGACGCGGTCACCAGGTCGCCCCCAGGTCCGGTCAGCAACCGGACGCCTCGGCGAGACGGCTACGCGCCCCTGAGCTTCAGCAGTGCGACCGCGGGGACGGGACGGGAGAAGCCCCGGAGGGTGAGGTCTCCCACCTGCTCGCTCTCGACGAGGTCCTCGATGGCGGCGAACACGCGCTTCGCCGCCAGCACCTGACCCGGCCGCGCCTCGCTGCACAGGCGGAAGGCCAGGTTCGTCACGCTCCCGATCGCGCCGTAGTCCCAGCGGCCCTCGAAGCCGATGGCGCCGATGGTGGCGAACCCCTTCGCGAGCCCGAGGCCCACGTCCAGCTCGTAGCCCCGCTTGCGCCAGCCGGCCGCGAGGTCGGTGACCCGATCCCGCATGGCCAGCGCCATGCGGACGGCGCGCTCCTCGGGGTTCGGGACGACCACCGGATCGTTGAAGAAGACCATCATGCCGTCCCCGGCGAACCGCTCGAGCGTCCCCTCGTGCTGGAGGACGAGCGTCCCCATCTCGCGGTGATACTCGCGGAGGACGCTCATCACCTCCTCCGGCTCGGCCGTCTCGGCGAACGCCGTGTAGCCGCGCAGGTCGAGGAAGACGACGGTCACGTCGCGACGGTGGGTGCGGAGCGGGTCGTCGGCCCCGCCGGACACGATCGCCTCGGCGAGGTGGGGCGAGAAGAAGCGCTTGAGCCTCGAGAGGCGCTCCAGCTGGCCGACCTGGTCCTGGACGCGCTGCTCGAGGGTGCGGTTCCAGTCGGCGAGCTCCGCCGACTGGGTCTCGACGGTGTCGTAGAGCTGCTTGATCCGGAGGAGGGACCTCACCCGCGCGAGCAGCTCCGGCAGGTTGATCGGCTTGGTCAGGAAGTCGTCCGCCCCCGCCTCCAGCCCCTTGATCCGCTCCGTGGTCGGATCGAGCGCCGTCACCATCACCACCGGCAGGATCCCGCTCACGCCGTCGGCCCGGATCCGCCGGCAGACGTCGTAGCCGCTCATGCCCGGCATGACCACGTCGAGGAGGACGAGGTCCGGTCGCTCGGCCTCGACCTGCGCGAGGGCCTCCGCCCCGGACGCCGCCGTCACCACCGCGTAGCCCTTCACGGTCAGAAGGTCCGCCAGCAGCTTCACGTTCTGGGGCGTGTCGTCGACGACGAGGATCTTGGCCGGCGACGCCATCACGCCCGCTCCCGGGGGCCGGCCGCCAGCAAGGTCGACACGAGCTCCAGAAAGCCCCTCACGTCGATGGGCTTGGACTGGTAGGCGTCGAAGCCCGCGGCGAGGATCCGCTGCCGGTCCTGCGTCATGGCCGACGCTGTGACGGCCACGACGGGAATGGACCGGGTGGCCGCGTCGGCGCGCAGCTCGGCCAGGGCGTCGATCCCGCTAATGCCGGGCAGCTGGATGTCCATGAGGATGAGCACGGGATTGGCCTCCCGCGCCAGCGCGAGGCCGATCTCCGCGGTCTCGGCCTCGATCGTGCGGTAGCCCTTCCACTGGAGGACGTCCCGCACCAGCTTCCGGTTCTTCTCGTTGTCCTCGACGATCAGGATCAGCTCGCCGGCCATGGTCTCACCGGGAGCGTGAAGGTGAACGTGGAGCCCTCCCCGAGCCGGCTCTTGACCCAGATCCGCCCGTCGTGGAGGTTGATGAACCGCCGGGCGAGGGCGAGGCCGAGCCCCGTCCCCTCGCGCTTCCGCGCGTAGTCGGTGCCGACCTGGCGGAACTCCTGGAAGATCACCTCCTGGTCCTCGGGCGCGATCCCGATCCCGGTGTCGGTCACCGAGACTTCCACCGCGCCGTTGGCCGGCGCCGCGCGCACCGCGACGCGCCCCCCTTCCGGGGTGAACTTCACGGCATTCGACAGGAGGTTCAGGAGGATCTGACGGATTTTCCGCTCGTCGCCCACGAACGCCCCGAGCCGGTCGTCGACCGACACGTCCAGGGCGAGCCCGTGGCGGGTCGCCCGCTCGCGCACGAGGATCACGGCGCTGCCGATCGCCGCCGGGAGGTCGAACCGCGAGAGCTCGAGCTCCGTCCGGCCCGCCTCGACCTTCGAGAGGTCCAGGATGTCGTTGATGAGGGACAGGAGGTGGCGCCCGGAGGACAGGATGTCCTGTATGTACTCGGCCTGCTTTTCGTTGAGCTCGCCGAACATGCGCTCCCCGAGGACCTCGGAGAAGCCGATGATCGCGTTGAGCGGCGTGCGGAGCTCGTGGGACATGTTCGCGAGGAACTCGGACTTGTGCCGGCTGGCCGCCTCGAGCTCCTGGCCCTTGTCCCCGAGCTCCTGGAAGAGGCGCGCATTCTGGATCGCCAGGGCGGACTGGATGGCGAAGGTCCTCAGCAACTCGATGACCTCCGGCGAGAACTCGCCCGGCGCCTTCCGGTTGACGGACAGGGCACCGATCACTTGATCCTCCCGTACCAGCGGCACCGCCAGCAAGGCGCGATAGCCGGTCCGAAGCAGGACGTCGCGGAATCGGCTCCGGTAGACCCCTTCCCGCCCGATGTCTGCCACCTGCATCGGCTCCCGCTGCTCCGCCGCGCTTCCGAGTACGCCTTCGCCCATTCGGATCGGCATCGTCTGCAGCGCGACGACGAGCTCCGACGTGTAGCCGTGAGTGGCCCGGACCCGAAACTCCCCGGTCGCCCCGTCGTACTCGAAGATCGACCCTCCGTCCGCGGCCGCCAGCTGGCTGGCGCGGGAGACCACCGTCTGGAGGACCGTGTCGAGGTCGAGCGTCGAGCTGACCGCCTGGCCGACCGCGCCCAGCGCCTGGAGCTGCTCGACCGACCGCGCGAGGTCCCGCGTGCGTGCTTCCAGCTCCTGGAAGAGGCGCACGTTCTCGATCGCGATCACCGCCTGGGCGGCGAAGGTCTCCAGGAGCTTGATCTGCTTCTCCGAGAACGGCCGAACCTCGGCGCGCCGGACCATCAGGGCGCCAAGTGGCACGCCCTCGCGCATCAGCGGCGTGACCAGCGTGGTCCGGTGGCCATACTCGCGGGCGTAGGCGGCCCCGACCGGGAACTCCTCGCCCTCCGCCGCCAGGTCGGCGACGTGAATCGTCCGACGATCGACGACCGCGCGCCCCGAGGCCCAGTCCCGGTTGACCACCTGGGCACTCAGACCCGGCATCGCGACCTTGAGTGACGCGGGCGGCGCCACGGGGCGCATGAGGTCGCCCTCCGGCGCGTAGATCGACCCATGGTGCGCGACGACCCGCATGAGATCGCCCTCGACCCGCAGGATGACCGCGTCGACCGCCTCGCAGAGCCTCGCCGCCCGCTCGGCGACGGTGTCGAGCACCGGCTGGATGTCGGTCGGTGAGCTCGAGATGACACGCAGGATCTCGGCGGTCGCGGTCTGCTGCTCGAGAGCCTCCGAGAGCTCACGCGTGCGGTCCTCGACCTTGTGCTCGAGGGTGGCGTAGGACTCCTGGAGCTGCCCCGCCATGCGGTTGAACTGATCGGCCAGCCCCTCGAGCTCGTCGCCGGTCTTCACGTCGATCCGCTGGTCGAGCGCGCCAGCGCCGATCCGGGCCGCGCCCGCCTCGAGGGCCTGGATCGGCGTCGTCATCCGCCGGGCCAAGGCCAGGCTCGCCAGCACCGACAGCGCGACGCCCCCCAGGAGGAGGCCGACGGTCCGGTAGGCGGAGGCGTAGAGCGGCGCGAGCGCCTCGCCGTGGGGCTGCTCGACGAAGACCCACCACCCCAAGGGAGCGATAGGCGCCGATGCCGTCAGGACCTGGCGCCCGCTGGGATCCAGGGCGACGGGCACGTCGTGGTCGGGCGTTCCGGGGTACGCGCGGCCCGCCAGCGCCGCCTTCACCTGCTCGAGCCGCGAGAGGTCCGTTTTCTGGAGGACGAGACTGATGTCCGGGTGGGCGACCAGCTGGCCCCGACCGTCGACGACGTAGGCACGCCCGGTTCCGCCGATCCGGATCTGGGAGACGACGTCCCAGATGAACTTGAGATTGACCTCGGCGACCGTCACCCCGGCCTCGCTCCCACCGGCGACCGAGAGGCTGAGATACGGCTCGGACTCCTTCCGGAAGTAGACGGGCCCGAAGTAGGGCCGTCCCGGCCGCGCCTGGGTGAACCGCGGATCGTGCGAAAAATCGGCCTGGCTGCCCACGACGTCCATCGCGAGCCGGGACACGCGGAGCTGCTCCCGGCCGGCCGGGTCGAGCTGGCTGACCTCGGTCACCGCGGGCGCCTGACGCTGGAGACGGATGAACTCGAAGCGCCGCTGCTCGATCGTCGGCCGGGTGCCCACCTGCCCCTGGCTCGCCCACCCGACCTGGCGCTCGATATCCCGGACGAAGGCCTCGATGCGCGCCGCGGCGCCGGCCGCCTGCTCACGCTGGAGCGCCACCAGGGCGGCGAGGTTCTCGTGATGGGAGAAATACAGCTCGACGAGGCCGCTGGTGAGCAGGGCGGCGCTCACCAGGCTCGCGAAGAGCACGACGTACTTCCTGAACAGGCGGCCTCGCGGCCGGGCGGCTGCCGTCATCCTCCCTCCGGGTGAGTCTCACGGGGTCAGCGCGACGGGGATCGCCGCTATTCTAGCGCTAGCGCGGCCGGCCTGGTGACGGTGCTGAGGGATGGCCGGGCGGCGATTTCCGGCCTGGGGACGGCGCGCCCTGGGCCGATGACGCAGGGCTTGTCCGGCGAGCTTGCCGCTCCGAGACGGCTGGCTGGGCTGGCCAGGCGAGGTCGCCGGCCTGAGACGGCCCGCTGGGCCGATGACGCAGGGCTTGTCCCGGCGAGGTTGCCGCTCCGAGACGGCTCGCTGGGCTGGCCAGGCGAGGTCGCCGGCCTGAGACGGCCCGCTGGGCCGATGACGCAGGGCTTGTCCGGCGACGTTGCCGCTCCGAGACGGCTGGCTGGGCTGGCCAGGCGAGGTCGCCGGCCTGAGACGGCCCGCTGGGCCGATGACGCAGGGCTTGTCCGGCGAGGTTGCCGCTCCGAGACGGCTCGCTCTGGGCTGGCCAGGCGAGGTCGCCGGCCTGAGACGGCCTGCTGGGGACGATGTGCCAACGTGTCAGGCGAGGTTACCGGCCTGAGAGGGCCTGCCGGGTCGCGTTGGAGACGAATCGTGGGTCGGGCCCAGGCGCCAGGGCCTGGCCGAGACCCCGTTCAGTCGGGCTGCGGCGTTTTGGGCGGCACGATCCCGCACTCGGTCAGCTTGCTGAGCAGTGTCTTGTAGGAGACCTTGAGGATCCGTGCGGCGGCCGTCCGATTCCACCGAACGCGCTCGAGGACCTCCGTGAGGGCTTGGCGCTCCGCATCACGGGCGGCCCGGCGGGCAATAGCCTTGAGGTCGAACGTGCCGGCCAGGACTCCCGCGCTTACCGAGCTGCTCGCGGCGGGCCCGTTGCTGGGGCTTGGCGCGGTCGGGGCTGGCCGGCGACTGGCGCCGGCGGCCTTGATCCGGTCCAGGAGGTCCCGGTGGGCCCGCTGGGAGTCTCCGAGAACGACAAGGCGGCGGATGAAGTTCTCCAGCTCACGCACGTTGCCGGGCCACGGGTAGGTGCCCATGAGCGCCAACGTCTCGGGGGGCAGGCTCACCTCGCGCTCGTACTGGCTGTTGTAGCGAGCGAGGAAGGAGCGAGCCATGCCCGCGATGGCCTCCGGACGCTCACGCAGGGGAGGCACGTGGATCTCGATGACGTTGAGCCGGTAGTAGAGATCCTCGCGGAACTCGCCGTTGCGCATGGCGGCCTCGAGGTCGCGGTTAGTCGTGGCGACCACCCGCACGTCCGCGCGGATCAGCTCCCGACCGCCGATTCGGGAGAACTGGAGATCCTGGAGCACGTGCAGGAGCTTGGCCTGAAGGACGCGTGGCATCTCCCCGATCTCGTCCAGGCACAGCGTCCCGCCTCCCGCGAACTCGAACCGACCGGGCTTGAGGCGGTAGGCTCCCGTGAAGGCTCCCTTCTCGTGGCCGAACAGCTCGGACTCGAGCAACTCGGCTGGTAGCGCGGCGCAGTTGACCAGCACAAACGGGCCCCCCCGCCGGGCCGAGGCCGCGTGGATGGCGCGCGCGACGACGTTCTTGCCCACGCCGCTTTCGCCGAGGATCAGCACCGTCGCGTCCGTCCGGGCGACCTCGCGGACCACCTCGACCAGCGCCCGCATGCGCTCACTCATGGTGGACAGCGCGGGGTAGTCGTCCAGAAACGGGTTGTCGGGATCGGACTCCGGGGGGGAGACGGGCGGCGGCTCCGAGATGGCGTGAGGTCGCAGACCCTCGGGCCGCATGCCCGGCGAGGGCCGCTTCCTCATCGCGGACGGATCTCCACCTCTCGAACCTTCTGGGTTGTGCAACGACCCCTCGTGCGGTAGCTTCATATCATTGAAGTGCCGTTTTGTCATGTCCCCAGGTGACACGCGGGGAACGAGCCCGGAGGAGCCCCCGTGCATATTGTGATCATCGACGATGAGGCCGCCGTGGCGGAGACTCTGGCCGATGCCGTCAGAGATCAGGGGCACACCGTGGCGATCGGGCACTCCGGGGTCGAGGGTCTGGCGCTCCTCGCCGAAAAGACACCCGACGCCGTCTTCCTGGACCTGGTCATGCCTGGGTTGAGCGGCGTAGAGCTCCTGAAGGAGATCCGGCGCGGCCATCCCGAGGTGCCGATCGTCGTGGTCACGGGCCGGGCGGGACCCCAGGATCTCGATGAAGTCCGGCGCCTCGGGGTGACCGACATCGTCCAGAAGCCCTGGGCGCTGACGTACGTCGACGAGGCTCTGCGGACGCTCAGACCTGACAAATGAGGCCGCGCTGGCGAGACGCGGGGCCTGGCCCGGTGGAGCTAGTTGGTGCTGGGAGCTTGAACCGGGGGGAGAATCAGGCGGTCGCCGCCCTCGCGCCTGGCGCGCAGCATGAGGTCACTCGCCTCACGGAATAGCGCCGTCCGATCGGGGGCAGTGAGCGGGTAGCAGCTCGCCCCTGCGCTCACCGAGACGATCCGCTGACCCCGACCGAAGCGCCGCCCCTCGGGCAAGTTGGCGCTCGCTGCCCGATCGAGAATTCCGACAAGCATCCCCGGCGCCGTATCAATCAGGAGCAGGGCGACAACATCCGGTGACAGCGTGGTGGCCACGTCAGTGCTGCGGAGCCGCCGCAGCGCCATCCGAGCGATGGCGCGTGTGAGGCCTGCATCAGTCCCCGCCCCGTCTAGATCGGGGGTGAAGCAGACGAGTGACAGGCAGTAGCGCAGCCGGTTCGCCTTCTCGATCTCGAGGTCCAAGAGATAGCGAAAGAATCGCTCGGGCAGGGGGGTCCCCCGGGGAAGTGAACGGCTTACGACCTGGTCACGCATGGCTCGCATGGCTCGTTCGCCCAATAGTGCAAGGATCGAACCAGGCGCATTCGGCCCTACATTCCGCCGATTTGGGCCTTTTCCTCAGGGCCGATCTAACCATTTCTACGACCCCCCTGCAGGACGTTGTCAAACGAGGGGAAGTACCTTGCGTACTACCGGACTCCGGCTATTCTAGCTCGACTCGGGTCCCAGCCTCCTAGTCAGCGCGGCGCACGGGTTGATGTCAAGTCCCTCGTACGAGCACGCCTTGCTGACACATCATCATTTTACATCCCCTTACCGTGAAAATTTGGCAACCTGGGCTGGCCACGATAGTAGCGCAGCGCAAGAGGGGTCCTTGGTCCTGTACCGTCGCCGAGGTTATTCAGCTATTTACAGTGTACCGGAGAGGTACCCCGAGAGCTGCCCCAGACTGGCACTGATGTTGCGGAGCCGGCGGGCGCGATTCGGTCTCCACATCTGAAACCGCCGAACGGGTGGACGCAAGACCACTGACCGAGTTCTCGGGACCGCCGAGGACGGGGCCGAAGGGCGACCAGGCGCATCCAAGGTTCTTGGGACGAGCGCCGGTCGCTCGGCCATGGGAGGCGCGTCGTGAAGACCCGTGGGCATCGCCGGCCACGATAGCGCCGTTGCCCTCACCTTCCCCGATATCCTCGTGACCGACGGCCAGCTCACCCTCGACTTCGTCACGATCACCGGGAACGCCAAGGTCTCGGCAATCGGCATCCAGTCGGTGGGGGGCCCGTGATTGACGGGACGCAGCCCTTCGTCAAGCGCGACTCTGGGCATACCGCATACCGCGACTCTCTGGATCCTGGAGGGAAGCTAGGTCCGCGGCACTCCAGCTCGCTCCCTCCCTCGCCCGCTCGTTACGCTCGTCGGGAGAGTTCCTGCGGCACAACAGCCCTGGAGGAGATGAACCGTGGCGAGATATCTTTTGGGCTCGACCCTGAACGGCGAATCTGTCCAGGGAGTCATGCGGGGTCCCCTTCTGGTCTCTTTCGGCCTTGACACCACTGCGCGTGCCGTCACCACCGCCCTGTCCAGTTGCGAGGAAGGCCAGGTTAAGAACGCCATCACCGCGGCATCGGACGGGGACATCATCATCTGTCCGGCAGGATCGTGGTCGTGGTCGAACGTGGACATCGCCAATCGCAACATCACCCTGCAAGGCGCGGGGATCGGCAGAACGACCATCTCGATCACGGCGCCTGGAGGAATCGAGGCCCCGTCAAGCAATGCGAAGCCGTTTCGCGTGACAGGATTCACGTTTGCCTCCACCGGCAACTTCGGGACCGACAACGGCAAGGCAATGATGAGAATTCAGGGAGGTCACGGCTGGCGGGTCGATCACAACCGGTTCGAGATCTACTCCGACCAGGTGAACTACAACGGCGGGAACGGCATCTACACCAAGAACGACGTCAGTGGGATCATCGACCACAATGAATTCGTCAAGGGCGGCGGCGCCGGCTGCATGCACGCTTCGGTCTACCCTGAAGGGGCCGGCGCAACCGCTGGTTAAGGGTGCTTGCGGGCAAGAACAAACAGGGTGTCGAGGTTCACGCGCCCCCCGGTGACCCTCGAGAGGGCCCGGACCCCCTCGAACCACATGTTCTTGACGCTTCCCCTGAGACCAGCGTTCCGCACAGGACGCAGGTGCAGGAATTCGACGCGCGAGAAGCCATTGCGCTCCAGAAGCCTTCGAATGCTCGCCTGCGAGTAGTGATGCAAGTGATGGCGGGCCTGCAGGTACGACACGTTTGGCCGCATGCCCAGCACCAGTCGCAACAGGCGCGCCCTCGGCAAGTGCAGGGCGATGTTGGGGGTCCGTAGGAAGCAGAGCCCTCCCTCTCGCAGCAGCGAATGACAGCGAGCGAGCAGCGGATCGGGCCGCGGAACGTGCTCGAGAACGTCCCACAGTGTCACGATGTCGAAGGAATTCCTCGGCAAGTCCGCGTCCTCGAGGGCCGTTCGCATCACGTTCCGGAGACCCAATGTCTCGCGCGCATACCGGACGGCCGCTGGGGAGATCTCGCACCCATGCACTTCCCAGTTTCGATAGGGGGAGATCGCCTTCAGGAAGAAGCCGAGCCCACACCCCATGTCGAGCAGTCGACCCGAGCCTCCCACGAGAAACCGCCGGGCGAAATCCTGATACATCCTGCCGCGGGCGTTGTTCCAGTACCGCTGCTCTCCCTGCGCGACCTCTTCACCCCAAAAGCCGTCATAGTGAGGATCGGCCGCGAACGAGGAGAACACGTGACGGCAATCTCGACACTGAAGAATGTCGATGCCATCCTCGTTGAACACCGAACGGTGCTTCGCGCTTCCACACAACAGGCACGGCAAGGCGACCCGGGCCAGGTCAACAGAGCCCGTCTCGTGACGCTTCTCCCGGGGCCGCCGGTCGCTCTGGGTGGCCGCCGAGCGGGACCTTCTCGACGTCACCACGCGGGTTGGTCCTTGATGGGAGTGAGGTGACGCAGAAACTCCTCGTAGGACACACCACCGCCGAGTGACACGCCGCAGCGGGCGATCGGCCGGGCGGGGTTGCCGCGAGCCAGCGTGCCCGGAGGGATAGATCGGGAGACGACGCTTCCCGCGCTCACCACGGCTCCGCGCCCGATCGTCACGTGTGGCAGGACGATCACGCCCGGACCAATGTACACGTCGTCCTCGATCCGGACGGTGGGCTCACGGACGGCTGCCGCGTGGGCAGTCGACTCTCGAAGGTGCCCGATGATGATGGCGCGCATCCCGATGGAGACATTGCTCCCGATGACCACGAGGCTGGGATATGCCGTCTCGATCAACGCGGCGAGCCCGATGGACACGTTGCTCCCGATCGAGACGCCGCGCAGGCGGTGGAGCCACACGCGGGTCGTCCGGTATCCGGGCGCATAGAGCGCAATCCACTGCAACAGCCGGTTCTTCATGCCGCCCACCAGCGAGTCGCGCAGGGGCCGGGAGCGCGACTCGTTGCGGGCGGCAGGAGAGGGGGGAGCGAGACGGGGGGCCGGCACAGACGTCCCGGACGTCGCCTTGTCCCGGAGAAGCCCGGCCAGCGTCTCGATGGTCGGAGACGCCAGGAAGCTGTCCAGCGGAATCGTCATCCCGAAGCGAGCCTCGACTTCGATCATCATGCTGGCCAACGAGAGCGAGTCGCCCCCGAGCGCGTGAAAGCTCTGGCGCACGTTGACCCGATCCACCGGTAGCAGGCTCTGCCAGATGGCGGTGAGCTCGCTCTCGAGCGAGGTCCTCGGAGCCTCCACGTCCTGTTCGCGGTCGGTTGGCGTCAGCTCGTCGCTCAGTTTCTCCGCCAGGCCGATGCGCTGCAGCTTGCCCGTCGGGCCAGTCGGAATCTTGTCGACGATCAGCAATCGCTTGGGGACCTTGAAGTCGGCAAGGCGACCGGCGACGTAGTCGCGGAGATCCTTCTCCGCCACCGCGGCTCCCTCCTTCAACACGACGGCGGCGGCGAGATCCTCACCGAGGGTGGGATGCGGCACCGCGAACGCAATCGCCTGGCTGACGGCCGGATGCTGCGCGAGGACCTCGTCGATCTCCCGCGGAGCTATCTTCTCGCCGCCTCGATTGATGATCTCCTTGAGGCGCCCCGTGAGGAACAGATACCCCTCGGTGTCGAGTCGACCCTGATCGCCCGTTCGAAACCAGCCGTTCGTGAAGGCGGCCGCGTTGGCGGCTGGATTGCCCTCGTAGCCTCGCATCAGGCCGGGCCCGCGAAGCACCACTTCACCGATCTCGCCGACGGAGAGGAGTGTCCCGGACGCGTCCATGATGGCGACCTCGGTTCCCGTCGCCACGCCCACCGATCCCGGCTTCCGTGTGAGCGGCGCCAGGGGGTTGCTGGTGATCTGATGGGAGGCCTCGGTCATCCCGTAAGCCTCGATCACCTGGGTCCCCAGCGACGCTTCCAGCTCGCTCATCACGCGCTTGGGCAGAGCCGCCGAGCAGGAGCGAACGAACCGGAGCGGTCGGCGCGCGAGGATCTCGCGATTCGCCCCCGCCCGCGCCAGGACGGCCTGGTGCATGGCGGGCACGGCGGTGTACCACGTGGGCTGGAACGCATCCAACCACTCGAAGAACCGCTTGGTGGTGAAGCCTGGCGTGGCGACGACGCTGGCGCCGGCCGTCAACGACGAGAGGAATGCTCCGATGAGGCCGTGAATGTGAAAGAGCGGCATCACGTTCAGGCAGCGGTCGGCCTCGGTCAGCAGGAGGCTCGAAGCAACGCTGTGGCCGGAGCTGCAGATGCTCTCCTGCGTCAATGGCACGATCTTGGGACGCGCGGTGGTGCCCGAGGTGTGGAGGACGAGCGCCGTGTCGCCGGAAGCCGCGAAAGACACCCTGGAAGGAGTGGTGGCCGTCTCCGGCAACTGGAAGACGCCGGCGGCTCCCTCGGGATCCGGCTTCAGCTCGAGGATCGGAATGCCATGTCGCCCCGCGACCTCCCGGGCCGGCGAATCCAGCTCCGATCCCACGAGCAGCGCCTTGGCTCCGAGGTCCGTGAGGTAGAACTCGAACTCGCTCGCCCGATACGCGGGATTGAGGGGGGCGCAGGTGGCGCCGGCCGCCACTCCCGCAAACGCGACCGCCATGTCCGGGCCATTGGGCAGCACGACCGCTACGCGGTCGTCTCGACCCAGGCCGCACCCCCGCAGCACCGCCACCGTAGCCTCGACCCGACCGAGCAGGTGCCGATAAGTCAGCGGACGCCGGCCCGGCGCCATGATCGCGATCGCCTCCGGCCGCGCCATCGCCTGGGACGTCAGGAGCGCGTGGATGCTGGGGGCGGCGGACCGCCGCCGGGCCTGGCCGTTCTGCGACAGCATCGCCTCGTCGCTCAGGGAGACTGCGTTCTTCAACGATCGTGCCCCGGGTTGATTCCAAGCGCACATGCGACTGCCACTGGCTTGGCGCGCCTGACTTCCAATCGGCACCCCGAGAACCCGGCCTGCTGGAGGTACGACAGAAGGTCCTCGCCAACGACGTTCGTCGTCTCATGCGTCGCACTGCGGGACCGAGGCTGGACGGTGACGGCGATGAGGCCACCCGGCTTCAACATGCCGCGCAGCTGCCGCAAGCAATCCACCGGCTTGCTCCAGAAGTGAATGGAATTGATCGTGAAGATCTTGTCGAAGGGCGCGTCGAAGCGTGGCAGGGTCGTCGCCGACCCCAGCAGCAACCTGGCCCTGCCCTCACGAAGCGCCTGGGCGTTTCGCGTGGAGGCCTGTCGGACCATCACCTCGGAATGATCGACCCCGGCGACGAAGCCGTTCGGGGCCAGCTTGCTGGCCAGCGCGATGGCGACTCCCGGCCCGAAGCCTATCTCCAGGATGCGGTCCGACGGCTTGACGTCGAGCAATTCGAGCGTCCACTGGATACGCTCGTTGTTCGAGGGCGTGCGGGCCATGATCCTCCCGGCAACGCTTCCCCACACACCCTCGGGGCGTCCGAACTGCGCGCGCAGGAACCGGCGGACGGTCCGCACCAGCCGCCCCGGCGTGGCCCCGTGGTCCGGCTGACCTTGAAGGCCAGGATAGCTCATGGTCTCGTTCATCGTCTCCATCCCAATTCCCCCGTCTGCCGAGGCCACACTGGTGACCCTCCGCCCGGGACATGCGTCGACTCCGGGCATTCCGGTGTCGCGCCAGCATCACTCAGCACATGATCACGGCCTGTCATCGGGTCACTCGTGGTCATCCCTCGGTGGCCCCGGTGGACAGGCCTCGGGCAGCAAAGCGGGAGAGCGTCAGCAGCCTCTCATGCTTGCACAGGAAGTTGTCCCTGAATTCCGACAGTCGCCGTCTTGCGTGGATCTTCAGCCGGGCTCGGAAGCCCCTTCTCCCGTCCCAAATGGGGAGCGCATTCGCGTAGGCGATCCGGATGGTCCGCGCGACCCCCGGCTCGACGTCGATCGCCACCCTCAAGGTCCCATCGTCGATCACGTAGTCGACGGGGTGATCGTCGACGGTGACCCTACGGATTGGCGCGTCGGCTGACTCGGTCTTCGCAATCAGGAACCGCGTCGACACGGCAGCATCGTTCCGGATGACCTGGTAGTTGGTCCAGATCCGGGCGGCGACCGTGTCGTCCGAGAGGTCCCGGCGCATGTACGTCCGGCTCAGTGTCTCGCGGAGACCACCCCACCGGAGCTCGGCGTTGAGCGAGTTCAGCCGCGCGATGAAGTCCGCGATCTCACCGTAGCCCTGTTTGAACGCCGTGTGGTGCTCGACGATGAGCAGCGGCTTGCCCAGGAACAGGTCAAACGCAAACTCGGCGACCTCGCGAGGGTAGCGTCGCACGAACAGCGGCACACCGCGGTAGCGAGTCACCGCCACGTCGAGCCACTCACCGACGGTCAGCTCATCGCCCGGCAGCGCGTCTTTCGGGATCGGACTCGTGTTGACGGCCGCCACGAAATCATTGTGCCGAAGGGCCTCCAGCGAGCCGACAGAGAACCGGCCCTGCGGGAAGACCATGACCTTCTCGTAGCCAAGACCAGTCGCCTTCTCCTGCAACTTCATTCTGTCGTCCGCCAGCCTGGCCAGGCCGTTCAGCACCGGCATGTCCGTCGTGGCGAATTCTCCGCCGGTATGGTCACAGCCGTGAACGCAGAGTGAGAGCTGCGCCGGCCGGCTGCGAAAGAGGTCGACGACCGAGGGCTGACCGCGTCGGTAGTTGAGCGGAATGAAGGCGATCGAGGCCGAGAACGGCTGGTCGCCCACCGCGCCGAGCAGTCGCCGGTAGTTCAGGAATCCGTAGCTCTCCGTCAGCAATGGGTCGTCGATGATGAAGGTGGCCGACGGCTGCGGCCTGCGCCAGCTGCGCCGGCCGAAGGCATGCCGGATGAACATCGAGGGGGGAATGGTGCGAGAGAACCAGTCCAGCACGCGCAGCTGGCCCTGGACCTTGGCGTCCAGGTCGACGATGTCGCCGCATGCCAGCATGAAGATGGTGCAATCGTCGATCGTCAGAGACGCGAAGCTCGGCAATCCTCCGATGGAGACGACGGGGCGCAGCAGCCCTGAGGCCAGAGCGGCTCCGGAGAACCCACAGTCGATCTCGGACTGGATGGGGCCGAAGGTGAGGCCGCTGAACTCCCCCGTCAGGGATCGCCAGTCCGAGGAGATCGTGTACTGGTGGTGGCCGCCCGGAAAGGGTACCACCGCGTCGACGAGCCCCCGAGACAGATGGCGAGCGGTGGAGCTGTCCGCCGCCGTCGGTCGAAAGCCATAGACGAGCAGGTGCCGGGTGCGGTCGAGGAGGCGTTGCATCAGGCGGCGGGGGTTGCCGTCGGCCTCGAGCAGGCCTCCGAGGGTGGTGGCACTCAGCATGAGGCAGTGGTGGTCCCCGTCCAGCAGCCCGGACTCCGCACCTCGAACCGTCTGAACGGTGCACTCCACTCCGAGAAACCCGGCCAGCCGAGCCATACGCCCGTCGAGGGGCGTGATCTTCGGGAAGCAGAGCAGCGTCGCTCGGCTACTGGGCTCGTGGCCGCCTCCGGTGGCCGGCAAACGCGACGCTCCCGGACGGAGCTTGGGGGGAGCCGTCACGGAAAAGCCACTCTTCGAGGTCTCGTCAGGCATGAACGCAGCTCCCGCCAGATTGGCAGTGGTCGCCCCGTGTCGGCGCCGCGCGGGCACGCCACAACTCTCAACGGTAGTATCCCTTCACCGCCCGCCCGAAGGCGGACCCCTTGTCGGCGGTCGCCAGCCCGCCCACGACCGTGTCCACCACGAGTTTCATGGTGTGGAGCGCCAGCAGCGGGAGCGTGGCCTGAACGAGCAGCAGCGCCACGCTGGCCACCGTCCACCCCGGTCCGCTTTTGCCAGCGAGGGCGGGGGCCCGACGTAGCTGCCGAAAGAGTCGAGCCATCCGCCGCGTATCCTCCCGGAAACCGTGGTGAGATCCCACTTCTGTGGGCTATGGTCTCTAAGCAAGCGGCGGGCCAGCACCGTAGAGGTGACCGGCTTGACCCACTCCCCTAAATGGCTTGGGAAACTGCCAAAATCGCCGCGCGTCCCCGCATTCCTTCTAAGGACTATCCGTGGAGCCCAAGCGACGTTCGGGATGACGCTCTCGCAACTGTGCAAACGTTTACATAGGCAATGGCTTACACACATGAAGGTCGACCTCTCGCTCGTGGGAGCGCGAGCCAACGCCGTGGAGGCCAGCGGGGTTGACTTGAAAAGGATCTTCTATGAGTATACGTTTGTGCTCGCCGACGGGATCGCTCTCGAGATAATCCCAGCCTGGCGAGTCGATGGCCAATCAATCGCGTTCCGCGTCGATGCCCTAATCGACGGCGATAGTGGAGTGTACCCACCACAATGAAGAACCGAGGCGTAATCGCAATTATCGTACTCTCTGCCCTCTTCTCTGTCGTGTTCGGACTGGAACAAGTGACGTACGCAGCGACGATCAATGCGGCCTCGTGCTCCAGCACCCACGTGCAGAACGCGATCAACGCCGCCGCCGATGGCGACCGTGTGCTTGTCCCGGCCGGAACCTGCACCTGGACGTCCCGGGTGATTGTCCCCGGGAAGGGCATCACCCTTGCTGGTGCAGGGATCGATCAAACAACCATCGTCAACGGGACAAACGGCACGGCGTTGCAGTTCGACTTTACGCCCGGCAATTCGACCACCTACGTCGAAGGGTTCACGTTCAACGCCAACAACGTGAGCGGTGCGGATGCGATGATCCTGCTCTTTGGAGGTGGCCTGAACCAGTTCCGGATACACCACTTCTCCATGACCAACCTGGTCGATCGCGGCATTGAAGTGTTCATGGCCGGGGTGGAGGTCAGTGGCCTCATCGACCACGGTACATTTCACATGCCCATCGCCAGCGGGGGTTCCAAGGCACTCTCGATCTCCGGCACGGGTCCCGAAGAGAGTCAACCTTTCAGCCGGCCGCTGGCCCTCGGCTCAGCCAAGTTCATTTTTATCGAGGACTGTACATTCAACTATGGCGGCCGCAACGACGGGGCCCTGGACGCATACGGCGGCGCGCGCTACGTCTTCCGGCACAACACCGTGAACAACACCAACGTCGAGCATCATGGTGCAGACTCCGGCGGGTTCCGGGGTGTGCACAGCTTCGAGATCTACAACAACACCTTTAGTTGCACGGGTGCCTGCGCCAGTCAGCGCAAGCACTACTTTCGATCGGGGACCGGCGTCATCTTCAACAACACATATACCGGTAACTATGATGGAGCGGAGCTCACGAACTATCGCAGCGATGAATCGTTTCCCCCGTGGGGCAAGTGTGACGGGACCTCTCCGTGGGACCAGAACCAGTCCGGGCAGAATGGCTACGCGTGCCTAGACCAGATCGGCCACGTCTTTGGACCAGCGTCAGGAGGTGTCAACATTCTGGAGCCGCTGTACGAGTGGAACAATACCCATGATGGAGCTGATGTGGATTTCTTCGTTGGGACGGCGCACGCCAATGCGGACCAGCACATCGTTCATGGTCGCGACTTCTACAACGACACCCAGCGCCCTGGATACACGCCGTACGTCTATCCTCACCCGCTCCAGGGTGGAGGAGGCCAGCTGGCCCCGCTCGCTCCGACGAACCTCAGGGTCCAGTGATCCGTCGCTTGCCGTTCTGATTCTCGCCGGCCACAGGCGACGGCCGAAGCCCCGATAGCCGCCGCCCCTGGCCGATCAGACGCAGCCACGGATAGCCGCCAAGACCCGGGCGCTGGCGGAGCTGCCCACCTGACAACTGCGGCATGGGCTTCTGGCTGGAGAAAACGGAGGCAGGGCCGGGGCCCACCCCACGGGGAACTCACCCTGAGGCTGGTCGAGCCGCTACACTAATCTTACGAGCTCGTTGTCTCGTTCCTATTGACAGGCTCCGCGCGCCGCGACATCCTGCCATGCCCTCATCGCCTTCATGCCGTTCTCCAGAGTGATGAACCTGTAGTCACCCAATGCCCCCCGGAGCCGTGTGGTCTCGGCTCGCGTGTAGTACTGATAGCTCGGAAGGGGGTTGGCGACATATCGGATGGCATCCTTGGCGATCATACCGGCTATTGTTCCGTAGGACGTCGCGACACCCGTGCCAACGTTGTACACATCGTCCGCGCCCTTCTCCAGCAGCTCCATCGTGACCCGTGCCGCATCGGCCACGTTGATCAAGTCTCTCGCCTGCTTCCCATCGCCGTACACCAAGAGCGGTGCTCCCCGAGCCTTCGCCCTGAGGAAGATCGTAATGATGCTCGCGTAGTCTCCCTTCTCATTCTCTCCATCACCGTACACGTTGAAGTATCTCAACCCGATCGTCTTCATCTCCGAGATGGCAGCATACGATTCGGCCGTCATCTCGTTGATGAGCTTGCTCTTCGCGTAGTGGTTCGTCTGCATCCTGACATCGATGAGTGCATCCTCGGCGAAGGTGTCCAGGTAGACCGCGGCGCTCGATGCGAACACCAACCTCTTGCAGTCGCCCTTGGCCGCGGCCTCCATGACGTTCAGGAGACCGACCACGTTCGTGTCGTAGCTCCGGCCAGGGTCCTTGACGAACTCGACGTTCGCCGTCACGGCAGCGAGATGAATCACGAACTCCTGACGCTTCAGGATCTGCCGCATCCGCTCCGTGTCCCGGACATCGGCCCGCACGAATTCGATTCCCTCTGCCTGGGACTCGACCCGATCGACGCCAATGACGTTGTAGCCTCTCCTCGCGGCTTCCTTCGCCACACGCCCGCCTATGAACCCCGACACGCCGGTGATGCACAGGTTCGGGCTCATCTACCTATCACCCTCCGGTTCTCACACGCCCGGAGTGCTGGCAGCGGTGAAGCACCGAGCCGAGCCCTCAGCGGGCACGGCCCCCCAGCAATCCCGCGTACACGCCCCGTGTGATATCGCCACCGACGTCCCAAGAGTTCCGCCTTCGAGCGTAATCGCGAATGTCCTCGCGCTTGTCGCTCAAGCTCCTGAACAGAGGGCTCTCGAAGTACCTCTCGATCGCCTCAGCCAGCGCATCTGGATCACCGGGACTGCAGAGAAACCCAGTTTGACCCTCGGCGACATCTTCCCGCAAGGAGCCAACGTCCGTCGCGATGACGGGAAGCCCAAAGCTGTATGCCATGAACAGCACTCCACTCTGGAAGATATGCTTGTAGGGAAGCGCGACCACGTCTGCGGCCTTGAAATACAGCTCCGTCTCCTCGTCCGGAATGTGCTCAATTCGCTGGATGATTCGTCCTCGTATGCCGTCGTCGTTCATCATCTCCCGCATCCTGTCCGAGTAGACGTCCGGGCCTCCCTTCGCTCTACCGGCGACGATCAACCGATACTTCACGCCGCTGGCGACAAGCTGCCGGAACGCATCGAGCAGGTATTCCAGGCCCTTGTAGGGCGCGATGTTGCCGAAAAACAGGATGGTTCGCTCATCATGACCGATGCCCAGCCGCGTCTTGGCATCGGCTGAGGCCAGGCCCGTATTCGGAACAATGTCGTTGAGTCCAAACGGGATCACCGTGACAGATCGTCCGGGAACGTCGAACGACGACTGCAACTCGCTCTTCATCCTGTCCGTGTGGACAAGGATGTGATCGGCAAGGCTGTACTGAATTCTCAGTGTGACGCGGTTAAGAACCGAGTCGTTCGCATCCCTCGTGCCGGCATTGACGTTGTGCGCAGTGAAGACGATCTTCTTCCCCATCAGCTTGTAGTACGCCATCAACAGAGTTCTGTCGAATGTCTCGAACTTGTTGTTCCAGAGAATGTGAAACACCCGCGGGCCGGAAGTGGACGCGTAGCGCATGAGCCTCGCGTAGTATCTCAACACCCTCGCCACCTTCTCCCAGCGACTGGCGCTCTCGAGCTGGCTCCCGCGAAGGTTCAAGAAGGTCACCCGGGAACCGTCCCGCAGCTCCGGGCAGTCCAGTTCGTCGCTACCGATCAGATCAACGGACACATCCTTGGAGGCGAGTGCCCTTGCCAAGCCCCAAGCGTAGTGCGGGTCCCCTCCACCCGTCAGCAATGCTACTTGCAACTCGTTTCCTTCCCGCCGAGGCTCTCGCGAGCCCGCATCCGTCACCCGGCCCTCACTCGAGGGTAGCAAGCTCATGCAAGGCTCGTCGAGCCGCAAAAACCGGGTCAGCATGGATCGACGTGGCCCCCGGAAGCGCTCCGGCCGGCAAACATCCGCCTCACTCCGCGGGTCCTGCCGGCGGCCCTCTTCCCGACGTTGCCACCATTCACGTTTCGTCGCGTGGTCACGGCCGATCTCACCTCGCGTCCGTCCTCCCCCTGCGCCCGACCTCTAACCGGAGACCCGGAATCGCCCGGCCGATCGTTCGCGGCAGGCCTCGGGATCATCCCGGCATGCGGTCTTCGCCGTCCATCCAGCCCACGCGTCTTGCCAACCGCGTCCGCAGTATTCGTCGTGGGCTCGTCAGCCATGCCTCAGTGCGTCAGTTCGCGGAATGCATGGATCGGCCGCGACGCTCGCACCCTCTCCTCCGCCTCGTACTCGGTCTCACGGTCACAGAAGATGATTTGGCTGCCCGAGTAGTCGAACTTGAAGGGTACTTCGATCAACGGGCTCAGCGCCCCTCGTACCTTCTCTTGCTTCGAAGGTGGCACGAACAGCAGAAAAAACCCCCCGCCGCCGGCCCCGACGAGCTTGCCTCCAATCGCACCCGCAGCACGAGCTGCATCATAGAGGGCATCAACATCAGGGTTGGAGATGCTGGCGCTCAGGCTACGCTTGATCAGCCACGTCTCGTGAAGGAGCTCACCGAACTCGACGATGTCCCTGTCGCAGCTGACAATCGAAATGCTCTCATCGACCAAGTCCTTCATGACGCGGAGCTGTCGTCGCCGATCGTCGAGGTCGTTCACGAACGTCCCCGCGATGCTCGACGCCGTACGCTTTATTCCGGTGTAAAAGAGCATGAGGTGGGACGCGAGTTCCTTGATGCGGTCGGCGCTGACGGTGACCGGGGTCACCGTGATCTCGCCATTCTGATGAAACACGACGTGATTCAGGCCACCGTACGCCGCCAGCACCTGATCCTGCGACCCGACGGTTTCCTTCAGGATGTTCTGTTCCAAGTGCACGCCGTCCGTGGCGAGACGATGCTTGGTCACCATCTGGCCCTTCAGCGCATAGAGGGCATTGAGCACGCCCACTGTGAAGGTGGAGCTGGATCCGATGCCACTGCGTGCGGGAATGTCCGCATCGTGATGGATTTCCACACCACGCTGGACGTTCAGATAGCGGAGCGCCTCGCGAACCGCCGGGTGCGCGATCTCCTCGATCGCCTGACAGTGCTCGACCCTGGAGTAGACGATGCAGTATCGGTGCTCAAAGAAGGGCGGCAGGTAGCGACAGTTGATGTAACAGTACTTGTCGATCGTGGTGGCCAGTACGGCCCCGCCGTGCTTGAGATACCAGTCCGGGTAGTCGGTGCCGCCACCGAAGAAGGAGATCCGAAAAGGAGTGCGGCTAATGATCATAGCCCCCCTCCCGGCTGGCAACGGCCTGTGGAGAAGGAAACAGCTCGCGCTCGACCAGCCAACAGATGAGGTGTTCGATCGCCAGGTGTGACTCCTGAATGTGCTGGGTGTCCGCACTCGGGACCGAAATGGCCACGTCCGCCAAACTGGCCAGCTGGCCCCGGGATCCAGCCAGCACCACTGACCGAAGACCCTCGGCCCGCGCACGACGCACAGCCCGGATCACGTTCGGCGAATTGCCGCTGGTGCTGATGCCGATCAGCACATCCCCTGGACGTCCCAGGGCCTCGACCTGCCGCTCGAAGATCCCGTCGAAGCCGCAATCGTTGGCGTAGGCGGTCAGGAAGGAGCTATCCGTAGTCAGCGCGATCGCAGGCAACCCCGGCCGCTCGACGTCCTTCGTAAACCGGCTCACGAACTCAGTGGCCATGTGTTGGCAATCGGCGGCGCTGCCCCCGTTGCCACAGAGCAGCAACTTGGCCCCTGTGCGGAAGGCCTCGACAATCAGGTCAGCGGCCGCAACAATGGCATCAGTGCAGGCCTCGGCCGCTCTGCGCTTGGTTTCAGCGCTGTCCCGGAGATATGCCTGTGTCGACTCGCGACGCTCAGTGACTGTCGGCATTGTTCCACCTCCTTGACGTTCAGCGGAGCCTGAAAGGATACGTCCTGGGAAACCACGGTGACACGCCGCGGCATGCCGATGGTCCATGAACACGCCTTGGCCGTGATGCTGATGGTACGCGTGCTTCGAGATCGTTCGGCAGACGGCCTCTCGGACGATGGTCTCGCGCGGGAATTAAGCTGAACCCAATCCCCGCGAACGCCGCTCCGTATCCAGGGTGATCCCTGGAGGATCGCCACGGAGTCGGATTCGCCGACCCCGGCCAGGGTCGTCCCGACCGGATTCAGCGTCACCACTCGGCTGCTCAGCCGACCGGCCACTCTCGTACGGATGGTGCGCCAGGTCACTCCATGAAGGGCGGCAAGATCAGTGCCAGGGAGGGCGGCAACTCGGCGGGTTGACACGAGGTTGCCCAGACCGGGGGGTTCGATGACAGATCCGGGCAATTCTCCGGTTCCAACCCAGGGATCCCCTGAAAACTAGCGGACGCGAGTATGCAAGGTATTTACTTCTTTTCCAGTTTTGAGCAACGGTTTCACACCCGGTTCGGCCCTCCTACCATCCTGTTGCACCCGATCCTTCGATGCTCCACCCGAGCTGGCGGCGGTGGGGTGGTCAGCAGACTGGCAGGACACCCTGCGCCCCTCCTGCCGTGGGCCCTCTTCAACGAGGGGGAGAGAAGAAGCGTGATCTGATCTCGTCGAGAGAGCTGGCAAGATGGCACTCGACGTCCGCGGCCCCCGCCTCCGCATCTTCCGATGGCTGCAGCAGAATTCTCGTGCCAACCCCGGCCGCTCGCGCCGCATCGATGTCCGACGATCGGTCTCCAACCAGCACGCTGGCCGCAAGATCCACCTTGAAGTCCGCCCGAGCTCGGAGCAGCATCCCCGGGTTGGGCTTCCGATCCGGCGAATCATATCTGTACCTGCCAATGCCGGCGGTCGGATGGTAGGGGCAGTAATAGACGCGAGCAATGTGGATGCCCCGGTCGGCGAACTCTCGGTTCATCCACTTCGTCAGATCGAGAAACTCCGGCTCGGTGTAGTATCCACGCGCTATGCCCGCCTGGTTCGTGACAACCATCAACAGGTAGCCGACATCCTGTGCCGCCCGGCACAGCTCGAAGATGCCATCCTGGAAGAGAAACTCCTCGCGGCGATGCACATACCCTCGATCGATGTTGATCACGCCGTCCCGGTCCAGAAACAGCGCTCGATTCGAAGGCGCAGTCATCCTTCACCATCCGCAAGCGAAGCTGAACACGCGGCCAAGATGCCCCGAAAACGGGGCAGGCCGAGCACGCCACCGGCCCGATCGGCTCCGTCGGCGCGGGCCTGGGCGCGACATTGCGACGCGGAGCAGCCACCGCCCCGGGAGTTACCCCGTCACGGCACCCCTCGGTTCACATTCCCGTCGAAGTTTCTCTATGTCCGGCGGATTGGAGGCGCGCTCCGAGAACAGGAAACGCGCGTATAGATAGGCAAGGGCCTGGAAGGGGACCTCGCGAATTCCCTCGCTGGATCGCCACCAGTGCCCCGGGTCGTATGCCCGGTCCCTCAAGGCGATCACACCGATCCTGACACCCGGTCCGAAGGCCTTCTCGTAGAGCACCCTTGAGCGCCGCGCGTGCGCCCCTTTCGTCGCGACATCGATTGAGCGCACCGCAGCACCGTGCTCAGAGAGCCAGTGCTTGACAGCCAGTGCCGCGTGATAGGTCCGGTCTCTCTCTTCCGACGGATAGTAGATCGCATGAACATGCCGCTGGGGCACACCGTTCCGCACGAGGAGCCTTGCTATCTGTCCGCTCGTCCCGCAGCCAAACCCGGCCTCGTGCGTGTCGTAGACCCCCTTCACCACCAGGAGGTGTTGATACCCGCCCCTTCCGAACTCTAGCGCGGCTTCCTTGGCCGTGTAGTCGGGACTCCACCCTTCCACCACGAGAACTTGTCCGTGCGCGCGATCGGTCACGGCCAGGAACGGGTGGGCCATCCGCATGCTGCCCAGGACGATCGCCCCCACGATGACAAGCGAAACAAGCCTGCCCAAAGGCGTGAGAGCCCAGCACTCCCGCCGGGCGACGAGGCCGCCGATGCTTCTCCCGCGCTGGGCTGGGCGTGATTGCATGTCGCCGGTTGCCTGCGATCCACCTGAGCAACCGCGCCGGGCTCGGGCTCCCGCGCGGGCGGCCGCCGGCGCTACCCTCTGGGACACGAGTCGTCTCTACGGGGACGTTCCCGCCAGATCTCTCGCCAGTAGCGATGAATGCGTCGGGGACAGCGGCCGCGACACACGGCGGCGTCGAGGAGTCCCACATCCCTCGTCAGCTTCATCATCTTGCGCGTCTTCTCGTCGATCACCCGTCGACAGGCGACCTTCGCCCAAGGCCGCCGGGGTGTTTCGGACTAGGTCTTCACGGGCGCGACTGTCATCGGCAGCAGCCAAGCGTGGCGGATGGTGCTCTCCCCGTATTGTCGAGGGCCGTCGTGTGAATCACCGGTCGCTCCGAGCCATCTCGGCCAACTCCCTCAAGCGATTCTCCCGCGCTTCCATTGCTGGCAGAGGCTCCAATCCGACCATTCTCAGAACCTCCTTCCAGCGGTACATCCAGTCGTGACGAAGCAGCGCCTCAGCCGCGTTCCGCCGACTGATCTCACGAGCTCGCTCCGGTTCCTTGGCCAGCCCCGCCAGCACCTCGGCGATATCAGATCCGTCGGGGGCGGTCGGCACGACAACGTCCTCCCAATCGAACGTTTCGCGAAAGAGTTCACAATCGGGCGCCTGACCCACCAGGACCGCACCACCCGCGGCCCCCTCGTAGAATCGGAAGGGTACTTCGACCTGACCGCGGGTCTCTTCCGGCTGGTTCATCTTGCCGGGTGCCACGAGAAAACACCGGCTTCGCTTCACAAGGTTCGCCATCAGTTCCCGGTGCTCACGATAGTCCGCCACGACACTGCCTCCGCCTGCCTCCAGCGTGTCGTGGATGTAGAACAGACCGTCGTCAGCCGCCATCCTCCGTAAGGCCCGATGCATGCCCTCCTGCCGCCTCCCAAGACTATACACGTCGATCGAGCGTGGCGGCCGATTGGGATAGGGGCTGAACCGGATTGTGTCAACCGCGGTGGGCATGAATGCACAGGAACGTCCGATCGCGCGACTCACAGCATCCACGCTCCCTTTCATTCCCAGCAAGATGACATCAAACCGCTTGAGGATATGAAGAAAGCGTTCGCTGGCCATTGCATCCGCCGCCCACAGCTCGTCAAGCACGCACACGCTCTTGCGGCAATGATCCTGCCAGCCCTCGATGGCATTGACGTATACCAAGTCTCTCGGGAGCTGGCACATAGAGACGAACAAGTCGTATTCCCCGCGGAGGCGAACAGGACGCAACCCCGGGTTGATGTGCGTCGTCCGCCGGGTGACGTCCCTCTTCAGCAGCCTGCTCTGCCACCGCCGTCTGAGCTCGAATCCCCTCGCCGGCTCCAGCTCCAGGAGGTCAACGCGGTCCGTCTCCCTTAGAATGTCCTCCGCCTCATAGTGCCCACTCTCGAATGCCAACCGCGAAAATCCTCTCCAGCTCGGCATACAGATCCGCGCCGGAGGCGACGCCTGTCCCCTGCCCAGCTGCGCCGCACTCGTGCTCGTGCTATTGACCACACCTCTACCGCGCCCCTCCGTCAACTGGTCAACTCCTCGGTGCACCTTCCGTGCGCACGATCCGCCGCCAACGAGCCATGCCAATCCCCCCACCCACCATGGAACCCAGCGCCACGCTCATCGGCGCGGCCTCTGCGCTGGCCGAGTACAGACAGTAGGCGGCCATTCCCAGGCCGATCCAGAACAGCTTCCGCCATTGATGGCAATCGTACCTCCGGCCAAGCCCTCTCTTCTGCCGCCACAGAGCCTGAACGCTCTCTGACAGGGGCAAAACACGGCGCAGGACTCCAGGTATCACCCGTAACATCACCAACGCGCCCAGAAGCCATGCGAGCAGTAAAGGAACGTGAAGCATTCCCCCGGCGAACCAGGTAGGGTAGCTCGCCAAAAGCACGAAACCCAGCATGCATCGCCATGCCGCGTTCCAAGGCGGAGCCTCGACCTCCATCAGCAATCGTTCCACGCGCGCCAACGATACGCCCCCCTCTCTCGGCCCGGTCACTCCACCATCCCGCCTCGGCCCGGTCACTCCACCATTAAGTCTCGGCCCGCTCACTCCGCCATCAAGTGCCATGGTGATCCACTCCGCGCGGTCGTCGTTCCGCCGATCTATCCGCGCTTGCTCCAAGAACGACTATAGTCTCAGTCACGCCTGCGAGGTGGCCGCTCGCTTCGACAGCACGTCTCCTATGAGCGACGTCACGACATCGACCGGCGTCCTCACGCCAAACAGCCATACCACCACTACGAAGTAACTGATGACGTACGAGCCGCCCAGGGAGGCGATCCTCACGACTCGAGGGGCCTCGGCCAGCGACAGAACACCGATCGCATGACACAGGCCGACCGCCGCCAGAGCGCCAACCATCTGCGGGCCCACTGTCCTGACCACGTCGACAAATCGGATCCCCAGGGGTCGCCCCGCGTAGGCGATCGCCGGGATGGACAGGACCGCGGTGCATATGGCGCTCGCGATCACCACTCCCGCGAGCCCGAACCACAGGCCGATCACGATCGCGCCGAGCTGCGCACAAGACGCGATGACTCCCCACCGCGCCCAGCGATCCGCCCGGCCCGCCGTCACATGCAGCCATCCCAGGGAGCGCTCCACAACGTTCGGAATTCCGCGAAGCGCCAGAATACTGAGTAGCAGCCCTGCCCCACTCCACTTCTCTCCCAGCAGCAGCACAATGACGTCCTGACCCGTCACTGCCATGAGACCGAACGCCGGCATGCCCCAAAACGCAAGAACGGACAGCGCCTTGGCCCACGCTCTCTTCAGGCCTACGACGTCATCACGGAGTCTGCTGAGGCTCGCCACCGCCACGCCATGCAGCGGATTGGTCAGGACGTCGAGGAGGTTCTCGTAGAACAGCAGCGCCTTCTGGTAGAGGCCCAGACCCTCAGGGCCGAACCGATAGCCGATGGCCACCCGGTCACCGTTCCTCCCCACGAAGTCGCTCAAGCGTGAAGCCGATGAGATTGACGCCAAAGCGCAACATCTGCCGAACTTCGGCCGTCAGGACGGGCCGAGACGGTATCCACGGGCACACGACCCACATTCCGATGGCGGTCGCCAGAGCCGTCACCATTGGGCGAATCACCAGGGCCCAATACCCGAAACCTACATAGGCGGCCCCGACGGCCACGGCGGCGCCGACCGCGGCCCCCCCCAGCTCGATCCAGGCCATCTCACGGAACATCATCGCCCGTCGAATCAGGGCCATGTGCTGGCAGTACAAGCCAGCCGCGAGTACGTTCAGCGAGCAGACCACGGCAATCCTGGTGAGCCGTGGCTCATGATAGATCCACGCGATCAGCGGGCCACCGCCCGCCACCAGACCAGCCAGTCCGATTGCGAGTGCCACGGTGATCCAGAAGAGCGTGCTGATCTCACCCTCGGTGATCCGACTTCGTTGGACGATGGCATCCCTCGTCCCGAGGTCAACCACCATGGGCGCAAAACCCGAGATCGCGAGGACCATGGTGACCAGGCCGTAGTCCTCAGGAGAGAGCAGGCGGGCCAAGCAGATCACGGAGCCGAGCTGGACCAGAGCGTTGACCGAACGAGCGGTCATCGACATCGCGCCAGCACGAAGTGATTGACGACCCAGGCTCGCGAGTGCCCTGTGGTCCTCGAAGAACGCCCGGGATCTCATGCCCGAACCTGTCCCGCTCGTAGCACGCCGGCGATCACGCCGGTCCCGGTCCCCGCACAGTAGAGCCCGCGTGAAATCCTCCGATCGTGCATAGACTCGCTTATCCCTCGGACGACGCGTCCAGCCAACACGGCAACCCAGATCACTAGGGAGTCGACGCCCGCCGGGGACCGTCGGCCGAGTACTCGAATGCCCCCCGATCAGGAGGCAGATGCTCCGCCCGGTCCGTGCCTTCGATGTCCGTAGGCACGACACTGGTCAGATCCAGTCCGGCGCCAATCGGGGGGCTGCCGGCCACCAGGCGGAAATCCGCCCTCTTCCGGTCGACGTAGTACGCGGTCGACGTCGCCACGTTGTTCGGCACCGTCGGGCCGATGTTGTTCTTGATGTCGGCGACTCCGCCGGCCACCACCACTGCCCGTGGTCCGGGCAGATCCACGGTGTTGTGGTAGATCCTGCGCGGATAAGAATCCCCCGCGAGGTTATCGACGTAGATGCCAAAGTACCCGCTCGCGATGTTGTAGATGAGGTTGTTGTAGAGAGTGCTGCCGGTGCCGGCGCGAATTCCTGTCAGCGTGTCGTGCACGATGTTGTTCCGGATCACGTGATTGGGGTTGGAACCCCAGAACTGGTTACCGTTGCTATGCTCGTCGACCTCGATCGACCCCACCTTGTTGGACCCATGTCCGCCGAAGTCCGGACTCGTCAGCGCATTGCGGATCACATTCCCGTCCACGACATTGTCATGAGTCCCCGACTTCAGCTCGATCGCTTCGTCCGCCGTGTTGTAGATCGTGTTGTTCCGGATGGTGACGTGATGCGTGTTGTCTCGCGGCGCCGTCGAGCCCCCCCCGACATAGATTCCCTCGCCGTTGTGCTTCCACTGGCGCGTATCGTGAACGATGCTGTTCTGGATGGTGACGAAGCTCGAGTTCCCGAGAACGTGAATCCCTTCCTGGCCAACATGATGCACAATGCAGTTCTGCACGACGATCTCGTCGGAGCTCTCGACGAACAACCCCTGACTGAAGTTGGTGATGATGAACCCGTCAAAGGTGATGCGGCTGCTGTTCACAATCTTGACTCTCCCAGAGTCGACGCCGGCACCCAGGATGGTGACCTTATGCCCGGGGTACGCTCGTATGACGGTGGGGTTGTCAGGAAGGCCCGAGACACGATCGATCCGAACGTCCTGACGGTACGTGCCCGCCTTGACGTACAAGGTATCGCCACTCCGCACGTTGGCAATGCCGTAGTTCATCGTGCACCACGGTTGCGATTCAGAACCATTCGACGGGCTGTCGCTGCAGGATGGTGATCCGGAATTGTCCACGTAGAAGCTGGTGAACGCGAACGTCTGGCGCGACACCGAGAGCTGTAGCAGGATCAACACCGCGCAGCATAGCGACGCTTTCGCCAACATTGTCGCCTCCTTACTATCCTGGCCCCGCCTAGGATGCCCGGGAATGTGGTACTCGAGCTGCCGCCCACGACGCCGGAGTTCCCACTGTCGGCCTCCGGTGATTGTCCAACCGGGCCTCGAGGCTGGCCACGACCGCGGTGTCGACGCTGGTGGTGTCGACGCTGGCAGTCTCGGACTCGGCTCGCTCGGGCGTTCGCGTTATTGCGAGGAGGAAGAATATCCATGCCGGCGCCATGATCCTGAAGAACGCGGCCTCGGTAAAGTTGTAGACGACCCCGATGACAAAGTACGCCAGCATGAGGCTTCCCATCGATGGGTTTTGTCGATACCCCGCCAGCACCGTCCGGTAGCCCGCCCCTATCACACCCGCAAGCAGCGCCACACCGACCCAACCGAGATTCAAGAAGATCTCCAGATAGCCGTTATGCGCCTGGCCGGGCTGCCAGGAGTATGCGTCCCACATCGCCTCGAGCCTCGGACCGAGCCAAAAACTCTCGAACCCGGTGCCGATCAAGGGGTCTTTCATGAGTCCAATGGCCACACTCCACACCTCGGTTCGGTCAGTGAGCGTCGGGTCCCTCCCAATCGCGGTCAGGAGCTCGGGGCTGAGACCGAGAAACGCCACGCCCGCGGTAAAAGCAACCAACCCGGCCACGAGGACATGCACGAAGGCCGGCCGTCGGGTCTCCTCGCCACGTGTCATGAACACCAGGACGATACCCACGAGAAAGCAGGACATTGAAGTCATCGAGTTCGCCTTCCAGAACAGCCAGAGCACCATCAGCAGGATCGTGCCGTGCGCGATCAGCCAGTGGCCCCGACGAGGGTGCTCCGGCTCCCCGCGCGCCGCCAGGATCCGCCACAAGGCGGCCAGCCCGAGGAGGAGACAGATCACCCCAAGGGTATTCTTGTTCGTCGTGACGCCGGTGAAGAACGCCACCCCATCCCACCGGCCGTATCCCTTCCCAAAGTCGGGGAAATATTTGATGATCAAGACAGACAGAGGAAGGAGCAGAAAGCTTGCCCGGGCGAGCAACCGCTTGACCGCGGCAATCGGATCGGGGTCACTCAGGACTATCAGCACCATGGCGAAGTCGCCCACGGCTTTGATCCAGCGCTTGAAACCCACCTCCTGGAAGTCGGACCAGAGCAGGCTCACGGCGCAGTAAGCCAAGAACACGACGATCGGTCGATTTGCCCGGAGGGTCGTCGCGACATCCCTCCACCTCGTGACCACGACGAGCAACCCGGCTGCGATCAGGCCCGTGAACACCATTCGATCGATCGGGCTCCCCTCGTGCACGTGATCGAGCGTGGTCTCGATTGGGCTGATTCCCAGCCACTGAGTCACCGATCGCGAGCCGGCGAGCAAAAACCATACGGTCGGTATCCAGAGCGCCTTGGAGGTACGCGCGCTTGGGTCGCGATCCAGCCAGTAAAGCGCGCCGATCACGAGGAAACAGACGACGGCGGCGATCCAAGGGGACATTCACCGGTCCCCTAGGGATCGCCGCACGCTCGAGCTGCGTCTCTCTCGTGCCACACTCGACATCGCCAGGTGCAGGCAACGTGGCGACGGGGCAGCGCGCCGCTCCGGAACAGGCTTACTTCCGCCCCGGTCTCCAGAAGTCAACGTGGCGCTTATGTCGAAGCTCGACGAGCGCCCGGCGGTCGCCGCACAATGCGGCCTCGAGGCTGGTCCTCGCTGGCGCCGGCGGCGACGCGGTGACCCGGCGGGTGACTCCACCATCAGGACGTTCCCGGGGCTGCGCGGAACCTGCGGGCGTACCAGCTGCTGCGGAGTTGGCGCAGCTTGGCAGTCACGGGCTCGGGAATGCGACCGAGAAGACTGTGATGGAGACCCCAACGAAGCGCGAGCCGCCCCTTCCGAGTCAACGCCACGTAGTATCGAGGGACGTCGATGCGCTGGAAGCCGTTGCTCTCCTTGAAGTCGGCGAGGCTGTCCCGTTCCTTCTTCCCGTAGGCAAAGTTCGAGTACACGAGGTATGGAATCCCGCGCTCGCTGCAAGATCTCACCGCCTGAGCGACGAGGGCATTGGCCGGCGCCTTGTCGCGGTGCTGAATCATGCCGATGATGTGCATCACTGCCGCCTGAGATCGAGCGTCGTCGGCCGTCAGCTTCATGAAGCCGATCAGCTTCTCTCCATCAAACGCCCCGATGAAGAAGCTCCTCTCGGGGAAGGTCGCGCTCACCCTGTGCACGGTCTCGAGGTCTTTGCCGTAGTGGAGGAATCGCCTTCCCTGCCGGATGGGGCACTCGTTGTAGATCTCCCAGATCCCGCGTACAAGAACGTCGTCGAACGGCACCTCTCTGATCACGACGCCCTTCTTTTCCGCGCGACGGACCATGTTCCGGGTCTTCCCGTCGATCTGCCGCTTCCACCAGTTCTCGAACGTCGACACCGGCAAGCCGGCCACGTTGTCCCATTCCACCGGGTAACCGGATTGCGGCGACGTCTGCGACAACGGCCGCCTGAAACTGAAGAGGTCGATCCCACTCCGCGACTCTCGCAGAACCTTGACGGCGGCCTCGGGATCCTCCAGGAACTCGAAGCCCTCCGCGGCCAGCCGAGCGATCCGGACGACACGGCCCTCGATGTAGATGTCCTTGCCACACACGTTCACAGGCCATCAGCCTCCGCCGCGCGATCGCACCAGTGAATGGCCGACCGGGGGCGCAATTTGGTTTTGAACGATCCGGTACCTGATAACCGCAAGATAGGTGCCAACACCCACCGAGGACGGCACGTCGAGGTGGCTATCGAGCTTGAGCGACGTGCCTCCTTGAATCTCCGATCTGGCCCAGTTAACTGCCTGCTGGAGTGCCTCCGAGGGGGGTGGTGGCGCGCCAGAATCCGGGTATTTACTTCGTTTCCAGTTTTGGGCACGACTTCGCCACCCAGTCAGGGGCGCTGTCTGCCACGGCGCCTTCTGGTTCCTGATCCAAGACTGGGTACCCTCCCCGGATCCGACAGCCGGCCGTGAGCTGGTCAACCGACCGAAAGAGTGCCATTCCCCCTACCACGGCTCCCGAGCCTCGCGCCCCGCCATGAGCCCGTTGAAGAGGACGGCCTATCCGGACGGCGAACCCGGCCCAGTTTGTCCTCTCACCGCGGTGTCGAAGGTGTCCTGGGTGCGCATTTGAGGATTTCGCTCGTCGATCGCTGAGAGTCGCAATGCTTACAGAGTCACCAGCTCGTTGGAGGCAGCGGGGCGTCGTCACCGCGCGCCTGGCCGGCCTCTATGTCACGTAGCGCTCGTCCCAGCGAATAGCCGACGGAGGCGCAATTCGCGCCCCCCGAGCCCGACGGAAGATCTCACCTTCCACGAGAAAGCGATACTCCAGTGGCTCGACCGGATGCGTCTCGACCTCCACGACGGACTCCCGAGCCAGCGAGACGATTCGCTCGAGGCGGCTCGGCGGTTCCAGCGGAACCAGGGAGAAAAAGAAATCGACCAGCCGATGCCGTCGGGCCAGCCAGCGGTCCACATGGTGGCGGTAGAGGCGGTTCCACACGCTCTTCTCGCCGTGGCCAAACGAGAAGCTCCTCCGGACGACCGCTCCCTCCGGCAGGAGCCGGCGCAACAGCACGTTCCCGCACAGGTGCATGTGATGGTGTCCGTCGATCCTGTCCGGCTCCGTTCCGTAGATGCGCCGGAACTCCTCGAGCTGCGCCGCCACCACGTACTCGAACGAGCGCACAAGCCACGGATGGAACACGACCTGTGCGAGGCGGTGTCGCCCCAGGAACCGGGCCAGCCGCTGCTGGTGCTCCCGGAGCCCCGCGGGACAGCCCGGCCCGGAAAAGGGCGTGGTCAGGTTCAGGTGAAGGCCCCGTTCGATGCGTCGCTCACAGGCCACCGCGGCCGCCCGCTCCGAATCCTCCATGAACACCATGGCGCTCACCGACGTGACCGCACCCAGCTCGGCGCACGCCAGGGTCCTGTCCGTGGTCAGTCGGTCCCGCCCCCAGTCGTCGGCGTTCACGATCAAGAGGCCGCCGCCCGCAGCGTCGCCGCGTTCTCCTAGCACTTCCCGCTCTCCCTGTCCGCGGACACCCCACGCAGGGCATGAACCCCGTCCGACGCGGCGCTCGCCTCCTTGTCGGTCACCGGTGCCCGCCGTGTCCGATCCGTGAGCCTCTTCCTCAGCGACCGCGCGCCCCGCCTGAGCTCGTCCCCGCACGTGACGGCCACGTGGCTCAACCTGCTCGCGCAGGCATCGAATCGGCCGAGGAAGTGCACGTCTCGACCGCTGCTCCCACACAGATCCGCTTTGAACCGGTACCCACCCGGATTCACGACGGGATTGATCCCGTGCAGGTCGTAGGTCTCCATCCCCCTCGTCTTCAGCCACTCGATCACCTTCCAGTGAAGGAGATACGAACCTCTCGTCTGCAAGCCCGCATCGCTCGTCGCGCCGAACAGGTACGTCGCGCTGTTCCCGATGGCGCCGCACACGAGACCGGCGCAGACCTCACCGTTCGCCCGGCCCAGCAGGACCTTCATCTTCAGGTGCCCGGGCAGCCGCTCCTGAATCATCCGGAACTCATTGATATCGTTCGGCTCGACAAAGCCCTTCCGGGAGACCATCTCCTTGTAGATCCGGACAAACGTCGCGAACAGCTCGTCGTCGGACCCGTCGAGAATCTCCAGGCCACTCTTCTCGGCCACCTTGAGGTACCGACGCCAGTGCGGCTTCATGCTCCCGCGTATGCTCTCCAGCGACCTCCGCAGGTCGAGGAGGAGTGTCCGATCGCGCTTCTCGTCCTTCGCCTCGCGATAGCCCTCCTCTTCGAGAATGCGAGTCCAGTCCCCCGCCTCGTCGTCGAACACCTTCGGATATACCCTCACGACCAGACCGCGCCTGCACGCGTACTCGTTCCGCAGGGCCCGCACCGCTTGGCGGAACGTCTCCGCCTTCGGCGCCCCGCCGCGGCGGCGCCACAACGGCCCCCACCGGACATAGGCGATGCCGGCCTTGAGCAGGGGGAGCCTTGCGATCCGCGCCTGGGCGACCGCCACGGTCTCCCCGTTCTCCTTCAACAGCAGGTGACTCATGTTCCGGGAGCCGGATCTCACTTCGCCATAGGGCCAGGTCTGGTAGATGTTGGCGTCATCGAACTCCTCGAGGAACCGGCACCATTGGACCTCGTCCAAGGTGTCCGCTTCCCACGCATACCCGGCGTTCATCTCACGAGACCCCGAGCCGATCATCACCGCGAGTGCCTCCTATGACCCGGTGCGAGAGGCCTGCGGCCTGCCGTCCAGGAGCCGACCGCCCGCCGGTGCCGGTATGACCCTCGCCGACACCTGATCGAAGATCGCGTCCATGATCCGGGCCGTGAGGACAATCTGCCGGTAGGGTATGGGGACCGCGGCGCCCTCCCCGATCGAACGGTAGAACGCCTCGATCAAGTGCTTCAGTCCCGACTTCATGTGGAGGTCCTTCTTCAGAAAGGATCGCCCGTTCGCGCGTACGTTGGCCAGATGCTGAGCGGCAAAGCCCAGCGACGGGGCGAACTTCTCCGCGTAGCTCTTGAATCGCTGCCCCCGCAACTTGATGAGCGTCTCCTGGTCTTGATCGACAACCAGACCATTTCTCGGCCCGAAGACCCGGAACTGGTGAAGCAGCGGCCGCATCTGCGAGGAGAAGGTGAAGTAAGCGGTCGTCCGCTCGTCATCGCTCACGATGACCCTCAGCTCATCCAGGATCTCGGACTCCCCCAGGCTCCTGAGGAACGGGCTCACGAACCCGTACGCGATGACGCGGGGCGCATCGCCCGACAAGAACTCGGCGATCCTGGCAATCCCGTGGCTGATGATGTTCTGGAGAAGCCCCCCGGGCAGCTTGCGCACCCAGTGCTCCCGCTCGCCGAGAAGCGCTCGCGCATACTCAAGGTCGCCCAGGTCGTAACAGAAGTAGCTCTCCATGTGCACGGCAGCGCCGCCCAGATAGCCGGTCTCGACGAGCGTCCGCATCCGCCGAGCGACGGGGCTGAACTGATCGTCGTGTCCGGCCGTCAGCTTGAGCCCTCGCTCATTGGCCAGGGCCACCAGCCCCTCGGCATCATTCGCGTTCAGCGTGACGGGCTTCTCTATGAACACGTGGCATCCGCGTTCCAGGCAGACTCGCGCGATGTCGAAGTGGCTGGCGGGCGGCGTCGTGATGTGAACGACGTCCGGTCGGGCTTCTCTCAGGAGCGTGGCCAGGTCCGAGAAATACGCCTTCACCGGAAACCGCTCGTGGAGCTGCCTTGCCATGAGCAGCTCTCTGTCACACACCCCCACGATCTCGGATCCCGGGATCCGCTCGATCTGGGATGCATGGGAGTCGGCGATCTTCCCGCACCCGACGATGGCAACTTTAAGCATGGCGGCTCTCCAGACAGCCCTGCAAGTAACGCTCCATTCCCTCTGACATCGGCACCCTCGGCGTCCAGCCAAGCCGCGTCTTCAGCTTCTCGTTGCTATACCGGGTCCTTTTCCATTCGGCATGCCAACGGGCGCGATTGAACACCGGCGGCAATTGCCCCTCTGACCAGTCGGAATACTTCTCCCAGAGCCAGCACAAGAGGTAGCTCAGGCCATGGGGTACGTAGATCGAAGGAAACCGTTCGACACGCCGGCGATACATGCGCAGAAACTGCCGGCTCGAGGGGAGATTGTCGTCCACGACATTGAACACCTCTCCGTCGACACCCTTCTTCAACCCAGCCAGGACGATCGCATCGGCGCAATTGTCGACGTAGGTGAACGGTATCCGGCCCGATCCGCCCAGATGCAGGAAGATCCCAAAGGTGCCGACGCCAACTCGCCCGGTGATCGCCGCCTTGCCGGGGCCAAAGACCGAACCCGGTCTCACGATGACGAACGGTACCCCGTACCTCTTGCCGTAGTCCATGACGAGCTCGTCCTGCTTCAGCTTCGCGAAGCAGTACGCGTCGCCACGTCGGGCGGCCCGCGCTTCAACGGGTGCGGACTCATCCAGCAGCCTCCAGCGAGCCTTCCCGGTGTTGCTGTAGACCGCGAACGAGCTCACGTTCACAAACCGCCGCAGGCTGCCACCGCTCCGGCTCGCATCCAGGAGATTGCGGGTCGTCAGAACCGAATTCATGAACGCGGCCGGGAATGACTTGTCCCCGCTGGTGGCCAGATGAAATATCACCGACACGTCCCGGGTCGCGGCAATGCAGTCCTCACGGGAGAGGAGATTCCCTCTGATCACGTCGACTCGCGCCCCGCGTCCATGTCGCTCGACGATCGCATTCAATCGCCCCACGTCACTCGATGCGCGGACGAAGGCGCGCAGGTTACGGAACCCGTGGCTCAGCAAGCTCTGCACCACGGCTGGCCCGATGAATCCGGCTGCGCCGGTCACCAGGATCGGATCATTCGGCCCCGCGTTGAACGGATTAGGCTCTGTCGTGCTCATGGTCTCCCTTACGTGTCTCTCTGAACGTCCTCTGAGCAAGCCGCGCAAGCGGCTCCGCCGACGGTCGTACGCGTCTCCGGGTGGTCAAGACCGTCCTACGGCCCTCGATAGGCCCCGCCGCAGTCTCTGCATTTGCTCACGGCGGTGGAACCTGACCAGCTCCGGGGACACCGGCCGCTCCAAGCCCCGAATCAGCCCCCACGAGTAGCCCGCCAGCAACAGCAGGCCGCGAGCCACATAGGGCTTCCTCGTCGCCTGATGGGCGGCCCGGAACAGCTGCCAGAGAGGATGCCCGCCCAGGTAGTAGTCCTTCATGCCGAGCCGGTAAGCCGCCACGAATCGTCCGGCGGCGGCGGTGCCCATCGGTCGATGATGGTGGCAGACCCGCTCCACGAACGTCCGCGTCTTCCACCCCTTCATCCGGGCGGTCGTCACGGCTATCCAGTCGATGCCGCCGCCCCGGACCGCCACGTACCCGCCAATCTCCTCGAAGCACTGCCGCCGGAAGAGCTGACACGCGCCGGAGACATGCTCCACGCTGGCAAACCGGTAGTCGTAGCGGACCTGGCCCTCCACGAAGGGCGCTCCCGCGACACCCAGCCGCGCGTCCTCGGCAAACCTGTCCAGCAGAAACGCAAAGTGGTCCTTCTCGAACGTGATGTCGGCGTCCAGATTGCCGATGACGTCGTAGGCGTCTGCCGCCACCTTCTCGTAGCCGCTGTTGAAGCAGCGGACCTTGGCCGCGAAGTGCCGGTCGGCATGCTCCGGCCTTCGGACGAGCTCCATCCACGGATGCTGCGGTAGATACTTACGGACGATCTCATCCGTCCGGTCCGTGGAGCCATCGCTGACGATCACCCACTTCCGGGGAAGCATGGTCTGAGAAATGACCGACTCGATCGTGCCTTCGATGAACTGCTCCTCGTTCCTCGCGGGTGTGATCAGGACATACGTCAGGTCTGACCGGCGCATCGTCGGGTCGGCGTTCCTTGTCATTTTCGTTCGACCTCCGGAAACCTCAGACTCGAACACTGGCATCAATGCTCTCGTGCAATGGAATGTCGACGTACGAGTCCGGCTCGTTCGCACCGCCGGACCCGTGGCCTCGCCCCTTGTGGAAGCGCAGCCTGAGGCCGGGCAGCTTGCCCCCCCCGTCGACCGACACCCTCGCCCGCATCGTCCCCGATTCGCAGGTCACCGACTCGAAGACAGCCGCTCGGCGCCTCCGGAACCATGAGACGGCCTGGGAAGCCGTCGGGAACCACGCACCCTTGCGCCTGAGGTCCTGGACGATCTCCCCGTACACCCTGCCCCAGAGTCGTTCCGGAGCCAGGCTGCGATCGTGCCAGTTGACCGTCACGGTACCGCCGAAACGGAAAGTGCGCTCGATGATCCTGGCCACCCTCTCGAGCGCCTCCTTCGGCGACAAGTCGAGATGAGAGGGGTAGAACAACGCCGTATCCATAACGTGCATGGGCAGCTCGAGCAGTGAGGTCGCGCCCAGCGGCCTGAACACCTGGGTGGTTCCGGCGCGGTACCCAACGGTCTCGTTGTACCCACTCGTCGAGTCATACGCGAATCCGGCCTGCTCGAGAATCGCCGGCGACTTCTCGCCCGCGTAGAGCCAATGCATGCGGATCCCCACGTCGGAAGCGCCCGTGATTCGGCAGATCTCCCTCAGCTCCTGGTGTCCCCTCGAGCTGTCCGTCCACGCGTCGATGCCGTGGACGCCGATCTCGCATCCCGCGGCCATCAATCGTCGCATCTCGTCGGCGATGTCGGCCGCCCCGTACGATGCCGCCCGGCGCCGCGGGGCCGGGCCGTGGTCGGTCCGTCCCGGGTACCCCTTGACCGGAATCACGAAGAACGTCGAGCCCCCCTCGGGGTCGATCGCCCCATAGCGGGTCAGCTCATACCAGAAGTCCTTCGCGAGGCCCAGCTGAACGAGCGGCAGCCTGAGCGCCGCGGCCCAATTGGTCAGCAGGTCGCGGATCGGCAGCCGCCCACGACCGACGTTGACCAGCGAGCCGAGGCAGGCCCGGTACACGAAGCCGAACATCGTATGGTCCCACCGGTGGAACCGAATCGAAGGGTGATCGACATCGTGGGTCAGGCACGTGATCAACGGGTAGCCATCCGGCACGGGCGGGATCTCAACCAGCGGCATCCCGCACGACCCGATCAGGTCCCGCAGCAGGGCGATGTGCATCTCCAGCGTGGGAATGTCCGCGTGTTCCGGAGGCTGACCGTCGGTGAGCAGGGTGCGCACCTCCCGGAACAGGTCGTAGCCGACCCGGGCCAGCACCCTGCCATCGGTGCGGACCACATAGGCCGCCGACTCACGGGGAAGATCCTCCGTCGTCAGGCCGATTCCGCCTGCCCGGAAAGTGACATGCCGCCCGTAGATCGGCATCCGATCCGCGCCGTAGGACAGGACGGCGTTGGTCCTCTGGCCCTGGATCCGGTTGCCTGTCTGACGGTCAACTGCCGCCTCTCCCCCGGAGTAGATCACCTCCAGCTCCGCGCTCGCTCTCGAGAGGTTCTCCTCACCGGACGCCAGCACGACGCGGTACCGCCGACCGGGCCGGTAGAACTCCCAGGGAGTCTTGAACAGTTCAAAGAACTCGTGGACGACCTCGTGCTCGTCGGGACTCGCAATGACGCCGATCATGGCCGAGCCGAACCCCGGTCGCCTAGCGACGGCCGAGGGAGGAGGGCGCTCCCTCCGACCCCAGCCGGAGTAAGAGATGAGCCAAGGCCTTGAACATCGTCGCCTGCCCCCAGTGGAGCATCGGCGTCTTCGACTTGAGCGACGGATACTGGCGATAGTAGAAGTAGCCGCTTGCGTCCTGCATGTTGCTGATCGTCCACGCGGCCACCCTGGTCGCGAGGCGCAGGCACTCCGGATCCCTGTCGGCAAACAGGGACAGCGTGTCGATGGCCTGCGCCGCGCACTGGATGTCCACCGGGTACGTCCGGGTGTGGTAGTATCTCGGCCGCCCGTCATCCTCGAAGAAGTGCCCCTTGAAGAACGCCACGCCCTTCCCGAGGTGTGGGGAGAACTCCCGATCGCCCGTGGCGTCGATGTAGTACCTCAGGCTGTCCAGATTGTAGCCGGTGTGGAAGTTGTCGATCCAGTGATAGTTGGCGTCCTCGGCGTACCACCACGATCCATCCGTGCGTTGCCTGGTGCAGCTGTACTCCATCGCCGAGCGGGCCACCTCCCGGCACTCCTCGCTCCCGGTGTGTCGGCCCACGCGGGCGAGAAGGCTCGCGCCCAGCATGTTGGCGTTGTGAACAGACACCTGCCGATCGGCGAGATAGCTCAGGCAGTTGCCGCGGGCCGTCCGTTCGCGGGGCAGCTTCAGCACCCACTGGCTCGCGCTCTCCGCTATCTCCAAGAACCGGTCCCGGCCCGTGAGCTCGAAAGCCTCGACGTACGCCTGGCCGATCAAGCTCGTCCACACGATGATCGGGTCGTCCTTCGTGTACCCTCCGGCCCGCCCGACGAAATCGTAGTGGTTGCTCCAGCTGTGGTGGCTAAAACGAGGGGCCTTGTGCCGATCCAGCCACTCGAGACACTCAGCCGCCCGCTCGAGGTACTCCGGGCGCCCGGTCGCTCGATGAAGCGTCAGATAGCCCCACGCCATGTGGCCGCGGCCCTTCGTGGAGTCCTGGCGGTGGACGCCGAGCAACGGTCGGATGTTCCACGGACATTGCCGGACCACTTGCTGCAGGATGCGCTGGGCGAGCTCGTTGCCAAACGTCAGCGGGCGCGCCCACGACGCCAGGCCGTCGAACGGCTCGTAGCCGCGATAGCCTTGCTTCTCGACCCAGGCGGCAAGCGCGCCAGCACTGCGCAAGACGCTCTCGGCGGTGATCGACCGCCGGCCAATCCCGGTGGTCTCTACTCCGTCGGCCGTGACCATCGCTTCCGGGTAGCCCATCAACGTCGCCCGCCCCCACCCCGCACCAGTCCTTGCACCAGTCCCACCAGAGCCTCCCGCTCCCGTCGCCACGTGTGCACCCGGTAGATCTCCTGCCCTCGTCTGGCCGTCTCCCCCAGCTTCCGGGGGTCGGCGAACGCATTCTCGATCCCACGGGCGAGATCCTCAGCGTCCCCCGGCTCGAAGAAGACGAGCGAGGCGTCGTCGAAGTAGTCGAGAATACCCGCCGTCCTCGGGGCGATCACCGGCTTGCCGATCGCCAGGTACTCGAAGATCCGCGTCGGCGTATTGAGCTCCGCGAAGCTGCTTCGATGATTGGGAATGACCCCGACGTCACAGTCCTCGATCGCCTCGACGATCTCCTCCAGCCGCTTCGGCCCGAGATAGCGAACCGTGTCCGTCAATCCCCTCGCCCGGGCGGCTTCCATCACACGCTCGAGAAACGGTGTCACGGGACCGTACACCCTCAGCTCGACGGCACCCACGGCCCCTCGCTCACGCACCCGCGCGACCGCCTCAACGGCGAGATCCAGGCCATTCCGCTCGACCAGCGACCCGTGGTACATGATCACGAACGGTCGGGTCTTCCCACCGCCCCCGACGTTCTCGAGGGGCGCCGGCCGGAATCTGAAGATGCCCTCGTCAGGAGAGTTCATCACGACCCGCATCTTCTCTCCGTCACAGCTCCGCGAAACGAACAGCTTCTTGCACGCGAGGTTGACGGTGAGCGCCAGGTCCGCGCGCCGGATGCTCCACCGCTCCAGCCGCTTCAGGAGCCGAACCCGCGGACTGTCCTCGACAAGATTGAAGATCGTCATCATCAGCTCGGGCATCGGATCGTGAAGATCCAGAATCACCTTGGCCCCAAACAGTCTCGGCACCAGTGCACTCAGCACAAGAATGTCGGGCATGTTGTGGACGTAGACCAAGTCATAGCGTCGGCTCAGCGAGCGCAGAGCAAGGATGGTCACCACCGCCGACAGAAACGCGGCGTACTGGCACAGATAGCCCAGCGACCCTCCGCGGCGTCGCCGGAGGCGCACACGATGGACATCGACCTCGTTCACGCGCTCGCGCTTCGGATCTCCGGCAGACTCCCGCAAACAGATCAGCTCGACGCTCATCCCCTCCCGGACAAGCGCTTCCGCCGCTCGCCGCGGACGTGGATCCGCTGGATAGTAGGAGAACACCACCATGGCGGCGCGTGTCCCGCGAAGGCGGGATGCGTCGGAGTCAGCTTCGCCACCGGTCGGCGCTCGCCGAGCGGGTGCCGTTGTTCCCGGGCGCGTCACGCCTTCGATCCCAGCGGCCGACTCGGCACGCTTCTGCCGGCTTCCCGCTCGGTCTTCATCCGGTTCGAAGACCGGATCGCCTCGAGGAGCTCCGACCGTCCCATCCGGCCCAGGATCTCAATGTTGGGCATGACGCAGTGGCCGCCAATGACTCCCGGGAAGTACTTGACGGGAGGGAAGAATCCAACCTCCTCGTAGAACGACACGACTTCGTCGTAGTCGGGTCCGAGCTGGTCACAATACCGCTCCACCTCCTGCGCCCAGGCAATCATCAAGCCGAAATAGGTCGTCTCCGTCAGCTTGGCGAGCTCGGTCGCCTCCGGGGAGGAGAGCACCCGGGTCCGCATGCCCAGCGACTCGAAATGCTCCGCGGCAGCCTTCCCGGCCGCCGCATCGATCGGCCCCACGAACTTCGTGTACTTGGCGACGTCCTGGAGCATGCGGGCGTGCTTGCCCCGGACCGGGCTATGCACGACAGAAGCACCCGAGCGCTCCGCGATGGCACGGGTCGTCCCGACCGCCACCGTGCTGTTGACGATCGTCACAGCGGGCTCGAAGCGCTCGATGTAGCGGACCGTCTCTCCGACAAAGTCCGTGATCTCGAACGGGTAGCACACGTGCATCACGTCCGGGCGCTCGACGCGCTCAATCGGGGGCGACACGTCCACCCCCATCACCTCATGGTGCTTGGAGACCAACTCCAGCAAGGGTCTCCCGACCTCTCCCAGTCCAACGATCACGACCACGGTTTCAACCTCCACGGCCGAAACCCGGAGCGGCGCACGCCTTCATGGCGTGTTGCCTCCCGGATGCCGTTTGCGCAGTGTGGCTCATGGTTCTAGCGGACGACGAGCTTCCGGCAATAGAACGCCTCGGCATAGTCACTCGGCGAGTTGCATTCCATCCCGCGCAGCCGGAGGAGGGCTCGAAACACCTCCGGTGTGAACCATCGCTTGCCGGCCTGGCTCGCAAAGTTCTCGAGGATGGTGTCGATCTTTCGCTGACAGAGCGGTTCGTCGACCGGCACGAAGACGTTCGGTGTCCCCAGATCCCCGTCGTACTTCGGGATCTCGTACTCGAGGATCAGATGGTTTCGGAATGTGTTCCACGTGAGCTCCGAGATCAGCCGATGATCCTGGTGCAAGTCGCCCCGGTAGTGGGTCAAGATCAGGTCCGGCGACGGCCCTTCCTTGAGCTCCTCGAACGCCTCTTTGACCTCCCGGCCCTCGTGGGGGAGAAAGCCGTCACGAAACTTCCTGATGATGATCCGGGAGCCAGGCGCCCCCCGGAGCAGCGCCTCTGCGCTTGCCCGCGCCTCCGCTTCGCGGATGGCGTCTGAAGTGAGCACCATCCACGTAAAGACCGGAGGCTTGGGACCCTCGGCGAGCTTGAGAACGGTCCCGCCGCACCCGATCTCCAGGTCGTCACAATGTGCGCCGAGACACAGCACGTGACGGATCGCGGGGTCGAACTGCCCGAGTTGGAGGCTAAGCACCCTGAATCTGTCCTACCCGGGACCGCCACACCTGCCACGGCGTATCGCCCCGATCGTTCATCTCGTCAAACGCACGCTTGTCCTTGAGCGTGTCCATGCACGCCCAGAAGCCCGCGTACCGATAGGCCGACAGCTGCTGAAGTCTGATGAGGCGCTGAAACGGCTCCTCGACGAGCTCCTCGCCTTCCTTGATGTAGTCGAACACTTCCCGCTTGAAGATGAAGTATCCGCCGTTGATCCAGAGATTGGCCGCCCCGACGTGCTGAATATCCTCGACCATTCCGTCGGCGCCGTGGGATACGGTGTGGAAGCTCTGGCTCGGGTGAACGGACACGAAGCTGGCAATCCGGTCCTGCCGGTGGAAGCACGCAAGGTAGTCGTCGAGCGACAGATCGGACAGCCCGTCACTGTAATTGGCGAGGAAGATGTCGTCGTCTTCGAGATAGCGTCTGACGCCCAGGAGGCGCTGTCCGATGTTCGAGTGGAGCCCGGTGTCGACGAACGTGATCTTCCAGTCGGCGATGTCGCGGTTGTGCAGGCGGATGCTCTTGGAGTTTCCGGAGAGCTGGAAATCGTTCGAGAGCCACTCGTCGTACTCGATGAAGTACTTCTTGATCAGGTCGCCCCGGTAGCCCAGGGCGAGTATGAACTCGGTGTGCCCGAAGTGGGCGTAGTACTTCATCAGATGCCAGATGATGGGCCGGTAGCCGATGTTGACCATCGGCTTCGGTACCGTCTCCGAGTGCTCCCGGAGCCGCGTGCCTAGGCCCCCGCAGAACAGTACGACCTTCATGGCCTGTCCCCTCTCCCAGCAATCATGTGACTAGCCGACCCCGAGGCGCTGCCCGCCAGCGGCAGACTGCGCCACCCCGGAAGACTGGACCACCGCAGCCACGACGCGTTCCTGCTGAGCTCGCGAGAGATTGGGGAACATCGGGAGCGAAAGGATGTGCGCGGCCGCGTCCTCGGTGACCGGGAAATCCCCGCGATCGAAGCCCAGGGCCTTGTACGGCTTCGCGAGGTGAAGCGGAATGGGGTAGTGAATGCCGGTCCCGATGCCTGCGGCCTGGAGGTCTTTCTGCAGCTGCTCCCGGTCCGGCACCCGCACCACGTAGAGGTGGTACACGGGTCGCGACCAGGTCGGCACCTCCGGGACGGTGACCGTCCCCTCGGCGGCCGCAAGCAGGACGTCGTATCCCCGGGCCCGCTCCCGCCGCTCCGCATTCCACTTCGCCAGGTGGCGCAGCTTGACGCGCAGGAATCCGGCCTGGACGGCATCGAGCCGGCCATTGTAGCCCTCGATCTCGTGGATGTACTTCATGGACTGGCCGTGGTCACGCAGCATCTGGCAGTGGCGCGCGACCTGGTCGTCGTCCGTCGTCAGCGCGCCCGCCTCTCCGCAGGCACCGAGGTTCTTGCCGGGATAGAAGCTGAACACGCCGAGGCGCCCCATCGATCCGGCCCGGCACCAGCGCTCTGCCTTCTTCGAAAAGTACTCCGCTCCGTGCGCCTGGCACGCGTCCTCGACCACCGTCAGGTTGTGCTCCGCCGCCAGCTCCAGGATCGGATCCATGTCGGCCATCTGCCCGTACAGATGCACGGGCATGACAGCGGTCACCGTCCCACCCGTCCGCCGGCTCACTGGACGGCCCGATCGGGGGTCGCGTGTGCACTCGGTCTCGAGGTAGCGCCGCAGCTTCTCGGGATCCATGGTGTACGTGCGCTCGTCGACGTCGACGAAGTCCGGCCGCGCCCCCGCTTGCGAGATCGCTTCGGTGGTGGCGATGAAGGTGAGCGGCACCGTCACCACGGTCTCGCCGGGCCGGACACCTGCCGCGATCAGGCCCAGACGCAGCGCGTCGGTTCCGTTCGCCATGCCGACACAGAATCGAGATCCGCAGAACGCCGCGAACTCGCGCTCGAAACCCTCTACCATCGGTCCGCCGATGAATCCAGCGGTGTCCAGGGCGGCATCGAGAACGGCGAGCAGCTCTCCCTTGAGCTCGCGATGCGGCGTGACCAGATCCAAGAACGGGATCTTTCCGTTATCCTTTTCGCTATCCATTAGATGTCTCCGCTTCGGTGACGATGTACCGTAGGAGTTTCGCCGGGTTCCCGGCTACGATGGCATTGCTCGGCACGTCGTGCGTGACCACGCTGCCGGCTCCCACTATGGCGTTCTCCCCGATCACGATGTTGGAGAGAATGGTCGCGCCAGATCCAATCGATGCGCCCTTCCTTACCAACGTCGCCTCGACCTTCCAGTCGGCCTCGGTCTGAAGTTCCCCGCCCGGAGCCGTAGCTCGCGGGTAGGAGTCGTTGATGAAGGTGACGCCATGGCCGATGAAGACGTTGTCCTCGATGACTACGCCTTCACAAATGAAGGTATGGCTCGAGATCTTGCAGCGCCGGCCTACGGTCGCGTTCTTCTGGACCTCGACGAATGTTCCGATCTTCGTCTCGTCGCCGATCTCGCAGCCGTACAGGTTGATAAACTTCGCGAGCTTCACGTGGCTGCCCAACTTCACGTCGGGCGCGATGCAGAGCTGTCCGTTCACACTCTCCTCCGTCATGACGATGTCGCCTTCCTTTCGCCAGGCGTCCGGCGCGGCCGCTGCGCAGCCGTAACGAGGGTGCAGTCCGTACGCGCCGTTCGAAGAGACGGGGCGTAGAGGGCCCGTGCCATCGCGGTCGCCTTGGACCTGCGGTGCGGGAGTAGCCGCTTCAGCTTCAACAACGCTTCGCCTCTCCTGGGTTCGGTCACGACACCGGGCCAAACCATCCGATACGCCTTTGGCTCCGCGCAGCACCTTTCGTCGGGCCCGCGAATGAACCGTGCGCTAGTAAAGCAAGTTTCTAGCCACTCCCGTGTCCAGCGCGAACCACTGTCGCAAGTTGTGCGAAATGTTGCGGACTATGCGAAAGGCGTGCAGAAGTAGGGTAGCGAAGGGGGTGCCGCGCCCGGCCTCCCGAGGCCCTCGAAGGTCTTGGTGGAGCCTAGACCGTCCCCGGCCCGCGCCAGCTCGCTGTCCAAGTTGCCGCCAGATCACGCCATTCCGGTCGGGCTCCGATTCGCCGCGATGCCTTGGCACGCCGCTTGCCCTAACGTGTGGCGGCCGAGAACCGACTTGAACGTGAAGCGCTACAGCCAGGAACCGAGGAAAGCGAGCCCTGTGAACTTCCTTACACAATTAGACGCTTCTGAAACTGATTGCAGCACCGTGAGTCCAAGGACGAAGCGGGACCCGCTGAGAGACGCTTACAGGCGGGGCAGCAGTCGGCAGGGGGGCGGTGACGCAGCGGTGCGACAGAGCCGGCCGAAACCAGTTGGTGTTGAGGACCGCAGTCGAGCAGGGGCCGCAGCACCCCGGCAGCGGCCCGCAAAGGTTGCGCCGTCGCTGGCCTCGCACGGGCTCAACGCCCCCGCCGTCGCCTTCAGCGACGTCCACCTCGGCGAGCCGTTCGGTGAGCCCTATGACGAAGACACCTTTCGCACCTTCCTGTCCATCGAACGCAAGCGGTCCGAGCGGTCGGACAGAGCGTTCTTCCTCCTCCTGGTGGCCCTCACGGACGAGGCGGGAGTGCCCACACCCATCCCCGACGCGGTGGCGTCAGAGCTCTTCATGACGCTCCGGGCCTGCCTCCGAAGGACCGACTTCGTCGGCTGGTACCGTCGCGGACGCGTTGCCGGAGCTGTTCTGACAGAGTCACCGAACCGACCCAAAGCCGACGTCACTCTCGTGGTCGGTCGACGGGTCATCGGGGCCCTTGGCGAACGGTTTTCCTCTCGAGGGGCTCTACGTTACCGCGTGCGCGTCTATCCACATCCCGAACTTGACACCATCGACTCGAACCGCATCCCGCAGCTGGAACGCACTGGATTCCCGGAGAAATCAGAGGACATTTGATGCTCAAACTGGGCGTGGTTGGCTATGGCTACTGGGGACCTAACGTGGTCCGTAACTTCTCTCTCCAGCCCGATTGCGAAGTGGCGGCGATCTGCGACAAGAATCCGGCCGCCTTGGCACACGTGCTGAAGCGACACCCGTCGACGCAGGCAATCGCCGATCTGGACGAACTGATGGAGTCGCCGAAGATCGACGCCGTTGCGATCGTCACTCCCGTGTCTACGCACTACGCCCTCGCCAAGCAGGCCTTGCTCCAGGGCAAGCACGTCTTCGTCGAGAAGCCATTCACGGAGACCTCGGCTCAAGCCGAGGAGCTGATCGAGTTGGCCGACCGCAAGAACCTGCAGATCATGGTGGACCATACCTTTCTTTTCACTGGGGCCGTGCGGAAGATCAAGCAGCTCGTCGATAGCAACGTCTTGGGGCCCCTCTACTATTACGACTCCACCCGAGTCAATCTGGGACTCTTTCAACATGACGTGAACGTCATCTGGGACCTCGGGCCCCATGACGTCTCCATCGTGGACTATCTGATTGGGCTGGATCCAGAGCTGGTGGTGGCTACCGGCGGAGCACACCTGAACGGCCTTGCTGACATGGCCTACATCACGCTCTACTTTGGCAATGGCATCGTGGCGCACATCAACGTCAACTGGCTCTCACCCGTGAAGGTTCGCACGACGCTGATCGGCGGGCAGCGCAAGATGCTGGTGTGGAACGACCTGGAGCCCGCCGAGAAGATCAAGGTCTATGACAAGGGAGTCGACATCGGAACGGAAGAAGGTCGCCGCCGGCTCCTGGTGAGCTATCGAAGCGGGGACATGTGGGCCCCTCGAGTGGAGGAGGGCGAGGCCCTGCAGCGCGAGGCTCGCTACTTCTTGGACTGTATCGCCTCCGGGACGCGGCCTTTCAACGACGGGCGGGCAGGGTTGCGCGTGGTCCGGATCCTGGAAGCGGCTGACGAGTCCCTCCGGCGACGCAGCGAGATCGTCGTCCCGTCATCTGGCCAACCGAGCGTCCGGCGAGAGACTCTTTTGGAGGAAACCGTCCCGGTCTCGGCGGCCGTTGCCCCCTCAATGGCCGTTCCTGTCTCCGTGGCGTGATCCAAGGGCACCGGCCGCCACGAATGCGACCCATGCTGGCTGAGGGAGCGCGCCGGCAGGTCACTCGGCACATCCTCAACGAGGATCTCTTCAAGGGTGTCCTCACCAGGGAACGAAGGCGATCCGATCGCTCGAACCAGTCCGTCCTTCTCCTGCGGCTGAGCGTCAAGGACGGCCTCGTGGGCGACCCGTCGCTCGCGCTGGACAGGGCCCTCGACGCCCTGCTCGTCAACGCGCGCGACACCGACATCGTGGGGTGGCTGGAAGAGGGGTCCGTGCTCGGCGTCATCTTATCCGAGGTGCGCGGTTCCGACGTCACACGCACGTGCGACGCGATCCTGACTCACCTCCGTCAAGCAGTTGGGAAGACCTTCCGCCACCTTTCGATTCGGTTCCATGTCTATCCCGAGCCCAAGCACCCGGGAGAAGAAGGGCGGTGGCCCGTCGATCCCATCCTCTACCCGGATCTGACTCCACCGGGTCGATGGACGCGCTACGACGCGGTCAAGCGCGGGCTGGACATCGCTATCAGCCTCACACTTCTGACCGCGTTCTCTCCCCTGATCTTGTTGATCGCCGCTCTGGTGAAGTGCAGCTCCCACGGCTCGGTGATGTTCAAGCAGGCTCGAGTGGGGCGCATGATGAAGCCCTTCGCCATGCTCAAGTTCCGGACGATGTACTCGAACGGGAGTGACAAGCTTCATCGGGACTACGTCAGCTCGTTCATCAAGGCGGGCAATCGGGTCGCCCCGGCGGCCAGAGATGGGGTCTTCAAGCTCGCGGACGATCCCCGCGTGACGCCGATCGGCAGCCTTCTCCGAAAGACAAGCCTCGACGAGCTTCCCCAGCTGTGGAATGTGCTCCGGGGGGACATGTCTCTGGTGGGACCGCGCCCCCCGCTGCCCTACGAAGTGGAGCAGTATGAGGCCTGGCATCGGTGCCGGATCTTGGAGGCCCAGCCCGGGGTCACGGGGCTCTGGCAGGTGACCGGGCGCAGCAGGACAACCTTCGACGAGATGGTGCGTCTGGATCTTCGGTACGTGAGGACACGCTCCCTCTGGACCGACATCCGGATACTCCTCGCGACGCCCGCGGCGGTCCTGTCCGGAAAGGGTGCGCGCTAGCATCCCCTCCTGAGCCGCCTGAACACGCATCGCGAAGCGCTGTGACGGGCTCGGCGGCAGAGCCCCACCGGCGCCGCTAGCCCGCGCGTCGTCCGCAGCCTCCAGGATGTCAAGGCCGAAGTGAGTTGTCCGGAAAACACCGAAGTCAGATGTCCCCCGTTCACTGCGTATTCCGGAGCATCCTGAACGCCGATTCCGATCGATCGTGAACATCGGTTCCGGGGGATCCTGAACGCTCATTCCGACGGATCCCGAACGAGATCCTGCGACTGCGGTGGGCCTGCGACCTGCCCCAGCGGGCCGTCGCCCGCGCCTGTGGGGTCGGCCTGGGGACCGTCTTCGAGTACTGCCGCCGGGCGACCCACGCTGGGCTGAGCTGGCCGCTCGCGGACGACCTGGACGACGCCCAGCTGGAGGCCCGCCTCTTCCAGCGAGTCCACGACTTGGTCGTGGTCCCACGGCCGCTGCCGGACATGGCGTGGCTCCACCAGGAGCTCACGCGCCCGGGCGTCACGCTCCAGCGCCTGTGGCTGGAGTATCTCGACGCCTATCCCGACGCCTATCGTTACAGCCAGTTCTGCCGCCACTACGAGCGTGGGTCCGCACTCTGGCCCCCACGATGCGTCAGGTGCATCGCGCCGGCGAGAAGGCCTTCGTCGACTTCTCCGGCCAACGGCGTGACCCAGCCGTGCCGCTACGAGCCGATGATCAATCGGACCTATCTCGGGTTCGCCCGCCACTACGGCCTCGCCGTCGTCCTGGCGCGCCGTGGACGCCCCCGAGACAAGGCTCCGGCGGAAGCGGCGGTGCTGGTCGTCCAGCGCTGGAACCTCGCAGCCCTCCGCACCGCCGCTTCTTCCATCTCCCCGAGCTGAACGCGGCGATCCGCGAACTCCTCGAGCCCCTCAACCGCCGCCCAATGAAAAAGCTCGGCGTCTCCCGCCGCGCCCTCTTCGAGCGGCTCGATCGCCCGGCGCTCCGGCCCCTGCCGCCGACGCCCTACGAGTTCGCGGTGTGGACCGACTGCGGCGTGAACATCGACTACCACATCGAGGTCGCCCACAACTTCTACAGCGTCCCCTACCAGCTGGTCCACTTCCACCAGCGCCTCGAAGCCCGGCTGACCGCCACGACGGTCGAGGTGTTTCTCAAGGGCCGGCGGATCGCCTCCCATCGCCGGCTGCACGGGGCGGGGCCAGGTCTCGACTCAGCCCGAGCACATGCCGCACGCCCATCGCGCGCATGCGGAATGGACGCCCTCCCGGCTCATCGCGTGGGCGGCGAAGACTGGCCCGGCCACCGCGCAGGTCGTGTCCGACATCCTCGCCAGCCGGCCCCACCCGGAGCAGGGCTATCGGGCGTGCCTGGGCTGCTGCGGCTCGGAAGCGCTACGGCGCCACGCGGTGGACGCGGCCTGCGCCCGGGCCGTCCACCTCGGCGCGCCGCGCTACCGGACGGCCCAGAATATCCTGACCACTGGGCTCGATCAGGTCCCACCGGCCGAGACGGCGGCCGCGCCCGTCAGCCCGTTGCACGCGAACCTGCGCGGCCCCGCCTACTACGCGGAGCGCCATCGCGTCGAGGCGGCGACCTCTGCATCAAGCGAAATCCCGGGCGAAGGCCTATAGGTCGCTATGGGTCGCCCGCTCACAACGCGTCCTAGAGGCTCCTACGACCTCGCGCTTCGGGGGCGGACCCCGAGAACTCGGTCCTCACGCCTCGTAGCGGCGGACGAGAAGCCGGAAGAAGAGGCTGGCCTCCTCGCGGGTCACGGGAGATAGCCGAGTTCGTCCAGGATGAGACCCGGGGATAGACCAGCTGATGGAGCGTGCGCTCCAGCCGATTCTCGTGCCGGGCCCGGACCAGCCGGCCCATCAGGGCTTCCAGGGTCAGGAAGCACACCGAGTAGCCGGCCTCGACGGCCTTGACGCCGAGGGCGATGGCGAGGTGGGTCTTCCCGACGCCGGGCGGCCCAGTCACATACTGCGCAGTTTCAGCGTTCCGTCGTCATCCACTATGCCTGGCACCCCCTCGTCGGCCAGCGCCTGACCGTCAAGAGCATCCAGCGGGCGCCAGACGGTCAGCGCGCCCTGCGGTGCCTGCTGCCCGATGGCACGTGGACCTTCCTCCCTGAATGGATGACCTCGCGCGAGCAGTGCGCGCGCTTGGTGCTCGTCGACGACCCCTGCGTCTGCGTGGCGGCGCTCGGAGCCCTAATCGGCTTGCTTCGTGCGTTGCCGCAGGCAACGGCGCCCGCAAGAATCGAGGCCGAGGCCATGTCGGACGACAAGGAGGCTCGGCACGATGCGACGACGGAGTCCGGCCAGGAGCAACTGGAGCTGGAGTGGACGAGCGCCATGCGGTGGGCGGACGTGCCCGTCGACATCCGCGACCGCATCCGCGAGCACCTCGGCGATCTTCTGCAGCAGGCCGCGACTCCGCCGCGGCCCGCCGAGGGATCGGCGGATGAGTAGCGAGAAGATCCATCCCGAGCATCTCGGCCGTCCCGCGTTCGTCTACGTGCGGCAATCCACCTTCGATCAGGTTCGCCATCATCACGAGAGTCGTCGCCGCCAGTACGATCTGCAGGGGCACGCGCGGACCCTCGGCTGGACGCAGGTGGTCGTGATCGATGAGGATCTGGGCAAGTCGGGCGCCACCGCGGTGGGCCGCACCGGGTTTCAGCGCCTGGTGGCTGAGGTGAGTCTGGGCCATGCGGGCGCCGTCTTCGGGCTCGAGGTCTCGCGACTCGCACGCAACAATCGCGATTGGTATCAGCTCCTCGATCTGTGCGGGCTGATGAATACGCTGATCGTGGACGCGGAAGGCGTCTACGACCCTCGCCAGCTCAACGATCGGCTGCTGCTCGGCTTGAAAGGCACGATCAGCGAGGCGGAGCTGGGGTGGATTCGGCAGCGGGCGCAGGAGGGCCTGCTCGCGAAGGCGCGCCGAGGAGCTCTGATCCTCGGCCTCCCTGTGGGATACGTCCAGACGCGCGACGGCCGGATCGAGAAGCATCCCGATCAGCGGGTCCAGCATGCCATCGAGCTTGTCTTCGCGAAGTTCACCGAGGTCGGGAGTGTCCGTCAGACGCTGCTGTGGTTTCGTCAGGAGCAGGTGTCGCTGCCCGCCGGGGATCGCGATCCGATCTGGGGCGAACGCGTGACGTGGCGGCTCCCCGTGTACAACACCGTCTTGAAGGTCCTGACCAATCCCTTCTACGCGGGGGCGTATGCCTTCGGGCGTACCGAGACCCGGACGGCCGTCGTCGACGGCCAGCCGCACAAGACCCGCGGCCACCGGCGGCCGCGGGAGGCATGGATCGCGTTGCTCCGGGACCACCACGACGCCTATATTCCCTGGGAGACCCATGAGCGGATTCGCGCGCTCGTGGACCACAATGCGCAGATGAAGGGGCTCATGGTGCGCGGCGCGGTGCGGCGGGGACCCAGTCTGCTTCCGGGGCTGCTCCGGTGTGGGCAGTGTGGCCGCCGCTTGCATGTCTCGTACTCGGGGACCACGGGGTACGTCCCTCGGTATCGCTGTCGGGGCGCTGCCCTCAATCACGGGACTGACTGGTGCCTGGCCTTCGGCGGCCTCCGCGTCGACGAGGCGATCGAGCGCGAGATCCTGAGGGTCCTCCGTCCCGGCGCTCTCGAAGCGGCCCTCGCCACGAGCACCGCGACAACCGACGAAGTGGAGGCGCAGCGCCGGGCCATCGACCTGGAGCTCCGGGAGGCGCGGTACGAGGCCGAGCGGGCCCAGCGCCAGTACGATGTCGTCGAGCCAGAGCATCGGCTGGTCGCGGAAACGCTGGAGCGGCGCTGGAACACGGCGCTCGCCCGAGTCCAAGCCCTCGAAGAACGGCTGGGTGCCCTGGACGCGACCGCGGCGGCGACCACCCTGCCCGACCGCGCACAGCTCCTCCAGCTCGCTGAGGACTTCCCGCGTGTGTGGACCGGGGCCGCGACCGACATGCGGCTGAAGAAACGGATCGTGCGGTGCCTTATCGAAGAGATCGTCGTGTCCACGATCGACAGCGCGACGCCGCAGCTCGTCCTGATCATCCACTGGAAGGGGGGCAAACACACCCGGCTCGTCGTCCCCCGCAATCGGAAGGGACAGCATCGCTACGTCACCGATCGCGCGATTGTCGACGTCGTGCGGGAGCTGGCGCGCGCTCAGCCCGATCCGCACATCGCCCGCGTCCTCAATCGCCTCGGCTATCGCACGGGAGCGGGTCATGCGTGGACCCAGTCTCGGGTCGCGGGCCTGCGCAGCCACCATCACATCCCGGCCTTCGATCGAAGCGTGGATCGTCCGGCGCTGCTCACCATGGCGGACGCCGCGGTGCGCCTGGGCATCAGCGCGACGACGGTCCGCCGCATGATCACGCGCGGCCTGCTGCCCGCGACGCAGCCAGTGCGCGAGGCGCCTTGGGCGATTCGGCGTGAGGATCTCGATCTTGAAACCGTGCAACGCACGGTCACGGCGATCAAACAGGGCGGAGCGCTTCCACGAACTCGGGCGACGGCACAGCTGAGCCTTGAAGAATCACACACATAGCGAGGTGGGCATTATGTCGCTGACTCGGGCGGCCCGAGCAGGACGACGTTCTCCGTCCGCTCGACGAAGCTGAGGCCCGCCAGCTCGCGGAGCATCTTCCGGTCGACCGAGGGCTGGAAGTCGAAGTCGAATTGCTCGAGGCTCTTCAGCCAGGGGAAGCGCGCCAGCTTCAGCCGGCTCTCGACCCCGCGCTGGTGCCGGCCCCGCCATTCGGCCTCGAGGGCCTGGGTCAGAAACCCCTTGTAGTCGACGTCGCCCTTGGCCGCCTGCTCGCAGACGCCGTCGAGCTGGGCGAGGAGGTGCTCCATCTTCATCCGCTCGAGGAGGCTGGTCAGTTCCATGTGCCCGCCTCCTCGTACACCGCCAGCGGCCGGCGCTCGACGTCGAGGGTCCGGGCCCAGAGGGCCGCATGATGGCCGGGGACGGTGACCCAGCCGCGGTCGGCCGGCTGGAGGACGTGCTGGGCGACGAGCTGCTCGCCGTCGTAGACGCTGAGCTGGCCCTCCAGGGACAGGCGGACGGTGACCAGGTGTCCGGCCAGCTCCGCGGGGACGCTGTAGCGATTGCCGCGGGCCTCGACGTAGGCATCCCAGCCGACCTGGCGGCGCTCCCAGTACGCCGTGTCATAGCGCCGGGCCGGCAGGGGCTGCAGCGTCGGGGCTTCCCGGGCGAAGCGGTCGGCGACCACTTCGTGGACCGTCCCGTGGACGCGCCGATCGGCTTCCTCCCGCAGCCACTGTTCCGCGAGCTGGTTGAGATGGGCCCAGCTCTCGAAGGCGCGATAGCGGACGAAGAAGTGGTGCTTCACGTACCCGACATTCCGCTCGTCCTTCCCCTTGGTCTGCGCCCGGGCCGGCCGGCAGGCGCGGGGGACGAAGCCGTAGTGCCCGGCCAGATCCACGAAGCGGGGATGGAAGCGGACCACGCCGCCGCGTGGATGCGCGAGCACGGCACACTTCTGGTTGTCGACCAGGACCTCGCCGGGGGCGCCGCCGAACCACTCGAAGGCCCGGACCAGTCCCTCATACGTGTGCTCGGCGTCCTCGGTCTCCGTGCACCAGAAGTGGAAGCGACGGGAGAAGCTCAGGGTGTTCACGACGAAGTGGACCGCCGTCGCCTCGCCGGCGATCACCGTCCGCTGGGTCGCCCAATCGCTCTGCAGTTGCCGCCCGGGTTCGGTCTCGAAGCGGACCGTCGCCCGCCCGGGCCGCAGCGCGCGCTTGGGATGCAGGTAGTCGCGCAGAATGGAGATCCCGCCGGTGTAGCCCTTCGCCTGGAGCTCCCGCCAGATCACCACGGCGTTCCAGACGCCCTCCGCCAGCCACTGGTCGACGAGCGGCCGATAGGGATCCAGCACACTCCCGCGCCGGCCGCCCCGGCGGGTGGGCGGGCCCCCGCGCGGAGGGCACGCCGCACGGTCCGGGGATGGACCCCCAGCTGCTCGGCGATGTCGCACAGATAGACACCTCGCTTGACCAGTGCTTGAATCGTCATGAAGTCCTCCGGCGCCAGCATGTGCCCCTCCTCCCCGATGGCCCCATCGGTGGAGGGACATTCTCGCTGGTGGTTGGGGGACTTCCTATTTCGGTGTTCTCTGGACTTCTATCACAGGCGCTGAGACGGGAAGGCGGCGAGGAGTTGCTCACGTTCTTTCAGTTCCCGACGCGCCAGTGGAAGACGCTGAGGACCACCAACGTGATCGAGCGGTTCAAGGAGTTCCGCCGGCACGTGAAAACGCAGGGGGCGTTGCCCACCGAGGACGCGGCGCTCGTCTTGCTGTTTGGCCTCGTGCTATGCTGCGATTATCACCCCGCGCACGGGAAGGCAGTGGTTCGGCCTCGAATGGGCCAGGCCGACCTAGCACAGACAAAAGAAAGGTGAACAAGAGACGACATGGACGTGAAGCTTCTCGTTCTAAAGACCTTCCGCAGATTGCGGGTGGTGGGTTTCCCGGCGGCTATCCGGGAAAGTCTTGCACAGATCCGTTTCCAGCGAGCCAGCGATGAGTTCGACATGAGGCATGGTACCGACACGGGCGGCTCCCAGCCGCTGTGGAGACTTCGCATCTCCTCACCCAACGCACGCTTTGGGGTAAAGTACCAACCTACGGACGAAGACGAGCTCGTGGACACCGTGAACTACTTGGGACTAGACGTTGAGGCCTTTACGTTCGTTGACCTGGCTGCGGAAAGGGAAGAACCCTCCTGGTTGCTGCGCATTTGGGTTTCAAGCAAGTTATTGGTGTAGAGTTCGCCGACGACCTCGTCCAGATCGCTCGAAAGAACATCACGCAACTCGGAATCAGCAATGCCGCGGTCGCCTTCACCGCCACGCCGCCACTTTCCGTTTTCCGAGTGGCAATCTAGTTGTTTATCTTTACAATCCATTTTCGCAAGAGGTTATGCATAGAGTCATTGAGAACCTGAGGGCATGCAGATTACAAAGGTTGTATGTGATCTACAAGGTTGCTTGCTGCGCTCAGCTCTTCGATGAAAGCGGCTACCTCAGCCGGGTAGAGTCTCAGGCCGCAAGACCTTCCATCAAGATTTGGGGCACAGCCGGCGGCGTTTGGATTGCCGAAGCATAGGGGTTACTGACGGCGTGTTCACAATCAGTGCGACACGTGCTCACGACTACTCTGGCTCATCGACCGAACTAGCGCAGATCATGGAGCACTAACCCCGAGATTCGAGGGTGCGACGGGCGGATCGGTCGCTTGGACTTGGAGTGGATGCGGATAGGTGTAGGGTGCGTAGTACGCGGTCCACGTGTTCGCCGAGATGCACTGATAGAGCGCGCGGGTGTCGGTCGCCCAAAACGCCGTCAGTGGCGTACAGGTCGCGGGGCGAGCGCTGAGGAGGCCGACGCCCACCCCCGTCGCGCCCGTAAAACTCGCGACCTCATTGTAGTAATCGCGGTTCGCCAGCATGTGGAACGTCGTCGCACGCGGGCAGCTACTATCAATCCTGACATCGTCTCGGCTCCCATTGAACTTGTTGAGCCAGGCATAGACCGGCTGGAGCGTGTTGCTGCCCCCCGAACCGTTCGAAGAAATGCCCCGGCTGATCGAGGCAGGGGTAGCCTTGTTGCCCCGACGTATTGCCGTCCCACGGGCTCGTCCCATTGCAAATCCCGAAAGGGGGGATACGCGGTACAGCTTCGGGCGTTCCGGAACCGCATCCCGCCACTGTAGGAACCCCCGCCGCTCGTGGTCGTCGTGTTGCCCCATACGAGTCCAGTCCCTCCACGCCATACGGCCCGTGCGCTGACGTTATGCGTGGTGGTCGCCGTGTTCTACGTAAATTTCGAACCCCGACATCCCGCGTTCGCCATGGGTCGACCCCGACCCGCCCGTGTCAGTGCCATGGTGCGTGGCGACCGCGTAGGTACCACTGGAGATGTTGTGTCGGAAAATATAGCGCGCGCCGAGGTAGCCTTCTACGGTCGCGTCGTTAGCCGATATAGCATAGGTAAAGGTGTTGTCCTCGACAAAGATACCGTGATTGGTGCCCGGAATGTACCCATAGCCGAATTGGGCGTTCGCGCTTGGAGGCACGCCGATGGTGAGGTCGTGCGCCCCCCCGTCAATCGTGATCGACTCAACGGCGCTATCGCCCGGCACCAGGAAGGTGTTGTGGTCGATCACCCCACTGACATCGTGCCCGGCCATGTAGATCCAGATGGCGCGATTGGCGAGATTCGTAAACTTGTTGTGGTCAATGCGGAAGGCGTTCAGACCGTATCACGACGTCGTTGACCACGATGGCGTTATTGCTGGACGTCTCGGTATTGTTCGCGTTGAACGTGAAGCCTGTCACCCGATTGAGCGCATAGCTGCCGCTGGATTGAAAATTCAGTACGGTGTCGGTTGTGTTGACAGTAATGATCGTGGCGTCCACACCGGCACCCTCAAGCGTGATGCCCTTGCCGCTCCAACTCACGCGCGCCGACCACGTACAGGTACCGCCCGGGACGAACACGCGATCGCCGTGGGCTGCGGCGTTGACGGCGGTCTGGACGGCTGATTGCGAGCAGGATGCCGCACTCATCGTAGCCCCATGCGAGGGCGTGGCCAGGCAGAGCCAGGCGATGGGCAACAGAAGCGACAGACGGCGATTCACTTCCATTGGCTCTCCCGTGGCATCCGCGCCCACCCTGAACTTATCGGCCAGATCCTAGCTTTGGTCGTGCACTGATTATGTCGGATGACAGTCCTGGACACTTCACAAATGACATCATACATCATTCAGTTGCCTTCCGTGATTGTCGGCCCTAGCCAGGGGCGCCTGGCCCGAACAACACTGTGGTTTACCCGAACCGACAAGGAATTGCATCCTTGGAGGATCCGAAAGCGGGTATCCGAAAGCACTGGGGCGCAGCGTCTTCTCAAATTGCGCTAGAATTGGTGGCCGCCCAGCGCTCGTTGGGCCGATGCGTACGGTTGATTCGCCCTGGGCACGCGGACGGAGCGTCACGGGCCGTTGGTGCACCAACCACCCCTTGAGGGCGAGCACCCGATGTACCGTCTTCGGAGTGACCGGTACCAGTCCGGGTAGTCGGTGCCACCACCGAAGAACGAGATACGGAATGGAGTTCGGCTGATGATCATCGATCATCTCACCGCCATGGATGCTGTCCGAGCAGGAAAGAGCTCGCGTTCGACCAGCCAGCACACCAGGTGCTCGATGGCCAGGTGCGTCTCCTGGATGTGCTGGGTGTCGGCCGCTGAATATTCCGTCAAATCCGCAGTCGTTCGCAAAGGCGGTTAGGAAGGAGCTGTCGGTGGTCAGCGCGATCGCCGGCAGCCCCGGTCAGCTCGAAGTCCTTCGTCAAGCGGCTCACGAACTCCGCGGCCATGTGCTGGCAGTCGGCGGCGCTGCCGTTCTCATTTCCGCACAGCAGCACCTTCGCGCCGGCGCGGAACGCCCGCGCGATCATCTCCGCGGGCCGCCACGATCGCGTCCGCACACTGCGCGGCGGTCACTCGCTTCACGTCAGCGCTGTCGTACAGGTACGCCCGCGCGTTATCTCGGCTCTCAGTCAGCACGGTTCTTTCCATCCCTGCCGTTCCCTCGGTCCGCAATCCCATCCGACCTCGAGTACCACCGCCTCCGTAGTCGCTTGAGCAGAGCCTTGAGATCAGTGGAAGCATCGCAGTCCATCCATGATGGGCACCCACTCGAAGTCCCCACCTGCCCTTCTGGGTCAGGGGTACGAAATAGCGAGGAACCTTTGTCCGCTCGAATCCGCAACGTCGCTTGAATTCCGACAGTGAATCCTCACTCCAGTACAGATAGACCAGATATGGCAAACTGCGCTTCGCGCAGACCTCTACTGCCTTCGCCACCAACGCGTTGTTGATTGCCTTGTCGCGATGCCTCAAACTCGAAATGATCTGTCCGATGATTCTCGAAAGCGTCCAGCATCACCGAGCATCACGAGCCCGATCATCTCGATTCTGTAGTATGCGCCGATCATGTGCTCTCGAAAAATGTACCGAGAAAATTGCCGCTTTACCGTGTCGAAGTCCTTGCCATGGTGCCAGAAGCGACGTCCTTGGCGAACTGGCGACTCGTTGAAGATGGCGGTCATCCCCCTGACAAACGCGTCATCGTACGTCGTCTCCCTGACCACAACGCCGTCCCTCTCGGCCTTTCGAATGAGGTTCCGCACGCGTGACTTGATCCCGTGGTTCCACCAGTCCTCGTAACTCTTGATCGGCAGAACCGCGAACTCTCCTCCCACTCGCAATGATATGGATACCTAAGTTCCACATCGGGAATGCGCTGCCAGAACGACAGAATATCAGGCCTGAACCCGCGGCTTTCTCGAAGGGTCTCGATCGTCTTGGTAGGATCGCGAAAGTCCTCGTACCATTCGTCCTCGAGACTGAGCACAGTAACGGGGCCTCGGGTGATGGCAAACGACTGCCCATCGATCTCCAAGCAGTCGATATCGGTCGACCTACCTCTTTTCACGGTCTTCTTGGAGAAGACGCGTAACTCCTCTGCAGCGATCGTTCCTGCCATTGGGCCTCTCTCGTGGGCAGGCACTACTGTCCCCACTTCCTCGTGATACGCCGTTGCATCCTTCCCCTGAAAGGAGGCTCGCTTTGAGTGTGAAAGGCCTCCCACTTCCCAGTGACACGCCGTTCTTCGCCGGCGCCGGCGAAGGACCAATCTGTTGACGAGAGCATCATGTTGACCTGTCCTCCACCAGGCGGTCGGCCCAGTGAATTTTCGACGGAGGCCCAGTCCGGGCACCCCGAGTCCGACGGAAGATCTCGCCTTCCACAAGGAACCGATACTCACGCGCTTCGACCGGATGCGTCTCGACTTCAACCACGGCCTTCCGGGCCACGGAGAGATTCGCTCGAGACGGGCCGGCGGCTCCAGCGGAACCAGGGAAAAGAAGAAATCCACAAGCCGATGGCGTCGGGCCAGCCAGCGGTCCACGTGGCTGCGATAGAGACGGTTCCACGCGCTCTTCTCGCCGAGGCCAAACGAGAAACTTCTGCGGACGATCGCCCCTGCTGGCAGGAGCCGACGCAACCGCACGTTCCCGCAGAGATGCATGTGATGGTGTCCGTCGATCCGCTCGGGCTCCACGCCGTAGATGCGCCCGTACTCCTCGAGCTGCGCGGTCACGACGTACGCGAACGAGTTAATTACCCTGGATGGAACATGACTTGTGCCAGTCGGTGTGACTGCAGAAAGCATGCCAGCCGCTGCTGGCGCTCACGGAGCTCCCGCGAGCCGCCCGGCCCGGAAAACGGCGTGGTCAAGTTCAGGCGAAGACCCGAACTCGATCCCGCGCTCGTGCGCCACCGCCGCTGCCCGCTCCGAATCCTCCATGAACACCATCGCGCTGACCGAGGTCACGGCCCCGACCTCGGCACATTGGAGCGTCCGGTCCGTGGTCAGCCGGCTCCCGTCCCCAGTCGTCGGCGTTCACGATCAGGAGGCCGCTGCCCGTCGGCTCGCCGCGCTCCCCTAGCACTGCCGGCCCCTTTCCGTGGTCGATGCCCCTCCGCGCTGGGCCGGATTCCCTTCGGGTGCGTCGCTCGCCCCTCCGTAGTTCACCGGGGCGCGCCGCGTCCGATCTGTTAGCCGTCTCCCTCAGCGACCTGGCGCACCTCCGGAGCTCGTCCCCACACGCGACGACCACGTGGCTCAGCCCGCTCGCGCGCAGGCGTCGAATCGGCCGAGGAAGTGCACGCCTCGACCGCTGCTCCCACCGAGACCCGACTTGAATCTGTGCCCTCCCCGGATCCATGACCGAGTCGATCCCGTTGAGGTCGTAGGTCTGTGAAGCCTGCCCCTCGCCAGCTGCCATGCGGCCATTGTCATCCCATCCCAGATCTCGCCGTTGCGCATGAGCTCCTCAACCTGCTCCGGCATCAGTGGAACGACCTCGAGCTCCTCCGTCTCGTCGGGCTGACCACCCACGTACCGGAGCCCGCGACCAAGGTACACGTGACACATCTCGTCGGTCATGCCGTTGTAGGGGTTGAACGCGCCAATGCTCACGAGCTCTGCCGCCGCGTATCCGGTCTCTTCGGCCAGCTCCCGGCGCCCGGTATCCTCCGTCGACGCCCCTTCAACGGTGCCGCCGCCCGGAAACTCCAGGCTCTCCTTGCTCATCAGATACCGGTATTGCTTCACCAGCACCACGCGTCCGTCGTCCAGCATGGGAACGACCATCGCGGATCCATTCGTGTGCAGATAGTGATACTCAGCATGCTTCCCGGAAGGAAGCTCGTACGTGTCAAGCTTGTACGCCCACCACGGGTTGCGAGCAACAACCCGCTCCGAGTGTTTTCGCCACATCATGACCCGTCTGGGCGCGCCCTACAGCTCTCTCCACCGTGGGCCGGCGCAACCCCAAGCCCTGCCAGTGATCATCTTCAGCTCGCTGCTATCTCGTGGCGAAGTGGGCCGTCTGTTCCGCTCGCAGCTTGTCGCAGAGCCTCCCTACGGGCAGTTCGACATCCGCATAGGTGACCGCTTCATCCTTCATGATCGCCCGCTTGAGAACACACCCCTGAGACAGAGCCATCGGAAGCACATTCTCTGCGAGGCATGCTTCGTAGCTGTCAATCAGCCCGTAGCAGGTGAAACCACCCATCCCATCGAGGACCTCTCCCGCCTTCAGATCACGCTTCGCAAACGTGCCGGTATCACATACCGGTGCTCCCAGCGGGGTCAGTGTCGCGTCCTGAAACAAGACGGCGCGCGCCACTGTCAACGGCAGCTGCAGATGAGGCAGGTGGTACGGCGTATAGAACATGTACAGCGGGCCGTCTCCCATCTTGAAGTAGCTCATGTACTCGCGCTTGATCGGCTCCTCGTTGTAACCGATCACGAACCCGCCGGTGTGAGGCTCCGCACCCAGCGCGAAGTCAACCGCCCCGCCCTTCAGCAATTGCTCAGCCTGGAACAGGCCCAGGAGATCCTTCACGTGACCACAACGGTGTCCATACATGCCGCGTGTGACCGGCTTGAATCCCGTCGCGTTGCCCATGATCGTCGACTCGAGTGACAGCTTGGACCCGTCGGCGAACGAGGCAACCATCGCCGCCTTCTGCTTATGCTTCTCCGCGAATGCCCGCTGCGTATCGGGATTCCGGTATCGATCCAGAAAGCCCTTGATTTGCCCCATGAGGACTGGACGATAACCAATGGTCTTCACGAAGCGATACAGATTCATCGCCACGCCTGGCTCGTCCCCGTCAGTATACGTGAGGACTACCCCCACCCGGTCGGCATAGGTCTTGAGAATGGGCCCGACGGTGGCATCCAGCTCGGCATTCATCAAGATGACATGCTTGCCGTGACGAATCGCCTCCATGACAACATGCGCCCCGAACTCCACCTCGCCCGTGGCGTCGATCACCGCCTCGACGTTCTCTGCTCTGCATAGCAGCATCGCGTCATCGGTGACGGCATATCCACCCCGGGCGATGACTTCCTCCACCTGTTGAACGGTCTCGACCCGTTCGACGGTATCCACCCCGGCCGCCTTGTACGCGCGCTCCGCCTCCCCGATGTGACGGTTCGACACAGCCACCAGCCGCATGCCCGCCATCGCGGTTATGATCTCGAGTGCGATTCCGCGCCCCATGTACCCAGCCCCAATGAGCGCCACCCGGATTGGATTGTTCTCTCGCGCACGCTTTTCCAGTGCGGTGTCGACGATAACCATTGCTCTCCCCCCAGTCGGGACCCGTCCGACTCACTTACCGTAGTTTGGCCAAGTTCTATCCGCCTCGGAGATCACGCTGATCTGCCGCGGCCACCGAATTCCGAACGCCGTGTCGTCGTGTCGTACGCCCTTCGCATGCTCCGGGACATAGAACTCCGAGGTGTGGTACATCACTTCGCTGTCGTCCACGAGGGTCTGATAACCATGGCCGAATCCTGCCGGAACATAGAGCATACACCGATTCTCGGCCGTCAGCTCAACGCTCACCCACTTCTTGTGCGTGGAGGACCCGGCACGCAAATCGACAATCACGTCGACGATCGCGCCCATCGTGCATCGCACCAGCTTGCACTCCGCGTATGGCTCGGTCTGGAAATGCAGACCGCGCAGCGTTCCTTCCCGCTTGCTGAATGCGACGTTCGCCTGAGCGAGCCTTGTGTTCAGCCCGTGAGCCGCGAATTCCTTCTCGCACCAGACGCGCGCGAAGAACCCGCGATCGTCGTCGCGCCTTTCCGTTTCAATGATGTATGCGCCTGGCAGCGCAGTTTCCACGAACCGCATCACCCATTGCCCCCACTGGAAGCGTTGTGGCGCGCCGTTTCGACAGGCCTACCGAGGCACCGGCAGCAACCCCCGGCGAGGGATTCAAGCGGGGTCATCGCGCCTATCCCGTGAGTCCGACAACCACTTTTCGCCCATAGAAGGCCTCAGCGTACCGTGTCGGTGCCCCGCACTCCACCCCTCTCAACCTCAAGAGTCCCATGAACGTCTCGGGGTCGAACCACGTCCGGTACCGCTGGGACTTGAACGCGTCGACTATGTGCTGGACCTTTTCCCGGCACGTCGCCTCGGGCAAGGGGACGAACGTGTTGGGCGACCCCAGGTCGCCATCGTACTTCGGGATCTCGTACTCGAGTATGAAATGCCCCCGGAAGGTGTTCCAGGTCAACTCGGACACGAGCCGGTGGTCCTGATGAAGGTCGCTTCGATAGTGTGTGAGCACCAGATCGGGAGAACATTCGCCCTTGATCTGCTCGAAGTACTCCTTGATCCGCTCGCCCACGTACGGGAAGAAGCTCTCCCGGAAGTCTCTGGTCACGATCTCCTTGGCCGCGGCGTTGCGCAGGAGCTTCTCGGCGCTCGCTTGCGCCTCCTCAGCTCGCTCGCCGTGGGCACTCAGCACAACCCAGTACACCTGGCTCTGCGGGTATCTCTTCAGGAGACTGATGATCGTACCGCCGCAGCCTATCTCGATGTCATCGGCGTGCGCGCCGAGACACAGCACTCGGTACCCAGGTGCCGGCCCGTCAGACGGTTCGAAACGCAGCATCACCGAGCGCCGCAGTGGTGGCCAGTCACCGGCCAACCCCTTCATAGCGGGCTATTGAGTCTGGCTCGAGCATGCGACGGCCATCGATCACCACCGGGAGCGGGTCCAGCTTCGGTTGCAGCTCCGTGAGCCGCCTGAACTCCTCCCACCGAGTGACCACGATGATCGCCTCGGCGCCGACGATGGCACCCTCGAGGTCCTCGCACACCGTCACCGGCACGCCGCCGAACAGCCTCCGCGCCTCATCGGTGGCCGCCGGGTCATACGCCGTCACCCGGGCTCCCCGACGGAGGAGTTCGTCCACGATCGGAATCGCGGGAGACTCTCGCATGTCACTGGTGTCTGGCCTGAATGCCAGGCCCAACACGGTCACGCGCACGCCCTCGAGGCTCGCAAAGTGCCGACCGAGGAGCGTGAACACCTCGTCGGGCTGCCGCGCATTCACGTTCAGCACGGCGTCCAAGAGCTCCATGGGCCTCCCGAGACCCTTCCCCTGGGCGACCAGCGCCTTCACGTCCTTGGGCAGGCAGCTGCCACCGAAACCACACCCCGGCCACAGGAAGCTCGTGATCGGCGCCTTCACCCGGCCCTGGGCAAGGGCCCGGGGGCGCAGGTAGTGGCTCAAGTGGATCCCGCGCATGACGTCGACGGCGTCGACATCTCCGAGCACCCGACACAAGTTTCCGATCTCGTTCGAGAACGAGATCATCGTCGCCAGCAAGGCATTGGACCCGTACTTGATCATCTCCGCCGTACGGTTGTTCGTGCGGACCTGATCGACCTCCGGGAATGCCGCGTACACCTCCGCCAGCTTGTCGACCGTTCGCTCGTCGATACCTCCGAACACGAGCCGATCCGGCGACATGAAGTCGGAGATGGCTTCCCCCTCCGTGAGGAACTCCGGGTTGACGCCGACCCCGAAGTCGCTCCCCGCCTTCCTTCCGGACGTCTTCTCCAGGAGAGGAAGCACCACGTCGTCGGTGGTCCCGGGAATCACCGTGCTCTTCACCACGACCACACGGTAGGTGGTCGTGTTCCTCAGTGCCTCGCCGACCGCGACCACCGCGCTCCGGATGAAGCCGAGATCGATCCCTCGATCACCAAACGGCGTCCCCACCGTGATGAAGATCAACTCGCTGGCGGACACCGCTTCCGCGACGCTCGTCGTGGCCCGCAGGCGCACCCCGACGTTCCGACGCAAGAGGTTCTCGAGGCCGTGTTCGTGAATCGGCGTCACGCCCCGCCGGATCTTCTCCACCTTGGCCTGGTCCACGTCAACGCAGATCACATCGTGACCCTGCTCCGCCAGACACGCTCCCGTGACCAGCCCCACATAGCCGGCGCCGACGATTGATACCTTCATAGACCGGCCCGCCCCCGGCACGCGCCGTCCTCTCGCCGCGCCTGTTTCGTCCCCAAGCCGCGCCACCAGTTGACCCTAGGCATCCTCAGCCTCGCAGTTCTCCGAGTACCAGCGCAACAGCCGTGTGAGTCCGTCGTCCAGTGAAACCCGCGGGTCGAACCCAAGTTCCGTTCTCGCCTTTTCGATCCGCGGGCAACGGCGCCCGGGATTGTCGATCAGGTAGTCCGTGTCCGCACTGACCTCTCGAACGACCTTCCCTCCGTAACCGACGACCACTCGGGCCGCTTCCACGAAACGTTCGGCGAGCTCCGCCACGGAGATCTCGGGCTCCTCGACGCCGATGTTGTACGCCTCACCCGGTCGGCCGCGCACCAGCGTCTTGTAGTAACCCACTACCGCGTCGGCCACATAGCAGAAGGTTCGCTTCGGGGACCCGTCGGACAGCATCACGATATCTCGACCCTTCAGGACGTCTCGGGCGAAATCCGGAATCACCCGGCGATCTGTGATCTTGAGCCCCGGGCCGTAGTTGTTGAACGGCCTCGCCATCTTTACCGGCAGGCCATGGTGGCGCGAGAAGTTGACGCACAGCGCCTCGCCATATCGCTTTGCTTCGTCGTAGCAGGCGCGGGGTCCCGTGCAGGACACATTGCCGCGGTAGTCCTCCGGGGTCGGGACGTTCCCCGGCGTGGGATCGCCGTAGATCTCGCTGCTCGAAAGGAAGAGGAGCCCCTCGACTCCCCTGCCCTCAGCCTTCCGCGTCATCGCGTAATCGAGAAGCTGGCGCAGCCCGGTTACGTTCGCGTCCATCGTCTCGATAGGGTATTTCCGGTAGTAGGTGGGTGACGCAATTGACGCCGCGTGCACCATGTAGGTGAAGTCCGGCATCTCGGCGGGCAGCGGTTTCGTCATGTCGTGCCGGACCAGAACGAGGCTCGGGTCGCCCTGCAGGCGGTTCAGCCAATCCGGGACGCCGCGCACGTAGCTGTCGTAGACCGTAAGCCTGATCCGTCGCGCTTGTTCATGCGCCGAGTTCCACCAGAGGACGGACTGGACAAGGTAATAGCCGAGGAATCCCGCCCCGCCGGTCAGCAAGAGGTGGCCGCCCGACATTGCGGTGAACTCGTCCTTGAGACTTTCAGCAATGGCCTGCAGATCGGTCGCGACGACGGCGGCCGCGGTTTTGGCCTCGTCGACTCGGGTCCTTCTCACTCGTCTAGCAGCACCCACGTATCTTGACCTCCGTTTGTCTTCGATCAGAGCATCAGACCCTAAGATGGGGAATCCGCCCGGTAGTGCTTGCATCAGATCTGCGTGTCCTTGTCGCTCCCCTTCTGAAGTCGAACAGCAGACGACTGACCCGCTTCGGCCAAGACCAGGCTGGCGTCTACAGTCGGTGCGTCGCACCGGGACACGCGCTCAAGCCAGATCTCGCGCCAGTATGGGTAGCATGCTCGCGGACAGCGAAGAGGCTTCGTGTAGCGACCGAGACAATCAGCTCCGTCGAGGACAATGCACTCGTTCTTGAGAGTCATCAGACGGCCAGTCTTCTCGTCGATGAGCTTTCCCACCCGCATCAGCACGGGAAACTTCTTCCCGCAATGCGGCACCATCTCGGGGTGAAAATTCATACCCCGATTGCGAAGTCCTTCGTCCACCGTAGTCAAGATTTCTCGGTAAGATTTCACCCGAACGACCTCTCCGGGTTGAAGGTCGAGTCTCGCCGAGGGTGTTCGTGAACCCCGGACTAGCAGCCCGGGGCGGCACGGGTAGGGCCACCGTGAACGAACCCGTTGGATCGTGTCGTACATCCAGCGGAGTGGGGAGCCGAGTCCCAAGCCGGCCTCCGCCAGGGTGTGGAACCCCAGAAACAGCAAGGCCATGATGATTTCGTGCGCGCGAGCATTGCCAGACGTGTAATCCTCGACATATTGTCGAAAGGCCCCGATGGAAAGGGGCCGAGACGCATGCGGCATCTCTGTGGCCTGGCACCGATAGATGGGCTGCTCACCGCGGCGATCATCGAGGCGCGTTGCCGCCCACACATCGGCTTCGCCGCAGCCGGAGGGAATGGTCCCGTGTGGTCCCGCGTCCTGGGGTGAATCGTCAGGCCCCTCGACGCGCTTCAACCAGGCCTCCTTCCAGAAGATGACACAACGCATCTCGCATCCACCGAAGGCCAGCCCATCGCATCGCACGGACTCGAGCAACACGGTGTTCGGTATCTGCCGCGCCCCGGTGCTGTTGGCCGTATCGCAGAACTTGTGCGCACGCTTGGCGACGCGGAATCGCTTACCGCAGTAGGCCAGCATCTGCGGCATGAATGGCAACCTGTCCAGCTGCGCATCGTGATCGAGCGTGCGCAGGATCTCTTCCTTGGTGCGGACTTCCACCCAGTCGCCAGCCCGAAAGTGGGAACGCCGGTTCGAGGTCAACGGCATGCGGCTATAGCCTCCTTCACATCACGTCTCCGAGCGCCGCCGATCCGCTGGCACACCAGATCGCACCCATCGTGCCCGCCATGACTGCAGCACCCGCTCCTACGACCCAAGTCCACCCGATTCCGAGCTTCCACCAGGCCACTTCCAGCCTGCGGCCCGGATCCCTTCATGTCGATCGCGGAAGTCGCTTCCACAATCACCCAGTCCACCCCCAGCGCCTGCTGGGCAACCATCTCGCGCATCCTCGGACTGCTCCAGACCGCCAACCGCGGCCGAGGTCATACTCCAGCGTCGTCGTGGCTTGCGTTTCCTGACGGACGAGGGGACCAACCACCTCGATGAATGCCGTCTGCGGGCTAGCGAGACCCCACAGGGCTAGCACAGCCTGCCACGTACCCTCCCAGGTTGCACCTTGAGGCCTCTGGCCACGTCGTCCCCCTGGACCCGCGCCCCGAGCGGCCGCGGATCCTGGTGACGCACGCGGCCGTCCAACTACGCTGGCGCATGTCACCATGAGGTGCCGGACGTCGGTCACTGCCGGGGCCACGCGCGTCGCGTACAGCTGTCACACCCGCAGGAGAGAGCAATCCTCGTGCCCCGACGTTGAATGACCCGTAACTCCAGGAGCAGTCGGACAAATCAAGGGCACAGAGGCCACGTGTTCGGCTTGGGTTGGAGATCTGTCGCTACCAGCCGGTGGCTAAACTGTGAAGACTTTTTCCCAGGGTCCCTGCCGAGGGGGCTGCCGGGGAGAAACCCGCGATCTTGAAGGGCTTTCCCGCGGAGGGTGTACCTGGCATGACTGACGCGGGCCTTTGCCAGGCCGGGTCGTATCGCAATTGGGCATCGGCGCCGACGTCCCCAAGTACACGCAGTCCCACAGGTCCAACGGCATGGGTGGCTTCTTCGCAACGGTGAAGGCCGCCGCGACCAGTTCTCCACCAAGGAAGTCAACACGTTCAAGGGAGTGTGGCGGCATCCGGCCAAAGGCACCGGGCAGATTTGCGACGCCTTGGCGCGGGGCATAATCGAGCACGGTGGCACATTCGTTTACGGCGCCCGATAGCGCGTCGCTGGCGGGTCCGGCAAGGGGCGACGGGAGGTCGGAGCGGTAAGGCCCGGAAACCCGTCAGCCGAGGCCAGCAGGACGTTCCCGCGTGGAACGCCTGCTATCGAGAGGAGACGCGCGAGGCCTTTTCGAAAGACCCCCGAGCTGACAAAGTACTATCGCGAGCAGATCCTGCCGCGGCAGCAGCGAGGGACCTAGCTGACCTCAACTCACCGCGGTCTTTGCCCCCGGGGCATCTACTCCTCCGAGATCCCGGCCTGGGGATCGGCCGGGACCGATGACGTGGGCATCGCCAGGTCGATCGCGCCCTCGCTCAAGCGGCCGCGGCTGATCGTCTGGCGTGAGCCGCCCGAAGTGTCGCCACGGATCGCCCAGGCGCGCGACAGTGGATCGATCTCGATCAGCATCGGAAAACCGGCGCTCCCGTCGCTCTCGAGCTGGCGGAAGCGGCCGGAGGCCGCCTGGGCCACCCCGTGGACGGTGACCTCGCCATTCAGGAAGACGGTGAGGATCGGGACGCCGTCGACGTCCATCCCGCCGAGCAAGACCTGGTCGGGTCCGACGCTGATCTGACATGCTCCCGTGAACCGATTCGAGGGCACCGCGGCAAAGTCGAGCTCACAGGCCAGGGTCATCGGCTCCCCGCCCGCATCTGCCCCGGTCGCCATCACGACGAGGTCCGCGCGGCCACCAGCGGCCGCCTCGAGTCCCCCGCCCACTGTGAGCGCTGCCACGACCGCCGCAAGGAATCCTCGCTTCATGCGCTTCCTCCGTCCGTTTCCGACGGCGTTCCCACCACACGCCCTCGGCCAGTCGCGGCTCACTTCGGCACCAGGCGCACCGCGTCCGCGGAGGCCTGGCCGTTGATGTCCGACACCTGCACGCGACCACCGGTGCCCGCGTTGAACTGGAAGGTCCCCAGGAGCTGCCACTGCCCGCCGCCCGACAGCTGGTTCCTCGTGGTCGTGAACGTCCCGCCGGCGTGTACGACCGTGTACTGGACCGCGGTCGACCGGTTGGGGTGAGACGTCCACCGGACGTACACATCGTAGCTGCGCGTGCTCGGGATGGTCGGCGTCCAGTGATACGTATCGAGGCCACTCCCGTTCGAGTACAGTGAGTTCGCGCCGACGGGGCTGGGCGCGCTCGACACCGCCCAGGTGCCCGTGAAGCTCGTCCCGGGCTGGCCGTTGTCGATGACGACGTCGCTGCTCGTGAACGTCGCCGTGCACGAACGATTCACCGTCATCGTGACGACGCCGTCGGCGCAATCCGCGTCACCCGTCCACGCGACGAAGCTCGAGCCGACCGCCGCCGCGGCCGACAGGTTGACGACGGTGCCGCCCGGGTACCCCTGGCTGCAGTCCGTGCCGCAGTTGATGCCCGCCGGTACCGACGTGACGGTGCCGGTGCCAGTGCCGGCCCTGATCACCGTGAGCGCCGGCGAGCCGCTCGCCGGGACGAACCGGGCGGCGTCCACCGAGACCGTCCCCCCGGCGTTGGCGTCCGACACCTCGACGTACCCGCCCGTCCCGGCGTTGAGCTGGAAGGTGCCGAGGAGCTGCCACTGGCCCCCGCCCGACTGCTGGCTTCTCGTGGTCGTGAAGGTCCCGCCGGCATGTCGAACCGTGTACGACACCGAGGTCGACCGGTTCGGGTAGATCGTCCACCAGACGTAGACCTGGTAAGTGCCGGTAGTCGGAATGGTCGGCGTCCACCGATAGGTATCGATCGCGGCTCCGGTGCTGTAAATCGAGTTCGCGCCGGAGGGGCTGGGCCCGCTCGACACCGCCCAGGTGCCCGTGAAGCTCGTCCCGGGCTGGCCGTTGTCGATGACGATGTCGCTGCTCGTCGGGACGAACCGGGCGGCGTCCGCCGAGACCGTCCCCCCGGCGTTGGCGTCCGACACCTCGACGTACCCGCCCGTCCCGGCGTTGAGCTGGAAGGTGCCGAGGAGCTGCCACTGGCCCCCGCCCGACTGCTGGCTTCTCGTGGTCGTGAAGGTCCCGCCGGCATGTCGAACCGTGTACGACACCGAGGTCGACCGGTTCGGGTAGATCGTCCACCAGACGTAGACCTGGTAGGTGCCGGTAGTCGGAATGGTCGGCGTCCACCGATAGGTATCGATCGCGGCTCCGGTGCCGTAGATCGAGTTCGCGCCGAAGGGGCTGAGCGCGCTCGACACCGCCCAGGTGCCCGTGAAGCTCGTCCCGGGCTGGCCGTTGTCGATGACGATGCTGGGCGCGGTCCCGCACGCCTCGTTCGTATACGCCGAGTTGCCCGCCGAGTTGTAGGCGCGCACGCGGTAGCAGTAGGTGGTCCCGGAGACGACGGTCGCGTCGACGTAGAGCGCGACGTTGGCCGCGGTCGTCGCGATCTGAGCAAAGGTCCCGGTGGTCCCCGTCTTCCGCTCGATCTTGAATCCGGTCTCGCTGCCCGCGTTGTCGTTCCAGGTCACTGTGAGCGCGGCAGCCGCGTACGACGGAGCCGAGAGCGATACAGCGACGAGCGCGATGATGGGGGCCCACGAACGGTAGCTGGCCGCTGCCGGTCGCTTCATCTCGGCGCCCTGGCGGCGACAGGAGACGAGATGGACCGCCAGCCTGTGAAGCCCCCCAAGCGCCTTCTGGGCAACCATGTCGCGCATCCTCGGATCGCTCCAGACCGCCAACTGCGGCCGAGGCCATACCCCAGCGTCGTCGTGGCTTGCGTTTCCTGACGGACGAGGGCGACCAACCGCCTCGATGAACGCCGTCTGCAAGCTAGCGGAGATCCCACAGGGCTAGCACAGTCTGCCACGTACCCTCCCAGGTCGCACCTTGAGGCCTCTGGCCACGTCGTCCCAGTGGGCCTTCGCCACGAGCGGCCGCGGATCCTCGTGACGCACGCGGCCGTCCAAATACCCTGGCGCACGTCACCGTCAGACACTGGACGTAGGCCACTGCCCAGGGGCTACGCGCGTCGCGTACATCTGTCACGCCCGCAGGAGAGCAATCCTCATGCCCCGGCGTTGAATGACCTGTAACTCCAGGAGCAGTAGGACGTGTTCCGCCTGGGTTGGAGATCTTCGCTACCAGCCGGTGGCTAAACTCTGAAGACCGGTGTCTAAACTGTGAAGACTTTTTGCCAGATCCCTGCCGAGGGGGCGCCCGTAAGGCTAGTGACAGACAATCCCGTGTTGACGCAGGAAGGCAGGGCTTCTACTCGCCTGCAGGAGCCGAAATCAGCGCAGCGTCTCGAGAAACGCTAACAAATCGTCCAGGGCTGCCGAATCGTAGTTTGCGATGAATTCCATCCGTGTGCCTGGAGCCACTGAGTCAGGTTTGCTGATGAAGGCGCGGAGTCGGTCCCGGGTCCATGTCCCACCCATGGAACCGAGGGCCGGCGAGTACGCGAAACCCTTGCGGGAGGCGACGTTCCGTCGCACTATGCCCCAGAGCGCCGGACCGAGTCCATCGGCTCCGTCCGGCGTGAGTGAGTGGCACCCGGCGCATCGGGCAGCGCTGACCTTGCCGCGAGCCTCAGCCTCGAGCTCTGTCAGACTGGCGGCGTCGACGGCCTCCAAGAAAACAAGGAAATCGTCGTCTGTCTTTAGCGCTATGGCGCCATTACTTAACTCAACGAGATCACGGATTCTGTGACCGATCTCAATAGGCTCGACGACAACGGCGTGACCTTCCGCGAGACGGATCCGGAAAAGGGTTTGCGCCACCAGTGACGAGACCATCACATCGCCAGCCCACTGCCGGAACGCCTTCCCACTCAGCACGATCAGCTGAGAGGACCCGATCGATGGGACCCAAGCGTATATCGGCTTCTCGAACCCTTCGTGATGTGTCTTATCGGGGTTCGCGTTCCAGGTCATCGACTCGTTTTGAGTCCCATAGGTCACGATAGGCCAGCCGTAGTTGCGTCCCTCCACGATACGGTTGAGTTCGTCCCCGCCCCGAGGTCCGTGCTCTGTCAAAAAGACTGTACCGTCCTGCGCGACAGTCATCCCTTGGGGGTTGCGATGTCCTATCGTGTAGATCCGCGAAGTGCCTTTCTTAACATCGATAAGAATCGTCTTGCCGTAAGAGTTATCGTAGCTTTGGGGGCCGTGCGAATAGTCAGCCGCATGGTCCTCGCCCCCTTTCACCCCGAATCGGCCCACGCTAACCAGGATGTCGCTGTCCGACAGGGCGACGAGTCGTCCACCAGCGTCCTTCGTCGGATTGTAAACGCCGCCGCCCCAGGTCTCGAGGGGCAGGCACGGCGTACTCTCAAACAGCGTCCGCCAACTTGGCTGGAGCGCGCCGGCTCCGCTGTGGATTTCACCGGCGGTTGTTTCCATACTCGAAACGCGAAGCACGTAGCAATGTTTGTCTGGGTACCAATAGTTGTGCGAAGCGAGCAGACGAATTCCGCTTGCAAGCCGTTGGACTAGAATGTCCTTTACCCCAAACTGCTCGCGCAGAATGATGGCTTTGTTGTATGGGTCGTTGGCGAATTCTTCGAAGTTGACTGGGATCCTAAGGCTTAGAGGTCGAAGCTCCCGAGCAGCCGTGACGAACCACATCGCCCCGAGGCGATTCGCCAAAAGCAGCCCGTCGTCGAGCGCCGAGATCCCTCCGTCCCGGCCTTCGCCAGGAATGGGGAGCGTCTTTACGGCGATGTTGTAAAGGTTGGACTGGATGACTCGCCCCCGGATGGCTGTACTGATGAGCTTCCGTATTTGCTGACGCTGGCGGAAGACGATGGCTCCACCGAGGAAGGCGGCGACCAGTGACGTAATCCACACGCCGACGAGGAAGAACCGGAAGCGAAAACACCGCCGAATACTTCCAATGGAGATCATTTGGGCAATCCTTATCGACGTCTACCATCGAGCGCTGGTGTTCGTGGCCAGGGTCAGTGATCAGGGTTGGGTGATGGGTTGACTGTGGAGCCACCTCGCATGCGGTAGACTCTCCACTCGACCACGGTGAGCGGGTCTCTCCGAAGGATCGGTCCCCCACGTCAGGCGGCGCTGGCACCTCCGCTAGCCGCGATGACCATTCCGAGACAAGAAGCGTCCCGCGTGACTGTAGTATCGGCTGAATCTGGACACCAGCCGATCGTCCCCGTTGAACACGAGCCCGATTACCCTCTCGGGATTGGTGAGGTTCAACGCCTCGTCGAGCAGGGTCCGTGATGTGTGGTGCGCGCGGACAACGACGAGGACCCTGTCAACAAGCCGCTCGACGACTCGGCCCTCAGGCACGGCCACCAGGGGCGGCATGTCCACGATGACGTAGTCGTACGCTCGGCGGGCCTCCGCCAAGAGCTCCTCGACCCTCGCGGACCGCAGCGCCTCGTACGGTGCGCCAGACGGATGTCCCGCCGGGAGCACATCGAGATGGACGCCTGGCAACTTCATCACGGCGTGCATCAAGCTGAATTCCGATCGGGCGATCGAACGGGCCAGCCCGCGGTCCGTGTCCGGAATGCCCAGATATCTACCGATCATCGGGCCACGCAGGTCCGCCTCGACAAGCAGCACGCGCCTCCGAGCGTCCTGTGCCAGGGCTCCCGCGAGATTGATGGCCGTGATGGTCTTCCCGTCGCCTCCACTCGGGCTGGCGATCCCCACGACCTTGACAGACTCCGTCTCGCGAAGACGTTCCACCACGTGGGCCAACGTTCGGTACTGCGCAGCCTCGAAGCTCGCTGGCTTGAGCAGGCTGACAAGGTGCTCATCAATGCCTTCGACGCTGCAAAATGTCGGTTCCGGCACTACGAGCTCGACCGTTGCCTCGCTCGGACCGGTAGTCGCGAGCCCATCCTCGTGCGCGAGCCCATCCTCGCACGTGAGGTCTGCCGCGTACCGGAACCTCGCATCGCGAGTATCGCGGGCAGCGGCCTGCTGGCTATCCGGTGCGGGCTGTTCAGGCCACTCTCTGTGCCGCTCGGCTGAAGCCTGCAGCGCGCGCTCTTGCTCGGCCTGCTGGAGTGCTTTGAAGAACTTGCTCATGGCCGCAGGAACGCCTCCACGCCGCTGAGCACACCCGTAACCCGAGCGCCGTACGCGGACATGAGCTCGCCCAGCGCCGCCGTGCCACCGGTGTACCACACGGCGCCTCCGACCCCGGCGAGGACCGCCGCGCCTGCACCGGCGATCAAACGCCTCGCGGTCGGAGAGAGGCGCCACCACGCCGTTCGGTCTGCCCCTCTGCGTCGCTCCTGTACTTCGATCGTCCGAATGGCCTCCGCGACGATCCGGTGATCAATGAGCCGAACCTGATCAGCGTAGCCGATCAGGAGGCTGTGCTCGCACAAGATGTTTATGAGCCTGGGAATGCCCCGCGAGAATCTAAACACACGCTCCACGGCCCGCTCGGTGAAGAGCCGAGGATTCGGGGCCTTGGCGATCCGCAACCGCATTGCGATGTATTCACGGGTCTCCTGGCGCGTCAGCGGGGTGATCGCGCACCGGAGACCGATTCGCTGCTTGACCTGGCGCAGCTGGGGATGATCCAGCTTGACGCTCAGCTCCGGCTGACCGGCCAGGATGATCTGCAACAGCTTTCGTGATGGGCTTTCATAGTTCGAGAGCAGCCGGATCTGTTCGATCGCCGTCGGCTGCAGGTGCTGCGCCTCGTCGATGATGATCAGAGTCCGCTGACCCGCCGCCGCGCGCTCCAGCAGGAACCGGCGCAGAGCAACGAGTCGCTGGGCGGTGGTGCGATCATCCTGCTCGATCCCGAGATCCTCGAGCATCAGATCCAGGAGCCCATCGAAATCCAGCATCGGGCTCACGATCATCGCCACGGCCACCTGCGGGTCCAAGCGCTGGAGTAATGCCTGCAGCAAGGTCGTCTTGCCGGTTCCGATCTCACCGGTCAGCACGATGAACCCCGTGCCCTCCCGGACTCCGTAGATAAGCTGCGCCAGCGCCTCTCGGTGACTGGGTGCCAGAAAAAGGAAGCGGGGGTCGGGCGTCGTGTTGAAAGGCCGTTCCGCGAGGCCGTAGAAGTCAGAATACACGGGTTAGCTCCTCAGAAAAAGCGCGTACGCGACATTGCTCACGATTGGAACGTGGCCACGGGCCGTCGCGTACGCAGCCGTCATCGTCAACACCATCATTGCTGCCAGGGCGCCGGCCCAGGTGATGGCCCGCCATCGCCCTCGCGCCGCATCTCCGGCGCTGACGATGCGCGGAATCCGGGCGACCACCGGGACGCTGGCTACGCTTCTCAGGTCGTCGGCGGCGTGAAATGATCGGTCCAGCCACTCTACTAGCAGCGCGACACCGGTTCCCAGGGCGACGGCGAGCACAGCGCCTATCACGAGCAGACGGCTCCGGTTCGGCGCCCAGGGGGCATTCGGCGGAATCGCCGCCTCAAGGATGCGGAACTGCTCTCCCTTCTGGCGCTGCTCCAGGGTCTCGGCAAGCTGGGCTTCCTCGTACCGCTTGAGCAGGGTTCGGTACAGCTCGCTCGTCGTCTCGTAGTCGCGTGACAGCTCCTGCAACTCCTGCTCCCGCAGCGGGGTGTTCTCCACCCGCCGCGTGTACGTGGCGAAGTCCTCGCGGAGCCGCCGCTCCTCGGCCCGAAGCGTCGCGATTTCGGCCTCGGTCTCGGCAATGGTCTGCTTGAGCTTGAAGGCGAGAGGATTCGGAGCGATTTCGCGCGGAGCGGGGCCCGTCTCGGACGCCGGGCGCCCCTCGACCTGCGCCTCCAGCACCGCGATCTCGCCCTTCAATCGCATGACGTCCGGGTACGTGTCTTTGAACCGCGTCTTGAGCTCGGCCAGCTCCTGGTGAAGCCGAACGAGCCGCACCGCCACGGGGTCCGCCGTCGGCTCGTGTCCGGCGGCTCCGGCGACGACAACCGTGGCTTCACCTCCTCCTGCCAACTGTCGCGTGAAGGATTCGTGCCGTGCCAGCGCGCGACCCTGGTTGTCGCTGTTCAAGCGAAGCTGAGAGGTGATCCGCTCCAGGACCGTCAGGTTCGACTCCATGTTCTTCGGATTCTCGCCGACATGGCGTCGCTTGAAGACGCTGACGCGCCCTTCCTGGTCCTCGAGCCGCTTCTTCACATCCTCGAGCTGCTTCCGTAGGAATCCAGCCGTCCCGGAAGCTTCCTCTTCGCGCGCCTTGCTGTTTTCGGCGAGGTAGGAGGCAGCGAGCGTATTCGCCACCTTGGCGACCGTGCCGGGATCCCGTCCGATGTAGCTGACGGTGAAGGCGACGATCGATCCCCGGCGGACTACTGGGTCCACGCTCTGCTCGAGCCCGATGTCGCGCCGCATTTGCTCCGTTGCCGCTTCCATCGACCTGGCGCGAAGCTCCGGATAGAGGTCGAAGCGCTCGATCAGCTCCTCCAGCCGGGTGCGCTTCAGGACCTCCTGACCGATCGTCTGCAAACGCGTCTCGACGGCACTGGTCACGGTGGACCGGACGAAGGTTTCCGGCACCTGCTGCCGATCGACCAGCACGACGGTCGAGGCGCGGTACACGCGAGGAAGGAACAGCGTGAGCCCGATGGCCGCCGAGAGGGGAATGAGAAACACCGCCAGGCCCACTGGCCAGCGCCGGCGTGCGATCTCCCACGCCCGAGCCAGCTCGGACCCCTCCCGGGAACCCTTCTTCTGTGTGCTCACGGTCTCCGCCCTTCCCTCGCCAGCTTCCTCTATGGGACGACTACGATGTCATTCGGTTGAAGGTAGAAGTTTTCCTGCTCGCCGCCTTCGGAGACGGCCTTGTTGTAGTTGAAGGGGATGCGCTTCATCTTGTTGGTCTCCGGACGCAGGACGAAGATCCGGGAGCGCGATGCGAACTGGCCGAAACCGCCAGCAATTGCCAGAACGTCGAGCACGGTCGTCCGGCTCTTCAGTTCGTAGCGGCCGGCCTTCGGCACCTCGCCGATCACCGACACCTTGATGCTCTTGACATCATTGACGATGACGGAGATTTCTGGCGCGGCGATGAACTCCGTATAGCGTTTCACCAGGGTGTCGCGCAGCTCCACCGTGGTATGCCCCGCCGCCTGGATGTCGCCAAGGAGCGGCAGGGAGATCTTGCCATCCGGCCGGACGGCGACGGCCCGGCTCAGCGTCTCGTTCTTCCAGACGAAGACCTGGAGAGCATCCTCGGGACCGATCCGATACTCTTCCGGATCGACCCCCCCGTTCGAGACGGGTGCCGGCGGCGCCCCTTGAGCGAGGCTACCCGTCGACGTTAGCAAGACGAATCCAACTGCCCCAACCACCACTGCGAGTCTCATGATGCTCTCCTTTTCGCCTATGACCCGGCCGAAACCACTGGTTCTGCGGCCAGGCCGACGTCCTTGATCTTGTATAGCAGCGCGCGATAGCTGATCCCGAGCAGCTTCGCGGCGCGTACCCTGTTCCATCTAGTCTCCTTGAGCACTCGAGCAATCGCCTCGCGTTCGGCGGCTCGGGCCGCCGTACGGGCAAGCTCCTTCAGAGAGATCCGATCAGGCGGCGGGCTCGGTACCTGCCGCGGCTCCCCGAGGGGTGACTTTCTGAGGCCGAGAGGGACGCGCTCCAGCAAAGGGTCGTTCAGCACGACCATCCGCTTGACGATGTTCTCCAGCTCCCGGACGTTGCCGGGAAACTGGTGCCGAAGCAGTCGCTCCATTGCGACTGGCGATACTGTGAACCCGTTGCGTCCGAAGAGCCGAGCGTAACGCCGGACGAAGTAGTCGGTCAGGAGCGGAATCTCTGCCGTGCGCTCCCGAAGGGGCGGCACCACCACCTGGATGACGTTGAGCCGGTAGTAGAGATCCTCCCGGAAGCGGCCCGCGGCGACGTCGATCTCGAGATCTCGATTCGTCGCCGCCACGATGCGGACATCCACCTTGAGGCTCGAACGCCCGCCCACGCGGGAGAACACGCCATCCTGAAGCACGTGAAGGAGTTTGGCCTGAAGCGAAAGGTGCAAGTCACCTATCTCGTCGAGAAACACAACTCCATGATCGGCCGATTCGAACTTTCCCACTCGCAGCTGGTGCGCGCCGGTGAAGGCCCCCCGCTCGTGACCGAAAAGCTCACTCTCCAGGAGGTCGGCGGGGACGGCGGCGCAGTTCACCTTGACGAACTGCCGGTCCCGACGGGGAGAGAGATAGTGGATGGCACGGGCAATCAGTTCCTTGCCGGTGCCTGTCTCCCCCCGATGAGGACCGTGATGTCGACGCCTGCAGCTTGCTGGACAACTGTCCACACGTCGCGCATCCGGGGGCCGTGCGAGCGGGCCAGCTGCTGTTGAAAGCGGATCGTGTCATCGTCGTAGTCGGCGCCGTCGCCTGAAGACGGCCGCGGGCGAACGGCGGTGACCTTGGCGATCGCGGCCTGCAGGCTCGAAAGGGTCCACGGGGCAGGCACGACCTGCTCGGCCCCCAGCAGTTCCGCCTTTGAGGCCGAACCCGGGTCAGCCGGACTGGCCAGGACAACCAGAGGTCCGGGATCATCGTGGCGGAGACGGCTCCGTTTGAACGTTTCCAGGCTGTCCTGGGCGCCTTGACCGACATCGGCGACAGTTACGGAAAAGGGGCCGTGCGCGACGTTCAGCGACTCGGCCTCCTCCCATGACTGAGCTACCATGGGAGAGATCTCGAGGCCCTCTAGAATCCTGTACAGATCCCGTTGAACGGCAGGATCCAGCCGGACGATCAGAGCGCGTCGCATCAAGGTGCCGAAGGAACCATATGTCGCCATTGCGAGCAGAGGGATGTGCAAGGCCCGTACCAGTCGTGCAAGTCGAGTTTGGGCCGAGAACAGGCAAGAATCCCGCAGACACGCCACGCCGACGGCGATCAGAGGGAAGGACGGTCACTAACGGCCGATGGCTCAAACTGTGAAGAACTTTTCCCACACGAGCAAGGACTGCAAAGTTTCCAACCGCCACCGTCGGTGGAATCCCTGTTGATCCAAGCCTGGTGCCGGTGTCGGGTGCTACCAGCTCAACGTCGTCGAGTTCCTCGGCTTCCCCTTCTCGAGCGCCCCGGGCCATGCCGTACTCATCAACCCAGGTCAGCCCGCAAGGCGGGGAACGGGCAGCACGGCCGACGGCTCGAACTCATCTGCCAGGCACCGATAGAGGGTTGGATTCGTGGTGGCCAACTGTGGTACAAGACGGAGAGGAACCGACGCTCCGTGAGGTACCAGGCGGTCCCGCGCGCGTTGCTGGCCACAGCGCTCCTCGCAGCCGTGGCCTCGCCGACTGTCGAAGCTCAGCAGCCCCCTCAGCGGCCAGGTCAGCAGCCGGGCCAGCCGCTCACCCAGCAGCCGGCCGTCCCACCCCGGCCGTGGACCTTGACGCCCTCCCTCGACGTGGCGGAGCGGTTCGACGACAACATCTTCCTCACGGCGAATGATCGGACGTCGGACTTCATTACCGAGGTCACACCTCGCCTGGCTCTCCAGTACCAGAGCAACCTGTTGAACATCGAGGGATCCTACTCCATCGTGGCGCAGTACTACGCGGAGACGACCGACCTCAACAACTTCGGCGACAATCAGCAAGCGATTCTGACACTGGGCTACCGGCCGACTCCACAGCTAACCCTGAGCCTCAATGGCTACTACGTCAAGAGCAGCGAGACCACCATTCTGCTCGACCGGGCGACCGTGCCCGTCACCGTGGACATTCTCCCGACCTCCGAGTCCGAGCGCACGCTGACGGAGCACTACACCCTGAACGCGTCGGGAAGCTACCGTTTCACTCCTCGAACGACAGGAACCGCGACATATTCCTTCGCCGCCACCGATCAGGAAGACACCGCCACGAGTTACTCGAACTCGGTTGGCCTGGGCGTAAGTTACCAGCTCACCTCTCGTGACGTGGCCCTATTGAACACGACGGCTACCTTCTTCACGTCGTCCGACGACGACACGCCGGACCAGGAGTCCTACTCGGTCACCCCGGGCTGGACGCGCCAATGGACGCCAAGCCTGACCACAACCTTGAATGCCGGCCCACAGATCACCGACGGCGATATCCGGCCGACCGTTTCTGCGGCTGCGTCTTACCAGGCGACGCGCGAGCTCTCCGTCAACCTCAGTTACTCGTATGGCACCGGGCTGGTCGTGGGTGAGACGGGAGCTCAGCAGACGTCGTCCCTCGCAGGCTCACTCGTCTATCAGCCTCTCCAGGATCTTCGGATTTCAGTCTCGGGCGAGTGGACCAACAGCGCCCCGCTCGGCGGCTCCTTCGACGAGGGGGACGATTGGTTCTTTGCCGCGGTCACAGCTCGGTATCAAGTCACCAGATGGCTGTCGACGTACCTCAGCTACCAGTTCAGCCGCTCGGAATCGACGACGGGCGGCTCGATCCCGGACAATCAAGTGATGATCGGAGTGACTTTCGGCTATCCCTTGTTCTTCTGATCCGAAGCCAAGCATCCACTTCAGACAGTTCAGACGGTTCGCCTCGCCGATGGTGACGGGGCTTTCCTTCCACATCGCCGGCTCGGGAACGTCGGCTGACCGATCCGCGACGGCTCAGAGGGTGCCACAACCGCGCTCCGGGGCAGAAACAGGTCTTCCGTTCGCTCGCCCTCTGTAAGGAACTGCCCTACTTGTGAACAGATCTTCCCAGGCGCGATGGAAACATTCGGCCGTAGCGTCCCAGGTCTGCCGTAAGCCTAGGCGGGTGAAGCTTGGCATGGTCATTGCCTTGACTGAGACTGAGATTGGTTCAGACGAGCACCAAGAACGTCGCGTCCGGAGCTGCGAAAAGGAGGCACCCCGTGATGGACAACGCTCGAAGAATCATCGCCATCCTGGCCCTGTGCTTGACCACGGCCGCGCTCAACGCAGGCACGCTCCACGCCGCCCCGACTGAGGTCGGGCTGATCACGGGCGGTGAGAAAGGCACCTACTACCAGTTCGGCCTGGACATCCAGAAGCTGCTGAAGCAGACGGCCCCCACCATGGGGCTGAACGTGTATCCCTCGAAGGGCTCCGTCGAGAACATCTATGCGGTCTTCCAGCGCCCGGGTACCCAGATGGGGATCGTCCAGTCGGACGTCCTCGCCTTCGTGTTTCGCATCCAGAGCGATCCAGTCCTCCGGCGCATCGCGAAGAAAGTGAAGATGGTGTTCCCGCTGTACAACGAGGAGGTTCACATCCTCGGCCGCAAGGGAATCACCGACTTCGACGACCTCGCGGACCGCCGTGTCGCGATCGGCCGTGAAGGGAGCGGCACCTACTTGACGGCCCGAATCCTGTTCAAGATGGCGGATGTCACGCCCCGCGAGACGGTGCTCATCGACACCGACGAGGCTCTGGCGGAGCTCAAGGCCGGACGGATCGACGCCATGTTCTACGTCGCGGGATATCCCGTGAAGCTCTTCACGGAGAAGGTGGCCGAGTCGGACGGCCTCGCGCTCGTCCCCGTCCTCAACAAGACCGTGCTGGAGTTCTACGAACAGAGCCAGATCCCGGAGAAGACCTACAGCTGGCAGCCGACCCCAGTCCAGACCGCTGCGATCAAGGCGGTGCTCGTGTCGTTCGATTTCCGACGCGCCGACTGCGACTACGTCGGGCGGTTCGCCCAGACCGTCAGCAAGAACATGGACTGGCTCATCACCAACGGTCACCCGAAGTGGAAGTCGGTCGACCTGGAGTATCCGCTACGCGGCTGGGAGCAATACGACTGCGTCCGGAAGTATCTGGGCAAGCCGGTGGCCCCTACGGCAGAACGCGCGGTCAGCGCGAATCCCGTCATGGACGCCATCAAGGAGGCCTTAGGCAACTAGGCCGACTCGGGAGACGCCAGCCATGGGCGCCATGAGCGGTCCGGTCCTTCCGAGCGACGGCTTCAAGCCCGGCAGCGTCACGCTTGAGGCCCCGCGATCCCCTCTCCCGACAGCCCTGCCGGCAGGCACGCTCCTGCGAAACCGGTACCGCCTGACCGGCACGCTCAAGATCGGTCGCGTCGCGGCCGTCTACCGGGCCGAGGAGGCCGAGACTGGCCGACCTGTGACGGTCCAGATCTTCCATGAGCTCGGCCGGAACGACCGGGACCGGATCGCGAGCTATCGCCGCCCCAGATCGAGCCGCGTGGCACGACCCGATATGCCCGGCGCGTTTGTCACGGTGCACGCGTGCGACCTCACCGATGAAGGCCAGCTCTTCCTGGTCACCGAGGCCGTCCAGGGAGCGTCTCTGGCGGATATTCTCGCGCGGACTCCCAAGCTCGCACCCGCGCGGGCGCTCGAGCTCGCGACGCGGATCGGCGAGGCACTCGAGGCCGCCCTGAACATCGGTCTCCTGGAGCTACCCTTGGCTCCCGCGGACATCATCGTCGACGATGCCGACCGCGTGAAGCTCCTCCGGTCGGACGTGCTGGTTCTCCGGCAGCTCGGCCTCGCCGAGCAACTCGCGGCGGCGGAGGCGACGGAACGTGATCCGCGATATGTGTCGCCGGAGGAGCTCGCGGGACTTCCTGCCACCGAGCGGAGCGTCGTGTACCGGTTCGGCGTTCTCCTCTACGAGCTCCTGTGCGGCGAAGTGCCATTTGACGGGACGAAGCCGGGCGACGTGCACGACCAGCAGCTCCGGTCACCGCCGAGGCGGCTCCGGGACAGGCACCCGACGCTTCCGGCGTCACTGGACCGGCTTGCCTCGAGGATGCTCGATCCGGAGCCCATGGCGAGGCCAGCCGATCCCACCTCGATCCTGAACGAGCTCTGGGAGGCCGCGTGCCGGTTCCGGACCGAAGCCCCCCCCGCGCCGACAGACGCCGCCTCCCCGTCCGCGATGGGCCCAGTGCCGGTCCGACGCTCCTGGATGCGACCCTTGGCGCTCGCCGGCCTCCCCATCGTCGTCATTGGTGGCGCAATTCTGACCTGGTCGACCCTAGTCCGGAGTCCGAGCCCGGCGCCTCCCACCCCGGTTCCGGTCCATTCGGCGGTCGCCGTGCCCCCGCCCCCGGTCCCGGTGGTGATAAGCCCGCCGCCCGTCGCCCCCCGCCCCCGGTCCCGGCGGTGATAAGCCCGCCGCCCGTCGCGCCCCTGCCCCCGGTCCCGGTGGTGATAAGCCCGCCGCCCGTCGCGCCCCTGCCCCCGGTCCCGGCGGTGATAAGCCCGCCGCCTGTTCTGCCGCCGCCGAGCCCCGCTACACCGAGCGGACCTGACCTTCGGCCATCGGATGGTCCACGCCCGCCTGCCGTGTCCCGGCCCTCTGCGCCCGCCCCGGGTTCTGGTGCGTCCCAAAAAGCCGGCAGCGTGCCGCCAGTCGTCCGAAGCGTGACGCAGGCCGAAAATCAACGGGCGCCGGAGACGAGGACCATGAGCAAGGGAACCGCACCGGCTAGCGAGCCGCCTTCGCCATCCCGATCGACAGAGGCGCCGGCGCCCCGACCCAACGCCACGGCGAGTGTCGGACCCGAGCCGACGCCCGCCAACGCAATCCCAACTCCACTGGTCCAGCGGGCCCCGACGGGGGGCGTACCCCCCGCTCGGCCAAGCCAGCCGGCCAAAGACAACCCCCGGACGGGTGATCCGACGGCCATCATCGAGTGGCTCGTCGGCCAGGGCCCGAAATCCGGCGACTAGCGACTAGACGACCGGTGTCACAAGGAGTGTTCTCCCGGAGGTTGGCGTTCGCCGACGGCTCCACCGCCTCGACTTCTGCTGTTTCTCCGTAGCGAGCAGCAGAGGTAACCCGGGCCCCCAGGGCCGGGGATAAGGCCGCCAGAGAGGCGCTTGACAATCAGGGTAACCTGGTACAACTTATGTGACCATGGTACCCGATCGGAGGGTCCGCCGGGCTCAGACCTCTCGAGCTCTCAACGGATGGCGGGCTCCTGACGCGGTTCATCCGCGAGAAGCTCGCGCAGCACGTGGAGCCGACACGCCTGGGAACGCCTCGAGGCGCGCCGATCGGGTTTTCCCGGAAGAAGATGACCGCGGCCCTGTTCGCCCTGACCCGCGCGGACGTGAAGCAAACCGCCAAAGAGGTCCGCGTCTCCTACGGCCTGGTCAGAAAGTGGCGGACCGAGGCGGCCTTCAAGAGTGCTCGTCGAGCGTCTCGAGGACGACTTCGTCGAGCGCTTCTGCGCGGCCGTCGACAGCGACCTCGGCGGCCTGGCCCCGGTGCCGGACACACCCGGAGAGACAGGGGCATCCGGACGAGCGGCGCCACGGGCTGACCTTGGCGACCTCGGTGGCCTGGCCCCCGGGCCGGACACACCCGGAGAGACAGGGGCATCAGCGAGCGGCGCCAGGGCTGACCTTGGCGACCGGCGGCGTGGCCCCGGCCGGACTCACCCGGAGGGACAGGACATGAGCGGCGCTGCGGGCTGATGGCGATCTCGGTGGCCTGGCCTCCGGGTCGGACACACCAGGAGGGCACAGATGCATCGCGACAAGTGGCGCCGCGGGCTGACTCTGGCGACCTCGGGGGCCTGGCCCCGGCACTGGACACACCCGGACGGGCGGAGACTTCGCGACGAGCGGCCCCGCGGGCTGACCTTCGCGACCGCGGCGGCCTGGCCCCTGGGCCGGACAGACCCGTACGGGCGGAGAAACCGCGTACGGGCCGCCCCGCGTGCGGACTTTGGCGTGCCGATCCCCGTCTGGGAGCTGGGGCTCCCCCAGGACGCGAATCTGGACCAGCTCGTCGATGCGCTCTACACGCGTCGCCGCCACTGGGTCGCGACGAACCTCGGGGACGTGCGGCTGTACAGCTCTCGCGTGATGGGAAAGCTTGCCCAGCACCTCCTCGACGAGCGCGAGGGCGTGGGGCGGCCCGGACGGATGTCGGTGGCCCACGCGCTCGCCGGGCTCCGGCACCAGGCGGTGCCCAGCCCGGAGATGCTGCAGCTCGGTGCCCGTGCTCTGCTCGGCATCGTCCGGTTCATCGTGCTCGCCCTCGAGTCCGCGGAGCTCGCAGGATCGCCGGCAGCTCGCGGTGGATTACCCCAAGCTCGCCACGGTGTACCTGCGGGTGCTCCAGCGGCAGCTCGTGGACCGTCAGCCTTGACCGTGTCGCGACGATTGAGGCCGCCTGACGATCTCGCTCGGCCGCGGCGCCCCGCGTCGAGGCGGCCGGCCCTGGTCGCCGCGCGCCGACGAGGGTCACAGAACGGCGCATGAGTTCCTCAGGTCCTGGCCGCCCGTCCGCGAGGACTCCTCTCGACGCCGCGCGCGATTACCTGGCCCGCGGCTGGCAGCCGCTGCCGCTGCCAGCGCGCGCGAAGGCCCCTAGGACGCGCGGCTGGCAGCACCTCCGCCTGACCGAGCCCGAGCTCGCCGAGCACTTCGGAGGGACGCCCGGGAACATCGGCGTGCTCCTCGGCGAGCCGTCGGGCGGCCTCGTCGACGTGGACCTCGACAGTCCCGAGGCTCTGGCGCTGGCGGAGAGGTTGCTGCCGCCCACGGCGTCCCGGTTCGGTCGCCCGAGCAAGCCCGGGAGTCACCGGCTCTACGTCGCGCACCCCTTGCCAGAGACGGAGCAGTTCATTGACGGAAGCGTGGACGGGACGCGGCCCGGGGCGATGCTGGTCGAGCTCCGGGCCACGGGTGCGCAGACGGTATTCCCCCCGAGCGTCCATCCGGGCGGCGAGTCGGTCCAGTGGGCGGAAGACGGCGAGCCCGGTCGCGTCACGGGGGCGGAGCTCCGGGCCCGCCTGGCGCGGCTCGCGGCGGCGGCCTCCCTGGCGCGACACTGGCCCGGGGCCGGCGCGCGCCACCACGCCGCGCTCGCGGCCGGAGGGCTCCTCTTAAGGTGCGGGCTCGACGCGGCGGTGGCGGCCGAGATGGTAGGGGCTGCTGCCCGGTTCGCCGGCGACGAGGAGTGGGCTGATCGCAGCGCCGCCGTGGAGAGCACAGCGGCGGCCCTCGGACGCGGGGACGCCGTGACCGGGGGCCCCCGTCTCGCGGAGTGCCTGCGAGGCGACGGGGCCAGAGTCGTTGCCCGTATCCGGCAGTGGCTCGGCGCCACGGAGCCCGACGAGGCGCCGACCTCGACCGATGCCGGCAACGCGATCCGGTTCGCCCGCCGGCATGGCGCCGGCGCACGCTACTGCTACGAGTGGCAGAGCTGGCTCCTCTGGACGGGGACGCACTGGCAGCGGGATGCCGGGGCCGGCATCATGCGCCTGGCCAAGGAGACCGCCCGCGCCATCTATCGCGAGGCCACCCTCGCGCCGGGCGAAGATGCGCGGCAGCGGCTCCTCGCGTGGGCGGTGCGATCCGAGAGCGAGCCCGGCCTCCGCCGGATGCTCGCCCTCGCGCAGAGCGAGCTGCCCGTGAAGCCCTCCGAGCTCGACGCGGACCCTTTCGTGCTCAACTGCCCGAACGGAACGCTCGAGCTGCGGACGCTCCACCTCCGGGCACACCGTCGCGAGGACTTCCTGACCAAGGTGACGGCGGCGCCCTACGACCCGGACGCCCGGAATCCTATCTGGGAAGCCTTCCTCGTTCGAAGCCTGCCCGCCGAGACGTTGCGGACATACGTGCAGCGCGTCGCTGGATACGCGCTGACGGGCAATACCGCCGAGGAGAAGCTCTTCCTCGTCCACGGCCCCACGGCGGGCGGCAAGTCCACGTTCCTCGGGGCGCTCCGACGAGCGTGGGGAGACTACGCGACGACGGCCGACTTCTCCACGTTCACCACGCGGAAGGGGGATGGGGCGCCGCGAGACGACCTCGCCCGCCTGCACGGCGCCCGGCTCGTCATCTCGGTCGAGATCACGGACGGGGCGCGCCTGAATGAGCACGCCGTGAAGACGTGGACCGGCGGCGACCTCGTCGTGGCCCGGCGGCTCTACCAGGAGACCTTCGAATTCGCCCCGCAGTGCAAGCTGGTCGTCGCCGCCAACCAGCGCCCCCACGCCCGCGACGACGACGATGCGCTGTGGCGCCGGATCGTCGAGATCCCCTTCGCGGAGAGCCTCCCCGCTGCCGAACGCGACCCGGACGTCAAGGCCGTCCTCATGGATCCCGCGCGGGCCGGCACGGCGATCCTCGCCTGGGCGGCCCAGGGTGCGGCGGACTGGTTCGCTAATGGGCTCGGGTCGGCGCCGGAGATCGACGCCGCGACCGCTGGCTACCGGGCGGAGATGGATCCGCTGGCCGACTTCTTCAAGGAGGCGTGCGTGCTGGACCCGGCGGGCGAGCTGCCGGCGAGCATGCTCCGGCAGGTGTACGAGACCTGGTGCCGGGACTCCGGCGTCCGGTTCCCGCTGAGCCCCGGGAAGCTCGCGGCGCGGCTCGAGGCGCGGGGGTGCCGGCAGCGCCGCGGGCCTAAGGGGACTCGATTCTGGGAGGGCCTTCGACTTCCCACGCCCAGTGACGCAGGTGACGCAGGTGACGCCAGATTCCGGAACTCCATTCACGTGATCCCGCCGGAGGGAAGTTCTGGAGAGTGACGTCACTGACGTCACTCGCGTCACCACCGGGTGTAGGAACAGCTCAGGATCCCCTCGGCGGGCCCTCCGATTGCCGCCCGGGCAGTCTGCGTCCCCCGCACCGAGGCTGAGCGTGAGTCCGGGCCTCTGAGCGCTCGGCTCAGGCCCCCCGGTCATTCGGCCCGCCCGGCCTCGGCACGTGGCCCCGGTCCGGGCCTGCTGCAAGTCGGAGCGCTGGCCCGCTGGCCCCCCCGGTCATTCGGCCCGCCCAGCCTGAGTCGGGCCTCTCAGCGCTCGTGGCCCGCGGTCAGTCGGCCCGCTGAGCGTAGTCGGGTCTCTGGCGCCCGCTGGCCCCCCCCCGGTCATTCGGCCCGCTGAGCGTGAGTCGGGGCCTCTGGCGCCGCTGGCCCCCCCCCGGTCATTCGGGCCCGCTGAGCGTAAGTCGGAGCCTCTGGCGCCCGCTGGCCACCCGGTCCGACCAAGTCCTGGAGGGAGCATCGAGCTGAAAGGCTCCGACCTGGACGATGGTGTGATTCGGGAGGCGCGCCAGACGGGAAGCGTCAGCGCCAGTCGTCGAGGACGAAGTCCTCCTCGCGCTCGTAGTCGTCGTTCTTCCCGCGCTTCATGCGGATCATCAGCATGTCCACGTGGTAACCGGACGACAGGAGCGTCTGGTAGGCGCGCCAGTACCCCGTGTAGACCGGGGCGATGATGCGCTGGCACGCCGCGTTGACCCCGAAGTCCTCGCAGCCCGACAGGAGCTGGACGAAGTGCTCCGGGCGCCGGCGCGCGGGGTCCAGGGCGAGGTACTTGACGTAGAGCGTCCCCTGCGGCGCCTCCGACACCCCGGGCGTGTGGCAGATGGCAAAGCCCAAGGGCGAGCCGTCCTTCTCGAGGAGCAGGGTGTCGCCGAGGGCGAGGCCGTCGACGATCTCGATCTCCTTGGTAAGGTCGAGCCCCCGGTAGATGCGTCCCGTCAGCGTCCGGAGGCGCGCGAGGAGTCCCTTCTTCTTCCCTTCCTCGTAGGTCGAGAAGCGCCGGACCTCCGGCGTCCCGCGGGCCGCCTTCGCCGGGGGCGGCGCGGGATCGCGCCGCTCGAGCGACCGCGCGGTGATCGCGACGAGGGCGCGCGGCTTGAAGTCGAACTTCTGGTAGAGGACAAGGTGCTTGGGGCTGTAGGGGAACGTCACCACGCCCTGGAGGGTGACCCTGTTCTCGTCGAAGAAGCCCTGGGCCGCTCGGACCAGCTGCTGGGCGACCTTCTGGTTCTGGTACGGCGTCAGGACGGCCACGGGACCGAAGAGCCCCAGCGTTCCCCAGCAGACCGCCACCGAGACACCGACGATCTTCCCCTCGTTCTCCTCGGCGACGAAGCACCCCCACGGCTCCATGAGCCAGCGGTGGTGCACGTACTGGGCGCCGCCGAACACCTGACGCGGTCGGGTGCCCAGCTGGCGCTCGAAGAAGTCGCCGAAGGCCGACTCGACGACCTCGCGCATCCGCGAGAGGTCGCCCTTCTTGACCCGCCGGACCTTGATCATGCCGTCATGCGTGCTTCTTCACCTGGATGCCCGCCAGGTCCTCGAGGACCGTCAGGATCCCCGAGTGGTCGAGCCCGCCGCGGCCGCGGACGCGCGCCGCGCCGAAAAGCTCCTGCACGACTGCCGTCGTCGGGAGCGGCACGCCCAGCGCCCGAGCGGCGTCGGCGATGAGCCCGAGATCCTTGTAGTGAAGGTCGATCTTGAACCCGGGCTTGAACTCGTGGGCGACGTAGTTCGGCGTCTTCTGTTCGAGGCAACGCGAGCCGGCCAGCCCCCCGCCCAGCGCCTTCAACGTGAGCTCGATGTCGAGCCCCGCCTTCGCCGCCAAGGTCAGCGCCTCGGCGAGCGCGGTCAGGTTGACGGCCACGATGATCTGGTTGGCGAGCTTGGTGAAGCCGCCCGCCCCGAGGGGTCCCAGATGCGTGATCGTCTTCCCCATCGCCTGGAAGACCGGCAGGACCTGCTGGAAAACCGCGGGCTCGCCGCCGACCATGATCGAGAGGGTGCCCTCGATGGCGCCCTTCTCCCCGCCCGAGACCGGCGCGTCGAGCATCTTGACGCCCTTGTCGGCGAGCGCCGCACCCACCTTCTGGGAGACGATCGGCGAGATCGTCGACATGTCGGCGAGAATCTGACCCGACCGCACGCCCTCGATCAAGCCCTTCGGTCCCAGCGCGACCTGCTCGACGTCGGGCGAGTTCGGCAGCATCGTGATGATCACGTCCCCGGCGGCGCGGGCGAGCGCGGCGGGCGAGTCGGCCATCTTCGCGCCCAGACCCGACAGCTCCTGGACGGCGGCCTGGCTCCGGTTGTGGACGACCAGCGCATGGCCAGCCTTCAAGAGGTTCTTGGCCATGGGGCGGCCCATGATCCCGAGTCCGATGAGTCCAATCGGTCCCTGCATGACGTCCGTCTCCTCCCAGTCGCTCGCGGTCGCTCGCGGGGATCGCCAGGTGAGCTCCCACGCCCGGGCCGGGGCGTGGACCGGCTCGATTATAGGAGCGGCCGAAGACCCGTCAAGTGGCGCTCGCTCGCCATCTCGTCGACGCGACCGCGACGGCGGGTCCCGAGCTCCTGCTGCTCCATGCGAGCTGGATGGTATGCCTGGGGGTCACGATACCGCCGGCGTGGGGATCACGGTACCGCGGCGCGGGGATCACGGTACCGCCGGCGCGCGATCCACGCTAACGTGGGCACCGTGCAGCTCCGGCCCGACCGCGTCGTGGCCTGGCGGCCCGAACGGCTCGTCATCGACCCCTGGACCGTCCTCCGGCTGGCGCGTTACCGTCGCCGCGACGACGCGCCAGCGCCGGTCTGGGACGCGACGCGTGCGATGGCGGCGCGCGCGGGAGCGCTCGCCGCGCCCGCCGCCGGGCTCCGGCTGGTCCGCGTCGCCGCGGTGGTCTCAACCCAGGTCTGCCTCGGCGAGGGGCCGCGCTTCTCCGGTCACGCCGTCGCGCGCCATCTCTCCGGCGCCCATCGGGCGGTCGCGTTCGTCCTGACGCTCGGGCCCGCCCTCGAGGCGGAGATCGTCGCCCTCGGCGAGCGCCAGGAGCTCCTCGAGGCCTACCTCCTCGACCTCGCGGGCTGGGCGGGCATCGAGGCGGCGGTGCGGGCGCTTCGACGAGATCTGGTGGCGGCGCTTCCCGGCGCGCGTGTGTCGCACCGGCTCGGTCCGGGCCATCGCGACTGGCCGCTCGCGGACCAGCGCGAGCTCATGCGGCTGTTCGGCGAGGATGCCGTGCCCGTGCAGCTCTCCGAGCACGGAGTGCTGATTCCCCTGAAGTCCATCAGCGGACTCTTCGCGGTTCGATCGGAGTCAGACCCCGCTCTCTGACTCGATTGGAGGGGTTCGCCCGGCCGGGCCGACTCGTCCCGCGCAGCCGTGCCTTCGGGCGCCTCTCCGCATGACTCGATTGCCGGCGATCTCCTACAGCACCTTTCCGTGGAGGTGCATGGGGCCGGTCGGCGCCGGCACCCCGGGGACCGGCTCCAGGGTGACCGCGAACGCGTCGAAGGTTTGATCCGCGGGAAGCGGCGGGAGGCGAAGCAACGCGCGGCCGCCGGGATCCACGTCGAACACGCCGGCGGGGACGGGCCGAGTTCCCGCGAGCGCCCAGAGCTCGTAGGTGTGCCCCGCCGGCGGCGGGGGCAGGCCGCGCGCCAGGAGCAGCCCCTGACGCGTCGCCGAGTTCCAGAGAAGCCACGCGCTCGCCTCGGGCGTGGGCTTGAGACCCGCCAGGCTCACGTAGCGCACGTTCCGATCCGAGAGGAACCGGAGCGTCTCCTCGCGCTGGGCGAGCTCCGTCTGGAGCGTCGCCAGCCGGCCCTCCAGGGCCCGCACCTCTTGGCGCGTCTTCGAGAGCTCCGCGTTGACGACGAGGAGGAGCGCGGCCGCCGCCGCGAGCCCGGCCCCGCCCGCCCACCAGAGCGCACGGCCGCGGCGCCGTTCCGGGCGGAGTGGGACGGGCATGCCCTGAGCGGGGCGCTCCGAGGCGATCTCTGCGAGGACCCGGGCTCGGAGCGCCGACGGCGGCGCCACGGTGCTCAGCGACCGCGGCAGGAGCGTGAGCGCTTCGCGCGTCTCGCGGATCCGCTCCGCGCACGTCCTACATCCCGTGGCCAGGTGGCCCTCGAACTGCGCGAGCTCCTCCTTGTCGAGGGCGCCGAGCGCGTAGACGTCCGCCTGCTCGATCCAGGTGTCGTGGTTCATGCCCGCGCCGCCCCGCTCCGCGCCGAGAGAACGCCACGGAGCCGCTCGAGACCGCTGCGCATGCGGGTCTTCACGGTGCCGAGCGGCTCGCCGAGCCGCGTGGCGATCTCGCTCTGGGTGAGCCCGTCGAAGTACGCAAGCTCGAGAACGCTCCGCTGCGTCGCCGGCAAGTCGGAGAGCGCCCCGCCGATGGTCGCGCGCGCCTCCGCCGGGCCGGATGCGCTTTCCAGCGCGACAGGCTCAGACAGCCGATCCGCGCTCTCCACCGGCCGCACCATCTCATCACGTCTACGCCTAGAACGAAGTTTGTCGATGCCGCGGCTCCGCGTCATCGTGATGAGCCACGCCTCGGGCGTCCCCCGCTCGGTGCTGTAGCTCTCTGCCTGCCGCCATACCTGCACGAAGACGTCCTGGACGACCTCCTCCGCCTCGCCGCGCTCACGAAGGAGCCGGAGGGCGAACGTGTGAACGAGCGCGGCGTGAAGGTCGTAGAAGCGGGCGAAGGCATCGCGGTCGCCCCGCGCGATCTCGGTAATGAGCCGGACCGAGGGGTCCGACAACCCGGCTCCCATGATGAGTTGTGTAGCAGAGGACCTCGGTGCTCGGCAAGCGTCTCGTGACCTCACCGCGCCCCACGCGGGACCGCGCCTGGCGAAATCCGTTCGGGCCGCTCCTCTCGTAGATATTACGGGATCGACGCGTGACGACACCGTATGCCGCGCATCCCGCGGCGAGTCACGCCGGCTTGACCGCTCCGCGACCAGCGTGGTCTCCGGTCTCGTGCTGTCACGCGATCCGGGCCGGCCCCGGACGCCGGAACATCCGAGACGCCTCCGGGGCCGTAAGAGGGAGTGAGGCTAGTCCTCGCATCTCACGGCAGGAGGTCTTTATGGAACGCGTCACGCAGCGCCACCCCATTCACGCACTCGCAGTGCTCATGGTCCTCCTCCAGCTCCTGGGCACCGCCGGCCCCGCGGGGGCCGCCAGCCACCGGGAGGCGCCCCTCATCGCGCTCGATCCGACGGCGGACCTCACGGACGTCTACGCCTTCCGCAGCTGGGAGAATTCGGACCGTGCGGTGTTCATCATGAACGTGATCCCGCAGCAGACGCCGGCCTCGGGACCGAACTTCTTCAACCTCGACGATCAGGTCCTCTACGCGTTCCACCTCGACCTCGACCAGGACGGCAAGAGCGACGACCTCGACATCGAGTTCGTCGCGAAGACCGAGATCCGCAACAACGCGTCGGCGGCGGCACCGCTGGCGAACTTCCAGGACCTGCCGGTCTCGTACGCGGCGGTTCCGCCCATCACCGCCCTCGACGGCCCCGGGTCCGAGGGCCTGGGCCTCCGGCAGACGTACCAGGTCCGCTTCCGCGGCAAAGGCCTGGGAGAGGCGATCGAGCGACTGTTCCCCAGGCGGGGCGTCTCGACGGACGTCAACGGCCGGCTCCTCGTCGCCGTCCCTTCCAACGTCGGCCCGCGGACGATACCGAACTACGAGAGCCTGGCGGCTCAAGGGGTCTACGACCTCGGCAACGGCATCCGCGTGTTCATCGGCGGGCGTGAGGAGACCTTCTACATCGACCTCGGCTCGACGTTCGACACCCTGAACTTCCGCCGCAGCCCGCCCATCCTCAGCCCGGCCGAGGACGCCAACGACACCGCCAACGCCTTCGGGATCGATGACGGGTTCGAGGGACTGAACGTCACCACGATCGCGATCGAGATCCCGATCTCGCTCCTGGGCAACACCGTGGGGATGTACGCGTCCACCAGTCGCCAGAGGAACCGACGGTACCTCGACAACGGCGACCAGAACGCTTCAGGCAACTTCGTCCAGGTGGCGCGGCTGGCCAACCCGCTCGTGAACGAGGTGATCATCGGGACGGGCTCGAAGGACTTCTGGAACGCCCAAGAGCCCAGGACAGAGGCGCAGTTCCTCAACTTCTACCTGACCTCGCGCCTGGCCATCGCGATCAACGCCGTGTTCGGCACCAACTTCCCGACGACCAACCGCACGGACATCGCGGGCGTGCTGCTCAGCTACTTCCCACCCGTGTTCACCGGATCCCCGGGCATCATCTCCGAGCTGCTGCGCGTGAACCTGGCGATCGACCCGACTCCGCCGGCCACCCAGCGGCGTCTGACCGTGCTCGGCACCGGCGACGACGGGAACGGCAACTGCCTCTCGACGTTCCCGGGCACGCCGCCCGATCTGGATCTGGCCGGCTGGCCCAACGGGCGGCGGCCCAATGACGACGTGACCGACGTCGCGCTTCGGGTCGTCGCGGGCGTGCTGAGGGGCCCGGTGCCCTGCCTCGGCGACGGCGTGAACGTGAACCTCGTCCGCGCCGAGACCCCGAACGTGAACCCGGGTAACAACGTCTCCACTGTCTTCCCGTTCCTCCCGACCCCGAACCCGGGCCGGAGCGGAACGCCGCCGTTCCCGACTGGTCCGAACGAGCCGCTGTTCCGGTAACCGGGCGTGCGTGGCCCGGGCGCCGCGGGCGTCTCGCGCGTCCACGGCGTCCGGCATCAGACGGGAGGCTGACCGATGACTCGGGAATGGTGGAGCGCCGTGCCCACGGCGATGATGGTCCTGCTGGCCCTCGGGCCAGCCGCAGCCGAGACGGGCGAGACGCCGGCGGATGCCCGGGTCCGCGCCTCCCAGCGGCTCCTCCGACGAAACCCGATCGACGCGCGGGGATTCCACCGGCTGGGAGACGCCTACATCCAGAAGGCCCGCGAGACCGGGGACGCCAAGTACTTCGCGCTGGCCGAGGAGGCCCTGCGGAAGTCCCTGGCGATCGCGCCCGGGTCGAGCGGTGCGTTGCGCCACCTCGCCTACGTCCTGTACTCGCGTCACGCGTTTGCCGAGGCGGCCGCGGAGGCCGCCAGGGCGATCGCGCTGGATCCTTCCGACAGTCACGCGCTCGGGGTCCTGGGGGACGCTCAGCTGGAGGTCGGCCAGTACGCGGAGGCGGAGGTCACGTACCAGCGCATGGCCACGCTCGACGAGGATCTCTACGCCCTGAGCCGCCGTTCCGGCCTCAGGTCGCTGCGCGGTGACGTGGAGGGTGCCGTCGCCGACCTCGAGCGCGCCATCGCCGATGGCCGGGCGGCGGGCCGGCCGGGCGAGAGCATCGCGTGGGCGGAATGGCAGCTCGCCACGGAGCACTGGAACGTCGGGCGCCTGGAGGCCGCGGAGGCCGGATACCAGGCGGCCCTGGCGACGTACCCACGCTACCACCGGGCACTCGCCGGCCTCGGCCACGTGCGCCTGGCCCAGGGACGCTTCACGGAAGCTGTCGCGCTCTACCGGGAGGCGATCGGCGTCATTCCCCAGCCGGACTACGTCGCGGCGCTCGGCGACGTGCTGACGAAGATGGGCCGGGCGGAGGAGGCGCGGCGCCAGTACGAGCTCGTCGAGTACATCGGGCGGCTCTCCGAGCTCAATCAGGTTCTGTACAACCGCGAGCTCACGTCCTTCTACCTGGACCACGACACGAAGCTCGACGCGGCCCTGGCCCTCGCCCGACGGGAGCTCGACGTCCGCCGCGACATCTACGCGCAGGACCTCCTCGCGTGGGCCCTCTACAAGAACGGCCAGCTGGAGGCGGCCCGGGCCGCCATGACCGAGGCGCTCCGCCTCGGCACGCGCGATGCGCGGCTCTTCTATCACGCGGGCATGATCGAGCGCGCGCTCGGGGACGTCAGCGCCGCGACCCGGTATCTCCGACGCGCCCTCGAGACCAACTCTCACTTCCACCCGCTGCACGCGGATGAGGCGCGCCGGGTGCTTGGCGCGATCGAGGGTTCCTCGGTCACGGGCCTTCTCCGAGACGGATCGTGAAGCCTAGAGCCCTCCGACGCCTGCTCTGCGCCCTCGTGCTGACCGTCCCCGCCGGGGTGAGCGCCCATCCCATGGGGAACTTCAGCATCAGTCACTACGCCGCGATCCGGATCGAGCCTGACGCCGTCCGGCTCCGCTATCTCGTGGACCTGGCGGAGATCCCGACCTTCCAGGCGCTCCAGGAGTCGCCGCTGCCGCTGGAGCCGCAGGACCCTGCCGTACGGGCCTACCTGGCGCGGACGGTCGAGGCGCTCGGGGACGCGCTCACCCTGGAGCTCGACGGACGACGCCTCACGCTCCGGGTGGAGTCCAGCGATCTGATCTTTCCCCCCGGCGCGGGAGGGCTTCCGACGCTCAAGATCGGCACCGTGTACCGCGCCTCGCTGCCGCCCGCGGAGCCAAGCGCGGCCTCAGTGCTCACGTACCGGGACGCGAACTACCCCGGACGAGCCGGCTGGAAGGAGATCGTCGCCAGCGCGGCGCCCGGCGTGACTCTGGTCGAGAGCACCGCGCCCGAGCGAGACCGAAGCGGCGAGCTGACCGACTATCCGACCGACCCCGCCGAGAGCCCGCCCCAGGCCCTCGAGGCGCAGGTGGTCTTCACGCGCGTCGCGGCTCCGAGCTCGGTCGCCAGCCTGGGCCCAGTGCCAGCGAACCCCAACGGCCCGTCACCGCCCGGGCGCGTGGGGAGCGCAACGACGCGTGAGCGCGTTTCCGGGACGGCGTCAGCGGTCCCGACGACACACGGGACCACGCGCCAGGTGAGCCCCGAGTCGCTCGACGGTGTCTCCGGTGAGCGCCTGAGTGGTCAGACGGCCGGCCCCGGCCGGGCGGACCGCCTCAGCGGCCAGACGGCCGGCCCCCGCAGGGCGGACGACACTGCCGCCCCGGCCTTTCCGGAAGCTCTCGACCTCGCCGCGAACACGCGTAGCACTCCGCGCGACGCCTTCACGGCGTTGATCGCCGGCCCCTCCCGCGGCCCGAGCATGGTCCTGTTCGCGCTGGCGGTGGCGGTGAGCCTGGGCGCATTCCACGCGCTCGAGCCCGGTCATGGCAAGACCGTCGTGGCCGCATACCTGGTGGGATCGCGGGGCACGGCCGGGCACGCGCTCCTCCTCGGGCTCGTGGTGACGGCGTCCCACACCGTCGGCGTCTACCTGCTCGGGGTCGTCACGCTCTACGCCTCGCGCCACGTCGTGCCCGAGCGCCTGTACCCGTGGCTGGGCGCCGCATCAGGACTCTTGATCGCGATCCTCGGAGTGAGCCTGCTGTGTCGGCGTCTCGCGGGCCCGTCCACCGCCGGGCACGGCCACGCGCACGACCACGCTCACGGACCTCACACCCATCCACCGTCCGAGCACGAGGAGGCCGGCGCCCCCGGGGTCGCGCACGGCGACGACGCCCAACACGCCGAGGCCCATGCTCACGGCCTCGCGTTCAGCCACGACGCCGCCCTCGCCGAGGCCCACGCCCGCGGGCTCGCGCCCAGCCACGACACCGAACACGCGCAGCCCCACGCCGACGGCCTCGCGTCTAGCCACGACGCCGCCCACGCGCAGGCCCATGCCCGCGGGCTCGCGCCCAGCCACGACGCCGCACACGCCGAGGCCCATGCCCGCGGGCTCGCGCCCAGTCACGCGCACGGGCATCATCACCACCACATACCCGCCGGGCCGGTCTCGCTCCGGGCGCTCGTGGCCCTCGGCGTGTCAGGGGGCATCGTGCCGTGCCCCGCGGCCCTGGTCGTGCTCCTGAGCGCCGTCGCGATGGGGCGGGTCGGCTTCGGGCTTCTCCTCATCGTGGCGTTCAGCGTCGGGCTCGCGGCGGTCCTGATCACGATCGGCCTGCTCGTCGTCTTCGCCCGGCGCCTGGCGGCGCGCTTCGGCCGGATCGGGGCCGAAGGCCCGCTCGTGCGCCGCTGGCTTCCGATCACCTCCGCAGCTGTGATCACGGTGTCCGGGGTCATCATCACCGTCCAGGCCCTGGGCGGTTGACGCTCCGGCCCTCACCCGTTGTAAGGAGGCGCTCCGATGGATGGCTCGCTGGTCACCGCGCTCGGACTCGGTCTGCTCCTGGGTCTCCGGCACGCCCTCGACGCTGACCACGTGGCGGCGGTCTCGACGCTGGTCTCGCGCGAGCGGGGGCTCGTCCGGTCGTGTCTCCTCGGCGCGTTCTGGGGCGCCGGCCACACGCTGGCCCTGCTGGGCGCCGGCATCGCCGTCATCGCGTTCAAACTCACGATCACGCCCGGCGTCGAGGAGGCGCTGGAGCGGACGGTCGGCCTGGTCCTCGTCCTCCTGGGCGGCCACGTGCTTCTCCGCGCCCTCGGCGGGCTCCGCGTCCATGGACACGAGCACACCCACGACGGCGTGGCCCACCGCCACGCTCACCTGCACGTTGGGTCATCGGACGCGGCACATGTCCATCTGATCCAGCTCGGCGGCCGCCCCTTCGTGGTCGGGCTCCTCCACGGGCTGGCCGGAAGCGCCGCGCTCACCCTCCTGGTCCTCGGCACGATCCCGTCCCCTATCGGCGCCCTCGCCTACATCGTGGTGTTCGGCGTCGGCTCGACGGCGGGAATGCTGCTCCTGAGCGGGCTCGTCGGACTCCCGGTGGCGCTGGCGGCCCACGGGGCACACCGGCTCCAGACGGCGATCCAGGTCGTCGCCGGCATCGGGAGCGCGGCCCTCGGGGTCTGGATGCTGGCGGGCCCCGCTGGCGCCTAGCCGCGCCAATCCGGCCACCGCGCGCCTCTCGTAGAGCCGGGTAGACGCAGATCCAGAGGAAACCCGGCATACAAGGAGGCAGAACATGAAGACCGAATGGGCCAGGCAGTTCGGCGGGGCGGCGATCGCCGCGTTTTTGGCGGCGGGCTGCGGGCAAACGTGGGGGGCGGGCCACGGCCACATGTCGTTCGCTCAGGGCAGCTCGCCCAACGGAGCGACGTCCGCGACGAAGGCGGCGGAGCTCCGCGCGAGCCTCAACTACCTAATGGGCGAGCACATCCTGCTCGCCTCCAGCGCCACCGGTGCCGCGCTCGCAGGCCGCGACGCCCAGTTCAAGGCGGCGGCCGCTGCGCTCGACGCGAACGGCATCGACATCAGCAAGGCAATCGGCTCCGTGTACGGTCAGGGCGCGCAGGACGCCTTCCTGCCCCTCTGGCGGCGCCACATCGGTTTCGCCGTGGATTACACGGTCGGCGTCGCCATGAAGGACAAGGCCAAGCAGGACAAGGCCGTCGCTGACCTCGTGCAGTACACCCAGGACTTCGGCGCGTTCCTGGCCTCGGCCAACCCGAACCTGCCGAAGAACGCGGTGGCCGACCTCGTGAAGACCCACGTCCTCACGCTCAAGGACGTGATCGACGCCCAGGCCGCCGGTGACCAGATGAAGGCCTTCGCCGCCACCCGGACCGCCTACGCCCACATGGGGATGATCGCCGACCCGCTGGCCGGCGCCATCGTCAAGCAGTTCCCGGACAAGTTCCCGGGATCCACGATGTCGGCCGCGGCAGGACTCCGCAGCACGCTGACCATGGCGTTCCAGGAGCACACCTACCTGGCGGCGCGGGCAACCGGCGCGGCCCTGGGCGCGCGTGACCCGGAGTTCAAGGCGGCGGCCGCCGCGCTCGACGCCAACGGCGTCGACATCTCGAAGGCAATCGGCTCCGTGTACGGCCAGGGCGCGCAGGACGCCTTCCTGCCCCTCTGGCGGCGCCACATCGGCTTCGTGGTGGATTACACGGTGGGCGTCGCGACCAAGGATCAGGCCAAGCAGCAAAAGGCGGTGGAGGACCTGGTGACATATTCCCAGGACTTCGGCGCCTTCCTCGCCTCGGCCAATCCAAATCTGCCGAAGGACGTCGTGGCCGGGCTCGTCAAGGACCACATCCTGACGCTCAAGCCCGTGATCGACGCGCAGGCGGCCGGGGATCAGCCGAGGGTGTACGTGATGCTCCGCTCGGCGACCGACCACATGCGGATGATCGCCGACCCGCTGGCGGAGGCGATCGTGAAGCAGTTCCCGCAGAAGTTCGGCGCGTAGCGCAGCGCTCGGCGCACAGGACAAAGCACGGGGGCGGGCACCGACCGGGTGGCCCGCCCTCGGTGCGTCTGATCGATCGCGGCAGCGCGGGGCGGACGACGACCGCCCCGCGTCGTCTCATCTGACGGCCTCAACGCACGAGGATCTGGTGGAGCCGGCGCTGGCACACCCGCTCCACACGCGCGGATCTGGAGGAGCCGGTGCTGGCACACTGGCTCCACATGCGCGGACCTGGTGGAACCGGGACTAGCACACCGGCGCCGCGCGCCCCGGGCCTGGTGGAACCGGGACTGGCACACCGGCTCCACGCGCGCGGATCCAGCGGAGCTGGAACCGGCCCACTTGCCGATGCCACCCGCATCGATAAAAAGGGCGGTACCATGGGCGCGACCCCCGAGACAGCCGGAGCCCCTGAGAGGAGCACACCCATGAGCGAGGAGAGCCGGGTCGTGGCCGAGCCCCAGTCGAGGCGACTCCCGTGATCATCGGCGTCCCGAAGGAGATCAAGACCGGCGAGCAGCGCGTCGCCCTCACGCCGGCCGGCGTCAACGCGCTCGCCGACCACGGCCACCGAGTGCTCATCGAGCCCGGGGCCGGGACAGGCAGCGGGTTTCGCGACGACGACTACACGCAGCTGGGCGCCCTGCTCCGCCCGGCCGCGGATGTGTGGGGCGAGGCAGAGCTGGTCCTCAAGGTCAAGGAGCCCATCCCGTCGGAATACCCGGCATTCCGGGCTGGCCAGATCCTGTTCACGTACCTCCATCTCGCCGCCGTGCCCGCGCTCACCCGGGCGCTCCAGAAGGCCAGCACGGTCGCGATCGCCTACGAGACCGTGCAGCGCCCCGACGGTAGCCTTCCCCTCCTCACGCCGATGAGCGAAGTGGCAGGCCGGCTGTCGGTCCAGGAGGGCGCCTACCACCTGGGTAAGGCGCACGGGGGCCGTGGCATCCTGCTCTCCGGCGTTCCCGGGGTGCCGCCGGGCAACGTGATGATCATCGGCGCCGGCATCGTCGGCCTCAACGCGGCGAAGATCGCGGTGGGCCTCGGCGGGGACGTGTCGGTCCTCGACGTGAACGTCGACCGCCTGCGCCATGTCGACGACATCTTCCGGGGCCAGGTCGTCACCCTCGTGTCCAACGCCTTCAACATCGCCCGCCTCGCCCCGCGCGCCGACCTGCTGGTCGGCGCCGTCCTCGTGGCGGGCGCGCGCGCCCCGGTCCTGGTCCCGGAGACGACGGTGAAGACGATGAAGGAAGGCTCGGTGATCGTCGACGTCGCGGTGGACCAGGGGGGCTGCGTCGAGACGATGCACCCGACGACGCTCGCCGAGCCGATCTACCGCGTGCACGGCGTCGTGCACTACGGCGTGGCGAACATACCCGCGCTCGTGCCGCGCACGTCCACGTTCGCCCTGACCAACGCCACCCTGCCTTACGTCCTGGAACTCGCCGGGAAGGGCGTGGCGGCGGCGCTCCGGGAAAACCCGGCGCTCGCCAAGGGCCTCAACGTCTGCCAGGGCCGGATCGTCCATTCCGGCGTGGCGGAGTCGGTCGGCGAGACGGCGACCCCGCTCGAGACCTGCCTCGCGTCCTAGTCCACACGAGGTCGATACGCGGGCTCATCCCGTCGCCTCGGGGGACCAGCGCACGTCGCCGAGCAGGCGGCTCGCGTCCACCTCGACTCGCCGGCAGCGCCGGCCACCGCGGCGCGTCCCGGCTCATGGGTGACTGTTCCCCTCCGGCAGCGTGGCGCCGCCTGTGCCCCCTGCGTACAATGGCCCGGAGGCTGCCCCATGTCGATCCAGCTGACCCGGCACCGCTTCACGGCGGACGAGTACCACCAGATGGCCGAGGCGGGTGTCCTACGCGACGACGACCGCGTGGAGCTGATCGAGGGGCAGATCGTCGACATGACGCCGATCGGCCCGCGACACAGCGCGGTGGTGAACCGCATCAACCGCGCTCTGGTCAGAGGGTGCGGCGACCGCGCGATCGTGCAGATCCAGGGATCGATCCGTCTCGGGCTCCACTCGGAGCCCCAGCCGGACGTGGCCCTCCTCAAGCCTCGATCCGACTTCTACGAGACCGCCGTGCCGGGCCCCGAAAGTGCCCTCCTCCTGATCGAGGTCGCAGACACGTCGCTGCTCTACGAGCGGGAGGTCAAGCTCCGACTCTACGCGCGGGCCGGCATCCGCGAGGTCTGGCTCGTCGATCTCGTTCGCAACCACGTGGAGGTCCACCGCGAAGCTACCCAGGAGGGCTACCAACGCTCGGAGACCCACGGCCCCGGGGATCCTCTCGTGCCGATGGCCTTGCCGGAGGTGACCCTCTCGCCCGCCGAGCTCCTGGGCTGAGCCTTGTTGCGCTGAGCGCCGGCGGAAACACATGGAGGCGGAGATCGAGGACGAGACCGAGCTCTTCCTCTGGCAGTTCCGCTTCATTCCCGACGTGGCCGCTGCCGAATCGACCATCTGAAACGGCTCAAGACTGCTCGCGAGTCAAGGGCCCGAGAGCGCGGGAGCGAGAGACATGACGCGGAGCTTCGAGGACGAGATCCGGGCAACGCGGGCGGGATCGGGGGCGTGGTACGCGCGGGCGCAGCAGGCCGTCGGGGGCGCCCTCGGCCACGACGTGCGGCACGCGCTGCCGTTCCCCACCTACATCGCCCGGGCCCAGGGCGCCTACAAGTGGGACGTGGACGGCCACCGGTACATCGACTACCACGTCGGGAACGGCGCGCTCCTCCTCGGGCACGCGCATCCCGCCATCGTCGAGGCCGTCATCAAGGCGGCGCCGCTCGGCACCCACTTCGGCAATGACCACCCGCTCCAGGTCGAATGGGCAGAGCGGATCCAGTCGCTCGTGCCGTGCGCCGAGCGCGTGCGCTTCACGAACTCGGGCACGGAGTCCGACATGCTGGCGTGCCGGGTCGCACGCGCCCACAGCGGCCGGCCGACGATCCTCCGCTTCGAGGGCCACTTCCACGGGTGGGGCGACGAGCTCGTGACGGGCTTCGCGCCGCCCTTCGACGTGCCGCCCTCGATCGGGCTCACGCCCGGATTCCGGCTCGGCACCGTGATGACTCCCGCCAACGACCTCGACGAGGTTGACCGGATCCTCCGGCAGCGCGGCGACGTGGCCGCGGTGATCCTGGAGCCGAGCGGCGGCTCGTGGGCGCGGCTCCCGCTCCGGCCGGGCTTTCTCGCGGGCCTCCGCGAGGTGACGCGCCGTCACGGGACACTTCTCATCTTCGACGAGGTCATCACGGGCTTCCGGTGGGCGCCGGGCGGTGCTCAGGAGCGGTCCGGCGTCATCCCCGACCTCTCGACCCACGCGAAGATCATCGGCGGGGGCGTCCCCGGCGCGGCGATCTGTGGCCGGGCGGAGGTCATGCAGGTCTTCGACATCACCGGCGACGCCTTCCACGACCGGTTCCGCCGCATCGCCCACCAAGGCACCTACAACGCGACGCCGCTGACAGCAGCGGCGGGACTCGCCTGCCTCAACATCGTGGCCACTGGCGAGCCGACGCGCCGGGCGGATGCCCTCGCCGACCGCCTCCGCGCCGGCCTGAACGGCGTGCTGGAGCGCCGGGCGATCCGCGGCCTCGTGTACGGGGAAAGCTCCGTCTTCCACATCTACCTCGAGGGGCCGGGCGTCTCGCTGCCGGTGTCGTCCTCCGAGGACTACCGCTGGCTCGACGCCGTCACGCTCAAGAGCATGAACCCGGACATCGTGCGGGCGCTTCAGAACGGCCTCCGCGTGCGCGGCATCGAGCTCCTCTCCTACAACGGCGGCATGACGTCGGCCGCCCACGAGGAATCGGACATCGACGAGACCGTGACGGCCTTCGACGACCTAGTCGCGGAGCTCGTGAGCCGGGGCGCGCTGGCGCGACGGTAGCTGCGAGATCAGCAGCGACATCTCCCCGACTTCCCGGGTCAGGGAGAGCAGCGACGCTTCCGGTCTGCGCGGATCGCGTCGGGGCAGCCTGGGGCAGCGACGCTCCCGGTCCGCGCGGGTCGCGTCGGGGCAGCCTGGGGCGGCGACGCTCCCGTCCGCGCGGGTCGCGTCGGGCGGCGTGCCAGACTCGTGGCGCCATGCCGCGGCCCGTACTCTCCGATCTCGACGAGCTGCGGCGGAGGATCGCGCCCCATGTTCTACGGGCGCGCAAGGTGATCGTCTTCGGCTCGGTGGCCCGGGGCGAGGCCGACGCCGGGAGTGATCTCGATCTCCTCATCGTCGCCAACACGACTCGCCCGTTCTTCGAGCGCTTCAAGGACTTCGCGGGCCTCTACGACCTGTGGCGCGGGGCTCGATCTCCTCGTCTACACGCCAGAGGAGCTCGAGCGCATGGCCGCCGAGGACAATCCGCTCATCCGACAGGCCCTCGAGGAGGGGGTCGTGCTGCAAGAAGCGGGCGAAGGCTGAGGCGGCCCGCTGGTTGGCCCAGGCGGAGAGCGACCTGGGATCGCCGAGCTCGGGCTGCGCGAGGGATTCTTCGCGCAGGCTTGCTTCGTGTGCCAGCAGGCCGCCGAGAAGGCGCTGAAGGCACTCCACTATCTGGGCGGCGCCCGGGTCGTCCTCGGCCACTCCGTCGTCGAGCTTCTCGCTCCCTTGGTCGCCGTCCACCCGGGGCTGGGTGAGCTCCGGGAAGGCGCACAGCAGCTCGACCAGTACTACATTCCGACCCGCTACCCGAACGGGCTTCCCGGTGGCGTACCGGCCGAGGTGTTTACCCGCCGGCAGGCCGAGGAGGCGGTGGGTCTAGCCTGCCGATTCCTGGCGCAAGCCCGGGCGGCCGTCGGCTGACCGTCCGTCACCGGAACGCGGGCAGGACCTCCCTCGCCAGGAGCTCGATCTGGCGCAGCACCTGCCGGTGCGGCATGCCCGGCGTGAAGAGCCGGAAGATCACGTGGGTCATGCCGTACTGGCGGACGTAGGGCTCGAGCCCCCGCGCGATCTGGTCGGGCGTGCCGATGAGGAAGCGATCCACCGCCAGGCGGTCGAGGTCGGCCGCCGTCGCCGCGTCGATGAACGGGTGCTTCCACGCCCCGCCGTACTCCTTGCCGTAGGCGAGCATCAGATGCCGGTCGGCCAGCTCGCGCGCCTCCCACTCCGTCTCGGCGATGCAGAGCTCCCGGGTCACGGGCCACTCGGCCGGGTCGGACAGCCCGGCGGCCCGCCGGTGCTCGCGAATTCGCGCCTGGCTCCGGAGCAGGCGCGGCAGGTCGGCGGTGGGGCCTGGCAGCCAGGCGTCCGCGAGCAGCGCCGCCCGCCGGAGCGTGACGTCGCCCCAGCCGCCGATCCACACGGGCGGGTGCGGGCGCTGGACCGGCTTCGGCTCGATCCGCCCGTCCACCACCGTGAAGTGCTCCCCCCGGTGCGTCACGCCGTCGCGCGTCCAGAGGGCCTTCATCAGGGCGAGCCCCTCCTCGAAGCGCGCCCCCCGCCGCTCGAGAGCGGCGTCGTAGAGGAGGAACTCGTCGGGCTTGTAGCCGATCGCGACCCCGAGCACCGCCCGGCCGTTCGAGACCACGTCGAGGAGCGCCGTCTCCTCCGCGAGCCGAACCGGATGGTAGAAGGGGAAGACGCACACGTTGGCGCCCAGGAGGAGCCGTGCCGTCCGCGCGGCGAGCGCGGTCAGCATCTGGACCGGCGCGGGCCAGTAGTGGTCAGGGACGCCGTGGTGCTCGGCGAGCCAGACGGAGTCGAAGCCGAGCGCCTCCGCGCGCTCGACCTCGGCGAGCGCCTCCCGGAAGAAGTGGCCGCCCTCCGTCGGACAGATCCCGAACCTGAGCCGGGTCATTCGTCCAGCCCGGGGGGGAGCGGCGGCGCTCCTGCCGACGGCCTTCGGCCTGTGGCCCCAGACCCCCCCACCGCATTGATCCGTGGCTGGGTGGCCAAGGCAACCCTTTGCCAGCTCATCTTCGCCTCAGTAGCGGAGGACGCCACGCGCGCGGAAGAGGTCCGTGATCGTCTTCAGGTACCCGGCGAAGCGGGGCGATTCCTGGACCTCGAGGCGGCGGGGCCGCGGCAGGTCGATGTCGATGAGGCCATCGATCCGTCCGGGGCGGGGCGACATGACCACGACCCGATCGGAGAGGAGGACCGCCTCCGGGATCGAATGCGTGATGAAGACGACGGTCTTCCGGCGCTCGAGCCACAGCCGCTCGATGTCGAGCCGCATCTGCTCGCGCGTCAGCGCGTCGAGCGCCCCGAACGGCTCGTCCATGAGCAAGAGTGGGGGGTCGTGGATGAGCGCCCGGCAGATGGCGGTGCGCTGGCGCATGCCGCCGGACAGCTCGAAGGGGTACTTGTCCTCGAACCCCTCGAGGCCCACCGCCAGCAGGAGCTCGCGCGCCCTCACCCGGTACAGGGAGAGGTCCAGCGCGCGAGCCTCGACCTGCAGCAGCACGTTCCGGATGACCGTCCGCCAGTCCAGCAGGACCGGGTTCTGGAAGACGATGCCGACATCGGTCTGGGGGCGCGTCACCGGCTTTCCCCCTACGCGAATCTCGCCCGTCGAAGGCGCGAGCAGCCCGGCAACCATGAGCATCAGCGTGCTCTTCCCGCAGCCGCTCGGGCCCAGGATGGAGAGGAACTCTCCGGTGGGCACGTCGAGCGAGACCTGGTCGACCGCGTGGACGAGCCCGTCCGACGCCGCGTAGGTTTTGGAGACCCCTGCGAGCTTGATGAGTGCCCGCGGGGATTCCGCCATTTTCCCTTGATTCACCGCGATGTTACCCGGATGGGCCGAGTCGGGGCCGGCCGCCGCGTGTCGGCAGAACCCAAGTCAAGTGCCCCGTTGCGGGGGTGGGGCTCCTGGCGGAGGAGCCCGTGGGAAAGCCGGCGCCCCGCAAAGCGATGTAACCCGTTCGGACCGTCCGGCCCGGCGGCTGACTCCTTCCCCGTCGGGCCGGCGGGGCTCCAGTCGTCGTCGGAGCGTTCTGCGGTAGCGCCCCGGCGGCGGCCGGAATCCAGTCGCCGTCGTGGAAAGAATGGCCCCGGTTCAGTGGCGATCTGTAAACCGAGACAAGAGGTCGAGCCCTTCCTCCGTGACCGGCTTCGTCAGGTGGCCGTCGAAGCCGATGCTCCAAGTCTTCAGCACCGTGGCTTCATCTCGGAGTCCCGTAAGCGCTACCAGCCGGACTCGCCGATATCTCGGATCGCTGCGAATCCGTCTCGCGAACTCGAAGCCGTCCATCTCGGGCATCACGAGGTCGACAAGCACCAGGTCCGGTTGATGAAGGAGCACCGCGGCGAGTCCCCGGTCACCACTCTCGACGGTCACCACGCGGGCGCCTAAATGCTGAAGCAGGAGCCCCGTGATCTCGCGGCTGTCGGGATCGTCTTCCACGACGAGCACGGTCACGCCTCGGAGCGGCATCGACCGCAACCTCCTGCTGGCCAGGCTTGGGCCGTCCGTGCCCTGTTCGGCCAGGCCGGCGCCGCCAGCATCTTCAACCATGGCCCAACGCACCCGACCGCGCAATGCCCTCGAGATCCTCGAATGCACGCCAGTCCTTCGTCGGATGACGCCCGCTGTCTCCACACTGGCGCCCGCTCGTGCCAATCTCTCCGCCCCCTCCCGCAGCATCGCCTGGCCCCTCTCCCCTGCAGCGGCGGCCGGGTCAACTCCTCGAATCGCGGCACCGCGATCGAGAATGTGAACGTTGGTACACCGTAGTGGACGTGGGTGAACGTGAGAACCTAGGCGTCAAGTCAGATCGGCGGCGTCGCCGAGAGTGACCGGGAAGCCGAGCCGCGTCGCCAGCGCCTGAAGCCGCACGATGGCGTCCGCTCCGTGTCCGTTCGTCCACTCTCCCCGGGCGGCGCACGCCCTCGAAGGCAATCGCTTCCTCGACGGTCTGCGGCTCCAGCCCGACCCACACGCACTGCGGTCCTGCGGTGACGACCAAGCGCATGCGATCTCCCCTCCTAAGGCTGCACCACTTCAAGCGCCGTCATCCGGCAGCTTGCGGCCGGCTAGAGCGGACCGTCATCCTCATGCTAAGATGCGTGCGTGAGTCGGCTGGTGAAGCCTATCCTTTCGATCGCCCTCCTCCTCGTCCTCGGCGTGTGCATTGGAGGTCCCGCCCTGGATCCCGAGTTCGAGCTGCCTCCCCAACATTTCGATGGCGATGCCGATGATCCAGGGCATGTTGGGGAGGTCTTCAACTTCTGGGTCGACGTCTCCGTCACCGATACGCTGACACCCGTCCCTTCGGAGGCGCCGACATGGCATCTGGCGCCGCCCAACGAGGTCCCCAAGCCGCAGCAGATCGTTCTCGAGCCTCACGGCTCTCGCGCTCCCCCCGCCTAGCCGCAATTCCGTTCCCACGCTGAACTGACCCGTCCGTCCGGTCATCCGGTCGGAAGGGCCGGGCTGTCGGAAACCGCCTGCCAAGGTGAGGCGCCTGCGCCCAGGCTCCTCGCCTCTGCACAGCCACCTGCCAACAGTCCGGTCGACGTCCCCTCAGTTGCGATGAAAGGGCACGGAGATTCCACATGCACCTGCGTTACACTGCCGTCCCCGGCCGTCGTCAAACCGCTCCGCGATACGCTTCGTCTTCCGTTCAGCTGGCTTGTCGGGACGATAACCCGCTGAGCCGATGACGCGCCTGGCCGGCTCCCGTCTCTTCGCCGCTCTCGTGCTGCTCGTCACCGTCTATTTCGGAGCGTTCATCTACCGGACCAGTTTCGTCGTAGATGGTGAGCGGTACTTCTCGCTGTTCGACGATGCGATGATCTCCATGCGGTACGCCAGCCACCTGGCCGGCGGACACGGTCTCGTGTGGAATCGCGGCGACGAGCCGGTGGAGGGCTTCACGAACCCACTCTGGACGCTGTACATGGTGCTACCTCATCTTCTGCCGATCGCGCCGTCGAAGCGTAGCCTCTTCATCCAGATCACCTCGGCCGTGCTGCTGTTGGTCAATCTCCTCCTTGTGAAGCTGATGGCCGAGGAGGTATCTGGTCGCCACGCTCCAGTCGCGCTGGCCGCCGCGACTCTCACCGGCTTCTACCTTCCCATCAACAACTGGAGCCTGCAGGGGATGGAGGTCGGATGGCTGACGCTCATGGTCAGCATGGCGACTTTGGGGGCCATCCGCTGCCTTCGCACCGGCACCGCTCCGCTCTGGCTCTATCTCGTCCTCGGCATCGGCACACTCGTTCGACCCGACGCGGCAATCACCTTCGGGGCGGTCTGGCTCTTCTTGATAGTCGCCTCGCCCACGCGGGCCCGCCGCCGCCACTTGCTCGCCGGATTCCTGATCTTCGTCCTTTCCGGGCTCGGACAGACCGCCTTTCGCCTCTGGTACTTCCACGACATCTTCCCCAACACCTACTACCTGAAGATGACCGGCTATCCCATCCTGCTGCGCGTCAGCCGTGGGGCGGTCGTTCTCGTCCAGTTCATCTGGGCGATGAATCCCATCCTCTTCCTCCTGCCTCTGGCCCTGCTCTCCCGAACCTCGCCGGCGATGCTGCTCCTCCTATGCCTGCTTGTCGTCCAGATGGCCTACAGCGTCTACGTGGGGGGCGACGCCTGGGAGTACTGGGGAGGCAGCAATCGCTATGTGTCGATCGTGATGCCGGCATTCTTTGTGCTCTTCTCCTGCGCGGCCTGGCGGGTGAACCAGATGATCGCCGACCGCTCGACACACAACCGCCTCGCACTGCCGCGCTGGGTGCGCCGAGCTACATTCTCGGTTCTCATCGGGCTTGGGCTGATCAGCTTCAACAGCCTCAAGGGTCCCGTTTCCCTGGGAGACCTGCTCCTCCTGAGAGCCCCGCTCCACTCCGGGCCGGGCGGCCGGAACATGCGAGAGGTCACGGAATCGCGGCTACTGCGAGCGATCACGACGGACGACGCGAGCATCGCCGTCACCCGGGCCGGCACCATCCCGTACTACACAGAGCGCCCGGCGGTGGATCTTCTCGGGAAGACCGACTTGCACGTGGCACGCGTCCCCGCGCGAGTCCCGTCGGGCCTACGCCGATTCCTTGCGTTCCGTCCCGGCCACATCAAGTTCGACTACGGATACTCGGTGGGGCAACTGAGACCCGACGTGGTCAAGCAGCTCTGGACCGACCGGCACCTCGTGACCCCGTATCTCGAGGAACACTATGTTGAGGTGGAGGTGCAGGGGTCCGTGATGTGGCTACGGCGAGACTCGCCCCACATACTTTGGCCGCAGGTCGACCGGCTCGCCGACCGCGCCACGGCGCCGGCTCGCGACAAATCGTTGCGCGGCGAGCGAGTTCCGATCACCGGTTTCGTGTTCCAGCTCGAGCGCCTCGCCGGGCAACCAAGCGCCGCTCTGGCCGACGGCATAGCGCCGGCAAGCCGGTGCCCTCTCAGCGGACGCGGAGCTGGCGGCCCGCCATCGACCGGAAGACCCCCAAGACCTTCCGTAGACCACGACCCCGACCGACCGCCGTAGATCGGCCGGGCGCTGGCGCCCGCCTCGCCCGCCGATGTGTACTTGATCGCCTGGGGCTCGCGTTTGGCGAGACAAGGTAGCCCATGACCGCCGCCGGGCCACCGGGGACGCCCGTTACGCGAACCGCCAGACCTGGCGTGGACAGCGCTCCTCGCCGAGGTCTCCCTGGCTGATGAGATGCACATGACACCACATGGACGGGCCGGCGCACCAAGACTCCGCTGGACTCGACTGCTGACGATCCTCGCGGTGCTGGCGCTGGGGTTCCTCGGAACCCGGGGCTCGAGACGCCCGCGGCGACCGGGGGACGCTTCCGGACGATGGACGACCTCCGCGAGCTCGACGAGTGGCACGGTCTGGACCGAGTCCTGGTGCTGCGCCACCCGGCCGGTACCGGCTCGCTGCAGCGCCTCCTCGATGCGTATCAGGCCTGGCCGCTCGAATCGCGAGGCGTGCCGGTCGATATCGTGGTGCCGGGCCTGGGGCTCGTTCGAGGGGGGGCTGGGACGGCCGGTGCCTCACGAGTCGTCGGTACCCGGGGGTCGATACTCGCCGAGATGGTCTATAGCGTGCCCGGCCGCCCGGAGCCGAACTCAACCACGCCCGCCGGGAGGGTGCGGCTGCTCACGCGCTGCGGGAGTCAGCCAGTCGCGGCCGGTGGATTCGGCCTTGGGGACGCCGCCCCCGCGGGGCGGCCTGTCCCGGGGGAGGCGGTGCTCGTGTTCTGCCACCACAGTACGGTGGTCTCCGGGCCGACCCTTGACCTCCGGCTCGTGGTGCGTGGTCCCGCCGGATCGCCCGAAACCCCGGAGACGATCGAGCTCTCCCGTGAGCAACTCCGTGACCGCATCCTTGTCGTCGAGTTAGGACCAGCCGGGTTGGACATTGTGCTGACAACGCCCGACTATCGCGAGGTAATACGCCTCTACCGGTCCTCCTCTTCCCCGCCCACGCCCCGGGGCCGGTCCGGGCGCTCCCTCTACGGCAGGAACTCGTTCGTGTAGAACGCCGTCGCCGGCAGGTTGGTCTCGACGCCCCGGTACTTCTTGAGAATCTCGAGCGTCGCCTGCCAGTCCTCGGGCGGCCCGAACCCGACGCGCTTCTGCGTGTTCGCCGCGCTGAACAGGAGGCCCAGGTCGACGGCGAGCTGCCGGCGCACGACCTCTCGGTCGGCGAGCGGGGCGAGCTTCATCAGGGCCGCCACCGCGGCCTCGGGGTCCTTCGCCGCGTCCTCGAATCCCTTGACGCTGGCCGCCACGACCTTCCGGACCAGGTCCGGCCGCTCCTTGATCGTGTCCTGGTGGGCGAACACCGTGAAGCCGACCGAGGGCACGCCGAGCTCGCTGAACTTGAGGACCCGGGTCTTGAAGCCCTTCACCTCCATGTTGATGGGCTGGTCGTCCGCGCCGCCGAGGAGCGCGTGCGCCTGCTTCTCGGTCACCGCGGGGATCTTCGCCTTCGGGTCCATGTGAATGAGCTTGATGGAGTCGGCGTTCAGCTTGTTGGCGGCGACGACGGCCGGCCACGTCTGGGTCAGGCCGTCCCCGGGAGTGATCGCCAGCGTCTTGCCCTCGAGGTCCTTGACCGTCCGGATGTTCGTCTCCTCGAGCGAGACGACCGCGTAGGGAAGGATGTTCAAGATCGTGGCCACCGCCTTGACCGGCACGCCCTTCACCGCGTTCTGCGTGAGGCTCACGCCGTCCGCCCACCCGAAGGTGTCGGACTTGGTTCCGACGAGCTGCACCGTGGTGGCCGAGCCCCGGCCCTCGAGGATCTCGACGTTCACGCCGGCCTTCTCGAAGTAGCCGCGCTCCTTGGCGAGCGCGAACGGGGCGTGGATGCCGCCCCAGTACCAGTTCATGCGGAACGTGACCTTGTCCTGGGCGATGGCGCCCGGCGTCGCCGCCGACCACGCCACGACCGCCGCCAGTCCCAGTCCCGCCCCCGCGAGCAGAAGACGCCAGCTCCGCCGCATGCTCCCCTCCCCCGCCCGCCGGGCCTGGCTAGGCCCGGTCCGGTTCCTCAAGGAACTCGTTCGGACGCTCGAAGATGCCGATGCCGATGCAGCCGTTCGGCGACCAGGCGCGATGCATCGAGCCGGGGCGTCGCCACACGAAGTTCCCCGCCGTGCACTCGCCGTCGTCATCGACCAGCGAGCCCTCGAGGATGAAGGTCTGCTCGAGCCCCACGTGTCGGTGGCGCGGCAGCTTCGCGCCGGGCTCGAAGCGCGTGAGGATCGTCCGCCGGCCGGAGGGCTCCTCGTAGAGGACCTTGTTCCACACGCCCGGGAACTGGCTCGGCTCCCAATCCATCTTCGCGAGGTCCAGGTACGTCGACCGCTCCGTGGCCTTCGTGATCATTAGCTTTTCCTCCCCAGGCTCCGTGGCCCGTGACGCCTAAGGATCATACCTCAGAGTCCGCCCTCGGCCCCGACCGGTCCCCGGCGCGAGACGTGCCAGGGGATGGCCAGCCGCTCGATCATGGCCACCACGTAGTAGAGGACGAGCCCGATTGCCGTGAGCACGACGAGCGTGGCGAAGAGCAGCTCCGTCCGTAGGTCCCCTCCGGCGACCAGCAGGAGATAGCCGAGCCCGCGGTCCGAGCCGACAAACTCCCCGATGATGGCGCCGACGGTGGCCAGGGTGATCGCGACCTTGAACCCCGTGAAGATCTGGGGCAATGCGTGCGGCAGCCGGACCTTCACGAAGGCCGGCCATACCCGAAGACCCATGGACCGGATCAAATGCTCGATCTCGCGGTCGAGCGAGCGGAACCCCGCGATGGAGTCGATCACGATGGGGAAGAAGGACAGCAAGAAGGTCATGAACACCTTGGGGAACAGCCCGAAGCCAAACCAGATGATGAACAGCGGCGCGAGGGCGATCTTCGGCACGAGCTGGGTGAACACGAGGACCGGCATCACCACCCGCTCGACCGACCGCGAGAAGGCCACCGCGAGGCCGCACGGGACACTGACGGCGACGGCGAGGAGGAAGCCGAGCGCGATCTCGCGGAGCGTGGTGAGGGCGTGCTGGCCGATGAGCGGCGCGCGCGTGTAGAGCTCCGCGACGGTGGCGAGCGGCGTCGGCAAGATGTACCGCGGGACCTTGAGCCCGACGAGCTGCCACGCGAGTAGGATCAGGAGGAAGGCGCCCGCCGTCTGGCCATACCCGAGCCACCGGGCATGACCTCTCTCCCCGGTCCTCACTGTCCGGGGTTACCTCTCCTCACTGCTCGGGACCGAGGACCTCTCGCAGGCAGCCCATGGTTGACGGCAGCGTCTCGCGCCAGAGCCACGACACCTCGATCCAGAGGCCCGGAATGACCACCGACGCCTGCCGGCCCTCGGTGATCGTGCGCGTCTCGTACCCGGCCGGGGTCTTGGTGTCGGCGCGCAGGGTCCCCTCGAAGTGGTTGACGAGCCAGATCTCCTCGATCCCCGCCTCGCGGTAGCGCGGCAGCTTCTCGCGCACGTCCAGGCCAGGGTCGCTGTCCGACGCGATCTCGATCACGAAGTCGGCCGGACCCTCGAGCCGGGTCTTCTGCATCAAATGACGCCTGGCGGATCGGACTACCAGCAGGTCCGGCTCCGGAGACCAGCGCGGGTCGAGACGCATCGGGTACCGGGACCCCCGTACGATCCCGCCGCCGTGCTCGTCGAGGTAGGCGCCAACCAGAATGAGGAGAAACCGGAAAAGATCCTCATGCCGGTCCGAGGCCGGGGAGTGCATCACGATCCTCCCGTCGAGGTACTCCCAGTCGCTGTCCTCGCCGGCCTCGCGGTAGAAGTCGTCCTCGGTCGCGAACGGCCTCACGATCAGGTAGGGGGGCTCGATCGTCAGCTCCACAGGGGTATTCTACGCTCCCGCGCGATCGTTCACGCCGGCGCCTCGACCTCGAGATCCGCCCGCTCGGCGGCCGCCCGGAGCCGCCTGTCGTAGGTGACGATCACATCCAGCTCCTCGCGCACGGCCAGCGCGGTGGCGAGGTGAATGGCGTCGAGCGTCCTGAGGTCAACGGGCTCGAGCGCCGCCGCAGCCGCCAGAATGCGACGGTCGACGTCGACCAGGGCGATCCGCGCCAGCACCTCGCGGGCACGACGACGAACGACCGTGCCGAAGCCAGCCCGGCGAAGGGCCCGGGGAAGCTCGGTGAGCGCGAGAGCGCTGGACATGCGCCCCGGCCACCGTCGCAATCGTTCGATGAGGGCCGCGGATTCGGGCTCCGCGACGACCAGCTTCACGAGGGCGGACGAGTCGAGATAGACGACCGTCATCGACCTTCATTGCGCAACCTGCCGAGGGCGCGGCTGGCCCGGCGGGACGGCCGCCGGCCGAGGGGCGGACCGAGATCGAGCACGTCGCCGCCGGCCGGCGTGGCGCGTCCGGCCGCGATGAGTCGCTCCAGCGCCGTCAACCGAGCTCCGGCAGGAGCGAGGACGGCGATCCGATTGCCGCGCTCCCTCACGCCGAGCGCTTCCCCGGCCTTGACACGCCTCAGGTAGACGCTGAGGTTCTGCCGGAGCTCCCGCACGCCAACTTCACCTTTCGGGTATGCCATGTAGCACATCGTAGCACATCGATGCTGATCCGGGACAGGCGACGCCGTGAGCGCGCTGGACCTGCTCCGCTACTTCCGGCCGTTGCCGGCCAGGGCCGCCGTCACCCCGAGGCCGACGAACACGCCGCCGCTGACGTACCGCTCCACGCGGAGGAGCCGGCCGTCCCGCTTGAGCCAGGCTCCGGCGGTGCCGGCTGCCAGCGCGTAGAGGCCGTCGCTGATCACGCCGAGGGCCACGAAGATCAGCCCGAGGACCAGGATCTGGAAGCCCACCGCGCCCCGCGTGACGTCCACGAACTGCGGCAAGAACGCCAGGAAGAAAAGCGCGGTCTTCGGGTTCAGGACGTTCACCACCACGCCCTGACCGAAGAGCCGGCGGAGGCGGAGGGGCGCGATGGCCTGTCCCCGAGCGGGCTGGTCCCATCCCGCGAGCTTCCGGACGCCCAGGTAGATCAGGTACAGCGCGCCCAGGTACTTCACGATGTCGAACGCGAGCGCCGACGAGACCAGCAGGGCCGACACTCCGAGTGCGGCCGCCGCCACGTGGACGAGGGTGCCCACGTGGACGCCGAGCGCCGAGACCAGCCCGGCCAGCCGTCCCTGCGCCACGCTGCGCGTGACGATGTAGAGCACCGCCGGTCCCGGCGTCAGCAGCAGCACGATTGCCGCCACGACGAACAAGCCCAGCAGCGACGCCTCCGGGATGATCACGCGGGGTCCCTCCGGGGCTCACGCGGCTAGGCCGCGGTGCGTTTGCGCCACCTCGCCTACGTCCTGTACTCGCGTCACGCGTTTGCCGAGGCGGCCGGGGAGGCCGCCAAGGCGATCGCGCTGGATCCTTCCGACAGTCACGCGTTCGGGGCCCTCGGGGACGCCCAGCTGGAGGTCGGCCAGTACGCGGAGGCGGTCTAGCCCCCCATGTACTGGCCGAGCAGTGTGAGCCGCTCGCCGTCGAGCACCTCGCTGTCGAGGTCGTGGGTCAGGCCGAGAACGGCGTTGTTCACCAGGACCTCGATGTTGTCGCCGAGCTCGTGGGGGCGCGTCGGATCCCAGAGGGCCCGTCCCAGCTCGGGGTACCGGTCGGAAATGACCCGGAGGACGTCCCGGACGCGCGCGCCGCGCGGAGCGAGCGCCTCAACGGTCACCTCACCCGTGCCGGGACCGCCGACGAGCTTGTTCACCCAGGACAGGACCTCGACGCGCACCGTCATCGGCCCGGCCGCCGCCTCGATGGGCGGACGAGCCTGGCTCACGCCGTCACCCCCTGGTGCCGCCGACGCGGGCGCCTTCACCGAGGATCACCCCACACGGCCGGCACCATCCACTCGAGGCCGACGGCGCGGAGCGTCTCGGGGGTCGGCCGCCCGCTCGCGCGGTCGTATCCCATGCCCTCGTACCAGAGGTCCAGCATCCGCTCCCAGTGCTTCTCGATCGACTGTCCCTTGGCGGGCCCGTCGACCGGCGTCGACCCGTAACGCTTGGACGGCCGCTCGAGCTCGCCGCCGATGCCGCACCGGAGATTGAAGGCGCGGAAGATCGCGGCGATCCGCCGGCCAAAGCGCATCGCCTCGTCGCGCGAGTACTCCCAGCCGGTCGCGGCCGACAGGGTGCGGGTCAGGTTCTCGATATACGTCCGCGTCGTGAAGATGCACGCGCCGAGCGAGTCCTCGAAGTTGCGGCGCCCGTTGAGCCCGGCGACCTGGCGCGCGACCTGCTCGGGGTCGAACGGGTTGATGCGGGCGGGCAGCCCCAGCTCGGCCGGGAACACCGCCGGCCCCGTCTCGAGGGTGCCCGTCGAGCCGGTGCAGGTGTCGAGCATCTCCTCCCAGCGCCCGCGGTGATCGTGGCCGCGAGGCGAGGCGTTCTTGCCCGTGTAGATCGCGCACTCCGCCGCGCCGCCGCCGAGGCGCTCGGCGGCGAGCTTCGTGCCCTCGGCCAGGACGTCGCCGAACCCCTCGCGCCGGCTCAGCATCCAGAGCAGCCGCGCCGCGCTCTCGGCGTCACCCCAGGCCAGCCGGAACCCCAGCTGCTTCTCGGTGATGTAGCCGTTCTCCTGGCACTCCATCACCCAGCCGCAGAGCCATCCGAACTCGTTGACGTCGACGCAGGCCCGGTCGATCTGAGTGTTGAGCCAGGAGACGGCCACCGGGTCGGTGCACCCGATCGTCCAGCCGGCCCCGGACCAGCCCTCGTACTCCGGCTCGTCGACGATCTCGCCCTTGTGCTTGCCGCGCGGCAGCACCTGCATGTGGCAGTGGTGCATCCCGCAGGCGTTGCACTGGTGGCCGCGGTGGTCGAAGCCTTGCCGGAGCGCCGGCGCCTCCCACTGCTTCATGTCGACACCCGGGAGGGCGACGTTCGTCGTGTAGTTCTTGATCGGGAGCGCGCCGAGGCCGAGCAGGTTCACGACCCCCGGCAAGGTGCCGTACTCGTAGAGCGTCTTGGCCGCGGGGTTCGTCCGGAGGTCGTTGGCGATGTCGTCGGCGGCCGCGATGAGCCCGCGCGGGTCGGCCGCCCGGAGGGCAGCGCCGCCCCGGGCGATCGCCACCGCCTTGAGCCGCTTCTTCCCCATGACGGCGCCCACGCCGTTCTTGGAGGCGACGTGGCCGTAGTCGCCCTGGATCGCGGCGAAGCGGACCAGGTTCTCGCCGGCGGGTCCGATCGAGTACACGCTCAGCATGTGGCCGGAGAGCCCGAGCTCTCCACTCAGCGCGTCCTGCGTCTCCCAGGTGTCCTTGCCGACGAGGTGCCGGGCGTCGCGGAGCTCGACCCGGTCGCCGCGGATCAGGAGGTACGTCCACTCCGGCGCCTGGCCCTGGATCACGATGGCGTCATAGCCGCAGTACTTCAGGTTGGCGCCGAAGAAGCCGTTGGCCTGGGTCGAGGTGCCGCCGTTCGTCATCGCGCCCCGCGTGACGACCGTGAGGCCGCCCGTCCCCCAGACCGGCAGGCCCGCCAGCGGACCGGTGCCCAGCACGAGGCGGTTTCCCGGATCGTCCCAGTTGACCTCGGCCGGCACCTCGTCCCAGAGGATCTTCGCGCCGAGCCCGGCGCCGCCGAGGTACGTCCGCATGTCGGCGGGCGACCAGGGCTCGCCCCAGGCCCGGCCGGCCGAGAGGTCCACCCGGAGGAGCTGTCCGGCGTATCCGCCCGGGAGGTCGGCCTTCGGGACCGCCGCCCCCTTCGCCACCGCCGTCGCTGCCTGCGTCATGCGCTGTCTCCTGGGGTCAAACTTTGCCGGCCCGACATTTCACTCTCCCGCCCGCGGGACGCGGGCCTGACCGTCCCCTAGCTCCAGAGCACCGCCGGCGCGGGCGCCGGCCGGCCGAGCACCGTCTCGGGCAGGAGCCGCTGGGTCGTGTGCGAAGCGACGTAGGCGCGCTTGACGTCGAAGGGGTTCCGCCTGAGCTCTTCCTTCCACGGCCCGAGCGGCACGCCGGACTGGACCAAGCCCTTCAGCATCCCCACGTCGTTCGTCGCCCAGATGTCGCCGGAGGGGCCGAGGATCATCGCGCCCGTCAGCCGGTCGCCGTGCCAGAGCAGCTTCCGGTACGAGGGTCGGTCCGGGTCGACCGCCAGCATGACCTCGGCCTCCGGATCGTCCCAGCGCCCGAAGCTCGCCACGTCCAGGTGGCAAACCTCCACGATGTTCATGAGGAGGCTGCCGCGGTACGCAACGTCGCGGCCGGCCATGTTGGCCCCCACCACCCGGCCGTGCTCCATGGCCGTGGGCTCGATGGCGTGGACGTCGGGCAGCCCGGTCACGAGGTCCCGCCCCTCGGCCACGTCGCCGGCGGCGTACACGTTCGGCACGCTCGACCGGAGGTGGTCGTCCACGACCACGCCGCGGTTCACGCGGACGCCCGAGCCCTCCAGCCACCCGAGGTTCGTGCGGATGCCGGTCGCCATGATCACGACGTCGGCGTCGACGTCCGCACCGTCCTTGAAGCGGAGGCGGCGCCGGCCGGCGTGCTGCTCCACCACGGTCAGCGTGGCGCCGGTGCGGATCTCGACGCCGTGCTTCCGGAGCCAGGCGTCGACGAGCGAGGCCCCCTGCCGGTCGATCATGCGCGGCAGGATCTGCGGCGCGATCTCGACGATCGTCAGCCGCGCCCCGAGCGCGAGGATCGAGTTGAGGATGGTGAAGGCGATGAAGCCGGCGCCCACCATCACCACGTGGCTGCCCGACTCGATCTCGGCGACCACGCCGCGGGCCTGCGCGAGCGTCCAGAAGCTGTGAACCCCGGGGCCGTCCGCGCCCGGGACCGGCGCCCGTACGGCGGACGAGCCGGTCGCAACCAGGAGGTCGTCGTACTCGATGGCCGTGCCGTCGTCGAGCGTGAGCTTCCCAGCCTTGGCGTCCAGCCCGGTCGCCTGGCGCCCGATGTGCGTCGTCACGCCGAGCCGGCCGAGCTTCGCGGGGGTGGCTGTGAAGACGTGGGACTCGGCGATGGTCCGGCCGAGGTAGTACGGGAGGACCATGCGCGAGTAGGGCCGCTCGGCCGAGACCAGCACGATCTCCGAGCGCTCGCCTTCCTCCTGCCGGATCGTGTTGATCGCGTTGTGGCCGGCGGTGCCGCCTCCGACGATGACGTGGCGCGCCGCCATCAGTGCCTGCCGTTCCCGCCGACCGTCATCAGCGTGCCGGCGGCGCGCGTGGCCGCGAAGTCACCCAGCCAGTCGGCCGTCTCGGCCTCCTCGTAGAGGATGGCCTGCGTCGGGCAGGCATGGGCGCACGCCGGGTCGCCGCCGCAGAGGTTGCACTTGAATGCCTTCTGCGTGTCGGGGTTGTAGAACATCGTTCCGTACGGGCAGGCGATCGTGCAGAGCTTGCACCCGACGCACTGGTCGTCCACGACGGCCTTCGCGCCCACCGGGGAGATGACGATCGCGCCGACCGGGCACGCGGTCATGCACCAGCCCTCGGCGCACTGGAAGCACGTGTACGGCGCGTAGCTCGTGTGCCCCTCGAAGGGCGACACCCGGATCACGGACTTGGCCGGCTGGAAGGTGCCCGTCTGCACGTACGAGCACGCCAGCTCGCACCGGAGGCAGCCCGTGCACCGCTCCGGCACGATCCTCAGGACTCTCATGGGGCCCTCACAGGGTGGGGGGTCACTGTGTGCGTCGGCGGAGCCGCGCACGGGGCTCGGTAGATGCGGACATTGTAAACACTGCCCCGGGTACCTTCAACATCGCCTCGGACACCGGCCGCCGAGCGCGCTCACCGCGCCGCGGTCAGGCCCTCGAGGAAATGGTCGTCCGGGCCGGCGGCCGAGACCCCGGTCGGGGTCCAGACGGCCTCGCCGTCGTCGCGCAGGAAGCGGGCGAGCTGCTCCTGGGCCACTTGCGCCATGCGGCCGATCAGGCCCGGGGCGTGCACCGCGAGCAGGAACCCGTGCGGGTCGCGCCACTCGGCGCCGGCGGCGCGGGCGACGCGGTCGGTTCGCATCACCACCGTGCGGTCGCCCAGCTCACCCGCCCTGACGAGCGCGGCCGTCGTCGGATTCGGCACCACGGGATCCCCCAGCGCAAACTGGAGGAGCACGCGGGACGGCTCGAGCCCGGGAAGCGGAGATTGCCGGAGGTGGCGCGCATAGGCCAGGGGGTCGGCCCGCCGGCCGAGCCATTCAACGCGAGCCAGGTACTCCTGGATCGCGAGCGCGCCCGGGGCGGGCGCCACGACGGGCGCGTCGCCGCGGAGCGGGAGATCCTCCCGGAAGTCCTCGGGCAGGTTCAGGAGCGAGGGGCTCCGGCGCCCGAGCGCGTCGCGCACGAGCGGCCGGAACACGGGAGAGAGCCGCGCGATCTCGGGCACGGGCCCGCCCGGGACGGCCAGGACGCCGACCCGCGCGCGCGACTCGACGGCGAGGAAGATCGTGCCGTAGATCCCGCCGAGCGAGTGGCCCGCGTAGGTGATCGGTCCGCGTCCCGTGTCGGCGGCACCATCGCCGTCCACGTCGAGGCCACGTCCGACCGCTCGCACGAGCGCCATGAGGTCGACGACCTGCTGGCGCAAGCCGTCCCGGAGGCTGAGCGCCGCGAGCGGGCCGCCTGGACGCGGGGCGAGGCCTTCCGTCGCCTCGATCCGGCCGTCCTCGTCCAGATCGACGCCGCGACCGGGGACCCACACGCTCCGCATCCGCCCATCGGTGAGGTGGACGCGAAGCCGGCTCTCCTGGCCGCCGCCGTGACCGACCACGGTGATCGCCACCGTCGCGATCCCGTGGCGCGCGAGGTTGCCCGCGACGAGCAGCGCGCTCGAGAGCATCTCGCCGCCGTAGCCGTGACCGAACACCGCCAGGGGCCAGCCCTCAGGCGGAGTCGGGCCCGCCGGGGTGACCACGACGAACGGCACGGGGTGGTCGACCCCCGCGCCGCGATGGGGAGCCAAGGTCGGCGCCTCGAGGATTCGCCGCTCGCGGGTCAGGTACCACGGTGACCAGTACCAGCCGATCCCCACGCCGCCGACGGCATCCCGGGGGAGCATGTCCAGCGGGAGCGCCTCGTCCCGGAAGCCGGCCGGCGCCTCGTCGGAGGAGGCCGCACCTTCCCCGACCGACGCGCTCGCCGCCGCTCCGACCTGCCGACGCAGGACGAGACGCTCGAGACTCGCGCGCGGGAACCACGCATGTCCGCCGCCCTCGGGCATCGTGATGACCGCCGGCGGGGGCGGCCGCCGGTCCAGCCGGTCGCGGGCCTGCTCGAGGAACGCCGAGACGCTGCCGGTGGTGAAGACCGAGGCGACCACTACCCGGTCCGCGCGGATGCCGCGCCGCTCGATCGCCCGACGGAGCGCGCCGAAGACCCCCCGGTGCGGGCTCGCCGCGGGTGGTCCCCCGCCCGAGCGGAGGAATGCGGCGAAGCCCGGCGACGGTTCGACGGGCCGCCCCGCCGAGTCGCGCAACTCCCGCGTCACGACGAGCCCGTAGCGAGTCTCCGGCTCGAGGAGGCTCTCGGGGCGCGCGTACAGCGTCAGCGTGTCGGGATCCCAGACGAGCCGGTCCACGCCCGTGATCTCCGCCGGCCCCGCGACGAGCCGGATCAGGAAGACGCTGCGCGACGTGACGCTCGCCAGGTCGATCACGCCAGTGAAGCGGAGCACGAGCCGGGGGTCGAGGTCGAAGCCGTCCAGCTCGGCGAGGAGGCGCAGATCGTCGCAGTCCGAGCGACCCGGAAGGCAGGCCGGGAAGGGGGTCGCCACCCGGAGCCCGGTCCGCTGGGTCTGGTCGGGGACGGTGAGCCAGTCGGCGGGGAACGGGCTCGCGAGAGCGGCGTCGAGGTCGAACCGTGCCTGAACACGGACCGGCGCGCTGACCGGTGGCGCTCCGCTGGCCGGAGCCGCGCCGAGCAGCGCCGCGGTCGCGAGGAGCACGAGCGCCACGGCGCGGCGACGTGCGACGCGGCGAGAGGCCTGCCCTACCCCGCGCCGTGGGGGCCCGGCCATCACGACGATGCCCGGCGGCTCATGCTCTCCGTGATCGCGCGGTCATCGGCGCCACGGCACCTCGACCGGCGGGAAGTAGCCGTGACGGTCGATGCCGCAGACGAGAACCGGGCGGTAGTAGCCCCGGAGCGAGTTGGGCGCGACCTGGCGGACGTCGGGGGTGGTGAAGCGCACCGCGAGGCCGCAGCGCCGGCGCCGCGACCGGTTCGGGTGGCTCCCGTGGAGCAGCATCCCGTCGTGCAGGGACATCTGTCCCGCGCGAAGCGGCATGGAGACCGCACGCGCTTCATCGACCAGGCCGTCCGGCACCTCCTGGTTGATGCTGAGCAGGTTGCCGGCGCGGTCGGACTTGCCGTGCTCGAGAATGCCCAGGCGGTGGGAACCCGGAATCACGCTCATGCATCCGTTCTCCACGTCGGCGTCGTCGATGGCGATCCACGCCGTGATGGCGCGGGGCGGCTCGAGACCCCAGTACGTCACGTCCTGGTGCCACGCCACGAACCGCTCGCCGCGTTCCTCCGCGGGATACTTGCAGAAGGACTCATGCCCGCCAGAAGTGCTCAAAAGTTCGTGACCCCCCCTTGGCAGATCGCGGCAAACCGCGGTACCCCCCGCACCGCCGACGCAACTCGATTCTGCGCCTCATGCCGGTCGTCGTCCAGGTTGTCGTTCAGGTAGTTCAGGTTGTCATCCAGGACGACGTCGTTGACGTCCAGGTCGCAGGGTGTACCGGCTACGGAAGCGCGACAGGTCGGTCGTCCAGGTTGATCCCGCGGCCTGCGGCGCAGGATGCGTCAGGGAGGCTGCTACGGCCTCGTAGCGAGGTTCTGGCGCCCTCCGGCCACCACGGGGTAACCCCACCACCCGGCCTGATTCGAAAGGGGGAAGAGGGGGGGGCCTCGTGCTGGGCAGCACCAGCGTCAGAAAATTTTAGCCCGCCGGAGACCCTGATTTCCGGCCGGTGATGACGCGCTCCGTTAGCGCGGCTCCGGCGGCGCGAACCGCCGCTGCGGATTCGCCACCTGGTCCGGCTCCCAGATCGGCGCCAGCTGCCACCAGCCGTTGCCCACGGACACCGGGACGTATTCGGTCGAGCAGCCGCACCAGGACGGGATGTGGAGCGTGCGGCCGGGCTCCCACCGTGCGGACGCAGGTGCTCGGTGCGCATGCGCATGATGGCGACCTCCCGGCCACAGGTCCAGCAGGCCCGGGTCGGGCGCCGTCGGCCGGCGGCGTCGAGCCAGATCGGCGGCGTCACGCGAGGGTGACCGGGAAGCGGGTGCGTCCGGCGATGGCGGTCACCTACAACTCCCCTGACCCGCGGCCGCGTGTTGTTCAGACGTTGCTTGCTTGAGGACCCCGCACCCTTGGCCTTGTACCCTCAGCTTTTCACGCGATTTCACGCCTCGGTCACGTTCCGCGGCTGCCGCGCTGTCTAGCCTCGACCATGGGTACACGGGGATGCTGGTCTTGGGTCTTCCCCAACTGGCACGGGCCTGAGGACAGCGGCGTGACGGCGTGGCATTCTCGCACACTGCGCCAGGTCCATCCTCCCGGTGGTGGTGCTACAATCCCGCGCACCCCGCGACCAGACTGCTCGGCGCACGAGGCGTCCGGCCTTCTGGACACTCGATGTTTTCCGACAGCATCTGGCGCCTCCTCGCGGGGTCGCTTGAGTTGTCCCAGCGAGAGTCTCAGATCCTGCAGGCGGTGTTCGACGACCAAAAGGAATCCGCTATCGCGGCCAACCTCGGTATCTCCTCCCACACTGTCCACACGCATCTCGAACGTCTGTACCACAAGATTGGCGTTACGAGCCGCTTCACTCTCGTTACGCGGGTCTTCGTCGAGTACCTGACCCGCAGCCCGGTAAGCGTCGGTCAGGGTTGCTCGCCGCCGAACCGCCGCCGGGCACCGCGAGCGACGCGGCCTGACGTCCCGTTCTCCCGCCCGCTCTCCCGGGTCGCCGGGCTCGTCTGTTCACCGAGCCGGCCGCAGCGGTTCCGCCCCCCCGCGCCCGCCCTGCGGCCCTTGCCCCTCGTCCCGCCGCGGGAGTACAGTCGGCTCGTCGCTCACCGGGATGACCGCGATGACGGGGCGTGCCGGCGGACCGCGGGACAGGGGAAGGGATGGAGAAAGGTGCTTTGCGCCGCCTACGTTCGTGTTGGAAGGAAATAGATCCCAACACACCCTTCTCTCATGCGGGATCGCAATCGTTACGGTGAGCGAGCTGCCCTAGGCGCTTCGTGGGTTTCGGGCAAGCATAGGGTCCACCACCTCCATTCCGATCAACCTCGTCGAGCGGTGGTTCGCCGCGCTGACAGAGAAGCAAATTCGCCGGGCGTCCACCAGAGCACGCGCGAACTGGGGGTGGCCGTTCGCCGGTACATCGAGATCACCAATGCCCGCGCCACCCCTTCGTCTGGACGAAGACGGCCGACGAGATCCTGGCCAGCGTCGCACGATTTTGTCATCGAATCTGCAACTCAGGACCCTAGTTCCGCAACAGGTCGCGTCAGCATCCGTGCTGAGCAGTGTTTCTCGAGCGAAGACCCGCCAGGGCAACCTGGCGGGTCTTTCTCACCTCCTCCCCGGACCTCGTGATGGAGCTACTGAGCCGGGGTGACTACCACTCCGTTGTTCCTGGCGGCCTGGCACTGGGCCGGATTCGCCGGACCCGGGTTCACGAAGGGGCCGAACGGCGGCAGCGTGTCGGGCGAGTTGTTGAACGCGTCCAGTTGGTCGATGCAGGACTGGACGGTGAGCCCCGCGACGGGATCGCCGGTGCAGACGCTGTCAGCACCGCAGCAACCCTCGAGCAGAGACGCGAGGAACGGGAGATCCCCTGGGCAGTTCCCGCCGCCACTGGCAGAGGCGGCGACGTTGAGGAGGGCGGCCGTGCACTGCCGGACCAGTTGCGTCAGCTCCGGGCCGAGGATCGTGTGGTCGTTCCCCACGGAGCAGATCGCCTCGGTTGCCGAAGTGACGGAGCCGGCCTGGACCGTGTCGAGCTCCACACCACAGACCGTCTGGGGCAAGAATTGGCTCGTGATGAGCGGATGGTTACCCCAGAAGCCCGGCGTATGGGTCAGGCAGCCCTGGCCCGGTACTGGCTTCGACTCCGCCTGACCGCGGCTCTCCAGCCTGATGCCCGGCCCGAGCACGAGCTCGTTGGAGAGCGTCATCGAGAAGAGGGCGGGGTCGGGGACGGCGAGGGCGCCCGAGTGATCGAACGCGGGAGGCCCTCCGAACGACTGGTTACTAATCCCGTCCTGCGGTGTGTCGGTAGCGGTGTTGACCAGGTTGCCGGGCGTGTCGCCCGGGGAGTCCGCCCCTTGGGCGTTCGCGGGATCGTTAAACCACTGCATCGTGATCGTCGTGCCCCCAAACTCTGCGGGTGACGTTTGGTCTACCCAGGTACCACTCCCCGTGGTTGTGAACACGAACGCTGGGCCAATGAAATCGGTGTCACCGATTGACAACAGAATCGTGTGTGCGACGATGCCGGTGTTCTGTACCACCGTCCCGGCGCTGGAGAGCGTGTTGAGCCCGCCCGGGCCCGAGGACTTCTCAGAGGTCTGAACGGCGAACGAAAAGCTGATATCGCCGACCACTTGGGGACCGGTCTCCAGAACCCCGACCGTAGGATCGAGGTCCAGAAAGGTCGGCACGGCGCCGCCAGCGCACACGTTGTTGTCGCAGGCCAGCAGGGTGGCGCCAGAGTCGATGGAAGCCGCGGCCTGAAGAACAGCGTCTGCCCCGGGGGGGAGGACGAGGAGAATGGCTCCGGCCAAGGCCAGCGCCGACATGCACTTGCTGATCAGCCGCGTTGTCATCGTCCTACTCCTTTGCACCGCGTTTGTTCCCGCTGGCCATAGCAGACTAGCCTGAATAGGCTGGAGTTACGCATTCTCTCCCCCTGCTGTCGCTTAACGACTGAAGGACCTGAGAATCACGGATGTGTTAGACGCCATTCATCCATTCTCACGACAAATCGCGAGACGTCACCTCCCATCCCGGAAGCCAGATGACTGGGCCGGTCCCCCGAAAACCAGTGAAGCCGTTGATCGCGATCCCTTACCCTCCTTTCTGCCTCGACCCGCTTCACCGCGCCCGCGCCAGCTCTTCATCGATCACGCGCGTGAAGCTATCCAGGGATACAGCGCCACTCAAGACGGTGCCGTTGATGAAAAACGCGGGGGTCCCGGAGACGCCCGCCTGTCTCCCCTCGTCCAGGTCCTTCCCGATCGCCGCCGTGTATCGGCCGCTCGCCAGGCACTGCTCGAAGGGCTGCCCGCTCAGCTTGAGGCTGCGGGCATGCTCGGTGAGGCTCTGGACATCCAGCTTGGCCTGGTTGGCGAACAGCAGATCGTGATACTCCCAGAACTTGCCCTGCTCGGCCGCGCACCGCGCGGCCTCGGCCGCCTTCTGCGCTTGCGGATGAATCTGGCGCAACGGGAAATCGCGATAGCTCAGGCGCACCTTGCCCTCGTACTTCCTGAGCACCTCGGCCAGGGTGGGCGTGACCTGCTTGCAGAACGGGCACTGGAAATCCGAGAACTCGACAATGGTGACGGGAGCGTTGGCATCACCCTTGAGCCGGGACGGGTCGGCGGTGACGGCCACCTTGACGGGGGCGAGGTGGACGACCACCCCCGCCTGCTTGCGCACCTCGGCGAGGTAGTTCTGCCGGGCTAGCTGCACCTTCGCCTGCTTCAGTTGCTGGCGAAGCCGCGGCTCGACGTCCTCGAGCGGCTGATTCAGCCGCGGCTGCTGCGCCAGGTAATAGCTCTCCACCTCACCGTCCGTGGGTTCCGGAACCTTGGCGTCCACCTCCTGCGCGAGCAACGTCTCCGCCGGGATGCCTTTCTTTTTCGCTTCCGCCTCCACGAGCTTTTGATTGATCAGCTCGTCCAGCGCCTTGCGCTTGACCTGATATTCCTGTTGCTGGAGCTGCCGCAGCTGCCCCTGGATCAGCGGTAGAAGATCCTTTTCGTACACGGGCTGTCCGGAGACACTGGCCAAGGGCTCTCGGGACGCCGCCGCCTCCTGTCCCTGGGCCAGACCGGAAGAAACCAAGAAGAGCCCGCCGATGAACAGCAATAACGTCATGAGTGGCCTCCGCATCCTGTCTCCTTAGCGGATTCATCCGGGAACTCCGTGGATAGCCGAGTAGAGATCTTCGCCAAGGGGCACCAGTACCTCACGCTCGTCTGCGACTTGGACCAGGCGACCGTCGAATACCTCGCGGAGGACCGCAAACAGGCCAGCCTGGAAGGCTACTTCACGGGCCTGTCGGCGGACCAGGTCGCCAGCATCGAGGCGATCGGCCTGGACATGTGGGAGCCCTATGTCCAGGCCATCCGCGCGCACGTGCCGGAGGCGGCCGCCAAGATGGTTTTCGACCGCTACCACATCATGACCCACATGGGGCGGGCCGTGGATGACGTCCGCAAACGCGATCATCGCGCCCTGGCCGCGATGACACGCTGAGCGGCTCGAAATACCTCTGGCTTTACGCCGAGGAGAATCTGCCGGAGCAGCACCGGGTGCGATTCGCCCTGCTCAAGGCCCTGACGCTCAAGACGGGCCGCGCGTGGGCGCTCAAGGAGAGCCTGCGCGAGCTCTGGCAGTACACCCGCGTCGGCTGGGCCGAGCGCCACTGGAAGCGGTGGTACTTCTGGGCGAAGAACGTCATGACGTGGGGCAGGTGGCGCTGGATCGTCCGCGCGGTCTCGATCACGGGCGTCAGGCGCGAGTGGGTCGCCCATCGCATCACGAACGCCGTCACGGAAGGCCTCAACTCCAAGATCCAAACCATCAAGAAGATGGCCTACGGCTTCCGGAACCGAGAACACTTCAAGGCGGCCATCTACTGCCACTGCGGTGACCTCGACCTCTACCCGACTACCCACTGAAAAGCTGGATGAACCTGTATAGGTTACTTCACCGTTTTGGTCAATAGAGGACAATCGGAACCAGTTATCTCCAGCTACCGGGCGAGACCCCCGAGCACCTCGGCCACGACCCGACCCGCGCCGCGTCCGGCCTGCCCACCTGACGGTAGTGCGCGAGCCAGTGATCCCAGTCGCTCCGGCGGACGAACACCTTGCCATAGGGCCGGTAGTGGGCGGACGGTGGGGGTCGGCGAGGCGGTCCCGCAGCCACCCCACGGAACACCCGCTGTAGTGTGCGAGGGCCCGGAGGCTCAGGTACGGGTCCAGCGTCGTGTTGACCGCGAGTTCCTCGACGACCACGAGGCAGGGCGCTCGGCGCCGAGCGCCGCGCCCGCGCGGACCGGGCGGGGCGCGTCAGCCATCGGCGGGCCCGGCTATCGGGAATTCCGATGGGTGCGGCCCGGGGGCGCGCGCACCTCGTCCTCCGTGAGCTGACTGACGGCCCGAAGCAGGCCGACCGGGACGTCTTTACCAACCACGGCAGCTTCTTGGAGTAAGCGCTTCTCCTCGGGCGGCAACCGGTCAATCCGGGCCGCGAGGACCGCCTGGACCGTTGCGGGTACCTGTACGCTCTCCACGGGCCGGGTGAGCTGGTACCTCCTCGCCTCCCCGCGAGCACCCGCGTGTCAACGACCGTCCGGACGCTCTCTTCCAGGAAGAATGGATTCCCCTCAGTCCACTCGATGAAGAGCTGTTTGAGCTGTCGGAGGCTCGCGGCGTGGCCGCGCAGCGCATCGAGGAGTTCCTCGGCGCTCTCGGGCGGCAGCGGGTCGATGCGAATCCCGCGTGTAGTACGTTTTCGAAGTCCAGCGGTCGTCGTACTCCGGTCGGTAGCTGGTCAGCAGAAGCACCCGCCGGTCGGAAGACCTTCGACAAGGTGGTCGAGAGCCGCCTGAGTCTCGGTGTCGATCCAATGGAGATCCTCGAAGACGACGCAGAGCGGCTTCCGCTGGCTCTCCCTGAGGACTAGCTGTTTGAGCGCGCCGATGGTGCGACCCCGGCGGAGTGGCGCGCCCAGCTCGCGGAACGGGTTATCCTCCGGAAGCGCCTCGAGGAGCGAGAGGATGTCGGGGATAGCGTCCTTCAACCGCTCGTCGATGGCAAGGACCCTCCCCCGTCACCTTCTCTCGGACGCGCTGCGAGCCGTCGCCACCCTCGATCTGGAAGTAGCCCTTGAGCAGATCGACGACTGGCAGATACGGGGTTGGTTTCCCGTAGGAGACAGAGCTGGCCTGTAGCATGAGCCAACCGTGGGTCTGGTGGGAATGCGTCGCTTCCGAGAGTAACCGCGACTTGCCGACGCCTGGTTCGCCCATGATGGCGACAATCTGCCCATGGCCGGCCGCCGCTCGGCTGAGCACCTGTCGGAGCTGTCCTGCTCAGACTCCCGACCAACGAACCGGGTGAGCCCCTCGGGTCGCTGCTGCGAGGAGAGGCGAGCGACGCGGCACCGCGCTTACGAGTCTCGTACGCCTCCACCGGGCGCTCCAGCCCCTGACGGGCATTGAGCCCAAGGGCTGGACCTCAACGAAGCCTTCCGCCAGCCGCAATGTGGCTGCAGTCAAGAAGGTCGCCCCGGGATAGGCGAGCTGTTCCATGCGGAACGTCAAATGAGTCGTTTGACCCACGGCGCTGTAGTCCATGCGGAGATCGGAGCCGACGGCACGCACCACCACTTCCCCCGAGTTGCGGCCCACCCGAATCTGTATAGCGATCCCATACGACCGGTGAACCTCCTCAGCGTAGCGACGGATGGCTGCCGCATGTCGAGCGCCGCGTAGCAGGCCCGCACCGCATGGTCCTCGTGGGCGACCGGCGCGCCAAAGAGCGCCATGATCCCGTCGCCCATCACCTGATTGACTGTTCCCTCGTAGCGGTGAAGGGCGTTCATCATCCGCTCGAGCACGGCGTCCAGGAGCTTCCGGGCCTCCTCGGGGTCTCGGTCAGCCAGTAGCTCCATGGCCCCTTTGAGGTCGGCGAACAGCACGGTGACTTGCTTGCGCTCACCTTCCAACGCGCTCTTGTAGGTGCGGATCTTCGCGGCGAGGCGCTTGGGGGTGTAGGCCTCGGGCGAGGCGAAGCGTTGTTCCGACTCAGGCTGGGCCCAACCGCGTGGCCGCACTTGTCAGAGAATCGGAACCCCGTAGGGAGCTCGCTGCCGCACGAAGCGCATCGCACACCAAGTCTCGTGCCGCACTCAAGGCAGAAATTGGACTCAGGCGGGTTCTCGTGCTGGCACCGGGGACACTGCATACCGGGCGTCTCCCGATTCCGGATCGCAGCTGCCGGCCAGGATCAAGTCACGGCACCCGGGCGGTCGCCGCAACTCGGCGTCCCCCGACCGTCCCCTGGGGGTACGGCAGTCCCGACCCTACCGCGAGCCGGCCCCCGGCGCCAGCCGCCCATCCGCTGTCGGTAGGCGCGCTGCCGGCAGACGTTCGAGCAGTAGCGGGCGGTGCTGCGTCGCACGTCGAGCGGCAGGGAGCCGGAGGCGTATGCCTTGGGTGCCCTCGGTTTTCACGCGGATTTCACGCCTCGGTCACGGTCGCTGCCTGCCGCACCGTTTAGCCTCCACCGCACGTACATCTGGGAGAGCTCAAATCCGTTTATGGTAACCGGCCGCTGGTTGCCCTCCGGAGCTAGCTGGACGAGGTCGGTTGGCGGTCGGGTAACGCCGATGAGACATCCTGTGACAACGTCCCGAACGGTTACTCGACCATCCTGGTCGGGGAGTTCCGTGTCGCGAGGCTCCCCGAACGCCTGCCGTGCCTCGGCGAACCACGGCGCCGAGCGGCCCATCGTAGGGTCGAGAACCGACGCGCATTTGCTCGAGGAGTGGCCGTCTTCACCCCCAGTCACCCTAGACCGATATACGTTTGCGCGCGGGCCGCCGTGTAGGTGCCCCGCCCAGGTGGTCGCTACGCGAAACCTGGGCGCGTTGCAGTTCGCCCGCATTCGCTGCGCGATCGGGGTGACCAGACGGGCAGCGCCGGCACATGATCGTTTTCCAGGGCGATGGCAAGCGGGTTCTCGTGTACAAGGCCGACGATGGTCGGCTGTCGTGCGAGATCACGCCAGCAAAACGGCCTCTGCGACGCAATCGGGACCGAGGTTGACAGAGTCGGCGCCACATCCCGCCGAGTCCAGCGGGCCGGGACTCGCTCTCCAGCGTAACTCCGCAAACCAAGAGGAGACTGCTATGAAGACGACGTTTGGTCGAGGGCTCGCAGCGCCGCTGGCTGCGCTGCTTCTGGTTTTCAGTGCGCTGGTCGGCACGCCGCAGCAGGGTGTCGCCGCCGGCGCGGTCACACGACGGCCCATTTCCGACTTCGTGGATGCCCAGGGAACGTTCGACCTCGGCTTTCTGTTCGTGCCCCCGGTGCCGAACTTCCTCGGGAGCTCCGACCCCGTCGCCGGGCTCGGCATGTCGATCGACTACGCGGGATTGGCGGATAAGACATGCGATAACGTGGCAGACACCACATTCGCGGGGACTGTCAAGGAAAAGCTTCTGCCCGACGGACGGGCCGAGGTGAGCGTTGAGCTGCTCACCATGGACGCGATCGCCTGGGTGGTGAGCGTCTCGAATCCGCCCGAGCCCGACTTTGCGAACGACCCGGTGATCTTTGGCGTCCGCTGGGAGAACGTCGGGGGCGACTGCGTATTTAGCGGCACCCCAGTGCTAGGGAACTCGATGCTGAAGGTGACGTTCATCAACACCGCGCCGGGCGCCCCTCTGCCCGACCTGATTCAACTCTTGGCGGCACCCGAGCCAGGGCAGGAGCTACGAGCCATCTCCATCAACGCCGAGGTGGTCGGCGAGCTCGCCGACGGCACACCGGCCCGCGCTGAGACGCACCAGGTGGCGAAGGTGAAGGGCGGCGTGCTGCGGTTCTCTGTGGAGAGCGTCTTCGTGGAACCGTTGCCCTGAGGGCTTGCAAGACTTAGACGCTCGCTAGGAACGCCAGGGGTGTGCTCGTGAGAAGTGACCCACCGACCCACCGGAGGTGAAGCGAAGCCGATTGCCTGGGCGCGCGAGGGGGGCAAGCAGAGGAGGGGTTTTGAGGGTGGAGGCCCGGGGTGACATCCCGGGCCTCCTGGTTAACCGGGCCGCGGTGGCGCGATAGAACCGGATAACCGGATACGAGGATCGCGTGCGCGGCCGGACTTTAAACCGGGATTTCCGATATGGCCCATGTTCACTTCCCTCGCGGCTTGCTGAGCGGACCACGTGATGCCGCCCCCGCTTGGCGCCGTCGGAGCCGATTTGGGGGGGTCTACCCAAATCGTGTAGGCCGATCCCCCCTGTGTGGCGCGCCGCTCCAGGCGTCAGGAACAATGCACACAGAAATCGACCAGGGAAATCGCTGACTTCCAGCCTGCTTGACGTTGGTACGAAGCGTGCCTAGTAGGGGGTACGAATGAATGCGGATAGGACCACCACCCAAACCCCTACAAGGAAGGATTCCGATGGCTCGTTTCACGCTACGCTATTTGGTTCCGCTCGCGAAATTGTCCCTGCTGGCCGGCTTGGCCCTGAGTGGGTGCGGCGGCGACGCCAGCAGCACCACGGGGCCGTCGTCGTCATCGCGTCTCCCGTCTGGGAAGGTTCAGTGAGACACCTCTAGCCTAACTCCGGACGAGCGTTCGCGCTCGCGGGATTGGCGGCCTGCCCCTCGAGGCGCGCGGCAGCGCACCGCCACGCCTGCTCCCGCCGGACAGCAGGGAGTCTCGTGGCACGAGATACGGACCGCGAGCCACCTCCGCATCGCAGCTCGCTCTCGGCCCCGTGCCGTCCTCGGCTCCATAGCACATCGGCCCGCCCTCTCGATTCCCTGCAACGGGGCGGCGACCGGCCAGCACCAGCATCCGCAGCGGGCGGCTCGGCCACGCCCGCCTCCCCCGTCGCAGAACGCCGCCGGCTCGCTCCCACCTCCGCATCGCAGCTCGCCCTCGGCCCCGTGCCGTCCTCGGCTCCATAGCACATCGGCCCGCCCTCTCGATCCCCTGCAACGGGGCGGCGACCGGCCAGCACCAGCATCCGCAGCGGGCGGCTCGGCCACGCCCGCCTCCCCCGTCGCAGAACGCCGCCGGCTCGCTCCCACCTCCGCATCGCAGCTCGCCCTCGGCCCCGTGCCGTGCTCGACCAAGGGTGACCAGGACACCGGCAATCGAGGGATGAGCGAGATCGCGGGGGTCACGGTGCGGCGAGCCGCTCGAGCTCAGCCGCAAACGCGCTCCGCGTGAAGGCCGAGGCGGGGGCCACAGGTAGGCCAGCCGCCGCGAGCGCTCGCGCGGCGTAGTGGTGGCACTGATGAAAGAGATGGTAGGCGCGGCGGGCTCGGTAGAAGCGGCTCCCGTCGAAAACGGCCACGGGCTCGGGGTCGGCTATCGTTGCCGCGAGGTGGTCCCGGAGTCGGCGGTACCCACCCTCTCCGACCCGGAGCACGAAGACGTCAGCAGGCGGCTGGGGAGTGCGCTCGGCCCAGAGGGAATCTGAGACCGTCACCTCCACCACGGCCTGGGTTGGCCACAGGAGGGCGCGCAGGGCACCGGTCAGGCCCTGTCGACCCTCGAGGTACCACGCCTGCTCGGCGTAACCCCACTCCTCGAAGCCGCCGTTCGCCAGCGGGAAGGCGATCATCGCATGCCAGGTGTCCACGGAGACCACGATGACTCTGCCCCCGGTCTCGGGCTCTTGCGCGACGGGAGCAGGGCCCACCCCCGCGCATCCGGTCAATCCGAGCCACGCGAGCAGCAGGAGAACGCGGCCAGCCGCGATTGTCCTTCGCCAGGACAGCGTCCACCCGCTGCCTCCGCTGGGAACTGCTGCGTCACCACCGGGTCGGCCGAGATCGAGGGCGCAGTGCCCGCGTCGTGCTCCTCGCCCGGCGGCGCCACGAGCGCTCGAGCCCCACGAGATCACGTTCGACACGCGGTACCCCGCGACCGAGACTCATCGAGCGCGCGGTGGACGGCGGCGCGGACTCCCAGCCGCCCCTTGACAGCCGGAGGGCTCATTCGTATACACCTCGCATACAGATGAGCGATGGGCAAACACTCCTTCCGACGACGTTAGGTAACACGCGAGAGAACGGAGACCGGCTCGCGCCCTCGCGAGGCTGCGGGCCCGATGTCGGCGCCCGAGGCGAGGGTACCTAGAGACAACGGGTGTCGCTCACACCAGAGAGAGATGGAGCAGGAGGAACGGATGCGCAGAAGACGAGGCTGGTTCGGGACGGGGCTCGGAATCGCGCTCGCCGCAGTGGCCTGTCTCGCCGTCGCCACGCCGGCGGCGGCGCAGGGAGCGCTCGCCAAGGCCAAGGCGGCCAAGACGCTCGTGGTGGGGATCTCGGGCGGCAACGCTCCCATTGCGTGGATGTCCGCCAGCGACCAGCCGATGGGGATCACGCTCGACTTCTGCCAGGCGCTGCTCAAGCAGGAAGGCATCGAGAAGATCGACGTCTACACGATGCCGTTCGGCAGTCTGATCCCGGCGCTGACCAGCGGACGGATCGACCTCGCGTGCGACACCTTCTTCCCGACCGAGAAGCGCAAGCAGCTGGTCGACTTCAGCGACATCCTCTTCTACAACTCGGAGACCCTGATCGTGCGGAAGGGAAACCCCAAGGGCATCCACAAGCTCGCCGACCTCGGCGGGAAGTCGGCCGGTTCGTACGAGGGCACGGTGTGGATCGACTGGCTCAACGATCTGAACAAGCAGGGCGCCAAGATCGCGACCAAGGCGTACCCGACGCCGACCGAGCTCATCGCGGACGTCGCGGCTGGGCGGCTCGACGGGGGGATCGTGGATGCGGTGCTGGCCGCCTATGCCGTCAAGCAGAACCCCAACCTCGGGATCGAGCTCGTGGCCGACTACCAGCCGCGTGAGAAGGTGTCGAACGCGGTGGCCCTTGCCGTGCGCAAGGACAGCGCGGACCTGCGGGAAGCCCTGAACCGGACGCTGGCGGCGATGAAGGCCGACGGATCGCTCGACCGGGTGTTCGAGAAGTACGGCCTCGTGCCGCCGAGCTTCTACTTGAAGCCATAGCGCCCGCGCGGCGCGGCGGGGGTGAGAGGGCTCGGCGCGGAGCCTCCTCGCACCCCCCGGCCCGGAATCACCTGTGATCGACCGCTGGCTCGAGTGGGGGCCGCCGCTCATGCGGGGCACGGCCGTCACCATCTTCCTCACGGTGGCGAGCTTCGCCTTCGCCCTCGTGCTGGGCCTCGTCCTTGCCCTCGCGCGCCTGAACCGCCGGCGGTGGTACCTCTACCAGCCGGCCCAGGCCTTCGTCGAGCTCGTGCGAGGCACGCCGCTCCTGGTCCAGCTGTTCTATCTCTACTTCGTCCTCCCCTTCGTCGGGATCACGATGGACCCGATCCTGACGGGGATCCTCGGGCTCGGGATCAACTACGGCGCCTACATGAGCGAGGTGTATCGCGCCGGGATCGAGGCCGTCGACCGCTCCCAGTGGGAAGCCGCGCACGCCCTCGCGATGCCGACGCCGCTCATCCTGCGGCTCGTGGTGCTCCCGCAGGCGCTCCGGATCGTGATCCCCCCGATGGGCAACTACCTCGTGTCGCTCTTCAAGGACACGGCCATCGTCGCCACCATCTCCATCCGCGAGCTCCTCTTCAGCGCCCGGCTCCTCGCCGCCGAGACGTTCCAGTACTTCGCGATCTTCACGGCGGTGCTCGTCATCTACTTCGCGATCAGCTACCCGGCGAGCCGCGGCGTGGCGTGGCTCGAGCGGAGGATGCGGATCGGAGCGTGAGCGCCTTGTGGTCGGTCGACGCCCGCACCGGGTCCCCGGCCCCGCTGATCGTCGTCCGCGACGTCTGGAAGCGCTTCGGAACGCTCGAGGTCCTGCGCGGCGTGACCCTAGACGTCGATCCCGGCGAGGTGGTGGTGGTGATCGGCCCGAGCGGCTCGGGAAAGACCACGCTGCTCCGGGCGCTGAACGCCCTCGAGACGGTCGACGGCGGGACCATCACCATCAAGGGGATCCACCTCGCGGAGCCCGGGCTGGACGGCCACCCGCGACGACCCGACGACCGGACGATCCGGGCCGTCCGCCTCGAGGTGGGGATGGTCTTCCAGCGCTTCAACCTGTTCCCCCACATGACCGTGCTGGACAACGTGACTGCGGGCCCGATCCACGTGCGGGGCGTGGCCCCGGCCGAAGCCCGCGGCCGCGCCACCGAGCTCCTGCGCCGCATCGGGCTCGTGGACAAGGCGGCGGCCTACCCGCACCAGCTCTCGGGGGGGCAGCAACAGCGGGTGGCCATCGCTCGGGCGCTCGCAATGCAGCCGGAGGCCATGCTCTTCGACGAGGTGACCTCGGCCCTCGATCCCGAGCTCGTGGGGGAGGTCCTGAAGGTGATGCGGCAGCTCGCGCAGGACGGCATGACCATGATCGTCGTGACCCACGAGATGCAGTTCGCCCGGGAGGTGGCCGACCGAGTGATCGTCATGGACCAGGGGCAGATCATCGAGGTGGGCGCGCCGGGGGCCATCTTCCGGGCCCCGACGAACCCCCGGACCGCCGAGTTCCTCCAGCGCGTGCTGGCCGAACGCTGAGGAGACGCCGAGGAGCCCATGCCGACGTTCCTGCCCGAGGACTCGCTCCGGACCCCGCGCTTCGTGGGGATCAGGACTACGACCCGGGCCAGATCAGCGCGCTCCTGGCGGCGACCGTCGCCGCCGAGATCCTCGCGCTGATCGCTGCGCACCGGCGCGACCAGCGCGCGCGCTCGCGCTGGGGCCGGGCCCGCCGTCAGGCCCCCGTCAGGAGGCGCGCCCGCTCGGCCAGCCGGCGGTCGACGCCCTCGATCCGCGCCCGGTAGCCGTCGAGCCAGGTCCGGGCGGCGCCGAGCTCGCTCCGGTAGCGGGTCAGGCTCGCCTCGAGCGGGCCGGGCGCCGGCCCGCCCGGGAGCGTGCGCACCAGGACGAAGTGCTCGGGCGTCGTGTACCGGCGAAGGTCGGCTTCCCCGAGCCGCGGGGGCCGGCCGACGATCGCGGCGAACGCGTCGGCGAAGGCCGCGTGAGCGACGGTGGGAAAGCGCTCGCCCCGGTCGAGCATCCCCCGCACGAGCCGGGACACGACCTCGTGGGCCTGGCGGAACGAGATGCTCTCCGAGCGGACCACCGAGTCGGCCAGCTCGGTCGCCGTGATGCAGCTCTCGTCGATGTGGCGCCGGACACGCGCCTCGTCCACGCGCGCGGCGCGGACGAAGCCCGCGAGGAGACGGAGGGCCCGGCCGCCGGCCTCGAATGCCGCGTAGCCGGCCACCTGGACCTCGCCCTCGGCGTCGTTCACGTCGGTGAACGGCGTGTTGTGGAGCGCCTGGAGCGTCGCGCTGGCCCGCCCGGCGGCCAGCGAGCAGAGCAGGCGCAGGTGCTCGACCGCGACGGGGTTCCGCTTCTGCGGCATGATCGAGCTCACCTGCACGTACGCGTCGGGCACGTGGAGATGACCGACCTCGAAGGCCGTCCAGGCGCCGAGGTCCTGCGCGAACCGGCCGAGGTGAACGAAGAGGAGCTGGAGCGCGCCGTACACGCTGGTCAGGTAGTCGTTGGCGGCGATGCAGCCGTAGGCGTTGTCCTGGACCTCGGCGAAGCCCAGGAGCTCGGCCGTCGCCGCCCGGTCCAGCGGGAATCCGGAGGTCGTGATCGCGGCGGCGCCCATGCTCGACATGTCGGGGTAGCGGCTGGCCTGGCGCAGGCGCTCCACGTCGCGCAGGAGCAGCTCGACGAGGGCGCCGAGGTAGTGTCCGTAGGTCGTCGGCTGCGCCGGCTGGCCGTGGGTGTAGGCGACCACGAGGGTCCCGCGGTTCGCGTCCGCCACCTCGAGCACGGCCGCGATCGCCCCGAGCAGATCGGCGAACAGGGCCACCAGCCGCTCCTTGAGCGCCATCTTGAACACCGTGTGGTCGACGTCGTTCCGGCTCCGGCCCGTGTGGAGCTTGCCCGCCGTCTCGACGCCGAGGCGCCGCTCGAGCTCGCTCTCCACCAGGAAGAAGAAGTCCTCGTGCTCGCCGGTGTAGGTCAGCGCCGGGACGTCGATCTCCCGCTCGACGGCGTCGAGCGCGCCGAGGATCGCCGCCGCCTCGGCCCTCGACAGGAGCCCCTGCGCGGCCAGCATGATCGCGCTCGCGCGGTGGACGCGCATCTGCTGCCGCCAGTGATGCTGCTTCACGCCCTCGAAGAGGGGGGCGAGGACCGTCTCCCGGTACACGGGCGCCGGGAACCGCTCCTCGTCACCGAAGCCGGTCATGCGTCCCTATCCTTGAGCGGCCACGGTTGCTGCCGACGGGTGAAACGCCGCGGCGAGGGCCGAGGACCGAGCAGCCCAAGGACACAGGCCGGAGCCCACCGGAGGCGGACTCCTGTCCGTCGAGGATGGGCGAGGGCCGAGGACGCCCGGATGCGACGGTCATCGGCCTCGCCCCTAGCCCTTGATGCCGGCCAGCATGACGCCGCGGACGATGTACTTCTGGAGCACGATGAAGACGAGGAGCATCGGCAGGGTGGCGACGCTGGCGCCGGTCATCACCATCTCCCACTCGGTCTGGAACTCGCCCGAGAACGAAGCGAGGCCGACCGGCAGCGTGTAGAGCTCGCGCTTCGTCGTGGAGATGAGCGGCCAGAGAAAGGCCGTCCAGTTCCCGAGGAAGGTGAAGATCGCGAGCGCCGACAGCGCCGGGCCCACCAGAGGCAGGGCGATGCGCCACCAGATCCCGAGCTCACCCAGGCCGTCCACCCGGGCGGCCTCGAGCAGCTCGTCGGGCACGCCCTCGAAGAACTGCTTCATGAGAAAGGTCCCGAACCCGGTCATCATCCCCGGGAACATGATGCCCCAGTAAGTGTCGAGCCAGCCGAGGTTCTTGCTCATGACGTACCAGGGCAGGACGAGCATCTCGGTCGGGATCATCAGCGTGCTGAGGATCGCCAGGAACACGAGGCGGCGGCCGCGGAACCGGAACTTCGCCAGCGTGTAGCCGACCAGACTGTCGAAGAACAGCACCGAGAGCGTCGTGAGAACCGCGATCACGAGCGAGTTGAGGAACCAGCGTGGGAACCCGGAGGCGGCGGCCAGCCGGCGGTAGTTGGCCACGGTCGGCGCCCGGGGCAGGAGCGAGAGCTGGTAGACCTCGACGTTCTGCTTGAGCGAGGTCGACAGCATGTAGACGAACGGCAGGACCATCAGCACGCCGCCGAGGAGCAGCAGCACCCACACGGCGGACCGGGCGGGCCATCGTCCGCGCGCCCCCTGGATCATGCAATCCGCCGCAACGCCCCGGGCCGGCCGACCCGCGGATGGCCTTCCCCGACCCCGCTCATTCTGACCTCAGCAGCCGGAGCTGCGCCAGCGAGATGCCCAGGAGGATCACGAACAGGACGACCGTCTGGGCGGCGGCGTAGCCCATCTGGAAGTGGCCGAAGGCCGTCTCGTAGATCTTGAGGACGAGCGGCTTGGTCGAGTCGAGCGGGCCGCCCTGGCCGTTCGTCATGCTGTAGACGTAGTCGAAGATCCGCAGGAACGCGATCGAGCTGACGACGATGAGGAACACGATCGTCGGCCGGAGGAGCGGGAGCGTCACGTCGACCAGGGCGCGCCAGCGGCCGGCGCCGTCGATCGCCGCCGCCTCGTAGTACTCCGTCGGGATCGCCTTGAGGCCGGCCAGGAAGACGACGACCTGGAACCCGAGCCCCGCCCAGATCGCGGGGGCCAGGACGGCGTAGAGCGCCTGTTCCGTCGAGCGCAGGAATGGCTGCTGAGGGAAGCCCGCCCACACCAAGAGGCCGTTGAACACGCCGATCGGCACCGGCTGGTAGAGCCATCGCCACACCCACGCCATCGCGACGGCTGTGGTGATGTGCGGCACGAAGTAGAGCGCGCGCAGGAGCGCGTGACCAAACCGGACCCGCTCGAGGTGGTAGGCGATGAGGAAGGACAGCGCGAGGCTCACGGCCACGCCCGCGACGAGGTACTGAAAGGTGTTCCCCATGACCTTCCAGAAGGTCGGGTCGGCGGCCAGGCGGCGGTAGTTGTCGAGGCCGACGAACCGGCGCGGGCCGACGATGTTCCAGTCGGTCAGGGATGTGAGCAGCGCGTCGACGGTGGGGTAGAAGCGAATGGCGACGTAGAACGCGATCGGCAGCGCGAGGAACGTCCAGGCGGAGAGGGTCCGCCGCGCACGGAGTGAGAGCCGGTCCAGCATCGCGGGCGGTGAGGGCGCGCGCCCCGGGCATCCGCCCGGGGCTCTCCGGCAGTCCCTACTTGAAGAACGCGTCCAGCAGCTTCTGCTCCTCGGCTGCCGTCTGCGCGACCGACTCCGGCACCGGCTGGCTCTTGAGGACGACGCGGTCGACCATGTCCATGAAGAGCTTGCGCTGGCCGGTCTCGTTGACGAAGAACGTCGCCTCCGCGTACCCGAGGCCGCGGATGAAGGCGCCGTACTTCGGGTGGCTCCGGATGGCGTCACGCTCGGCCACCGCTCGGCGCGCGGGGAGCTCGCCCACCTTCTCGAGCCAGAGCTCCATCGCCGCCGGCGTGGTGATGAACTTGAGGAACTTCACGGCGGCGTCCCGCTTGGCGCCGGTCGCCTTGGGCGTGATGCCGTTGACCCAGTAGGACGCGAAGTTGGAGCGCTTCCCCTGGTGGGTCGGCAGCTCGGCGACTCCGTAGTCGAGTCCGGCCTGGGCGTCGAAGGCGGCCAGCCGGAACGACCCGTCGATCATGAGGCCGGCCTTGCCCGACCGGAACGCCGTCACGCCGTCGGTGAGGAACCCGAACTCGCCGACCTTGTGCCGGGTGGCAAGATCCGTGTACCACCCGACGCCCCGGTGGCCGGCCGGCGTGTTGTAGGCGACGCTCCGGCCATCAGCCGAGTACGGCTGCCCGCCCATCTGGCGGATCAGCACCTCGCGGAGCCAATGGTGATCCTGGAGTCCCATGTCCAGCGCGATGCCGGCCTGCAGGAGGTTGCCGCCAGCGTCACGCTTGGTGAGCTTCCGGGCCGCGTCGAGGAGCTCGTCGAGGGTCTGAGGCGGCTTCGCCGGGTCGAGACCGGCCTCCGTGAACAGCTTCCTGTTCCAGAACAAGGCGAGCGAGCGCACGGCGGTGGGTACCGCATAGTACCGCCCGTCCACCTTCATCTGCTTCACCAGCGGGAAGAACTCGCGCTCGATCTCGGCGGCATCGAACAGCTCGGTCGGCAAGGGCTGCAGGAGCTTCGCCTTCAGGTAGTCCTGGAGCCAGCCATAGAAGAGCTGGACGACGTCGGGTCCCTGGCCGGCGGGGATGGCGGCAGCGATCTTCAGCCGGAAGTCGTCGTACGGCACGTGGGTGTGCTTCACCTTGATGCCGGGATTCTCCGCCTCGAAGCGCTTGATGAGCTCGTCGATCGCCTGCACGCGCTGGGCGAAGGTGTACTGCCAGTACTCGATCTCGACGGTCTGGGCCCCGGCCCCGCCCGCGATCGCGAGCGTCAAGCCGAGGGCCACCACCAACCACGTGCCCATCCTCATCGTGCGCCTCCTCGTCTGGCGGACGCGCTTGCGCGGGATCAGGGAATCTGCCGCGCCTTCGGCCGTCGATATTCCCAGAGTGCCCAGACGGCGTCAACACCGCCCAGGCGGCGCGCCGGGGGCCGAGTCACAATTTGCGGCGGAACCCGGCTCCGGATATCTTGAGATGCAGGGTGGAACCAGGGCTCACATCTCCCGCACGCATGGAGGGTCCGATGCGCCTTGAAGTACTGCTCGTACTGGTGACGCTGGCGGGTGTCGGTGCCGGCTGCGCATCCCAGACATGGACGGAGTGGCATTCGCACTCGAGCCACTTCGCGTCCGGCGAACACGCGGGCTTCTCCCTCAAGAACCAGGGCAGCACGCCGAGAGTGACCAGTAGGGACACTCGGCTGTCTGACACCCAGTCGTGGTGGGGAGAGCCCGTGGTGGTGCGCCCGGACCAGATCTTCCAGAACTAGCGCGCGCGGGCGTCGCGCGACGGCCTGATTCGGTGAGACTACGACCCCGCTGGTGGGCGGCGGGGGCCTCGATCGCCCTCCTCGTCCTCGGCGCCCGGGCCGGGTGGGCCCAGCGGTCGGCCGAGGAGGCGATCCTCCCGCTCGCGGCGTATCAGTCCCAGGACGCCCTGGCGCTGGCCCGATCCTATCGCAGCGAGCTCCGGGCCCTCTATCAGTCGGTTCGACGCTGCACGCCCGAGCTGGACTTCCATCCGCACGGCCTCGGCTTCCGGCGGCCGCTCGGGGCCGACGGGTCTCCGCCGTACCTCGCGACGTGGGTCTGGATCCCGAGTGAGCCCCCCCTGGCCGGCGACGGGATCGGCGCCCGCTCCGCCGAGGCCTTCCGTCGTTACGCGCCGAAGCTCCTCCCGCTGCTCGTGGCCCGCGAGGGCCTTCACGCGGATTCTCGCATCGGGGGCTACGGACTCCTCCTGACCTGGATCAAGCCTCAGGGAGGCACCCCGCCGATCGGCGAGACCCTCGTCGTCTTCCTGCCAAAATCCGCGGTCACCCCATTCGTCGCCGGGACTGCCACGTTCGGCGACCTGCTCCGAGAGGCGCAGATCCGGGTGTTCGACGGTCAGACCGAGGTCGACTTCATCAGGCTCGAGATCCCGGACTGGGAGGTCCCCCTCCGACCGCCGCGCTGCTAGTGGCGCTCCAACCTGATACGGCGAACGCGGCGCGCTGTGGCGCCGGGTTGGAGCCCGGCGCGGCGAGGCGGAGTCGGCCCCCTTCGCGCTCCTGCCGCGAGCGGAAGGCTCGCGGCAGGGGGCGAACGGGTGACGCAGCCGAGCCGTGTCCGGGGCAACCCGGCGACAGGCCCCGCACTTCGTCGGAACAGGTGGAACGGCACTAGCCGGCGGGCTGGGGCCCCGACGGACGTCCAGAGCCCGAGCCCGCTCAGGCGGGGAGCGGGCCCGCCGTAGAGATGTCCCGGAGGTCCGTCTTCACGTGGACCAGCGCCGGGCCGGCGTGCGCGAGCGCGGCGGCGAACGCGTCGGCAAACTCTCCCGTCCGCTCGACGACGAACGCAGCGACGCCGTAGGCGCGGGCGACCGCCGCGAAGTCGGGGCTCTGCAGATGGACCGCGAAGAGCCCGTCCGGGCCGATCCGCTTCTGCTGGTGCATGGCGATCGTGCCGTAGGCCCCGTTGTCACCGAGCACCACCTTGACCGGCAGCGCCTCCTGCACGGCCGTCACGAGCTCCTGGCCGGTCATGAGGAACCCGCCGTCTCCCACGAAGGCCACCACCGGGCGCTCCGGACGGGCCAGCTTCGCGCCGATCGACGCGGGCACCGCGTACCCCATCGCGCCCGAGGAGGGCGCGGCCTGGGTACCCGGCAGGCGAAAGCGATGGTAGCGGTGCACCCAGCCGGAGAAGTTGCCCGCGTCGTTGACCACGATCGCCTCGGCCGGGAGAGCCGCCGTCACGGCTTCCACCACGCCCGCCGGATCGACGGCGCCCAGCACCGGCACCTGCCCCGGCCGCGTGAAAGCGAGGAACTCCGCGTGGAGCCGCTCCCGCCAGGCGAGGCGGGCGACGGGCGGTGAGCCTCCGAGGGCATCGGCCAGCGCGAGGAGCGTGACACCCGTGTCCGCGGCGAGCGGCACGTCGGCTCGCCACCGGGCGAGGATGCCAGGATCGGCGTGGATGTGAACGAGACGCTGGTCGGGCCGGAGGAGCGTGAACTCCTCGCTCGTGATGTCGTCGAGCCGCGTTCCGGCCGCGATCACCACGTCCGACGCCGCCCACGCCTCCCGCTGGAACGACGCCCGCCCGATACCGAAGTGGCCGAGGTACGCGGGGTGGTCGTTCGGGAAGGTGTCCTGACGGCGCCAGGCGGTCACGACCCCGGCGCCGCTCGCCTCCGCGAACCGGACCAGCGCGGGGGTGGCGTCCTCGAAGGCCACCATCTCGCCCGCGATGACGAGCGGGTGACGCGCGCGGGCGACCAGACGCGCCGCCTCCCGCACCCCATCCGGCGCCGGCACGGCGCGGAGACGCGGTGGCGACAGCGGAATCGGCGCATCCCCCGCGCCGGCTTCGGTGACGTCCTCGGGCAGGACCACCACGACCGGCCCGGGCCGGCCGGCCAGCGCCAGCCGGACCGCTCGCGCCGTGCACTCGGCCACGTCCGCCCCGGACTCCGGCTCGAGCACCGCCTTGGCAACGGGCGCGTACATCCGGTGGTAGTCGATCTCCTGGAACGCCTCCTTCCCCTTGGCGTGCGTCGGCACGTGGCCGACGAGGAGGAGGACGGGCGTCGAGTCCTGCATGGCGGTGTGGATCCCGATCGCGGCGTTGGTCGCCCCCGGCCCCCGGGTCACGAACGCGGCGGCGGGCCGCCGCGCGAGCTTCCCGTACGCCTCGGCCGCAAAGGTGGCGCCCGACTCGTGACGGGTGACGACGAGACGGAAGCGCGCCCGCTCGCGCCGTAGCCCCTCCAGGACGGCAAGGTAGCTCTCGCCCGGCACGCCGAACCCCTGCGTGACGCCGTGGGCGAGGAGGGTCTTGACGAGCGCTTCGCCGCCGGTCATCGCGTTGCTCCCTCTCGTGTCAGTCCGCCAAGACGCTGGGGGAGCGTCGAACAGGGGTCGGGACGCTGGCGGGTCGGCGTGAGCCAGACCACATCGGCCATCGTCTCCGAGGAGCTGTCGGCGTCGCCCTCGATCAGGGCCACGACGAACTGGCGGGTGCCGCGTCGTAGGGCGTCGAGCTGCTCCGGGACGCCGCCCATGGACTGGTGGCCGCGCCCGATGATCACGACGACCTGGGACGCCCGCTCCAGCGCGCCGCTCACCCGCCGCGCGATGACCACGTTGCGCGCGTACCAGCTCTCGAGCATCCTCTCCGCCCGGCTCTCGCTGATCCGGTCGCAGTGCGCGGTCCGGATGCGTCGGGCGATCGCCTGGTCTCGCGCCGGGTCGTCCGGAAGCGCCGAGCGAAGCCGCCCGGGTGCCTCGCCCGCCGCCCCGAGGCCCTCACGGCTGATGCGGCGTGTGACGGCGGGATCGAGATCGGTCCCGACCACGGGCAGCCCGTTCTTTCGCGCCAGCTCGAAGAGGGGCCAGTACATCGCGAAATCGGGCCAGCCCTGGACGCTCCAGCCGAGCTGCCGATCGACCTCGCCGGGGCCCGCGTCGCCCCGGACCGCGGCTTCGAGCGCCGCCTGCCGCGTCTCCGGCACCATCTCGAATGCGATCGCGGGACGGCCGCCGTCCATGAGCAGGGCTTCGATGATCCGCGCCTGGATCGTGTGGTGCAGCGGATTGTCGTGAGCCTCTCCCAGGTACACCACCTCGGCGCCGCGCGCACGTGTCGCGACCAGGCGCGCCGAGGCGGCGACGTCCGCTTCGGGCTGGATGGCGATGGGCACGCGCGCAGAGTCCGCCGCGCCGGACGCGCCTCCGGCGGCGGCGCAGCCGGAGAGCAGCAGTGCAGCGAACAGGAGTCCGCACCGCGTGACATTGCCCCACTGGTTGGCGGAGCTGGCGGTGCGGATTCCGCCGCCGGAGCTGGCGGTCCGGATTCCGCAGGAGCTGGCGGTGCGGATTCCGCCGAGGCTGGCAGTCCGGATTCCGCCGGAGCTGGCAGTGGGCTGATCTCTCATCGGGCGAGGAGCAGGACCAGGTGGGGCCAGATGCGCTCGGCGATGGCCCGGTGGCCGGCCGCATTGGGGTGGATGCCATCGGCCAGGTTCAGGCGCGGATCGGCCGCGACGCCGTCCAGGAGAAAGGGCATGAGTGCCGCCCCCGTCCGCCGCGCAACGTCCACAAACACGCCGCGGAAGGCGCGTGCGTAGGCCGACCCGTAGTTGGGCGGCACCTCCATTCCCACGACGAGGACGCGGGCGCCGCCCGCGCGGAGGCGGTCGACAATCGCGAGGAGGTTCGCCTGCATGGCCTCGGTCCCGAGGCCCCGGAGACCGTCGTTCGCGCCGAGCGCCACTACGGCCACCTCGGGCCGGCTCCGCAGCACCCAGTCCACGCGGCGGAGACCGCCGGCCGTCGTGTCGCCGCTCACGCCCGCGTTCACGACGCGGTACGCGTACCCCTCGCGTCTGAGCCGGGCGTCGACCAGCGCCGGCCACGCCTCCTCGGCCGCGACGCCGAGCCCCGCCGTCAGACTGTCACCGAGCGCGACCACCACGCGCTCACCGCTCCCGGCCGACGCGACCGGCGTGCTCAGGAGGCTGAGCAAGAGCGCGATCCCGGCCGCACGGAGGCTCACCATGCGCACAGTGTAATATGAGGGTGCGAATGGTTCAGGTCCACGACCTCGTCATGCGGCTCCGGAGCGCTGCCGGTGTCGTGACCATCCTGGACGGCGTCACCCTCGACGTGCCCCAAGGCCAGTTCGTGGCCGTCACGGGCCCCTCGGGAAGCGGCAAGTCCACGCTGCTCGGGCTGGTGGCCGGACTCGATCGACCCACCACCGGCTCGATCCGGATCAACGGCGTGGAGCTCTCCCTGCTCGACGAGGACGCTCTCGCCCGCCTCCGCCTTGCGAAGATCGGCTACGTCTTCCAGTCGTTCCACCTGATCCCGACTCTCACCGCGCTGGAGAACGTCGCGGTCCCGCTGGAGCTGGCCGGCGCGGCGGACGCCGTGGCCCGCGCGGGCGCCCTCCTGGATGAGGTCGGCCTCAAAGCGCGCGTGGGGCACTACCCCGCGGAGCTGTCGGGCGGCGAGCAGCAGCGCGTCGCCCTCGCGCGCGCCGTGGCCAACGGCCCGCAGCTCCTGCTCGCCGACGAGCCCACCGGCAACCTGGACTCCGCGACCGGCGGGCAGATCGTCGACCTCCTCGTCGGCCTCCACCGCCGCCACGGCGTCACGCTGGTCCTGGTGACCCACGATCCCGCCCTGGCGGCCTTCGCCGACCGGATCGTGGAGCTCCGGGACGGGCGCGTCGTGGGAGATCGCGCGGCCGCGTGAGCAGGGCCCCATCAAGCACGCCGCCCGCCCTGCCCTCGCGCCTCGTCCTGGCCCTGGCCTGGCGAGAGACGCGAGGCGCGTGGCGCCACTTCGCCGGCTTCCTCGCGTGCATCGCCCTCGGTGTCGCGGCCCTCGTGGCCGTCCTGAGCGTGGCCGCCGGCCTCCACCGCTCGCTCGGGCGCGAGGCGCGCGCGCTCCTCGGGGGTGACGTCGAGCTGCGCTCGGCCCGGCCGCTCGACGCCGCCGCGGAGGCGCCGGTCCGTGATCTCGTGCGCCGCGGCGCCCAGGTCGCCCGGGTGCGCGAGCTGGTGGCGATGGCGCGCGGGCCCGCTCGCGGGGGGACCCTCCTCGTCGAGCTCAAGGCCGTCGACCCCGGCTATCCCCTCTACGGCCGCATCGAGACGGCGCCCGGCGGCTCGCTCGACGAGCTCCTGGCGAGAGGCGGCGCGGTGGTCGAGGCGAGCGTCCTCACCCGGCTCGGGCTCGCCGTGGGCGACGCGCTCGTCATCGGCGACGGGACGTTCACCGTGACCGGCGTCGTCCAGAAGGAGCCGGACCGCGCCGCGTCGCTCTTCACCCTGGGCCCACGGGTGCTCCTGAACACCGCGAGCCTCGACGCGACGGGCCTGGTCCGGCTCGGCAGCCGTGTCCGGTACCGCACCCTCCTGCGCCTGCCCGCCGAGATCGAGCCGCGCACGACCCGCGCGACCCTCCTCGGGACGATGGCCGATCCGGCCGTGCGCGTCGCCACCTTCGACGAGGCCCAGCCCGGGCTCCGGCGCTTCTTCGACCAGCTGACGGCCTACCTCCGCCTGGTCGGCGTGACCAGCTTGCTCGTCGGCGGCATCGGCGTCGCGGCCGCCGTGCGCGCGTTCCTCGCGCGGAAGGTCGGCACGATCGCGATCCTCCGCTGTCTCGGGGCGAGCGCGCGCACGGTGACGGCGGTGTACCTCGTGCAGGCGCTCGCGCTCGGCGCGCTCGGCAGCCTCGCGGGCGCCGCGCTCGGCACCGTCGCCCAGCTCGCCCTCGGACCGCTGCTCCAGCCGTTCGTGCCGTTCGAGCTGGAAGCGCGCCCGGATCCCGGGGCCGTCGCGACCGGGCTCCTGGCGGGGTGCCTGGCGACCCTCCTCTTCGCGCTCTGGCCGCTCCTCTCGGCGCGCGCGGTACCGCCGGCGATCCTGCTGCGGCATCCGGTCGGGGCCGGCAGCGTGCGTCCCCGCCGGCCCTGGGCGACGGGAGTCGCCGTGGCGGGCGGGCTCGCCGCGCTCGCGCTCTGGCAGGCGGGCCCGCTCCGGATCGGCGGCGTCTTCCTCGGAGCGGCCGGCGGCGCGCTGGGGCTCCTCGTCCTGGCCGCGTGGGGGACCCGCCGGCTCGCCGGGCGCCTGCCCCGCCCGCGATCCCTCGCCTGGCGCCAGGGTCTGGGCGCGCTGAGCCGGCCCGGCAGCCAGACGATCGGGGTGACGGTGGCCCTGGGGATCGGCGTGACGCTCCTGACCGCCGTGGCGCTCCTCGAGCGGGGGCTCATGCGCCAGCTCGATCTCGAGCGGCGCCGCGAGGCCCCGTCCTTCTTCTTCGTCGACGTGCAGCCGGACCAGGCCGACGCCTTTCGTCAGACGATCGCGAGCATCGCCGGCGCGTCCCCGCCGACGCTGGTGCCCATCGTTCGTGCGCGCCTGGCCGCGATCAACGGCGAGCGGATCGTGCGCGAGCGGTGGGCCGGGCGCGAGGACGCGTGGCGCATCACCCGCGAGTACGTGCTGACGTTCGCCGACGAGCCGCCGCCGGGCACGGTCGTCACCCACGGCCGGTGGTGGGCGCCAGCCGACCGCGGAGGCGCGTGGATCTCGGTCGAGGCCGAGGCGGCGCGCGCGCTCGGCGTCGACCTGGGGGGCACGCTGACCTTCGACGTCCAGGGCGTGCCCGTGACCGCCGAGGTCTTGAGCCTCCGCAAGGTGGACTGGCAGACGCTCGGCGCCAACTTCTTCGTGATCTTTTCCCCGGGGCCGCTTGACGGGGCGCCAGTGGCCTACCTGGGGACGGCCCGGGTCCCGCCCGGGGCGGACGGCGCCGTTCAGGAGCGGGTCGCGGCGGCCTTCCCGAACGTCACCGCGATCCCCGTCCGCGACGTGCTGGAGCGAATCACGGGCGTGCTCGATCGCATCGCCGTCGCGATCCGGCTGGTCGCGCTGTTCGTCCTTGGCGCCGGCCTCACCGTGATGGCGGAGGCCCTGGCGCAGAGCCGTGCCGAGCGGCTCTACGAATCCGTGCTGCTCCGCACCCTCGGCGCCACGCGTGGCCGGGTCGCGCGCGCCTTCGCCGTGGAGTACGGCTGCCTCGGTCTGGTAGCGGGCCTCGGCGGGGCGGTGACGGGGGCCGTCATCGCGTGGGTCGTGCTGCGGTTCGTCCTCGATGTGCCCCCGGCGTTCGAGGCGGCACCGGTCGCCGTGGCCCTCCTGGCCAGCGTCGCCCTGGCGGTCGGCGTGGGCTTCCTCGGGACGTTCCGCCTCCTCGGACGGAAGCCGCTGCCCGTTCTGCGTGGGGAGTAGCTCCGGAGTGGGTGGCGCGCCAGCTGACCGTTCTGCGCGGGGAGTAGCCCGGGGCGGGTGGCGCGCCATCAGGCAACGTCGAGCCATCCCGCCAGGCGCTGTCGCGTGAGCGGGGCGCCCGGCTACGGCGGGGCGTGCGGGGGTATCATGACCCCTGTTGCCGAGGTCGCCGAGGTCGCACAGATCGCCTACGTCGCCACGGGCGCCTAGGTCGAGGGAGCACCGATGACCGTCGTCCACGTGCGGATCAGCTGTGCCGAGGACTACGTGGTCCGCCGCGCCCCGGTCCGCCAGGCTCACATCGAGCGACTCCTGCGTCTGCGGGCGGCCGGCGCCCTCGTGGCGGGCGGCCCCGCTCCGGACAGCCGGAGCGCGGAGCTCTTCTACCGCGTGCCGGACCAGGGAGCCCTGCGCGCGATCGTCGAGGAAGACCCCTACGTCCGCGCCGGCGCGTGGACAGGCTTCGTTCCGCAGGAGTTCGAGACGTTCGTCGACCCGTGGGAGCCCGAGCCGCCGGTCGTCCTCGACGGCTCCCGGCCGGCCCTGGTCGTCGAGGGGGTAACCGGCGATCGGGACATGGCGCAGCTCGCGCTCGTCGAGCTGCGCGGCGCGGGGCGCGTCGTCTTCGGCGGCTTCCTCGCGAACGGGGGCACGCTGGCGGTTCTGCGAACGACCGATCCCGGCGAGGCGACCGGCTGGCTGTCCGAGACAGGATCCTGGAAGCCCGGGGACCTCGTCACGCGCCCCTGGCTCCACGTCATCTGACGACCGCGAGGAGCTCCACCATGCCCATGTCGAAGATCGAGCGGGTCCGGGCCGCGCTGGCGGGGGCCGAGGTGGACCGGCCGCCGTTCAGCGTCTGGTATCACTTCGGGACCCAGCACGCGCCGGCCGAGCGCACCGCTCAGATTCACCTCGAGTTCTTCGAGACGTACAAGCTCGACTGGCTCAAGGTGATGAACGACTACTCCTACCCGATGCCGCGCGGCATCGAGACCCTGACCGACCCGAAGGACCTCAAGCGGATCACGGCCTTCGACGTCCGGCAGGGCCCGCTGGGAGAGCAGCTCGAGGCGATCCGCCTGATCAGCCAGCAGCTGCGCGGCAAGGCGCTCGTCGTCGACACGGTCTTCAACGCGTGGAACACGCTGAAGCGGAACGTCCTGAAGGACGCGATGGGTGCGTTCATGCAGGAGCACCCGGCGGAGCTCGAGGCCGCGTTGGCCGTCGTCAACGACAACCTCGTCCGCTACGCGATGGCGAGCCTCCACGGCGGCGCGTCGGGCATCTTCTACTCCGTGCCGGCGACACCGGAGTCCCTGACGGCGGAGCAGTACGAGCGGTTCATGCGCCCCTTCGACATGGCCTTCCTGGAAGCGGTGCGTCCCTTCGGCGAGCTGCACATCCTCCACGCCCACGGGAGCGCGCTCTACCTGGACCGGCTCCTGGACTACCCCGTCCACGCGATCTCGTGGGCGGATCGCCAGTCCGGCCCGCCCCTCGCCGAGATGCGCCGGATCGTGCCGCGGGCCCTCGTAGGCGGCCTCGATCACGTGAAGTTCCCCGAGATGTCGGCCGCCGCCGTCCGCGAGCAGATCCGCGCGGCCATCGCGGAGACCGGGCCGCAGAAGCTCCTGGTTGCGCCCGGCTGCGCGATCCCAAGCTTCAGTTTCCCCGAGCTGATCCGGGCGGCGCAGGCGGAGGTCGACAAGACCTGACCGCGGCGCGCGGCCGGGCCCGCCGCCCCTACTCAGGCGCTCAGCACGGGCTGCTCGTCCTCCGCATGGGCCGTTGGACTTATATTGAGCTATCGCCTTACTATGACCGTTAAACCTAACCAGCCATGAGGAGGTATGAAATGAACACCACGAATATGCCTGGATTTACCGCAGAAACGTCGCTCTACAAGACGAGTGGGCACTACCAAGCCGATAGAAGCAGGGGTCATTACCGTCATGGCCAGTCGGCCGATTCACACGGCCAGTTGGTCGTTCCTGCTGCCACCTGCGACGATTGCGAGAGGGCCGCCGATGTCCGCGAGGCGCACTGCTACGACAACGTTCCTCCGGGCCCCCTGCAGGCCATCTGCATTGCCGGTAGCAACCGGGTGTTGCGGCTATGCCTCAAGGGCGCTGGCTGGCCGTTCTGTCCGGAGGAGCCGATTCTATCGTAGGCGCTGACACCCCGGCGCATGTGATCGGCAGGCGGGCCTGTTATCCCGGACCTTCAGCGTTCTTCACAACGCAATTAGCTGGCCCCAACCGACGTTGAATACACCGCCGCTCCCACATGCGCATGTTTCGGTCGAACACCTCCCCAACACATCGCAGCAGGCTCGCGCGCAAGCGCCCGTGGGAGTCCCGTCCGGCCACCGCAGAGGAGTGCAGTCTCCGCAACCAGGCACGGTCGATATCCGTAGCTGCGGCACGACGGCTCTTGGCCCTGGAAGACAGCCGTGAACGCCTTTCGTGCGGTAGTTGGACAAGGTCCTGTACAGTGAGGTTTCGGCGGTGAATCCTGGCATGCTTGCTGCGTTCATTTCAATTCTCCCTGGTGAGAGATTCACTGATCGTAGTGTCCGCCTGCCACACCTGCCCATTCACTAGCAAGGAAAGGGGTAGCACGTGCGATCGCATCACCGGTCGTAGTAGGGCGACAGCTTGGTGACGAGGAAGGGGAACTCCTCGGTGACATCGACGCGCACGAAGAACTTCTCGGTGACATCAGTGTTGCGGTTCGTGTAGGCAAAGATGACGTCGACTACCTTGCGGGTACCGCTGAGAGGCGAAAGCCGGACCTCCACCGCCGTCAGCGTATTGTCCTGCGCATACCGCTCGGCCGCCAAGGCGTAGATGGCCGGGTAGCGCACGGCGAGGAAGTTGGTGGCGCGGTGCTCATCGGTTGCCCCGGCGTTGTCGGCCATCTGCAGGACCCGTTCGAGGAGCTCCCGGGCCGCTGCCTCAAACGGTCTAGCTGCAATCTTGTCCGGCCGCGGGATGGCCTTCACGAGGGCATCCCGGTCGAAGTAGTACAACTGATCGAACGCGACGATCGGGACCATGAGTCCGTTACAGAGCTCCGGCGCGGCATTTGGGCCGCGGAGGCCGATGACCACGTCCATGTCCATTGGGCTTGGTGTGGGCCGCAGGGCAGTGACCAGTTGGGCGAAGTCGCCCGGGTCGCGAGGTTGCAGGATGTATGTCTCGAGGCCCTCGATGGTGAAGATCCAGCAAAGCTGCCGCACCAGGTACCGGTTCTGAGGCTCCGAAAGAACTGCGTGCAGGGCTTGGCGGTCCGTTAGCCCGCTGGTTTGTGCGCGCCCCGTGACTTGAGCGAACTCCTTCTCCACTCCTAGCCGCGGGAACCGTGGCTCGATGTGGCCGAGCGCGTAGACGTACGAGTACGTCGCCGCCCCACTGCCATTCGGATTCGACCCAGCGGCGCCGCAACTGCACTTGCCGCCCGAGCTTCCGCAGTGACACGTCCCACCGCCTGCCTGCGGCGAGAGTGCCGTGGCGCTAGACCCGCCGCTCGGTGGCACGGCTGACGCTCCGATGTTTGCGTCCTCCGGTTGCCCGCTGGACGTGCCTGTCGCCTCTGTCTGCTCCATTGGGTTCCTCCCACCAGTGCGTCAGGAGTGTAGATTTGGGCTTGCAAACACCCTATTGAACAACGTGCTGCTGTGAATCCTGGCAGTGACACGGACCTCATCCTCCGGATCCGTTCAGGACCTCGTAGGCCGCCCAGGCATCCAGCAGCGGCGGAACAACCGTAGTTCGCCGCATTCCATGGGCGCCTGTCACCGCCGCTCTGACTGTGGCCGCCGACGCTCGGGGGAATTCGGACCAGAGCAGTGCGACGGTCCCGGTCACGAACGGGGCAGCAGCACTCGTCCCTCCGCGCTCCATGAGCGGCGTGAGATTGAACAAGTCCAACGGGATCGTCATGGACACGCGGGAGGCAGAGTCGCGAGCCGAAAAGTAGGAGCTCGTGTCAGGCCGATATTGCCAGTACGCGAGGGATAGGACCCGGCTCCCGGCGGCCCTGCGGATCTTCCTACGCTGAGCTTCACCTTCACTCCTGAATCCCGCCGCCTGGGGGCAGCCACTTGCAGCTTCGATCCGGAATCCTCGCCGTGTCAAGCACATTCAACCGCAGTGCATTCAACGCACGGTATCGGGAGCGAGGCTGGCGGCGTGGCTATCCTTCGGCACTCTCCAGGTTCCCGATCATGTACCCGTAGCTGCCGGGCTCCACGACGTCCGCCGTCCGGTGGACGAGGATGGTCACGTTGCGGCGGTACGGCGCACGGATGACCTCGAGCTCCGCGAAGGTCTGAGGATGGACCACCCGCCCCAGGACGGTCTCCCCCTCTAACTCGCGTCCCAGCTCCGTCACGGCCGGGAGAAGCAAGCCGCCGGCGCGCGGCCGGATCGTGGCCAGCTCGGTCAGGAGGAGTTGCGCGGGCGCCGGCGTCGGCACACCCGGCAGCATCTGGAGTGTCTGCATCACGTTGAGGATGCCCTGGACACCGCGCGCGACATACTCGGTCTGGTCCACGTCGCCCCCGCCCAGCTCGACCACCATGGCGGGCCGGCCGCGCTCAGCGACGACGCCCGCCGCCGTGCCCGCGAAGGGCTGCGCAGGGCGGTAGAGGAAGCGCGAGCCGAAGCTTCGCGACAGCCGCTCGTCGGTGAACACGTACACGTAGTCCACCGTCGGGTAGGCGCCGCCCGCGTGGAGGTCCACGTAGGCATCGAGCTCCAGCAGGAAGCGCCGGCTGATCGTGTCGGCGAGGTGCTCGGTGAACCAGCCCGCCGGGTCGCCGGGGAAGACCCGGTTGAGGTTTGTCATGTCGAGCGGCGTGTTCCGCGTGTTCGCCTGGTAGGCGAGCGGGTTCGCGCACGGCAGCAGGAGGACCCGCCCGCGCAGGGCGCCGGGGTCGAGGCGCTGCCGGAGGTGATAGAGGATCTCGACTCCCACCGCCTCGTCTCCATGGATCGCCGCCGACAGCCCGAGTGTGGGGCCGGCCCCGCGCCGACCGACCAGCTCGTGGAGCACCAGCGCGACCTCGGCGCCGCTGGCGAGCACGGTCAGCGGGATCCGCGTGAGCGTCCAGTCCGACATCGCCATCCTCCTTGTCGCGCGGCCGCACAATTCTACACGGGCTGCCGGGCCCGGCGCCCGATCTCGCCTCCGCGGGCGGCGATTGCTAGAATCCCGAGCGTCGCGTCGCCGACCGCACCGCGCCCGAACAGGAGGCCTCCATGGCGGGCATCGTGCTCTTGACCCATGCGCTACTGATCGACGGCACCGGCCGGGAGCCGATGGCCACCTACGAAGCCATTGCGCGCGACGGGGCGCACTACGGCATCGGCGCGCACCAGCTCCGGAAGATTCACCAAGCGCGGGACCGGAGCGTGGAGAGCCTGACCCACGCCTACCGGGCGGGCTGCAAGATCGGCTCGGGCTCCGATCTCCTCGGGGACATGACCGTCTACCGCCCGCTCGAGCTCGAGCTCAAGAGCCAGGTCATGACGCCGATGGAGGTGCTCCTCTCCGCGACCCGCGTCAACGCGGAACTGCTCCGGCTCGACGACCGGATCGGCACGGTGGAGCCTGGCAAGGAGGCCGACCTCATCGCCGTCGACGGCAATCCGCTCGAGGACATACGACTCTTCCAGGACCCGGAGCGCCTGCACCTCGTGATGAAGGGCGGCGCCGTCTACCGGCAGCGGCTGTAATGCGGCGCGACGCGACGCGAACGCCTCAGCCCGGGGCAATCGCTGACCATGCTGCCCGCCGCGCGGACCCGTCCGGTCACCGCGGCGGCGGCGCGACCGGCCCCGCGGCGGCGGCCAGGTAGCCCGGCACCGCCAGCGCCGCGAAGGCCAGCCCGAGCGGTAGGTCGCCCTCGTCGTACCAGCCAGCCTCGTGTAGAAGGTTGACCGTCCCGAGTACCCGCCCGTCGAATACCACGGGCAGGTTGAGGACAGACTCGCACCCGAGCGAGAGGATCAGCTCGGCGTCGCCGAACGAGGCGCGGATGTCGGCTGCCGTCCGTCCGATGTAGGGGCGCCGCTCGCCGAAGACGCGCACGGTGGACGGGGTCGGCCGGACGGCCTTGCGGCCGCCAACGGGATACGCAACCCCCTGGCTCGTGTAGAGCCGCTCGGACTCCTGGGCCTCGGGGTGGTAGCGCAGGACCGTGAACAGGCGGTGCCCGAAGGTGGCCCCCATCGCCCGGTCCAGCGCTGGGAACAGTCCGCGCGGCTGCCCCGCCTGCGCCAGGGCCTGCACCACCAGCATGATGTGCGGCCACGGGTCGATGTCGCGCACACGCGCCATGGTCGTCTACGCTCCTCGCGTCACACCTTCCGACCCCGGAGGCCGACGATGTCGTTGATCGCATCGCCCAGCAGACTCAGACAGATCACGGTCACGAAGAGGGCCAGGCCCGGGAACGTCATCGTCCACCAGGAATCGAGAAAGTACGTGCGGGCGCCGGCGATCATGGCGCCCCACTCGGCCGTAGGCGGCTTGGAGCCGAGACCGACGAAGCCTAGCGTGGCGATGAATAGGATCGTGTAGCCGACGTCCACCGTCGCGCGGGCGTTGAGCACGCCCCACGTCTGGGGCAGGACGTGGCGGAGCACCAACCGGCCGTCGGAGAGCCCGAGGGCGCGGCCGGCCTCGACGTAGAGGTTCTCCCGCACGCGCAGGACCTCGGCTCGAACCAGCCGCGCGTACGTCGGCCACCACACAATGACCGCGGCGATCACGGCGTTCGAGAGGCTCGGCCCCAGGGCGGCCGTGATCGCCATCGCCAGGACCAGGGGCGGAAAGGCGAAGAAGAGGTCGGTCGCGCGCATCAGAACCTCGTCGATCGTCCCCCGGCACCAGCCCGCCAGCGCGCCGACCACGATCCCGATGACGAGGGCTGCCGCGATGACCACCAGGGCGGCCGTGATCGATTCGCGCCCCCCGTGAAGCACCCGGCTCAAGATGTCCCGCCCAGCCTCGTCGGTGCCAAACCAGTGGACCGCCGAGGGCGGTCGGAGGGCGAGCGCGATGTTCATCCGGTTGGGGTCGTGGCGCGAGAGCGCGGGAGCGGCGGCGACAAGCGTCAGGATTAGCGCGGTCGCGCCTCCCCAAGCCCAGAGCGCCCACTGCGCCGGTCGCGCCATCTCACGCGCCCCGGAGCCGGGGATCGAGGTAAAGATAGAGGACGTCGACGACGAGGTTGGCCAGCACAAAGAACACCGAGATCACGACGGTGACGCTCATGATCGCCGGGAAATCGACCGCGGTGATCGAGCCGATGGCGTACTGGCCGATGCCAGGCCAGCCGAACACGACCTCCACCACGAGCGTGCCGCCGAGCAGGTACCCGAGCTGCACGCCGAACGCGGTGACCACCGGCATCAGCGCGTTCTGGAGCGCGTGCCGTACGAGCACAGCCCGCTCGGCGAGACCCTTGGCCCGCGCCGTCCGCACGTAGTCGGAGCCGATCACCTCGAGCATGCTCGTTCGCGTGAGCTTGACCCCGACCCCCAGGCGCGACAGGACGAGACACGTCACGGGCATGACCAGCTGGACGGCGGCACTGCCGAGGACCGCCCAATTACCGGCGAGGGGGGCGTCGATCAGGTAGAAGCCGGTGAGGAATGGTGGCGGCGAGAGGTCGGGGGCGATGCGTCCGACGGCTTGCCGGAGCCAGCCCAGCTCGCGGTAGAGAACGAGCTGCAGAAGGAAGCCGAGCCAGAAGGCCGGGACGGCCAGGCCGCCCACGGCGACGAGCCGGATCAGCAGGTCAGGCCATCGCCCATGAGTGACGGCGGCAAGGATGCCAAGCGGAATCGACAGCCCCACGTACACCACCATCGTGACCATGGCCAGCTCGAGGGTCGCCGGCAGCCGCTTCGTGAGATCGTCGGCGACGGGCTGGCCGGTCTGGATCGAGCGGCCGAGGTTGCCGCGCAGGAGGTCGCGCAGGTAGCGCGCGTACTGGACGGGCAGCGGCCGGTCCAGGCCGAGGTCCCGGCGGATGGCCTGGACCTGGGCGTCGTCCGCCCCCGGCCCGGCCAGGAGGCGGGCCGGATCGGCGGGGAAAAGGTGAAGCGTGACGAACGTGACCAGGGTGATGCCGAGGACCACCAGAGCCACGCCGCACAGCCGTCGGATCAGGAACGTCGCGGGCGACACCACCCACCCGCCTCGCCAGGGACGGGCGAAAGGCCGTTCCTAGCGCCGGAGCCAGATCGGATAGAACGAGAAGATGCCGCTGTAATTGAGCGGGCTGTACGTATAGCCCTGGACGTCGTCGCGCATCACCTCGACGAGCTTCGGGTACGCCGCCCAGATCGAGGGCGCGTCGTCGATGAGCTTCCGCGCGACCTCACGATAGAGCGCCATGCGCTTGCCGTCGTCGAAGGTCCGGTCCGCCTCGCCGAGAAGACGGTCCACGTCAGGGCTCGCGTACCACGAGTAGTTGAAGGACTTTCCGGCGTTGCCACCAAGGTAGAGCGTCCGCAGCAGCTCTCCGGGGTCGGCCGACCGCGGCGTCATCGTCAGCGTCGCCTGGATGTCCGGCGCGGTCTCGAGGTTGGCGATCTGCGCCGCGAGCGTGGCGAACGGCTTGCCTTCGAGGTTCAGGGTGATCCCGAGCTCCTGGACCGCCTGCTGCATCAGGAGACCGGCCAGGCGCGCCTGGGGTTCGGTCTCGGTGTAGATGAACGACAGGGCCAGCGGTTTGCCCTGGTAGCCTGCTTCGCCGAGCAGCCGCTTGGCCTGCACCATGTCCCGCTTGAACGGCGGAAGGGCCGACTCGTACGCACCGGTGAAGCCCTTGGGGATCGGGCTGTTCGGAATCTCGGCATACCCCTTGTAGACCTGCACCATCCCCTCGTAGTCGAAGGCCGCCTGGAGCGCCTTGCGGAGGCGGACGTCCTTGAGCGGCCCCTTCTGCGTGTTCATCGAGATGACGGTCACGCGGAAGGCGGGAGTCTCCACCATCTTCACGCCGGGCTTCGCCGCCAGCTCCTTCGGGTCCTGCGTGATCCCGATGGACGCGAGGACCACCAGGTGCGCGTCGCCCCGCTCGAGCAGAAGCTGCTGCGTGCCCGCCACCGGGACGACGCGCTGAATGACCTGGGCGGCGTGATTGCCCGCCCACCCGCGCCAGTAGTCGGGAAAGTGATCGAGGACGATCTGCTGACCCTTCTCCCACCGCGTCAGCCGATACGGTCCAGTCCCGTTGCCGCCCGTGGCGAAGAAGGCGGCACCGCGGTCGGCGTCGGCCAAGCGCGCCTTCCCCGTGATGAAGACCTTGGGCAGCCCATAGAGCAGCGAGACCGACGGCTGGAGCGCCACCACGCGGACCGTCATCCGGTCGACGACCTGGACCTCCTTGAGGGTCTGGAGGAAGAAGGCGCCGCCACGGTTCATCGCCTTGGTCCGGTCGATCGAGGCCTTCACGGTCTCGGCGTCAAGCATCGACCCGTCGTGAAACTTCACGTTGGAGCGCAGCTTGAGCTCGATCCACGAGCCGTCGGGGGACACCGTCCACGACTGCGCGAGCGCTGGCGCCAGCTCCGTCGTGTTCCCCCGGTACTCGAGCAGGCCCTCGTAGATCTGCAGCAGCACCCGGTACCCGGGCCCGGCGACCTCGATGGCGGGGTCGACCGTCGGAGGCTCGGAGGGAATCGCGAACGTGACCGTCCCCGCCGGCGTCGCCGCCGCGGAGCCCGCCAGCGCGAGCCCGGCGAGCAACCCCAGCGTGACCATCGCTCGACCGCACAGAGTTCCTAGCCGCATCGTCTTCTCCTCGTCCTTTGGGTCTCGCCCCCCGCCGGTGCATCACGCCCGTCGCCGCAGCGCCACGGAGCCTACTGGACTTCGATCGGGTACGCGGTCAGCCGCTCCACCCCCGACGACGTGACGACGTAGTTGTCCGCCCCTAGGGCGCCACCGGTTCCGGGAATGCAGACGCCGGGCTCGATGCTGATCACCATGCCGGGCCGGAGAGGCGTCTCGTCGCCGGCCCCCAGGTTTGGCGCCTCCACCCCTGCGAGCCCGAGACCGTGTCCCGTCCGCATCGGCAGGTACCCGGCCAGTCCCTCAAGCACGTCGGCGAGAAGTGTCCGCCACTCCGCATCGAGCTGGCCGCCGGCCGCCGATCCCTCGTCCCATTCGACATAGCTCCGCAGGTCGGTCACCGGCGTCATGTCCCGCGCCTGCGTCTCTTCCAGGCGGGGCACGATCAGGGTCGGTCCACCCTCCGCCGGAACCACGAGCGCCAGCGGCCGAGAGTAGGCGTTCGAATGGAAACCGGCCAGGTAGCGCAGATTGGGCGGCTGGACGAGCAGCGCCGCGGCCAGATCCGCCTCACGAACTCGCGCACGTAATCGATCGAGCCGGTGCAGGTCCATGCCGAGTGCCTCGCCCTCGCGCATACTAGTCCGCGGCCGGAGGTCAGGCAAGGCCGGCTGGTCTCGGGCCACCGCGACGACTACCATGACGCGAGATCCGAGGTTACCGGACAGACGGCATGCTGAAGCTGGGACTGTTCCTGCCCACCATGGAGGGCTGGCTGGGCGACGGGTGGCTCCCCCGCTGGCGGGAGCTGTCGCGGCTGGCAGCCCTCGCCGAGTCGGTCGGCTTCGACGCCCTGTTCGTGCCCGATCACCTGGTCATCGGCCACTCGCCCTACTGGGGCATTCCCGAGGGCGAGCCGCGCGGGACCTGGGAGGCCTGGACGCTCCTCGCCGCGCTCGCCGCGGAGACCCGGCGGGCCGCGATCGGTGCGTTCGTCATCGGCGCGGGCTTCCGCAACCCAGCCCTGCTCGCGAAGATGGCCGCGACCGTCGACGAGGTGAGCGGGGGCCGGCTGATCATGGGCCTGGGTTGCGGCTCGCACCCGCCCGAGTATGCGGCCTTCGGCTACCCGTACGACCACCGGGTCGACCGGTTCGAGGAGGGCCTGCAGATCCTCGTTCCCCTTCTGCGCGAGGGGCGCGTCGACTTCGTCGGGCGCTATCACGCGGCCCGGGCGTGCGAGCTCCTCCCGCGTGGGCCGCGCCTCACCGGGCCGCCGATCTGGATCGCCGCGTACCAGCCCCGGATGATGCGCCTCGCCTCGCGCTGGGCCGACGCGTTCGTCACCGCCTGGCATCCCGACGTGAAGGGTCTCGCGGAGCCGCTGGCCCGTCTCGAGGACGCGTGCGCTGCGGTCGGGCGGGATCCGACGACGCTCGGCCGCACCGTGGGCGTGATCGTCCGGGTCGGCGAGGGACCGCATCGCCCCCTCCCGATGGGCGCGCTCGGTGGCACGCCGGAGGAGATCGCCGCCGGGCTCCTCGCGTTTCACACGGCGGGCTTCGGCCACGTCGTGTGCATGTTGGATCCCCGGACGGAGGCGGGCGTCGAGCGCTTCGCACCGGTGATCGAGCTCGTCCGCCGAGCCGAGCGGTAAGCACGTGAGCGCCGAGAACCGCGGAGCAGCACGTGCCAAGAGGGGCCGGCCCTGAGCATCCGGGCAGTCCGACCCCGGACGTGGCGGAGCGCTGATCCGCAGCGGAGTCGGCGAGGCGCCGGCAAGCACCGGCTCGGCCCTTTGACCCGTCCCGGCCGTCGGCAGTAGGATGCCGGCGGCCCCGTCAGCAAATCCGTGCGTCACATGCCGGCCCGGTCGGCGGGAGGATCTCGATGAGAGTGGCACGCTCCTCGGCCCGGTTGTGGCTCGTCCTGGCGATCGCCGTTGCCGCGGTGTTGGCAGTCGGCCTTGTCGGCTTCCGCCCCGCCCGGGCGGCCGCGAAGGTGAAGCTGACCATGTTCATCTGGGCTGGCGCCAACCAGGGCGTTGTCCCCCGCGAGGTGGTCGCGCGATACCTCAAGGCGCACCCGGACGTCGAGATCGAGTTCTGGGAGTCGACGAACGCGGCGACCTACCCGAAGATGCTGGCCGCGAAGCAGGCCAATCCTAACGCGCCGCTGGTCAACTTCGGCTACTTCAACGTCGACCTCTCGAACCGCGGTGACACCGACGACATGTGGGTGCCGATGGATCCCGCCCGCATCCCGGCGCTGGCCAAGCTTCCCCCCGCCTTGCGCCGGCCGGGGAACCGGGGCCTGGGCTTCTCGGTCAGCCACGTCGGGCTCATGTACAACCGGAACCTCGTCAAGGACCCGCCCACGTCGTGGACCGCGCTGTGGGACCCGAAGTGGCAGGGCAAGGTGACGTTTTTCGACAACAACTTCGTCCCGCTGGTGCTGGCGGCCCGGCTCAACGGCGGCAACGAGCAGAGCGTCGACCCCGGCTTCCGGCTGTGGGCCGAGCACGCCCGGAACATCCGGGCACTGCCGACCACGAACGACGCGCTCAAGAACATCATCGTCACCGGCGAGGCGCAGATCGCGCCGTGGTTCGCGGGCATCTGGAAGTTCTGGGCGGACGAGGGCGCGCCGCTCGGCTTCGTGAACCCGAAGGAGGGCGCGATCGCCTTCCCGCTCTACCTGCAGATCGTCAAGGGGAGCACGCCGGAGCAGATCAAGGTGGCCGAGGAGATCATCAGCGAGCTGATGACACCGGAGAACAACTCGCGGGACGCCCAGCTCACGAACAAGATCCCGGCATTCGCGACCCCGACGCTGGCCCAGCAGATGGATCCGGCGTTCAACCCGAAGGTCATCGAGAGCGCGATCTGGCTCGACTGGGGCGTGATGGGCCAGAAGGCTAGCGAGTGGCGCTCGCGGTGGGAGAAGGAGGTCAAGTCCCGGATGTAGGCACGCCCGCGGCCCCGTGGCGCACGGCGCGGACCTCGACGTCCGGGCGATCACGAAGCGTTTCGGCCCGGTCGTCGCCGTCGAGGGAGTGTCGTTCACGGTGCGGGCCGGGGAGTTCTTCTCCCTCCTCGGGCCGTCCGGCTGCGGCAAGACCACGACCCTCCGGGCGATCGGCGGCTTCGAGGCCGTCGACGAGGGCGACATCCTGATCGGGGGCCGGTCAATGGGCCGGCTCCCGCCCAATCGCCGCGAGACCAACATGGTCTTCCAGCGGCTGGCCCTCTTCCCCCACTACTCCGTGTTCGACAACGTGGCCTTCGGGCTCAGGATGCGGCGCCTCCCCGCCCGCGAGGTCGGACGCCGCGTCGCCGAGGCGCTCGGGCGCGTGGAGCTGGGCGAGCTCGGCGCCCGGCGCATCGGCGAGCTGTCGGGCGGCCAGCAGCAGCGGGTCGCCCTCGCGCGCGCCCTGGTCAACGAGCCGCGCGTCCTCCTCCTCGACGAGCCACTGTCTGCCCTCGACCTCAAGCTCCGCATCCAGCTGCAGGAGGAGCTGAAGCGGCTCCAGCGGAGCCTAGGCACGACCTTCATCTATGTCACCCACGACCAGGGCGAGGCCCTCGCCATGAGCGACCGCCTCGGCGTGATGTCGGGCGGGCGGCTCGAGCAGGTCGGCACACCGCTCGAGATCTACGAGCGTCCGGCCACGCGCTTCGTCGCCGGCTTCATCGGGGACGCGAACCTGGTGGAGACGGTGGTCGAGGCCGTCGACAGCGATGGGTTGGTTGCGCGGATCGGCGGCGCCCGCGTGCGGGCCCGGCGCCAGGGCTGGGAGCACGTGGGCGCCAGGCTCACCATCTGCGTCCGGCCGGAGCGGGTCCGGATCGCCAGTCCCGACGGCCGGCCGGACGCCCTGGCCGGCCGCGTGGAGGAACGCGCCTTCTCGGGCTCGCTCGTGAAGTACCGCCTCGCCGTCCCCGGGTTCCGTCTCCACGCAGCGGTCCCCTACGTCCACGGGACCCCGCTGTTCGAGGTGGGCGACGCGGTGGCGGTGGCCTGGGACGGAGACCAGGCGGTGACGGTGCCAGCGTGAAGGTGCGCGGCTGGCTCACCGCCGGCCTGCTCGCGCCCGTCCTCACGCTGACGGCCGGCCTCTACGTCGTCCCGCTCGGCGTGTACCTCGTCAACGGATTCCATCGGTTCAGGGACGGCCGGATCCTGCCGGTGTGGACACTCGATACCTACGTGGCCTTCCTCACGGACCCCTTTTCCTACAAGATCGTGAGAACTTCCCTCCTGCTCGCGGGAATCGTCACTGCGTGTGCCCTGCTGATGGGATACCCGCTCGCCTATGCCCTCCACACGCGGGTGCGCAGCGCCCGCGTCCGGGCCGTCCTGGCCGTGGTCCTCTTCTGTCCCCTGATGATCAGCGTGGTCGTCCGCACCTATGGGTGGCTGATCCTGCTGGCCAACCAGGGACTGGTGAACACGACGCTCCTCCGGCTCGGGCTGATCGACGAGCCTGTCCGCCTTCTCTTCAACACGCCGGGCGTCGTGATCAGCCTGACGCACATCCTGCTGCCGTTCGCGATCTTCCCGATCTACAGCGTGCTCGGGAAGCTCGACACCTCGCTCAAGGAGGCGGCGCGGGACCTCGGGGCCGGCCCGTGGGCAACCTTCTGGCGCGTGACGCTGCCGCTCACGCTGCCGGGCGTAGCCTCCGGCGGCGTGATCTGCTTCACCCTGGCGCTGTCCGCGTTCGTCACGCCGCAGCTCCTGGGTGGCGGGCGTGTCCAGGTGCTCCCGCTGACGATCTACAACAGCACCGTCGAGATCAACTGGCCGGAGGGGGCGGTCACCAGCGTCGCCCTCCTCACGCTGTCGATCCTGTCGGTGTGGGCCGTCAACCGCGTGCTGCGGCGTCTGCCGACGGTTGCGTGATGGCGGTTTCGACCTCGGGCGGCCGGGACGCGCTCCTGCGAGCAGCGCTCGGGCTCGGTGTAGGCTTCATCCTTCTGCCGCTCGGGATCGTCGTGCTCTACTCGTTCTCCAGCGTGGCCTACGGGATCTTCCCGCCCCCCGGCCTGTCGTTCCGCTGGTATGCCCACCTCCTCGAGCAGCCGGCCTTCGGGGGCGCCTTCATGCGCAGCCTCGCCATCGGCGTGGCGGCCACGTCGTTGGCGCTGGCCACGGGCGTGCCAGCGGCGTTCGCGTTGGTCCGGGGCCGTTTCCCGGGCCGGGACGCGCTCCAGGCCTTCCTGCTGTCCCCGATCGTCATGCCGAAGATCGTGCTGGGCGTCGGGTGGTTCATCTTCTTCGCGCGGCTCGGGATCCAGGGCGGGATGCTGCCTCTGATCCTTGCCCACACGATCGTCGTCCTGCCGTTCGTCATCAACATCGTGGCGGCAAACCTGGTCGGGCTCGACCCGACCCTGGAGGAGGCGGCCCAGGACCTCGGCGCCTCGCGGTGGACCGTGGTGTGGCGGATCGTGCTGCCCCAGATCCGGTCGGGTCTGGTTGTGAGCGCGCTGCTCGCGTTTCTCGTGTCGTTCGACCAGGTCGAGAGCTCGATCTTCCTGACCCGAGGGCAAAACAACACGCTCCCCATCGAGATGTTCCTCTACATGGAGAAGTGGCAGGACCCGACGATTGCGGCGCTGTCGGCGCTCCTGATCCTCTTCGCCTTCACCCTGGTGGCTGGATCGCTCGTGGTCGCCCGTGGGGCGGACCTCCGCCGCATCCTGCCCCGCTGACGCCTGAAGACGGGAGAACCCGCATGGAGTTCGGGAACGACGTTGTCATGCTCACGGGGGCCGGCGGCCGACTCGGCCGGCCCTGCGCCCTGGCCTTCGCCGCCGAGGGCGCGCGGCTCCTTCTCACCGACGTGGAGGCGCCGACCCTCGAGGAGACGGCGCGCCTGGCCCGCGCCCGCGGCGCGATCGTGCTGGCGGTGCCGGGCGACGTCACTCGCCGGGCCGATGTCGAAGCGGCGCTCGCCCTGGGCCGGGAGCGGCTCGGCCCCGTCGACGTGCTGGTCAACTTCGCGGGCTACGTCCCGGTGAGCCCCGTGCTCGACGTCAGCGAGGAGGAGTGGGACCGCGTGTTCGCCGTCAACGTCAAGGGCACCATGCTCTGCTGTCAGGCGGTCGGACGCGAGATGGTCGGCCGGGGCGCCGCCGGTCGGATCGTGAACATCTCGTCGGGGGCGTCCACCTCGGCGCGCGCCGGCGCCGCCCACTACTGCGGCTCGAAGGCGGCGATCAACATGTTCACGGAGGTGCTCGCCACGGAGCTGGGCCCCCACGGGATCCGCGTCAACGCGGTGGCGCCCGGCCTGGTGATGGACTCCGTGGTGCGGAAGGGCGAGCCGGTCGCGCACCCCTACGTCCGCGACATGCTCGCAGCGACCCCCCTCGGCCGCACCGGCGTGCCGGAAGACATCGCCCAGGCCGTGCTCTTCCTCGCGTCCCCGCGGAGCGGGTGGATCACCGGCGAGGTGCTCTTCGTGACGGGGGGCGCACACTGCGGACGGACCCACATGGCGCCGGCGGCGGGCCGCCTGGAGTCGCAGCCCGCGGGGACGTAGGCTAGCCGGCGAGCGCGTCCAGGTTCGCCCGGACGCGCGGTCGGGCGCCGGTCTCGAGCGCGGTGTACAGGTCGAGCATCGTTCTGACGCGGGGCACGGGGCGGCCCGCCTGCTCCGCGGCCGTGATGAGCGCGCCGAGGATCGGTCCCGCTTCGGTGCGTCGCCGCCGGATCGCGAGGTCGCGCCAGATGCCGGTGCGCGCGGCGACGCTCCGCCGCCAGTACGCATGGTGCGCGTCCCACGTCGCGCGCGCCGCCGCCGACTCGCTCTCGCCGCCGCGCAGGCTGCGCGGGTCGAAGCCGTCGACGGGCTCGACGGCGATCCCCAGCGCATCGGCGACGGCCAGCCCCTCTGCCACGAGACCCGACAGCACGCGGCGCGCGCCGGCGTCGTCCAGGATGTCGACCACGTCCGCGTCCACCATCGCGGTCGCGAAGTACACCGTGCCGAGCAGCAGCTTCCCCCACCGGCACCCCCGGATGTTCGCCGTTGCCTGCGCGGGATGGAAGTCGGACAGGGCCCGTGCGAGCGCCGTGATTCGCGGTGTGACCCGGCCGTCCAGCTCGCCGACCCGGAGGCTCGCCGGCCCGCTGTAGACCACGCGGCCCGGCCGGTCGTAATAGCCGCCGAACGAGAGGAACGCGGCCGCCGTGCGCGCCTCGCCGACCAGCGCGGCGATCTTTCCCTCCTCCAGGCCGTTCTGCATCGAGATCACCCAGCCGTCAGAGGCCAGGCGCGAGACGAGCGGTGCCAGCGCCTCCTCGGTGTGGAGCGTCTTGACCGCCAGGACGAGCGTCTCGATCGGCCCCGCCACGGCCTCGGGCTCGCATGCCGGGACCCGCGCGATGAACTGGGAGTGCCCCGCGACCTCAAGCCCGCCGGCCTGGATGGCCGCGACGTGGGCGCGCTCTCTGTCCACCAGCCGCACGGAGTGCCCGGCCCGCCAGAGGTACGCGCCGATCAGTCCACCGATCGCGCCTGCCCCGACGATGGTCAGCTCCACGGGCTCGATCATCGCACGCGCGCGGCTGCCGCCCGCTTGCCAGTGCCGGAAGCCGTCGTGTATCGTCAGCGAGACCGATGAAGACCGCGCTCCTGGGCGGCGTCCTCCTCGACGGCCGGGGCGGTACGCCCTGCCCCGCCACCACCCTCGTGATCGACGGCGCCCGCATCGAGGCCGTGGGGCACGAGCGCCAGTTCGGGCCCGACGTGCGCGTGATCGACCTCGAGGGCCGGACTGTCATGCCGGGCCTGATCGACTGCCACGTGCACCTCGCGCCCTGGGCGCTGCGTCTGGTCGCGCACCCGGACCAGCGGCTGATGGAGCTAGCGGCGGAGACAGTCCGCGCGCTCTCGACCACGCTCATGGGCGGATGCACGACGGCGCGCGACCTCGGCGGACTCGATCCCGGCTTTCGCGACGCCGTCGGCCGCGGCCTCGTCGCCGGTCCCCGGCTCCAGGTGAGCTGCGTCATCGTCTCTCCCACGAACGGCATGGCCGATCCGGTCAGCGTCCAGGGCATCCGCTCGCCTTCCCTGCCCGGCATGCCGGAGCCCGAGTGCGACGGGCCACACGCCGCGCGCGCGAAGGTCCGCGAGGTGCTTCGCGCCGGGGCCGACGTGGTCAAGATCGCTGTCAGCGGAGGCGTCAGCGCCCCCCGCCTTCCTGCCCGCCGCCCACTCTTCACGCCCGAGGAGATCGCCGCCGTGGTCGACGAGGCCCACCGGGCAGACGCACCGGTCGCCTGCCACGCGGTGGGCGGGCCGAACACACTCGCCGCCGTGCGGGCCGGCGTGGACACGATCGAGCATGGCGCCTGGCTCGACGACGAGACCGTCGGGGAGATGGCCCGACGGGGGACGTGGTACGTGCCGACGTTCGCGATCTACCGGTGGCACGCCGAGCGCGGGACCGCGCTCCGCCAGGCGCGCGCCCGCGAGCTGATCGCGCCGCACCGGGAGAGCTTCGCGCGCGCCCGGGCGGCCGGCGTGCGCATCGCTCTCGGCACGGACAGCGGCGCGTACGGCCACGGCGAGACGGCGGTCGAGCTGGCGCACATGGTCGAGGCCGGCCTGTCGCCTGCGGACGCCATCGTGGCGGGGACCGGGCGGGCGGCCACGTGCCTCGGCATCGACGGGGAGACGGGCACGCTCGCGGCCGGCATGGCAGCCGACGTCCTGGTTCTTGAGCGCGATCCTCTGCGCGACATCACCGTCGCCGCGGACCCCGCGGCCCGCGCGCTCGTGCTCCGGGCCGGGAAGCCCGTCGGGGGGACGCGCCGCGTCGCCTGGTTCGGTGAAGCGGCCCTGCCCTGAGTCTGGGCGGCTCCGTGAAGGGAGTGCGCGAGCGTGCCGATCTCGTCCCGAGGGTCCGGGGGGCCGTGGGCATCGCGCCGCCGGCGGCCGATCCGCAGGGCATGGGTGGCCAGACGGCGGAGCGGCGACGACAGCCGGCGGGCGGCGACGACCCCGCCGGTCGCGACGAGGGCCAGCCCGAGGAGTCCAAGGGCCAGCCTCCGCTGTGCCAGGGCGGCTACGGGCTCCGTGTAGTCGCGCTCGGGCAGGCTGACGACGATGCGCCACGGGGTCTCCCCCACCACGAGCGCCACCGACCGTCCCAGGAAGCGCTCGCCGTCGTGCTCCAGCGTGAAGGACGCCTCGCGCTCCGGGCTGGCGCGCCCCACCATCCGTCCGACCAGAGGCGCGCCGAGGCCACCCGCGCCGGTCTCGATCCCGTGGCGGAGGCCAATCACGAGCTTGCCGCCGCTCGTCGCCGCGAACACCCGGCCGCGCGGGGACACACGCAGGCCGTCGAGGAACTCCGCCAGGGCGTCGAGCGAAAGGTCGTGCCCCGGCCCGCCCCCGTGGCGCCACGCCTTGAGGTGCGCTATGGTGGCCCCGGCCGGCCTGGGAGGCGCCCAGGGCGGGGGCGGCCAAGGGCGCACGATGACCAAAAGTGCGTTTGGGGTGCCTCCGTTCCTCCTCGGGGCCTTGACCAGCTCGACAAGCATTCGGCGTCGACGAGCGACAACGCTTGCTCAGCGAGTACGCGAGGAAACCCTCGGCACACCTGATCGGGCACGTTTGACACCCTTCGCGCGGCGCAATGCGCGACTGACGTCGGCGCCGCGCTCAGGCCGCTGAGCAGCAGTCGATGAGCACCACGACTCCACTGACCGCCAACGACCTCACAGCGCCGCATTCGAAGATAGGAGATGAGTGATGCCCTGGGACACTACGGGAAACGCTGGTACCAATCCCCCTACTGACTTTCTTGGCACGACGGATGATAGACCGCTCGTCATAAAGACCGCCGGTCAAGAGGCTGTCCACATCAGCACGACTGGCAGTGTCGGTGTTGGGACAGCCAATCCACAAAATCGCCTTCATGTGGGCCCTGGATTGAGTTCGATCGCTCCGAGTCGGGTGAACCTCGTTGCGGCGAGCAACAACCCAGACGCTGGTATAGCCATTGCGCAGAACAGCGGCGTCAACGTGCTGTTGCAGGCATCCGGCGCCGGAGGCTTCATTGGCACCACGTCGAACCATCCCGTTGTGTTTAGAACGAACGACCAGGACAGAATGGTGGTTCATACCAACGGCAATGTACACGTAGGCCCAGGAGGGACGTCGATCGTCCCCAGTCGGGTCAACGTCGTTGTGGCGAGCAACAATCCTGACGCTGGTATTGCGATTGCGCAGAACAGTGGCGTCAACGTGCTGTTGCAGGCATCCGGCGCCGGAGGCTTCATTGGCACCACGTCGAACCATCCCGTTGTGTTTAGAACGAACGACCAGGATCGAATGGTGATTGAACGCAACGGCGATCTTCGCGTGATAGGCGACATTGTCTTGGCCAATGCGGATTGTGCGGAGGACTTTGATATTGACGACGCTGCTGACGTGGAGCCTGGAACCGTCATGGTGCTTGGCGACGGAGGCGCGTTGCAGCATAGTCAAAAGGCCTATGACAAGCGGGTTGCTGGCGTGCTTTCTGGCGCCGGGGATTACAAGCCAGCTATTGTGCTCGATAAACAGGAGTCGCACCGCAAGAGGAGGGCTGTAGCGCTGATCGGAAAGGTCTATTGCAAGGCCGACGCGACTCAGACGCCGATTGAAGCCGGGGACCTCCTCACCACGTCGTCGACGCCTGGCCATGCGATGAAGGCTGTCGATCCACTCAAGGCCTTCGGCGCTGTTATTGGCAAAGCATTGCGGGGTTTAGAGGAAGGTCGAGGGCTCATTCCCGTACTCATCGCCTTGCAATAGCGGGTGATTGCTAGGCTCGAGGGGGACGGCGTCCATTGTACTGGGCGATGGCCGATTCGTCAGCGGAGCCTGCTGCGAAGGGAGAAGCCGTGGCTGGCTCCCCCTGGCGGTAGCTAAGGCGAGGGACTTCACAGTGCCAGGACGGGAGTTTTGCGATTTGAGCTTAGCAAATCCTTCACAACACGGAACCGTCGAATTGTTCTGCCATCCTCGATCACTCGTTCATTGACTGCCACGCTCAGAAGGAAGCTGCTGAGCGACCTGACGGGCGAGCTCCCGGAGCGCTGGCACCTCCTCGGTGGAGGCCCGCTCCTCGACTTGATGTCGCCAGCCCCTGGGCTTGAGCACCTGCAACGACCGTAGCGTCCACTTACGGACACCAAGGTCGGGATCCGTCAACAGTTGGCCCATCAACTCATCTACCAGCTCTGGTTGGCGCGCAAGCGAGGCGGCGGCTGCCCCCCGTACCACCGGATCCTGGTGGGCAGCGGCCCGCCGCAGCACAGCCCGCGCCGAGTCCGGGGTGAGAAACCTGGCCAACGATGCAGCTTTCGAGGCAAGTTCCACGTCGTCAGCTTCGGCAAGTTCCGCCAGGATCGGTGCTGCCTCTGCTCCTAGCTGCCGTGCTGCGGCCGGATAGTCAGGTTCATCCGGTCGCAATGCGCTGATGACGTCTTCTCTATCGACCGGCATGACATCACCTCTAGCAGTTGGTGACGAGCACCGATGACGCCATGGTCACGGACTCCGCGGAGCTGAGGTCAGGTGGCGGATTCGTGATCGCGCCGGTTCCACGTCCGGTCATCAGCCGATCCAGCTGAGCGGGGGGGGCAGCCGGATCTGGAGGTGGCGGATCATCGACGTGGTTAAGCCCGAGGACGTGTCCGATCTCATGGGCCAACGTCCAGCGGGATGCGACCGCTGCAACGACAGCGGCGGGCCTGTCATTTGGGCTCGCGGCGCAGCCGTTGTTTGCTGGGTTCGTATCGCGGACGAAATAGACGACGACCTCTCTCACGCCAACGTGGTTGCGGTTGGCGAACAACTGGATCTGCTCGGCGGTCAGAGCTGTTGGCTGACAACTGCCCACATCCAGGGTTGCCAGCATTGCGAAAGCAGGACCGTCAAGGTCTTCTCGGCTACCAACCCGAACGCCGATGTCGACGTTGTTGTAAACAGTGCGCATCGAGACGAGCATTGTCGGGACGGAAGAGTTGGGGGCAGCGAGAAACTTCAGGTGCAGCGTCACACACCCGGAATGCGGGCACTGCGCATCACGAAGAAACGCCCGCAGCGACAGCGGAAACTGCATGCCAGCGTCCCTGGCCAGTTGGGTAACATTGACCGGCAGACGATCGATCAGGCAGCAATCAGATAGGTTCGGCATGGGTCATCCGAGGCCGACGACGAGAACCAGTCCGGTACCCTTACAACCTGACGGAGAGGGTGGCGGCTCGGTGCCCGGTCACAGCACACTGTCCGGTGTCTCCTCACGCCACGGCCAGAACTTAGGGCGGGAACCTAGGCGGCACAAAACATGTTTCATCGACACCGCGGCACCCAGCCGGCGCATCGCCAGCGTGGCTGGAGTGTAGCATGCCACGATCTTCGATCCTGTGTTCATCGATCAGTTCGTCCGCGCGAACTGAACTTGGGATCCTGGTCTTGAAGGACTCCATGCTCGCCCTGCGCCACGATCCTCGCGGCGTACGCCTCGTACTCGCGCTGCCCTGAGGCGCCCCGTCCCAGACCGAGACCGCTGGTGCATGCCCGGCCGGGGCCCAATCGGGGCCTCTTGGGCAGGGGTCAGGCGCTCAGGATGGGCCGCTCGGCGGTCGCGTCGCCCGGGGACTCCGGCCGCGGCTCTCGCGTCCCCCGGAGGCCGAGCAGCGGGTACACGATCAGCGGGTCGGAGACTCCCTTGACGTGGGCCCGGCGCGCCGGGCCGACCTCCACGTCGTCCCTGACGCGGGCGAGCATCACGTCGGACAGCAGCACCTCGCCCGCCTCCGCCAGGTCGACCATGCGCGCCGTGCGGTTCACGACCGGGCCGACCACGGTGTAGGCCGCGCGGTTCCGGCCGCCGATGTGGCCGGCCACGACCATGCCCGCGTTGAGGCCGATCCCCATCCGGAGCTCCGGGTGGCCGAGCGCGAGGCCCTCCGCGTTCAGCGCGGCGAGCGCCTCCTGCATGGCCCACGCGCAGCGCACGGCCCGCGACGGGTCGTCGCCGTGGGCCGTCGGGGCACCGAAGAGCACGAGGATGCCGTCCCCGATGAACCCGTTGATGGCGCCGCCATGGGCGTGGATGACCTCGGTCATCCGCCCGAGATAGCGGTTCAGCACCGAGAACACGGCCTCGGGGCCGAGCTGCTCCGACAGGGCGGAGAAACCCCGAAGGTCCGACATCAGGACCGCGACCTCTCGCCGCTCGCCGTCCAGGCGCGGGGTCCGGCGCTCCTTCAGCCACCGCTCCGCCAGGTCAGGGTCCACGTAGCGCCCCAGGAGGTCGCTCACCAGGGCGCGGTCCCGGTGCGTCTGGGCGGCTCCGTGAAGGGAGTGCGCGAGCGTGCCGATCTCGTCCCGAGGGTCCGGGGGGCCGTGGGCATCGCGCCGCCGGCGGCCGATCCGCAGGGCATGGGTGGCCAGACGGCGGAGCGGCGACGACAGCCGGCGGGCGGCGACGACCCCGCCGGTCGCGACGAGGGCCAGCCCGAGGAGACCGAGGGCCAGCGTCCGCTGTGCCAGGGCGGCTACGGGCTCCATGTAGTCACGCTCGGGCACGCTGACGACGATGCGCCATGGGGTCTCCCCCACCACGAGCGGCACCGACCGCCCCAGGAAGCGCTCGCCTTCGTGCTCCAGCGTGAAGGACGCCTCGCGCTCCGGGTTGGCGTGCCCTGCCATCCGTCCGACCAGAGACGCGCCGAGGCCACCCGCGCCGGTCTCGATCCCGTGGCGGGGGCCAATCACGAGCTTGCCGCCGCTCGTCGCCGCGAACACCCGACCGCGCGGGGACACACGCAGGCCGTCGAGGAACTCCGCCAGGGCGTCCAGCGAAAGGTCCACGGTGAAGACTCCCCGCACGGCGCCGGAGGCGTCGAGCAGCGGGGCGACGCAGCTGATCCCCAGGCCCCCACCCGAGTAGAACTCGTAGGGCTCGGTCCACGTCACGGCCCGCTGACGCTCGGCGAGGCGGAAGTACGGCCGCTCGTGCGGGCGGTAGCCGTGGTCGTCCGAGCGCCGGATCGGCTCGCGCCGCCCATCGGCGAGCACCCGGTCTTCCACGAGATGGATCCGCGTGCCCACCGGCCAGCTGCGGTTGACGTAGACCTGCTCCGCCGCGTCCCGCCACGCCCCGACGAACCGGTCGTCGCGACCACCGTAGCTCACCCAGGCGAGGTGTGGGTGCGAGCGAAGCGTGGCGAGCGCGAACCGCTCGAGGGACCCGGCGGCGGCCGGGTCCAGCAGCCCCTGGGCCACGAGCTCGGGGCCCAGCTGCACGGCCGACTCCGCGCCCCGGAAAAAGCGCTCGACATGGGTGGCCGCGAGGCGGCCGGTCCGCGCCATGGCGCCGTCCAGGAGCTCCTGCGAGAAGGCGCGCTTCTCCTGCCAGGCGAGGGCGCCGAGCATCGCGCCCGTCAGGACGGTGAGACCGATGGCCAGGCCAACCAGCGCCAGCGAGAAGGGCAGCCGTCCGCCAAGCGGGCCGACCAGCCTCGGACGGGGGCGAGCCTGGCCGTTCGGCTGGGGCCGGCCCGCACGAGAGCGGCGCGACTTGGACAATGGCAGCCGGTTGACCCACGCGCGCATGCCACCCCTCCCCAAGAGCCCCGTGGAGACCGTCCTCGCCGCTCCGTGAGCGCCACCATGATGCGATTGGGTCGCGCCCCTCCCCGATCGAGGTCCGGTCGCTGGTCGCTCCGGCGCGGCCCTATGACTCATGTATAGCATGATGCAGGAGGGTGCCCATCGAGCGATCGAGCCCCTCCTCGAGCGCGCCGTGGTGCGCCCGCGCGTGCGCTACCGCTTCTCCCACGTCATCTCGATCCTCGGCATCGTCCAGCAGGGCCTCGGCGTGTCGATCGCCCCGCGGCTCGCCCTTCCCGAGCAGTACCCTTGTGTCGTGTACCGTCCCCTCGAGCTATGCCGCCCCGGCGCGTCGCCCTCGCGATGCGCGACATCGCCGAGCTGAGTCCGGTCGCCCGCGTCCTCGTCGAGCTGGCGGAGCGCTGGGCGCGACGCCGCCGTGCAGCGCGGTGACGATCGACGGGAACGGCAGCGCCGGGACGGAGCACCCGGTCTTGTCGCGGCGGGGCCATCGTGGTCTCATGCCCGGCGTGACGCGTTCAGCGCCGAGCGATTGACACTCGAGCGAGCCGGCATTGGAGGACACGTGAGCGATCGATATCTCGCCGGGCGGAGTGCGTGGGTGACGGGCGGCGTGACCGGCATGGGGCGGGCCATCGCACTGGCGCTGGCCGAGGCCGGGGCTGACGTCGCGATCGGCTCCTTGCCCGAGGCAGCCCGCCAGGACGTCCTCGTATCCGGGCAGAACCTCTACACGCCGAGCGCGGAGGAGATGACGCGGACGCGCGACGAGATCGCGAGCCGGGCGGTGAAGGTCCTCGCGCTGCCGCTCGACGTGTGCTCCAACGAGTCCGTCGACGCCTTTCACGCGGCGGCGATCGAGACCTTCGGCCGGATCGACGTCCTGGTGAACGCCGCGGGGTCGTCGACCCGCCACCACATGGCCGGGCACCCGGACGCGCTCTGGCAGAAGATGATGGAGACGAACCTGACCGGCCCCTACCGGACGATCAAGCGCTGCCTGGGCGACATGATCGAGCGAAAGTGGGGGCGGATCATCAACATCGCCTCGACGGCGGCCACCATCGGATACGTCGGCCACGCGGCCTACTGCGCGTCCAAGTCAGGCCTGCTCGGGCTGACCCGCTGCGTCGCGCTCGAGGGCGCGCCCCACGGCGTGTCGTGCAACGCGATCAGCCCTGGCTGGGTCGACACTCCCCAGGGGCGGGGCGGAGTGCTCCAGCAGATGCAGCTCGACGGCTTCTCGAACGAGCGTCAGTACCGCGCCCGGATCGTCGAGAGCATCCCGCAGAAGCGTTTCATCCAGCCCTCGGAGATCGGCGCGCTGGCCGCCTACCTGTGCCGCGACGAGGCCCTCGGGATCACCATGCAGGACCTCACCCTGTCCGCCGGCTCGGTGTGGTGAGGGCCGTGAGCCAGCGCGCGGATCGGCCCCTTCCGGTCGGCTTCTGGCTCATGACCGCGAACCCGAGCGCGTGCGAGATCGGCGCCGAGGTGGGCTTCGACATCGTCGTGCTCGACATGGAGCACGGCACCTTCAACCCGGAGAGCGCGGACCGGGTCATCGCGCTCGGCAAGGCCTTGGGCCTCGCCGTCTACTCGCGCGTCAGCGGCGCCCAGCGAGTCCCGATCCAGCAGGCGCTCGACGCCGGCGCGGACGCGGTGATCGTCCCGCAGATCCGCAACGTGGAGCACGCGCGCGAGGCCGCCTCCTACGCGAAGTACCCGCCCCTCGGCACGCGCGGCATCGGTCACAGCCGGATCAACCGCTACGGGGGATTCGCGCCCGAGTTCCTGGAGTCGGAGAACCGGCGCACGCAGTGCATCGTGATGATCGAGACCCAGGAGGCGTTCGACGACGTCGAGAGGATCGCCGCACTCCCGATGATCGACGGCATCTTCATCGGCCCCGGCGATCTGTCCCTCACCCGCGGCCGCGGCCTGAACCGGGACACGCCCGCGGACACGACCGACCACCGACGGATCGTCGAGGCGACCAGGGCCGCCGGCAAGCGCTGGAGCATGGCCGCCGGCCACCCGCGCCGGCGCCGGTTCGCCGCGGAGCTCGGGGCCGCGTTCATCACGACCACCGACGACCTGTCAGCCATGCGCGCCGGGCTGGCCGCCGACCTCGCGACCGACGCGAGCGCGAGCTGACCCTCCGGCCCACGCCCGCCGTCAGGAGCGCGGCACGCCGGCGCACTCGGGAAGGGATGCCACCCGGTCGTAGAGGGCCTTGTTGAGGATCACCTTGCGCTCCGGCAACCCGCCGCTCGCCGCCTGGAGCAGGAGCGACCGATCCGCCGCCGGTGAACGGCATCGCGCGTATCCATCGGTGAGATCGATGACGGCACCGGCCAGAGGGAGACCGACGAGACAGCCCAGGCCGCCCCGTATGCAGCGTGGCCAGCGCCCGTCCCAGGCCTGCGCGACTTGCTGCCATCACCCGACCCTGTCTGGGCTTAGACTAGTCACGGGGAGCAGGCGAATCGCTCCAGAAGAGGTGACGGCCGGTGCACGAGCCGACCCTCATAGCGAACGACATGCTCGACCATCTTCGCAAAGGCCGCGAAGCGTACACGCGTCGTGCGTGGCATGACGCCTATGACGCCTTGCTCTGCGCGGATGAAGCGACTCCCCTGGAAGCCGACGATCTCGAACGGCTGGCGACCGCGGCGTACCTGATCGGTCGCGAGGTGGAGTTTCAACGGCTCATCGAGCGTCTCCATCGGGTCCATCTCGAGGCAGACAATTCAGAGGGGGCGGCGCGCTGCGCGTTCTGGCTAGCGCTCGGCTTCTTGTTCCGGGGAGACGTGGGCCAGTCGAACGCCTGGACCGCGCGCGGGCACAGGCTCGTTCAGGACCGCGACTGTGCGGAGCGTGGCTACTTGCTGGTGCTTGCCGCGACCGAGCAGCTACATGGTGGTCACGCCGAGTCTGCACAGGAGACCGCTACGAAAGCCGCGGCGATCGGCGAGCGCTGCCACGACGCCGATCTGACGGCTTCTGCGCGGCACCTGCAGGGCCGGGCCTTCATCCGCCAGGGTCAGGTGGTGCCCGGCCTGAAGTTGCTCGACGAGACGATGCTCGCAGTGGTCGCGGGCGAACTCTCGCCCATCATGACGGGGTTGATGTACTGCAGCGTGATCGAGGCCTGTTGTGAAGTCTACGAGCTCCGTCGTGCCCGCGAGTGGACGTTCGCGTTGTCGCGGTGGTGCGAACAGCAATCCGAGATGGTGGCATTCACCGGCGTGTGCCTGGTCCATCGCGCGGAGATCATGCAGTTCCACGGGGCGTGGCCTGAAGCGCTCGCCGAGGCCGGCCGTGCGTACGAGCGCTCCCAACAAGCCCCTCCCAAGCCACCCGGCGCGGCGCTCTACCTACAGGCCGAGATCTATCGGCTGCGGGGCGACTACACGAAGGCCGATGAGGCGTATCGGGACGCGAGCCGGCTGGGATACGAGCCGCAACCCGGACTGGCCTTGCTACGGCTCGCGCAAGGGCGCACCGACGCGGCGTCCGCGGCAATCCGCCGGCTCCTGATCGCCACGACCGATGGGCAACGCGCCAAGCTGCTGCCGGCCTATCTCGAGATCATGCTGGCGGCGGGCGAGGTCGAGGACGCACGCAGCGCCTGCCAGGAACTTCAGGCGCTCGCGGAGGCGTTCGACACCGACGTTCTGCGAGCCGTAGTCGCGCAGGGGCACGGTGCCCTTGCGCTCGGCCACGGCGACGCTCGGGCGGCGATCGGTCCGTTGCGTCGGGCGTTCGAGCTGTGGGAGCGGCTCGAGGCGCCCTACGAGGCGGCACGCGTGCGCGTGCTCGTCGGACAGGCGTGTCAGGCACTCGGTGATGACGAGGCGGCCGGGCTCGAGTTCGATGCCGCGCGATCCGTGTTCGCCCAGCTTGGCGCCCAGCCCGACCTCGCGCGTCTCGACACCACGCGCGCCCCGACGTCGCCGCCCGGTCCGCTCACGGCGCGTGAGCTCGAGGTGCTTCGCCTGATTGCCGCCGGCCACACGAACAAGGGCATCGCCGGCAAGCTGTGTCTGAGCGAGCGCACGATCGACCGGCACGTGAGCAATATCCTTAACAAACTCGACGTCCCTTCCCGGGCCGCCGCGACCGCGTACGCCTACGCCCACAAGCTGATCTGACGGCCCCCTGGGCCTGGCGGAGATTACCCAGGTCGCGATTCCGCAAATTGGGTAGTTTCGCCGAAGCGCCGGCCCTGGCTCCTGCCGCACGGTTGACTTGCGGGGACACACCCGCAGATCGAACAGGAGGAGGCCATGGCTACCGAGCGCTACACTTCCAGTTCCACCGCTGCCCCCACGCTGCTATCAGGCACGCCGTTCGAGAGCTTCGCGAACGACTGCTGGCAGGACTCGAGGTCACCGAGCGGCAACTGTCTCGCCTTGTCCGTACCCGTGGAAGCTGTGAGGAGGCACTCGCTGCCGCCCATCTGGCGGTGCAGGTCGACGCTGAGATCGAAACTCCGATCGTCTTCGACAATGCCGACGCCGCCGTGCGCGCCTTCTTGGCGAACTGGACCGACGGCACTGGCTATCCGGCATTCAGGTGAGTTGGCGGTGGCACTCGGCCGTGCGGGACGCCCTCGGTCCCTTCACCGGCGCGCAGGGGCGCGTGACGCTCCCAGGCTGGTACCGGGTCGTCGTTGGCTCGAGGCTGACCCCCGGCGGCGACTTCCGACTGGGGCATGCTGGAAGAACTGCCGTTCGACAACCACGGCTTCGACGTGGTCACCGGCTTCAACTCGTTCCAGTACGCCGGCAATCCCGCGGTGGCGCTGGCGAGGCCCGGCGGGTGCCCGGCCCGGCAGCGCCGTGGTCATCGTGACCTGGGGGATCCCGACGCGATGGAACTGATCTCACCGAGCACGGGAGGACGCCGATGAAACCTGATCCTACTCGCTGGTCCGGAAACCCGCCAGAGGCTGATCGACGGGATCCCCTCGGAGAGCGCGGAATGAGCGCCCGCGGGTACGACGTGATCGTGGTCGGCGCGCGGTGCGCGGGCGCCCCGACGGCCATGCTGCTCGCCCGCAAGGGCTACCGTGTGCTCGCGGTCGACCGCGCGACCTTCCCGAGCGACACCGTGTCCACCCACCTCATCCATCCACCCGGGGTTGGCGCGCTGAGGCGATGGGGTCTGCTCGACCGTGTCATCGCGACCGGATGTCCGGCGATCCACACGTACGCCTTCGATTTCGGCCCGTTCACGCTCACCGGATCCCCCGGAGAGGACCGCGCGGACGTCGCCTATGCGCCGCGCCGGACGGTGCTCGACAAGATCCTGGTGGACGCGGCCTCCGCCGCCGGGGTCGAAGTCCGGGAAGGGTTCACGGTGGCGGAGATCGTCTTCGACGGCGACCGCGTCGCCGGCATCCGCGGGCGCGGCCGGGGTGGCGCGACGGTGACCGAGCGGGCGCGTGTCGTGGTCGGTTCCGACGGGCTACGCTCGCTCGTCGCGCAGGCGGTGGATGCGGAGCGGTACCGCGAGAAAGCGCCCCTGCTCGCCGCCTACTACTCGTACTGGAGCGGGCTGCCGATGGGGGGCAGGTCCGAGTTCTACACCCGGCCGCACCGAGCTTTCGCGGCGTGGCCGACCAACGACGATCTCACGCTCGTCATCGGAGGCTGGCCGTATTCGGAGTTCGAGGCGAACAAGGCGGACATCGAGGGCAACTTCCTCAAGGTGATCGACCTCGTGCCGGACTTCGCGGATCGCCTTCGGAGCGCGCGCCGCGAGGAGCGGTTCGCCGGCATGGCCGTGCCGGGCTACTTCCGCAAGCCCTTCGGACCCGGGTGGGCGCTGGTCGGCGACGCCGGATACAACAAGGACTTCATCACGGCGCAGGGGATCCAGGACGCCTTCCGCGACGGCGAGTTGTGCGTCCGGGCGCTGGACGAGGCCTACTCCGGTCGGCGCCCCTTCCCGGAGGCGATGGCCGACTACCAAGCCGCGCGTGACGAGCACGTCATGCCGATGTACGAGTTGACCGCGGAACTCGCCTCGCTGGAGCCCCCACCCCCGGAGCTGCAGCAGATTCTCCAGGCGGCGCACGGCAACCAGGAAGCGATGGACGGCTTCGCCCGCGTCAATGCGGGGGTCACTTCCCCCCGGGAGTTCTTCTCGGAGGAGAACGTCCAGCGCATCTTCGCGGCCACCCCGCCGCGATAGAGTGGGCTCGGATCCGTTCCCGGCCAGCGTTGAGGGCAGACGCGTTGCCCGGGCTCGCGAACGAGGAGGGACAGCGATGGCGGCGACGCTACGAGAGGCGATGCGCGAGTTGCTGGAGCAGACGATGACCACGATGGACACTTTGCTCGCGGCATCCGATCACGAGCTGGCGATGCCGTCGTCGCATGCGTGCGCGCAGGGCAAGGACCTCTGGACGCTCATCACCAACGACATCGATACGCGGAAGAAGTAGGCACCCGGCCGGTCGCGTCTCCGGCCCACGCCCGCCGTCAGTAGCGCGGCACGCCGGCGCACTCGGGAAGGGACGCCACCCGGTCGTAGAGGGCCTTGTTGAGGATCACCTTGCGCTCCGGCAACCCGCCGCTCGCCGCCTGGAGCAGGAGCTGACCGACCCGCCGCCGGTGAACGGCATCGCCCTCGTCAGAGTAGCTGCCCAGGTGGGGCGTCACGATGACGTTCCCCAGCTGCAGGAGCGGGCTGGCGGGACCCAGCGGCTCGACCTCGAAGACGTCCAGGGCGGCGCCGCCGAGCCGCCCCGCCCGGAGCGCCTCGACCAGGGCCGCCTCGTCCACGACCGGGCCGCGCGCGGTGTTGACGAGGATCGCGGTCGGCTTCATCCGGGCGAGCCGCCGGGTGTCGATCAGGTGGCGCGTCTCCTCCGTCAGGAGGACGTGCAGCGAGACGACGTCGGACTGACCCAGGAGCTCCTCGAGGGACACGAGGCGGACTCCCAGCGCCGCCGCCGTGTCCGCCGCCACGTAGGGATCGCACGCCAGGAGCCGAAAGCCGAACGGACGAGCCCGCTCCGCCACCAGGCGGGCGATGCTCCCGAGGCCGACCAGGCCGAGCGTCATGGTCGATAGCCGGCGGACGGGGCGCGCTGCCGGACGCGGGTCCTCCCCCCCGCCCAGCGGCCGGCGCGCACCAGGCGCTCCATGTGGGGAAGCCGTCGGATCGTGGCCAGGATCATGGTCAGGGTGTGGTCGGCCACCTCGTCGATGAAGGTGTCGGGCACGTTGGCGACGAGGATGCCCTGGCGAGTGGCCGCCTCGACGTCGACGTCGTCGTACCCGACGGACGGCCGCAGCACGAAGCGCGCGCGGGGGAGGCTTCCGAACGCGTCGGCGTCGAGCGGCAGGCCGGTCGCGATCACGACCTCGGCCGCGGCGGTCTCGGGGGGCACTCCGCCGTCCGCGCCGCGTATCACGGCCTGGACGATCTCGAGGCCGCCGCCTTCCAGGACCGCGCGCGTCTCCGGCCAGACGACGGACCCAGGAGCGCCGGCCCACACCACCCGGGGGGTCCCCTGCCAGCCCCGCCGCCACCGCGCGAGATCGGTGTCCACGTTCTCCGGAGCTCCCTCGGCCGGCCTTCAGGCGGAAAGCGGGAAGTGACAGCGCGCCAGATGGCCCACGCCGACGAGCGTCAGCTCGGGCGCCTCGCCGAGGCACCGCGGCTTCACGAACGGACAGCGGGTGTGGAACTCGCAGCCGGACGGCCGACTCCGGACGCTCGGGATCTCGCCCTTCAGCTCGACGTCCAGCCGGCGCTGGTCGGGGTCCGGGCGCGGCACCGCGGCCAGGAGCCCGTGCGTGTAGGGATGCGCCGGCCGGGCGAAAACGTCCCGGGTCGGGCCCTGCTCGACGACGCGGCCGAGATACATCACCGCGAGCTCGTCGCTGACGTGCCGGACCATGGCCAGGTTGTGGGTGATGATGACGTAGGTGAGGCCGAGCTCCTGCCGGAGCCGGCCCATCAGGTTCAGCACCTCGCCCTGCACCGAGACGTCCAGGCCCGCCGTCGGCTCGTCGGCAACCACGAGCCGCGGCGACAGCGCGAGCGCCCGCGCCACGCCCACGCGCCGGGCTTGGCCCCCGGACAGCTCGTGCGGGTAGCGGCCCAGGAAGGTGGGCGACAGCCCGACCAGGTCGAGCAGCCGGGCCGCCTCGGCTCCGAGGTCCCGATCCCGGAGCCCGTGAATCCGGAACGGTTCGGACACGAGCGATCGCACGGTCAGGCGCGGGCTCAGGCTCGCCACGGGATCCTGGAACATCATCGCCATGCTCCGCCGGTGCCGCTTCAGCTCGCGCTCTCCGAGCCCGATCAACTCGGTCCCGTCGAAGCGGATGCTCCCCGTCTCCGCGGGGACGAGGCCGAAGACGGTCCGCGCCAAGGTCGACTTGCCCGAGCCGCTCTCGCCGACCAGCCCGAAGGCGCCGCCGGCGGGCACCCGCAGCGACACGCCCGCCAGGGCGTCGATGAACCGGTCGCCCACTCCCCGCACGAGCGCCGCGAGCGGCCCCATCCGGGGAAACCGGACCCGCAGGGCGTCCACGGTCAGGAGGTGACTCACGCGGGAACCAGGAGGTGGCAGCGCGCCGTGTGCCCGGCCGCGACGCGGACCGCCGACGGCGCCTCGGCGCGGCATCGGTCGATCGCGCTCGCGCACCGTGGCGCGAACACGCAGCCAGGCGGGAGGGTGACCAGGTCCGGCACGTCCCCCGGGATCGTAGGAAGCTCCCCGCTCCAGTCGGCCGCGACCAGGGCGGGATCGCACTGAAGGAGCCGCCGCGTGTACGGGTGGCTCGGGCGGTGGAACACGTCGCGAACGGTCCCCTGTTCCACGATCTCCCCGGCGTACATCACCGCGACCAGGTCGCACAGCTCCGCGATCAGCCCAAGGTTGTGCGAGACGAACAGGATGGAGCCGTGGAACGTCGCCCGGAGGACCCGCAGGAGGTGGATGATCTGCGCCTCGAGCGTCACGTCGAGCGACGTGGTTGGCTCGTCCGCGATGAGGAGGCCGGGGTTCATCAGGAGCGCCATGGCGATGGCGATGCGCTGGCGCATCCCGCCCGAGAACTGGTTCGGGTAGTGGTCGATGCGATCCTCCGGGTCCGGAATGCCCACCCGGCGCAGCATCGCGATCGCCTGCGCGCGCTTCGCAGCGAGGCCCCGGCTCCTGTCGCGATAGAGGACGTCGACCATGTGGGTGGCCACCGAGTGGACGGGGCTCAGCGCGGTCATGGGGTCCTGGAAGACCATGGCGATTTCCCGCCCGCGCAGGTCGCGGAGCTCGGCGGGGGACAGCCGCAGCACGTCCCGGCCCTTGTACAGGATCTCGCCGCCCTCGACGACGGCGTTGGGCGCGAGAAGGTTGATCACCGCCGAGATGACGGTCGTCTTGCCGCTCCCGCTCTCGCCGACCAGTCCGACGATGCTCCGCGCCGGAACCGCCAGCGAGACTCCGCGCACCGCGTGCACCGGCCCGCGCGGCGTGTCGAAGCGGACGCTCAGGTCGCGGACCCGCAGGAGCTCGTCGACCAACGTCAGATGCTCCGGCGCAGCTTCGGGTCCAGCATGTCCCGCAGCGCTTCGCCGAGGAACGTGAACCCGAGGGTCGTGACGATAAGGGCGCCGGTGCCGGCGACGATGAGCCAGGGAGTCAGGCGCACGTAGGCGTAGCCGTCGTTCAGGATCGTCCCCCAGCTCGGCGTCGGGGGACGCACCCCGAGCCCGAGGAAGGAGAGCCCCGCCTCGATGGCCACCGCCGCGGCGATGTCCATGCTGGCCAGGATCAGGAGGGGGCCCACGACGTTCGGCAGCACGTGGATCGCCAGCACCGTCAGCGGCCCCGCTCCCATGCTCCGCTCGGCCAGCACGAACTCCGACGTCTTGAGGGACAGCGTCTGGGTGCGCACGATTCGCCCGTAGTTCGGCATCGTCGTGACCACGATGACGAGGGCGATCGTGTAGAGGCTCGGACCCACGAGGGTGACGACGGCCAGCGCGAACATGATCGTGGGATACGAGCGGACCGTGTCGAAGACGAGGATGAGGAGGTTGTCGAGCCAGCGCGGCCCGTAGCCGGCCGAGAGACCCAGCGCGAGTCCGCCCACCAGGGCGAGCCCCGTCGACGCCAGCGCGACTCCCAGCGCGATGCGCGCGCCGAAGACCACGCGCGTGAAGATGTCGCGTCCCAGGTGATCGGTTCCCAGGAGGTGACGCCAGGAGGGGTCCAGGAGACGCTCCCGGACGTTGAGGGTCGTCGGGCTGTAGCCGGTCAGCCAGTCGGCGCCGATCGCCATGGCGGCCACCGTCGCCACGAGCACGAGTCCGACCAAGCCCAGGGGATCCCGGGTCAGCCGGCGGAGCCTGGCCCACCGGGGCTCCGCGGCCGCGGGCGTGGGCAGCGCGATCTCAGAGGCTCTGACGGACACGGGGATCGCACCAGGCCGCGACGATGTCGGCGAGCAGCGTGCACAGGACGAAGACCGCGGTGGTCACCAGGACGGCGCCCATCACGACGGGGTAGTTCCGGGCGAGCACCGCGTCGAAGATCAGCTTCCCGATGCCGGGACGCGCGAAGACGATCTCGGCGAACACCGCGCCGGACAGGAGACGCCCCACCCCGATCCCGAGGAGCGCGATCGTCGGCAGGATCGCGAGACGGAGCGCGTACCGGAACACGACCGTTCGCTCGGGGAGCCCGAAGGCCCGCAGCGTGCGGACGTGCCCCTCTCCCAGCACCTCGAGCATGGACGCCCGCACGAGCCGCGCCAGGTAGCCGACCCAGCCAAGCCCGATGGCGATCGAGGGCAGGACCAGGTGGCGCGCCTGGTCCCACGCGTTGCCGGCCTCCCCCACCCCGATGGCCGGGAACCACCTAAGCGACACTGCGAACACCAGCAGCAGGAGCAGCGCCACCACGAACGACGGGACCGCGATGACGCCCACCGAGAGCACGCCGGTCAGCTTGTCGGTGACCGAGTTGCGATAGCGGGCGGAGTAGCAGCCGAGGGGGACGCCGACCAGGATGGCCCAGCCGAGACCCGTGGCAGTGAGGAGCAGCGTGTGCGGCATGACGTCGGCGATGATCCGGCGGACCGGCCGCTCGCTCCAGACGTCGACGCCGAGGTCCCCGCGAACCGCGTGGGCGAAGAAGTTCCAGAGCTGGACCGGGAGCGGCCGGTCGAGACCCATCCGATTCCGGAAGCTCGCGACCATCTCCGGCGTGGCCATAGGCCCCAGCGCGATGGTCGCGGGGTCGCCGGGGATCAGGTAGACCATGCTGAACAGGATGACCATCGCGCAGAACACGATGACCAGGGCGAGACCGATCCGGCGCGCGGTGTAGAGGGCCACGGCTCGGCCGCTGGCCGGTCAGCCGCTCGCCAGCGTCCTGAGATCGAGCCCGACCTCGGCCGCCGCGCCTTCCACCTGGCGCCAGGTCGCGTCGTCGATCGGAACCCCCCGGACCAGGCGCTCGGCCTTCTCGCGCAGCTCTGGCTCGCCCGCGACCATGACCGGGCGCGCCGGATCGATCGCGGGGGTCTGGCGAACGTACGCCAGCATGGCGTCGACCTCGCGTCCGAATCGGTCCCATTCGCAGAGCCGGCCGGGATCGATGAGGACTGCCAGCATGTTGTTGATGCCGACCCCGTCCCGCGGGTGCTCGGGCTGAAGGGTGAGCCCGGCCACGCCGCCGGCCAGGAGCTCGCAGAAGAGCCCGAGGCCGGAGCCCTTGTGCTCCCCGAACGGCAGCAAGGCGCCGAGCGGCGCCGCGTCCATGACGGAGGGATCGACGGTCGGCTGGCCCTGCCGGTCCAGGAGCACGCCGCCTGGCAGCTCCCGCCCCTGGTTCCGCCACACGCGGATCTTCCCGCCCGACATCCGGCTGGTGGCAAAGTCGAGGATCACGGCCGGGTTCGCATCGGTCGCCGGAAAGGCCATGCAGATCGGGTTGGTGGAGAACCGCGCTTGCGTCCCTCCGTGGGGCGCCAGCCATGGCTCGTGGCCGATGCCGTTGACGTAGTGGAAGGACACGAGCCCCGCCGCCGCGCACTGCTCGCCGTAGGTGCCGATCCGGCCCATGTGACACGCGTTGCGCACCGCGAGGACGGCCACGCCGTGATGGCGCGCCTTGGCGATGGCGAGGTCGGTCGCCTCGCGTGCCACCACGTGGCCGAACCCCCGGTCGCCGTCGACCACGAGGAACGGACCGTCGTCCTTCACGACGATCGGGCGGCGGTTGGCCCGGGTGCCCCCGCGCCGGCGGTTCCGGACGTACGTCGGCAGGACGCCGATGCCATGGCTGTCGTGGCCCCGGAGGTTGGCCTCGACCAGGTGATCCGCGACAATCGTCGCCTCGCGCTCGTCGCTACCAGCCGCGACGAGCACCACCCGCGTGATCGCGTGGAGCGTCTCATGAGCGATCCAGCGGGTTGGCTCGGACGGGCTGGCGCCCGGACCGGAGGCCCCCGACACGGTCTCGACGAGCCGGTCCGGGCTCAGGGCCGCCTCGCGCCAAACAGGGAGCGGGTCTCGATGCGCGGGCTCGCCAGGGTCCACTCGCCTTCGGCCAGGTGGGGGAGCGGCGGCGCTCCGTTGACGGCCTTCGGCTGTGGCTCCACATCCTCACTCCACATGGATACAACCCGCGGCGGCGGAAGGATTGGTTCACGGCCTCTCAGCCGGCCCGCTTGAAGTCCTGGAAGATGTACCAGCGCCCGTCCGGCGTGGTCGCCGGGTCCACCGAGGCGCGGTGCATCATCGCCTGCACACCGTTGGTCAGCCAGATGAAGGCCCCCGACTCCTCCATGCGGTCCTGCATCCGGAGGAATAGGTCGCTGCGCTTCTTCGGATCCATCTCGCTGAGCGCCTGCTTGTGCATGGCCGCGAACTCGGCGTCGTTCCAGCGCTCCCAGTTCCAGACGCCGATCTGCTCGGGCAGGAACCACTGCATCATGTTCGCGGGATCAGGCGGCAGCCCCCACTTCTGGTGATAGAGCTGGATGTCCTTCCAGTCGGCGCCCTTCGCCTCGGCCCCCAGCGACGAGAACGTCCCGGACTCGTACGGCTTGATCTCGAGCTTGATGCCGACGTCGGCGAGGTTCGCCTGGACGACCTGGGCGACGGTGACGACGTCGGTGTTGTTGAGCACCGAGAGGGTGGCCGGAAAGCCGTTCGGCACGCCGGCCTGCGCGAGCAGCTGCTTGGCCCGCGCCACGTCGCGGTTCGGGTAGAGCTTCTGGCTCCGGTACCCGGTGATCCCGGGGGCGACGATGCCGGTGGCGGGCTTCGCCACGCCGAAGTACGCCGCGTCGATGACGCCCTGGGTGTCCACCGCCAGCTGGACCGCGCGCCGCACCCGCGCGTCCTTGAACGCCGGGTGCTCGGTGTTGATGCCGAGCCACTCGATGCCGATGAGGGGCCGGGCCAGGATGCGCGTGCCGGGCGGCGGCGCCTTCTGGAGCTTCGGCACCGAGCTGACGGCGATGTCGGTGACGTCAATCTCGCCGGCTTCGTACGCCAGCTCGGCGGCCTTCTGGTCGCCGATCGGGCGGATGTGGACCTCGTCGAAGTCCGGGCGCGGACCGGCCCACGCCGGGTTCCGGGCCAGCACGATGCGGTCCTTGGGACGCCACTCCTTGAGCAGGTACGGGCCGGACGTCGCCGGGGGCTCCGTCTTGTACGACCCCCCCACCGACTCCACCGCCTTCTTCGACACGATGGTGCCCGCCGAGCGGGTCAGGGTACCGAGGAACAGGCCCGGGAACGGCGCCTTGAGCACGATCACGCCCGTGTACTTGTCGACCACGTCGACCCGGTCGAGCAGCTTCCAGTCCGGAGCGTTGTTGGACTTGAGCTTCGGATCGACCATCCGCTCGAAGGAGTACTTCACGTCCTCGGCGGTCATCTCGCCGAAGCCGTTGGTCCACATGATGCCGGGACGGAGCGCGAACTTCACGTGCGTGGCGTCGACCTGGTCGATCGACTGGGCCGCGTCCAGCCGCCACTCCCAGCGGTCGCTCGACTTGTACACGACGAGCTTGTTGAGGACGCCGATGATGCAGCAGATGTCGGTGAGGCTTCGCGTGATGACGGGGTCGAGGCTCACGAGGTCGTTGGCCATGCGGACGCGGAGGATCCGCTGTCCCTGGGCCGTGACGACCGCCGGCGCGCCCGCGAGCATCGCCGCCGCGGCCGTCCCCTGCAACATCGTGCGACGCGAGATTCGCCGAGGAGTCATGGCTGTCCTCCCTTGGTCGTTGCCTTGCCGGCACGCCGGCCGGCCGCTCAAATGTACCGGCCCATGCCACCGTCCACGTCGATCGAGGCGCCCGTCACGTAGCTGGCTCTCCGGCCGGCCAGGAACGCCACCACCGCGGCGATCTCCTCTGGCTCGGCGACGCGCCGGAGGGGCGCGTCCTGCGCCACGCGGGCGTAGTAGGCCTCGAGTGTCTGCTCGGGCGCGAAGTACTCGAGGCTCGCGCCCCAGGCCTCGCTCTTGACGTTGCCCGGGTTCACGCTGTTGACCAGGATGCCGTAGGCGGCCAGGTTGTCCGACAGCACCTTGCTGAACGCCAGGCACGCGCCGCGGTCGGTGCTGCTGGCGATGTACCCGGGCGTGGACTGCCGCCCGACGATCGAGTTGATGTTGATGATCCGGGGCTGGTCGCTCCGCTTCAGGTGCGGCAGCGCGGCGCGCACGCAGCGCATCGCCGCGAAGAGCTTCACCTCGAGGTCCGCGCGCCACCGCCCCTCCTCCACCTCCTCGAAGGTGCCCGGTTGCGCGCTGCCGGCGTTGTTCACCAGGATGTCCAGTCCTCCCAGCTCCTGGACGGCCGCGTCCACGAAAGCCGCGATCGCCGGGCCGTCGGTCACGTCGAGCGCCCGCGCGACGACGCGGGTTCCCCTCCGGCGAAGCTCGGTCGCCGCGGCCTGGAGCGGGCCGTCGCCCCGCGCGCACAGCGCCAGGTCGGCGCCCTCGGCGGCCAGCTCCATCGCGATGGCCCTGCCGATCCCCTTGCTGCCACCGGTGATCAGCGCGCGACGGCCCTTCAGCCCGAGGTCCATGCCGGGAGCTACTCCCGTCGGCCGATCTCGTGCATCAGCGAGTACAGAACGACCGGGGCGTCGCCCAGTGCCGCGAGGCTGTGCCGGCTGCCGCACGGGACGTACACGAGGTCCCCCGGCCCGACCTCCCGGCGCTCGTCGTCGACCTCCGCCACGGCACGGCCGCTCTGGACGATGTAGACCTGGTCCTCGGCGTCGTGCACATGCGGCGCGGACCGGGTGATGGTCAGGAGATACACGCCCAGCGCGCCGCCGAGGTCAGGCGACAGCAGCGTACGGAAGTGGCCGCTTTCCGACGGCTCCGACCGCACGTCATCGGGGTGGACGACGTACATACCGAGGTGGAGGCCGGCCGCGCAGCCGCGCTAGCCCGCGCGCCGGAACTCCGACACGAGGAGCAGCCGGCCGTCGGGCGTCGTGCCCGGCTCGATCCAGTTGCGATACATGAGCGCCTGGACGCCGTTGGTCAGCCACACGAACGCGCCCGACGCCTCCATGCGGTCCTGCATCTGCTTGTAGAGCTGCTCCCGCTTCTTCGGGTCCATCTCGCTGAGCGCCTGGCGGTGGAGGCCGTCGAACTCCGGGTCGCTCCAGCGCTCCCAGTTCCACTTGCCGATCTGCTCGGTGGTCCACCACTGCGTCATGCCGCCCGGGTCCGGGGGCAGCCCCCACTTCTGGAGGTAGAGCTGGAGCGTCTTCCAGTCGTTGCCCTTGCCCTCCACGCCGAGGTTCCAGAACGTCCCGGACTCGTACGGGGTGATCTGGACGTCGATCCCGACCTCGCCGAGGTTGGCCTGGATCACCTGGGCGCCCGTCACCGAGTCGGTGTTGTTCAGGACGGCCAGGGTCGTCTTGAAGCCGGACGCGACGCCGGCCTCGGCGAGCAGCCGGCGCGCCGTTGCCAGGTCCCGTCCGGCGACGAGCTTCCGCTCCCGGTGACCCATGACGCCCGCGGGGATCAGCCCCATCGCCGGCTTGGCCTGTCCGAAGTAGGCCGCGTCGATGAAGGCCGCGGGGTCGATCGCGTTCTGGATCGCCTTCCGGACGCGCGCGTCCTTGAGGACCGGGTGCTCGACGTTCATCCCCACCCACTCGATGCCGACCAGCGGACGCACGGCCACCCGGGCGCCGGCCGGCGCCGACTTCAAGTACTTCGGCAGCGAGCTCACCGAGACCTCGGTGAAGTCGATCTCGCCGGCCTCGAACGCGAGCTCCGCCGTCTTCTGGTCGTCGATCGGCCGGAAGTGGATCTCGTCGAAGTCCGGGCGCCGCCCGTTCCACAGGGGGTTGCGCGCGAGGATGACCACCTCCTTCGGACGCCACTCCTTCAACACGTACGGCCCCGACGTCGCCGGCGGGTTGTTCTTGTAGCTGCCGCCGACGCCCTCGACCGCCTTCTTGCACACGATGGCGCCGGACGTGCGGGGCAGCGACGAGATCCACAGGGCCGGGAACGGCGCCTTGAGCACGATCACCCCGGTGTGCTTGTCCACCACCTCGACCCGCTCGAGCAGCTTCCAGTCGACCGCGTTCCCGGACTTCAGGTTCGGGTCGAGGTATCGCTCGAAGGAGTACTTCACGTCCTCGGCGGTCACCTCGCCGAACCCGTTGGTCCACTGGACGCCCGGCCGGAGCGTGAACCGGACCCGGGTGTCGCTCTCCTGCTTGAGCTCGCGGGCGAGGTCGGGCTGCCAGTCCCACTTGTCGCCGGTCGGCTTGAACATCGTCAGGCGGTTCGAGAGCGCCCAGACGACGGCGTGCTCGGACCGGGTGCCGGCGTGCGCGGGATCCAGCGCCGAGATGTCCTTCTCGATCCGGATGCGCAGCGTTCTCGGCGTCTGGGTCTGGGCGGAGGCGAGCCGTCGCCGGCCGGCCACCCAGGCCGCCGTCGCCGCGGTTCCCTGCAGGATCGAGCGCCGGGAGATTCGTGGCGTTTCCATGTGTGCCTCCTCAGATCGACCCGCTCCGGGCGGGCGGCGCGCTCGCCCGGGCCGGGCGCGCCTCGGGTGTCACGGTCCTGTGCTTCTCCTCGAGCAGCTCGCGCATCGGCCCGCCCGTCTGGGTGAACCACTCGTGGAGGATGCTCATGTCCCAGCCCATGCAGAAGTGCTTCACGCCCAGCTCCAGGTAGCGCTCGGCCTGGCGCGGGTGCGAGATTTCGGCCCGAGGGGCGATCCCCCGCGCCAGCGATTCCGTGATCACGTGGCGCTCCACGTCCCGCACCTTCGGGTGGTTCCAGTCCCCCGTCAAGCCGATGCTCATCGCGTAGTCCGACGGCCCGAACTGGATCATGTCGATGCCCGGAATGGCCAGGATCGCGTCGAGGCTCTCGACCGCCTGCTTCTTCTCGATCATCAGCGCGATCACGGCGCGGTCGAGCGCCTCCACGAACGCCGGGCTGCCGCCTTCCAGCACGTACCCGACGTCTCGCCGCATGCCGACGCCGTGGAGCCCGTCGCGCCCGGGCGTCTCGGCCCGCACCGCCCGCACGCACTCGCGGACGTCCTCCACGGTTCGCACGTCGGCGAAGAGAAGGTTCTGGATGCCCGAGCCGATCGCGCGAGTGGCCAGGTAGGACCGCGTGTGCTGCTCGATCTTCATCATCCCCGTCATGTGATCGAACAGGTCGATCGCGCGGCCGAGGTTCTCCAGCGCGTACAGGTCGTACGGGGTGTACTCGGCGACGAACTCGACGTAGTCGAACACGCGGGCGTGGCCCACCAGCTCGGTGACCGCGGGCCAGGAGATCGAGAGGTGGGTGCCGAGGCTCGGCTTCCCGCTGTCCAGGAGCTCTCGCAGCCGGTTCTTCCGCACGGAACGCTCCTCCTCCGGGGACGTGTGTACGAGCTCGACGGCGTCAGGCCGTGTCAGGCCCTGCGGGCCCCCGAGGTGGCGTCCTCGTCGTGCCACACGAGCCGTCCCGCCTGCGTCCGGATGGCGTGGTCGGCGCCCGCGACGTAGGTCCCCGCCTCGCTCGCCGCGTCCTCCAGCACCTGGAGGCGCTCGATCGCCTGCGCCCCCAGCCGCACGCCGATCTCCGACACGACGCAGTTGATCAGCGCCGATGGGGCCGTGAGCGAGCCGACGAAGTCGAGGTTGCTGGCCCTGGCAAAGAGCGCGACGTCGGCGAGCGGCAGGATCGGCGAGAGCGGGCTGTCGGTGATCGCCAGCACCCGGAGCCCGATCTTGTTCGCGTGTCTCAACATCGTGACGAGATCGACCGGGTACCGCGCGAGCGCGATGCCGACGACGACGTCCTCCGCCCCCATGAGCCGGATGCGGTCGTGCAGCGAGGAGTCCGCGCGGTCGAAGCTCTCGACGTGTGACTTGATCTTGCCGAGCGAGTAGGCGAAGTAGTTCGCCAGCGGTCCCAGGTATCGGAAGCCGAGAATCATCACGCGCCGGGCGCCGATGATCGCGTCCACGAAGCGCTCGAACTGGGGCTCCGAGAACGTGTGCGCCAGTGCGCGGAGGCTGGCGAGGTCGCCGTCGACGATCCGGCGAAGGAGCGCGGCCGGCGAGCGGTTCTGGCTCGGCAGCGTGCGCAGGCGCTCGACCCCGGTGAGATCGAAGTTGACGCGCTCCTGGAGGCTCGTGCGCAACGCCTCGAAGCTCGGGTACCCGAGTGTGCGCGCCAGCCGCACCACCGTGGCGAGGCTGACACCCGCGGCGGCAGCCAGCTCGCGGCTGCTCATGAATGCCGCCTGGACGTGGCGCTCGCTGATGAACGCGGCCAGCCTGGCCCCCTTCGGGGAGAGCCGCCGCTGGACAGCGGCGAGGCGCGCGAAGCAGTCCTGCTGTCCGCCTTGAATCATTTGTTCAGTCCACCGCGCATCGGCGAATCAGACGGAATGACGCGAGGAGCATAGAAGCGCCGAGATTGCCCTGTCAAGGCCCCATGAGACGGTCGTACCAGCGCTTCGGGCGTGACGACGATTCGCCTCGGCTGGGCTGTGAATCATCTGATCCATGCCGTCCGAAAAACACGGTCTGTGTCCGTCCAGCGGGTTGGAGCGGGCGGGGCGCCCTGCTAGCATGCCTTCCCGTGAGCTCGACCCCCGGCATACCAGGAGGGCCCCGGGAAAAGCCCTCAGAGGAGCCGCCACGTCAGACGAGCGCCAGAGGAGTGCAAGGATGCCAGGCATGAAGGCCATGGAGATCCAGGGTACCTGGAGCCCCGACAACATCAGGCTGGCTGAACGGCCCGTGCCCGAGGCCGGCCCGGCCGAGGTGCTGCTACGCATGGAGGCCGCTTCGCTCAACTACCGGGACTACGTCATGGCGAGCGGCGGCTACGGGCGGCGCGGCGGCAAGCTTCCCCTTGTCCCGGTCTCCGACGGCGCCGGACGCGTGGTAGCGGTCGGGACCGGGGTCACACGCGCGGCGGTGGGCGACCTGGTCTGCCCGATCTTCAGCCAGATCTGGTTTAGCGGGCCGTTTCGCGAGGCCCACTGGAGCGGAACGCTGGGAGGTCCGCGGGACGGCGTCATGCAGGAGCACATGGTGCTGAGCCAGGAGGGGGTGGTCCGCGCGCCCCGCCACCTGGACGCGGTCCAGGCGGCGACCCTGCCCTGCGCTGCCGTCACCGCGTGGAACGCCGTCGTCGCGCAGGGCCGGGTCAAGGCGGGGGACGTCGTGCTCGTCCAGGGAACGGGAGGCGTGTCGCTCTTCGCTCTCCTGTTCGCAAAGATGCACGGCGCGCGCGTCCTCGCGACCTCGTCGAGCGACGCGAAGCTCGAGCGGGTCAGGGCGATGGGCGCGGATCACGTCGTCAACTACAAGAGCAACCCCGACTGGCATAAGGTCGCGCGCGAGGTGACGGGCGGCGCGGGAGTCGACCTCGTGATCGAGGTCGCGGGCACCCTCGACGCCTCCGTCCGCGCGGTACGCACGAGCGGCACGCTGGCGCTGATCGGCGTACTGGCGGGCGCCACTACCCAGCTTGGCCTCGGCGCGATCGTTACCCAGAACATCCGCCTCCAGGGCGTCACCGTGGGAAGCCGCGAGCTGTTCGAGGACATGGCGCGCGCCATGGAGGTCCACGGGACCAAGCCGCCGATCGACGAGCAGCGCTTCGAGTTCGAGCAGGTCGGCGCGGCCATCAAGGCGCTGCCGGCGGGCCGGCACTTCGGGAAGGTCTGCAGCCGCTTCTGAAGTGTGATCGTTCTCAGTCCGACCACTCGCGGCGCACCGCCTCCTTGTCGAATCCAGCCGCTGCAAGTTGCCGCAGAATCAGCGCCACATGCTTCTTGGTCAGGTCCTGTGGTCCATGCCCTGACACGGTGATCTTGAGGCTACCCCGACCGAACTGGCGGTGGCCGGTGGCTTTCCCGGGTAGCTCCACGAACCCGTGATCGAGAAGCCACCGCTCCAGCCGCCTGCGCGTCACCTCACGTGCCATTGGGCGTTCCTGTCCATCGGGAGGAACAGCAGGACCGGATCGCCGCCGAGGCGCGTCATGAAGAAGACCGCGGTGAGCGGAAGATGACGAGGAGGGTCGGGCCGAGCCGGGCCAGGAGGAAGGCGCGCACGGCCCGACTCTACGCGATCGGCGGAACTCTGCCCAGCGCTACGGCAATGCCCAGAGTCGCGCGGCGCCCTCCTGGCAGAGGGGCGCGCCCGCGGGCTCCGGCGGCGGCTCGGGACCGGGGAACGCCGGCGCGTACCGGGTCCGCTCGCCGCGCAGCCGATGCGTGGGCCGGAGCAGCGCGAGACCCGGCGCCGTCTCATCGAGGACGCTGACGTGACGATGGGGCAGGGTGACCCGTCGGCCCGTGAGGGCGGGTACCCACTGGGTCGCGTCGCCGTAGGCGCCGGCGATGACCGCGTCGCCGACCGTGCGTCGCGCCACGCACTCGAGGAGCCGCACATCTGCCCGGGTGGCCATGGGTCCGGCGCCCTGATACCAGCGCAGATGCAGCGGGAGCGCCGCCGCCAGGAGCAGGAGCGCGGCGACACCCCGGAGCCGACCCGGCAGCCCGGCCAGCGCGGCGCCCAGGAGCGGCGCCATCGCCAGGGCGAACACCGGCGCCAGACGCCCCGGATACACGACGCCGACGGCCGAGGGAATCACGCGCAGCAGGGCCAGGAGCGCCCCGAGCGTGAGGACAAGGACCAGTCCCCGCCCGACGACCCCCCGCTGGCCCCGCCCGAGCAGGACGAGAGCGGCGCCGCCGACCGCGAGCATCCAGACCGGGCCCAGAGCGTGCCAGAGGGCGGGCCATATCCGCCAGGCGAACTGCCACGGGGCGTCGTGGAGCAGCGCCTCGCGCGCCTGCCCCCAGCGGACCGCCCAGTCGATCTCGGCGGCCGACAGCGCCGGCCCGTTCGTCGCGAGGAGCGCCAGCACGAGCCCGAGCCCTCCGAGACCAACCCACGCCGCCACCCGGCGGTGGCCACGGGCGTGCACGACGGTCACGAGCGCGCCCGCGAGCGCGCCCATCGGGTGGACGGCCGCCGCGCCCGCGAGCAAGAGCGCGGCCCCGAGCGCCGGCTGTAGCCCGGGCGCTCCAGGGGCCCGGAGCGCAGCAGCGGCATGCAGCCCGAGCGCGAGCGCGAGGACGGTCGGGGTCCCGCCCCAGGCGAACATCTCCTGCGGGACCTTGGCGAGCAGCACCGTCAGCACCGCGAGCGTCCAGGGGCTTCGAACGCCGGCCCCGGCGAGAACGGCGACCGTGCCGGCCGTGTACAGGAGGTAGGCCAGCCCCGACACCAGGAGGCCGGCCCGCGCGAACCCGAGTGGCCCGACGAGCGCAACGAGGCCGGAGAAGCCGCGGGGGTAGACCGGCGGTGCGACGCCGGGCCAGGCTGGAGACACCTCGCTGGCGCCGGCAGCGAGCGCGCGCGCGAGGGCGACGTGCATGGCCATGTCGGCCCCGGGCGGGACCGGCAGTGTCACCAGGGGAATGAAGAAGACGAGGGTGAGCCAGGGCGCAATCTGCTCGACGCGCTCGGCAAGGGCTCGGTCGCCGCTGACCGATCCCGGGGCCGGTCGTGCGCGTGCGGTCCAAACGCCCATCAACGCGCCGGCCACTCCGCCGACGATCAGCGTGGCGGGCCCGGCTGCCCGAGGCAGCGCCGCAAGCGACACTCCAGCAACCAGGCTGGCCGCCACGTACCACGGCGCGGCAACCAACCTCACCCTACCAGGGCCATCCACGACGGGCCGGGCCCGACCCATTGAACTGTCGGCCGGCCTGGTCGAAGACGCCCCGGAGCCGAGACTCGTGGAGCACCTCGACCAAGGATGGGTTTATCGGCAACTCATACGTCCGACCGATATCGTGCACGTGACGGGTGGTGCCCCAGGGGCGCTGATGATCAGCATCGTCCCCGATCGCTGCACGGTGATGGGAACCTGTCCAGCGTGCCGGACGACGGCGGCCGTGTCGGTGGGCCTTAGCACCGAGGGCGGCTGACCCGGGGCGTTGATCATGATGTCCTCGCCGAAGGCCTGGAGCGTGATGGGGGGATTGCCGGGAACGTTGATGCTGACGCCGTTACCGAACGGTTGGACTCCCAGTGGCTGGGCGAGCCCGGGCCGCCCCATCGACACGACCAGGACAGCGATGAGCAGCAGAAGCCTAGTGGTGATCATGTCCCTCTCCCTGCACCTCGCCCCACGAACGGCACGAGGAGGATGCTGAGCACGAAGTAGTCCAAGGCGCAGCGGCTCGGCCGCGCAGGGCGATCCTACGCCAGCCCGGCGGGACTGTGCGCCTCATTCACCACGAGGTGGTGGCCCTGGGCCCAGCTCCTGGGCCGGGTGTTTGCGATCCAGGTCCTCGTCTGTCCGCGCTCCGGCGCCCCGCGGCGGATCCCGGGGGCGGTGACGGAGCCGCACGCGGTGCGACGGCTCCTTGTGGCGCTCGGGCTCGCCACCGAGCCGCCGCCAGGGCGGCCAGTCTCGGCCTGTGCCGGTCAAGAACTCCGTTTCCTCGGTCCATTCGTGAGGGCCGCCGTCGAAGATGACGTTGCCCCGCCGCGTCTGGCGCCCGTACAGGGTCGGGGCTGAGAGGCCGACCTCGATAGCTTGGGGCCTGCACCATGTGTACCAGCATGCAGCCTGATGGTCGGATGGAGTTGTTGCGCCCTACAGGTCATCGAGCACCTCCCGCTCAACCTGATTCCGATGGCGATGCGGAACCTGACGGGAAGATCCGGGCGCTGGGGATCCCCTCGGGCCGGCGCCGGCCCCCCGCGCGGCCTCGCTGCCGTGCCCCGTCGTTCTCAGGGATTCGACGCCGGATACTGGGCGTCGCGCTCGAACGGGTAGAGCGGCCGGCGGCGCCGGTGGTACGGAAACCGCGAGAGGTTGGCGCTCGTCACACCCGGCGTGTCGACGAGGATGATCTCGGCCGCGATGGGGGCGTAGGCCGGGCGCGGGGACACCACGCCCTTGGCCACCACGACCTGCCGGGTCTCCGGCCGGACTCCGGCCGCGTACATCTGCTGGATGCTGGTGTTGCCGACCCGCTCGCTCAGGAGCACGAGCGTGTGCTCGTCGGTCGTCTCCAGGACCGCCGTCGGCCCGCCGTCGTAGAAGCGTTGCCCGGCGTGGGTCGGGCCGGGATCCTCGTAGCGCCCGTCGGTAAGCACGCGGACTCGCCCGGTGACCTCCACCGGGTCCCCATGCCTCCGGTCGGTCTTGGCGCCGACGGCCAGGGAGACGGTGGCCCCGACGCCGGCAGCGCGACAGCGTCCCACCGAGTCCGGGTCATAGAGGGTCTGCAGGTACCGGCGGATCCCGAGGCGCTGGGCTAGGGCGAGCAGCACGGTCGAGTCCGCCGTGCTGCCGCCGCCGATGTTGTCGCCCACGTCCATCAGCACGATCGGCCCGCGCGGCGCCGCCGTCGCGCGCCGCAGCGCCTCCTCCGGCGAGGCAATCGTCCCCTCCATGTCCGCACGATGCGTCCAGGCGCGGTCGGCCAGCCAGCGCGCCGCGTCGCGGGCGGCCGCGGGATCCGCGTCGGACACGGCGAGGAAGCTCATGCCCATCTCCGCCACGTCGGCGTAGGGGTAGCCCTCGGCCACGCTGGCGGACAGGAGCCGGGGACGCGCGAGCACCGCATCGATGCCGGCCACCACGGACCGCATGGGCTCCTCGTCCGTACACTGCCGGACAATGTTGATCACGAGGGGCGGCGTCTCGAGCGCCTGGACCGGCCTGATCTCGCCCCGTGCCGCGCGCACGACCAGCTCCGCGCATTCCTCGGCGCGCGTCCGCGCGTCGAGGTGCGGATTGGTGCGGTAGATCACGGTCACGGTCGCGTGCTCGACCATGAGCGGGGACACGTTCGCGTGCATGTCGAGCGCCAGCCCCACCGGCACGTCCGGCCCGACGAGTGCCCGCACCCGCGCCACGACCTCCCCGTCCATGTCCGGATGGCGCTCGGACACGGCGGCCCCATGCTGGGCCAGGAGGACACCGGCCCAAGGCCCCCCGGCCCGCAGGCGCTCCAGCATCTCGCCGATGATCCGGTCGAAGGCGTCGGCGGTGATGGTGCCCATCGGTTCAGTGATGGCGAAGACCAGGGGGACCACCTCGACCCCGAGCCGCTCGGCGGCGTCGAAGAACCCGGCGAGCGTGGCCCGCGACTCGCGGTAGCGTCGGCGGATCTCGTCCCCGCGCGCGATCCCGCTGCGCTCGAAGTGCGCGTAGGTCGTAACGCGAGACGAGAAGGTGTTGGTCTCGTGGGAGACGCCGAGCATGGCGAACCGCATGACTGACCCTCCGAGGCGGCCGGCGGGGCGACCGGGATCCAGCGTGTCGAGCGCGAGTATACCGGGCCCCGACCGACGCCACAGGGGACCCAAACCGCCGAGGGTTCCCTGACGCCCCCATTGGGGGATGCGCCACCCCGGCCAAGTCGCCGCGCTTGTTGACGTGGCGCCGGCACACCTCTTGCCCCGCTCGTCAGGCGCTCGCCGCACGGAGGCGGAGCGGGCACGCCTGTGACGCGTCCCGGGAATCGCCGACGCGCAGTCTCAGCGGGTGGACACGGGGGGCGGCGGAGCGGGCTCGACCAGCACGAGGTAGGCCGCGGCGGTCCAGGAGAACGAGCTGCCCCCGCCGCCCTCGCCGGTCACGGGGTCGAAGTTCTCCGCAAAGCCGGCGCGCTCGATGGCGGCGAGCGGTCCGCGCGAAGGCGCGCGGCGATATGGACGGGACACCTCGCGAGCATTGTCAGGCTCTGCCGAAGTTGTAGTTCCAGCTCGTGCGGATGCTGCGCAGGAGCGACGGATAGACGACTAGCTTGCGGAACGGGTCGATTAGGGCCATGTACACGGGCGTTAAGCGGCCGACGTTGCGCACGTACACGCCGAAATAGAAGCGATAGGCATCTGCCGTTTCGACGAGGGCGCTCAGCGCTGCGGCGTGGGCGGTACGGTTGATCAACTCGAGCAGCTGCTCGTTTTCGAAGCGGTACACGATCCGGAAGAGTCCCTCGCGCGTGCCCGCTGGCGCAAGGGATTTCGAGAGATCGGCGGGTGTCAGACGGCTTGCGAACGTCTCCCTCACGGCTGCGTCCGGCTCGCGATCCCAGCCGAGAAGCCGGCCGACGAAGAAACGGACGTTCAGGAGCCCACGCACGACTGGTGAGATGGTGAAGGGAAACGCGCCGGCCGCCCGCAAGAACGCATCCAGCGTGATGCCGGAGCGCAGCCGCGGCAAATCGACGGCCCACACGTCATGGAGCGGCACGCCGGCAAGAAAGTCATGAACCCGCAGCGGCAGCCGTTCGAACTCTTGCGTCGAGATCTGTGGCACCCCGCCTCACGTCCCTTCCGGACCAAGCGCCTCGCGGAAGCCCGTGCGCCAGCTGGGGTATCGCGGCCGCCAGCCGAGGTCGCGCTTGGCCTTCGCGTTCGAGGCTCCGCGGATCTGTGTCATCAGAGCGACTCCGTGCTCGCCGATGGCGAGCCGGGCCACGAACGCCGGAACATGCCGGGGCGGCCTGGCGCCGGCGGCGACGGCGAGGACCGGGAGCCACTCCGAGACTGGCGCCGGGTCGTCGTCGACGACATTGTACACGCCGGGTGCGCCTCGCTCGATCGCGGCCACGGTGGCCGCGGCCGCGTCGTCGATGTGAATGAACGACCACACGCCGGTGCCGCGCCCCACGATGGGGAGGCGTCGACGGCGGACGTCGCCCAGGATCGATCCTCCCGCGCCCAGCGACGTGCCTGGCCCGTAGAAGGCCCCGTAGCGCAGCACCAGGCCCTCCAGTTCCACGGTTTTGAGCACGGTCGCCTCCAGATGGCGAATCGCCTCGAGGGTACGACGGAAGGCGGCCGGCGGGTGCAAGTCGAGTGGATCCTCCTCGGTTTTCACCGGTCCGCCGACGCGCGCGTACGGCCACCCAGCGAAGCTCTGGGCCACGAACCGGCGGGCGCCGACCGCCCGCGCGGCCGCCAGCAAGTGATCCGTCCCCTCGGTGCGCAGGCGGTTCGTGAGCGCAAACTCGCGATCGAATCGGCGCATGTTGAACCGCGGCGGGATCGCCGTCAGCTGATGCACCACCACCTCGGGCTCAGCCGATAGCACGACGGCCATCACGGCGGCCTGGTCGAGCGCATCGGCGACCGCGGGGACCGCCCCCGCCGTGCGGATCGCGTCGGTCTTAGCCCCTGACCGCGTCATAGCGACCACCGAGTGGCCCGCCCGGACCAGCAGCGGGATCAGTCGCCGCCCGATCGCGCCGCTGGCTCCGGCCACGAACACCTTCATCGGAGGCCCATGCACCGGTCGCCGCGGCGGGCCACGCTCGGTCAGGCGGCGTCGGTCTGCCGATTCGACACCGGTGTCTGGAGCCGCGCCTGCGTCAAGAACTTGGCGGCCCCCGCCGGATCGAAGTAGAACATCTGCGCCCGGGCGAGCTTTCCGTCGCGGAACTGATACAGGCCGAGGACCTGCCCGTCGAAGCGCTCTCCGGCAGGACTGACCCCTCGCTGCCGCCAAAGCACCACCACTTCGTCATTGTCAGCCGCCACAACGCGCGGATCCATCTGCCGCTCGCCGTTGGTGGGCTGGAGAGGGCCCCAGGTCTCCTCCCAATTCGGGCCCTGCCTCGTCTCGGCCGTACCAGCACGAAAGCTCCCGCCATATGGGAGCGGGGGCGGCCAATGCAGCGCGACGTCAGGCTGGCAAAGAGCCTGGAACGCTTCACCGTCTCGTCGCTCGACTGCCCGGAAGATTGTCAGTATCACCTCAGCGTTGTCGTGGGCCTTCATTGAGGACCTCCTGTTGGGACCGCCCTCGCCACTTAGCCGCGGGTGCGGCGCCCGCCCTTGGGCAGTTTGCGAACGGGCCGGTGCTCGGAGCGAAGCTCCGCGCGCACCAGGGGGGCCTGGGCGTCGCGCAGCTTGTCCTGGTGCTCTTTCTGATCCGGGAGAACACCCAGCAGAGACAGCACGGCGCGGTACGTGGCGGTGATGGGCAGATCGAGATACGTGGGTGGCGTCTCGTTGGCGGCGACGTGCCGTCGGACGGCCGCGAACGGCACGTCCAGGACGACGTACGTGACAAGGCGAAGGGTCCTTGGGTCCGCACGGTCGCACAGGCGTCGACAGAAGTCGCGAAGCCCGGTGTCGACCTGCTCCTTCAGCCGTTGGGCTCGCTCCTCCATCGCGGGCGGCCAGCCACGATCAACGAAGTCTTCGCGGCGGTAAAGCAGCAGCACCCGTGCCTCGGCGAGATGGGTCCGAACCCGCCCCATGAAAAAGAGCGCTGCGGAGAGTCCGGCGTCGCGCGCGGGAGTCCCCCGCAGAACATCGAAGTACGCGTCCTGGAAGGTCTCGGCCGCACGGAGCCACACTTCGCCGAGCAGCACCTCTCGCGAGTCGAACCGGTGATAGATCGAGCCCGTCGGTGCTCGCATCCTGCGGGCAATGGCACTCATCGTGGCAGAGCCGGGGCCATGCATCGCGACGAGACCGCGCGCAGACTCAAGAATCTGACACTCGTCGAACTTCGCGGGTCTCACCATTCATATAGAATGTACATTCTAGATGATGCTGTCAAATACAATCGGACGCTGCATGCGCCGCTCCTCGTTCTCCATCGAATCCGGTCTGACCGTGAACGGCCGACGATCTCAGGATGACGGCGTCCTACCTCCAGCTCGACCGATGTCGGACGTTCCTACGGGAGTCGGGTGACTCGCTCACCATCCTCCCTCCTGATGGCTTCGTCGATGGGCTTCAGAGGGTTGGTTCCCCTCCCCCTGCCATCCAAGCTACAGGGCGTCTGGCTCTTGCCCCGGCGGGACTCACACCCGCTGAACACGTCTGACTTCTCTGGACACACTCAGCCCCACGCGGTGCGGCGCCTCCTCGCCCCGCTCGGCCTGGCGGCCGAGCCGCCGCCGGGCCGTCCATTCCCGCCGAGTAACCAACGCATCATGGCGTCGCCCGCCGCCTCCGGCACTGTCTGCCCACCGAGCAAAGAGGCCGTCCGGGCCCACCCGCCGCGTGGTCCTCGTGCCTGGCCCGTCCCCCTCGCGCCACGCCTGGAGGTGCGCTATGGTGGGCCCGGCTGGCCGCGGGCGGGCGCCCAAAGCGGGGGGGCGAGGGCGCTCGATGACCGAAAGTGCGTTTGCGGCGTTCTAGAAGGCGATCGCACTCGTGAGCACTTACCACGGCGCGTATTCCGCGAACTCGGAGGCGACGCTCATCCCGCGCCCGACGCCCATGAGGCTGCTGAAGCAGCGCTGCAAGCGCGTCGTGAACAGCGAGGAGGAAGCACGGCTTGGCGAATATGGGGAGGTCCCGCTCTAGTTGTCCAAGGGAAGCGCCGTGACGTCACTGAGACAGCAAGTGGCGAGCGCTCTTGGCGACTGGTACACGCTTCTGCCCCGGCCGTGGCGGAAATCGTTTAACGGGCGCGAGCTCGACTTCGAGGTGATCCCGGAGCCAGTCGACGGGACCCACGCCGTCTGGCCGATGGCCGGCGGCGGCCCCACGAGCGCACATGTGTTCAAGGCGCTGCAGAAACTCGAGCCGCACACGGTTCGCGTCGTCGTGTTCGGCAACGATCCGTACACTCGCCAGGAACAGGCCACGGGCCGCTCGTTCGAGCAGGGTGACCTCGCGAACTGGGTGGCGGACATCCGTCGGCGCCGTGTGTCGCCAAGCATGCAGAGCATCGTGGCCGCGGCCGTCGCCACGGATCTCGAGAACCCGCGCTACAGCCTCTGCGACACCCGCATGGTTTACGATCAGGACGACGACGCACTCAACGGTCGCGAACGTCCGCTGTGGTTCGCCCACGTAGAGCTGTCACGTGTGCTCTCCGACGGGATCAAGCTGAAGCCCCCGACGAGGATCTTCGATCACTGGACGCGCCAGGGTGTGCTCTGGCTGAACACGACACTCACGTTTACGAAGTGGGACCAGATGCACCGTGACGCTCATCATGCGCTCTGGGCTCCGTTCACGGCGCGGATGCTCGAGATCCTCGTCGACTCGGCACGGGATCGTCGCATCGTCTTCGTGCTCTGGGGCAGCGCCGCGACCAACCTCGAGCGTAGGATCAGGACACTCGCGAGGCGACTCACGTCTCCAGCGGGTAATGTCCAGATCTGCAAGGCCGGCCATCCACAGTGGCCCAAGGGTTACTTCGCGCACGGGAACCCTCTCCACCACATCAACCGCGCACTCGGCAAGCAGAGACCGCCGATCAGCTGGGTCTGACGCGAGGACGGCATGCTGCCCGCGATCACACGCGACCTGCTGCTGCGGGGCAACGTCGTCCATCCTGACGGCTCGGTGCGCGACCGCTACGTGCTCGTGCGCGACGGGCGCATCGCCGCCGTGGCACGCCGCCGGCCCGCCTTGACACAGGACGTGCCGTACGTCGAGGCCGGTCGCGAGGACTGGATCTTCCCGGGGCTCCTAAACCTCCACACGCACGCGAGCTACAACCTGCTGCCACTGTGGCAGACGGCCATGACGCCTTTCGCCAACCGATTCGAGTGGCGCGGCCTTGCCGAATACCAGGCGGAGGTGCGGGGCACGTACGAGCACTTCAAGAAGCAGCGCATGGCGGTCGCGATCTTCGCCGAGCTCCAAGCGGTGGCCGGCGGGACGACGGTCATGCAGGAGGCCTGCGATCTCGATCGCGAGGCACGCGGCGCCGACGGCCTGATTCTCTGTCGCGACACGCGGAACCCGGAGGACCTCGGGCTCGCGCCTGACCAGCAGATCCTGTCGGTCGTCGACTGGTTCCGGCCCGGCAAGGACGGAACGCCGAAACCGGTCACGAAGGCGATCGACGCGTACCTGCGGTCGCGAAAGAGGGGCGCGCTCGCGGCGACGATCGTGCACCTTGCCGAGGGTTGCTCGGGCTTCGGCACGTACCGGGGGGTCGATGCTTACAGTCGACGAGAATTCGAAGCATTCATGGCCCATCCGGCGTTTAAGGACGCCGCCGCCGTCCGCTCGAGTCCACTCGTGCTCGCCCACGGCAGCGGCATCGACGTGCGTGACAGCCGCCACATCGCGTTTCTGCGAGAGCGCGGGATCTCAATCGTCTGGTCCCCGGTCTCGAACCTGCTGCTCTACGGCGACACGCTGGACGTCGACACCTTGCTCGCGGAAGGCATCAACGTCGCGCTCGGTTCAGACTGGGCGCCGAGTGGCTCCAAGCACGTCTGGGACGAGGCCAAGTTCGCGCGACGCTATATCGACGCGATCGGCTCGAGCGTCGGTGACGAGCAGATCTTCCAGATGGTGACGACGAACCCCGCGCGCTGCCTCGGGCTGCCACATCTCGGACGGATCGAGGTCGGGGGCTTCGGCGACTTCTTCATCCTCAAGAGCCCACTGGAGTCGGATTCGCCGCTCGAAGTCTTCCTGTCCACGACCGACCGGCATGTGCGAGCGACGATCGTCGGCGGCCGGCCACTCTACGGCGACCGCGAGCTGCTCGCGCAGTTCAACGTCAAGGTCCAGCGGTTGCCGAAGGCCGAAGGCTCCGCAGTGAAGGAGAAGACCGTGCACTTGCCGCCCGAGATCAAGGTCGACGTCGACCGTGACCTCACGGCGATCGAGAAGATTCTCAAGGCGCTTTCGACTCCGGTCAAGCGCAGCAATCTTCTTAGCGATTCCGACAAGCTCTATCGGCGGCGGATTCATGCGCTGCGGGAGACATCGCTTGCGTTCGGGTGGAGAGCGCAAGTCTGGCGGCGGAGCGGGCAGGCGCGGGAACCGGGTCGGTTCGCCGTGCCGCCGGACGCTGTGCGCGTATGGCGCGGCGTCCGCGCCGACGGCGTGTCGCGCGACGCCTTCCGCGTGCGCATGGGTCAGGTCTTCATCCCAGCCGCCGTCCAGACCCAGGCGCCTCTAGGGTTGACGGCGTGTCTGCTGACGGTGTTGCCCATCGACCGGCCCGACGGGCTGCCGGACGAAATCGCGCTCGCGTTCTACGAATCGAAGGAGGTGTACGGCAGGACGCCCAAAGCGACGACGGCGGGCCGGACCTACAGCCTGCTCCACGGCGCGGTGTTCTCGCTGCGTGCGAGCCGGAGCGGTTTCCCGAGCCTCCTCGGGGCCGAACTCCGCCCCGATGTTCCCTACCACCTGTTCACTCAGCCTGCCGATTGGTACGTGGGCGAGTGTCGGCTGCTGATCGGCATACCACCTGCCGGCACCAATCCGCCCGCGTTCCGCGCCACGATCCATCGCCTGCTTCACAGGCTCCAGGGGCGGCCGCCCAAGGACCTCGATGGCGCCCTCGTCGTCGCGACCGATCAGTACCTGCTCTATTGGGAGCACTGGCGCGACAAGTGCCCCGGGCCCTCGGCCGTCTCCGACCTGAGCCGGCTCGTGAAACCGGTTATGACGACCACGGCCCGGCCCGAGCGCGTCGCCAGCGACGCGTTCGCGCCGTATCCCGGCTTGACCATCCCGGCCGAGGGCGACTCGTTGAACCTTCAGTTCGAGCGCCGGGCGCTGCTGCCCTGGTAGCGACGGCCAAGAGGACGACGGATGACCCTATGAGGCCCATGAGCAAGGGCCGCAGCCGTCCCAAGGTACCTGAATCGACTAAATGGAAGGGACACCTGCTCGTAGACGTAGCCCACGCGGCCGACGTGGCAGTGCTCCGACAGGAACTGGGACGCGCCCCAATCTCGCAATCTCGGCGCCGGCAAGCCGGATTGCGTAGACTGTGAGGCATGACCCCTTTCAGGAGGTGACGACGATGGCGCAGGCGAGCACGATGAGCTACGAGGTCGTCGAGGGCTGGGAGCAGCTGCCCGCCGGCTGGGAGCACCGGGACGTGGCCGGGGTCGCCGTCGACGCAGAGAGCCGCGTCTACCTGATCTGCCGCGGCGAGCACCCGATCATCGTCTACGACAGCCAGGGGAACTTCATTCGCTCCTGGGGCGAGGGCGAGTTCACCCTGCGGACGCATGGCATCACGGTCGGCCCCGACGGGACCGTCTACGCCACCGACGACGGCAACCACACGGTGCGGCAGTTCACTCCCGACGGGAAGCTGCTGATGACGCTGGGAACACTGAACACCCCCTCCGACACCGGGTACGACGGCAAGAGCACGGTCACCGCAACCAGGCCCGGAGGGCCCTTCAATCGCCCGACCAACGTGGCGATCGGACCCCGAGGCGACGTCTACGTCTCCGACGGCTACGGGAACTGCCGCGTCCACCGCTTCTCGCCCACCGGTGAGCTGAAGCGCTCGTGGGGCGTGGCCGGCCAGGGTCCCGGCGAGTTCTTCCTGCCCCACGGCATCGCGGTGGCGGAAGACGGGCGCGTGTTCGTCTGCGACCGGGAGAACGACCGCATCCAGATCTTCAGCCCCGACGGCGAGTATCTCGCCGAGTGGACCGACACCTGGCGGCCGACGCACCTCGTGTTCGACGGCCAGGGCCGAGCCTACGTCTCCGAGCTGTGGTGGCAGCCGGGCCAGACCTCCCGGCGCTATGGACCGGCCGGGAAGGTCCGCGCGGGCCGCGTCAGCGTCTACGACCGGGAGGGACGCGTCCTCGCGCGCTGGGGCGGGCCGGATCCGGTCGCGGCCGGCAGCTTCGCGGCCCCCCACGGCATCGCCGTGGATTCGAAGAACGACGTGTACGTGAGCGAGGTCACCTGGACGTTCGCGGCCAGCCGCGGCCACGTGCCGGCGGGGTGCCATACGTTCCAGAAGTTCGCGCTACGGGGGTAGGCGGCTCGGCGGCGCCGACGGCGATCCCGCCCAGGATCAGCACGATCGCCGTGACGAGCGACGGGGTCAGCGCCTCGCCGAGCCACAGGGTCGCCACAACAACGCCCACGACCGGGGTCGCCAGCAGCCCCAGCGCCGTGACGACCGCCGGCAGGTCCCGGCTGGCCATCGCCGTCGCCCAGTACGCCAGGGCGGTGCCGGGGATCGCGGCGAAGAGCAGCAGCGCGACGAAGCGGCCGGTCCACTCGGCGGCCGGCGGACCCGTCGCGAGCGCCAGCGGCGTGAAGAGGGTCGTTGCTAGCAGCATCTCCCACGGCACCAGGTCGAACGGAGTCGACTGCCAGGCGTGACCGCGGATGTGTAGGATGCTCGCGGCCCACAGGAAGGCGGCGAGCACGATGGCGCCGTTGCCCAGGAGCGCGTCCCGGTCGGTCCAGTCGAACGCGAGGGGATTGAACAGGACGGCGAGGCCAAGGAGGCCGACGGCCACCCCCCCGAGCCGCCGGAGCGTGAGCCGCTCGCCCAGGAAAAGGCGGGCGCCCGGGATGACCCAGAGCGGCGTGGTGTACGCCAGCACCACCGAGCGCCCGGTGGGGACCAGCCGCAATCCCCAAGCGGCCAGCAGCCCGAAGCCCACGATGTGGAGCAGGGTGATGCTCAGCAGCACCGGCAGGTCGGCGCGCGGTGGCGCCGCCAGCCGGCCGCGGGCAACCGCGACGGCGAACAGCACGGCGGTGGCAATGGCCGAGCGCAGGGCCATCAGCCAGAGGGGCGGCAGGCTCTCGAGGAGGAGCTTGTTCACGGGCCACGTCAGGCCCCAGGCGAGGACGACCGCGACCAGGAAGATCATGGGCTGATAGAATCACACACGATGAGCGCGGCCAGCACGCGAGTCCCCGCCGCGCGGATCCGCGCGCAGATCGTGAGCGTCCTGCGCGCCTGGTCCATGGCGGACGCGCACGCGCAGACGACGGCCGAGATGATGGTGGAGACCGACCTGCGCGGGGTGGACTCCCACGGCATCTCGATGCTGCCCACCTACGATCGCGAGCGTCGCGCCGGCCGGCTGAACATGCGGCCGGCCTTCCGGACCGTGCGGGAGGGACCGGCGTTCGCCCTGATCGACGGCGACGCGACGCTCGGTCATCCGGTGGCCGTCCAGGCCATGAATCTCGCGGTCGACAAGTGTCGGGTGAGCGGCGTGGCGATGGTATCGGTGTTCAACTCGCACCACTTCGGGGCGGCGGGCTGCTACGCGCGGATCGCCGCCGACCGCGGGGTGATCGGCCTGGTCACCGCATCCACCCGCGGCGTGACGCTGGTGCCGACGTTCGCCGCCGAGCCGGTGCTGGGCACCAATCCGCTGGCCTTCGCGGCGCCGGCCGGCCGCAACGCCTCCTTCCTGCTGGACATGGCGACGACCACGGTCGCCGCCGGCCAGGTCAAGGTGCACCGGCTGAACCACCGCGCGCTGCCGGCCGGCTGGGTCGTCGACGCGGAGGGGCGGACGGTGACCGACGCCGACGCGGCGTTCGGCTACGTCTTCGACCGGCCGGAGGGCGGGATCACGCCGCTCGGCGGCTCGCGGGAGGGCGGCGGCCACAAGGGCTACGGGCTGGCGATGATGGTCCACATCCTGGCCGGCACCCTGAGCGGCGCCTCGTTCTCGCCGATCCGCAATCGCACGCAGAAGCCCTTCGAGCCGCACAACATCGGCCACTTCTTCCTCGCCATCGATCCGCGCGCCTTCCGGGCGGAGGGCGCGTTCGAAGACGACCTCGACCAGGTGATCGACGTCCTTCACGGGGCCCGCCGGGCCGACCCCGCCCAGCCCGTGCTGGTGGCCGGGGAGCCCGAGCTGGCGACGCGGGCGGAGCGGCTCCGGGACGGGGTACCGGTCCCGGAGGACCTGCTGGCGCAGCTACGGGAGGTGGCCGCCGGTGCCGGCGTGCCGTTCGTGCTGACGGGAGGCGACCGATGAACGACACCGCGTGCGGTACAGGTCCTCCCGGCTCGGCAGCTCCAGCCCGAGGGATGCCAGCTTGGCCTCGACGCTCATGCGAGCATCCTCATCGAGTTCCTAGGTCGTCGTAGCACCGGCGCGCCATGCGGCCGATGAGCTGGTAGGCGGCGGCAAAGCCCGGCGTGCCGTCCGCGAGGGTGTCGGGGACGTCGAACGTGTAGGTGGTCAGGATGCACAGCGGCCGGTCCCCCTTGAAGAGGATGCCGGCGTCGTTGTAGCAGCGGCGCCCGGTCCCGGTCTTGTGGGCGACTTTCGCCCCAAGGGGCAGGAGCGAGGGCAGCCGCGTCTTGAGCTTCTGCCAGGAGAGGATGTCGAGACCCAGCCGACACAGCGCCGGCGCACACTGGAGGCGTGCGGCCACCGTCGGGTCCTCGGCTCCCCGCAAGATCAGCTCCAGCAGGAGCCCCTGATCGTTCGGCGTCGTCGTCGTGACCCGGTCGAGCGCATCGTCGGCGCCACCCCTCGGCGGGATCCCGTAGCGGTGGATCGTTCCGGTCAGGCCGACCGCTTCGGTGTAGCGCTGGACGTTATCGAGCCCCACCAGGTCGACGACGGCACCGGTGCAAGTGTTGTCGCTGACGATGATCATCATCACCATCGCGTCCCGCAGCGTGATCCAAAACCCGGGCGTCAGGTGCTGGAACGTGCCCGAGTCGTTATCCTGGTACCGGGCGTCGATGATCACCTTCTGATCGAGCGCGAGCTTCCCGGCGTAGACCGCCGCCAACGCGGCCATCATGATCGAGATCTTCCGCGTGCTGGCCGACGGGACGGGCACGCCGCCGAGCCGATCGGCGCTGGCCCCCGTCGCGAGATCCTTCAAGTACCAGCTAGCCTGGAAGCCCGCAGCATCACACATCTCGTCGAGCCGCCTCACGGTCTCACGCATCGACAGCCTCCTCTCTGGGGTCTTCCGAGAGCACCGCGTCCATGTTGTCGGCGATCGGACCGGAGAGCTGCCTCAGTCGACGACGCCGGACACGATCGCATCGGCGGCGCCCTGCTCGCCGACCAGCTCCGGCGGCGTCGGGCGGCTCATCAAGGTCGTCAGGCTTCCGTAGCAGCGGCTGATGTACCCTGGAGCTCCAACTTCTCCTGTCCCGGTCAAAAACGCCATCTCGTTGTCTCGCCTGAACTTGGCTCGCCCATCCATCGCAAAGCCGGTAGAGTCTCGGCTCAGACGCCATGTCTGAGGCCGGGGTGCCCTCATGATACTCGTGATCGGTCCATGGACGTTCTGTCGCGCTGTCCTCTTCGGGTCGGCGGCCATCGCCCTCGAGAACCTCGCACTCCGCCATCAACTCCTGGTCCTCCAGCGATCCGTGGTCCGACCCCGTCTGTCTCGATGGGATCGGGTCTTCTGGGTCTAGTTGTCAGGGTGAAGGGTACACTTATTCGGCATCGGCGTTCCGAGCAGTAGACCCGTGGTTGCGCTCCAGCCCGTTGCCTTGCGGGCGAGATCCGGCCAGGAGGGCCGCGGGGTGGCGAAGCTCGGAACAGTGCGCTCAGTCAACGAATCAGGTTCAGCGGCGGCTCTCCGCGTGCGGTGCGCTCGATGTTCTCGGCGATCAGCGTCGCGCGCGCCTCCAGCATGCCCTCGGTCCAGCCGGAGACGTGCGGCGTCATCAGGACGTTGGCGAGCTCGTGAAACGGCCGGCGCGCCGGGAACGTGGCCCCCGGCTCCTTCGGATATCGATACCAGACGTCGAGGGCGGCGCCCGCGAGCCGCCGCTCCAGCAGCGCCAGATAGAGCGCGTCTTCGTCGATGATCTCGGCACGGGCGATGTTCACCAGCACGGCGCTCGGCTTCATCAGCGAGAGCTCGCGCTCGCGGAGCAGGCCACGCGTCCCCTCGTTGAGCGAGAGCGTGACCGTCAGGTAGTCCGCCTGCCGGAGCACCTCGTCGAGAGCTTCCACTCCGCCGAGGAGCGCGAGCCCGTCGGCCGGCGAGCTGGCGACGTCTCGGCGGATGGCGCAGACGTTCATGTCGAACGCTCGCGCACGACGCGCCAGCGCCTGACCGATCCGGCCGTAGCCGAGGATGCCGAGTGTCTTGCCCGCGAGCTCCGGCCACGGCGTCGGCGGCGAGCCGCCGACGGCCCACTGGCTTTCCCACGTTCCGCGCCGGAGCGACGCGTCGATCCGGCAGAAGCTCCGCGTCAGGGCGAGCATCGCGCCGATCACGTATTCGGCGATGGCGACTTCGTGGCCGTAGGCGTTGGCGAGCGCCGTCGCCGCGGGCAGCGCCGAGCGGTCGATGCGATCGAGCCCGGCGCCGGGCACCTGGACCAGCTTCAGCCGCTTCGCGCCCGCCGACATCTCGCGGGTGAAGACGAGCGTGACCAGCACGTCGACGTCGGCCAGGCGCGGGACGATGCCGACCTCGTCGCCCAGGATCACGCTGCACGGGGTGCGCAGGCGCGCGCGCACCGCGGGCTCGAGCGTGGCCGAGAACGTTCCGGCAAATGCGACCTGCAGCATGGGTATCGCTCCCCCGCCGCATCCTCTACCGGACCGCGCGGAAGATCAATTACCTCAGGGATAACAGTGTAGTCAAGCGTGACACTCTTCTTGTTGCGGTTAATGCAGCGAAAGAAAGGATTGCGCTCGCTCCCGTCGCCCATGGCCCGCGACGAGTCGCCCTTGCCAGGGCGCTCGACCTTCAGGACCTCCGCGCCCTGCCGGCCAGGATCATCGTGCAGAACGGCCCCGCCATGTGCTCGGTCAGGTCCAGCACCCGGAGTCCGGTCAGCGGCCCGAGCCCTTCTCCCGCGTTCATCCTGCGCCCTCCTCAGCGGCCCACGAATCGTGGCGTCGTCTTCGCAAGGAACGCCCGGTAGCCGATCTGGAAGTCCTCGGTATCGAAGCAGTGGTACGCCACGTCCCGCTCCTCGGCCGTCAGCGGCCGTCGCGCCACCAAGTCGTACACGAACCGCTTGTGCCACCGGGCGGCGAGCGGCGCCCCGTCGGAGACCTTCCGCGCGATCGCGTAGGTCTCCTCCTCGACCCGGCCGTCAGGCACGACACGGTTCACGAAGCCGATCCGCAGGGCGGCCTGAGCGTCAATGAGATCTCCGGTCAGCAGGATCTCGAGCGTCGGCCCCGCGCCGATCGCCCGGACCACCGCCTCCAGCTCCTCGTGGCTCTCGACGAGCCCGAGGCGCTTGATGGGGACGCCGAACCGGCTCGACTCCCCGCACACCTTGATGTCGCAGAGCGCGGCAAGGCCGAAGCCCCCGCCGACGCAGAGGCCCTCCACCAGCGCGACGACCGGATGCCGGCATGCGCGAACCGACTGGAACGCCGGATTCCCCACCCGCGCGTACTCGCGCGCCTTCGCCGCCGAGCTCCGCGTCGCCTCGAACTCCGCGATGTCGGCGCCGACCGAAAACGCCCGGCCGCCGGCGCCCCGGAGCACGACGCAGCGAAGCGTCTCGTCCTGGTCGCACGCCTCCATGATCTCCCGGAGCCGGCGGGACATCGCCACCGAGATGGCGTTGAGCTTCTCGGGGCGGTTCAGCACCACCGTGGCGATCGGTCCGTCCCGGGTCACGAAGATGGGGTCGTTCATGACGTCACTCCTCTCGGCCGGATCAGGATCGCCCGCGCCCGCTCGCGGAGCGCGTCGGGCAGTGGCGTCGGCCGTCGCCCCTCGACATCCAGGTGAACGCCGAACTGATCGAGAGTCGCCACGAGGCGGCCGCTGCGTCCATTGAACATCCGGTGGAGGATCCGGATCGACGACGTGCCGATGTGGAGGAGTCCCGTCTTGACGTGAACGGGATCGCCGGCCTGCAGGGATCCTCGGAACCCGAGCTGGAACTCGAAGGTGGACATGCCTCGGCGCTCCTCGCGCATGTACGCCGGGGTCATGCCGAACGCGGCGAACGTCTGGATGCCGCCGCCCGAGAACCGGTGGATGTAGAACGGGAGCGCACTCTGTCCGAACACGTCCAGCTCCCACGGCTTGACGGTGTCCCGGGCGGAGTCTAGGAATCCGTCGGTCCCCTCTGGCTGCCACCGCGTCTCCCGCTCCGGTCCGTCCCACGGGACCACCCTGTCCTCCGCCGCCCGGCGCTGATGGCTTGGCAGCGGCGCCTCCGTCCGGTCCCCGAGCTCGACGTGGAGCGTCTGCTGCTCCATCGTCGCGCACAGCACTCCAGTGGCCGAGTTGAACACGCGGTGTCCGAGGCGGAGGCCGGTCTCGTCGACGCCGGTCACCGCGCTCTGGATGTGAAGGATGTCACCGACCCGGAGCTCGTGCATGTACCGCACGTAGCAGTCCTCGGTGACGCAGCCCCGGCGCTCCGCTGCCATGTACGGCGCGCCGAGCCCCAGGGCGTCGAGCAGGGCCAGCGTGGCGTCGGCGAATCGCTCGAAGTAGTAGGCGACCGTCAGGTGCTCGACGATGTCGGTTTCCCAGGGGAAGACCGTCCCCCGGTAGGTGTCCACCCAGGCGGCCTGATCCACGGCCAGGGACTCTAGCCCGGTGCCGGAAGGATCGTCAACCCTCGGTGGCTCCAATGCGCAACGGGAGAGGTCTACGCGCCGTGGGCCCGCGCGAGCGTCAGGAGCTCCTCCTCGCTCGGGAACTGGCCGATGGCCAGCCCCTCGAGGTGTGCCCAGCGAACGATCCCGTCGCGGTCCAGCGGGAACTGCCCGACGTCCATGGGGAACTGCTGCTCGACCTCGCGCTTGTCGCTCTCGGCGTACTCGAAGCGATCCACGTCGTTCAGGGCATGCGCCGCCGCCGGCACCGACAGCGGTTGCGGCTGCTCTCCATCGCGTCGCGGTCCGGATGGTTTCGAGCGCCGTCTGCAGCTGCGGTGTCATCCGCAACTTCCCGATCCCGAAGGTGCGATGGGCGATCATCTCGGGATCCGCGGCCAGCGGGACGCGCGTGGGTCGATACTGGAAGGCCCCGTGCCCGGTACTTGACGTGCGGGGGGTTTCGACCGATTCTCAGGCCCGTCACGGCTCGAGAAGCGCCGCGAGGAGACAATGCCGCCCGCTCAGCCCGCCCGCCCGCGCGCCGTGGCGTCCCAGAACATCCGCTTCGTCGGGCACTCCGACCAGGGCGGTCGGAGCGACGGCGTCCAGGTCATGGTGCACCGCGGCCACGCGTATATCGGCCACACGTTCAGCAACGGGATCACGATCGTGGACGTCCGAGACCCCGCTCGCCCCAAGACGGTCGAGTTCATGGCGTGTCCGCCCAACACGCGCGCCGTGCACCTCCAGATCCACGACGACCTCCTGCTGGCGGTCAACGGCCCGAGCGTCTGGCACATGCAGGAGTTCCAGAACCTGCAGGACTACTTCGAGGGCTCCCCCGCCGACAAGCTCCGGGATCGCGCGGGCAGCTTCGCGTCGGGCATCCGCGCCTTCGACGTCTCCCGGCCCGAGAAGCCGGCCGAGATCGGCTTCATGCCGGTGGACGGCATCGGCCCGCATCGCATCTGGTACACCGGCGGGCGCTACGCCTACGCCTCCATCCACTTCGCCGAGTTCACCGACCACGTCCTCGCCGTCGTGGACATGTCCGACCCCCAGCGGCCCGAGGTCGCCGGCCGGTGGTGGATTCCCGGGATGTGGCGCGGCGGGGCCGAGACGCCGACCTGGCGCAAGGGACGCCGCTACGCGCTCCACCACGCCTTGGTGGCCGGCGACCTCGCGTACGGCGCCTGGCGGGACGGCGGGCTCACGGTGCTGGACGTCGCCGACCCGACGCGGCCTCGGCTCCTGGCGCATCGGAACTGGGATCCGCCTTTCGGCGGTGGCACGCACTCCCCCCTGCCGCTGCCGGACCGCAATCTCCTCGTCGTCGCCGACGAGCCGACGACGATGAACTGCAGCCAGGGTCTCCGCTACGTGTGGATGTTCGACGTGCGCGAGCCGTCGAACCCCGTGAGCATCGCCACGTTCCCCTCCCCGACCGAGGCGGACTACTGCAAGAAGGGCGGCAACTTCGGACCGCACAACCTCCACGAGAACCGGCCCGGCGCGTTCCAGAGCTCCCGCCTGATCTTCGCCACCTACTACAACGCCGGGGTGCGCGTGTACGACATCGAGAACCCGTTCCAGCCCCGCGAGGTCGGCTTCTATGTGCCGGCCGACCCGGAGCGACTGATCGACCCCCGGCCGAACCGGCCGCAGGTGACCCAGTCGAACGACTGCTACGTCGACCGAGACGGGCTCATGTACCTGACCGACAGCAACGGCGGCCTCAACATCCTCGAGTTCACCGGCTCGTGACCGCGTTCACGCCGACCCGGGAGGGCCGTCGGCGCCCTCAGGAGGACACTATGCGACGTCCACGTTCCCTGCTCCTGCTCGGCGCCGCCCTCTTCGCCGCCCTGGCGTCGGCGCTCCCGGGGGTGGCCCAGGGCCCCGTCAAGCTCGCCATCGTCGCCGAGATCACCGGCGGGGGTGCGCCCTCGGGAACGATGTGGCGGGATGGCGTCATCTTGGGGATTGAGGAGATTAACAAGAAGGGCGGCATCCTCGGAAAGCCCCTCGAGTCGTTCGTCATGGACACCCAGTCCGATCCTCCGACGTCGGTGGCCGTGATTCGCCGGGCCATCAACGAACGCCCGTTCGCCATCATGGGCACCGTGTACAGCTCCTCGACGGTCGCCAACATGGAATTCGCCCGCCAGGCGGGCATCCTGCAGATCAGCGGCTCCGAGTCGGTGCTCGTCGTGAGCAAGGGCAACCCGAACATCTTTCTGACGTCCTTCAGCCAGGAGGTCGGGTTCGCCAAGCTGGTCAAGTGGGTCGCCGACGACCTGAAGGCCGAGAAGATCGCGCTGATCTACGTCAACAACGCGTTCGGCAAGGGCGGCCGGGACATGTTCGTGAAGTTCCTCAAGGACCGGAACAAGACCCTGGTGGCCGACATCTCCACCGAGGTGCAGCAGGCGGACTTCACGGCCGAGCTCACCCAGGTGCGGGCCTCTGGGGCCACCCATCTCATGATCTACAGCCACGAGGAAGAGAACGCGCGCGTCATGATCCAGATGCGCAAGCTCGGGCTCAAGGTCGAGCCGGTCGGGGACAACCTCTGCGCCCAGACGACGATCAATGCGGGCGGCGAGGCGATGAACGGCGCCCGCTGCCACGTCCCGATGACGGCGCTCTCGCCGGTTCCCAGCATGCTGGAGATGGGCAAGCGCTTCCAGGAGCGCTTCGGTCGCGTGCCCGACCACAATGGTTTCAAGGGCTACATCGGCGCCCACCTCCTCAAGGCGGCCGCCGAGCGCGTGGGCGCCCTCGACCAGGCCAAGATCCGCGACTGCCTGCACAACAACCTGTTCACCGCGGCGGACGAGCCGGGTCTCCTGATGGACACGTGGGTGGACGACAAGGGGGACGCCGACCGACCGAGCTTCATCGTGGAGGTGAAGGACCAGAAGTCGCAGGTGGCCAAGGTGCTTCCTCTCCTCGCTGGACCGTACACCAGGCGGGCCTGCCGCTAGCAGGCTTGGGCGCTCGACCGGTACCCCGCGGCGGCGCGGCGACCTCGCTCGCGCGCCGCCCGGGGTCGTCCGGGCGCCGCGGCGGGGCCCCGCACGTCGCGACGCGCCTCACGTGACGGATTTTCTCCAGCTCCTGGTGGCGGGCATCTCGATCGGCTCCATCTACGCCATGACCGCCATCGGCTTCGTCCTGCTCTGGCAGACCTCCAATGCGATCAACTTCGCGCAAGGCGAGTTCGTGGTCCTGCCGGCGTTCGCGATGGTGCTCTTCTGGATGGTGCTCCGGCTGCCGTTCGCCGTCGCGCTCCTGGCCACCATCCTGGCGTCGACCCTCCTCCTGGGCTTCGGCGTCCGGAAGCTCCTGGTGGCGCGGCTCCTCCAGGCGGGCGTCCTGCCGCTGGTGATCGCCACCATCGGGCTGAGTCTCCTGATCCGCTACTCGCTCCAGCAGTTCTGGACCCCGCTGGCCCTCCCGTTTCCGGCGCTCTTCCCGCGCGTGCCGATGCGGCTCGGCGCCGTCGTCCTCGCCTGGGAGGAGCTCATGAACATCGTCTTCGCGGGGGCGGTCATCGGCGCGCTCCAGCTCTTCATCACGCGCACCAAGCTCGGCTGGGCGATGCAGGCGGTCGCCCAGAACCGGACGCTGGCCACCGTGCTGGGGATCGACGTCGGTCGCCTGATCACGATTACCTTCGTGCTGAACGCCGCGCTGACCGCCGCCGCGGCGATCCTGATCGCGCCGGTGTACCTCGTCAAGTACGACATCGGGATCGGCCTCGGACTCAAGGCCTTCTACGCGGCCATCATCGGCGGCTTCAACCAGATGCGCGGGGCCCTGCTCGGCGGGCTCCTGGTGGGTGTCGTGGAGACTCTCTCGGCCGCCTACATCTCCGGCCCGTTCCGGGACGCGGCGGTGCTCGCGATCCTGATCGTGGTGCTCCTGTGGAAGCCGGAAGGGATCTGGGGGGTGAAGGAGGAATGGGCGTCGTGACCGGCGCCCCACGCTCGGCCGGCCGCTTCCTGCCGGTGGGGCTCCTGGTGCTCCTGGCGCTCGTGCCGCTCGGGTTCGAGCAGTACAAGCTCTACGTCGCAAGCCTGACGCTCGTCTACCTCGTCCTCGCCATCGGCCTCAATCTCACCCTCGGCTACGCCGGCCAGATCTCCCTCGCCCACGGCGCCTTCATGGCCTTCGGCGCCTACGGCGTGGCGATTCTCGGCCAGCGCGGCTGGCCCTTCGAGGTGGGACTGGGCCTCGGCGCGATGGTCGCCTTCGCGTGCGGCCTCCTGGTGGGCTTCCCCGCGCTCAAGGTGAAGCATCACTTCCTGGCCATGGTCACCCTCGGATTCAACATCGTGGTCTTCCTCGTCCTCCGGAACTGGGAGGCGCTGACCGGCGGCAGCTTCGGCGTCTCCGGCATCGCCCGGCCGGCGTGGGGCTCCGTGAGCTTCCGCTCCGACCGCGCCTACTACGTGTACATGATGGGCTGGGCGGCCATCGTGGTGGGCTCGGCCTACTGGATCCTCACCTCCCGGTGGGGCCGGGCGTTCCGGGCGATCCGCGAGAATGAGATGCGCGCGGAGGCCCTCGGCGTGAGCCTCCGCAGCTACAAGCTGATGGCCTTCGCCATCGGCGCCGCCTATGCCGGCGTCGGCGGGGCGCTCTTCGCGCCGCTTCTCGGCTACATCGACCCCGGGGCCTTCACGCTCGATCGCTCGATCCAGTTCCTGATGATGGTCGTGCTGGGCGGTCTCGGGCGCTTCGAGGGCCCGTTCATCGGCGCCGCGCTGGTGACGGTGCTGCCCGAGATCCTGCGGGCGTCCGAGGGGCTGTACCTGGTCATCTACGCCCTGGCGGTGATCCTCATGATGCTGTTCATGCCCAAGGGCCTCGTGGGGATCTGGGACTGGGCGGTGGCGCGGCTGGGTCGCGCCGGGCGGCCTGGTCTCGCCACGCCGCCCGACGGCTCCCGAGCGGGGTGAGCGGGACCGCCATGCCGCTCCTCGAGGTGCGGGACCTGACCAAGCACTTCTTCCGCTTGTCCGCCCTGAGCGGGGTGAGCCTCAGCGTGGAGCGGGGCGAGCTGCTGGGGATCATCGGCCCGAACGGCTCGGGCAAGACCACGTTGTTCAACTGCGTCACAGGCGTCCTGCGACCCTCGGCCGGCGAGGTTTGGTTCAAGGGGGAGGACATTACCGGCCTCAGTGCCGATCACGTCCACCGCCGAGGGATCGCCCGGACGTTCCAGCTGATCCAGCTCTTCCCGGAAATGACCGTGCTCGAGACCATGCTGCTGGCCGCGCAAGAGCGCGAAGGCTCGCTCCTCGGCCGTCTTCTCCGCCGGGAGGACAGCCGGGCGGCCGGCCGAGCGCTCCAGCTCCTCGAATACCTCGGCATCGTCGCGCTCCGGGACCATCTCGCCTCGAACCTCTCCTACGGGCAGCAGAAGCTCCTCGACTTCGGCATGGCGCTGATGTCCCGCCCCGAGGTCATCCTGCTCGACGAGCCGCTCGCGGGGGTGAATCCCACGATGATCAAGAGTTTGGTGGGCCACATCCTGGCCCTGAACGCGAAAGGGCACACGTTCGTCGTCATCGAGCACAACATGGAGGTGGTGATGTCACTCTGCCGGCGCATCGTCGTCCTGAGCCAGGGCGAGCGCATCGCGGAAGGCACGCCGGCGGAGGTTGCCGACAATCCCCTGGTGCTCGACGCGTACTTCGGGAGGTGACGCGCGTGCCCCTGCTCGAGGTCCAGGACATCCACGCCGGCTACGGGAAGATGGAGATCCTGAAGGGCGTCTCGCTCCGGATCGAGGCCGGACAGGTGGTCTCGATCATCGGGCCGAACGGCGCCGGCAAGTCCACGGTGTTCAAGACGCTGTTCGGCCTCCTCCCCACACGGCAGGGATCGGTTCGCTTCGCCGGCGAGGACGTGACGAACCAGCCTCCCCCCGCGCTGCTCCGCCGCGGCATGACATACGTGCCCCAGGGCCGCAACGTCTTCCCCCTGATGACCGTCGAGGAGAACCTCCGCCTCGGCGCGTACATCCGCCCACGCTCGGCGGAGCTGGACGCGGAGGTCGATGGCGTCTACGAGACGTTTCCGATGCTACGGGAGGCTCGACGGAAGCGCGCGGCCGATCTGTCAGGCGGCCAGCAGCAGATGCTGGAGATGGGCCGCGCCCTCTTGCTCCGGCCGCGGCTCATGCTCCTCGATGAGCCGACCCTGGGCTTGGCCCCTCTCGTCTTCAAGGAAATCTTCCGGATCATCGGGGATCTCCGGCGTCGCGGCCAGACCATCCTGATGGTCGAGCAGAACGCGGCGAAGGCGCTCGAGATCTCGGACTACGCGTACGTCCTCGAGCTCGGGCTCAACCGGTTCGAGGGCTCGGGCGAGGCGATCCGGACCGACGAGCGCATCCGGCGCCTCTATCTCGGAAGGTAGGCAGTGAAAACGCTGTCCTTCGCCAAAAGCCCGTCCGGCGGACCAGCGGGAGTTTTTGGAGGGGCAAATGGCGCACTTCCCGGCCCTGACGATCTCCGCGATCCGGCACCTCAGCCGACCGTAGGTCTCCATGTCTCCAGGATGTCGATCCAGGAGACAATTCCACAGTCTTCGGCCAGAGCCGTTTCCCTTCCTGCTCACCTGCCCGGTGGTGCAGCGATCGAGACCGCGGGACGGGTCGGGGCAGCCTTGGAGTAGGACCGCTTACCCGGAGGTGCCGACCCAGCCGGTCTCGGAGACGTCGACCGTCACGCCGTCGGGACCACGGTACTTCACCTCGACGTTGGCGTATCGGTGGCCGGCGTCGCCGACCCCGAGTGCCTGGTTGATGTCCTCGCGGGGCTCAGCGCCAGCGGCCGTCAACCTCTCGGCGATCTCTTCCAGATTTTCCACCTGGAATCCGATGTGATGGAGACCGCTCCACTCTTTGCCGCGCTCGACTCCGGCTACCGCGTCGTTCTTGAAGTTGAGAATCGCCAGATTGATGTCGCCGTCGCTCAGGTAGTAGCCCCTGGCGCCCGGGCTGTCGATCTTGGCGATCTCCTTCATGCCGAACACGTCGATGTAGAACTTGGCGGTCTTGTCCACGTCTTGGGTCGAGAGGGCGATGTGCTTGATTTTCGGCATGGCATCTCTCCTCCGGCGGCTGTTCGAGCTCGGTCTCTTGCGCGCCCGGTCGGGTCCTCCCAAAGCGTCCGGCATCAGCATGGCCTTCATATTCGGCTCTCGAGGCGCCAAAGGCAAGCCTCCTGATGGCCCGTCGTCAACCGGACCCCGCTTCCCGCTTCCACAGCTCCCACGCCCGCTCGTACTCCCCTACCGTCCGATCCTAGAAGCCGGCGTCGGCGAGCGCGGCCAGCTGGTACCCCCACGAGTACCAGGATTCTGGGAAACCGTGGCACAGGATCACCAGCGGTCTTTGGGAGCCGCTCGAAGCCTTGGCGATGGCAGTTCCTCACGGAGTCACGGACCCGGTCTTTCGGGGCGGCGGCGGCCGCCTTCTGAACGTCCCCCCGGTGTGCCGGGCGCGGCGCAAGCCGCTATAATCCCCACGGTGGACCACGTCGTGTGGGACCGGCGGTTCGGCGACCTGGTGGACGGCGCGAGCCTGCGCCAGGTCGGTGACGGGTTCGGCTTCCCCGAGGGCCCCGTCATGCTGCCGGACGGGTACCTCGTCTTCAGCGACATCGCCAACGACGCTCTCGTCCGCTTCACCCGGCCGGGCCGCACCGGCATCTTCCGCCAACCCTCGGGCGGCGCCAACGGCAACACGCTCGATCCACGCGGCCGGCTGGTCACCTGCGAGGCCGGCCGGCGGCGGGTGACCCGCACGGAGCCCGACGGTGCCATCACGGTCCTGGCCGCCCACCACGAGGGCAAGCGCCTGAACGCCCCCAACGACGTCGTGATCCGCTCCGACGGCGTCGTCTACTTCACCGACCCCATCTTCCTGGGTCCCGACGAAGGGCTGCTGGCACCGTCCTACATGGCCCTCGACTTCTGCGGCGTGTTCCGGATCGCGCTGGACGGCGCCGTGACGCCGCTGACGACCGAGCTGGCACGCCCGAACGGTCTCGCGTTCTCGCCCGACGAGTCCCGGCTCTACGTTGTGGACTCGGCCAACAACTCGGTCTCCGCCTTCGACGTGACCGCGGACGGGACGCTCCGGAACCACCGGCAGTGGATCGTCATGCGTCACGCGGCGGAGGGCGTGGGCGACGGCATGAAGGTGGACATGGACGGGAACGCCTACGTCACCGGGCCGGGCGGGGTCTGGGTCGTGGCCCCCGACGGGACGCCGCTCGGCATCCTTCGCCTGCCGGTGGCCGCGACCAACGTGGCCTTCTACGGCTACGACGCGAAGATCCTCTTCGTCACCGCGCCGCCGGCTCTGTTCGTGGTCCGGCTCGCGCGGCCGGGGATCTCGGTCCTCGATCGCATCCGCTGAGCCCTCCCCGGGCGTGGACCACGGCGTGCTCGGCTGGATCGTGGTGCTCGCGGGGACCGTGCTCGGCGTCCCGGCGGCCATCTACCTGATCCAGGACAGCCTGCTATTCTTCCCCCAGCCCCTGGTCGGATCGCCCTCGGCGTTGCGCGCGGCTCGACCCGTCGAGGAGCTCGTGTTCGACACCGCCGACGGCCCACGTCTCCGCGGCTGGATCCTCGGGGCGACCCCCGTGCCGGCAAGGCTGGTCGTCTACTATGGCGGCAACGCCGAGGAAGTCTCGTGGCAGGCGCGGGAGCCAGGGTGGCCCGCCGACTGGTCGCTCGCGCTCGTGAACTATCGTGGCTACGGCGCCAGCGAGGGCAAGCCGTCCGAGCGGAGCCTCTTCGCCGACGCGCTTGTCGTGTTCGACACGCTCACCAGGCGGCCCGACGTGGACGCCTCACGCATCGTGCTCTTCGGCCGCAGCCTCGGCAGCGCGGTGGCCACCTACGTCGCGGCCGAGCGCTCGGTGGCGGGTGTGGTCCTGGTGTCACCCTTTGCCAGCATGGTCGAGGTAGGCCGGCATCACTACCCGTGGCTGCCGGTGGACCTCCTCCTCCGACACCGGTTCGACGCGCGCTCCCGGGCGCCCGCAATCACGGTCCCCCTACTCGCGATCGTCGGGGCGCGCGACGGGATCATCCCGCCAGGGCACTCGCGGCGCCTGTTTGACGCGTGGAGTGGACCGAAGCGCTGGGTCGCCATAGCCGACGCCGATCACAACGACGTCGCCGCGTCCCCGGAGTTCTGGGCCGTGGTGGCGGCCTTCCTGAGCGAGACCGAGGGCCGAAAGTGAGGGCCGAAGGGGGCGCGGCGACCCTGTCCCGCCAGAACCCCGTCCGGCGGACCAGCGGCTGATCTTTCGACGTCAAGGTGGAATGACCAACAAGGAGCCCATTGAGACCTCGGTTTGTGTGATCGCCACCGCGACGCAGGTGCAGGAGTATGCCGTCGTGCTCGCCGCGAGCGGGATCGGCCACCGGTTGGAGTCGACCGACGCTGGCTGGGCACTGATCGTCGCGCCAGGCGATATGAGACGGGCGAGTCAGACTCTGGCCACGTACGATCAGGAGAACCGCGACGACACCGCCGTGGATGCGTCGCTGCGTGCCTACGGCGAGACCTGGATCGGGGCGCTGATCGCGGCGCTGCTCGTAAGTTTCTTCGCGGTCACCGGCCCGCGTGAGCCCGGCGCCATCTGGTTCGACCGAGGCAGTGCCTCCGCCCAGCAGATTCTGGCCGGTGAAGTGTGGCGCACCGTGACGGCACTGACGCTCCACGCGGACTTCGCGCACGTGCTGAGTAACGCTATCGCCTGCCTCGTGCTCGTGACCGCGGTCGCTTCGTGGCTCGGGCCCGGAGTTGGCTCCTGGCTGGTGCTGCTGGCTGGGGCAGGCGGGAACGCGGTGACGGCGTTCGCGCATGGGACGCCTTACGTCTCGGTTGGCGCCTCGACCGCGATCTTCGGCGCCCTCGGGATTCTCGCCGTCCTGCAGTGCCTGGCGCGCCGGCGGCGCCGGGCGCTGGGGCGCAAGGGGTGGGTGGCCATCGCCGCGAGCCTGGCGCTCCTCGGAACCCTTGGGACCGGCCCGCAGTCGGACGTGCTCGCCCATTTCTTCGGGCTCCTCGTCGGGGGCCTCCTCGGAATCGGCACCGCACTTGTACTGCGCCGGACACTCGGCGATCTCAGCCAGTGGCTCTTGGCGCTCGCCGCTGGGGCGCTGGTTCTGGGCTGCTGGCGGATCGCCCTTGCGGCGATCGCCCATCCTTGATTCAGCTGTCCCTCGACGAAACTCCATCCGGTAGGCAAGTGGTGATCTATCAGCTCTGGTCACGCCGCGGTCACGCCCGAAAACATCGTCAAGATCAAGCGCAGCTATACCCGGGCAATTTCTCACGCCCGTGCTGGCGAGGCGCGAGCCGAAGGGGCCAGTCTCCCGAAGCCTACCGTATCGACCGCGACCGTGCGTTCGCAGGCCACGATCAGTGCATCGAGCACTTCGCCGCGCGTCAGTTTGACCTTTCCACCCTTGTGGCTATCATCAGCCCGGTCGCCCAATCGAGCTCGACTGCTCGAAGATCGGAATGATGAAGCAGCGACTGTCGCAGGGTATCCTTATCGGTCCGTTGCTGCTCGGATGTCCGCATGTCGTTCATGAGATCGTCGACGAGCAAGACCCCGCCAGGACGCAACGCCTTAAGGGTCGTCTCGAGAAAGCGGTATTTGCTCGGCGACGCGTCGGCAAACACCAGATCAAACGTACCAAGCGTACCGAGGGCCTCTGAGGCGTCGGCGGTCACGAATTGCACATGAGAAGGCCAAGGCCACTCCCTTACCGCGCGCCGCCGCGGCGGTTTCTACCTTGCCGTGTAACCTCCGTCGACGGGGAGCGATACGCCCGTGATGTAGCTGGCCTCGTCGGAGGCCAGGAAGAGGCCGGCATGGGCCACTTCGAGCGGCGTCCCCACGCGCCCCAGCGGGACGGCCTGCTTCATGCGGGCGAGGTTCTCGTGCTTGTTCGCCTCCACGTCGGGCCGGCCCATGAAGAGGTCCAGCATGGGGGTGTCGATCGGCGCCGGACACACGCAGTTGACCCGGATGTTGTCGGCGGCCAGACGGAGCGCCAGGGACTTCGTCAGGCCGGTCACGCCGAACTTCGCCGCCGAGTAGACGGGGCTGAACGGCGAGCCGTAGATCCCCGCGATCGAGCTGGTGAAGAGGATGCTCCCGCCGCCGCGGGCCCGCATCGCGGGAATGGCCTCCGACGTCGTGATGAGCACGCTCCGCACGTTGAGGGTCATCGCCATGTCGTAGTCGTCCATGTGGATGCCCTCGACCCGCCCCGGTCCTGGATGCCCGACGTTGTTCCAGAGGATGTCGAGCCCGCCGAGCGCGTCCACCGCCTCGTGCACGATGCGCCGGCTGTCGGCGTCCCCGGTGAGGTCGCAGGGGATGCCGTGCCCCCGACCGCCGGCGCCTTTGATCTCGGCCAGCGTGTCGCCGATCCGCCCCTTGTCGATGTCCGCCACCGCGACGGCGGCGCCCTCGCGCGCGAAGAGCACGGCGGCCGCCCGCCCGATGCCGGAGGCCGCCGCGGTGATCAGTGCGTTCTTTCCCTTGAGCCGCATGTCGGGTTCTCCTTGGCTCCCTCGGAGCGCGCGCTCCCCGCTTCTATGGAGCCACCGGGTGCTCGGGAACGGAGTCGTACGTGAGCCGCACGCGGCGGACCTCGCCGCGCGCCACGTCGCAGATGTCGAACGAACCTAGATTCGATCCGACACCGCGGCATCGACCTCGGTGACCGTCAAAGAGACTGCCCTTCCCGCTACGTCCGATCAACCTTGGGTCCGCTGAAGCGGGTCGTCATCGCCAGTTGACGCTGACGACCTCGAGCGGCTCCGAGAGTCCCTTGAGTACCACCACGCGCGACGCGGAGAGCGTCACCGCAGGATCATTGGCGGCGACGGTAACGCGACTCGCGAGGATCTCGCCTGCGTCGGCCACCGCGGCAATCCGCGCCGCGATGTGGACGCCTCTCCCCCGGTACGCGCGGCCCTCGAGCTGCGCCGCCGACGTGTGAAGCCCGATTCGGACCAGCGGGGCGAACCCCTGCCTCCGGCGGTGGTCGACGAGGGTCTGTTGGATCGAGACACTGCACGCGAGGGCCGTCCCGGGCGTCGAAAACGCGACGAAGAACCCATCCCCCGTGTGATCGACCTCCTCGCCGCCGTGCGACGTGAAGCAGGCGCGAAGGGTCTGATCGTGCCAGCGCACGAGATCGGCCCAAGCCTCGTCACCGATCGCCTCGACGAGCTGCGTGGAGCGAACCATGTCGGTGAACATGAACGTGCGTGTCTCAGCGCTAGCTGGCTCCCGTCCGGCCCGCACGGATCGCGTTTTGTCGGCGAGCATCTGCATCACGCGCGCGACGTCCAGGCCTGCGCCGAGCCGCTCGAACGTCCCGCGGGCCGTCTCCAGCTCCAACGTGGCGGTCTCGTCGTCGCCCCCGGCGCGATGCGCCGCCGCAAGCCACGTGCGTGCCCGCGCCGTCTCGTACGGGGCCTCCAGCTGCTGCCACATTCGCGCGCCGGCGCGCAGGCTCCGACGCGCCTCGGCGTCGTCTCCCGTCGCCAGTTGAACGAGGCCGCGCGCGCACGCTGCCGAAGCCTCCAGCGTCGGGGTGGGGTACACACCGACGATTGCGTCGAGCTCGGTGGCGGCGGCGCGAGCCACCTCCGGCTCGGCGCCCGCGAGCGCGATCTCGACCTGCGCCGGCAAGAGCTGCGCCCTCCCGAGCCGATCGTAGGCGTCGTCGCTGAGCGCGCTTCGGATCGCCGTTCGAGCCGCGTCCACTTTACCCTCGGCCAAACGCAGGAGCGCGAGCCCAGGCTGCGGATCGCGGCCAAGCTCATGCGCTTGGCGGAACGCTTCCTCGGCCGCTGGGAGATCGCCGAGTCGGAGTCGCGTCTCGCCGAGCTCGTAGAAGGCCTCGGCCGTCACCCCGAGGTTGTACGGCCGCATCTCTTCGCACGCACGCGAAGCTTCCGTCAGCGCATCGGCCAACGCACCGCGGACGCGCAGGATGCCCGCACGGTAGACGCGGCACGCGCCCGGGAACCCGAGGATGCGCTGGCGCTCACACCATCGCTGTGCCGCGTCGGTCCACTCGACCGCTCGCTTGAAATCGGCGAGACGTCGACTGACATCGATGGCGTTGCAGTAAATGATTCCGGTCGTCAAAGGTGACAAATCTGCGCTCACGGCGGCGACCGTCGCTTCTTCGATCAGCCCCAGGCCTTCGGCAAGGTCGCCCTTGGAGATCAGCAGCCGGCCCTGCTCCAGCACCTGCAAGGCGACCAGATCGCGGTCGCCAGTGCGAGTCGCGACGTCGAGTGCCGCACGAGCGTGAACCAGCGCCTCATCAGGGTTCTTCGTCATGAGACCGCGGATGCGCAGCAAGTGCCCGTACTCGATCGAGTCCCGCTCGGACTCGAGCAGCCGCTCTGCGCGTCTGACCCAGCCGGCCCCCAGGGTGCCCTGGCCCTTGGCGAAGTGGTCGTGGGCCAACTGCAGAGCCAGAAACCCCGCCCGACGTGCATTGCCGCCGGCCAGGTGACCGGCGTGAGCGCGTTCCCGCGCTGCGATCCTGTCGTCGAGTCGCCCGATCCACTCCGCCGCCTCGGCGAGCCCTTCGAGGTCCTCCGGGCCAAGTTGCCGGGCGGAATCCGCCGCTCGGAGCTCATCGAACGCCTCGTGCCAGGCGTGCCGCCGTAGCGCCGCGCGCCCTGCGGCAAGCCGCTCGTCATTCATCACTCACACCGCGGCCCGCCGCCATCGCGGCGCCTTCAACCTCTCCGGGACTCGATCGCGCCGCGGATACTCGCCAGATGGTCGCGAATGTGGCCGATGAGGTGGCCTTCGACACATTGCGCGACACTCAGCAGCGCGTTCCCTCGCCACAGTGCTGGCCATGCCCGGTCCAGCTGCTGCTCATCGAGCTGCCTGATCAATGTCGACACCGCTGTGCCGGTGCGCGTCAGCAGATCGATCGTCTCGGCCTTGGTGCAGTCGGCGTACTGGAGCGCGTGCTCGGCGTTGCCCTGATCCACGACGTCCATAGCGATCGCCGGCCACGGCACCCCGCGCGCCGCGCCCGAGAGTAGTTCGACGTTGAGGTTGGTCATTGCCGCCACGTGATGCGCCGTGACGCCCACGGGCCAGCGCTCATTCGCGCAGAGCGCGCGCCACTGTTCTACCGAGCACTGCTCCAGAACCGCGATGAGCTCGTTGTTCAGCTGCTCATATCGATTCGCCAGCGCCTCTGCCCGGTGAGCCATGTGTCAGATTCTCGCGCGTGCGCCGTTTCGTTCCACGATGAGCGAGATGCCGTCCGAGAGCCGCATCATCCGTCCGAGAAACAGGCTGCCCTTGCCCGTGAACATCGTACGCGTGAGGTTTCCTGAAGCTAGGCGGTCCAAAGCCTCTTTCCTCCCTCCGTTCCCGGCCCGCCGGCAGCCCAGCGGGCGCACTCCCAGGGTGGCCGGACTCTAGCGCGCGGCAGGCCCGCCCGGCAAGGCCCAGAGCGGGCCGTGGCGTAGGACGCGATCGACCAAGTGACCGGTCCCGTCTTCTCCCCGTGCGCGCGACGAAGGTCGGCAAATGCGCCGCGATGGTCTAGTAGAGCAACCTCTGCTGGGGCTGGCAACGCTCATAGCCTCGGGGTCGCGAGACCATGGGCGGGCCATGCCGTGTAGGGCGCAAGAACTCGATCCACCGTCTTTCCTTGTGCCAGGCCCTGTGAAAGACTTCCGGCAGGTCGAGGACTGGGACACGGGTCAGGCGAAGGCGACCGACGTCCGCGTAGGATAGCGGCCATGGCCTCGAGCCTGCTCGCCCTCCTCGACGACATCGCCTCGCTGCTCGACGACGTGGCGGTGCTCACCAAGGCCGCGACGCGGAAGACCGCGGGCGTGCTCGGCGACGACCTCGCGCTCAACGCCCAGCAGGTGGCCGGGCTCCGGGCCCACCGCGAGCTGCCGGTCGTGTGGGCGGTCTTCAAGGGCTCCCTCCTCAACAAGGCCATCCTGGTGCCGGCGGCGCTGGCCATCAGCGCGCTCGCGCCGTGGGCCGTGACGCCGCTCCTCATGCTGGGCGGCGCCTATCTCTGCTACGAGGGCTTCGAGAAGCTCGCGCACCGGTTCCTCCACAGCCGGGCGGTGGACGCCGCGCACCATGCGGAGCTCGTGCAGGCGACTTCCGATCCCGCGCTCGACGTCGTCGAGAAGGCGAAGATCAAAGGCGCCGTGCGCACCGACTTCATCCTCTCGGCGGAGATCGTCGTGATCGCGCTGAACGTCGTGGCGCACGCGCCCTTCACCACACGAGTCGCGACGCTCGTCGGCATCGCGCTCCTGATGACGCTGGGCGTCTACGGCCTGGTCGGCGGCATCGTCAAGCTCGACGATGCCGGCCTCTATCTCAGCCAGCGCCAGGGCGAGACGGCGCTCGCCCGGCTCCAGCGCCGCCTCGGGGCGGGCATCCTCTACGCCGCCCCATGGCTGATGAAGGGGCTGTCCGTCGCCGGCACGGCCGCGATGTTCCTGGTGGGCGGCGGCATCCTGGTCCACGGTATCCCCGCGCTCCACCACATGATCGACGCCGTGGCTGAGGGCGCGGGCAGGCTCCCCGGCGTCGGCAGCGCGCTCTACCTCGCGCTGCCGCCCCTCTTGAATGCCGCTACAGGCATCGTGGCCGGCGCGCTGGCGCTGGCCGTCGTGACGGGTGTGCAACGCGCGATGCGCTCTCGCGCGGCGCGGGACGGCGGGTCGTGTAGCAGGGACTAGCCCGCCGTGCAGCTCCACGAACTTCTCGGCCACCGCGTCGAGCACCGGCTGAAGGTCGGTCGGCGAGCTCGAAATGACCCGCAAGATTCCGGCCGTCGCCGTCTGCTGCTCCAGCGCCTCGGTCAGCGCTCGCCTGAGGCTTTCCACCTCGGACTTCAGATCTGCGGACGACTGCGTGCTAGAACTGGCCTCTTTGAAGGGGCTGGCGCATTCCTCGCAGAACTTCGCCTGCGGGCGATTCTCGTGCTGGCACCGGGGACATCGCATACCCAGCGTCTCCCGAGTCCGGATCGTCAGCGTCTGCCGGGGACGCCGCGTCACGGTGCCCGAACCGCCGCCGGAGCTCGGCTTCCCGGCCGTTCGCTGGGGTACGGGCGCCCCGACCCTACCCCGAGCCGGCCACGGGCGCCAGATGGGCGGTTCTGGGGCGTGGTTTGCCCTGGAGCCTGTGGAGAGACCCGGTGGGCGGCTCCGACGAGTCAGAACTCTCGTCTACGCCGTGCTCCTGACGGCTACGCGCCGCCCTGGCGCCCTGACCCCCACCCGCTTGAGGCCCCAACGGAACCGGGTGAGGGGGATCCCGGTAGAAGCGGCCGGAGACCAGCCCTCCCGGGAAAGCGCGTCTCGTGGACGCTTGTTTGACAAGGTCGCGTCACGTTCCGGAACATGCCGAGGATTGGGCCCAGGACGCGATACTCCCGGCTGATGGAGACGCCACCTCGACGGCCCGGGATCGCTGGTTTGGAGATCGAGTACTGGGCCGCAGCTTTACGAGTCCTTAGGGCATGATGGTGCCGTGATCCGGACCAGATTCAACTGACGCACGAGCAGGCGAGCACTCGGATGATCGAGCTGACGAACCCCTCGTCGCCAACTACGTTCCCGGGGGGACATACGCCCTCGTGCAGCGGCACTTGCGCCTGGCCGCGGTCCGCGCTCACGAACGAGTTCGTGCCGTTGCTCGGGATCAACTGGATCGACGACACCATGCACGGTGCCGCCGTCGCCGCCCTCCTCACGGCCGGGTGGCGTAACCTCAGCCTGGTCGACTGTGGGAGCTTCCTGGTCATGCGCCGGTATGGACTGACGCGGGCGTTCGCCTTCGATGTGATTTCGAGCAGCAGGGATTCGAGACAGTGCCTCAGTTGGCCGGAAGTCCCACGCCGCGTTGAGCGGCTCGTCACGGTCCCAGGTATGGGACTGCCGCGAGGAGAGCCGTATGTCGAAGTCCAAAGCCGCACGTCGAGCCAGGAAGACACGTCGACCTCCCCGCCGCCGCACCGGGCGCGCCGGGGCCGCCGCGCAGAATCGTAATCCGCAGTTCGAGGCGATTGCGCTCACGGTGGACGCTGGCCCACGGGACGAGCTGGCGCGTGTCGTCGATCGTGTGGCCAAAGGCGCACGCCTCGTAGGATGGCAGGTCGAGCTGGTGTCCGTCGCGGAAGGCCAGTTCGAGCTCGTGCCGCCACCGGGGGGGAAGCGACTGACGCCCGGCGCCGCATGGGACGCGGTGTATCGCCTCCGCGCGCAGCCCGAAGTCGTCCACGCCGAACCCCTCTTCAAGTACAATGTCGCGGACGTTCACGAGCGGCTGGCCCTGCGCGGCGGTGGCGACCATCCCGAGACGGCCGACAATTTCGAGTGGAGCCTCCAGAAGGCCAACGTCATCAACGCCTGGTCGCTCTTCGGCAGTCGCCAGCCCGGCGCGGGCGTCGTCATTGGCCATCCAGACACCGGCTTCACGCCGCACCCGGACCTTGCCGAACCCGCTCGTCTGCTGGTCAGCCAGGGCTTCGACTTCGACGACGACGATCCGGACCCGATTGACGATCTGGATGACGGGTTCTTGGACAATCCAGGCCACGGCACCGGGACCGGCAGCGTGATTATCAGCAGCCGCGGAGCGGCTCCCGGCCTGTCACAACCGGAGTTCGTGTCGGGCGCGGCCCCGTTCGCCTCGCTCATCCCGATTCGCGCCACCGAGTCCGTCGTGCTCTTCTCGATGCGTGGCCTGCGCCGTGCTATCGATCACGCGGTCGCGAGAGGAACGCACGTGATCTCCATCAGCCTCGGCGGGCCGCTCCCCAGCCCCGCCCTGCGCGACGCCGTCCGACGCGCGACCGACGCCGGGACCATCGTGCTCGCGGCCGCAGGCAACCAGGTGGGCGTGGTCGTGTTTCCGGCCGCGTTCGAGGACACGATCGCCGTGGCCGCCAGCACGGTCACCGACGAGGAGTGGGCTGGATCGTCCCGTGGGGATGCCGTGGACATCACGGCACCCGGGGCGTCAGTCTGGCGCGCGAAGGTCGAGCGAGGCCCGACCGGCGCTTTCGAGTTCTCGGTGAATCGTGGCAGCGGCACATCGTTCGCCGCGGCGACGGCGGCCGGCGTGGCCACGCTGTGGGTATCGTTCCACGGCTTCGAGGCTCTCGCCAGTCGCTACGGGCGCGCCCACATCGCCCGCGTCTTCAAGGCGTTGCTGCAATCTACCTGCCGGACGCCGACCGGCTGGGACACCGCCAACTTCGGGCCCGGGATCGTGGATGCGCGCGCGCTGCTGGCCGAACCGCTCCCCGAAGCCGCGCCGGCGAGGAAGCTCCGGGATCCCCGACGGGCGGCGGTGGCCATGGACACGACAGGTCTCGAAGCCTTCGTGCATCTGATGCCTGACACACCCCGTGCACAGATCGAACGTCGGCTTGCCGCGATGCTGCAGGTCAGCGATCGGGAGCTGCCGCATGCGCTGCAGGATGTCGGCGATGAGCTGGCATTTCAATTGGTGATGCACCCGCCTCTGCAGGATGCGCTGACGCAACGGGGCCGGCCAGCCGCCCGCCGGTCCATGGGCGCGGCTCGGCGGGGCGCCTTCGCACTTGGACCGGGCGCATCGTCGGGGCGGCTTCGAGCCTGGCTCGGCCCTCGGAAGCGCCCAAGCCGCGTCAGCGGTACCCCGTCGCGGGCACGGCGGGGCGGAGAGAGGCGGTCATGAGCGCCGGCCATAATGCCGCCCCGGCCCGCCCTGGACCTCCGTCGGTGCCCTCGATGCCGAAGCCGAGCCCTCCCTGTCACTAGGAAGGAACTCCAGGACCGGCCAGACTTCACCGACGCGCAGAAGCGCGGGGTGCTCGCGGAGAACGGGCGCCAGCTCTACCGGCTGCGCTGAAGCCGGCGAGGAAGATGCGCCGGTCCTCGTTACCTCGTTCGCGGCGGGTAGGCCAGGATGAAGTTGTCGCGGTTCGGCATCTTCACCTGGGGGAGCGTCTGCGCGCTCATGACGTCGCCCTCGGCGATGATTCCGTTCAGGTGGAGCAGGTAGGCCGTCAGGGCATAGACCTCGTCGTTGGTCAGCGACTGCGGCTGTGGGTACGGCATCGAGCGCCGCACGTAGTCGAAGACGGTCGTCGCGTAGGGCCAGTAGCTGCCGATGGTCCGGACCGGGCTGGGGCCGGCGAGCGTGCCCTGCCCGCCCGCCAGCCGGTCGTTCGGCTGGCCCGCGCCTCTCTCGCCGTGGCAGGACTGGCACTTCGCCGCATAGACCACCGCGCCGGCGGCTGACGTCCCGCTGCCCGGCGGCAGCCCGCCGCCATCCGGCGAGATGCTGATGTCCCACGCGGCGATCTCGGCCGGGGCCGCCGCGCGACCCAGGTTCGGTCCGTCGGCGGCCCGCGCGGGCGAGATTGCCACGACGGCGACGCCGAGCAACGCCACCGCAGCCACCCTACGCGTAGACATTCTTCACCTCGCCGCTCGGCGCGACGCTCCAGGCCTGGATGGCGTTGTAGTGGTACGAGAACTGGGTGCCCTTGTCCGCCACGAGCTTGTCGCGCGTGGGCTGGACCGCGCCGGTGTCGTCTGTGGCCCGGCTCTTGAGCACCGCCGGGCCACCGTTCCATCGCCACGCCATGCGAAACCGCGTCAGCGCCTTGGGCAACACCGGCTCCGTCCGCTCCGCCTCACCCCACGTGTGGCCACCATCGGCCGAGACATCCACCTTCGCGATCTTCCCGGCGCCCGACCACGCCAACCCCGAGATCTCGTAGAGGCCCGGGCCCGGAAGCGCGAGTCCCGGCGATGGGGCTGTGATCACCGACTTCACCTCCATCAGGTACGTGAACATCAGCGACTTGCCGGTGGCGAGCGGGTCGGTGTACTTGGAGGTCTCGTCCTTGGTCATCGTCGGCTCGGCGGTGAGCTTGATCCGCCGCAGCCACTTGACGCTCATGTTGCCTTCGTAGCCAGGCAGGAACAGGCGCACGGGATAGCCGTTCTCTGGCCGGAGCCGCTCCCCGTTCTGATAGAGGGCGAGGAGCGCGTCGTCCATCGCTTTGGCCATCGGCACGCTGCGGCTCATGGCCGCGGCGTCCGCGCCCTCCGCGAGAAGCCATCGCGCGCCGGGTTCCGCGCCCGCCTCCGCCAGCACGATGGACAGCGGCACGCCGGTCCACTCGCTGCAGGAGACGAGCCCGTGGATGGCGCCGCAGGACGCCGCGGGCGGGGCCGGACTCAGGTTGGGCCGGCTGTTGCCAGAGCACTCGATGAACTGGATGCGCGACACCATGGGATAGCGCAGGAGCGCGTCCACGGTGAAGACCAGCGGGCGCTTCACGAGGCCGTGCACGAGCAGCCGGTGAGCGCGCGGATCGATGTCCGGCACACCGCTGTGATGCCGCTCGAAGTGCAGCCCGCTCGGCGTGATCGTGCCGCTGAGCCGGTCGAGCGGCGTGCGGGACGCGCCGCTGCCCGTCGTGCCCGGCTGGGAGGCGATCCCCGTGCGCTGCACCGTGTCCTCGTACTTCGCCGGCGAGCCGTAGCCGCTCATGCCCGCTCCTGGCGCCTGCATCCAGGGCGGTATGGCGGGCGGGTCTGCTGCCGCGGCCGAACCGGGGGACCCCGAGATGAGGCCCGCGGCGCCGATCAGGACCATCCCGTGGGTCAGGAAGGCGCGCCGGTGAAGCAATCCGTTGCCGGCGATTTCTTCGAGCGAAGCTTGGGCCGTACTCGGGGTGGGCATGGGAGACCTCCCGGTCACGACGTCGGGATGAGCGCCGCGGCGCAGCATCGCCTCTCGAGGGAGTTCGAACTATAGCGCCTCGAACACGGCTCGGCAAGAGGGGCGCTATGGGTTGCGCGTGGACGCCCGAGGTCGTCCGATCCCGGTCTCTCGCCTGGCGCCATCCTGCGCAACATGCTTAGCAAAGGTGCAGCGAGCGAACGCGCTCGCGGAGCGGTGGGTCCGATCGGTGAGGAAACGAGTGTCTGGATCAGGTGTTGATCGTCAACGAGCAGCATCTGGCGCGTCCTGGACGAATAAGTCACCTACTTCAATGCGTGGCGTCCCCATCAGGGGTTGGGCCAACGGGCGCCGTGCGGCTCGGCTCCGTCGGCCCAGTCCAACCCCACAGGCCGGATCATCGGGCAGCCGGTGCTCGGGGGCCTGCACCATGTGCATCAGCATGCAGCGTGTGGTCGGATGGAGTTGTCGCCCTACAGCCACCACGGCGTCGGGCACGATCACCTCCAGGCCTACCTCGACAAGTTCGCCTTCCGCTTCAACCGCCGCCGAACCCCGATGGCCGCCTTCCAGACCCTTCTCGGCCTCGCCTCGGGCTTTCACCCCACACGGAACACGTTGGGTCCACGCGGGATGTTGTTCGGATCCATAACCAGGCGCTTGCCGAACGGCCGCAGCTCTTCCAAACACCGGGATGGGTTAAACAGAAGGGACAGGCGGCTACAGCCGGGCCGATAGTCTGACGTGAGACGGGAGGCAAGGCGCGCCGACCTTCCGCTCCGAGTCTCGGACGTGAACTTCGGCGGTATGCTAGGCTAGATTCCGAGGAGAAACACCGCGGGTCGCCGCCCTAGGGCAGCGCCTCAGGGCCCAGAGGTCGCAGGTAACGTTCCTGGTAACAAACGCCCGGTGCTGGCTGGCTCCGACTAGCGGGCAAGGGGCCTCTACGACGGAGTTACGACAGTGGGCGCTGGTCAGCGTACGGGCTCACCCGCTTCCCAGGCTGGACGTCGCTGGTTCGAGTCTGGTCGCCTGCTCTCAGGACGCTCCTCTCATCCTCGGCGTCAACCTCGACGACGGCGAATCCATGACCTCGCTGCATGTGGCACTGCTCATATTGGACGCCCAGAACGCCGCCGCCCGCCTAATTGGGACAGGCCAAATTCGGACGATCCGCGCCGCTGAACACGTCCACTCGCCGCCCCGGCACAACTAGTGTGAGGTATCCCACAACGAGCGAGGTGCAACATGAGCGACCGTCCGATTCGATCGAGAGCTTCGTCGAAAGCCACCGCACAGAAAACCGGCGTCTCCAGATCAACAACCGCAACCCGCGCCCGCGCCAAGACCACAGTACCGAAACAGACCGGCGTGAAATCCACAGCCACAGCCACGGCATCGAAACCCGCGGCCCCCGAAACCACAGTGCCGAAATCCACCGGCGCCAAGGCGCGAGCGCCGAAGGCTGCCGGCGCGAAGACCGAATCGAAGTCGCGTGAGGTGAGCGTCGGGACCGACGCGGCGTTCGCCTCCGGGTCGGGCGGGGCCCGGCGCCGGCTGAAGAACATCTCCGAAGTGCGCCACTTCTTCCGCACGAACGACGTGCCGATCTACTTCTTCGGCGCGACGCCGTTCAACCTGCTCGGACTGGACCGCTGGGTACGCAACTTTTCGTACATCACCTACTACGACGGTTGGGACGGCGCCCACCCCCGCGTCTTCACACCGAGCCACAAGCCGTATCAAGAGTTCGAGAGCGCCGAAGGAATCAACAAATGGCTGCTGACAAACTCTGAGGTGCGGGCCCACATCGACAGCGCTACGAAGCGAGGGGTGCGGCCCAAGGTCGCGATGGTGTTCTTCGACAGCGAGACCGAGGAGAACTGTCGGGAACTGGGCTACGACCTGATCCTGCCGCCGGCCAGCCTGCGTGAACACCTGGACTCGAAGATCGTCACCACCCGGCTCGGCAACGAGGCCGGGGTGCCGAGCGTGCCCAACGTGCTCACCAAGGTCGAGGACTGGGCGGGACTGCAGAAGGTGGCCGAAAAGGCGAGCCTGGGCGACGAACTCGTGGTGCAGACGCCGTACGGAGATTCGGGTAAGACCACCTTCTTCATCGCCTCGGAGGCCGACTGGAAGAAGCACAGCGCCGAGATCGTCGGCGAGGAGATCAAGGTGATGCGGCGCATCAACAACCGCCCGGTGGCGGTCGAGGCGGTGCTCACCCGGTGCGGCACAATCGTCGGACCCTTCATGTCGGAGTTGATCGGCTACAAGAAGCTCACCCCTGCGCGTGGTGGCTGGTGCGGCAACGAGATGTTCCCGGAAGTGCTTACCGGCGAAAGTCGGCGTATCGCAACGCAATTGGTCCGCCGACTGGGTGATCGGCTGGCCCAGCAGGGATACCGGGGGTTCTTCGAGGTCGACGTCCTGGTCGACACCGACACCGGTGCCGTATACCTCGGCGAACTCAACCCCCGTATCAGCGGCGCGTCCTCGATCACCAACGTGACCGCGGGCGCCTACGCCGACGTTCCGCTGTTCCTGTTCCACATCCTCGAGTACATGAACGTCGACTTCGACCTCGACGTCGACGAGATCAACGAGCGGTGGGAGGAACTGGCGTCCCAGGACGTGTGGAGCCAGATGATCTTGAAGGAGACCGACGACATCGTGCAGCGACTGACCGTGACACCCCGCACCGGCCAGTACTCCCTGGATGCCAGCGGTGCGCTGGTGTTCCGCAGATCCGCGCTGGACTGGCACCAGCTGCAGAACGAGTCCGAGGCGTTCTTCCTGCGCATCTATGGTCCCGGTGACTACCGCTGGAAGGGTGCCGACCTCGGTGCGGTGGTGACGAAGGGTCGCCTGCAGGTCGACTCGGGCGGCGGGAAATCTTCACTGTCCATCCGGGCGCGCCACCTCATCGACTCGATTCGGGCCGAATTTGCAGGTGAGCCGATCGCCGAGCCCTCGTCCGCAGTCGCGAATGTCGGGGTCAAGTCGGGCTGAGTTAGGGTCGTCGGGTAAATCACCCGTACCAACTCGAGAGCAAGGCTCCAGGAGGCCTGAACATCCATGGTGCTCGGCCGCAACCCCGGACGCGTTCCGTCTGTCGTAACGCTGGAGAACTGGCAGTCGGCCGCGCATCTGCACTGGACGTTCCAGCACATTGGCGACTTTCTGCCGACGGCGACGATTTCGCGTGGCACCGGGCCGGTCGCCGACCTGCGGTCCGCACCGGCCGGACTCTCCGACGTTCCGCTCTACGACAAGACGAGCCGCAAGCGCACCACGGTCGGCGATGTGATGGCCGCCACCGTGACGGACGGCTGGATCGTCACCCAGCACGGCAAGGTGCTCGAGGAGCACTATTACGGCGGCATGGTCAAGGACACCCACCACCTGCTGATGTCGGTGAGCAAGTCGCTGATCGGCATGGTGGCCGGCGCTCTTTTCAGTGGCGGCGTGCTGGACGTGGAGGCGGAGCTGACCAGCTACGTGCCCGCTCTGGCCAACTCCGGATACGCCGGCGCCACGGTGCGCCACCTGCTCGACATGCGATCGGGCACAGCGTTCTCCGAGGACTACCTGAACCCGATGGCGCAGATTCGCCTGCTCGAGCAGGCCATCGGGTGGGCGCCCCGCACGGTACCGGGCCTGCCGACCACCATGTACGACTTCCTGCTCAGCCTGCATCAAGAGTCACCGCACGGCGGACCGTTCGAGTACCGGTCGTGTGAGACCGACGTGCTCGGCTGGATCTGCGAGGCAGCCAGCGGGGTGCGGATGCCCGAGCTGATGTCGCAACTGTTGTGGAGCAAACTTGGCGCGGAGAACGACGCGACGATCGGCGTCGACTCCGTGGGCACCGGCATGTTCGACGGCGGCGTCAACGCATGCCTGCGCGACCTCGTCCGATTCGGGTCGCTGTTCCTGAACGGCGGGACATCGTTGACCGGCGAACGTGTGGTGTCGCTGTCCTGGATCGCCGACACGTTCTCGGGCGCCACCGACTCGCGGGCGGCGTTCGCCGCCAGCCCCGACGACAACCGCATGCCCGGCGGCATGTACCGCAACCAGTGCTGGTTCCCGTACTCGGGCAGCAATGTGTTGCTGTGTTTGGGGATTCACGGCCAGATGATCTATGTCAACCGGGCGGCAAACCTCGTCGCGGCCAAGCTGTCGAGTTGGCCGATGCCCCAGGACGCCACCAAGCTGTTCTCGACCATCGCGGCCTTCGACGAGATAGGCGTCCACCTGTCCTGACGCGGATCGCCCTGGCGGCTGCGGGAACCGCCCCCTCGGGCTGCCCCCTGAGGTCTGTTTCGAGGTGCTCGCCTTGGCACGTCCCCGACCTTCGCCCGAAGCGGCCGCCGACTTGGGGCGTGATCACGCGGATCCGGTGCTCGGGAAGCCCGAACATCGTCGCCAGCTCGCCCCGGACGTGATGCGCCATCTGGGTCGAGACCAGACCGTGAGCTCGCCCGCCTCGTACCGGGCCAGGCACCCGCGCGTCTCCATCGGCAGCGGGGTGACGCGCGGATGGACGAAGCGCCCGCGCACGACGTGAGCCGGCCTGTGGAAGGCCGCGTCCACGTCGCCCGCGCTCCAGCGGTGCTCGAAGGCCAGGTTCGAATCGAGGGTCGCGTGGACGCGCGGCGCGCCGGGCTCGAGCGCGTGCTCCGGGTCGACCACGGCCCGCAGCGGCTCGTAGCGCACGTCGACCAGGTCGGCGGCGTCCCGCGCCGCGTAGCGGTCGGTGCGACCGCCGCCGCGACCGGCTGCCCGACATAGCGGACCGCGTCCAGTGCCAGCGGCGCGTGGGGCGGCACGCGGAAGCCCGGAGGCGCCACCGTCATCGGCTTGGGCGCGAGCGCGCCCAGGTCCGCCGCCAAGAGCACGGCCGCCACTCCCGGCGCAGCCCGGGCGGATCCGGCGTCGATGCCGGCCACGCGGGCGTGCGGGTGTGGGCTCCGCACGAAGGCCAGATGGAGGAGGCCGGGCAACTGGAGGTCGTCCACGTAGCGCGCCTGGCCCTGGACGAGCCGCGGATCCTCGAGCCGCCGGACGTGGGCGCCGACGAAGCGCGGCGCCGGCACCGGGGTCACCGACTCGGCGCCGTCACGCGTCCCGGCGCGCGGCCGCGGTGCGCGACGCCCACGCGACGTGGTCGCGCAGGCCGGCGGCCAGGTCGAAGCGCGGCTCGTACCCGAGCTCCCGCCGAGACCGGGTCCCGTCCATCGGCGCCCGCATGTCCTGGAGCACCGGATGCGCCGACGGCTCGGCCATGACCTCGACCTGCGCGCCCGGGACGATCGCCCGCATCGTCTCCGCGACCGCGGCCGCGGTGTAGAGGCGCCCCATGCCCACCTGGAACACGCGGCTCTGGAGGCGCTCCGCCCGCAGGGCCAGACACGCCGCGGCCGCGGCGTCCTTCGAGTAGACCCACTCGAGGGTGGTGGCCGGGAGCATCGCCAGCGTCCCGCGCAGCGCCGCCTCGACCATCGCGCCCAGCGCCTGGCTGGGCCCGCCGCCGCCCCGGCCCGACCAGGGGCCGAACACCGCCGCGAAGCGCAGGAGCACGACGTCGACCCCGAACCAGCGCGCGTAGGCGAGCCCGAAGCTCTCGCACGCCTGCTTGCTGGCGGCGTAGATCGTCACCGGGCGCGGGAATGCCTCCTCCCGCCGGGGGTCGCCGCCGTCCTCGCCGCCGGCCAGGTGGTACGTCAGCGAGCTCGTGCTCGACAGGACGACGCGTCCGAGCCCGAGCACCCGCGCGGCCTCCAGCACGTTCACCGTCCCCATCACGTTTACCTGGATCGCGGGGTACGGCCGCTCCTGGGCACCGACGCCGAGCACGGGATTGACGGCCGTGTGGACCAGCCGCCCGACGCCGTGCGCGCGGATGGCCTCGACCAGCGCGAGCGGGTCCAGGACGTCCCCCCGCACGACCGTGACCCGCTCGAGGTCCACGATCTCGCCGAGCGGGTGGAGCTGCGGCGCCACGTCGAACAGCACCGGCTGCTCGCCCTCCTCGACCAGCTGCCGGAGGACCTGCGAGCCGACCAGGCCGCCGCCGACCACCGCGGTGCGCACGGGTCGCGGCCCTACGCGACGCGGGCGCCGGCCCGGAACGTCATCACCGGCCGGAACTGCCGGGCGAGCCGGACTGGCCGACCGGCGCCGTCGGGGAAGGTCACCGGCCGCTCCTCGAGATCCAGCACCGCGATGTCCGCGGGCCGGCCGACGGCGAGGGCGCCGCAGACCTCCTCGCGGCGGATCGCCCGCGCCGGGGCCGCCGTGGCGCCTTCGACCACCCGCTCGAGCGGCATGCCCAGCTCCAGGAATGTCGCCATCGACCACAGCAGGGTCGGATGGCGGCTGCCGCCCACCTGGTCCGCGCTGATGCAGTCGCTGCCGAGCGTGTCCGGGAAGAATCCCTGCTCTGCCGCCGTGTGCGCGACCTCCAAGTCGAAGGCGACCTGGGCGTGACCGGCGTCGAAGAGAACGCCGCGGGCGCGCGCCTCCAGCACCTCCGGCCGGATCCGGCCTCGGGCGTCCAGGATGTTGTGGGTCGTGGGATTGAATGTGTGGGTCACGACGTCGCCGGTCCGGAGGTGCTCGAGCACCTGCACGAGCGGGATCGGTGTCCCGTAGACGTGGACCATCACCCGTTTTTCCGTCTGGTCGGCCGCCGCGCGGGCCTTCCGGAGCGAGGGAACGGCGTTGGCCGCGCCGGTCCCGCCGGGGGCCATCACCCGAACCTTGATCCCGACCAGCCAGTCGGCGTCCTCGGTCAGGCAGCGGAGCGTCTCCCGCGCCTGGACCTCGGCGGGCTCCTCGAGGTCCGGCAGTTCCGGGGCCACCATGCCGGGGCCGGCCACGTTCAGGAAAGCGTAGAGCCGGGTCCGGCTGCGCGCCATCACCAGGTCGCGGAGGCCCGCCCAGGTGCGCCAGCCGCTGCTGCCGGCGTCGACCGCGGTGGTCACCCCGACCGGCAGGAACGTCGGGTCCGGATCGGCGCCGAGCGGGCTGACCTTGTGATAGAAGTGCGTGTGGAGGTCCACCAATCCCGGCACGACCAGCCGGCCGCTCACGTCTACGGTGGCGACGCCTGGCTCCGGAGGGATCGCCTCGGCGATCGCCGCGATGCGGCCGTCGACCACCGACAAGTCGCGCCGACCCCGGAGGCCCTGCGCAGGGTCGATCACCTCGCCCCCACGGAGAATCATCGCATTACGCTGCGCCATCGCCCCTCCCCGGGCCGCGGCCTCGCGCGGTCACTCGCCGAGCTCCACGGCCGGTAGCTGGTCCACCGCGGCCAGGACCGCGTCGAGCTCCATCACGTCGCCGTACTTCGCGTCCATGTCGAACAGGTTCACCACGTGGCTCAGCGGCACGCGGTCGGCCACGCACTGCCGCGGCACGATCACCCGGAATCCGCCCGAGACCGCGTCGATCACGGTCGCCCGGACGCAGCCGCTGGTCGAGTTTCCGGTGACGATCACGGTGTCCACGCCGCAACGCGTGAGGTAGGACTGGAGGACGGTGCCGTAGAAGGCGCTCGGGAAGCGCTTCTCCAGCACGACCTCGCCCGGGAGCGGCGCCACCTCCGGGAGGAACTCGATCAGCTTGCTCCCCGGCCGCATGGTCGCCATCGCCGGGACCTTCGCCACGAACCAGCCCGCATCGCGGAGCGCGTAGTCCTGGACCACCACCGTCGTGTGCACGACGGGGAAACGCTTGACACGCATGCGGTCCAGCAGGCGGCGGATGCTCCGGAGCTCCTCCTCCATGGCAATGCCGATCGGCGAGAGGGCGGGATTCGCGCACGCGTGGATGCAGTCGATCACGACCACGGCGGGGTGCCGTCCGAAGCCCACGCGTCCCGCGAAGCCGATCCGCGCGTAGTAAGCGCCCGCCCCCGACAGCTCGGCGCCCGGCCCCGGCTCCGGTCCGGCGGCGCTCATGCCCGGACGCTCGCGGACGCCAGCTGGGCGCCCTCAACGAGGGAGCGGAGCTTGGCCCAGACAATGCTCGCCGGCACCTTGCGCCCCCACGCCGAAGTTCCGAACCCGCAGTCGGTGCCCGCGATCACGCGCGCCCGCCCGACGACCTCGGCGTAGCGCTCGATCCGCTCGGCGACCAGCTCCGGATGTTCGACGAAGGTCGTCGTGGTGTCGATCACCCCCGGGATCAGCACCTTGCCGTCCGGGAGCTTGACGTCGCGCCAGACCTTCCACTCGTGTGCGTGCCGGGGGTTGGCGCCCTCGAAGGACAGGCCGGCCGGACGGGCGCGGAGCACCTCGTCCAGGATCTCCCGGATCGGCACGTCGTGGTGATGGGGCCCCTCGTAGTTGCCCCAGCAGAGGTGCAGCCGCATCCGCTCGGGCGGGAGCCCGGCGAGGGCGTGGTTGAGCACGTCGACGTGGAGGGCGACCACGCGCTTGAACTCCGCCAGCGACAGGTGCGCGAACTCCGAGACCCGCGTCATCGCCAGATCCGGACTGTCCACCTGGAGCACGATGCCCGCATCAAGGATCGCCCGGTACTCCTGACGCATGGCGTCCGCCAGCGCCTCTAGGTACGCCTCGCGCGTCGGGTAGTGCTCGTTCGGGAGGAAGTGGGCCACCACCCCCGGGGAGGCGGAGGTCATGAAGAGCGTGGTCCCCGGCCGGGCCGCGGCCCGGAGCCGGGCGATGTCCCGGTGAATGGACTCCGGGTCCTTCCAGGCGACCGGGCCCGTGCACGCTGGCTGGGGGATCATGGCAGAGGTCTGGTGCGGGACGACGAAGTCCGGGAAGTCGCCGTCGCCGAGGTTCCGCCGCTCCTGGCGGAGCCGGCGCTCGCCGTCGAACCCTGTCAGCCGCTCCTTGACGTAGGCGGCGTACATCGCCCGCCCCTGCTCGCCGTCGCTGACGATATCCAGGCCACACTCGACCTGCCGCCGCACGACGTCCGCAACGGCGTCCTGGAGGGCGGCCTCGAGCGCGCTCGGGTCGCCGAGCCGCCGCTCGTCCTGGTCTCGGAGCAGCGCCTGAATGGCCGGGGACCGCGGGAGGCTCCCGGTGTGCGTCGTGAGGATCCGCTCGGTGCTCGCCTGCATCGCCTTCGCCCCTTTCCGTCGGCGTCCCCGTCAGCCCGCGACCACGAGCTCCGTCGGCGTCCCGCCCCGCCGCACGCGGTGGATGTTCACCAGCACGGCCTGCGCGTCCCGCACAAGCTCGCCCGCCCGCGGCGACGTGCTCGCCCCGTACTGGATCGTCCGGAGCGTCGAGCGCTCGAGGGGGCCGAAGCGCTCCGCGAAGGCGATCTGCTGGACGTCGTCGATGGATGGATCGGGAACACTAACACCGCATGACGGTCGATCGCCGCCTGGATTTCCCCAAGCGTGACGTCATCAACCGGCCGCCGCAGATCGACTCCGCGCACCTCACCGACGAACCGTGGGTGAACTTGACGCACCCGGATGCCCATCGCGCTGACCTCCCGTACCGCCGCCTCCCGCCTCAAGGGCCCAGTTCCAACAACCCGAAGGCGCCAGCATTGGACGATCGACAAGCTGCGAGCCCCACCAAACCCTCTCCGAGCCGCGGCGTCCAACGAGCGCGTGAGGTCCGGGTCGGCGCCGGGAGGATGGCGGAACCGCGTCCGGCCGCCCCTCGCCTCACCGGACCACACCGGCTCGTGCGCGCGCATTCACAAGATCCCGCCGTGCGCCTGCTCAGCTAGCCCTTCACCGCGCCCATTCCCCACCCCTGCACCAAGTACCTCTGGATCGCCAGAAAGAACCCGGTCGCGGGTACCGTTACCAACACAGCACCCGCCATGAGCAGGCCCCAGTCGATCTCGCCCTGCTGGTAGATGTCCTGGAGGCCCACCGGCAGCGTTTTCAGCGTCGGCGTGCTCAGAAGCACGCGGGCGAACAGGTAGTCGTTCCACACCACCACGAACGCGAAGACCGAGGTGGCGATGATTCCCGGGAGCGCCTGCGGGAGGACCACGTACATGAACGTCTGGAATCCGTTCGCCCCGTCGACGAACGCCGCTTCCTCGAGCGCGACCGGGAACGACTCGAAGAATGCTCGAAGCAACCAGAGGCTGAACGGCAGCGAGATCGACGTGTACGCGAGGATGATCCCGAGGTGCGTGTCCGCCAGGCCCACGTTCCGCAGCAGCACGTAGATCGGGATGATGATCATGATGGGCGCGAACATGTACGTGAACAAAGTGAGCGTGGACAGTAGCTCCTTGCCGTGAAAGCGATACCTCGCGAGGCCGTACGCACCCAGGCTGGCGATCACGATGTCGATGATGACCGTGACCCCCGCGACGACGACGCTGTTCTTCAGATAGAGCAAGAAGCGCGTGTCCTCGAGGAGGCGCCGGTAGTGCGTTAGCGTGTAATCGCCGAGTATCCGAGGCGGGTACACGAGGATGTCCGCCGAGGGCTTGATCGAGGTCACGAACATCCAGACGAGGGGAAAGCCTGCAAAGAACAGAATGAGCGCCGAGCCCACGAAGAGCATGCCGCCCTGGTACAGCGTCACGCGCAGGCGCCCCTAGACACCCACTTCGGACTCCCGCCGGAACACGCGGAAGTACACGATGGTGAACACGATTAGCATGGCGAACAGCATGACGGAGATCGCGGCCGCCTCACCCGCTTGGAGAAAGCCGAAGGCACGCCGAAATGCCATGATCGGGAGATTCTGGATCGGCGCTCCCAGCCCTCCCCCCTCGGACATCAGCCAGGGCATGTCGAACTTCGTGAACATAAAGAACGTGCGCAACAGGATCACGACGAACAGGACATAGCGCAGCGCGGGGAGCGTGACGTGGAGAAAGCGCCGCCACACGTTCGCGCCATCGATCTCCGCCGCCTCGTACAGCCCCAGGTCGATCGTCTGGAGCCGCGCGAGGACGCTGATCACCACGAACGGGAAGAACTGCCAGACGCCGATCACGATGAGGGAGACCATGACCCATTGCGGGCTCAGGAAAACCACCGGATCCCGGATCAAGCCCAGCGATAGCAGGAAGTAGTTGATGGTGCCATAGCTGGCATTGAGCATCCATTTCCAGACCAGGATCGTCACGATCGTGGGCACGACGTACGGGAAGAGCGCGATGCCACGCACGACCCCTCTGCCGGGAAAGGACTCGTTGAGGAGCAACGCGACGCCCACGCCGAGGACGAGTTGGAGCATCGTCGTGCTCACGGCCCAGACGGTGCCATTCCAGGCGCTGGACCAGAACTCGGCCTCCCCGAGGAGCGTGGGGTAGTTCGCGAACCCCACGTACTGATAGTCCGGATACAGCGCGTGGCTGTCCGTGAAGCTCAGATAGACTGAATAGGCGACCGGAAAGAAGATGAAGCCGAATATCACCAGGAGGGTCGGCAGGACGAGAAGAAATCCATGGACCCCTTTCCTCGACGCCATCAGTCCTCCCCGAGTCGCCCGACCAACCGAGGTTCCTCCCCCGAGCAGCTGATCGCGCACTCGTCGTCGTGCGGCATGCCTTCCCTCCAACCACGCGTGGACACGCTCGAGCGGCCGCTCAGCCGGAGACGGGGAAGGATGGCGGAGCCTGGAGCGCCAGCCACGTCGAGCCTCCTCGGCGCCGGCCCTGCTCTCCTGCGGGCAGCGGATCTGCCACGCTCCTGCGCGGCGGATCCCTCAGCCGCGCCCCGGAGGACATTGACGCCCTCCGGGGACCGCGGTGGCGGGACCAACCTTCTATTGCTCAGAGCACCTGGACGCCTGGACGGGGTCCGCGCGCAGACCCCCCCTCCGAATCACCGGTCCTACGCCCCGGGGACCGGACCACGGTGAGCTCTCCCGACGCGCCCCAGCGCGAGACACGCCCGGTCAGACCTTCTTATCCCCTCGGATTGGATCCGGGACGGGATATCGCAGTCGCTTGATGATGTCGTTGGCTCGGTCGCTGATCCGCTGAGCCGCCTCCTTCACCTTTCTCCGATTCTGGATGATCGCCATGAGCTCGTCCATGATGATTCCCGAATCGAAGATCTCCATCTGGAATGGAATCGGCGATTCGTGCGCGCCATAGACCCCGACGGGCGCGGCTTCCTTGCGCGAGATGTACTCGATCTGATACTGCACCCAGCTCTTCCACCGATTCAGATCCGGCAGGGCGCGGTATTCGGGGTCCTTGAGGAGCGATTTGGTCGTGGGAATCATGTGGACGGGGAACTGGGCGATGTAGTTGAGGTAGAGGTCCTTCTCGAAGAAGAGCTTGATCCACTCTCGCGCCAGGTCCTGCTGCTTGGACTTCGCGAAGACGACCCAGAACTCGCAGTCGAGATCGGTGAAGCTCTTCTTGCCGTTCGGTCCCGCGGGGCGCCAGATCGGCCAGAAGTACTCCTCGGTGTTCTTGTCGGGTGCGTGCTTCGCGATGTCGATCGCGCTGCGTCCCTTGGTGTGGTCGAACATCGTGGTGACGCCGGTGACGAACTCGACGGAGGCGCCGGCGTAGGACTGGCCGAGCCAGTCCGGGGGCAGCACCTTCTTGTCGGCAAGCGTCTTGAGGAACTCGAGGGTTCCCATGAACGGCTCCCGGTGGAACGCCGGGTTCCATTTCTCGTCGTAGAAGCTTCCCCCGTTCGACGCGACCCACCGGCCGAGGTGCTCCTGGAGAAAGTACCCGGTTCCGGGCACGCTCATGCCCCATCGCCGCTTGTCCGCACTGGTAACTTTCTCGAGGTACTCGATCTGGTCCTTCCAGGTCGGGAACATCGGCGTGGTGATCTCGCTGGGCACCTTGAACCCGGCCTCCTGCGCCAGGTCCTTCCGGATCATCAACGTGGATGCACCCAAATGGTGCGAGATGCCGTACCAGTGGCCGTCGTACTTGGGGATGTCCCTGACGACCTCCTGGATGTTGTCCACCCCGACGTGCTTGATCACGTCGTCGATCGGGGCGATCTGACCCTTCTTCTGCAGAGACCTCCACATGTACGGCTGGATCTGCGCGATGTCGGGCGGGCTTCCGGCGACGATGCTGGTCATCAGCTTGGGTCCCAGGTCACCCCAGGCGATCCCTTCCTGCACGACCGTGACCCCTGGATGCATCTGGGCGAACCTGTCGGCCACCCTCTGCACCGCTCGCTTCGCCGTCTCCGCGGGCTCGGTGTGCCAGATCGTCAAGGTGCGACTACCCTGAGAATGCGCCTTGCGAGGCTGCGCCAATCCGGCAACCGCCGCACCGGCCAGACCCGTCAGGAACCCCCGCCTACTGTTGTTGTGCTCATGCATGTTCTCCACGTGGAGGCCCTCCTCACTGAGGCGCTGATACTCGTGGCCGACTCGGCGCGGGTCGCATCCCGTGGGACACAACCCGAACCCCGCAATGCTGGAACGTCGCGGTAACCCCAGATCTACCCCAGGGCTTGCCAACCGACCCCTACTACCCCGCCTCATGCTCCCACGTCCGCCACATCTGCGGAGAGGCGCGTACGGGACTTGCGTCCTTCCGGCGACTAGCCTGGCCTGCCGGGGCCTTGAATGTCAACCCGATCCTGGGTCATGTTTCGCATGATCCCAGATCATGAATAGCTCCATCTGAAGCAGGCGTCGGCTGCCGCCGCTCGCGGCGCTCCGCGCCTTCGATGCCGCTGCCCGAAATGGCAGTTTCACCCGCGTCGCCAAAGAACTGCGGGTGACCCAGAGCGCCATCAGCCGCCAGATCGCCCGCCTCGAAGCTGATCTCGGTGTCAGTCTGTTCTGGCGCCGGATAGGAAGGTAAAAGCAGCAAAAAAGGGCCGCGGATGCGGCCCTTTTTGTTTGTGCAGTAAGCTGTTCCGGCGGGCCGGTAGCTCAGTCGGTCAGAGCAGGGGACTCATAATCCCTTGGTCCCTGCTTCGAATCCAGGCCGGCCCACTAGTAAACACACGCCCCCTCTACCGCCGCAGTTGAGAGAAGTACCGATACCACGCCACTAGATTGAGCCTCCGGTCGCCTGGGAAGCTGAGATCCGACCTCACGCGGGGATCGAGTCCCAGGAGAAAGAACTCCGCAATCGCCCAGGCCTTGCGTCCCATGGGGACAGCCGGGTCCTTCAGGAGCGAGCCGAGGTACCCCATTTCACCCGGAACGGTGTACCGGAAAAGGACAGGCTTGCCGCGCGGATCGGGCACCGGCTGAGGGTGCCCGAAAAAGGCATCCACTTGCAGCACCGGAATGTCGATGCCCGAGCCGATCTCCACGTGAAGCCCCGTCCAGTAGCGCGCGTTGATCTCGATGAAATGAAACTGGCCGGTCCGTTGATCGCGCCGGTACTCCATCATGGCGATGCCCTCCAAGCCGAGCCAGCGCAACTTGCGCTCGGCATCGTTCCAGACGTCTTGCAGCCAGGCGATCTTCCGCAACGTGGACATCCCGCCATAGTGCGGGCTTTCGTGTTGCGCAACCATCATCGATCTCGAGCGAATCTCCCCCTTCCACAGGCAGAAGTCCGCGACCACTCGCGTCCCCGGAACGAAGCCCTGCACCACGACGACGTCGTACGACTCGCACAGCCGACGCAGAGCGTCCTCGGCCTCCTTCACTGACTTTGCCCTGACGACGACACTCTTGCTCTCGGCGATGCCGCGTACGCCATCGGCCTTGATGAAGATCGGCAAAGCCAGCGCTGCGAGCTTCTCGCTGCTAGGGAGGGGTTCCCCGGCGCGCCAGAGCAGCGAAGGCGGAATTTGTTCCCGGATGCCCGCTCCTTCCGGGGCGCGCTGGAAGTGCTCCATCACCTCGAACTTGCTGAAACATCGATAAACGGTCGCCTCATCCGGTCCGATCGGCATCAGCGGCGCGATCCGGTCATAGACTGGGCGGACCGCTAGCAGGAACCCCTCGCTCGGCAGGATGGCAGAAACCGAATGCCGGCCAATGTAGTCGAGCAACCACGTCAGGAAGCGCGGATCGGCATATGCAGGATGAACTCCGCTCCGGGCCGCAAAACGCGACTTCAGTCCCAGCGCATGCGGGTCGGACGAGCACGTGTGGACCTCATAGCCCGAGCGACCCAGCGAACGTATCGCGGCGATCATGCCTAGAGCCGATGCCTCGGCCACGAGGACCGTGCGCCCGCGCCGCCACGCCGTATCCGGTCGCTTCATTAGGATGTTGCCGTCAAGTCCCGTTCACGGCTGCCGCTGCCGCACTTCTGGACGACTTGCAGATTGAGGCGAAGCGACCGCCGCGGTGTAACGCGACCACCAAAGCCCGAGCTCCCGTTGATGCTCAGGCTGCAGCGCGAACGCTCCGCGCAAGACGGGTCCTGGGGCCGCATCCCCAACCATCCAGTAGTCCATGCGCGGCGCAGGTTCCGCCGCTAGGTTCTTCCTGCCTCCCCCAAGTGTCGTGCTCGGCCGCAGCCGGCCTGCGCGCGCCACGGGGGAGGCCGTCGGTGACGCCGCATGGACGGATCGCGGACCGAAGCCCGGTGATACGTCTCACCGGCGTCGCCGACCGGCAGGTTCCGTCCAACCCAAGACCAGACTTCAGCGGCGATTTCTATCCGGCGAGTCGCGAGACTAAGCGGGAACGTAGGTCAACCTGATCACATTCTCGCCAATCCGGTCATTAGTCATAAGGCGGAGCGGCGGCCGGGGTCCGGCGAAGTATGGTTTGCCGTGACCGAGCACGACGGGGTGCAGGTAGATTCGATACTCATCGATCAGGCCAAACTCGGTGAGGCTTTGCGCCAAGTGCGGGCCAGCAACTTCGATCTCCCCGTCGCGCTCGGCCTTCAGCTCGCGGATCGCGCCCTCAAGATCATCCTCAACAAGCTTGGCGTTGGGGCCGACCGACTTCAACGAGCGCGAGACGACCCATTTCGGCTGGTTCCGCCACGCCGCCGCAAAGGCGCGTTCCTCTGCATCCCATTCAGGATGATCGTCGTCCCAGTAACGCATGATCTCATACATCAGGCGACCGTAGACACTGCCCGCCTGCCCTGCGCCTCCTCGATGAAGTGGCGGAAGAGCGTGGGGCTTGGCGCAAACTTCATATGGTCGACGTAGCCGTCCAGGGACTGGTTCATTCCGAACACGAGCTTGGCCATGCTCACTTCCTTTCCTTACGCGGCACATCCGCGCGGTTCTGATTTCGTGCCTCTCCTGCCGCTCGTGGCGGGGCCAGGGACAGGTGCTCGCCGAGGCGGTCGAGCACTTGCCTCGCCCCTTCGCGCGCAAGCGGAGACCAGCGCTTCGTCGCCGGGTGAGACGCGGCATGGGGGGGGAACACGCGGTGCGCCACCGTGACTCGCGTTCCGTCGCCGACGTCGTCGAGGGTGACGGTCGTCTCGATCGACACGTCGAGCGGCCAGTCGGGGAACATCGGGTGCCGTACCGGGTGTCCGTGCTCGTCGACGAATCCGAAGCGTGAAGACGAGGCGTTCATCCAGAACCACCTCGATGAACGTGCCCTTCAAGCGGAGTGCCATCCCGTCGGGGAAGCGGTGTCCGAAGCGGATGATTCCTCCGGGCCGCGCGTCGAGCTCGCAGGAGACGACTTCTGCGCCGTGCGGCCCGAACCAGCGCGTGAAATGCTCGGCCTTGCGTCCAAACCTCGAAGACGAGGCCGCGCGGCGCACCGAAGACACGACTGACGACCACGTCCTCCAGCGGGAATCGCGTCACCGGCGCTTCTTTGCACGGGCATTCCCCTTCTCCTTGCCGGCCATTTCTCTGCCCTTCGCCTGGAGCTCTGCCAGGTACATGTCGAGACGATCGAAGCTCTTCTCCCAGAAGCGGCGGTACTCGGCGGTCCAGTCCGCGACCTCGCGCAACGGGCCCGCGTCTAGCTGGCACGGGCGCCACTGAGCCTCCCGGCTGCGGGTGATGAGGCGCGCGTGTTCGAGGACGCGCAGATGCTTCGAGACGGCTGGGCCGCTGATCGCGAAGGGCGCCGCGAGCTCCGTCACGGTGGCCGGTGTAGGGTCGAGGGCTGGCGCGGTACGCAAAGCGCCCGTCTCCAGCCCCCGCCCGTTCGAACGGCGCATACAGATTTCCCGTACGCCGCTCTCCTGCCGGCTTCGTGCCAAGAGTTATGCGACCTATCGGGCTGGGCGCGCTTTCAGGCCCGGACCCGGTATCGCACCCGGTAGTCCTTGAAGACCCCCAGGGCCGTATAGATCCATGCCGTACTCCACCGCTTCCAGCCGAAGCCCCGGCGGTCCCTCGCCCGCATCATGTGGCGCCGCACCTTCTTCTCGACCCAGGCCCTTACGAACTCGAAGCACCGCGCCGCGTTCCCAATCCGGAAGTAGTTCACCCAGCCCCGCAGGATCGGGTTGATCCCCGCGATAACCTGCCCGACAGGCCGAGAGTCCCAGCGCCGAAACACCTCCCTGAGCTTCCGCAGCAACGCCGCCCGCTGCTTGATGCCCGGCGTCTTCTGCACCCACCACCGACCCCGCGGCGAGCGGAGCCGGAGGAAGGTAAAGCCCAGGAATCCGAACGCCTCTCCCTGCGTCAGGTCCGCGACCCGGCTCTTCGCCTCGTTCACGCACAGGTCAAGTTTCGCGAACTCCTCCCGCAGCCGCCGGCCCACCGCCCTCAGCAGCCAGCCATTCCGCCACTGGCCATTCACGAGAATCACCAGGTCATCGGCATAACGCGCGTACTCGATGTACGTGGTCGGGCCGTCGCGCGTGATCGCCTTGGCCCGCTCCAGCATCGCATCCACCTCAGTGAGATAGATGTTGCTGAGGAGGGGGGAGATCACCCCGCCCTGAGGAACCCCGCGCTTTCCGGATGCCTTCAGCATCAACTTGAGCAAGTGCAGGATCTCCGCATCCTGAACACGGTGCGCCACCTTCTGAACCAGCAGATCGTGCCGGACCGTGTCGAAGTAGGCGGCCAGATCCAGATCGACCACCTGCGTCTTGCCCTCGAGGATGGCCGTCGTCACCCGCGCCACCGCGTCATGCGTGTTCCGCTTTGGTCGGTAGCCGTACGAGCCGTCGTGAAAGTCCGCTTCAAAGATCGGTTCCAAGATGAGCTTGAGCGCCCCTTGAACCACGCGATCCCGGATGGCCGGTATCCCTAACACGCGGACCTGCTTCCGTCGTCGTCTTTCGGAATCTCCGCCCTCCGGTTCCGCAGCGGCCGGTAGGTGCGTGCGACCAGTTCGTCCCGCAGTTGGGCGAGAAACGCCTCGACCCCGGCGGCCTCGATCGCCCAAACGTGACGCCGTCGATACCCGGCGCCCCGTTGTTGCGCTTCGCGAGGTCGTACGCGGCGCGCAGCGTCTCCGGCTTGGCCACGTGAACGTACAGGCCCCAAAACTGCCAGTCCTTGTCAGCCTTCGCCTTGACATAGAGCCTCCGCCTCAGGTCTTGCAGACTAACGGACGCCATTGTCAGACGTCCCCTGCCTTCCATGTTGCCGGAGGCATTGCCGAACAGCAGGGCCCCGTCGCTCCGCGGGCATTACCCCGCCTCCTCGCTCCCTCGGGCCCGTCCGCCACCCTCTCGTCGTCAGCCGATTTCCCGGGGGCACCGGTTATACGGCCTACCCTGCTCCGCCGATTTCGCGGCGGGACGAGGAGGGCTTCTCCAGTGGCTGCTCCACGTGTCCGGGTCACCGTGCCGTCGCTCTCACCCCGCCGGAGGGGAGTCGCCGCGTCAGCCAGACTGCGACGATCCCTGCTGCCTTCGCGCCGGACAGGACACGCTCGGCCTCCGGGGCTTGGCGCTTTCGAGGCTACCTCTGCGTTCACTCAGGTTACGGCCCGGCAACTCGCTCACCATCCTTCCGATGGCTTCGTCGATGGGCTCCAGGGGTTCGGTTTCCCTCCGCCCTGCCATCCAAGCTACGGGACGTCTGGCTCTTGTCCCCGTGGGTCTATCTCCCACTGAACACGTCTGCCTTTGGATCGCACCCTGTCCTTCGCCAAAACGGTATGCGACTCGCTTGGTGAGGGTCCGCGTTCCTCTGCCCGGGCCAAGACGCGGAGACCGAGGTAGGACTGTCGGCAACCTGAGGCCATCGGCTTTGCCCGGTAAGACGAAGGTTCTCATGTGGAGGACGGAGGCGGTCAGAAGAGAAGAGTGGGGGTCGGTCGCGCGCGTGGTGGGGCCGGTGAGGACTGGCCAGCCGATGCTGGACTTCGCCACCGCCGGACGTAGCGATGATGCAGACCACCGACTTCGGGAATCGAAATAACGGGGCCCATCGCCGGCCGCTCGATGGGCCTGGCGTCCGGCGGATCCTTCTCCAGGGGAGAGGTGGTCGGGTAGAGCGCTGGCGCGCCCACGGTAGCGTCCGGTGGCGTGACCGCGGCTTTCGCCGCGGGCCTCAGTCCGGCTCGCATGGTGACGTCTCCAGCGCCCCCCCTAAGATTCCGTACAGCGGCTTTTCGCCAGTACGGCTCCAAGCCAAGGTGTGTTGCCATCAGCCATGCCCTTCCCCCAAAGCGTCCGGGCTTAAGTGCCAAGTCCACATACCCTCGGGCACTTCCCGGTTTGACATGGCCTTCGTCGCTTATGTCCCTCCTGCGGACTCCGCCGGCCCTTGTCCGGTACCGGCCCGCCTCAGGCTCACTCAGCAGCGACCACCTTGGCCCACGGGCCCTTCGCTCCGGAAGGGTTATGTTGTCCCTTCCCTCCACGCTATCCGGCCCGATCCGCCAGTCTCGACCGCACCCCCTGACTTCCCAAGAACATTGGTTATACAGGAGGCCTTGCCCGACGACTTGGTCTGGGCTGCGATCGAGGCCTTCCCTGCTTTGGGTCAGCACTCCGTCCACGCGTGCCGTCACCTCTACGTCGGGAGGAGAAGCAGGTCCATATCCCCGATGAGTCCCTGCTCCCGTCGCCTTCCTCATCAAACTAATGAGTCGGCTCCTCCACAATCCCGACCTCGGCTTCTGTCGGGGGGGCGTTTCGACGCTTCCCTCGGTGTTCGCCTTGCTACGGCCCGCGCAGTTGCTCGCCCTCCTGGACCGATCCGACCTGGAGAGACATCGCTCTCCGGCCGCCGAGGACTTTCTACCCGAGCTTTCCCTCGGGAAGGTCGCCCTCCCCGTGAGTCGGGTATCGCTATACGGCACCCGGGGTGGACGCCGTGACCGGACTTTCACCGGTAGGAGCACTGCCGTTACAGGCTGCACAGTTCGAGCGCCATGATAATAGGCGAAGTAGCGGGTCAAGACATGGCGGAGATGCCTCTCGCTGAGCACGAGGACATGGTCCAGACACTCGCGCCGGACCGAGCCGATGAGCCGCTCCGCGAAGGGGTTCTGCCACGGGCTCTGGGGCGCGGTCAGTACCTCCCGGATTCCCATGTCCTTCACGCGGTGGCGAAACGCGTGACCGTAGATCGTGTCGCGATCGCGGAGGAGGTAGGACGGCGCGGTGTCGTCCGGGAACGCCTCCACGATCTGCTGGGCGGTCCAGGCCGCGGTGGGATGCTCGGTGACGTTGAAGCGGACCACCCGTCGCCGATGGTGGGCGAGCACGACGAGGACGAAAAGCACGCGCAAGTGAACGGTGGGCACCGTGAAGAAGTCGAGGGAGACGAGGTCCCGGACGTGGTTGGTGAGGAACGTGCGCCAGGTCTGCGACGGCGAGGGGCGCCGCTTTGGCATCAGCCGGGAGACGGTGCGCTCGGCCACGTCGATGCCCAGCTTGAGCAGCTCGCCATGGATTCTGGGGGCACCCCATAGAGGATTGGCGGTGGCCATTTGGGTAACCAGCGCGCGGATTTCAGGGGTGACCGGCGGGCGGCCCACGACGGGGCGGTGGGAGCGCCGGGTCCAGTAGTCGCGAAACCGTCGCCGCTGCCAGCGAGGACGGTGTCAGGGGCGACGATGATCAAAGCCTGCTTCCAGCCTCTCCACAGCCTGGACAGCGCGACCCAAAAGAGCCGGTCGCCACGGCGCAACCTCGGTCGGGCCACCGCCCTCCTGTACACGGTGAGCTGCTGGCGCAGGGCGAGATTCTCGAGGGCGAGCTGGCGGTGGCCGCCGCAGAGGAACGGGAAGAGTCGGAGCAGGGCGAGCAGCGTGGTGATCATAAGACGGCTATTGTCTCCGGATCAGAGCCGAGAGATCAACGACTTGGGCCGGCGGATGGAGTTTTGGCGAAGGACAACTTCCGGAGACGCGCCAGCGGAGAATCGGTCGCGGGTCATTCTCTACGACTTTGAGCGTCGCGCGATCCCCTCGCCGAGCGGGCGAGCGGGGTGGGCACCTGCGACGGCCCGGAGCTTCGAGGAAAACATGCACACGTACTTCGGACACCGCGCGTACGGACGGATGAACGAACGGCTACGCGAACAGGGACTAGCGGGTGGCAAGAAGAGAGGGTTCGTTGGCGGTCAGAAGTATCGGCCGAAGGATGACTGGACGATCGCGGAGAACGCCCACCCGGCGCTCATCATGCTGGAGATGGCGGCAAAGGTCCAGGTCTGCCTGCGCACGCTCGGCGTGTCGGACTGTTGCGGCACGGCGTACCTGCTCTCCGGGCTACTCCGGTGTGGACTGTGCGAAGCGCACTACACCGGATTGCGATCCGATCAACGCTATCTCTATCGCTGCCTCACCCGCTCGAAAGGAGGTCGCACGGCCTGCCCCAACAACGATATCGCGCGAGAGACGATCGAGAGCTTCGCGATCAAGATCCTGAAAGGGGAACTCCTGAGCGAGCAGCGGCTCGCGGAACTGGTCAGTCGCTTTCGGCGCCGCGGGATGACCAAGCGTCACCGCGCGCCTATCAAGGATCGCGCGCCGCTTGAGACCGAGCTTGAGGCGGTGACAACCAGACTCGAGCGTGTCCTCGATCTCTACAGCCGGGGGAAGCTCGACGAGACGACGCTCGAACAAGCGAGCCGGCGTCTGCGCAGGCGACAGGACGCAATCCGGGAGCAGCTTGCGACCCTCGAGGCCCCGCTCGAGGTGGACTTCACCGTCAATCAAGAACGGCTCCACGCCTTCCTCGCGGACATCGAGCGCTGGATCCGCGAGGGCGATGTGGTTAGCCGTTAAACCCTCCTGCGAGACGTCTACCAGGAGATCCGGATCCCGCCCAAAACGGCGACCAAACCGGCGACTTGCTAGGTGTTCGTCGCCGCCAATCTGAACGGACCTACCCGCTTTCGGGTGGTGTCCCCGACGGGATTTGCCCATCAGGGGCCGTCTTCGTCGTGGAGGGCCGCGCCGCCTAACCCGCAGCTACATTTAGACCTCGTGGGGCGTTCGCGACCAAGGGCGCCAAACCAGCTGCTCGTAGCCTTGGGGGCCCTGGGGAGCGCCCGGAGCCCCCGTCCAGTCAATCGGACTCGGGGTGCGTGGCGGGCTCGAAGATCCGCAGACCCGTCAACCCGGGATGCCCGCGATGACCGTGATCTCGACCAGCAGCTCGGGCTGGTTCAGGGCGGCGACGGTCACGGTGGTCCGCGCCGGCTTGTCGGTGGGGAAGTATTTCGCATACTCCTCGTTGTAGGCGGTCAGGTTCTCGACCCGGGTCAGGTGGGTCATCGCGCTCAGCACGTTGTCGAGCGAGGTCCCGGCGGCGGCCAGGATCACCTTGATGCGCTCGAGCACGTTCCGGGTCTGCTCCCGAATGTCCCGGCCGAGCTCGCCGGTCACCGGGTGCCGCCCGGTCTGGCCCGCGACGAACACCAGGTTGCCGAACTTCGTGGCCGGCGACAGGTTGGTGTTCGCGACCGCCAGGTCGACCCTCACGATCTCTTTCCGGGGCATGGGTGTCCCTCAGGTCAGATCGATGATCTCGATCCAGTTCGGGTTCCGGCCCATCGGGTACTCCCGGAGCTTGCCGAGCTGGCCGCTGGTCGGGTCGATCGCGTAGCTCGACATCGCGTGGGAGTGCTGGCCCACGGCCAGCAGGTAGCGTCCAGATGGATCGATGGCGAACCCCCGCGGCTCCTGCTCGGTCGGCACGCTGCCGATAGGCGTGAGGGTGCCGCGGGCCGGGTCGATGCGGAAGGCCGCCAGCGTGCTCGAGGTGCGCTCCGAGGCGTAGAGGAATCGGCCGTCGGAGGTGACATGGAGGTCGGCGGCCGCCGGCTTGCCCTGGAACCCGGGGGGCAGCGCGCTGACCGATTGCTTCGCCGTGAGCCGGCCGTTCCCGGCGTTGTAGTCGAACACGTGGACGGCGGCGTCGAGCTCGCCGACGACGTAGACAGGTGTGCCGCGGGGATGGAAGCGGACGTGGCGGGGCCCGGCCCCGGCCTTCACCTCGGTGGCCGGCGGCGTCGCCGGGGCCAGGATGCCGGCCGCCGCGTCGAACGTGAACTGGCTGACCCGATCGTTGCCCAGCGTGGGCACCAGCACGTGGCGGTTCGCCGCGTCGACGAGGATGGAGTGCGCGTTGGGATAACCGGGCAGGATCTGGGTCGGCGGCTGCACGGTGCCCGGCGGCCCGACCGGGTTCACCGTGACCTTGTGCCCGGGGTACGACGCGCCCAGGAGGAAGCGGCCGGTGCGGTCGAGGGCGATGTAGGCCAGGCTGTCGGCGAGCGGACCGCTGGCAACGTGCCGGAGGCGGCCGCTCGCGGGGTCGATGGCGAACCCGGCCGCGACCTTCGGCTCGCCCCGCGTGCCCACGTAGAGCACGCGGCGGTCGGGGCTCACCGCCATCGGCGTCGAGCCGCCGGGCTTCTCGATGCCCGGGATCGACACCTTCTCCACGACGGTCAGGTCGCCGTTCCGGCGGTCGAGCTGGAGCACGATGATCTCGTTGCTCTCGGCGTTCCCGACGTAGACGACCGTGGCGGCGCTGGCGGCCGGAGCCATCAGGCCGCAGTATACGAAGGAGCCCACCGCGAGCAATCCCGGCTCCCCTCACCCTGCGCGCTCTCGCCGCCATCGTCAGCGACCGCGGCCCTGCCGACTTGGTCCGGCTTCATGGACCGGCGCGTTTGGGCAGCACGACAAATGCGCCGGTATCTCCTCGTCGGGCGGATCAGGTTTACGCCGGAGGCCGACGGGACCGTGGAGTTTGGCCGTTGATCGCGGGAACCGTGTTCGCGGGGCTAGTAAAGACTGGTGTCCCCGACGGGAACTGCCCCCCTTAGGTTGCTCGTACCCATCCGCGTCCGGGTACGGGCGGCCTAGGTGCCAGAAAGCTCGCCGCTCTTCCCTGATCTAACCCAAGACTACCTAAGCCGGGATTGGGTCAGCGTAGACGACAGAGTTTCGGGGCGTCGTGACCGCCGCCCTTGCCGGACCCGCCAGCGCCGCGCTATCGTTCGGGCGCGCCACTGGCGACGGGCGAGCCCGCGAACGGGGGGGCGGGACGCGGAGCAGGGACGCAGAAACGCGCTTTGGACTTCGTTCGGAGGTGCGCCATGAAATCACTTCTCTTGCGCGACTGGCAGGCGTTTCTTCGCTATGAGGATCTTCCGGGGAAGAATCCTACCAGCATCTACTTGGCTGGCCTGGGAGAAGCTTGCCACGCAACCTTCGCGTCCATCGTGGCTCAGCACTCGAGACTCGTGGCGCACCGCTCCGTGTTCGTGGACCTCCTTGGCTGTGGGTTCAGCGATGGGCCCAAGGACTTCGGCTATTCACTGGAAGAGCATGCGGACACTGTGGCGCGGTTACTGGATGAGCTTGATCTACGCGGTTGCAGCGTCATTGGGTACAGCATGGGTGGCGCACTCGCGATCACTCTGGCCGCGACCCGTCCTGATCTCGTATCCCGCCTGGTTCTCATGGAAGGAAGCCTCCGGTGCGTCGTGCAAACGTTCGGGCTCACGGATCAACGAGGCATGGTGGACAGTCTCGAAGGGAGACGCGAAGAAACCTTCCCGGACCCGGGCGTGGCCAGGGCGCTGCAAGGGCGCTGAACGTCCCGGTTCGGAGTGCCCAGGCGGCGTAGGATCGCTCAACGCGAAACAAGCGCAGGAAGCGAATCATGTGTGACCCAGTACTACGGTAGCAACCCGGTCGAAACCCATCGCTTGATTCCGCGGACACGACCGGTCAGTCGCTGAAGAGCTTCGGCGATCTGGACACCGATGAGGACGATCCAGCAGTCGCCAGGACGGTGTCCGGGGCGGGGTGTGTCAGACCCTTCCAGCTCCAGCTGGGGGTTGGACCGCCGCAAGGTCTGCTGGCCAGGGGTCCGAGTACACGCGGTAGCGGATGAGTCGCCCTCCACGCCACCGATGGGCGACCACGGCTTCGACGCTAAGCGAGCGTTCCTTCATCGTGACCGAAGGGTGACCCGGCGATGATCCCGATGTCGGATTCGAGGAGCTCCCGAAGCTCGAACTCGAGCTGTCAGCACGGCAATCTCGCTCACTGCGCTTTCATCGCCTTTCCGCGGTCGTCCTTGCCTGCTCCCCAGCGGGACGCCCTGCCGCAGACGAGGGCATCTTGGTGTACGGCTGTTCCTGACGCAGGCCACTCGAAGGCGTTCTCTCTCGAGAACCGAGGCGGTCCGTTCAGAGAAGCGCAAGTACTCGCCAAACGTCAAGGCATTGTTCAGGATCGAATGGTGCGAGAGGGTCGCGCCTTTCGGAGAGCCCGTCGTGCCAGACGTGTACTGAATGTTGATCGGGTCATCAAACTCCTGCTCGCGTTGTTGCGCGCAGAGCGCGTCAGACGTCACTGTCTCGGCGAGTGTCAGGACATCCTCCCACTGATAGGCGCCAGCGAGCCGCTGGGGTCCGAACGTGATGACCGTCCGCAACTCGGGCAGTCTTTCGGCTCGAAGCTGGCCCGGCCGCGACCACTCCAGCTCCGGGCAGAGCTCGCGCAGGAGCTCCGCGTAATTCGACGTTTTGAATGGGGGCGCGATGATCAGCGCCGAGCAGCCGGATTGCCTCAGCGCGTACTCCAGTTCGTGGACGCGGTACGCCGGATTGATGTTGACGAGAATCGCGCCGATCTTCGCGGTGGCGAACTGGGTGACCACCCACGCGGCGTGGTTGGGCGACCAGATGCCGACCCGGTCCCCCTTGTGGGTGCCCAGCGCAATGAGAGCGCGCCCCAGCTCATCGACGCGATCTCGCAGCTCGCCGTAGGTCCAGCGGATGCCCTGGTGGCAGGAGACCAATGCTTCGTGGCCGGCGTGGGTCTCGCTGATGGCGTCGAAGAAGTCGCCAATGGTTTGGCCGATCAAGGGCCGGTCGTCTGCTCCGTGAGCGTAACTGAGCATCTTCGGCTCCTTTCCCGTGAGATGCGCCCCTCCTCACGCGAGAGCATCGGTGGATCTACGGATCTGCTTGCAGATTAGTGGGCGTCCTGAGGGCCGACATAATGGCCCTTCTCGGCCGTTTCCCGTTTCCTTCCCGGGGGGGGGGGGCGCCTCCTTCATGCTGAACGTCGGTCCCGGTCGAATCCCTGCGTTGTGCTGTCACCCCCTTTGCTCTCTGAGCTCACGGAAGAACGCGCGGATGTCGGCCGCGAGCGCCTCGGGCTCCTCGAGCGCCGCGAAGTGCCCTCCGGCGGTCATCGCGGTCCAACGGCGGATGTTCGGGTACGTGCGCTCGACCCACGCCCGTGGCGGGTGCAGGATCTCGCGCGGGAACGAGGCGTACGCCGTCGGCACGCGCACGGGGGTCTCCACGCTGATCGGCCACGGCTCGTGCCGGCGCGCCCAGTACGGCCAGAAGGACGAGTTGATCGCCCCTGTCACCCAGTAGAGCATCACGTTGGTCAGGAGCACGTCCTTCGAGAAACGGCGCTCGACGTCGCCGCCGCAATCGCTCCAGGTCCGGAACTTCTCCACGATCCACGCGGCCAGTCCCACCGGGGAGTCCGTGAGGCCATAGGCCAGCGTCTGGGGCTTGGTGCCCTGGATCATCCCGTATCCCTGCTCCTCGGCCATCCAGTGCCGCAGCTCGGCGACATACGCGCGTTCCTCGTCCGTCTCCGGCGTCGGCGTCGTCTCGCGGGGGCCGGAGAGCAGGTTCACGTGGATGCCGAGCACGTGCTCGGCATGGGCGGCTCCGAGCTGTGCGCTGATGAACGCTCCCCAGTCACCGCCCTGGGCGGCGAAGCGGCGATAACCGAGCACGTCCGTCATGAGCGTCGCGAAGACCTTCGCGATCCCGGCGACGTTGAGCCGGGGCTGGCCCGGCCGGAACGAGAACGCGTAGCCCGGAAGCGAGGGCGCGACCACGGTGAACGCGTCGGATGGATCGCCCCCGAAGCGCGCCGGGTCGGTGAGCATCGGGATCAACCGCTCGAACTCCACGATCGAGCCCGGCCAGCCATGCGCCAGGAGCAACGGGAGCGGGTTCGATCCGACTCCCGACTCGTGGATGAAATGCAGGTCGATCCCGCCGATCGGCGCGATGAACTGGCGGAGGCGGTTCAAGCGTGCCTCGTGCGTGCGCCAGTCGTACTTGTCGCGCCAGTATTCGACCAGCGCCTTCATGAACGCGAGCTCGCTGCCGTACCGCCACCCGCCCCCTGGAGTTTCGTCCGGCCAGCGCACGCGGTCGAGCCGAGTACGCAGGTCGGTGAGCACCTCTTCGGGCACCTGGATCGTGAACGGCCGTGGAGTCATCGTCTCGTCTCCGTGCCGTGGCGAACGCCGCGGTTCAGCGGGCGTACCGGAGTCGATGTACGGTCCCCGTCGAGGTCGCTAGCTCAGCATGACGGTTCCTCGCGGTCAAGTTGCGGGTCCGGGCCGGCGACCCAGTCGAAGTTCCCCGGTGCCTACAGCGCGTCGGTGATCTCGCATCCGTCCGCGGTCTCGAGGCTCCACTCCCAGCCGATCGAAGGCAGCAGCGTCGCACCGCGGGTCCCATCGTGGTCCGGTACGGAGCGACGTGACCATGGTCGGCGGGCTGCCCCCGCCCGAGAGATCTGGGATCGTCCCATCGAGGCTCCGGAACAGCGGCTCGCACCCGATCCGTTCTCCTTCCGTATCGCGCGACCCGTCAGGGAGCAGGTTGTTGAACTCGGCCTCCCAGTCGATCAGTGGCCGGCTCTGCGGGCCAGCGAGCTGCTCGCGCTCCTCCCACCGGAGCTCGCGACCGTCATGCTTGGTGCCTCCGCCGATGACCGGGCAGGGGCGGGGGCTCCATCGGATCCGTGCCCGTAGTGTCCGAATATTCGGTTGGGCACCCCTGGTACCGGTCCGGGCGTGGGCAGTAGGATCGGCCTATGACGAGCGATCTCTACCCCTTGCAGGTGCTGCTCGTAACGCTCGCGGGATGGGTCAACCGCCACCAACAACACGTCATCGAGTACCTCCTGGAGGAGAACCGCGTCCTCAAGGGGCAGCTGAAGGGGCGCCGCCTCCGGCTGACCGACGACCAGCGCCGACGCCGCGCCGCGAAGGGCCACCGCCTCGGTCGCCGGGTCTTGCGGCAGGTCGCGACCATCGTGACCCCCGACACGATCCTGCGATGGCACCGACAGCTGATCGCCCGGAAGTGGACGTTCACGCCGACGCGGCCAGGCCGTCCCCGGATCATGCAGGAGATCTCGTCGCTGATTCTCCGGATGGCCACGGAGAATCCGGCGTGGGGCTACACGCGGATTCAGGGAGCGCTGAAGAACCTGGGCCACGGCGTGGCCAGGAGTACGGTCGCCAAGGTCTCAAGGCCCACGGGATCCCGCCAGCTCCGGACCGTCCGTCATCCTGGCGGACGTTCCTGCGGGCTCACTGGGGCGCGATCGCGGGGGCCGATTTCTTCACCACCGAGGTCTGGACCCCTCGCGGGCTGATCACCTACTACACGCTCTTCGTGATCATTATGAGGTCACGATGGCGGCCTCACGGGTGCGCCAGTCTCACCGGTCTCCTAGCGGAGCTGCTCCACGTGGGCGACCACGCCCTCGGGCGGACGGAGCCCCAGACGGCTCGGCCAGTCCCATGAGACCGGCGAGTCGAGGGCCTGGTCCACGTGGAGGGTGAGGATCACGCGATAGGTCAGGAGCCGTGCGCGGGCCGCCGCCTCCAGGGCCGCCATGCGTGCCCGCTTCGGGGCGCAGGCGTACGCGGCCTGGCAACGCGGGTGCACCGGCTCCCGGCAGTCCGTACAGCGCCGGGACGCCGGCCGCCCAAAAGGCTGACACACGACGCAGCGGGAGACGGACGCGCGTAGCGTCATCACGACCCGATCTCCACGGCGGGCCGATGTCGCGCCCGATCGGCGGCCACCGCGCGGTACTCGGCCACGGCGGTCGCAGCGCCGGTGATAACGACAGCAGCCGTCCGCCGACAGTGACGCGAGAGTCGCCGCCGCGTCAGGTTGCCAGCGCGATGGCGGGGGAATCAGGTCAGTTCGGCCTCGAGCTCTCCGATACTGGCGGCCACGATATCCACGAGCTGGTCGACCTCGTCGCGGGTGATGCAAAGAGGCGGCGCGAGTCGGACGACCTGGCCGCGCGCGTAGACGATCGCGCCGCGGTCCCACGCTTTGCGATCGAGCTGGGCCACCAGCTCCTTGTCGAGGGGGCGGCCCGAGCCGTTCGGCTCGACCAGCTCGGCACAGACGAGAAGCCCACGGCCGCGCACTTCGCCCACAATGCGTGTCTTTCCCACCGCTCGCTGGAGCCCATCGCGCAGCCGCTCCCCCATCACCTCGGCGTTGGCGATCAGATTGTCCTTTTCCATGATCTGGATGTTGGCAAGGGCCGCGGCGCAGGCGACCGGATGCGCCGCGTACGTCCCGGGGTGCACATTCTCCTGCTTGGCGTCATCGGGAAACGCGTCGGCGAGGCGCCGGCGCGCGATGGCGGCTGAGAGCGGAATGTAGCCGGACGTGATTCCCTTGGCCACCGTCATGATATCGGGGACGACTCCGTCGTGCTCGACAGCGAACCAACGGCCGGTCCGACCGAATCCCGTGATGACTTCGTCGGCAATCATCAGCACCCCGAGCTCATCGCAGATCGCGCGGACTGCGCGAAGCCAGCCGATCGGCGGGATAATGAAGCCACCCGAGGAAATGACCGGTTCCATGATGACCGCGGACACGGTCGCGGCCCCCTCCGCCACGATCGCCTCGCGGAGTTCGCGAGCACGCCGCTGCATCAGCACTTCATCGGTCCCGGCGCCCCGGTCGCGAAACGGGTACGGCGGAGTGATCTTCGCGAAGCCTGGCACGTGGAGCACCGTGTATGGGCCGACCAGGTGGGGTAGACCACAGACCGCGAAGGTGCCGGCCGTCCCGCCGTGGTACCCGCCCTCCAGCGAGATGACCTTATGCTTGTCGGGCTTGCCCGATACGAGCCAGTAGTGCCGGGCCATCTGCATCGCGCGCTCGTTGGCCTCAGCGCCGCTCACCGCGAAGAACGAGTAGTCCAGATCGCCGGGCGCTAGCGAGGCGATCTTGGCCGCGAGCTCCGCCGCCGGACGGTTCGAGAACTGCCGCGTCGTTGGATAGTAGGCGAGACGCACCGTCTGCTCGGCGACGGCCTCGGCGATCTCCCGTCGGCCGTGGCCGACGTTCACCACCGCGAGGCCGGCGAAGCCGTCAAGCAGTTTCTTGCCGCCCTCGGTCCAGATCCAGACCCCCTCGGCGCGCTCGATGACGAGCTCCTCGTCCGAGAGCCAGGGATGATCCTGCGTCTTGTGAGTCCAGAGATGCCGGATCGCGTCGCCGCTCGTAGCCATAGTCCGCCTCCCGTCGTTGCCCATTCTTGCACGCTGCGTCACTCTCGGGCTGCCGCCCCGGGTTACGAGCCGGAACACAGTCCTCGTCACGCCCGGTCACTGCCGTCACTCCTATGAGTTGCTGCTGACAACCGGATTGGCCGAAATCCGGGGCAGGTCACGTTGAGTTGTCGTTGCCATGCGGCTCTCGCATGCATTCGGCCGCGGTGGGCTCTCAGCGCTGCATTTCGGCGAAACTGCACATTGGCTCCCCAGGTCTGTGCCAATCACCGATGTAGCTCCCGGGGTGGTAATGATGAGCTTATCCTGACTTTCGAACACCCAGTAGAGGAGCGTGCCCTCCCTTACGCCGTGAAGTTGTCCGAGGCGTTTTCCCCAAGGTTCTCATTGGCCTCGGCGGTTCTGCCCGCAGATTACTGGTTCAGATCATCCACGATGATACGTCACTCTATCTGTGAGTGTGGCTACTAAGGATCAGGCCGAGGGCCTACGCCGATGACGAATTCCGCCACCGCGTGATCCTCTCCGGCGGCGGGACGTTCCTCATCGGCCTCGCCGCTGCCCGCGGCTACGTCCGGAAAACGAACAACATGAAGGCGCTCGACGGCGCGCTGGACAAGCTCGTCGCCGAACTTCAGTCGGGCAAGGACGACCCCCTGCGCCTCCAGGCGTATGACGACGCGCTGGGGCTAGGTAGCGGTGGCCTGGCGGCCTGTTGATGCGAGCCAGACCGGATACGCCACCATGCTGGTTCGCGAACATCAAGGCGCGTGACTTGCCGGAGCGCGACCCGGAGCCCGGGTGCTACTTGACCGCTGAACGGAGCCTCACCTAGACCTCTCGCCGTCTGGACCGAGCCGGTGATCATCGGAGCCCATGGAGTGCCCGGTCCAGCGCGACCGCGATCTCCTCGACCTCCCGCTCCGTCATCGGTGTGGACAGGCAGCCGAGGCCGTTCGTGTTGACGACGACGCCAGCGTCCAGCAGGGCGTGGCACAGGTGGTCCGCACGGACTCCCGCCTCAGGGTCAACGTCGCGGTAGTTTCGGAGCGGTCGGCCAGATAGAACGATCCGAAACAACGACCCTGCGCCTGTCACCTGCCCCGAGACCCCGTTTTCCCGGAGAACCTCGTCGAGCCGCGTCCTCAGCCGCGTTCCGAACATTTCCAGTCGCTCGAACTCCGGCTCTGTCATCGCTCGCATCGCCGCAAGCCCGGCCGCCATCGTCACGGGGTTCCCGCTGAATGTCCCGCCTGACAGGATCCGGGGGCCGCTCGTGCCGGGATCGAACACGTCCATCACATCTGCGCGGCCTCCCGTCGCGCCCACCGGGAAGCCACCTCCCATGATCTTGCCGAGCACCGTCAGGTCGGGGTCACCGCCGTACCGCCCCTGTGCTCCACGGTACCCGACCCGGAACGAAATGACCTCGTCGAAGATCAGGAGAATGCCGTAACGGCGGGTCACGTCGCGGAGGAACGCGAGGAACCCGTCAGCGGGCGGGATGAACCCCATCTGGTTCGCGAGCGGGTCCACGATCAGGGCGGCGAGCTCGTTTCGATGACCTTCGATCACGCGCTCGCACGCGCCTTGGTCGTTCCAGGGCAGGACGAGCGTCTCCAGTACCCGGTGCTTCGGGATCCCACCGGAGGACGGCACGCTGGCCGGCGCGTCGTCCGGCCCCCAGTTCTCGGGCCTCGAGTTGAAACTCACCTGGACGTCATCGTAGTAGCCGTGGTAGGCGCCTTCGAACTTCGCGATCCGGTCCCGCCCCGTATAGGCACGCGCGGCCTTGATGGCCATCATGATGGATTCGGTGCCGGAGTTACCGAACCGAATCCGCTCCAGGCCCGCAACCCGCTCGCACAGAAGCTCAGCGAGCGTGACCTCCTCGGGGGTGGAACTCGCGAAGGCACTCCCGCGCGCGACCTGGGCCGTGACGGCATCGACGATCGGGCGAAAGCCGTGACCATGAATCAGGGCGGTGAAATTGTTCAACGCGTCGAGCCGCTCGACGCCGTCAACGTCGGTCACGCGACAGCCCGAGCCGGAGGCGATATAGCACGGGTGCGGCCGGATCCGCATGTTCGCCTTCGACGTGCCGCCAGGGATGACCTTCCTGGCGCGCTCGAAGAGGCGGGCGGATGCCGATCGGTCGTCGTGTCCCTTCGTCATATGCATCTCCTCCCTACGCCGGCGACATCCACAGTGTCACCCGAAACGGGCCGCCGCGTGTCGACCGTCACACTGTACTCCTGTCCCTTCCGTTTAACCCATCCCGGTGTTCGGAAGACCGGCTGCGACCGTTCGTCAAGCGCACTGGACCTTGGCTCCGAAGGAGACCCAGCATGGACCCACGTGCTCCGTGTGGAGTTTCAGACGCCAGGCGGAGGAAGAGCGAGGCGAACCGCACTGACCGGCCGACCGGCGACTTCAGAGAGACGGAAGGATCTTACGCCGCCTGGCGTGTGTACCGATGATGCAGGCCTCCGACCATGGTATCTCGACGATCCTGCTTGGTCCTGGCGCTCCACCGGTCTTGGCTCCGGTGTGTCCTTCGCCAAGGAGAGGTGTGTGCGGGCTCCGTGGTAGTAGATGAGGTACTCGCGCAGTAGGCGGCGCAGATGGGTTTCGTTCAGCACCACGACGTGGTCGAGGCACTCGCGGCGGAGGGTGCTGATGAGCCGTTCCACGTACGGATTCTGCCAAGGGGACCGAGGGGCCGCCTTGACTTCGCGCATCCCCAGGGATTGGACGCGGTTCGAGAACAGGACCCCGTACACCGCATCGCGGTCGCGCAGCAGGTATCGCGGGGCGGTCTCCCAGGGGAACGCCTCCACGAGCTGCTGGGTCGTCCACTGGGCCGTGGGGGCGTTCGCTTCCGTGAGCACTGGACGAGGCTCTCCGGCCGGCCTCGACCGGGCCGTCCGCCGATCCGCGCCGAGACCGCCGCCCTCATCAGAACGATGGCCGCGACCAATCCCTTGTGGGGCGCACCAAGAATCCATGGAGAGCTCCTCAAGCTGGGGATCGATGTCGCCGAGCGCACCGTCTCTCGCCTGCTCCCGAAGCGGGGCTCCCCGTCGCAGACCTGGCGCACGTTCCTCGCCAACCATGTCCGGGACCTCGTCGCCATCGATTTCTTCACTGTGCCCACCGCGCGCTTGCGCGTGCTCTTTGTCCTCATCGTGCTCGCCCACCATCGCCGGCGTGTGGTCCACTTCAACGTCACCGAGCACCCCCCGCACATTGGACGGCCCAGCAGATCGTGGAAGCCTTCCCGGACGACTCCGCGCCGTCCTATCTCCTCCGCGATCGGGACAGCATCTACGGTCGCGCGTTTCGGCATCGAGTGAAGGGCATGGGACTTCGAGAAGTGCTGACCGCGCCCCACAACCCGTGGCAGAACCCCTTCGCGGAGCGGCTCATCGGCTCGATCCGGCGAGAGTGTCTGGATCACGTCCTCGTCCTGAGCGAACCCCACCTGCGTCGCACCCTGACCAGCTACTTCGCGTACTATCACCGGGCGTGCACTCACCTCTCGCTCGACAAGGATGCGCCCGACGGACGCCCAGTTGAGCCGCCGGAACTCGGCCCGGTCACCCCGATTTCCGAAGTCGGCGGCCTGCATCATCGCTACGTCCGCCGGGCGGCGTAATCCAGTCCGACCCACCAACGCGCGCGCCTGACCCCACGCACGTGACCGGCCCGACTCTCCCCTTCTGCCCGCCCTCCGTCGTTCACGCTACCGCCCGCAGTCTCCGCATCTTGCGGCCCCGTCAGGGGAGTTCGGACCCTCGCCATACGGGTCGGACGCCCTTTTGGCGAAGCACACGGCCGAAAGTCAACGTTGACGAGGCGGACTGAGTAAATAGAAGGCACAACCACCACGCGGCCTGATCATGGGCGGAGTTTTCGGACACTACGGGGTCTGTGGCGGGACGACGATGGCCCGGACCTGCGGCGCTGATTGGAGACCGACCCCGATGATGTCGTCCGTTGCGGCCACGGTTTGCCGATCCCGAGGTCAGGTGAGCGATGCGACTCGATCAGCCAGGGCGCTCAGCTGCGTGCGAAGTCGCTCGGCGCGCGTCAGGTCTCGCCGTCGAGCTCAGTCCCGCCGGTTGCCCGTGAGTCGCAGAAGGAAGAGGAACAGGTTGACGAAATTGAGGTAGAGCGACAGCGCGCCCACGACCGCCATCGAGCCGATCTGGCCTTCCGGGACGACCAGGGCCATCTGCTTCAGGCGCTGCGCGTCGTACGCGGTCAGTCCCGTGAACACCAGGACACCGACGACGGAGATCAGGAACTGGAGCGCATCGTTGTGCCAGAACATCCCGACGATGGACGCCAGGATGAGCCCGATCAGCCCCATGAATAAGAACTGGCCCACACCGGCCAGGCTTCGCGTGGTCACCGTGCCGAAAGCCGCCAGGGCCGCGAACATGCCAGCCGAGACCACGAACGTCGTGGCCACGGAGGCGCCCGTGTACGCGAGTAGGACTACGGACAAGGTCGCGCCGTTCAGCGCGGAAAACACCACGAACAGGAGCGCGGCCGTGCTGGGAGCCAGGGACTGGGCGCGGCCGGACAGGAAGAACACGAGCCCTAGCTCGGCGATGATCAGACCGAAGAACACGATCCGGTTGCCGAGAACGATCTGAAGGATCGCGGGCGAGCTCACCACAAAGAAGGCGACCAGCGCGGTGATGGCAAGGCCGGCGGCCATCCACCCGTAGACAACGCGCAGGAAGGCCGCCACTCGATCCGCGGCCGCGGTGGACGTCACCGGGAGACCGGCTTCCGTTCTGAACTGGTAGGGTTCCATCAGCACCCTCCTTTCTAGCAGTATAGCCCGAGCTGAGGTGGGGCCGCGGCCGGCTCGGGCGCCCTGGACGGGCCGGGTGACCCTCAGGGGGCGTGAGGCGTCACAGTCTCGAGGATTTGAGCGTATCGGGTGAGGGCGATCTCCTTGGCCCAGTAGTAGTCGAGCAGGTCCTGGTCGTTGAGGCGGTCGTAGGCCGCCAGCGCGGCGACGAGCCGGCCGAGATCGAACGCACCCGGATGGGCAATGATCAGCCACCCGCCGCCCATGAAGAGGAGGAAGGGCCCCAACTTGGCCACTCCGTTGCCGATCCACTTGATAGTGTCCTTCGCCAAAACTCCATCCGGTGGGTAAGTGGTTGATCGATCAGCTCTGATCATGCCGCGGTCGACTACGAGCGGCCGTAGGTCTCCATGTCTCCATGGTGTCGATCATCGAGTCGAAGGCCTGTCCGCCAAGTTGCCCGACGGACGTGTCGTTTCCAGGGTGCCCGTTGCGCACGAAGATCTGCGGATGGTCGAACGGCGCCGCCGCGATGCGGGCCCGTTCGTCCGTCAGCGCCTCGATTAGAATCACTCGCGGGCGGACCGAGGACGGATCGCGTTCGGTGAGCGAGCCGAATGCCTACGGTGTCACCGGCCCCCCGAAAGGGGTACCTTCCTCTCGATGGCCCTGGACGACGAACGCTGCTGCTTTTGCCGGCGCGCGGTCGTGCCGCGCGAGTGGGTCGCCCGTCCGGGCTGGCTCGAGATCCAGTGCCCGGTGTGCGGTCTCTACAGGGTAGAGCGGCAGTTCTGGGTCACCGCCCACTTCAAGAAGGCGAGACAGCCGGTCCTCTATCGACGCCTCGCCCGGTGGCTCGAGGAGTCCAGGGACCGCGCGGTGCCTCCGGAGATCCCCTTCGAGGGCTGGGAGACGGTCGCGAGCGGCTGAGCCTGTCTACGCGGGCGTTGCCGCCCGGGGTTCGGCAGGAAGTGGCGATCGTGGTGCCTGGGTGCAGACTTTCGAGACGTGACGGCACGACGAGGATCGGAGCTGTGCGACAACTGCGGCAATCCCGGGCAGATCCCCTGCCTTCAGGCCAACCCCCGCACGCTGAAGTCAACTGCCGCGCTCCGCCCGTCCCTCGCCGCCGAGAAACCCCTCGCCTGCGCTTCGGGACGACCGGCGCCGAGTCAACGTCACGCTGGCGCGGCCGTCGCGCTCACGCCACACCCGCATCGTAGCGCCCGAGCATCATGCGGCGGCGCGGTCAGAAGGGATGTGACGGGACCGTGTTGATCGGCTGCCCCGTCGATTCCTTGCTGACCAGATACGCGCAGGTAACCTCGGGCCAGGACCCAAACACGAAGAAGTGCAGGGCGTGCAGCCCGTCGGAGGCCCGAGGAGGGCTCTGGGTCGCATATATGTAGTTGACCGTGGCTGTGAAGTCGAGACAGTGGTAGAGGTACCAGACAGGCCCGGCAGGCGGGGGCGGAGGCGGCAGCTCGAACGGGCATACCACCGGGGATCCCGCGACCGCGTCGGGCTCGTCGCCAAGGCGTCCCCGAAAGATCAGCCAGCAACGTGTCTCGGGCGGCGTGTCGCCGGGAAGCTTGGCAATGGGGAGCAAGCTGCTGCTGCCTTCCGGCGCCAGGAGGACGTTCGCCCAGCGCCCCAGCTGATCGCGCCGGCCATCAGGGTGTTCCCGGATCAGCTGGAACTCGCCTTGCGCGGCCTCGCCGGCCGTACCGTTGAAGATCGTGACGCCCGTCTCTGAGACCTCCGCGCCGAACGCTCCGCGGAAGAAGTAGTCGAGAAGGGCAGCCGAGTAGCCCACGGCGCGGGGGAGAAGTTTCTCGGCGTAGTGCTCGAGTACCTTGGCGTCGAGCCCGACCTGCCGGTCCTTGAGGGCGTCCGGCAGAAACTCGTAGAGAGCGCTTGGAACCGCGAGATAGTCGATCCGGTCCCCTGCTCCCATCTTCGCGAAGTACCGGCGCAGCGGCCCAGAATCCCCGACGGGGGTGGGGGGCCCGAGAACCAGGTCGCCCGGCGCCGGATGAGGGAAGCTCCGGAGCACCCCCGCGTCATTCAGCGCCGTCGTGTCCTTGCTGAAGAAGTTCGCGTTCGAGTACTCCGCGAGCCCGACCACAGGCAAGCCGTCGCCGGGCGTCGCCGTGATGTCCGGGTTGGAGCCGACGTACTGGCCGGAGTCGATCAGCGCCGAAACCGGCACGGGCGCGCTAGTGCGATCGACGCGAGAGGAGCCGGTGATTGGCCCATAGATGCCGTCGGACGGTCGGACAGCTTGCCGCGCGGAGAGGAAGGTCGCGAAGCTCGTGGGGTTAGCCGCAAGCGTATCGACGTGCTTTTCGTATAGGTCGGGGTCGTGGTAGAGAATGACGGATCCGAACTTAAGGAGCAGGTGAGGATCGTTCCTGGCATGCGCCGGAACAGAGGCATCTTGGACAAGATGCATCGTCTGGCCGAGCGTTCGGAAGAGGTCTGCGAAGGCTGCTTCACGCTGAGCTGGAGCCGGTAGAGTCAGGGCGCTATGAAAGCGTTCTCGCGCGTCAGGCCAGGCCCATTTGCCAGGGCCGTTGTTGGGTCCGGGAGCGGTGGTCTGAGATGGGTGCTGCTGCCAAACGGGGGAGGCGAACCACTGCAAAAGACCCACTGTGAGACCAGCCTCGGACCATGATGGGGCGAGTGGATTGTGAAAGTGGTGGACAACGCGAGGCTCCGGCTGGTCCTCCAGTGCGGCACCCTCCGCGACCCGGGTCGCCACTTCGCAGTCCAAAACGTTCGTCGCAACTCCGCCTCAGGGAAACCAAGGCTTCCGGTAGGGTCTACATCGACACTTTGGCTTCGCAGCCTCAACGGCACGTTCCGGTGAGAAGTCTGTGGGCACCAAGTCGTAAGCCCAGCCATGAAGAACAACATTAAAGCCAGACAGAAAGCATCGTCGAGCACTGCTTCCTCAGTTGCCGCATGCAGAGTCGACCTCCTATCGCTCGAAGTCCAAGAGAGCGCCCGTTCTTCATCGATGGCCTCGCGGAACCTCGGGATCCGTCCGGGCTGGGACCTGAAGGGCGCTGGAGAGTGATGCGGGAGACAGCTTGCACGGCGTTCTTCACGGGTCTTTAGCGGCAAGCAGTTCGAAGACTGCGCCGGTCCGCCCGAACTCCGCCATGGCCTCGCTCGCTATGCCGCAGGACCGCGCTCATCGCCTCCAGTCGCCGACATCGGCGGAGCACCGCGGAACTGCCAGAGACCGTAGCCGCCCTTGAACATGGTGAGCTGCGGCCCGTCGATCGTGATGAAGGGGTTGGGTGGCGAGAGCTCCCGCTCAGGCAGGACGAAGCGTCCCTCGGCGTCCGTGACGACCTCGTCCACGTCGTGAAAGGCGCGGGCCTGGTGGATGACGCCGGGAGACAGTCGCTCCCACACCGCGACCACGACGACTCCTTCGATGGGCTGGCCGGTCTCCGCGTCCACCACCTGGCCTCGCCAGGGGCCCGCGGCATGCGCGTCGCCCGGGCCGGTCGCGGGAGCGAGGGCCGCGAGCAGGCAGGCCAGCAGGAAGGCCGCCGTCCGCGTCATGGAGTGACGCGGTCGCCGTGGTCCGCGAAGGCGCCGAGCCGCCAGACGCCGTCGACATCCATGAAGAAGTGCACGCCGAGAGGCATGGCGCCTTCCGGCGGAGGTTTCACTGGGACGAAGACGGCGGCGGCGACGTGCAGCTCGGCGAAGCGGATGGGCGGCAGCGTGCGGTCGACGTCGCCACGGAGCCGTTCCCGGATGGCCGGCTGCACACGGTCGCGTCGGACGCTGTGGACGCACTCGAGCGCGGCCTGGAGGTCCCCACGGCGGACGGCTTCCCTGAACGTGCTCCAGCGATCCTGGAGCTCGGCCTCGAAGGCCGCCGGCGTGACCACCGTCACCGGGCTCGGATAGGAGATGACACGTCCCTCCCGATCCCGCACCCTGAGGACCGTACGGTACTGACCGGGCCGTGCATAGGTGTATCCGAACATCTCGTCGCGGGTGTCGACGATCTCCGGCACGCCGTCGCCCTCGACGTCGAGCTCGATGGCCTGGGGGTCCTCCGGCCGGAGGAACCAGATCACGCCGACCCGGAGCGGCGCCGGACCGTGAGGTGGCCAGACGCCGACGGGAACGCCGGGGACAACGCCGCCCTTGAGGATCGCCTCGCGGTCGGCGGCCGTGAGACGGCCCCCCATGGCGCCCAGCGCGGTGCGCTCGATGTCGAACGCGGGGCAGGTCGCCTCCGCGGACGGGACCGCGGCTTGCCCCACTGCCGCCCCGCAGGCGACGGCGAGCCATCCCGCCAGGCATCTGCCCCGGTTCATCCTCGTCCTCCGGCGCCGGCCGGTCCCCCCCATCAGCCTACCGCGTCAGAAGAACTTGATCCGCCAGATTCCATCCGCGTCCCGGACGAAGAGGACGAAGTGGGAGATGGGGACGCCGTCGTCCACGCGGAGCATCGCGCCCGTCGCCTGGTCCTCGTCGAGGTCGACCAGGGTGATGTCCGTGAGGACCTGATCGATCTGGCTCAGCGGGAAGGTGAGCGCGCCAAGCAGCGCCGCGTAGCTGTCGCGGGCCTTCGTCGCGATTCCAGCGAGGGCCGCGGGAAGGTCACCGCGCCTGAGCGCATCCTTCAGCCCTAGCCATCGAGTCTGGACAGCGGCCTCGACGACGCTTCGGTCCGAGACCTGGATCAGCGCGCTGGCCGTGTGGCGCACTCCGGAGGCATCGGTGACGGTCACCATCGGCTCGTACAGGCCGGGTTGGTCGTACTGGAAGGCAACACCGTCCAGGCTCGGCCCGGAGAAGTCCACGGTGCCATCACCGGTGAGGTCGATCTCGATCTCACCGATCGCCTGGTTAGTGGCGACCGCGAAGCGGACGGTGAGCGGAGCCGCGCCGCCTCGAGGATGCGCGGCGAGCCTGACGGCGGGCTCCGCCGCCGTCGGCACGACGACGATGGGCCGGCGCGCCTCCGCGGTGTCGCCGCTGGGGCTCGTGGCGCGCGCGACCAGCTCGGTGTCTCCTGGCTCGACGGGCACGGCTGCGGCGAAGACTCCGGCGACGACCGCCGCGGGCACCCCGTTGATGGTGACGCCGACGTCGGGCGAGCCCTGGACGGTGCCGCGGACCATGAGAGTCCCTGCCGGGACGGTCTCGCCGGAAACCGGGCTCACCACGGCGACCTGAAGGCACGAGACGTCGGGAATGACCGTGGCGGCGAGGGTGGCCCCGGGCGGGCCGAGGAGCCAGACGAGGAGCGTGTTCGACGCCTCCAGGGTGACTGCGCGCTCAAGCGTCCTCGGTAAAGGGCGAGGCTCACCCACGACGAGTGAGCTCCGCTCGTTCATCACGACGACGGCCAGGATCGGCGGGGCAGTGCCGGCGGGGCCAGCCTCGACCCGGAGACGGCCGGGGCCCGGTCGACACGCCGGGAAGGACTCGATCACGGGAACCGGGAAGGTCGCCTGGCGAACGTACCGCTTGGCGAGGATCGGCGGCTCGGCGCCGGCTTCACTCGACGAGAGTGGACCGACCAGGAGAACGACCGCGACAAGGAGCCAGCGGCCGCTGTACACGAACGCAGACACCATTGCCCCACGGCGCCCGCGCGCTGTGAACCACGACCCCACCGTCGCCATCTCACCCCTCCCTCCTGCACGGGCCTGTATCGAAAGGGCCCCTCGTAGCTCGCGCAGGCCCACGCACGGCAAGAATCGCGCCAGTGGGGGCCACTCATCGACCCAGTGACGGATCGCGAGTCCAGATGACGGATGGCGGGATGGATTCGACGGTTTCAGCGCCCGGCGTGCGACACACGATCCCGCGCGAGCGGTGAACAGGGCGCGACGAGTGCACACAAACCAGTGCAGTGTGTATCGGAAGCGGTGCAGTCAGACACCCGGCTCCTGGGCGACCCGCGCCCGGCCGGGCCGCGCCAGAAGTCGGGGACCGCGGAGGGTCAAGCCGCGCGGGCGAGTTTCTCGATCCCGCGGCTCTCCACCGTGATGCGAACCGGGCGCGGGCCGGCCAAGGTGCCGTCCAGACGCCCTTCCACCTCGAGCCGCACCGAGGCCGGGAGCCCACGGCGAAGCCCCGCCGCCGTCTCCCAGATCTGCGGAGACGACGCGTTTCCAACGTCAAGGCGCACCGTCGCGCCGCGAGAGAGCAGCCGCGCACGCACGTCCAGCGCGATGTCGCTCCTGAGCGCTTCCGGCGGGAGCTGGCTGGCGACCTCGTTGAAGAGCGTCCGCGCCCGGCGGTCCCGGCGGTTCTGAAGGGCCAGCAGGAGCGCGATCGGCCCGACCCCTGCGACACATGCCACGATCAGCGAGAGCAGATCGGCCAGCATCGTCATCGGAGCCTCCCTCACGCCAGTCGGCGCGGCACGGACGCATACGCTGGCCCGTGTCGGAGTAGCGCGCGTCCCGCCTGGATCAGCGAGAAGCCGAGCCGCTCGCGGAGGGAGCGCCGGCGGTCGCGCTTGGGATTGGCCCCGCGCCGAAGCGCACTGTACACCGCGGCCTTCCGGGCCTCCCGCTCGCGCTCTCGCATCAAGACTTCCACCAGCAGGTCGTTCGATCTGAACATCGTCTTGATTCCTCCCTGGCCCCCGAGAGTATGGTATGCTCTGACACGTGGCAATATCCAATCAGACATATTGGTATGATAGCAGAAGGCGCGGGACAATGCCTGGGGGCGGAACCGAGCAGCGGGACCAGGAAGGCACGAGGATGCCATCCAATGAATAGTGGCAACAATGGGCCATTAATAGTGCGGCCGGACCCGGCTTCAGGCGAGCCCCTTTACCTCCAGGTCGCCCATGCCGTCGAGGACGCCCTGCGCGCCGGGCGGCTCAGGATCGGTGATAGGCTCCCCGCTGAGCGAGAATTGGCCTTAGACCTCGGGGTCAGCCGGACCACCGTGACCGGGGCCTACCAGGAGCTTCAGGCCCGTGGCATCCTACGCGGCCACGTGGGCCGGGGCACCATGGTCGTCGGATTGCCGCCCGACGCCCGACACGCCGCTCTGCCCTGGGCCCAGCGCTTCGCGCCCGTCGCGATCCAGGGCATACAGGTTGCCTACGCCGCGCCGGAGGGGCCGGACGTCATCGGCTTCGGCGTCGGGCTGCCGGACCCGGCTCTCTATCCGGTCGAGACACTCGACGCGCTTCTCGCTGCGCTTCCGCGCGGGAATGGGGGCCTCTACGATCCCGCGCCGGCCTGGGGCGACCCCATCCTCCGTCAGACGCTGTCGGGCTGGCTGAGGTCACGCGGCATCCGCGCGACGCCCGAGGAGATCCTCGTCACGACCGGAGGCCAGCAGGGGCTGAACGTCCTCGCGCGCGCCTTCCTGACTCCTGGCGACGTCGTCCTCACGGAGAACCCCACCTACCCCGGGGCGTTCCTCACCTTCCGGTGGGCCGGCGCCGACGTCGTCGGCCTGCCCGTCGACCACGACGGCGTGCGAGTCGATGCGCTGGAAGAGGCGCTGGCGCGCTATCGGCCGAAGCTGGTCTACCTGATCCCGGCGTTCCAGAATCCGACGGGGGCGGTGCTGACCGCGGAGCGGCGGCGCCGCGTGCTCGAGCTTGCCCTCCAGTACCGCGTCCCCGTCGTGGAGAGCGATCTCTACGGGGACCTCTACTTCGAGCAGGAGCCGCCGGCGGCGCTCAAGGCCCAGGACGCGAGCGGCGTCGTGATCTACCAGGGCGGCGGCTCGAAGCTCGGCCTCCCGGGCCTCCGCGTCGGCTGGCTCGTGGCCCCGATGCCCGCGATGGCCGCTCTCACTGTCGCCAAGACCTACGAGGACCTCCACACGGCGACGCTCACCCAGCGCCTGGCCGCGGCCTTCATCGGAAGCCCCCACGTCGAGCGCCACCTGGCCCGGCTCCGGGTGGAGTGTCGCGTCCGCCGCGACGCACTCGTGACCGCGCTTCGCCAGCACTGCCCACGAGCTCGCTTCCGGGTGCCCGGGGGCTCGTACTATCTCTGGGCCACGCTGCCTCCCCCGCTCACGGCCGATGCGCTGCTTCCGGTCGCGCTGGAGCACGGCGTGGGCGTCCGGTCAGGCTCGGCGTTCAGCCCGAACGGCGGCGGCACGGATCACGTCCGCCTCTGCTTCGCGGCACTCCCGCCGGACCGGATCGTCGAGGGCGCCCGGCGCCTGGGACGGGCCATGGACCAGGCCCTCGACCGGCTCGGTGCGGCTCCGACGGCGCGTCAGCCCGTCTCCGCCGGCGTCGTCTGAGCCCTCAGGAGCGCGAGGTCTCGGATCCGCTCTTTCTCGACGGGCGTCTGTCCTCGTCCAGGGTCAGCGTCGGGCCACGCGAGTTCTCGAGGGAGGTGTCCCCCGGCAGCGCCGCGGCGCGCACGGTTCTACGCGCGGAGCCGCGACCGTCGAGCCGTGCGTGATGTGCGCGGGCGCGTGCGCGTTGTAAATGATGTTGCCCCGGGTGCCAATGGCTCCCCCGCCTGCCGCGGCATCGACGAGCGCCTCGTGGGGCAGCTCAAGCGGCGTCTCTGGCCGTCGGGCACGGGCACAGCCGGCGCTCGCGAGGTCGGCGTGGGCACCGCTCAGCCGGCGCTCGCGAGGTCGGCGCTCGTCCCTCGAAGCGGGCCGCTCCGGTGCTAGGGACAGGATTCGGGGAGAGATCGGACCTGGCCGGCCGCGCGGGGAGGTGGCGTCCGTGGTTCCTGTGCGCGTTGCTCAGCGCATGGCGGAGGAGGGAGCGGCAGCACTGCGCCGTACCGCGAACGGGAACACGGCGCGAGCCACATGCCGGCCGACCGTGAATCCTTCCAGCTGCATGAGGCAGATATTGCCCAGATAGATCGATTCCTCGACAGAGGCTGGAACGGCCAGGCTGAAGTCCAGCCTCTTTGCCCCGGGCGGAAGCGGGAAGGGATGCGGGACCCCCGGGAACTCCGCGAGTCCCGGAAACGACGGCTCTGTGAGGCGGGGAAAGCGCGGATCGACGTTCGTGAGAAACGTGCCGACGACCGGATCGATATTGCCGGACCCCACCCAGACATGCACGTAGATATTGGCGACCCCCGCGTTCCCGATGAACAACCTCAGATCTATCCGCCCTCCGGGAGGAGTCTCCTTGGTCCAGCCGAAGCCACTCAGAAAAGGGTCTTTGGCCTTGGTCTTCTTCCCGATATCGTCCTTCGTAATCCCCGTGAAGTTCTCATTTCGGCTCCGGCTTTCCGCTCTCGCGTTCTCGATGGTCTCCAGGAGCGTCTTGCCCTGATCGGCCGGCGACCTCGCCATTCCTGCTCCTCCCTTTCGATAAGGCGACCACTGTTCCCGAGTTCCGCTCACCGGCCCGGGCACCTCAGCTGTATCGTTCTCCCTTTCCCGGCCCGCCGTCAGCCCAGCGGGCGTATTCCCGGGGTGGCCGGACTCTAGCGTGCTGCGGGCCGACCCGGCAAGGGCGAAGGGGGGCCACGGCGAGGGGGGCCAGGAGGGGCCGGGTGCCAGGGGGGCCGGGCGGCTCGCGACTGGAGCGGAGGAAAGAGAAGATGGCTAGCAGCTCGTATCCTACGAGAGGCTCAGGGTCAGCATCTCCAGAACCGGCCGGCCGAGTGCAGCCGCGAGCGCATCCGGCGGAAGGCCAGGCGAGACCGCGTCCCGCGCATCCGTCTCGACCCGCAGGACGACCAGCCCTCCCGGCTCCTCGAACAGGATGTCGAGCCGGTCCTCCGTGACCGCTCCGGCCACCTCGACGGCCACGGGCACGTCACGCGCGAGCCACGAGGCGCGACGCGCGCGCTCGATCACAGGATTCGCCAGCACGCGGCCGAGCAGCCGCGTTGCCTCGGCGACCACCTCGGGCCTCGCTCCGCGCCGGGCCCCGAGCGCCGTCACGACCGGAGACGCGTCGGCGGGTCGGCCGAGGTCCACGCGTAGCAGCGCCGCGCGCGCCAGGTCCACCGCCGCCGCGTGCTGACGGGCGAGGCGGGAGAGATCGCGCCCGCCCATCCCGTCGTCGCCGGGCAGGCGCAGCCCGCCCATCCCGTCGCCGCCCGGCAGGCCCTCCTCGGCGGCCCCGCCGCGCGCGACGAGCGCCCGGTGACGCGACCGCCACGCCTGCAGGGTCTCCCTCGTCCCGGGAAGAGCCGGTGGCGCTTCGGGACCACGCCCCACGCGATCGAGATCCTCGACGCTCAGGGTGTCGGTCGGGGCGCCGAGCAGCGCGCTCAGGTACTGATAGAAGCCCTTCCCTTCCGGACGGGGCGGCACTGGAAGGACGAGGCCCCGCTCGGCGCGCGTGAGGGCGACGTAGAGCACCCGGAGCGCCTCGGCGTCCACGCGCTGGATCTCCCGGGTCTCGGCGTCGGTCCAGTCGAGCGTGGTGAGCGCCGCGTCACCGAGGCGGCCGAGGTTCACGGCGAGCCGTCCCGAGGCGCGGTCCGCCAGGACCACCGGCGCGCGCCAGGGACCCTCGCGCCCGAGGTCGGGCACGACCACCACCGGGAACTCGAGACCCTTGGCCTTGTGGATCGTCATGAGCCGGACGGCGTCCTCGGCGTCGACCGCCGATTCCTCCTCCTCGTAGCGGGCGGCCCCCCGATCGCGGAGCCAGCGGACGAGCCCGCGGAACGTGAGCGCCCCCGTCGCCTCGAGCGCCCGCGCGGTGTCCAGGACCTTCAGGAGATTCGCGACGCGCGCCTCGCCCTGGGGCTCGAGCGCGTAGGCGGCGAGGACCTCGGTCCCGGCCAGGAGCCGCTCGACGACGGCGGCGGGGGCCACGGCATTCCGCTCCCGATGGAGCGCTCCGAGGAGCGCCCATGCCCCGGCGAGCGCCGGGCCGGAGGACGGTGGGAGCGGCCGGAGATAGCAGAACTCGCCGCCCTGGGCGTGAAGCCCGAGGAGCGCCTCGTCCGTCACGCCGAAGAACGGGGAGCGGAGCGCGCCCAGTAGCGCGACGGGGTCGTGCGGGTCCTCGATCGCCGCCAGCGCCGCGATCGTCCAGCCCACCTCCGAGCGGTCGTAGTAGTGGCGGCCGCCGACGGTGCGGAACGGGATACCCGCCGCGCGGAACGCGTCCTCGTACGCGACCACGTTGGTCATCGCGCGGAACAGGAGCGCGACGTCACCGTAGCGGAACCGGCGGGCGTGCTCGACCTCGCGGACGAGGTACGCGGCGACGAGGCGGGCCTCCAGGACCCCGGCCTCCGTGACGCTCGACGCTGGCGGCATGGCGGGGGGAAGCGCGAGGACAACCGGCGGCCCACCGGGCTCGGTCCGCGGCGAGGCCTCGAGGGCGACGTAGGCCGGCTGATAGGCGCCGTCGGGCGGCGGGATCATGACGCCCTCGAACACGCCGTTGACGGCCTCCAGGAGCGCGCGCACGCTCCGGAAGTTCGCGCGGATCGGCAGGACCTCGCCACGGCTGGCGAGCGTCCCCTTCGCGGCCTCGTACGTCTCGATGTCGGCCCGGCGAAACCGGTAGATGCTCTGCTTGGGGTCGCCGACGACGAAGAGGCTTCCGGGCGGCGCGCCCTCCGCGAGGCTCAGCACCATCTCGAGCTGCAAGGGATCGGTATCCTGGAACTCGTCGACCAGGAGGTAGCGGATCCCCCGCTGGAAGTCCTGGCGCACGTCCGGCCGGTCGCGCACGAGGTTCCGGGCCCGCAGGAGGAGGTCGAGGAAGTCGAGGACACCCGCGCGCGCCTTGGCCACGTCGTAGGCGGCGACGAAGCCCGCCGCCCAGCGGGCCAGGCCGGCAACCATGTTGTGTCGTGCGACCGCGCGCGCGGCTTCCACCCGCTCACGGAGCGCGACGAGACCCGCCCGGCACTCCTCCAGCGCGGCCTTGTCGCGCCACTTGGTCTTGTTGCCGAGCCGCGCGGGCTTGTCCGGGAGCCGCTCGGACCCCAGGAGCGTGCTCACCTGATCCGGCTCCGGCAGGCCAGCGGTCTGGCGGACCCACGTGGCCAGGTCCTCGAGCGCGCGGGCCGCGCGGTCCTCCGGATCCTTGACGGCGCCCTGCGCACGGGCGGCGAGCCGCACGAGCGCCGCGCGGACGTCCTGGTTCAGGGCAGCCGGCGGCTCGGGGAACGGCTCTGAGTCCGGGAGGCCATCGAGCCGGTCTCGCGCGTCCACGAGGGCGAAGGCCAGGTCGCGCAGGCGCTCCAGCCCGACGCCGCGCTCGATCGCCTGGCGCACGGGCTCGGCCGTCACGGGATCGGACAGCGATTCCGGCAGCCACGCCTCCCATGTCCGGTCGAGGAGGAGCCGCGCCCGAAGCGGGTCCGCCACGGTGAACCCCGGGTCCACGCCGGCCTCGACCGGCCGCTCCCGGAGGAGACCACCCGCGAACGCGTGGATCGTCCCGATCCGGGCGAGCTCGAGCTCCCGGAGCGCCTCGTGGAGCTCCGCGCGCGCGAGCTCGCCGCGGAGGCGCACCCGGAGATCGGCGGCCGCCTTCTCCGTGAATGTGACGGCCGCGATCTCCGCGAGGCGTGCCCGCCGGCCACGGACGAGGTTCACGATGCGGCCGAGGAGAAGCGTGGTCTTCCCGCTGCCCGCGGCGGCTTCGACCAGGAAGGTCGTCTCGAGCTCCTCGAGCGCACGGCGACGCTCGTGCTGATCGACGAGCGGACTGATCGGATGGCCCTGAGCCTCCGGACTCACCGGGGACCCTCGCCGCGCCGGAGCGGATCGGACCGCCCGATCGGAACGACCGGGGCCTGCGGGCGCGTCCGGGGTCACTCGATCGCCTCGAGGGTCTCGTGGGCCGCGACCGCGGGATCGGCCCGCTTGGCCTCCGCCCACCGGCCGCGCTCGGCGCCGCACGCGAGGTCGAACACGCACGGACCGCGGGCGCAGGCACCCGGCCGCTGGAAGAACCGGCCGGCGCGGATGCCGCCGACAATCGTCGCGAGCACGCGGTCGAAGTCAGCGCGCCGCGCCTCCCAGCCGGTCCGGGTGAAGCGCACCCGCGTTCCGGCATCCGGCCCGATCACATGGTAGTACTGCGCCTCGTCAACGGCTGCGTCCCCGGTTGCCGCAAGCAGCGTCTCCGCGGCCAGACGGTAGACCGGGAGCTGGAGCGCGCGCCCCTTCGCCAGGCGATCCGCAGTCCTCAACGACCGGAGGCGTCCGGTCTTGTAGTCGAGGACACGCGCGCGGCGACCGTCGGGGGACACATCGACCCGATCGATCTGGCCCCGCAGTCTCAACGTCGTGCCGTCGGGAAGCCGGTAGGCGAGCGGCGCGGCCGCCCCCTCACGGCCCTCGACGCCGAAGGCGATCTCGAAGAGGGCCGGCCGCCAACCTACGGGATCGTCCGCCTCGGCGTCGAGAGCGGACAGAAGCTCCTCGCGGAGCCGGGCCTGCTCGCCCGCCCACAAGGCCGGCAGCCCCGTCACGCCTCGGCGCTCGGCGTCACTGCACGCGTCGGCGAACACGGTCCGGAGCACATCGCGCGCGACCGGAAGGCTCGCCCGGGTGATCGGCAAGTCGCCGCTCTCGGCAAGGCGGCGGAACGTCGCCTCGAGGACCGCGTGGGCGATGTCGCCCCGATCCCTCGGGTCGATCATGAGAATCCGATCCGGCTCCTCGACCGCCTCCAGCCGGTACACGCGCTCGAGGAGAAACCGGAACGGACAGGCCGCGTATCGTTCGAGCGCGGTCGGCGCCAGCGGCGTGTCGCCGAGATCGACGCCCCGACCGAGCAGCCCGTCGTGTGCGGTGAGGACGTCGGTGCGCTCGCGGGACCGGATCGCCTCGAGGCCGCGGCGGGCGCTCGGCAGCTGACTGAGGACGACTTCGGGCTCGGGGCGCGCCTCGAGCGCCCGGGTCACCAGCCACTCGCGCTCGTCAAGGGGCCGCTCGCGCGCGCTGGGCGGTGCGGGATGGAGCGGCACCGTCCGCCAGCCCGGAAAGGCCTCGAGGGTCGTGAAGTCGTGACGCTCGCCGGTCACCGCCTCCAGGAGGTCGAGGACGAGGAACGACGGGACGCGCGGGCGCCCGCTCTCCGCGTCCAGTCGTGGGTACGTCAGGACGACGCGGCGCGCACCGGATCCGACGGCGAGCGCAAAGCGCACCCGCTCGAGCGCCCGCGCCTCCTCCGCAAGCGGGAGGCCCGCCAGCCGTTGACGCTCGGGGTCGAGGAGGATCGGGTCCTGGCGCAATGGAGCCGGGAAGCCCCCCTCGACCAGCCCCGGGACGATCGTGAGCGGGAAGTCGATGCCGAGGGCGACACCAAGCTCGCCCACGAACACGCGGCCGGGCGCCGGTTCCGGGCCTGCCGCCGACGGCGCGGCCAGCGCTGCCTCGAGCAGCATCCAGAACTCCTCGAGCGGCACGACGGCGTCCACGGCGCCGAGCTCACGGAGCCGCCCGAGGGCGCCGAGCGCCAGCTCGGCCTCCGGCGACGTCTGGACGAGACGGCGAAACGTGCGCGTGAACGCGTCCACCAGCGCGCCCACCGGGGCCGGATCCGGAATCCGTGAGAGGCCGCGCATGAGAATTCGCGTCGCACGGCGAAGGGCGCTAAGCGCGTCACGGTCGCCTGCCCGCCGCACCTGGCGCTCCTCGTCATCCTCGGTCGGCGAGGCCGGCTCGATCCGCCGGCCCAGGCGATCCAGGCGCTCGCGCCACTCGCGCGCCCCGCCGACGATCCCGGCCTGCCGCGACAGCCGCTCCCACTCGGCCGGGCTCGTCCCCGGCCGCGGGCGCAGGTCGGCGAAGGCGAGGAACTCCATCACCGCCGCGCGCGCGAAATCCGACCGGCGAACCTCCGCCAGAAGGCGCAGACTTCGGCCGGCGCGGGTCTCGGCCACCGCGGGGGCCGTCCCCAGGGTGTACGGGATCCCCGCCGCGGCGAAGACATCGCGCACGGCGGCGAGGTAGGCGGCCGGCTGGCGGAGAAGGATGCCGACCGCATCGAGCCGACCGCCGGACTCGGCGTGGGCCAGGATCACGCGCGCGATCTCGCGCACCTCGCGCTCCTCGCCGGGCGCCGCGATGATCTCGATGGCGTCCGGCTCCGGCAGCTCCGCCTGGTCCGCGCCGGCATCGTAGCGGAGGACGGTCGCCGCCCGGCCGCACGCGTCCAGCAGGCGTCGCTCCAGCGGGTTCAGCTCGACGAAGCCGAAGACGAGGACGGCGACCGCTCCCAGGCGTTCCGGCTCGGCGGCCACGAGGCGCGCCGCCTCCGCGAGCAGGTCCGAGGCGTCGTAGTACCCGTGCTGATGAAGGGCCGCATCGAGCCCTCGCTGGCACGCCGCGAGCTCCCGGACCTTCGCGCTGGCGGGGAACGCAGCCTCGAGGTCCCCGGGCCCCAGGCCGGCGCGCTTCACATCGAGGAGGGTCCGCAGGACGGCCGCCGGGAAGTTCCGCGCCTCGAGCACTCCGGAGAAGTAGCCGCCCGCCAGCGGGACCGCCGCGCGGAGCGCCCGGTCCACGAGGAGCCGGTCCGCCACCGCCGGCAAGGGCTGGCGCCCGGCCAGCGCAAGCGGGAGCGCCGCGAGGCGGTCGGCCAGCTCCGGAAGCGTCACGACGTCGAGCCCCGCGATGCCGCCGAGCGCGCGCGCAACGCCCCTCCGGAGCCGCGCGCCGAGGAGCCGGCTCGGGACGACGAGGAGGACCGCGCCGCGCGGGTCGCCCCGGCGAATCGCGCGCACGTCGTCGACGAGCCGCGTCTCGAGCCGCCTCATCCGGGTCTCATCTTAACCGGGCTGTCCGGCACGCCCCTGTCGCGAGGGGCCGGAAAGCGCGGCGCGAAGCGCGCCGTCCAGATCGGGGTGCCTGAACCGGAAGCCGGCGCGCTCGAGGCGCTGTGGGAGGACGCGCGTGCTGTCGAGGAGCAGCGCCTGGCCCATCTCGCCAAGAAGCAAGCGGACCGCGAACGCCGGGAAGGGAACGAGCGTCGGCCGGCCGAGCACCCGGCCCAGCGCCCGCGTGAGCTCACGGTTGGTGATCGGGGTCGGCGCGACCGCATTCACCGCCCCTACCAGCGTCTCGACGACGAGGGCCAGCTCGATGGTCCGCACCAGATCGGTGAGCTCGATCCAGCTCCAGTACTGCCGGCCGCTCCCGATCACGCCGCCCACGCCGAGCCGGAAGGGCAGGGCCATCCGCGGCAGCGCACCGCCCTGCTCCGCGAGGACGACGCCAAGGCGCGGGTGGACCACGCGGATACCGGCCGCCCGCGCGGGGTCGGCGGCGGCTTCCCACTCCCGGCAAACATCCGCGAGGAACCCCGCGCCTGGCGGGCTCTCCTCGGTGAGCGGCGCGGCGCCCCGGTTCCCGTAGTAGCCGACGGCGGACACGGCGACGAGGACCCGGGGCGGGCGCCTGAGACGTCCCAGCGTCTCGGCCAGGAGTCTGGTCCCGTCCACGCGGCTCCGGCGGATCCGCTCCTTGACCGCGGACGTCCAGCGCAGCGCGGCAATGCTCTCCCCCGCCAGATGGACGGCCGCGTCGACGCCCTCGAGCGCCCGGGGGTCGAGCCGGCCGCGCGCGGGGTCCCACTCGATGTCGGTGGTCCCCGGCGCGGGTCGGCGGCTCACGCGGTCGACCCGGTGCCCCGCGGCGCGCAGCGCGGGGACCAGCGCGCTCCCCACGAAGCCGGTGGCGCCGGTGACGGCGATGCGAAGCTGCCGCGCGCTGACCGCCTGGGAGATCGCTGCGCTCACCGCGGTCGCTCCGGCGCCGTCGCCACGACCGCGCGTGTCATTCGGCGGTCTCGCGCGTCCGCGACACGGACGTGCGTTGACTTCCGCGAGACGGCCAGCCCGCAGTCGTGCATGCCAACGTCCTGGCGGTGAGCGGTTCGCGAGCTCACGACCCCCATCATGCCGTACCTGCGAGCGGCGGCGCACCTCCGGCCCGGGCCTCGCACGGGCCAAGACGAGAAGACGCGACCCCCTACACCCGCGACCACGGAGAACGTAAGATGCCCAGGGAAAGCCGACACGCCGTCCAGCGGCGGCCTCATGGCCGCGAAGGGGCACGAAATGGTGAAGGTCTCGGTAATGTACGTCGGTCAGCCGGCAGATGCGGCCGCCTTCGATGCGTACTACTGGGGGACGCACCTCCCCACGGTCCAGAAGTGGCCCGGAATCCGCCGGATCACCGTGGCGAAGGGCGGACCGAGCGACGAGGTCTATCAGATCGCCGATCTCTGGTTCGACTCGCGGGCGGATCTTGACGCTGCCCTCGCGTCGCCGGAACGGAAGGTGTCGGCGGAGGACGTGAAGCGCTTCCCCGAGTTCCGCGGCCAGATCAAGCGGCAGATCTTCGACGTGAAGCCCTACTGGCCATAGAGGGCAAGGTCGACACATGCGATTCCGCGTCGGATACCAGATCCAGCCTCAGCACTGCTCGGTTCAGCAGATCCGCGATGCCTACCGGGCGGCGGACTCGCTTGGCGTCGACACGCTCTGGGTCTGGGATCACCTGTTCCCGCTGGCCGGGCCGCCTGACGGTAACCACTTCGCCTGCATGCCGCTGCTGGCGGCGATCGCGGTCGAGACACGGCACGCTCGGTTCGGGTCGCTCGTGCACGCGAACAGCTACCGGAACCCGGAGCTCCTGGCCTGCGACCTCGCCACCATGGACCACTTGAGCGGGGGCCGGGCCATCCTCGGCATCGGCGCCGGCTGGTTCGAGCGCGACTACCGGGAGTACGGCTTCGAGTTCGGCGATGCGTCCTCGCGCCTCCGCGATCTGGGAGCCGCGCTGCCCCGCATCAAATCGCGGCTCGCGAAGTTGGTGCCGCCGCCGATCGGCAGCGTGCCCATCATGATCGGGGGCGGTGGCGAGAAGGTCACGCTCAAGCTCACCGCGCAGCACGCCGACATGTGGAACACGTTCCCGCCTGTCGACACCTGGCAGCGCAAGAACGAGATCCTGACCGAGTGGTGCCTGAAGGTCGGGCGCGACCCGAAGGCGGTCGAGCGCACCTGCTCGATCAGCCCCGATCTCTACGGTCAGATCGACGACCTGCTCCGCGCCGGCGCGCAGCACTTCATCCTGCGGGGGCCCCAACCGTTCGACACCAGGCCACTGGAGGAACTGCTGAAGCTCTCCGGGCGCTGACCGGCCCCCGGAAGATGGACCCGCTGGGTCCGGGGCTGGACTGCCGAACGCTGCCTCGCCGCGTCGAGTCGCCAGGGCCGGGACTACCGAGCGCTGCCTCGCCGCGTCGAGTCGCCGGGGCCGGCACGCTCCGGCAGCATCTCCGCGGGCAGGAGTCGCGCCAGCGTCTCCGTCTCCTCGACCAGCGCGCGGCGGCGCGCCGCCAGGCGGGCGAGGAGGTCTCGGTCCCAGAGGAACCGGACGAAGGCCCAGGCATCGCGGCGGACGCGCGCGAGCCGCGCCTGCCAGCCCAGCGCGAACAGCCCCGCCGGGATGAGCCCCACGAGGAACGCGGTCAGCCCCCACCCGCCCAGGATCCGCCACGCGACCCAGGCCTCGAGAGCCCAGCAGACCGGATAGAGGACGGCCCCCGCGACGAGCTTGACGGTGGCGGTGACGTCAGGTGACGGCGCGAGACCGCGGGCCGCGAGCGCCGTCAACCAGTACGGGAGCGCGTGGCAGGCCAGACCCCAGGCCGCGAGCGGGAAGCCGCCGAGGAGCGCCAGCCCTTCGCGCAGGGCATAGCGGCGGGCCACACCAACCGGGTACGCGCGACCGACCACCTGGGGAGACAGACCGAGCCGCTCCAGGTCGGCGAGGTAGCGCTCCACCTCGGCGCGGAGCCGGGCCACCCGGACGGGCGCGCGGGGAGTGAGCCAGCGGTAGGCGCGCGCGGCCGCCTGGACCCAGGCCACACGCTCCGCCCGGGACGCGCCGGCGCGTAAGCCACCAAGGGCGTCCTCCGCCTCGGCGCGGCGAACTGCCTCCAGGCCCTCGGCAAGGCGGAGCGTCTCACGATCATCGATCTCGACGATGAGGGTGCGCAGGGACTCCGCCACGCGGGCGGTCAGCTCGCGGACGGCCCGCTCGGGCTCACGCGCCGCCAGGGCACGGTAGTCGTCGACGGACACGGGCGAGCCGACGAGCACGAGCGCCCACCCGGTGCGGAAGGTTCCCGGCTCGTGGAACGTGAGTCCGACGGGGAGCAGCGTCGTCCCCGGCGCACCAGGGTCGCCCTCCGTTCCCAGCACCATGCGGGCGACGCCCGTCCGCAACGGCATGAGCACGGGCTCGGGCTGGCTGACCCCCTCCGGAAAGATGAGGATTGCCCGACCCTGCCTGAGCGCAGCGGCCACCGCCCGGAACATGGCGGCGTTCTGCGCGGGGTCGCTGCCCGGGTCCCGCCGCCGGTGGACCGGGAGCGCCCCCGCCAGCCACAGGAACGGCGCCAGGAGCGGATGGCGGAAGAGCGGCGCCTTCGCCACGGGCCGGAGGATGCGCGGCAGGGTCGCGATGAGAATCAGCGGGTCGACGAGCGCGTTTCGGTGATTCGCGACGATCACGAGAGGTCCGGAGCTCGGCACTCGCTCCGCTCCGACCACGTCGACACGGTGGTAGAAGAGGCGCACGAGCGCCCGCGCGAGCCCACGCATCAGGACGGGCCCCGTCCTCACGGCTGCTCCGCTTGCCGGCCTGTCGCGGCGCTCCCCCGCGGTCACCGCGGGCGGTGGGCGTCCGTCCGGAGCGACACGGCCTGACAGGTGGCGACGACCGTCCCGTCAGCCTCGTCGGTCACGGTCATCGCGTAGAAGCCGGCGCGCTTGCCCTGGCGCGTCTCGCGGGCCTCCGCCACGAGCCGCCTTCCGGCACGCGCGGCCGCGTGGAACTGGATCGTCACGGTGAGCGCGACCGCCGGGTGGCCGTGGCCGTTGCAGGCGCCCCCGAACGCGAAGTCGGCCAGCGAGAAGATCGCCCCCCCGTGCGGGCTCCCGTGAAAGTTCACCATGTGGGGCGCGAGCACGAGCGCAGCACGGCAATATCCCGGGCGGAGCTCGAGGAGCTCGATGCCGAGCCAGCGCCCGTAGGGATCGGCCGCGATTCGCTCTTCGAGCGCCGACGGCGGCTGGCACCCGCCGGTCGACCCCGTCCTGGCGCCGGCGCGGCGCTCGGCGTCTCCGTCCATGGCGCTCCGATGATAGCGGAGCAGCCCATCCCACGTCACGCGCGGGTAGGCCCCGACTCCGTGTGGGGCTGCCTCGCCGAGGGTTCGCGTCCTCGCCGCCGTGATACTTCCGTCGGGAATCCGCGCCGTCCCGCTACCCGTCCCAACAGGGGCAGTCACACGCGACAGGAGGCGGCGGTGACGGAAGGGCGCGATCGCGAGCCGTCGTACGCATGGGTCGTGGTGGGTGTCGTCTTCTTCGCCCAGGCCGTGGCGTTGGGCGTGCGCGGCACCATCGGTCTCCTCGTCAATCCGTGGGAGACCGAGTTCGGGTGGGACCGGGCGGCGGTGAGCCTCACCGCTTCTCTCGGCTTCGTCGTCTACGGGGTGGCCCAGGCCCTCTCGGGGCGATGGGCCGACCGCACCGGGCCCCGCGTGATCTTCGCGGCGAGTATCGCGCTCCTCGGCGTGGGGACCGCCGCCGTCGGCTCCATCGTGAGCCTCTGGCAGGCGTACATCATCTTCGGGGTCCTGATCATGGTCGCGGTCGGCGGCGCGTCCAGCCCCACCGCCGCCGTCGCGGTCGCACGCTGGTTCACGGCGCGCCGCGGGCTGGCGCTCGGCGTCGTCGCCGGGGGAACGGGGGCCGGGCAGTTCGTCATCCTCCCCGTCATGGCCAGCCTCATCGAGCGCTTCGGGTGGCGGACCGCGTTCTTCTGGCTGGGCGTGGCCATCCTCGCGGTCGCGCTCCCGATCGTCTTGCTCCTGTTCCGGGATGACCCGGGCCCGGGCGCCGGCCGCGTTGGCCCGGGCGCAGCCCTCGCGGGATCCCCGATGGCCGTGGCCGAGCTGCTCCGCCACGCCAACTTCTGGTGGCTCGCCCTCTCATTCTTCGTGTGCGGCGTCACGACCGGGGGGCTCATCGACACGCACTTCATCCCCCACGCCCAGGATCACCACGTCGCCGCGGTGACCGCGGCCACCGCGTTCGGCGTCCTCTCGCTCGTCAACATGGTGTTCACGACGCTCTCCGGAGCCGTCTCCGACCGGCTCGGATACGCGCGGCTGCTCGGCTGGATCTACGCGGGCCGCGCGGTCACCCTCGTGTACCTCGTGTTCGCGCGGGACCCCGCGTCGCTCTTCGTCTTCGCCGTGGCGTTCGGCATCGTGGACTTCTCGACGGTCGCGCCCACCACGGCCCTCGCCACGATTCTCTTCGGCCGCCGCTCGGCGGGGACCGTGTACGGGCTGGTCTCGCTGAGCCACCAGCTGGGGTCTGCCCTGGGCTCGTACGCCGGCGGCCTGATCCACGATCTCACCGGCAGCTACACGACATTCTTCCTCGCCGGGGCGGCGCTCTCGGGCGCCGCGGCCTTCATGTCGTGGGCGATAACGGCAGCCCCGGTTCAGCGGACGGACGTCGCCCCCGCCTGACGCTCAGGCCGTGAGCGAGCGGTAGAGCTCGATCTCCGACGGCCGCGCGACCAGCTCCTTCATCTCGGTCCGGTATCCCGCGAGGTGCGGCGCGCTGCGGTGGAGCTCGAACGCCGCGTCCGTGCGGTACTGCTCGTAGAAGTAGAAGAGCGCCGGCTCGCCGGTCGAACGGTGCGGCCGGTAAACGAGGCAGTCCGGCTCGTGCTGTCGCACGGCTGCCGCCATCTTAACCAGCAGGGCCTCCACCTCGGCTTCCCGCCCCGCCTTCGGGTAGATCTTCGCCACCACGGTCAGGACACCAGCCATCGCGTTGCCTCCTGATCAGATCGCACGTCCACGCACCCTGATCGACACTCTAGGGCCTGATGACCTGTTGCTGACTGCCCTTCTTCCTCGTAGAAGCGACCGGACCGTCCGAACTCGAAGAAGTCCTCCGCGAGGACCTCGTCCATTCGTCGAATGTCGAAACGCGTCTCCTCTCGCCATAGCTCCTCTTCGAGACGCTTGAGGATTTCGCAATCGTGGTCGCTAGAGCTCCATGGCTGCGGTGCTCCCTGGACGTGGTTGGGGCGCGTGTGAGCCTCAGTACGTCGCGCGGCCGCCGGAGAGGTCGTACACGGCGCCGGTGCTGAAGGAGCACTCCTCGGACGCGAGCCAGGCGACGAGCGCGGCGACCTCCTCCGGCCGCCCGACCCGCCCCATCGGGATCTTCGAGATCAGGAGGTCCACCGTGCTGCGCTCCATCTGCTGCAGGAGCTCGGTGCCGATCACGGCCGGCGCGACCGCGTTCACCAGGATCCCGCGCGTCGCGACCTCCTTCGCCAGGGCCTTCGTCAGTCCGATCACCCCGGCCTTCGCGCTGGAGTACGGAACCAGCGTCGGGTTCCCCTCCTTGCCCGCGATCGAGGCGATGTTGACGATCCGCCCCGATTCCTGCCGGAGCATGACCCGGATCGCCGCCCGGCAGCAATAGAACACGCTCGTGAGATCGACCGCCAGCACCCGCTCCCAGTCCGCGTCCTCGAGCTCCCAGACCGGGAACGAGCGCCCCGTGATGCCGGCGTTGTTCACGAGCACGTCGAGCCGGCCCCAGCGCTCCACGACGACCCGCACGGCGGCGTCGACGTCGGCGCTCCGGGTGACGTCCGCCACCAGGGCAGCCGCACCGGACCCCACCTCGCGCGCCGCCGTCTCGACCCGCTCCCGGTCAAGATCGAGGAGGGCGACCCGGAGGCCATCCCCGGCGAGCCGCCGCGCGATAGCGAGGCCGATCCCGCGCGCGGCGCCGGTCACGAGGGCGGTCCGGTCGTCCGGCATGGTCAGGCCCGCGCGTGGCGACGGGCCGCGTGCCGCCGTCGGTAGCGCATGTTCAGCATCTCGACGAAGAGGGAGAACGCCATCGCGAAGTAGACGTAGCCCTTCGCCATGTGGGTGCCCATGCCCTCGGCCACCAGCATCACACCGATGAGGAGGAGGAAGGCCAGTGCCAGGATCTTGATGCTCGGATGCCGCTCGACGAAGCCGCTCACGGCCTCCGCCGACCCGAGCATCACCAGCATGGCCAGGACCATCGCCGTGACCATGACCCAGATCTCGTTCGCCATGCCCACCGCGGTGATCACGGAATCCAGCGAGAACACGATGTCGAGCAGGAGGATCTGAAACAGCACCCAGCCGAAGGCCGCGCCGGACCCGCCCGACGCCCTCTCGTGGGACTTCGTCTCGACCTTCTCGTAGATCTCCCGCGTCGCCTTGAAGATGAGGAAGAGGCCCCCTGCCAGCAGGATGAGACTGCGCCCCGACAGTTCGATCTCCCAAACGGTCAGGAACGGCCTCGTGAGCCCCATGATCCAGGAGATCGTCAGGAGCAGCAGGATGCGGATGCCGAGCGCGAGTGTGAGGCCGAGCCGGCGCGCGAGGTTCTGCTGGCTGGCCGGCAGCTTCGCCACGAGGATCGCGATGAACACGATGTTGTCGATGCCCAGTACGATTTCCATGAGGGTGAGCGTCGCCAGCCCGAGGAGAGCGCCGAAGGAGAAGAACTCGCTCATCGCGAGCCCATCCTACCCGGCGCCCCGGAGGCTCGCAATCGACGCGCGACGATGCCGCTCGGTGCGACATGCGCCCGGCTCTCGCAGATCCTCTACGCGCTCGACCGTTCTTCGTCCGCGGCCCGACGAGGTGGCCTTCGTCGCGGCCCGACGAGCGGGCTTGATCGCGGCCCGACGAGTGGCCTTCGGTCGCGGCCCGACGAGTGGCCCCGATCGCGGCCCGACGAGTGGCTCCCGCCGTTGGACGACGTCGGCCCCGAGTTCTGGTCGTTGAACCGGAGCCGAGGACGCGCTCGGCCTGACGTGCCGGTCTGCCCGGCCGGCGCGTGTGGGCGCCCCCGCCGGTCAGGCCGTGGCGGTCGCGGGAACGGGCTGGGGCAGCGCCAGCCGAAAGAGCTGCACGGGCGTCTCGACGTTCCGCAGGGGCCGCTCGCCCAGGGCCTCGAACGAGAACCGGTCGCCCAGCCGCTCCCTCGTACCGGCTCCCACCAGGATCTCGTCTCCCTGGGCGAGCGCGGCGAGCCGAGCCGCCACGATGGTCACCTGCCCCGACGCGGTGTAGGTCCACCGCGTGCCGTTGGCGCCCTCGATCTTGGTGGCCCCCACCGTGGCGAGGCCGGAGTTCACCCCGATGTGGACCGCGAGCGGCTCGGGCAGCCCGTCGAGCGTCTCGTTCAGCTCGCGCGTCCGGCGGAGGATCCCGAGCGCGCACCGCACTGCCTGGCGGGCGTGGCGTCGGGGGTCCGCGTCGCGGAAGATGGCCATGAGGCCGTCGCCGGCCGTCTCGTTCACGTCCCCACCGCGCCGGAGGATCTCGTCGAGGTAGGCGCCGAAGCACCGCTCCACCAGCTCGTTGACGCGACCAGGGTCGAGCCGCTCGGTGAGGCGCGTGTAGCCGACCAGGTCAACGAAGAGCACGGTGACGTCCACCTCGCGCTTGTCCAGCTCGGGCGCCTCCGGTGCGCGCTCGATCAGATCCTGGACGGTCCGGGGCACGAACTTCGAGAGATTCGCCCGGATGCTCTCGAGGATCTCCACCCGCTGGACCGCGGCCCTCAGCTCGGCATTCGACTCCTGGAGGGCCGCGTACGCCCGCGCGTGCTCGAGCGCAAGCGCGCTCGAGTTCGCCAGGAGCCGGAGAAGCCCCAGGTCCTGGCCCGAGTATCCGACACCGGACCGCTTCGGGCCGAGGGCCAGAAACCCGGTCACGCGGCCCTGGAAGACGAACGGCACCGCCGCCGTCGCCCCCAGGCTGTCCATGGCCACCAGGCATCCTGCCCGGTGCTCCTCGAGTGCGGGCTCTTCCTCGACCCGCTCCCGCGTCAGCGGCTGGCGGCCGAGCTCGAGACACCGCACCAGCGGCGAGCCGCCGCCGATCGGGGGCGGGCTGCCCGGCTCGTCCTCCTCCTGGTCCGCGCGCACATAGCCCTCCCGGCGCGCGTCGAGCAGGTAGAGCTCCTGCCGCTCGGGGTGCAGTTGCTCCTCGACGGTCTGCGTGAGCAGCTCGACGATCCGCCGGAGGTCGAGCACCCCGCTCATGACCTCGGATACGTGCTCGATCGACCGCTGCACGTCGACCCGCTGGCGGAAGAACAGGCGGTCGACCAGCCGCTGGGAACGGAGGTAGAGCGGGTTCAGGAGGACGACGACCAGGACCGCCATACCGGCGGCGGCCACGATGGGCGACTGCGCAGCCTCCCAGTTCGCCAGGAGGATGTCCATCGCCGCGATGGTGCCGGTGTAGGCGAGCACCACGAGCCCGGTGGTCGCCGAGTACGCGGCACCCGCTCGGAGCGCGGCGCGCACGTCGAAGAGGTCGTACCGGACCATGGCGTAAGCCATGACGATGGGGAACAGCAGCGTCAGCTTCCACATCGCGTTGAGGTACGGCACCGTGACCTGGAAGAGGGCCTCGGCCACCGTCCCGAGAATCGGCGGGACGTAGCCGAGGACGAATGCGGCGCAGAGGATCCGCGCCCGCTGGCGGTTCAGGGGCGTGCCCCCGACCACGCTCGTCCGGGCGAGCGCCAGCACCAGCACGACCAGCGCCAGGCCCCAGTACGCGGCTCCCACTGCCGGCACGGCGAGGAGCAGGCGCGCGTCGCCGCGCACGATGGGGAGCTGGAGCATGACCGCCACGGCTGCCGACAAGAGGTAGGGCAGCCAGACCACCCTCGGGAACCGCCGGACGATGCCGCGACGCTGGGGGAACGTCAGCGCGAGGTGGAGCAGCGTGGCCGGCCAGAAGGCCCAGGCGGTGAGGAACAGCTCCGAGAAATGGTAGGTCATGTGGGCGTCGGCGTACGTCACGCTGACGGCGAAGGCGATCAGCGAGAAGGCCAGGAACAGCCAGCTTTGCGGCCGCCCTGGGCGGATCAGGAACACGACCGCACCGATGACGAGCTGGAGCAGACCCGGCATGAGGCCCTCGGCGACGAACCGCAGGAAGTCGCGGCGCGTGAAGAGTCGGGTCGTGACATCCGCCTCGACCAGCTGGCCGCGCCGATAGACGATGTAGTGGAACGTCGTCCCGGGGTCCTGGCTCTCGATCGTCTCCTGGATGTCCTCGCCGCTCCCGAGGACCTGGCCATTCATGACCCGGACGACGTCGAACGGCTGGAGCGGCCCCCTTTCGGGGCCGCCCACCGCCACGAGGAGGTTCTCCATCACCCAGAAACCGGCGAAGATGCGCCCCTGGCGCTGGTACCGGTCGATGGTGGCGGCGAGGGCAACGGCGAGCGCGAGCCCGAGGATGCCCCAGAAGAGCGCGTTCCTACGCATCTTCTGACATTTTACGCCCCGCGTCCGGGAGGGGATCCCGGATCCGACGCCCCGGCGTGGTCAGCGGAACGCGGGCGCCACCTCGCGGGCCAGGAGCTCGAGCTCTCTCAGGATGTGGCGGTGCGGCATCCCCGGGAAGTACAGGCGGAAGATGACGTGGGTCGCCCCGAAGGCCTCGACGAAGCGCCGGACCTGCGTCCGGCACCGTTCCGGCCCTCCGATTATGAATCGATCGCGTCCGAGCGCATCGAGCTGGTCGATCGGCGTCGTGTCCTCCGCGCCGATGAGCGGGTGCTTCCAGCGGCCTCCGCCGTACTCATCCCGGTAGTTCACGAGGAGGTGGCGCTCGGCGAGCTCGAGCGCCTCCGCGTCGGTGTCGGCGATCACCGTGTCCCGCGTGAGCGGCCACTCGGCCGGGTCCGGCCGCCCCGCCGCCCGCAGCTCCGCCTGGTAGCGCGCCTTGCCGTCCAGCAGCTTCTCTAGGTGCGCCGTCGGGCCGGGAACCCAGGCGTCGGCCAGGCGCGCCGCGCGCCGGATCATGCGCTCGCCCCAGCCACCGATCCAGATCGGAGGATGGGGCCGCTGGACGGGCTTCGGCTCGATTCGCGCCTCCTTAAGCGGGTAGTGTGGCCCCGGATGCTCGACCGCGTCCTGCGTCCAGAGCGCCCGGATCACCGTAAGGGCTTCCTCGAACCGCGCCCCCCGCTTCTCGAGGGGCGTGCGGTAGAGGGCGAACTCGTCCGGCCGGTACCCGATGGCGGCCCCGAACACGAGCCGGCCCTCGGACAGCACGTCGACCATCGCCGCGTCCTCGGCCGCCCGAACGGGATCGTAGAACGGCAGGACCACCACGTCGGTGCCGAGGAGCAGGCGAGAGGTGCGGGTCGCGAAGCCCGCGAGCACGACGAGCGGTGAGGGCCAGTAATGCCCGCGCACCCCGTGGTGCTCCTCCATCCAGACGGAGTCGAGCCCGAGCGCCTCCGCGCGGTCGACCTCCGTCAGCGCCTCGCGGGCAAGGTGCCCGCCCTCCGTCGGAATGAACCCGAATCGCATCGCGCTCTTATAGCACGGCCGTCACACTCACCGGGCGGCGGAGGGTTCCCGCCGAGACCCGCCAGCCGCGCGTGAGGGCCCGCACCTCGCCGAGGAGCTCTCATTCGTCGAGGGTCGCGATGCGCCCGTCGTGCACGACCTGGCGGCCGTGCATCCACACGTCCGTGATCGCGAAATCGAGGTCATCGCCGAGCCCGCGGAGGAGCGACTGTGGAAGGAGTGGTTGTGGCGTTGATCCCGCCGGAAGGAGAAGCCGACCCTGGCGGGCCGCGCCCCGTCAAGTGCGCGGGGTTCGGCGGCGGTGGTCGGCGTGGATCAGCGGCGCCGGCGCGCGCCCGCCCGACGCGGACGACTGGCCAGGCGGGCGATGAAGTCGTCAACGGGAATGGCCGGCATCGTCATCATCTGAACGGAGCCCCTGGCGCCAAGCTCGACCGAAACCCGGGAAACGGTCTCGTTGTCGGGGGCCTCCAGCACGGTGACGAAGTCGTAAGGCCCGAGGACCGCGTACTGAGCGATCACGCGGACCCCCATGCGGCCGACTTCCGCGTTGACCTTCCGGATGGAGCCGGGCAGCTTCCGCAGCACTTGGCGGCCCGTCTCAGACAGCGAGGAGAGCATGATGTAGAGCGGCATGGGACCCTCCGGGTCGGCGGCTCCCGATCGTGGCGTCCTGGACTCAAGCAGTATAGCGCACCTCCGGTAGACTTGTGGACATGCAGCCCGAGGGGCGGGAGCTCCGGATCGTCGGGGCGTGACCGGGTGAGAGGTGCGGAGCGGGAGCCCCAAGATGGCGATCGGCGATTCGCGGGCAGCGCCGCGGCCCGTCAGTCTGGTTTCGGACTGGCGGAGATGCTCGTCGTCCTGCTGGTGCTTGCCGTCGCCGGGGCGTTCCTCTATCAGTACCTCGTCTCGACGAGGGAGACCGTCGAGACTGTCCAGCAGCAAAAGCCCATGTCGGCGGTGCGACTCGCCGCCGACCGGGCGACCGTGGCGGCGATCCGGACAGCGCTCCGGCTGTACTTCGGCCAGCACGGCCGGTACCCGCCGAGCAAGGATGTCGTGGCGACGCTCCTGAATCCGCCGCCGTCGTTCCAGTGCGAGGGGAACGACTACCGGTACGAGGCGGCGACGGGCCTGGTGACCCTCGTCATCGACGACGCGGCCCGCTGCTAGCGCGGCGGCGGAACGTTCGTCGAGGGCGGCCGCGCGACCGCGGGGCTATCGACGCACGCCCGGTAGGGCATCGAGGCCGAGGTCGCTCAGCCGCTCCGGTGTCGGCACGCCGTCCGCGTCCCAGCCGCGCAGCGCGTAGTAGGCGTCGAGCATGCTGCTCAGCTCCTCCGGGGGGCAGTACATCCCGGCCGACGGCCCCTCGGGGATCGGCTCGTGCATCACCTTCCAGGGCAGGACGTCATCCCTCCGGCGGACGCCTTCCCGGACGTTGAAGAGCCGCTCGAGGTTGACGATACGCTCGCCGATCCGCTCGAGCTCGAGGACATCGACCGGCCAGCCGGTCACGGCGGACAGCAGCCCGGCGTACGCCTCGTTCAGGAAGAGCCCGAAGCCGCGCTCCGACGTGAAACGGCACATGACCAGGCTGTCGTCCACGGCCGTGAAGTGCTGGCTCCTGATGGCGAAGGCGGGTTTGTCCTCCGTCGAGCGCCGATCGAATCCCTGAGCGTACTGTGGCGTGGGACGGGTGTCGTGGTGACTCCCGCCCCGCGTCGCGGTGGCGTAGCCGATCGACATGCCCTTGAGCGCGCGCGCCGAATGGGCTGGCAGCTCCAGACCCTTGACCGCGTACGGGAGGCGCTCGGCCCCCCCGCCGATCTCCCGGGCCAGCCGCCAGGAGCCCTCGGCGAGCCGGTCGCCGAACCCCTCGCGGCGTGCGGTCTGCTCGAGCAGGCGGATCATCCCCGCGTGGTCCGCCCACCCGAAGGGCCCGCCGACGTCGGCCGGCTTCAGCAGCCCGCGCTCGAGGCACTCCGCCACGAAGGCCAGCGTCACCCCCATCGAGATCGAGTCGAGTCCGAGGAGGTCGCACAGGATGTTCGCGTGCACGATGCTGGGGGCGTTCGCGTTGCCGAGCATCGAGCCGAAGGCGAAGAGCGTCTCGTACTCGGGCATCTTCCCGCGCACCCCACCGTAGACGGGGACGTCGACTGGGACGGCGAACTGCTTGCCGCACGCGACCGGGCACTTCAAGCAGGTCGTGTCCCGGTCGTGGTAGTGCTCCTTGAGCGAGCGCCCGTCGATTGCCTCCCAGTCGGCGTAGGTTTCCTGCTTGAGGTTGTAGGCGCCGAGGGCGCCGATGGCGTTGATGGGGCCGGTCAGGAACGGCGTGCCGTACGTCGAGAGGTTCGCGGTCCCCTTTTTCATCGGCTCGCGCGTCTCGTCGACCAGCTGCTTGAGCCGCCCCGGGTCGGCGACGGCGGTCTTCCGGCTCCCCCTGACACAGACGGCCTTCAGGTGCTTCGCCCCCCACACGGCGCCGATGCCCCCGCGGCCGGCGACGCCCTCCCGGTTTTTCCAGTAGTGGGCGAGGCACGCGAACCGGACACGATGCTCCCCGGCCGGGCCGATGGCCAGCACGTCGGTCTCGGCGCCGTTGGCCGTCTGGATGGCCTCCACCGTGTCCCGGGTCGTCTTCCCCCAGACCTCGCGGGCGTCCCGGACGGTCGCGCCGTCCTCGTCCACCACGAGATAGACCGGATGCGCGGCGCGTCCGGTCACCACCACCGCGTCGAAGCCGGTGCGCTTGAGCGTCGCGGGGAATCGGCCCCCGAACGTCGAGTCGAAGAACAGGCCCGTCTGGGGCGACTTGGTGGCGACGCACGCGCGGCTGTTGCCGGGCACGAGGGTGTCGGTGATTGGCCCCACCGCGAGGGCGACGGGGTTGGCGGGATCGAAGGCGTCGTTCCCCGGCGCGGCCGCCTCCCACAGGAGGCGCGCCGCCAGGCCGTTTCCGCCGAGGAAGGCTCGGGCCGTCCGCTCGTCGAGGGCGCGTATCTCGCTCCGGCCGCTGCTGAGGTCCACGTGGAGCGTCCGGCCGCCGTACCCGGTCATCGCCCACGCGCTCCCCGAGAGGGATGCCACCGCCACGTCACGAGGAGGGCCATGGTGACCACGCTCCACACGAGGCCATCGTAGAACGTGCGACGGATGGCTTCAACTGATCGCGGCGGCACTCGTCGGGCGTCGTTCTCACGCCGGTCTGTTCCGACGCCGGCCTTGACACCCCGAAAGGTGCCGTGGTGCAATGCCAGGCATTCCGCAACGCCCCCAGGTCCGCATCACGGGTCCGCGATAGCACAAGCGCGAGGAGGATACCCGATGGCAGAGCCGGTCACCCGACGCGATCTCCTCAAGCACCTGGGCGTGACTGTAGGAGCCGCGGCTGCCAGCGCCGGCTCGATCGTGGCGCCGAAGGTGGCGGAGGCGCAGCAGAAGTTCACGCCGAAGGGCAACATCCCGAGCACCCCGTACAAGACGGGCCACATGACGTTCTTCACCGGCCCCGCCGCCGTGCTCGGGGAGCAGTCCTACAAGGGCCACATCCTCGCCGCGGAGGAGATCAACAAGGAAGGCGGCCTCCTCGGCAAGCGTCAGATCGAGACGCTGAAGGCGGACGAGGCGGCGGGCACGGACGCCAACGTCAAGGAGCTGCGCCGCCTGAAGCTCTCGGAGAAGATCGACTGCTTCACCGGTGTCATCAGCAGCGGCAACACGCCTGCCCTCGGCCCCGTCGCCGAGGAGGTGAAGTGCCTGACGATCTTCACCGACGGGTGCACGGACTTTCTGTTCGAGAAGGCGGTGCCGGAGCCCCACTACGTCTTCCGCGGCACGAACATCCAGTCGGCCGACGGAGCCATGGCCGCCATCGCGGCCACCACCGCGTGGCCCGAGGTGCGGAAGATCGCGCATGTCCACCCCGACTACTCCTACGGGCGGAACGCCTTCGACCACTTCAACGTGGTGATGAAGAAGCTCACGCCGGGCAAGCTCGACGTCGTCTCCGAGGCGTGGCCCAAGCTCGGGACCACCGAGTTCACCGCGCACATCACCAAGACGATCTCGGCCAAGCCGGACCTGCTCTTCTGCTCCGTGTGGGGCGGCGATTATGTCGCCTTCTACAAGCAGGCGCTCCGGTACGACCTCTTCAAGAAGATGAAGGTGGCGACCACGCTGGCGTTCGGTGTCGCCCCCCATGCCCTGGGATCCGACCATCCCGAGGGGATCGTGGCCGGCGTCCACGCGAACTATCACTTCCTCTACCCGCCCGGGAACCGCTGGCCGTTGAACGTGCAGTTCGTCAAGAAGTTCCATGACCGCTGGAAGGAGTACCCGAACTTCGAGGCGGAGGGCGCGTACACGGCGCTGTACATGCTGAAGCTCGCGATCGAGAAGGCGAACCGTCTGATGGGTGGCTGGCCGGACGACGACGCGATCATCGCGATGCTGGAAGGCCTGGCCTGGGACTCCCCGGCGGGCTACATCCACATCCGCGCGGACAACCACCAGGGCTACAAGGACGCCGTCACCGGGTTCAGCATGAACACCAAGGACTACCCCTTCCCGGTGCCGGACCCCAGGCGCATCATCGCGGTGCCGATCCGCTCCATCACAGCGCCCCCGGGTTATCCGAAGGGCGAGCCGACGGCAACCCACAAGTGGATCGAGGAGACCTGGCCGCAGGCGACCGCGTAGCCGAGATCCGGGGACCCCGGCGGGCACCGACGTCCGCCGGGGTCCCGTCCCGTCAAGATCCACGATCCGACCGAACCGCGCCAGCGAGGAGCCAATTCGCCCCGTCATGAAGCCCCTCCCGCGCCGTGTCGCGATCCTCGCTGCGGCACTGGCCGCGTGGCTCGGCCTGACTCTCCCCGCCCGCTCCGGCCACGAGTTCCCGTTCGCCCCCTCCTACTATCCGCAGGAGATCACCCTCAGCGTGCTCGGCCCGGCCGCGGCCCTGGCGAAGCTCGCCGACCGATCGCTCCACGCCTATCTCGGCGCCGATCCCCTGTCAGGCCGACCAGCGCCACCGATGGTGGCCAGGGTGGAATCGCTCGCTGCATATGTGGTCGTCGCGCTGAACCCGGCATCCGGCTTCGCCGGGGATGCCGCGCGCCGCTGCGTCGCCGCCCGGGCGGTGGGCGAGGCGCTCGCTTCCTTCCCCGGCTACCAGCCTCATCCGCACCCGGTGACTCCCTACCACCCGGACTATCTCCAGCACGCCGACCTGGCCGCCGCGGCAAGCGCGACCGCCCGAGCAGCGTGGGACGGTCCTCCCTTGCGCGTCCGCGCGGGGGATCCTCGGGTCGCGGCGCTGGTGCCCCCGGCGCTGCGAGCCTCGGGTCCGGACTGGGACGCGACCGTCGACGCCGTGGAGGTGGCGCCGCTGTGGGCGGAGGCCGCCGTGGGACCGAACGGGAGCGGCGGCGCGCCCTGGTCCAAGATGGGCTGGCACCACGCGTACCTCGTCCTGCGCGACGGCATCCGGGACCCGGGAATTCGGCAGCGAGTTGACGCCCTTCACGAACGGCTCGCGGCCGGCGAGGTCGCTCGCGAGCCGCATCGGCTGACACTCGAGCGCGAGCTCGTCTCGACGCTTCGAGCGGGATGCGAGCGTCACGTCGCTGGCTACACGCTCAGGACGGAGCTCCTGAACGTGGACTATTCGGCCGGCGTCGAGAATGCCGCGTACGACGCGCAGGCGGGGCTGGGGTCGGCCATCTTCCCGCGGACGGTCAAGCTCAAGGACTTTCCGTGGAATGGCTGGCTGACGGTCGGCGTGCCGGAGCGCCTCGCCGCCGCCTGGAACCCGGTGGCGGGCTTCACCGACCCCGCCGGCCGGCTCCTCTGGCTCACCCTCGGCGATCCCGCCTTCTTTCCCTCCCCCCACGGGGCCGGGTGGATCGCGAACCGCGTGACCGTCTCTTCGGTGGAGCTCGGCACCCCCAGCCTGGCCGTGCCCGAGGAGGCGCTCGCGTTCGAGCCGGGCGCCGGCGGCATCCGGGCGATCGGCCCCGGCCGGCGGGCCGGCGCGCGCGTCGTCTACCGGGTGCTCGCCTCGCGCTTCCACGACAACACGAAGCTGGAGGCCGCCGACCTCCTCTACGCGCTCGGTCTCGCCTGGCGCAGCCAGGATCCGACGGTGATGCGGGCCACGGCATCAGTGAGGGAGCGCCTGGTGGCGCTCCGGGTCCTGCGAACTGACACGGACGTCCTCGCGTTCGGCGAGGACAAGCTCACCTACGAGGTGCCGATCGTGGAGGTGTTCGTCGACCGGCCGCCGGCGAGCCTGGCCGAGACTGCCCTGATCGCGCCGCCGTGGACGACAGTGCCCTGGCCGGTCCTGGCGCTCTCGGAGGAAGCGGTCGCCCGGGGCCTGGCGGCGTTCTCACGCGAGAGCGCTCAGGCGCGCGGCGTCGCGTGGCTCGACCTCGCGCGCGACCGCGGGCTCGCACCGCGGCTGCGCACGCTCCTGGACGAGCTGGCCGCGCGCCGGCACGTGCCGACCGCCCTTGTCGGCCGGGTCACGCCCGCCGAGGCGGAGGTGCGGTGGGCGGCGCTCGGCGCCTTCCACGACGCATCAGGGCACTTCCTCGTCACGAACGGGCCCTACCGGCTCGCGAGCTGGACGGCCGACACGGCGGTCCTCCAGGTGTTCCGGGACCTCTCCTACCCCCGCGGTCTCGGCTCCTTGAACAGCCATGCGCTGCCGCTCCGCGCCTTCGTCACGGGAGCCGAGGCTCGCGTCGACGAGCTCGTGCTGAAAGCCGACGTCGAGCGCCTGGAGCGCTTCGGCCGCGAGTACCAGATCGTCCGGGAGCCATTCGTCAAGCGCGACCTCGAGCAGGATCGCCGGAGCCTGCCGGTCGGCCACTACGTCCTGGTGGGGCCGGACGGCGGAGTGGCAGCCGCGGGCACCGTCGAGGCGAGCGACCCCGGGGACTACCGCGTCGACCTCCGCCAGGTAGACCGACCGGGCCGGTACATGGCCCTCGTCGCGCTCACCGTCGACGACAACCGCACCAGCCTGCCCGTGAAGGTGGTCCCGTGGACACGCTAGTCATCCACGTGCTGAACTCGCTCTTCTACGCATCCATCCTCTTTCTCATCGCGTCCGGGCTCACTCTGGTCTACGGGGTCATGCGCATCGTGAACATGGCCCACGGCAACCTGTACGCGCTCGGCGCCTACGTGGCCGCGTGGATCGTCGGCCTCCTGGCGGCCACGATTCCGGCGACCGCGCTCTTCCTGCTCCTGCTGGTCGGGGCGGGCGCCGCCGCGCTGGCCGGCGCGCTCCTCGAGCCGACGATGCTGCGGCCGCTCTACCGGCGGGCGGAGGAGTACCAGCTCCTCATCACGTTCGGCCTCCTCCTGATCCTCGAGGACCTCCTCCACCTCGTCTGGGGACCGCATCCCCTCACGGCCAGCGCGCTCTCGGATGCCCTCGGCAGCATCACCATCGCCGGGGCCACCTATCCGGGCTACAACCTGTTCGTCATCGTGATCGGCGCCGTCGCCGCCGTAGCACTCTGGGCGTTCGTCTACAAGACCCGGTTCGGCGTGATGCTCCGCGCAACCTCGCAGGACATGCGGATGGCGTCGGCCCTCGGGGTCAACGTCAAGCGCGTCTACGTCCAGGCATTCACGATCGGGTGCTTCATGGCCGGCCTGGGCGGCGCCGTGGTCATGCCCATCTCCGGTGCCGTGCTGGGGATGGGCGTCGAGGCACTCATCCTCGCGTTCGTCGTCGTGGTCATCGGCGGCCTCGGGTCGCTGGAAGGCGCGCTGGTGGGCGCCGTCATCGTGGGCGCCGTCCGGACGGTCGGCATCACCTACTTCGCGGAGGTTGAGCTGGCCATTCTCTACCTCATCGCGGCGGTCGTCCTCTTCTTCCGGCCCGCCGGCCTCTTCGGACGCGCATGAGCCCTCCCGAAGCGATCGGGTCTGCCGGAGAGGCGCTCCTGACGCCCGGTCGTCTGGCCGTCGCGGCCCTCGGCCTCCTGGTTCTCATCGTGCTGCCGATGGTCCTCCCTCCGTTCGAGACGCTCCAGGTGTCGTACGGACTCATCTTCGGGATCGCGGCGCTGGGCTTCAACCTCCTGCTCGGGTACACCGGGCTCCTGTCCTTCGGGCACTCGGCCTTCTTCGGCACCGGCGCCTACGCCGCGGCGTTCCTGGTGAAGTACTGGGGGGTCCGGTCGATGGAGGCCTTTCTCGTCGCCGGCGTGCTGGCCTCCCTGCTGGTGGCCGCGCTGATCGGGGCCGTGTGCGTCCGCTACACGCGGATCTTCTTCGGGATCCTCGCGCTGGCCCTCTCGCAGGTCCTGTGGAGCCTCGCGCTGAAGCTCTTCTGGGTGACGGGCGGGACCGATGGCCTGCGCGTGCCCACCCCGACCCTGCTCGGCGGCGCCTTCACCCAGGCCTTCGGCGCCCAGGCGGACAAGACCACGTTCCTGGCATATCGCTACTACTACTACGTCCTCGCGGTCTTCGTCCTGGCCACCCTGGTCATGTGGCTGATCGTGCACTCTCCGTTCGGGAAGGCGCTGCAGGCGATCCGAGACAACGAGGTGCGGGCGGAGTTCGTCGGTGTACAGGTCCGGCGGTACCGGTACGTCGCCTTCCTGGTCTCGGGAGTCTTCACCGGCCTCGCGGGAGTGCTCTGGGTCCCGTTGAACGGGCTGACCACCCCGGACATCCTCTACTGGCCCTTCTCCGGCCGCATCGTCTTCATGGCGGTCCTGGGGGGCTTCCGGACCTTCTGGGGCCCGATCGTCGGGGCCTTCGCGTTCAACTACCTGGAGGTGTTCGCGGTCAGCTCCACGGTCTACTGGCAGCTGGTCCTGGGGGTCATCCTCGTCGCCCTCGTCCTGACGATGCCCACCGGTCTCGTCGGGACCGCCGGTCAGCTGCTCGCGCGGCTCAGAGGGAGCAGCCGGGCATGAGCTTGCTGGAGGTCCGCAACATCACGAAGGCGTTCGGCTCCAACACCGCGGTCGACGACGTCTCGCTGACGATCCGGAAGGGCGAGTTCCTGGGCCTCATCGGGTCGAACGGCGCCGGAAAGACCACGCTCGTGAACCTGATCAGCGGCTTCTTCCCCGCGGACCGTGGCACCCTCCTGTTCGACGGGCGCGACATCACGCGCCAGTCGATCCACGAGCGGATCGGCGTTGGCATCGCGCGCAGTTTCCAGCTGGTGAACCTGTTCGACCACCTGACGGTCCTCGACAACGTCGCCCTCACGATCTTCTCGCGCCAGGGCAAGACGCGCTGGCTGTGGACAATTGCGGACCGGGATGGCGAGGTCCGGGACGAGGCGGTCGCGGTGCTCCGCCAGTTCGGCCTGGCCGCCGAGGCCCCCCTGCTCGCCGGGGCCATCTCGCAAGGTGCGCGGAAGCTCCTCGACGTCGCCGTGGCCTACGCGCTCCGCCCGAAGCTCCTGTTCCTCGACGAGCCGACGAGCGGCGTCAGCACCCGGGAGAAGGCGCCGATCATGGACATCATCACGGCCGTCGTGCGAGCCGAGGGGATCACCGCCGTCGTGATCGAGCACGACATGGACATCGTGTTCCGCTACTCCGACCGCATCGTCGCCATGCATCAGGGCGCGATCCTCGCCTCCGGCACGCCGGATGAGATCCGCCAGAACGAGCAGGTCGCGATGACGCTGCTCGGCACGCATGCGAGTCACGAGGGCTAGGACGAGCGCCCCTCGGCGATCCGGGGCCGCCGCCGGCGGCAGGTCGGCGGGAGCAGCCTCGGTCACCCGGGCCGTCCGATGAGCCCCGCGCGGAGCCCCCAGGCCGAAGGCCGTCGGACGAGGCGACCGCGGTGAGCGCGCTCGATCTGGAGGGCGTCCACACGTACCGGGGCGCGGCGCACGTCCTCCAGGGCGTCTCCCTCAAGGTCGGCGAGGGCGAGGCGGTCTGCCTCGTCGGGCGCAACGGTGCGGGCAAGACCACGACGATCGAGAGCGCCATGGGGCTGCTGACGGTGCGGAGCGGCCGGATCGCACTCCAGGGCCGCGACATCACGCGGCTCCCGACGCACGAGCGCGCCCGGCTGGGGATCGGATACGCCCCGGAGGACGCCGGCATCTTCCCGGACCTGACGGTGGCGGAGAACTTCCAGATCAGCCAGACGCTCGGGGCCACGCGGAAGACGGGCGCCGCGCTCGGCATCGGCGAGGTCGACGACCGGGTCTTCGCGCTCTTCCCCGAGGTGCGGCAGTTCCTCCAGCGGCGCGGCCTGAACCTGTCCGGGGGTCAGAAGAAGATGGTCGCGATCGCTCGGGCGCTCACCCTGTCTCCCTCGGTCCTCCTCCTGGACGAGCCCTTCGAGGGACTCGCACCCGTCGTCGTGAGCCGGTTCATCGACGCCGCGCGGCGCATCAAGGAGATGGGGGTCTCGCTCCTGATCGCCGAGTCGAACCTCGCCACCGCGAGCCGCATCGCCGACCGGCTCTATGCCATCGACCGCGGCGAGATCATCTTCCAGGGCGATCCCGGGGCCGCGATGGCGAACGAAGAGGTGATGCGCACCCTCCGCGGATAGTGTTCCCTCCGGGAAGGCCGGGACCTAGGAGGCGGTTCGCGGCGAACGAGCGCTCGTCGGCCTGGCGGGGCCGCTGGGAGCTTCCCCGACCCGCCAGGAGAGGGCCACGACGGCCACCGCCAGCGCCATGAAGATCAGCGCCGTCGTGACCCGGGACAGGCTCGCCAGGAAGGCGAGGGTCCCGCTCGACAGCCCCGCGAACGCCAGCCCGACGACGGGGATCACCGGCGCCCCGCAGCCCATGACGCTGCACGGTCCGGTCGATAGCCCCACGACGCTTGCCAGCATCCCCGCAACGCCCCCGCGGTGGGGCGGCGCCATCCCCGCGCGCGGGACGGGCGCCTTCTCCCGCCGGTGCGCGAGAAGCGCGAAGTAGGCGCCGAAGAGGCCGGCCATGAGCAGGATGCGCGCGAGGTCGGTGACGTCCACGGCGAAGCCCCAGTCCACGCCGTAGGCGCTGTCGGAGGAGAACCAGAAGAGGGCGAGGTCGGGAAGCTTGTCGACCTTCTGGCCGAGCGGGACCGCCGGCGAGAGCACGTACGCGGGCAAGCGCTTCAACCATGGATTCACGGTGAAGTAGTCGACCGGCTGGCGCGCGACGGACAGCACGGCCGGCGGACCCAGGATGGACAGCGCCACCACGGTCGTGGCCACTGCCAGGAACAGGCGTGGATGGGCCCGGATCGCTCCGAGCACGCCCCGAACGACGCGCACGAGATGTGCCCCTTTCGAGCCCGGGACCTCCGACCGGCCGCGTCGGCCTCCGCCCCGCGCCCGAGGGCATGGTAGCGACCGGCGGGGATCGCTGGCAAGCTGACGCGGTGCGGACAGCTGACACGGTGCGGAGAATTCTCCTGCGGTCCGCCATCGTTGCCCTGGCAGCGATCGGGGTCCCTTCAGAGGCCGCGGGCGCCACGGGACAGCCGGACCTGCTGCTTGCCCAGGCTGAGACCCCCGCCTCGCCAGACGTCCCGCGAGTCATGGCCTTCTCGTGGACGCTCTATCCGAGGATGTGGGCCGAGATTGACCTCCGCCTGGCCGCGGGCGCCGAGGCGGTGGCCGAGGTCGTCGCAGAGGGCGGCGAAGTGCGCTGGAACCTTCACGTCCACCCGTCGGACACGGCGCCAGCGGCCTTCGTGACGCTCGCGCAGGGCGTGACGGCGAGCGAGACGATCCGCTGCGCGCCTGAGGGATCGGGCCGCTATTCCTACCTCTTCGAGAACGATGGGAACGCGGGCCCCGTGCGCCTCCGCGTCCAGCTGCGCCTCACTGGCGACGCGCGCCTTGACGCCGTCAAGCCCTGACGACGGTCACCCCGCGCGGCCCGGGGAGCTCGGAGCGGCCCCCGCCCGGAGGAGCGCGACGATCCGGGCGGGCGTGACCGGCCCCTCGCGTAAGTGGACGCCGAACGGCGCGAGGGCGTCCTCGATCGCGTTGGCGAGGGCGGCCGGCGGGGAGATGGCGCCTCCCTCGCCGACCCCTTTGACCTCGAGCGGATTGCGCGGCGAGGGGTGCTCCAGGTGGACGGTCTCGATGAACGGTAGCTCGTCGGCCCGCGGCAACGCGTAGTCCATGAGGGAGCCCGTGAGCAGCTGTCCGGCCGCGTCGTAGACGATCTCCTCACCGAGACCTCCGCCGACTCCCTGAGCGACCCCGCCGTGGATCTGTCCGTCCACGAGCATGGGATTGATCACGCGGCCGCAGTCGTGGGCGACCACGTAGCGCAAGAGCCGAGTGCGGCCCGTCTCGGGATCGACCTCGACGACCGCCACGTGGACCGCGCTCGCGTAGGTCACGGTGGGCACGCCCTGGTACGTGGTCGCCTCGAAGTCGGGCTCCACCGCCCCCGGGGCCTGGAACGTCGGCAGGCTCGCGCGCACGATGCTCGCGAACGTGAGGGCGCGGCCCGGGCTGCCCCGCACGGACACGCGGCCGTCCTCGACCACGAGATCGGTCTCGGCGGCCTCGAGGAGCCGCGCCGCGGCCCGGACGAGCTTCGCCCGGACGGCTGCCCCCGAAGCCGCGACGGCGTTCCCCGCCAGGACGGTGCTGCGGCTGGCGAACGTCCCGATGCCGAACGGGATCGCGTCGGTGTCGCCACCGATGACCGTGACATCCTCGAGCCCGATGCCCAGGGCATCGGCCGCGATCTGGGCGTACACGGTCTCGTGGCCCTGTCCCTGCGAGCAGGCGCCGGTCGCGACCACGGCCTTCCCGGAGGCGTCCAGCCGGACGTTCGCGCCCTCGTACGGCCCGACGCCGGTGCCCTCGACGTACGCGGAGATTCCCACGCCCCGGTGGATCCCCTTCGCGCGATGCCCGGGCTGGTCGGCGCGGAAGGCATCGTAGTCGACAGCTTGCAGGGCGCGATCGAGCGCGTCGGGGAAGTCGCCGCCATCGTAGACGAGAGGGTTCCCGTCCCGGTACAGGAGCCCGACGTCGTACGGCATCTCGTCGGGCCGCACGAGGTTTCGTCGCCGAAGCTCGGCCGGATCCAGCCCGACCTCGTGGGCCAGCACGTCCAGGATCCGGTCCATGACGAACACGGCCTCGGGGCGCCCGGCGCCGCGGTACGGCGCGTGGGGCGTCTTGTTGGTCACGACCGCACGCCCCTCGAATAGGGCGTTGCGGATCCGGTATGGGCCGAGGATATGGGCGACCGTGTTGTACGGCTGCACGATGCCCCAGGGGTTGTAGGCGCCGAGATCGAGGAGGAACCGGTCCCGGAAGGCGACGAGCCGACCGTCGCGCGTCGCGCCCAGCTCGGCATCGTGCACCTGCTCGCGGGAGTGGGTCGCGCTCTGAAGATGCTCCTGACGGCTCTCCACCCACTTCACGGGACGGCCCAGCCGCGCCGCGATCACAGGAATGAGCACGTCCTCGGGATAGATGGTCGTCTTGGTGCCGAAACCGCCGCCCACCTCGGGAGCGACCACGCGCAGCTTGTGGGCCGGCAGACCGAGCGCCTCGCTGAGCGTCCGCTGAAGCCAGTGCGGCACCTGCGTCGAGGCCCAGACCGTCAGACCCTCGCCGCGAGCGGCCGGCTCCGCGAGGAGACCTCGGGTCTCGAGCGGCATCCCGGCGTACCGCGGGACGCGGAAGCGAGCCCGGACGCGCACCGACGCGTCCCCGAGCGCGCGCTCCACGTCGCCGATCCGGACCTCGAACGCCACGCCCACGTTGTCGCCCCAGTCCTCGTGGAGCAGGACGGCACCAGGAGCCAGCCCCGCCTCGGCGTCGACCACCGCGCCGAGCGGCTCGTAGTCGACGTCGATCAGGTCCAGCGCGTCCTGCGCCACGTAGGCGTTGGCGGCGACGACCACCGCGAGCGGCTCGCCGACGTGGCGGACGCGGTCCGTCGCCAGCGCGAACTGGGCGGCCGTTTTCAGCCGGAAGCCCACGCGGGCCTGCAGCGGTGGCGGGGGCGAGCCCGCGAGCGGCAGGGGCCGAAGGACGTCCCGGAGGTCCGAATAGGTGAAGCAGCCGATCACCCCCGGATGCGCCCGCGCCCGATCCGCTCGAACGCTCCGGATCCGCGCGTGGGCGTGGGGGCTCCGCAGCACAGCCGCGTGCAGGCATCCGGGCACCCGCAGGTCATCGACATAGCGGCCGCGTCCGGCGAGGAGGCGCGGATCCTCCCGACGCCTCACCGGCGCGCCGACATGCCTGGTGGCCATCCCTCAGGCTCCTCGCTCGACGGCGCGGGCGAGATCCCGAAGGAAGCTCTCGAAGTCGCGGTAGTGGATCGCGGGCATCCCGGCCGTCTTGGCGCCCTCCGTGTTCACCGGGTTGTCGTCGGTGAAGACCACTTCATGCGGCGCGCAGCGGAGGTCGGCCAGCACACGTCTGAAGACCGCCTGGTCCGGCTTCCCCACACCCAGCTCCGTCGACAGGAAGGCCCGGTCGAAGGGACGATACAGGCCGCGGTCGCGGTTGAACTGGCCGACCTCGACCTCGGTGTTCGTGAGGCACCCGACGACGTAGCGCCGGCGCAGCTCCTGGATCAGTCCGAGGACGCGCTGGTCGAGCTCGGTCGTCGCCGCCGCGTAGACGGCGAGGTGACGCGCCAGGGCTGAGCCCGGATCCACGGGCGACGCGCTCTCGCTGGCGACCCGCGCGTAGAAATCCCGCAGTGTCATCCGGCCCTCGGTGAGCGCGGGCGCGTCCGCCTTCCGGCGCGCCCGAAGCCCTGGCTCCGGCACGCCGAGCATCCGCGCCAGCTCGGGGAAGAGGACGTTGTCGAACGGCGGCTCGAGGATCCCGCCGATGTCGAAGATCACCGCCTTGATCGGCCCGCCGGCGCCGGCCGGGATGCTCACGCGAAGGCGGGCATGACGTGCTTGGCGAGGAGGTCGATCTGCCTCGGGTCGTCGCTGACCGGGCCCAGGACCATGTATTCCATCCCGGCGGAGGCCAGATCCGCGATGCGCGCGTTGATCCGCTCGATGGAGCCTACCATGTAGCACTCCTGCAGGTGCTCCCAGCTCCGGTGCGTCCCCATCGTCCGGAGGAACGGCGCCCGGGACGCCTCGACGGCGCGCTCGTGCTTCGCGGTCTCCACGAGGTGGGTGAAGTTGCAGTGCCCGAACACCAGGCTCTTGGGATCGCGCCCCATGCGCACGGCGTGGCGCTGGAGGTCCTCCCAGTCGCGCTTCACCCATTCCTGCTTGCCTGAGCACCTCGAGATCCAGTTGCCCGCGCGCACGATCCGCTCGGCCACCGATGTCGCGAGTTTCGGCACGTCGTGCTCGCCGGGGTCCGGGACCCGCGAGCCCCCCGACACCCACACCTCCGGGAGCTTCGGCGGCCTCGGATCGATGGTCACGTCGTCGAAGCGGTAGTAGCGGCCGTGAAAGCTCGCATTCGGCCTCGACAGGAGGAGCAGCACGGCTTCGATGAGCTCGTCGGTCCGCTTCCCCCGCTCCTCGATCCGCGAGCCGGTCACCTCGTACTCCCGCGCGTACCAGCCGGGACCCACGCCGAACAGGTAGCGCCCCTGGGAGAGGTGGCAGAGCGTCGAGATCTCCTTCGCGAGCATCACGGGGTGCCTGACCGGCAGCACGAGGATGCCCGTCGCCAGCTTGACGCGCGAGGTGAGCGCAGCGGCGTACGACAGCACGCCGAGCGGCTCCAGCCACGCGTTGCCGTAGAGCCCGGGCGCCGACAGGAGGTGGTCGATGACCCACACGTCGATCCCGTGCTCCTCGCACTTGACGATCGCGTCGCGGATCTTGGCCGCGTTCTGCCGGACGCTGTCCGGCGTCCCCGGGTCGTCCGCCCATGCGTAGGTCGGGATCCATACCCCGAACTTGAGCTTGGCCATGTGTCCCGGCCCCTCCATCGTCACGCCGACGTCGTCACGCCGAGGTTTTCCCGTACCGCAGCTCCAGGGTCGTGCAGCCCCGCGGCACGCGGTAGGGGCCGTGGACCATCCCCGGCGGCCGGCACGCGTACATGCCGGCCGTGAACGTCTGGCCCTTCCCCAAGTCCATCAGCTCGCCGTCGAGGATCCAGACCTCCTCCCAGAAATCGTGCGTGATCGTCTCCCCCGTCTCTACTCCCGCCGCGAACCGGAGGAGGCGGGTGACGTCGCCGGTCTCCGGGTCGAGGGAGAGGATCTTCTGCTCGACGCCCGGCCCTCCGGCGCCGCCGGTCGCCGAGCCGGCGACGGATTGCCAGGGGATGTGGTCGGGCGTGAAGAACTCGAGCTCGGGCTTCGGCATGCGCAGGTCTCCTTGAGTGGGGTTCGGCGCGCGGCGCCTGTTCAGTATCGAGAGCCCGGCCGTCCGGCGTCAAGACGGACCAAGCGGGATCGGACCGAGCGGGATCGACTGGGCGGGACCGACGGACCGGGCAGGGCTGGGCGGGAGCGGCGACGGCGCGCGTTGACGCCGTGTCGGCGACGCGGTATGCGTGAGGACCACGGGCATCATCCGGCGAGGAGGCGAGCCATGGCGATCCGCATCACGCGCGTCTACACGCGCACCGGCGACCGCGGGGAGACGGCGCTGGTCGGCGGCCGTCGCGTACCCAAGGACGCGCCCCGCATCGAGTCCTACGGGACGATCGACGAGCTGAACGCGGTCCTCGGCCTGGCGCGGGTCTTCAACGCCGAGCGCCTCGGCGAGGGCGAGGGGCCACAGTGGCTCGATGGGACCCTCCGCCGGCTGCAGAACCAGCTGTTCGACCTGGGGTCGGAGCTGGCGACGCCGGAGGACGCCGTCTACGAGGGCATGTACCGGGTCGGGCAGGCGGAGGTGACGGAGCTGGAGAAGCTGATCGACCGGTGCCAGAAGGAGCTCCAGCCGCTGAAGTCGTTCGTGCTGCCGGGGGGCGGGAGGGTCGGCGGGTTCCTCCACCAGGCCAGGACCGTCTGCCGTCGCGCGGAGCGGGAGATCCTGCGCCTCTCGCGCGCGGAACCCATCCCGGAGTGGCCGCTCCGCTACGTCAATCGGCTGAGCGACCTTCTCTTCGTGCTCTCACGCTGGGTCGCACGGCGGATGGGAGAGCCGGAGTACCTCTGGGAGCGCGGACTCCAGGCTCACAAGCGCCGCAACTGAGTGACGCCGATTCGAGGCCAGCCGGCGCCCACGAGGCGCCGGGTCGCGCGGGATCGGCTATTCGAACCGGCGGTGCGGCGCGTCCCGCGAGATGGTCAGCTCCGGCATGCTGGACTGGTAGACGTGCGCGTCGTCGGTGGTGAGCCCAAACCACTCGGGGGCAAGACCGCCGATCATGTAGAACGGCCGCACCAGCACGTAGTCGAGGGCCACGCCGATCGGGTAGAGCACGAACCCCAGCGGGCGAAACGGATGCCCGTAACCGCTCGGCACTGACGCGTACCCGACCCATCTCGGGTCCGGCAAGGTCGACAGGGTCGGGAGCGAGGGGTTGTAGATGTACTCCCCATCCGGCAGCGCCTGGGACACGTGGGACCACGCGTTGTCCTTGCGCGCCCTGAGCTCGTTGGCCGCGCAGCCCAGGCCAAGCGCCGCGATCACTGTCAGGAGGATCAGCCGTCGTGTACCCATCGTCCCTCCCTCCCGGGTCGGGGCCAGTATCCGGGCCAGCGTCTGGACCGTATCACGAACCCGAGGGCACACCAAGTGAGTGCATACAGGTCCCGCAAGCCGCGGCACCGGGCTCGGGTACAATGCGCGCGATGCGCCTCCTCTGGACCCTGCTCGGCGCCCGCCGTCTGCCGGAGGCGTCGCGGTCCAAGCTCGGCGTCGTGGGGCTGCTCTACTTCATCGAGGGCAGCCCCGTCAGCGTCCTGTGGGAGGTGCTCCCCGTCTACCTCCGCTTCCACGGCACGTCGCTCCGCGCCATCGGCGGCCTGCGCCTCCTCGAGCTGCCGTTCTCCCTGAAGTTCCTGTGGTCGCCCCTGGTACAGCGCTTCGGCGACCGCCGCGACTGGGTGACCGGCGCCATGCTGATCGTGGCCGTCGTCGTCGCCCTCCTGCCCGCGGCCGACCCCGCGCGCGGGCTGGGTGTCCTGTTCGCCCTCGTCCTGACACTCACGATCGCCGCGGCGACCCAGGACATGGCGATCGACGCCTACACCGTCGCGCTGGTGGACCGGGAGGAGCAGGGGGCAGCCAACGGCGTCCGCGCCTCCTCATACCGGGTGGCGCTGGTCCTGATCGGCAGCGGCATGGTCACGCTGGCGTACTGGCTGCCCTGGAAGGTCCTCTTCGCAGCGGCGGCGATCGTGTTCGCCGTGCTCGGTCTGGCGGTTCGGCGGGTGCCCCGGCTCGATGTCCCCGTCGAGGCGCGTCGGGACTGGCTCGCGCCGTTCGTGCGCTGGATCGGCACCTGGCAGGCCGTCCCGCTCGTCCTTTTCGTGCTCACCTACAAGCTGGGCGAGTTCGCGATCGGCCCGATGGTCAAGCCGTTCTGGGTGGATCACGGGCGCTCGCTCCTCGAGATCGGCATGGTCCCGACGGCCCTCGGCATCGCGCTCTCGATCGTGGGGGCCCTCGCGGGGGGCGCCTTCATGCAGCGTTATGGCACCCTGACTGCCCTGTGGGTGCTCGGCCTGCCGCAGGCGATCTCGAACCTCGGCTACGCGGCGGTCGCCCTGTGGGCGCTCCCCTGGCCCGCGCTCTACGCGGCCTCGATGGTCGACTCGTTCGCCGGCGGGCTCGGGACCGCGGCGTTCCTCGGCTTCTTCCTGGCCGTCTGCGACCGGGAGGGGGCGACCCTCCAGTACGCGTTCCTCTCCTCGCTCTTCTCCTTCACGGGCCGCCTCGCGGGCGCGGTGAGCGGCATCGGCGCCGAACAGTGGGGGTACGGTCCGTACTTCGCGCTCACGTTCCTCGTGTCGCTCCCCGCTCTCTGTCTCGTCCCGCTTCTCACGTTCTGGATTCCGGCGCGGCCCCCGTGCCCGTCGGCGCCATGACCGTCCGCGCCGGCGAGCTTCTCGCGATCGGGTTCGAGGGCGCGGCGCTGCCGGACGCGATCGCCGCTCTCGCGGCCGGGAGCGGGCTGGGCGGCATCGTGCTCTTTGCCCGGAACTGCCCGAGCATCGAGACGGTCCTCGCCCTGACAGGGGCCGCACGCGCGCTGGGCCCCGACGTACTCGTCCTGGTGGACCACGAGGGCGGTCGCGTCCACCGCTTGCCGCCTCCCTTCACGCGCTTCCCGCCAGCCGCGGCGATCGGGCGCACCGGCGACCCCGGGCTCGCCGCGGCGGCAGCCCGGGCCATGGCGCGCGAGCTTCGAGCCGCGGGGTTCGACTCCGGACTCGCGCCGGTCCTGGACTGCATGACCGATCCCCGGAGCGTCGTGGTCGGCAACCGCGCGTACGCGTGGGATCCGGAGGCGGTTGCCGCCTGCGGGACGGCGTTCATCAGCGCCACGCTGGCGGAAGGGCTCATCCCGGTGGCCAAGCACTTCCCCGGCCACGGACGGACCCCCGTCGACTCGCACCTGGCGCTCCCGGAAGTGGACGTGCCGCTCAGCGAGCTCGAGCGGGGGGAGCTGGCGCCGTTCCGCCAGGCCCTCGCGAGCGGGTGCCCGGCCGTGATGGTGGCCCATGTGCGATACTCGGCGCTCGATAGGGAGTGGCCCGCCTCCCTGTCGGCCAAGGTCATCGAGGGACTGCTGCGCCAAGGACTGGGCTTCGACGGGCTCGTCCTCAGCGACGACCTGGAGATGGCGGCGGTCAGAAACCAGTGGGGCGTTGGCGGCGCGGCGGCGCGGTTCCTGTCGGTGGGCGGCGACCTCGCCCTCGTGTGCCGAGAAGCCGAGGCTCGCGACGCGGCGGTCGACCACGTGAGACGAGCCATGGAGACCGGCACGCTGACGCCGGAGGCGGCATCGGCAGCCCGCGAACGCCGCGTGGTCCTCCGGCGGTGGGTCGAGCGAACCGGGCCGAGGCCCAAGACGGGCGTCATCGGCTGTGCCGAGCACCAGGACCTTCTGGCCGAGATCCTCGGCCGGGCAGGCGCGGACCCGCCATCCGAGCCGGCATGAGACTTTTCAAGCACGCTCCGCCGTGATTTGATAGGTTGCTTTTCTGTGCCGGCTTACACGGGATGCCAGGTGTAACGTAGCGTGACTCGGCCTTCACCGACCTGACATCGCTCCAGGAGGCGCATGCGGCGCGTCGTCGTCACGGGCATGGGCGTGGTGTCACCCTTCGGGGTCGGCATCGACGCCTTCTGGGACGGGCTCACCCAGGGTCGGAGCGGGGTGCGTCGCATCACGAGATTCGACGCGTCGGCCTATCCGAGCCAGATCGCGGGCGAGGTCCCCGATTTCAACGCGGCCGCCCATCTCCCCCGCCGCGACGTCGTGCGCACCGATGGATTCATCCACTTCGCGCTCATCTCCGCGCTGGCGGCCCTCGGGGATTCCGGGGTCAAGATCGACGGACAGAACGATCGGGTCGGGGTGTCGATCGGCACCGGCATGGGCGGGGTCCCGCTTCTTGTCTCGTCGTGGGAGACGCTTCGCCGGGAGGGCATGGCCGGAGTCAGCGCCTACGCCTTGCCGGGCAGCCTCCCGAACATGGCGGCCGGCTGGGTGTCCCTGCGCACCGGCGCCCGCGGCCCCCTCTTCAGCCCGACGACGGCCTGCGCCGCGAGCAGCCAGGCGGTCGGCGACGCCTTCCGGACGATCCAGCGCGGCGACGCCGACGTCATGCTGGCCGGAGGAACGGACTCGCTCATCCACCCCCTCGTCATCGCGGGGTTCTCCGCGATCCGGGCGCTCTCGACCCGGAACGACGACCCGCAACGGGCGAGCCGCCCCTTCGACCGAGACCGCGACGGCTTCGTCCTCGCGGAGGGCGCCGGAATCCTGATCCTCGAGGCCCTGGAGCCCGCCCGGGCGCGGGGCGCCCACATCTACGCCGAGGTGCTGGGCTACGGGCTCTCGGCCGACGCCCGTCATCCGACGGCCTCCTCGTCGGAAGGCCCTGCCCGAGCGATGCAGCTGGCGCTAGCCGACGCCAGGCTCAGCCCGGAGGCGGTCGACTACGTCAACGCGCACGGGACGTCCACCCAGCTCAATGACCAGCACGAGACCGAGGCCATCAAGACCGTCTTCGGCGACCATGCCCGGCGCCTGGCGGTCAGCTCCATCAAGTCGATGACGGGCCACCTCGTGGGGGCTGCCGGGGGCGTGGAGGCGATTGCCACCGTCCTCGCCCTCCACCATGGGGTCCTGCCGCCGACGATCAACCACACGACGCCCGATCCCGCGTGTGACCTGGACTACGTGCCGAACCAGGCGCGCCGCGTGCCGATTCGGGTCGCGATGTCCAACTCGTTTGCGTTCGGCGGGACCAACGCGATCCTGGTCCTTGGCCGGTCGGAGGAATGAGTGACGCCCCAAGAGGTCGCCAACGAAATCAAGGAGCTCATGGCGGCACGGCTGGGACTTCCGGTGGAAAAGATCGTGCCGGAGGCGACGCTGGCCGAGGACCTGGGCCTGGATTCCCTCGACGCGGTCGAGCTTGCCATCGCCGTCGAGCGCCGCTTCAACATCGACGTTCCGGAAGAGGAGCTGACGAAGCTCAAGACGGTGGCCGACATGGTGGCGCTGGTCGAGGCCCGCGCGGCCCAGGCGGCCGGATGAGACGCCGCGGCGCCGTCGCCGGGGTCGTGGTCCGGCGGTCGGCCGTGTAGCGCCCGGCGAACGCCTAGGAGGCCGCCACCGGCGGCGCCCCGAACCGGATCGCCACGCTGGTCCCCAGGATGAGCGAGGCGGTGATCGCTTCGGGGCGTCGGTCAGCGCCGAAGACGATGCGGGCCGGCTCGTCCTCGCGTGCCCACGACGAGAAGCGCGTCAGATCCAGGAGCGCCGAGGCGCGACCCCCCGACTCCGGCTCCACACGAAGCTCGAAGGGGACAAGCTCGGCCCGGTACCGCCGATCCGCCTCGTCCGGGCGCTCACCCGGAATCCGCTGCCGGCGCACGACCCTCGAAACCAGCCGGCCGTCGGACTCCGGCAGCCACCTGCGTTCCGCATAGTTCAGGGTGGCACTCACGACGTCGTCGACGTGCCCGCCCGCGGGCAGCGAGACCGCGTCGTCGGTGACGCGGAGGCGCCGGAGGAGGAACGTCTCGGCCCGGCCTCGGTACTGGATCAGGCCGCCGGCGTAGTCATAGACGATCTCGAGCCGCGACTCCCGCCCATAGACCACGAAGCGGTCCGTGAACCGGAGCGGCGCCCAGCGTCCGGCCCGCAGGATGCCGGTCGACTCGATCTCGGTCGACATCGATTGGCCCTGGCCGGTGATCCGCACGTCGTAGCGCCCGGCAGCGTGGTCGATCGACTCCTGGACGACACCGCTCTCCTCGAAGCGGAAGGCGCCGTACAGGATCGCCGCCCGCGCCGTGAACGCGCCCCTCCGGGTCTCGCTCTCGCCGGCCGCCTGGCGGGGAGGGGCGAGCGCCCAACCCAACACCATCGCGAGCAGGGCACGGCGGTTGAGCGTCGTGGGAGCCCCTCCGCGCATCGCGGCGCTCGCGCGCTCGCCGAGTCGCACCGGGTCCATGCCTGGATGGTACCAGACGGAGCGCGACTGGCCGGCGTGTCGGCGCGTGGCGCGCTGGACGGTTGCCGGAACGGCGGGATGGCCGCAAGATCGAGGCGTGGGCTCGCGGCGGGGCGTCCTGCTCCTGGTCGTCGCCGTGCTCCTGATCGGCGCGGTCTGGGCGCTGTGGCCTCGCGCGCCGGGCCGCCCCTCCGGGGCCCCCGCGTCCGCGGCCGCGACGACCGTCGTGTTCCTCGGCGACAGCATCACCGAGGGCCATCGGCTCCCGGCTGACGTGGCCTTCCCGCACCGGCTGGGTCAGGCGCTGGGCGTCCGCGCCATCAACGCCGGGATCTCGGGTGACACGACCGCGGGGGGACTCCGGCGGATCGAGCGGGACGTCCTTGTCCACCAGCCCCGGCTGGTCGTCGTGGCGCTCGGCGTGAACGACGCGTTCGGCCAGAGTCCACGAGAGACCACGGTCGCGAACCTGCGGGAGATCACGAGGCGACTCCGCGCGCACGGGGCGACGGTGGTCCTGCTGGACACCTCGCTGCCGGGCGCGGCCGGGGACGGGTACCGCACCGGCCTCCGCGAGATCGCCCGCAGCGAGGGCGCGACGCTCGTGGAGGATTTTCTCCGAGGGGTGGTGCCCGACCACACCTATGACGGGCTCCACCCGAACGAGCAAGGCCAGGCGATGCTGGCCGCGCGTCTGTTGCCCGTCTTGCGCGAGGCGCTCGGCCGCCCCTGAGGGGAAGCCATCGGCGTCGCCGGGCGGGAGCTCGGCCGTCCGTTCCCCGGGCCGGGCTCAGGAAGCCCGCGACGACCGGGGCGCCACGGTTGCGGCGGTGGGCAGTTCGCCGAGGCTCACACCCCGAGCGGCCCCGCGACGAGCTCAGAACAGCGTGTAGATAAACGGCGCCACGGCCGTCCCGCTCAGGAGGACGAGGGCGCCGAACAGCAGCAGCACGACGACGATCGGAAGCATCCACCACTTCTTGGTGTGCTGCAGGAACGCCAGGAACTCCCTCAGCAGACCGCTCCGGCCTTTCGCAGCCTCCGTCTGGAACTCGCGACGCTCCTCGCCCATGGGACGCTCCTCGCCTGCCGTCCGGTCAGAACTGCCGGTAGTACCGCTTGACATCGTCCGTGGCGACCCGCGGCTCCCAGTAGGTCCGCCTCGCGGGGTCTCGCCCGCGGTTCAACGGATCCCGGCCGACCAGCCGGAACAGCAGTCCGATGGGAGTCAGCATACCGAAGAACAGGAGCGCCACGACGGTATGGGACACGACCCAGCCGATTGGGAGGCTGATCGCGGTGAGCGCCCGGTACAGGGGCCGCAATCCCGAGGGGGCAGCCAGGGCCAGCACCCCGCTGGTGGCAGCCACCGCTCCCAGGCCGATCGCCACGCGCAGCGCCACCGGTTCCGACAGGGGCAGGCCGAAGACGCTCTGCCGGAAGAAGGCCCAGATCCCCAGCGCGCCGAACGCGACGACGGACGCGATGCCGAAGCTCCGAAGTTGCCGCCGGTCCGGGTTCCAGTTGGGCGCGATCATCGGCATCTGGTCAGTCGAGGTCGAACTGCGCCAGGTACTCGTCGATCTCGTGCTTCTTGGCTGAAGCCTGGTCCTCCTTGTGGAGGACGAAGTTCTCCAGCACGAGCACGTCCATGTTGCAGGCCATGAAGCACCGGTACGCGTGCTCTGGCGAGCACACGATCGGCTCGCTCCGCACGTTGAAGCTCGTGTTGATGATCACCGGACAGCCGGTCTTCTCCTTGAATCGCTTGATCAGCCGGTAGAAGCGACCGTGACGAGCAGGGTCGACGGTCTGCACCCGAGCGGAGTGGTCGACGTGCGTGACGGCCGGAATCGAAGAGCGAACCACCTTCAGCAGCCGATCCACGCCGGTGAGCCCCTGCTGCTGGCTCTCGACCGGCACCCGGTGCTCCGGTCTGACGTCGGCGACGAGCAGCATGTAGGGACTGTCCTGCCCTGGCCGCATCTCGAACCACTCGTGGGCGTCCTCCCTCAGCACGCACGGCGCGAAGGGCCGGAACGACTCCCGGAACTTGACCTTGAGATTCATGACCGACTGCAGCTTGGACGATCGGGCGTCGCCGATGATGGAGCGCGATCCCAGCGCCCGGGGTCCGAACTCCATCCGTCCGTGGAAATGGCCGATCACCTTCTCCCCGGCGATCTGGTCGGTCACCACGTCGAGCAGCGTCGCTTCATCCTCGTAGAAGTGGTAGCGCGCGCCGACCTTGTCGAGGAAGGCCCGGATGTCCGCGTTCGTGTAGGACGGCCCTAGCAGCGACCCCTGTTGCCGGTCGTGCACTTCGTCAGCCAGCCGGGGCTGATCGAGCAGCTGATGCCAGACGAACAGCGCGGCGCCGAGGGCCCCGCCCGCGTCGCCCGCCGCCGGCTGGATCCAGATGTCGTCGAAGATCCCCTCCTCCAGGATGCGGCCATTGCCGACGCAGTTCAGGGCCACGCCGCCGGCGAGCACGAGGTGCCGCATGCCCGTCACGGCAGCCACGTGTCGAGCGCAGCGCACCATGATCTCCTCGGTGACCGCCTGGATCGACGCGGCGATGTCCATCTCCCGCTGGGTGAGCGGGGCCTCCGGCCGGCGGGGTGGCCCCTCGAAGAGCGACGCGAACCGGCGGCCGGTCATGGTCAGGCCCTGGCAGTAGTTGAAGTAGGACATGTCCATCCGGAAGGACCCGTCCTCGCGAAGATCCAGCAGCTTATCGAGGATCACCTCCCGGAAGCGCGGCTCTCCGTAGGGAGCAAGGCCCATCAGCTTGTATTCCCCGGAGTTCACCTTGAAGCCCGTGAAGTAGGTGAACGCGGAGTAGAGGAGCCCGAGCGAGTGGGGGAACCTGAGCTCGTGGGTGAGGTCGATCCGATTGCCGCGCCCGACCCCGTAGCTCCCCGTCGCCCACTCGCCGACCCCGTCGAGAGTCAGGATTGCGGCCTCGGCGAACGGTGAGGGGAAGAAGGCGCTGGCGGCGTGCGACTCGTGGTGATCGGTGAACACGTAACGCCCCCGGTACCGCTTTCGCAGTCCGCGGTCCATCTCGCGGGGCAGGTGTAGCTTCTGCCCGAGCCACAGCGGCATCGCGGCCAGGAACGACCGGAATCCGGCAGGGGCGTACGCGAGATACGTCTCCAGGAGGCGATCGAACTTGAGCAAGGGCTTGTCGTAGAACGCCACGAAGTCCAGCTGGGAGGGATCAGTCCCTCCCTCGGCCAGGCAGTAGTCGATGGCCTGCTGGGGGAACCGGGCGTCGTGCTTCTTCCGCGTGAAGCGCTCTTCCTGGGCCGCCGCGATGAGGTTTCCGTCGCGGACGAGACAGGCGGCGCTGTCGTGATAGAAGGCCGAGATGCCGAGAATGTTCATGGTCCCTCGTACCCGGCGGTCGCTCCCGGCGCGAAGGACAGACGCTTCAAGACCACCGTTCCGTTCCGGACCATCCGGCCAAGTCTCAACCGAGCGTACCGCCCATCATAGCTCACCCTGGCGACGGGACGCCATCTTGCGGCGTGACGATGCCACTCCCTCGAGGGGGTCCTTGGTCGCGCCGTCGAGAGCTGGCCTCGCCTGGTAAGGACGCGTCCGCAGCGCCGGGTCGCAGCAGCGTCAAGGTTCGTCACGCCCGTGGCACGAGGAAGTAAAGGCGGCCCGGCTCGCGCATGAGCCCGGCCGCGAAGGCTGCCGTCTCGCCGCGGCCCCAGAAGACGTCGACCCGCCCCGCCCCGCGAATGGCGCCGCCCGTGTCCTGGTTGAGGACGAAGCGCGCCAGGGGCACCCGCCGCACGGCGCCGTCAGGCTCCCGCTGGGGATGCTCGGTCTCGATGAAGGCCAGCGCGCCGCGCGGGAAGAGCCGGGCGTCGGTCGCGACGGAGCGCGCGGGCGTGAGGGGACGCCCGAGGCTTCCCTCGGGCGGTCCCGGAAGCGGGCGAAAGAAGACGTAGGACTCGTTGTGCCGGAGAACGCGCTCACGTTCGCCGGGGTTGGCCGTGAGCCACGCCCGGATGGCCTGCATCGACATCGCCTCCCGGGGCACGTGTCCCTCGTCGATCAGGAGGCGCCCGATGGGCCGGTACACCCGGCCGTTGGCGCCGGCGTATCCCACACGCTGCTCACGACCGTCGGGAAAGCGCAGGGTCCCGCTTCCCTGGATCTCCATGAAGAAGACGTCGACCGGGTCCCGCGCCCACGCGAGCTCGAGGCCGCGACCGGCGAGACGGCCCGCGTCGATGTCCGACCGCCGCCAGTACGGCACCAGTCGCCTCCCCTCGACCCGGCCGAACAGCCGCTCGCCTCGGTAGCGCGGATCGAACGCCTCGAGGCGCACCTCGACCAGGTCATCGGGAAGGCCCAGAATCGGCACCGCGTACTCTTGGCTCGGGCGCTCCGCCGCGTCGACCACCGGCTCGTAGTAGCCGGTCACCAGCATCCTTCCGTCCGATCCACCAACGCACTCGAGCGTCTCGAACGCCTCGTGAACGTACGCCGCCAAGCGCTCCGGCATCGGCGCTTCTGCCAGGACGGCGACCAGGCCCCGAAAGGCGCGCATCTGCTCGGCCACCGTGACGCGCCGGGGTCCGGCCACGAACACGTGGTCGGAGGGCTGGGTCGCGAGCCACGCCAGGCTCTCGGCGACCGCGGCGCGGAGGGAGGCCGGATCGCCGTCGTCACGGAGAGCCGGGGCGCGCCGGACCGCGCGCAAGGCCGCAGCAGGCTCGGCGACGGGCACCGTGCGCCACGCGGCGCAGCCTGCGGCGAGCGCCAGGGCGGCGGTCAGGACAGCGAGCCCCGCCAGGACGGTGCGCGCGAAGGAGCGTCCGCCGGTCACCGGCCGAGGCGATTCCGGATCCGGGCGACCCGCTCGGTACGCTCGACGACGCGAAGCCGGACCGGCTCGTGCGAGACGGCGAACACGGCCTCACGCGGGGCGGGATCCGTGCCGAGACGCGGGATCAGGTGCCAGTGCATGTGAGGGACGAGGTTGCCGAACAGCGCGTAGTTGACCTTGCGCGCGTCGAACGCCTGCTTGAGCGCCCGCGCGACGACGCTCACCTCGTCCACGAGCTGCGTTCGCTCGTCCCGCTCGAGGTCGAAGAGCTCGGTCGCGTGCCGGCGCAGCACGAGGACCGACCACCCTGGGAAGAACTGGTCCGTGTGGAGATACAGCACGCTCCCGGAGAACTCTGCGATCCGGTCAGCGGCCTCGGGCCACTGTCCGCTACACACGGTGCACGTCGTCTGAGCGCCCGGCACCCCGTCACCCACAGCGCGGCGGGCGGCGCCGGTGCCAGTCGGTCGCCTGCTGGTACGCGTGGGCGGCCGCCAGGAGCGTGCCCTCCGCCCAGTGACGCCCGGCGAGCTGGATGCCGATCGGGAGTCCCTCCCCGTCGAATCCGCACGGAACGGTCAGGGCCGGGACGCCGGGATAGTTGAGGGGTGAGGTGTAGTTCCGCGGATGGAGGGGCTCCAGCAGACACCCGCTCGCGTCCATCCGGGGCGCCGTCTGCCCGCGCCCGGGTACGGCCACGATGTCCGCCCCGGCGAGGACCCGGCGCAGAGCGTGCGCGAAACGGTCCGACGCCCGCCGCGCTTCGATGTACTCCACGGCGGAGGTCCGCATCCCCGCCTCGAGACGCTCCCGCACCTCGGGGATCAGATCACCGGGCCGTTCCGTCAGGTAGCGCCGGTATTCCACCGCGGCTTCCGAGCGGATGAGAACGAGGTTGGCCTCGGCCGCCGCCTCCCACTCCGGCAGCTCCACGTCCGCGACCGCGAGCCCGAGGCGCCGCAGCTCCTCGAGCGCGGCCTCCACCGCGCTCCCGATCGCCGGCGCGACTTTCTCCCACAGGAATCCGCGGGGAACCGCGACCGTGAGGTCATGCACCGGCCGCGTCGTTTCCCGGGCGTAGTCGGGGAGGGGCGCGTCCACCGACGTCCGGTCGAGCGGGTCGTGGCCGGCGAGCACTTGGAGCAGGAGCGCAGCGTCCATCGCCGAGCGCGTCATCGGACCCACGTGATCGAGACTCGTCGCCAGGGCCACCACCCCGCGGAGCGGGACGCGCCCGTACGTCGGCATGAGCCCTGTGACGCCCGACCAGTGGGCGGGGCCCCGAATCGACCCCCCGGTGTCGCTGCCGACGGCGCCCGGGACCAGGCCGCCCGCGAGGGCCGCGGCCGCGCCCATGCTCGAGCCCCCGGTAAAGCGCGCCGTGTCCCAGGGGTTTCGCGAAGGCCCGTAGTGATACGCGTTGAGCGGGCCGTAGGCGAACTCCGGAGTGTTCGTCTTCCCGAAGACGACCGCGCCGGCGGCCCGGAGGCGGGCCACGACGGTCCCGTCCTCGGCAGGCACGAATCCGGCGAGGACCTTGGAGCCCCCGGTCGTCCGCTCGCCCCGGGTCCAGCAGAGGTCCTTGACGGCGATGGGAACCCCGTGGAGCGGACCGCGGACCTGGCCAGCCGAGAGCTCTCCCTCGGCGACGCGGGCCTCGGCGAGGATGCGCTCCGGGTCGAGCGTGATGAAAGCGTTCAGCGTGGGCTCAAGGCGCTCGCAGCGCCGGAGCAGGGCCTGGCACAGCTCGACGGGCGAGAGCGCCCGTGCCGCGAGGCGGGAGCCGAGCTCTCCGATCCCGAGGAACCCGAGCTCGCCGTCCGTCAGCGATGCGTCCCCTGCGCTCGCCACGGCTTCAGCTCGGCTGGGGCACGGCGAGCCCCTGCACGACCCTGGTCCCGGGTAGACGGTGGAAGACCTCGGGCGCGATCCGGATCTTCCCGTTCCGGCCTCCGGTGCCGAGGATGATCCAGTCGAGCCCCATCACCTGCGCGTCAACGAACAGCGGCAGGCCCTCCGGAAGCCCGAACGCGGTGACGCCCCCGACCGTCATCCCCGTCAGTATCCGCATCTCCTCCGGCGAGGCGAAGGAGCACTTCGCGGCGCCGAGCAGGTCACGCACCGCGTGATTCACGTCCAGCCGGGTCGTCGCGAGCACGACGCACGCCGCGTACTGCTTCGGCTCCTTCTTGGTCGCGACCACGATCGTGTTCGCCGCTCGCTCGGCGGGATATCCGTAGCGAGCGCAGAACGCGGCCGTGTCCGCGGACTCCGGATGGCAGGGGATCACCTCGAACGGCACGCCCAGCCGTTCGGCGGCCGCGACCGCCACCTGCTCGGCCAGGTCGAGATCCGGCCGCGCGATCACGACCGCGTCTCCCGGCGCATCCCAGAATTGTACCGCGCCCGTCGGCGACGGCCGTAGGATCACGCGCGGACCGCGCCGTGACGTCCACGCGGCCGGGCGAATCGGCTCGTTCGAGCCTGCGAGCCGTGACGCGGTCCCCACGGCATGGCATCGGGCCTCGGTCGGCTGAGGAAGCCTCCGTGTGGAGGACCACGTTCCCCAGATCCACGATCAGACGGAGAGGCGCAGATCCACCTGCCAGGGCGTGATGCGGACTTGAACAGCGTGATGCGGACTTGAACAGAGCGGAGCCTTATCGCAGAATACCCCGGCACGATGGCGAGTGGAGACGTGTGGCGAGTGAAAACTCCTGAGGACCTACTCCCCGAAAGGCACCCATTTAGGGTAACAGCTACCCAGGCTGGGTCTGGATATTCCCCAATATCTCTACATAACTACCCAGGCCTGGGAGATTCCCGGCCATGTACAGGGCACTCTCCCTGCGAGGCTGCATCACCGGGACTTTGGCGGACTCTGGCGGGTTTCGGCTCCGCTCTGTGCTCCCGGCAGAAAGCGCCGATCGGCCTGGCATGAGCCTTGCTCCCGTCCTCCTTCGGATAGCCTGGTAGGTGAGGCCGGGAGGAACCGTATCCTCACCGTGCAGCTCATTGTCGCTACACTTTCAACTGCCGGTCATCAGAGCTAGCCATCCTGAGAGACCGAGATCGGGAGCAACGCGTGAGTGTCCACCGGCCGCTGCAAGACCTGGTTCGAGAGGGCACCGCCAAGGTTGGCGTCGTGGGACTGGGTTACGTGGGCCTGGTCGAGGCGATGGAGTTCGCCAGGGCCGGGTTCGCGACGACCGGTTTCGACGTCGACGCGGACCGCGTTCGCCGCGTTCAGACCGCCCAATCGTACCTCGTCGACGTGACCGACGAGGACCTGCGACCGGCGGTGGCATCGGGCAAGCTCACCGCGACCGGCGACATGTCGCGTCTCAGCGAGGTGGACGCGATCCTGATCTGCGTGCCGACGCCACTTGGGAAGACCCGCGCGCCCGATCTCTCGTACATCGTGAGCGCGGTGGACTCCATCCGGCAGCGCCTGCGCCCGGGCCAACTGATCGTGCTCGAGAGCACCACGTATCCGGGAACAACCTTGGAGGTCGTTCTTCCGGCGCTCGAGTCGACCGGACTCAAGGTCGGCACCGACTTCTACCTCTGCTTCTCGCCGGAGCGCATCAACCCGGGCGACAAGAGCTTCACCCCCGGCCAGATCCCTCGCATCCTCGGTGGCGTGACGCCCAGTTGCGTCGCGCAGGCGGCCGACCTCTACGCCAAGATCGCGCCCAAGGTCGTCGTCGTCTCGTCGACCCAGGCCGCCGAGATGGTCAAGCTCCTCGAGAACACCTTCCGGGCCGTCAACATTGGGCTGGTCAACGAGCTGGCCCTCATGTGCCGGTCGCTCGGGGTGGACGTCTGGGAGATCATTCGCGCCGCGGCGACCAAGCCTTTCGGGTTCATGCCCTTCTACCCCGGACCGGGCCTCGGCGGCCATTGCATCCCGATCGATCCCCTGTATCTCTCGTGGAAGGCGCGCGTCGCGGGATTCGAGCCGCGCTTCATCGAGCTCGCTCATCAGGTGAACACCTCGATGCCGCACGTCGTACTCTCGATCGTCATCGACACGCTCAACGTGCGCGGCCGGAGCCTCAAGGGCTCGACGGTTCTCGTGCTCGGGGTGAGCTACAAGAAGGACGTCAACGATGCGCGAGAGTCGCCGGCCGTCGAGATCATGGCCGAGCTGTGGAAGCGGGGCGCGACCGTCCAGTACCACGATCCCTTCGTGCCCGCCCTCGAGGTCGCCGGAAGGCCATTCGAGTCGGTTCCCCTGGAGGACGTGACCCTCGAGGGCGCCGACTGCGTGCTGATCACCACAGACCACAGCGAGATTGACTACGATCGCGTCGTCGCCCGCGCGGCCGTCGTCGTGGACACGCGAAACGCCACGCGAGACGTCGTCCAGCATCGCGAGAAGATCGTCCGGTTGTGACCGCCTGTCGGAGTGACACAAGGATGCGGGATCGCAGTCATGCGTTGGTGATCCCTGGGTCCGAGGAGGCCACCATCCGGCACGAGGAGGGGATCCCGGGCCGGTAGGCGCGCCCGGGCACGGGAGGAACGGCGCGCGTCAGCTCCGGGTGGGCGCCGCCATGACGCCGCCGGCCGGCTTGGGCACCAGGAAGTACAGCACCCCCAGCTGCTTCATCTCGCTGGCCGCCAGCTCGGCGTCGCGTCCGCGCCCCCAGAACACGTCCACACGGCCCGGGCCTCGGATCGCTCCACCCGTATCTTGGTTGAGCACGAAGCGACTCACCGGGCTCCACCCCACCCCCCCGTCAGTGAGCCGCATGGGGCGCTCCGTCCGGACGAAAGCCAGCGCTCCGGCGGGGAACAGCCGGGCGTCCGTGGCGATCGAGCGAGCCGGGGTGAGTGGCACACCGAGGCTCCCGATGGGCGGTCCCTCGAGCCGTCGGAAGAACACGACCGACTGGTTGTGCCGGAGGACGCGGGCGCGCTCGGCCGGGTTCTCCGCCAGCCAGGACCGGATCGCGTGCATGGAGACCGTCTCTTCGGTGAGCCGCCCCTCGTCGATGAGCAACCGTCCGATCGAGCGGTACGGGTGACCGTTGGTCCCTGCGGGACCGACCCGGAGCTCGCGTCCGTCCGGGAAGCGAAGGGTACCGCTCCCCTCGATCTCCATGAAGAAGACGTCGACGGGATCGCGTGCCCACGCGAGCGGCCGGGCGGTGGCTCCGAGTCGGCCTCCCTCGATCTCTGCGCGGCTGAAGAAGCGAGGATAACGCCAGCTGCCGGTCAAGCCTGCGGGCAGGCCGAGAACCGGGATGGGGTACGCGGGACTTTGCCGGTACGAGACTTCGATCACGGGCTCGTGGTAGCCCGTGAGGAGCACGGCGCCGTCGAGCCGTCCGACGCTCGACAAGACGTCGAACTCCCCGAGAACCCTCTCCTCGATGACCTCCGGCGGCGGATCGCCGGCGAGTAGCATGAGCAGTCGGCGCAGACCGTTCGCGTACTCCGCGACCGTCACGAGCCGCGGCCCGAACGCGAGCAAGCGACCGGCCGGCTGTCGGTCGAGCCAGGCAAGGCTCTGCGCCACCGCCGTGCGAAGCGAATCCGGATCGCCGTCGTCGAGGAGCGTTGGCCGATCGTCCTCGGCCAGAGGCTGGAGGGTCCACCCCCCCTGGGCGAGGGACCGAACCGGCACCACCGAGAGAAGAATCACTGGGACAAGAACCACCAGGATGATGAGCGAGACCGCCGACCTTCCCCATTGTCTGGTGCGCGACCACGCCACGGGAGCCCGGTGGAGAACTCCTGGCAAACGGCCTCGTTGGGTCGCCACGGTCCAAAGAGTGCGCATGCAGTAGGCGAGCGCCGACGCGCCCAAGGAGAGTCTAGCATCGGACGGACCCACCGACACCCCCGCGTCCCGCCGATCCTCACCCGTGCCACCGCATCCGAGGCGTGCCCCATCGTCCTGATCGCCGACGATGTCGCGGTCGCGCTAGACTCGACGTGTGGCCGACGAGACCCGAGCCGCCCTCCGCCTGAGCGTCCTGGACCAGTCACCGGTCCGTGAGGGTCAGACTCCCGCCGAGGCGATCCGAGAGACTCTGGAACTCGCCCAGGCCGCCGACCGGCTTGGCTACCGTCGCTACTGGCTCGCGGAGCACCACTCCACGCCCGGGCTCGCCGGCGCGTCGCCGGAGATCCTGATCGCCGAGGTCGCCACCCGCACGCGCCGGATCCGGGTGGGATCGGGCGGCGTCATGCTCACGCACTACAGCCCGCTCAAGGTGGCCGAGCAGTTTCGCATGCTCGAGACGCTCCACCCGGGACGCATCGACCTGGGAATCGGCCGCGCGCCCGGAGGCGACGGCCGGACCGCGGTCGCCCTTCGGCGGCGTACCATGGTGCCCGCGGGCAGGCTCGCGCCGGACCCTTGGGCGGAAGACGAGGTCGCGCGCTTTCCGGACCAGATCGCCGACCTGATCGGATTCCTGACCGACGGCCTGCCACCCGACCACCCGTTTGCCTCGGTGCGCGCGATGCCGGCCGGCGCCGGCGTTCCCGAGATCTGGCTCCTCGGCTCGACCGACTCGAGCGCGGCCTGCGCGGCGCACTTCGGCACGGCGTTCTCGTTCGCCCACTTCATCAACGCGGACGGCGGGGCCGCGGTGACGCGAGCCTACGCCCGCGCGTTCCGGCCCTCGCCGCAGCTGTCGGCGGCCAAGGCCAGCGCCGCGGTGTTCGCCGTCTGCGCGGACACCGAGGAGGAGGCCGCGCGCCTCTCGCGGAGCCGCGACCTCTTCATCGTGCGCCTGTACACCGGACGGGGCGGTCCCTATCCATCGGTCGAGGAGGCCGAGCGCTACCCGTACTCGCCGAGGGAGCTGGCCATCGTCCAGCACGCGCGCCAGCGCACGATCGCCGGCTCGGCCGAGCAGGTGCGAGCCCGCCTCCTCGCCCTCGCGTCAGAGTACGACGTGGACGAGCTGGTCGTCGTCACCATCACCCACGACCCGAAGGCCCGCCTGCGCTCGTACGAGCTGCTGGCCCAGGCATTCGGACTCCCCAGGAGCCCTGCATGAGTGACGGCACCGCCTTGCGCATCGGAGCGCTCTGCTGGAACCAGTACACCGAGTGGCCCGCGCTCCTCGAGGCCGGCCGGCGGGCCGACCGCCTCGGCTACGACTCGCTGTGGACCTGGGACCACCTCTATCCGATCGTCGGCGACGCCAGCGGGCCCATCCTCGAGGGATGGATGACGCTCGCCGCCTGGGCGCAGGCCACCGAGCGCACCCGGATCGGCCTCATGGTCTCGGCCAACACGTTCCGGGAGCCGACCCTGACCACGAAGATGGCAACTACCCTCGATCACATCTCCCGGGGCCGCGCGATCCTCGGAATCGGCGCGGCATGGCACGCGGACGAGCACGCCGCCTACGGGCTGCCGTTCGGGTCGGGCGCCCCCGAGCGTCTCCGCTGGCTCGGCGAAGCGCTGCCCGTGATCCGTGGCATGCTCCGCGGCGAGACGCCGTCGGCCGCCGGCGTGCGGTATCACGCACAGGCGGTCCGCAACGTGCCTGCTCCGGTCCAGGCCCGGCTTCCCCTCCTGATCGGGGGAGGCGGTGAGAAGGTGACACTCAAGCTGGTCGCGCGCTACGGGGATGCATGCAACATCGGCGGAGGGGTCGAATCGGTCCGTCGGAAGGAGGCGATCCTCCAGGAGCACTGCCGTACGGTCGGCCGCGACCACCGAGAGATCGAGCGCACGACGGTCGTTGGCACGGTGGTGATCCGCGACTCGCGCGCCGAGGCGCAGCGCGTGTTCGAGAAGCTGTTCGCAGAGAACGGGCGGGCTCAGCTCTGGACCGACCAGCCTGTCGGCACACCGGACGACGTGGCCTCGGCGATTCGCCCCTACCTCGAGATCGGGCCGGGCTACCGTCACCTGCTCGCCGGCTTCCCCGCGCCCTACGACGAGGAGTCGATGACCCGCTTCGCCACGGAGGTCCGCCCCCGGCTGGAGCACACCCCGACGCGCTGACGCCGCTGCCGTCCCACGGCGACGCCGGGCAACCTGGTGGCGCCCGGGTCAACGGGACGAGCCGCCCGCGTCGCCCCAGCGCCGGTTGGTCCCTGCTCCGGCACGCGGGCCACCGAATCAGAGGTACGCCGCGCATCGCATTCCGATGAGGATCGTGCTCACGCCCGGCGTGCTGGGTCCGGCCGAAGAGCCCGTAGGCGGCTCCGCCTGCCGCGCTGCGGCGCGCCGCGTAGGCGGCCGTGCCTACGGGACTCGCCCCGCGGTCGACAGCTGGTCCGGTCTTCGGTGGCCGGCCGGCGTATACTCGGCCAGGATCACTGCGCCGGTGGACGGGCGCCCAGGAGGTTCTGATGACGGCGTTGTTCGGTCTGCTCGCACTCCTCGTCCTCGTCACCCCTGCGCGCGCCGAACTCGGGCTCCCGGCCGGCTTCACGACCGAGGTCTACGTGTCGGGCCAGGGGTTCGACACCTCCGGGGACCGGGGCGTCAGCGGGATCCCGGCCGTGGGGAGCCTCGGCATCGACGCGGCCGGAACCCTCTACCTGTCCCGGACGGGCGCCCGCTTTCGCACGGGTGACGTGGACGACCTCTCCGCGATCTATCGCATCCCAGCTGGCGGGGCTCGGCTGACCCCCGACACCGAAGGGCGCTATCTGTACGGTCCACCGCTGCCGAACCCCCAGATCGGCGCGGTCGCGCCCCGCGGGGCGGTGTGGGTGACGACGTACGACCGCGAGCGGAAGCTTGGGGCGCTGTACCGGTTCCTCGACAGGAAGCCGGTCCTCTTCGCCGGCGGCCGGCCCGCGCCAGGCGCCGCGCCGCTGCTACGTCATCCCGAGGGCGTGGCGATCGACACGGCGGGTGACGTCTACGTCGCCGACCGGGAAGCGGGCGCGGTCGTGCGCCTCGACTCGCAAGGTAACCTCGTCAACGCCCGCTACGCGACGGCCATGCGACCCCGAATCCTGAGGATGGACGAGGCCGACAACCTCTGGGTGGGAGGCGACGGCACGGCGGAGACGCCGTTCGGCGCCGGGAGCGGCGAGATCTCGCTCGTCGCGAGCGACGGGCGCGCGCAGTCCATCCTTCAGGGTCCCCTGCCCGCCGGGTTCGCCACGAGCCCCGGCGGGGCGCTGTTCGTGGTCCAGCGGCGGACCGGCCAGCTCTTCGCGCTCACGCCCGACGGCCGGCGCCTCGACTTCGCCAGCACCCGTAACGGCAGCTTCCTGCGCGGCCTCGCGTTCGCCCCGGTCACGCCGGAAACGCGGCGAGCGGGCATCGCTGGCGACCTTTTCCTGGTCCTCGTGTCGCGCTCGCTGTGGCTCATCAACGAGGTGGTGCGCGTGTCCGGGCCGTTCGACGAGTGGGTCCGGCAGGAGTCGAGCCGCCCCGCGGGCTAGTCGCGGAACTCCTGGTCGAGGATCTCCCGGATGAACCGGTCGAGGGAGACCGGGTAGTAGCGAACGTCCGGAGAGCGGATGACGCCGGTGTTGATGATCTCCTGACGGAGGAGTTCGTCGAGGACCAGCTCGAGGTGCGCCTGCGGCGCTCGGTCCTGGCGCTGGATGCGGAGGTCCTCGCTCTCGACGAGGACCTTCGGCGCGTACTTGAACGTGAAGATCCGGGCGACGAGTCCCTGGTGCATGAGCTCCCGGTCCGAGAACACGTCGCCGTAAGTCGGGCCCTCCGAACGGAAGGGCAGCACGAGGCGCGGGGACACGCGGATCCGGCCACGCACTTCCACCGATCGGCTGGGCTGGTCCCAGTGCGGCCCGACCAGGACGTACGGGAGGACGTGGTGCCCGGAGATGATCCCGCTGATCGGCTTCCGGAGGACCTCGGTGCCCTCGAAGACGGTGCGGAGCAGCTCGGGATCCGACCAGTCCTGGCTCACGGCGCGTTGGCTGCTTGCCGCTTCATGCGGCCGGCAGCAGATCCTGTCGCATCGCCGCCTCGGCTTTCCGGTTGAGGGCGTCCGTGCCGCACCATGATGTCGTAGCGGTCGGCGGTGAGGGGGAGCGTGGGCGCTGTCCGCGTCCTCTCCTGGGTACTCATGCGCCCGATCCTCGTGGCCTGGGTCATCCGAGACGTGCCGGCACGCCGGCCGTCACAAGATACCACGCTTCCCCGTCGGCAGCCTCGCGCGCGCCGACCTCCGGGCCCGTATACTGTGGACGTGAGCCTGCCGCCCCTCGTGCGAGCCCGACGGAAGCACCCGAGGACCGGCGTCGTGCTGGCCCTGGTCGGCCTCCTGGCCGCCGGGGCCGCCGGACGGATGGCCTCGTCCGATGCCCCCTCCCCGGCATCGGCGCTCACCGCCGGCGTGCAGGAGACCGTGCTGCCGAACGGCCTCACCGTGCTCGTCAAGGAGGTCCGGAACGCCCCGGTCGTCAGCTTCAGCGTCTGGTACCGGGTCGGCTCGCGCAACGAGCACACCGGGATCACCGGCGTGTCCCACCTCCTCGAGCACATGCTCTTCAAGGGCACCAAGCAGTACCGTCTCGGCGAGATCGCGCGGACCTTGTTCCTGAACGGTGCCTCCTTCAACGCAAGCACCTACTACGACTGGACGAACTACTACGCGACGATCGCCTCGGACCGGCTCGACCTCGCGATGCAGATCGAGGCGGACCGGATGGTGAACAGCCGGATCGACAAGGCGGACCTGGACGCCGAGATGACCGTCGTCCGGAGCGAGCTGGAGGGAGGGGAGAACAGCCCCGGGCGGCTCCTCTGGCAAGCAGTGGTGTCGACCGCCCTCCAGGCCCACCCCTACCGATGGCCGGTGATCGGGTGGCGGAGCGACGTCGAGAACGTGTCTCGCGACTCCATCTACCAGTACTACCGGACTCACTATGGCCCCGGCAACGCGGTCGCGGTCGTGGTCGGCGACGTCAGCGCCGCCGAGGCGCTGCGGCTGGTCCGGCGGCACTTCGGGTCGATCAAGCCCATTCCCAAGCCTCCCGAGGTCCACACGGTCGAGCCGCCGCAGCGCGGTGAGCGGCGAGTGACGGTTCGGCGCAGCGGGTCGCTCCCGATGGCGCTCATCGGCTGGAAGGCGCCCGCCGCCCACCATCCGGACGCCTATGCGCTCGACGTGCTGGCCGGGGTGCTCGGCGAGGGCCGGACCAGCCGGCTTTACCAGGCGCTCGTCGAGAAGGGCGTGGCGTCGCGCGTCGACGCCGGATCCCCGAGCCTCCGCGACCCCTTCTTTTTCTACGTCAGCGCCACGGCCCGCCCGAGCGTCACGGCCGAGCAACTCGAGGCCGCGCTGCTGGAGGAAGTGAGGCGCGCGACGGCCGCTCCCATCACTGCCGAGGAGCTAGCCCGCGCCCAGCGACGCGCCGAGGCCGACTTCGTGTTCCAGACGAACAGCGTTACCGCGCAGGCCCGCCAGCTCGGCTACTGGGCCATGATCGGCGACTGGCGCTATCTCACGACCTACCTGGACCGGATCCGCGCCCTCACGCCGGCTGACATCCAGGCCGTGGCCCAGCGCACCTTTGTCACCGACACCCGGACCGTCGGCCACTTCGTCCCGGCGGACGGCGGCGGCGGCACCCCGCCGCCCCGCCGCGCGAGGCGTCGGCCCGCGTCGATCGGCCGAAGCGGGGCGACCGGCCCATCGCCCTACCCCGCGCGTCCACCGCCCAATCGCCGAACCGGCAGGTGACACGGTTCGCGCTCGACAACGGCATCTCCGTCATCGTGCAGGAGAGTCACGCGGTCCCGACCGTCGCGCTCCGAGCCAGCGTGCCGGCCGGCTCGCTCGCGGAACCTCAGGACCGGCCCGGGCTCGCCGGCTTCACCGCCGCCATGCTGAGCCGCGGAACGGTGCAACGCAGCGCGCTCGGGTTCGCCACGGCGCTCGAGGACGTGGGCGCAAGCCTCGGCGCGGGTGCCGACACGCTGGTGACGACGATCACCGGACAAGCGCTGACCCGCGACTTCGATCTGGTGCTCGACCTCTTCGCCGAGATGCTCCGGCAGCCGGCGTTCCCGGAGCCCGACCTCGACCGGCTCAAGGGTGAAGCGCTGGCGGGCATCGCCCAGGCGAAGACGAACCCGGACCGCGTCGCGGGACGCGCCTTCGAGCGGGCCGTCTTCCCGGCCGGACATCCCCTCCGCCCGGAAACGTTCGAGGAATCCGAGGCCGCGATCGCGGCGCTGACTCGAGTAGACCTTGCTGCCTTTCATCGCCGCCAGTACGGCCCCGACCGGATGATCGTGGTGGTGGCCGGCGACGTGACGCCCGACCAGGTCCGGGAGGCTCTCCGGAAGCGCCTCGGCGACTGGCCGCGCAATCCCGAGACCCGGCCGATCGTGCCGCCCGACTTGCCGCTCCAGGACGCCTCCACGTCGATCGAGATTCCGATCCCGGACAAGAGTCAGGCGGCGATCGTCTGGGGTCACGCGGGCGGGCTCCGCCGGAGCGATCCCGACTTCTACGCCGCGCAGGTGCTCAGTGTCATCCTCGGCGGCGGCGCACTGACGAGCCGGCTCGGCACGGCGATCCGCGACGACCAGGGGCTCGCCTACTCGGTCTTCAGCCACTTCGACGCGAGCCTCTACCCCGGACCGTTCCGGACGGTGCTGGGGACGAATCCCACCAACGCCAGGAAGGCGATCGCCGCGCTCGAGACGGAGGTCCAGCGTATCCGGCGCGACGGGGTGACGGCCCGCGAGGTCGACGAGGTTGTCGCCTACCTCACGGGGCGATTCCCTCTCCGACTCGAGACCAACGCGGGGGTCGCCGAGATCCTGTGGGCCATGGAGTTCTTTAGCCTCGGCGCCGACTACATCGACCGGTATGCGGGCTACTACCGGGCCGTCACCGGCGCTCAGGTGAACGAGGCGGCTCGCGCCCACCTCCACCCGGGCCGGGCGACGGTCGTCGTCGCGGGACCGTTGCCCTAGGCGAAGGCTCTCGTGGCGCACATCCGTACCCTGCTGAAGTAACGGACATCGCCGCGCGACGGCCCCTCACCGCCCTTCTGCTCGCGGGCGTCCTCGTCGCAGCCGGCGGGGCCCGGGGATCGGAGACCGTCGACGCGACCCGGCCCATCGGCCACCCACGAGCCCGCTTCCCGGTCACCGTCCACCTCGTCCCGCCATCAGAAGTCGAGCTCGAGGCGCCCGTTCGCCGCGCGGTCGACGATTGGAATGCCATTGCCCGGGAGGCCCTGGCCGTCGAAGCATTCCGCTGGTCCGATCGGGAGGAGGGCGCCGATATCGTGATCCGCTTCGTCCCGGCGGCGTCCAACCAACCGCTCGGCTACGCGCGCTTCGACGTCGATGACTCGGGCGTGATCCGCCTCCCGGTCCAGATCGAGCTCGTCCCGCCGGCCGCGATGGGAGAGACGTCGCGCGAGACGGTGTTGTTCCAGGTGGCGGCACACGAGATCGGCCACGGGCTGGGCCTCCCGCACATCGACGACCCGGCTTCGATCATGTGCTGCCAGCGCGGTGCGGTGAACCTCGGGGACCCGGCCGTCCGTGCGCGCTACATCGAGGCCCGCCGCCGGCCCGAGGTGCGATCGGTGCTACCCCAGCTGCTCCACGTATACCGGCGTTTTTGGCAGCCCTAGCCCGGCTCGGCTAGGACCCGTCGAGACCCGCAAGCTCACGCCGAAGGTCCGCCAGACGCGCTTCGGCCTCCGAATGCTGCATCCGAGCGCGGGGCAGCTCGTCCAGGAGCCGCTGGACCTGGCCCTCGAGCTCGGCGATGGTGCGCTGGCGCGCCAGGAGTTGGTGCTCTGTGTGGCGGATCGTCTCGCGGAGCTTCACGACCCGCTGCTCGAGCTCCTCCGCCGCGAGCCGCGCCGCGCGGGTGCGGTCCCGACAGTGGTCTACGGCCAGCTCCTGCTCCCGACGGGTCGCCATGAGCGTCTGGCGCTCGCGCTGAAGGGCGTCGAGCCGGGCTCGGGTCTGCCCGAGAATCTCGACGCCCCGCGTCGTCCGGATCGTCGTGGAGGCCTGCTCCATCGCGTAGCGCAGGTGCCGATCTCGCTCGATCAGGCCGATGAGCACCCCCCGCTCGGCGCCCTCCTCCCGCTCGGCCGCGGCCAGCTCCTGTCGCGCCCGGCCGATGAGGTTCGCCACCACCCGCTCCACTTCCCGCTCCACTGGCAGGGGCCCCGGCTAGGCTACGGCTGGAGCCGAAGGCTGTTGCACCCGCCAGCGCGGCCGGGGTGGACGCACGCCGCCCTCGTGTCGGCGAAGCCGTCGCGCGGCGTCGGGTAGGGCGAGCAGATGAGGAGCGTGCGCGAGGCAAGCCTTAGCATCGGTCTCGACGCGGGCAAGATGGGTGCCACTCGCGCCGGCGGGCTGCCGGGGGAGGCCCCTCACGACCCGGAAAGCGACGGAAGATCGGGCCCGCCGGCAGTCCGCCAGCTCCATCCGCCCGTCGCGCCCCGAGAGAGTGCGGGCCGCGCCGCGAGTAGCCGCTACATGATTCTTCTTACACGGCGGGCCCTGAGTTGGCCCTTGCTGGCTCCCCCATAGTGGAATACCGTCCACCATGGTGGCGGACATGACGACCACGGCTCGCTTCTCCATGAGGCTCGACGTACTACGGGACGACCGAGACGGACGTGGATGCCCTGGTCGACGTCGTGCGGGACACGGGCGCCCGCCTCGCCGCCGCCTGACCCCGGGCCCGGTGGGAGCACGCTCCCGGTAGGACCGATGGGGCCCTCTGACCCGACGGAGGTGGGAGACGTGAGCGAGCGGATCACCGAAGCGACCCGGCAGGAAGTCTACGCGCGGATCGATCGCGGGTTCGACGCGTTCGTGGAGGAGCTCCGAGCCTACGCTCGCGTGCCGACGATCAGCGCGCGGCGCGAGGCCGAAGCCGAAGGAGCCCAGGCGACCCTGGCCCTCCTCGGGCGCCACGGGGTCGAGGCGAGGCTGATGGACGTGCCCGGGGGGCCGCCGATGGTGGTGGGCGAGGTCCCGGGGCCGCCCGGTGCCCCGACACTGATCCTCTACAACCACTACGATGTCCAGCCGGTCGACCCGATCGAAGAGTGGCGGCGCCCTCCATTCGACCCGGTGGTCGAGGACGGCAAGCTCTTCGCCCGGGGCGTGGCCGATACCAAGGGCAACACTGCCGCCCAGGCCGTCGCGCAGGCCGCGGTCCGGGATGTCGTGGGGGCGGTGCCGGTGAACCTGCGGTTCATGGTCGAAGGGGAGGAAGAGGTCGGCAGCCCCCACCTCCCCGCCTTTGCGCGGCAACACTCCGCCCTGTTCCAGGGCGCCGGGGCGACGATCGAGGGCGCGGGTCACACGCCGGAAGGGGTCCCGGAAGTCTACATGGGCAGCAAGGGCATCCTGTACGTCGAGCTGCGCGTCCGGACGGCGGCCGTGGACCAGCACAGCTCGCTCGCCGCGTCGCTGCCCAACCCAGCCTGGCGCCTCCTCGAAGCGCTCCGCGTCATCCGGGACTCCAAGGGGCGTGTCCTGATCCCGGGGTTCTACAACGGAGTGCCCCGCCCGACGCGCGAGGCGCGGGACCTGCTCCGGAGGAATCCCTTCGACCCGCGCGCCTGGCAGAAGGCGTACGGGGTGACCCAGGTTTTCGGCGGCAAGACGCGGCTGGGACGGCTGCTCGCCTATTGCTACAACCCCACCTGCAACATCGACGGCATCGTGTCTGGCTACACGGGGCCGGGGAGCAAGACCATCAATCCCGCCCACGCCGCGGTGAAGCTCGACTTCCGTCTGCTGCCCGGTCAGCGGCCGCTCCGGGTGCTCGCCGCGTTGAAGGCGCACCTCCGCCGGAAGGGGTTCGGTGACCTGGAGGTGATCCAGCACAGCACCTTCGAGCCCGGTGCCTCGCCGGTCTCCTCAGCGATCGGGCAGACGCTGATCGCGGCGTGCCGGGACGTCTACGGCCGCCCGCCGGCGGTCTTTCCGTGGATGGGCGGGTCCTCGTCCACCTGGTTCTACACGAGCCGGGGAACCCCAGCGGCGCTGCCGCCGGGCGTGGGGTACAGCGGCAGCCTGATCCACGCGCCCAACGAGCACATCCGGCTCGATGACGCCCGCCGTGCGATCAAGGCGTTCGCCTCCTTGATCCTCCTCTGGCCTCAGGCGTCGGCGGGCCAGCGATCCGCTGCTCGGTCGGGGGCGCGCCGGCGAAGGGCGACGGCGTCGCCGAACGCTCGGGAAACATAACCGAAGGTTCGCCCGGGCCGCTCGGCCGGCATCATGCCGGATCGAGGTACCCCTCGGGTGAGATCCTCGTCAGACACGACGCGGGGGCCGTGCCTCGCTGACTCCTGATTTGCTCGCGCGGTCCAGAGGGGCGCTGGAACGTCATCGCTCGGCAACAGCCTATGGCCGAGCTGCGCCAGCGAACCCGGCCGGCGCGGCTCGTTCTCCTCCCGCACGACCGGCCCCATCCCGTGCATGCCGCCCCTGTCGTGGGATCCGGCAGTCAACGGCGGGCGCGACGCCGACCCGCGTCAGTCGCTGGCGAGCTTGCCGTTCACCCCCCAGTGATCCTTCTCCACGTCCTGGAAAACGACGTGGACCTGGTCGGCCGTCGTCTTGCCGATACGGACCATCGCGTCGGTGATCGCCACCGTGATCTGGCGGCGCTGCTCGGCCGTGCGCCCCGCGTACCACTGCACCGTGATGTTGGGCATGAAGGCCTCCGTGAAAGATGGAGCTGACAGCTCGGACAGTATGGCAGAACGCCGCATTTCCAGTCCACCCGGGACCGCCGACGGCGTTTCGACGAGGGTCCGCGCGCGGCCGGGGCCGGGCTGTCGGTGCCGGCCGATTGACCTCGCCGCGCGATGCTTTACTCTTACCGGGAGACCATCGAGGAGCCGACTTCATCCGGAACGGACGCGGCGGGAAGACTACTCTGGTGTTGCTCGTGCGCCACGGGCAGACGTCGACGACCGGCGTCATTCTGCCGGGCCGGGCGCCCGGCCTGCACCTGGCGGACAGGGGGCACGAGGAAGCGGCCGACGTGGCGACGCGAATTGCGCGTCTCCCGCGCGTGGCTGCCGTCTACTCGTCGCCTCTCGAGCGCGCGCACGAGACGGCCGTGCCCATCGCGGCTGCGGCCGGCCTCGGGGTAACGGTGGAGCCGGGGCTCCTCGAGTGCGACTACGGGGAGTGGACGGGACTTGCCCTGAAGGAGCTCCGTCGCCGACCGGAGTGGAAGGCGGTCCAGCGCTACCCGAGCGGATTTCGCTTTCCTGGGGGCGAGTCGTTCACGGAGATGCAGGCCCGCGTGACCGGAACGCTCGCGCGACTGGTCGCCGCTCATCCCGGGCAGACCGTCGTGGCGGTCTCCCACGCCGATCCGATCAAGACCGCGGTTGCGCACGCGCTCGGCACCCACCTCGATCTCTTCCAGCGAATCGCGGTCTTCACCGCCTCGGTGACCGCCATCGCCTACGGCCCCGAGGGCCCCACCGTCCTCGTCGTCAACACTACCCGGGGCGACCTCGTCCCTCTCGCCGGCCAGTGAAACCCCCGGTGCCGACCCCGCACGCCAGCGACTCCGGCCGCCCGGTTCCTGGCCACGGACCGGGGGCCGTCGGGGCGTGTCGATGAGCGACTCGTTCGACTTCTCGACTCCCGACCTCTTCACCGCCGGCGCGATCGGTCCGCCGGGTCAGCGTGTCTTCTACCTCCAGGCCCGCGAGGAGGAGGCGCTGGTGACGCTCAAGTGCGAGAAGGAGCAGGTCCGGGTGCTCGGCGAGTACCTCGGTCGCCTTCTCGAGCGGCTGTCGGAGTCGGCGACCGCCCCGACCGGGGACTTCGCGCTGGTCGAGCCAGTCACGCCGGCGTGGGTCGTGGGGTCAATCGGCGTGGGGTATGACGAGGCGGCCGACCGCGTGGTCCTGGTGATTGAGGAGGCCGGCGAGGAGCCCGAGGGACAGACCGAGGAGCCGGACCAGGAAGAAGAGGAGGAATCGGCCGAGGGCGAGGTCGCGCCCGAGCGCGTGGCGGAAGACGAGCCGGCCGAGGGCAACCGGGCGTCAGGACGCGTCCACCTCACGCGATCCCAGGTGGCGGCGTTCGTGGAGCGGGCGCGCGGCCTCGTCGAGGCCGGGCGTCCCACCTGCCGGTTCTGCGGCCGGCCGATGAATCCGGGCGGCCACCGCTGCGCCCGCACGAACGGGCACGGCTCGGACTGAGTGCCACCGATGCCGGCAGCCGCCGGGAGCGCGCCGATCGATGTCCTCGCGCGGGGCGAGATCGCCGTCAAGGCCCGGCTCCCCTGGGCCTCGAACGCCACCTTCCTCGTCGAGGTGACACGCGGGCGCGCCGCCACGCTCGGAGTGTACAAGCCCCAGCGCGGCGAGCGGCCGCTCTGGGACTTCCCGCGAGGGCTCCATCGGCGCGAGGTGGCCGCGTACCACCTGTCCGAGACCCTCGGCTTTGGCCTGGTGCCGCCGACCTTGGCGCGCGAGGGGCCGTACGGCCCAGGTTCGATCCAGCTGTTCGTCGACGCCGAGTTCGAGGAGCACTACTTCACGCTCCGCGAGCGTCCGGAGCATCGCGCCGCCCTGGCGCGCATCTGCGCCTTCGATCTCGTGGCGAACAACGCCGACCGCAAGAGCGGCCACTGCCTCCTCGGACGGGACGGCCGCCTCTATGCGATCGACAACGGTCTCTGCTTCCACGCCGAGCCGAAGCTCCGCACGGTCGTCTGGGACTTCGCTGGCAAGCCCGTGCCCGATGACGTCCGTGCGGCCGCAAGCCGGCTGGCCGCCGAGGGGCTGCCGGGCCCGCTCACCGAGCTCCTGGGACCGGCGGAGCGCGCCGCGCTCCTGGCGCGAGCCCGCGCGCTGGGCACCGCCGAGTGCTTTCCCGAGGACTCGACCGGGATGCGGTACCCATGGCCGCTCGTGTGAGCTCATCAGCCGTACCCCCACTCCACAACCACTGAGGAGAGAATCACGATGGCCGTGAAGATGATGGGCGCCGAGGTAAAGCGCAAGGAAGATCCTCGTCTGATCACCGGCGTGGCCAACTACACCGGCGACATCTCCATGCCCGGCCTCCGCTACGTGGCCTTCGTCCGCAGCCCGCACGCCCATGCCAAGATCCGCCGGATCGACGGATCGGCCGCGCTCCGACGAGCGGGCGTCGTCGCGGTGGTCACCGGGGCCGACCTCAAGCCTCACTGCGGTCCCGTCCCGGTTGACCAGGCCTCGACCGAGGGCGGCGAGGGGCAGGCGTCGATTGGCCGCAAGCACTACCCGCTCGCGATCGATCGAGTCCGCCACGTGGGTGAGGCAGTCGCCGCGGTGATTGCCGAAACCGAAGCCCTCGCCGTCGACGCCGCCGCCGACGTCCTGGTGGACTGGGAGCCGCTCCCCGCGGTGAGCGATCCGCTCGAGGCGCGGAAGCCCGGGGCCCCTCAGATCCACGCGGACGCCGCGAACAACGTGGAGCACGAGAACCGCATCACGGCTGGCGACCCGGACACAGCCTTCGCCAAGGCCTTCAAGGTGGTCCGCCAGCAGATGGTCAGCCAGCGCCTCTGCGGAGTGCCGATGGAGGGGCGCGCGACCCTGGCGGCTCCCGATTCCACCACGGGCGGTCTCGTCGTCTGGGCCACCACCCAGGCCCCACATGCGATGCGAAACGGCCTGGCCACCCTCCTGGGGCTCGAGCAGAACCAGATCCGCGTGATCGCGCCCGAGGTCGGTGGCGGGTTCGGCGTGAAGTTCGGCGTCTATCCGGAGGACGCCGCGCTGGCGGCAATGGCGAGGCTCCATCGCCTGCCGCTCCGCTGGGTCGAGACCCGGGTGGAGCACATGGTGGCCACCACCCACGGGCGCGCGCACGTCACCGACGTCGAGGCAGCGGTCGAACGCGACGGCACCATCACCGGCCTCCGGGTGCACGTCCTCGCAGACATCGGCGCGTATCCGATCTTCACCTTCATTCCCGACCTGGCGCTCATGATGGGCGTCGGGGTCTACCGGATCCCCAACATCGATCTCCGGTCGACCTGCGTCTTCACCAACACCACCCCGGTCGCCGCCTACCGCGGCGCCGGCCGGCCCGAGGGCTGCTACTACATCGAGCGCATCGTCGACGTCGCCGCTCAGGAGCTCGGTCTCGCGCCCGAGGCGGTGAGGCGCCGCAACTTCATCGCCCCCGACGCCTTCCCCTACACGACGCCGACGGGCCAGCGCTACGACAGCGGGGAGTACGACCGCGCGCTGACCAAGGCGCTTCAGGTCTCGAAGTACGACGCGCTCCGCAAGGACCAGGCCGCCCGGCTGGCCCGCAATGATCGAAAGCTTCTCGGCATCGGGATGGCCTGCTACGTCGAGATGTGCGGCTTCGGCCCCTTCGAGAGCGCCGTGGTGCGGGTGGAGCCGTCCGGGACGGTGACGGCCTACACCGGCACGTCGGCGCACGGCCAGGGTCACGAGACGACCTTCTCCCAGATCATCGCGGACCACCTGGGAGTCCCCTTCGAGCAGGTCGTGGTGCGCCACGGCGACACGTCCAACACGCCCATGGGCAACGGCACCGGCGGGAGCCGGAGCCTCGCGGTCGGCGGCACGTCCATTCTGCGCGCCACCCTCAAGGTGCAGGAGCACGCGCGCGCGATCGCGGCTCACGTGCTGGAAGCCGCCAAGGAGGACGTCGTCTACGACGACGGACGATACCAGGTGAAGGGGGTCCCGGCACGCGCCCTCACCCTCGCCCAGGTGGCGGGGCACGCCTACGGCGACAAGCTGCCCGATGGGATCGAGTCGGGGCTCGAGGCCACCGACTTCTTCCGGCCGCCCCAGCTCCTCTACCCCTTCGGCGCTCACGTCGCGGTCGTCGAGGTCGACCGCGAGACGGGTCAGGTCGCGGTGCGGGACTTCGTGTCAGTCGACGACTGCGGCGTTCGCGTCAGTCCGGTCCTGGTCGCGGGGCAGGTGCACGGCGGCCTGGCTCAGGGCATCGCGCAGGCGCTGCTGGAGGAGCTCGTCTACGGCCCCGACGGCCAGCTCGTGACGGGCTCGCTCATGGACTACTGCGTGCCGCGCGCGGACGATCTCCCGACCTTCGTCACCGACCAGACGGTGACGCCCACTCCGATGAACCCGCTCGGCGCCAAGGGCATCGGGGAGGCGGCGACGATCGGGTCGACGCCGGCGGTCGTGAACGCAGTGGTCGACGCCCTCCGCTCGTTCAAGGTCCGGCACATCGACATGCCTCTCCGGGCCGAGCGAGTGTGGCAGGCGATGCAGAACGGCCGACCCTGAGAGAAGCTCGCCATGGCGCAGCAGGTCGATCTCGTCGTCGTCGGCGCGGGTATCGCCGGCGCCAGTACGGCCTGCTTCGCCGCGCGCGCCGGCCTCCGCGTCGTCGTGGTCGACCGCGGGCTTCCGGCGGGCGGCGCCTCCGGTCGCACGGCCGGTTACATCCGGTGCCACTATGCCAATCCGCCCGAGGCACACTTCGCCGTCGAGAGCTGGCGGATGCACCGCCGCTGGAGCGCGGAGGTCGGAGGCGAGAACGGCTACCGGCGGAACGGCTTCCTGTTCATCGTGCCGGCCACCCTGGTCCCCGCCCTCGAGAAGAACGTGGCGGTCCTACAGGCCATGGGCGTGCCCACCGAGCTGCTGGATGCGTCGGGCGTGAAGCGGGTCATGCCGTTCGTGGAGACGGACGGCATCGGCGCCGCCGCGTGGGAGCCGGACAGCGGCCACGCTGACCCCTCCGACTGCGTCGCGAGCCTCCTCGCTCGTGTCCGTGATCACGGCGGCCGTGTCCTGACCGATGCGGGACCCGCATCTCTCCTGACCGAGGGCGATCGCGTTGCCGGGATCCGGTTGGGCTCGGACCGGATCGGGGCCACGGCGGTGGTTCTAGCAGCCGGTGCGGGCAGCCGCGCGCTCGCAGCGGAGGTCGGCGCCGACCTGCCCGTGTTCCCCATGCCGATCGGCGCCGGCCTCCTCCACGGCCTGCCCGGGCTCGACCGTGTGCCGTGCACGATCGACCACGCCGCCGAGCAATGGTACCGGGGCGAGATCGGCGACGCGCTCCTGATCGGTGCCGGCTACGAGGACTCGATCGGCTTCCGGGGAGAGCCCTTCCACGGCAAGGTCGAGTTCACCCCGCCGACACCCGATGAGCTCGTCTCGGCGGCGACGCGTCTCATCCCCCGGATGCCGGCGCTCGAGCACGCGGTGCCGGGACGGACGTGGGTCGGCCTCGACTCGCGGACGCCGGACGGCCACGCTCTCGCCGGTCCTGTCCCTGGCGTCCCCGGGCTGTTTGTACTCACGGGCGGAAACGGCAAGGGATTCAAGTTCGGCCCGTCCATGGGTCGCGCCCTCGCCGAGGTCATCCGCGGCACGGACTTCGCCGCGAGCCCTCTGTTCCCGTTCGCGGTGGATCGCGAAGCGCGCGGCGAGGTGATCCGAGGCGAGCACGAGTACCAGTGGGGCTCGTTCGCCTGACTCCGGCCGTGTCGCGCATCGTGCTCGTCCAGGGCGACATCACGGAGCAAGCAGTGGACGCCGTCGTCAATGCCGCCAACTCCACGCTCATGGGCGGCGGTGGGGTTGACGGCGCAATCCACCGCAAGGGTGGCCCGGCGATACTAGATGCCTGCCGGCGCCTTCGCGCCGAACGATACCCGGACGGGCTCCCCATTGGCGAGGCCGTGGCGACACCAGCCGGACAGCTGGCCGCCCGCTGGGTCATCCACACCGTCGGCCCGATCTACTCGTCGCCGGAGGAGTCCGCGAACCTTCTCGCCCGCTGCCACGTCGAGTCCCTCCGGGTCGCCGACGGGCTCGGATGCGCGACGCTCGCCTTTCCCGCCATCTCGACTGGCGCCTACGGCTATCCACTGGACCTCGCCGCTCCCGTCGCGATCGCGGCGGTCGAAGACGCCAGCACGCGCGTGGCTGAGGTTCGCTTCGTCCTCTTCGACCGCCCAGGCTATCGGGCCTTCGAGCGGGCCCTGGCCGGGCGCGCCGGGTGATTCGCGGCGCCCCGGGGCCGCCATCGCATCCTGCGGCAAACCTTGACACCATCAGAGCCCGACGCCTATCGTGAGCCTCGAGGTTAGATCTGATGAGTGATCTGGCCGCGCGCCACGACTCCCCTCCGACGATGCGGTGCCTTCAATGCGATCGGGACTACCCGGAGTCCCAGCGCTTCTGCCACCAGTGCGGTGAGCTCCTCCAGCTTCGAGACTTGCCGGTGGGGCAGCCGGTCGCGCGAGACGACTCCAGCATGACTCGGGAGCGCTCGGCGCTAGCTTCCTGGCACCGGAGGGCTTGGCCATCCTCGTCGATCGTGTTCGCGACCGTCGTCGTGCTGGGAGCGGGCGTGGGCCTCGCGCTGTCCTGGTATCAAGCGTGGATGCCATCGATTCCGCGCGTCACGGTGAGACCGTCGGCTCATCGGGACGAGGGCCCTTCGACCGCCGTGTTGCGACCGCAAGCGCCCCCGGCACCGGCGCCGGTCCAAACTTCGCCGGTGGTACCGCCTGCACCGCCAGAGACTGCGGGCGCGCCGCCGACGGCGAACCCCGCGGCGCCGGCACTACCGCTCCAGCGAGCGCCCAAGGCGCCCACCAAGGTCGCCGCGAAGCAGAGCGATCCCCGACGGCCTGCGGTGGGCAGTCTGCCGCCGGGCCAACCGTCAAGCCAGGCCGCGACGCCACCGAAGCTCTACACCGCTCGAACCGATCCCGGCGGCCCTCCCGTGACTGCAGGGGCGCGGGTGATCCCGCTTGTGGCGGTCGGATCCGCCACAGGAGCGCGAGGACAGCTCTCGTGGGAGCCCATCGGAGGGGGAGTACTCGTCGTCTCGGGTCTTCCCCAGCCGCCGACCGGGCGAACGTACCAGCTGTGGCTGGGCAGCATCAGCCTCGGCAACCGTGTCTCGGCGGGGCTGCTCCTAGTGGACGCCCAGGGGGCAGGCACGCTCCGTTTCGCGCCGCCCAGGGCCACCTGGTCGCCCGACATCTTCGGCGTGACGATAGAGCGTCAGGGCGGCGGGCGAGAGCCATCGGACGATCTCGTCCTCGTGGGAGAAATGCCTAGCCTGACCACGGTAACACCTGCGCCAATGGCCCTGGCAGCGCCAGCAGCCCCGGTCGCGCCCGCGGTTCCGGCAGCGCCCGCTGCGTCGGCGCCGCCTGCGTCGACGCCGCCGGCCGCCCCGGCACCGCCTGCAGCCGCGGCGCCGGCGGAGAACCCGGGGGGCGCGCCGGCCAGGCCTCGTGAGTCAGGTCCGCCAGCCCCGCCCCTTACGGCCGCCGTGTCGCCGGCCACGTCCGCGCGAGGTTCGGATGGCGAGCTCGTTCGGGTCGTTTCCGTCCCCATCGAGCGGACCTTCAGCATGGCCCAGTCGGCTCTGCGGAGCCTTGGGTGGGACATCGACCGCGCCGATCAGGCGACGGGCGTCATCCGGACCGAGCCGCGTAACGTGGCCTTCAAGAACTTCGGGGTGTACGCCGGGGGCACACGCCATGCCCTGGATGTCGTCGTCCGCTCCGTCTCGAGCACCCAGACATCGATCACGGTGAAACGCGAGGTCTTCCGCGAGAAGCGGGTCTTCTGGGCGAAGGAGCGGAAGGCGTTGCCGACGCCTGAGACGCCGGTCGAGCAGACCGTCCTGGACGCGATCGAGCGGGCGCTCTGAGAACGAGAGCTCGGGCCGCCCGGTGAGTCGCCCGCCCCGCGGGCCGCTTCCGACGGTCGACGTCATCGCCGAGATGCCACAGGGCGGCGTGGTCCTCGTGCGGCGGAAGTACCCGCCGCTCGGCTGGGCCCTGCCCGGCGGGTTCGTCGAAGCCGGCGAGACCGCGGCCGCTGCGGCCCGACGCGAGCTTCGTGAGGAGACAGGGCTCGACGTCGAGCTCATCGAGCTGTTCCACGTCTACTCGGATCCCGCGCGAGACCCGCGTGGCCCGACGCTGGGTGTCGTCTTCATCGGCCGGGCCTCGGGCACCCCGCATGGAGCCGACGACGCGGCGGAAGCGCGGGCCTTCGCGATCGACGCGCTGCCCGCGCCGCTCGCGTTCGACCACGGGCTGATCCTGGCCGACTACCGCCGCTACCGGCGCGAGGGCCGTCGCCCGCCGCCGGACCGCTGACGACTAGTCGCGCTCCAAGCTGATACGGCGAACGCGGCGCTGTGGGTGGCCGCGCCGCGCCCGGGTCAACCCGACGACAGGCCGCACAGCGCTTCGTCGGAACAAGTTGGAATGGCACTAGACGCCAGGAACCCCCGGGCCGCCGGTCTCGCGGCGCGCCGGTGGGCGTCACTCAGCGGGATTGAGCTCGCGCCAGATCCGCCCGTCCCACGCTTCGACCACCACGTGGTCCCCGTCGCGACCCTTCAGGTACGGGTAGCCGAGCGGGACCTTGCCGTAAGGGGTGTCGAGCACGTACGTCGGGATCGCGAATCCGCTCGTCCGCCCGCGGAGCTCCCGGAAGATCTCCAGCCCGCGCTCGACGGGCACCCGGAAGTGCCCGGTGCCCTCCAGGAGCTGGGCCTGGTAGCAGTAATAGGGGCGGACCCGCATCCGGACCAGACCCTCGCAGAGGGCCTTCATCGTCGTCGCGTCGTCGTTGATCCCCCGCATGAGCACGCTCTGGTTGCCCACCGGAGCGCCGGCCCGGAGCAGGCGGTCGCAGGCCTCCGCCGCCTCGGAGGTCAGCTCCTTCGGGTGGTTGAAGTGCGTGTTCACCCAGATGGGGTGGTAGCGCTCGATCATCCGGCAGAGGGCGTCGGTGACCCGGAACGGGAGCGTCACGGGCAGCCGCGTCCCGAGGCGCACGACCTCGACGTGGGGGATGCCCCGGAGCTCGGCGATCAGCCACTCCAGCTTGTCGTCGGAGAAGACGAGAGGGTCTCCGCCCGTGAGGAGGACGTCGCGGATCTCGGGCGTCCGGCGGATCCAGTCGAGCCCGACCTCGAGCTCGCGCTTCTTCATGATCCACTCTTCGTCGCCGACCATGCGCTTCCGCAGGCAGAACCGGCAGTAGAGCGCGCACTCGTTGTTCACGCAGAAGGCGATCCGGTCCGGGTACACGCGGATCACGTTCTTCACCGGAGAGTGGGCCACCTCGTCGAGCGGGTCGGCCAAGCCGGCGGGATCGTCCAGTTCGACGGTCCGGGGCACCACCTGCTTGCGGATCGGGCAAGCGGGGTCGTCCGGATCCATGAGGGATGCGTAGTACGGCGTGATGACGAAGCGAAAGCGCTCCGCGAGCGCGTCGATCGCCTGGCGCTCGTCGTCCGTCGGGTTGACGTAGCGCTCGAGGTCCTTGGCGCTGCGGACGCGCTCCTGCATCTGCCACACCCAGTCGCGCCACTGCGACGTCGGGAATTCCGGTGGGTCGGGGCATGCCTCGGAGGCTAGCAATCGCGCCACGGCATGTCAATTTGAGGGCGCCAATCGAGGGTGATCCGGCTCGTCACCGTGCCGGAATCGGAGGAAGCCTCGTATAATCGGGTCATGCTGGACGGGCAGCCCACCGCGGTTTCTTGCCCGCCGAGCTGGCCGACCAGTTGAGGGGCGTGGCCGGGTTCCGGAACGTCGGGGCCACCCGCGCCCGGCTCACGCTCTAGCGGCGCCCTGGTGTCGTCCCTGGGAGAGCGTGCGCACCGCCCGCTCCTCGCCCTCGCCTACATGAGCGGAGCGGCCGCCATGTTCTCCCTCCTGAACGTCGCCGCCAAGGCGCTGACCGGCGACTTCCCGGTGATCGAGCTTCTCTGGGCGCGAACGGCGGGCCACCTCGCCTTCGTGGTGGCGGCGTTCGGTGCCCGGCCCGGGCGCCGCCTGTTCGCCACCCGCAACCCGGTCTTCCAGCTCGTCCGCTCGCTCCTGCTCCTTGGCTCCACCGCCTTCAACTTCGTAGCGCTCCGCTACATCGGCCTCGCCACGGCCGCGACGATCAACTTCACCGCTCCCTGCATTGTGGCGCTCCTGGCAGTGCCGATACTCGGCGAGCGGGTCGGCGCCCGGCGCTGGATAGCCATAGGCGTCGGCTTTCTCGGCGTGCTGGTCGTGGTGCGCCCGGGCGGCGACGTCACCCGGTTGGCTTCACTTCTGTCGCTCGGCACAGCCGTGTGCTACGCGGGTTACCAGGTTCTGACCCGGCTGGTGGCCGCGACGGATTCCCCGGAAACGACAGTGGGCTACAGCGCCCTCGTCGGCACGGCGCTGACGACCGTGCTCGTGCCCTTCTCCTGGGTCTCGCCCGCTTCGTGGACCCAGCTCGGGCTCCTCCTGAGCATGGGGGTGACCGGAGGCATCGGCCACTACATGGTGGCGAGGGCGTACATCTGCGCGCCTGCGTCCGTCGTCTCCCCGTTCAACTACGTGCAGCTCCTCGGCGCCACGGCGACCGGCTACCTATTCTTCGGCGACGTGCCAGGCCCCACGCTCTGGCTCGGTGCCGCGCTGATCGTCGCCAGCGGTCTGTCGATCGCCCTCACGGAGGGGCGTCGTCCGGCCGCCGGGCCGTCGAGCCACGTCCGGAGGTAGCCCGGGAGGCCGTTGCGCGTCCCGTCGAGGGGATTCCCAATGCTCCACGACGCGGCGGCACGCGATCCCATGCCCCCCGGGTGCGGAGATCCGGAACAAGCGCCATGCCGGCTGACCCCTCCCTCAGCGTCTTGGCCCGTGCCACCAAGGCCGACATCGTGCGGAAGCCATTCCCCTACGTCGTGCTACGCGATGCCCTCGAGCCGTCACTGTTCGAGCAGCTCGAGCTTCCAGGGCACGCCCTGTTCCGGGTCGATGAGCCGACACGCATCCGGCTTGGGAGGAGCATGGGACGCCTGCCGGTGATTGGACCGCAGCTGGTGGGCGGGATTCGGAAGGCGGTCCGGCTCAGGGCGGGACGGTGAGAGTCGTGTCGGGGCGGCGGCCGCCCCGACCCGCGGACGAGATCGATCCCGGAGGGACCGGGACCCTACACTGCCTGACGCTTCGTCACCGCCCGGTAGATGGCCAGGACCACGAGGGTTCCGAGAATGGACGTGATCCAACCCGCGGAGTATCCGGCCCCGCCCCAGAGCGCACGGCCCACGAAGGTGCCGATCATCGCCCCGACAAGCCCGAGCAGCGCGGTGACGATCACCCCGCCCGGGTCTCGGCCAGGAAACAACAGCTTGGCGATGGCGCCGACGACGAGGCCGAAGAGCGCTTGACCCAGAAGGTGCAGCATGTCTCCCTCCTCCCGCGGCGGCTGCCGCGTCTCGACGGGCAATATAGGCCGATTGGTCCTCCGCCGGCAAGTGACCCGATCAGGCGGTTCGAGACTCGCCATCGGTCAGGCGCCCGCACCGCGATACGCAAGGCCCAGCGATCTTGCATCAGCGCGGGGGGGCCGGTACCGAGGACGAGTGGTGATCGACGATGAGCCAGCCCTTGTCTACCTTTGCATAGACGAAGCTGTACCGGGCCGGCAGGGTCTTGGTCTCACCGACCAGCTTCGGAGCAGGGCGTCGCGGGCGCTTCCCTCGTCGCGAAGCGGTCGAGACGGTAGCGGGTCCAGTTCGGCATGACGGATGTCTCCCCCGTCGCGATCAGGTCTGCCACCATAGCGCCGACCGCTGGCGAGATCTGAACGCCGACGCCACCACCGCCGAGAGCTTGGTAGAGGCCTGCCACCTCGGGCGTCGGCCCCACGATCGGCCGCGTGTCGGGCGTGAGCGGGTAGAGCCCCGACCACCCCCCCGTGACGCGAAACTCCGAGGCCCCCCAGTAGCGGGCGGCCAGGGCCTCGGCCACGCGCAGGGAGTACTCCCAGTCGACCGCCTGGCGAAACGCGTCGGGGTCCTCCGGGCGCTCCGCGTCGCCGTGCACTTCCCAGTGGAGGCCGGCGACGATCCGGGCCGGCGTGTCGTCGCGGAAGTAGAGGCCCTCCCGCTCGACGCCGGGCACGTAGTCGATCACCATCGGGAGAGCGGCCCGCGAGAGGCCGCGGCGGCTCGAACTGGACCAGCTGCCGACGGTAGCCGTCGACGGGCAGCGTCAATCCGAGCGCGCCGCCCAGTCGGCGTGCCCACGCGCCGCTGGCGTTGACCACGGTCTCGCACTCGATCGTCTCGCCGTCGCACTCGACGGCCGTCACGCGGCCACCCCGGAGCCGGAGCCCGATCGCGCGCCGTCCCTGGACGACGCGACCGCCGGCCGCCCGTCCAAGACCGGCGAGCAGCTCGCAGTAGCGCACGGCGTCGACGTAGCCGTCCGACGGACCCCACAGGGCCCCGGCCAGGTCGTCCACGCGTAGCGCCGGCACGATCCGCGCGACCTCGCCGGGCTCGATCACGCGCGCGTCGCCGAGCCCGTGGGCCCGCTGGAGCGTCACGCTCTCGTGGAAGCCCGCCACGTCCGCCGCCGAGTGGCCGAGCCGGAGATAGCCGTGGTGGACGAACGGGAGCCCGTGCTCCTGCTCGAGCCGCTGGAACACGCGAATGGACCAGGCGCACAGGGCGACCTGATCTGGGGCGAGGTACTGCGTCTCGACGACCGCCGCGGAGCGTCCCGTCGAGCCGGACCCGAGCGTCGCCTGCTCCAGCAGCGTGACGTCCCGGACACCCCGAGCGGTCAGGTGGTAGAAGCAGCTCGCCCCGAACGCGCCGCCGCCTATCACGACCACCCGGGCACGCATCGAGCCTGGTGACTAGCCCGAGTGGTCGGTCACGGGGGAACTCCGATCCAGCGCCGCTCCAACGCCGAGCGGTCGACGGCGTCGACAACGCCCTGCACCGCGGCGCCATCGCGGAAGGTCGGGTAGTCGGTCGTCTCGCCGCGGATCGCGCGGACGAAGGCGACTCCCTGGTCGTACTTGTAGCCGAGGAGCGGGTCGTCGCCGCGCGGGTTGCGGGGCGAGCCCGGGTAGACAGCGAGCTCGGGCGGCACCTCGACGGTTGCCCAGTGCTGGCGTCGCGCCATCGCCGGCCCGAGGCTCACCTGGAGCTGGAACGGGTGGATGAGCTCGTAGAGCGCCGCGCCGCCGGTGCCGTGGATCTCGATGCCCTGGTACTGGGGCCGGCCCGTCCCGCCTCGCCCCGCCACCCCGCGGCTGACGTCGAACGACCCGATGACCCCGCTGGCGAACTCGGCGACCCAGGCGGACGCTTCGGGCGTCTCGACGCGGCCGCGGCCCCCGCCCGGCATCGCGCGCTCGGCAACGTAGGTCCGGCTCACCGCGCTGACCGCGACGATCTCGCCGAGGAGATAGCGCGCGGCGTCGATCATGTGGGAGCCCATGTCGGCGATCACGCCGGCGCCCCCGCGCGCCCGCTGATGGCGCCAGCCGAAGGGGAGCTCAGGGTCGAGCTGGCCGTCGTTGAAGTAGGACATGCGCCAGTGCCGGATCTCGCCGAAGTGGCGCTCGTCGACGAGGCGCCGGAGGTAGCGCAGCGCGGCGGCGAACCGGAACGTGAACGCCACCATGTGGACCCGGGCCGGGTGGCGGTCGGCGGCGTCCGCCAGGTCTCGGGCTTCGGGATAGGTCAGGGCCAGCGGCTTCTCGCAGAGGACGTGCTTGCCGGCGGCGAGCGCCGCCCCCGCCAGGCGCCCGTTGAGATCGCTGGGCGGGCAGACGACGACGGCGTCGAGCTCGGGATCGGCGACCAGGGCCTCCCCGGTGTCGTGCACGCGGGCGATACCCCATTGCTCCGCGAAGGCCTTGGCCTTCGCCGGGTCCCGGGACGCGACCGCCGTCACCTCAGAGAGGTCGGGGAGCAAGCGCAGGCTCGGGACGTGCACGAAGCCGGCAATGCGCCCCGTGCCGATCAGCCCCACTCGGATCCGCTGCCCGGTCATCTGCGTCCCCCGCCGACGCGTATCCGTTTGGCTCTTCCCGAAGCCCGTCGTCTGCCCGGGAGCGAGCGAGGGAGAGGCTAGCACGCTTTCCCCGACCGCAGGAGGGGGGTACAATCGCCGCGTCCAAACGCATTCATGGCCGACTGAACCGGACCCGAGTCCCGACGAGGAAAAACCATGGCCGACTACGTGGCGTACTTCAACGGTGAGTTCATGCCGTTCAGCCAGGTGAAGATTGATCCGCTGGATCGCGGCTTCCTGGTGGGCGACTGTGTCTTCGACGTCGCCCGGACCTTCAACGGCAAGAGCTTCCGGATGCGCGAGCACGTCGACCGTCTCTATCGCTCCCTGAAGTACGTGCGCATCGACCCGGGCCTGACGCCGGAGGAGCTGGAGCGGATCAGCGAGGAGGTCATCTCCCGCAACGAGCACCTCCGCGCCGACGCGGGCGACTACCAGCTCTGGCAGTTCGTCACGCGCGGGCGCGGGCGGTGGGCCCACAAGGCCGGTCCCCCGGCCGTCGGCATCTGCACGCGCCAGATGGGCTTCGCCCGCTTCGCCGACCTCTACGACACGGGCGCCCACGGGGTCGTCGTGCGGACCCGCAGCTTCAACCCGGACGCGCTCGACCCGAAGGTCAAGAACTTCAGCCGGATGAACTTCAATCTCGCCGAGCTCGAGGCCTCCGACGTCGATCCGGAGGGCTGGCCGATCCTGCTCGACAGCCGCGGCAACCTCACGGAAGGCGTGGGCTACAACCTCTTCCTGGTGTCGGGCGGCGTGATCCGGACGGCGGGCGACCGGAGCGTGCTGCAGGGCGTCTCGCGCGGGACCGTGTTCGACCTCGCGAAGGAGCTGGGCCTTCCCGTCGTCGAGGAGGACCTCCAGCCCTACGACCTCTACACCGCGGACGAGGCGTTCTTCACCAGCACGAGCCCGTGCGTGCTTCCGGTGACGCAGGTCGACCGGCGCCCGATCGGCGATGGCAAGCCGGGACCGACGGTCCACCGGCTGCTCCAGGCGTGGAGCGAGACCGTCGGCATCGACATCGTGGCCCAGGCGAAGTACTACGCCCGGAAGGAGACCCTCGAGTCGAGCAGGGGCTCCTGACCGCCTCGACCAGCCTGGCCCCGCTCCGTGCGCCGCCCGGCGCCCGTCCCCGGAGCTCGTCCGCCGTGGCCCGATCAGAGCGCCGCGTCACCCAGGAAGATGCGCTTCACCTCGGGTGACTGCAAGAGGTTCGCCGAGGGTCCGCTGAGGATCGTGCGGCCGGACTCGAGCACGTAGCCGCGGTCCGCCAGCCGGAGCGCCAGCTCCACGTTCTGCTCGATGAACACGACGCCGATGCCCTCCTCGTCCCGGATGTGCCGGATGAGGCGGCTGATCTCCTGCACCATCCGCGGCGACAGCCCGAGAAACGGCTCGTCGATCATCAGCAAGCGCGGCCGGGCCATGAGCCCGCGGGCCATCGCGACCATCTGCTGCTCGCCCCCCGACAGGGTGTGCGCGAGCTGGGCGCGCCGATGCCGCACGACAGGGAACAGCGCCTCGACCCACGCCAAGGTCGTGGCGCGATGCGGCCGCGCCCGGGGGTTGTGGGCGCCCAGCAGCACGTTGTCGAGCACGGTGAGGAACGGAAAGAGGCGGCGCCGCTCCAGCACGTGCGCGATGCCGTGGCCCGCCGTCCGGTGCGCGGGCAGCCCGTCGATCCGCTGGTCGAGAAACGTGATGCGCCCCGCCCGCGGCCACAGGAGCCCGGAGACCGTGTTCATCAGCGTGGACTTGCCGGCCCCGTTCGGGCCGAGCACGCAGACGATCTCGCCCGGGTCCACGCGCAGCTCGGCCCCCCACAGCACCTGGAAGTCGCCGTAGGCGACGTCGAGCCCCTCCACCGTCAGCATGGGGTCGCCCGCGACGGGCGGGGCGCCGGCCAGGACGCCTTCACGGCAGGTACGCCTGGCCGAGATAGGCCTCGACCACCCGCCGGTCGCGCGCGACGGCATCGGGCGCGCCATCGGCGATGACCTCGCCGAGGTGGAGCGCCAGGATTCGCTGTGCCACGGCAGTGATGACCCGCATGTTGTGCTCGATCACCAGGAGCGTGAGGCCATCCCCGTGCAGATCGCGGACGAGCCGCACCAGTTCGGGGATCGTCCGCTGGTCCACCCCACCCGTCACCTCGTCGAGCAGCAGGATGCGCGGCTCGGTGGCAAGCGCGCGCGCCAGCTCCAGGCGCTTGCGCTGGCCGGTGGAGAGCGTCCGGGCGTGCGCGTCGGCCTTGTCGGCGAGCCCCACTCTCCGGACCAGCTCGCGCGCCCGCTCGCGCGCGTGGCGCACGTCCCTCGTGCGGGTCAGCGCGCCCACCATGACGTTGTCGAGCACGGTGAGCCCCTGGAACGGGCGCAGCTTCTGGAAGGTGCGCGCCACACCGCGCCGGCACACCACGTCCGGGGAGAGCCCGGTGAGCCGCGTGCCCTCGAGTCTGACCTCGCCCTCGTCCGGATGGTAGAACCCGGTGATGATCTCGAACAGCGTGGACTTGCCCGCGCCGTTCGGCCCGATGATCCCGACCAGCTCGCCCGGCGCCACGTCGAACGAGACGGAGCGGTTCGCCACGATTCCGCCGAATCGCTTCGAGACGCCGGCGACGGACAGGAGGCTCATGGCAAGGTCCGCGCGACGGCGCGCCGGCGCAGGTAGTCCCCGATCCACCCCACGAGGCCCTGAGGGACCCACCGCGCCATCACGATGAGCGCACAGCCGTAGACGACGAGGTAGATCCCGACGAGCCCGGCGCCGATTCCGCCGAACTGCGCACGCAGGTACGTCTCGACGGTCGTGACGAGGGCCGCGCCCAGGAAGGGCCCGAGCGCCGTGCCGAGCCCGCCGATGATCGCCGCCAGCGCGAACCGGATCGAGAGGTCGACCGAGAACACGTAGAAGGGATCGACGAATCCGACGTACTGCGCCCACAGGGCGCCACTCGCGGCCGTCAGCGCAGCGCTCACCGAGATCGCGGCGACCTTCAGCCTCCGGGCCGGCACGCCGAGCGAGAGTGCCGCGTCCTCGTCCTCGCGCACCGCCACCAGCTGGTAGCCGCGGCGCGACCGATCGAGGTAGAGCTGAACGAGCCAGGCGAGCACCGCGAGACAGAGCACGATCCAGACCCACACCCGCTTGTCCGCGATGCCGAGGGTCCAGAACCCGGGGCGGAACGGGACGGGAATGCCCTCCGAGCCGGCCGTGAAGCCGCGCCAGCGGCTGCCGACCACGAGCAGCACCTGCGAGAAAGCGATCGTCGCGAGCACGAAGTACGGACCACGGAGCCGGTTCGAGAGATACCCGATGACGAGACCGACGGCCGTCGCCACGACCGCGCCGACCGCGAGGCCGAGCCACGCCGACAGCGTCCAGCGCGTGGCGAGCAGCGCGGCTGCGTAGGCGCCGAGACCGAAGAACGCCGCGTGGCCGAGCGAGATCTGGCCCGCGTAGCCCCCGGCCACGTTCCAGGCGGCCGCGGCGGTCCCCCAGATCAGGATCAGGACGAGACTGTCCAGGAGGAACGCGTCGCGCACGACGAGCGGCGCCAGCGCGACCAGGGCGAAAAAGACGGCCCCCAAGGCGACGCCGCTCATGTGCCGACCAACTCGGCGCCACGCTGCCCGAAGAGCCCGGCGGGCCGCACGACGAGGATGGCGATGAACAGCACCAGGTAGAGCACTTCCTTCCACGCGGTGCCGATGATGTACGAGCCGACTACCTCGACCGCAGCGACCACCACCGCGGCGATCAGCGCCCCGGCCATGTCACCGAGGCCACCCAGGACCACGGCGACGTAGGCGATCAGCACGAACTGCAGGCCGACGGTCGGGTACACGGGATAGATCGGCGCGAGCAGGACGCCAGCCGCGCCCACGCAGGCGATGCCCACCGCCCAGGTGACCGCATAGACCCGGTCGGTGTCGATGCCCATCAGCGCCGAGGCTTGCCGGTCCTGCGCCGTCGCGCGCATGACCTTGCCGGCATAGGACCACCGCATGAACGCGAACAGCCCGGCTGTGAGCGCGACGGCGACCGCGAACGCCACGATCTGCGCCACATTGAACGCGGCGCCGCCGATCCGCAGGACCACCGCGTAGTAGTCGGTCCGCACAAATCGCGCGTCGGCGGTCCAGAGCACGAGCGCCAGATTCTGCAGCGCGATCGACAGCCCGACGGTCGTGAACACCTGGACGTTGTGCGAAGCGTGCACGATCGGGCGCATCACGGCGCGGTAGGTCGCCCAGCCGGCGGCGAAGCAGAGCGGCAGCGACACGACCAGCGTGAGGTAGGGATCGAAGCGGAGCAGCGCGAACGCCCAGAAGGCCAGGTACATGCCGAGCATGAGGAACTCGCCGTGCGCGAAATTCACGACGCGCATCACGCCGAAGATGAGAGTGAGCCCCACCGCGATGAGCGCGTAGATGCCGCCGAGCAGGACCGTCGTGACGACCAGCTGGGAGATGGCGTCCAAGTCAGGCGACGGCACGACGCCCCGGGGCAGCCCCGGGGCGTCGCATTGGCGCGGACAATCGCGCCAGAGCGGCCGCGGGGCCGGCTACTTCCGCTGGTCCCAGGGGCCGAGCGGAATCCACTTCGCTCGGTTCGTCGTGAATTCCTCGGGCCACACGGTGACGAGCGAGCCGTTCTGCCACTGGAGCATGTAGTGCTGCACGCGCGCGTTGGAGTTCTGACCCGTCTCGTCGAACTTCACGCCCCAGCCGTTGACGGTGGAGCCGACCGGCACGTCCAGGGACATGACGGCGGCCCGGAACTTCTCGAGATCGTCCGTCTTGGCGGCGTCGAGCGCGAGCTTCAGGACCCACAGGCCGCCGCCTGCGAGCTGGTGCCCGCCCGCCAGCACGTCCGAGCCGGTCTTGGCCTTCACAGCCTCGCGGAACGCGCGCTCGATGGTCTGGCCCTCTGGCCGGAACTTCTCGATGATCAGGCCGGGGCCGGGCTCGAGCAGCGCGAAGGGCCCGTTCGCATCGTTGCCGAACGCCTTGCCGAAGCCCGGGTTGCCGTAGCCGGTCGCGCCGGCGTGCACGACGGCCTTGACCTGGAAGTCCTGCTCCCGCGCCTGGCGCCAGAAGAGGATCGCGTCCTGGTCGCGCGAGATGTGATGCAGGATGTCCGGGTTCGCGTTCTTCAGCTTGAGGATGACCGGGGTGAGGTCGTTCGTCGTGAACGTGTAGTACTCGGGCGCCACCTCCTGCATGCCGAACTCCTGCTTGGCACGCTGGCGGGCGGACTCGGTCACGCTCTGGCCGTAGGACGAGTCCTCCGAGAGGTACGCGATCTTGAGATCGCTCGGGCTCTTGCCGAGGCGGTGCGCCAGGTGCTTGGCGATGAACTCGACGTTGTACCAGCCGAACCCGGTTCCGTCGATCTCGGTGCGGAACACGCTCCTGAGGTTGCGCCGCGTGAACCGCGGGTCGACGCAGGACGTCTCCCAGTAGATGACGCTTTGCCGAGAGGCCGCCTCGCTGGCCGCGCCGCACAGGGTGGAGGAGAAGGTGCCGGTGATGATCTTGACGCCCTCCCGGGTGGCCAGCCGGGTCGCCTCGGAGGCGGCGGCCGTGGGGTCGACCGCGTCCCCGATGGCGAAGACCAGCTTCTTGCCCATCACACCGCCGAAGCGGCTGTTGATGAGGTCTCGCATGATCTCGTAGCCCTCGACGTGGAGCTTGCCCTGGACGGCCAGATTGCCGGTGAGCGGCTCCAGCACCCCGATCTTGTACTCGCCGCTCGGCTGTTGCCCCGGCGCGGGGCCGACGCCGAGCACCAACGCGACCAAGCCGACCACCATCGTCCACGCCATGCTCTTCATGCTCGGCCCTCCCCTCGCTGATCTGCCGTTCCGTCCCGGCCGCCGGATCCGGCCTCCTGGCCCAGCGGCGATGCAGGAGCATGGCGCGACCGAGCAGCCAGCGTCAAGGGGCTCCGCGGATGGGCGCGCCGCCAGCCACGCGCACGACGAAACGCCATCCTCCTCGCCGCCTTCGAGGGTTCGCGGCACGGCATCCGCCGAGCACCGCAGTGACCCGTCCCGTGACCACGCCGCCGGCAGCGCCGCCTCCATCGGTCACGGGCGTCGCGGGTCTGCGAGCGTTCGCATACGTCGCAGCCCTCTGGTGAGCGCTCCCATGCTGGCGTATCCTGGCCAAGAGCTTCGCGGCGCACCATCTCGATGGCAATCGCGGCAATCGAGTCGGCATGGGCCCAGGGTCCGTTTCCGTCAAAGCCGATCGAGCTGACCGTGCTGTTCGGCGCGGGCAGTGGCGCCGACCTCCTCGCTCGCAAGCTCGCCGAGGCGGCCGCGAAGGACCTCGCGCAGCCGGTGGCGGTGGTGAACCGGACGGGCGCGGGGGGCGCCATGGGTTATACCCACGTCCGGAGCCAGCCCGCCGACGGCCACGCGCTGGTCTGGAACTCCAACAGCATCAGCACCACCTATCACGCCGGCAACATGAAGGTCGACTACACCGCCTTCGCCGGAGTCGCTCAGCTGACGACGGAGCCCGTCTCCCTGGCCGTCAAGGCCGACGCGCCGTGGAAAGACATCCGCGAGTTCATCGCGCACGCCAAGGCCCATCCCGGTGAGGTCCGGATCGGCAACTCCGGACGCGGCAGCTTCACCCATCTCGTGGCCGTCTCCCTCGAGAACCAGACGGGGGCGAAGCTCACCCACGTCCCGTTCGGCCAGCAGCTCGCCGTCACCACCGTGCTCGGTGACAAGATCGAGGCGAGCGTGCAGCTGCCCGCCGAGATCATGGCCCAGGTGACGGGCAAGCAGGTCCGGATCCTGGCCGTCACCGGCGAGAAGCGGCTCGGCGTCCTGCCCGACGTGCCGACGTTCAGGGAGAGCGGCATCGACCTCGCGCTGTCGCTCTGGCGGGGGATCGCCGTGCCGAAGGGGACGCCGGACGTGGTGATCGCGCGGCTCGAGAGCGCGTTCACGACGGCGGCCCAGAGCGTCGAGTTCCGGGAGTTTGCGGCGAAGCTGGGTGCCGCGGTCGAGATCCGCCGCGCGCGCGAGTTCGACGCGTTCATCGCCCAGGAGGATCGCGACCTCGCCGCCCTCATGGAGCAGATTGGGCTGAGGAAGCAGTAGCCGGCCCCGGTCCGATCGGCTCATGCCACGAAGTCCCGAGGCTCGGCGGGACCTCCTGAGCGCGGGGGGTCTCGCCGTCCTCGCGATCGCCTACCTCGCCGCCAATCGAGCCTACCCCCTCGACACCCTGGCGACGCCGGGTCCGGGAGTGTTCCCCCTGGCCGCCGGAACGCTCCTGCTCGGCGCCGCCGTCGGCCAGGCTGTGGTCGCGGCGCGGGCTCGCCCCGCCACCGCGTCGAGCCCCGTCGAGGGTCCAGCGGGCCGTCGGGTGCTGGCCTTGATGGCAGTCCTCGTCGCCTATCCGGTCGCGGCCGCTGCCATCGGCTTCCTGACCGCGTCGTTCGCGGTCGTCCTCGCGTCGAGCCGTCTCCTTGGCACACACGACTGGCTCCGGGCGGCCGCCCTGGCGCTGGGTGTCACAGCGGCCGCCCACATGCTCTTCGTCGTCTGGCTCGGCGTGCCGCTCCCCTCGGGGCCGCTCCCCTGAGGGGAGCCCCATGGCGGAGAACGGGTTCGCGACGGCGCTGCTCGCGGGCCTTCAGCCCGCGAACGTCCTCGCCTGCCTGGCTGGCGCCGTGATCGGCACCACCGTCGGCGTGCTGCCGGGCCTGGGGCCGGCGGCCGCCATGGCGCTCCTCCTGCCGCTCACCCTCAAGCTCGGCCCGGCGGCCGGACTCATCATGCTGGCGGGGATCTACTACGGCTCGATGTACGGCGGGTCGACGACGTCGATCCTCGTGAACGTCCCCGGGGAGGCCGCCAGCGTGGTGACGGCGATCGATGGCTACCGGCTGGCCCGGCGCGGGCGAGCGGGGGCGGCCCTGGCGATCGCAGCCACCGCGTCGTTCATCGGGGGAACGTTCAGCGTGGGCGCGCTGCAGTTCCTCGCTCCGGTGGTCGCCGGGGCGGCCCTCGCCTTCGGTCCCGCCGAGTACTTCGCCTTCACCCTCCTCGGTCTTCTGGTGCTCACGAACCTCACCGGCCGCTCGCGCGCGAGGGCGCTGGCGATGGTCGCGCTGGGACTCGTGCTCTCGACGGTCGGGATGGACCCGCTCGGCGGCGCCGTGCGCTTCACGCTCGACATGGGTGGCGCCCAGGGCGGCCTGAGCTTCATCGCGGTCGCGACCGGGCTCTTCGGCGTCGCCGAGATCCTGGCCGCCGTGGCGCAGCCGGCGCCGGCGCCTTCCGCGCGCGTCCAGCTGCGTGAGCTGTACCCCAGTCGCGAGGAGATGCGCCGGGCCGTGCCACCGATGCTCCGGGGGAGCCTCCTCGGCTTCGTCGTCGGCCTCGTCCCGGGCCCGGCGGCGACCATTGCCTCGTTTGTGTCCTACGGCGTCGAGCGGCGCGTCTCGAAACACCGGAACGAGCTCGGACGGGGCGCCATCGAGGGAGTCGCCGGCCCGGAGGCGGCCAACAACGCCGCGGTCGGAGGCGGCATGGTGCCGCTCCTGTCGCTGGGGCTTCCCTTCACGCCGTCCACGGCGGTGCTCATGAGCGGCATGCTGCTCCACGGGGTGACGCCCGGGCCGTTCCTCCTCCGCGATCACCCGCACGTCTTCTGGAGCATCATCGGGAGCTTCTACGTCGGCAACGTGATGCTGCTCCTGCTCAACTTGCCCCTGGTTGGCCTGTTCGCACGAGTCGCAACCATCCCGCCACGCTACCTCATGCCGGCGGTGCTCGTCCTCTGCGCGGTGGGCGCTTTCGCGGACAACAACAACCTGTTCGACGTCTGGGTCATGGTGACGGCGGGCATCCTCGGCTACGTGATGCGCGCGCTCGACTTCGATCCGGCGCCGCTCGTCCTTGGTCTGGTGCTCGGGCCGGTGATGGAACGCTCGCTGCTTCAGGCGCTCACGATCGCGCGCGGCGAGCTGAGCGGGCTCTGGAGCTCGCCGCTGTCGGCGGGCATGCTGCTGGCGGCCGCCGGGACTCTCGCGACGCCTGTCCTGGCGCGTCTCGTCTCGCGCCGGCGCCTCCTCACCGCGCAGGGCCGCCAGGCGGACCGATGAGATCGTCAGTCACGCCGCCTGCGGGGCCAATCTGGCGCGGATCCGTGTGAGTCGCCCACCTTGACGCTGGGGAGCCGCCGCTGGTAGACCATCATTTCGACTACCCTCTCTTCTCCAGTATGGAAGGAGGTGCGATGACGACCGGGGTCATCCTGACGACCTGCCCGCGCGACTGCTACGACTCCTGCGGCATTGCCGTCCGGGTCCGGGACGGCAGGATCGACCAAGTGCGCGGCGATCCCGCCCACCCGATGAGCCGGGGTGCGCTCTGCGTCAAGTGCTCGGCCGGCTACAACAACGAATGGCTTGACCCGAAGGTGCGGTTGACCCGTCCGTTACGCCGCGTCGGCCCCAAGGGGTCGGGGCAACTCGCGCCTGTGTCGTGGGGTGAGGCCATCGCCTCGATCGCCGACCGGCTCGGGCGGGTCGCTAGCACCAGCGGGCCGCACACGATCATCAATGCTCACTACAGCGGCACGCTCTCGCTGCTCGCCTACTTCTTCCCGATGCGCTTCTTTCACCGTCTCGGGGCCACCGACGTCGTTCCCGACAGCATCTGCAACCTGGCCGGTCACGTCGCCCTACCCTACGTCTACGGGACGTCATTCGAGGGGTTCGATCCGCGAACAGCCCGCGACGCCGCATGCGTGCTGATCTGGGGGAGCAATCCGGCGGCCTCGGCGCCGCACGCCTTCGAGCATTGGTTCTCCGAGGCGCCCGGCGCCAAGATCGTCGTCGACCCGATCCGCACCGAGACTGCCAAGGCGGCCGACCTGCACCTCCAGCCGTTCCCGGGCAGCGACGCGGCCCTCGCTTTCGCGCTGCTCCATGTCCTCCGGCGCGACGACTTGATCGACCGCGCATTCATTGCTCGCCATACGGTCGGCTGGGACGAAGTCGAGCGACGCCTAGATGACTGCACCCCGGCCTGGGGCGAGACGACGACCGGCGTGCCCGCGGGGCTGATCGAGCGGGCCGCCCAGCTGTACGGCCGAGGGCCGTCGCTGTTGTGGCTGGGTCAGGGGCTTCAGCGCCAGCCCACCGGCGGGAACGTCATGCGCGCCTGCTCGCTGCTCCCGGCCGTGACCGGCAACTTCGGCAAACCCGGCGCTGGGTTCCTGTATCTGAACTGGTTTAACGCCCGAGGCATAGAGGAGGCCTACCTGACTGCCGCGCACCTGAGCCGGGGTGTGCCGCCCATCAGCCACATGGACCTGGCGGATTGCCTCGCCGACCACGCGCGCTCGCAGGCGCTCTTCTGCTGGAACATCAACGTCGCGGCCTCGGGCCCGCGCCAGCAGCAGTTGCGCCAGGCGCTGCGGCGCGAGGATCTGTTCACCGTCGTCGTCGAGCTGTTCCAAACCGACACCGCCGACTTCGCCGACGTGGTGCTGCCGGCGGCCAGCTTCCTGGAATTCGACGACCTGTTCGTGCCGTACTTCCAACTGCTGCTCTCGGCCCAGGTCAAGGCGATCGAGCCGCTCGGCGAGGCGCTGCCCAACCAGGAGATCTTTCGCCGCCTGGCCCGCGCGATGGGCTATGCCGAGCCGGAGCTGTACGAGTCCGACGCCGAGGTCATCGCGACAGTGCTGCGCACGTCCGGCCTCGTGGCCGACTTCGCCGCGCTGGCTGCCCGGGGCAGCGTCCCGGTCTCGGCCGAGCCGCTCATGCAGTTCGCCGATCTGACCTTTCCCACCCCGAGCGGGCGCATTGAGATCGCCTCGGCCCGCGCCGAAGCGGATGGCCACTCGCGGGTGCCCCTGCCGCTGGCGGATCCCAGGCCGGAGGGCGGCCGGCTGCGCCTCTTGTCCCCGGCCTCGACCTTCACGCTGAACGACAGTTTCGCCAACGTGGCCAAGCTCGCCAGACAGGCCGGCCCGCCCGCCGTGGCCCTCCACCCCGCCGACGCCGCCGCGCGCGGTCTGAGCGAAGGCGACGAGGCGCTACTGGCCAACGAAACGGGCAGCCTGAAATTGCGGGTGCGGCTCTCGGACGATGTCCCGCCCGGCGTGGCGCTGTCGCACAAGGGCCGCTGGCCCAAACAAGAGGGCGCCGCGGCAAACGTCAACGCGTTGAACCCCGGCCGGAAGGCCGACATGGGGGAGAACAGCTGCGTGCACAGCGTCGAGGTCACCGTCACCCGGGTCACATGAGGACCGGCAGGCAAGACATGCCCGCCATAGTGAGCGCCGCCGTAGTCAACGAGCGACCGCCATTGCGGCCGATCAGATTCGAGGTGGGCGGCCCCGGGTCCTGTGTCTCGCGAGCCGGCGCCACCGCGGCCCACCTGAAGCAGTCGACGACACGATCGTTGACCATTCCGACAGACTCCATGGGGAGCTGTCCCGAACCGCCAACCGCCCGCGGTCCCTCCATGAGCACCCGGAAGGGCTAAACGGAAGGGACAGGAAGCACACCCGGCAGCCAGTGACACCCCCTGGACGAGTTACTTCCTCGCTTCGAGGATCAGGTTGAACGGCGTCTCTGTGGCCCGGCGGAATCGGGAGAACCCTGCCTCCGCGAATACCCGCGCGAGCCGTGCTTCACCGGCCTGGGCCCCGAGCGCGAGACCAACCTCCTGCGAAAGGGAGTTCGGCGTGCAGACCATGGTGGACGCGGCGTAGTACAACCGTCCGACCGGCGTCGAGTTCTCCGCGAGGTTGTTGCCCGCGAACGGCTCCACCAAGAGCACCGTGCCGTCATCCTTCAACGCTTGCCACGCGTGGCGGGCAGCCCCGACTGGATCGCCCATGTCGTGCAGGCAATCAAAGAAGCAGATGAGATCGAAGTCCCGCTCGGTGTACGCTTGCGCCGTCGCCGTGGTGAAACTAACGCGAGCGCCAAGCCCGGCGTCGGCGGCGCGCTTGCCCGCAGTCTCGACCGAGGGCGTGTGAAAGTCGATTCCCACGAACCGAGAGTTGGGATAGGCCTTCGCCATGACGATGGTAGACGCGCCGTGGCCGCATCCGACGTCCGCCACCTTGGCACCACGCTGGAGCTTGTCGACCACTCCCTCGAGGGCCGGCAGCCATGCCGTCGTGAGATTCGCCTGGTAACCAGGACGAAAGAACTGCTCGACGCCGTGGAACATCCGGTGGTGATGGGTGCCCCAGGGAAATGCGCCACTGCCCCTGAAAGCCTGGAGCACCTTGTCGAGATCCATGAAGCACGAAGCGACAACGCTCTGTCCGGGCGCCACGAAGACCGGGGAGTCTTCATTGGCGAGGGCCATCGCTTGCTCCGGTGGAAGTCGGTAGGCGCCATCGGCGACCTCGAGGTACCCCGAGGCCACATTAGCATCGAGCCATTCGCGTACCAGACGCGAATGGCAACCGGTCCGCGTGGCGAGCGCCTCCGCGGTAACCGGCTTCCCGTCGGCCATCGCCTTGTAGAGTCCCAGCTCGTCGCCGATCAGAACCATTGCCATCATCCATGCACCACCCATGTCGGTGACGACCTTGCCCATGAACTCGTTCAGTTTTGCCTCGTTCATTACGCGCCCTCCTACAGTCAATCGCTGTTCGTCGCACTTCAGCGTTAGAGGCCGCCACCGGGGACTTGCAGGTCGCGATCAGGTCGGATTCCACCAAGCCCCTCCATGCGCCCGAGAATCCGCCAAGAGAAACTTGGCGTCAAGTCGCTGTCGATTGAAGAATAAGGCGTCGCGCGTGCCGGGATAAGACGTCGCGGTCCTAAACACTGCTAGGATAGGCGCATCCCAAATGCGCGAGCACCTCAATGGGCACCCGCGTTAGGCGTCCAAGGGGAGCTCGCCGATCAGCAAGCTCCATGTCCTTAGATCGGTCTGTTTAGGGACCCTGCCTGGGATCCGATTGTGATCGTCGGCCTCAGGTCATCGTAAAGGCGTCGGAACGTTCACTCACTGCACCGGAACCGCCAGTGGGTCACCCTTCTTCGCGACGTGGAACACCAGAAACTTCAGCGGGGCGGTTTGACTCGCGTTCCTGTCGTCGTGCACGGTCCGCGGAGGGAGGCTGCCGCTCTGTCCTGGTTTTAGGGTGACCGATTCCTTTCCGACGATCTCGAGCAGCATCGTCCCCTCGATGATGTAGGCGAAGGCATCACCGGGGTGGTAGTGCTTGCCCATGTTCGCCCCGGGCGCGAGCTCAGCGAGGAACATGCTCGCTTCCTTCCCCTCACTCGTGACGAGGTCAGCTTTGTAGAGCTCCACCACCTTGACATGCTGCATTGCGTTCAGGACACCCGTCATGCCCGCCCCGACCGCGATGCCGAGACCGAGCGTAACAGCGAATGTAAAGGTCGACCGTTTCATATCCAACCCTCCTTTGTCCTGTCGTCCTCGCACGTCAATGCCGGTCCAGACGTTTTGCCTTCTCCTTCACGGCCGCACGGCCCACGACAATACATCGGCCTATGCTAGACTAATCTACCTCGGCGCGGGAAAACGGGGACCGTGAGTATCGCGTGCTCGTCCAGGCACTCAAGAAGACGCACGGGATCGCCGTCGGCACGTTCACCTGGCGCGGCGAGGAAACAAACATAGGACCGCCTACCCTCTCGCCGGTGAGACGGCCTTTATCGGGAAGCCGGTCTCGATGTGCAACCTCCAGACGGACGCGCGCAGCGTGACGCGGCCGGGTGCGAAGGCCACCGAGGGCTCGGGGCGCGCTCGCATGCCGCTCTAGAGCGACTCGCCGCTCCGCGCGTGCTGGCCGGCCCGCTCGAGCAAGGCCACGTCCGAGCGACACGGGGGAAGAGTTGCCATGGCCCGATGGAGCTTCAACGAGGCGCACACCGCCGCCGAGTTCTCAGTGCGGCACATGATGATCACCTACGTTCGCGGTCACTTCAAGAACCTGCAGGGCGTTCTCGAATTCGATCCCGACTACCCTGAACGGGCCTGGACCGAGGTCAGCATCGATGGCACGACGCTCTGGTCAGGCGAGCCGGAGCGAGACGATCACCTGCGCAGCGAGGACTTCCTCGACGTGGCGAACCATCCGCGGATCCTCTTCCGCAGCACGCGCGTGGAGCCGGTCGCCCGGAACGAGTATCGGGTGACGGGCGATCTGACGATCCGCGGCATGACCCGTCCGGTGAGCCTGGACGTCCGGTACCTGGGCCAGTGTCGCTCGCCCTTCGACGACACCCGGGTCGGGTTCACGGCCACGACGCGGATCAACCGCCACGACTTCGGCGTGAGCTGGAACGCCGACCTGAGAGATAGCGGCTTTGTCGTCGGGGACGACGTCCTCATCACGATCGACGTGGAGGGCGAGAGGCCGGACGAAGCGCCGCCGCCGCCCTGAACGACGAGCCGAGGACCTTCCATGGCGAAGCATCCTGGCCGACCGCCGGCTGTCGACGTGCGCCGGGCCGGCGAGGCAATCCGCTCGCAGATCGGATGGCTCGAGAAGCCACGAGCTTCGAGGTCGTTGAAGCGGGCACCTACCAGGTTGAAGTGACGGATCAGCAGTTTCCCGCGGTCACGAGCTGGTGCTCATCGTAACGGCGACAGGACTCTCGACAGGCAGGGCGTCGGCGGACTGTTCCGTTCCGAGCCGGTCAGGCCCGGCGGAAGCGGAAGTTGAAGCGCCGGAGCTCGAGCTGTTGGTCGGGGTTCGGCGTGAACTCGACGTAGCGCCGGATGCCGTAGTCCTCGAACGGCTGGCAGGAACGTTCCGGGGGCGATGTCGCCAAGGCTCGCCCGGGTGGCGCCGGTGACCACGAGTGGCGGCACCAGCGTGACGACGGCCTCGGCGCCGGCAGCGGTGGCGACCGTGAGCTCAGCGCCCTCGAGCGCGACGATGTTGCCCCGGATCGTGACCAGGCGGTCGGCGGAGGTCCCGTGGGACTGAGCGAGACGGGTGGCCGGGAGGCCGCCGGCCATAGCGACCGGGCGTTCCACGGCGCCGGACCCCGCGGCGAGCAGGAGCGCGGCGAGCACGGACGGTCGCAACCGTCGGCCGACGTGTCGGGTGGGAAACCTCGCGGAGCTGTGAGGCATCTGTACCGATCCCTTCTCGCTGTGGGCGTGAGCCCTCGGTCTCTAGGTCGCGCGGCAACCGAGAACGTCGCCGAGCTCCGTCATGTTCGCGACGACGTGGTCAGGGACCCGGTGGCGCTCGTGATGCCGGACGCCGGCCGCTAGGCGGGGCGCGTCCAGGTCACACGACGGACGTCGGCGCGGCCGCGCGCGAGCGACCCCACACCAGGACCAGCGCGGCTGTCCCGCCCGCCACCAGCAGCGGCACGCCGAGCCACAGGCGCTGGCGCTCTCGGGCCCTGGCGCGGAGCGTGCGCAGGACCATGCGGTCCCCAGCCGTGATCTCGGCTCGCCCGGCTAGGAACTGGCGGAGACGCTCCTGGCTCTCCTCGGACGCCTGGCGCGAGCCCCACTGGATGTCCTGCTGCAACGCCCGGAGGCGCGCCAGCTCAGCCTGCCAGTGGCGGACGGCTGCGAGGCTCTCCCGGCGGGTCTCGCGCTCGTGCGGGGTGAGGAAGACCAACTGGACGACGGGGACCGCCTCCTCGAGCCAGTCGAGCCAGTGGTGGTCGAGGCGCGGGAACGCCGCCAGCGTGAGGCCCGCCAGGGCGGCCCCGGCGCAGACCGCGAGGCCGATTCCCCGGAGAGCCGCGAGGCCCTCCGTCTTCACCCGGCGCGCCAGCCCGACGCTCGCCACCGCGGCCGCCACCCCAGCCAGCACGGCGCCGAAGGTCGTGACCACCGCCGCCCCGGTCGGAAGGTCCCAGGCGTAGGAGGCCGCCAGGCCGAGGGCGCTCGTGACGGCGCCGAGGCCCCAGCCGATCACCAGCCGCCATCTGACTCCACGGGCGACCAGCGCCGCGGCCGTCGCGGGCACTATCAGGAACGAGAACACCAGGAGCACGCCCGCGATCCGGACCGAGCTCGTGACGACCAGCCCGAACGATACGTAGAAGAGGAAGTCCCACCAGCGCGCCCCGGTCGCGCGCGGCCTCTCGCCCTCGGGCTCGAACGAGATCGCCAGCAGCGGGCGCCGGATCAGCCAGTGGATCGCGCCGATGACCGTGTAGACCGCGGCCAGAGTCGCGACGTCCCGTGGGGAGACGGTCAGGATGCTGCCCACCAAGAGCTGCTTGATGTGCTCGCTCCCCTGCGGCGCGCGGTCGACGATCAGGACCGCCACCGCGGCGGACACCGCGTAGACGATCCCGATCACCGCCTCCTGCGGCACGCTCCCGCGCCGCGTCCGGCTCGCGGCGAACAGCGCGGCGCCCGCAACCGTGAACGCGAGGGCGTACCAGTACGCCGCGTCGCTCTGGATCGCGTGCCCGGCCAGGAACGCGACCGTGATCCCGAGCGCTGCCACCTGGGCCAGCGCCAGGTCCACGAAGATCACGCCGCGCGCCAAGACATGAAGCCCCAGGTAGACGTGGATCCCGGTCAGGACCAGACAGGCGACGAAGGGCAGCCACAGGAATTCGAGCGCGACGCTCATCGGCCGCCGACACTCCGGTCGAGGCCCGGCGCCCGGGGCCGCGCCGTCAGCGCGGGGCCGCCAGCGCCTCCGCCAGCCGCCGCACGTTCAGGTCGAAGAGGGCGAGGTAGTCCTGCGCCTCCGGGTCGCCGCCCACCGAGGGGATCAGGGTGACCGCGCGTGCTCCCGCCCGCGCCGCCACCTGGCTCACCACGGAGGGATTCGAGGATGGCTCCGCGATCAGCACCCGGACGCCCGCCTCCTTCATCCGGCGCGTCAGCGTGGCGAGCGACGCCGCGGAAGGAGGGACGCCGGGAACCGGCTCGATGGCTGCCACCACTCGGAGCCCGAAGCGCTGGGCGAAGTACGGCCAGGTCTCGTGGACCACGACCACGCGAGCCCCGCGGTGGGGCGCCATGGTCTCCTCCCAGCGGCCGAGGCCGGCGTCGAGTCGGGCCAGGAACGCCTGCCGGCCCGCCTCGAATCGTCCGCGGTCGGCGGGCGCGATGCGGGTGAGCGCCTCCAGGATGGCCGCGGTCATCGGGCGGGCGTTCTCCGGATCGAGCCAGTAGTGCGTGTTGCCGAACCCGTGGACGTGCGCCCGGGTGCCCCCGACCCGCGGCGTCTCGGTCTGCAGAAGGACCACGCCTTTCGACAGGTCGAGATCGTGCTGGCTGCCTCGGACGAAGCGCGCGTCGCCGAGGGAGCGCAGGAGCGGCGTGAGCCACGGCTCGTGATCCAGTCCGATCCGCACCAGCAGGCTTGCCTCCCGGAGCCGGGCCAGCGCCCCGGGCTTGACGTCGATCGCGTGAGGATCGTGGAGAGGCGAGGCCAGGCTCTCCACCCGGACGCGCGCGCCCCCGACGGCCTCGACGAGCGCGCGGAGGTCGGTCGAGGTCGTGACGACCGGAACGGGCGGGACCGGCGGCGGGCCGGCGCCCCAGGCGGAGGCCGTGGCCAGCCACAGGCACCACAGGCCCCACAGGCCAAGTAACGCCGCCCCCTGCACCGACTACTTCTTGGCGAACAGGGACTTCGGCACCATGCAGTGGACTCCCTTGCGGACGTCCACCACCTGAGTCACCCGGCAGTCGGCGAGTATGGAGGTGAGCGAGTAGGCCTCGTAGCGGTCCAGCGGCACCATCTTCTGCTGGGACAGGAAGTCCACCGTCTCGCGGACCGCGTTCACCATTGCCTTGTTCAGGTCCTCGTCGAACCCCAGCATGATCCAGTGGGTCTTCGTCTCCACCCGCGGCCACTCGAGCTTCATGTCCTTGCGGACGATGAGCTGCAGCACGATCTCCCGGTACGCGCACTCGAGCGCGGTCAGGTTGACCTCGCCGTTTCCCTGGCGGCAGTGGGAGTCGCCGGTCCACACCAGCCCGCCCTTGAGGAACACCGGGATGAAGATCGTCGAGCCTTCCTGCAGCTCGTTGAGATCCATGTTGGAGCCGTTCTTCCACGGCCTGAGCGTCGAGACCGGTGCCATCGGGTCCTGGGCCCCGCCCTTGCGCGGCGACGGGTCCTTCGGGTCGATGCCGACCGCCAGCGTCCCGGGGAAGGGCTGGAGATCGATGGTGATGCCGGGCTTGAACTCGGCCTGGCGCTTCTCCCAGTCGAGGTAGAAGTAGCGCACGAAGCCGTCCGGCATCTCGGAGGCCAGCGCGCCGATGGTCGGAAACTCCTTGCCCGGCAGGTTGAAGTTCGTCCCGAAGGCCTTGGGGACGATCTTCAGGATGCGGATCTCCATCACGTCGCCGGGCTCGGCGCCGTTGACGTAGATCGGACCGGTGAGGGAGTGTGGCCCGCCGCCCGGGTTCGCTTTGCGGAGGGCGATGATCTCGTCCATGGTGGTGCCGGGCTGGATCTTGTTGTGCGAGTGCATCATGGTCTCGACCGCGACGGTGTCGCCGGAGTCGACCACGAGCTTGGGCGGCTCCTTGGGATCGAGCCAGCCCCACTGGGTGGTCTCGAGCGTGGCCGGCAAGACGTGGTACTTCCCGCCGGAGACGTCGACCACCCTCGCGCGCTTCGCCTCGTCCACCTGCTGGGCGACGGCGTACAGGCCCGCCGCCAGCACGATCGTCAGGATCGCCAGAGCGGCCACTCCGCGCTTTCCGCTGCTGAGCGTCACCATCCCGCGCCTCCTTCCGTCCCGAGGGTTCCCGAGCGTTGCCACTTGATGGCGGCGGCAGTGTATGCCCGCTGGAAGAGCACGGTCAACGGCGAGGCCGGCGGAGGGCCTGGCGCGACTGGACTAGAATGGGGGCGCCGTGCTGACCACCGATCGGGTCGTGGGCGCCGCCCTGGTCCTGGTCGCCCTGCTGGCGCTCTGGGACAGCCGCGGCCTGCCGCTCGGCACCGCCCGCACCCCCGGTCCCGCCTATGTGCCCATTCTTCTCGCCGGCGGTCTCCTGGTCCTCGGCGCGCTCATCGCCGCGACCGGAGGCCACGCGGCGCGCGTCGGTGACGTGGGCTGGCCCGAGTGGCGTCACGTGCTGGCGATCGTCGGCGTGTGCTTGTTCGCCGCATGGGGGCTCGAGCGGCTCGGCTACCGGCTGACGGTCACGGCCTCGCTGCTGGTCCTGCTGGGGCTCGTGGAGCGCAAGAGACCCGTTGTCACCGCCCTGGTCGCCTTCTCGCTGGCCTTCGGCACTTTCTTTCTCTTCGCCACCCTCTTGCGAACGCCCCTGCCCCGGGGACCGTTTGGGGTCTGAGCCTCGTGCTCGACACGCTCCAGAACCTCGCCCTCGGGTTCGGCGTCGCGCTCTCGCCGGGCGTGCTCCTCTACGCCGTGGTGGGCTGCTTGGTGGGGACGCTCGTCGGGGTGCTGCCCGGCATCGGTCCCCTGGCCGGCATCAGCCTTCTCCTCCCGATGACGTTCGGGCTCGACGCGACGCGCGCCATCGTGATGCTCGCCGGCATCTACTACGGCGCCATGTACGGAGGCTCGACGACCTCGATCCTCATGCGCATCCCCGGCGAAGCGGCGTCGGTGATGACCTGCCTCGACGGCTACGCGATGGCGCGCCGGGGCCGGGCCGGCGCCGCCCTCGCCATCGCGGCCGTCGGCTCCTACGTCGCCGGCACCGTGAGCGTGATCGCGCTGATGCTGCTCGCGCCGCCGCTGGCCGCGCTCGCGCTCCGCTTCGGGCCGCCGGAGTACTTCGCGCTCCTGCTGCTGGGCCTCCTCGCCCTCGCGTACCTGGGCGCCGGATCGATGCCGAAGGCCCTGGCCATGGCGGCCCTCGGGCTCCTGCTCGGCATGATCGGCATCGACCAGATGACGGGCTACTTCCGCTTCGCCCACGGCGTGGTCGAGCTGGGTGACGGCCTCGGCGTGGTCCCGGTGGCGGTCGGGCTGTTCGGGCTCTCGGAGATCCTCCTCACCGCCGGTCGGTCGACGCCCCCCGAGATCATCAAGCCGCGCTTCCGCGAGCTCCTGCCGTCAGCCGCCGAGTGGCGGGAGTCGGCCGCCCCGATCGCTCGCGGCACCGTCCTCGGCTTCCTGGTCGGCGTCGTCCCCGGCTCGGCCCACATCCTGTCGAGCTTCGTCTCGTATGCGCTCGAGAGACGGCTCTCGAAGAATCCGGAGGCGTTCGGTCACGGGGCGGTGGCGGGCGTCGCGGGGCCAGAGTCTGCCAACAACGCCGCGACGTCCGGCGCCTTCGTGCCGATGCTCGCCCTCGGGGTACCGTCCGGCCCCGTGCCGGCCGTCATGCTGGCCGCGATGATGGTCCACGGCGTGGCACCCGGCCCGCTCCTGATCACGGCCCAGCCGGAGCTGTTCTGGGGATTCATCGCGTCGATGTACGTCGGCAACGCCGTGCTCCTGGCCCTGAACCTGCCGCTGGTCGGCCTCTTCGTGAATCTCCTCCGGCTCCCCTACGCGTGGCTCTATCCAGCCATCCTCACCCTGTGCGTGCTCGGCGTCTACGCGGTGAACCAGAGCGTCGTGGACGTCTGGATCATGCTGGCGACTGGCGTGGCCGGGTACCTGCTGCGCAAGCTCGGTTTCGAGACCGCACCGGTCGTCCTCGGCCTGGTCCTGGCGCCGATGCTGGAGATGACGCTGCGCCAGTCGCTGGCGATGTCGGACGCGCACTACGCCATCTTCGTCGCGCGGCCGATCGCCGCCGCGCTGCTCGCGCTCGGCGCCGCGATCCTGCTCCTCGGTCTCCTGCCGACCCTCTCGCGCGCCCTGGACTGGCGCGAACGGCTCTCCCTCGTCGAGAAAGGAGGAGTGTGATGATCCTCGCCGGCCTCACCTTTCAGCTCGCGATCGCGCTCTTCGCCCTCCCGGCGGTCGCGCAGGACGCCTACCCGTCGCGTCCGATCAGCATCGTCGCGCCCTTCCCCCCGGGGGGCGTGGCCGACCTGACGGCCCGGCCCGTCGCCGCCGCGATGGAGAAGGCTCTGAAGAATCCCGTCGGGGTGGTGAACAAGACCGGCGCCGCCGGGGCCGTCGGGATGCAGTTCGTGGCCGCCAGCCGGCCCGACGGCTACACCCTCCTCGTGGCGCTCTCCAGCATCTCGATCATCCCGGAGGCGGACAAGCTGTTCGACCGGAAACCGGCGTTCACGGTCGATCAATTCGAGCCGCTCGCCCTGATCTCCGCCGACCCCACGATCCTGGTGGTGCGCGCCGAGAGCCCCTGGAAGACGGCGAAGGAGTTCATCGAGGACGCGCGCCGCCGGCCGAACCAGATCACGTACAGTTCCTCCGGAATCTACGGCACCCTCCACATGGCGATGGAGCTCCTGTCGCACGCGGCCGGGATCACGCTGCGTCACGTGCCGCACAGCGGCGCAGGCCCCGCCCTGACGGCGATCCTGGGGGGGCACGTGGACGCGCTCGCGTCAGGCCCCGCGGTGGTGCTGCCTCACATCAAGGCCGGGAAGCTGCGCGCCCTGGCGGGATGGGGCGAGCATCGCGTCCTGGCCTTGCCCGACGTCCCCACGTTCCGGGAGCTCGGCTATCCCGATGCCGAGTTCTACATCTGGGCCGGCCTGTTCGCGCCGAAGGGCACGCCCGAGCCGATCCTCGGAAGGCTCAGAGAGACGCTGCGCGTGGCGGTCGCCGATCCGGACTTCAAGGCGGCGATGGACAAGCTGGAGACGCCCATCGTCTTCAAGCAGGGTGAGGAGTTCCGCCGGTTCTTCGACGCGGACGCCCGGCGCTTGGCAGAGGGCGTCCGGAAGGTCGGGAAGGTCGAGCCGAAGTAACGCGGGGGCTCGCCCCGACCAGCGTCGGGTTCGCCGGAGCCCGGCGCAGCGGCACGAGCTCGTCGCCTCGGAGCTGGGGCTACCGGGCTAGGCGCACAGTCTACGCACCCAGCGTGGAGATCGAGGGCAGCGTGTCGAAGGCCCGGTCGTGGTGAAGGACGGTCCAGTCCGTGTCGGCGCGGGAGCTTCCGGGTATCGTCAGCGAGGCGCTGCGGGAGGGCCTCAGGACCCCGAGCGCGCCTCCGAGGAAGGGGATGCGCTTGGGACCCTCTTCACCGAGCGCCAGCGACCCCTTCCGGCAGGCCTGTCGTTCTTCGCCGGGCTGGAGGAAGCCCCGTTCCGGCACTGCCGGGCCTGTCCGCGTACGAGCGCCATGGCGCGCTCCTGTCGCGTCTAGGCGGCGCGCGCCGGAGGGAGGTTCTGAAGGAGCCGCCCGTATCCGCGGAGCGGCTGGCCATAGTTGATCAGCGAGAGCGCCTCCCACACCTGGGCCTGGTTGCTCGTGACGACGGGCGTGCCCGTCGCGGCCTCCAGCGCGGCGATGGCCGCGTGCCCCCGGAGCCCGGTGCAGGAAATGAACACCGCCTCCGCCCCCGGCACCGCGACCGCACGCCCGGCGGCGACGATCGCGTCCGGCGGCACGCTGGCAATCTCCGGCTCAGTCCGCAGGTGGAAGCTGCCGAACTCGACGATGTCGAGACCCTGGGCGGTCAGGAACGCGTGGATCGCCTGATTCACCTCGTCGACGTAGGGCGTCAGCACGGCGATGCGCCGGACGCCCAGGCGCCTGAACGCCGACACCGCGGCGGTGATCGGTGTCGTGAACGGGACGCCAGGCTTGGCGTCGCCGATGGCGTCAGCCACCCTGTCCACGCCGGCGGCCACCGTGCCCGACGTGCAGGAGAAGGCCACGACGTCGATCCGGCCGCCGGGCAGCAGCAGCGCCGTGGCCCGGGAAAGATCGTCGACCATCCGCGACAGCGTCGCCATCACCACCTGGTTCTCCGACGCCACGCGGCTCACGACGACCGACACCGGATGCCCGGCGAGCATCTCGGCGAAGGCCGCCTCGCTCACCTGGTCGGTGGCAGGCACGACCAGCCCGATTCGCGGCTTCTCCGGCGCTTCCGACTTCACCAGTGGAAAATTGCGAACGACCATCCGCCCCTCCCTTCACACGACCGTGCGGCCGCCGTCGACCGGCAGCGCGATGCCGGTGATGAACCCCGCGTCCTCGGAGGCCAGGAAGAGCATCGCCTTGGCGACGTCGTCGGGGGTGCCTGCTCGCCCGAGCGGGCAGACGTCCTTCCACGCCGCGATGGACGCGTCGATGTCGTACATGCCGCGCGTCATCGGGGTGTCGATGAGCCCCGGGCAGACGCAGTTCACGCGGATGCCGTGGCGCGCTCCCTCGATGGCCGCCATCTGCGTGAGCTGGAGGATGCCGGCCTTGGACGCCGAGTAGGCACCGTGCCCTTCCTTCGCTCGGATGGCCGCGCGGGAGGCGATGTGGACGATCGCGCCCCCGCCCTGCTCCCGGAGCGCCCGGAGGGCCGACCGGGTGAGGAGGAACGCGCCGGTCAGATTCACGGCGAGTACCTCCTCCCACTCCTTCGTCGACGTGTCCTCCAGCGGGGCCACGCGGAGGATGCCTGCGCAGTTGACGACCACGTCGAGGCGGCCGAAGGCCCGCCGCGCCAGCGCGACGGCCCCGTCGACGTCCTCGGCGCGAGTGACGTCACAGCCGCACGCCTCTGCGCGGCCACCCGCCGTCCGGATGAGGGCCGCGGTCTCGTCGGCGGCGGGACGATTGACGTCCGCCGCCACGACGGCCCCGCCACGCTCGGCCAGGAGCCGCGCCGTCGCCCGGCCGATACCCGAGCCCGCGCCCGCGATGAGCCCGACCTTTTCAGCAAACGTCATCGGATCTCTCCCATGGTCTTTTGAACGCGGCCTCGTTGGCGTCGACGCCGCTCGTCGCAAGAAAGCTCGCGCGGAGCCCGGGATACGCGAGGGCCTCGAGCCGGGCGGCGAGCTCAAGCGCCGGGACGTTCGCCCAGCCGCTGTAGGTGTTGGCGAAGGCCAGGCGGCGCATCTGGTCGGCGGCCGCCTCGACCAGCTCCTCGCGCCCGTGTCCCAGATTGACGCGGACCAGCACCGTCAGCTGTCCGCGGTCCGCTGGATCGGCGAGAGGATGGGGGTAGCGCTCGTCGAGCGTCGTGTAGGAGGCCGTCGTCACGCAGGTCCTCCATCGCGAGCGGAGCGGTGTCGGTCGGGGGGGCGCGCGGCTACGGACCGGATCACGTCCGCATCGTGGATGCGTCCGGGAGGGGTGTCAAGGAGGCGGCGCCGTGGCCTCCAGCCTCGCCCGCGGCCCCCGGTTGCCTTGACAGGGACCGACCCCTCGCTATACTGGCCGGGCCCTCAGGCGCCTGGATGCAGCGCTATCTCGTCGAGCGGTCCGTCCAGCTGTTGCTGGTCCTCTTCTTCCTCTCGATCCTCGTGTTCACGATCGTGCGGCTGATCCCCGGCGACCCGGCCGCGGTCATGCTCGGCACCGAGGCCACGCCGCAGGTGATGGCGCAGATCCGCCGCGAGATGGGCCTCGATCAGCCCATCGTGATCCAGTACCTCCGCTGGCTCCGGAACGTGGCCGCCGGGAACTTCGGGACGTCGTGGGTCTCGAAGAAGCCGGCGCTGGAGCTGATCCTCGGCGCCCTGCCGGTCACGCTCCAGCTCGTGGGCGCCGCCTTCGCCGTCGCGCTCGTCATCGCCTTTCCGGCCGGAATCGTCGCCGCCCTGCGGCCGCGGTCGTGGATCGACAGCGGGTCGACGACCTTCGCCCTGCTCGGAGTCTCGCTTCCGAGCTTCTGGCTGGGCATCATGCTGGTCCTCCTGTTCTCGCTCGAGCTCCGGTGGCTGCCGCCGTCGGGGTACCTCTCGTTCCGCACGGATCCCCTCGGTGCGCTCCGCACGAGCGCCCTGCCCGCGCTGACCCTCGGGGTGGCCCTCGCCGCGCCCCTCACACGCTTCCTCCGCTCCGGCATGCTCGACGTCCTGGCGCTCGACTACGTCCGTACCGCCCGCGCCAAGGGTCTGCCCGAGCGCGCCGTGATCACCCGGCACGCGCTCAAGAATGCCTTGCTGTCCGTCGTCACGGTGCTCGGCCTCCAGCTCGGCGCCCTCCTCGGCGGCAGCATCGTGATCGAGCAGGTCTTCGGCTGGCCCGGGCTCGGCCGGCTTTCGCTGTCGGCCATCCAGCAGCGGGACTACGGCGTGGTGCAGGGCATCGTGCTGTTCGTGGCGACGGCGTTCGTGCTCGTCAACTTCGCGGTCGATCTCCTCTACCTCTACCTCGACCCGCGAATCCGGTACGGGTCGCCGGGCTGATGAGGCGCCGATGACGGTCCTCTGGGGGCTGCTCCGGAACCGCACGGCGGCATTCGGTCTCGGCCTGACCGCGCTCCTCGTGCTGCTCGCCCTCCTGGCGCCATGGGTCGCCCCGTATCGGCCGGACGAGATCCATCCCATCGACAGCCTTCTCCCCCCGTCGCCCCGCTACTGGCTGGGCACCGACGACCTGGGGCGGGACGTCCTCAGCCGGATCGTCTTCGGGGCACGTGCCTCGCTCATGGTCGGGGCGATCGCGGTGGGCATCGCGGCGGCAGTGGGCGTTCCGCTGGGCCTGGTCGCGGGCTACGTGGGTGGCCGGCTGGACGGCCTGGTCATGCGCCTCATGGATGCCCTGCTCGCCTTCCCGGCGATCCTGCTGGCCATCGCGCTGATGGCGGTCCTCGGCCCATCGCTCCAGAACGCCATGGTGGCGATCGGGATCGTCTTCATCCCGGCCTTCGCCCGCATCACACGGGCCAACACGCTGTCGATCCGCGAGAAGGAGTTCGTGGAGGCCGCGCGGGCGCTGGGGGCGGGCAGCGTCTACATCGCCCTCGGCGTCATCCTGCCCAACTGCCTCTCGCCGCTGATCGTCCAGGGCTCGCTCGCCGTGGCCAACGCGATCCTGGTCGAGGCCGCGCTCTCCTTCCTCGGGCTCGGCGTTCAGCCGCCGGAGCCGTCGTGGGGCTCCATGCTGTCGTTCGGGCGGAGCCTCCTCGGTCAGGCCCCGTGGTACGCGACGTTCCCGGGCCTCTCGATCTTTGTCACCGTGCTCGCGCTCAACTTTCTCGGCGACGGGCTGCGCGAGGCGCTCGATCCGCGCCTTCGCGCGGCGGAGCGGGGCGTATGAGCGCAGTTCCAAGTCACACCGGCACCAACGGCCAACACGGAGGTCAGACGATGTCAGACACGCGTCTCATCTTGGACGTCCTCGAGCAAAATGGGCTCCCGCTCAGCCGTCGCGACCTGCTCCGCCTCGCTGGCGAGAGCGGCATGGCGCTCGCCGGCCTCGGCCTGCTCGCCGGCGCTCAGCCGGAGCGCGCGGCGGCCCAGGCGGGCGGCGTCATGCGGATCAACATGGCCACCGACATTCAGCAGCTGGATCCTCACCTGGTCACGGCCTGGAATGACTACTGCCCGTGGGAGTGCATGTACTCGAGCCTGACCGCGCTCGACCGTGACTTCCAGCCGGTGCCCGACCTCGCCCAGTCCTGGACCCAGCCCGACCCGAAGACGTACGTCTTCCAGCTCCGGAAGGGCGTGCTCTTCCACAACGGGCGGGAGATGAAAGCCGCCGACGTCAAGTTCTCGCTCGAGCGGATCCAGAGCTTCGGCGGACGGAGCAAGTGGTACACGCTCATCCTGGACATGGAGCGCGCCGAGGTCGTCGACGATTACCGTGTCCGTGTCGTGCTCAAGCAGCCGTCGGCGCCGTTCCTCGCCAACCTCGCCTTCGCGATGGTCGTGGCCCCGGAGAACGTCGAGAAGATCGGGCTGGAGCCGGTCGGGACCGGCCCCTTCCGCTTCGTCGAGCGCGTGCCCAACTCCCACCTGCTGGTCCGTCGCTGGGACAAGTTCTACATGCCCGGGCAGCCCAAGGTGGACGAGATCCGGTGGGTGCCGGTGGTCGAGCCCGCGACGCGCGTGGCGAACCTCAAGACCGGCACCGCCGACATCATCAGCGAGGTCCCCTTCGAGGCGCTCCGCGACCTCCGCGCCACCTCCGGCGTCGCGATCCACGAGCCGAAGGCCTCCTCCGCGTACGCCGTGATCCTGATCAAGCACGCCCCGCCGCTGGACAACAAGAAGCTCCGGCAGGCCATCGCCCAGCTGGTCGACCGCGAGGCGCTCAACCGGGCCGTCTACTTCGGCGTGGGCACGACCGAGCAGGGCTGCAACCCCTTCCCGATCGGCCACTGGGCCCACACCGACGTCGCGTGCCCGAAGTACGACCCCGACGCCGCCAAGAAGCTCCTGACCGAGGCGGGCCACCCGAACGGCATCGAGCTCGAGTGGAAGGTGATCGGCACCCGCCCCGACACCGTCAAGGTCGCCGAGGTGTGCAAGGAGACGTTCCGCAAGGGCGGCGTGAACGTCAAGCTCACCCAGCTCGAGTTCGCCACCTGGATCCAGCAGGTATACCGGGACAAGCAGTTCCAGCTCGGCCAGACCATCTTTCTCAGGGAGGCTGACCCGGACGGCCTGGTGGTGAGCGCGCTCTTCACCGGAGGCCAGAACAACCCCGGCGGGTACAGCCGGAAGGACATGGACGACCTCCTGACCTCGGGACGCGGCGAGCTGAACGTCGAGCGGCGCAAGGCGATCTACAAGCGGATCTCCGAGATCGTGGCCGACGATGTGCCGTTCGTCCGGATCCAGCCCCAGCCGTTCCTGTGGGCCTCCACCAGCAAGGCGGGCGGCTTCTACATCAACAGCCAGTCGCGGCCGTTTGTGGCTCTCCGCGAGATGACGGTTCAGAAGTGATGGTTCCGGTGCTCCGAGTCGGCGTGGGCCGTGCCGTCATCGCGCCGCCCGTCGGCATCGCCCACGCCGCCTGGGACGTGGAGACGCATCAGCAGGCCGAGAGGGTCGACATGGACCTTGCTATTCTCGGGCTACACGAACGACTACCTCGGCTACCTGCCGACCACCGAGGCGTATCCGGACGGGGGCTACGAGGTCGACACGTCTCCGTTACGACCCGGAAGCGAGCGCCTGGTCGAGGCGAGCCTCGCGCTCCAGTCTGACCTCCGCACGTAGCGCCTCAGGCGCGAGAGAGGTTCCACGCGACCCACTGGTTCGGTCGCCGGGTGGCGCGCCGGCCGTCAGCGACGACCGGCATCGGCCCAAAGCGGCGCCAGCGCGCGGGCGATGCCCGCGCGCGCCGGCCGCACGTGGCGCGGGCCGTAGTGCTCGAGGAGCCCCTGGCAGAGGAGCGGCACGGCGATCGTCACGTCCGCGAAGACCATGACGTTGTCGCCGTCGGCCGTCTCCTTGCCCCACGAGATCGCCTCGGTGTTGACGCCGGCGCCCCCGAGACCACCGTAGACCGGGTTGTCTGTCGTGATCTGGATCGCGGCGACGTGCGGGCAAACCTCGGCGCCGCGCAGGGTGGACACGCTCGTCGCCGTGATCTGGATGAAGTCCTTCGGGACCCCGCCGCCCAGGAAGATCCCGCTGGTCCCCGGGCCCGGCGCCATGTAGCGGTTCATCATGGCCAGCGCGATCTCGTAGTCGCGGAAGAAGTCGACCACCGGACCCTTGCGGCGAGCCGCGCGGTAGCCCTCAGCCAGCGGGCCGTCGGGCGCCGCCGGGACGAAGAGCGGCACGTCCTGGCGCGCGCAGGCCGCGGCGAGGCCGCCGCCGAGCCCCTGCCTGTCGAGCCACCGGCCCAGCTCACGCATGAACTCGACGCCGCTGATCGTCGGCCCGGGCCAGCCGGTCTCGAGATGCTCGAAGAAGCCGCTGATGAAGTCCTCCATGGCGTCGTACTCGGCGGCGCTGACGACGTGGTCGTAGAAGCGATAGAACCCCTGACGCCGGAGCGTCTCGTCGTCCGCGCGATCGGCATCCACCTGGTGGAACCGCGTGCCGCGCTGCTCGAGGAGGTCTTCCGTGGCGTTGGCCGACGTCGAGACCACGACGTCGACATAGCCCCGCTCCACGAGCCAGACGACAAGCGGCCACAGCCCGGCGCTCGCCATCGAACCGGCGAGGCCGATGGCGATCAGGCCCTCGCCATCGATCATGCGCTTCCAGGCGGCGAAGGCCTCGCCGAGCCGCCGACCCTGGAAGGCCGAGGCGCGCATGCGCTCGAGGAGCAGGCCCACGGTGCCGGGTGCCGCGCCGTCGGTCACGAGTCGAAGCGGTTGGCGTACGGGCCACCCGTGTGGCAGCCCTGGACGCGCCGGTGTCGACTCCGTCTCACAAGCGTCGTCGACTTGGCTTCCGTCGGTTGCACCCGGCACCCGCCGCGCGGACCTCCGGCGTGGCACGGGAATACTCGTCCCGGGTGGCTTCCTCCGACCGTCCATCGGAACTCCTCTCGCCCGGCTGGGGCCCTCGCTACACTCGCACCATGACGACCGACCCCGCAACCGCCTTCGACGCGATGGGGGCGTCGTACGACGAGCTGGAGCCGTGGTACGACCACCTCTACGCTGTCCTCCACGACCTCCTGCGCGCGTCGGTCGCGCCGGCGACGGGAGCCCGGCGACCCCGAGCGCTGGACGCCGGCTGCGGGACGGGACTCCAGACCGCCATCCTCCTCGATCTGGGCTACGAGACGGTGGGCCTGGACGCCTCCACTGGCCTGCTCGCCCTCGCCCGGCAGCGCCTGCCCGCCGCGCGCTTTGCCCGCGGGGACGCCCAGGCCCTCCCCTGGCGCGAGGCAACATTCGACCTCGTGGTCTCCTGCGGCAGCGTGCTGTCGTTCGTGCCGCGGCCGGGGCGAGCAATCACCGAGATGGCTCGCGTGCTCCGGCCGGGTGGCCAGCTCTTCCTCGAGGTCGAGCACCGGTGGAGCCTCGATCTCGTATGGCGGCTCGCCTCGAGCGCGGTGGGCGATCCACTGCGCTACGGCACCCAGCCCCGCGAGGCGCGGCGGGCCTTCGCCCGGCCCTACTCGGAAGGCCTCTGGATGGACTACCCGGGCTACCCCCGGCTGCGACTCTTCACACGGGCGGAGCTCGACCGCCTCCTCGGCGAGGCGGGCCTCGTTCCCGTCCGCGCGTGGGGACTCCACTCCGTGACGAACGTCATCCCGTCCACGATCCTGCACCGCGCGCGCCTCGGGCGCGCGACGGGCGCGCTCTACAGGGGTCTCTGCGCGCTGGACTGGGCGCTTGCCGGAACGGGGACCGGGCGCCGCTTCGCCAACAGCCTAGTCATGCTGGCCGCGAGGAGAGACCGCTGAAGGGCGACTGCGGCCCTTGCGGGCGTCGCGTCGTCGGGCCGCCCGCCGGGGGGGCCTCGGTTGCGTCCCTCCGTCGAGACCGCTACTCTTGCGCCGGATTTCGCACAGGAGGGACACGCATGGATCTCGGGCTCAAAGGCAAGGCGGCGCTCGTGACGGGGAGCAGCCGTGGGATCGGGCGCGGCATTGCCGTGGAGCTCGCGCGTGAGGGATGTCGCGTGGCTCTCTGCGCGCGGGGGCGCGAGGCGCTCGAGTCCGCCGCCGGCGCCGTGCGGGCGCTCGGGGTGGAGACGGTCGCCATCACCGCCGACGTCACCACGGCGGAAGGCGTACAGACCGCGGTGGGCGCGGCAGAGGCCGCGTTCGGTGGCGTGGACGTCCTGGTCAACAACGTCGGCGGGTCGACCGGAAGCTCGTTCCAGGAGACCGGCCCGGAGGAGTGGCAGCGGGCGATCGACCTGAACCTGATGTCGGCCGTCCGCGCGAGCCGTCTCGTGGTGCCGGGCATGCGCGCGCGGGGCGGCGGCGCCATCGTCAACATCGTGTCGATCTACGGCCGCGAGTGGGGCGGAAGCTACGTGCAGCGCCCGACGTACATCGCGGCCAAGGCCGCCGAGATCGGGATGTCGAAGGCCCTCGCCATGGAGCTCGCGCCGTTCGGGATCCGTGTCAACGCCGTCGCCCCGGGCTCCATCGTCTTCCCCGGCGGCGGCTGGGAACGGCGGACTCGAGAGGATCCGGACGGGATCGCCGCCTTTCTCAAGGCCGACCTGCCGCTCGGACGCTTCGGGCGGCCCGAGGAGGTGGGGCGGGTCGTGGCCTTCCTGGCCTCGGACGCGGCCGGCCTGGTTCTCGGCGCCTGTCTGAACGTCGACGGCGGGCAGTCCCGCGCGCTCTTCTGAGCCCACGGCGGGGCGCGCAGACCGACAACCGGACCGATGTCAGGTCAGCTTAGGCGATGAACCGCCGGCCGGCGTCGGTGAGCGTCGCCGTTCTCGTGTTCTCGTCGTAGTCGACCAGCCCCTCGCCCACAAAGCTTTCCATCATCGCCGAGAAGCCCTGGTGGGCGATCAGGAATCGCTCCGAGCTGTGGTCGTGCATCTCGCCGAGCGTGGCCGCCGCGCCTTCCCGCTTCGCCAGCCACGCGAGTACACCCTTGCGCGCTTTCTCGAAGTAAGCCTTTTGCCGTTCCTCGGACACTGGCTCCGTCATGCTCCGCGCGCTCCTCGAGGTTCGAATGGCGGTGTCCGCGCTGGCCTCAGGCGCTTCAGCGGGAAGCGCGAGCGCGACGCTTCTTCTGCTTCTTCGTGAGGGCGGCACGCTTGCGTACCGTCTTCCGTCGATTCTCAGATGATAGGCGATGGTGTCGAGGCATGCAACGCGCGCGGGCATCGGCGAGGGCCCGCGGGCTCTCGGAGGGCCCCGACGACCGCTTAGCGCTCGTAAGACTCGGCGCGGGCGGCCGAGGAGAGCGGGACCAGGTAGCGCAGCGGATCTGCCAGGACCTTCGCCCGGACCTGGGCCAGGGACTCCGCCCCACCGTAGCTGACCGCGGAGCGGACGTGCCCGCGGATCCGCCGGAGGATGTCCACGACGGAGCCGCGATAGGGTACCTGCATCTCCTGACCCTCGGCCGGCACCTCGAGCGCGGCCTCGACCGCCTCCGGCTCCTCGTCGTCGTAGAGGGCGCGGAAGACGGCCTGGGGCGAGGTCATTCCGCGGTAGATCTTCCGCTTCTCCCCGGAGCCCGGGTCCTCGATGAGCTGGCCCGGCGACTCGTCCGTTCCGGAGAGCAGGCTGCCGAGCATGACGACCGACGCGCCGGCCACCAGGGCCAGGAACACGTCCTTGTCCTCGCGCACCCCCCCGTCCGCGATGATCGGCACCGACTCCTCGACGGCGCACCAGCCTTCGCGGATCGCCTGGAGCTGGGGCACTCCGGCGCCGGTCTCGAGCCGCGTCCGGCACCCGCGACCGGGCCCCACGCCGACCTTGATCGCGTCGGCGCCCAGATCCCGCAGGAACATGGCGCCTTCCGCCGTGGCGACATTTCCCAAGACGAGGTCGACGCCCCCGAAACGCCCACGGACCGCCTCGACCGCGTGCCGCATCACCTCGGAATGGGCGTGGGCGATGTCGATCAGGAGGGCATCCGCCCCGGCTTCCAGCAGCTCGCCGGCGCGCTCGAGAAAATCGCCGCGGGCGCCGATCGCCGCCCCCACCAGGAGCCGTCCACGGGCGTCCTTGCTCGAGTGCGGCCGCTGGCGCGCCGCCAGGATGTCCTTCTTCGTGATGAGGCCCGTGATGCGCCGGTCGCCGTCGACGAGCGGAAGCTTCTCCACCCGGTGGGCGAACATGCGCCGTTCCGCGTCCTCGATGGAGATGTCCGGGGCGCCGGTCACGAGGCGGGGGGCCGGGGTCATGAACTCCTCGACCGGCCGGTCGTCGTGGGCCGCGCTCCATGGAAGATCCCGATTCGAGAGAAGCCCGGCAAGGATGCCGCTGCCAGGCGCCTCCTCGACCAAGAGGCCCGTGACGTTGTGACGGCGCGCGAGCTCTCGAGCCTCGCGGACGCTGCTCCCGCGAGCCAGGCAGAAGGGCCGGTCGACGACGTGGCCCTGCGTGCGCTTGACCCGCGCGACCTCGGCCGCCTGAGCCGCGATGGGCAACCCGCGGTGCACGAAGCCCAGCCCGCCCTCGAGGGCCATCGCCACCGCCATCCGCGCGTCCGTGACGCTGTCCATGTTGGCGGAGACCACGGGCAAGTCGAGGGTCAGCCGCCGGGTCAGCCGCGTGCGCAGGGACACCTCGCGGCGCGAGCCGAGTGGGCTCGCCTGGGGGCGAAACAGGAAATCGTCGTACGTCCGGCCGACGAACTCGGGCTCGAGCGCCCGCGCCATGGCTACCTCCGTATCGGAAGATGGACCGCGTCCGCGGGGAGGCGGGTCGCGCGCGCGGCCGCCCGCTCCATCGGAGAGGCCTCTAGGCTATCACGCCGCCTCGACCGCGCCGTTCGGGGCGGTGCGGGTCGCGGGGCGACCGGGGCGCGTCAGCCCTTGACCGAGCCGGCCGCGAGACCCTCGACCATCCAGCGGTGGATGAACATGTACAGACCGACGACCGGAAGGGTCGTGATGACCGAGGCCGCCATCAGCTCGCCCCAGTGGAACACGTCGCCGTAGATGAGGAGGTTCAGCCCCACCGGGACCGTGATCGCGCGCTCGTCCTGGATGAACACCAGGGCGTAGAGGAACTCGTTCCAGGAGAGCGTGAAGGCGAAGACCGCGGAGGCCACGATCCCCGGCGCCGCCAGTGGCAAGAGCACGCGGACGAACGCGGTCGTCCGCCCCGCGCCGTCAATGAGGGCGGCTTCCTCGAGCTCCCGCGGCAGGGCCTTGAAAAAGCCGATCAGGAGCCAGGTGCAGAAGGGCACCGTGAAAGTCGGGTATGCGAGGAACAGCGCGGTCAGGCTGTTGGTGGCGCCGAGCTCCGCCAGCACCCGGTAGAGCGGGATGAAGAGCAGCGCGGGCGGGACCAGATAGAGGATCAGGATGAGGCTCGCAATCGGCTCCCGCCCGGGGAAGCGGATCCGGGCGATCGCATATCCCCCCAGGCTGGCGATCACCGTCGTGGTGGCGGTCACGACGAACGCCGTGACGAGGCTGTTGCGGAGCCAGAGAGGGAAGCGCGTGTTGACCCACAGCCCGGTGTAGTTCACCCAGGTGAACGGCCGCGGCACGTAGATGCTCGTGGCGAACTGGATCTGCTCGTAGGTCTTGAAGGACATGCTGGCGATCCACCAGAAGGGAACCAGGACGATCAGCAGGAACAGGACCAGCCCGGCGGCCGCAAGGACCCGGGGCGCCCCCGTGCCACCGATCGGGATGACGGTTCTAGACATGACGACTCGGCACGGTCAGTCCCGCTCGCGCAGGAGATACCGGCTGATCAGGACGATGCCCAGGACCAGCAGCGGTACGAGAAAGATCGAGATCGTCACCCCGCGGCCCCACCGGAGCTGGTTGAACGCCACCTCGTAGGAGTAGGTGGCGAACACCTGGGTCGCGGTGCCGGGCCCTCCCCGGGTCATGACGTAGACGATGTTGAAGTCATTGATGGTGAGGATGAAGCTCAGGAGCGTCGTCACGATCATGACGTGGCGGAGGCTCGGCAGGGTGACGTGCCAGAAGCGGCGACCCGCCCCGGCGCCGTCGACCGACGCCGCTTCGTACAGCTCCCCCGGAATCGCTTGCATGCCGGCAAGGAACGAGACGCCGAAGAAGGGGAAGGCACGCCACCAGTTCGCGATGATCACCGCGAACATCGCGCCCTCTGGGCTGGCCATGAAGGCGACCGGCCGGCGCAGGAGCCCGAGGTCGAGCAGGACGCTGTTGAAGAAGCCCCGGCCGGGAAAGGAGTCGAACATCCAGCGCCAGGTGAGGGCGATGATCACGGTGGACGTGATCCAAGGGAGCAGGAACAGGCCGCGGAAGAAGTTCCGGCCCCGGATCACGCTGTTCAGCACGAGCGCCATGCCGATACCGGTGAGCACCTTGAGGAGGACGGACCCGACCGTGAACACGAAGCTGTTGCGCACGACGGCGTGAAACCCGTCGTCCCGGAGCAGATAGTTGTAGTTCCGGAGACCGACGAACCGTTCGGGATAGCCGACCAGCTTGTCGGTGAAGGACAGCCAGATGGCCCGGTAGAAGGGGTAGATGATCAGGCCCACCACCAGGACGAAGAGAGGGAGCAGGAACAGGAACGCGGTGACGGCGTCGGCGCGCCGGGCGCGGTGACGTCGCGCCGGAAGCCGGCGCACCGCGGGGGCATCGAGGGTCGTCATGGGTCAGGCCGAGGGATCACGGGGCGAATCCGCCGAGCCGCGCGCGGATCGCGGATCCGCGCGACGCCGAGAGCCTCCGCCTCGGGCGGCTCCGCCGCCGCGCGGAACGGTTGCGTCGCGTGGGCGGGCGAGGCCCCAGGATCAGCCGAGCGTGCTGTAGATGTCCTTGATCTTCTTGTCGGCCCAGTCGATGGCCTGGTCCACCGACCACTTGTCCACGATCACCTTGGCCGGCGCATCAGTGAGGACGTTCGACGCCTGCACCTCGGCCGCGGGGGCGGTCACGGGGCCGGGCCAGCCGGTCCCCACGAACCACTCGGAAGCCTTCCCGAAGGTCCGATAGTTCTCGTTCTTGTTGAAGTAGTCCTTCGCCGCATCCCGAGCCTTGTCCATGGCCGGGGCGAACTGGCCGTACGAATCCTTCATGACCGAGAGCGTCTCCTCGGGGGAGAGCATGTGCGCGACCAGGCTCATCGCCGCTTCAGGATCCTTGGTGCTCTTGAAGATTCCCATGCTCATCGCGATCGCCCACATCCGCCGGCCGTCCGGCCCCCCGAGGTGCGGGAGCGCCAGCGAGTTGGCGAGGAGCTCTTCCCGCTGCTTCTTCTCCTTGGCGTCCGTCGCCTTGGCGAGGGCGTTCTCGAGCGCGAAGGTGATGCTCGGCCCGTTCGAGGTCTGGGCGATCTTCCGGGCGATGTAGGCCTCGTTGTTCTGGGAGCCGGTCCAGGACAGCGTATCGGGAGGCTGGATGCCCTCCTTGTAGATGTCGGTCGCCCACTTCATGGCCTGCTGCATGGCGGGTGTCTTGATCGACTTGTACTTGCCGTCCTTCCCTGTCCACCCCACTCCGTGCGAGTACATGAGGCTCTGCATGACCCCGTAGCCGTCGGACGTCCGGTTCCAGCTCTGCCCCATGCCATAGAAGTTCTCGCCCGGACGGTTCAGGGCGTGGGCGGCCTGCCTCGCTTCCTCGAAGGTCGTGGGGAGCTTCACCTTCTTCTTCTCGAACTCGTCGCGCCACACGTACCAGAACGCCGCCATGACATACCACGGCAGGGCGTAGGTCTTGCCGTCGATCACGGTCACCGGAGCCACGTTCGCCGGCGGCTTGCCGACCTGGCCCTCGATCTCCTTGGCGAAGCCCGTGAGGTCGATGAGCTGACCCATGCCGGCGAAGCGGGCGGGGGCACCGGTCTCGAGCTGGCCGACGTCCGGCGTCGACTTGTTCTCGATGGCCGCCACGTACTTCGTCTGCATGTCCTCGAACGTGAAGTACTCCACGGTCACGGAGGCGCTGTGCTTGTCCGCCCAGCGCTGGGCGCTCGCCTCGATGGCCTTGTTGGTAGGCTCGACGTAGGTCTTCAGGATCCAGAGCCTGAGACTGGTCCCCTTCTTCACCACGGGGGCGGCCGAGACCGCGCGAGGAGCCAGGGCGACGGCTGCCCCCGTCCCGACCACACCGGCCATGAACTGCCGTCGGCTGAAGCGTCGATCTCGCATCGCGTGTCCTCCTCGTCTCGCGGGTCCTCGGGTGGTCGAGCGACACCAGGAGTCTCGGCGGTGGCGGGGCGCTCTGTCAATAGCCGTCCGGCGTCATAGCCGTCCGCCGTCTCTACCCGGGAATCGACGTCAACCAGGGGAGGCCATATCATGACGCGACAGCCCTGAGGCGCGCTCGACGGCATCACCCCCGAGGGAGGAAGCGTAGATGACGACCCTGGTTCCGCTCCTTGACACCGGCAAGCTCCGGGCAAGGCTGGACGAGATCCGGCGCCGGAAGGGCGCACCGCCGTGGTCGGAAACCGTGGTGCTGACAGACGACATCCAGGCCTTCATGATCTGCCAGCCGCCCGGCCAGCCGAACGACACCCACTACCATCTCCACGACGAGTGGTGGGTGGTGCTCCAGGGCGAGATCGACTGGCACATCGAGGACGAGCCGGCACCGATCCGCGCCCGAGCTGGGGACTTCGTGCTCGGCCCCAAGAACCGCTGGCACCACCTCGATCCCGTGGGGACCGAGCCGACCATCCGGGTCGCCATCAACGCGCGGGGTGAGTTTCATCGCTACGATCGCCCTGGCTGCGCGCCACTGCCCACCTGACCCGCCTCGGTCAGAGACCGGCGGGTGTCATCCATGCCCGTTCCCGGTTCTCGGCCCTCCCTCAGCCGACCGGGAAGGCGGCGCGCACGTCCGCGACCTGCTCCGGAGTGAGAAAGCGGGTCGTCTGGCTCCGGAGGAGGAGGAAGAGCTGCGCCGTGGCCTCGAGCTCCTCGATGGCATCGGCGGCCGCGCGCAGCGAAGGCCCTGCGACGACCGGGCCGTGGTTGGCCAGGAGCGCGGCCGGGTGCTCCGCCGCCCGCAGGCGCACTGCCTCGGCCAGCCGGGGGTCGCCCGGCCGGAAGAAGGGGATCAGGGGCAGGCGTCCCACGCGCATCACGTAGTACGCCGTGATCGGCGGCAGCACGTCGGCCGGGTCGACGTCCGCGAGGCACGAGACGGCGACCGCATGGGGCGAGTGGAGGTGGACGACCGCGTGGGCTCGAGGCCGCTCCTCGTACATCGCGATGTGGAGGAAGGCCTCCTTGGTCGGCGGCGCCCCCGACAGGTGTCGGCCCTTCTGGTCGAGCCGGGCCAGGCCGCCCGGATCGAGATCGCCGAGGCTCGCCCCGGTCGGAGTCATGAGGAATCCGCCGTCGAGGCGCACGCTCAGGTTGCCGGTCGAGCCACCGGTCAGACCTCGCTCGAAGATCGAGCGACCAAGCCGGCACAGCTCCTCGCGGACGGCAGACTCGCTGGCGACGTTCACGGCCGGCAGGCCAGGGCCTTTTCGAAGAACTCTGGGCCGCCGAAGTTCCCCGACTTGAGCGCGAGGGCGAGAGGCGGGTCGCCGAGGCTCACCGTCCACGGCACTCCCGGATCGATCGGCGGGCCGATCCGGATACTGCGCACGCCGAGGGCGCGGACGACCGCCCCGGCGGTCTCGCCGCCCGCCACGACCAGGCAGCGCACGCCGGCCGCCGCCACGAGCTCCTGCGCGACCGTGGCCAGAGTCCGCTCGACCGCCTCGCCGGCCGCGTCGCGCCCGAGCACGGCCTGGGCGTGGCTCACCTCGGCAGGCGGCGCACTCGAGTAGACGAGGACAGGCCCCGTCGCGAGCTCGCGCCGGGCCCACGTCGCCGCCTCGGAGGCAACGTCCACACCCTCGGCGGTGCGAAGGGGGTCGACACGGAAGGCTGGTCGCCGTGCCCGCAGGTGCGCGACCTGTCCGAGGGTCGCCGGGGAGCAGCTCCCCGCCAGCACGACCGCCGCGCCGGGCACCGAGGGCAGCGCGGCGGCAGGCCGACCCTCGGGGAGGTGGCCCTGTCGCCGGAAGTTCTCCGGCAACCCCATGGCCACGCCCGAGCCCCCCGTCACCAGCGCGAGGTCGGCGCAGGCAACCCCGATGTCGGCGAGGTGACGCTCGAACAGCGCGTCGACCACGGCGTAGCGCGTCCCGGCGCCCCGCAGCGTCTCGAACGCCCGCACGATGGCAGCCGGCCCGTCCGCGACGGTCGGGTAGGGCACGAGAGCCACCGCGTGCTTCGTCTGCCGGCCGAGCACCCGCACGAGGTTCGGATCGGTCATGGGGGTGAGAGGGTGGTCCTTCATGCCCGACTCCGAGAGGAGCTGGTGACCGACGAAGAGGTGCCCGTGACAGACCGTTCGCCCATTCTCCGGTAGCGCCGGACAGGCGATCGTGAAGTCGGCGCCGAGCGCGTCGAGGAGGGCATCCGCGACGGGGCCGATGTTACCCCGGGGCGTCGAGTCGAACGTCGAGCAGTACTTGAAGAACACCTGCCGGGCCCGACCCGTCTCGCGGAGCCACGCGAGCGCCGCAAGCGACTGGGCCACCGCTTCGGCAGGCTCGCTCGTGCGCGACTTCAGGGCGACGACCACCGCGTCCGCGTCGGGCACCGGCTCCCCTGGGCGGGGCGGACCGAACACCTGGACGGCGCGCATGCCGTGCCGGACCAGCATGCTGGCCAGGTCGGTGGCGCCGGTGACATCGTCCGCGATACAGCCGAGGAGCACGGCTACCCCTGAGCCCGGGCGTGATGGTGGCGCATGACAGCGCGAAGATAGCCGAGTGGCAGGGTCCCGGCAAGCGCGGGGAGACTGCGTGGCTACGGGCGACGCCGAGGCGTTGGCATCGCTCCTCAGCGAGGGACTGCATGGGCTATCATGCCGCCGTGCGTCAGCACGAGTGCGAAGCCCTCCTCCCTCGCCTCCCGGACCTCGTGAACGCCGACGCGGGGCTGGTGCGGCGTGGTCAGCGGCTCACCACCGCGTTTCTCCTCGCGGTGGGGGACGCGGAGTACCTGGTCCATGTGGCCGCGGGGCGACTGGCCGCCGTTGAGCGGGGCCCGTTCCTCCTGCGCTCGTGGAGCTTCGCGGTCCGGGCGCCCGCCGACGCGTGGACCCGCTTCTGGAGTCCGCTTCCCGAGCCGGGCTACCACGACCTCTTCGCGATGAAGAAGCTCGGCGTGGCCCGTGTGGAGGGCGATCTCTGGCCCCTGATGGCGCACCTCCGGTACCTGAAGGACGTCCTCGCCGCGCCCCGCCGCAGAGGCACGACGAGCTGACCTCGGTGGCCGAGCTCGAGCCGATCGTGGGACGGTACCTCCGTCTCGAGCTCGGAGACCGGCCCCACCGCGTGTACTTCGAGGAGGCCGGCCAGGGCTGGCCGCTCCTCTGCCTCCACACGGCCGGCGCGGACGGGCGGCAGTTCCGGCATCTCATGACCGACCCGACCATCACGAGGGACTGGCGAGTGCTCGCGTTCGACATGCCGCGGCACGGGAAATCCCTGCCTCCCGCGGGCTGGCAGGATGAGGACTACCAGCTCACCACGGCGGCTTACGTCGATCTCATCTTCGGCTTCTGCGACGCGCTCGGACTCGAGCGGCCAGCCGTCCTCGGCTGCTCGATCGGCGGCAAGATTGTGCTCGAGCTGGCCCTCCGCGCGCCCGAGCGCTTCCGCGCTCTCATCGGGCTCGAAGCCGCCGCCTACCAGGCGCCATGGTACGACGACACCTCGTGGCTCCACCGCCCCGACGTCCACGGGGGCGAGCTATGCAGCGCGCTGATGTCGGGGCTCATCGCGCCCCAGGCGCCCGACGAGGCCCGGTGGGAGACGCTCTGGATGTACGCGCAGGGCGGCCCCGGGGTCTTCCGTGGCGACCTCCACTTCTACCGGGTCGAGGGCGACCTCCGCGACCGTGTCCACCGGATCGACACGGCTCGATGCCCCCTCTATCTGCTGACGGGCGAGTACGACTTCTCCTGCACGCCCGACGATACCCGTGAGACCGCGGCGCGGATCCCGGGCGCCCGCCTCACCATCATGCGCGAGCTCGGGCACTTCCCCATGAGCGAGCACCCCGAGCGGTTCCGGACCTACCTCCTCCCAGTCCTCGACGAGATCCGCGCCGGCGGCGCCTAGGCTCCCGCCGGCAGCTCCCTCTGTGAGAGAAACACCGAGTCGCGCGGATCCAACAATCGTCGGCGTGGGTCAGGCACCGCCGGTACCATCCGTCGGATCCGCCGCGGGCACGTCGGTTGACAGCCGATCGCCCCCTTGGCTACGATGCACTCGATCCCGTGGCGCCTGCGCCTCCGTCGAGACACTCTGAGCTCGTCACAAGGAGGACCCCCATGGCCCGCGCACCCCTTCTCGCCGCCATCTTCCTCGTCGCGCTGGTGCTCACGCTTCCCGCGAGCGCACCCGCCCAGACGAAGGAAGACACGATCGTCTACGCGCTCCAATCGGACATCGACAACTGGGACCCGCCCAACTCGGTCCTCCGCGAGGCGATCATCCTCGGGTATCACGTCTTCGACCACCTGGCCGCCCGGGATGTGAAGACCGGCAAGGTCGGACCGAGCCTGGCGACGTCGTGGAAGGCCCTCGACGACACCACGTGGGAGGTCAAGCTGCGCCAGGGGGTCAAGTTCCACGACGGGGCGCCCTTCTCGGCCAAGGACGTCAAGGCGACGTTCGAGCGCGTCCTCGACCCCGCCAAGAAGATGAGCGCGCGGGGGAACCACGCCAAGATCAAGAGCGTGGAAGTGGTGGATGACTTCACCGTGCACTTCAAGACCGACGGCCCCTATCCCCTGTTCGTCGAGCGGCTGACCGCCCAGGTCATGCAATCGGCCAAGGTGATGCAGGAGAAGGGGCACGACTGGATGCAGGAGAACCCGGTTGGCACGGGGCCCTACAAGTTCGTCAAGTGGAGCCGGAAGCAGGAGCACCTCCTGGTCCGGAACGACGACTACTGGGGCACGAAGCCCCACTTCAAGCACGTCCGGATCCGGATCATCCCCGAGCAGGCCACCCAGATCGCCGAGCTGATCTCCGGCGGCGTCGATGTGATCAAGGCGGTGCCGCCCGACCAGATGGACGTGATCAACAAGTCAGGGCAAGCGCGGGTCGTGACCTCGCCCATCCTCCGGACGGCGTACATCAAGCTCGACCAGCCGGCCCGGAACGGCAAGAACCCGATGGAGGACCGGCGCGTCCGCCAGGCGGCGAACCTGGCCGTGGACATGGACACGATCATCAAGCACGTCCTGAACGGCCTCGGCGACCGCACCGCCACCGCGGTGAACCCGATGGCGTTCGGGCTCGATCCCGGGCTGCAGCCGTACAAGCAAGACATCCCGCGGGCCAAGAAGCTCCTGGCCGACGCCGGGTTCCCGAACGGTCTCGACATCCAGATCGACGTCGGGCCGCCGATCGTCGAGCCCGGTACCCAGCAGACCACCGAGGCCATGGTCGCCGACCTGGCGAAGGCCGGCATCCGGGCCAAGCAGAACTACGTCGGCGACAACACGGTGCTGGTGGCGCGCATCAAGGACAACAAGGCCGCGCCGATGATGCTGTGGTCCTGGGGCTACTACTCGATCTTCGACGCCGACGCCATCCTGTTCGACAACTTCAAGTGCGGCGAGGTGTGGAGCCACTACTGCAACCGGGAGCTGGACGATCTGATCCACGCCGGCCGGTCGACCCTCGACCAGAAGAAGCGGGCGGAGATCTACGCCAAGGCCCAGAAGCTCATGTTCGACGACGCCGCCGCCATCTTCAAGTGGGGGTTGCGTGGCGTGTGGGGCGTGTCGAGCCGTATCGAGTACGACGCGCCGCGGGACGAGATCGACCGGATGTTCCTCGCGATGCCGCGCAAGAAGTAGCGCAATCGGGAGCGGGCGCCGACAGCCGGCGCCTACTCCCTCTTTCCGCCGATGCGCACCTACGCCGCCCACCAGCTCGTCCAGCTGGCCATCGTCATCGTCGGCATCTCCCTCCTCGTGTTTGCCGTCCTCCACGTGATCGGCGACCCGGTCCTCGCGCTCCTCCCGCTCAACGCCGGGAAGGAGGAGTACGAGCGCCATCGGAAGCTCCTCGGCCTGGACCGGCCGCTCTGGGTCCAGTACTGGGACTTCGCCAGCCATGCGGTGCGGGGCGACTTCGGGAAGTCCTGGTATGCGGACAAGCCGGCCCTGGGCCTGGTGCTCGAGCGGATGCCGCCCACGCTCTACCTCACCTTCGCCGGGCTCCTGACGGCGCTCCTGATCTCGTTGCCGCTCGGCATCCTCGCCGCGCTCCGGCGCCACTCGGTGGTCGACAACGTCTGCACGGCGCTGGCGGTCGCCGGCCAGGCGATGCCGCTCTTCTGGCTCGGCATCATGCTCATCATCCTGTTCGCGGTCCGGCTGAGGGCTCTCCCGGCCTCCGGGTACGGCACCTGGCAGCACTTCCTGATGCCGGCGTTCTGTCTCGGCGCCTTCCTGGCCCCGATCACGATGCGTCTCGTGCGCTCGGGGGTGATCGAGGTCATGAACATGGACTACATCAAGACCGCGCGCGCCAAGGGGGTCCACGAGGGGCTGGTCGTCGCCAAGCACGCCTTCCGCAACGCCTGCATTCCCGTCATCACCATCCTCGGCCTCCAGTTTGGCCAGCTCCTCGGCGGGGCGGTGGTGACGGAGACCGTGTTCGCCTGGCCGGGGGTGGCGTCGCTCACCGTGGACGCGATCCGCAACCAGGACTTTCCGGTGGTGCAGTGCGCGGTGCTGCTCCTCGCGCTGATCATCGTGGTCGTCAACCTGACGGTCGACCTCGTCGTCGGCCTGATCGACCCGCGAGTCCGCGTGGCGTGAAGGCAACGACCGTCGAGCCCGGGTTGCGCGTGGACGCCCACGCGGCGCCCGCCGCCCGCGCCACGCCGTCCGACCTCGGGCTGACGCTCAGGCGGCTCTGGCGTCTCAAGTGGGGCCTGGCGGCCGCGACGCTTCTGCTGCTGATCATCGCCTCCGCCGTCCTCGCCCCCTGGATCGCTCCCAAGGACCCCTTCGCGGTCGACGTCCGCCACCGCCTGGCCCCGCCCGCCTGGATGACGGGCGGCACGCTCGAGAACGTCCTCGGCACCGACCAGGTAGGGCGTGACCTCCTGTCGCGGGTGGTGTACGGCGGCCGGGTCTCGCTGGTGGTCGGCGTCGCCGCGGTGCTCATCTCGGCGAGTGTCGGCGTGCTGCTGGGGCTCGGCGCCGGATACGTCGCCGGGCGCACCGACGCCGTCATCATGACGGTCATCAACATCATGCTGACGTTCCCCTTCATCCTCCTAGCCCTCGCGGTGATCGCCGTCCTCGGCCCGAGCCTCTTCAACATGATCATCGTCCTCGGCGTCGCCGGCTGGCCGCTGTACGCGCGTGTGGTCCGCGCCGAGACCCGGTCGATCCGCGAGCGGGACTTCGTCGCGGCGAGCCGGGCGCTCGGGCTGGGCCACCTCCGGATCGTCTTCCGGCAGATTCTGCCGAACCTCGGCTCGACGATCGTCGTCATCGCAACGCTCGAGGTGGCGCGCGTGATCATCCTGGAGTCGTTCCTCTCGTTCCTGGGGCTGGGCATCCAGCCGCCGACGCCCGCCTGGGGCAACATGCTCGGCGAGGGGCGCGTCTACATGCTCAACTCGTGGTGGATCGCGGCCTTTCCAGGCCTTGCCATCTTCGTCACCACGCTGGCGATCAATCTCATGGGGAACGCGCTCCGGGACTGGCTCGACCCCCACATGAAGACATAGTCTCGGAGGCAGCCTCCGCGGTCTCTCCGCGTGGACGGCCGCGCCCTTGGAGCGGCCACCGGCAGCGGCGCTCGCGGCGCGGAGAGCCAAAGGCCGTACGGTGAGTCCGCACCGGTCGGGTCCGCCGGCCGGATCGCGCCGGCTTCCCGCGGAGAGGCCCCAAGGAGGATGCCGTGCGGGCGTTCGTGGCGATGATGTCGCATGAGACGAACACCTTCTCGAATGTCCCGACTGATCGGGCGCAGTTCGAGGCCCGGGACCTCCGCTACGGCGGAGAGATCGTGGAGCATTTCCAGGGCACCGGAACGTGTCTCGGGGGGATGATCGAGGCGGCCGGGCGCCTCGGACTCGCCCTCGTGCCGTCGGTCGCGGCCGCCGCCTCGCCGGCGGGACGCGTCACCCGCGAGATCTACGACCACGTGAAGGACCGGATCACGGCCGACCTCGCGCGCGGGGGCCCGTGGACGGGGGTGTTGCTCGATCTTCATGGGGCGATGGTCCCGGAGGGCCTCGATGACGGCGAGGGCGACCTGATCGCCGCCGTTCGGACGGCGGTCGGCCCTGAGGTCCCGATCGCCGTGACGCTCGACTTCCACGCGAACCTCTCGGAGGCGATGGTCCGGGGCGCCGATCTCCTCCACGGCTACAAGACCTATCCTCACGTGGACATGGCCGAGCGGGGTTTCGAGGCGACCGAGCGGCTTCTCGAGGTGATCGCCGGGCGCATCCGGCCGACCGCGGCGTTCCGCAAGCCTCCGCTCCTGCCCCCCCTCGGAAGCCAGGGAACCTCGCGAGGCCCGATGCGCCGGCTCTACGACCTCGCCGCCGAGATGGAGCGGGACCCGCGGGTGATCTCGGTGTCGATCTTCGCCGGCTTCCCTCACGCGGACATCCCGGACGCGGGCCTCGGCGTCTACGTCGTCACCGACGGCGCGCCCGAGCTCGCGGAACGGCTCGCCGAAGAGCTGGCCCGGAGCGCGTGGGCTCACCGCCACGAGTTCGTCCACCAGGGGATGCCGGTCACCGAGGCGGTCGCGCGTGCTCTCGCCGCCGACGGACGCCCGATCGTCCTCGCCGACATGGCGGACAATACGGGGGGCGGCGCGGCCGGGGACGGCACCGAGGTGCTCCGGGAGCTCGTGCGGGTCGGGGCGCGCTCCGCCGTGGTCGCGTGCCTGTGGGACCCGGCGGCGGTCCAGGCGTGTGTCAGGGCCGGCGTGGGAAGCCGCGTCACCGTCGCGGTCGGAGGGAAGGTGGACGACCGCCACGGAACGCCCCTCACCGTGACCGGGACGGTGCGCACCTTGTCCGACGGGCGCTTCGTCCACAAGGGCCCCATGCTGCGCGGGTTGCCCGGGCGGCTCGGGCCCACGGCGGTCCTCGACGTCGACGGCGTGAAGGTGATCCTGATCTCGCTCCGCTGGCAGACCCTCGACCCCGAGATGCTCCGCTTCGTCGGGATCAACCCGACCGAGGAGAAGATCGTCGTGGTGAAGTCCACGATCCACTACCGCGCGGCCTTCGAACCGATCGCCCGCGAGATCGTGGAGGTGGACGCGCCCGGCCTCTCCTCGTCGAATCTCGCCCGCTTCGCCTTCAAGCGGATCCGGCGGCCCATTTTCCCGCTCGATCGCGACACCCCCTATCCACCGCCTCCCGCCGCATGATCGAGCTTCGCACTCCGCGGCTGCGCCTCCGGCCGTTCACGGAGGCAGATACCCCGGCCCACCTTGCCCTCTACGAGGACCTGGAGGTCACCCGCCAGCTCGGCGGGGGGCCATTCCTCGGCGATCAGGTCGCGGTGCGGTCGCGGCGCGCGGTCGACAGGTTCGTTCGCCACTGGGCGGAGAAGGGCTTCGGCGTCTTCGCGGTCGAGGACCTGGCGACCGGACGCTTCCTGGGCCAGTGCGGTCTCAACACGGTCGACGAGCTGGGCGAGATCGAGGTCCTGTACGCGCTCGAACGGGCGGCCTGGGGACAGGGCCTCGCCACCGAGGCCGCGCGGACCGCGGTGGCCTACGGCTTCACCGAGGCGCGGCTGGCCCGGATCATCGCCGTAACCCGCCTGGAGCACGCAAGGTCACGCCGCGTGCTGGAGAAGCTCGGCATGCGCTACGAGCGGGACGTGGACGTCTTCGGCATTCACGCCGTCCTGTACGCTCTCGGCCGAGACTCCTTCCGCACCACATAGGCGGCGCCCGTGAACTGTCACGTCTGGCCGCGTTTTGCGTCATTCCTCGTCACGGCCCTCGTCACGGCCGGCCTCCTCGCGGTCGCGCCGGCCGTTGCCTGGGCCCAGGTGGAGCTCCTTCCGCCGGAGATCATGGCAAAGCTGGTCCCCGCAACCGAGCGTCCCCTGTCACTCGCCCCCGACGGCGAGGCTCTTCGCTTCCGGACGGGCACGGAGCGCTGGGAGGAAGCGATGCCGCCCGGCATCGTCGACCTGGACCGGGACGGAACGAAGGACTACATCGTCTTGATTCTCGCGGACGGGGAATCCGGGCGCCGGGCGCTCCTCGCTCGCAGCTGGGGAGACACGACGGACGCCTTCGGTCCCACCGTCTTCTACGTCATCATCGAGGACAACGACGACGTGGCGGAGTGGGCGGGGAATCCGCGCCTCCCCGCCCCTCTGAAGCCGTGACCCTCCTCCCGGCCGGCGTCGGCGTGGCGGCCGACATCGGCCGTCGCGCCTCCATGGAAGACCGGTGGGCCGTCCAGGTCACGCCCGGCGGGCTCTTCGCCGCCGTCTACGATGGCCACGGTGGATCGCGCATCGCGGAGCGCGCCGCCGCCGAGCTCCACCTCTCCGTGCTTCGCGCCCTCCAGGCCGGGCTCGATCCGGACGCCGCTCTCCGGCGGGCCTTCGCCGAGCTCGAGGCGGTGACCACCGACCCCGACTGCGGCTCGACGGTGGCGGCCCTTCTGCTCACCGAGGCAGCGCTGACCACGGCCCACGTGGGGGACAGCCGCGTCGTGCGGGTCGGACAGGCAGGAGCGGAAGGCCTGACCCGCGACCATCGGATCGACGCTGCCGACGAGCGCGCGCGAGTCCTGCGGATGGGTGCCCGGCTCGACCCGCCGTACGTCGTCCGGGGAGGCCGCGGCCTGATGATGACCCGGAGCCTCGGCGACCGCTGGTTCCGCCCGGTCGGCGTGGTCGCGGAGCCGGAGGTCGGCCGCCATGCGCTGGTGCCCGACGACGTGGCACTCGTGGCCGCGACCGATGGCGCGTGGGAGGTCCTCAGCATCGAGAAGATCGCGCGCGTGGTGCGACGGGCCTCGACGGCCCAGGCCGCGGCCGAGGGGCTCGTCGACGCCGCGCTGGCCGAGGGCGCCACCGACAACGTGACGGCGCTCGTGGTGCGCCTGCCCGACCTCGCTCAGCCGTCGGTGCGGCGCTTGTACTCCTCGTAGAGCTTCCAGGTCGCGTCGTTGAACGGATAGTAGCGGCCCGGCGAACCCGGATGACGCTGGAGCTCCTGCTTGATCACATGCTCGACCGCCTGGCGCTCGGCCGCGATCTTGATGACCTCGTCCGCCAGGAGCGCCGGGACGACCACCACCCCGTCATCGTCGCCCACGATGACGTCACCCGGACGCACGGCGATCCCCCCGCAGGCGATGATCTCGTTCACCCCCCACGGCCAGTGGACCGCCGGTCCCTGCTTGGCCGTCGTCGAGTGGCAGTACACGGGAAAGCCGTACGCTCGCAGGCCCTCGCTGTCCCGCACGGAGCCGTCCGTGACGAGCCCGGCGACCTGGCGCTGGAACAGCCGGAAGAACTTGATCTCGCCGCCGATCGACTCCCATGGGCCGACCGACGAGGCCACCAGCACCTCGTGCTGGCCGCACAGCTCGAAGGCCACGTACTCCGGCGACGCTTCGCCCTTGGGCTTGTCGGCTGCGACGTCCGGCCGGTGTGGCACGAAGCGGAGGGTGACCGCGCGGCCGACCATCCTCCGGCCCGGGAAGAGCGGCCGGGCGCCGTGGATCATGGCCTGCGGCCACTGCTTGACCCACAGCGCGTCGATCAGGGTCTGTGTGGGGATGCGCCCGAGCTGCTCGAGCTTGTCGGCGGGAACCACCGGGGCCTCCGTCATCGAGTGACCTCCAGGCAAGGCAGGTAGGGGTCTCGGGCTAGCCGCCCGGTCCGGCGCCCGCCCATCATACCCGGTGGGACGGAGTCATCGGAGCGCGAGCGCAGCCAGGAGCCGCCGCCAGGCCAGTCGGCTCCCTACCAGTTCCCGGTAGGTGCGGCGGCCGGCCACGACCTCCGTCAGCGCTTCCCCGGCCAGCTGGCCGACCCGCGGAACAAGCCGGCGCACGAGGCCCGGCCGGCGGTAGAGCACCCACGCCAGGCCCCGTGCGATGCGAAGCTCGCGGAGAATGCCGCGTTCGAGCGCTGCGCGGTACTCGACCGCGGCGGCGCAAGACTCCAGCCGAGCCCGGAGAAGCGACTCCGCCGCGAGACGTCCGCTCAGGATCGCGAGGGAGATCCCCTCGCCCGTAAGCGGATCCGCGAGGCCGGCGGCGTCGCCCGTGAGGAGGACTCGACCGCGCGCGGCGTCGCGCCGAGGCCGGATGGGAATGGGCGCTCCCCGCACGCGCAGCACGCTCGCCTCGCCGAGACCGACCGTGTCGAGATAGCGCGAGAGCTCGTCACGGAGGCGCCGCCTGACCTCGCTGCGCGTGAAGACACCGACGCCCACCGAGAGGTGCGTGGCCTTGGGGAAGACCCATCCGTAGCCTCCGGCCGGGACCCCGAGGTCGAACCGGGCCCGGTCGGTGTAGCGATCGAGGACGGGAGAGGGCACCTCCACCTCCGCCTCGAGGGCGGGCACCGAGGTCAGCGGCTGGGTCCACCCCGCCGCGCGGGCGGTCGGGCCGGTCGCGCCATCGGCCGCCACGAGGAACCGCGCGCGCAGCGACCCGCGATTCGTCTCGACGGCGACGTGGTCCGCCGCGAGCCCGACGCGCTCGATCGCGCACGGCGTCCGGAGCGCGGCACCCGCGGCGCCGGCGGCCTCGGCGAGCACGAGGTCGAGCGGCGCGCGCATCGCCATGTGGACGAGGGGCGTCTCTCGCTCGACGGTCACGGCAAGGCCGGCGGCCACGAAGCGCGATTCGACCTTGCCGAGCCGCCGCTCGACCGGAATCGCCACACCGTGCGGCAGCACCTCGAGCGCGCGCGCCACGACGCCGCCCCCGCACGTCTTGTCCCGGGGGAGCGGCGCCCGGTCGAGGAGAGCCACGTCGACCCCCGCCCGGGCCAGGACGAGGGCGGCCGTGGCGCCCGCGGGCCCGGCCCCCACCACCAGGACGTCGACCGTGGGTCCACCGGACCACGGCCGGCCGTTCGTGGCTCCGACCCGGACGGGCGTCAGCGGCCCTTCCACGCCGCGCGCCGCTTCTCGAGGAACGCCCGGACGCCTTCCTGGAAATCCTCGCTCAGGTAGCAGGAGAGGAGAAGATCCTCCGCGTCCCGCACGGTGAACGCCTGGAGGATCCGGCGCGTCGCCTCCTTGGCCGCGGCGAGCGTGAGCGGCGCGAACGTCGCGATCTGCGCCGACAGCTCGCGCACGCGTCCCTCCAGCGCGGCGGCCGGGTGCACCTCGTCGACCAGCCCGAGGGCCTTCGCCTCGGGGGCGTCGACGAGCCGGGCGGTCAGCATCAGCTCGCGCGCCCGGATAGGCCCGACGGTGGCGGCCAGGAGCGACACGCTGGACGGCGCGGGGCAGTTTCCGAGGGTCCGCGCCACCGGCGCCCCGAAGCGCGCGTGGGCGGCGACGAGCCGGAGGTCGCAGGCCAGGGACATGAAGAGTCCCCCGCCCACGGCGTCCCCCTGCACCATGGCGATCGTCGGCCTCACCATCCCGTGGATCCGGCGCAGCACGCGGCCGATGCGCGCCTCGTAGGCGAGCGCGTGCTCGCGGGTCCGGAACTCCAGGAACTGCCGGATGTCGGTGCCGCTGACGAACGACTTGTCGCCGGCCCCGCGGAGCACGACCACCCGGACGTCCGGGTCCGCGTCGAGGCGCTCCATGTGGTCGTGGAGCGCGTCGTACATCTCGAACGTCATGGCGTTCCGCGCCTCCGGCCGGTTGACCGTGAGGACCGCGACGCGTCCCTCGCGCTCCAGCAGGATGTCACCCGCCCCGTCGGTGGCCATCCTCGATCCGCTCCTCTCCGGGCCCATCCTTCACCGCACCGCGACCCGGGGCCGATCATACCGCGAGGACGGGGCTCGAAGTTGCCAGGCGTCCGGCGACCTGTGGTACAAGAGGGCCTCGTGGAGCGAAGCCGGCGGAACGTGCTCCTGCTCGCGCTCTGTCAGGCCGCGTCCCTCAGCACGGCCTCGCTCATGGCGACGATCGGCACGCTGGCGGGACACGACCTCGCTTCCGACAAGTCGCTGGCGACGCTGCCGGCCACGGCCCTCACCGTCGGCACCGCGCTCGGCACGATCCCGGCCTCGCTGCTCACGCGGCGCGCCGGACGCCGGCTCGCCTTCATCGTCGGGAGCGGGCTGACGATGGCGGGCGGCCTGGTCGGAGCGTGGGCCGTCGTCGTTCGGAGCTTCTGGCTGCTCAGCGGCGGGGGGTTCCTCCTAGGCGGCGCGTCGGCGTTCGCCCAGCTCTACCGCTTCGCCGCCGCCGAGGCGGTGACGCCCGAACGACGGGGCCGGGCCATCTCCTTCGTGCTCGCCGGCGGTCTCGTGGCGGGCTTCGTGGGGCCCCAGCTCGCCCGCACGACCGCGGATCTCCTCGACACGCGGTACGCCGCGTCGTTCCTCTGCATCCCGCTCTTCGCCCTCGTGAGCGTCGGGCTCTTGCTGGGCCTCCGCCTGCCGGCGCCCGTCGAGTCGCGTGTCGCGGGCGCAGCGCGCCCGGTCAGCGTCATCGTCCGGCAGCCCCTGTTCGTCATGGCCCTCATCAGCGCGATGGCGGCCTACGGCGTGATGAACCTCCTGATGATCGGCACGCCGCTCGCGATGATGGCGCACCACGCCCACGGCCTGAGCGACGCGGCGTTCGTCATCCAGTGGCATCTCGTCGGCATGTTCCTGCCCGGTTTCTTCACGGGCACGCTCATCCAGCGCATCGGCGAGCGCGCCACGATCGCGATCGGTATCGCCGTCAACGTCGCGAGCCTGGTGGTGGCGGCTTCGGGCTCGACGGTATGGCATTTCTGGCTGGCACTGCTCCTGGTGGGCGTGGGCTGGAATCTCATGTTCGTGGGCGGCTCCACGCTCGTGACCCGGACCTACACCCCCGGAGAGCGGACGAAGGCCCAAGCGGCCAACGATTTCCTGATCTGGACGACCGTCGCGGTGACCTCGCTCTCGTCCGGACAGCTCCTCCATCGGCAGGGCTGGACGGCGATCCTCTGGACCGCGGGTCCGCTACTGGCGCTTGCGACTGTCGGAATTCTGGCCGCCTGGGTCAGCGAACGGGCGCGCCCCCCGTCGCTTGGCGATGCCTGAAGCGCGTATTGCCGGCTACGCGAATCCTCCCTACCTCCGCCCGTTGGTCCGGTAGTCCACGAGAACGGCGAAAGCCATCCGTCCAGGCACAGTGCTCCGCTCAGAACCGGTGGAACGAGAGACGATCGCCCAACCCCGGTCTGCCGTCTGCCGCCTGTGGGTTGGTGTTCGCCGTCACCGTGGTCGGGGGTGACCTCCGACAGGGAAGACAGGCGGCAACTGGCTAGAGTTGACCAGTTTGCCGAGGATGAACCGTCGGGGATGTTTACAGTTTGCCCTTCGTGCCACCATGGACCAACAGCTCATCTATCAGGATGACATCTAACAACAGTAGAATCCGAGAAAGTAACAATAGCAGAATCCGGAAAGGCCGCTCTGCCCTTGTGTCGGCAAATCCTACATCTTGGTCGCACGCCTGGAACGTGCAGCCTATACCGCCCGCGGGGCGAGCATCAGCACGCCCGTCGTGGGACTTGTGACATACCGAGGGCTGACCACGCTTGCAGCGTCAGGTCACCAATCGGGCGATTCGGATAGGCCAAATCGTCACATCCCGTCCCTGTGGCCGGTCGCTCGACCGCGATGAGTGCTATCGTGCCGGCCGTGGAGACCAGTGTCGGCATTGGCGGGCGCACTGATTGCCGCTACCGGAACCTCCGCCCCTCTGGGTGCCAGGCCGGTCGGGCAGCCGACGCTCTCCGGACCGACGTGATCGCGTCCGCAGGTCGCGGCCGGGCCCGTGACGAGTCGGGATTCCTGACAACTGGGCGAACGGAGGCTGGGGCCGGATCTAAGTTGCTGAAATCTCAGGCCCTGGGCACTTGGCTCTGGGATTGCTAAATACTTTGCAAGCTGCTAAATCGCTACGACCGAGGAGAGGAACGATGACCCGCATCCACGGTTTCGGAATAATCGCCCTTATGGCGCTCCTGCTGACGGGAGGGGCTATCGATCCCGCAGGCGCGGCAACCATCCTGGTGCCCGGGCCGGACCTGCTGAACCCCCCCTCGTTCAACGGGAACGACTGCTCGGGCGTGTTTGGGATTGGCTTACGCGAACTGCAGCATCCCGGCGAACATCGATCCGGACCAGTCACCGATCATCATCAAGTTCAACTTCGATGACGGCGTTCCCGGAGCGGTCGAGATCAATTCGGGGTTGTTCCCGACGATCGACGGCTCCGAGTTCGGCCTTGCCTTCGATAATCCCACGGGCACGAGCGGGACCTGGACGTATACTCCGGGCGCCGGCGACCCCGGCATAACGTTCTGGGTCGCCAAGGGTGGGCCGTTTTTCAACCTCTTCACGGACGACAGCGGGGCGGCGGTGACGACGGGCACGTGGGTCACGCCTTTCACAGTCGTCGGCGGCAATCCGACGGGTCTCTCGCACATCGATTTCTATGACACGAGGCAGTCTCGTGGGCACTCCGGTTCCCGGGCCCGGTTCCCTGGTCCTCGTCGGCGTCGGGTTGCTCGGAGGAGCCTGGCTCGCTCGTCGGAAGAAGCGTTGACCGGGTAATCTAGCGCGCCTGCCAAGGCGCCCGGAACACGTTCGCCACGACGCCCCGCTCCATAAGAGTGGGGCGTCGGGTTGTCTGGCCGCGACGGCTCGCGGCCCTCGAAGCTGCGCTCCGGTTGGAGTTTCTCGGCGACCCGCAACCTGGTCCTGGTCGCCCCAGGGCCTGGGGAAGACGATGATCGCCCAGAACATCGCCCATCAGGCCGTGCTCGTGCCGCATCATGCCCTCTTCACGACCGCCGCGCAGCTCCTGCTCGATCTGAGCAGCCAGGAATCGGGCCGCGGCCTCACTCGCCGCCTGAACTACTACGGCCAGCGCGGCCTCCTGGTGCTCGACCTCATCGGGCGAAGACGCCGCTCGAGCACGAACTGTCGCGCGTGCTACAAGCCCGTTCCGCAGCGAGGGATACCGGAAGATCCGAGCCCAGTGGGCCGAGAGCGACTGGCATCCCCGGCAGACTGTGGGCTACGCTTGCCATAGCACCGGAAGAGGAGGCACCCGGTCGTGGGTATCGACGTTTTGCCGCCCTGGTACGACCTGGCAGATGCCGCGTGCCTCGGCTTTCTCATCACTCTTCCGCTCGCCGGTGTCTGGATTTACCTTGATCGCCGAACCCGTCTGGCGAACCACGTGCGGACTCTCTGGCGACAGCCCGGCCCACGAGCGATCCTCTTTGCCGCCGTCTCGCTCAGCGTCCTCTTTACGACAGCCGAGGCGGTGCTCGACCACCAGGAAGACGAGCTCTTGACCGACGTTGACGTGGTCGTCCGAGACGCGGCGCTCGCTGCGGGCGCGTGGTCGGAACTCCGGGGCGCGGCTGAAGCGGTCAGCGACCTGACGTGGGCGGGACTGGCCGGAGCCGTGATGGCGGCTGGAATCGGCCTGATCTACCGTCGGCGCTGGCGAGAGACTTTCGTACTCCTCGCCGGGACGCTCAGCGCGTGGGCGCTGTTCGCGGCGCTAAAGGGCCTGTTCGGCGTTCCACGGCCGCGTGTCGTGGCCCACCAGTATGTCGCCATCACGAGCTACGCATTTCCGAGTGGCCACGTCCTCATGACGCTCGTCGTCACCGGGCTGATCCTCTGGGCGATCGGCCATCTGACCGGCCGGCCATGGACACCATCGCCGGACGGCCGCGCGATCCTCGTCGCTGCCGTCGTGGGTGCGGCCCGCATCATGGTGGATGCGCACTGGTTCACGGACGTTATTGCTAGCCTGGCGCTTGGCACGTTCTGGCTCACGGCGGTGGTCTTCGTTAGCAACCCACGTTCGCATCCGCCTACGCGATCGACGCCCGATCACCCCTTGTCACCATAGCCTTCGCCGAACGACGTGGCCATGCTCGGTCGGCCCGTTGCCGGGCCCGGAGCGCCCCCATTTTCGGCGTCCCCAGGACGGCTCGGAGGCCCGGTTCGGTCGGCGTCACACCGCTAGCCGTTCGGCTTTCGGCCGATTCTCGCGCTGGCACCGGGGACAGGGCATGTCCAACGTCTCCCGAGTCCGGATCTCTAGCCGCCGGCCCCGATTACGCATCACGGAACCACGGAGCCGCCGGAACTGGGCGTACCGACCGTCCCCTGGAGTACGGCAGTCCCGACCCTACCGCGAGCCGGCCCCCGGCGCCAGCCGGTAAGCCCGCTGGCGGACTCGAGAGCCTTCAGCCTTTCGATGGCGCAGCAAACGGGGACGGCGCTCCGGCGAGCCGGCAACCCCGGAGTGAACGGAACCCGTCTCGAATCGCCAGTGATTACGGTCTCCGACAGCTCGCTGATGAGCCGCTCGGCGAGCGTCCGTTCCTGGTCGCGGATCTTGGGCTCGGCGCCCTGGTCGGTCTCCGTTGCGCTGTACACCTCGTCAGCGAAGTAGAGCCGCTGGAGGAGAAGCCATCTTGGTGCGTGCGGATCGCGATCGGCGTCGTCTTACCGCGCCAGGTGAACGTGCCGACGGCGATCGGTGCCAACAATGGCCCTGATGCGACGCTGACAGCCACCGCCCTGTCTTGACATTCGGCGCCATTCCATTGACCGGCGACCCCCAGACGATTCGAGCCGCAGCCCTCGTCCGGGGACGTACCGTCGCCCTAAGCGAGAGGGAAGCGGATAGCAGAATTCTAGTCTGGCGCTCCACACCGGGCGATAGAGTTCTGCAGGGCGCTGCCGTCAATGGGAGGCAATGCGAGGAGCAACGCCTCCAAGTTACCGCCGCCGGATGGTTGGCATCGAACCTGCTCAGCATACTCGATCGCTCTGCCCCGTCTGCGGCCAAGTGCCCACGACCGGCTCTGTGTGATCTCGTTTCCAGGACTGACGGGAGAGAGATGACTCACCTGATCTGACGGGGGGCCGCTGGCGCGGGCGGATCGCGCGGTGGCTGGTACGGAGGGGACAGCCGGCTGCGGCCGGCTTCACGGGGGGCCTGGGGATGAGGAAGTCCGTCGCCATGATTGCGCTGTGGGCATCCGTGTTGCTCCAGCTCGACCCTGTCGAGCTCGTGGTGTACCTGGATAACGCGCCCGAGACGACGTCGATCGACACGATCGTCGCAGACGCGGCCTGCCAGTACATCCGGGCCGGGGAGGTTCCGCTTCCGGTGCCGTACACCGTTCGGCTGTTCCAGCGGTCAGGCGAGAGCCTCCGGTACATCCCGCGGAACTCGCCGGTCGCCAAGGGCCTGCTCTCGAAATGCCCGGCGACCCTCGACTAGCCGTGGTGACGTGCGTCGTGGATCAGGCGCTGCGCGAACACCTCCAGTGCGCGCGCACGTCGCTCGTGGTGCGCCCGTGATGGAGGGCCCGCTGGTGTTCGTGGTGCTCGTGGTGTTCTCGCTCATCGGGACGGCCATCGTCGCGGTCATGGACACGATGGTGTTCTGGCTCGTTATCTGGGCATTTGTCGGCTTGCCCGTCCTCCTCGTGCTGGGACCGATGCTCTTCTATCGGCGCTAGGCGTGCGGGGTGAAGGAGCGGTACGCGTGACCACCAACGGCCACCAGGACTACCGGCGCCAGGTCCGGGTCAACACGGCGGTCCTCCGAGCCCACCTGGCCGAGGCCCAGCGGGTGTTCCGCCTCATCGAGGCGGACGCGGTCATGACCCTCGCCGAGCTCGACCGCCTGCTCGAGGAGCGAGACAAGCTCGTCGCCCAGGTGCAGGCCCTGACCGCGACCATCGCCCACCAGGGCGAGTCCTACCGGACGATCCTCCGCGAAGCGGCGGCCCAGATGGAGTTCGACTCCCGGATGCTGAACCGGCGCACTCCGTCACGCGGGGAGGAGGTCGCGCGGTTTCATGAAACGGTGTATTTAGCACCGGCGCCCCCCTCGCCCGTAACCGCTGAAGAATTCAGGCCTCTGCCCGTCCGCCCGTAGACCCGGAAGTCCCAGGGCGGTATCGGGGCCTCGTCCGCCCACAGGCCCCGCCGCCACTCCCGCGCCTCCTGCTCGAGCCGGGCCAGCGTGCTGTCCCGGGAGTACCGGCGAAACCACCATGCATAGCCGGCCCGTACCAGCTCCTGGTTCAGGCTCCGGCCATCCGGCAGGACGACCTCCCCCAGGAGCCGCCCGTTCCGGTCGCGGCCGGCGGCCCTTACGGTGACCGTGCGGTCGAACGCGAGCTCCGCGGTGAACCGCCGGGCGCGATCGCCGTAGGCCTGGCGCTTCTCCGGTGCGTCCACACCCAGGAGGCGCACCGTCTCCGAGTGACGAGCGTGGAGCACCGTGATCGTGTCGCCATCGGCGATCCCGACGACGCGGCCCGCGAACTCGTCCGCCGTGGCGGGTCCCACGACGAGCGCCCAGACGGCGAGCCATGGCAACACCCGGCCGAGGAGCTGAGCCGTTGACCGCTGCCGGGTCTCCACGGCAGCAGTGTATGCGTTCGCATACGCGGCGTCACCATCCGTCGACGCAGGGGGAGCGCGCGGATGGGCTCACCGGACGGTGAGACCGGCTAGCGCGATGCCAATGTCCGAAGGCCCGGCAGGATGTCCGCCGCGAAGCGCTCCATCGCGGGGAGCTGCTCGCTGCGCGGCGCGTCGATCACGAAGTGGTCGATTCCGGCTTCCCGGTATGACTCGATGAAGTCGAGGCAGGCCTGGGCGGACGCCCAAGGGTCGGCAGGCAGGCGGCGTTCGCCGCTCGCCAGGCTCGCGGCCCAGCTCCCGGCCCGCTCGTCGGCCCAGGACTCGTTCGGAGTCTGGGTCGCCCAGCCGTAGAGGGAGCGCGTGAGCGTCGCCGGGTCGCGTCCGATCGCGCGGCACTGCTCGTCGAGGAAGAGGTTCCGCTGGCGGATCTCCGCCGGCGTTCCAAACGAGTTCCACGCGTCGCCCAGCTCGGCGATGATCCGGAGCATCCGAGGGCCATGTCCGGCGAGCATGAGCGGCGGGCGCGGCTGCTGGACGGGCCGGGGCAGGCAGATCGCGTCGCGCAGACGGTAGTGGCGCCCCTCATACGTCGTCCGCTCGTGGCGAAGGAGTCGGTCGACGACCTCGACCGCCTCGCGAAAGCGCGCGACCCGTTCCCCCGGCGGAGGGAAGTCGATCCCGAAGGCATCGTGCTCCGCCACGAACCAGCCGGCGCCAAGACCCACGTCGAGCCGTCCTCCGCTCATCTGGTCGAGCGTGACCGCCTGCTTCGCGAGCACCGACGGATGGCGGAAGGTGTTGCAGCTCACCAGGACGCCAATCCGGACCCGCCGTGTGTGGACCGCCAGCCCGGCGAGGACGGTCCAGGCTTCCAGGTACGGCCCCTCGGGCCGGCTCGGCTGGTTGAGGTGGTCGAAGTCCCAGATGCTGTCGAACCCGAGCGCCTCGATGAGGCGCCAGCGCTCGACGAGGGTCGCCCAGGGCAGGTTCTGGTCGACCCCGATCCCGACGTGGAGCGGCTTCACACGCATGGCGCGCCTCCTTGAGGGTCCCCAGGGTGAGCTTCGGGGGACCGGTCCGCGTGGTGGAGGCATCGTAGCCCAGCCGTCCGGGGCGCCGATAGCCGGCTCCGTCCCAGGCCCCCCCGCGGGGCCGGCTGGCTGAAAGCGTGTTGCGGCTCCAGGCGCGGACGTCGAGTATGCTGGAACGAGACTCTCCGATGCATCGACCGAAGGACGAGACTCGTACGACGCCTCCCGCGCGAGGCCGACAGCCATCCGGGGTCGGGCGCACATGGCTCCGCCTGACCGTCGGGATGTCGGCTCTGCTGAGCGCCGTCATCGCGCCCACGCCGGCGCCGGCAGTCGAGGTCACCTTTCCGCTGGCCGTGGACTACGAGATCCTCCGCGCGGCCCTCCGGAAGCACCTCGGCGAGAAGAGCGGGGGGGCGCTCGAGCTCTGGCGGACGGCCGACGGCTGCGGGACCTTTGTGGTCCGCGATCCCGTCATCGAGCCCGTCGAGGGACGGCTCCGCATCAGCGGACCTGCTTCGGCAACCGGCGGGTTGCCGGTCCTCGGCTGGTGCGTCGCCTCCGTCGCCTGGAACGGTCACGCGGAGATCGTGGCCCGGCCCGAGATCGACCGCAGCTGGCAGCTGCGCTTGCGCGACGTTGACTTTCAGCTCTACAACACCGAGCGGAAGCCCGCGAGCGTGGCCACGCGGCTCTGGACCGTGATCCGGGACTGGAGCTCGGCCGAGCTCGAGACCTTCGCCTTCGACCTCGGCCCGCCGGTCGAGGACGTCCGAACCTTGCTGCGGTCGCTCAGCAGCCCCACCGGGAGCCTGAGCGCGGCGCTCCAGACGCTCCGCCCGAGCGAGCTCGTGGTGGAGAAGGATGCAGTGCGGCTTCGCGTGGCCCTCGATCTTCCCCCGGCGCCGCCCATCGCGGCCGCGCCCGAGCGGGCGCTGACCCGGGCCGAGATCCAGCAGTGGGAGGCGATGCTCGACCACTGGGACGGGTTCCTCGGGTTCATGGTGAAGGACCTCGCGGGCAACAGCGACGTCGACACACGCACCGAGCTCCTGGATCTCCTGCTCATGGCCCGGCGGGAAGTCGCGGCCGTGCTCGGACGCGGGCCGGAGGTGGGCGTCGACCCCGTCCGCCCGCTCTTCCTCCGGTTCTGGGAGCGCCTCCGCGCCATCGTCCGGCGCGCCGGTGGCAAGGGTGGGGACGACGCCCGTGCCCTCCGCTACGTCGTGTTCCTTGCCGCGGGGGATGCGCTCACCGCCATCGAGGCCGCGGCCCCGGCGGCCGGTCTCGACTTCTCGGCGGACGGCCTGCGCCGGCTGGCGCGCACGGTGGCCCCGGGCTATGCCGGCGACCCCCTCGAGTACTCCGATGCGCCCGACAGCCGCCTCCAGGAGCTCTTCCGGTTCAGAGACCCCGACGGGCCCCCCCGCCGGATCCGGCGGAAGGCGCCCGCGGCTCCGCGCTCCTGGCTTCCTTCCTGGCTCGCGCCACGACCGGCGCATGCCGACGAGGCTGACGAATGGCGGTACCTCTCGGAGCGCCTGGACAAGTGGGTCCCGGCCACCAGCGAGCTTTCCCAGTACCGGGACATCGTCGGCCGCCTCCTGACGCTCGCGGCCGAGCGCTCGTTTGACGGGGAAGCCCTGGACGAGCGTTTCGACGATCTCTTCCAGGACCTGGTCAAGACCGTCGCATGGCAGGAAAGCTGCTGGCGTCAGTTCGTCCGCGACCGTAGCGGGATCGTGCCGATCCAGTCTTCCACGGGCGATTTCGGCATGATGCAGATCAACGTGCGCGTGTGGCGAGGCTTCTTCAACCCTGTGAAGCTCCGCTGGAGCGCCGGCTACAACGCCGGTGCCGGGACCGAGATCCTCTGGCAGCTCCTGGGGCGCTATGGGGTCCGCGAGGGACGGGACCGGCTCTCGGACGCGGCTCGCTCGACCTACTCCGCGTATAACGGAGGCCCCCGACGTTATCGCCGCTACCGCCTGGCCGACACTCCGCCCGAGATGCGGCTCATCGACCAAGCGTTCTGGGAAAAGTACCAGCTGGTGAGTGCCGGGAACGCGGGGGACCGCGTTCTCTGCATGCCCGCGCGGCGCAGCTCCTGACCCTCGGCGCGGCCGGATGCGAGGCCGCGCGGCGACATAGCGGATCGCGCGGGCCCGTGACTACACGCTGGATATGTAGCCCTTACACCCTCTCCCGGTTCGACAGCCTCCCGATCCACGGCCACAAGCTCCCAAACGACCGCCGCGACTGCCCTTTCGGCGAAGGACCTTCGTCCCGGCACGAGCGTTGCTCCCCCGCGTCACCCCATGCGACGGCGCAGGATGCCGTCCCATATCGAGGTGACAGCGATGAGCACGAACACAAGACGCCCCGACGGCGTCGACCGCAAGACCGCGCGGGAGACCGAGCGCTTCCTGCGCGACCGTCAGCTTGTGCTGGCCCGCCTGATCCGCCGCGGGCTCGGGGAACGGCAGGAACATGCGGGCGAGGACAGCGACGCCGTGGCCTCGGCCAGCCGTACCCTCGACGACGAGGTGCAGGCAACCCTCGTCGATCGGGCCAGCCGGGAGCTAGTTCAGGTCGACGCGGCGCTGGAGCTGCTTCGCGAGCGCCGCTACGGGCTCTGTCGAGACTGCGGGGAGTTCATCGGCCTCCTCCGGCTCCGGAGCCTGCCCTTCGCCCTGCGGTGCCGCCCCTGCCAGGAGCGGATGGAGCAGGCCGAGACCGCCGAGCCGAGGCGCTCACTCGCCGCGGTGGCCGTCGCCGAACCCGAGTGACGCCGGCGTGATCCGCACGCCTCGGCGCCAGCGACCGACGGTTGGACGCGGGCGAGTCCGCTGGGTCCCGGTCCGGCCCGCCCGTTCGCGAGGCGCTAGCGATATTCGCCGCCGCCGGCCAGGCGTTCGCGGATCCGGGCCTGGGCGGCGGCCAGCCTGGCACCGGGGATGAGGTAGGGAGAGCAGGACACGTAGTTCATTCCCACCTTGTGGCAGAACTCCACCGACGACGCCTCGCCGCCGTGCTCACCGCAGATCCCCACCTTCAGATCGGGGCGCCGGCGGCGCCCGCGGTCGATCCCGAGGGCGATCAACTCCCCCACACCCTCCTGGTCCAGGACGGAGAAGGGATCCGCGGATAGGAGCCCCATGTCCAGGTACCGCGGTAGGAACTTCGCCACGTCGTCCCGGCTGTAGCCGAAGGTGAGCTGGGTGAGGTCGTTGGTCCCGAACGAGAAGAACTCGGCGTACTCGGCCATCTTCTGGGCGATGAGCGCCGCCCGGGGAACCTCGATCATCGTTCCGACGAGGTATTGGACCGGCACGCCCATCTCGGCGATCACCCCATCGCCCACGCGCCGCGTCTGCTCGAACGTCTCCTTCATCTCGCCGACGGTGCCGGTGAGCGGGATCATGATCTCGGGCTCGACGCGGACACCCTGCTCGGCGACCGTGCAGGCCGCCTCCATGATGGCCCGCGCCTGCATGCCGTAGATCTCCGGCTGTGTGATCCCCAGCCGGCACCCGCGGTGCCCGAGCATCGGGTTCGCCTCGCGCAGCCTCTCGACGGCCTCGATTATCGCCTCGAGCCGCTGCTGCTCCTCCGGCGCGATGCCGAGCGCCTCCAGCCGGCTCTTCTCGGCCACCATCTCCTTGTATTCCTTCCAGTTCGGCAGGAACTCGTGGAGCGGCGGATCGAGCAGCCGGACCGTCACCGGCAGACCGTCCATCGCCCGGAAGATGCCGATGAAATCCGCACGCTGGAGCGGTCGGAGCCGCTCGAGCGCCGCCCGGCGGGTCGCCTGGTCGGGTGCCATGATCATCTCGCGGACGATCGGGACCCGGTCCTGCGCGAAGAACATGTGCTCGGTCCGCACCAGGCCGATGCCCTCCGCCCCGAAGGCCCGGGCGCGCTCCGCATCCGCCGGCGTGTCGGCGTTGGCGCGGACGCCGAGGCCGTTCTTGCGGTAAAAGTCCGCCCACCCGAGCAGCGTCGTCATCTCCTCGCCTAGCTCGCCGGCGACCGTCGCGATGGCATCCTGTATCACCTCGCCGGTCCCCCCGTCGACGGAGATGACATCGCCCTCTCGCACCGTGCGTCCGTCGACCTCGAACAGGCGCCGAGCTTCGTCGATCGCGAGGTCCGCCGCCCCGACGACGCACGCCTTGCCCATGCCCACCGCCACCACCGCCGCGTGGGAAGTGCGACCCCCGCGCGACGTGACGATGCCGTCGGCCGCGTACATCCCGGCGACGTCCTCGGGCGAGGTCTCGAGGCGCACCATGATCACCTTCTCGCCGTTCTTTACCCACTCCACCGCCCGGTCGGCGTCGAACACGACGCGCCCGACGGCGGCACCGGGAGCAGCCGCCAGCCCGCGCCCGAGGAGCCGGCCGGCGGCGATCGCCGCCGCCTTCTCTCGGTCGTCGAAGACCGGTCGGATCGCTTCGTTCACCTCTGTCGGCTTCACCCGCAGGATGGCGGTGTGCTGATCGATGACGTGCTCCTTCTCGAGGTCTACCGCCACCCGCACCGCCGCCCGGGCCGAGCGCTTGCCGCCACGCGTCTGCAGGAGATAAAGCTTCCCCTCCTGGATCGTGAACTCGATGTCCTGCATGTCCTTGTAGTGCCGCTCGAGCCGGGTGGCGATCGCGAGAAGCTCTTCGTAGAGCGCCGGCATCCGCTCGCGCAGGGCCTCGATCGGAAGCGGAGTCCGGATCCCCGCCACCACGTCCTCGCCCTGGGCGTTCGGCAAGAACTCGGCGTAGAAGCGCGCCTCGCCGGTGCGAGGATCGCGGGTGAACCCGACCCCCGTGCCAGACGCGTCCCCGAGGTTGCCGAACACCATGGCCATGACCGTGACGGCGGTGCCCCAGTCCTCGGGGATTGCGTGGATGCGCCGGTACTCCGTCGCCTTCTTCGCGAACCAGGATCCGAAGACGGCGTCAATGGCCAGGCGCAACTGCCCTCGCACGTCCTGCGGGAACGGATTGCCCGTACGCGTCGCGATCTCTTCCTGGTAGCCCTGGACGAGCTTCCGCAGCTCGCCGGCCGGGACATCCGCGTCCGCCGTGACCCCGAGCCGGGCCTTGACCCCATCGAAGGCGGTGTCGAACACCTCGCGCTTGATGTCCAGCACCACCACCGAGAACATCGTGAGGAACCGCCGGTAGCAGTCCCAGGCGAAGCGCTCGTCGCCGGACAGGGTGCACAGGCCCTCGACGGTGGCGTCGTTGAGTCCCAAGTTCAGGATCGTCTCCATCATCCCGGGCATCGACACGCGCGCCCCCGACCGGACCGAGACCAGCAGCGGCCGCTCGCGGTCCCCGAAGCGGGCGTCGGCGACCTGCTCCAGCCGCTCGAGGTGCTCCAGAATCTGCTCCCACAGCCCGTCCGGCCACTTGCCGGCTGCGCGCTGCGAGTGGACCCAGGCCTGGGTGGTGACCGTGAAGCCGGGCGGGACCGGGATACCGAGGTTGGTCATCTCGGCCAGCTCGCAGCCCTTGCCGCCGAGCAGGTTGCGCATCACGGACGAGCCTTCCGCCCGACCGGCGCCGAAGAAGTACACGTATTTCGTCATCGCGGCCGCCTCCGCCCCCGCGGAGTGGCCGCCGTCGCCACCGTATCCCGGAGTCCAACATCCATCGAGTTCCCCCCTCGCCGTCTTCGGCCGAAGCGTGCGCAGGAGGAATAGACCATCTTCCGGCGCGAGCCGTCAAGCACGCCCGCAGCCAGCCATGACTGTGAGAGAGTATGGCGGGTCGTCGCCGACCCTTCGTCCGCGACGGGCGCGGCCGTGGCGCCACCCCACACCGACACCCGCTCCAGGGAGGCAGGGCATGCAGATCGGCGCCTTCATCTTTCCGACCGAGTACTCCATCCGCATCGACGAGCTGGCGCGCGCCCTGGAGGAGCGGAACATGGAGTCGCTCTTCGTCACGGAGCACACGCACATCCCGGCCAGCCGGCGGACTCCCTGGCCCGGCGGGGGGCCCCTTCCCAGGGAGTACGCGCACACCCTGGACCCCTTCGTCGGGCTCGCGGCGGCGGCGGCGGTGACGTCGCGGCTCCGCCTCGGCACCGGGATCTGCCTGGTCATCCAGCACGATCCGATCGTCACCGCCAAGGAGGTCGCCACCCTCGATCTCTTGTCGAACGGCCGCTTCCTCTTCGGGGTGGGCGCCGGCTGGAACGTCGAGGAGATCGAGAATCACGGGACCGCGTTCCCGACGCGCTTCCGCGTGATGCGCGAGCGCGTCCTGGCCATGAAGGAGATCTGGACCAAGGAGGCGGCGGCGTTCCACGGCGAGTTCGTCCGCTTCGACCCGATCTGGTCCTACCCCAAGCCGGTCCAGAAGCCGCATCCGCCCGTCCTCCTCGGCGGCGAGGGGCCGCACACGCTGCGGCGGGTCGTCGAGTTCTGCGACGGCTGGTTCCCCCGCGGGCGGGCGGGAGCCGACGCGATCCTAGCCCAGCTGGGCGACTTGCGAGCGCAGGCCGCACGCGCCGGGCGTGACCCGAAGACGATCTCGGTCTCCGTGTTCGGGGGGAAGACGGACGCGCCCCTGCTCGACCGGTACCGGGCGGCCGGGATCGACAGGGTCGTGCTCCCGTTGCCGTCCGACGGACGGGAGCAGGTCCTGCCCCTCCTGGACCAGTACGCCGCCTTGCTGCGCTGACCCGGCCGGGACGCCCCGGCGGCGACGCTCCTCAGAACCGAGATGCGGACAGCGTCACGTCCGCGCGGGCCGATGCCTTCTGGAAGCGCCTCCACCGCCGCGGCGTCGGCCGTCTTCCCCTGGGCCCGGAGGCTCCGGGCGAGCCCGAACAGCGACCACCCGTTCTCAGGGTTCCGCTTCAGGTCGTCCCGTACACCGCCTCGGCCTCGGCCGGACGCCCGCCGGCCAGGAGAACCGCGCCGAGCGACTGCCGGACGGGGAAGTACCAGACGGGCGGCTCCGTGAACCAGTGGCCGTCATGCTCCGCGACGGCGGCGAGGAGGAGGTGCCGCACGGCCACGTCGGTCTGACCGGCCCGCGCGGCGATCTCCCCCGCGAGAACGTTGGCCGTCTTCGCCGTCTTCACTGGCCGTCACGGAGTGGCGCAGGGGGCCGTCCCGCGCGGGTCACTGATCGGACCGAAGGGGCAGTACCCGCCGAAAGCGCCAGCAAGGATCCCGGACAGGATCGCCCCAGTACTGTAGAGGAATCTCCTCCGTGAAGGTGCGCACGCGGAAGCAGGCGTCCTGCTCCGCGCGCAAGGCCGGCTCTGCCGGCGCGCAGCCGGCCAGCAGGGAGATGCCGAGCAGGAGCACGGGCCCGAACCATCGCACTCTCCGCATGATACCCTGGGCTCTGGAGCGGCTCCGACCTTCGAGTCGAGAGCCCGGCGTCAGGGTCACGAGATCCGGCGGGGAGGCCATGGGAATGGCGGCAGGCGTGGGAGGGGCAAGTGCGACGGTCGCTCGCCTGACGCCCGGCACCGCCTGGACGCAGGGGCGCCCCCTGCCCGACGCGCGCGTCGGGGAGCTCCGCGACAGCAGTGCCGTGGCGACCGACGGCGCTGAGCTCAGCCGGCGTCTGGTTGCCGACGGCTACGTCTTCCTCCGCAGTGCACTCGACGTCAGCGAGGTGCAGGCCGCCCGCGTCGAGGTGTTCGAGCGGCTCGTAGGCGTGGGCGAGATCCGGCCGCCCGCCGTCGAGGGGATCTCGACGGGCGAGAGCCGCCGGGCGGAGACGGTCGGCGACCTGGGCGCCTTCTGGAAGTCCGTCAGCGAGGGCCCGGCCCTGCGCCGGGTGACCCACGGTCCACGACTCGGGGCCGTACTGGCCCGGATCGTCGGTGAGCCCGTCCGCGCCCACGACTACATGTTCCTTCGCGCCGCTCCGCTGGGGCGCACGACCGGGCTTCACTTCGACTATCCGTTCTTCACGCGCGCCACCGAACGAATCTACACGACCTGGGTGCCGCTGGGCGACGTCCCCGCGACGGACGGGCCCCTCGTCATCGTGGAGGGATCGCACCGCTTCACCGATCTCCACGACGGGATACGCGGGTTCGACGTCGTCTACAACACCTCGCGCAAGGCTCAGCTGGCGACGGATTTCGCGGAGTTCGCCGAGGGCCGGGACTGCCGCATCCTGACCGCGGACTTCCGGGCGGGCGACATCTGCGTGTTCGGGATGTTCACCCTGCACGGCTCGCTCGACAATCACTCGCCGGTGGGGCGAGTCCGGCTCTCGTGCGACGTCCGCTACCAGCCCGCCACCGAGCCGATCGATCCGCGGTACTTCGGGCCGAATCCGGGCGGGACGACGGGGGCGGGCTACGGGGAGCTGAACGGTGCCAAGCCGCTCACCCAGGCCTGGCATGTCCGCTGATCCACCGGCCAGCACTCGACGGTGAGACGCCGCGGCGCGGTCGGGCTGGTGCTCGCCTCGTCCCTGTCCGTGCTGGGCTGTCAGGCCGCCGGCCCGGCCCCAGGCGCGGTGTCTGCCGCGTCGCCCGTGCCCGCAGCATCGCCGCTCGCTGGGACCTCGTGGCGCGCCGAGGAGATCCGGGGAAAACGCGCCACCGACGACGCGGCCCCGACGATCACGTTCGAGGGCCCGGCGCGCGCGGTCGGATCAACCGGGTGCAATCGCTACATCGCGCCCCTGGACGTCGCCGCGACGACGCTCCGGCTGGGTGAGATCGTCATGACCCGCCGAGCATGTCCCCCCGCCGTCATGGACCAGGAGGAGCGGTTCGTGGCGGCGCTCGCGGCAGCCCGAGCCTACCGGCAGGAGCGCGACGTGCTCCTCCTGCTGGACGAGGGGGGGCGCCCACTCCTCCGTCTGTCCCGCACCTAGCGAAACTACGTGAACCCCGCGGACGACCCGAGCAAGAAGTAGCGACGACTCGGCCCGGCCTCGGGCCCCGTACCGCCACCCTCTGAGCGGCGCGCTTCAACCTCGCCCGACGAAGGGCATCTTGGTCGCCATGATCGTCAGGAACAGCACGTTCGCGTCGAGCGGCAGGCTCGCCATGTGGAGCACCGCGTCGGCGACCCGCTGGACGTCCATCAGCGGCTCGACCGCAACCTCCCCGTTCGCCTGCGGCACGCCCTTCGCCATCCGGGCCGCCATCTCCGTGAGCGCGTTGCCGATGTCGATCTGACCGCACGCGATGTCGTGCTTCCGGCCGTCGAGCGCCGTCGACTTGGTGAGCCCCGTGACCGCGTGCTTGGTCGCCGTGTAGGGCGCCGAGTTCGGCCTCGGGGTGTGTGCGGAGATCGATCCATTGTTGATGATCCGGCCTCCCCGCGGGGTCTGCGCCTTCATGATCCGGATCGCCTCCTGCGTGCACAGGAAGACACCAGTCAGGTTGACGTTGACGACGTTCTGCCACTGCTCGAAAGTGAGGTCCTCGAGCGGGATGCCCGGGGCGCCGGTGCCGGCGTTGTTGAACAGGAGGTCAAGCCGGCCGAACCGCTCCTTGGCCTGGGCGAAGAGCGCGTGCACCGAAGCTGGATTGCCCACGTCAGTCGGCACGGCCAGCGCCCGCGCTCCGGCGTCCCCGGCGTCCTTGACGGCCCGCGCGAGGGCGTCCGCGCGACGCCCCGCCAGCGCAACGGAGTAGCCGTCCTTCAGCAGGGTGACGGCGACGGCCTTGCCGATGCCGCTTCCCGCGCCGGTGACGATTGCGACCTTGCCGTTCGAGGTCATCCTGCTTCCTCCTGTCGTGAAACAGTGGTCGTCAAATGGCCGGCCGAGTCGGGGCTCACCAGGGTCCCGACTCCGGCCCGACACTCGCGGCGAAGCTTCCACCATGGCGGCGGCAGCTGAGTTCTCGCCCCGCATCATACCGTGACCGGTCCCCCGGTGGTCCGTCTCGCGCAGCGTCCCGGGCCGGGATGCCCTGATGCCTGATCGCCCGGCGCGAATCCGATGTTATCGAGGCTCACCGAGGCCCCGTCCGGAACTAATCACCCGGCGGGGCTGGGGTGACGTCCGGGGAAGTCGGGCTTCACGCCCCTCGGAGTGGCAGTGGAGCCCAGCCTCAAGCCGCGATAGGATCTCGTCGACACTCGACGCGCGGGGGTGAGACATGTCAGGAGGGTTCGTCCGTGTCGCGCTGATCGGGCCCATCGGCCTGTTCTGCGTGGTGGGCTGTCCCACGAGTCCACCGGTCGGCCGATCGAGCACTGAGCCGTCACCGCACCAGCCGACCAAGGACGTGGCCCAGCGCATCCCGAGATCCTCGGGCCAGGTGGCGCTGAAACGGAACGGCGAGCGCTTTCTCGGGGGCGGTGGCAGGCGCGCAAGAGCATGAGGCGAGTTGGCGCCGTCCTGGGCATCACCCTGCTCGTGCTGCTGCTTCTCTTCGGCCTCTACCTCTGGGGCGTACTCTCCTGGCCCTACTCCGAGGGCGAGCGGGCCGGGATCCTTCAGAAGTTCTCGAGCAAGGGCTGGATCTGCAAGACGCACGAGGGAGAGCTCGCGATCTCCATCGTTCCGGGGGTCACGCCGACCATCTGGTACTTCAGCGTCAGAGACGAGAGCGTCATGCCGCAGCTGAATGCGGCCCTCGGCAAACGCGTGGTCCTGCACTACCGTGAGCATCGCGGCCTCCCGACGAAGTGCTTCGGCGACACCAGCTACTTCGTGACAGGCGTCCGTGTCACGGAGTGATCGCCGCACCTCCGGGTGTCGGCCGCCTCCGGGTACGTCGCGTGTTTGACGGCAGCGCTCCCCGCCGATAGACTACGCTCGCCGAGCACGGATCCGGCGCGGACACGATTGACCGTCTCGGACTTGGAGGCCCCCATGCGGCGACGTGCGTTGATCGCTCTGGCGATGATGATGGCCCTCGTGGCCACGACCGGCCATGCGCAGACGCTCGCCGGCACGCTCAAGAAGGTCCGGGACAGCGGCACCCTGACGATCGGCTACCGCGAGAACGCGCTTCCCTTCTCGTACGCCGGCTCGGACGGAAAGCCCGCCGGCTACTCGATCGACCTCTGCCAGGAGATCGCCGTCGCCGTCCAGCAAGAGCTCAAGCTCCCGAGCCTCTCGGTGCGCTGGGTCCCCGTCACGCCCGAGAACCGGCTGGACGCGGTGGCCAACGGCACCGTCGACATCGAGTGCGGTTCCACGACCGCATCGCTCTCCCGTCAGGAGAAAGTCGACTTCACGCTGACGACGTTCGTCGACGGCGCGAGCTTGCTGACCGTCGAGGGCTCCGACGTCCGCGCGGTCGCCGATCTCGCGGGCAAGCGGATCGGCGTCGTCCCGGGCACGACCACGGAAAAGGCGCTCGCCGCCTTCCTGCAGGGGATGTCTCTCGCGGCGACGGTCGTGCCGTTGAAGGATCACGACGAGGGCCTCGCCGGGCTTCAAACGTCGAAGATCGAGGCCTATGCCTCCGACCGCGTCATCCTGCTCGGGCTGGTGCTCCAGGCCCGCGGCACGGCCCGCTACGCGCTGATCGCGGAGGACCTCTCCTACGAGCCCTACGGCTTCATGGTGCGGCGGGACGACTCGGCGTTCCGCCTCGTCGCCAACCGCGCCCTGGCTCGCCTCTACCGCTCCGGGGCGATCGGCGCGATCTACGGGAAGTGGTTCGGCGCTCTGGGCAAGCCCACGCGCGCCCTCGCCATGATGTACGCGCTCCAGGCGCTCCCGGAGTAGAGGCCTCTCCTCGACACGGCCTTCGAAGCCGGCGGCCCTGCGGAAGGCTTCGGATGGCCCCTGGGCGCCCCCTGGCCCCTCACCGGCCGGACTCCGTCGTCGGATCGGGAGGATCACGGAGTCGACCGCGATCGCCCTCCGGCCTGTGGCACACTGAAAGAGTCCGTGCCCGGCGCCGGAACCAGAAGCCATGGAAACGTCGGAACTGCTCAAGCAGCTTCGCATCGACAAGGCCGCGCGCGCCCCGCGCTCGCGCGCCGGTCTGCTCGTCCTGGCCGGCGTGGTGCTGCTGGCGCTCGGCGGCGGCGCGATCTGGCTCGTCCTGGCCCGGGCGGCACCCCCCACGGTGCGCACGGCGGCGGCGCGCGCAGCTGCCCAGTCGCCCGACGGAGGGTCCGTGCTGGACGCCAGTGGCTACGTCACCGCGCGCCGGCAGGCCACCGTGTCGGCCAAGATCACCGGCAAGGTGACGGAGGTCCTCATCGAGGAAGGCATGCGCGTCGAGGAGGGCGCCGTCCTGGCCCGGCTCGACGACACCGAGGCCAAGGCGCAGCTCGCCCTCGCACGGGCGCAGCTGGCCGCCGCCCGCTCGCAAGTGGCCGACGTCCGCGCCCAGCTCGAGCAGGCCGAGCGGGACCACGAGCGGCAGCAGGAGCTCTTCCGGCGCCAGCTCATCGCCGCGCAGGCGCTGGACGCCGCGCGCGCCCAGCGTGACGCGCTGAGGGCTCGCCAGACCGTTGCCCTCGAGCAGATCCGGGTCGCCGAGGAAGGGGTCGCCGTGGCGGAGGTGCAGCTCGACAACACCGTGGTGCGCGCGCCGTTCAGCGGCGTGGTCGTCGCCAAGGCCGCCCAGCCGGGCGAGATGATCTCGCCGATCTCGGCGGGCGGCGGCTTCACGCGGACCGGCATCGGCACCATCGTGGACATGGAGTCGCTCGAGATCCAGGTGGACGTCAACGAGGCGTTCATCAACCGCGTCAAGCCGGGGCAGCCGGTGGAGGCGACGCTGAACGCCTATCCGGACTCGAAGATCCCGGCCGAGGTGATCGCCATCATCCCGACGGCCGATCGGAGCAAGGCCACCGTCAAGGTGCGGATCGCCCTCAAGCGGAAGGACCCCCGGGTCGTCCCCGACATGGGCGTGCGCGTCGCGTTCCTCGATCGGACCCCGACGGCGCCGGACGGCGACGGGGCAGCCCGGACCGGCGTCCTGGTGCCGGTGGATGCGGTGCGGCCGGATGGCACCGAAGCCCTGGTGTTCGTCTACGCCGAGGGCAAGGTGGAGCGGCGACGGGTCACCCTGGGCCAGACTCGGGGTGCCGAGCGTCAGGTGCTGAGCGGCGTCCGGCCCGGCGAGCGCGTGGTGCTGTCGCCTCCGGATTCGCTCAAGGACGGCGCCGCGGTCAAGCTCGCCGAGGGCAGCTAGGCGGGCGGTCCGTCCGAGGCACTACCCGGCAGCCCACCGGTCCACCATGAGCCTGGTCGAGATCCGCGGCGTCACCAAGACGTACCAGCGTGGCCGCGAGCGGATCGAGGTCCTCCACGGCGTCGACCTCGACATCCCGCAGGGCGATTTCCTCGCGCTGATGGGCCCGTCGGGGTCGGGGAAGACCACGCTGCTGAATCTCATCGGTGGGCTCGACACGCCCACGGGCGGCCAGATCGTCGTCGGCGGCCAGCGCATCGACCAGCTCTCGAACCGCGAGCTGACCCGGTGGCGCGCAGCTCACGTGGGCTTCGTGTTCCAGTTCTACAACCTCATGCCGGTGCTCTCGGCGCAGCGTAACGTGGAGCTGCCCCTGCTGCTGACGAGCCTGTCGGCGGCGGAGCGACGCCGACGAGCGGGCATCGCGCTGACCCTTGTCGGGCTCGGGGACCGCGCGCGCCACAGGCCGCGGGAGCTCTCGGGCGGACAGGAGCAGCGCGTCGCGATCGCCCGGGCGATCGTGTCCGATCCGACCCTCCTGATCTGCGACGAGCCGACCGGCGACCTCGACCGCGCGACGGCCGCGGAGATCCTCACGCTGCTGCAGATGCTCAACCGCGAGCACGGTAAGACGATCGTGATGGTCACGCACGATCCCAAGGCCGCCGAGTTCGCGCGTCACCGGCTCCTGCTGGACAAGGGCACGCTCGCCGACGGGGACGGGCGGGCGTGACCAGCCGCGCCCCGTCCGGCAGCGGCTCGCGCCGGCGGGCCCACTCCGTGGCGCCGGGCGACTGACCGGTGCGCTACCTGCCTCTCCTCTGGGCCGGCCTGTTCCGCAAGAAGACGCGCACCGTCCTGACCCTGCTCTCGGTGTTCGTGGCGTTCGTGCTGTTCGGCCTGCTGCAGGCCGTCACCGTCGCGTTCGAGTCGGGCGCCGACAGCGCCGACGCCAAGCGCCTGCTGACGACGGCACGCTACTCCATCATCGAGCTCCTGCCCATCTCGCACCTGCGGCAGATCGAGCAGGTGCCGGGCGTCGTCCAGGTGGCGTACGCGGAGTGGTTCGGCGCCAAGTACCAGAACGAGAGCAACGCTTTCCCGGTATTCGCCGTGGAGCCCCGACGCTACCTCGGCATGTATCCGGAGTTCACGATCGCCGCCGACCAGCGCGAGGCCTTCGCCCGGACGCGCACCGGGGCGGTCGCGGGCGTGCGCCTGGTGCGGCGCTATGGCTGGAAGGTCGGGCAGAAGCTGCCGATCAGCTCGGAGATCCACGCCAAGGCCGACGGCAGTCTCAACTGGGAGTTCGATCTCGTCGGCACGCTCGACGCCGAGGACCCGGCGGCGGTCGCCAACACCGACGTCGTCCTGATCAACGCCGCGCACTTCGACGAGGCCCGGCGCCTCGGCAAGGGGCGGACGGGCTGGTACATCGTGCGCATCGACGACTCGACGCGCGGCCGGGCGATCTCGGCGGACATCGACCGGCGCTTCCTGAACTCCCCCGACGAGACCAAGACCCAGCCGGAGAAGGAGTTCGCCGTCGGCTTCGCCAAGCAGATCGGCGACCTGGGAGCGCTGGTCACCCGCATCCTGGCTGCGGTCTTCTTCACCATCCTCATCATGACGGGCAACACCATGGCCCAGTCGGTTCGGGAGCGCATCCCGGAGCTCGCGATCCTCAAGACGCTGGGTTTCTCCGACGGGAAGGTCACCGCGCTGGTGCTGGCGGAGGCCCTCCTGCTGCTCGCCCTGGCCGGCGGGCTCGGCATGGCGTTCGCCTCCGGCATCCTGCCCGGGTTGAACCGCGCCATCGGCTCGCGCTTCCCGCCGCTCCACGTGACCGCCGGCACCTGGCTGGCCGGCGCGGCCATCGTCGGCGCGCTGGCGTTCGCGATCGGAATCCCGCCCGCGCTGCGGGCGAGACGCCTTCGGATCGTGGACGCCCTGGCGGGCCACCGCTGAGGGAATCCGCTGCGCGCGCTCCATCAGATCGTCGAGATCACCCTGATCAACCTGCGCACGCTGCCCCAGCGCCTGGGGACCTCCCTGGTCGTGGTCGTCGGGATCGCCGGCGTCGTCGGCGTGCTCGTGTCGGTGCTCGCGATGTCCGAGGGGTTCCGCCACACCCTGGCCAGCACCGGACGCCCGGACCGGGTGATCCTCCTCCGCGCCGGCTCCGACGCGGAGCTCTCGAGCGGCGTGCCGCGCGAGGCGGCCACTCTGCTCGGCACTCTCCCCGGTGTCGGCCGCGATGCCACGGGCCGCCCGCTGGCATCGGCCGAGCTGGTCGTGATGGTGGACCTCCCGCGTCAGGGCGAGACCGAACCCAACAACGTGCCGTTTCGCGGCGTCCAGCCCACGGCCTTCGCCGTCCGGGACGAGGTCCGGGTCGTCGAGGGGCGCCCGTTCGCACGGGGCCTCCGGGAGGTGATCGTGGGCCGGAAGGCGGCGCGGCAGTTCGCCGGGCTCGGCGTCGGCTCCCGGATCGGCTTCCGGGACAGCGACTGGACCGTGGTCGGGCTCTTCGAGAGCGGCGGCGACGTGCACGAGTCCGAGATCTGGGGCGATGCCGAGGTCACCATGTCGGCGTTCCGGCGCGAGGGGTACCAGTCGGTCACGGCCCGGCTCGCCGACGGCTCGGCGCGGGGACTCCAGGCCTTCAAGGACTCCGTCAGCCGCGATCCGCGCTTCTCGATCAGCGTGCTGCGGGAACCCGAGTACTACGCCAAGCAGGCCACGGTGCTATCGAACCTGATCAACGTGCTCGGTTACACGGTTGCCGGCTTCATGGCGGTCGGCGCGACGTTCGGCGCGCTCAACTGCATGTACTCGGCCATCGCCAGCCGGCAGGTCGAGATCGCCACACTCCGGGCGATCGGCTTCGCAGGCTTGCCGGTCGTCGTCTCCGTCATGATCGAGGCGCTCTTCCTGGCGATCCTGGGTGGAGCGGTCGGCGGTGCGCTCGCGTACCTCTACTGTGACGGAGTCTCCCTGTCCACGCTGAACTTCAACACCTTCTCGCAGGTCGCCTTCGACTTCCGCGTGACGCGAGGACTCCTCGGGCAGGGCTTCGTGTGGGCGATACTCATCGGCCTGGCGGGCGGGCTCCTGCCCGCCGCCCGCGCCGCACGGCTGCCGGTGACGGAAGCGCTCCGCACGGGGTAGCCGGCCGGCCCGGCGCTCACGAGGCGTAGAGCCGCAGGACGCCGTAGGCGATCGTCCCCGCGATGAGCGCCGCCGCGATCAGGGTGAGCGCGGCGTGCTGCGCCCGACTCACGGCACCGCCCGCGCGACGACCGGGTCGGGACGCCGGAGCTTCTGGCCCAGGAGGGCTGCGCCAAGCAGCGCGAGACCCAGGAGATCGGTCACGAGCTGGGGGTCGATGAGGAGCAGGGCGGCGGCGAGCAAGAGGCCCCGCTCGAGCCAGGTCGCCGTGCGGAGCAGGTAACCCTCGAGGCCGGCCGCGAGGGCGACGACGCCGATGCTGCCCGTCACGACCGCCTGGGCAATCTGGCCCCAGGGCCCCTGGAACAGGAGCGCCGGGTAGTAGATGAAGAAGTACGGCACGACGAAGCCGGCCGCGGCGAACTTCACGGCCTGCCAGCCCGCGGCCCACACGCCGCACCGGGCGATCGAGGCTGCCGCGTAGACGGCCAGGCACTCCGGCGGGGTCACCGCGCTCAGGCAGCCGAAGTAGAACGCGAACATGTGGGCCGCCATCGGCGGCACTCCCAGCTTGATGAGCGCGGGGATCAGGAGCGCCGCCAGCATGATGTACGCTGGCGTCGTCGGCAGTGCCGTGCCGAGGATGATGGCGGCGATCATGGTGATCACCAGCGCGACGATCAGCGAGCCGCCCGCGAAGTCGACGAGGAAGCTCGTGAATCGGATGGCGAGCCCCGTCTGCAGGATGATCCCGATCATGATGCCCGCGGCGGCCGTCGCCATCGCGACGGGGACCGTCTGGAAGGCGCCATCCCGCAGCGCGAGCGGCGCGTCTCGACGCAGGAGGTCCCGGATCGCCCGCGGGCCACCGGGACGGGCCAGCGCGAGAGCCAGGCCAGCCGCCGCCAGCAGGACCCAGGCCCAGAAGCCCGAGCCCGCGACCCAGAGCGCCGCGCCCGCCGCCACGAGCGGCCAGACCCAGCGCCCGAGCAGCCACGCGTAGATGACCGCCAGCGTCGCCACCAGGGCCGCGTAGGTGGCCGTGAACCCCTGGAGCAGCAGCAGGAAGATCACCAACACCGGCGCCAGCAGGTGGCCGTGACTCCAGAGCACGTCCCGCAGGCGCGGCAGTTCCTCGCGCGGAAGGCCCCGGAGCCCGGCCCGGGACGCGTTGAAGTGGATCGCCGCGAACAGGGCGCCGTAGTAGAAGAGCGCCGGGATTGCCGCGGCAACCATGACGTGCCAGTACGGGACGCCGAGGAACTCCGCCATCACGAAGGAGGCGGCGCCCATCACCGGCGGCATGATCTGCCCCCCGGTCGAGGCGGTCGCCTCGATCGCGGCGGCGGCCTCGGGCTTGAACCCGGTGCGCTTCATCATGGGGATCGTGAGCCAGCCGTCCACCATGACGTTGGCGACCGCCGAGCCCGAGATCGTGCCGAACAGGCTGGAGGAGATGACCGCGACCTTGCCGGGGCCGCCGCGCTGCGCGCCGGCGACCGCGTTGGCCAGGTGCATGAAGAACTGGCCGGCCCCGGACTTCTCGAGGAACGCCCCGAAGATGATGAACAGGATGACGTACGAGGCGGCGACGCCCAGCGGGATGCCGAAGAGGCCCTCGGTCGTGAAGACCGTCTGGTCGACCAGGATCTCGTACGTGAGCCCCTTGTGCCGCAAGGGGCCCAGCATCCAGGGACCCAGGAGGCCGTAGGCGATGAAGAGCAGGCACAGTATCGGCAGGGCCGGACCGAGTGTGCGCCGGGTGGCCTCGAGCACGAGCAGCACGACGACCGTCCCGACGATCATGTCGAGGGGGCTGAGCGGGTGAGCCGTCGGGAACCGCGTGGTGACGTACTCGTAGAACACGAAGAAGTAGGCCATCACGACGACCGACAGCGCCGCCAGGCCAAGGTCACTCCAGGGGATCGTCGACGGCGCGGGGGCGCCCCCGACCACCTCGCCGAGCCGGGTGCTCTCCTCGTCGAGGGGGGCGACCGCTCGTCGGGGAAACAGCAGGAAGGCGAGCGTCAGGCAAAACGCCAGCGCGATCATCCGGAGGATGAGCGTGTCGGGGGCGGCGGGGGTGAGCCGCGCGTAGACGTGGTAGAGGGACATGACGCCCCCTACCACGCCGACGACGAGGGCCGCGTAGCCGGTGAGCTTGCGCACCGGTGTCGGCTACTTCAGAAGACCGGCCTCCCGGTAGTAGCGCTCCGCTCCGGGGTGCATCGGCAGCCCGTGGTTCTGGGCCATGTCCTTCGCGCTCACGCCCTTCATCGCGGCAGTGACCCGCGCGAAGTCCTCACGGCTCTCGACCACGGCCTTCGCGACCCGGTAGATCACGTCGGCCGGCGTCTTGGCGTTCGCGATGAGGATGGTTGGCGCCTGGAAGGTCTTCACGTCCTCGTCCACCCCGTACTGGGCGTAGGTGGCCTTCGGAATGACATGCTGGACGAAGCCGGAGTTGAGCTCCTTGAGCTGCTTGAACTCCTCGTCCGAGACGTGGATCATGCGGAGCTTCAGTGACGTGCCGAGGTCCAGCATGAACGAGGCTGGCACGGTGGTGAACCAGCCCATGCCGACCGCCTGGCGGTTCCGGATGCCCTCGGCGTTCTCGGTCAGGGAGCCGTAGCTCTTGGTGCCGAGGTCGTCGAGCTTCATTCCGTTGATCTTCAGCAGCCACTCCCACCCCTCGGCGAGACTCGTGTTGCCCCGGGGCGGCAGGCCGACCGCCTTGCCCTTGAGGTCCGTGAAGGACTTGACCCCGCTGTCCGCGGTCACCGCCAGCTGCCAGACGTTGGGGTAGTAGTTCGCCACGAACAGGGGCTTGTCGGTCTGCTTGCCCTTCCAGCTGTTGGCACCCGCGCGGGCGTCGGCGACCACGGTCGTCATCGACCACGCGAGGTCCGTCTTGTCGTTGCGCATCTTCTCCATGTTGACCAGCGCGGCGCCGGGCTCCACCAGCACCTCGAGTTCCGGGAACTTCCGCTTGATCGCCTCGGCGGTGGCGGCGGCCATGGGCGTCCACGTCCCGCCCGTCGGGCCGGCCGAGAAGACGAGCTCCGCCTTCTGCTGCGCGTCTGCCGGCGCGGTGACGAGGACGGCGAGAGCGGCAACCAGTGCCAGCAAGTTGAGCGCCTTGGTGCGGTGCATGGTCGGCCTCCTTGTCTTCGAGAAGCGGCCCTTGCTCAGCGCGTCCGTCCACGCGGCCGTGGGCGGCCGGAGCTCGTCCTGCCGCCAGGCGGCCGCGTCCGTCGTCCGCCGGCCGGGTGCCGCCCGCCGTTCTCCGTCATGAGCGCGAGGAGACGGCGGTGGCTCACGAGCTTCTTCGCCACGTCGAACAGCTCGATGATCAGCGGCCCGGCGAAGCGGATCCGCCGGAGCGCGGCGAGGACTCGTCGGAAGTCGATCGTCCCTTCGCCGATCGTCATGTGCTCGTCGACCCGCCCGCGGTTGTCCGACAGCTGGGCGGAGTGGATGCGATCCCGGAAGGCCCGGACGAACGGCGGGGTGCCGCCGGGCAAGAGCTCGCAGTGGGCGACGTCGAGCGCCAGCCCGAGGTACGGCGAGCGGATCCGCTCGAAGAGCCGGTGAAACTCCTCGATCCGTCACCCCCAGGTACTGGAACTCGGAGTCGCCCGGCAGCCGGTTCATGTTCTCGATGACCAGCGGGACCCGCCGCCGCTCTCCGTACTCGACCGAGCGGGCCATCGTCTCGTAGAGCGCGGCGTGCACGCTGTCGAGGTAGGCGCTGAAGTGGAAGCCGCAGTGGACCACCAGGTACTCGCAGCCGAGCGCGGCGGTGAGGTCGACGTACTCCCGCAGGTGGGCCACGGCGGCCTTCCGGACGGTGGGCATGATCTCGGCGGTGTTGACGAAGGAAGCCGAGTGGAGGCCGCATCGGATCCCCGAGCGGTCGATCAGGGCGCGCACGCGGCGGATCCTCGCCCGGTCGAAGGTCTGGGGGAAGTTGACCGGATTCTGGCACGAGAACTCGAGCCAGCTCACGGACTGCCGGCGGGCGAGCGGGAAGTAGCGCTCGACCCGTCCCGACGAGGCCGCGTAGCCGATCTGGGACGGCTGCATGCGGCTACTTCTTGCGGAGCCCCAGCTCGTCCACCAGCGGGACGAATCGGGCCTCCTCGGCCGCGAGGAACGCGCGGAACTCGGCAGGGCCCAGGAACAGGTCGACCGACTGGGTGCGCTCGCGGAAGGTCTTCCAGGTGTCGGTGGCAAGCGCCTTCTGGAAGGCGTCCGCCAGCGTGCGGACCCGGTCCGGCGGCGTGCCCTTCGGGGCGAGGACCCCGCGCCACTGCGCCAGCACGACGTCCCAGCCCTTCTCCTTGAGCGTGGGCACGTCGGGGTAGATCGGGCTCCGCTTCTCGCTGGCGACGGCGATCGGGAACATCCGCTTGGCCTCCAGGTTCGCCACGCTGTCGGAGACGTTCCCGACGAGCATGTCCACGTTCCCGCCGAGGAAGCTGAGGGTGGCCGGCCCGCCGCCCTCGAAGGGCACGTAGGTCACGTCGAGTCCGGCCACCTTCTCCCAGGTGAGGATGACGAAGCTGTCGATGCCGCCGACCGCCGAGCCGCCCACGCGGAACTTGCCGGGATTCTGCTTGGCGAAGGCGGCGACCTCGTCGATCGTCTTCCACGGGGTGCCGGGGCGGAGGAACAGGAACTCCTCCTCGCCCTGCACGCGGGCCACCGGCTCGAACGCGTCCCACTTGAGGTTCGGCGTGTTGCCGATCGTCGGCGTCAGGATGGTCGAGCCGGCGTGACCGAAGAGGAGCGTGTAGCCGTCACCCGGCCGGCCGAGCGCGTAGGCGGCGGCGTTGGTGCCGCCCGCCCCCGGCCGGTTCTCGACGACCAGGGGGCGGGGCAGCGTCGTCTTCGCCGCGTCCGCCAGGGCGCGGCCGAAGACGTCGGCGCCGCCGCCGGGCGCGAAACCGACGACCAGGGTGATCGGGCGCGACGGGAACGCCTCCTGCCCGAGGCCGACCGAGACGCCGATCAGGGCGGTGAGAACGACCGCGACCAGGACCGAGGGGAACGAGGTGAGCCCGAGCGCGCGACGCATGACTCGATCTCCTTTCATGTCGGGAGCCGTCCCCCGCGCGAGCTCACGAGCGCACCGTCTCGGCGGGCGGCCGCGGCTCTCGGCCGGTCACTCTCCCGGCGCCCCACGCGCGCGCCAAGCAGCGGCCTCAGCAGGATGACGAGCGTCAGGCCCACGAGCACGGCAGCAATGGGGCGGCTCAGGAAGATCATGGGGTTGCCGAACGACATCATGAGCGAGCGGCGGAGCTCGCCCTCCATGGTGAAGCCGAGCACCATGCCGAGGACGGCGGCCGGGATCGGGAAGCCGAAGCGTTGCATCAGACAGCCCACCACGCCGAAGGCGAGCGCGTGGGCTGCCTCCGCCAGGCTGAGGCTCCCGGCGTAGGCGCCAAGCGTGGACAGGGCGAGGACGCCGGCCACGAGCACCGGAGGGGGCACGACGACGGCGCGCATGCAGAGGCGCTGGAGCGCGATGCCCACCGGCACCATGAGCACGGTGTTCACCAGGAGGAGCGCGGCGAAGAACGTCCAGAGGAGGTCGCCCCGCTGCTGCATCAGGAACGGGCCGGGCCGCACGCCATGCAGGATCAGCGCGGCGAGGATGACGGCCGCCGAGGCGGAGCCGGGCACCCCGAAGAGGAGAGTCGGCACCAGCGCCGTTCCCTGGTCCGAGTTGTTGGCGGTCTCCGGCGCCGCCACCCCCTCCATCGAGCCCTTGCCGAACAGCTCCGGGCGCCTGGACCAGCGCCTGGCCTCGCCGTAGGCGACGAACGAGGAGACGGGCCCCCCGGCCCCGGGAATCATCCCGATCACCATGCCGACGACGCTGCCGACCATCGTCGCGCGCCAGAGCCCGCGTAGCTCCGCCAGGGTCGGGAGCGAGGTCCCGACCTTCCGGTCCGTCAGGTCCGGAGCGGCGGCGGGATAGGCGAGCTGGTACAGCATCTCGCCGATCCCGAAGAAGCCCACGAGCACCGCGCTCAGGTCGAACCCGCCCAGGAGCTCGATCCGCCCGAACGTGAACCGGGGCGCGCCCGCGATCTGGTCCAGACCGACCGTGGTGAGCAAGAGGCCGAAGGCGCCCGCGGCGACACCCTTCGCGACTCTCGGCCCCGCCAGGCTCGACATCACCGTGAGCCCGAACAGCGTCGTGGCGAAGATCTCCGGCGAGCCGAATGCCAGGACGGCGGACCCGAGAGGCACCAGGAGCAGCATCAGCACGAGCACGCTCATGAGCCCGCCGATACAGCCGCAGATGAGGGACACTCCGAGCGCCTTCGCCCCGTGGCCCTGGAGCGTGAGCGCGTAGCCGTCCGGGATGCAGGCGGCGCTGGAGGGGGCGCCGGGGACGCGGATCAGGATCGACGGGATGGACCCTCCGTAGTTGGCGCCCGTCCACACTCCGGCCAGGAGCATCAGCGCGAGCCCGGTGTCAAGCCCGTAGGTGAAGGGCAGGAGCACCGCCATCGAGAAGGGCCCGCTCACCCCCGGAAGGGCGCCTCCGATCATGCCCCAGGCGAGGCCGATGAGCATCGCGACCAGGCTGTCCGGGCGGAGGGCGATCGCGAACCCGTGGCCCAGCGACCCCCAGTCCACCGTCAGAAGCCTCGAAGGAAGGGCTCGAGGGGGCCGGGCGGGAGCGGCACGCGCATGAGCACCGCGAAGAGGGTGTAGAGCGCCACCGGCAGACCGAGGACCGTCAGGACGAAGGCACGGATCGTGACGCGCCCCTGCACGAGGAGCAGCGCCGCGAGGTAGGCCGGCGTCGCGAGCAGGTAGCCGGCCGGCTCGAGCACGGCCAGGTAGGCGGCGGTGAGCCCGATCGCGCCGAGGAGCGGACGCGGCGCCAGGGCTCCCCGCTCTTCGACCTCCCCATGGGGCGCGCCCGTGGACAAGGGCCTCTCGGGTGCCACGGCAAGCGCCACGCCGCACGCCAGGATGACCAGCGCGAGCAGCGCCGGGAAGCCGCGAGGTCCCACCGGGTCCGCCGCGGTCGTCGCCGGCAGCTGGACAGCGAGAGCGAGAACACCCAGACCGAGGCAGACGAGGACCGCGGCGAGGACGCGATCGACCCGAACCGGGTCGGCTCTCACGCCCCAGACTCTAGCAGATTCGTGGGCGGGCCGGTGCGGGCGCGGCACCGATCGCCCTTCGCCCTGGGGCCGCGGTCCCGCGGTCCGGGGACCCTTGACACCGCGCTGCCGGCGACAAATAATCACGCGGACTCGCCCCCTTGGCCGGCACGCGGGAGAGCATGGCTCCGAGGCCCAAGGCAACACGGCGGAAGGAGACCCGGTGGCGGTTCGTGCGAACCAGACAGGGACGTACCAGGACAGCCTGCTGATTGGCGCGCCGGCCGTGCCGGGGCGGCGCCGGACGTCGCTCCGGCGCCGCCGCGAGGCGACGCTCGCGTACTCGATCCTCGGTCCGACCCTCGTGGTCGTCTTGTTCCTCGTCGCCTACCCGTTCTTCTCGGCCATCTACCTCTCCCTCCAGAACAAGATGGTGGGCGCGCCCGGGCGCTTCGTCGCTCTCGCGAACTATGTGGAGCTATTCCGCGACGAGGTGTTTCTGCGGACGGCCTGGAACAGCGTCGTCTACACCGCGGTCGCGGTCGGTCTCAAGTTCGTCCTCGGGCTGACGATGGCCCTCATCCTCGATCAGGAGCGGCGCTTCAACAACATCTTCCGCACGCTCCTCTTCGTGCCGTGGGCAGTGCCGGTGGTGATCGTCGCGCTGAACTGGCGCTGGATCTTCGACGACCTCTCCGGTTTTCTCAACAACTTCCTGATCACGTTCCACATCACGAAGGACATCATTTCGTGGCTCTCGGATCCGGCCCTGGCGATGGGGTGCGTCATCGCCGTCGTCGTGTGGTCGGGAACGCCTTTTTACGCGATGACCTTCCTGGCCGGCCTCCAGGCGATCCCGAAGGAGCTGTACGAGGCAGCGGAGATAGACGGGGCGTCGGTGCTCCAGCAGTTCGTCTTCGTGACCATCCCGCGCCTCAAGACGATCTTCCTGACCGTCGTGATGCTCTCGACGATCTGGACGGCCACGAACCTCCAGTTCGTGTTCATCCTGACCAGGGGTGGTCCAGCGAGCCGAACGGAGATCTTCCCGCACCTCGCGTTCATGACCGCGCTCGGCGCGCGTCGGCTCGGGATGGGGGCGGCGGTGACACTCGTGTTCTTCCCGTTCCTCGTCGCGCTGATCGTCCTGCTGACCCGGCGGATGCTCCGCCAACCCGACGAGTAGATGCGCTCCATCTCCGGGACCCGTCGGCTCCTGAAGTGGATCGGCAACGGGCTCCTCGCCGTCATGCTCGTCTGGACACTGGTGCCCTTTTACTGGATGGTCGCGACGTCGCTCAAGACGGACAAGGAGATCTACGGCTACGAGGCGACGCTGATCCCGCGCCAGCCGACGCTCGACGCCTACCGTCGGCTGTTCGCCAAGACGCCGTTCGTCAAGTACGTCCGCAACAGTACGATCATCGCGGTCACGACGACGCTGATCTCGCTTGCCCTCGGCTGTCTCGGGGCGTACGCGATCGCGAGACTCCGCTTCCCGGGCCGAGCGATGATCGCGCGGGGGCTCGTCTACTCATACCTGGTGCCGCCGTCGCTCCTGTTCATCCCGCTGTTCGCGGTGATGTCGACCCTCCGGCTCATCGACACTCACGAGGGGCTGATCCTGGCCTACCTTGGCTTCACCGTGCCCTTCGCCACCTGGCTCCTGATGGGCTACTTCCGGTCGGTGCCGATCGAGTTGGAAGAGGCGGCCCTGGTGGACGGGTGCTCGCGGCTCAGCACCCTCGTCCGCATCATCCTGCCGATGTCGCTCCCGGCCCTGGCGGTCGTCGCCTTCTTCTCGTTCACCCAGGCCTGGAACGAGTTCCTTTACGCCACCGTCTTCGTCAACAGCGTGGAGGTGCGCACGATCACCACCGGCCTGTCCCTCTTCATCATCGAGGACGTCTTCTTCTGGGGACCCATGATGGGCGCGTCATTCCTCTCGGCGATCCCGCCAGTGGCCCTCTACCTGGTCTTCCAGCGCTGGGTCGTGAAGGGGTTGACGCTGGGCGCGGTCAAGGGGTAGCGCCGGCGGTCCGGCGGGGACGATCACGGACAAGGAGGACGGAGAAATGAGCGAGATGCGGATCACGCGGCGGCAGGTTCTCAAGACAGCGGCGGTCGCGGCCACGGCGACGACGGCGCCCTGGTGGCTCGTCAACGGAAGCCACGCCCAGCGGGCGAAGAAGCTGGTCTACTGGCATCTGCCGAACTTCACGCCGAAGGCCGACGAGCTCCAGAAGGAGCAGCTCTACGAGTTCGCCAAGTCGGCGGGGCTCAAGGAGACCGAGACCGAGTTCGCCGTCGTCGCCGGCGCCGACGCCAACGCGAAGCTCGCCGCGGCGATCGAGGCCGGCAATCCCCCTGACGTGATCCGGCTCTACGAGTCGAACGTCCAGTTCTACGCCGCCCAGGGTCACCTCATCGACGTCGACGACCTCGTTCAGAAGATGCGCCGGGAGCCGAAAGGCATCTTCGACGCCTCCCTGGCCTCGGTGGTCTACAAGGGCCGGGCCATGGGGGTACCGCTGGCGGTCAACCCCTGGCCGGTTCACGCGCGGATCGACCTCCTCGAGAAGGCCAAGGTCGAGTACCCGAAGACGTGGGACGAGTTCATCGAGACCAGCAAGAAGATCCAGGATCCGCCCCGCCTCTTCGCCTTCGGGATCTGCTTGGGGCTGGTCGAGGACACGACCGACAACGTGATGAACATCCTCTGGTGTTACGGCGGCAAGATGGTCGAGGCCGACGACAAGACGGTCGTCATGAACTCGCCCGCGAACGTGGCCGGCGTCAAGGTCATCGAGGCGATGTTCAAGACGCACAAGATCATCGCGCCCGGCTCGATCTCGTGGGACAATTCCGGGAACAACAAGGCCTACCAGTCGAAGCAGGCGGCTTTCGTCATGAACCCCACCTCCGTGTACGCCTATCTGGACGGGAACGACAAGGACCTCCAGCAGGCGACGGGGCTCTTCCCGGTGCCGGCCGGCCCCAAGGGGACGGTCAACCAGATCGACACGTGGGCCCTCGGCGCCTTCAAGAAGAGCCCGTACCCGGAGCTCGCCAAGGGGCTCATCGACTACTTCATGCAGCCCCAGAACTACGACAAGATCATCCAGTCCACGGGCGGCCGCTGGGTGCCCGTCTACAAGCGGCTCTTCGACAGCCCGTTCTGGAGGGAGAAGCCTGTGTTCAAGCACTTCATCCAGATGGCGGAGACCGGGGTGCCGGTGAGCTATGCCGGCTCGCCGACCCCGGCAGCGGGCGAGGTCCTGAACACGCAGGTCATCCCGAAGATGATCCAGCGCGTCCTGGTCGAGAACTATGCGGCCGAGAAGGCCCTGGAGGAGTGCCACAGCAAGATCGCGGAGATCTACGCTCGACACGCCAGGGGCTGAGGCGGCCGGTCCGCCGGCCGATCCGAACGCGAGGGGGGAGCAGTGGGGCTCCTCCCTCCAACGTTCGGCGCCCTCCGGCCCCGAGAGCTTGCGCCGCACCCCCTCGCGGAACTGCGGCGGGGCGATGAGCCGCCGCGGGCGAAAGCCGGCTGCAGGGGGACACTGCGACGGAGCGGTCGCCACGGCCCCACGCGGCGTGTGAGACCGGAGCACCCCGAGCGGGAACGGAGTCGCCTCGGTGACGACACCGAGGCGGATCGTCACCCCGTCTTGCGCTCGGGCAGCCCAGGAAACTGGCTGGTTACTCGCCGACGCCCTTCTGCCCCTTGTTCTTGATGGCCACCGCGCGCGTCATCCCGCCGCTGGCATCGACGATCTTCGGATGGAGCGAGATGTAGAAGGCGCCGCGGGCCGGCAACCGGCCCAATCCCGTCAGGAACTCGTCCCACGTCATGCCATGCTTCAGGCCGGCCACATGGGTCGCCTGTCCTCCTTCGACGGGTCCCATGCTCGGACCGTCACTCCCGATGTGCTTGATCCCCTTCGAGTGCAGATACTCCACGGTCTCGGGGCTGGGCGCCGGCCAGCCGGGCTTGCTGCCCAGGACGAGCGGCTCGAACGCGAGCCGGTTCCCTTCGGGGAATGGCTTGTAGTACTTGTCCGAGTACCCCGAGGCATCGTGATCTGGTGGCACAAGCGCCGCGGACGCCGGATGGCCGCCGTCCGGCGTGCTCAGACGTCGGCGTTGAACTGACGGGTCAGGTAGCGATCGATGTCGGGGCCGTTCGGGTTCGCCAGGACGTCTTCCATCCAGGCCCGTCGCTCGAAGTCGACGACGCTCAGCTCCCACACGCAGCCCGCCCCGGGGTCTGCCACCTTGGTCAGCGCGCGGGGGTCGTCGAGCGGGGCCGCGTAGACTCGCTGGTGCAGCTCGTTGGCCGACTGCCACCAGTACAGGAGCGCGAAGCAGTACGTCGCCGAGTCGTGCGCGGTCACGACGCCGACGCCGTAGCGCTCGTCGCTCACCGCCGGATCGGGGAGGACGATGCCGGCGAGGTCCGTCGCGGCGTCGACGAATGCCGCACGCGGCGTCCTGCCTGCCGTGGCGATGCCGTAGACCTTCAGCCGCCAGTCGCCCCTCCGATCCAGTCGGATGAACCGGACCGGGCGAGGTCGATAGGGATCGCCCATGCGGGGAGGTGCTGAGACTGCCATGGCGGGCTGTGCCCGGTCCCGTCCTGCGCTGGCCATGCGATGCTCCTTTCCGCTGACGTGCCCTCACCGGCCGATCTTCCCGCTGGTCGCCGCGAAGGCGGAGATCCAGTCTGCGCGCGAACCATAAGGCCACTTGGTGTCCGCCGGCCGCCCGCGCCCCCCCGCATCAGAACACGGCGAGCGGGTTGGCCGGGGAGCCGGTGCCCCCGACGACCGGGAGGGGCGCGATCACCAGCATGAACTCGTCACGCCCCTCCTCGGCGCACGCCCGGGCCAGCGGCTCCAGCAGGGCGTTGTCGAGGAGCGGCATGCCGTAGGCGAAGAGCGCCGAGTGCACCGCCCACGCGATGTCGTAGCCGATGGGCAGGTGATCCAGCATGTCCCAGACCAGGAGCGCCACGTCATGGTCCCGCAGGAACGGCAGGCACGATACGTGGAGCCCGGGCCGCGCGGCCGGGCCGGCGCCGAACGGGCGGCCGTACGGCGTGTCCGGGTTCGCCGCCTGCCAGGCCTCCCGGCCGGAGTACACGGCGATCGCGTCACCCGGGGTGAGACGGAGGCCGCGGGCCGCCAGGATCTCCTCCAGCTCCCAGCCGTGCACCGGGCGGTCGTGCGTCACCGACGGCACCCCGCGATGCCGCGGCACGTCGAGGAGCACGCCTCGCGTCATGATCCCCTCGCGCCAGTGCTCGACCGACCCGAAGGTCGCGCCGTCGAAGGTGATCTCGCGCTTGGGGTCCCGGCCGTTCCACATCGCGTGCTCGTCCCACGTGTGGCAGAGGGCGTCGATGTGCGTGGACGCGACGCCGTGGTAGAAGATCCCGTAGTAGTCGAGAGCGGCGCCTCCCCGCCCACGCGGCATGGTCCGCATGAAGTGCTGTGCCGGGAAGGCGTTGTTGATCCCGGGCTCCTTGGGAAACGGGCGCGACAGAGAGACACTGCGGCCCGTCCGACAGAGCCGGGCCGCCTCCACCCGCTTCGCCGGCGTGATCAGGTTGATGGTCCCGCGCTGGTCGTCCCGACCCCAGCGCCCCCAGTTGTTGCGCTCGCGGATCCAGCTCTGCACCTCGGCCTCGCTCGGCAGCCCTCGCTCGGTCATCGTCACCTCACCGTGTCTCGGGGTCGTGTCACTGGCTCCCGGGCGCCCCCCTCCCCCTTTCTGGCGGTGGCCGGGGGGATCCTGGGCGGCGACGTGGCAAGCACGAATCCGGGGGACTTGTTACGGCTGGGGTAGTACTCGTTCGCCATGAACATCAACACTACACCGGGGACGGGGCGCTCATGATCGATCCTCCCGGCACCGGCCGGCCACTCGCGTCGCAGCGGTCCGATCTCCCGGGCCGGAAGGAGTGCGCTCCCGTGCCCGCTGCGGGGCCCAGGCCGGCGCTCAGTGCGCGTCGTGAAAGATGACGCCCAGCGTCTGGCGGTGCCCGGACCGCACCCGGCTCACCCCGTGGCGCAGGTTGACGCGATAGTGGCCGCGCGCGCCGCGCACGGGACGATGGCGGACGGGAAAGATGACGCCGTCCCCCTGGCCGAGAGGCACCACCTCGACGCGCGATTGCATGCGCGGCCGCTGCTCCGCAAGCACGAACTCGCCACCGGTGAAGTCTCGAGCCGGCCGCGAGAGCAAGAAGGTGACCTGCAGCGGAAAGACGTGCTCCCCGTAGAGATCCTGGTGGAGGCAGTTGTAGTCGCCTTCACCGTACTGGAGCAGGAGCGGCGTCGGCTGCGTCTGACCGGCCCGGTGGCAACGGGTGAGAAAGGCCGCGTGGTCGCCCGGATAGCGGACGTCGCTTCCCATCGCCTCGTTCCAGCGGTTGGCGATCGCGGACAGCGGCGGGTAGAGCGCGGTGCGGAGACCGGCGACCAGGTCAGGGAGAGGATGCGCGAAGTACTTGTACTCGCCGCGCCCGAAGCCGTGGCGCGCCATCACGACGCGGCTTCGAAAGTGACGGTCCACGCCGTAGGTCGCCGCCAGCCCGGCGCACTCCTCCGGCGAGAGCAGGGCACTCATGACGGCGCAGCCGTGGGCGTCGAGGTCGCTGGCCAGGCGATGCCAATCGAGCGACGCCACCCGCTGCGCGATGGGAGTCACGGACGCACGCTCCGTTCGCGGGTGGACCGCGCCCGCTATGACGTCGCGGCCTCGCGGTCGAGCAGAGCCCGCTTGCGGCGGATGCCCCATCGATAGCCCGCGAGCGCGCCGTCGCTCCGCACCACTCGATGGCAGGGAATCGCAACGGCGAGGGCGTTCGACGCGCACGCCTGCGCGACGGCCCGCACCGCCCCCGGCGCGCCCACGCGCCCCGCGATCTGCTTGTAGGTGACCGTCGCACCGGGCGGGATCTCGCGAAGCGCCTGCCAGACCCGCTGCTGGAAGGCCGACCCTCGGACGTCGAGCGGCAGATCGAGGCCCAGCGCCGGCGCCTCGATGAAGCCAACGACCTGGGCCACGAGCCGCTCGAAGCCCCGGTCCCCGCCGATCAGCCGTGCCTTCGGGAACCGGTCCTGGAGATCACGCACCAGCTCGTCCGGATCGTCCCCGAGGAGGATCGCGCACACGCCCCTGTCGCTCGTGGCGACGAGGATCGAGCCCAGCGAGCACTCGCCGACCGCGAATCGGATCGACGCACCCTCGCCGCCGGACCGGAAGCTCGTCGGCCTCATGCCGAGCACATCCGCGGCAGCGGCATAGAAGCGGCCGCTGGAGTTGAACCCGGCACCATAGATGGCGTCCGTCACCGTGCCGCCCCGGGACAGCTCGTCACGCACCCGGCGGGCGCGGTGGGCCGCCGCGTACGCCCTCGGGGTGATGCCGGTGATCGCCTTGAAGACGCGATGGAAGTGAAAGCGGCTCATCCCCGCGGCCTCGGCGAGGGCATCGAGGCTTGGCGGGGTGTCAGCCGTCTCGATCAGGCGGCAGGCCTTGGCCACGACCGTGGCACGCTGGTCGCCGCGCGACGACTCGTTCGGCCGGCATCGCTTGCACGGACGGAAGCCGGCTCGCTCGGCCTCCCCGCACGTCAAGTGGAACCGTACGTTCTCGCGCCGGGCGAGCCGCGCGGGACAGGACGGTCGGCAGTACACGCCGGTCGTTCGCACGGAGAAGTAGAAGACGCCATCGCTGCGCCGATCACGGCGCACGACGGCTCTCCAGCGATCCTCGTCGCTGGCGGAGGTCGGTGAAGCGGTCTCGCGTCTCGCCGCCACTGGGGTCATGATGCCACTCCTTTCGCTGTTCGTGATCCGGCCGCTGACTCTGTCTTTGGCCATGCTGGGGCATGCGGGCGGCGCAAGCACTCCGGTCCTTGCTCTCGAATCCCGGCGGCATCGCGCGGCCGGAGGGCCCCGGGGAGGCTCGCGATCGTCAGGGCCAGGACCGAATTCGCGCGCAAGAAACGGATGGTCGAGGGACGGCTTGGACCGTGGGCGCGCTGGTACAGGCGAACTACGGCTCGCGCGAGCTCCTGCGCGTCGACGACGTGCCCGTCGGGCGTGAGATCGGCCGGGACGTCGTGCCGTCGCCCCGTGACGGGCCGGCCCTCGGTGGATCGATCATCGCGGTGCTCGCGACCGATGCCCCGCTGCTCCCGGTCCAGTGTTAGCGGCTGGCCCTGCGGGCGACCGTGGGACTCGCCTGGGGCGGCGGCATCGGGTCGAACAGCAGCGGCGATATCTTCCTGGCCTTCTCCACCGGCAATCGCGTGTCGCTGGCCGCGCCCCTGTCAGAGCTCCGGATGATCGCACCCGACCAGATGACGCCCTTGTTCCAGGCGGCGGCCGAGGTCACCGAGGAGGCCATCCTGAATGCGCTGACGGCGGCCGAGACGACCGCAGGACGGACGGGGCGCACCGTCCATGCCCTGCCGCTCGACCAGCTGCAGGAGGTGATGCGGCGCTACGGCCGCGCCGGCTAGACTAGTCTCGAGGGAGTCAGGCGGGCGGAAGCATTCGTTCGATCTCGTCAAGGTGCTCGCGACGGTGATCGGCGCGCCGCCAGTTGAGCGTCGCCCCGGCCCGCGCATTCGCCTCGATCATTGCGTCGCTCACCGCGGCGACCCGCCGATCAACGGTCTCCGCGACTGATAGGGCGAGCTCGGCGGCGACGCGGGGTGGGAGGGCCAGGCAGAGCGCCTTGGCTGCATCGTTGATCCAGTCGACGTCACGCTCCTCTTCACGAGGCGGCGTCCAGGTGAGGCCCTTTCGCTGCCACTCGTCAAGTAGCGCCACGATGCGTTGATCCCAGAATGCCATGTGCGCGAGCACGCCAGCCGCAGTCCAGCCGGCTTCCATCGGGCGCGCGAGGTCCTGGTCGCTGAGGCGCCCGACAAGGGCGCGAAGCCGCTGCCGCTCCGCATCGTTCTCGGCCACGTACGTGCGATCGATCGGCATTGGGGCACCTCCTTTGGAATGTCAGCGCCCATCCGAGCTTAGCCTCGATCCGAAGAAAACGGGAACCGGGTTCCAGCCGATCTCCCTCTCCCCCAGCGGGGGAGAGGGTCAGGGTGAGGGGGGGAGCGCAGCGCCCTATGCACCCTCCCCCGCCCTCTCCCTGAAATGGAGAGGGGGCAGCGTTGGAGCAGCTTGGTTGCCCCGGCGCGGCCGTCGTATTTGCCGATCAAAGGCTCAGGCAGATCCTACCCCGCTCCAAAGGGCCGCGAGAGCGAGGACGTCAAACGCCAGCGAGGCCCTTGACGACGCGGATGGCGTGTTCGGGAGTCGAGCTGGTTCCGTGCTCCAGGCCGACGAAGTCTGCGAATCCCTCCTCGCGAAGGGTCTTGAAGACGTTCACGTAGTTCGTCTCACCCGTCCCCGGCTCCTGGCGGTCCGGCGGGTCACCGATCTCGACGAACCGAATCCAACCCCGGCGCAGGCCCTCGCGGAGATTGTTGATGATGTTCCCCTCGCTCAGCTGCACGTGGAACACGTCATAGTCGAGCCGGACGTGGGGATGGTTGACTTCCTGGACGATGCGGAAGCCGTGCCTGGCCGTATGGACGCTCATCTCTGGGTGGTGGACGATGCTGAGCGGCTCCAGGCAGAAATAGACGCCGTTCCTGGCCGCGATGTCCCCGATCCTTCTCAGGCCCTCGACGATCTGCTGGTGTTGCACCTCGAGAGCGATGTCCTTCTGGGTCGCGCCCAGGAAGCAGACCAGGTTCTTGACGTTGAACCGCTTGGCCACTTCGACGTGGTCCTTGAAATCCTCGAGGAAGGTGTGCTCGTACCCGGTCTTCGTCAACCCGGTATTCCACCCGGTCCTGCCGTTGCCGGTGATGCTTCCGCACTTGAGACCGTGTCTTCTCTGCGCGCCTTCCATGGCGGCCGCCTGATTCCGAGACAGCTCCCAGAAGCTGAACGCCTGACAGCCCTGGTCGGCCACGACGGCGATGCGTTCTGCGTACGGCATCTGGCGCGGGAACATGAGCTCCAGATTCACCGAGAGAGTGAACTTCGGCGCCGGGGGCTGCCCGGCCACCGGGGTCGAGCCACCCAGGGAGGCCAGGGGGGCGACCGCAACGGCTTTGAGGAGGTTGCGTCGGGTCAGTCTGGACATCGCGATCCCCATGTGCCCACGTCCGCCATTCCGCGGGCCAGTCTCATCGTCATCAGGTGTAGGTCGAGTGTGGCGAGCTCCTCTCGAAGCCGCCGGTCCACCGCCTTCAGCGGCCACGCGTGTCGACGATACCCGTCCACGAGGATCACAAGACTGGCAATCCGAGAAGGGTTTCCGTTACTCCGAGACTACCACCTGCCCGACGGGGCGGCCGTCCCCATCGCTACGCCACCGAGTCGCAAGGCAACCGGGTCCGCCAGCAGGCCTACCGGCAGCGTAGCCGGCGGCTGGCGTCCCCGTCCTCGAGCGGATGATGGACGCCGTTCATCGCTACGAGGGTACTGTCAACCAAGTCATGGGCGACGGGATCATGGCGCTCTTCGGCGCGCCGCTGGCCCACGAGGACCATGCCGTGCGAGCCTGCTACGCGGCGCTCAGGATGCAGGAGAGCGTGAAGAAGTACGCAGAAGAGATCCGGCGCTCACACGCAGCCGTCGTCAAGATCCGCGTCGGGCTGAACTCCGGGGAGGTCGTGGTGCGCGCCATCGGCAGCGATCTGCACATGGACTACACCGCTGTCGGCCAGACGACGCTCCTGGCCGCGCGCATGGAGCAGCTCGCCGATCCCGGCTCGATCGCCATCGCGCCCGAGACGCTGGCGCTAGCCGAGGGCTACGTCGAGGTGAGGTGGCTTGGCCCGGTGCCGGTGAAGGGGCTCGACGCGCCGGTGGAGATCTACGAGCTGGTCGGTGCCGGGCCTCGCCGCTCCCGCCTGGCCGCGAGTGCCGACCGCGGGCTCACCAAGTTCGTCGGCCGGGACGCCGAGCTCGAGCAGCTGCGGCAGGCGCTCGGCCGCGCGGCGACGGGTCACGGCCAGGTCGTGGCCCTCGTCGGCGAGGCGGGCGTCGGCAAGTCGCGCCTGGTGTGGGAAGAGGTTCTGGGCCTCCCGACGGTGCACACGGATGCCGAGGTTCGGATCGCGGCCGCGTGGCAGCTCGGCATCATACAAAGCGCCCTCGGGAGATACCGCGAGGCGATCGCCCGGCTCGTCCCCATCGCCGATGGCCCCGACGCCGAAGTGGCGACATCGCTACTGGGCGCGACCACTCAAGCCTACGCAGCGACGTGCGGGATGGCTGGCGGTGGTGTCACGCGGCCCTCGGGAGGTTCGAGGAGGCCCGGCGATACGGGGACCGCGGCGTCGAGGCGGCGCAGCAGTTCGCGCACCCCCGACGCAGGTTTTCGTAGGGAACGTGCGCGCCTACGTCGATGCCTATCAGGGACGGTTCGACGAGGCCATACCCCGGCTCGAGCGGGCCCTGCGCGAGGCCGAGCTCCACGGGCTGAACATGATCACCACAGTGTCCTCGGTCCTGGGCCAGGCCCTCGCGGGGGCGGGTCGGACCGTGGAGGGGCTGGCGCTTCTTGCTCGTGGCGTGACAGCTCAGGAGCGGATCGGGCATCGATTCCACCTCGCCCGGCGCTACAGGGAGTGGGCGGATTCCCTGCTCCTGGCGGGTGAGCTGCCGGAGGCGCAGCGCGCCGCCGACACGGCCCTGAGCCTGGCCCGGGCCATGGGTGAACGGGGAGCCGAGGCCGAGACGCTGCGCGTTCTGGGCGCGATCGCGGCGGCCGGCTGCTCGGCAGATCCGGGAGCCTCGGCAACGCTTTACCAGCAGGGCTTGGCGCTTGCGGTCGAGCTGGGCATGCGCCCCAGCGCCGCTCATTGCCATCTTGGCCTGGGCAAGCTGTACCGCCGCACGGGCGACCGGGCGAAGGCGGCCGAGCACCTGATAACCGCGAGCGTTTCCCGGCCGTCACGCGACCGGAGCCGACACAACCCGAAGAGCACGAAACCCCTGGAACCATGCGGGTTCCAGGGGGATTCGCGATGCGCGTGGCGCCGGCCTCTACCGGCAGTACACGCCGGTCGTCCGCACGGAGAAGTAGAAGACGCCATCGCTGCGCCGATCACGGCGCACGACGGCTCTCCAGCGATCCTCGTCGCTGACGGAGGCCGGTGAAGCGGTCTCGCGTCTCGCTGCCGCTGGGGTCATGATGCCACTCCTTTCGCTGTTCGTGATCCGGCCGCTGACTCTGCCTTTGGCCATGCTGGGGCATGCGGGCGGCGCAAGCGCTCCGGTCCTTGCTCTCGAATCCCGGCAGCATCGCGCGGCCGGAGGGCCCCGGGGAGGCTCGCGATCGTCAGGGCCAGGACCGAATTCGCGCGCAAGAAACGGATGGTCGAGGGACCCCGCCCCGCCGTACCATGACGAAGGAGAGTAACCGCGTGATAGCTCTCTTGCCCCTGGCAGCACCTGGCATCCCGGCGGGCGACGCTCGCCGCTGGCGGGGTCGGCTGACCGTGCTCGTCGTCCTCACCGCCGTGGTGTCACTCTGCCTGCCCTCGGCGGCCCAGGAGCCCCTCGCCCTGACGGGGACGTGGGCCGGAACCTGGTGGATGGGGAAGTACGAGGAGCCCATCGAGCTCGACCTCATCCAGACGCGCGGGGCCCTGGCGGGCCACGTCACGCTGTGGGGATACCCCGCGGCGGGCTCATCAGGGGCAGCGACTACCGTCCGCGCACCGGTGACCGGCACAGTCCAGGGGCAGCGTGTTCAGCTCACCTGGACGCTGCCGAAGCAGCTCCCGTTCTCGGTCGAACTCACTCCCCTGACGGCGGACAGGCTGTTCGGACTCGGGGGCGCGGGGTCCATCACCGCGGGCTTCGAGCTCCAGCGGTCCCGGTAGGCGCCGGGAAGTCAGACCCGGAGATGTGCCAAGGGAAGCGCCTGCTTCGAGCCCCCAGGAGCCCCGACCGGAAGGGGCCGTCAGTGCAGAGGCCCTTGGTCTGGCATGGTCCCGCCCTCTTGTGCGATCGTGGAAGCGGTTCGCTGCGGGCAGAGGGCGCTCCGCCCGGGCAGCAAGCGGCGAGGCCGACGCCCCGGAGGTGGCATGAGAGTCATGAGAGTCTTCCGGCGAATCCTTCACGCGACCGACTTCTCCAGCGCCTCCCGTCCAGCGCTGGCTCAGGCAATCGCGCTCGCCCACCAGAACCGGGCCCCTCTCTGGGTGGTCCACGCGCTGCCGCCGACGGTGATGCCGTTCGGCGGCGATGTCACCTACGTGCCGCCCGGCACCTACGAGGCCATCGATCGGAGCGCTCGCGAACACGCGCAGAAGCAGATCCAAACACTCGTCGGGCGCGCCAAGAGGGCTGGAGTGCGAGTCACGCCCCTCCTCCTCGACGGCTCGCCTCACGAACAGATCCTCCGCGCGGTCCGGCGTACGCGCGCCGATCTGCTCGTGATCGGGACCCACGGCCGCACGGGCCTCTCCAAGGTACTCATGGGAAGCGTGGCCGAGCGGTTGGTCCGCCTCGCCGCCTGTCCGGTGCTCACGATCCGAGGTCGGTGAGCTTCGGAGTGCCGGGCGTTCCGGTCAGCGCCCCCAGGATCGCCCTCGCGTCGGTCGGGCCGGTGACGCGGAGCCATACCGGACCGCGTTCGGGCGCCACGTCCAGGACGAAGCGGAAGAACGGGCAGCACAGGCGCTCCTGGCCGACCAGCTCCGCGATCATGGTGTAGTGCTCCGGGTCGAACCGGAACGCAAGGCCGTCGGGCAGCGTTTCCACCGCGACGGGTAGCTCGCGCAGTAGCCGCTCGATCCGGACCAGGTGGGCCGGTCGTCGGTCGGGGTCGATCGCGCCGAGGTCGCACGCGATCGGCAGCTGACGGTCGGACTCGTCAATCACGGGGTTCCCTCCTCCCCATTGGTGCAGGCCGGGCGTTACAGTGGAAGGCTAGAACTTGAAGCGCAGTTCAAGTCAAGGGGAACGCGGAGGGCGTCGCATGGCCGACCTGAGGATCGGAGATGTCGCGCGGGCTGCCGGCCTCCGGTCCTCCACGCTCCGCTACTACGATCGCGCGGGCCTGCTCCCCGCGGCCGTCCGGACCGCGGGCCAGCGTCGCTACGACGGTCACGCCCTCCGGACCCTGGCCGTGATCAGGCTCGCGCAGGGGGCGGGCTTCACGGTCGCGGAGATCCGGACCCTCCTCCACGGCTTCGCGGTCGGCACACCGCCGTCTGCGCGCTGGCGCGCGCTCGCCCGGCGCAAGCGCCACGAGATCGACGAGATCATCGCGAGGGCCCGGCGGATGAGGCGAGTACTGGACACGCTCCTCGGCTGTAAGTGCCCGAGTCTGGAGGACTGCGGCGACCTCGCCGAGACGGGGAGGGCAGCAAAGCCGCTGCGCCACGACGTGCGTCGCAAGTGAGTGCCACGGTACCCCCCGGATGGAGGGCCACCCTCCCTGCCGGTCTTCTGATGACACCTTGACATATCAAGAGCCATTGATATAATGTGCGGCGTGAACACCACCACGGTCCGAGACGGACAGCGCACGGCGCGCCTGTTCCATGCGCTGGCGGACGAGACACGGCTCAGGATCGTGGAGCAGCTCGCCGACGGCGAGCAGTGTGTCTGCGACCTGACCGACGCCCTCGAAGCCGGTCAGTCGCGGCTGTCCTTCCACCTGAAGACCCTGAAGGACGCCGGCCTGGTGACCGACCGTCGCCAGGGGCGTTGGATCTACTACACCCTCAGGCCCGAGGCGGTCGATGAGCTTCGCGATGTCGTGGGGGCCATCGGAGCTCCGAAGAGGCGAGGGCTCAAGATCGCCTCCCGGTGCTGCGAGTGATTTTTTTTGCCCTGACCCATCAACCGTTCTTGATGCCGCCCGTGCCGCCCACCCGAGGTAGACGTGAGGTCCATGCGGGCAGACGGAGGTTTCCATGAATGATCCCAGCATCACCGAGATCGTCCGCGACAAGTACGCGCAGGCCGCGCTCCGGGTGGTGAGCGGTGAGGGCGGGTGCTGTGGCAGCGCGTCCTCCCGAAGCGGCTGCGACCCCGTGACCGGCAACCTGTACGCGGCCGAGGAGACGACCGCGCTGCCCGAGGAAGCCGTGCGCGCGTCGCTCGGCTGCGGGAACCCGACAGCTTTGGCCCAGCTGCGGCCTGGCGAGGTGGTGCTGGACCTCGGCTCCGGGGGCGGCATCGACGTCCTGCTCTCCGCTCAGCGGGTCGGGCCGACGGGCAAGGCCTACGGTCTCGACATGACCGACGAGATGCTCACCCTTGCGCGCGAGAACCAGCGGAAGGCGGGCGCCTCCAACGTCGAGTTTCTCAAGGGCGCGATCGAGGCGATCCCCCTGCCCGACAACACCGTGGACGTGATCATCTCCAACTGCGTCATCAATCTGTCGGCCGACAAGGGCCGCGTCCTCGCCGAGGCCTACCGCGTCCTCAAGCCCGGCGGGCGGTTCGCCGTCTCCGACGTGGTGGTGCGGGGCGAGGTGCCCGCCGCGATCCGGCGAAGCGTCGAGCTCTGGATCGGCTGCGTCGCCGGCGCGCTGGAGGAAAGCGAGTACCGGGAGAAGCTGGCCAAGGCGGGCTTCGAGGAGATCGACTTCGAGCCCACGCGAGTGTACCGGGCGGACGATGCTCGCGAGTTCCTGGCCGGCGCCGGGCTGGACGTCGACGCCATCGCGCCCGAGGTGGACGGCAAGTTCCGGAGCGCCTTCATCCGCGCGCGGAAGCCAGGCGCCTGACGGCTGCACGAGCCCCGGCGGTGTTCCGACGCGGTGACGGGCCGCCTCACGTCCGCGAGGTGATGGGCCGGCTCCCGGTCACGGCGGCACGGACTCCACGCCAGGGCGCCGTTGCCTGAGGACCCGGAAATAGAAGGCGAGCAGGAGCAGCGAGGTCAGACCCAGCGCGACTGACTGCATCAGCCACAACCCGGATACGCCGCGCGGCCCGCCGAGCATCGGACGGAACGCCACGGTGTACCCGCCTACCAGGCCCAGACCCCAGAGCACGACGGCGTAGACCACCATTGGCGCGACGGCAATGCGGTACGCGCGCAGCACGAACGCGGTGATCCCCTGCAAGGCGTCGAAGATGTGAAAGCTGACCAGGAATCCGATCAGCGACAGCGCCACTCCGGCCACTGCGGCGTCGTCCGTGTAGAGCCCGATGACCCCGCGCCGGAAGGTCCAGAAGGTGACGGACGTGACGGCCGCCGCCGCCACGGCGAGGCGGATCCCGGTGAACGCGACCCGACGCGCGCGCAGAAGGTTGCCGGCGCCGATGGCCTGGGCGGTGAGGGTCGCCGTCGCCACCGAGAGCGCAATCGGGAGCTGATAGGAGATGCCCGCGAGGTTCGCGACGATCTGGTGCCCGCCCATCACGCTGGTGCCCAGCCGCACGACCAGCAGCGCCATGAAGGTGAACGAGGTGGACTCGATGGCATACGACAGCCCGATCGGGATTCCCAGGTGGAGCTGCTCTCGCAGGAGAGCCCAGCGCGGCCATGCCCCTCTGATCGCGAAGCGCCGGTACCCCGCGGCGAGGTGCGTGTAGCTCACTCCCATCAGGAAGAGCATCCAGAAGACGATCAGCGACGCCAGGCCGCAGCCGACCACGCCCAGCCGGGGCAGTCCGAACCGCCCAAAGATGAGCGCGTAGTTCAAGACGATCTTCAGCGCGAGGCCGGCGACCTGCACCAGCATCATCGGCTTCGGTCGCGAGACCGCGACGTTGAACGCGTAGGTGGCGCGGAACATCAGCGCCGCCGGGAGCGCGGCGCTGAGCATCCGCAGGTACGGGGTCACGAGGGCCTTCACGTCGGGGTCGGGGTCGAGGCGGCCGAGCCACGGCTCCGGGAACGCGAGCAGCGGCACCCCCGCCAGGGACAGGAGCAGCGCGAGCCAGAGCCCCTGCACGTAGGCCGGGCCGATTGCCATCTCCCGCCGCGCGCCGTGGTGCTGAGCGATGATGGGATTGAGCGCGCCGACCACGCCCATCAGACCCAGGAAGACGCTGCCGTAGACGCTTGCGCCTAGCCCCATCGCCGCCAGGTCGGCCGGCGACGCGTGGCCGGTCATCGTCGTGTCGAGGACGCCGTACGCGATCGAGGCGAGCTGGCCGAGGAGGATGGGCCAGGCCTGAGCGAGGATACCAGGGACGATCGGCGAGTTACCCGTCAGTCGACGTGCAGCTGACCGGCGATCGGTGAGCCGCCCGTCAGTCGACGTACAGCTGCCCGGCGACCGCATGGCCGCCGTCAACCGCGCGCTGCAGGACCACGAACTCACCCATCCGGATGCTCAGGCCGGTCAGGTCGGTGACGACGCTACCGTGGGTGACCAGCACGAGGGGCGGCCCGCTCTGGTGCGCCGCGATCCGCTGGCGGATCTCGGCCAGCTGGCGCTGGCGGAGCTCCGTGTCGTTGAGGGCGCCCTGCAGCACCCCCCAGGACTGCACCTGTCCGAAGGCGAGGCGTGCCGTGTCGAGGCAGCGGCAGCGCGGGCTCGAGAGCACCGCCCCGACCGCGATGCCCTGCTGGCGGAACGCCTCGCCGAGGCGTCTGGCCTGTGCACGCCCGTTCTCGTCGAGGTTGCGCTGCGTCGAGCAATCGTCGAGCCGGGAGTCGGGCGGATCGAAGCCGCCCGGGGCAAAGCTGTGGCGCAGCACCACCACAGCCCCCGGCGTGCGGAGGGCCGGCCACACCGCCTCCTCGGCGCGCGCGACCGGCCCGGCCCAGGCGAGGAGCAGCCCAACCGAGACTGACAGGAGCGACGCGACGAATCGACCGTCCCCCACCATGACGCTCCCCCTCGTGGACGACGGCAGGCGGCCCGCGGCGCGCCTACTTGAGCGCAGCCACTCCAGCCGCCGCGATCTGGCTGTCCTGCTCCCCAGTCACCCCGGAGACCTCGATGGCACCCACGAGCTTCCCATCGGCCATGAGGGGCAGCCCACCCTCGAGGAGGCTGGCACCCTCGAGCCCCGAGCATGCGCAGGCGGCGCCGCCACCGGCCACCACGTCCTGGAATACCTTGCTGGGGCGCCGGTAGGCGACCGCGCTCCACGCCTTCTGCCGCGCGACCTCGACGCTGCCGAACTGCGTGTTGTCCAGTCGGTTGTGCAACGCCCGTCACCCTTCGAAGACGCGCGTGACTGGCTGGTGGCCGTCGTGCTCCCCGTAGGCCTGCTCGCGATGGAGCCCGAGAGCCTTCATGATCGGCGTGTCGTGCACCGAGAAGAGCACCGCCTCGCCGTCGACGCTGGCGTGCTCGTGCCAGGCCCAGGTCGGGACGACGAAGAGGTCCCCCTTCCTCCAGTCGAAGCGCTGGCCGTCGACGACGGTCTGGCCGCGTCCTTCGAACACGAGGTACACGGCGCTGCCGGTCTGCCGATGAGCCCGCGTGCGAACCCCGGGGCGAAGGAGCTGGATCCAGCAGGCCATGGTCGGCATCAGCGGTCCGCCGGTGCGCGGGTTCACGTACTCCATCGCCACGTCGTCGAAGGCGCTGGCGCCTCCCGCGACGGACGCGAGCCGGCGCAGGGCCTCTTCCGTCCGGTCCCACTTGTAGTTGAGCAACGGCGAGTGGGACGCTGTCCACGTCTCCCACGTCGGCCGGAGCTGGCCGACCCCATACCGGTGCTCCGAGTCCCCCACCGGCTTCTCGATCGGCTGGGCCTCCTCGGCGAAGGGCTCGTAGAACTGCGCCTCCATCTCGCCGACCATCGGGAGGTCGAGGCCGTCTAGCCAGAGCATGGGCCGGTCGCTGTCGTTGCCGTGGTCGTGCCAGGTCCACGGCGGCGTCAGCACGAGGTCCCCCCGTTCCATCACGCACTTGTCGCCGTCCACGGTGGTGAAGGCGCCCTGGCCCTCGATGACGAACCGGATCGCCGCTGGCGAATGCCGGTGCGCGGGCGCCACCTCGCCCGGGAGCACGTACTGGAAACCCGCCCAGAGCGTGTGCGTCGCGCCGTAGCGGTCGGGCAGCCCGGGGTTGATGAAGCCCAGGACCCGGCGCTCGGCAGCCCGGCTCAGGGGCGCCACTTCGGCCGCCCGCCGGACCAGCGGCAACATGGTTTCCCACCGCCAGAGGTGCGCGACGCAGCGACTCTTGGGCTCCTTCGGCAGGAGGCTCTTGCTGACGTTCCACAGCGCCACCAGGTGGCTCCGCTCGAGCTCTTCGTAGAAGGACTCCGCGGCGTGGGTGGGGTCGGCCGTCGCGGCTCCGCGTGGAGTCATGGACTGCTCCTCAAACCTTGAAGCACGAACATCATGATCGGGTCGGGACGGGCGGCGGTGAGCCGGCGGATCTCGTGAAAGCCCGCGGACGGGCGGTCCCGTTGCTCGGGCCTGCCGATCTCGGGCTTCCCGGTGACCAGGGCGCGTGGGAGGTCAGCGCGGCGGCGGCGATCTCGGCCATGGGGCCTCCGTTCCGTTCAGTATGGCCGTCCGCCGAGGCTGCTGGTAGGCCGGGGTCCTGCCGTCGGATCCACCTCGCGGGTGCCGGCCAGCGGCCCGCTCGCGGTCCAGTACCGGGTGCCGGCCACGAGCAGGGTCTCGGCCGGGAAACGGGTCAGCACCTCGTGGCCGGTCTCCGTGACCAAGACCTCTTCTTCGATGCGCGCCGCCGACCAGCCGTCGGCCGCCGGCCAGAAGTTCTCCAAGGCGAACACCATGCCCGGCTCGAGCGGCACCGGATGGTCGAGCGAGACCAGGCGGCTCATCACGGGCTGCTCCCAGATCGACAGCCCGACGCCGTGGCCGTACTGGAGCCCGAAGCAGGCCTCCTCGTCGGGGAAGCCGAACTCCTGGGCTCGCGGCCACGTGGCGACGATGTCGGCGGTCGTGACCCCCGGCTTCACCATCGAGATCGCGACGTCCAGCAGCTCACGGCAGCGCTTGTAGGCATCCACCATGGCCGGGGAGGCGCTTCCCACCGCGAACGACCGGTAGTAGCAGGTCCGGTAGCCCATGTAGGAGTGGAGGATATCGAAGTAGGCGGGATCGCCCGGCCGCAGCACCCGGTCCGAGAAGACATGCGGGTGCGGGTTGCATCGCTCGCCGGCGATGGCGTTGACGGCCTCCACGTCCTCGGAGCCGAGGTCGTAGAGCTTCTTGGCAGCGATCCCCACCAGCTCGTTCTCACGGATCCCCGGGCGGAGCGCCTGGTACAGCTCCTCGTAGGCGCCGTCGACCATCATAGCGGCGGTGTTGAGGAGGACGATCTCGTCACGGGTCTTGATGCGGCGCGCCGCCTGCATGAGCTGCTGACCGTCGACGACCTGGATCCCCTCCTTCTGCAGCGCTGCCAGCACCGGGAGCTCGATCACGTCGACCCCGAGCGGCGCCCGGTGGAGTCCCCGCGCTTCCAGCTCGCGCTTGATCTTGCGCGCGAGATCCTCCGCCCGGCCCATCTCCGGCGTCATCGCCCCCCGGAGCAGCGAGATGCCGGCGCGCGATCGCTCGCCGAGCCACGGACAGTAGAGCTGGTGATGGCGCGCGGCCGAGCCGAAGTCCCAGATGATCGGCAGGTCGCCCCGGGGGAGGAGCGTGAACCGCGAGAGCTTGTCGCGCGCCCACTCGCCGATGGTGGTGCTGGTGATGTAGCGGATGTTGTACATGTCGAAGCAGAGGAGCGCGCCCAGCTCCGACCCGACCAGCATCGCGGTCACCCGTGCGAGACGCTCGCGACGGAGGCGCTCGAAGTTGACGCGCTCCTCCCAGTCCACGCCCATGGTGCCGTACGTCGGCAGTCCCATCAGGGTCCTCCAGCATTGGCAGCATTGGCCGCACTAGCCGACTTGGCCGCACTGGCCGACTTGGCCGCACTGGCCGACTTGGGGGTGCTTGCAGCTTCGGGACCCGTGACGGCTTTCGCGCTCGGCGGAAGGCCGCTCAACCTCGCCAGCACGTCGAATACCACCGCGAAGTCGTGCTCTGCCAGTCCGAGGCCTCTGGCGGCCGTCAGGAACTCGTGCGCCAGCGCCGTGCTGGGCAATGCCGCACCGACCGAGCGCCCAAGGCCGAGGGCCAGCCGCAGATCCTTCTGCATCATCCCCACGTCGAACCACGCCTCGACCGGCATGCCGAGCACGAACGGCCCCCGGTACTTCACCATGGGCGACGCGATCACGCTACGGAGCAGCGCCTCAACCGCGCGCTCGCGGGCGATTCCCGCCTTCTCCGCAAGACACACCGCCTCGCTGAAGGCCAGCATCTGGACGGCCAGCCCCAGGTTGGTGGCGATCTTCATCGTGACGGCAAGCCCGAGCGGGCCGACGTGCGTGATCGTGGGGCCGATGGCGGTGAGATAGGGTCGAACTCGGTCGAGGACCTGCGCGTCCCCGCCGACCATGAAGGCGAGCTGTCCGGCGTCGAGGGTGGCGACGCTGCCCGACACCGGAGCGTCCAGCATCGCCGCTCCGCGCGCAGCCACTTCCGCGCCGAGAGCGCGGGTCAGCCCCGGATCCACGGTGCTCATCTCCACGTACACCGCGCCCCGGCGCAGGCCTGCCAGAATCCCGTCGGCGCCGCGGGTCACCGCGTCGAGCCCGGCCGTGTCGGTCACCATGCTGAAGACCACGTCGGCAGCCTCGGCCACGGCTCGGGGCGATACCCCCGGCGAGATTCCGGCATCGATCAGCCACTGCGCCCTGGCGCGGGTCCGATTGTAGCCGACGACGGGGTGGCCGGCGTCGAGGAGCCGCTTCGCCATCCGGCCGCCCATCACGCCGAGTCCCACGAAGCCGAGCGTCGCCGCCGGCCCGGGGCTCCGGAGGCTCACGCGGTCGCCCTCTCCTGCCCCGCTGGTCGCATCAGGGCGCGGCGACCCCGAGCGGCTTGCCTTTGGCCGGCGCGGCAGCAGTGCTCCGGGCGTCGTGACGCTTGGAGGCGTCGATGTGATAGTGGTCGCCGGGCTTGAGCTCGATCGGCGGCTGGCCCTCGACCTCGAGGACGGCCGTGCCCTCCAGCACGAAGCCCACCTCGTGGCCGTCGTGGTAGTGGCGGCCGGCGCTCGCGCCCGGGGCGACCTCGGCGCTTCCGAGATACACCGCGCGGCCGTCGATCCCCGCCAGCTCCTTCGTCATCAGCAGCGTCCGCTTGATGCCAGTGGGTGCGAGTGCAGCACGGTCGCGGCCGTCCAGCCAGTGATAACCCCAACGGCGAGCGCGAGGGCAACGACCCCCCGTTTCTCATCGTCGGCCTCCCCCGGGTGATGGACTCCAGGCAGTACCGGAAGCCTGGCCGATCGGCCGGGGCGTGTCAAGCTCGGCGCTCCCATGCCTCTCGGGCATCCTGCGCCCCTCACCTGCAGCTCTGCTGCGGGGCCATCTGACCTGTGGGCCATCTCCTGCGGGCCATCCTGCGGGCCATCTCCTTGACACCGGGCGACCCCCCTCCGTAGCCTGGCGATGTCGAACCGAGCCCGGGGGGTCTTCGCTCAGACTCGCAGCAAGCAGGGAAAGTGAGTACTCGGTTGGTCGATCCTCACGAGACGCGACCGCTCGGACGCACGACCGTGCGCGTGACCCGGCTTGGCTTCGGGAGCGCGCCGCTTGGCAACCTCTTCCGCCCGGTCGATGAAGCGACGGCCCGCGAGACCGTCCGTGCGGCGTGGACAGCCGGCACGCGTTATTTCGACACCGCGCCCCTGTACGGTCACGGCCTCAGCGAGCGGCGACTGGGGAGCGTCCTCCGGGCAGAGGCGCGCGACACGTTCGTGATCTCCACAAAGGTCGGACGGCGCCTGGTGCCCAGCGCGACCGGGGCCGACGGTGCCTACGTCCAGGTGCCGGCCGTCACCCCCGTGTTCGACTACACGGCGGACGCCACTCGGGACACGCTCGCGGGAAGCATCGAGCGGCTCGGCGTGGGACGGCTCGACGTGGTCCTCATCCACGACATCGGGCCCGTGACCCACGGCGCCGACGATGGCCGGCGGTACCGCGAGGCGATGGAGGGCGCGTACCGGGTGCTTCACGACCTCCGATCCGAGGGCACGATCCGCGCGGTCGGGGTCGGTGCGAACGAGTGGCCGATCCTCGAGCGGTGCGCCCGCGACGGCGACTTCGACTGCTTCCTGCTCGCCGGGCGCTACTCGCTCCTGGAGCAGACCGCGCTCGACAGCTTCCTGCCGCTCTGCGCGAGCCGCGCGATCAGCGTGATCATCGGCGGACCCTTCAACTCGGGGATCCTCGCGCTCGGGGCCGTGCCCGGGGCCACCTACAACTACCTCCCGGCGCCGCCCGACGTGCTCGAACGGGTGGAGGCGCTCCAGCGGGTCGTCGCCGCGCACGGCGTGCCGCTCGCCGCCGCCGCCCTTCAGTTCCCCTTCCACCACCCCGCGGTGACCGCCGTCATTCCGGGCGCGCGGGCCGCCACGGAGGTCCGGGACAATCTCGCGCTGCTCCGCCACCCGATCCCGCCGTCGCTCTGGCGCGATCTCAAGGCCGAGGGGCTTCTCCGCACCGACGCGCCCACGCCTGCATGACGCCGGCCAGCCCCCGGCGGGTCGACGCGCATCAGCACTTCTGGCGTCTCGCGCGGGGCGACTACGGCTGGATCACGCCCGACCTCGATGCGATCTACCGGGACTTCGAGCCGGCCGACCTGGCCCCCCTCCTGACGCGGACCGGCGTCGATGCCACCGTGCTCGTCCAGGCTGCCCCGACCGTAGCCGAGACGCGCTTCCTCCTTGAGCTGGCCGCGGAGACGCCGTTCATCGCGGGGGTTGTCGGCTGGGCGCCACTCGACGCGCCGGAGGCGCCGCACGTCGTGGCCGAGCTCGCCCGGGACCGGCGCCTGCGGGGCCTCCGGCCGATGCTCCACGACATCCCCGACGTGGACTGGATGCTCGGCTCCGCTGTCGCCGCCGGGCTTCGCGCGATCGAGGCGGCGGACCTGACGTTCGACGCTCTGGTCCGGCCTCCCCACCTGCCAAACCTCCGCCGGCTGCTCGACCGGCATCCGGACCTCCGCGTGGTCATCGATCACGGCGCCAAGCCGGCGATCGTCGACGCCCAATTCGAGCCCTGGGCGAGCGACATGGCCGCCCTCGCGCGCGAGACGCGCGCCTGGGTGAAGCTGTCGGGGCTCGTGACCGAGGACGGACCGGGCTGGTCGGTCGAGCGCCTGCGACCCTTCGTCGATCACCTGCTCCGGCACTTCGGCCCGGCCCGGCTGATCTTCGGCAGCGACTGGCCGGTGGTCACGCTCCGGGCCAGCTACGCCGAGTGGTGGGCCGCGGCGGACGCGCTGCTCGCGGGCCTCGATCGGGACGCCCGCGACCGCGTGCTCGGACTGAACGCCATCGCCTGCTACCGCCTCTGACGATCAGGCCGCGCACCAAGTCCACACCGGCGGCCCCCGACCCTCGGACCGCGATCTCCGCCGCCGGGGAACGGTCAGGTCTCGTGGCCTCCGAGGTAGGCGCGACGGATGTGGGGCTCGGCCAGCAGCTCCGCAGGGCTGCCGCTCGAGACGACGCGCCCCTCCGCCAGCACGTAGGCGCGGCTCGCCACCGCCAGCGCCTTCGCGACGTTCTGCTCGACGAGCAGCACCGCCACGCCGTCCCTGTGGAGGGCCTCGATCACCTCGAACACGTGATCGACGATCGCGGGCGCGAGTCCGAGGGACGGCTCGTCGAGGAGCAGGAGCCGCGGCCCGGCCATCAGGGCGCGCCCGATCGCCACCATCTGCTGCTCGCCGCCCGAGAGCGTCCTCGCCGCCCGCCGGCGGCGCGCGTGGAGCAGCGGGAAGATCGCGTAGACGCGCTCGAGGCGGGCGGCCCGGGCAGCCCGCGCCCCGGGCGAGTAGCAGCCGATCTCCAGGTTCTCCTCCACCGTCATGCCGCCGAAGAGCCGGCGGCCCTCGGGCACGATCGCGATGCCCCGGCTCGAGACCTGGTGCGGCGCGAGGCGGGTGAGGTCCTCGCCCCTGAAGCGAAGCTGCCCGGCGCGCGCCCCGAGGAGCCCCGCAATCGCGTTGATGAACGTGGTCTTGCCGCTCCCGTTCGGGCCGACCACCGACACCAGCTCGCCCTCGCCCACGTGGAGCGAGACGTCCCAGAGCGCGGTGGCGTCGCCGTAGGCCACCTGGAGCCCCGCAACCTCAAGCATGGGCCTTCCCGAGGTAGCGCTGGACGACGTCGGGGTGCCGCATGACGTCCTGCGGCGCGCCGCTCGCGACAAGCTGACCGGCGTCCAGCACAACGACGCGGTCGGCGAGCTCCATCACCGCTCGCATGATGTGCTCGACGAAGACGACGGTCGCCCCCCGGTCCCGGATGTCCCGGACGAGCCGGGTCGCGTCGGCCATCTCCGAAGGCGTCAGGCCCGAGAGCACCTCGTCGAGCATGACGAGCCGGGGCTCGGACGCAAGCGCCCGAGCGAGCTCGAGGAACTTCCGCTGGTGGAGGTTCAGCGTGGCGGGAAGCAACTCCGCGCGGTCAGCGAGCCCCGCGAACTCGAGCCAGCGATCGGCCTCGCGCTCGGCCTCGCGTCGGCTCCGGGTCAGGTAGCCGAACATCCCCGCGACGGCCACGTTCTCGCGGACGGTCAGCTGGGCGAACGGCCGCGGGATCTGGTAGGTCCGCGATACGCCAAGCCGCGCGATCTGGTGGGCCTCGAGGCCGGTGACGTCGACCCCGCCAACCACGATCCGGCCGCTGTCCGCCCGGTGATGGCCGCTGACCACGTTGATGAGCGTCGACTTGCCGGAGCCGTTCGGACCGACGAGCCCCAGGATCTCCCCTTCCTGGACGTCGAAGCTCACCCCGCGCAGCGCCTGGACGCCGCTGAAGGCCTTCCGGACGTCGGCGCAGACGAGGAGCGGTGCCCCAGCGCCTGACGGCCCGCGGGCGGCCACCGGCCGGGGCACTTTCCCTTCAGGAGTCGGCGCAGTCGACCGGGCCGGCCGGCGCCGCGCCACGAACCCGGTGATCCCATCGGGCAGGAACAGGATCACGAGCATCAGCGTGAGCCCGACCGCGGCGCGCCCGGCGACGGCGGTCTGGCCGCCGGTGACGCCGTACATCAGAGTTGTGACCAGCACCGCGCCGATCGCCGGGCCAAGCCAGTGCCTGGCGCCGCCGACGACGCTCATCAGGATGACGTAGAGGGGCACCACGATCGAGAATGTCTCGGCCACGGTGACGTAGGTGACGAACATCGCGTGGATGCCACCGGCCACGCCGGCCAGCCCCGAGGCGATGCCCAGCGCCAGAAGCTTGCAGCGATACGTGGGCACGCCCAGCACCTCCGCCACGTCCTCGTCGTCGCGGATGGCGAACAGCCCGGCCCCCCAGCGGGCCCGGGAGATCGCGTAGGCGGCCGCGACGGCGGCCACCGCGACGGCGAGCCCGAGCAGGTACAGCGTGGCCGTCGCCGATCCGGCGATCCGCGGCAGGGGCACCGCGCTGAGGTACAGGCCGGGGCCGCCGTCGATGCGGGTGTTGAGGACGATCGTCGCGAGGACGAACGTGACGGCGAGCGTGAGCAGCGCGAACAGCTCGCCCCGGAGCCGCCGGACGCGGAACACCACAGCGCCCATCGCTACTCCGAACGCGGCGGCCGCGAGCCCGGCCAGCGGCAGGGTGGCCAGGAACGGCGCCCCTCCCGTCGCGAGCGTCGCCGTCGAGTACATGCCGGCGCCGAAGAACGCGCCGTGTCCGAAGCTGAAATACCCCGAGAAGCCGCTCAGGATGGTCCAGCTGGTCGCCAGCGCCACCCAGTGGAATACCAGGTAGAGGAAGGACTCGTAGAACGCGGGCGGTCGCGCGGCAGGCAGGATCAGGAGCCCGAGCCCCACCGCGAGAAGGCCCGCCGGTGCGGCCAGCCGCCGCACGCTACACCCGATCGGGGCGCAGCAGGAGCACGAGGATGAGCAGCGTGAAGGAGACGAGCGGGGCCCACGCGGGCGCCGTCAGCGCCATGGTGAGCGCCTCGCTGACGCCGATCACCAGCCCCGCCAGCAAGGGCCCCAGGGGATTGCCGAGCCCGCCGAGGATCACGGCCGCGAAGACGACGCCGATCCACGCGTAGATCTGGGCCGGCGCCAGCGTGTAGATCAGCGCGACGAAGGCGCCCGCCACGCCGGCGAACGCGGCGCCGAGACCCGAGAGCACGAGAGCCAGGCGACGGTGATTCACGCCGAAGGCGGCGGCGATCTGCGGATCCTCCGCAGAGGCCCGGAGCCCCTTCCCCACCCACGTGTAGCGGAGCCAGGCCCACGTGAGACCGGCCAGGGCCACGGCGGTCAGGAGGGCGAGCAGCTCGGCCATCGGCACGAAGAGAGGTCCCGCACGCCAGGAGGTCGTCCCGTAGGTCGTCTCGAGCCGGCGATAGTCGGCCGTCCAGACCCACTGGATCAGGCTCTCGAGCATGACGGTGAGGCCGAACGTGACAAGCAGCGACCCGAACTCGGTGACGCGGAACCGGACGAAGAGGAGCTGGCCCAGGACGCCCAGCGCGAAGAACGCGGGCGGCACGAGGGCGAGCGACCAGAACGGATCGAGGCCGACCGCCGACGAGAGCGTGTACGTCAGGTAGGCCCCGAGGAACGCCAGGGCGAAGTGCGCGAGATTGATGAGGCGCAGGAGCCCCCAGGACAGGCTGAGACCGAGGCCGAGGAGCCCGTAGAGCCCGCCGACGAAGATCCCGGACAGGATCGATTGCGCGAGGAGCGTGAAGCTCGGCACGCAGGTCAGCCCTGGCCTCTGAGACTACTCCGGCCGCGGGAGCGGGCCGCGGCCCCAGGAGCTCCCGCAGGCCGGAGGCCGTGTCAAGAGCCGAGGTCCGAGGCCGCGCGAGGCGTATGCCGCACCTGATCTTCCAGGCGCGGTGGCTCCAGCACACGCCGAGATGCGACGGACCCCGGCCCGGTCGTCACGGGACGATCAGCTGGGCCCCCGGCGCCGCGTACTCCTTCGGCCACACCACCAGCCACTTCCCGTCCTGCACCTGCTTCACCTTCGACAGGTCGTCGCCGTAGTTGTTGGGCCCGTCGAACCGCAGCCGGCCGATGATGCTGTCGACCCGGTTACTCTTCAGCCACTGCGCCAGCACCTTGTCGTCCAGGCTCTTCGTCGCGGTCACGGAGGCTTCGAGGAGCTGCCAGGCCGTGTACGACGCGGCCGCCTGCACGTCGACAGCCTGGTAGGGCAATCCGGCCTTGGCCGCCCGTTCGCGGAAGAGCTTGACGAACTCGGCCGCCGCGGGACTCTGCGTGAACGGGGGGTGCTCCTCGAAGACGGTCGTGGAGAGCGCGCCCTTGCCCTCCGGAGCCTTGGCCAGGGGCCCGGGGGCGGGATAGAGGTAGAAGTGGCTCTTGGGCGTGTAGTCGATCTTCCTGAGCGCGTCCAGGAGCTGGTTGCCATCGAGCCCGATCGCACCCACCCACAGGAAGTCCGGGTTGGCGTCCTTGACCCGCGCGGCGATCGGCCCGAAGTCGCGGGTGCCGAACTCGAACTCGAGGTACAGAACTTCGCGCAGGCCCCGCTTCTGCGCGACCTCGCGGGCGCCCGCCGACATGAAGTGCACCGACGGGAACTTGTCGGTCACGATTGCGAGCGTGCGGGGAGGTCTGGGAGTCGCCGCCAGGGCGTCGAACAGGAGATTCGGGAAAGTGCGGCCGGGCTCGGGTCCGATCGCCCACGTGGGGAAGTGCCGCTCGTACTTCGCAAGGTGCGGGATGCCGAAGGTGTGATGGATCAGGAGCTTGTCGTAGCGCTGCGCGACCCCCATGGCCGAGAGGATCGCCCCCGTGGCGTACGGCCCGATGAGGAGGTCGACCTTGTCCACCGTGATCAGGCGCTCGTAGAGCGTGCGCGCGAGGTCGGGCTTGGACTGGTCGTCGAGCAGGATCCACTCGACCGGCCGGCCGAGGAGCCCGTCCTTCCGGTTCAGCTCGTCGACGTAGATCTCGCCCGTGATCTTGTGCACGAGCGCGGTCGCCGCCAGGGGTCCCGTGAGGGCCAGGGTGCTGCCGACCCGAACGGGCGGTCCGGTGGGGGCAGCGAGCCCGGCGACCGGCGTGGCGATCGCAAGCAGCAGGACGATGGTGAGCGCACCCCACGGACGGCTCCGCTCCGTCATCACAGGCCTCCTCTCGTGCGGCACGACTCTATACCAGGCCGGGTGCGCGGAGGAAGCCCGCGCCACCGAGCGACCGGCGTGGCGCCCCCGCCCCGTCGGCGATCGCACCCGCCGGAGATCGCGACCCGCCGGAGATCGCGCTTGACCGCCCTCCCGTGGGCTGGCTAACCTCGACCGCGTCGGTCGCCCGCCGTGCCGGACGTCCCAGATGGAGGCGCTCCTCGCCGGGCCACCTGAAGCCGGGCGCGCCGGCCGAGCGGCTCGCGGGCCTCTCTCAGGCTCCCGGGCTTCCAAGACGAGCTGCGACCGGGAGGATGCGCGCGGGACGGACGATGGTGATCGCCCCACCGACCTGGCCGCCGATGAGGCCGGCGCCAAGGCTACCGGCTGCCGTCCCGACGTCGACAGGGCGCCCAGGGCGGCGCGGCGCGCCACGCTCGCGCACGTCTTCCGCTGAGCGCCGGTGCGGCGCGCGGAGAACTGCGGGCGACGCCGGAGCTTGACGGTGATGCTCAACGCGACTCGCGACCTCGTGCTCCCCACCACGATCACCGGCTCCTACCCGCGGCCGGCGTGGTTCACGGAGGGCCTGCACCGGCGCCCGTTCAAGGACGCGCTCGGTGACAGCGTCTTCCGCGAGCAGTACCTCGACGCCGTCAGCTGCGTCCTCGGCGAGCAGGTCCGCGCGGGGCTCGACATCGTCACCGACGGGGACTCCCGCTTCGACCGAACGGTGGGCGGACGGTCGTGGTTCTACTACCCGATCATCACGATTATTCTCTCCACCGACTGCGGCTTCGGCCGCGAGGGGCTCGCGCGCCGGATCGCCTTCTACAAGTGCGTGGCCATCACCCTCGGGGCGAACCTCGTGCGGCGAGAGCTCGGGCTCCCCCAGGCGCCGGTCCCGGCCGCCGATCCGCGCTTCGCATGAAGCGCAGCACCGACCGGTTCCTCACCACGCACACGGGCAGCTTGCCGCGGCCCGACGACCTGGTCCGAGCCATGTTCGCCCGGGAGGAGGGCGTGCCGGTCGATGACGACGCCCTCGCCGCGCGCATCCGCGCGGGCGTGGCGGAGGTCGTCCGGAAGCAGACCGAGGCCGGCATCGACGTGATCGACGACGGCGAGCTCAGCAAGCCGAGCTACGCCACCTACGTCAAGGACCGCCTGGCCGGGTTCGGCGGCACGAGCCAGGCCCTCCAGTATCGGGACCTGGTGGACTTCCCGGAGCTGGCGCGGCGCGTCTTCGGCGACCCCGGACGATCCCGGCGCCGGACACCGGCCTGTAACGGCCCGATCGGCGTGCGCGACGCACGCGCCGCCGAGACCGACGCCGCGAACCTCAAGGCGGCGCTCACCTCGGTCGAGGCCGCGGAAGCATTCCTGACGGCCGCCTCGCCGGGTGTCATCTCGCTGTTCTTCCGCAACGACCACTACCCGAGCCACGAGGCCTACGTCTTCGCCATCGCGGACGCGATGCGACACGAGTACGAGGCCGTCGTCCGCGCCGGATTCCTGCTTCAGGTGGATTGCCCCGATCTCGCGATGGGACGGCACATTCAGTTCGCCGACCTGAGCCTCGAGGAGTTCCGGCGGATGGCGCGGCTCCACGTCGAGGCGCTCAACCATGGCCTGGCTGGCGTGCCGCCGGACCGCGTGCGGATGCACGTGTGCTGGGGGAACTACGAGGGGCCGCATCACTACGACGTGCCCTTAGAGGACATCGTCGACATCGCCTTCGCGGCCCGGCCCAGCGGAGTCTCGTTCGAGGCCGCCAACCCGCGGCATGCTCACGAGTGGCGGCTGTTCGAGCGCGTGCGGCTCCCCGAGGGCAAGATCCTCATTCCAGGCGTGCTCGAGTCCAAGACGAACTACATCGAGCACCCGGAGCTGGTGGCCCAGCGGATCGGCCGCTATGCCAAGCTCGTCGGGCGCGAGAACGTCATCGCCGGCACCGACTGCGGCTTCGGCACCTGGGTCGGCCAGGCCGCGGTGGATCCGGGCGTCGTGTGGGCGAAGCTGGCCAGCCTCGCCGAGGGCGCCCGGCTCGCCTCCCGCGAGTTCTGGCCGTAGCCACCGGCGCTTCCCCTCTCCCGCTCAGGTCAGCGGCATGCGTCGCCGCCGGACGGAGGCGGACGCCGGGTGTCCTCGGCTTCGGGCCGACGTTCGCGTCGCTCTCCAGCGTGTGCGTTGATGGCTCGAGAAGCTCTGGGCGATTCCAGGCTTTCCGGCGTAGGGGAGGCCAGGCTCTGCCGGCCCGCGTGGCGCCAGGCGTGCGGGTGTCGCGCTCACGACGTCCTGACGTCGATGGAACGGACGGCCCCCGCCGCGTCATCCCGCCAGTGGGGCCGCGGGGTCAATCAGGCCAGCTCGGTGTTCTCGACGAACTCCGGGGGCAGTGGCGGCCCCCACACGTAGAGCGAGTCCTCCTCCGGGAAGTCCCGGGGGACCCAGGCGCACTCCTCGGGTATGAAGTCGAGGTCGTGATAGTACTCGGCGAAGCTGCCCCAGGGATCCCGAGTGTAGTAGAAGTAGTTGGACCCGATGACGTGGCGGCCGAGGCCCCAGCCCATCTGCCAGCCCGAATCCCGCATCCGCGCCGCTCCGATCGCGATCTCGTCGACCGAGCCGACCTGGAACGACGCGTGGTGAAAGCCGGGTCCCTTCGAGGTCAGGAACGCGAGGTTGTGGTGGTCGGTCGTGCAGCGCATGAAGGCGATGAGGCTCTTGACGCGATCGGACAGCTTGAGGCCGAGCACCCGCGCGTAGAAGCCGATCTGGCGATCGACGTCCGGGGTGAACAGGAGAACGTGGCCGAGTTTCCTGGGCGCGGCCCGGACGCTCCGGTCTGGGCTCCCGCGCACCACCTGACGCTGGATGTGACCGGGGCTGTTCACTGACAGCGGGGGGTCGGGCGGCGGCTCTGGGCCGCCCTCGGGGCGGACGTTCACGTAGTGCCCGTCGGGGTCGCGGAGCCACAGTCCTCCCTCAGGAGCGCCCCGGGGCGGGTCGACCTCGGGGACGGCCGCCCGGCGCATGGATTCCCGCACCGCATCGAGCTCGCCGCCGGGCGCCCCGAAGGCCAGGTGGTGAAGGCGTTTCCTCGGTCCTCCGTAGAGCAGCGTGCACACGCGTCCGAGACCGCCCGGATGCAGGTGCACCGCGTCGTCCCGCGCCGGCCGGTCGACGAGTCCGAACGTCCGGTAGAACGTTTCCCCGACCGTCTGGTCGGGCACCTCGAGCGCGTAGTGGAGCAGGGCTCTAACGGGCATGGCGGATCTCCTTCAGCGCGGCCGCGCTCCTTGCTCGTCCACGATCGCCTCGCACGGCGGCCAGCACGACGGCCAGCACGGCGGCCAGCACGACGGACGGATAGATCATACCAAGATCGCCTCACCGGAGCCGGAGCCGCAGCATCCGCCGGGCGTTCCCCTCGTAGATCTTCGCCTTCTCCGCCGCCGTGGCCCGCATGCGTTCCATGGCGGCGATGGTCTCCCGGATGAAGCCGGGCCCCCGCTCGGGGTCGAAGGGCATGTCGGTGCCGAAGAGGACCCGGTCCGCGCCGAAGAACGCCAGGCCGCACTCCATGGCGTGAGCAGCGCCGAACAGCGCGGTATCGCCGTAGAACTTGCGGAAGTGGTCGACCGGGCGGCCGGTGAGGCGGCGCGCCGCCCCGAGGTCGTCCGGGTCGTCGGTCCGGGTGCCGAGCTGGTCGAGCCCGAACCCCACCCGCCCGTCGAAGTGGGGAATCATCGCGCCCATGTGGTGCGTGATGATCTGGAGGTCCGGGAAGCGCTCGAAGAGGCCGTCGAATACCAGCCGCGCCATGGCGGCGCTCGTCTCGTAGGGCCAGCCGAAGGCCCACCAGATGTCGTACCTGGACCGCGACTCTCCCTTGTAGTCGGGAAACGACGCCGGGCGGGCCGGGTGCATCCAGATCGGGAGGCGATGCGCCGCCATACGCTCGAAGATCGGCTGGTAGGCCGGCGCATCCAGGGGCTCGCCGTTGACGTTCGAGAAGATCTGCACGCCCGTCGCCCCGAGCTCGTTGATGGCCCGGTCGATCTCGCGCAGCGTCCCGTCGGGATTGTTCATCGGAAGCGACGCCACGAAGCCGGGGAAGCGCTCGGGGTGACGCTCGACGAGGTCGGCCATGCCGTCGTTGGCGAGCGACGCCAGCTCCGCCGCCAGCTCCGGCCCGGCGAGCGCCTCGATCGGCGGCGAGCACAGCGTCAGCACCTGCACGTAACCCTCGTAGCGGTCCATGATCCGGAAGCGCAGGTCGAGGTCGGTCAGGACCGGAATCGCGCGCGTCCGCTTCTGCATGTAGAGCGACGGCGACACGACCTCGCACATCCGGTCGAAGAAGCGCTTCGGGAAGATGTGTGGGAAGACGTCGATCTTCATCGGATCTCCCGGGTGGCGGGGCGCTCGGGCCCCGGTTGGACGTATGCGCGGGGAGGCCGGCCGGCGGCCCACTCCCACAGGACGAGGAGCAGGCCGGCGCCGAGGCCGGCGAGCCCGAGGCCGCGGACCGGCCCACCCGCGCACGCGAGCGCGAGCAGCCCCGCCAGGATCAGCAGGCTTCGCCTGGCCCATCCGAGCGGCCGGACGAGGTGACCCACGCAGCCGGTGGCCAGAACCACCACGCCGCCCGCCGCCGCAAGGACCACCACGACGACCTCGACGGCCGGCGCCTTGCCGAGCAGGGCCGGCTGCAGGACGAAGGCGAACGGGACAACGTACGCGACGATCCCGAGCCGCATGCCGGTCCAGCCCGTCTGCCAGAAGTCGGCCCGCGCGATGGCGGCCGCCGCGTACGTGGCAAGACAGTCCGGGGGCGTGATGAGCGAGAGCATGCCGAAGTAGAAAAGGAAGAGGTGCGCGGCGAGGGGCGGGATCCCGAGCTGCGTGAGCCCCGGTCCGACCAGGACAGCCAGCGTGACGTACACCACGGTGGTGGGAAGCGACATCCCGAGGACGATGCTGACGACGGCGGTGAGGAGGAGCAGGACGAGGACATGCTCTCCGGCGAGGCCGACCAGCAGGAGCGGCAGCTTCGACGTGAAGCCGGACAGCTGGAGCGCTCCGATGACCAGCCCCGCCAGCGCGGTCACCACCGTGAGATCGAGCATCGTGCGACCCGTCGCCACCACGGCGGTCACGAGGCCGCGGAGGCGCACTCGCGGCGCCCCGCCGAGGCCGAGCGCACCCACGGCCAGCGTTGCGGCGACCGCGGCCAGCCCCGCCTGCCCGGGCTCCCACGCGGCGACCATGAGCGTGTAGACGAGGACGCCGAAGGGCGCCACGAACACGCCGCCCATCCGGAGGACGCGACCGAGGCGGGGAAGCTCGGCGGCCGGCACGCCCGACAGGCCCCGCTTCGCCGCCTCCAGGTCGACCTGGACGAAGAGCGCCAGGTAGTAGAGCGCGGCCGGGATCGCGGCCGCCAGCGCCACCTCGCCGTACGAGAGGCCCAGGAACTCGGCGATGAGGAACGCGGCGGCCCCCATCACCGGCGGCGTGATCTGACCGCCGTTCGACGCCACCGCCTCGATCGCCGCCGCGACATGCGGCGGATACCCGGCCCGCTTCATCATCGGGATCGTCAGCGCGCCGTCGATCACGACGTTCGACACAGCGCTGCCCGACACCGTGCCGAAGAGCGTCGAGGAGACCACGGCCACCTTGGCGGGGCCGCCCCGGTAGCGGCCCATCGCGACCAGAGCCAGGTCGGTGAGGAACCTGTCCCCACCGACCGCGCTCAGCGCCTGACCGAAGAGCACGAAGGCGACGACGACGGTCGCGGCCACCGTGAGGGCGACGCCGAAGAGCGCGTTCGCATCGAGATAGAGGTACACGGCGAGGCGCGCCCAGCCGGCGCTCTTCGCGGTGAGGGGTTCCGGCATGAGCGCCGCGAACTTCGCGTAGGCGAGACAGGCCAGCGCGACCCCGACCAGCGCCCAGCCGCAGAGCCGGCGCGTTGCCTCCAGCACCAGCAGGATCGAGAGGGCGCCCAGCAGGATCTTGTCCGGCGTGGCGGCGCCGAGCGTGTAGGCGAGCGTCGGGTAGCGAATCGCCACGTACAGGCCGGCGGCCATTCCGCCCGCGGCCAGGAGCCAGTCGTACCAGGGGACGGCCGCCACCGGAGCCCGCTCGTGTGCGCGGGTCCCCACGAAGACCGCCGCCAGCGCGAGCGCGAGGAAAAGCCCGAGGTACTGCTCCTTGAAGACGGCGACGTCCAGCCAGTGCTGGAGCTCGAGCGCCCAGGCGATCCCCGCCAGGGCGAGCCCGCCGAGCAGCGTGCGCTCGACGCGGCGCGCCGCACCGCCGAGCATCCGGAATCGCGCCACGCCCCCCGGCGCCGCCGGCGGGGCGGCATCGGCGGCACCGGGGAGCACTGGTCCGCCGGCGCCGGGCATCGGTAGGGTCAGGAGCCGAGCAGCCGCTGCTGGACCTGGTCCATGCCCGCCTTCCACGCGCCCCGCTCGCGGTAGAAGCGGACGGCGGCCGGGTGGTACGGGATCGTCACGTCAGGGTCCACGGCCCGCTCCCGCGTCCACTCGGCGAGCACCGGGTGGATCGGTGCGAGCTTGTCGACGTGCTCCCAGACCCCTCGCAGGACCGCGTCGACTACCGCGTCGGGGACTCCCCGTCCTGCGCCAAGGTAGAGGTCGTAGGCGACAAGACACGTGTCCTCGACGATGCCCGTGGAGCTCCCGGCCTTGGCCCAGCGCGGGTAGTAACCGGGTACGGCCTTGCGAAGCCGTGCCTCGCCGTCCGGCGAGCAGTCGGTGGAGAGGAACCGGATGCCGACCGACGCGTCGGCTTCCTTGACCTTCGCGCCGCCGAGGGCGAACGTGCTCACGTCGGCCCGACCCTGGACGAGAGCGTCGAGCCCATCGTTCACCGCCGGCACCGGCACGACTTTGACGTCGCTCCAGGTCAGCCCGCCGCTCGCCAGGAGCCCGAACATGTTGTACCAGACCGCCAGGTGGGCCGGGTATTCGCCGGTCACGCGCTTGCCCCTGACGTCCTGGACGGTGCGGATCGGCGAGTCCCTCCTGACCAGGAGCGCGATCAGGAGCGGCGAGCCACGCATGACGAGCCGGATCCCCGGCGCGGGCGAGTACGGGTTCCGCCCGCCGATCTTGAATCCCGGCGCCCGGAAGGCCAGGCCCATGTCGACCGCGTTGACGACGCCGAACTCGAGCTCGCCAGTCTCCATCAGCGGCATGAACGTGCTGGACCCGGTGTGGGGCTGCACGCTGAGGCGTGCCGTCCCTGCCTCGTTGGCGACCTTGGCCAGGCCGCTCGCCACCGCGTAGAAGACCGTCCCCGGCGGATTGGCGCCGATGCTGGCGGGCGGCGCCGTCGCGGCCAGGCCGATCCCGAAGCCGAGCCCGAGCGCGCACAATGCTGCCGCGCCCAGGATGACGACGCCCCGCCGTGCTCCTACGCTCGCCGTCATGATCGATGCCCCTTATGTATGACTGGGGAAGTCCCGAAAGTGAACGCAACCTGGTAACCACTCTCCCGCTGGAACGCCTCGCCGATCTCCACCAACGCGGGCCGAAGGGCCGTCACTCAGCACCTTGATCTGCCCTTTGAGCGTAGCCCTCAGGTGGAACGGCTATGAGCCCAGTAACGGCAATGATCGCCAGAACGCAGAGAGCTATCTTCATCCTCCCGGCCTTGCGCGCAGTATAGCCGGGCCGAGCCGCGACGACGACAGCCGGTCCGTGCGCAGGACGGTCAACGAACCGAGGTTGACTCGCGACGCGACGCGTCCTCCGGCCAGGGCGCGATCACACCGGGTCCGGGTTCCCTCCCCGCTCCTCCGCGAGCGCCCGGACGGCCGCGCGCAGCCTCGCATGGGCGTCGAAGCGCGCGACGAAATCGGATTCCCGCACGCCGCCCTTCGCCCGCACCACCTCGATCAGCGCGGCCTTCTCCGGGGGCGACCATCCGGCGACACCAGGCAGGGTCGCGACCAGCGGGCTCCAGCGCCTCCAGGCCAGCGCCTCGCCGGCTCGCCAGCCGCGCGGAGCGTCGGTGCCGAGCAGCGCCTGCGCCTCGCGCAGAAAGGCATCCTCCGCGGCGGTGCGGTCGCGGCCGTAACGCGCCGCCAGCCGGCGCATCACCGCGACGCCGACCTGGGCCAGCGGCAGCCGGCCCATCACGTCCGCCCGCGCCCGGCCCACCTGCCAGAAGAGGTTGTGCCGTGCGAGCTGCCTGAGCGTTGAGCGCGAGCTGCGGTGGCGAGGATTCCGCTTCATGAGGGCCAGCTCCCGCCGCATCAGCGCGCTCGCGCCGGGATCGCGGGCCCGGAAGCCCAGCTTCTGGTAGAACCACCACGCTCCGGACTCGATCGCCTCCTCGTTGTCGTCGCCGAGCTGGTAGGGGACGATCGTGAAGCTGTCGACGGCGAACAGGTGACTGACCATGCCGATCACGCGACCGTAGATGCGGCCCGCCTCCCCGCCGCGCCAGGGCTCGAACACGTTGTAGGCGATCTCGGCCGAGCCGAACAGCGCGCCCGTCAGCACGTAACCGATCGGCACCCCGTTCCTGAGCGTAAGGAACGCGTAGACCGACTCGAGGAGAAGGCGCCGCTCGGGGATCACGCCGATACACGCGAACGCGAGCCCGCCGCCGCAGTCCACGAGCCGCACGTCCCGCGGATCGCCGTAGGAGAACGCGTCGAGGTCGCGGCTCCGGGTCACCATGCAGGCGCGCGCGAGGTCCACGACCTTCCGGCCGCCTCGGATCGGGAGCGACCGCACGGCCCGCGGCGGCCGCAGCGCCTCGGTCGCAAGGTCGGGGCGCGAGTGGTCAAGCGGCGCGCGTTGGAGCGCCCGCGGCGCGTCCGCCAGCCGCTCGCGCCCCCGCGCCGGCGTCCCCGGTCCCGGCTCGAGCGCGATCGGCGCGTCCAGCTCATCCCAGATCTTCTCGCGCGCCTCGGCGTTCGGAAAGGCGCGCCGGAAGCCCGCGATCAGGAACGCGGCATCCGTCTCGGTCTGGGCGCGCAGCCGGTCCAGCCAGCCGCGGGCTCCGTGATCCAGCTCGTCGAGCGCCGGGCTCTCGGCGAACGCCGCGAACAGCGGGAGAAGGTTCTCGACCCGCTTCGCCTGCTCGAACTCCCGCCAGTTGAGCCGCAGGCGATCCGGCCACCGCGCCTCCAGCCAGTGGGCCGTGGGATCGAAGAAGCGATACTGGATCGGGGTCCCTGCCACGCCGCTGTTCGCGAGCGCGCGAGCGTGGCGCACGAGATCGGGGCGCCGATCGAATCCCTCGAGCATCCGCTCGACCTGCGAGAGCAGCGCGCGGTCGTCGGGGTAGGCGCGCAGGAAGCAGAGCGCCTCGTGGAGGCGCAGGACGTCCGCGGCGCGCGCGAGACGCGTCCGCGCGAGCGCCGCCAGCAGCTCCCGCTTGCGGCCGGCCACGCCGCCGCCGTACAGGGCGCGCGTCCGTTCCAGATCGGCGACCAACCGGGATGGGCGCGGGCGCCGACGCCGGCCGGCGCCCGCCCCGGCTGGCGCGCGGATCACGGGATCAGCTCCGATTGGTCTCGGAAGGCTCCCCCGTCCCCGATTCAGCCAACATGCTGCCGGAGGAAGGCGATCGTCCGCTCGCGGGCGAGCCGGTGGCTCGGCTCGTGGAAGCTCTCTCGCTCGTCGCAGCTGAAGCCATGGCCGGCGGGGTAGACGTGGAGTGGCAAGGTCGGATGGGCCTTCCGGATCCGCTCCCAGTGCTTGGCCGGGATGGCGGTGTCGGTCTCCCCGAAGTGCAGCAGCACGGGACACCGCGGATGCTCGGTCGCGGTGTCCGCGATGCCGCCCCCGTAGTAGCCGACCGCGGCCGCCACGCCGTCGATTCGCGTGGCCGAGAGCCAGGCCATCGTCCCGCCCATGCAGTAGCCGACCACGCCGACCCGGAGGCCGGTCTTCCGCAGCTCGGCCACGGCCGCCCGCACGTCCATCACCATGACGTCGAACGAGACCTTCTGGCGTACGGCCCGGCCGCGGTCGACGTCATCGGGCGCGTAGCCGGTCTCGTACCCCGGCTCCACCCGGTCGAAGAGGGCGGGCGCCAGCGCCAGGTAGCCGTCGGCCGCGAATCCGTCGGTCACGTTGCGGATGTGGTGGTTGACCCCAAAGATTTCCTGGATCACCACCAGGGCGCCCCGCGGCGTCCCCGCCGGCCGGGCCTGGTACGCGGTGAACCGATGTCCGTCCTCGGCGGTCAGCGTCAGTCTCTCGCCCATCAGTGCCTCCTCGTTGTAAGCGTGCTCGACGTCTCGATGCCCGTGCCGGAACCCCCGGCGCGTTTCACCATGGTAGGGGGGCCGGCTCCCGATGGTATGGCCGGCCTACAGGAGGCCTGGCGGAGCGCCTGCCGGATCGGCTCCCCCTGCTGCTCGGACGTCGCGGGCATCAGGGCCCGCGGAACACCCGCGCGCCGCCCCTGGAGCACCTGACAGTACTTCACGTTGGCCGGCAGGTTGTCGTGGGCGATCGCGTTCCAGAGAGGCGAGCGGTGTCGACAAGGTATCGGGTCTCGGCTCGCAGCGCGTCCTCGTCCAAGGTGTCGTCGGGTCGGAACGGCGTGGTCATCGGGAATGATGCGGAAGATGCGCTCGTTCATCCGGGTGCTCCTCCCAGCCGGCTCGCGGCCGGTCGCGGGGGGCTGTACGGGGGCGATCAGCACCGCCGGGTCGCGTCAGTTCAGATCTTAGCCCAGGGGGACGGCGAAGGACCCTCCCAGGCCACCGCGGCCCCGCGGCGCGGCGGACCCCCCCTTTTCCCGGGCCGCCAGGCTCGGCGAAGATACTGCCGGGGCTGATCCGTGGCGACCCCCCTAGGGGTGACGGCTAGAGTCGGGGCACAGGGCCGGAGAGGAGCCGTCGTGACGCGCGATGCCGTGAGGGTCCGGGACCTGGTCGTCGAGCGCGGCGCCGCGGGCCGCGGCTTCCTCAAGGTGGGCGAGACGGGCGCCGGCCCTGTCGAGCTGCCGGTCGTCGTCGTCCACGGCGCCCGGCCAGGCCCGACGCTCTGCCTGACCGGTGGCGTCCACGCCACGGAGTACCCTGGCCAGACCGCGGTTCGCGAGCTCACGCGAGAGCTCGACCCGGCGGGGCTCACCGGCACGGTCCTCGGAGTCCCCGTCGTCAACCTGCCGATGTTCGCCGCTCGCTCGGGGTTCGTCTCGCCGATCGACGGGCTGAACCTGAATCGCGTCGCGCCCGGACGGCCCGACGGCACGATCACCGAGCTGATCGCCCACACCCTGTTCACCGAGATCCTGAGCCTGGCGACCCACCACATCGACTGCCACGGGGGCGACCTCGGTGAGGCGCTCTGGCCCTACGCCGCGTATCGGATGACGGGCGACCCCGAGCTCGACCGAACGGGCGAGGCCATGGCGCGCTGCTGGAGTCCCGGCGTCGTCGCGCTCTTCCGCGACGGCACGCCGATGATCCCGACCGGGACGGTGACGACGGAGGCCGCCAAGCGCGGCATCGCGTCCATCCTCGGCGAGTGCGGCAGCGACAACGGCCTCGACCCTGCCGACGTCCGGACCCACCTCCACGGGATCACGAACGTCATGCGATACCTCGGGATGCTGCCGGGGGAACCGGCCGTGTCGGCACGCCAGCTCCTCGGCACGGGCCAGTTCGTCGTGCACGCGCGGCGGGGCGGCCTCGTGCGCCTGTCCGCGGAGGTGGGCCAGACGGTCTCGGAGGGCCAGACGCTGGGCGAGATCTGGGACGTCTTCGGTGACGTCGTGGAGACCCTCCGGGCGCCGGCCCGCGGGCTGGTGCGCCTGGTCTGGACCCGCAAGGTCGTGAACTCCGGCGATGCTGTCCTGAAGTGCTGGGTCACGGAGCCGGCGCCGCCGTTTCCCCCGACCGACCGGTTCGTTCACGGGCCCTCGGGAGCACCGCCATGCAGATGACGTCCCGGAAGCTCGGCGAGTTCTTCAACATCGGCCGGGACCGCGGGTGGGACGTCGCCCGGCAAGTCTGGACCGTGCACTCGCTCGTCGACCCGGAGGGGCGGGTGCTCACGCTCGGCGACGTGCTCGACGGCATCCCGCTCGATCTGCGGCTCGAGAAGTCCGGGAGCCGCTACGGCTACCCTCCGCTCCGCCAGCGGATCGTGGAGTCGCAGCGGTACGGGGTGACACCAGAGCACGTCCTCGTGACCTCCGGCACCCAGCACGCGAATTTTCTGGCGTTCGCGGCCACGCTCGAGGCCGGAGACGAGGCGATCGTGGAGTCGCCGTCGTGGGAGCAGCCCCAGGTCCTGTGCGAGGCTTTCAAGGTAGAGCCGCGGATCCTCCGGCGGCGTCCGGAGCTCGGCTGGCGGTTCGACCTCGACGAGCTGAGGGCGCTGATGTCGCCCCGCGTGAAGCTGATCTACCTCTGTCACCCGAGCAACCCGACCGGCGCGGTGCTCGACGAGCAGGAGCTTCAGGCCATCTGCCGCGTGGCAGGCCGCACCGGCGCCTACGTGCTGTCGGACGAGATCTACCGGGGGCTCGAGTGGGACGGCTCGCTCTCGCCGTCGGTCGCCAACGTCTACGAGCGAGGAATCACGACGAGCAGCGTGTCGAAGACACTCGGGATGAGCGGGCTCCGGTTGGGCTGGCTGGTGACCCGCGACCGGAGTCTCATCGAGCGGTGCGTGAACCTCAAGTACTACATCAGCCTCCACCAGCAGAGCCGGCTCGACGAGGTGGTGGCCATGGCCGCGCTCGAGCCGACGAAGTACTGGGCCCTCGTGAAGGACACGATGGCCGCCGCCCGCGTCAACTACGACGTGGTGGCCGAGTGGATGGGGCGGAACGGTGTGTTCCGGTGGGTACCGCCCCGGGGCGGCTTCCTGTCGTTCCCGGCCTACGCGCTCGACATCCCGTCGTGGGACCTGTGTGTCCGGCTCCTCGACCCGCCCTACCGGACCTATCTGATCCCGGGCAGCTGCTACGGGCACGAGCATCACGTCCGGCTCGGCCTCGGCCCCGGCACGCCCCCGGAGACCATCCGGGCTGGTCTCGCGGAGGTCGATCGCTTCGTGGCCGACTACCGGGCGGGCCGGGTCGCCGTCTGACCGTGAGCCTGCCGAGGAGACACCAGCATGCCTCAGAAGGGCGCCCGAAAAGGCCCCCGCCAGAGCGCCACGCCCAGGGCCGGCCGGCCGCACATGCCGGGCTACGGCGTGCCGAGGGGCAAGAAAGGGCTCTTGCCCTGGGCCTGGGCGCGGCGGCGGCTGACCCAGTCGCACAACTACTGGCTGATCACGGTGCGGCCGAACGGGCGGCCGCACGCGATGCCGATCTGGGGCCTCTGGGTCGAGCCGACCTTCTACTTCAGCACCGGCCGCGCATCGCGCAAGGCGCGGAACCTGGCGCGGAACGCGCGCTGTGTCGTCTGCACCGAGCGCGCCCACGAGGCGGTCGTCGTGGAGGGCGTGGCCAGGGAAGTCAAGGACGGGAAGCAGCTGGCGCGACTCGCGGAGCCGTACCATGCGAAGTACAGGCCGTGGACGCTGGATCTCGAGTTGGGGCCGGTCTACGCGGTGCGGCCGCGCGTCGCGTTCGGGATGCACGAGAAGCGCTTCGTCAACGCCGCCACGCGCTGGCGCTTCTGACCTTGCTGCGTCTGCCGCGTCGTTTGACGCACGGAGGAACCAACCATGGCCAAGGTGAACATGTCGACCACTCTCCCGGTCCCGGCCAGCACGGTGTGGGATGCGATCGGCGGGTTCAACAGCCTCGCCAAGTGGCATCCCGCCGTCGCCAAGAGCGAGGAAGCGAAGGAGGGCACGGCGACCGTCCGCCGCCTCGCACTGCATGGCGGCGGCACGATCGTCGAGCGACTCGAGGGCAAGGACGACCGGAAGCGAACCTACACCTACTCGATCCTCCAGGGGCCGCTCCCGGTGGCCGGCTACACGGCGTCGCTCCACGTGGAGGAGAACAAGGACGGGAAGAGCTGCACCGTGCAATGGTCCAGCGCGTTCGAGCCGTCAGGCGCGTCCGAGCCCGAGGCAGTCAAGGTGATCCGCGGCATCTACGAGGCCGGCTTCGACAGCCTGCGCAAGATGTTCGGCGGGTGAGCGCGATTCCGGTGCCAGAGCACGCCCCGGGCGCCGAGCGCGCCATGCCTTGGTCGCCGAGACGAGCTGGGTAACCAGCGTGGCCGAGCAGGACCGCATCGCCGAGTTCAAGGAAGTCCGCGACCTGATGCCGGAGGATCCCGTGGTCCGGTTTGGCCTCGGCGGCGCGTACCTGGACGCCGGACAGGCCGAGAATGCCGCCGCGGAGTATCGCGAGGCCATTCGCCTGAAGCCCGACTACTCGGCCGCGTATCGCGGGCTCGGGCGCTCGCTGGAGCGAGCGGGACAGCTCGACGAGGCGAAGGCGGCGTACGCCCGCGGGCTCGAGGTGGCCACGCGGAACGGCGATCTCCAGACGAAGAAGGAGATCGAGGTCTTCCTCCGCCGCCTCGAGGCGCGAGGTCACTGACGCCGATGCTCGGCCCAGGCCAGCGCGTCAAGGTCAACCTCTCGGACATGGTCGTGCAGGGTGTCGCGTTCAGCCAGAACGTCCGCGAGGCGCTCGGAACGATCGTCCGCCAGACGTCCGCCGACCCGGCCATTTACCTCGTCGAGCTGCTCTTCAGCTTCAAGGGCGTCAAGCGAGTCGAAGTGCCGGAGGGGCGCATCCAGCCCGCGTAGGATGGCTCGGTGCCGGCGGCGGACGCCGGATGGCCCGGCCGCTCGATGGCGACGGCCTCACAGCCTCCGCAGGCGTGGATCCAGGAAGTCGCGGAGGCTGTCTCCCACGACGTTGAAGGCGATCGTCAGGCTCAGGATGGCCAGCCCCGGGAACGTCGCGATCCACCACTCGTCGAGATAGTTCCGGCCGGCGGCGATCATCGACCCCCACTCCGGCACCTCGGGCGGCGGCCCCAGCCCCAGGAAGGAGAGCGAGGCGAACGTCAGGATCGCGTGGCCTACGTCGAGCGTCGCCAGGACGACGATCGACGAGACCACGTTGGGGGCGATGTACCGGCAGAGCACGCGGCCGTCGGAGGCTCCCAGCGCGTAGGCGACCTGGACGTACTCGCGCTCGCGCACGGCTAGGACGAGGCCCCGAACCAGCCGCGCGTAGGTCGGCCACCACGCGATCATGATGGCGATCACGGCGTTCCGGATCCCGACCCCGAGCGCGGCGGTGATGACCAGAGCGAGGATCACGGTCGGGAACGCCAGCATGAGGTCGGTCACGCGCATCGCGACGTCGTCGAGCCAGTGGCCCACGAAGCCCGCCAGGCCGCCCACCAGCGCGCCGAGGAGCGCGGCCAGGATCACCGCGGCCAGTCCGACCGGGATCGAGATGCGGGCCCCGTGCAGGATGCGGCTGAGGATGTCGCGCCCGAGGGCGTCGGTACCGAGCGGGTGAGCCGCGCTCGGCGCCGCCAGGCGGCCCACGATGTCCTGGCGGAGCGGCTCGTGGGGCGCGAGGAGCGGCGCGGCCGCGGCCAGCGCGAGCCAGAGCGAGACCACCAGGACGGCCGCCCCGGTGAGCGGGGAGGTCTTCATGGCCCCACCTGGATGCGGGGGTCGATGAGCGCGTACGCGACGTCCACCAGGAGGTTGGCGACAACGTAGACGGTGGCCACGACGATGCCGACGCCCATGATCGCCGGGAAGTCGAGCGACGTCGCCGTCCGGAAGGCGTAGAGGCCGAGCCCCGGCCACGAGAACACGCTCTCGATGATGACGGCGCCCGAGAGGAGGCGGCCGAAGCTCAGCCCGACGACCGTGACCACGGGGATAAGCGCGTTGCGTGCCGCGTGACGGAGCGTCACCGCGCCCTCGGCGAGCCCCTTCGCCCGCGCGGTCCGCACGTAGTCCTCACCGAGCACGTCGAGCGTGCTGCCTCGCATCAGGCGGGCCAGGACACCGAGGTTGTAGGTCGAGAGGACGGCCGCCGGTAGCACCAGGTGGCGGAGGGCGTCGAGCGCGACGGCCGGCCGGCCGGCGAGCATCGAGTCGACCAGGAGGAAGCCGGTGACCATCGGCGGCGCCGTGAGCGTCGCCGACAGGCGGCCCGGCGGTGGGGCCCAGCCCAGCCGGGCGTAGAAGATGACCAGCGCCACCAGTCCCAGCCAGAAGATGGGCATGGAGACGCCCACCAACGAGAGGACGCGGGCGCACTGGTCTACGAGGCGATCCCGCTTCACGGCGGACAGGACCCCGAGCGGGATCCCGATGAGGACGCTCACCGCCATGGCCACAACGGCCAGCTCGATCGTCGCCGGGAGGCGCTGCCGGAGATCGAGCCAGACCGGCTGGCGGGTCGAGATCGAGACCCCGAAGTTCCCGCGAGCCAGGTTCCAGAGGTAGACCCCGTACTGCTCAGGGAGCGACCGATCGAGCCCCCACTCGCGCCGGAACGCGGCCACGACCGCGGGGTCAGCCGCCGCCTGCTCCCCCAGACTCGCGGTCACGGGGTCCGCGGGAACGGCGTGCGAGAGCAGGAAGGTGAGGAGGGTGATGCCGACGAGCATCGGCCCCAGCAGGACAAGCCGGCGGGCGACGAACAGCCGGAAGCTCGTCAGGTCGAGACCCTGCTACTTGCTCACCGTCCAGAAATCCACGCCCCACACGCTGTTGAACGTCACGCCCTGCACGCCCGAGCGGAAGGCGTAGGGAACCGCGGGCTGGAGGAACGGAGCGTACGGTCCGACCTGGGCGAGCCGCTCGTCGAACCTCCGGTAGAGCGCCGCGCTCTTCGTGGGATCGCGCTCGGCCTCGGCGTCGGCCGCGATCTGGGCGAGCTCCCGGGCCTCGGGGCTCGACTCCGGCAGCCACCCCGCGCGCTTCCCTACCGTGCGGCCCGGCGCGTACACGAGGAAGTTCTGCCCGTCCGGGTAGTCGGCGGCCCAGCTCCACACGCCGACCTGATTCTTGCCGTCCCGGTAGAGCTGGAGGGCCGTCGCCCGCGGTAGCCCGTTGAGCGAGATCGCGATCCCCACCGCCGCGAGGTCGGCCTGCACCTTCTGAGCGAGAAGGTTCATCTGGATACCCCAGATCGTCGAATCGCTGGCGTAGGTCAGGGCGCCCTTCACCTCGCCCAGGTTCGCCTCACGCAGGAGGGCACGGGCCCGGTCGCGGTCGGTCCGAACCCCCTGGCGCGGATCGGCAGCGCCCGCGAAGACCGTGGGGATGACGCCGGCGAGCCGGACGGCGCCGGGGCCCGCGAGCGCCAGGATCCCGTCGTAGTCGAGGGCGTAGCGCACCGCCTGCTGGACCTTCGGATTCGCGAACGGGCCGCCGACCTGCGGATCGGCGTTCATGAGGACATAGAAGGTCGTCGCGGCCGGACTCGCCTTCGCGGTGACGCCGGACGCGTTGCGGAGGGCGCGCATCTGGTCCTGGTCGAGCCCCGTGGCGATGTCGAGGTCGCCCCGCTCGAGCTGGAGCTTCTGCGCGGCCGGCTCCGTGATGTTGCGGATCACGATGCGCTCGACCTTGGGCGCCCCGCGCCAGTGGTTGCGGTTCCGGACCAGCACGATCTCCTGATCGGGAACGTAGCGCTCCATGACGAAGGCGCCGGTGCCGGCGGACTGCGCGAGGAGGAAGGGTTCCGCCTTGTCCTTGTCCTTGGCGTCGGGGCTGGCGTCGCCCCCATTCTGGCCGACGAGCTTGCTGTCGATCGCGCCGAGGCTGGAGCTCGCCAGGATCGGCAAGAGCGATGGGTTCGGCGCCTTGAGCCTGAGGACCACGGTGAAGGGGTCGGGGGCGAGGATGTCCTCGATCGAGTTCAGGAAGAAGGCGGGGTTGTTCTTGAGGTACCGCACTCGGTCGAGCGACCACTTCACGTCGGCCGAGGTCAGCGAGTTCCCGCTGGCAAAGCGCACGTTCCGCCGGAGCCGGAACGTGTACGTCTTGCCGTCCGGCGACACCGTCCAATCAGTGGCCAGCGAGGGTTTGGGGGTGGTCAGGTCCTCGCCGTCGAACGTGACGAGCGAGTCGTACACGGAGTGGTTGACCATGTTGCTCGTCGTCTCCACCGTCCGACCGGGGTCGAGGCTCTTGACGATGAAGTTGGCGCCGACGACCAGGGTCTGGGCGTTGGCGTCCGCCACGGAGACGAATGCTGCCACGGCCGCGACCAGCACGGCGGCGCCGAGCCGGCCCACTGCCTTCACCGCGGAGGGAGCGTTCATCCCGAGACCTCCTTCGTCGCCCTTCTGGCGCCGTTCCCTAGCGTGCCTCTTCCCCGTCGCCGCAGCCGACCAACGGGCGTGGCGTATCGTAGCACGGCCCGCGAAGGGCCGCGGCCCGCCGCGGGCGCGCGATCCGCCGGGTGGAGCTCCCTACGACCAACGTCGTATTGCGCCGTCTTGTCCCCTGTCCGAGAGTGGAGGCGGGTGTTCGTCAGCGGCCGCCGGGTCGCCGGACTTCGGGCGTGCAGCGCAAGCGGGACGGAGCGAGGGGTCATTGGTTGGCGCTCATTCTCACGTACCCGACCCAGCTCATCCCGTTCGCTTCCTGGCTGCTGATGGGCTATTTCCGGACCATCCCGAAGGAGATCGAGGAGAGCGCCCTAGCCGACGGCGGCAGCCGTATCCAAACGCTGGTCCAGATCATCCTGCCCCTCGCCCTTCCGGGCCCCCTGTCGGCGGGATCTTCTGCTTCACCCTGTCGTGGAACGAATTCCTGTACGCGCTCATCTTCATGTCGTCCGGCTCCATGAAGACGATACCCGTCGTCACAGTCAGCGACCTCATCAGGGCCGATACTCTGTTCTGGGGATCCTTGATGGCCTTGTCCTCGGCTCGGTGCCGATCGCCATTCTCTACTCGTTCTTCGTCAAGCATTACGTCTCGGGGCTCACGGCCGGCGCCGTGAAGGGCTAGGGAGACCGGATCAGCACGACGGTCGGCGGGCTCTTGGAAATGGCGCGAGCACCCGAAAGCCAGATGCATCCATCGGATGCCGAGACCGGATTCGCCCGCGATCCTGGGACCGGGAAGTGGTCTTGAGCGTGGCTCGGCGGGAAATCGTTGACCGACCGCCGATGATGACGCCGACGTCGCGCCCCGCGAGCGCCCCTTGGTGACGCACGCCTGGTGTCGGGGGCCGAATCCTGGCGGGCCTGGTCCGTGTCACGTCTGGCCGATCCAGGAGGCGGTAGGGCTGCGCGACCTTCCTTGACGGCCTTGCGGGCGCATGCTAGCGTCCGGCCGACTCAGACCACGCACGATCACCTCGCACTGTGACATCACGGCGCCCGAGAGGTCCCTTGTGAAGATCACCGACGTGGAGGCCATCGTCCTCCGCCGGCACGACCCGGTCCAGGACATCTCCGACGGCACCCAGGACACGCTGCTCGTGCGCATTCACACGGACGCGGGCCTGGTGGGGATCGGCGAGGTGGACTCGGCACCCGAGGTCGTCAAGGCGGCGATCGAGGCTCCGAAGTCGCACCTCACCTGCTCGGGGTTCCGTCAGCTCCTGCTCGGCGAGGATCCCTGCGACGTCGGCCGGCTCTGGGAGAAGCTCTACCGGGGGTCGCTCTACTTCGGCCGCCGCGGCGTCGGCATCCACGCGCTCAGCGGAATCGACATCGCGCTCTGGGATCTCTGGGGCAAGGCACTGGGGCAGCCCGTGCACCGGCTCCTGGGCGGCGCCCACCGCGACCGGGTGCGCGCCTACGCGAGCACCCTCATGCCGGACAACCCCGCCGAGGCCGGACGCGAGGCGGAGCGATGGGCGACCGAAGGGTTCACCGCGGTCAAGCTCGGCTGGGGCGGCTTCGGGAGATCCCTGGACACGGACGTCGCCCTGGTCGACGCCGCCCGGCGCGCGGTGGGCCACCGGATCACGCTCATGTTCGACATCGGTCTTGCCTGGGACGCGGCGACGGCGATCCGGCAGGTGCAGCGGATGGAGCGATTCGAACCGCATTGGATCGAGGAGCCGCTCATGCCGGACGACCTTCGCGGATACCGGCGGCTCGCGGATGCGGTCGACACACGGATCGCGTGCGGGGAGCAGTCAGTGACGCGCTGGGAGTTCGAGCAGCTGCTCGACGAGGGGCATGTGGACGTCATCCAGCCCGACATCGCGCACGCGGGCGGCTTGACCGAGACGCGCCGCATCGCCGAGCTCGCCCGGCTGCGCGGCGTGCCCTGCGTGCCGCACGCCTTCAAGACGGGAATCCTGAAGGCTGCCACCCTGCACCTCCTGGCCGCCCTGCCGGAGGCCCCGTTCCTCGAGTTCTGCGTGTGGGACTCGCCGCTCGCCCACGAGCTCGTCGAGCCCCGCTTCTGGATCGACGGCGACGGCATGGTCGTCGTTCCTCAGGGCCCCGGGCTCGGCATCACGCTGAACGACGACGTCGTCCGGCGCTACCGGGTAGGCTGACACGCCCCCCACCGGCGTGCCGTCCGTGGAATCCTCGCCCGTCGCCGGCCGGGCGGCGGCGCCGGCGAGGCGGCGAGGATCCACGCGGACTGCGCGGCTCGCCTACGCGCTGGTCCTGCCGAGCTTCCTGCTACTGGTCTTGCTCGAGCTGTACCCCATTGTCTACTCGATGTGGCTGACCACCCAGGACGTCCAGGTCGACGTCCGCGGGATCGACGCGGAGTACGTCGGCCTCGAGAACTGGCGCCACCTCGGCGAGGATGCGACCCTCGGCCCGATCCTGCGGACGACCGTCTATTTCACAGGCGTTGTCGTGGTGGCTTCCCTCCTCCTCGGCCTCGGCATCGCCCTCCTGTTGAACCAGGAGTTCCAGGGTCGGGACTTCTGCCGGCTCGTCCTCCTCGTGCCGTGGGCGATCCCCGCCGTCGTCTCCGGGCGGATGTGGGGCCTCGCGTTCAACTCGGGTATCGGGATCGTCAACAGCGTCCTGCGCAAGCTCGGGCTGATCCACGAGGGCATCCAGTGGCTGACCGATCCCACCCTCGCCATCAACACGGTGGCGTTCTGCCAGGTGTGGACGAGTGTGCCTCTGGTCGCCCTCTTCCTCCTCGCCGCGCTCCAGACGATCCCGCAGGAGCTTTACCACGCGGCCCGGGTCGACGGGGCCGGCGCCTGGCGCTGCTTCTGGTACGTGACCCTCCCCTCGATCCGCACGGTCGGCCTCGCCCTCGTCGTGCTCACGACGATCTCCTCCTTCAAGGTCTTCGACCTCATCTACGTCCTGACGAACGGCTACGCCGACACGATGGTCTGGTACTTCAACGTCTTCGTGCAGAGCTTCAAGAACCTGAACTTCGGCTACGGGGGCACCCTGGCCTACGCGCTCTTTCTCGTGATCCTCGGGCTGACCGCCTTCTACTTCCGCATCTTCCCGCTCCGGCTCGAAGTGGAGGGCGAGCGGTGAGGCGCCGAGGTCCGCGCTGGCTCCTCGGGCGGCTGGGCCTCTACGCGCTGGTCGCCCTCTTCCTCGCGTACACGCTCCTGCCCGTAGCCTGGATGGTCCTGTCGTCGATCCTCGTGGAGACCGACTTCATCCGCCTGTCGGCCGACCTGATCCTCCCCGACCGGATCCAGCTCGGGTACTACCGGGCGCTGCTGATGCCCTGGTCGACGGGCCAGATCGAGTTCGGCGTGACGGCGGAATACGGCTACTTCCTTCTCGATGCGCTCCGCGCAACCACCGCGGTGGCTAGCCTCGTGGCCGCGGGAACCGTGCTGCTCGGCTCGCTGGCCGCCTACGCCTTCGCGCGCCTGCGCTTCCCCGGGCGGATCACCCTGATCCGCGCCTACATCGTCATCCAGATGATCCCGGGGCTCGCCGTACTGATCCCCCTCTTTCTGATCATCCGGCGCCTCGACCTCGTCGACACGTATCCCGGCTACGTGCTGCCGCTCATCGGCTTCTTCACGCCGTTCGTAGCGTGGATGATGCTCGGCTTCATCCAGGGCATCCCGCGCGAACTGGAGGAGTCCGCCCAGGTGGACGGATGCTCCGCATGGGGGGCCCTCTGGCGGATCGTCCTGCCGCTGTCCGTCCAGGGGCTCGTCGCCTCGGTCGTGTGGGCGTTCCTCTCGGCGTGGGGGGAGCTCATGTTCGCGCTCGTGCTCACAGGGACGCGCATCAAGCCCGTGTCGGTGGTCGTCTCCCTCGGCGTCGGGGAGATCCAGGCGCGCTGGGGCTTCATGTCCGCGCAGGCGGTCATCACGCTGCTCGTCCCCCTCGTGCTGGCGCTGGTCTTCCAGCGGTACCTCGTCAAGGGTCTCACGGCCGGTGCAGTGACCGGTTAACTCACACAGGAGGTGGCCCAATGAGTCTCCAGATAACGCGACGGTCGTTCCTCAGAGTGGCGGGCGCTGGCGCGCTGGCGGTCGGCGGCCTGGGCAAGCCGGGCGAGGCACTGGCCCAGGCCAAGCCCGCGAAGCTCAACGTCCTTCAGGAGGACTTCGAGCCGATCTCGTCCTGGGTGGCCAAGCGCTACCAGGCCAAGCACGGGATCGAGGTCGTCTACACGACCACCGAGTTCACCGCGAACTACGAGAAGCAGGTCGCCGACATGATCAGCGGCTCGGCGACGTCCCTGTACGACGTGGTGCAGTGGTCGGATCCCTTCACCGGCGTCTTCGCCCCCAAGGGCTACATCGAGCCGCTCGACGCGTACCTCCAGAAGAGCACGGTGCTGAAGCTCGACGAGATCAAGGGTCCGTGGGTGCCGGCCGCCACATACAAGGGCAAGGTCTACGGCCTGCCCTTCCACAACCTCGACATGCAGCTCTTCTACCGGAAGGACGTCATCCCCCAGGCGCCGCGGACTTACCAGGAGATCCTCGAGTGGGCGAAGAAGGTGAACAAGTCGCCCCAGTTCTACGGCTTCACCGGGGACTGGGACGACGACAACTTCTGGTACAACTTCCGGCGCCGCCTCTTCGCCGCCGGCGGCAGGATGTGGGACAAGGACGGGAACCCCGCGTTCCAGGGCGACGCGGGGGTGCGGGCGCTTCAGTGGTTCCGCGACATGTGGGCGGCCGGCGTGGTCTTCCCGGAGACGCTGCGTACGTTCAGCGGCGGGGCCAACAACAAGGTCATGGCAGCGGGCAAGGCCGCGATGTCGTTCAACTGGTCATGGGCGAACCTCACCTTCGAGGACCCGAAGCTCTCCGTGATCTCGGGGAAGTACGGCATGGCGCTGAATCCGGCCGATGCCGACGATCCGGAGAAGAAGTACAGCTGCTCGGCGCCGGTCTCCGAGGGGTGGGGCATCTCGGCCCGGAGCGCGAGCAAGGAGTGGGCCTGGAGGTTCATCGAGGAGTACCTCACGCAGGAGGCCCAGATGTACTGCGTGAAGGAGCTCGGGCTGACGCCGGTGCGGCACGACGTCCTCGCCGACCCGGAGCTCAAGAAATGGCCGATCTTCGCGGTGAATCAGGAGCAGCTCACGAAGTATCCGTCCGACGAGATCCACTCGCTCTCGCCGTATGGCGTGGACTTCGTCGTGATCCGGGCCTTCTCCGAGCACTTCCACGGCGCCATCCAGGGTCGGGTCCCTGTGAAGGACGCGCTCAACCGGGCCGCCGACGTCGTCGCCAAGGCAACCGCCCGCGCCAAGCGCCGTGGCTAGAACCGACACGCATCGCCGCGGCAAGCCGCGGCGGGGAGGCTGACGATGCGAGGTGTTTCCATGGTGACGCTGACCGCGGTGCTGGCTCTCGGCATGGGTGGGCTGGTCGAGACAAGGCCGGCCGGGGCCGAGCCGACCAAGTACTGCGGCGCTCGGATCGACGAGGCCGAGGACACCCTCAAGGAGATCGAGAGCGCGATGAATCGCGTGTCCGACGCCCAGGACAAGAACGACCTCCAGGCGTGGGTGGCACAGGCCAAGACCCACATCGCGACCGCCAAGGCGGCCGCCCAGGAGGACGAGTGCGTGACGCAGGTGGAGCTGGCGAAGACCCTGACCCAGGACGCGCTCTTCCTGGCTGCCCAGACGAAGTAGCGCCGGCAAGTGACGGGCAGGAGGGTTCTCGCCCTCCTGCCCGACCCGGCCCGACGACGCTCCCGCTCACCGAGAAGAGGACTGCCCGTGAACCCGACTGCGATCCGCGGCGTGGTGCCAATCATCCCCGTGCCCTTCCGGGAGGACGAGTCGATCGATCACGAGGGGCTCGCCGCCCTCTGCGGCTTCGCCGCGCGCCAGGGGGTCGGCGCGGTCTGCCTGCCGGCCTACGGGAGTGAGTTCTACAAGCTCTCCGACGAGGAGCGGCTTCGAGCGGTGCGCGTGGCCGTGGAGACGGTGGGAGGCCGCGTCCCGGTCATGGGCCAGTCGAACCACGGCTCCGCGCGCCGAGCGGCCGAGCTGGCGCGCGCCAACGAGAAGGCGGGCGCCTCCGTCGTCTCGGTGGCGCTCCCGCGGAGCTTCGCCTACGGAGAGGACGACTTGCTGGAGTTTGCGCGCACCGTGGGTCAGGCCGTGGGCGTGCCGCTCCTCGTCCAGGACTGGAACCCTGCTGGCCCGGCCGTCGGCGCCGAGTTCTGCGCGCGCCTTCGTGACGCCTGCCCCAACTTCCGCTACGTGAAGCTCGAGGAGCCCCGCATGGGGCCCAAGGTGCGCGCGATCCGCACCCGCTGCGGGGACACCGTCGGCGTGCTGGAGGGCTGGGGCGGCGAGTACATGCTGGAGCTCCTCCCGGCCGGCATCGTGGGCGTCATGCCCGGCCTGGCCCTGGTGGACGTCCTGCAGCGCGTGTGGGACCTGGGGTGCGCTGGGCGCCTCGCCGAGGCGTACGAGCACTTTGCCCGCGTTCACCCGTGGATCGCGTACTCGCTCCAGAGCATGGAGTCATACAACTACCTGGAGAAGGATCTGCTGATCCACCGGGGACTGCTCCGGGCGTCGCACCCGCGGCATCCCCGGATGCGTCTCGATGCCGACACGGCAGCCTATGCGCGGTTCCTGATGGACCGCGTCCTCGAGGCGGTGGCCCGGCTCGACCACCCGACCGGCCAGGACTCGGTGTGACGCTCTACTCCGGGCGCCTCGCGGAGATCCGGTGACCGTGACCAGCAGCGTCCGGTCCCGCGCCCTCGTCTTCACCCACGTCTTCCCGGACTTGGCACCGGAGCGCGCCGTGCTGGAGCCTCACGGGATCGACGTGATCGACGGCGCCCAACTCGCGCCCGAGGCGCGTCTCAGGGCGGCCGAGGCGTGCGACGCCCTCCTCGTCCAGGACACGCCGATCGACGGCGCCTTCATCGCACGGCTCTCCCGCTGCCGGGTGCTCGGGCTCTACGGCGCCGGCGTCGACAACGCCGACGTCGGCGCCGCGCGACGCCAGGGCATGGTGGTGGTCCACGTGCCGGACTACGGCACCGAGGACGTCGCCGACCATGCGCTCTGCCTCCTGCTCGCGTGTGCGCGCGGCCTCGCCCCCCTCGGGGCGTCGCTCCGGGCCGGAGCGTGGGACTACGGCGCCGCCGCGCGGCCACTCCACCGCCTGCGGAGCCGGACGCTCGGTGTCGTAGGCCTCGGGCGGATCGGCCGCCGCCTGGCCGCGAAGGGCCGCGCCCTCGAGCTCCGTGTCCTCGGCAGCGACCCGGTGTTCGGCCCGGCCGAGGCGGCCGCCGTGGGGATCGACTGGCGGCCGCTTCCGGACCTCCTTGCGGAGTCCGACTTCGTCTCCTTGCACGCGCCCCTCGTCGAGGCCACGGAGGGAATGATCGGGCGCACGGAGCTCGCGCGCTTCAAGCCTGGAGCCTACCTGATCAACGTCTCCCGCGGCGGCCTCGTGGACGAGCCGGCGCTCCTCGAGGCCCTGGAGCGACGCCAGCTCGCCGGCGCGGGGCTCGACGTGCTCGCCATCGAGCCGGCCCCGTCGAGCCATCCGCTGATCGGCCACCCCCGGGTCGTGATAACGCCTCACTCCGCGTGGTACTCCGAGGAGGGCATGCGCGACCTCCAGCGGCTTCTCGCGGAGGACATCCTGCGCGCGCTCCGGGGAGAGCCGCCGCGCTGCCCCGTGGTGGACCCGGGGCACCGAGCCTGACGGGCTGGCGCGGTGTCGGGCTTCTCAGAGCGGCACGCGGCGGAGGCGCAGCGCGTTGCCGATCACCGAGACGGAGCTGAACGTCATCGCGGCGCTCGCGACCATGGGGCTCAGGAGGAGGCCCAGCACGGGATAGAGGACCCCCGCCGCGATGGGGACCCCGACCGCGTTGTAGACGAAGGCAAAGAACAGATTCTGTCGGATGTTCCGCATCGTCGTCCGGCTGAGCCGCCGGGCGCGCACGATGGCGCGAAGGTCGCCCTTGACCAGGGTCACGTCCGCGCTCTCCATCGCGACGTCGGTGCCAGTGCCCATCGCGATCCCGACGTCGGCCTGGGCCAGGGCCGGCGCGTCGTTGATCCCGTCCCCCGCCATCGCCACGGTGCGTCCCCCCGACTGGAGACGTTTCACGATCGCGGCCTTCTGGTCCGGCAGCACCTCGGCCTCCACCTGGTCGATCCCGAGCTTCCGGGCGACGGCCGCCGCGGTGGTGCGGCTGTCACCCGTCACCATGACGACCCGGATGCCCTCCTCGTGGAGCGACCGGAGCGCCACCGGCGTCGAGGCCTTGATGGGATCCGCCACGGCGACGAGCCCCGCGAGGCGATCGTCCACGACCAGGAACACCGCGGACTGGCCTTCCTGGCGCAGCGCCTCGGCCCGCTCGGTCAAGCCCTCGGGGGACACCCCCAGCACCTCCAGATGCTTGCGGTTGCCCAGCGCCACCCGGCGATCGCCGATGCGGCCTGACACCCCCTGCCCCGGGAAAACCTGGAAGTCCTTGGCGTCTTCGAGTGTGAGCGCCCGCTCGCGGGCGCTCCGGACGATCGCGTCGGCAAGCGGGTGCTCACTGCCCCGCTCGAGGCTGGCGGCGAGGCGGAGTAGCTCGGCCTCGTCGTGGGGAGGGAGCGCCATGACGGCCGTGAGCCGGGGTCGGCCCTCCGTCAGCGTGCCGGTCTTGTCCACGACGAGCGTATCGACCTTCTCGAGGATCTCGAGCGCCTCGGCGTTCTTGACGAGGACGCCCGCTGTCGCGCCCCGGCCCATGCCCACCATGATGGACATCGGCGTCGCCAGCCCGAGCGCGCACGGGCACGCGATGATCAGAACGGCCACCGCGGTCAGCAGCGCGTAGGCGAGCCGAGGCTCGGGCCCGACCAGCCCCCAGACGAGGGCGCTCAGCACGGCCACCGCCACGACCGCCGGCACGAAGGCGGCGGACACGCGGTCGGCCAGGCGCTGGATCGGCGCGCGGCTGCGCTGGGCCTCGGCGACCTGGCGGACGATCCGTGCGAGCAGCGTGTCCCGACCCACGCGTTCGGCGCGCAGGACGAAGCCGCCCGCCCCGTTGACGGTCCCGCCCGTGACCCGATCCCCCGGGCCCTTCTCGACGGGCAAGGGCTCGCCGGTGACCATCGACTCGTCGACGGCGCTGCGCCCCTCGAGAACGACGCCATCCACCGGCACGCGCTCTCCGGGTCGCACCCGGAGCCGGTCGCCGACCGCAACCTGGTCCAGCGGCAAATCCGCCTCCCGCCCGTCGTCCCGGATCACCCGCGCCGTCGTCGGGGCCAGCCCGAGCAGCGCCCGGATCGCGTCGCTCGTGCGGCTCCGGGCCCGCAGCTCCAGCACCTGACCGAGCAACACCAGGACCGTGATGACCGCCGCCACCTCGAAGTAGAGCCCGACCTCGCCCCCGTGGCCCCGGGCGGCCGGCGGGAAGAGACCCGGAGCGAGCGTCGCCGCCACGCTGTAGCTGTACGCCGTGCCCGTGCCGAGCCCGATCAGCGTGAACATGTTCGGGCTCCGGTTCACGATCGACGCCCAGGCGCGCTGGAAGAAGGGGGCGCCGCCCCACAGCACGACAGGCGTCGCGAGCAGGAGCTGGACCCAGGCGAGGACGCGCGGGGACACGACGTGCTGCAGGGGCTGGCCGTGGATCAGCTCCGACATCGCGACGACCACGAGCGGCACGGTCAGGGCAAGGCCGACCCAGAACCGGCGCGTCATGTCCCGGAGCTCGGGGCTTGCCTCCTCTTCGAGCGTCACGACCCGCGGCTCGAGGGCCATCCCGCAGATGGGGCACGCTCCGGGCCCGGAGCGCACGATCTCCGGGTGCATCGGGCAGACCCACTCGGTGCGTGTGGCCGGCGCCTCGATCGTGGCTGGCTCGAGGGCCATCCCGCAGGTCGGGCAGGCCGCCTCGGGCCTCGCCTCGCGCACCTCGGGATGCATCGGGCACGTGAACCCGCCGGCGTGGCGGGCACCGGGGTAACCTGGCGCGTGGGGCTCGACGCCGCCGTCGCTGGGGCCCTTGGGCCCTCCGCGCGGGGCGAGGTAGCGGTCGGGATCGGCACGGAAGCGATCGAGGCAGCCGGCTGCGCAGAACCAGTACATGCGGCCGGCGTGAACGTGCGAGCCGGCGGCCGTGCTCGGATCCACCGCCATGCCGCACACCGGGTCGATCACGGTCTCGGGCTCGCCTGACCCACGGCCCGGCGCGCGCGCGGCGTCTGCGGGAACGAGCGTCAGCTTGCCCTTCGTCGCGGAGCTGCCTGCAGGGGACAAACCACCGGGGCGGGGTGACCCCCCGGGCGGGACTGCGAAGCTCACCGTGTCGCGAACACTCCCGTCTTGCCGCTCCGGTCGAACGTGAGCACTTGGTAGCGGTCGGCCGGACGGCCCGGCACCTCCATGCCCGGCGAGCCGATCGGCATCCCAGGGACGGCGAGGCCCACGACCTTCGGGGCCTCCCGAAGCAGCCGCTCCACGAGGTCGGCCGAGACGTGACCCTCCACGACGTAGCCCGCGACCAGTGCCGTGTGGCATGACTGGAGCTCCGCCGGCACGCCGTGCCGCGCCTTGACCGGCTGGAGGTCCTCGATGTGCTCCGCCTTCACGCCGAACCCGTGCCGCCGGAGATGGGCCACCCATTCCGCGCAGCAGCCGCAGGTCGGGCTCATGTACACGGTGACGTCGGGCAATCGAGCCGGGGTCGCTCCGGCATCCCGCCCGAGCGCCCGCAGCACGGCGAATGCCACCGCGCCCCCGAGCAGGGCGATCCGCGATCGCTCGACCGTCACTTGCGCCGGCATCGACTGCCCCGCTTCCTCCCGCTGCTCCTCAGGGGCCAGGCCACGGTTCCAGTGCATCGCGCTTCGCTCTCCTCTTGTCGGCGTCGGAGACCTTGAAGTCATGCTTGAAGGGTGCGGACTCGAAGGACCCGTAGGTCGGGTTCGCCAGCATGATCCACTCACGGCCCCAGCGATCCTGGTACTGCTCCAGCACTGCGAGCCGCTCGGCCTCGGTGCCCCGGTACTCGTCGACGAAGTCGGCGAAGTTGTCGCCGAGGTTTAGGAGCACGCGGTAGTCCTTGGCGATGAAGGCACGGCGCGTCCCCTTGGCCGAGCTCCAGTCCGGCCGCTCCCGGGCCATCAGCGTGGTGTCGACGCTGCCCCCCATCGGGAAGCCGAACCGCTCGAGGTTCTTCTTCGTCGGCGCCTCCTCCTCCGCCGTGCGGTTCGACACGTAGAAGACCTTGACGCCCTTCGAGTCGGCGTACCGGGCGAATTCGACGGCACCCGGGACGGCGAGTGACGTCACGGTGTTCACGTAGGCGTTCCAGGTCTTCGGATCGAATGTCGTCCCCTTCACGGTCATCCACGCCTGGTAGCCTGAGTTGTCGAGAATCGTCTCGTCGACGTCCAGTATCACGGCGGGCGGCAGCGACTGGTAGGGGCCGGCCTGCTCCTTCGGGACGATGGCGGTCCAGTTCGGGTCAGCCAGCGCCTGGTCGAGGCGGATCCGGGCGAGGGCGAACGCCGCCAGGGCCGTCGCCCTGTACTCGACCGAGCGCTGCATCCAAAGGACGGCGTTCAGGAGATCGTGAGCCGGCGGCGCCTGGGTCGCGGGAGTCTGGGTTGGAGCCGGGGCTGGCGGGGCCTGAGGTGCCGGCGCTTGGGGGGCCGGGGCCTGAGCTGAAGGGGCCGAAGCCGGCGGCGCCTGGGTCCGCATCGGTGCCGCGCATCCCATCGCCGCGACCAGAAGCAGAGCCATCGTCCATCCACCCGACTTGCGCATGCCGAGCCCGGCGCTCATACGGCTCCTCCCTTCCTGGGCGTTGACCGACCGTGCCGCCTTGCCGGTCCCCCCGTCATCTTACTCCCCGCGTACCGCCGACTCGCCGTCCGGCTCCGGGCCGGGCACCCGTGCCTCGGACGGCGGCCGGGCGGGGCGATCCGAGGGACCGAAGGGTCGGTCCGAGGTCCACGTAGCGCTCGACTATCGTCCCCCCGCTCTCCCGGATGAAGTACTCGACCTGGAGGTTGACGATGCTCCCCTCGTTGTCGGCGCTCAGGCGGAAGTCGCCCCGGTAGCCGACGATCAGCTTGCCGCGTGCGAAGGCGTACCCGATCTCCGCCGCCGTGCCGCTGTCGACGTCCGTCCCGTCGAGGATGGCCACGACCACCCGCGCGGCGTCGATCGCCGCGCGATTGGTGGCGCCCATCTCGAGGTTGAGCTTCCGCCAAGCCTCGCGCTTCGCGGGTCCATACTGCAAGGCCTGGACCTCCCGGACCCTCGCGGCATCGGTGAGAGTCCAGGGATCAAGCACCTCGTATCCGAGTCCCTGCACGAAAGGGATGAGGACGGCGTTGTAGAAGTGACGCCCCGCCTCTGAGAATCCGAGAGGGCCCGCCAGGTAGATCCGGACCTTTGCAGTCATGAATCGGGTACTCCGAGCGGCCTGCCTCATCCCTCGAGCCCGGCCGCCTGGTCTCCCGAGGACGGCCACCGCGCGACCGGCCACCGGCGGCCACCCGCCGGCCACTTCGCCGGCCACCCGCCGGAAAGAACTGCAGCATAGCCGAACCGCGCCACCCTCGCCAGCACCGCGGTCGGCCTGGGCGCTCCACACGGCCGATCCCGCGGGAGTGCCCTACTAGGCTAACTGGGGGCGGATGGGTATCATCGGGGCGCCGGTCGCGACGCCGATCGTGAGCCACGAGGCTTCATCGACACAACGGGGGGCGCTCGACATGACATATCTGCGGAGATCCATCGTGGCCGTCCTCGTGCTCGCCGCCATCGCCCTAGCCGGGCCGGCCAACGCCCAGGAGTTCTCGCCGGCAGTCGTGTTCGACATGGGCGGGAAGTTCGACAAGTCCTTCAACGAGGCCGCGTACAGCGGCGCCGAGCGCTTCAAGAAGGAAACCGGGATCGCGTACCGCGAGTTCGAGGTGACCAACGAGGCCCAGCGCGAGCAGGCGCTGCGCAACATGGCGCGGCGCGGATCTCAGATCACGGTCGGCATCGGCTTCGCCCAGGCTACCGGCATGGAGAAGGTCGCCAAGGAGTTTCCGAATCTCAAGTTCGCCATCATCGACGCCGTCGTGGACGCGCCGAACGTGCAGTCCATCGTGTTCAAGGAGCATGAAGGATCCTTCCTGGTCGGGATGGCGGCCGCCATGGCCTCCAAGACCGGCAAGGTCGGATTCGTGGGCGGCATGGACATCCCCCTGATTCGCAAGTTCGCCCTGGGCTACGAGGAGGGGGCGAAGTACGTGAACCCGAAGATCGAGATCTTCCAGAACATGACCGGGACGACACCGGCGGCCTGGAACGATCCGACGCGGGGCGGCGAGCTCGCACGGAGCCAGTTCGACCGGGGCGCCGACGTCATCTACGCGGCCGCCGGCGCGACGGGGCTCGGGGTGCTCCAGGCGGCGAAGGACAAGGGGCGGCTCGCCATCGGGGTCGACTCGAACCAGAACCACCTCCACCCTGGCGCGATCCTGACCTCGATGATCAAGCGCGTCGACCTCGCCGTCTACGAGGCCTTCCAGACCGCGAAGGACGGGACATGGAAGGCCGGCGTGCGCAACCTCGGCGTCGCCGAGGGCGGCGTGGGTTACTCGATCGACCAGCACAACCGGAAGCTCATCACGCCGGAGATGGAGAAGCGGCTCGAGCAGGCGCGGGCCGACATCGTGGCAGGCAAGATCAAGATCACCGACTACATGGCGAAGTGACTCGACGGGGGCTTCGCCCCCGGCCGAGCGCCGAGAACCGAGTGGTGACCTCGTCCCTGGGTTCCGCGCCGGCTGGCGGGGCGCCGCCCGTCATCGAGCTCCGCAACATCGACAAGTGGTTCGGCGAGGTTCACGCGAACCGCGCCGTGTCGCTCGCCATTCGCCCCGGCACGATCCACGGCATCGTCGGCGAGAACGGCGCCGGCAAGTCCACCTTGATGGGCATCCTCTACGGCTACCACCTCCCCGATCGGGGCGAGATCTTCGTGCGCGGCCAGCCGGCCGCCATCCGGAGCCCCCAGGACGCGCTCGCGGCGGGGATCGGGATGGTGCACCAGCACTTCATGCTGGTGGAGCCGTTCAGCGTCCTGGAGAACGTCGTCCTCGGCCTGGAGGGAGGCTTCCTCCTCGAGCCGGGCCTGGCGCGCGCCCGCGCCGAGCTCCTGCGTCTGGGCCGCGAGTACCACCTCGAGGTCGACCTGGACACGCGGGTCCGGGACCTCGGCGTGGGCCAGCGCCAGCGCGTCGAGATCCTGAAGGCGCTCTACCGTGGGGCCGACGTCTTGATCCTGGACGAGCCGACCGCGGTCCTCACGCCCCAGGAGGCCGACCACCTGTTCCGCATCCTCAGGGCGCTCCGGGGCGAGGGGAAGACGGTCGTCCTCATCACCCACAAGCTTCGCGAGATCCGCGTTGTCACGGACGTGGTGACGGTCATGCGCGAGGGGCGGGTCGTCGCGACGCTCCCTACCGGCGAGACGACGTCCGAGCAGCTCGCCGAGCTGATGGTGGGACGCCGGGTCAGCCTGCGCGTCGACAAGGCCCCCGCGCGCCCGGGCGAGGCGGTGCTCGAGGTGACCGACCTCACGGTCGAGGACGTCCTCGGCGTGGAGCGCGTCAAGGGCGTCAGCTTCGCGGTGCGGCGGGGCGAGATCGTGGGCATCGCTGGTGTCGCCGGCAACGGCCAGTCGGAGCTTCTCGAGGCGCTCGCGGGAATCCGTCCGGCGAAGGCGGGCCGGATCCTGTGGCGGGGCAAGGTCATCAGCGACGAAGGAACGCCCACGCCCAGGAAGATGCGCGGGCTCGGGCTGTCCCACGTGCCCGAGGACCGCCAGCGGATGGGCCTCGTGATCCCCTTCCCGGCCCGTGAGAGCGCCATCCTCGGTTACCACGACGAGCCGACGTACAACCGCCGCCTCTGGCTCCGCCGTGCGGCCGTGGCGGCCGGGTTCCGTCGCCAGGCGGAGGACTACGACATCCGGCCGATGGACGGAGCGCTTCCCACCTCCGCCTTCTCGGGCGGCAACCAGCAGAAGATCGTGCTGGCCCGCGAGCTCGACCGGAACCCGGATCTCCTCGTCGTCGGCCAGCCCACGCGGGGCGTGGACATCGGGGCGATCGAGTTCATCCACCGGCGCCTGGTGGCGCTCCGTGACGCGAGGAAGGCGATCCTCCTGGTTTCGGTCGAGCTGGACGAGATCCTGGCGCTTTCGGACCGCATCCTGGTCATGCACGACGGCCGCATCGTCGGGGAGGTGCCGCCGGCCACGGCCAGCGAGCGGACGATCGGCCTCATGATGGCGGGCGTGCCCGAGACGCAGGCCGCCACGGACCGCCACAGGGCCAAGGCCGGCCAATGAAGACCGTCCGATAGCGGCAGTCCGGTCAAACGTGATGCGGCGGGGCCAACCGTTCCCGACGGCAGGGCGAGACGAGTGAGCGCATCGTCCGCGGCGGGGCGCGTTCCCGGCTGGGTGAGCGTGGCGCTCGTCCCGGCGGCCAACCTCGTGCTGGCGCTCGTCCTCTCCGCGGTCGTCGTGGTCCTGGTCGGTGAGAGTCCCCTCCGGGCGCTCGGGATCCTCACGGCCGGAGCGTTCGGGAATGCCGAGGCCGTCGGCTACACGCTCTACTACGCAACCAACTTCGTCTTCACAGGCCTGGCGGTGGCCGTCGCCTTCCACGGCGGGCTCTTCAACATCGGGGCCGAGGGCCAGGCGTACATCGCCGGGCTCGGCGTGGCGCTGCTGTGTCTCGGCGCGGGCGGGTGGCCGACGGTCCTGGTCGCCCTCTCGGCCATCCCCGTGGCCGCGACCTTCGGGGCCGCCTGGGCATTCCTGCCAGCCTGGCTCCAGGCCCGGCGCGGCAGCCACGTCGTCATCACGACGATCATGTTCAACTTCATCGCCGCGGCCCTGATGACCCACCTCCTCGTCAACGTCCTGATCAAGCCGGGCCAGCAGTCGCCGGAGACGCGGGAGTTCGATCCGAACACGTGGCTGCCCCAGCTCCACGAGGTCGTCCGGTTGCTGGGGTGGGAGATCGGCCGCTCGCCGCTCAACCTCTCGGCGCTCCTCGCCGTGGCGGCCAGCATCCTCGTCTGGTTCTATCTCTGGCACACGCGCTGGGGCTACGAGCTGCGCGCCCTCGGCCACAGCGAAACCGCGGCGGTCTACGCGGGGATCGCGCCGGCGCGCATCATCATGGTCGCCATGTCGATCTCCGGCGCCCTCGCCGGCCTGATGAGCCTGAACGAGGTCATGGGCGTCCACCATCGACTCCTCCTCAACATGCCCGGCGGCGCGGGCTACGTCGGGATCGCGGTCGCGCTGATGGGCCGCAACCACCCGGTCGGGATCGGGCTGGCCGCCATCCTCTTCGGCGCCCTCTACCAGGGCGGGTCGGAGCTGTCCTTCGACATGCCCAAGCTGACGCGCGACATGGTCGTCGTGATCCAGGGGCTGATCATCCTCGTCTGCGGCGCGCTCGAGTACGCGCTCCGCGCCCCCATCGAGGCCCTGCTACGGCAAGGGGCCCGCTCCGAAGGACGCGCATGACCGCCCACGCCCGCGGCACGCGGCACCGGCTGCCGGGCGCGACCTCACCCGATGGGTGACACGCTCGTCCTCGCGGCCCTCCTCGCCGACGCGACCGTGCGCGGGGCCGCGCCGCTCGTCCTGGCCGCGCTCGGCGGGCTCTTCGCCGAACGATCCGGCGTGGTCGACATCGGCATCGAGGGCAAGATGCTGGGCGGGGCTTTCGCGGCCGCCGCGACCGCAGCGGTCACGGGCTCAGCATGGGCGGGGCTCGCGGCCGGCATCGCCGCGGGAGTCGGGCTGGCGATGGTCCACGGCCTAGCCTGCGTGACCTATCACGGCAACCAGGTGGTGTCCGGCATGGCGCTGAACATCCTCGTGTCGGGGCTCACGGTCGTGCTCGGCTACGCGTGGTTCCAGCAAGGCGGCCAGACCCCGCTCCTCGACGGCGCCGCTCGCTTCGCGCCCGTCGACCTACCGGGTTCCGCCCGCCTCGCGGGCTTGCCGGTGATCGGTCTCCTCTACGGCGAGGTCGTGAGCGGTCACAACGTCCTCGTCTACCTCGCGGCGGCGGCCGTGCCCGTCGTGGCCTGGCTCGTCGACCGGACGCGCTTCGGCCTTCGCCTTCGCGCCGTCGGCGACAGCCCCGGCGCCGTCGACACCGCCGGGATCTCGGTCGCCGCGACGCGCTACCGAGCGCTCGCGGCGAGTGGCGTGCTCTGCGGCATGTCCGGGGCGTATCTGTCGATCGCTCACCACTCGGGCTTCATCCGCGACATGTCGGCGGGCAAGGGCTACCTCGCGCTCGCCGCCCTGATCTTCGGCCAGTGGCGCCCGGTGCCGACGCTCGGCGCGTGCCTCCTCTTCGCGTTCGCCGACGCGGTGCAGGTGCGCCTCCAGGGTACGCCCCTGCCCGGCGTGGGCGTGGTGCCGGTCCAGCTCATCCAGGCGATCCCGTACGTCCTGACCGTGTGCCTCCTGGCCGGCTTCGTCGGACGCGCGGTGGCCCCCCGGGCCATCGGCGTCCCGTACATGAAGGAGCGATGAGCCAGGTGCTCGACGGCATGCTCGACCTTGCCAGGCGGGCTCTCGCCAACGCCCATGCCCCGTACTCGCGCTTCCGCGTGGGCGTCTGCCTCCGGGCCGCGAGCGGCCGGCTCTACGCGGGCTGCAACGTCGAGAACGCGGCCTACCCGGTCGGCCAGTGCGCCGAGGCGACCGCCATCGGCGCGATGGTCGTCGCGGGCGACCGGCAAATCGTCGAGGCTGTCGTCGTGACCGAGGGCGCCGAGCTCTGCTCGCCCTGCGGCCGGTGCCGCCAGCAGCTCGCCGAGTTCGCGCGTCCGGACACGAGTGTTCACCTCTGCGGGCCGGAGGGAGTGCGCAGGACCGTCACGCTGGGCGAGCTGCTGCCGCTCGCCTTCGGGCCGGAGACGCTCGGCCCGCTTCGCCCTCCCCCGAGCGACCAGCCGAGGTGAGCCCTCCGGTCCACCAGTCGCCCGCGGAGCTGATCCGCCTCAAGCGCGATGGGGGGGTCCTCAGCGGGCCGGAGATCGCCAGCCTGGTCAGAGGCATCACGGACGATTCGATGAGCGAGGGCCAGGTCGCCGCCTTCGCCATGGCGGTCTACTTCCGCGGGATGACCTGGGAAGAGTGCGCGGCGCTCACGCGGGCCATGGCGCGTTCGGGCACCGTCCTCGACTGGTCCGGGGACCTCCTCGGCGGTCCAGTCCTCGACAAGCACTCCACCGGCGGCGTCGGGGATACCGTGAGTCTGATCCTGGCGCCCATCGTGGCGGCCTGCGGGGGCTTCGTGCCCATGGTCTCGGGCCGGGGCCTCGGTCATACGGGCGGCACGCTCGACAAGCTCGCGAGCGTCCCGGGCTACGACACGGCGCCCGACATCGCCCGCTTCCGCGTCGCCGTGCGCCAAGCCGGCTGCGCCATCGTCGGCCAGACTGCCGAGCTCGCGCCCGCCGACCGGCGTCTCTATGCGATCCGGGACGTCACGGCCACCGTCGACTCGATCCCGCTCATCACGGCGTCGATCCTCTCCAAGAAGCTGGCGGAGGGGCTCGACGCCCTGGTGATGGACGTGAAGGTCGGCTCCGGCGCCTTCGCGGGGTCTCTCGAGGCCGCGCAGGCGCTGGCCGAGAGCCTGGTGACGGTCGCGGGCGACGCCGGGCTCACGACAGTCGCGTGGCTCACTGACATGAACCAGGCGTTGGGCCATGACGTCGGGAACGCGCTGGAGGTACTGGAGGCGATCGACTTCCTGACCGGGCGGCGCCGGGAGGCCCGGCTCCACGCCGTCACCGCGACCTTAGCCCGGGAGCTGCTCGTCCTCGGCGGGCTGGCTCGGGACCACGCGGAGGCCTCCGGCCGGGTCGAGTCCGCCCTCGCCTCGGGCGCCGCCGCCGAGCGCTTCGCGCGGATGGTCGTGGCGCTCGGAGGGCCGCCGGATCTCCTGGAGCGTCCGGACCGGCACCTGCCAGAGGCGCCCGTGCGGCGGGCCGTCACGCCCGAGCACGCCGGCGTCGTCACCCGGATCGACACGCGGATGCTGGGCCTCGCGGTGCTGGCGTTGGGGGGAGGCCGGCGCCGTGGCGAGGACGCCGTGGACCCCTCAGTCGGGCTTGCCGAGGTCGCTGGCCTGGGGGTCGCGGTCGGCCGCGACCGGCCGCTCGCCTGGGTGCACGCGCGGTCGACGGGCGACGCCGAGGCCGCCGGCCTGGCCGTACGGACTGCCATGACGGTGGACGAGGCGCCGCCCGCCGTCGCCCCACCAGTCCTGCACCGGATCGGTGCGGCGCCTCACCGCCACCCATGACCGTGGCTACTGCCCATAACCGCGGCCCATGACCGCGGCCCATGACCGAGGCCCATGACCGTGGCTTGACCTGGCCCCTCGTGGCCGCATAGAGTCGCCCTAGCCAGGTCATTGATGGAGGCGCTGCCGAGCCGCCCGCAGGCCGCCCTCGCTCTCTTCCTCGAGGTGAGCCGGTCGTTGCACGCGCTCGTCGAGCCAGACGAGCTGCTTTCTCTCATCACCGAGCGCGTTCGAACGCTGCTCGACGCCGAGGCGTGCTCCGTGATCCTGTACGATCCGGACCGTGCCGAGCTCTACATTCCGGTGTCGAGCGACGCGCGGATCAAGTCGCCCGACCGGCTCAAGGAAGTGCGCTTCGGCGCGTCCCAGGGCATCGCCGGGTGGGTGTTCCGTGAGGGGCGCTCCGTCCTGGTGTCCGACGTCGCCAATGATCCTCGCTTCTACGACGCCGTCGACCGCCAGACGGGCACCGCCAGCCACTCGCTCTTGTGCGCGCCTCTCCTGACACGGTCCGGGACGATCGGCGTGACCCAGGTCATCAACAAGAGGTCCGGGGTCTTCACCCAGGACGACCTCGATCTTCTCGATGCCATGGCCGGGAACATCGCGGTGGCTCTGGAGAACGCCCGGCTCCACGAAGCCCTGAGACGCGAGTCGGAGCGGGTCCAGGTGGAGAACCTCGAGCTGCGGAGGGCCGTCGGCGAGCACTTCCGCGGGATCCTGGGGACGAGCGCGACGCTCCGGCGAGTCCTCGAACAGGCGGCTCAGGCGGCGCGGACGCGCGGCACCGTCACGCTCCTTGGCGAGACCGGCACGGGCAAGGAGCTGTTCGCGCGCTCCATCCACGCGGCCAGCGATCGCGCCGGCGGGTCATTCGTGGTGGTGAACTGCGCTGCCATCCCTGCCGCCCTGCTGGAAGCGGAGCTGTTCGGTTTCGAGCGTGGCGCGTTCACCGGGGCGACGGCGTCGCGCCGCGGGCGCTTCGAGCTCGCGCACGGGGGCACGCTCTTCCTTGACGAGATCGGGGAGCTCGAGCCAGCCCTGCAGGCGAAGCTCCTCCGCGTGCTGGAGTCTGGCGAGGTACAGCCCCTCGGCAGCGAGCGGGCGCATCGGGTGGACGTCCGAATCATCACGGCCACCAACCGCGACCTGCAGAAGCTCCTCGCCACCAGGGCCTTGCGCGAAGACCTGTACTGGCGGATCAACGTCATCACGCTCGAGCTCCCCCCTCTCCGCGAACGGCGCGAGGACCTGCCGCTCTTGATCCACCACATCCTGGGTCGGCTGGACTCGGAGCTGGGGCAGGAGCACCGCCTGCGCCCGGACGCCGAGGCTGTGCTCCTGGCCTACGACTATCCAGGCAACGTGCGTGAGCTCGAGAACGTCCTCCGCCGCGCGGCCACGCTCGCGACGGGCCCGGATATCACCCTGGCAGACCTCCCGCCCCACATGACGGCGCGGGACGCGTACGTGACCCCGGCCACGAACGTCGAGCTGAAGGCAGCCAAGTCCGCCGCCGCGGCGGCCGCCGCCCACGCCGTCGAGCGGCGCTTCCTCACTCAGCTCCTGCGCGACACCGCCGGGAACGTCTCGGAAGCCGCTCGGCGGGTGGGCATGAACCGGACCTGGCTCCACCAGCTCCTGGCGCGGCACCGGATTGACGCCAAGGGGTTCCAACCCCCCTCCGCTGGATAGAAGTCGTCCCACACTGTCACGGCGGAGCAGACAGTCCCGTAACCTCGCCTCCTAGCTGGTCAATCTGCCTTCCTGGGCCCGTCGCGGCGCTTCCGGGTGACGGCCGCGAACGAACACCTCCCGCCGGCCGGGCGGCGCGTATGTCGCGTAAGTCCGCGTCATGTCGAGGCTCCCTTGGCCGGCCGGCTTCTGGCAGCCGGCTTGCTCCGGTTCCTCCAGCGTTCGGGCCGACCCTGGCCTCTCCGGAGGAGGGGGAAGCGCCATGAAGATGTCGTTGATAGTCGGACCTGCCCTGGTTGGCCTCCTGGTGGGCGGCCTCACGACGCCGGTCATGCCACCCCAGCGCGGCGCGCCTTCCGCCAGTTCCCTGCAGACGTCAGTCGAGGCGGCCCTCGAGCGTGGCGATCTGTCGACGGCCGTGCGCATGACCGCGGCCGCGTATCGCCGGGCCATCAGCGATCGCCGATGGGAGTCTCTGATCGAGGCCGGCGACCTCTACTACCGCATCGCGAGCCGGACGGGCGCCCCCGAAGCGGCATACCTGAGGGCGCGTGATGCCTACCAGGCCGCCTTGCGCAGCGCGCGTCACGCGGGGTCCCTGGAAGGGGTCCTCCGTGCTGCCGAGGCCTTCGCTCAGCTGGGTGACGTCTCCGAGACGGAGCTCAGCCTCTACGTCGCGCGCGACCTGGCCGGCTACGATGCCGAGGCCATCGGCGACGTGAGGGCGGCGGCCGAGCGGCTCAGCGACCTGCTCGGGACGGCGGGCGCCGAGGACCGCGGCGAAGAGTGACGGACCGATCGAGGAGGATGACCATGATCACGTGGCTGTTGAGAGCGTTCGACACGGTGAGAGCGATTCGACAGGACGCAGAGGTGTGGGCTCATCACCTCACGGGCGAGGGCCCGGGCACGATCCAGCGGCAGCGGAAGGCCATCACGCAAGCCCTCCCCGCCCGACCTCCGGCTCCTTGGACAGCTCCCTCGGCATACCAGAGGTCCGGCTACCCCGGGGCGCCGACCACGACGGCCCCCGGGCAGCAACCCGCCTTCACCGCCCGCTAACCCGGTCTCGCTCACTCCCCGACGTCCACGATCGCGATGACGGGGCCGCCGCCGTGCGGCCCCTGGTGCATGGCCCCCACCGAGACGAAGACGGCCGGGTCGCCGATCGCGGCCGCCACCACGGCTCCGACCGCCGCCTTGGCGTGGCGGTGGTGGTGCACGTCCGAGTCGTCGAGCATGATCTGGCGGCGACCACGGAGTACCCCCCGGTGGTCCGCCTCGCACTTCACGAAGCAGTTGACGAGGCGCCCGCCAAGGTCCTCGGCTCGGGGGCGCGCCGGCAGCGGAAGGCCGGCGTTCCGGATCGCCTCGTAGATCCCGTCCTGGTCCAGGGCGTCCTTCATCACGCTGTGGCCGATCCGGTAACGGCCGCCGGCCGCCGGCCGGTTGCCCATCAGCACTATCTGGGCCCGGGTCAGCTCCACGCCGGACGAGCACGAGGCGACCGACGAGTAGAAGTCGAAATCCTGGCAGATCTGCTCGGCGCGCGGCATCGGGACCTCACCGAGCGCGACGGCGATGCCCAGCGCGGTCGTCCCGTTCGAGACGTCCATCGACTCGTGGACCTTGCAGGCCACGCCGTGGCCGCGGCGGTGCGCGTCGGCCACGGACTCGATCGTCAGGAGCGGCGTCTTCGTCTGGACGTAGTGGACGTCGGCCGCATCCTCAAGCCCGGCGTCCCGCATCGCCGCGCGTACTCCCTCGGCGACCTTCTCCACCATGGCCGGCCGACCGATGTCCTCGGGCAAGAGCTCGGTGCTCATGGCGGCGCCGATGACGAGCCGGGACTGATCGGCCGGTCCGATCCGCGCAGTTCGCGCGAACACGGTGGCGTGCGGGGTGAGGATGCCGTCGCATCCGCCCGACCACACCATGGGCACGCGCGCGATCTCCTCGGCGGCGCGGCGCCCGTGCTGCTGCAGCACGCGCCGGAAGGCCTGGTCGGCGAGGATGCGGGTGAAGTCATTGACGCCGCCGTTGCCCTCGGTCTTGCCGACCACCGCCACGACATGGTCGGCAGTGAACCGGCCGGCGAGGATCGCCGCCTCGAGGCCGGAGGCGTCCTGCACGTTCTTGAGCTCGACCTTCACCACCTCGGTGGCCATCGCCTGTTCTCCCTGATTGGAGGGCTCGCCCGTGCGCGCGCGCCGTGCCCGCGTCAGAGCCTTGGGATCTGCGGGAGGTGGTCGAAATGAGCGTCTCGCGCGAACAGGTAGAGCTGATGCTGGACCACGAGCGCCGCGATCCAGATGTCGTTCGTCGGGATCGGAGTCCCCTGCCGGCGCAGCTGGTGGAACAGCCGCGCGTAGTGATGGGTCGTGTCCTCGTCGGCCAGCAAGACGTCGACGCGCGGGCTGTTCAAGAATCGAGCGAGGCTGGCCTCGTTCGCCGTTCCTCGCGAGCCGGCGAGGAAGCCGGCGCGCAGCTCGCCCAGAACGATCAGCGGCATCAGGATCCGCTCGGCCGTCCGCAGCCTGCCCACCGCGTCGGCCAGTCCCCTGGCGAAGTCGACGTAACGATTCGTGTCTATGGCGATCATCATCGCCAGAGCGATGCGTCAATCTGATCCTGGGCCTGGATTGCCGCGTCGAACCCGGGATCGTCCAGCCAGGTGCCGGCGAGGGCATCGAGATCCGTGTAGGGGCGACGGTTGGGCTCGGCCACGTCGGCCTCCCTGATCAGCGCTTCCCGAAGAACCGCGTTGAGGCTCTTCTTCTCCGCGGCAGCCTTGCGCCTGAGCGCCCTATCCACGTGCGCCGGGATGGCCCTCACCGTGTACTGGAAGGTCGCGGCCTCACCGGTCTGCGCGTAACGCGCCTTGCCCCGGCGAGACCCCGCGCTTCCACGTGCCTTTGGCGTCATGCCTGCACTGTATCGAGAATGTGCATGCACAGCAAGGGCCCGCCAAGTCCCCGGTACGAGCGGGGCACGCGCGGGACGCCCTCCGGCCCGGACAGCCGGAAGCTCAGCGGACGGAAGAATCCGGCGGCGCCGGCACCTCCATCCGGACCGCGCGACGCTCGTCACCCACCCGCCAGGAGCTCGCCGGCCCGGCGGACGGCCCGCACGATGTTCTGGTAGCCGGTGCAGCGACAGAGGTTGCCCGCCAGGCCGAGCCGGATCTCTTCGTCCGAGGGCGCGGGGACGTCCCGCAGGAAGGCAACGACCGACAGCAGGAAGCCCGGCGTGCAGAACCCGCACTGGAGGGCATGCATCTCATGGAAGGCCTGCTGCACCGGGTGCAACCGGCCGTCCGCGTCCGCGAGCCCCTCGACAGTCGTCACCTCGGCGCCGGCGGCCTGGACGGCGAGGAGCAGGCACGACCGCACCGCCTCGCCGTCGAGGAGTACGGTGCACGCCCCGCAGACCCCATGCTCGCATCCGACATGGGTGCCGGTCAGGCCCAGGCGGTGGCGGATGAAGTCGGAGAGCAGGAGGCGGGGCGCCACCGACTCCGCGTACACGCGCCCGTTGACCCGCAAGCGCACGGTGATCGGGGTCGGGTCAGGCACGCTCGGCCGCCTTCGCGCGCGCCGCGGCAACCCGGATCGCTCGCCCGGTGAGCACGCCGGCGACGTGACGCCGATACGCTGCGGTCGCATGGATGTCGTTCCCAGGATCGATCGCCCGCCGGACCGCGTCGGCCGCCGCGGCGAGCACGCTGGGCGTGAGGGATTCCCCGGCGAGCCGCGTCTCCGCTTCGCGCGCCCGGATCGGCCGGTCCCCCACTCCGGTCAGGGCGAGCTTCGCCTCCCCGATCCGATCGCCCGCCAAGGTCACCACCGCGGCCACGCCCACGAGCGCGTAGTCCCCGTGGCGTCGGGCCAGCTCCATCCAGGCCGACCCCGAGCCCCGCGGGCTCATCGGGAACCAGACCTCGGTCAGGAGCTCCGTCGGCGTGAGGGCCGTGGTCAATTGGCTCCGGAAGAACCCCTCCGCCGGGAGGGTCCGCTCGCCCGCCGGCCCGCGCGCGGTGAAGCGCGCGTCCAGGCACAGGGCCACGGCCGGCAGCTCGGCGGCCGGGTCGGCATGACTGAGGCTGCCTCCCACGGTCCCACGGTTCCGGATCTGGAAATGTCCCACCCACGGGAGCGCATCGGCCAGGAGGGGCACACGCAGGGCGGCCAGCTCGCTTCGTTCGACCGCGCGCTGGCGGGTCATCGCGCCGATGGCGAGTCCGCCGGCGCGCTCGGTCACGTACGCCAGCTCCGCCACGCGGTTGAGGTCGACCAGGCGTTCGGGCGTGGCGAGGCGCATGTTCAGGAGCGGGACGAGGCTCTGGCCACCGGCGAGGAGCTTCGCCGCGTCGCCATGCTGTTCGAGCTCGGCGACGGCCTCGTCGATCGACCCGACGGCGATGTACTCGAAGACGGAGGGCTTCACAGCCGCGGGCACTCCCGGCGGGCGCTCGTGGGTGGCTCCACGAAGTCCACGTCCGCGTGGTCCCGGCCGGCGAGGCGCCGGTAGCCGGGCCCGCGATCGAAGAACGCGAGCTGACCGCGCGCCTCGCGGAGCTCCTGTCGCAAGGACGCGGTGGCGGCAAGGTCGTGGCGGGTCTCGCCGTCGGGACTCGCGGCCAGGACCACCCCGTACTCCTCCCGGGCCGCCCGCGCCGAGACCTTGCCCTGGACCACGTCGAGGACGACTCGCGACGACTCACGGTCCAGCGGATCGCCCCACCCGCCTCCCCCGGTCGTCTCGACCCGCACGAGGGTCCCGGCCGGGATCGGCTCGTCGTCGACCAGCCCCGGCAGGACGCGCTCCCGCGGGCCGCCCGGATCCACCGTCACCCGGAAGGGCTGTCCCGCCCGGCCGCCCTCGACCCCCCAGCAGGCCAGGATCGAGCGGTCGGCCACCGACAGGAAGTAGCTGTCCGACAGAGTGCGGAACTCCTTCAGGTATCCGAGCCCGCCGCGCCGCCGGCCCGCGCCGCCGGAGTCCGTCGCGAGCGCGAGTCGTTCGACCCGGAGGGGGAAGCGCGTCTCGGTGAACTCGACGGGGAGATTCTTGCTGTCCGGCACGATGTGCACGACATCGGAACCGTCCGCGTAGTGCCGGCCTCCCGACCCGCCCCCGAGGACCTCGCGCATCAGGTAAAACTCGCCGTGCGGATCGATCCCGTGGAAGCCCGTGTAGCGGATGGTCTCCTGGTCGGCGGGCATCCGCCCGCCGGTCGCCTTGGCGAGCACGCCAGCGAGAACCCCGAGGAGGCGCAGGATGACGAACGTGCGTGCGTTGGTCGGGGCCGGGAAGACCGGCGTCAGTAGCGTGCCGGGCGGCGGGAACCGAAGCTCGATCAGGGGCACGACGCCCTCGTTGACGTCCAGCTCGGCCATTCGCTCGGGTGTCTCCGCGAGGTTCCGGAGTATCGGGGCGAGCCACTTCTTCAGGAACACGCCGTCGGCGTAGTCGCCGGCGTGGTTGATCGGGCCGCGAGCCTGGGGGCTCGTGCCCGCAAAGTCGAGGATCAGGCGGCCACCGGCCTTGGTCAGCGTGATGCGCTGCGCGTGGAGGCGGGGCGGGTCGACGCCGTCGTGCTCGGCGTAGTCCTCCCAGGCATGGGTACCGTCGGGAATCCTCGCGAGGAGCTCCCGCCGAAAGGTCTCGGTCGTCCGCGCGAGGATTGCCTCGAAGCAGGCCTCGACCTCTGCCGCGCCGTACCGGCGGAAGAGCGCGCCGAGCCGGGCAGCGCCGAGTCGGCAGGCCGCCACCTCGCTGTCGAGGTCGCCGCGCAGGCTGTCCGGCAGCCGCGAGTTCCGCACCAGGATCCGCATCACGTCGCGGTTCGGACGGCCCGCGTCGTAGAGCTTGACCGGCGGCACCATCAGCCCTTCCTGATGCGCGCTCGTCGCGTGGGACGGCATGGAGCCGGGCACGGCGCCACCGATGTCGTCGTGGTGGCCGAACGCCTGGACGAAGGCGACGACCCGGTCCTCGTGACGAGGATCGAAGACCGGTACCGTCACGCAGAGGTCCGGGAGGTGGCCGATCCCCCCCTCCGACTCGTAGACGTCGTTGTGGAAGAAGACATCGCCGGGCCGCATCGTCGTGAGCGGAAAGTCCCGCACCACCGGCTGGACGAGGGATGAATACGAGCGGCCCGTCAGCTTCCGACAGTGCCGGTCGTGGATGCCCGCTCGGAAGTCCCGCGCCTCCCGGATCATCGGGGAGCGCGCGGTCCGCTCGATGGCCGCCTCGACCTCCGCCTCGACGGACGCCAGGGTCCCCTGGACGATCTGCAGAATGATCGGATCGGGAGAGGCGGGATGGATCCCGTGGCCGGCCGTCGGCTCCCCGGGCGCCGCGACGGCGTCCGCGCGGGTCGGCTCGCTCGCGGTGGACGTCCCGGCCCGGGTCAGGAGCAAGTTGCCGAACCCGTCGACCTCGATGCGCTGGCCGGGGAACACGACGGTCGTGGCGCCGAACTCCTCCACGATCGCTGGCCCGCTCAGACGGTCGCCGGAACGGAGCCGCGCGCGGTCGTATGCGGCGCACTCGACTGCCTTCCCGTCGAACCAGGCCGCTCGCGTCGCCGTCCGGGCTCGCTCGGCGCGGCCGTCGCCAGTCGCCGCGGCTCGCGGCGCCGGCCGTCCGGTAACGCCCACCCCGACCACCCTGAGGTTCACCCACTCGACACCTTGCCGCGATCCGGCCGGGCCGGACCCCTCGGCCCGGTAGCTGTAGCCGTAGCGCTTCTCGTGCGCGGCGTGGAAACGCGCCACGGTCAGGGCGGCGCGCGCCTCGTCGAGCGCACCGGGCGGCAGCTCCACGGTGACCTCCCACGCCTGGCCGAAGTAGCGCAGGTCGGCGAGACGGACCAGACGTCGGGCCGGCTCGGGCACGCCTTCGCGCGCGAGGGCGGCGGCCGCCTTCGCCTCGAGCCGCGCCAGGTGGCCGTTGACCTGCGCCAGGTCGAGCCGTGCGTGGAGCTGGACGGCGGTCTGGACGTAGTCGTTCTTGAGATCGACGGTGAGGAGGCCGAACGCGGAGACCGTGCCGGGTGAGGCCGGGATCAACGCCGCCCGGAGGCCCAGGAGCTCGACCAGGTGGCCGGCCAGCAAGGGTCCGGAACCGCCGAAGGCGACCAGCGTGTAGTCTCGCGGATCGAGGCCGCGCTTGACGCTCATCTGCTCGACGGCGTTCGCCTGGTTCCAGGCCGCGATCTCGAGGATGCCCTCGGCCGTGCGCTCGGGAGTGAGCCCAAGCTCGGCGGCGAGCGCCTCGATGCCCTTTCGGGCGAGCTCGAGTGACAGGGGCACTTCGCCGCCCAAGAGGCGCGCGGGAATGCGACCGACGACGAGCTGGGCGTCGGTGACCGTGGGCCGCGTGCCGCCGCGACCGTAGCACATGGGGCCCGGCTCCGCGCCCGCGCTGGCCGGCCCCACCTTCAGGCCCCCATCGGGCGCGCGCCAGGCGATCGAGCCCCCTCCCGTCCCCACGGTGACGAGGTCGATCATCGGGACCTTGACGGGAAAGCGGCCGACCGCGCCGTCGGTCGTGAGCCCCGGCTCGCCGCCCTCGACCAGGCAGACGTCGGTGCTGGTCCCGCCTGCGTCCATGGTGAGGATGCGGTCGACGCCCGCGGCCTCCGCGAGGAAGGCGGCGCCAAGCGCGCCGGCGGCGGGCCCGCTCAGGATCGTGGTGATCGGGTGGCTCACCACCTCGCGGGCGGAGATCACGCCCCCGTTGGACTTCATCACCTGGAACGGCACCCCCGGGCCGAGCTCCGCGTCGAGGCGCGCGCGGATTCGCTCGACGTAGCCGGAGACCCGGCCCTTGGCGAAGGCGTCGACGAGAGTCGTCACCGTGCGCTCGTACTCGCGGTACTCCGGCCAGACCTCGGAGGAGACGGAGACGTGCGCCTCCGGGTGCTCGCGTAGGAGCACCGCGCGCATCCGCTGCTCGTGCGCCGGGTTGGCGTAGCCGTGGATGAAGCTTACGCCGATCGCCGAGATGCCCTGCCGCCGGCACGAGCGCGCCACCTCGGCCGCCGCCGCCTCGTCGAAGCCCCGGAGGACCTCGCCGCGGTGACTGATGCGCTCGGGGACCTCGTGCACGCGGTGAAGCGGCACGATGCGCTCCGGCTTCACCCAGAAGTAGGAGTTCCCGTAGCCCTGGGGCACGCTCTGTCGCGCGATCTCGAGGACGTGCCGGAACCCCTCGGTCGTCACCAGACCCAGGCCTTCGAACCGCTCCTCGAGGAGGGCGTTCGTCGCCACCGTGGTCCCGTGCGAGACCGCGGCCACCGCGTCGGTCGACGCCCCGGCAAGCCGGAGGACCTTCCGCAGCCCCTGGAGCACGGCGAGCGACGGGTCCTCGGGCGTGGACGGCGTCTTGGTCGCGAAGACCTCGCCCGTCACCTCGTCCACGACGACGACGTCCGTGAACGTCCCGCCGGTGTCGATCCCGATGCGCAAGCGACCAGGTCTCTCTGGAATCAAGCCGAATGCCTGGCGCGGCTACGCGTCCTCGGGGTCGCGCGCCCTTCGGGACCTGGTCCTCGCCTGGACGGTGTCCCCGCGAATCGCACCGCGCATCGCCAAGTTATAGCCAACCCCGGGGCCGCGTGCCAGAGGGATGACCTGCTCGCCAGGAGAGCGAAGCGTCGGTGGCCCGACGATACCCGCTCCGCCGCCCCGCGCCGACGCCGCGACATGCCGCGCCTTGCCCAGATGCGACCACTTGGTTATCCTACGCCCACCGGACGGAGGGCCTGGCCATGCTCACACTTCCCTCCACTGGAAGCCTCGTCCGCGTGATGCGCGTGCGCGAAGCCTCGCGCGCTCGCCCCTTCCGTCGGGCAACAGACGAGCCTGCGTCGCGTGGATCACGGGCGGGTGTCCGACCAGGAAGGCTCGCCGGCACTCAGCTCCGATCCTGGGAGGTCACCATGGCCAGCCTCGGACGCTCTGCATTGGCACCAGGCACCACGGCCCGGATGCCAGCCGGCCCGGGAGGCTGTGCGTTGTGAGGCGGAACATGGTGAGTCGTCGCGGCTTTCTGTACGGGTCGACCGCGGCGCTGATCGCCCCACGCTCAGCCGACACTCAACAGACGAGGAAGGTCTATCGCATCGGCTTCCTGCGCAACGGTCCGCCTCCGGAGACCTTCGTCGACGGCCTTCGGCAAGGGCTGCGTGAAGTCGGGTACATCGGAGCAGCCAATCAAGTTCGAACTGGTTATCAACCTCAAGACGGCGAGGACGCTTGGGTTGACGATCCCGCCCGCGCTGCTCGCCCGCACGGATCAGTTGATTCAGTGACTCGTAATCGACGAGGCGCCTGGGACGCGGGGACACGACCGTCCTGCACTCTGGCGCCGAGGGCGCGCTCGAGGGCCTCGGCCCGCGCGAGCGCGGCGCGCTCCACGTCGAAGTCGGCGTCCGTCATCGGGGCAACGCCGGTGACGAGCCAGCGGCGGAGCGCCCGCCGCCGCGCAGGCGCGTCCGCCAGCACCCGGACGGCCGCCGTCAGGGCGGTCTTGAGCCGGGCGGGCAGGTCTCGCCGCAGCACGATGGGCTGGATGGGCCAGGGCCCGAGACCGTGGACCACGCGGAGGTCGGTCCGGAGAGCGGCGTCGCGCCGCCAGCGCAGCGCGAGCACGACGGAGTCGATGGCGGCGGCGTCGATGTCGCCCCGCCGAAGGGCGCGCAGGGAAGCCAGGTGGCTTCCCATGTCGCGCAAGTGGCCAAGGAAGGACGCGCCGGCGCCGTGGTCCGCGGCGGTCTGGAGCACCGAGTAGTAGCCGCTCAGAGACTCGCGGTCGTTGTACCCCCAGCGCGCGTTCAGCAGGTCCCCGAACGAGCGCGCGGGGTGATCCGCGCGCACGACGATGTCCGAGAAGTAGACCGGCCGGCCGCCGCCCCGGGGATCGTCGAACACGAGGCCGAACGGGAGCAGCTCGACTGGGGGGTCGGGGCGCTCCCGGAGCCAGATGTAGGGCGGGGCACAGAGGAAGCCGACGTCCAGCTCGCCCGCGCTGAACGGGTCGGGCATTCCCCGAGGCGGCCCGGAATGCTGCGTCTCGATCTCAAGCTCGGTCGGCACCCCGAGGCGCTCACGCAGGTATCCGGCGAGATAGGCGAACAGACTGCGGGGCACGCTCGGGGTCAGGTACGTGCGGAGCCGGAGGCCGGCCCGCGCACTCGAGGGACGCGTCTCGCCCGCCCTCCTGGCCCGGGGCGGATCGTCTCGCCGGCGCAACTCAGGCCTCCCGGAGCGCCTCGCGTCCTTCGCGGACCTTCTGGAAGAACGCGACCTCCTCCTTCACGGCCAGGCGGCGCGGCCGGGGCAGGTCCACGTCGACGATCCGCACGATGCTGGAGCCGGTCCTCGCTGCGTGCCTCTGGCCCATCACGACGACGCGATCCGAGAGGAAGACGGCCTCCTCGATCGAGTGCGTCACGAACACGATGGTGAGACCGCGCGCCTCCCAGAGCCGGAGCAGCTCCTGGTTCATGCGATCGCGCGTCAGCTCGTCGAGGGCGCCGAACGGCTCGTCGAGCAGCAGGACCCGCGGGGCCAGCGTCAGCGCCCGCGCGATCGCGACGCGCTGCTGCATGCCACCGGACAGGGCATCCGGCCGGTAGTGGCCGAAGGCGTCGAGCTCGACCGTGGCGAGCGCCTCGCGGGCCCGGGCCGCGTAGCCCCGCCGGCGGAGCGGCCACGCCCACCAGCCCCGGTCTCGCATCCGGAGCGGGAGCAGGACATTGTCCTCCACCGTCAGCCACTCGAAGAGCACCGGCTGCTGGAAGATCACGCTCGCCAGGCCGGCCCGCATGGCCTCCGCGGCCGGACGGCCGCAGACCTCCACGTGGCCGGCGCTCGGCGGCCGCAGTCCGGCCAGGAGGAACAGCAGCGTGGTCTTCCCGCACCCGGAGGGACCGATGATGGAGACGAACTCCCCCGCCGCCACGTCGAGCGTGAAGCCGGTGACCGCCTGCAGCGCCGTCTCTTCCCGGACGCCGGCAGGCCCCCGCCGCGGAGCGACTTCGTAGCGCTTGGAAACCCGCTCGAGCCGGACGGGCGGCGGGGCCATCGCCTCCGGGCTCGGGCCTAGGGAGTCACGCCGCTCGGGAACTCCGCGGTGTAGGCCGCCTTGACGTTGGGCGCCGAGGCGTAGAACCCCGCCGTGGTCAGGTTCTGGGCCACCCGGTCCCAGCCCGCCGGGTCGATGTAGCCGAGGCCCTTGGTCCTCGTGTCGGCGGTCACCATGACCGAGGCGATCGCTTCCATCCCCTCCAGCTCGTGCTTCTCCTGGCCCTTCAGGTTGCTGTTGTACTTCATGAGGGTCTGGACGGCCTCGTCGCGGTTGGCCAGGGCGTGCTTGTAGCCCTTGTACCGGCCGGCCAGGAAGGCCTGGACCACCTTCGGGTGCTTCTTGACCGTCTCCTCGGTCGTGAAGACGACGTTCTCCGGCCAGTCGATCCCGAAGTCAGCGAACGAGTACGTCCAGTACTTGTCCTTCGCCATCCGCTTGGCGACGAGGATCTCGTTGTAGATCATCGCGTGCGCGAACGGGTAGTCCTTCTTGAGCCACGAGCCGATCGTCGCGGGATCGCCCTGCTGGTTGACGACCTTGATGCGCTTCGCCCACTCCGATCCGATCGCGGCCTTCACTTGCTTGTCGTAGCCGATCCAGGTGGCGACGGTGCCCTCGATGTCCTTCGCGCTCTTGATCTCCTTCCACGAGATGAGGCGCACCGCGGATTTCTGGAAGTCGTGCGCGACCGCGACGAGCGGGAGCTTCTGCTTCTCGCGCGCCTCGAGGATGTTGTAGGGGTAGTCCACGCCGAACGCGATGCCGCCGCCCTTGGACTCCGCCATGACCCGGTCGATGGAGGACAGCCCCGGCCCGCCGCCCACCACCTTGACGTCGAGGCCCTCGAAGAAGCCCTTCTCGACCGCCGTCGGCGATCCCATCGACTCGTTGTGGATGAACCAGGCCTCGAAGACCGTCACCTTCGTCTTGGCCTGGGCCTGGGCGTCCGGAAGGCCGGTCCCCGCCGGAAGGGCGGCGAGGGCGAGCGCCAGCGTGAGGGCCAGGAGCCGAAGCGATCGCATCATCGTGGTGTCCTCCTCGATCAGGCAGTGGGATCGGGCGGTGGCGTGGCCGCCTTCGGTCGTGGCCGGTCAGCGCGCCGCGCCGCGTTCGCGCGCCATGCTCACGTGCCACGGTAGCAGGGCCCGCTCGGCGAGCGCAACCACGCCCAGCAGGAGCCAGCCGATCAGCGTACAGAAGACGGCCGCCAGGAACACCCGCACCGTGTTCCCGACGTAGCGCGAATCCAGGATCATGTAGCCGAGTCCCTCGAAGGCCCCGAACAGCTCGCCGACGATGGCGCCGTTGACCGCCGCCATCACGCCGCCCTTCAGGCTCACGAAGACGATGGGGAGGGCCGAGGGCAGCTTCAAGAGGAAGATTCGCTGCCACCACGTCGCGCCGTAGACGTCCATCAGCTGCTCGCGGATCGGCTCGACCGAGACGAACTCCTTGTGGGTCGTGTAGAGCACCGCAAAGAACGTGTACATCCCCGCGATCAGGATCTTGCTGGTGATCCCGAGCCCGAACCAGACCACCGCCAGCGAGGCGAGGGCCACGAAAGGGGTGCTGTTGAGGGTCACGATCACGCGATAGAGGAAGTCCTCCAGGAAGCTCGGCAGCCACAGGAAGAGCATGGCGGCCAGGAGAGCCGCGACCGACCCGAGGGTGAACCCGACCACGACCTCCTGCGTGGTGATCCAGGCATAGGCGAGGACGAGGTCCCAGTTCTCGCCGAGCTCGCGGATGATCTGCGAGGGCGCCGGAAGAAGGTAGGGCTGCCCGTAGAGCCGCGACGCCACTTCCCAGATGGTGACGGAGACCACGCCGAAGGCCACCCAGGAGCGCAGCTCACCGGCGCGCGTTCGCGACCGCCGCCGCGGTTCGGCCGCGCCGCTCGACGGGCCACTCACGGTGGTGCCCCCGGACTGCTCACCGAATCAACCTCGTGCGTATACACACCCATGCGGGGAAAGTTGACCGTTGGGAGGAAGATCCTCCTCTTCGCCGACGTGCTCCCTGGACGTACTACTCTAGACCGGATTGCCCACCTGGGCGGAGGCCGCGCTTTCACGGTGCAGCGCATTCACGGGCCCAGCGCCCGGGTGCGGACTCGCGCCTTCCGTGGGCGCGGCTCCTCGGGGCCAGGGTCGTGCAGGAGCCTGGGGGTGGCGCTCGTGACTCAGGCGCCGGCCGGGCGCGTAGCGCCCCAGTGGTCCCAGTAGGTCCGCTCGCGGGCAGTCACGCGTCGGGCCGGCTTGAAGCCGACGCCGAGGTAGTAGGCGACGGGCAGAAGGGCCGCCTGCGTCACGTCGGCTGGGATCCCCAGCAGCCGGGCCACCTGCTGCTCGTACCGGAGGTGCAGGGTGGTCCAGGCGGCGCCGACGCCCCGCGCGCGGAGCGCCAGCATGAAGGACCACGCGGCGGGCAGGATGTTTCCGTACCGCGAGGCAGCCATGAACGGAGGCTGGCCGTCCACCCGCCCCTCTACGCAGGCGATGACGTGGACGGGAACCTCGTGGAGGTGCTCGGCGAGGTAGGTCCAGGCCTCGACGTTCTTCCCGTCGGTCGCCCGGCGCTCCGCCGAGATCGTCGGAGCATACTCCTCGAAGAAGACCTTGCGGTAGAGCGCGGCCACGTCCGCTCGCTTGACTGGATCGGTGACCACGACGAAGTAGGGCCAGGGCAGGTTCCCGCCGCTCGGGGCCTGCATCGCGATCTCGAGGCAGCGTTCGATCACTTCGGGCTCGACGGGTCGGGACAGGTCGAGCCGCCGCCGGACCGAGCGCGTCGTCGTCAGGAGATGATCGACCGTACCCACATCCATCGGCATCCTCCCAGGTTGGTCTCCGCGGCTCCGTTCGAGCTATGCCGCTAACCGCGCCGCCTTCTCATGTGATCGCATCCAGCGGCCATCGAGCCTTCCTGACGCCTCCAAGACCAGGCGCTGGCCTGGGAGGAGCATGGCCACCTGGCGGTCACCCGCTCGGCCGTCGTCCACCTGACGCGAGGCCTGGCCGGCATCCAAGACAGCGGGTGGGGTCACTCTAGCCGGAATCCGACCCACGCGTAGCAGGGACATCGCGCGCGGATGGTGCTGGCCCGCACCTCGCGCGTGGTGGGCAGCGCCCCTCTCCGACTCCCTCCGGCCCCGGGGAGCGCCCCCCGGGGGGGGCCCGCCCCCGGCGCCGGGCGACTCCACGACCCCCCCCGGCTCGAAGGAGAGCGGGGTGCCATGCGCGCTCGAGGTCTCCCGGAGAATCCCGCGCCGGGACAAGGGGCATTCGCCTTGCTCGCCTCTCCCCCTCGCCCCGCCCTCCCCGGCGCGGCAGACAGTTCAGTTGACAGTTCAAGACAGACGGTGTTCTCATGGCCCATCCCCTGGGCCCGGGTTCCGAGCCGGCACCCGAACTCCAGCCCGGAGTACGGCGTGCGGTCGGGGGATGGCTGCCGGTCCACCGCCATGCGAGGAGGAATGACATGCAGACGCGAGAGAGCGGGAGCAGCATGAAGCGACGCGCATTCCTCACGATGACCGGCGCCGTCGCGGGGGCGGCCACCGTCGGGGGGATCCCGGGGATCCTGCGGGCGCAGCAGCCGCCGAGCTTCCCCAAGGGCACCAAGCTCCACCTCCTGGAGTGGGTGAGCTTCGTCCCGGCCGCGGACGTCGAGCTCAAGCGGCTCGGCGCGGAGTTCGGCAAGCAGGCCGGCGTCGACGTCACCGTCGAGCTCATCAACTTCAACGACCTCAATCCGCGCATCGCGTCGGCCATCGAGACCAAGGCCGGGCCCGACATCATCCAGTTCCACAACAACTGGGCGCACCTCTACGCCGACGGCGTCCACGACGTGGACGAGCTGGCCGAGCAGGTCGACAAGCGGGACGGGGGCATCTACGACATCTTCCGGAACGTCGACCTTCGTCGGGGGGCGCTGGAAGGCGGTGCCCATGGGCACGTCGCCCGCCACCTTCGCCTACCGGACCGACTGGTTCAAGGAGGCGGGGGCCGCGAAGTTCCCGGACACCATGGACGAGTTCCGCAAGGTCGGGACCGAGCTGAAGAAGAAGGACCGGCCGATCGGCCAGGCCTTCGGCCACAGCCTGGGCGACCCGAACGGCTGGGCGTACGCGGTGACCTGGTGCTTCGGCGGCCAGGAGGTCGACAAAGAGCAGAAGAGGGTCATGATCAACAGCAAGGAGACGATCGAGGCCCTCAAGTTCACGACGGCCATGTGGAAGGACGCCCTCGACGAGGGCGGGCTGGCCTGGGACGACAGCAGCAACAACCGCGCCTACCACGCCGGCACGATCTCGGCCACGCTCAACGGGTCCAGCATCTACTTCGTCGCCAAGCGCCAGTTCCCGGACATCGTGAAGGTCACCGACCACGGCCACATGCCGAAGGGGCCCGCCGGCCGCTTCTACCAGATGGGCGCCCAGGCCCGCGCCATCATGAAGCACACGAAGAACAAGGACGTGGCCGTGGCGTTCATCCGCTGGCTGATGGACCGGCCCCAGTACGACAGCTACTTCACGGCCAACGACGGCTACCTGATGGGCCCGACCCCGTTCTGGGAGAAGCACGCCCTGTGGGAGAAGGACCCGAAGCTGGCGCCCTTCAAGGACTCGGTCAAGTTTGGCCGCAGCCCCGGGTGGCCCGGCCCGCCGAGCCGGAAGGCGTCCGAGGCGCTCGTGAAGTACATCATGGTCGACATGTACGCCCAGGCCATCAAGGGCATGAAGGCCGAGGACGCCGCCAAGTGGGCCGAGGGCGAGCTGAAGAAGGCGTACGCGTAGCGTGACCGCGCCGGCCGGGCTCCCCGGGAGCCCGGCCGGCCGGCTCGTGTCCGGCCGTGAAGCCACGAGAGGGCCATGGCCGACCATCCTAGCCACCCGATCCGCCAGGACGGAGCCGCCAGCGTCGCGGTCGCGCCGGCGCCCGTCGCCCTCGGGCTGCCCCGGGCCCGCGTCCGGCGACGCCTGGGCCAGCTCCTCGAGCGGGAGCACGTGCTCGCGGGGGTGCTCCTCGCCCCCACGCTCCTGATCCTGCTCGTGTTCATCGCCTATCCGTTCGCGCTCGGCCTCTGGCTGGCGGTCACCGACAAGGTGGTGGGGCGGCCCGGCAACTTCATCGGGCTCGAGAACTTCCGCGTCAACCTGAACGACGCCATCTTCCTGCGGGCCTTCCAGAACACGTTCGTCTACACCTTCATCGCCACGTTCCTCAAGCTGGTGCTGGGGATGGCGGCGGCGCTCCTGCTGAACCACCACTTCAAGTTCAAGCGGATCGTCCGGGCCGGGATGCTCCTGCCCTGGATCATCCCGACCGTGCTCAGCACGCTCGCGTGGCAGTGGATGTTCGACGCGACGTTCAGCGTGTTCAACTGGATGCTCATGAACTCCGGGCTCATCTCGAAGCGCATCCTCTGGCTCGGCGACGGCGTGCTCGCGATGGGCTGCCTGATCGCGGTGAACGTGTGGCGGGGGATGCCGTTCTTCGCCATCACGCTCCTGGCCGGGCTCCAGACCGTCAACCCCGACCTCCACGAGGCGGCGGAGATCGACGGTGCCAACGCGTGGAAGCGGTTCTGGCGGGTGACGCTGCCCCTGATCAAGCCCATCATGCTGGTGGTCGTCCTGTTCTCGATGATCGCGACCTTCGCCGACTTCCAGCTGATCTACGTCCTCACGCGCGGGGGCCCGTACAGCAGCACCCACGTGTTCGGGACCTACGCCTACGAGATCGCCATGCGCGCCGCGAAGCTGGGGCAGGGGGCGTCGATCTCGCTCACCCTCTTCCCGTTCCTCCTGGTGGTCATCGTGTTCCAGCTCTGGTACATCCGGAAGAACGACTGACCATGGCGGTCCGGGCCGGCGGGCCCCTCCGGCGCGCGCTCACCTTCCACATCCCGCTGGCGCTCGTCGTCGTCGTCACGCTCTTCCCGTTCTACTGGATGGTGATCACCTCCATCCGGCCCGACACCGAGCTGTACAACGTGCGGATGAACCCCTTCTGGACGGTCCACCCGACTCTCCAGCACTTCCGCGACCTGTTCGACCGCACGATGTTCGGCCGCTGGGCGTGGAACACGTTCTTCATCGCCACCGTGTCGACCGCGCTGTCCCTGGCCTGCGGGCTCCTGGCCGGATACGCGCTGGCGCGGCTCAAGTTCCGATGGGCGGCGCCCCTCGGGACCATGATCTTCATCACCTACCTGGTCCCGCCGACGCTCCTCTTCATCCCCCTCGGCAACGTGGTGACGACCTTCGGGATCGCCGACACGCCCTGGGCGCTGATCCTCACGTACCCGACGTTCCTGATCCCGTTCTGCACGTGGCTCCTCATGGGGTACTTCCGGACCATCCCGCGGGAGATCGAGGACTGCGCGCGGATCGACGGCGCCAGCCGCTTCCAGGCGATGGTGCGGATCGCCTTCCCGCTGGCCATCCCCGGGATCCTGTCGGCGGGGATCTTCGCGTTCACCCTGTCGTGGAACGAGTTCCTGTACGCGCTCGTGTTCCTCTCGTCACCCCAGCAGAAGACCATCCCGATCGGGGTCTTCACCGAGCTCGTGCGCGGCGACGTCTACTACTGGGGCCCGCTCATGGCGGGGGCACTGCTCGGGTCGATCCCGGTGGCGATCGTCTACTCCTTCTTCGTCGAGCACTACGTCGCCGCGCTCACCGGGGCGGTGAAAGGCTGACGTCTTCCGCCGCCCGGGGCGCAACCGGCGGCCACCGTCCCACCAGTCCCGAATCAGGCACCCCCCCTCGCGCGGGCCGTCGTCCGTGTAGCCGCACTGACTACTACCCCCGAGAACGGGGCCATTCCGGCTCGGAGTCCGCCCGGCACGATGATCGTTCGGTCATGGCGACGGCCCGAGGCGCACTACGCCGCCGCGTTGGCCCTGACCTCCGAGCTCGGGATGCGCGCCCTCCGTGCCCACTGCCACCTTGGCCTCGGCAAGCTCTGCCGCCGCGTCGGCGACGCGGCAAAAGCTCGGGAGCACCTGACGGACCGCGTCCACGATGTGCCGTGAGATGGAATGACCTTCTGGCTGGAGAAGACGAAGGCGGCGTTGGAGCCGCCCCATGGCAACTCGCCCTGAACCGGGGCGCGGCCAGTCCGAGCTCTCAACCGGCGTCGCCGGAGGTCAGCACTGCTCGCAGGGACGGGAGGAGTGCATGGGCCCTTCGCACGTCCGTGCCGGCACCGCTTGACATACTGTTTACCGATCGATACCATTTGCGCCATACTAGCTGTCGATCGATGGGGTGACCATGGAGACAGTGACGATCTCCCCGAAGTTCCAGGTCGTGATCCCCAAGGCGATCCGCGAGAGCCTCGGGCTCGCGCCCGGCCAGAAGGTGCACGCCATCGCATACGGGGATCGCATCGAGCTGATACCGGTGCAGCCGGCCAAGCGTTTGCGCGGCTTCCTCAAGGGCATCGACACGACCGTGCCCCGTGAGCCCGATCGCGCATGAACGTCGTGGACTCGAGCGCATGGCTCGAGTACTTCGCTGATGGCTCGAATGCCGGCTTCTTCGCCAGGCCCATCGAAGCAACCGACGAGTTGCTGGTCCCCACGCTGACGCTCTACGAGGTATTCAAGCGTGTGCTCCAGCAGCGTCAGGAAGGTGACGCGTTGCGGGCCGTGGCCCTCATGCAGCAAGGCTCAGTTGTCGATCTGGACGCCCGGCTCGCCCTGGCCGCGGCTCGCGTGAGCCTCGAGACGCGCATGCCCATGGCCGACAGCGTCGTGCTCGCGACGGCGAGGCTCCACGACGCCACGCTCTGGACTCAGGATGCCGACTTCGAACGCCTTCCCGGCGTGCGCTACCGGCCCAAGAAATCCTGACGGTCGCGCGCCGCTCGCGGGTGCTGAGTCCAGGAACCGGCGGCGACCTCCAGGAGGCGGCTCCGATCGACGGCCCCTCGACGCGCGGCAGCCGCGATCAGGCGCCCCACTCGCTCGGCCCGTCCTCTGTGTAACCGCACTGCTCGCACGGATGGTAGTAGTGGATCGCCGGCGGCATGGCCACGGCCATTCGCAGGGCCAGCTCGTCACCGACGTTCCGGATGTGGTGGACCGTTCCGCGCGGGACCCACACGATGTCGTCCTTGCGAGCCTCTACGACGACACCGCCGGTCAGCTCCCACTCCAGCTTGCCGGCGAAGACCACCCACCACTCGTCGAACTCGGCGTGCCAGTGGGGACGGTTCCCGCCCCCGGGCGGGGCGGCGATGAGGGTCACGAGCTGGCGCTCGTCGGCGATGAGGCGCTTGGCCCACGGGGCCGGCCCCATCGACGCCACCACGTCGGCGATGCGGGTGTGCAGGACGTTTGGCCACGTCGGGTTCGCCGTGGTGGGTGGCGTGGCGCCGGCGGCCAGCCGGGTGATGACGATGGTCGACGGTGCGGGCATCGGGGACCTCCGATCGAAGAGTGGGGTGCTCGGCACCGGTGCCGCCCACCGCAGTAAAGGCAGGGGCGCGCCGCCAGCGAAATACACCACCCGGATCGCCCGGCGTCAAGGTGATCGTCAGCGGTGAAGCCAGCGGCGGCATTGACAGAGGCCCCACCGAGCTCATCGCGCTACAATGGCTCCGTGCGCCGAGCTCGTTCGCGGGTCGCCGCATGACCCGCCTGCGCGTCCTGATCGCTGCCTTCGACGGCCTCCAGCCGTCCCAGGTCCGTCCCGGACTGACGCCGACCATTCACCGGCTGGCGGGCGAGGGCGTGACGTTCGCCCGCCATCACGCCGTGTTCCCCACTGTGACGCGGGTGAACGCCGCCAGCATGATGACCGGGCGCCATCCGGGTGGTCACGGGCTGCTCGGGAACACGCTCGTGGTACCCGAATGGGCACCCTATCGGGCCATCCCGGCCCTCGCGCCCGAGTTGGATGCCATCGCCGGGGCTCTGGGCCGGGTGCTACTGGCGCCGACCCTCGGTGAGATGCTCCTTCCCCATGCGCTCACGTTCGGCACGGTGGTGGGTGGCACCAGCGGCAACGCCTATGTCCAGCATCCCGAGGCCGTCCACGTGGGTGGCGCGGTCCTCCACTCGGATTTCGCCCTCCCCGCGGATCACTATGCGCCCATGGTGGAGCGGTTCGGAGCGTGGCCGTCGAAGCGCTCGCCCGACACCGGCCGCGTTCGTCAGGTCACTGACGTCCTGCTGGGCTACTTGCTGCCGGAGGTCGATCCCGACGTAGCGCTGGTGTGGTTCCCGGAGCCGGACACGTCGCAGCACGCGGCCGGGGTCGGCTCGCCGCCGGCCATCGAAGCACTGGCCGCCGCCGATGCCGAGCTCGGTCGCATTCTCGCGGAGCTCGGACGGCGGGGCGTCGAGCCCGACGTGCTGGTGGTATCCGACCACGGGTACTCCACCATCGCCGGCCGGATCGCCCTGGAGGACCTGGTCCGGGCCGCAGGGTTTCCGCCCGGAGATGTGCCGGGCGGCGTCACCGTGGCGGCGAACGGCGGGGCGGCGCTGTTCTACGTGCGCGATTCCGACCCCGGGACCCTCGAGCAGCTGACCGAGTGGCTCATCGCGCAGCCCTGGACGGGCGCCCTCCTGGCCGGGCGGCCGGAGGGAGCGGCGCTCGGACTCCTTCCGGCTGATCTGATCGGGCTGGGCGGGCCCCGCGCGGCGGATGTCGTGCTCTCCTTTCGGTGGAATTCGGCCGGGACGGCGAACGGCTTCACCGGATGCGCCGACAGCGCCGAAGGGGCTCCGGGCCTCGGCACCCACGGGTCGGGCAGCCCCCACGAGCTCCGCTGCGTGTTGATCGCCTGCGGCCCGAGCTTCCGCCAGGAGACGGTCTCCGAGCTGCCATCCGGCAACGTCGACATCGCGCCGACGGTGCTCCGTCTCCTCGGAGTGAAGACAGACGCAGCGCTCGACGGCCGACCTCTGATCGAAGGCTTGCGCACCGGGGCAGATCTGCCGCTCACGGCCTCCGCGCCTCGTCGGCACGAGGCGGTGTGCCAGATGGGTGGCGTGACCCGCGTGCACCGCGCGGTCGTCGAACGTGTCGGACACACGCGTTACGTCGCCTCGCTGTGCGCCGAACCACGGTGAGCAGCCAGCGCGAGACGGTGTCTTCCCGCACGTGGACGTAACGCCGGACTGACGGAGGAGTGCAGCGGTGTTGATGCGCAAGCTTGGCCGGACAGGACTGAAGGTGGCTGCCCTCTGTCTGGGCGGCAACACGTTTGGCTGGACGACGGATCAGACGAGGTCCGAGGCCGTCCTCGACGCGTACTGCGCCGCCGGCGGCAACTTCATCGACACGGCGGATGTCTACTCGCGATGGGCGCCCGGGAACTCGGGTGGGGAATCGGAGACAGCACTGGGCGCGTGGATGAAGGCGCGCGGCAACCGGCACCAGGTCATCATCGCGACCAAGGTCATGGGGCCGATGGGGCCGGGGCCGAACGATACGGGCCTCTCGCGCCACCACATCCTCGACGGGGTCGAGGCGTCGCTCCGCCGGCTAGAGACCGACTACATCGACCTCTACCAGGCCCACTGGGACGATCGGGAAACCCCGCTGCCCGAGACGTTGCGGGCGTTCGACGATCTGGTGAGGCACGGGAAGGTCCGCTACATCGGCGCGTCGAACTATCACGCCTGGCGGCTGACCCGCGCGCTGTGGGAGAGCGACCGGCACGGCTATGCGCGCTACGAGACGATCCAGCCCAAGTACAACCTCGTGATGCGCGACGAGTACGAACGCGAGCTGGAGCCGCTGTGTCTCGAGCAGGAGCTCGGCGTCATCACCTACTCCTCGCTGGGGAGCGGTTTCCTGTCGGGCAAGTATCGCGCCGACCGGGATCGGCCGGCGACGCCGCGCGCGCCTGGCGTGGAGAAGCTCTACATGAATCCGCGGGGCTTCGCGGTGCTGAGCGCCGTCGACAAGGTGGCGGAGGCGGTCGGCGCGCCGCCGGCCCAGGTCGCGCTGGCCTGGATCGTCCACCGGCCAGGAATCACGGCCCCCATCGTGAGCGCCACCGCCGTGGAGCAATTGCACGAGCTGGTGGGTGCGCTCGATCTTCGGCTCGACGCCGAGATGACCGCGATGCTCGACAAGGCCAGCTCCTGGCGAGACGCCTCATGAGCGCCGGCGCCGACGCTCCGGACGCGGCTCGCACTGCCGCGCCCTCACCGGAGAAACGTCACCGGCGACTCCCGCCCATGCACCGTCACCGTGGCGCGCGGCGGTGAGGTCTCCGCCACCACGCGGCCCCTGGAGACCACCGCCGTCCGGACCGCCAGGGTGCGCACCGCGTCAACCGGGGTCGGCGCGTCGAACACGACGAGGTCGGCAGCGCGGCCCTCGGCGAGGCCGTAGTCCTGGAGACCGAGGCACTCCGCCGCCCGGGTCGTGACGAAGTCGAGCGTCGCGGCCAGCTCGTCCTGGCCCGACATCTGGCCGTAGTGGACCATCACGAAGCACGACTGGACCGGGTCTCCGACCCCGAGGGGATACCACGGGTCCATGATCGAGTCGTGACCGAACGCGACGTTCACACCGGCCCGGAGGAGCTCCTTCACCCGCGTGAACCCGCGCCGGATGGGATAGGAATCGAAACGCCCCTGGAGGACCGAGTTGTCGAGCGGGTTCGTGACGAAGTGCAGACCGGCCGCGCGCGCCAGGCGGATCAGCTTGTAGGCATAGGCGTTGTTGTAGGAGTGCATGGCCGTGGTGTGGCTCGCCGTCACCCGCCCCTGGAGGCCCAGTCGGATCGTCTCGGCGGCGAGCACCTCCAGAAAGCGGCTCTGGTCGTCGTCGGTCTCGTCGCAGTGTAGGTCGGCGGGCCGCCCGTAGCGCGCGGCCAGGGCGAGCGCGGTCTTGACGTCGCGCTCTCCGTACTCCCGGGTCCACTCGTAGTGCGGGATACCGCCCACGACGTCGACGCCCAGCTCGAGCGCCTCGACCATGAGCTTCTCGCCGTCCGGGAACGAGTGGATGCCCTGCTGGGGGAACGCGACGAGCTGGATGTCGATCACGCCGCGCCAGGCCTGCCGCACCGGAAGGAGCGCCCGCACCGCCGTGAGCGTCGGATCGCAGACGTCCACGTGGGCCCGGAGGTGCGTGACGCCGTGGGCCAGGAGCCAGCGGAGCGCCGTGTCGGCCCGACGCGTGATGTCGGCGGCGGTCAGACTCTTCACGCGCTCGGCCCAGATCTCGATCCCCTCGAACAAGGAGCCGCTCCGATTCGAGCGCGGCTCGCCCTCGGTCAGGACTGCGTCCAGGTGGAGGTGCGGCTCGACGAGGGCCGGCGTCACGAGCCGGCCCTCCGCCTCGATCTCGACCGCGCCGCGGTCGGGTAATCCGGGGACGATGCGTGCGATGCGCTCGCCGCGGACGCCGATGTCGGCAGGCTGGTCGACCCCGGCGACGCGCGCGTTCCGGATCACCAGGTCCACAGGTACTCTCCTGCTCGAGCGGCGTCAGCTCGGAGTGGTGTCGACGATCTCGTAGTGCGCGGCTCGGCGATCATAGCGCGCCATCATGGCCTGGACGACGGCCGGCACGACGGCGACCTCGGGATCCTGCCCGGCGAATGCGCGGATCGCGTCCAGAGACTCCCACTCCGTGACGATCCTGAACTCGGTGCCGCCCTCGACCTCCCGCCGGAGGATGGCCGCGCGGACGAAGCCCACGATCGCCGAGAGCTGCGGGAACGTGGAGGTCCGGAGGTGGCTCGCGTAGCTCTCGGCCTGCCCCGGCCTGGCGACGCCCGTCCAGTGTCGCGAGATCACCGCCAGCCCACCTACTTCAACGTTCGCGCCAGCTCCCACACCTCGTGGGTGTAGGCGGACGTCTCGGCCGGCTTCTTGATCACGCCGAACCGGAGCGCGATGTCGGCGGTGCGCTTGAAGGCCTCGGGATCCATCTTCCCGGCCGGCGTCTTGGAGGCGGGCGGCCCCCAGACGAGCTTGTTGATCTCGGCCATCATCCAGGCCTGGTGGGGCCTCCCGAGCACCGGGCTCTCCTTCAGCACGAGGTCCACGCACGCCGCCGCCTGGTCCCGACAGAACTCCCAGCCCTTGAGCGAGGCGCGCAGGAACCGGGCGGCGGTCTCCTTGTTCTTGCCGGCGCGGAGCCAGTCGGCGCGGACGAAGATCCCATCCTCGAGCATGGCCGTCCCCTCGGCGTTGAAGTCGATGACGACCAGGTCCTCCGGCTTCACGCCCGCGTCCAGCACCTGCTTGTACTCGTTGTACGTCATGGCCGCAGCCGCGTCGACCTGCTTCTGGAGCAGGAGGTTCATGTCGAATGGCTGCTGGACGAGCGTGAGGTCCTTCTGCGGGTCGAGCTTGTACTTGGCGAGCGTCGCCAGGAGGGCGAACTCGTTGCCGCCGAACCACACCGCCACCTTCCGGCCCTTGAGGTCCGCCGGCGTCTTGATGCCGGACGTCTTGAAGGCGAGCTCCCGCATGCCGCTGTACATGAAGATCTGGCCGATGTTGACGAGCGGCACCCCCTGCTCGCGCGAGGACAGGAGGCTCGGCAGCCAGTCGATGCCGAGCTCCGCCCCGCCGCCCGCCACCACCTGCTCGGGCACGATGTCGGGGCCGCCGGGGATGATGGTGACGTCCAGGTTCTCGGCGCGATAGAAGCCCTGCTGCTTGGCGGCGTAGTAGCCGGCGAACTGGGCCTGGGTCACCCACTTGAGCTGGAGCCGCACCTTCGTGGCCTGCGCCGCGACCGATCCCGCCCACCAGAGGCTCGCCAGAGTCAGCACGGTCAGCGCGAGCCCGGTCGCCCCGTTTTGCCGTCTCGTCATCGCCAGTCCCTCCACCATCGCATGGAGTTTCGACTCGGAGCGCAGGTCGTGGTCACGCTCGCCCGCGCTCCTCCCCGAGCCGCCACGGTACCGCGAGGCGCTCGACGAGCGCCACCGCCAGGTAGAGCAGGAGCCCGAGGACGCAGGCCACCAGGATAGCCGACCACGCCTCGCGGGTCTGGAAGAGGCTCGCCGTGCTCTTGATGTAGACGCCGAGCGACTTCATCGGGCCGCCGAAGAACTCGCTCACGACCGCGCCGATCATGGCCAGCGTGGTGCACGCGCGGAACGCCGTGAACATGTGAGGCAGGCTATGCGGAAGCCGGAGCTTCCAGAAGACTTGCCACTCGGTCGCGGCAAGGCTCCGCATCAGCTCGAGGCTCCGTAGGTCGACGCTCAGGAGGCCCCGGATCGTGCCGATGAAGGTCGGGAAGAAGGTCATCAGGGCCGCGATGGCGATCTTGGACCCCGGGCCAATGCCGAACCAGACGATCGCCAGCGGCGCCAGCGCGACGATCGGCACCGAGGCCGACGCGATGGCGTAAGGGAGGACGACGCCGGCGAGCGCCGGGAATCGGCTCGCCAGCGCCGCGATCAGGACGCCTCCGCCGCAGCCGAGCGCGTAGCCGGCGAGCGCCTCGCGGAACGTGTAGAGTCCCGCCTCCAGCAGCAGCGGGTAGGTTTGCCGCAGGGTTGCCGCAATCACGTGGGGCGCCGGCAGCAGGTAGAACTCGATCGAGAAGGCGAAGACGAAGGCCTCCCACAGGGCGAGTCCGAGCACGAAGACGCCCACGACCGGCAGGTAGTCGCGGATCGGCCCCATCGGCTACCCGCCCCCGGCGATCGGCTCCCGGCTGGCGATGATGGCGGGGTCCTCGACCAGGTGCTCCCGGACGAGGGTGACCAGCTCGAAGAAGCGCGGCAAGGCCCGCGTCTTCTCGCTGCGTGGCTGCGGCAGGTCGACGTCCACCACGCGCTCGACCCGGCCCGGGCGTGGCGTCAGTACGACCACGCGGGTCGAGAGAAAGACCGCCTCCGCGATGCTGTGGGTCACGAAGAGCACGGTCGCGCCGGTCTCGCGGCAGACGCTCAGGAGCTCCAGGTTGAGGCGCTCGCGCGTCATCTCGTCGAGCGCGCCGAACGGCTCGTCCATCAGCAGGATCGCCGGGTTGGTCACGAGCGCCCGGGCGATGGCGACGCGCTGCTGCATCCCGCCCGAGAGCTGCCATGGATAGTGGCGGCGGAAGGCGTCGAGCCCGACGAGCCTCAGGAGGGCCCGCACCCGCTGGTCCCGCTCGGGCCGGGGTCGGCCGATCACCTCGAGGGGGAGGCCGACGTTCGCCTCCACCGTCCGCCAATCGTAGAGCACGGGCGCCTGGAACACGATGCCGTAGTCCCGGTCGAGGCGGGCCGCCTCGGCGCCCTTCCCGTTCACGGTGACCGAGCCGGCCGACGGCGCCACCAGGTCGCCGACGATGCGGAGAAGGGTCGACTTCCCGCACCCCGACGGGCCGATCAGCGACACGAACTCCCCGCGCTCGACGGCCAGCGAGACGTCCCGGAGGGCTTCCGTCTCACCGGCCTGGCTCGGATACGTCTTGCTCACCCGATCGAGAGCGATGATCGCCACGCGGGCGTCCTAGTCTACCTCGAGCCCTGCGGTCACTGAATCACCTGGTCGCCTCGCCCAGCACCGTCGGCGGGATCGCGAGCCCGAGCGCCTTCGCCGTCCTGAGGTTGATCTCGTGTGGCCCGCCACTGGCAGCATGGCCTACCCCGTCGGCTGCCAGCGCACCAGCCGCCGCTCGACGGCGGCCACCGCGTGGTAGAACGCGATCCCGAGGAGCGCCGACACCAGGATGGCCGCCCAGAGGTTCGCGGGCTGCCAGTTGTAGTACTGGGCCGCGTTGATGATGACGACCCCCATGCCGAACCGGCTACCGACGGGCAGCTCGCCGATGATAGCGCCGACCACGCTGGCCGTCGCCGAGATCCGGAGCGCGGTGAAGAGATACGGGAGCGAGGCCGGGAAGCGGAGCTTCAGGAACACCTGGCGCGGGGTGGCGGCAAGCGCCCGCATGAGGGCGAGCGCGTCCGGCTCGATCGCCCGGAGACCCCGCAGCATGTTGACGGTCACCGGAAAGAAGGTGAGGTACGCGGCGATCACGGCCTTGGACAGCCACGAGGTGCCGAGCCACACGACGACCATCGGCGCGATCGCGAGGATGGGCACCGTCTGGGACACCATCACGTACGGGAGGAGACCCCGCTCGAGCAGCCGGAAGCGGGCGAAGAGGACGGCCAGGGCAAGCCCCGTGGCGGCGCCGAGCGCGAAGCCGATCAGGGCCTCGAGCGCCGTGTACGCCGCGTTGTGGGCCATGATCAGGAGCCAGGATGTGCCGTCCCCACCCTCGCGGAGGAACTCGGCGAAGATCTCGTGAACGTGCGGAAGCTTGTAGCGCGGGATCGCGAAGAGCGCCTTGCTCCCTTCCCACACGAGAACGACGACCCCCACCACCGCGAGCGACGAGAGCCACCGCAATCGCCGCGGTTCAGGAATCTCCCGCCGGAGGGCTCGCACCCCGGTCACCCGTCGTCGGCGTCGTGCGGGCGGCGCCGCGCGCACTCGTGAGGTGCCCAAACCCCGGGCGGCGAGGGGCGCTGCCGGTGTTGGTCCGGCGCAGGACCTGGTTTGCTCAACTCACAGCTCCCGCAGGAATCGTCGCACTTCCTCATGCGTCCCGATCCGTACGAGTGAACGGCGGAGCCTTCCGAAAAGACCGCGGCGGCGACCGCCACGTCGAGTTCTGGAGCCCGTCCCGGCTCACGCACCGGCCTTCGCGTCCCGCTCTGCCCCGGCCAGCTCGGCTGCCAGTGCCCGCCCGGCCGCCTCGAAGCACTGGAGGGGCGGATTGACGAGGCCAGCCCCGATCTGGCCGATCCCCGGCAGACGGTGCGCGATACCGGTGTTGATCTGGGGCAGGATCCCAGTCTGGAGCACGAGCCGCACGTCGATCCCGGTGGGCGTTCCCCGGAAGTCGAGCGCCGGCAGCCGGTAGGCCTCGCTCTCCCCGAGCGTGATCTCGTACATGCGCCGGGTGTAGCCGAGCGCGTCGGCCGGGGTGCCGCCGACGAACTGGACGATCGCCGGGGCGCCGGCCATCGCGAAGGCGCCGAGACCGGCCGTCTCGGTGATCGCGCTGTCGCCCATGTCGGGGTTGGCGTCGTCCCCGCTGAAGCCCGCGAAGTAGAGACCGACCGGCGTTCCCGACGGACCCGTGAACCACCGGTCGCCAAGCCCGCTGACGCGGATGCCGAACTCCGTGCCGTTCCGCGCCATCACCGTCACCAGGCTGCTCAGGGGAACGCCGTGGGCGGCGTCCAGCGCCGCCTTGCACGCCGCCATGCCCACGTTGAGGAAGAAGTGGTCGTTCCCCGCCGCGAAAGTCAGGATGCGCTCGCGCTCGGCCGCCGGGATGTCCAGCGCCGCCACGTTGGGCGCCAGCGTCTTGATGAGGAGCGCGGAGGCGGCCCGGTTCCGGTTGTGGCACTCGTCCCCCATCTGCACCGCCTGCGCGATCAGGTTCCGAATGTCGACCCCCCCGATTCGCCGGAGGACCTCGCCAAGCGCGGGGCCCAGCACCGTCTCGAACCACCGGAGGCGCTCGATCACGTCGGGCGCGAAGGCGCCGTAGCGAAGCGCCTTCCCCAGCCCCTCGTTCAGCGTCGAGTAGCTCCGGTTGCCGCTGGTCCGGTTCTCCATCACGAGGACCGGCATCCGGGCCGTGGTGATCCCGGCCATCGGCCCGACCGCCGCGTGGTGGTGGCAGGGATCGAACGTGAGGGCCCCCGACGCGGCGAGGCGCTCGGCCTCGTCCGGCGTCTCGGCGAGGCGCTCGTAGAGGAGGGCGCCGATCACCGCGCCGCGCACCGGCCCGCTCATGCGCGCCCACGGGAGCGGGGGGCCGGCGTGGAGCAGCGTGGTCGGCGTCATGCCCGGCACGACCTCGATCGCCGGGCGCACGTCGACCAGCATGGGCTGGGCGGCGCTGAGCCGCCGCAGCGCCTCGCGATTGGCGGTGTCGACCTCATCCCGCCAGAGCGCCGCGACCACGTCGGAGACGGGCGGGCGCCAGTCCACGCGAGTCACCTCGACGCCGCGGGCGCCCAGCGCGTCGGCGAAGAGATCGATACCCGCGTTGACGACCCTCAGCTCCGCGCCGAACAGCGCGCCCTCAGCGGCCACGGTGCCCTCGCACGAGGTCTCGCGCCAGCTCCGCGGCGAGCCGGTTCGTCGGGCACACGCGGGCGCCCACGCGGCGGAGCTCCGCCTCCTGCTCTGCGAGTCCCTGGGGATCTTCGTCGGTTCCGACCACGTGCGCGACGACCTCAAGCGTGCGGCGCGCGCGACGAGCCCGGGCGCGGGCCTCCCCGATCGCGACCGCGAGCGCGCTGGCGGGGTGCGGGTGGGCGCCGTCGCCCAGGATCACATCCAGCAGCAGCACCCCCACGTTCCGATCGCTGCCGGCTCGCGCCACGGCCGCGTTCCGGAGGCTCGGATCGATGATCGGATGCGGCCGGCCGCGCGTGTACTCCGAGTCGCCGAAGTCGATGAACTCCCGACCGGCGGCGCCCACGATGTCCCGTGCCTCGTCGCACAGCGTTCCGCCGGTGAAGAGACCCAGCACCCGTCCCGGACGCGGGCGCCCGGGGAATCGCGGGCGGTCGAAGCGCGGCCGCCTCTGCCCGAGCGCCCGGACGCACGCGAGCGCGGCCGCCTCGAGCGTCGCCACGCTCTGTACGCTGCCTGGGGGCGTCCCGCGCCAGCCGGGCAGGTACGCGACCACCGGCTTCCCGGCCGCCCCGGCGGCCTCCAGCACCTGCCCGGCCACGGAGGCGGACGGGGCTTTCGAGACGAGCCCGATCACGCGCGTCTCGGGGTCGCCGGCCAGCCAGGACAGCACCTGCAGGGTCGACACACCGCCGACGGCCTCGTGGAGATCCCGCCCGCCGGTCCCGATGCCCTGCGAGATCCCCGCACCCAGGCGGTGGATGAGGCTCGAGACCTCCTGGAGCCCGGTCCCGGAGGCCGCCACCAGGCCGACGTGTCCCCGCCGGACCCGATTCGCGAAGCCGAGGCCCATACCGTTGACGAGGCTGGTCCCGCACTCCGGCCCCATCACGAGGAGCCCGCGGGCCTGGGCCCGCCGCTTGAGCGCGACCTCGTCGGCCAGCGGGATGCCGTCGCTGAAGAGGAACACATGGAGCCCAGCAGACAGCGCCTCGTGGGCCGCGGCCGTCGCATGGATGCCGGGAAGCGACACCAGGGCGACGTTGGCTCCGCCCAGCCGGCGAGCCGCACCGACGATCGAGCGAGGCGGCTCGGCCCGGTCGAGGCCCTGGTCGCTCCGGCGCGCGGCGAGGAATCCCTCGGCCTGGCCGAGGGCGGCGTCCGCCACCGCCGCGCTCTCCGCGCGTACCGCGATGACGAGATCGGCCGGCCCGGCCCGCTTGGCCTCCGCCGGAAGGAGGTCGGTCTCGTCGAGCAATCGGCGATTCAGGTCGGTCGCCATCACGAGAGCGGCTGCCCGGACGCCGGGGAGTACCCGGACCCGCTCCGTGACCTGCATAAGCGCCACCGAGTCGACGAAGGTGTCGGGCCGCACCCGGCCGCGCGTCACCATGACTTCGCTTGGTCTTATGCCCGTGACCGATCACCGTTCCGCTGAAACATTCGGCGTTCGCTGTCAGATAAATCGAATAGCTCTGGAACAATGTCCAACGGAAATGCGAATTTGAACGCATAGGCTCGTGGCAATTTATCTGCTTTGCGCAAGCGGCCGTGAGCAGTCCTTGGGTCCACGGGCGTCGTCTGGACCTTTAGGCTGAACGCGAGGCGGTTATCGGCCAAGGCGAGCTTTGTCTGTTGGCCGACGATAGTTCTCTTGTAGTCCTCAATCTCGGTCTCACCGTGCACATAGTCGGATGTGAGCTTAACCGTGCCCAGGTTATCCCCTTCCATTGTGAGTGAGAGGGGCAGACGTTTGTTGAGCACTATGCTTTTGTAAAATTCGCGGGGGAGGGCCTTTGGATAGATGTGTGGACCACCAAACGGCGATAGCCGCGTGTCGATGTCCTTGTAGTACTCGTTGGCGTGGTGGATGCTCATACCGTCAGCCCAGAAGTGGACCACGTGCTTCTGGTCGAAGACATAAAAGGGTTCCTTTGACAGGTGAGTCCAGATGATTCGTTCCATGATGTCTCCTATGGCCTATGCCGGCTTCTCCGGCAACGCGAGGCTGAGGTAACGCCCATCCTCTTCAAGCATCAAGCCGAGCTTGGTGAATTGATCGAGGGCGCTTAGCGCGACCGCCTGATCGTCCGGGAAGCCGTGCATCTGCAAATCCTCGACAACTTTTCTGACCCCATGATGCGTGGGTCCACAGAACTCGTACACGCGGGCTTCCGGACCGTCGAACGTGTGCAGTAGTGGCGACGCGCCCGGTTGACGGCCGTCGGTGACGATGAGCTGTTCGGCGTCGCGTCGATACGTCAGGAACGGGGCTCCCGCTCGTCCCCACACCCGACGCCACCACAGTATGTGCTGATAGAGCGGCTCGTGTGCCTCCCGGGACAGCGTCTCCAGCGCCTCGAACTCGAAGAAGTAGGCGATCCGATCGAAATCGAGCGTCGATGGGTAGATGTGCCCATACGCGGTATCCGGACGCACGTTTCGGATGCCGAGGGTCTCAGCCTCGGTGTAGTAGGGGCTGAACCGGTGCAGCTCGATCGCGCCGCCGTACGCTGGCGGCAGGTGCGGGATCAGCCGAAGGACTGCCATTTGGCGCTCGTAGTCCTCCGCGCACTCGCCCGGAAAGCCGACGAGGAGGTTCCACAACACCTCCATTCCGAAGTGCCGCGCCCACTTGAGCAGGCACACGTTCTGGATGGCGGTCGTGCCCTTGCGCATGAGCTGGAGGAGCCGGGTGTTGAGGCTCTCGATTCCCGGCTGGATGCTGGTGATCCCGCCCTGCGCGAGCAGATCCAGCTGCTCTCTCGTCAGGTTCGCCTTCACCTCGTGGAAGAACGAATACGCCCGTGGCCGATCGGCAAGGACGCCGAATACCTGGCGCACGTAGCGCATGTCGAGGATGTTATCCACCGCCACGAAGTCGTGAATGCCGTACCGGCCGGCCAGCTCCGCGAACCCGGCCAGGACCCTGGCGGGCGACTTGCTCCGATAGGCCATCCCCATGCCGTTCAGACCGCAGAAGGTGCAGTGGTGTTTGGCGCCCCACCAGCAGCCCCGCGCCGACTCGTAGGGCAACTTCACGGGTTGCCGCAATACGCGGGCGGGGAGGCCGACCGCGGCGGCGATCCCGAAGTAGTCGGCGTAGTCGGGATCAGGAAGCTGGTCGAGGTCTTGTACGGTCGGCGCGCGCCCGCCGAACGACACGCCGTCGACGGTTCGGCGTGCCACGCCCGGGAGCTCCGGTGTCGCGTCTCCCGATGCGATGCGCTTGAGGAGGGCCGGGAACGCGACGTCGCCTTCGCCGGTGACGGCGTAGTCGATCCACGGGATCGCCCGTAGGTACTCGAGACCCATCTCGTCCTCGAAGTTGGCGCCGCCGAAGACCGTGATGAGTCGCGGGTAACGCGACTTCAGCAGCCGGGCCAATGCGAGAGCCGCCGTATTCTGCGCGAAGATCGAACTGAAGCCGACGACGTCGTACTCGTCCCACTCGACCGCGTCGAGACATTCCTCGACGAATGACGGTGCCTCCCGCTCGCGGAGCCGCGCGAGATACTCCAGTTCGCGGCCGAACCGGGCCGCGAACGCCTTCAGCTCCAGACGATAGAGGTCGAGATAAAGCCATGGGTTGGGCGCCGACTCCCCAAAGGCAGCGCGCGCGAAAACCCAATCTCCGAGCAAGCGTGGGGTCTGCCGGCAGAAGATCTCGAAGACCTCCCAGCCGAGGCGCGCCCCGAAGCGCAGGTTGAAGTAGTGCGTCGTCGCCGCAATGTGATGCCGGGCCAGGATCGCCTGTAGCAAGCCGAGCTGGATCGAGGGGTACCGCGAGGAGGCGAACGGCATGTTGACGAGGGCGACGCGTGGACACACGCGCGCGCCGGTTGCCGCCGCGGGCGATGGCCTCGCCATTGCGTTCACGGCCTGGGCGCCGCTCAGCGGGTCATAAGACCCGTGAGATTTGAGCGGTCCAGGGTGGACCACTGGCTCCAAATCCTCTCCTGCTGAACCCAGAGCGACAAGGCGAAACCTCTGTCTCCTGGCGGCATCGGCTGAGGGTTCAGCTCGCCTGCGACGCCGCGGGCCTCTTCGAGATCGGCGATGATGGCGCTGCGCACCGCCGGGTGCTCATCACCCGCGAGGACCTGTCGGGCGAATGCGGCATCCTTCAGGCAGCGGGCCGCGATGGCGTGGACACTCTCCTTTTCCTGGTACTTATCCTTATCCGTCATGACGCTGCTCCTTTGGCGATCGGGAGTGACGGCGAGTCTGACCGGGTTGAGCGGACCGCATGCGTTCCGAGCTCCAACATGCTCTGGCTCTCGAACCAGCCCGTCAAGGGTTCTAGCGTAGCGACGGCCGGGCAGCTGGACCCGGCTGCCGGACGATGGTAGCATGCCTCACCCAAACGAAGACTCGGCGGAACGAGGAGATCAATGTTGAGTCGAACCGGACGAAGTCAAGAGCACCTGGTGCGTGGAAGATGGAGAACAAGCGCTGCTCGTCCACCACGTCACGATGTGCTCTCCCCGGTCGCGGCCGTGCAACAGCCAGTGTCCGTGGCTGGTCAGCAACCACGGCAGGACGGCGGAACTGTTCTACGACCACGAGGCGCCGGGCATCCCGATGCCAGAAGCCGGATTCACCTTCGCACCGTGGAAGCGGGCGCGTGTCTGGGACAATGATCTCAGGGACGGCGTATACGGCTATGGTAGCCTCTGCCACGTTCGCCTGAAAGGAACGCAGCAGGGACCCGGGAACATGTGGCACGTCGTTTCGCGCCAGTGTACCGGCGCGCTCGTCATGCAGCAGCGCGAGGTGCTGCGTCACGTCAAGCACGGCGAGAGCGCGCTGACTCCGCAGGGCGCCGCTCGCCTAGCCGGCGACATGCTGGACCGCGAGGTCGCGGAACACGAGCTTGGCGACCTCGACGTCGGCGAATTGCTCGAGCACGCGAATCCGTCCCTGCTCAACCCGAAGATCGGGAGCGACGCGGTGGCCCCGCCGCTTTCCGAGCGCGAGATTCACGAGTGGGAGCGCTTGCGCAGGCTGGCCAGGCACGGCTGAAATTCGGGTTCAGCGGGGTCGTTCACCTGACCTCTCCGTCGATCGACTGACCGCATCAAGCGGTCAGGACCAGCTGACAAGATCAGCGACCGGCTGACGGACTGCACGATGTCCGACGCGTTCACCCAGCAGTCCCCGGGGCTCCCCGAGTTCCTTGGACCGCTGGTCGAGTCGACGGCGTGCCTGTCCGACGCGGCGCGACTGCGACGGTCGTTCGCCGAGGACGGCTACGTGCTTCTGCGAGAAGTGCTCAATCGCGCGGAGGTACTCTCGGCGCGGACCGAAGTCTTCGAACGACTGGCCAACGTAGGCGAGATTCAGCCGCCGGCTGCGGACGGCATCGCCACGGGCGTCAGTCGCCGCCGCGAGCTGGCAGGCGATCTGGGCGCGTTCTGGAAGTCTGTCAGCGAGGGGCCGGCGCTGCGGCGCGTCACGCATGGCCCGAGGCTGCGCGAGCTCGTCTCGCTGCTCTTCGACGCGCCGGCTCGCCCGCACGACTACGTGTTTCTGCGGCCCGCAGCGGACGGCAACGGCACCGACCTACACTACGACTACCCTTTTTTTGCGGGGCGAGCGTCGCAGATCGTGACTTGCTGGGTCGCGCTCGGTGAAATCCCCGTCTGCGACGGACCACTCGTCGTCGTCGAAGGCTCGCATCGCCTCATCGGCCCGATCCAATCGGTGCGATTGACGGGCGATCCCCGTGCCTTCGCGGCCGCACACGACGCCGCCTACCAGTCGACAGCGCGGGGGGCGCGGCTTCTGACCGCCCACTTTCGTCCGGGCGATCTCATCGTCTTCAGCGGGCTTGCGATGCATGGATCGCTCGACAACCATTCACCGGCCGGACGTGTGCGCCTCTCGGTCGACGTGCGTTATCAGCCAGCGGCCGACCCAGCCGACGACCCGCGCTTCTTCGGCCCGAACCTCCTTGGCGCCGGAGGCGGCGGCTACGGCGAACAGAAAGCCGCCCAGCCATTGGGGATGCCGTGGGCGGCGCAACCGTAGGCCTGCCGACGGACGTCGCGTCAACGCAGGGACCTGTCCCTTCCACTTAGACGGCGCCGCCCCAGCGAAAAATCCAGAGGTCCCGTTGCTCGCGGAGCCCAGTCGGCGATGATCATCGCCGCGAGCTCGAGGGCCGCGATCGCGGCGGCCTTCCTGTACGTCCGCCGCCCGGCCTGCTCCGGAGCGCCGGGGCGGTCCCATCGGTGGCTCCTCGACCCAGTGACCCGCGTCGCTCCAATCACGATCCCCGATGGGCGCGTTGATCAGCCGGGCCGCCGGGGACCCAGAATCCTCCTCAGTCCTGTTGGCCACCTGGAGGCGGAGGACAGTCGCCCACGTACTTTGATTTCAGGAACTCGATTCCCACTCGCATGACCCTGCGCCAGGCCTGTTCGGTCTCGTCGCAGAGCTCGGGATCGCACTCGCGCACCGCCTGGATGAGGCATTCGAGCCACTGATCGTAGAGGTGGGGGCCGATGTCCAGACCCTTCCGGCTGTGCCGAGCAGCGATGCGTTCCAGATGGACGTTCCCCTCCGGCTTCTGTTCGATGCTCGACATGATCATGTAAAAGGACACTTTGACGGCCGCCTTCTGGACACGGAAGTCCGTGTTCGCGAACTTGGCGGCCACCTCCGCCGAGGAGCCGGCGAAGAGCTCGTAGAAACGATCGAGGAACTGGCGGCCGCTGGTGCAGCGCTCCAGACTGTCGTTGAACAGTTCGATATCGCGCTCATTCAGCTCGTTGCCTCTCGCCGGTGGCGTCTTCATGCGCGCACCTCCGCCACGATTATCTGCGAGCTTGATGCCAGCCGCCGGGCCGGGTCAGCGGATGCGCACCGTTCGGCTCGACGTCGGCGCGCCGTCGACGTCGCGTCCCGGCCGGGTTGAACCCGTCCGCACGTAGCCGAGGCTCGGCGTATCCGACCGACGCCTAGAGCGAGAGCCGGCGAGCTCATGGGCTGGTCGACCCAGGGCTCGGGCGGCGAGGAGGAGTTACCTGAAGATGTTGAGCGCCTTCAGGATAGCGATCAGTATCACGGCGCCGAGGATGCTGATTATCCAGGCACCCACCGAACCCGCCGTGACGATCCCGAGCGCGCCTGCCAGCCAGTGGCCGAGCGCCGCGCCGACGATCCCGACGACGATGTTGGCGACGATGCCCATCTGGGCGTTGGTCTTCATGACGAGGCTGGCCAGCCAGCCGATCACCGCGCCGATGATCAGGGTCACGATCACGCTCATGGTCCCTCCCCTCCAGCAACCCGGTTAGATTCGAGCAGTCAGCGACCCAATCCTAGCTCAAAACTCGCCCGATAGTGCAGCTCAGATGGCGCACCTCCCGGCGCCGACCATCTCCGCGACCCGGCGCGTCGGCCGGCCGGAGGTCTCCATGTCTCGCGCTACTCCTTGATGCGGAGAACGTTGAAGGCGGTGATCGGACGGTGGAAGCCCTTCAGCGTGAGGTCGCCGACCGGCTCGATGTCGATGAGGTGCTCCACGGTGGTGAGCATCCGCTGGGAGAGGAGGATCTGCCCGGGCCGGGCTTCGGTGCACAGCCGCGCGGCGAGGTTGACGACCGTGCCGACCGGCGTGTAGTCCAGGCGCCCCTCGAAGCCAATGGCGCCGATGGTCGCGTAGCCGATGGCAACGCCGACCCCGTGATCCAGCTCGTATCCGCGCTTGTGCCACTTCTCGCGGAGGGCCCCGATGGACGCCCGCATGGCCACCGCCATACGCACCGCGCGCTCGGGGGCATTCTCAACCGGGACCGGATCGTTGAAGAACACCATCACGCCATCCCCGGTGAAGCGTTCGAGCGTCCCCTCATGGGCGACGATCAGCTCGCCCACCACCTGGTGGTACTCGGACAGGACACCCATCACCTCCTCGGGGTCCGTGGTCTCCGCGAAGGCCGTGAACCCCCGGAGATCGCCGAAGACGACGGTCAGCTCGCGCCGGTGACTCTTCAGCGGATCGTCGGCGGCCCCGGCCACGATCAGCTCGGCGATCTGCGGGGCGAAGAACCGCTTCAGCCGGCCCAGGCGCTCCAGCTGACTGACCTGCTCAGCGACCCGTTGCTCCAGCGTGTGATTCCACTCGGCGAGCTTCTGGGCCTGGGCCTCGACCGTCGCGTACAGATCCTGGCTCTTGTCGTAGAGCTCCTTGATCCGGAGCAGTGACCGCACGCGCGCCAGCAGCTCGGCCTGGTTGATGGGCTTCGTGAGGAAGTCGTCCGCGCCCGCTTCCAGCCCCTTGAGCCGCTCCCGGGATGGGTCGAGCGCCGTCACCATGATGATGGGCAGGATGCAGGTGTCCGGTTTCTCCCGAATGCGTCGGCACACCTCGTACCCGTCCATCCCGGGCATGACCACGTCGAGCAGGACGAGATCCACAGGGTCTGACTCGCTCTGGGCCAGGGCCTCGGCGCCGGACGCGGCCGTCACCACGTCGTAGCCCTTGCTCGCCAGGAGATCGGACAGCAGGAGCACGTTCTCGGGCGTGTCGTCAACGACCAGGATCCGGGGCGGGCTCTTCATCACGCGTCCGCCGAGGGCGCGCGCCGGTCGAGGGTAGTCCGCACCCCGTCTAGGAATTCCCGCACATTGATGGGCTTGGTCTGGTAGTTGTCGAAGCCGGCCGCCATGATCCGCTGGCGGTCGTGCATCATCGCCGACGCCGTGATGGCGATGACGGGAATGTCCCGCGTGAGGGGATCCGCGCGCAGGTGGTGGAGCGCCTCGATGCCATTCATGCGCGGAAGCTGGATGTCCATCAGAATGAGCGCCGGTCGCGCGCTGGCGGCGAGCCGGATCCCCTCCTCCGCCGTGTCCGTTTCTGCCGTCCGGTACCCCTGGGCCTGGAGAACGTCACGCAGGAGCAACCGGTTGTTCTCGTTGTCCTCGACGACGAGGATCAGCTCGCCGGCCACGGGCGCACCGGAAGGGTGAAGGTGAAGGTCGAGCCCTGCCCAACCGCACTGGTCACGCCGATCTTGCCCCCGTGCAGCTCCACGAACTTCCTCGCCAGCGACAGCCCAAGGCCCGTTCCCTCGCGCTTGCGAACGTAGTCGGTGTTCACCTGTCGGAACTCCTCGAAGATCGTCTCCTGGTCTCCGGGCGCGATGCCGATGCCGGTGTCACTCACCGCGATGGCCACGGCCCCGTCGAGCGGAGCCGCCCTCACCTCGATGCGGCCCCCGTCCGGCGTGAACTTCACGGCGTTCGAGAGGAGGTTGAGGAGGATCTGCTTCACCTTTCGCTCGTCGCCGACGACGTGGCCGACCTGGCTATCGATGCACTGCTCGATCCCGAGACTGTGGCGGGCGGCCCGGTCGCGGACGAGCGTCAGGGTATTCTCGATGGCGGACGGCAGGCTGAAGCTGCTGATCTCGAGCTCCATCCGCCCCGCCTCGACCTTGGAGAGGTCGAGGATGTCGTTGATGAGCGAGAGCAGGTGGCGACCGGAGGAGAGGATCACCTGCACGTACTGGGCTTGCTTGGCGTTCAGCTCACCGAACATCCGTTCCAGCAGCACCTCCGAGAAGCCGATGACGGCGTTGAGGGGCGTGCGGAGCTCGTGGGACATGTTTGCGAGGAACTCCGACTTGTGGCGGCTGGCCGCCTCGAGTTCGCGACCCTTGTCCTCGGTCTCCCGGAACAGGCGCGCGTTCTCGACCGCCACCGCCGCGTGGGAGGCAAACGTCCGGAGAATCTCGATGGTCTGCGCCGGGATTGGCGAGCCGCTGTCCTTGTTGTCGGCGGCCAGGAGCCCGACGGTTCGGCCGCGCGCGATCATCGGAACCACGAGAAAGGTCTTCGAGCGGAGCGCGCGCAGCTTCGAGTACGGAGGACGGAGCCGAAGCTCCGGGGGCAACGGGCGCTGCGCGTCGAACACCTGAGGGACGCCCTGTCGGTAGGCCTCGTACATGGCGCCCGCCTCTGCCAGCGGGATCTCGGTCCCCGCCAGCTCGCGAGCACTCTCCACCGGCAGGCCCGCCCCGGCCAGCGCGGTCAGGGTCTCGCCCCCCGGCGACACCGCCCACACGTAGAAGCGATCGATGCGGATCACCTGGCGGGCCGCCTCGAGCACCCGGCTCAGCTGTTCCTCCAGCGACAGCGGCTCCTGCATCGCCGTCGACAGCCCGTAGAGTTGCTGGAGGTTGTGGGAGAGGGCCTCGAGCTGCACTCGTTGGACCTTGGTCTCCTCGAAGAGGCGTGCGTTCTCGATGGCGATCTTGGATTGGGTGGCCAGCGCCGTGAGGAAGTTCACGGTGCGATCGTCGAAGACCCCGGGCCGACGGCGCAGGATCACGAGCGCCCGCGGAGCGCCGCCGCTGCCCATCGGCACCGCGAGCAGTGCCCGGAAGCCTTCGGCCCGCGTGAGGTCGCGGAGCGGGTCGTCCTTCGCCTCACCGATGTCCGGGATTTGCAGCGGCCGCTCGCTCTCGACGGCCTGGCCCATTGCGCCTCGGCTCGGGTCGACCGGTTGCCCCTGGACCCCCGCGAGGAAGCCCTGGCTGAGGTGGTGGCTCGCCACGACAACGAACGTCTGGCGCACGGGACTGAACTCGACCACCGCGCCGCCGTCGGCGTGGGAGAGGTCGACAGCATAGCGCATGATCGTGTCGAGGACCTGCCGCACGTCGAGCGAGGAGCTCACGACCCGGCTGATCTCGCCGAGCGCCCGCACCTCCTCGAGCAGGCGCTCGAGAGCGTCGGAGCGATCCTCCAGCTCCACCGTCCGCTCGCGAATCCGGTCCTCCAGCGTGCGATTGAGCTCGCGCAGATCATCGAGTGCCCGCTGCTTCTCGTCGATGTTGTGCTTGAGGGCACTCGCCATCTCGTTGAAGGTCACCGCGAGCTGTCCGATCTCGTCGCGCGATTGCACGGGAATCTGCTGGTCGACCACCCCCTCGGCGATGCTCCGCGCCTGCCCGGTGAGCCGTTTGATGGGTTGGGTGATGCGCTTCGAGAAGATGTAGATCGTCAGCGACGCGACGGCCAGGAACACGACGGCGATCCCGATCCACAGCCGGAACAGCGCATAGATATGCCCTTCGACGTTCTCGAACGACAGCCCGAGACGCACGGCCCCGATGAGCCGTCGCCGGTCGCCCGCTTGCGCCGTGGTCGGGGGCCGCGCCGGCTGAAGCAGGATCTCGTCGGCCGTCTTCCCCTCCTCCACGAGGATCGGCGCCAGGAACTCCACCAGGTGCCGGCCCTGGTGCGTGAGGCGTCGGACGTCGCCGCGACGGCCGGCCGCCAGAGCGCCCTGTTCCTCGGGGGACAAGGCGCCGGCACCGGGCGGAGGGGTCTCGACGTACTTCCCACCTCTCGCCAGGAGCCTTCCGTCCTCACGGAAGATGAAGACGTAGCCGGCGTCGGGGTCCCCCGCGACGGAGCGGATCGAGGACTCGAGCAGCTGGGGATCCTCCGCGAACACGCCGAGCTCCCCGCTGTAGGCGAGGTTGTCGGCCATGGCCTGGCCGCGTTTGAGGAACTCCGACTCGATGAGCCGGCGATGCTCGCGCAGATCCATGAGCGCGTGGATCGCGAGCAGTCCGAGCACGATCGGCATCACCGACCAGAAGATCCGCGCCCGGAACGTTCTGAAGCCCCGGAACCAGCTTTGCATTGCCGTCTATCGTCGGCGGCCCAGGGGCCCCCGTCGACCCCTCCGGGGCCACGGCCCCCCGAGCGCGCTCGAAGCGCGTCCGAAGGTCAAGGCCTGACCTGGCACCGAACGCTCCGTCGTCTCGTCAGAACGTGTACTCCACGCCGACCGTCCAAATGAAGTCCGCCCGCAGGCCCTCGTCCTTGTTGATCGGCACCTGGACGGCAGCGTCGAGGAGCAGCGAGCGCCACACGTTCCACTTGGCGCTGACGGCGAAGTCCACGATGTTCGCGCCGTTGCCGCTCCGCTCGGGCGCCCAGCGGCCGAGGACGTCGGCGGCCAGCGTGAAGCGGCGGGTGCAGGGCGGCGTCTGCGCCCACCACGTAGCGGACGACGTTCTCCTCGGAAGAGCCCGTCGTGGCCTCGTACCCGGCGTTGACGTGCGGCGTGAAGCGCCCGTAGGTGCGCGACGCTACCAGCAACCCGAGGAAGTTCGTCTCACCGGTGCCTAGGAGATCGTCCTCGTCGCCGGTGGCCAGCTTCACCTGTCCAGCCACGGCGAGATCGGGCCAGGCCGACTGACTCCGATAGAAGTGGTACTTGCTGCGGAGGAGGATGTCGCCGATGCCGGTGGCGTCGCCCCCGGCGGTATCCACCGGCTGATCCCCCTGGGGATCGAAGTTGTGCACAAACCTGCTGATGCTGCTGTTGCGGACGATCCGCGCGGTGCCCGTGACGTGCATGCGCGTGTGCACGATCGGAATCACGGCGCTGACGTCCCAGCTGTTCGTGATTCCGTAGGTCGCGAAGAGGGCGACGATGTCCTGGCTGAGCTCGACGTCGAGGTCGACGTCGATCTGATCCAGCTCGAACTCGGGGGTGCCGAGCGTGCCGTCCCCGTTCACGTCCTCGTGCGTGAAAACCAGCGTGAGATCGTCGAGGTCCTTGCCCGCGAGGCGCTTGAAGTCGGCACGGGTATAGAACAGCCCGAGATTCAGCTTCCTAGCGCCGAGCGTGGGCGCGCGCTCGGCCAGCAGCGGTCCGAGGTTCTCGGTGGAGCGAACCGGCACGCCACGCTCGATGTCGAGCGTGAAGCCGGACGCGGTCGAGTTCAGCGACACGATCCCGAGGTTGGAGCTGATGGCCTGGTTGAGCTGGTCGAGGCCCTGCAGCGACGTGACGGTGAAGTGGGGGGCGTGGCTCGGAAACGGGGGCTGTGTCGGCCGGAGGAGGATGCCGTCGCCGCCGTAGAGGCTCTTCACGGCGTCCTTGAGCCCCTGGGCCTCCGCGACCCGAAGCCCGGCGGGAAGCCCCAGCAGCGCCACCGTCAGGATCACGACTCTCCAGCCCCTGCTCCGCAACCTCATCCCAGCCCCCCCTAGCGTGCGGTGCCCATCACTGGATGATCACGTTGGCCTGGTCCAGGATGCTCTTGGGGATCTCCATCCCGAGCCGGTGCGCCGCCTTGAGATTCACGGTCAGCTTCACCTGGCGCGCGGTGGTGTACGGGAGCTCGCCGGCCGCCTTGCCGGCGAGGATGCTGTTGGCCAGATCGCCCGCCTGCCGTCCGATGTCCTCGCCGCTCGCGAACGACAGCGACAGCAGAGCGCCCGCCTGCGCCTGGCTCTCCGACAGGCCCAGGAGCGGTACCCGCTTGCGGTACGAGAACAGCAGCATCTGCTGTACGACGGTGGGGGCGAGGATGGTCTCGTCTGGAAGGATCCACAGCGCGTCGATCCCGTCCTGCATGGTCTCGAGCGCGGCGATGGCGTCGCGGGACGAGCGGATCTCGGTCGCGACGAGGACGAGACCGTTCTCGCGCGCGACCGTCTCCGCGCGGCGCACGAGGTAGCCGGTCCGCGCCTGATTGTAGATGACGCCGATTCGCTTGATCTGGGGGCCGAGCTGCTTGAAGAGCCGGATCGTGTGCTCGACTGGAACGTTCATGCTGGCGCCGGTGACGTTCCTCGCGCCTCCCACGATCGTCGGCGGATTCAGCACCATCGCGTACACGACGGGGGTGGTCATGGCTTCGCTGACCACGACCTGGAGAGCCCAGATGCCGACGGCGAAGATGAGGTCGGGCTTCGTCTTCTTCTGGATCTCGGCGAGAATCTTGCGCCCGCGCTCGACGTCGCCCTCCATGTCGAACTCACCGACGATCCGGTGCTGGGCGGTGGCCTTGAAGCCCTTCACCGCTCGCTGATACTCGTCCACGTTCGCACTGACGATGATGGCGACGTCGGCGGCGAGGGCCGGACGGGCCGCGGAGCCGACGGCCACGGCGAGCATCACCAGCGCCAGGGAGGCTGTCACTATCATCCTCTGCTGCACACGGTTGAGTCCTTGTATCGCCTTCGACCGCCCGGCGTCAAATTCGCCGGCGGGCCACCCGGCAACCCCGTCGGTCCAGAACGCACGCGCGAGCACCCCGACCGCGCCTCTTCGATCGCCCGGGGTCCGGGGGCAGACCATCGGCCGGCCTGGAATACCGGGCCTCAACTCCGGTCACTGGTCGCCGGCCCGGACAGCGGGGCTCTCGTCAGGCGCTCCGGAGCCTGATCGCAGCCGCTCGGGCACTAGGAAGCCGCTGGCTGCATCATCGGAGCCTCCAGAGGGGCCAGCCCACCCTCGCAGCCTCGGCCCTCTCTCGGCTTCGCCGGTAGAATACCCCACCCGAGCGGGGCGCGTCTTCCGGAGGGGGACCGGATCCGCTGACGATCACCAAGAGACCTCCGCCCGGACGCACGGACTGACCATCGTCAAGATCGAGGACCAGCGGGATCGCTTCCCGCTCGGTGCCGAGAACGCCGGCCGTAACCCGGCCGACGGACGAGGGCGCCTTTCCCCCGAAGCCGTCAGAAGTTAGTGAGGCAGGCCTGCGTACGGCCTGGAGCGCCGGGATGACTCGGTCGAATCCGCTCTGCTTCAGGCTCGGCGTAACTCCGACTTCAAGGCGCCGCTCGCCCGAGATCGGGCCCCCGCACTGCGCCTTCGAGCACGAACGAGCAAACTCGCGATCAGGATGGCTCCTCTCGGCCCCGGCGCCCCGGAGGCGGCCACCCTGGAGCGCATCGTCGAGCGTGGATGTTGGTTGGACGTGCACAGCAAGAAAGAGCCCTCAGGTCGATGACGGGACAGGGGATTCGGTCGACGCCGCCCGGGTGCGACGCCCCCCGCCTGCTGGCGCGCCCCGCCGGGGTCGGGTATGTTGGCCCGGCGGATGCGCCGGCGGGCGGACGAGGTCCCGCGAGAAGTGCGCTCGCAGTTCCCACGTTCCCGTTGAAGAGGAGTCGCATGCCGAAGCTCACAGAGAGAACTTCGTTCACGAAGGACATTCAGGGCCGGTATCTCTGCAACGATATCACCGAAGTGAACACGTGGAAGAGTGGCGGTGGGCGTCCCTTCGACGTGCTCGTCATCGGCGGCGGGACGTTCGGCGCGGCAATCGCCGAGCACGTGTGGTTTCGTCAGAAGCAAACTGGAGGCGGGCTGCGCACCCTCGTGATCGAAGCGGGCCTGTTCACCGTTCCCGAGCACGTCCAGAACACCGGCATCCAGGGCTTTACGGACCCGGGCACGCCGTTGTCTCTTAACGAGAACGCGCCCCAGCCGGAACCGCCGCGCAACGAAGTCTGGGGCATTCCTTGGCGATCATCGATTCCTTTCAAGGGTCTGGCGTACACGATCGGGGGGCGGTCGGTCTATTGGGGTGGATGGTCACCGCGACTCCTTCCACAAGAGGTCACGACCTGGCCGGCCGCGACGATAGCCGATCTGAACGCCGTGTACTTCGACGAGAGCTCTCGGCAGATCGGAGCCGACGAGACGAATGATTTCATGTACGGCGAGCTGCACCATGCCCTGCGGAAGCAACTCTTTGACAATCTGGGCTCCGTGGGCACTGCCATCCCGCTGGACGAATTGCCGCCGTCGCCGCTGCTGAAGCCGGCCGCGGACCCGACGACGTTGCTGGGCCTTGATTCGACAGTCGGTCTCTCGCCGGATGACCTGAAGAATCTCCTCAAACTCGAAGCGCCGCTGGCCGTGCAGGCGCGAGCGCCACGCGCTGGCTTCTTCCCGCTCAACAAGTTCAGCACCGTCCCCCTGCTGATGAAAGCCGCGCGCACGGCGTACGCCGACGCCAACGGGGACGATGCGAAGAAGGAGTTCATGCTCCTCCCGGACGCGCACGCCGTGGCGCTCCGCACCACGCACACGGGGTCCGGCACATGGCGAGTGATCGGTGTCGATACGAGTGTCGGCTTCATCGAGCTCGCCCCCGGCGGCGTGGCCGTCATGGCGCTCGGCACCATCGAGAATACGCGGCTCGCGCTCTTGTCATTCTCCGGCACTGGCATTCCCACGTTCCCGCTGATGGGGAAGAACCTGATAGGGCACGTGCGGTCGAATCTCGTCATTCGTGTGCCACGCGCGGCCAACGCCCGTCTCGCGGCGACCACGACCGAGCTGCAGGTATCGGCGCTGTTCGTCAAATGCCGCGCGAGACGGGCAAATGGCGATCTGCTCGGACACTTTCATCTCCAGATCACTGCGACGGGTGGCGGCAACAGGGTCGGCTCCGAGGACGAGCTGTTCAGGAAGATTCCCGACGTCGACTTCTTCGATCAATTGCGCACCTCGACCGACACGCACGTGGCCATCGCGATTCGGGGAATCGGCGAAATGGCCGCTGCGGATAGCAATGATCCGGCCGCGCATCCGAGCCGAGTTGAACTCGACGTCGTGAACGACGAATACGGCGTGCGGCGCGCGCTGGTGACGCTCACGGCCAGTCAGCGCGATACTGATCTCTGGGCGGTGATGGATGCAACGATGGCACAGGTCGCCTCGATATTCGCCAACGGACACCCCATGCAGACGATCCAGAGCGGCCGGGAGGGCCTGGGCAGCACCCACCACGAAACCGGGACGCTGTGGATGGGAACCGACGCGACGAAGAGCGTGACCGACGACGCTGGCCGCTTCCATCACACCGAGAACCTGTACGCTGTGGGGCCCTGCGTGTATCCGACCATCGGCTCGCCCAATACGATGCTCACAGGTATCGCGCTGGCACGCCGCACCGGCGACCGCATCATAACGCCGCCGGCCTTTGTCGCCGATGAGGGTTTCGAGGCGCTCTTCGACGGCATGACACTCGGTGACTGGCGGATGTCTACGATCCGAAATCAGCCGGGTCGGGACGACCCGGGCACGTTTCTCATTCGCCGCGGAGCGTTCGAAGCTCACCCCGGAACGGATCTCGGCCTCCTGTGGCTCGCCCGACCGACGCCGCCCCGGTTCGTACTGAGACTGCAGTGGATGATGACCGCGCCGGACGACAATTCGGGCGTGTTCGTCGCGTTTCCTCACCCGGAGCAGCAGGGCTACGACAATGCGGCCTACGCCGGCGTGCATCTCGGTTTCGAGATTCAGATCGACGAGCTGGCGCGGCCGGACGGTGCGCCGAGTCACCGCACGGGCGCGATCTACTCGTTCAAGGGACCGACCGACGGTCCAGTGATTGTTGAACCGGTCGGCGGGTGGAATCAGTTTGAGATCACGGTAGACGGGCCCGACTTGACGGTTGCGTTGAATGGGCACGTCGTCAATCGCTTCCACTTCACTGGTGATCCGCAGTCTCCCGAACGTGGTCTGCCGTCCACGCGCACGGAGCCGCGCTTCATCGGCGTGCAGACGCACACGGGAACCGTGCTGTTCCGCCACATCCAGTGGAAGGCGCTGGGAGCGATTCTAGCGGGGCCACGCGTGTGACGTCCAGCCCCGCTCAATCATGAGGCTGTGACTTACGGTGGAGGCACTCGCGGCCCCGCCGCCGTCATCGCCGCCGCGAACACCGGGAGGGCCCGATCGATCATGTCGTCCGTTGCGGTGAGCGAGATGCGGAAATATCCCGGCATGTCCACCGTCCGTCCCGGAAGCACCAGCACGTTGTCCTCGCGCAGGCGCCGGGCGAACTCGACGTCGTCTTCAATCGGCGCCTTGACCAGGAGATAGAAGGTGGCCTCCGGCACCCGTAGCTCGTAGCCGTACGCCCTGAGGGCTGCCACCATTCGGTCACGCTTGAACCGAAGGCCGACCAGATCGATCGACATGAGGTCGATGTCCGGAAGCGCGTACTGCATGATGGCGTCGGGCAGCCAGTTGCCCGACGCGAGCCCCACCGCCGTCACGGCCCCTCTCAGCTCGGCCTTCGCCGGCATGTCCGGCGGCAGCGCGAGGTAGCCAAGGCGCTGCCCGGGAGCGAGAACGGACTTGCTGTAGGTGTGAACGAGGAGGCTGCGGGGATAGAAGCTCGCCGGACTGACCATGGCATTGCCGTCGAACAGAATCCGGCTGTAAGCCTGGTCCGAGAGGATGTAGATCGGGCGGCCATTGCGCTCCGACGCCGCGTGGAGAATCGCCGCCAGCGCCTTCAGGGACTCGGCGCGGAAGATGCGTCCGGTCGGGTTGTGGGGAGTGTTGAGCAGCAGCATCCTGGTTCGCGGCGTGATCGCGGCGGCGATCGCGTCCAGATCGAGGTCGTATGTGGGCAGCGATAGCCGCGTCTTGATCGGGGTGGCGCCGACCCCCAGGATCATCGCCTCGTAGAAGAACCAGGGCGGGGACACGAAGATCACCTCGTCCCCCGCATCGACCACCGCGCCCAGACCTGCCCCCAGCGCTCCGTGCGCTCCGCGGGTGAGGAGGATGTCGTCGGCTTCGAACGCGATACCGAGTTCCGCGCTGAGGCCCGCGGCCGCGGCCTGCTGAGCGGGGCGATGAGCCCTCTTGTAGCCGTACCAGTCCGTGCTCAGCGGTTCGGCCCAGCGCTTGAGCGCGTCCACGTACTGTCGCGAGGCGATCTCCTGCGGGTTGCCGGCCGCGAAGTTGCACAGGCTCGCGGCATGCGCCTGAGCCAACTCCGCCTCCTCGACGGCCTGCATGAAGTCCCTCAGCGAGGCCAAGACTCGGTCGACGCGAGCCGCCACGATTGCTCCGCTCACTCGATTGTCCTGGTTGGAAGAGTCGACTACGGCGTGTGCTTCGCCAGGAACTCCTTCACGCGCGCTCGTGCCGACGTGAGCGCGTCGCCGGTCTTCCACTCGCGGATGAACTCGCAGTTGGGAAGGAGCTTCGACAGCTCCTCCGAGATCGCAAGCGGATGGGCCTCATCGTTGCCCGCGAGCACCAGGCACGGCGTCGTCACCGTCGACACGGCCGCGCGGTCCGCACAGTACACGAAGCCGGGACCGTAGAGGTTCTGGTAGAACGCGTCCAGCACGGGCTTGGTCGCTTCCGGATGATCCTGGAGCGACTCGGCCCACGCGTCGAAGCGCGCGGAGCGGCCGGGCGGCATCGCGCCCACGCGCCCGATCGGCTGCGCGAGCACGGCGGACGCGACACGCTCGGGCTGCTTCTTCAACAGGTTCAGGATGAACGACCCGCCGATGCACTGGCCGTAGAGGTGACAGCGGTCGATCCTCAGGTGGTCGAGGACCGCGATGTGATCGGCCGTGTAGGTATCCCAACTGTCCTGCGCGGTGATCGGCGCGCGGGATTTGCCGCCGGCGTTGCGCTGGTCCATCGCGATCACGCGGAAGTTCTCGGCCAACTCCGTCGTCGGGTTGATGGGGGCAGAAGGCTGACCCCAGACCGCGATCGTGGACTGGAGCCCCGCCGGGGCGAACGTGAGGATCGGGAAGCCCTGACCGAACTCCTCGTAGTAGATGGTCGCGCCGCGGTGCTCAATGCTTGGCATGGTCGCGTCCTTTCGTCATGGGGCGGACTCTGGTGGCGATACCACAGCGCTGTCGGCGAGTAGCCGGCGGGGAGGAGCACATCGGGGCGGGCGGCGGGCCGGCCACGCGCGCCGGAACACGCGCCCGGCACTGCGCCCCCGTGATCGCCGCCGCCGAGACCGGCGCTCAGAGCGTGCGAGCACCCTTTTCGTCTCACGGCTCGATCGGGGACCGCTTCGGCAAGGAAGACGTTCAGGTCCTTTCGTGCGAGCCCCCGACGCTCGACTCCTCGAGCGTAGGGGAAACGAAATCCAAGGGTGGGCCGCGGAACCTTCTCGTGGATCGACCTGGCGTCGCCGCGTGCACGATCGCCCCGGACGCGAGGAGGAACCCCACCATCCAGTCGGTCCCCGACGAGGACCCCACCTCGAGCACCCCGCGCACGGTGGCGGCGAGATCGCAAGCCCCCGGGGCCAGGAGGGCAGCGACGAACCGGGTCATCGGCTCGAGGAGCTCGCCCCGGCGCGCATGGTCGAGCCAGGCGCGCCCGAGCGGCGAGGCGCCGCGCCGGGCTCCCACGACGACGCCGTCCGTCACGCGCTCGCGCGCGGCGCCGTCGAGACCGAGGGAATCCCCGATCAGGATCCAGGCCGCGGCGAAGCCCGCGAGAAGATCGTCCCCCGACGGGGTGAGCCCGGGGCCGAGCCCGGCCAGGCCCCGAGCGGCCCGGGCCGCGGAGGCCGCATCACCCTGGACGGCGGCGTCACACAGGAGCCGCGCCGGGATGGCCGCTGCCGCGACGAGACCGGGCGGCCACGCGCCGGGGTCGGCCCCGAAGGCCCAGAGAAGCGGGAGGAGCGACCCCCCTGCCCCGTCCGCGACGACCGTGGCGCGCGTCCTGCGCAGGCGATCGACGAGGTCGCGCGGGACAATCCGCTCGACGCGCGGGCGCGGCTCCCAGATCGACGCAGAGTCGAGCGTCACGAGCCAGTCGGCATCGGGGTCGGACGGCGCGCTCCCGATCAGCGCGACGACCTGGCCGGTGCGAAAGCCGGCATCGGCCAGCGTGAGGTGGGCCGCCACATCGACCGCGAGGGCGTTCGGCGCGAGCAGAACGTCCCGAGTGGAGAGAATCACGAGCCATCCGTCGCCGACGGCAAGCCAACAGGCGCGACGCTGAATCCCCAGCACCACGCCTCGACCGCCCCCGTGGAGTCGATGGCGCACACACCGACTGACCCGGACGGCCCTGAGCGACCGCGTCACCGGCTGCACCGAAGGCGACGTCCCGGTCGGTCCACGTCGAGCGAGCCGCGGGGTCTTCACGACCTACGCACGGCCGCCGGCCGGGGCCGTCGCCTCATCGACCAGCTCGCGGATCCGGGTCGGGCTGAGCGGCATCTCGCGCACCCGCACGCCGAAGGGCGCGAGCGCGTCGTCCACCGCCTCGGCCACGAGCGCCGGGACAGGAATGGCCCCGGCCTCGCCGACTCCCTTGACACCCAGCGGATTCAGCGGGGACGGCGTCTCGAGGTGAACGACGGTGATTTCGGGGATCTCCGCGGCCGTGGGCATCAGGAAGTCCATGAAGCTCCCGGCAAGGAGCTGCCCGTGCTCGTCGTACGCGAGCCTCTCGTAGAGCGCGCCCCCGATGCCCTGGGCGACGCCGCCGTGGATCTGACCCTCGACCACGGTCGGGTTCACGATGGTGCCGCAGTCGTGCTGGACGACGTACTTCCGGAAGGCGACCTCGCCGGTCTCGATGTCCACCTCGACGATCGCCGCGTGGCAACCGCTCGCGAAGGTCGCCTGGGGCGGCGCATAGTAGCCCCGCGCCTCGAGCCCCGGCTCCTCGTCGTCGCGGAGGACGGCGCCCTGGCGGGGCTTGACGAGCCGGAGCGCCGCCTCCGCCGCCTCCTTCCCGTAGGCATAGCGGATCGGGTTGGCCACCGTGGCCAGGGCTCCGAGCGTCAGCTGGCGCCCGGGGACGCCCTTGACCCGGGCCGTCCCGTCGACCAGCTCGATGTCAGCGGGTGCCGCCTCGAGGAGGTCGGCCGCCACGCGGAGCGCCTTGTCCCGGACCTTCCCGGCCGCCACTGCCACCGCGTTGCCGCTCGTCACGAGCGCGCGGCTCGCGAACGTCCCGGCGCCCCAGTTGAAGCGGCCGGTGTCTCCGGTCACCACCGTCACATCGGCCGGTGAGCACCCCAGCGCCTCGGCGGCGATCTGGGCGAAGGTGGTCTGGTGGCCCTGCCCCTGGGTCGTGAGGCCGGTCGCCACCAGGACCCGGCCGCTCGGCTCGACCCGCACGTGGGCGCCCTCGTACGGCCCGATCCCGGTCCCTTCCACGTAGCAGGCGATCCCGAGACCGAGGTAACGACCCTCGGCGCGCGCGGCCGCTTGCTCGGCCCGGAACGTCCGCGCGCCGACGGCGTCCAGCGCCATCTCGAGGCCGGCGGGGTAGTTCCCGCTGTCGTACCGGGTCGGCCCCCCATCCTGAAACGTGAGCCCCACGTCCCAGGGGAACTCGTCCGGCTGGATGAGGTTCCGCCGACGCACCTCGGCGGGCTCGAGGCCGAGCTGGCGGGCGATGAGCCCGATGACGCGCTCCATGACGAAGGCGCCGTGGGGCCGCCCAGCCCCGCGGTAGGGCGTGGTCATCACCTTGTTCATGTACAGCACGTCGAACTCGACCTGGTAGTGACGGATCCGGTAAGGGCCGGGAAGCTGGGTGGAGGTGATGAGCGGGATCACGATGCCGTACGGGGTGTAGGCCCCGGCGTCGTGGCGGAACCGGTCTCGCAGGCCGAGGATCCGCCCGGACGCGTCACACGCGACCTCGACGTCGTGGAGCTGCCCCCGCTCGTGGCTCGCGCTGACGAAGTGCTCGAGGCGGTCCTCCGTCCACTTGACCGGCCGCCCGAGCCGCATCGCCGCGTACGGCACCAGGATCTCCTCTGGGTAGAAGAGCATGATCTTCGTGCCGAAGCCGCCGCCCGTATCCGGGACGACGACCTCGACCTGGAACTCCGGCAGGCCGAAGATCCGCGCGAGGCCGTTCTTGATGGGGAGGGGCGCCTGGGTCGAGCTCCACACCTTGAGCTGCCCGGTCCTTCTGTCGTGCTCCGCCACCACGCCGCGGGCCTCGATCGGGCTGCCGCAGCTGCGCTCGATGTAGAGCCGTTCCTGGAGGACGTGGGCCGCCCGTGCGAACGCCGCGTCCGGGTCTCCCACCCGCTGGACGACGCGGGCCGCGCGGTTTTCTGGCACGTCTCCGTGGACGAGCGGCCCCCCAGGCCTCGCGGCCGCCTCGAGATCGGTGATCGCCGGCAGGGGTTCGTACTGGACGTCGATCAGCCCGACGCCGTCCTCGGCCACGTAGCGGTCCTCGGCCACGACGAATGCAACGAGCTCGCCCGCGTAGCGGACCTCGTCGGTCGCGAGCGGCCGCTGGGTCCGGGGATGGCTGAGCCCCGGATGCGGAATCAGGAGCGGCGACGGCTGGTTGAGCTCACCCAGGTCGGGGGCGGTGAGCACCAGGTGCACACCCGGCAGCGCGCGGGCCCGCGCCACGTCGATCGCGACGACTCGCGCGTGCGCGTGGGGAGAGCGCAGGCAGGCGGCATGGAGGACCCCGCGGGGCTCGATGTCGTCGACGAACGACCCCAGCCCCCGCAGGAGCCGCGGATCCTCGTTTCGCGGGATGCGGGCACCGATCAAGCGCGACGTCATCGGGTCGGGCCAGCGCCGAGTCGCATGGCACTCAGGCTAGGTCCGCGCGATCTTAGCACGGGGGCAGCCCGCGTGCCGCGCGGCCCTTCCGAGTCGTGTATGATCCGCCCGGGGCCGGGGGCGATGCCGAACTACGTAGAGACGTTTCGAGCGACGGTCGCGCCGGCGGACTGCGATCATCTCGGTCACATGAAAATTCCCTGAGGTACCTTCGGACTGGGGGGCCCATGGACGTGCACGTGGTCCGGCATCCAGTCGTCGAGGACGTGCTCGCGGTCCTGCGTGATCGCCGCACGCCCTCCGACGTCTTCCGGCAGCTCGCCCATCGAGTGAGCCTGCTCCTGGTCGCGGAGGCCACGCGCGACCTGTCCGTCGTCGAGACCACCGTCGAGACGCCGCTCGAGAGGGCGACCGTGAAGCGGCTCCAGGCGCGCGTGGTGGCGGTGCCCGTGCTGCGCGCGGGGCTCGGCATGCTCGACGCGCTGCTCGAGCTCGTGCCCCAGGCCCAGGTCGGCTACTTCGGTCTCGAGCGCGACGAGACGACCGCCGTGGCACGCCGGTACTACGAGAAGGTCCCGAAGGATCTGGCCAGCGCGCGGGTGTTCCTGCTCGACCCCATGCTGGCCACGGGAGGCTCCGCCGCGATGGCCATCGACGGCCTCGCCGAGCTCGGCGCCCGGCGCGTCCGGCTCCTGTCCATCGTCGCCGCGCCCGAGGGGCTCGCTCACCTCGAGGCCGCGGTCCCGGACGTCACCGTCTACACGGCGGCCATCGACCGCGAGCTCAACGCGCGGAAGTTCATCCTGCCGGGTCTCGGCGACTTCGGCGACCGACTGTTCGGGACCTGATCGCGACGGGCGCTCGGGCGGATGACGTGCGACGTGGCCGGTAACCGCGTCGATCTCGGGAAGACGTTCCATCGCGGCGACGATTCCCAGCTGTCCCACGTGCGCACGGCACCGATCATGGCGACCACGTGAGCCGTGGAGATCCTCACGTCTGTTCTCCTCGGGGCGGTTCTGGGGTTCCTGATCGGGCTCACCGGCGTCGGCGGCGGCGCCCTCGTCGCGCCGGTACTGTACGTGGGGCTGGGCCTCTCCTATCAGGAGGCGATCGCACTCTCGCTGATCTACTCGTCTTTCACGAAGATCGTCGGCGCCGCCCAGCACCTGCGTCAGGGGACGGTCGTCGGGAACGTCACGCTCCTGTACGGGCTCACGGGTGTTCCCGGCGCGATCTTCGGCTCTCGGATGGTCTACGCGGCGACTCCAGCCGTCCAGGCGGCGTTTCCGTTCGTCCTCGGTGGCGTGCTGATCCTGGTCTCGGCGCTCCTCGCCCTGGAAACGCGCGTGTCGCAGCTCGCCGCTCGCGCCAAGCCCTTCTCCCGCAAGCGGCTCACGTGGCCCGCCGTCGTGACCGTGACGGCCATCCAGCTCGGCGTCGGCATCCTGATGGGTCTGACCTCGGTCGGTAGTGGCAGCCTCGTCATCCTGTCCATGCTGTGGCTCTTCGACCTGCCGGCGAAGCTGATCGTCGGCTCGAGCCTCGTGATCGCGCTCATCATGATCCTGCCCGCCGCCGCAACCCACTTCGTCGCGGCCGGCGTGGGCTGGGCGACGCTGACGCCGATGCTGGCCGGGTCGGCCGGCGGTGCCGTGCTCGGCTCCAGAACGGTGCTCCTCATGCGGGAGCGGGACCTCAAGCTCGCGATCATCGCCCTCGTGATGCTGGGCGGGATCGCCACCATCGTGAAGGCCTGGTGAGCGGGAGACGTCAGGGGGCGCGAATGACCAGCTTCTCGTAGAGCGCGCTGAGAATCTCGTCGATCCCCGCGGCGGCCCACAGGTCGAAAAAGGGTGACGCCTGCAGCGCCGCGAACTCCCGCGCGCTGCGTTCCCGCGTCTGGGCCTCGGTCTCGCCGGGCCGTGGGGCATGCTGGTGCCCGCGAATGCGATCCTTGTGGTAGATGGCCGGATACTCGATGTAGCGACAGAGCTCCTGGAAGTCCTTCGTGTACACGACGGCCACCGGCAGCGACGCCCACTCCCCGCCATCCTTCGGGTTCATGAACGTGAGCATGAGGTCGTGATTGCCGTCGGGCGCCGCCGCGGGATCGGGTCGCCGGGCCCCGAGGATCTTCGCGCCGTCCCGGTTGAAGATCCGCAGCTCCAGCCCGCCGGCCTCGGCCAGCCGCGCGAGCATGGGCACGTCCCGGCGGCAGTCCGACGACCAGTCCTCGGAGAGGACGAGAATGTTCGCGGGCCCGCCCGGCTGCGAGGCGAGCCAGGTGATCGCCGCCACCTGATGATCGCTGAGGCGTGACCGCGCATAGCGCTCCCGGAGCACCCCGCTGTTGTCCGTCCGCGGAGCGGCTCTCGATCCACCGTCCGCAAAGTAGCTGCCGAACGCCTCCCGGGCCAGGTTCTGGGCGCTGCCGGCATACCGCACGTACTCATCGAAGGTCATGCCCATGGCAAACCGCTGCGGGGTGACCACGCTCATGGTCCGCGTGCCCTCCTCGGTCGGATTCCGATCCCACTGCACGATATGCGGGCGCCGCGGTGACCGGCAAGGCGCCCCCGATCCGGCCACCGCGGGACCCGCCGGCCGAAAGAGAGACCGCCACGCGGACGGCCTTCACGGCGTTCGCCTGGGCGGTGTCAGCGTGTCAGATGCGCGACCGGCCCCCGCCGAGCGACTCGGCGACCTCGCCCATCGGCGGCGTCTCCGGCGCGTCCTTGTAAGAGCCGAGCCGGTCGTAGACCGCGGCGCACGCCTCGTGGAAGCCGGACGGCAGCCCCGCGCCCGCGAACGTCGCCGCGATCTCCTCCATCTCACCGACGAAGCGCCAGGCCTTCCGCGCGTTGCCGGCGAGGGCCGCCTCCGACCGGGCGCCGAGACCGGGCTGGGAGCGTTCCCATTCGGCGCGGAGAGCCCCGTCCACACCCTCGCGAATGGCCAGCGCGCGCACGGCGAGGAGCAGGGCGCTGGAGCCCTTCGTCCACGCGGCGTACGCCATCTTGAGGGCCGAGGCCGTGCCGACGTGGCCCGGCATGACGATCGCCTCCAGGGCAGTCCCCTTCAGCAGGCTCGCGGCCTCTCCGGCGCGCGGGCCGGCCAGGTAGAGCCGGGTCGTCCCGGCCTCGCGGGGCGGCGGCCCGATGATGCCCCCGTCGACCAGCTCAGCACCCGCCGTGCCCAGGATCTCGCCCACCCCTCGCGCCGTCCGGGGCGCGACGGCGTTCGCGTCCACGTAGAGGCCCCGGAATCGCTCGGCGGCGACAAGGCGAGCGAGGTCCGTCGCCGCGCTCGGAGGGCACACGGAGAAGACCACGTCGCTGGCCGCCAGTACGGCTGGCAGCGTACCGAGGTCCTCGAGGTCGGCGGTCTTCGCACGTTGGCACGTGGCCCCGCTGCGGCCCGACGACGCCCACACCACGCGCACGCCTCCCGCGCGCAGGCATTTGCCCACCACCGCGCCCATCTCACCGGGATGCAGCAGTCCCACCGTCGTCGCCATGTCGTATCTCCTTCGGGCTCAGGGTCCCGGCTCGCTCTTCCGCTACTGTAGTACGACGCAGGCCTCGGGCGCGCGCCGGGCGGCGGGCTCGATTCGAATACCGGCGATCGGTTCGGGAACTTGGACGGACGCTCCAGCGTTACGTAGAATTAGGCGCTTGAGAGAACGTCTCCAGACTTCCAGCGACCAGACCTCCAGCAACTTGACACTTCTGCGAAAGCTCCCCTAGCCTGGTTCCATCGGTCCAAGGACCGCCGACGGGGGACCTGTCCCTGACCGGCGCGCTCGTCAACCCAGCGACCCGGGTCAACCAGGGAGGAATGCATGACAGCACACGACGGGGACGCGGTCATGGAGTCGACTGGTCTGACGCGGCGGCAGGCGCTCAAGGTGGGCGCCGCCACCTTCGTCGGCTACGCGGTGGCGGTCGAGAAGGTCGAGGCCCAGGCGATCAAGACCGACACGTCCGGCATCGTGGCCGGCGACCACACGGTCAAGATCGGCGACTACAGCATGCCGGTCTACGAGGCGCGGCCCGCCACGGGCACCGATGCCCCGATCGTCCTGGCGATCTCCGAGATCTGGGGGGTCCACGAGTGGGTCAAGGACGTCACCCGGCGATTCGCGAAGGCTGGATACTGCTGCGTGGCGCCCGAGCTGTTTCAGCGGGAGGGTGGCGTCGGGCACATCCCCAACGTCCAGGACATCCTGAAGATCGTTCTGGCGGTGCCGCGCAAGCAGGTGCTGGGCGACATCGCGGCGGCCGGCGACTGGGCCAAGACGCGTCCCGGCGTGCGAGCGGATCGGATCGGCGTCACCGGCTGGTGCTGGGGCGGCTCGACCGTGTACCAGGTGGCAGGGACCAATCCGGACATCAAGGCCTCCGTCGCGTGGTACGGTCCGCCGGCTCGCCCCTACCCCGACACGCCGAACCCGGTCACCGGCTTCGACGTGGCCAAAGACATCAAGGCGCCGTTTCTCGGGCTCTACGGAGAGACCGACCAGAGTCCCCCGCCGGCCGACGCCATGAAGTTCGGCGAGATGCTCAAGGCGCACAATCCCGACTCCGAGGTCGTCATCTACCCGGGCGTCGGGCACGGCTTCTTCGCTGACTACCGCCCGTCTTACAACCCGACGGCGGCGGCCGACGCCTGGAAGCGTTGCACCGCCCACTTCGACAAGCACCTGAAGGCCTAGACAAGCACCGGTTGGCCTAGAACCGGATCCCCCGACCCGCCGGCCGGACGGCGCCCGTCCGGTGGGTCGGGCACGATTGATCGGTACCCTTGCCCCGGCCTATGATCGAGTAGCGATCGCGCCAGTTGCCGGGATCCAGGGCGGTCGCGAGGAGTAGGAACATGGTCACCTTCACCGTGAACGGCACGCCCCGGCAGCTCGACGTTTCCCCGGACATGCCGCTGCTCTGGGCCCTCCGCGAGTCACTCGAGCTGACCGGGACCAAGTACGGGTGCGGCATGGCGGTCTGCGGCGCCTGCACGGTCCACGTCGACGGCACACCCGCGCGCGCCTGCGTCACGCCGGTCTCGGCGGTCGCGGGCAAGCAGGTGACGACCATCGAGGGGTTGTCAGCCAAGACGGACCACCCGGTCCAGCGCGCCTGGATGGAGCTGGACGTCCCCCAGTGCGGCTACTGCCAGTCCGGCCAGCTCATGGCGGCGGCGGCCCTCCTGGCCCAGACCAAGACGCCCACCGATGGGGACATCGATGTGGCGATGGCGGGGAACATCTGCCGCTGCGGCACCTACCAGCGGATCCGGGCGGCCATCCACCGGGCCGCCGCGCTCGCGCGGGGAGGTGCGTGATGGCTTCGCGTCAGCAAGTCAGCCGCCGCACGCTCCTGAAGGGCGGGCTCGCCGTCGGGACCGGGCTCGTCGTGGGCTTCCGGCTCTCGTACACGAACCGCGCCGCGCTGCTTGCCCAGGGAACGGGGGTGTTCGCGCCCAACCAGTGGCTCCGCATCGACCGGGATGGGGTGGTCACGATCATCAACTCGGTCCCGGAGATGGGCCAGGGCTCGATGACGACGATGCCGATGATCGTCGCCGACGAGCTCGACGCCGACTGGGACAAGATCCGCGTCGAGTCCGCGCCGGCAGACCCGAGCCGCTACGCGAACCCCGTGACCCGTCAGCAGTCCTACGGCGGGAGCCGCGGCGTCCGCGACCACCTCGAGCCGTGGCGGAAGGCGGGCGCGGCCGCGCGCCAGATGCTCCGCGAGGCGGCGGCCAAGGAGTGGGGCGTGCCGCTCGACGAGGTGACGACCGAGCCCGGCGTGGTCATCCACCGGGCCACCGGTCGGCGTCTCGGGTACGGCCAGCTGGTCGACAAGGCGCAGGCGCTGCCCGTCCCGCAGAACCCGCCGCTCAAGACCAAGGACGAGTTCCGCTACATCGGCAAGGCGCGCCCGCGGATCGACGTCCCGGACAAGGTGAACGGCACGGCCATCTACGGGTTCGACGTGAAGGTGCCGGGCATGCTGGTGGCGTCGATCGAGAAGTGCCCCGTGGTGGCGGGCGGCAAGGTCAAGGCGTTCGACGCCACCGCCGCGAAGGCAATCCCCGGCGTCAAGCACGTCGTCCAGGTGACGAGTGGCGTGGCCGTGGTGGCCGACGGCTTCTGGTCGGCGCTAGAGGGCCGGAAGGCGCTCAAGGTCGAGTGGGACGAGGGGCCGATGGCCCAGGTGTCGACCCCGCGGATCGACAAGGAGTACGAGACCGCCGCGCAGAACGCGGGCCAGGTCGCCCGGAACGACGGCGACCACGAGAAGGCGCTCCAGGGCGGCGGCAAGACGCTCGAGTCGATCTACCAGGTGCCGTTCCTCGAGCACGCCTGCATGGAGCCCATGAATGCGACGGCCCACGTCACCGCCGACTCGTGCACCATGTGGATCCCGACCCAGAACCCCGGCGGGTCGCGCGAGACGGCGGCGCGCCTGACCGGACTCCCCGTCGAGAGCGTGACCATCAACACGACGTTCCTCGGCGGCGGGTTCGGACGGCGCGGGGAGCGCGACTTCGTGATCGACGCGGTCGAGGTCGCCAAGGCCATCGGCGGCGGGCCGGTGAAGGTCATGTGGACGCGGGAGGACGATCTCACCCACAGCTTCTACCGGCCGTCCACGTACAATGTCTTCCGCGCGGCCCTCGACGCCCAGGGAAAACCCGCCGCCTGGTTCACGCGGGTCGTGGGACCGGGCATCCTCGTCCAGAAGGGCATCGCGCCCGCGGGCTCGGTCGACGGCGCGGCGATGGCCGCGCTCCGCGACCTCCCGTACGACATTCCCAATGTCCGCATCGAGTGGGTCAACAAGGACCTGGGGGTGCCGCTTGGATTCTGGCGCTCGGTGGGCTCCTCCCAGAACGGGTTCATCGTCGAGAGCTTCATCGACGAGCTGGCGCACCTTGCCGGGCAGGACCCCTACGAGTACCGGCGCGCGCTCCTCGGGAAGTCGCCCCGCCACAAGGCGGTCCTGGAGCTGGCCGCGACCAAGGCCAACTGGGGCTCGCCCCTTCCGGCCGGACACGGGCGGGGCATCGCCGTGTGCTTCTCCTACGCGAGCTACGCGGCTCACGTGGCCGAGGTCTCGGTCGCCGAGGACGGCGCCGTCCGGGTCCATAAGGTCGTGTGCGCGATCGACTGCGGGATCGCGGTCAACCCGGATCAGGTCGCCGCGCAGATGGAAGGCGGCTTCATCTACGCGCTGACGGCCACGCTCTACGGCAAGATCACCCTCGACAAGGGGCGCGTCGAGCAGACCAACTTCCACACGTACCCGATGCTCCGCATCGCCGAGACGCCGGTCATCGAGACGCACATCCTCGACTCGGGCCAGCCACCGGGCGGGCTCGGCGAGCCCGGGGTGCCGACGGTCGCCCCCGCCGTGTGCAACGCGATCTTCGCCGTGACGGGCAAGCGCATCCGGCGTCTGCCGATCCAGCGGGAGGAGCTGAAGCGCGCGTAGCCCGATCCTGGCGGCGCCCGGACGCCGACACCGCTAACAGGCCCAGCCTCAGGCGCCGGGCCCCGAAGAGCGACTGGCGAGTCCGCGCCGAAGCGCGGCGCGCATCGAAGCGGATGCGCGCCGCCGCGACGGGAGCCGGAGTCTCCGAGCCGGTCTCATGGTATCGGCCACCAGGTAAGCGGCGATCTTCCGGCCAGCTCGTCGCTGACGACCAGCGAGTTGGGGATCGAGCCAGCAACATCGACTCTCCCCAGGGCCGGACTTCGGTCGCGGAGGTGGCGGCACTCTCTACGCTGCCGTCCGCGGCCGGTCAACCGGGCTCAAACCCTGCTCCTACGACTCGCCGCGCATCACGCTGACACGCGCGGCCAGGGCTCGCGCTCCGCGGAGTGGCCGAACGAGCGGCCGAGCCATGGGGTACGATCAATGAATGGGATGTGACGGTCGACAGGAGGCGTCGCCGGCTGGGTCCTACCCGGTGCCGCCCCGGCGTTCTCCGGCGTGATGCTCGTCGGGAGCCAGCCTCCTCCCCCGGCGCCGGACCGGGCCCTGACGGCGGGGATCACGGAGACGCGCCTGCCCAACGGGCTCCGCGTCCTCACGAAGGAAGTCCACAGCGCGCCGGTGGTGAGCTTCGGCGTCTGGTACAAGGTCGGCTCCCGCAACGAGCACACCGGCATCACCGGCGTCTCGCATCTCCTCGAGCACATGATGTTCAAGGGAACCCGGCGGTACCGGGTGGGCGAGATCGCGCGCACGCTGTTCCTGAACGGGGCGAGCTTCAACGCCAACACCTTCTACGACTGGACGAGCTACTTCGAGACGCTCGCCTCCGACCGCCTCGAGCTCGCCGTCCGGATCGAGTCGGATCGGATGGCCAACAGCCGGATCATCAAGGTCGACCTCGAGTCCGAGATGACCGTGGTCCGGAGTGAGCTGGAGGGCGGGGAGAACGACCCCGAGACCCTCCTTCGCCAGGCGGTGACGGCCGCCGCGTTCCAGGCGCATCCGTACCACTGGCCCGTCATCGGCTGGCGGAGCGACGTCGAGCACATGCCGCGCGAGGCCCTCTGGCGCCACTACAGGACCTACTACGGGCCGAACAACGCCACGGTGGTCATCGTCGGCGACTTCGAGACGGAGCACGCGCTCGACCTGATCGGGAAGAACTTCGGACCCCTCGATCCGATCCCGACCCCGCCGCGCGTCTACACCACGGAGCCCGACCAGCGCGGCGAGCGCCGCGTCACGGTGAACCAGGCCGGTGCCCTGCCGATCGTGATGCTGGCCTACAAGGCGCCCGCCGCCACCAGCCCGGATTTCTATGCGCTCGACGTGCTGGGCACGGTGCTCGGAGAGGGCCGCACCGGCCGGCTCTATCAGGCCCTCGTCGAGACCGAGCTGGCGTCCAGCGTCGACGCGGCGGCCCCGAGCCTTCACGACCCCTTCCTCGTCCTCGTGACCGCGACCGCGCAGCCGGGCGTGCCTGCCGCCAAGCTCGAAGCCGCGCTGCTGGACGAGATCGAGCGCATAAGAACGGCACCCATCACCGCCGAGGAGCTCGCCCGGGCCATCCGGCAGATCGAGTCGAGCTTCGTGTACCAGACGGAGAGCGTGACGGCCCAGGGCCGCGAGATCGGGTACTGGGCGATGGTCGACGACTGGCGCTACCTGACGACGTATCTGGAGCGCATCCGGGCGCTCACGCCAGCGGCGATCCAGCCGGTGGCGGACCGGTACTTCCAGGTCGACACGCGCACGGTCGGCCACTTCGTTCCGACGCTCGGCGGCGCGTCCACCGTGCCTCCGCCGCAGGAGGCGGCCGCCCGGGTGGAGAGGCCGGGCCGCGGCGCCCGGGCGATCCCGATTCCAACGGGGTCGGTGATGCCCCCGGTCGACCGGCACATCTCCCGCTTCTCGCTGGCGAACGGCGTCACGGTGGTCGTCCAGGAGAACCCGGCGAGCCCGACGCTCGCGCTCCGGGCCAGTGTGCCGGCGGGACTCGTCCTCGATCCCCCGGACCAGACGGGGCTCGCGTCCCTGACCGCCGCGATGCTGAACCGCGGAACGGAGCACCGGAGCGCACTCGAGATCGCCACACTCCTGGAGGACGTCGGGGCGAGCCTGTCGGCCGTTGCCGAGTCGCTCGCCACCGTGGTCTCGGGGCGCGCGGAGAGCCGGGACTTCGATCGCCTGATGGACCTGTTCGCAGAGACGCTCCTGCGCCCCATGTTCCCGAGCGCCGAGCTGGGCCGGCTCAAGGGCCAGGCGCTGGCTCAGCTTGCCCAGGCCCGGGACGACCCGGAGAGCGTGGCGGAGCGCGCGTTCGTGCGGGCGATCTACCCGCCGGGGCACCGGCTCCGGCCGCCAACCTTCGATGAGGCGGAGCAGGCCATCGGCCGGATCACGCGCGACGACCTGGTTCGGTTTCACGGCCGGCAGTACGGGCCCGACCGCCTGATCCTGGTCATCGCCGGCAACGTCTCCGCGGACGGGGTGCGCGCAGCCGTCGAGGCTCGGCTCGGTGCCTGGCCGCGCAACCCGGAGGCCGAGCCGTCGCCCGTGCTCGACGTCCCGCTCCAGGCGGCGCCCCTGGAGATCCTGATCCCGATCCCCGACAAGAGCCAGACGGCGATCCAGTGGGGGCACGCCGGAGGACTACGGCGGAGCGACCCGGATTTCTACGCTGCCCAGGTCATGAATCTCGTGCTCGGCGGCGGGGGCGCCCTCAACAGCCGCCTGGGAAGGGTGATCCGGGATGAGCTGGGCCTCGCCTACACCGTTGGCAGCTTCTTCGACGCCAACCTGTACCCGGGACCGCTCGAGATCGTGCTCGGGACGAATCCGGCCAACGCCCGGAAAGCCGCCGAGGCCCTGGTCCGCGAGGTCACGCGGCTCCGCGACCGCGGGATCACCCCGCGGGAACGCGACGAGGCCGTGGCGTATCTCACCGGCCGCTTCCCTCTCCGTCTCGAGACCAACACCGGGATGGCCGACGTCCTCTGGGCGATGGAGTTCTACCGCCTCGGCGCGGACTACCTGGACCGCTACGGAGACCACTACCGCGCGGTGACCGTGGACCAGGCCAATCTGGCGGCGCGCACGCACCTCCATCCGGACCGCGCGACGCTCGTCATCGCGGGCCCGGACTCCGCCTCGCGTTAATAACTCTTTGTTCCAGCCGGTGACGGCGCACTCTTCTGGAGCCGCCCCGGTGCGAGACGATTGGCGGACCCTCCGGGCAGTGACGACGCGGGCTGGCGGGACGTCTCCGGCCGGTTGACAGCTCGACCCGGCGGAACGCCAGGGTAGCCCGGGACTCCGGCCCCGGCGCCTGCCCCGAGCCGGGGCGCGACCCGTACCTGATTAGGCAGGGTCTCTCGATGCGCCGATCGCGGCGCGCCGATGGCGCCAGTCGGCGGCGGCCCTCCACCTGGCCCGTCTCCAGCTTGCGGTGGCATCGGACCGCGCTCCAGTGTCGGCCGGCGTCGATCCGCGGCACCTGGTGAGGGCAGCAATGCTGCCGATCCTTTGCCCAGCCCCGGGTGCGACGAAAGCGTCCGGCCCTGCCGCTCCGTCGACCGTGGAACGTCCACCGGGCGCGGACGCAGCGGAGCCACCGTGATCCCGTTCGGCCGCGGAGCCGCGGGCGATGGCTTCTGATCCCCGATGGGGCGTTCGACCGGCTCGCGCCGGAATGGGAGCTCCTGCTGCTGCGGCCTGGGCACGGTCAAAACCCGCTGCGACTCACGGGGCAGGGACCGCGGGACGACGACGGGCCGCTTCAGGCTCTCCTCGGGCGGTCGGATGCCGCGAATCGCGGTCGGCGCGAAGCTCGCCGGGGTCGCCGAGATCTGCGGGGCACCGTGGACCGGCCTCATCCGCTGCCCGTCCACGTGGAGGACGCGCGAGAGCGCGGTCGGGCCGTGGCCGAAGCGCGCCCGGTCGACGGCCACGACGCCGTGAGGCACGCTCGCGTTCCGGTAGACGCTAATGTGGTGCACGCTCACCACCGTCTTGCGGTGGATGACCACGTTGTTCACGACGCGAGGGCCACCCCAGCCCCGCCAGGACGGCTCGCGGGCCACGCGCCAACGCCCCCACCACGGCACGACCGGCTCGCCCCAGCCGAGCGCAACCCAGCCCACTGCCGGCCCTCCCGGGCCGCTGACTGCGCCTCGGCTCGGCTCGTCGAGGAAAGCTACCAGGGCCGGCGCATAGACCGGTCTCTGGATCACCGGGCCGGGCGCCCACGCCCAGGACCCGTTGACGAAGCACCAGCGCCCGTGATGATAGGGAGCCCAGCCCCAGGGCGCCGTGTCCACCCAAGTCCAGCCGTAGACAGGGTCGAGGATCCACGAGCCGGTGCTGTACGGCGTCCATCCGACCGGCACGCTCGTCGGCACCCAGACCGTCCCGTACGTCGGGACGGCACGCCAGGTGCCGTGCGCGTCCAGATCGCTCAGCCCGTACGTGCCCGGAGAAACGTAGCGCGCGCTCGCCGCGTGGACGAACCCCTCGGTCCGCGTGTCATTCCAGCGGTCCCACTCGTCGAGCGGCGGCGCGGCGGCCACGGCCAGCTGCGGACTTGCCGTGCCCTCGATCACCACCTCGTCGCTCGGCGTGACCGTCACCGTCTGTCCGCTGGCCGTCGTGACCCTTGCCAGGCCACCCCGGCGCGTGACGACCCGCGACCGCTCCCCGGCCACCTCGACCCGGTAGTACCCGGCGTGCGCCATGGTGACGGCGGCGTTGGGAGTGTCCACTTCCACCGTCTGACCCGGCTCCAGCGTGCGGAGATCGACGACCGCACTGCCCACCGGGAGCGTGAACTGGATGAGGTCCGGCTCCTGGCTGGCCAGGCTCAGCTGGGCGTTCCCCCACGCGCGCACGAAGGCGTGCGCGCCGATCTGGACCTCCAGGGTCCCCGATGAGCCCGTCGACAGCGCGTCCCCCGGAGCGAGCGGCGTGTTGAGCTGGGCCTGCGTCCAGTCCTGCGCCCCGGGGCGCCAGAACGAGACCTGACCGTCCGTGAAGCTCAACCGGGGAGGCATCGGCTCGAGCATCGCGTCCGAAGGGTCATTCGCCTGGGCGTCCGCCCCCTGACCGGTACCCAGAGCGATCGTCAACATGGCTGCCAGGACCGTCGCGCGAGGTCCCATTCTCGTCATCCTCGAGAGTAAGACGGCCCACCCGGCGGGGATAATCGCGCTCGCGCCATCATGGCGTCGAAATTCGCCAATCGGCACGTCCTGCGGGGGGCTTTTGAGCGTGGAGCGCCGGCGGTCAGTTGAGCGGAGTTGAACGTCGCCCTCGAGGTGGCCGAAGATACGGGCGTCCACTCGCCGGAACGCCCGGTCCTGGGGGGGCTGCGATGCTCGGTCCGACCATCCGCGCGGGACTGAGACGCCTCCGCGACCCAGCGCGCGAGCGTGGCTCGGGCGCGCCTCGTTGGAACGCTCCCAGGACGCTCGCGGCGATGGCGCTCATGGCCGGAGCCGCCGCCATCCCGGGCGTGAGCGTGAGCCAGCAGCCGCCAGAGTCGTATCGCGTCGTCCGGCCAGCGGGCAACGGCCCGCATCCCGCCATCCTGTTCGTGTCGGGCTGCAGCGGCTTCACGCCTCACGAGGCTCCAGGCCACTACACACGTATCGCCCAGGAGTTCGCGGCGGAGGGGTTCGTGGTGATCTTCGTCGACTACCTGGGCGCTCGCGGCCGGAGCCTCTGCGGAGGTATGGTCCGTCCCGGCGATGTCGCCGGAGACATTCTCGCCGCGGCGGCGTACGCGAGGGCCCGTCCGTTCATCCGGGCGTCGGAGATAAGCGTCATCGGCTGGTCCATGGGAGGCGGCGGAGTGCTGGCGGCGATCGCTGCGCTTCCAGCCGACGCACCGGCGCCGTTCCAGAAGGCTGTCGCCTACTATCCCGTGTGCTACGGAATCGAGACGCCATGGAAGACCAGTGTCCCGCTCCTCATGTTCCTGGGGGGCCTGGACGACATGTCGCCAGCCTGGGCGTGCCAGGATCTGGCCAAGCGCCTGCCTCCCTTCGAGATTCGGCTGTATCCGGCAGCGCGCCACGCGTTCGATGTTCCCGATCTACCGTCAATGCTTCGCCGGGAGCGAGGCGGGACCATCGGCCACGACCCGCAAGCGGCGGCGGCCGCGAGAGAGGAAGTGAGGCGGTTCCTGGCTCGGTAGGCCCAGCGTGATGTCGCCGCGCCCTTCCCCGCGATGCCGGTCGGCGGCGCGGGCCCTTGCGGGACGTCTACAGGATCCGGTGGAACCAGAGGACCGACAGCAGCGCCGAGACGAGCGCCAGGACGAGCGCCGCCGCGGCGAACAGCGCCGTGATCTCGGTTTCCTTCCGCTCCATCACCACCCGGGAGTTCAGGGCCTGGTACACCTTCGTCAGGTCCGTCGCGGTGCTCGCGTAGAAGTACTCGGCGCGGGTCGTGTCGGCGATCGCCTTGAGTGCCTCCTCGTCGAGTCGCACGCGCATCGACCAGCCTTCGGCGGCGAGCACCGCGCCCTCCTTCGTCCCGACCCCCACCGTGTAAACGCGCACGCCACGCTCGGCGGCCATTCTCGCCGCCTCGACCGGGTCGGGGCCGGTGGTCGTCCGACCGTCCGTCAGCAGGATGATCACGGCGGAGGTGTAGGAGCCGGGCGGAACCGGCCTGAAGGCGGGGCGCTCCTGCTGCTGGGCCCCCGACTCCAGGGGCACCCCTTGGCGCCGGGCATCCGGACGCGGATCCGAGCTGCGCAGGTCGAACTCGACGTCGGGGAAGATCATCTTGAGCGAGATCAGGATGGCGCTCCCGACGGCCGTCCCGCGCTGCGGCTCGAGCCGATCGATGGCGGCGAGGATCTCCTCCCTTGTGTGGGTCGCCGGCTGGACGACGGTCGCCGTCGCGGCGAACGCCACCACCCCGATGCGCATGCGGCTCGGCTGCTCGGCGACGAAGGTCCGCGCGGCGGCCCGGGCGGCGAACAGCCGGTTCGGTGCGACGTCGGTGGCGCGCATGCTCCCGGAGACGTCCAGCGCGAGGATCACGGTCTCGTACTGGGACGGCAGCGTGACGACCGCGCTCGGGCGGGCCATCGCCACCAGCATCGCGACGAGCGCCAGCAGAAACAGGAGCGGCGGGAGGTGACGGCGGAAGCTCTGGGCCGGGCCCAGCGCCTCACGCACGAGGCTCAGGCTCGCATACCGGAGCGCGACCTTCTTCTTCCGGCGCAGGAGGGCCAGGTACCCCAGGACGAGCAAGGGCACCGCGAGGAGCAGCCAGAGGAGCGTGGGCCAGAGGAACGTCATGGGTCTACGCGCTCAGCCGACGCCGAGGTGCTCGGGGAGCCCGCCGCTCACCGCCAGCCGGCTCCGGCGCTTGCGGAGGTCGGCGAAGCGCAGGATCGCCTCGACGAGGTCGCCGTCGGTCGACAGCTCGAGAGCATCCACACCCGCCTGGCCGAAGGCCGCCCGGAGGGCCGCTTCGCGGCGCTCGGCGGCGGCGGCGAAGCGCCGGCGGAACGCGCGATCGTGGGTGTCGACGAGCAGCTGCTCGCCGGTCTCGGCATCCTGGACGACGAGCAGCCCCAGATCGGCCAGGTCCGTCTCCAGCAGGTCGGTGAGCCGCACCGCCACGACGTCGTGGCGCAGCGCGAGATGGCCGAGCGGCGCCGGCCAGCCGGGCGCGCTGATGAAGTCGGAGACCACGAACATGAGCGAGCGGCGGCGCACGAGCCGCGCGGCGGTCCGCAGGAGGTCCGCCAGGTCCGTCGGGGCCGGGGGGGTCGGGCCGCGCCGGGCCGTGAGCCGGTGAAGGAGATGGAGCACGTGGCGCCGGCCGCTCCGCGCCGGGATCACGGTATCGCCGCGCCCGTCGTAGAGCAACGCCCCGACGCGGTTGCCGTGGCGCGTCAGGAGGCGCGCCAGCACGGTGACGAACTCCGTCGACACCGACCGCTTGGACACCCCGCGCGACCCGAAGTCCATGGACGCCGTCAGGTCGAGCAGGAACCACGCCGTGACCTCCCGGTCCTCGTGATACTCCCTGACGTACGGGGTCTGAAGCCGCGCGGTGACGTTCCAGTCGATGTACCGGACGTCGTCGTGATACTGGTACTCGCGCAGGTCAGCCAGGTCGAGCCCGACGCCTCGGAAGAGGGTCCGGTAGTCGCCTTGCAGCAGCCCGTCCAGGCGGCGGATCACCGTCCACTCCAGCCGCCGCAGCACCCGCTCAGGATTGGGCGCCGACTCTGACATGGGCCGCGAGTGGCTTCTCGGGAGCCGGCACGTGCTGCAGGATGCGGCGGACCAGCTGGTCGGCGGTCATTCCGTCGGCGAGCGCCTCGTAGGACAGGACGAGCCGGTGCCGCAGCACGTCGGGAGCCACATCCGTGACGTCCTCGGGCAGGACGTAGGCGCGTCCCCGGAGGTACCCGAGCGCGCGCGCGCCCTCGATCAGGTGAATCGACGCGCGCGGGCTGGCGCCGTAGGACACGTACCGCGACAGGTCGCCGAGGCCGTGCCGCGCGGGGTTCCGCGTCGCGCCGGCCAGCCGGACCGCGTACTGGATGACCGAGGGGTCCACGTACCCGGTCCGGCACTCGCGCTGCAGCGCGCTGAGCTGCTCGGTGGTGGCGACGGCGGCGACGGTCGTCTCGGCGCCGGTCACCCGCTCGACGACCACGAACTCCTCCTCCTCGCTCGGGTACCCGACCAGCACCTTCATCATGAACCGGTCGACCTGCGCCTCGGGGAGCGGGTACGTGCCCTCGGTCTCGATGGGGTTCTGCGTCGCCATGACGACGAACGGCTCGGCGACCCGGTGGGTCTCGCCCGCGATCGTGACCTGCCGCTCCTGCATCACCTCGAGGAGCGCGCTCTGCACCTTGGCCGGCGCCCGGTTGATCTCGTCCGCGAGCAGGAGATTCGTGAAGACGGGACCGAGCGAGGTCGTGAACTCCCCGGTCCGCTGGTTGTAGATGCGGGTGCCCACGAGGTCGGCCGGGACCAGGTCCGGCGTGAACTGGATCCGCCGGAACGCACCGCGGACGGTCTGGGCGAGCGTCTTGACGGTCAAGGTCTTGGCCAGCCCCGGCACCCCCTCCACGAGCAGGTGTCCCTGGGCCAGAACGGCCACCAGCACTCGCTCGAGAAAGTGGTCCTGGCCGACGACGATCCGCTTGACCTCGTAGAGGATGCGCTCCATGAGGGAGGCGACGTCGCCGCGGCCTCTTTCCGGGGTCTCCATGCTGGTCCCGCTCCCTCCCGGTCTCGCTAGAACGGTGAGATGCCCACGGCCGACGCCGCGTTCTCGATCGGCACCGCGAAGCCGATGCCGACGAACACGCGCTGCTCGGTCGGGTTGAGAATGCCCGTCACGATGCCGATGACCTCGCCGTCCATGGTGACAAGCGGCCCGCCGGAGTTCCCCGGATTGGCCGCCGCGTCGAACTGGATGAGGTTCGTCAGCAGGCGCTGCCCCTCTGGCGAGCGGAACTCTCGCCGGAGCCCGGAGATCACGCCCGCGGACGCGGACGGACCGATGCCGAAGGGGAATCCCACGGCGACGACCTCCTCGCCCGGGGCGAGGCCCTGAGTGGACCTGAGGGTCGCCGGGACGAGGTCGTCGGGGAGGGCCTTCGCCTGGAGCACCGCCAGGTCGTGCTCTGGCTGGACCGAGGTGACCGTGGCCTCGGACTCCGTCCCGTCGGCGAAGGCGACCTCCACCCGGATCGCGCCCGTGACCACGTGGAGGTTGGTCAGGATGACCCCCTTGTCGAGGATGACGACGCCGGTACCGACGCCGGTCGAGCCGTCGCCCTTCTTCGCGCCCTCGTCGTTCCCCCACCCTCGTACGCGCACGACGGATGGCCGGATGACCTCGTAGGCCTTGGCCGCGCGCGACGGCAGGGACTTCGTCGTCAGCGTGTGCAGCACCGCCGCGTCGATGTCCTGCTGGGTGATCCGGCGCGGCGGGGACGTCCGCACGCCGTACAGGCCGAGGGCGAGCAGCACGAGGAGACCGCCGGCGCCCATCAGGAGCGCCCCACGATATCGCGCCGGCGGGCGCCAGGCCGGCAGACGCCATCGGCGGGAGGAGGGCGCCGACGGCTCGATGGGGACTGGCTCGGCGAGGGACGGGTCTCCCGCGGGGCGGCGGATCGACACGGATCGACCTGCCGTCCCAGGCCGTCGGACGCTGCTGTAAAGCGTCACTCTGCGCATGGGCTCGCCCCTCCGATCCACCCGGCGCGCCCAGCTGTGACGCCTGAAACCCGCGGCGCTGACCACGAGCACGCCAGGACTTCAGCATAGCCCACGTGGGAATACCTTGCACGGGCTGGCGAACCCCGGCGCGATCCGCCCCCATGACGGCGACCTTCAACCGGTCGGACCTGGTCTGGCGCCTGATCTCCGGATTCGCTATGGTCTCGGGAGACCCTTCCGTTCCACCTTGTCGACCGGGTGATCCGGCATGAAGGAGGTCGTGACCATGGAGATTCGCGACCGATCGGCGAAGCGAAGGGGAGCCAAGCGCGCGGGGCACCTATCGCGCCGCGAGGTGCTGAAGGGCGCCGCCACCTGGGCCTGACCTTGGGAGCTCGCTCGGCGCCGGCTCAGAGCGGCGGCCCCGTCACGCTCAACTTGCTCCTGTGGGAGCACTGGAAGGTCGCCGAGGGACTCCAGAAGAGCGACCCCACGAACGTGCCGAAGCGCCGGCTGTGGTTCTACGAGACGATCAAGCGCTTCGAAGCCGAGCACAAGGAGATCAAGCTCCAGTACCAGACCGCCAACTGGAACGTGGCGACCCAGACGTTCATCGCCGCGTCCCAGGCCGGCAACCCGCCGGACATCGTCGGCGCGCAGAGCCAAGACAACCAGCCGCTCGCGAATGCCGGGTTCGTGGCGGATCTCGGGCAGTTCAAGTACGACGAGTGGGACGACTTCAACCAGGCGGTGCTCCGCGAGGCCTGCTCCGTCGGCGGCAAGATCGTGGCCATGCCGGTGTACCTCACCTCGACGGGTCTCGGGTATATCAAGCCGCTCCTCAAGGAGGCGGGGTTCGCCGAGCCGCCCAAGACGTGGGACGAGCTTGATCCGCGCGGGCAAGGCCCTGACCAAGGACACCCGCGGGACCGGGCGGCCCAACCAGTGGGGCTTCGGGGTGGAGCTCAGCGCGGCGTCGACGCCCAACCCGGTGTCGTTCACGATGCCGATGATCCGCTCGCTCGGCGGCGCCATCGTCGACAAGGACGGCAAGGGTCTGATCGACACTCCCGAGCACCGCCGGATCGCCAAGCTGCTCGCAGGACATGTACCACGACCACAAGATCCTCTCCCCCGAGTCGCTGACGATGAAGGCCAACGACGAGGTCGACCTCTTCGGCGCGAAGTCGTGGGCGATGGGGATCGTGATCCACGCGCTGCTCCCGCCGATCATCGAGAAGATGGGCGCCGACAGCTTCGGCTTCGCCCCCTATCCGACCTTTCCGGGCAACGAGCCCCGCTCCTACAGCGAGGTGTACGGCTTCCTGATCTCGTCGAGGGCGGCGAAGGATCCGCGCAAGGCCGCCGCTGCCTGGGAGCTCCTGAAGGAGATCGGCTCGACGAAGACCCTACTGCTGGCGGCCAAGTACCAGTTCGGCGCCCCGTCGCGCAAGTCGGCGCTCGCGGACCCCGTCTACAAGTCGGACCCGCTGCTCGGGTATCTCGCCAACTACACGTTCAAGACCGCGACGCCGTTCCCCTTCATCAAGGAGGTCTCCTTCTACTCGGAGACGTTCATCGAGGCGCTCAACCTCATCGTGCTCCAGCGCCAGTCCGTGGAGGAGACCCTGAAGCGCCAGCAGGCGCGCTACGAGGCCCGGCTCCGCTGATCGCCTCGCGCCCCGGCGGCGCTCGCGGAGCCTGACATGCCTTCGTCCCTGCAAGGGCTGGACGCGTCCCGGCAGCCCGCGGCCCCCACGCTCGCGGCGGCGGCCCGGTCGGTGGGAGGGCGCCCCGGGTTCGGCGCGGCCAGGCGGGCGCTCAGCTCCGACCGGGTGCTGCCCTATCTCCTGGTCGCGCCCGCGGTTCTCTTGGTCTTCGCGCTCACCATCTACCCGACCGTCCACGTGCTCGCGACGAGCTTCACCGACTGGAACCTGATGCGCACCACCACCAGGGCAGTCGGATTCCGGAACTACGTCGACCTGGCGACGGACGAGCTGGCGATCCGCGCGCTGGGCAACACCGTGCTATTCCTCGTGGGATCGCTCGCGCTCATCCTGGTCCTCGGCCTGGCGCTGGCTCTCGCGCTCAACGAGCCGGTACGGTTCCGCACCTTCTACCGGTCGACCGTGGTGCTGCCGTGGGCGCTCACCGCCGTCGTCGTCGGGGTGATGTGGCGGTGGATCCTGATCCCGGACATCGGAATCGTCAACTACATGCTGGCCGGCCTCGGGATGAACGTCTCGTTCTTCCTGAGCCCGGCCGCCGCGATGGCCACGATGATCCTGGTCGAGGTCTGGCGGAGCACCGGCTACGGCATGATCCTGGTGCTCGCCGGCCTCCAGGGCATCGAGCCCTCCCTCTACGAGGCCGCGCGCATCGACGGAGCGGGCTTCTGGCGGGCCCTCCACTACATCACGCTGCCGCTCCTCGTGCCGACCCTCCTGGTCGCCACGATCCTGCTGAGCATCCGGTCGGTGAACCTGATCGACATCCCGCTCGTGGTGACGGGGGGCGGACCCGCCCGCATGACCGAGACGCTGGGACTCTACATGTGGAAGGAGTCGTTCTCCTTCTACCACATCGGCTACGGCTCGGCGGTGGCGATCGTCATGTTCGCCATCAATTTGGTCCTGACGGTCCTCTACATCCGTTCGCTCTCCCGGAGCCGACGGTAGCGACCTCCCATGGCCGCTCCCTCCCGGTCGCCGCGGTCACGGATGGTGGTGCACATCCTACTCGTCGTGTTCGCGGTGTACTCGCTCTTCCCGCTCCTCTGGACGCTGGTGACGTCGCTCAAGCGGCCGGCGGACACCGTCGCCTATCCGCCGCGGTGGATCCCGGATCCCCTGACGTTCCAGAACTACATCGACGTGCTGTCCCGGACGCCGGTGCCCTGGCAGATCCTGAATACCATGATCGCCGCGAGCCTCGCGGCCCTCATCGTCGTGGCGGCGAGCAGCCTCGCCGGCTACGGGTTCTCGCGCTTCGACTTCCGGGGGAAGGACTTCCTGCTCATCAGTCTCCTCGGCTGCGTGATGGTGTCAGGCGCGACGAAGGTGGTGCCCCTCTACCTGATGCTTCACAAGCTGGGGCTGCTGAACAGCCTGTCCGGCCTCGGGCTCGTGTACTCGGTCGAGTTCCTGCCGATCAGCGTGTGGCTCATGAAGAGCTACGTCGACACGGTGCCGGTCGAACTGGACGAGGCCGCGTCCGTGGACGGCTGCTCTCGCCTCCGGACCTTCTTCCGCATCGTCTTCCCCCTCAGCGTGCCCGGGGTGGTCGCCGTGGCGCTGATCACGTTCGTCCGGTCGGCGCAGGAGTTCATCTACGCGGCGACCTTCCTGACCGAGACCGGCGTGAAGACATCGCCGGTCGGACTCTACATGTTCTTCACCGAGCTCGGGGTCGAGTGGGGCCAGCTCACGGCGGCATCGCTGATCATCGTCCTGCCAATCGTGCTGGTGTTCCTGATCCTGCAGAAGTGGTTCGTGTCGGGACTGACCATGGGCGCGGTGCGGTGACCGCCGCCAGACGCCGTGCCCGCTCGCGCCCGACCCACCAACGGAGGCCGAGCAGATGAGCGGAGCAAGCCGGGAAACCCCGACGACGCGCTACATCCGCGCCGCGCGCGTGGTCACGGCGGGCGCGGGAGGCACCATCGAGGACGGCGCCGTCGCCGTCGAGGGCTCCCGCATCACCGCGGTCGGGGCGGCGGCCCAGGTGACGGCGAACGTCCCGGCCGCCGCCGTCGAGGCGTACGCCGACGCGACGCTCCTGCCAGGCCTCGTCGACGCCCATGCTCACCTCACGCTGGCCGGTGACCGCCGGACGTACGAGCAGATGGTCCTCGACCCTGACGAGATGATGGCCCTGGTCTCTGTCCGGAACCTCCAGCGGCACCTCGCGTGCGGCGTGACGACGCTCCGGGACAATGGCGGCCGGAACCGCGTGACCTTCGTCGTCCGGGAGGCGATCAACCGGGGATACTTCGTCGGCCCGCGCCTTCTCCTGAGCGGCCGTCCGGTGACGCACCGCCACGGCCACTTCTACTGGTGCAACGGGGTGGCGGACGGGCTCGACGCGATCCGGGCCACCGTGCGGCAGCTCGTCGCCGAGGGCGCGGACCACATCAAGATCATGGCGTCCGGCGGCGCGACGGCCGGCAACATCCCCTACTACGCCTCGTACAGCGCCGAGGAGCTCCGGGCCGCCGTCGAGACGGCGCACGGCCTCGGGCGGCTCACGACCGCCCACTGCCGGGCGAAGCAGTCGATGATCAACGCCCTCGACGCCGGGCTCGACTGCATCGAGCACGGGGAGTTCCTGGTGGCGGGGCAGGTCGTCGAGTACGGCGCCGGCGTCTCCTCGAGCGGCGTCATGGAGTACGATCCGCGCGTCACCGAGCGGCTCCTCCGCCAGGACACGTTCGTCAGCTACACGTTCCAGGCGGGCGGCTACGACTCGCTGGTCGAGCTCCGGGCGAAGGCGGGCCACGAGCGGCTGACGCCGGGCGAGGCGACGCGCAGGGATGCGCTCGAGGCCTACTACGAGATGAAGCTCGGGGTCTTCAGCCGGCTCATGGGCGACGGCATGCTGCCGCTGCTCGTCGTCAGCAGCGACGCCGGGCCGTTCGACTGCGAGTTCGGGCGCATGCACTACGGCATGGAGCTGGCCGTCCAGGCCGGCATGAGCCCGCTCCAGGCGATCGAGGCGGCGACGTCGATCGCGGCGCGCGCCTGTGGCGTGGCGGGGCTCACCGGGAAGGTCGAGCCCGGCAAGGAGGCCGACCTCCTCGTGGTCCACGGGAACCCCCTGACCGACATCCGGCGCATGGCCAACATTGCCGCGGTCTACAAGGGAGGATTGAAGGTCGGCTTGCTGCCTCCCAACGCCCTCCTGCCCTCACTGACCCGGTGAGCCTGTGATGGCCACAATGGCGCCGGATCAGCGACGCACCGCCGGCTCGACCTTGCCGGCTTCCTGATTGGCGGCAGCACACGCGAGGGCTGGAACGATCACCTGGTTCCGTAGCGGATGACGAGCACGACGCCGGCGACCACGAGCGCCGCGGCCAGGACGATCCACCAGCTGACGCGCTCGAGGTCGCGGAGAAACAGCCAGGCCAGCACGACCGTGACGATCGCGTGGCTGTTCACCAGCGGCGTGACGACGGACACGGTGCGGAGCTGGAGCGCGCGCCACATGGCGAGATAGGCGATCCCCTCCACCAGGCCGGCCAGGGCCAAGATCCTCACGCCGGTGCGCGTCACGCCCACGAGCCTGGTCCCTCGCACGGCACGGGCGACCGCCCACATCACGGCGCCCGAAGAGGCCGTGGCCGCGGCTGCCGCCAGCAGCGGAGCGGGCAAGGCAGAGCCTCCCTCGGTCGCCCTTCCACGGACGGGCTCGCTCCGGCAGAATGGCAGGGGCTAATGCCCGAGGAGGAAGGCGATGCGCGCGACGGCCGCGGTCCTGTACGAGCTCAACAAGCCGGTGATCGTCGAGGACGTCGAGGTGCTGGAGCCGGGGCCGCACGAGGTCCTCGTGCGGTGGGCGGCGAACGGCGTGTGCCACAGCGACCTCCACGTCGTCACCGGCGACTACCCGCATCCCCTGCCCGTCGTCCTGGGCCACGAGGCGGCGGGCGTGGTGGAGCGCGTGGGGTCCGCGGTCGAGACCGTCAAGCCGGGCGACCACGTCTGCTCGAGCTACATCCCTTCGTGCGGGAGGTGCCGGTTCTGCATCGGCGGCCAGCCGACGCTCTGCGCGCTGCGGGACCGGCCGCGCTGGTTCATGCTCGACGGCACCACCCGCTTCCGCCGGAACGGGCAGGCCCTCCACCACTTCCTGCAGGTTTCCGGGTACGCGACCCACGCGGTGCTCGCCGAGGAAGGCGTCATCCCGGTGCGCAAGGACGCGCCCCTCGACGTCGTGTGTCTCGTGAGCTGCGGCGTCCTCGCCGGCGCGGGCCCCGTCTTCAACGTCGCCAGGGTCCCGCCCGGAGCCAGCGTGGCCGTCTGGGGGTGCGGCGGCGTCGGGCTGAACACGGTCCAGGCCGCGCGGCTGGTCGGCGCGGGCCGGATCATCGCCGTGGACGTGCTCCCCCGGAAGCTCGCGTGGGCCGAGGAGCTCGGCGCCACGCACGTCGTGGACGCCTCGAAGGAGGAGCCGGTCGCGCGCGTGCAGGCGCTCAGCGGGGGCGGCGGCGTGGACTTCGCGTTCGAGGTCGTCGGGACTGCGAAAACGATCGAGCAGGCGCTCCTGTCGACCCGGCGCGGCGGCACGTGCGTGGCGATCGGCGTGTGCCCGGCGGGGACCAGGCTGTCGATCGATCCGATGCTGCTGCTCCAGCAGCGCGTCCTCACCGGCAGCTCGTTCGGCGCCGGCCACCAGCGTACCGACGTGCCGATGCTGATCGACCTCTACATGAGCGGCCAGTACCGGCTCGACGAGCTGATCAGCCGCCGCCTGCCGCTCACCGATCTGAACCACGCCTTCGACCTGATGCTGCAGGGCGAGGTCAAGCGGAGCGTCATCGTCTACGAGTAGGCCTCGACCGACCGTGAAACCAACGCAGCCCACCGCGATCACCGGCGTCAGTGACCATGCCTGAGTCAGCGCCCACACTCGAACGAGGCCGTAGCTTCCGAGCCACCAGAGACGACCGCGGCCGGGTGATCTTGCGCGAGGCGAGCCTGGGAGTCGCTTCGGGCGAGATCGTGGGCGTGGCCGGGATCTCAGGCGGTGGCCAACGGGAGCTGGCGGAGGTGCTCACCGGCCCTGTCAGCGCGCCCGTCTGGTCAGACGCTCGCGTCATCGAGTGGGGGCCCGAGCATTATCGCACGCGCTTCCAGGCCGTATGGGATCCGAACGCGTTGCACGTACGGCTCGACGCCGTGGACGACCAACCCGGAACGAACTCGCAGACGTCGAGGGCGCCGAATCGCTCCACGTTCGCGCGGACTTTAGCTACCAATTGGCTACCACGCGTCTGGGATTCGGCCGGGTCGAGCGCGTCAACCCAGTGCTTGTCCCCGCGCGGGAGCCAGTGCGCGTACCACTGGAGCGTCGGCACCTATCGCGCCGCGAGGCACTGGCCGGTTTCAGGTGTCCATGACTGGCGGGTTCTGGCTGTCCACCGAGGGAACGTAAGGGACAGGCGAGCCAGCGTAGGTTTGGGGCCCAGGGGACGGATTCGAACCGCCATCCCCTTGCATACGCAGCAAGTGCTCTTCCATTGAGCTACCTGGGCTCGAGCTCACTAACAGCTTACAGCAGAGTATACCCTGATCAGGAGATACGCCAGGCGTGAGAGCGCGATGAGCATGAATCAAAAGAGGGTCCCTGGTAAGCTCTTAAGGGAGGACGTCCCCACGTCACTCCCCCCAACCGGAGGCCCCTCTGATAAGGTTGACGGTAGCGAGGTTGCGACGCGTCGTCAACGCCGATCTACCCATCGCATCCGTTCCCCAGAAGTTAACCTCGTATGGTGGCCTGGAATTACTGCGCCGGGACTTCCGCTTGCTCGGCCTGCATCGTCGGATCCGCCAGGCTTTCAGCGGCCACGGGCTCGGCGGCGACTACGGCGCCGGCCGCCTGATTGTCCTGGTGGTGAGGCTCCTCGTCGTGGGAGGCCGGCGTCTGGAACACCTCCGCTACCACGCCCACGATCGGCTCCTCGCTCGACTCTGCGGGCTGGCGTGGATTCCCACCGACTGCACCGTGGCAACCTGGCTCAAGCAATTCACCAAGGAAGCCCTCCAGGCGCTCATCGCCCTGAACAGCGCGCTGCTGTATGAACAGCTGGAGCGGCTCAACCTGCTCAGGTTGCCGATCGAAGTCGAGGGGACCGTGGGGCGGACGGGGAACACCGTGGCCTGGGCCTTCCGCGGCTACAATCCCCACTTCAAGAAGGACCCCAGCTATTACCCCCTGTTGGCACATCTCGCCCAGACCGGGCACATCCTGCGGCTGAAGAACCGACCCGGCAAGTCCACGATAGCCGTGGCGCCGCCCGGTTCCTGCGGGAGCTGTCCACGAGCTCCGCGGCCGCTTTGGCCGGACCCTGCCGCTGGAGTTCCGCATGGATGCCGCCCTTTTCCAGGCGGAGATGCTCACCCTCCTGGCTCGCGAGGGCTGCGCGTACGCGATCGAGGTCGGGTTCTGGAAATGGGTCGGGCTCAAAGTGAGGCGAACGCTGCGGATGTCCCGGCTGGGATGCGGAGGCTGAGAGCGCAACATGCAAGGTATCGGTGACAGAGCGGCAAGTGCGTCGGTGCTCCAAGTCAGGACACTCCGCTCCCTCGCTAAGAGGGCACGCTGGCTGCTGATCACGGCGCTCCAGCCTGTCGCGCCCCTCTACCGGCGACTGATTCTTCGCCGCGTGGTCTTCATTGGTGTGACGGGTAGCTGTGGCAAGACAACCACGAAAGAGCTTATTGAAGCGGTCCTTTCGGCAAATTTCAGTGGCACGAAGAGTCCTGGCAACGACAATCTTCCGAGGGATATGGTCAAGAGAATCTTCCTGACCAGGCCATGGCAGAAGTTCCATGTCCAGGAGATCGCTGCAGCCGTGCAAGGTTCCAAGGTTCCCCTCGAAGCACCCCTCAGAATCGTAAGGCCTCAGATCGGCGTGGTGACGAACATCGGCGCCGATCATATCAGCGCATTTCACACCGTCGAGGCGATTGCCGCCGAGAAGAGCAAACTGGTCGCGGCATTGCCTCGGCATGGTGTCGCCATCCTGAACGCGGACGATCCCAACGTCCTCGCCATGCAGGCGAGTTGCGCGGGCCGAGTCATGACCTATGGTGTGGCCCGAACGGCGATGGTGAGGGCCGAGCGTGTCCGCAGCCAGTGGCCCGAGCGGCTTTCATTCACGGTCCTCTACGACGGCCAAGCCTACCCCGTCAACACACAGCTATGCGGCAAACACTGGGTCTCGTGCGTCCTCGCCGCCATCTCCGTGGGTATCGCGATGGGCGTACCGTTGGCCACCGTGGTGCAGGCGATCCAGGCAACCCCGCCGTTCTCGGGGCGAATGTGTCCGATGAATCAGCCAGGTGAGATCACGTTTATCCGGGATGACGAGAAGGCGCCGCTGTGGTCCATAGCGCCTGCGCTAGAGTTCATGAAGGAGGCGCACGTGAGTCGGAAGATTGTCGTTGTCGGAACGATCTCGGACTACCAAGGGAACTCCGACCGACAATACGTATCGGTGGCGAGACAGGCGTTAGACGTCGCTGACCGTGTGGTGTTCGTGGGGCCCCGCGCGTCGAAGTGCCTCAAGGCAAAGAGACATCCGGACGATGATTCACTGCGTGCCTTCTATACCGTCGATGCCGCCCGTGAATACCTGCGCGAGGTCGTGCGGGCGGGCGACGTCGTTCTTCTCAAAGGCACGAGAGGGGATCATCTGGGTAGGCTGATCGCGGGACCGACTCAGGAAGAGCGACGACGGATGGAGCATCGTGAGCAAGCGTCCGCCGGAGGATTGCCAGGGCTGGACAGTCCGATGATCAAGCGCCCTGCTCAGGCAGTGCTGGGACTGGGAAACCCGGACGAGAAGTACCGCGACACGCCGCACAATGTCGGCCACCGCGTGCTCGACCTCCTCCTGCGATTCTTCGGCAGCCAGTGGGTGCAACAAGGGAAGGCGCTGGTGGCCCGAATCCAGTGTGGGGATACGACCGTTTTTCTGATCAAGCCTCTCACCTACATGAATTCGACAGGTCCCGTTCTTGCGGAATTGAGTCAAGAGCTGGGATTCGAGGCGGCCGAATGTGTCCTGGTCCAGGACGACATCGATCTTCCGCTTGGGACGGTCCGCGTCCGTATGGGTGGTAGTGACGGAGGCCACAAGGGCGTCCGATCCATCTTCGAGGCCTGCCGAACCGATGCGCTTCGGCGCGTGAAGATCGGTGTGAGGCGGCCCGAGCAGAAACCTGATGAGCGTGGTCATGGAGATGACCGAGCAACGTATCTGTTGCAGCCGTTTGCGCCGATGGATCTCCCGGTGATTGAGCGCGCATCTGCCGAGGCAGCAGAACAGGCGTTGCGGCTGTTGAGGATTCCGGTGAATTCGCTTCCCCTTGACCGCGCGTGAGGCGATATCGTTCGCCCCCCTCTTCTTCTTGATCACTGTCGGTGCCGGCTACCCTCTTCACATTGTCGGTAGGAAGATCGCATGTTCTCGTCGCCCAACGGGCAGACCCTGCGCAGCTGCACGGGGGACCACGCCCGAGGCGATCCACCGCGACATCTACCGCACTCTGCAGATCCCGCACGAGATCATGAGACCCGTGAAGAGGGGGTCCTGCTTCGAGTCACGGTAGTCACTCAACAGCCGCGTAGCTGATCGAAATGTCGGCACTCCATCCGCGGAACTGCGGAAGTTGGTTAACTCTGATGGAGCGCAGCGGCATGGTGCCCTGGCGCGCACGCCGCCAGCATGACGGCTCGTCGACGGCTCTCGATTCGGCGAGGGGGCGGAGACCGGCGGTCAGGGTCCCGAGAAGGTGTCTCTGGGAGCGGCTCTATGAAGCGCGCGCCGGGCGGACGGACGCGGCCCGAGCGGCCACCTCGAGCACGCGATCCACCGCCGCCGGGTACGCGTCCTCGATGGCCAGCCGGTCGGCGGGGGGCAAAGGATCGAGAAGAAACTGTAGTGTCGGCATTCCCTCCGGGGGTCGGCCCACACCGATCTTCACGCGGGGGAACGCCTGGCTCTGGAACGCCTCGAGGATGCCGGTCACGCCCCGGTGGCCACCGGCGCTCCCGCTCATGCGCGCTCGCACGGCGCCGGGCGAGAGGTCCAGGTCGTCGTGGATCAGCACGCAAGCTTCAGGCGTCAAGCCGAGCCCCGGGGCCTGCTCCCGCAATGCCGTGCCGATGTGGTTCATGAGAACTAGCGGCTTCACCAGGCACAGGGGCTGGCCGCGCCATTCGCCGCGCGCTACGAGCGCCGCGCCATCCGAGGTCCACGTGAGCCCCAGCCGGGCGGCAAGGACGTCGACCACGCGATGCCCCACGTTGTGCGGGGTGCCGTCGTAGCGGTCGCCCGGATTGCCGAGCCCCACTATCACGACGCCGCCGGGCACGACCCCGCCGGGCGCGACCCCGCGGGACACGGGACCGGCCGACGGCATCGCGGGAGACTCCGACGGTGCGAGCGGACCGCGGGAGGTCCGGGAGGCGCTCGTCACCGTCCCGGCGGGGCGCTCGATCAGGTCACAGATCTCGCAGAAGATGTACTTCTCGCAGTCGGACACCCAGCAGCGGACGGTCCGTACCCGGGCGAGCATGATCCGGACGAGGTGATCGGCGCGTATTCGATCCCTTGAGGAGCACGAGGTCACCGGCGCGGAGCTCGTGGTGGAGGAATGCCGCGGCGTCCTCGATGCGCGCGAAGGCCTTGATCGCCTCGTCCGTCGGATGCCGCTTGGCCACCAGGCCGGCCAAGGCCCAGGGACCGACGAACACCACGAGGTCGGCCACCTCGAGCGCCTGGTGGGCGACCCTCCTGTAGTGACGCGTTGTGTCGCCGGGATAGTCGGAGAGGGTGCCGATCACCACGACCTTCCGGCTCGCCCTGGCGTCCCGGATCACACCCAGGGCGGGGGCGACGCTCCAGAGCGGGGCCTTCATGTCGTCGCGGAGAAAGGCGACGCCGTCCGGATGCACCGTGGTGCTGAGCCGCCCGGCCATCGGCTCGACGTCGGCGATGGCGCGCGCGGCCTCGGCGAGCGGGAGGCCCACGGCCAGTCCGGTGGCGAGCGCGGCCAGCACGCAGGATACCCAGTGCACCCCGTGGAGCCGGGTCTCCACGGCGACGGTCTCGCCTTGGTGGACGGCGACGAAGGAGAGGTGGTCCGGCCAGTGGCTCTGGACGCGCTCGGCTCGCACCATGGCCTCCGGAACCAGCCCGTAGGTGATCACCCGGCCCCGGCACTGGCCGGCCATGGCCGCTACCCGCGGATCGTCGGCGTTCAGGATGGCAGTGCCCGCCGTGGGGAGGGCGGTGATGAGCTTCCCCTTCTCGGCGGCGGTGGCGTCCAGGGAGCGGAACAAGCTGAAGTGGTCCATCCCGATGTTGGTGACCACGCCGATCGTGGGCTCGACCAGCCGGATCGGCAGGTCGAGCGATCCCGGGCCGTCGTCCGCGGAGATCTCGACCACGCAGAAGCGGTCGGCCGACCTGGAGCTGAGCACCGTCTGGGCTACATAGTACGGGCGGTTGAGGTTCAGGAGCGTGCTCTTGCCCGGCCCGCACCGGGAGAGCACGGCCGCCACGAGATCAGTGGTAGTGGACTTGCCGGTGCTCCCGGTCACCCCGACGAACAGGGTATTGCGCAGGCGGGCGCGACGGCGCCGAGCCCGGAGGAAGACGAGTCGCTGAGGCCGAATCGCCAAGAGATCCCGCTCACCACCCGTCGGGTCCCGGGCCACTCCCGGAGCACCGGGATCCTCGAGTTGAGCCGGTTCAGGTAGCGAGTGACGGCATGAACCGAGGTATCGAGCAGTGACGCCATGGGAGCAGAGGCTCAGGCCGGGCGCCGGGGCCCGACGTCCTCCGGAGCGAGACCCGGGGCCAGACCAGCGAGGGCCGGACCGGCCCCGGCAGAGCGAGCAGCTCCGGATAGCGCGGCCGAAGCTCCCGTCCATGGTCCAGCGCCACACCTGCCAGTAGAAGAGAAGCTCGCGAGCCACGCTCCGGACGGGATCGCGCGCGGCCTCGTCCCGGCGGAGCGCCCGGACGCCGTCGGCATTGAGGTCGGGGTGGTCGGGGTCCACCCGGTCGAGAGCGCGCGGGAGGATCGACGTGTCCAGTCGCACGAGGCCGGGCCGGAAGCCGAGCCGCCGAAGGGCGCCCCCCACGTACGGCACGCTCATGAGCCCGCTGCGGGCGAGGGTGACGTAGTACTCCGCGTCCAGACCGTGGCCGCCCCGCCCGCGATCCTCTGTCACTGTGCGCTGCACACGTGGCCGCCGCCGGCTCATGAGAAGATCTTCTACCACATCTCTGATGCGCGCTACGGGTTTCCGTTCGCAGGGAAACGCGCCGAAGTCACGTGAAGAACACGGCGTCACGGCCGCGACCTTCGGTGGACGACGCCGGCCAAACAGTTCCTCGAGGCCCGGGACCAGCTCGGCCAGCGTCTCCGTCCCAAAGGACTCGCCTCCCGCTCAGACACCAATGCTTATCTTCTACCGGATCCATCCTCTCCTCAAATTGGCAGCGCGTTCACAGCCGCTCGGCCCGGAGCTCGGCGATCTCGCGCCGCCATCCTGCCACCAGCGGGTCCCGCTCGGGATCGCCGCCGTCATCGCGCACCCGGCGCGCCTGCGGAACGCCAGCTCTGACTGCGCGTTGACGAGCGCAGCCGAGCGGTGCCGTTCGGTGGAGGCGAGGCGCCGCGTTCGAAACAGGGCCGTCTCGGGTGATCTGCTTGTACTCGGCGGGCGTGACGGGCCCGTCGACCTCATCGGCGAGCTCTTCACGGATCATGCGGCGCTTCCAGCGACCGCTGCGCCATAGCAGGATAGAGCATCAGGGTGACGAAGGGAAAGAACACGATCAGGTTCTGAGCGCTCGCCTGGAGCCAGATGCGCGCGAAGCCGATGGAATGGGGGCGCCCCCGTTTCGAGCAGCTCGTGGCCGGCGGCGCGGAGGGCAATGGTCACGAGCAGCGGAAGGACATTGTTCAGTGCGTGAGCGACGATGGCCAGCGCGAGCCCGAGGAGCGGCCCAGGACGCGCACCCCAGCCCCGGGTGGTCTGCCTCGCCAGCTGACGAAGGCTCCGATGATGCCCGTGATAGAAGAGCACGTGACCCTCGAGGCCCCACCAGGGCGGACGCCGATGCCCACGCAGCTGCGCCTGCCGATCCAGCCCGCCGGGCGCGAGAGATCAACGCTGTCGTGGCGATGGTCGAGCGGGAGGAGCAGGTCGCGTACTTCGCCTCGGGCGTGCTTCAGAATGTTCTGGGCTGACGGCGATCGCGGCTCGAGTCGGCCACGAACACAATCGCATCGGCTCCGCCGAGCACCACCGGCCGCGTCGTGTCGTAGCGGACCTGCCCGGGACCCGTGTAGGCCTTGATCGCCACCTGGTAGCCGAGGATGTCGCCGAGCTCGAACGGCAGGAGGTCGAAGAACAGCGTGCGATCGTTGGCGGTCTGCAGGGACAGCAGCCGGTTCCCCTGCGGATCGGTGATGCGATGCAGTGACTCGAGGTTCGTCGACTTGCCGCCGAAGGCCGGCCGGTAATGGGTATCGGATAGTGCTGGCGTCGGGGCGTGGCGCAGCCTGGCAGCGCGCCTGCCTTGGGAGCAGGAGGTCGGCCGTTCAAACCGGCTCGCCCCGACCACCTCGATGCTGATCCGTAACCGGTTCGCCGAGCGCCCCGCTTTCACGTCGACTTCACGCCGACCTATGGCTCGTGGCTCAGTCTCGTGGAGCGCTGGTTCGCCGAGTTGACGATGAAACAGAGCCGACGCGGTGCCTGTAGCAGCGTGGCGACAGCTGAAAGCCGGTATTCAGGAATTCATCGATGCCATCAGGCGAATCCAAACCGTTCGTCTGGACGAAGTCCGTCGACGAGATCCTGGTCACCATCGCTCGCTTTGCCCAGCGAACCGCCGATGCGCGGGCCGCGCAATCAATGTCACGAACCACGGGGACAGGACACTAGCACGTGTCCACTTCTCCAGACGCCATCGTCATCGGCTCGGGACCGAACGGGCTCGCGGCCGCAATCGTCATCGCGCAAACCGGCCGCAAAGTGGTCGTTTTCGAGGCCGAGCCAACGATTGGTGGCGGCGTCCGGTCGGCGGAGCTGACTCTGCCCGGGTTCGTACACGATGTGTGCTCGGCCGTCCATCCGTTTGCCGTCGCCTCGCCCTTCCTTCGAACTTTGCCGCTCGCAACATATGGACTCGAGTGGATCGAGCCTCCGTCAATGCTGGCGCACCCGTTTGATGACGGAAACTGCGCGCTCGTAGAGCGGTCGGTAGAACGCACGGTCGAGCGGCTGGGAAGTGACGGGGCCGCGTACCTCAAGCTCGTAGGGGCACTGGTCGATGATTGGCCGCGGCTGGAGCACGCTGTGCTCGGGCCGCCGCGATGGCCGCAGCATCCGTTTGTACTCGCGCGGTTCGGGGTGCGTGCCCTGCGATCGGCCGAGAGCGTCGCACGTAGGGCCTTCACGGAGGTCCACGCGCGAGGCGTGTTCGCGGGAATCGCGGCACACGGGATGCTGCCGCTCGACTACCGTCCCACTACCGCGATTGGACTTGTGCTCGCGGCAATGGCACACATCGCCGGCTGGGTGATTCCGCGCGGCGGCTCCCAGCAATTGTCGGATGCGTTGGCGGCGCACTTGCGTTCGCTTGGCGATGAGATTGTCACCGGTACGCGGGTGCGGTCACTTGAAAGCTTGCCCAGATCCCGAGCCATCCTGTGCGATCTCTCACCGCGCCCACTCCTGAGGGTAGCGGGGCATCGCTTTCCGCCTTCGTATCGGCGCAAGTTGGAGCGTTACCGTTACGGCATGGGAGTGTTCAAGGTCGACTGGGCTTTGCAAGGACCGATCCCATGGCGCAGTGAGGATTGCGCGCGGGCGGCCACCGTGCATGTGGGCGGAACACTCGAAGAGATCGCGCGTGCGGAACGTGACGCGTGGAACGGCCGCATTTCGGGTCGACCATTCGTGCTCCTCACGCAACCCTCGCTCTTCGATCCAACGCGCGCACCGGTCGGGCGGCATTCCGTGTGGGCTTACTGCCACGTGCCGCACGGATCCACCGTCGACATGCTGGCGCCAGTTGAGCAGCAGATCGAACGATTCGCGCCGGGCTTCCGCCAGCGCGTGCTCGCCCGATCCGTTATGGGTCCGGCAGAACTCGAGCGCCGAAATGCGAACTTCATTGGCGGCGACATCGCTGGCGGCGCGAGCACGCTCGGCCAGCTCTTCACGCGGCCGACCTGGCATACGTATTCAACCCCGGTGCGCGGCCTATATCTGTGCTCAGCCTCCACGCCACCGGGCGTCGGCGTGCATGGCATGTGTGGCTACTTCGCCGCCCGTCGTGCGCTCGATGAAGTGTTGCGAGACTGATACTTGCGTGATGCGTTGAACGCTGGGCGGACTGTTGCGGTACTATGACCGCGCGGCCTGAGCATAGGCGGAGTTTTCGGACAATACGAGAGCGATTCCAGAAACGTCTCCTGCGCGAAGCCGGCACCCTGGACCGTGATCCACACCAGCACGTTGACCGCGATCAACGGGACGGTCACGAACGGTGTCATTTCGGTCGGGTTCTCGTCCCTGAGCGGGAACATTCGGGGAGCTTAGCCACAGCCTCGGCCATTGTCCACTGCCGAGCGTCGCGCGGATCCTGCAGGCGTTGAAGAGCTTGCAGAGTCACGCATTGACTCGACCGCGATCGGCATGATAAGCCTTAGCCATCTTGACCGTGGAACCAGTGTTCCCGAGGAGGACCGAATGAACCTGTTTGCAAGCGTCACGGGAGTGTTCGCCTACTTCGCCACGCTCGCTGGGTACTTCTTCGCGTTCTCGACGGGCCCGGTGACCGGCGGCTGATCCCTGCGCTCGTGGCGCCTCCTCCCACCTGCTAGATTGCCGGGATGGTCGCCCCGGCCTCCGCGGCGCTCGAAGCGCCGCCCAACCCCTCGCCGCGGCAGCGGACCCTCTTGCAGCGCTTGTTCACGGCGGACGTGCGCTCGCTGGCCGCGATGCGGATCGGCACCGCCCTCGTGGTGCTGTTCGACCTCTGGGACCGCGCCCAGCACCTGACCGCACACTACACCGACGCCGGGGTCCTGCCCCGTGCGATCCTCCTCGCCGAGTCGAAGCACTGGATCAGCGCGCTGTCGCTCCACCTGCTCGGGGGCTCGTTCGCGTTCCAGGCCGCGCTGTTCCTGCTCTCCGCCGCAGTGGCAGCGCTGCTGCTCGTGGGCTACCGAACCCGGCTCGCCACCATCGCCACCTACGTGCTGCTGGTCTCGCTGAACGCCCGCAACCCGTTCGTCGTGTTCGGCGGCGACTCCATGCTCAAGATGACGCTGTTCTGGGGCATGTTCCTGCCGTGGGGCGCGGTGTTCTCCCTCGACCGTCGGCGCGCCGCACGGCACGGAGTGCCGCCTCCCTCGCTCGACGTCTGCTCCACCAGGGTCGCGGCCTCGATGATCCAGATCGGGATCGTCTACTTGTTCACCATGCTGACGAAGACCGGCGCGGCGTGGCGCACCGACTTCACCGCGATCTACTGGGCCCTGAGCATCGAGGACCACGTCGGCTGGCTCGGTCCCTGGCTCTACGCGCACCCGGAATGGATGAAGGCGCTGACCGCGTTCTCCTTCGGGATCGAGGCGGCGTCACCTCTGCTGCTGTTCCTCCCGTTCTGGACCCGGCCGGCGCGCATGGTGGCGATCCTGGGCCTCGCGGGGTTGCACTTCGGGATCCTGCTGACGATGCGAGTCGGCTACTTCCCGGTGATCTGCATCGTCACGCTGTTCCAGTTCTTGCCCGGCACATGGTGGGACCTGCTGGGGCGCCGGTTCCGGCGCGCGCGGCCCGAAGCGCAGTCCACGGCGCCCGAACGCACCGGGCGCCTCGCCGATCTGGTCGCGTGCCTGCCGTTGCTGCTCATCGGCTACGTCCTGGCCTGGAACGTCGGACTGCGCGCGCCGCTGCTCCGGGCGCCGGGTCGGGTGCTCGCGATCCATCAGTCGTGGAATATGTTCGCCCCCGCCCCGTTCACCGACGACGGTTGGTTCGTGCTCGCGGGTACGTTGGCCGACGGCCGCCAGGTCGATCTGATGCGCGGCGGAGCGCCCGTCGACTGGACCGAGCGCCACGTCAAGCTGCGCGGCGAGCGCGTGCGGAAGTTCTACCGGCGGCTGTACGAGATGCGGGGCCGCGCCCAGCTGCGCGGCTTCGGCGCCTACCTGTGCCGGAGCGGCAACACGCTCGGAGCACGGGGCTCGGAGCTCGCGCGCGTCCAGCCGGTCTTCCTGATGGAGCGGAACGAGCTCGACTACGCGCGCGCTCCGGTGCAGCGCCGCCCGCTCGATCCGCTCGACTGCAGCGCCGAGTGACCCGCCGGCGCTCGTCACATCGGCGTGCCGGATCGTCGGGTGGTGGAGCTGAGGGGGATCGGACCCCCGACCTCGTGACTGCCAGTCACGCGCTCTCCCAGCTGAGCTACAGCCCCGGCAAGCGAGCGGGCGGAGCGGACTATAGCACAGGGCGTTTGGCCGCTCTCCGCTGCGCGGCGACCAGCGACTTCAGCCCGACCCACTTCCAGAACCCGACCTTGATCGCGTACTCGCAGCCCTCGCGAGCCAGGAGGGTGAGGAACTCCTCCTGGAAAAAGGCGGCATCCATGCGGAACTCCAGGGGGGAGGCTCCGACCGAAGCGGTCGCGGAGTTCGTGGATCAGCTCGCGGAGGAACCGGACGGCGCCACGGCTATCGTGCACGTTCCCGGGCCGGTTCTTGAGCCGCAGGATGTGGCCCGTCTGGGCCAGGTGCGCCAGCAGGGGGTAGTAGCTGGGGTCCTTCTTGAAGTGGGGATTGTACCCGCGGAAGGCCCAGGCCACGGTGTTCCCGGTCCGGACCACGGTCCCATCCACGTCGATCGTCAGCCGCGGGAGGTCGAGCCGTTCCAGCTGCTCGTAGAGGAGTTCGCGGTTCAGGGTGATCAGCCCCTGGAGCGCTTACTGGTGAACTGCGTCAGCCAGTTCACCACCGTGCGATCTACAGGAATCCGCGCCAGGCCCGCGAGGCGTGCCACCAACGGATCGTGGGCCAGATAGCGCAGGTGTTCGAGGCGGCAGGCGCCGACCACGAACAGCCGATCACCAGGAGCACCAGCCGGCCGGCGCCGTAGTCGCCGCCGAGCCCGTAGCGGCTGAACGCCTGACGAATCCGGCGATGCAATCCGAGCAGGCGGAAGTACCGCCGCAGCAACTCCAAGCCGCCGTACGACGTCACGTGCTGCGAGACGAACTCGTGCTGCGAGACGAACTCGATGGGCAGATCGGCCTTGAGGGAGCGCAGCGGCGATGGCGCCCTGGTCGGCGCCCGCTTGGAGGCGCGCACGCCGCTAACATGACGGCTCGTCGACGGCTCTCGATTCGGCGATGGGGCGGAGACCGGCGGTCAGGGTCCCGAGAAGGTGTCTCAGGGAGCGGCTCTATGAAGCGTGCGCCGGGCGGACGGACGCGGCCCGAGCGGCCACCTCGAGCACGCGATCCACCGCCGCCGGGTACGCGTCCTCGATGGCCAGCCGGTCGGCGGGGGGCAAAGGATCGAGAAGAAACTGTTGCGCCGGCATTCCCTCCGGGGGTCGGCCCACACCGATCTTCACGCGGGGGAACGCCTGGCTCTGGAACGCCTCGAGGATGCCGGTCACGCCCCGGTGGCCACCGGCGCTCCCGCTCATGCGCGCTCGCACGGCGCCGGGCGGGAGGTCCAGGTCGTCGTGGATCAGCACGCAAGCTTCAGGCCTCAAGCCGAGCCCCGGGGCCTGCTCCCGCAATGCCGTGCCGATGTGGTTCATGAGGACTAGCGGCTTCACCAGGCACAGGGGCTGGCCGCGCCATTCGCCGCGCGCTACGAGCGCCGCGCCATCCGAGGTCCACGCGAGCCCCAGCCGGGCGGCGAGGACGTCGACCACGCGATGCCCCACGTTGTGCGGGGTGCCGTCGTAGCGGTCGCCCGGATTGCCGAGCCCGACTATCACGACGCCGCCGGGCACGACCCCGCCGGGCGCGACCCCGCGGGACACGGGACCGGCCGACGGCATCGCGGGAGACTCCGGCGGTGCGAGCGGACCGCGGGAGGTCCGGGAGGCGCTCACCGTCCCGGCGGGGCGCTCGATCAGGTCACAGGTCTCGCAGAAGATGTACCTCCCGCAGCCGGACACCCAGCAGCGGACGGTCCGTATCCGGGCGAGCATGATCCGGACGAGGTGATCGGCGGTATTCGATCCCTTGAGGAGCACGAGGTCACCGGCGCGGAGCTCGTGGTGGAGGAATGCCGCGGCGTCCTCGATGCGCGCGAAGGCCTTGATCGCCTCGTCCGTCGGATGCCGCTTGGCCACCAGGCCGGCCAAGGCCCAGGGACCGACGAACACCACGAGGTCGGCCACCTCGAGCGCCTGGTGGGCGACCCTCCTGTAGTGACGCGTTGAGGCGCCGGGATAGTCGGAGAGGGTCCCGATCACCACGACCTTCCGGCTCGCCCTGGCGTCCCGGATCACACCCAGGGCGGGGGCGACGCTCCAGAGCGGGGCCTTCGAGTCGTCGCGGAGAAAGGCGACCCCGTCCGGATGCACTGTGGCGCTGAGCCGCCCGGCCATCGGCTCGACGTCGGCGACGGCGCGCGCGGCCTCGGCGAGCGGGAGGCCCACGGCCAGTCCGGTGGCGAGCGCGGCCAGCACGCAGGATACCCAGTGCACCCCGTGGAGTCGGGTCTCCACGGCGACGGTCTCGCCTTGGTGGACGGCGACGAAGGAGAGGTGGTCCGGCCAGTGGCTCTGGACGCGCTCGGCTCGCACCATGGCCTCCGGAACCAGCCCGTAGGTGATCACCCGGCCCCGGCACTGGCCGGCCATGGCCGCTACCCGCGGATCGTCGGCGTTCAGGATGGCAGTGCCCGCCGTGGGGAGGGCGGTGATGAGCTTCCCCTTCTCGGCGGCAGTGGCGTCCAGGGAGCGGAACAAGCTGAAGTGGTCCATCCCGATGTTGGTGACCACGCCGATCGTGGGCTCGACCAGCCGGATCGGCAGGTCGAGCGATCCCGGGCCGCCGTCCGCGGAGATCTCGACCACGCAGAAGCGGTCGGCCGACCTGGAGCTGAGCACCGTCTGGGCTACATAGTACGGGCGGTTGAGGCTCCGGAGCGTGCTCTTGCCCGGCCCGCACCGGGAGAGCACGGCCGCCACGAGATCAGTGGTAGTGGACTTGCCGGCGCTCCCGGTCACCCCGACGAACAGGGTATTGCGCAGGCGGGCGCGATGGCGCCGAGCCCGGAGGAAGACGAGTCGCTGATCGAGGTAGCCGAATCGCCAATAGATCCCGCTCACCACCCGTCGGGTCCCGGGCCACTCCCGGAGCACCGGGATCCTCGAGTTGAGCCGGTTCAGGTAGCGAGTGAGGGCATGAACCGAGGTATCGAGCAGTGACGCCATGGGAGCAGAGGCTCAGGCCGGGCGCCGGGGCCCGACGTCCTCCGGAGCCAGACCGGGCGGGGCCAGACCAGCGAGGGCCGGACCGGGCCCCGGCAGAGCGAGCAGCTCCGGATAGCGCGCCCGGAGGCTCCCGTCCATGGTCCAGCGCCACACCTGCCAGTAGAAGAGCAGGTGGCGAGCCAGGCTCCGGACGGGATCGCGCGCGGCCTCGTCCCGGCGGAGCGCCTGGACGCCGTCGGCATTGAGGTCGGGATGGTCGGGGTCCACCCGGTCGAGATCACGCGGGAGGATCGACGTGCCCAGTCGCACGAGGCGAGGCCGCAAGCCCAGCCGCCGAAGTGCGCCGCCCACGTACGGCACGCTCATGAGCCCGCTGCGGGCGAGGGTGGCGTAGTACTCGGCGTCCAGACCGTGGCCGCCCCGCCCGCGATCCTCTGTCACTGTGCGCTGCACACGTGGCCGCCGCCGGCTCATAAGATCTTCTACCACATCTCTGAAGCGCGCTACGGGTTTCCGTTCGCAGGGAAGCGCGCCGAAGTCACCCGAAGAACGCGGCGTCACGGCCGCGACCTTGTGGACGACGGCTCTATCCAGTTCCTGAAGGTCAGCGCGGCGACGTGAGCGCGACGCGGCCCAACCGAGCACGATCGGGTCGACCCGGTGACTGGCCCGGTAAGGGGGGACGGCCAACGCGTCGCGGTGGATCGAAGCGGCATGACGCGCCAGCCTAGCAGGGGTGGTCCACGTCGCCACCGCCCTGGGGTATGATTCTCGAGGGGGCTCGAAACTTTCCCCCGCCGCGACCGCAAGACAGTTGCACACGGCGGGGACCAAATGGTGAGCCGAGCAGACTCACACTGGATGCCGCAGCTCCGTTGCCCGCGTTGCATGACGAGCGGCGAGGATCGGACCCTCCGCACGGAGCATGGCGCGCTCCGGCGCGGCGGGTGTCACCGCCGTTATGCTGTGCGCGATCGTACTCCGATCTGCATCGCTGAAGACAGTCCGCTGTACTCGACCACCATCGCCACCGCTGTTCAGGGCCGCGACCGGGCTGGCGTGACGCGCATGTTCGACTGCCTGTCGCGTCGGAGGTTACGCGTGACACTCGGCCGGACACGTGCGATAAGCCCGTCGGCGCAGCGCTGAACACGCCCGGCGTGGCCGGGAGTGCCTCGTCGCCTCGAGGAGAGCCCACGATGTCTCTCCAGCGAATTCCCCGCTGGCGGTTCCGGCTCCGGCACTGGATCCAGGAAATGTTGACGGGGCTGCCCGAGCACCTTCGGAGAGCCGACAGCGGGCCCCGATCGCGCCTCTCCTTGGCCAGGCGCATCGGCGAACAGTGGCGCCTGTTGGCTTCCAACAGCGTGACGGCCGGGGACTACTACCTCCTCGGGCTGGACCGACGCGACCTGCCCTGGGCCAGAAAGCGCGAGTTCGTCGGGTCGATGGGGGGGGCGTGTGGCTTCGAGCTCTGAACGCGCCTGAATACGGCGTGCTTTCCGACGACAAGCTCGTGTTCAAGCGGTACGCGGCCCAGGCAGGGCTGCCCACGGCGAGACTTCTGGCCTTGATCGGGCCGCACGGACGCACCGAGGATGGCCGCCGGCTGACCTCGTCTGATCAGCTGCGAGACCGGCTCCGCGAGGGGAAGGTCGAGAACATCGTCTTGAAGCCGTGCCGGGGCATCCTCGGGGACGGGGTGGTGGTTCTCGGTCACCGGCTCGGCGAGCTCGAGTGGGAGCGGCTCCCGGCCGCGCGCATCACGTTCGACGGAGCCCCATCCGGCGCTGGCGCGCCTGTCACCGCACGTCCTCCACACAGCACGGATCGTCACCGCGCTCGGCGCCGACATCCACGTCATGGGCGCCACCCTGCGGATCGGCCTGGGTGAAAAGCCGGTAGACAACTTCGCCCAGGGCAATCTCGTGGCGCCCATCGACCTTGCGACCGGCATCCTCGGAGCGGCGGCGTCCAAGCGAGCCGGCCGGGTCCGCCTGACGACCCACCCGGTTAGCGGGGCAGTCATCGCTGGGGCGACCGTTCCGGATTGGCCGGCCGCGCTGGCTCTGGTGCAGGAGGCCGCCCACCTGTTCCCCCAGACCCTGTGCCTCGGCTGGGACGTGGCGCTCACGACACGGGATCCGGTGATCCAGGAGGCAAACGACATATGGGACCCGCACGTCCTCCAGCTCGCGCACGATCGAGGACTCCTCGCCCCGCCCTTCGGCCCCTACCTCGTCCAGCACGGGGCCGTCGGTCTGCTCGGCATCCGAGTACCGCGCCCTCCGGCTGGGGGGGATGGGGCGGGATCAGCACGAGTTTGACGCCAGTGCGGTTTTCATGATGCATCGGCACGAACAGTGTCGTGAGAGGTAGCGGCTCTGGCACATTCCCCTGATGAGGACGGACGGCGAGGAAACGAGAGCAGCGTTGACCCGCGAACAGTAGCGCCCCGCCGGGCGCCGCCCACGATAGCTCGTTGACGACACGATGATCAGCGCATCGGCATCCGGCAGCGACCAGCAGCCGTCTGGTCTGGCCCTACCACGGGGGCGATGACCAGATACACCTTGGAGGCCCGTCGATCGACAGGCTTTCCCGCTCTCGGCTGGATTGCTTGCGTTCCTCGCGCAGGGGGACCGGTCCGCGTCCGGCACGGCGAGCGCGTCGAAGCGACGGCCAACTGGATCGTCGAGGGCGTGTGGGATGGGCCGTTCGAGGACGGCGCCTTCCACCGCAGCGAGGCGTTCTTCGGCACCGGGTTGCGCCTCGAGGCGTCCAGCGTCACCGCGTGCGCGTCGACCGCGCTCGTGGACCGTCTCCTGTACTGCGCCACGGGAAATGAGGTCTTCGTCTCCAACAGCCTGGTCCTCCTCCTGGCGTTCTCCAGTGCCCGCCTCGCTTTCGCCCACGACTACGGTCCGGACTGCAACGCCTCCCTCCACGCCATTTTCGGTCAGCCCTGGGACCTGCGGGTCGAGCATCCGACCCCTGTCGACTTCCGCCAGCTGTATCACGGCAATCTCGTACTGGCGGAGGGCGCCTGCTCGGTCGCCTGCGCTCGCGACGGCATGCCTTCGCGTCGTTCGAGGAGTACACGGCGCGCCTGCGCACAGCCCTGGCCGCCATTCGCGCCAATTACGAGAGCGCGGCGCGACGGTATCCGGTCTCCGCGTTTTCCACGACGTCGGCCGGCTATGACTCGGCGGCGGTGGCGTCCCTCGCCCGCGAGGTTGGAGTCAGTGAGTGCTTCACCACGTCGCCGCAGGCGACGGCCGGGCGACATCGACCAGGCGCGGTCAAAGCATGGAGGACGGAGCCTCGGTCGCCCGGGCCCTCGGGCTGGTGCCCCACCTGCTGTCTCCCCCGTCCGCCGCCACGACAGTCGACGAGGCCTACTTCCTCGCCGCCAATGTATGGGGCTCCGAGATCATCTTCCACGACATGGCCCGGCACATTCGGGCTACCAGGCGTACGGCGGTTGTATTCACCGGGTATCACGGGGACAAGGCCTGGGACGTCAACATCGCCGGCCACTACTTGGCCGACGACATTCACCGAGGGGACAGTTCCGGGCTGAACCTCTCCGAGATCCGCCTGCACAGCGGTTTCGTCAACGTCGCCGTACCCTTCCTCTTCGCCCGCGGCGTTGCCGATCTGGTCGAGATCGGGCGATCGGACGCCATGGCCCCCTGGCGCCTCGGGACCGACTACGACCGCCCGATCCCGCGCCGCATCGTCGAGAGCGCGGGTGTCGACCGCCGGCTGTTCGGACAGCGCAAGCGAGTCGTCATGACGTATGCCAATTACCCGTTCTGCCCGGCGCTTCGGAAACGATACCTCGAGTGGCTGGACCGGGGCTTTCGCTTCGGGCGCGCGCGGCTCATTGCCTACGAGGGACTGGATCGCCTGGAGTCACGTTTGGAACGCGCGGGATTCGAGTCGAGCCTGGGGACGTTTGCCGGCTCGCTCAAGGCTGGACTGTTCGGGGGCCGTAGCCTGCGCTCCTTGATGTTCGCTTGGGCGGGCAACTGCCTGGCCGAGACCGCCGCAGAGACCCTCCGAGCCGACGCGGCTCCTGGGGGGACCGGTACCCGCTGATGCGCTGCCAGACTTTTCGGTCTGCTCGCGCGCCCCACTGCTCGGCGAGCCGCGAGCCGGGAGCCGGTGAGGCTGACGCCGAACCGGCCTGGCGAGCCTGGTGGGCACCGAGACGACGTGGTGGCGAGAGGAAACTGTTATCTTGGAAGAGTAACCACGACCGACCCGGTTACTATGAACGACCGCGTTCGAGTTGGTCGGACCTACGCCTTCCGCAGCATGCGGACCCTGCGCTTCCTGCTGATCGCCCGGGCCGGTCGCCTGGCCTGCCTCGACGGGCGCCGGGTCCTGCGCCTACCCAGAATCCCGCGACCGAAGCGCTCGACGACCGCGTGGCCCATGCCCTTGGCGCGTGAACTATTTCGGATCAGGAGCCGATCAGGGCCAATTGTCGCTAACGAGTCAAGCCAACAGAACAGGCCTCAGCGGGACCTCCATGAGGGCCTGGCCGAGCAGGTCCGGGGAGACATTCAGCTCGATTACCACGGGCGACCGCGATGACACAGCGATGTCGAAGCCTGCGAACCGGATGTTCGGGAACAGCATCAAGGTGGAGATGGCGAGGCTTGTGGCCTCGCTCCAGCAGGGCACGGTCTCCCCCTCGATAGGTGCGGCGTGGTCGGGATGGACGGCGTACAAAGGGCGGTCTACGTAGCCGTTCGTGGCTGGACCGAGCGTTCCCGTGGCGGGGTCGATCTTGGCGACGAGGCCGCCGCTGGTCTGATTGTCGACGAGCGAGCCCTGCCGGCCGATCCGGAGGTAGCCGCCGAGTAGGAAGGGCGCACCCTCTCCGCCGCGAAAGACCCAAATGCGCATCGTGTTCACACTGGTCCAATTGAACGCGCGCATGCGCTCGTGTTGCTCCAGGTATTCCTCCAGCACCCATCCCTCGCTCCCCGAGACCAGCAGGACCTTCTCGACGTATTCCTCCAGTGCTGTCCAGCCGGAGCCAAACACCGGTGCGACCGTGGGGCGGCCGGAACCTCGGCGGACGTCGACGGCATGGAAGCCTATCCCTCCCCAGCCCTCGACGGGCTTGAAGCAGACGCGCGGCAACGGCACCGCCTCGAGAAGCTGCGCGAGTTCCGCCACCGACGTCAGCGGCGTTCCCGATGCGGAGCGGCCGCGCAGGGGATGGAAGAAACCCAGGAAGCGAGGCGTCGGTACCCCGAACGCCTGGAGGATCGCCTTTTCGGCGATCTTGCTCTGGGACAGCTTACGGTAGTTGTCCGGGTTGATGGCGGCGAGGCGGCGCCCGTATTCGCTCGACCCCAGATGACCATCCTTGTGCGCCCACGGGATATCACGCCGCCAGAGCCCCGCGACATGGTAGTACCCGGGTCCGATGCCTCGGCGTACCTTGAGCCAGAACATCTGGGCGAGCTGCGAGGCCGTCGACAGATGACCTTCCCGGCTTCGCCGGCGCGTCAGCTCGAGCAGGAACTGCGCTTTGTCCAGGAGGCCAAGCTCCTTGCCGTAATAGGCCATCCGGGCTCCCGTTCAGCGAGTTAGTTGGTAGGAGGAGGTCCCATCAACCCGAAGCCTCCGTCCCCCGAACGAACGTAGCGTGCAGGTTTCCCGCACTACGCTTACAGGACGGTTGCCGGCCTGACGCCGGGCCGCGAATTCCGGGTCTGGTGGGCAACATGCTCCCGGTAGAGCACGACGCGCAGCCGGAGGCCAGCCCACTGCGGGATCACAAGCTCAGTCTCGTGTCCGGTGACACCTCACGTTTCGACGCGTCATGGCGATGTCTGTGAGCCCACTCCAGAAATCGCCGTCGGCTCCAGATGCGCGCGAAGCTCTTGGGTGAATACTCCCCCGCTTGGTAAAGTCGCCGCCGCGTACCGCTCTTCCAGGTGGCGTCGGAAACGACGTCCTCGTTCTGTCCGGTGCAAATGGCGATCGCTCCGTGGCTGGAGGCAAATCGGGGGAGAAAAGCGAGGTGGGGGCTGATCGAGGCGATGGCAGGATCGTAGTACCAGGCCGCATTGTAAAAACCCTTCAGTCTCGGGTTACTCTCGAAAAGTCGCACAGCCAGCAGGTGAGCCTCCACGTAGTCTCGCTCCGTCAAGTGGCGGTGCATCTGCTCTGGCAGATGAATTGCCAGTGTGGGTCCGAAACCGCGCATTTCTAGCGCTAGGTACCGTGCAAGGCGCCAAGCGTCCGCAGGGGCTGAACGAACGAGCTGAGAACGGGGTACGGCGCCTACTTTCGCATGGTAGATACCGAGGGGAACGCGACGACCGAACAGAACGAGGCAGTCGTGCATCATTCCTTCGTCCGTGAGACGCGGACGACAGTCGTCTCCGGTCGCGAGCAACCGACGGATTCGGTCTTCCACGAGCGGCGTCGTTCCGTTCAAGCCGAACGGCGCGAGTTCTCGAGTAAGCGCCCGACGCATCAGCGCGAGCAGCAGCTTCCAGCCGAACGGACCCGCAGCCTCCGGCGCCTTGCTAAAGCGCCCGGCCAGTAGCTCGATGCGCCTTCGCAGTTCTGCGTCGTCGAGCTTCTCCCAGCGATCCAGTTCGCTGTTTTCGGGAACGGCGAGCTCCACGTCGGGAAGGGCTGCCTCTTGAGCGCTGATGCGCTCGAGGAGGGTCAGGTCACGTTCCATGATTCCTCGGACGTCGTTTAGCGTCGCGATGGAGCAGGAAACGCGCGCGGGACCACATGTCTGGAGTATGGCCTAAGATTGAAGCAACTGTAAGTAATGTAGTCGAGAGTTGTCAAGGCGTCGTTGCGCTTAGTGCGTCCTTGCGCTTATAGGGGCGGGTAGGCAACTTGAACACAACGGCCGGCGAACCGGCCGGTCTGATCCGGTTGATCTGGACCACGCCTCGCCCTCGTGCTGAAAGACGCGGTCAACGGAGCGCAATCGTCTACGAGTAGTGGCGCCCACGCGCGGATCCGGTAGCAACAATCTCGGGTGGAAGCGGGCGGCCGGACGGACACAGCAGCTATCCGCCCTTTCGGATCGTGCCGAGCAGCTGCCGATCTTCCTCCAGCCGGCTCTGAAGCTCCTTGAGCAGCTCTTCCTCGCGCTTCACGAACTCCTCGAACTCCGAGGCCGCCCGGGGATGAGCCATCGCCTCCCGGTCGTGCCTCCCCATCGGGAGGCCGCGATAACCCGCCAGCTCCTTGGCGAGCGCGTGCAGCTGGCGCGCGATCTCGCGGTGCTGCCGCGCCACGCTCGTGTAGGCATCGAGCTCTCTGCACGAGCCGGGGTCCGTCAGGTCAAGGGCTCTGGTGTGAAGCTCGAGGACCTGGGCGCCCGAGGCCATCAGGTCGCCAAGCTTCGCCGGAATCGCCGAGTACTGCGCGAGCCCCGTGCCACATGTGGGCACCGCCTCCATGTGTCCCTCCTCATCGTCCTCCGTTGACCTGCCGGTCTACGCGGGCGGTCCAACGCGACCCTGTGTGGACCATCTCAGCGCCGAGACCTCGACCGCCCGCCTGACCGCCGTCAGCGGAGCTTGAGGGCCGGGCCGCCGTCCCGACGGTACTCGATGTAGTGGGCGGTCTCGTCGGCCACCGCCTTCCCGAACAGGGTCTCCACGACGTAGAAGGCCATGTCGATCCCCGAGGCCACTCCGGCCGACGACACGATCCCGTCGTCGACGACCCGGTGAGCGCGCTCCACGCTCACCCCGGCCTGGAGCGAGTCCAGGAAATCGAGGGCACCCCAGTGGGTGGTGGCGTGGCGACCGCGGAGGAGGCCGGCCTTGGCGTACAGCAGGGAGCCGGTGCACACCGAGGTGACCAGGCGAGCCGCGCCGGCCGTCCGGGTGATCCAGTCCAGCGTCTCCCCGTCCTCGAGCAGTGGCCGGGTGCCAAAGCCGCCCGGGACCAGGAGGAGATCGATGGACGGCGCGTCGGCGAAACCATGGGTCGGGAGGACCCGGAGGTTCCCGGTTGCGGCAACCGGATCCCGGGTCCGGGCCACGGTGAAGACGTGGAAGGGCGCCGAGTCCTCGGAGCGGCGCGACTCCGGCCCGGGGACGAGTCGAGTACGTGAGAAGACCTCGAACGGGCCCGCGAAGTCGAGGACCTCGACGCCGTCGAAGATCAGGATGCCGACGTTCCACCTGTCCATGGGTGTCCCTCCACTTAGCAAGGCGTCCACACGTGTCGAAACGTCACAGTAGTTCCACATGCGCCTCGGTCGGCGTGCCGCTGTTGACCGGCAACATGTCCTGCGGACAGGCCGAGAACACGACGACCGCGTCCATCTCCGCCCGGAATACGACATACTGCCCCGGCTTCGACACGGTCGGCAGATACTGGATGCCCTTGCCCACGACGTACTGCGTGTTCTGGAACAGGTTAAGTGGGCACGGCGTCTCCGGCGCGATGAGCCCAATCGCCGTCATCGCGTTCGCCAGGTTGTCGGTGCAGTTGTCGTGCGGATCCTTCGCGCCGAGCTGACGATAGCGATAGATGTCGCAGGCCGCGACCAGCGTGTCGTGGACTCCCGGCGAGGTATCCTCGAGCAGCGTGATGATCGGGCGACGCTTGTTCGTCACCATGGTGTCGCCGACGACGGGCGACAGCTTGTCGATGGCGACGCGGCAATGCTCCATCGACATGAATTCCTTGACGTCGGCGGCGTTGAACGCCCAGTGATCGACGATCTGCGTGCCGTGCGTGTTGAGCACCTTGTAGCGTTGGCCCTTGCTCACGCGCACCGCCAGCCCCTTGCGCGCGGGAATCGTATGCCGCTCCGCCATGGCGTCCTCCCTCCACCGTCTCGGGCTTCTTCTCGCCCTACTGCGGTTCATTCCGAGTGCCCGTCGCGCTCACGTCCCGAACGTAACCCGCTTCTCCCGAGTAGTCCACCTCGCCGGGGATCAACCCGCTCTCGGCGGCAATGGTCTCGACTGTCCGCTGTCGGCGCGGTTGCCGGCCGGCGCCAGAATCCTCTAAGGTGGATGGGCGGGTCTGTCCGATCCGTCGATCCGGTCACCGGACGCGTCGCGGGCGCGTCCGATTCCCGCGGGGACGGTGGCTGGCCGAGGTCTCTGGAGAGCACGAGATGAAGATCGAGCTCCGGCCGCTCCACCCGAGCTTCGGCGCCGAGGTCGTCGGTGTCGACCTCGCTCGAGACCTCGATGAGGAGACGATCGCCACGATCCAGGATGCGTGGACCCGTTTCAGCCTCCTGCTCTTCCGCGGCCTCCGGATGACGCCGGCCCAGCACGTCGCCTTCACCCGGCGCCTGGGTTCGCTCCACGTCATGATTGAGACGCGACACCGACGACGCATGCACCGGACGACGCTCGAGGGCGAACTCCCGCGGCTCGCCAAATCCCCCCGGCCGCGGCCCGGTCGCCCCCCGCTCTCGCTGACGTGAGCCGCCCGGCGGGCTCGCCACATGTGTTCGATCGAGCGCGCCCGAAGGACATTCGTGGCCGGCTGGGCCCGAGCCGCGCGTGTCACCATCCGCCAGCTGCCCTCGGCCGGGTGGCCAACTGATGACGACGCCGACGGTGAGAGTTCTGATTGCCTCGGCGCTGGAATCTCCCCTGATCGATCGCATCCGGGCCGTCGACCGCCGCCTCGATGTCGTCTATCGTCCTGACCTCGTGGGACAGCCACGCTACCCGTGCGATCACACCGCCCCGGCCACACGGACCCGCGCACAGGCAGCCGAGTGGGCGGCGCTGGTCGCCGAGGCCGAAGTCATGTTCGACGTCGACCGCGCGAGCGACAGGGACCTGGGCCACCAGGCGCCCCGGCTCCGCTGGGTCCAGCTCTCCAGCTCCGGCGTGAGTCACATCGTCGCGCAGATGGGCCTCGGCGACCGTCCGATCGTCGTGACCAGCGCGGCTGGAGTGCACGCCACACCCCTCGCCGAATTTGTGCTGTTCGCGATGCTCTATTTCGCGAAGCGCATGCCGCGCGTCCTCGCCGATCAGAGGCGTCACCAGTGGGAACGGTTCGCCCTCGACACGCTTCCCGGCAGGACACTCGGCATCGTGGGATTCGGCAATGTCGGCCGGGCGATCGCGCGACTGGCCCGGTCGGCCGGGCTCCGGATCCTGGCCGTCCGGCGGACGTCCAGCGCGCTCTCCGGCTCGCCCGATGTCGACGTCGTCCATCCTCCGGCCGGCCTCCGGACCCTGCTGCACGAGAGCGACTACGTCGCCCTGATCGTACCCCTCACCTCCGAAACGACAGGTCTCCTGGGCAAGGCAGAGCTCGCCGCGATGAAGCCCGGCGCCGTCCTGATCAACGTCGGGCGCGGCCAGCTCGTGGATGAGGCCGCCCTGGTCGAGGCCCTCCGATCCGGACATCTGGGAGGAGCGGCGCTCGACGTCTTCGCCAGCGAGCCCCTTCCCGCCGCCAGTCCCCTGTGGGACATGCCGAACGTCCTCGTCACTCCGCACAGCATGAGCACGGCACTCGGCGAGAACGAGCTCCTGGTCGATCTCTTCTGCGACAACCTTCGCCGCTATCTGGCCGGCGCCGCCCTCCGGAACGTCTTCGACCGCGAACGAGGATACTGACCGCCACATCCTCCGACGCGTCGAGCTCCCGGATCCGAAACGAAGCGCTGGGCCCCCAGCTGCTCGCCCACCGCCCGCCTTGACGGCCCCCCCGTCCCCATGGAGTATCTCCACGCGGAGCCTCGCCCCCAATGGCCACGACGACCACCAGACCCGTCTTCGACGCGCAGCCATCGGCCGCGGAGATCGCGGCGCGGGTCGCGGGGTACGGGGCGTGGCTCGAGATCGACCTCGACGCCATGGGGAGAAACCTCGAGCGGCTCAGGCGCCGGCTCGGGACCGGCACCGACCTGATGCCGTGCGTCAAGAACAACGCGTACGGGCACGGGCTCCTGCCGGTGGTCGCCTACCTGGCGGAGCAGGGTGTCGGGCGGATCCTGGTCGTGCGCCTCCGGGAGGCGGAGCAGATCGTGGACGCCGGCATCCGGGTGCGCATCCTCAACATGGGGCCGCTCTTCACCGAGGCCCAGTACGAGTCCGTGGCGCGGCGCGGGATCGTGCAGGCCATCTACACGCGCGAGGTCGCCGAGCAGCTCAGCGACGCGGCCGCGCGCCTCGGCCGCGAGGCGGCCGTCTTCGTCAAGATCGACACGGGGCTCCGCCGCGTCGGCGTCTGGCACGAGGAGGCCGCGGAGCTGGTCGAGCGCGTGGCGAAGCTGCCGAGCTTGAAGGTCGAGGGCATCTTCTCGACCCTCAGCCAGAACGCGGAGCAGGACCCGGTCCAGCTCGAGCGCCTCCTGGCGGTGGACGGGGCGCTCCGGTCACGCGGGATCGACCCGGGGCTCCGGAGCCTGGCATCGAGTGACGCCACGCTCCACCGCCCCGGCCGCCCACCTCGATCTCGTGCGCCCGGGCGCCCTCATCTATGGCGTCTACCCGGAGAAGAAGGACCTGGCCGCCGGCCTGGAGCTGGAGCAAGCGCTCGCCCTCAAGGCCCGCATCGAGCACGTGAAGTGGGTCGAGCGGGGCGCCTCCGTCACCTACTGGGGGCGCTTCGTCGCCCCCGAGCGGATGCGGATCGGCACCCTCCCGCTCGGCTTCTCCGACGGCCTCCCCCGCGAGCTGGCCAACCGGGCGCGCGTGCTGGTCGGGGGCCGGTACCAGTCGAGCCTCGGATCCGTCTCGCTCAACCACCTGGTCGTGGACCTGACCGACGTCGAGGCCGAGCGCGGCGACGTCGTCGAGGTGATCGGGCGGCGCGGCGAGAACACGCTGGGCCGGGTCGCCGAGACCGCTGGCTGGATGGTCTACAGCCTCCTCAACCACCTCTCGCCGACGACGCCGAGGATGTACTACCGCGATGGACAGCCGGTGGCCCTGACCGAGTCATGAGCTGACCGCCCCCGCCCTTCGGGCCCCCTCCCCCGCCCACAGGCAGAAGGTCGTCGACTCCGTGGGGAGGGAAGGTTGGTGGAGGCGGGGGCATGATAAGGAGAACGCCGATGCGACGCATGCGATGGCTGACCGCTCCCTGGCTCCCGGGCCTCGTCCTCCTGGTCGGGCTCGCGCTCTCCGGCGAGGCTCCGGCGCAGCAGGGCGGCCGGCTGACAATCGGCCTCTCCGCCGAGCCGTCGACGCTCGACCCCCATCTCTCGGGTGAGATCCCGGCCCACAACATCGCCCGGAACGTGTTCGATGCCCTGCTCGTCCGCGACGAGGGGATGCGGCTCACCGGGGGCCTGGCCGAGTCATGGCGGCTCGTCAGCCCCACCACGTACCAGTTCAAGCTTCGCCGCGGCGTGAAGTTCCACAACGGGGAGCCGTTCAACGCGGACGCCGTCAAGTTCAGCATCGAGCGCCAGCTGAACCACCCGAAGTCGCGGGCCAAGGCGGCGCTCGCCCCGGTGGAGCGGGTCGAGGTCGTCGACGAGCACACGGTCAACGTGGTCAGCAAGGGGCCGTTCCCCGTGCTCCTGGCCCGCACCACCTACGCGGGGAGCGGGAGCGTCGTCATGCTGCCGCCAAAGTACGTGCAGGAGAAGGGCGACGACTTCGCCCTCCATCCGATCGGGACGGGCGCCTTCAAGTTCGTCGAGTGGGTGAAAGGCGACCGGGTGACGCTCGAGGCGAACCCCGATTACTGGCGCGGCAAGCCGAAGGTCCAGCGCGTCACGTTCCGGTTCGTCCCCGAGACCGCCACGCGGATCGCCTCCTTGCTCAACGGCGAGACCGACATCATCGAGAACGTCCCGCCCGACCAGGTGGAGCGCGTGGCCGCGAGCCCGAACGCCGTCGTCGGCAAGACGTCCGACGGGATGATCGTCGCCTACTACCAGTTCGACACGCGGGCCGAGAGCCCGGTCAAGAACCGGAAGGTGCGCGAGGCGATCAACCATGCGATCGACTGGGACACCATCATCAAGGACCTCCTGCGCGGTCATGCCCGCCGGCGCCAGGTCCCGCTCGATCCAGGCGACCTCGGCGTCAACGCCGGCGTCAAGACGTTCGCGTACGATCCCGCGAGGGCGAAGCAGCTCCTGGCCGAGGCCGGGTTCCCGAACGGCTTCAGCTTCACCATGCCGACCTCCAACGGCCGGTACATGGAGGACCGGGCGGTCTCCGAGGCGATCGCGGCCTACCTCGGCAAGGTAGGCATCAAGGCGGCCGTGCAGCCGACCGAGTGGGGCGTGTACCTCAAGATGCTGGCCGAGAAGCGGACCGGCCCCGTGTTCATCATCGGCTGGGGCAGCGGGCTCTTCGACGCCGACGTGCTGGTCGACGAGTTCGGCTGCAAGGTGACGTACTCGACCTACTGCAACGAGCAGGTCGAGGACCTGATCCAGAAGGCCCGCGGCGAGGCCAACCCCGAGGCACGCGTGAAGCTCTACCACCGCGCCCAGGAGCTCCTGGTCGAGGACGCGGCCTTCGCCGGCGCCTACCAGCCGGCCGCGCTCTTCGGGATCAGCAAGAAGGTCGACTGGAAGCCCACGATCGGCGAGCTGATCTTCCTCTGGAACGCCGGCGTGCGGTGAGAAGGAGCGAGGAGCATGCCCTCACCGCTCGCTCCCAGAATGACCTGAGCGGGCGGGCGGCGCTGCACCGTGGCAACCTACCTCCTCCGGCGCCTCCTGGAGGCGCTCGGCGTGATCGTGGCGGTCACCTTCGTCGTCTTCTCGCTGCTGCACCTGACCGGCGACCCCGTGCGGCTCATGCTGCCGCCCGAGGCGCCGGCGCAGGAGGTCGAGGCGCTCCGGCGCACCCTCGGCCTCGACGCGCCCCTGCCCGTTCAGTACCTCCGGTTCCTGGGCGGCATCTTCCACGGGGAGTTCGGCCGGTCGCTCCGCTACAACACGCCGTCCCTGCCGCTCGTGCTGGAGCGGATCCCGGCGACGCTCTCGCTCGCGACGGTGGCGACCTTGCTCGCCGTCCTGACCTCGGTGCCGCTCGGGATCGGCGCGGCGGTCCGGCCGGGCTCGGCGCTCGACCGGCTCTGCACGCTGCTCGGCGCCTTCGGCCAGTCGATGCCGGTCTTCTGGCTGGCCATCGTGATGATCCTGGTCTTCTCGGTCCGCTACCGGTGGCTCCCGTCGTTCGGCAGCGGCTCGCTCCGCCACTTCGTCCTGCCAGCGGCGACGCTGGCGCTCTACTCGATGGCCCGGATCTCCCGACTGGCCCGCTCGGCTCTGCTGGAGACCCTCGGCGCCGACTACGTGCGCTCGGCGCGCGCGAAGGGCCTGTCGGCGGCGGCGGTCGTGCTGAAGCACGCCCTCAGGAACGCGAGCCTCCCCATCGTGACCGTGGTGGCGGTGGAGTTCGGCGTGCTCCTCGGCGGCGCCGTCGTCACCGAGACCGTGTTCGCGTGGCCGGGCGTGGGGCGGCTTGCCGTGCAGGCTATCCTCACCCGGGATTTCCCGCTCGTCCAGGCGATCGTGTTCGTGGTGGCGACGACCCTCGTCCTCCTGAACCTCGTCGTCGACCTCCTGTACGGGGTGCTCGACCCGCGGATCCGCTATGGCTGAGCGCGTCGTCCGGCAGCGGCGCGCGATGCGGCGTCGGGCGCTGGCGCTCCTGCTCGGCGCCGCGGCCGCGCTCGTGTTCGGCGGGGTCGTGGGCTGGCCGGACCGGCTGGCGCCGACGGACCCGGGGGACCAGACCATCGCCGCCCGGCTCCGGCCGCCCGGCGCCACGGTCGGCTCGATGCGTTACGTCCTCGGCAGCGACCACCTCGGGCGCGACGTGCTGAGCCGCATCGTCTTCGGAGGCCGCATCTCGCTCGTGATGGGCCTGGCCGCCGTCGCGGTCTCGGTCGGGCTCGGCGCGACCGCGGGGCTCCTGGCCGGATACTTCGGCGGCTGGTCGGAGCGCGCGATCATGCGCCTGGTGGACGTCCAGATGGCGTTCCCGTTCATCCTGCTGGCCATCGTGGTGGTCGGGGTACTGGGCCCGAGCCCGGCGAAGGTCGTCCTGGTGATCGGGGTGGGCGGGTGGGTCCACTTCGCCCGCGTCGTGCGCAGCGAGGTGCTCTCGCTCCGCGAGCGGGCCTTCATCGAGGGCGCGCGGGCGACCGGCGCCGGCGACGGGCGGATCGTGGTCCGGCACGTCCTGCCGAACGTGCTGCCGACGGTGATCGTCCTCGCGACCACGGCCCTCGCCTACGCGATCGTGGCGGAATCGAGCCTGAGCTTCCTGGGGGTCGGGATCCCCGCGAGCGTGCCGTCGTGGGGCGGGATGCTGGCCGACGGCCGCCAGTACGTGGACACGGCCTGGTGGCTCGCGACGTTCCCGGGGCTTTGCATCCTGGCCACGGCGCTCACGGTGAGCGTGCTCGGCGACCTCATCCGCGACGCGCGGGATGCGTCGGCCCGACCCGCGCGCGTGGGCGCCGCCTGACGAGGAGCTGTCGATGACCTTCCAGCATCTCTTCGCGCCGTTCCCGCTCGGCCACGTGACGCTCCGCAACCGGATCGTGAGCACGCCGCACGCGACCCGGTTCGGCAAGGACGGCTACATCACCGAGCGCTACATCCGCTATCACGCGGAGAAGGCGCGGGGGGGCGCCGGGCTCCTCCAGTGCTTCGGGAGCTCGAGCGTCCACCCGTCGAGCCCCGTCATGGACTGGAACGGGATCAAGAACTGGGACGACTCGTCGCTCCCCACGTTCGAGGCGTTCGCGCGTGCGATCCACGCCGAGGGCGCCCACGTCATGGCCCAGATCACCCACCGCGGCCGCCGCGGCTTCTCCGGGCCGGGCGAGCGGGCCCTGGTCTCGCCCTCCGACGTCCCCGAGACGGAGAACCGGGAGATCCCCCACGCGCTCGACCGGGCCGAGATCGCCGAGATCGTGGAGGCATATGCCGCCGCGGCGCGGCGCCTCCAGCGCGCGGGCTTCGACGGGGCCGACCTCTCGGCCTTCGCCCGCCACCTCATCGACCAGTTCTGGGTGCCGTCGGTGAACCGGCGCACCGACGAGTACGGGGGCAGCCTGGAGAACCGCCTGCGCTTCTCGGTCGAGGTCATCGGGGCCATCCGGGCCGCCGTGGGGCGCGCCTTCATCGTCGGGATGCGGGTCAGCGGGGACGAGCTGATCCCGGACGGGCTCCATCTGGAGGACGTGGTGGAGATCGTCCGCGCCCTGGACGCGCTGGGCCAGCTCGACTACTTCACGGTCTCCGGATCGACCGGCGAGACCCCGCGTTACCACCAGAAGCTCATGCCCTTCGCCGACGCCGCCCCCGGCGTGTACGCGCCGCTCGCGGCCCGCATCAAGCGGGAGGTGCGGACCCCCGTGATCTACGCGGGCCGGGTCGTCGACCCGCGTCACGCGGAGCGCCTGCTGGCGGAGGGCGCCTGCGACCTGGTCGCGATGACCCGCGCGCTGATGGCCGATCCGTGGATGCCCCGGAAGGCGGCCGAGGGACGGCTCGACGACATCCGGATGTGCGTCGGCATGCAGGAGGGCTGCCTCGGCCGCTCGAGCCGCGGGCTCACGCTCTCCTGCTCGCAGAACCCGGTGACCGGCCGCGAGGCCGAGCTGGCGGAGATCGTCCCCGCAGCTGCGCCCCGGCGCGTCGTGGTGGCCGGCGGCGGGCCCGCAGGCCTCGAGGCGGCGCGGGTCGCCGCCCAGCGGGGACACGACGTCATCCTCTACGAGCGGACGGCCGCGCTCGGCGGTCAGGTGCTGGTCGCGGCCCGCGCGCCGCTCCGGCCGGGCTACGGTGAGTCGGTCCACTGGCTCGTGCGCCAGCTGGGAAGGACCAGCGCGATCGTGCGGCTCGGGACCGAGGCCACGGTGGAGCGCGTCCTTGCCGACCGGCCCGACGCGGTGGTGGTGGCGACGGGCGCGGTCCCGCGGCGCCCCGACGTGCCCGGCGTCGACCTCCCGGGCGTCGTGACCGTGGAGGACATCCTCTCGGGCACGGCGGTCGCCGGGACGCGCGTCGTGGTCGTCGACGGCACCGGCCGGATCCAGGCAGGCCTGGCCGCCGACTTCCTCGCCGTCCAGGGACGGGCCGTCAGCGTGCTCACCGCGTACCACACGGTGTGCGACAACACCGAGGGGTCCACCAAGGAGCCGCTGTTCGAGCGCCTCTACCAGCGGGACGTGGCGATGATCGTGGACACCGCGCTCGTCGGGATCGAGGCCGACGGCGCCGGGCGCCTCCGGGTCCGGGCCGCCAACGAGTACTCCGGCCGCCCGCTCACGCTCGACGGCGTCGACACGGTGGTCCTGGCCTACGGAGCGCGCGCCGTCGACGGGCTCTTCGGAGGGCTGAAGGGGCGCGTGCCCGAAGTGGTCCTGGTCGGCGACGCGATGGCGCCCCGGCTCCTCCACGACGCCTTGCTCGAGGGCACGCGCGCCGCCCGGCAGCTCTAGCCGATCTTCGGCCCTGCCTGTCGCCGCCCCTCCGGCGTGGCGTGTTGGCGCCGAACTGAATCAGGGCGCGGCCAGGGCCCTCCGGTCGGAGAAATGCCGCGGCGGCCTCGAGGTCCGGGTGTCCTGGAGTCCCGCGGGTCGTTCCCACCGATTCTGACTCCAATCGACGAAAGTGCGGCATGATGAGGTCCCTCGAGGCCCGCGACAGCGCCCTGAGCCCGGGAGGGTCCATGTCGATTCCGACAGTGCTCGACAACGACGCGGTTCACGTCGCCCGGGTCGACGACGCCTGGGTGGTGGCCAATGGCAACCGGCCGATCCGGCGCGCGAACGCGCTGCTGATCGGGGTGAGGGACGGCGACGGCTCACTGAGGCACCGGCGGGACGGCGAGGACCGCTACTTCCCCGTCGCGCGCGGCCGAGTGGACTGGCTCGGGGCCGGGGAACTGCTGGCCCTGCCCGGGTCGGAGGCGTTCGGCGAGGCGCTGCTCGTGGAGGTGCGGTCGCTGCCGGACGCACCCGGGGTGTCGCGGACGTTCGGGGACAAGGTCCTCTACCGGAGCGAGACGGTCTGCGTCTACGAGGAGATCCTCGGGCCCGCGCAGGTGCGGCCGATGCACAGCCACGCGCCGAGGCTCATCGTCCCGCTCACGGGCGCCCACGCCGCGCAGCGGTTCCCCAGCGGCGAGGCCCGCGAGGACCGCTTTCCGGCGGGGGGCGCCCACTGGGCCCCGCAGGTCATGGTCCACGAGATCCGCAACATCGGCACCGCGCCCTTCTGGGCGATCGTCGTCGAGCACGCCTGACGGCAGGCCGGGTCATGCGTCGCCCTTGACCGTGGCGCGAGAGTGAGCCTAAGGTCTAGTGAGAGCTGATGGCCTTCGGTCCGGTCCTGGCGAGGGCGACATACTCCAATCTTGGGTCCCGGACAACTCCTCGCGCCTTCGACGGTCAGGTCGCGGTGGCCAGCGCGGCCCTCGCGCCACCCTGGCGTCTGCCTGAGCACCCGATCGCCGGCGCCGGTCCCCTGACTGTCGGGGTGTGGACACCGGCTTCGCCGCTCACGAGGGGACTCTCTACGTGCATCCCGGTCGCACGAAGGGGCAGGTGACGGCCATGGAAGAGAAGATCGGCGTCGTGACCGACTATCTCAACAGGATCGGCGTGGCGGTCATTCGCCTCACCGACGGCGACTTGCGCGTCGGCGACCAGATCCGGATCACCGGGCGGACGACTGAGCTGACGCAGCCGGTGGAGTCGCTTCAGCTCGAGCACCAGACGGTTGAGCAAACCCCGCGCGGCTCCGAGGTCGCCGTGAAGGTGCGAGAGCCCGTGCGGCGCCACGATCAGGTCCTTCGCATCCACGAATGAGAGGAGGCACCGTCCATGCCGCGATATGAATTCATGTGCGAGACGTGCAAGAAGCCCTTCGAGCTCACGCTGACCATCGCGGAGCGCGAGAAGACCAAGCCCACATGCCCCGCGTGCAAGGGCACGAAGGTGGAGCCACAGCTCGCCGCGTTCATGACGCAGACGTCGAAGAAGAGCTGACCACGTAGCGCTGCCAGGCCTCCCGCGAACCGCGGTCCCGGTGCCGTCGGTCGCTCTCCCTCGCCGCTGACAAGGGCCAGAGGCAGGGCGAGCCGGACGTCGAGGTCGCCCATCAGACGCCTGGCATGCCGCGGCGCCGGGGCCTGGCGCTGTTCAGCTGCGCCGTCACCAGGCGATTGACAGGCCGCGCCCGATAGCCCAGGGTCCTCGGAGGCTGGCGCGAAGAGCCGGCCCGGGGACACGCGGCTGCCGTCCCTCACGGCGAGGTCTGGATGCCGCGCGCCATCCGTCACCGGAATGGGAGACGCCCGTGAAGATCACGCGCATCGACGTCCATCGCTTCCGCTACACCCTCGCGGGCGGCCCGCTGACCTTGTCGGGCGGGCGCACGGTCGAGGCCGAGGACAGCACCCTCGTGAAGATCAGCACCGACGAGGGCCTCACGGGCTGGGGCGAGGGGTGCCCCTTCAGCCCGACCTACATGCTGGCGTTTCCCGAAGGCGCGCGGGCCGCGATCCAGCTGATGGGACCGGCCCTGCTCGGGGCGGACCCGCGGGAGATCGAGCAGGTCTACGCGCGGATGGACGGCGTGCTCTACGGCCATGCCTACGCCAAGTCCCCCATCGACATCGCCTGCTGGGACCTCCTGGGCCAGGCGACCGGGCTTCCCGTCAGCGATCTTCTGGGCGGGACCTTCCAGGCGCGGTTCCCCATCTACCAGGTCGTCGGGGTGAACCGTCCGGAGGCGATGCGGGAGCGCTCCGAGCAGCTGCTCGCCCAGGGCTTCCGCCGCTTCCAGGTCAAGGTCGGCAGCGGTCACTGGCGGCTCGACGTCCAGCGCGCCCGGGCCTGCCTCGACGTGCTGCGGGACCAGGAGGTGGTGATCGTCGACGCCAACGCCTACTGGCGCCAGCACGAGGCCGCGCAGTTCATCGCCGCGATGGAGGACGAGCCGATCTACCTGGAGCAGCCGTGCCGGACGCTGGCGGAGTGCCTGGCGATCCGCCGCCGCACCGCGCGGCCGATGATCCTCGACGAGACGCTGACGGATCTGGACGCGCTGTTCGCCGCCCAGGCGGCCGGGGCCATGGACTGCGCGATGCTCAAGCTGTCGCGGCTCGGCGGCATCAGCCGCATCCGGCTCGCCCGGGACGTCTGCCGGCAGTGGGGCCTGGCGGTCACCATGGAGGATGCAGGGGGCGGCGACGTCGTGACCGCCGCGATGGCGCACCTCGCCGCGAGCACGCCGCCCCAGCCGCTCCTGAACGGCATGCTCATCAACATGCTCGTGAACGAGCGCATCGCCGAAGGGACACCGGCGCCGCGCGACGGCTGGTCGGAGGTGTCGCGCCGTCCCGGCCTTGGGATCACCGTGGACGAGAAGGCCCTCGGCGCGCCGCTGTTCAGCATCACCTGATGGCGTGTCCGCGTCCCTCCTACGTGAGCGAAGAGACGGCCTTCTCGCGCTTCCACATCATCGTCGCCACGAAGCGCTGATCCCCGGGCATGCAGATCTGGGTCGACGCCGATGCCTGTCCGAGGCCGATCAAGGAGATCCTGTACCGCGCCGCCGAGCGCACGCAGGTCCCGATGGTCCTCGTGGCCAACACGCTGCAGCGAACCCCGGCGTCGGCGCTCATCCGGGCGCTCCGCGTGCCGCGGGGCTTCGACGTCGCCGACAGGGAGATCGTGGAGCAGGTGCAGGCGGGAGATCTCGTCGTGACGGCCGACATCCCGCTCGCGGCCGAGGTGGTCGCCCGCGGCGCCCATGCGCTCGATCCGCGCGGCGTGCGCTACACGGAGGAGAACATCCCGGAGCGCCTGGCCGTGCGGAACTTCATGGACCAGCTGCGCGGGAGCGGGATGGAGACCGGCGGGCCCGCCGCATGGAGCCAGGGGGACGCGCGCGCGTTCGCGAACCAGCTCGACCGCATTCTGTCGGCGCGTGAGAAGCCCGACGCGGGTGGGAGAGACAGATGAGGGTGGCAGGCGCCCGGACGTGACGGACACGCCCTTCCCTCGCCTGTTCTCCCCGCTCCGGCTCGGAGCTCGGGAGGCCCGCAACCGGATCGTCAGCACGCCGCACACGACCGGCTTCGGCGTGGGTGGGTTCCCGGGGGAGCGCTGGCTCGCGTACGAGCGCGAAAAGGCGCGCGGCGGCGCCGGCACGATCATGATGTTCGGCTCGGCGTCAGTCCACCCGAGCTCGCCGGTGGCGGCGGCCGGCGGCATCGAGTACTGGGACCCCGCGATCGTCACGCATCTCCGGGCGATGGCCGACGCGGTGCACGCGTCCGGCGGCCTCTGCCTCGCCCAGGTGTCCCACTGGGGCCGCGGCGGCGACGGCCGCTACGCCGACGAGCCGCTCCTCGCGCCGTCGGACGAGCCTGACGAGACCCACCACGGAATCCCCCGCGCGCTCACGAAAGCCGAGATCCTGGTCCTCGTGGAGGCCTTCGGCCAGGCGGCGCGCCACGTCAAGGCCGGCGGCTACGACGGCGTCGACCTCTCCTGCTGGGGCGGCCACCTGACCGAGCAGTTCCTCTCGCCCGTGAGCAACCGGCGGACGGACGAGTACGGCGGCTCGCTCGACAATCGCCTGCGCTTCTGTCTCGAGACGCTCGAGGCCGTGCGTGGGGCAGTGGGCCCGGACCTGGTGGTCGGGGCGCGGCTGACCGGCGATCAGATGGTGCCGGGCGGACTGACCCTCGAGGACACGCAGGCGATCGCGGCCCGCCTGGCCGGCACCGGCTGGCTCGACTACGTCACGGTGAGCGGCGCGTCGACCGAGCGCTACCAGGCCCTCCCCTACGTGACGCCGACGTACTACGCGCCGCTCGGCCTCTACAACCGGTTCGCCGCGGCGGTGAAGGCGGCGGTTCGGATTCCGGTCATCGTGGCCGGGCGCGTCGTCCATCCGGCCCAGGCGGAGGAGGTGCTCACCCAGGGCTGGGCCGACGCCGTCGCAATGACCCGTGCCCTGATCGCGGATCCCGAGATGCCGCGGAAAGCCGCCGAGGGAAAGGTCGACGAGATCCGGATCTGCACGGGAGCCAGCGAGGCGTGCATCGGCCGGCGCATCCAGGGGAAGACCATCGCCTGCATCCAGAACCCGGTGATCGGGCGCGAGGCGGAGCTGGGCGAGGCCCGCCCGGCCGCGCGCGCCCGGCGCGTCGTGGTGGCGGGGGGCGGCGTCGCCGGCCTGGAGGCGGCACGGATGGCGGCCCGGCGCGGCCATCTGGTGGTCCTGCTCGAGGCGACGGCCGAGCTCGGCGGGCAGCTCCGCGCGCTCTGGCGGTCGCCGGCGCGGCAGAGCTACGAGGAGGTCGTTCGCTGGCTCGCGGGCGAGGTCGCGCGGGTGGGCGTCGAGGTGCGGCTCGAGACCGAGGCGACGCCGGAGACGATCCTCGGGGCGTGGGGCGAGCGACCCGAGGTGGTCGTGGTCGCCACCGGGGCACGGCCGCGGACGCTCGACGTCCCGGTGGCGGGCGGCGCCCACGTCGTGCCGGCTGAGGACGTGCTGCTGGGCCGGACGACGCCGGGGCGGCGGGTGATGGTCGTCGACTACCAGGGCCACATGCCCGGGCCGGGGGCGGCAGAGTACCTGGCCGACCGCGGCCACCAGGTCGAGGTCGTCACGCGGTTCTTCAGCGTGGGCGAGGACGTCGACCCCCGGCTCAAGACGAGCGTCTACACGCGCTTCTACCAGAAAGGGATCGCGATGACGCCGCTCTCGGTCGTCCAGGAGGTCGGCGCCGGCTGGGTGCGGCTCGCCAACACGCTCACCGGTCAGGAGCGCACCGTCGAGGTCGACACCGTCGTCACCGCGCTCGGGGGCCGGGCGGAGCACTCGCTGGAGCGGACGCTGGACGGCCGGGGACTCGAGCTCCACGTGGTCGGCGACGCGCTCGCGCCCCGCACGATCCACGACGCGATCCTGACCGCGACCCGCGCGGCCAGGCGGATCTGAGGCACGGCCGTACACACCCCGACCGCGATCGAGGAGACTCCACCATGACAGACGGCGCGCTGACCGGCCAGACCGTCGAGCTGCTCCAAGAGCTCATCCGCAACCAGTGCGTGAACGACGGCAGCGTCGCGTCCGGCCACGAGGTGCGCACCACCGACGTGCTGCGCAGCTATCTCGCCGGGAGCGGCCTCGACATCGAGGTCTACGAGCCCGCATGGGCGCCGGGTCGCGCGAGTCTCGTCGCGCGGATCGAGGGAAGCGATCCGGCCGCGCCCACGCTCTGTCTGATGGGTCACACCGACGTCGTGCCGGTGACCCCGAAGAACTGGACGCGCGACCCGTTCGGCGGCGAGCTGGTGAACGGCGAGGTCTGGGGACGCGGCGCGATCGACATGCTGAACCTCACCGCGTCGCAGGCCGTGGCGCTCAAGGCGCTAGCCCGGCGCCCGGGCGGGTGGCGCCCGCGCGGCACCCTGGTCTACCTGGCGTGTGCCGACGAGGAGTCGGGCGGAGCCCTCGGCGCCGGCTACGTGTGCGACCGACACTGGGACGCGATCGGCGCCGACTATCTCCTGACCGAGAACGGGGGCACGGTGAGCGCGAACGCGGGCGGGGAGGGGCTGAACGTCACCGTGCACGTGGGCGAGAAGGGTGTGGCCTGGCGGCGCCTGCGCGTCCGGGGCACTCCGGGCCATGGCTCCATGCCCTACGGCGTCGACAATGCGCTCGTCAAGGCCGCCAAGGTGGTGGGCCGCCTGGCCGACTACCGGCCGTCGCCGTACGTGGACGAGCTGTGGCAGCGGTTCGTCGAATCGCTCGACCTCGACCCGGCCTTGAAGGCCGCGCTGGTCGACCCGTCGCGGGTGGACGACGCCATCGCCAGCCTTCCGCCCAGCATGGCCAGGCTGGCGTGGTCGGCCACGCATACCACCTTCTCGCCGAACCAGTGCCGCGGGGGCGTGAAGACCAACGTGATCCCGGACGTCGTCGACGTCGAGGTCGACATCCGCACGGTCCCCGGCGACAGCGAGGACGAGGTCCGCCGGCATCTGGACAAGGCCCTCGCCGACCTGTCAGAGGAGGTGGAGGTCGAGCCGCTCTTTTCCAAGCCGGCGTCGATGTCGCCGACGGGCACACCGCTCTGGGACGTGCTCGGCCGGGTCGTCGACCGGCACTACCCGGGCGCCCGTCTCTTGCCCCGCCTGATCGTCGGGTTCACCGATGCGCCCTACTTCCGCGCGCGCGGCGCGGTGGCGTACGGCTTCGGCCTGTGCTCGCGGGCGCTGACGGTCGAGGCGATGGCCTCGCGGTTCCACAGCAACGACGAGCGCGTCGACGTGGAGTCCCTGGCCCTCACCACGCAGGGATGGCTCGACGTGTGCGAGCTGCTTCTCGAGTAGCTCCGGGGCTCTCTTTCCCTCCGCGGGCCGAGCGCGCCTGGAGCCCGTGTCCGAGGAGGTTGAACCCGAGCACCGCGCGAGGACTACTCGGTGAAGCTGATCTCGGCGCCGACGGTCGGACGCCCGAAGGCCGCCCAGGCGGTGCCGCCTCGGAGGAACAGCTCCATCCACCGCACTTCTCCACCTCCCCGCTTCGTCCAGCCGCTGCTGCCAGGGGCGAACGCCATCTGCCCGTGGGGCACCGCGAAGGAGCCGTCGCTGTCGATCGCCTCGCGGGTGATACCGGCGATGCGTACGCCGCGCGTGCTGCCCGGCCGGAGCCGAGCCGGGTCGAAGCGCACGGTCGTCTTGAGGTTCCCGTACCCGTCGATGTAAGCGATCCGCCGCTCCGGAATGCCCGGAACGGCAGCGGGGTCGATGTCCTCGCCGAGCGCCCCGGCATGACCGAGGGCAATCGCCGAAGCCGCTTGCGGGAAGAGGTCACGCGACCGGAACTGCGAGCCCTCGGCCGAGGTGGCCGCCCATCGGAGCTTTTCCGCCTCGTCGCGAATGAACGCCAGCGTGTGGCCCGCATGCACGCCGATGACGCGCACCCCGGTCGGCAGGCGTGCGTAACTCAGCCGCTCGCCGGCGTTGGCCGCCCGCGCCTCGGGATCGTCTGCACGTGGGGCCACGTTGTGGTAAATCAGCGTGCCAGGCGGCGCCTCGTTGAGCCCGAGCTGGGCGATGCAGAAGCCGGCCGCCAAGGTCGCGAAGGACGGCACCGGCGTGAGGACCGGCTCGGCGTCCGGCAGGTGGATCCGGATGCGCTGCACCACCTCGGAGAACGCGAGGTCCCCATGTCCATAGTCGGCCACGATATGCAACAGCACGGCGGGTCTCCCTTCGGGGCCGGGCGCCATCATCGCGACCCGGTCTGGTCCTCACCGCGACCCGGTCTGGTCCTCAGCGCGACGAGCCGTCGCGGCGCCCTCATCCTTGCACGGAACCTGCCGTACCGCCGGCTGACCAGCAGATTCGGAAGCGCTGGCCGAACCGTGCACCGGCAGCGTCCCATGGCGCCCTGCAGTGTGGGACACTAAGCGAGGAGATGCTGGTGACACCATGGGAAGCATGATCGTCCGCCGGGACTTCCTGAGGCTCGGGCGGGCCGCTCTGGCCTGGTCCGTCGTCGTGAACGCCGGCCGTGCGGGAGCCGACCCCCTTGCCGAGCTGGAGCAGAGGACACGCGAGTACCAGGACTTGCTCGCACGGCTCCTGGACCTGGAGGAACAGGCCGTCGCCCGGGCAACGGCAACCGCCGTGCGATATCGGACACTCCATGCCGAGAGACTGGTGGCCCGTCGCGAACTGGAGAGTGCGGAGCAGGCGCTCGCCGACGCCCAGAGCCGCGTCGACGAGACGCGGAAGCGACTGGCAGACTCCGAGCAGATCGTGACGGAGGCGCAGGCCCGGCAGCGCCTGGCAACGCTCCCGACCTTGTCGCCGGGCGAGGAGCGGGCGACGCCCGAGGTGATCGAGCACGGCGGCGCCCGCCCCTGGACGCTTGCCCAGGTCGCAAGCCTGGATCAGTTCTTCGCCGGGCGGTTTCGACGGTCGCTTCCCGTGAGCGCCCTGGGCCAGACGCCGCTGCACGATCGGCTTGGCTTCGACCACCGGAACGCCGTGGACATCGCGTTGCATCCGGACAGCGTCGAGGGCCGCGTCCTGCTGGAGCACCTCCGCGCGCAGAGCATCCCCTTCCTGGCGTTCCGCGGGCGGCTCGCGGGCGTGTCCACCGGGGCCCACGTGCACATCGGCCCCCCGTCTCCCCGAATCGGCTAGGGAGCAGCTCGCCCTTCCGGCCTCCTGGCGACGCCAGCGACGCCCAGCGTTGCTTGGTCGCCACGATGTCGCCGTCACGTCAGGATGACCGATCGACTTCTCTATGACAGCTCCCCTCTTGACGGGTCGGCGGCCGTGTCGTCTCATCGGACCGGCGTGAGACCCCTCCGGCGCGTGGTCGACCTCAGTGTGCCGATCTACGAGGGCATGCCGGTCGACGACCTCGGACCGAAGTTCTGGGTGCGGCTCTCCCATGCAGCCTCCCGGCCTCTCTACCAGTACACGCAGTCGCGCGAGGGGCGCGTCTTCCTGACCACCGACCACGTCGGAACGCACCTCGACGGCCCGCTGCGCTTCGACCCGGAGGGCGCCTCGGTCGAGCTCCTCCCGCTCGACCGCGTGATCCGGCCGGCGCGCCTGCTGGATCTCCGCGGCGTCGGACGCGGCCAGGCGATCGGCGCCGCGGAGCTGGAGCGGACCGGCACCGAGCTCCGGGCGGGCGACGCCGCCGTCCTGTGGACCGGCCACGACCTGCATCTGAAGAGCCCGGACTACTTCTGGAACCGGCCCCGGCTCGGGATGGACGGGGCCGAGTGGCTGGTGCGCCGGCGCGCGGGCATCGTCGCCGCCGACTTTCCCGGGCTCGGGCCACCAGGCGACGACCGGTTCGACGTCAAGCGGGCGCTCCACCGCGGTGGCGCGCTGACCGTCGAGCAGCTCACCGGCCTCGCGGCCCTAGCCGGCGTAGGGTGGCACCTCGCCGCGTGCCCCCTGAGGGTCCGCAGGACTCCGGGCTCGCTGGTGCGCGCGGCGGCGCTGGAGGGGTTCGCAGCGCGCGAGGTCGTGGACCTGAGCCTGGACATCTATCCCGGCATGACGGCCCTTGGCGGCGCCGTGCCCACCTTCTGGTCGCGAGCGAGCCACGAGCTGACGGCCTTCTTCTACAAGAACGAGCTCTCGTACCAGACGACGTCGATGCTGCTGAGCGAGCACGCCGGCACCCACATCGACGCGCCGTACCACTTCGACCCGGACGGGGCGGCCATCGAGGCGATGTCCCTCGACGGGCTCTTCGCGCGGGCGCGCATGCTCGACCTCACGGCGAAGCGGCCGCTCGAGGGGATCGGCCCCGACGACCTCGATCGGGCGCTCCGGCGCCTCGGGGAACCCATCGAGCCCGGTGACGCCGCCGTCGTGTGGACCGAGCACTCGCGGAACTACGAGCGGCCCGACTACACGCACCATCGGCCCTTCATCACGGCCGAGGGCGCGGCCTGGCTGGCGGCCCGCCGGCCGGCGCTGGTGGCGACGGACCTGGTCGGGCTGGACGAGCCGATCGATCTCGTCACGCCCGTTCACAACTGTCTGCTCCGGGCGGGGATCCCCCAGCTCCAGGTCCTGACCAACCTCGCCCGTCTGGCCGGCCGCCCGGCGTACATCGCCGCCTTCCCCCTCAAGCTCGTCGGCGGGACCGGCTCGCCGCTCCGGGCGTTCGCCGCGCTCGCGTAGGCGCAGGGCCCAGCGGCCGATGACCACCCCGGTGACCGCCCATGTCGATGACCGAGAGACGATCAGCCTGCTCCAGCGGCTCCTGCACCTCAATACCGAGAACCCGCCGGGCAACGAAGGACCGGCCGCGCGGCTCCTCGCCGAGTACCTCCGGCCGCTCGGCTTCGAGACGGAGTACCACGAGCCGGCGCCGGAGCGCGGGAGCCTGGTCGCGCGCCTCTGCGGCACGGGTGGCGGGCGCACACTCGTCATGAACGGCCATCTCGACATCGGGCCGATCGGGACGGGCTGGACGAGGGATCCGCTGGGCGGGGAGGTCGAGGACGGCCGGATCTACGGCCGGGGCGTGAGCGACATGAAATCCGGTGTCGCCGCCATGGTGTCGGCGGCACGCGCGGTGGCGCTCAGCGGGGTGCCGCGGCGCGGCGACCTCATCCTCATGCCCACCGCTGACGAGAGCTCCGGCGGGCGGCTCGGCATGGGTCACCTCGTGGCCAGGCTCCGGGACCTGCGAGCGGACATGGCGGTCGTCTGCGAGCCCACCGTCGGCGACGTCTGCCTGGCCCACCGGGGCGCCGTGTGGGCGGAGGTCGTCGTCATCGGCAAGTCGGGCCAGGCGAGCCGCCCGGCGTCCGGGATCAACGCGATCATGGCCATGGGCCGAGTCCTCCGCGCCCTCGAGGCAGACCTCGCGCCGCGTCTCGCGAGACAGTCGCACCCGCTCCTCCCCGCGCCGAACGTCAACGCGGGCCTCGTCGAGGGCGGGGTCAAGCCGAACGTCATCGCCGAGCGCTGCCGCCTGGTCGTTGACCGCCGCAGCCTGCCCGGCGAGCGAACCGAGGACATCGTCGCCGAGATCCGTGAGTGCGCAACGCGGGCGCTGGAGGGAACCGGGGCTCGGGTCGAGGTCAACGTCGTCATGGCCAAGCCGGGGTCGGAGATTCCCGCGGACGCCCCCGTGGTCGCGGAGTGCATCCGGGCGTTCCAGGCGGTCGTGGGCCGGCGCCCCGCGCTTCGCGCCAGCCCCGGGTACACGGACGCGCACTGGTTCAATCTCGACCTCGGCATCCCGGCGGCCGTCTTCGGCCCCTGGTACCTCCACCCGCCGGCCGGGAGCATCTCGGACATCCCCGACGAGCATAACTACGTGGAGGATGTCCTGACGGGCACCCGCGTCTATGCCCAGCTCATCGCCAACGTCATCGGCTGACACGCGCGGCGGAGGCGCCGACCCGCCGCGCGAGGAGCGGTCCCCATGCTGAGCCTCGAGGGAGCGATCGACATCCACGTCCACTCCTCCCCGGAGGTCTTCGGCCGCATCGGGGACTCGATCGAGATCGCCCGCCGCTGCGAGGCGGCCGGGATGCGGGCGGTCGTCTTCAAGGCGCACCACGAGGGCACGACGACACGGGCCTATCACGCCAACCGCGAGCTGCGCAACCTCACCGCCCTCGGCGGCCTCGTCCTCAACGACTTCGTCGGCGGCATCAACCCGGTGGCGGTGAAGGCCGCGCTCGACCAGGGCGCCAAGATCATCTGGGCGCCCACGATGCACTCGAGACACCACGAGGAGACGTTCGGCGGGCGCGGCACGTACGGCATCAAGCGGCAGACGGACGAGGGCACGATCCCGCGCCCGGGCATCGAGGTCCTCGACACGAGCGGCGAGCTGTCCCCTGCCCTCGTCCAGGTTCTGGAGCTGGTCAAGGCGCGCGACGCGGTGTTCGCCACCGCTCACCTCTCACCGGCCGAGATCGAGGCCGTGGTCACGGGCTACGCCTCACGCATGAAGATCCTCATCAACCATCCGTTCTTCCTGCCGCGCACCATGCCGATGGACTGGTACGTCCGCATGGCCGAGCGGGGCGCCCACCTGGAGCTCTGCGCCAACATCTGCCAGCCCATGGCGTTCCACCAGGGCGGCGGCATGCTTCTCCAGCAGGCCGTGGACCTGATCAACGGGGCCGGCGTGGGCCAGTGCGTGGTGGCGACGGACGCCGGCCAGCCCTACAGCCCCTGGCCCGAGGAGGAGCTGCGCGCCTTCATGAACTGCCTCTACGACGTCGGGCTCACCGAGACCGACATCCGCCGGGTGATGGTGGAGAACCCGGCCCGGCTGCTCGGCCTGGACTAGCTTGGCCAGCGCTGGGGCCGGCGCCGGTCGGCGCGCCCGCGCCGGTTACTGGTTCGTGGCTCCCGCCACGGCGGTGCTGCTCCTCGTCCTGGTGCTGCCCGTCGTCCACGTCTTCTACGAGTCCTTCGTGTGGACCACGCCAAGCCGGGCCCGCGTCGTTCCGACCGTCCGGAACTACGTCGCCCTGGCCGAGGACGAGGTGGTCCGGACCGCGGTGGGCAACACGGCCACCTTCACCCTGGTGAGCGTGCTCGGCCACCTCGTCATCGGCCTCGGCGTGGCGCTCCTCCTGAACCAAGAGATCCGCGGGCGCGCCGTCTTCCGGAACCTGGCGCTCCTGCCCTGGATGCTGCCACCGGCGGTGGTGGCGACCGGCTGGGCGTGGCTCTACCACAACCCCTTCGGGATGCTGAACCCGCTGCTCGTCGGCCTCGGCCTGCTGGACGCGCCGCGGGCCTGGCTCGCCTCCCCCGACACGGCGATGGGCGCGGTGATCGTCGCCAACCTGTGGCGCGGCTTCCCCTTCATCTCGCTCGTCCTCCTGGCCGGACTCCAGGCCATCCCCGGCGCGCTCTACGAGGCGGCCGCCGTCGACGGCGCCGGCGCGTGGGCGCGCTTCCGTCACGTGACGCTGCCGGGGCTGAAGCGAGTAATGCTGATCGCCCTCACGCTCGACGTCATCAACACCGTCAAGTACTTCGACCTGATCTGGGTGATGACGGCCGGCGGGCCCGCGAACCGGACCGAGGTGCTGTCGACGCTGATCTACCGGCTGGCATTCCAGTTCTTCCGGACGGGGCGCGCGGCGGCCCTGGCGATGGTGATGGTGGCGGCCCTCGCCGTCTTCAGCATCTTCTACGTGCGGCTGACGGTGCGGGCGACCGCCGAGACGGCGACCGGATGAGCGACGCGGCGGCGACCGGATGAGGAACGGGGCGGCGACCGGATGAGCGACGCGGCGGCAACCGGATGAGCAACGCGGCGGCGACCGGATGAGGAACGTGGGGCGACCGGATGAGGAACGTGGCGCCGAACCGGATGAAGGACGCGGCGGGAGTGCGGCGGCCATGGCGGGTCTTCTGGCCAGCGGCGACCTACGCCGCGCTGGCCGTCGTGAACCTCTTCGTCCTCTTCCCGCTCTACTCGATGATCGCCACGTCGATCCGCCCCCCGTCGGCCACCATGACCGTGCCGGTCCAGTGGTGGCCGGCGGCGCCGACGCTGGACGCCTACGTCAACATCTGGGCCGGGCGCCCGTACGGCCGCTACTTCCTGAACAGCCTGGTCGTGGCGTCGGCGACGACGCTCGCGTCCATCGGGCTCGCCGCGCTGGCGGGGTACGGCTTCTCCCGCCACCGCTTCCGCGGCGCGAGCGGCCTCCTGACGGCGATGGTGGCGACCCAGATGATCCCGAGCGTCCTGCTCCTCATCACCTACTTCAAGGTCGTCTCCTGGGTCGGCCTCTACAACACCCTGACGGCGCTGGTGCTCGCCTACACGTCCTTCGTGCTCCCCTTCAGCACGTGGCTGCTGAAGGGGTACTTCGACAGCGTGCCGATCGAGCTGGACGAGGCCGCGCTGATCGACGGGTGCTCGCCGCTCTCCGGCTTTCTGCGCGTGGTCCTGCCGGTGGCGCTCCCCGGGATCACCGCGACGTCGATCTACGCGTTCCTGCTCGCGTGGAACGAGTTCATCTTCGCCTACGTCCTGACCGACTCCAGCGAGAAGTACACGATCAGCGTGGGCATCGCCCACTTCTTCGGCGAGTACAGCGTCGCGTGGAACGAGCTGATGGCCGCCGGCCTCGTGGCGGCGGTGCCCCCGATCGTGCTGTACTTGTTCACGTCCCGCTTCCTGGTGTCCGGCCTGACCGCCGGCGCCCTGAAATGAGACCATGAGACGACGACGGCGACCACGATGACCTCAGCACCCGAACCCGGCCGCGGGCGGAAGGAGGATGGTGGGATGACGAGGTGGCGACAGGCGAGACGGTGGATGACGTGGGGCGGGGCGGCCCTGGGCGTGGCCGCGCTGGCAGTCGCGCTGACCGGGCCGGCGAACGCCCAGGCGCCGGTCCAGCTCCGGTTCATGAGCTGGTACTTCGGTGAGGACCCGGCGGGGCCCGCGCTCAAGGCGCTGTTCACCGAGTTCGAGAAGCGCAACCCGAACATCAAGGTCGTCGCCGAGCAGGTGACCTCGGCCGAGCGGGTGCCGAAGTTCACGGCGGCCATGGAGGCCGGCCGGGGGCCCGACATCTACATGGACACCCCGCCCAACGCCCCCAACCTGATCGCGCGGGGCTACTGCGCGAACCTCGAGCCCCTGATGAAGGCGGAGAAGGAGGACATCAAGGCCCGCTTCACCAAGGGCGATCTCGACAGCTTCACCGACGAGAAGGGAGACCACTACTTCCTGCCGTACTCCACGGGGCCGATGGGGCTCATCTACAACGCCAAGGCCTTCCAGGACGCGGGCCTCGATCCGAACCGGCCGCCCCGGACGTGGGAGGAGCTGCTCGACTACTCGAAGAAGCTCACCACGGGCGACCGGTACGGCATCGGCCTCTTCGGCAAGGGTGACAACTCGAGCGTGTGGCGCCTCTGGTACTGGTGGATGTCCAACGGCGGCAGCGTGCTGACGCCCGACGGCAAGCGCAGCGCCATCAACAGCCCGGAGTTCATCGAGGCGGTCGACTTCTGGGCGGATCTCTATCGCAAGCACAAGGTGGCGCCCCCGAGCGTTCCCACCAACAGCTTCGGGGAGAACAACCAGCTCCTCGCCCAGGGCGTGGTGGCCATGGTCGAGAGCGGGGTGTGGCAGTTCGGCGTCACCGAGAAGATCAACCCGGCGATCAAGGGCCAGCTCCGCGCCGCGCCGATGCCGGCGCGCAAGGTCAAGGTCGCGGTCGGGGGCGGCACCGACTCGCTCTGCATCACCAAGAGCAGCCAGCACGTGAAGGAAGCATGGGAGCTCCTGAAGTTCCTGTCCGACGAGCAGTCGGGCGTGACGGTCTGGAAGATCCACGGGAAGTTCCCGGCCAACGTCCGCGCGATGCAGCGGCCCGAGCTCAAGAGCGACCCGCTGGTGGCCGCGTTCGAGCCGATGATCCAGGTGGCGCGCACGCCCTTCAAGAGCACGAAGTACGTCGAGATCACCCAGGCGCTCGGCGTCATGCAGCAGGAGGTCCTGACGGGGTCGAAGACGACGGCCGCCTCGGTCAAGGCGGCGTCCGACCGGATCGACGCGATCCTGCGCGACTAGCGCCGGGACGCCGGCGACACACGCGCTGAGCCGCGCGCGGCCGCTCGGGAGCAAGCGATCGGCACCGGGGCGATCACCTCCCGGTGCTGGTCGTTCGGCATCATTCGCGCATCTCTCAAGGAGGAGGGCCTCGATGAGTCGTGCCGGTCATGCTACGGCCGCCGAGATCCGCGCGCGTCTCCCCCATCCCGTCATTGACGGGGACGGGCACTGGCTGGAGTTCGGTCCACTGCTCCGCGAACAGCTCAAGCGCATCGGGGGAGACCGTGCGGCCGACGGCTTCGCGTTCTTCACGGCACGGCTGGAGCGGGAGCTGTCCCTGTCCGTGGCCGAGCGGGCCCACCAACGCATCGCTCAGCCGCCGTGGTGGGCGTTCCCTACCAAGAACACACGCGACAGGGCCACGGCGCTGATGCCGAGGCTCCTGTACGAGCGGCTGGAGGAACTGGGCATCGACTTCGCCGTGCTCTACCCGACAGCGGGCCTCGCCCTGCCGCGCCTGCCCGACGCGGAGATGCGCACGGCAACCTGCCGTGCCTTCAATATCTTCGTCGCTGAATACTTCCGGGGTCTCTCCGACCGCATCACCCCGGCCGCCGTCATCCCCATGCATACCCCCGACGAGGCCATCGAGGAGCTGGAGTATGTCACGGCACAGCTCGGCCTCAAGGTGGTCCTGATGGGCAGTCTGATACCTCGGCCAGTCTCGGCCCTCGAGGCAAGGACTCCGGAAGCGGCGCAGGCCGCGCCGTGGTTCGACGCGCTGGGCATCGACAGCGAGCACGACTACGATCCGGTCTGGTCGAAGTGCGCCCAGCTGGGGCTGTCGCCCACGTTCCACACCGGCGGTCGTGGGTTCGGCCTTCGGCGCTCCCCTTCGAACTTCGTCTACAACCACATCGGCCACTTCGCGTCGGCCGGGGAGGCCGTCTGCAAGGCGCTGTTCCTTGGCGGAGTGACTCGACGGTTTCCCGGGGTGAAGTTCGCGTTCCTGGAAGGAGGCGTGGGCTGGGCGTGTCAGCTCTACGCCGACCTCGTGTCGCACTGGGAGAAGCGCAAGCTCACCGGGCTCGAGGCGACGAATCCCGACAACCTGGACCGCGCCTTGCTCCTGGCGCTCGCCGAGAGACAAGGCAGTCCCGCCATGGTCGACGCCATCCGTCACGGGCAGGGACTGCTGGAGGGTGAGGCCTCGGCCGCCACCGGTGGCCTGGCCCACCTTGACGACTTCGCTGCGTGCGGGATCAGCACGGCCGAAGAGCTGCGTGACCTCTTCACGACGAATTTCTACTTCGGCTGCGAGGCCGATGACCGCATGAACGTCTGGGCATTCAACCGGCAGGTCAACCCGCTGGGCGCACGGCTGAATCCCCTGTTCGGCTCCGACATCGCCCACTTCGATGTCCCGGACATGACGCACGTCGTTCCCGAGGCGTACGAGCTCGTCGAGGACGGCCTGATCAGCACGGACGACTTCCGCGACTTCACGTTCGCGAATCCAGTGCGCTTCTGGGGGGAAGCCAACCCGAACTTCTTCAAGGACACCGTCGTCGAGCAGGCGGCGGCGGCCTTGCTGGCCTCGCCCGCAGGGCGAGTTCCCTAGCTCGGCCGAAGCAGGTACACATCGATCCCATAGTCGCCATCGGTCGGAATCGTCACGACGGCAAGTTGGGGGTCCGACGTCGGGTCGATGGTGTCACCCGACCCCGGGAAACCGCCCCTCCACCGGATACGCCGGATCGGTGAAGCCTGGCGTCGAGGCGTGGCCGGGGACGACCAGGCTGTCGGCCAGCTTCTCGTCCTCTGCCGTCCACGCGTAGTCGAGCGCGCCGAAGTAGGCGGTCCACTGATCGAAGGTGCGCGGGCCGGCGATGATCGAGCTGATCGCGCGGTTGTTGAGCACCCAGGCGCAGGCCCATGCGACCAAGCTGATGCCGCGCTTCTCGGTGTGCTCCGTGAGCTTCTCGGAGATGATCAGGCTCTCGGGCCGCCACTCCGATTCCAGCATGCGCTTGTCCCGGCGGCCCGCGCGGCTGTCAGGCTCGGCCTCGTGGTTGACCTTGTACTTGCCGGTCAGCACGCCGCGCGCGAGAGGGCTGTAGGGCACGACACCGAGCCCGAAGGCCTTGGCCGCCGGCAACAGCTCGATCTCGGGCTGGCGGTTCATGAGGTTGTAGTAGGGCTGGAGCGCGGCCGGCTGCGGCACGCCGAGCTGCCGGCACAGGTGATGCACGTGCGGGATGTGCCAGGCCCTGACGTTGGAGAGCGCCCAGTCGCGGACCTTGCCCTCGCGGATCAGGTCGCCGAATGCGGCGATCGTCTGTTCCCAGGCGGTGTCGGGGTCGACCCGATGGATGTAGTAGAGGTCGAGGTGGTCCGTCTGGAGGCGTCTGAGGCTCGCTTCCACGGCCCGCATCATGTGCCGCCGCGACAGGCCCCGGTCGGTGATGTCGGGCCCGGTCGACTGCGCCACCTTCGTCGCCAGGACCCAGCGGTCGCGTTTGGCCTTGATGGCGGGCCCGATCACGCTCTCGGAGCGCCCCTCGGCATACACGTCGGCCGTATCGATGAAGTTGACGCCGTTGTCTGCGGCGTGGTCGATGATGCGCCGCGCCTCAGTCGCGCCCGTTGGGCCACCGAACATCATGGTGCCGAGGCAGATCTCCGACACCGTCACGCCGCTGCTGCCGAGCACGCGATACCGCATGTCCGTCACTGTACCCTCCCTCATGGCCGGACGCGGCGCGCGCCGGACGGACGCTCTGACGTCGCCATCGGTCTCACCGGGGACCGACCGAACCTGACCGACTTGACTGACGTGACCGACTGACCGGCCTCGGGCTGATCCGAGTGTCGACGACTATTCACCTGTGCTGGCGAAGGGTTATGGCCGCTTTGACCGGTGAATGGATGAACGATTTCATGATCGAATGTTGACGGTATCACGACGGAGGCCCATACTCAATCAGGAGGTCAGGGAGCCATGGCCACCGCCTTCGCGAAGGAAGCCCGGCGCGTCCACGAGCGCGGTCATCTGAGCGACCAGCTCATCGCCCGGGCCACCGGCGCCGCGCGCAGCACGGTGCGCGGCTGGCTCTCCCTTCGGAGCGAGCCGACCGGGCCGCGGGCGGAGCGCGTCGCCGAGCTCTCCGCCCTGGTCGAGCGGCTGGCGCGCGTCATGGAGCCCGACTACATTCCCGTCTGGCTCACGAAGCCGCTGGAAGCCCTCGACGACGAGAAGCCGATCGAGCTCGTCGCCCGCGGCGACTACGTTCGCGTGGCGCGCCTCGTCACCAGCCTGGAAGAGTCCGGCGCCGCCTGAACGTGCCGCTCGACGTCGACGCCGTCGCCATACGACAGCGTCGATGGTGGCGCCACACCGTCCACGGGGCCGACCCGCTGGCCCGACGGCGTCCCCCGTCCGACGGTCGCTGGCAGCACGGCGCGATCGTCGAGGTAGTCTACCTCGCTCGCGACGAGGCCACGGTCTGGGCCGAGTGGTATCGGCACCTCGCCGAGGCGGGCATCCCGCCGAACCGGCAGATGCCGCGGGACCTGTGGAGGTGGATGGTCGACGCGGGGCTCGAGGTCGCCGATCTCACGACCACGGAGCGCTTGAGACGCGTGGGCCTCCCTGCCCCGCGTCCCGGGCGGAAGACCTGGCCGCCGTACCAGGCGGTCGGTGAGACGCTGTGGCGGGAGGGGTGGCCGGGCCTGCTGGCTCCCAGCGCCGCCCGCCCTCAGGATGGCCTCGTCCTCTGCCTCTTCCGCGGGGCCGAGCGCATCGCGGACGCCCGGCCCGTTCCGCCGCCGCGAGTCGTGCGCGACCCGCCGGCTCCGCCGCCGGGGATGACCACCTGATCGTCCCAGATCCTGATCCCTCCAGATCGAGCACGTCGCGACGACCGCGAGTAGCGCCCAGCGAAGGGCCGCCGGGCCCACTGGACCCAATTGGGCGTCAATGCGCTGGCGAGCGCGAACGCGATGATTCCCTGATGATCCCGAGCGACGAGCCGACCCCATCTGTGCATGACGTGGGACAGAACGGGCGGGCGCCGCGACGAGCTGCGAGCCTTAGCTGCGCGGCCAGATCCGCTCGGCGACGATGAACCGCTTGTTGTACGTGTAGGGCCGGACCTCGGGCTTCCAGCGGCCGATGTCCGATGTGTCGTTCCAGGCGGCCGACATCGGCAGGTCAACCCGCTCCACCTCGTAGGCGGCCAGGTAGCGCGGCTCGCCCGCCGCGTCCGTGCGGTAGCGAACGGCGCTGGCCGAGCCGGGCAGCTTGAGGAGGAGCGGGATGTGCTCGGCGTCGTAGAGCTCGTTGAACAGCGCCTCCCGGTGCGGCTCGACGTCCATCATCACCCAGAAGACGAACGGCGTCCGGTGCGTCAAGGTGGGGGCGCCGCCCACCCAGGTGTACATCGCCGTGTGGCGGTTCATGGTCAGGGGCCGCCCCTCGCGCGGCCAGCGGCCAAGGTCCACCGCCGTCCGCCAGGCCGCGCTGTCGATCACGGCCGGGCTGTCCACCTCCACGGCGGTCATGTAGCGCGGGGAGGTCGGCGCGGGCTGCCGGTAGCGCGTGATGCGCCGCACGCCGGGAACCTCGAGGATCGGCGGCAGGTGCTCCTGCTCGTACATCTGGTTCACCGTCGCCTCGCGGTCGTGGGCGACGTCCATGCGGACGAGAAGGAGAGAGGGTGCGCTCATCGAGGCTCCTCGCGAGCTCGGGGTGGTGGCGGGTCTCGGGCTCGCGCCACTGTCGCAGACCCCGGCGCCGGCGTCAACGTGACACTCACGAGTGTCCAGGGAACCGGGCGCGGTACACAGCGACCACCTCACCGGCTGTGAGGGGAAGCGACACGCCGTAGGAGGATCCGGATGGTTGGGGCGACAGCGGCCGGATCGCGCCCCACGGGTGCGAGCCCGAAGCTGCTGGCTACACCGCCGACGAGGGGGAGCCGGCAGGCCCGCCCCTCACCGGCTCACGCCGCTGACCGGCAGAAACCCAGGTCGGCCGCGACCACCCTCGACGCGGGGCCGCCGGTCGTCGAAGATCTCGCCGTCGACCAACTCGTCGTCTCACGCAAGGGACCGCGGCTCAAGGGCCCCGACGACGCGTCACACTCGCCCCCATGAGGAATGCCGCGAGACTCGTCCCCACCAGGGCCACGGTGGACGGTTGGGGAACGGCAACGGCCGCGGCCGTGGCGAGATAGGTCCCGCAGGCCTCTGCGAAACCACAGAGGCTGCTCTCCGCGTAGAGAACGAGGCTGGCTCCGGGGGGCTCAAAGACGAGCTCCTCGAAGTCGATGTTGATGAAGCCGAACGACCCGCCTGCCAAGCCCGCGCCCAGCGGATTTGTGTTGCTGAACTGGAGGCGGCGTTCGGCGCCCGTCGTGGACAGGACAACCAGGACCTCATCGAGGGCGAGCAGCGGGTCGATGTCCTCCTCGGTATACGTGGTGGCTCCGACCGTGAACGAAATGTCCAGCGCACCCAGCGAGGTCAACGGAAACGTGCCGTCCCCCGGGTCAGTGGTGAAGCTGAATGTCCCGGTTCCCACGATCGGCGGGGTGAGCGTCGCGTCCGGGGTCTGGTCGAACTGGAAGGAGAAGATCGTATCCGCCAGCGCGGCGCCGCCGCCGCCCAGCAGGAGGAGACACGTCACGCTGAAGCCCACCAGTAACGACCGCATCCTCAATTCCTTTCTGGGGAAGGCGTGAGCTGAGCTCGGTTATTTTGCTGGTTTGGAGGTTTTTTGGTCTGATTTGGAAGTTTGGTCTGGTTTGGATCGTTTTGTTAGGTTTGGGCTTAGGGGTTGGTGCTTTGTGTTAGGGGGGATAGGATAGCCGGACACGTCCCCTGGAGCCTGACAAAATCCCTGAACTCGTCCCCCTCGGAGCGGAAGTGGGGGGTGGTACCATCGATCGATTTCAGGAACACGAGCAGATCCGCCCGGTCTGTGGTGTGGTCAGCTGCGACTGAATAGTCGTCGCCGGCGGGAACCCCGATCCGCTCGCTCCCAACCCGTGAAGCGGGAAGACGGCCTCGAGCGTCTGGGCCTGTCCGCGATGGAGGTACGGCGCGTGATAGTTGATGCTGAGCAACGACGGCACGTTGAACCCATTGACCCCGAACGCCGTGCTGGCGGCGCCGTTGTCGCGGATCTCGAGCGGATTGGTGATGTCGAACGTCCCCACATCCTCGAGATATTGGATGGTGAGGTTGTTACAGGTGAACGAGAAGAACTCGTTCGCCAGGAAGATGTCACCGGCGGCGCCGCCGCGAGCCGGGTGACGCCGGGGTCCAAGGGAGCCATGTTCTGGGCGATGGCGGCGGGGTTGTCGCGGTGGAAGATCTCGCTCTTCGTCCACTTGGCGCCCCCGTGGCAGGAGGCGCAGTTGGCCGCAAAGACCGCCGCACCGGCCGCCAGATTGCTGGGCTTCGGCTGATTCAACGCCCGCACCGCGGCAAAAATCCACAAGGTCTGCGCGTCGAGGGCGTCGCTGGCCCCTTGCGTGATGCCGTGGTCGTAGACGGCGGGATTCACCGGCGTTTCTATATTGTTATTCGTACTGGTACAGGGGTCCGGAGGATCCTCACCGGTCGCAACCGCGCTGGCGAAGCCGCAGCCGCCCTGGGTGACACGGGAGTTGGCGTTGAAATCCGTGTTGCTACCGCGGATGGCGCTCCAGTTGAGCAGGCCCTGGTCTGCCATGTTGGTGCCCTTGTTGAACATGCCGTCCAGCGGTTTCGTCTGGCGCGGCCCCGTCCCGAAAATCCAGGTGACGCCATCGGCCAGCCCGTCCGGATGGCACGACCCGCAGCTACTCCAGGCGTCTTTCGATTGCTTGCCTCTGAAATTCCTCGGGATGATGTCGCGGATCGGCGTGCCGAAGATGCCGTTGTCGGGGAGACCAAGGGCGGTGAAGAAGGCCACCTTGCCGACCAGGACGGCGTGCTCGAAGCTGCCAGGGGCTGGAGGCTCGCTGGAGGAGATGTCGAGTTGGAGCGTCAGGCACAGCCCCTCCTCGATGTTCATGGATGTGACCGAGAAATTCGCCTCGTTGTTAGCATAGCCGCGGGCCCCATCCTGGCGCATGGCGACCCCGCTGGCAGGTTGCCCGTCTGGGGACGGCAGTCCACTCCGGTGCCAGCCACGTTCCGGATATCGAGCTGGCCGTTCGCTGGATTGAGTTTGGCGCGGAACACCTGGTTGCCACCCCGGCTGACGATCAGGAAGGTGTCGCCGGCGGCATTGCCATCAATGGCCACGATGTCGTTGCCGAACGTCCTAGCGAGACTAGGGGGAGGCTCGGCCGTCTCCACGGCGATCTGCTGGTTCAGGTTGACGTGTTCGGCCGTTCAGCTCCGCCAGGGCATCAACGTCCACGTTGTAAACGAGGGCCTGCACGTTCGCGTTGAAAATCTCTGGCGGCTCTGGCTGGGCGCCGATGTTGGGCAGATACAGCCGGTTGCCGCGAATCAACGCCGATAAGAGTTGGTTGGGGAACACCCCCTGTATGTTGTTCGTATTTGCGGGGTCACTGGCAGGCAAGTCCGGCCGCGGGCAGAAGATGCTGGATTGGGCGGGCGGAACGGTGTTGCAGAAGTTATTAGGGGTATGGCCAGACGCGGTTGGCGGTAAAGCCGGAATCGGCGAGCGGCTTTAAGATGATTTTGGTGATCGGCGGAGTGAGATTGCCCGCCGGGAAGGCGTGAACGACCCCTTGCTTCCCGAGATCGCGCGCCTCACCATTCCCGTCGAACGCGGGATCGTTAAAGTCGGGATTGAGTTCGGCGAAGATCTGGGTGACGAAGACCGTGTCGTCGGCGATGTTCCCGGTGCCCTGATTGGTGATCGCGATCGCCGTGGGATTGCCTCCGACAGGACGGACCGTTCCGACGACCGGGTTCCGCGATTGGCTCGTGATTGATGATGGAGACGGTACCGGCCGTGTGGTTGGCGACGTAGAGCAGCGTGCCGTCCGGCGTCAGGGCGCAGCCCCGCGGCTCGGTGCCGACGGCGATCGTGCTGCAGCACCATGCGCAGCCTCAAGCTAGACGACCGAGACGGTGCCGCTGATGCCGTTGGTGACGTAGGCTTCCTGGTCGTTCGGGTTGATGGCGACGCAGCGAGGCTCCTGACCGACCGCGATCTCGGCCAACTTGACCGCGATGTCCATGCCGAACGGGCTGCGCACTCGGATGATCGAGACAGTATTCGCCTCACGGTTGACGACGACCACCTGGGTCTCGTCGTGGGTGAGGGCAATGGTGGTGGAGTGGGTCGGCAGCGCGGACGTGGCCGCCGTCGCCTCCCTCGGCGGAGGAGGAACGCCGGTGAAGCTGCTCGAATGGAGCAGGCTCACGAAAACGATCACAGCGACGACCCTCAACCCGATCGCTCCAGTGCGGGACGACTGCCGGTGACCTGTCGCTCCCGGTCTGTGCGATACACGATGAGACATGACGGTGTCCTTTCTATTCCGTGTATGGCTATCTGTGCGTTCGACTGAGCGCGATCATGGCCGGGCGATCGTCGATCCGACGTCCTGAACCCGGACGGGAGGCCGCACGACCAGGCTCCCGAGTCTACAGAAACGGCCTCTGGGTAACATTTGCTGTGTCGCGAAATATGCCGCTTCGGGAAAAATAGCGCGAGCTGCCTCGGGTCGCGCTAGTAGGAAGTTGCCTCCAGCTTGGTTCTTCTTGCGCGGGCCGTCCCCGGAGATAGGCGTGTGGGATCAACCGTCTGGTGCCCCTGAAGCGCAGTCGACGGGTCCTTCGGAGCGCCCGTTCCCGTCCATGGCGGGCGGAAAGGGACGGGGAAATCACCCATGAGTGTCAGACTGATGCCAGTCTTCCCGCGGGCCGACGGTATCCAGATGCCGAATCCGCTGGAATCCTGTCCGGAGCATTCGGGTGTCGGTTCGCCGGCGCCGTCGAGACTGCGGGTAGGCGGAGGGTGAGATGCCCTCGAACCGCTTGAACACCTTGTCGAAGCGCGGAAGGTCTCCGAACCCCAGCATCTGAGCGATCTCCGTGATGGAATAGCCGGGGACAAGGAGGAGTTCCCGTGCCTTGCGCACGCGCACGTCCTGGAGATACGCGCGAAAGGACACGCGCATGAGTGCCTTGAAGCGACGAGAGAACGCGAACTTGCTCACTCCCGCCTGGCGCGCGGCCTCGCTGAACGAGATGCTCTCCCAGTAGTGCTCATGGATGAACTGCACCAGCTCCTCAACGCCGTTCGCGGGCACCGCGGACGGCGGGGTACCACCCCTGTCCGAGAGCTCCCCCGGGATCGGTCAATGCGTTCTCACGGAATGCGCGTCGACTCGCGGAGACCGGAGAATCAATCGGATCGACCGCTCGAGCGTCGATGGGTTGCACGGCTTGACGAAGTAATCCCGAACACCAAGCTTGAGCGCCCGCGCACACGTCCACTCGGATCCGAAGGCCGTGAGCATGATGACGGGCAGGGCGCGGGAGGTTGCCTTGATCCGCTGGAGGAGGTCGAGGCCCGAGCCATCCGGTAGCCGGTACTCGGTGATGACAAGATCTATTAGACGGGGGCCCAGCGCGGAGAGCGCGTCGGTCTCCGTCGCGCAGGCCTGGACGTGGTGCGACGCGTGCCACGCGGTGGCGAGCCTCTCGGTGTTCCGAACGTCGTTGTCGACGACCAGGATATGAGCCATGTCTGAAGCAGAAGCCGCGGATGCGACGACGAAGGCGGGCCCTCTACGGTCCCCCTGTCGGCAGTGGTGGCCCCAGGAGAGATCCCGACGCCATGTGCCGGCTGCGGGCGAGAAGTGCCCCGACGACGAGACACCCACCAGGTCGTTGGGCTCCCGTGCCCTTCTGGTCTCAACGTTCGCCAGCGTGAGACGGGCGACTGTCGCTGACGCCGGTGAAGCCCCGCGCAGCGCCGAGGAGCGGAGACCGGCCGGGCGTCGAGGAACGCCGGGGCGTGGGGCCGGTTGAATGGGCAGGTGAGAGCGACGCAGGTCTTACGGGTCCGGGGCCGCAGGCCTGATGGTCGCGTCGCCGGGTGACGAACTGCGACGTTGCAGAACCGATCGCGCGACGGAACAGCCACCTCCGACTACGTACCGGCTTTCCGTAGCAATAAACGGACCCGGCCGGGCTCCGCGTCGGCGCTGCGGGCAACCGCCTGTTGTTAAACCACAGGATTCGGCTGCCACATTAATCGTCCGACGCACTCGAGTCAGGTACACGAGATTGTGCCGCACCTTGGCACTGCCACCGCGAGTATACGATCGCCGGCGGCGCGCCGACCGAGGATCGGCTCGACGAACGATTACTTGTGGTCCGGGATTTCGATCACGCCGACTTCAAAGCCTCGGGCCGTAGACGTCTCGCGGCGTCGCCATCCGCGCCGCGTGAGACGGGTCGCGATCAGGCCGTGGTCCGGGGCGAGGAGCCACGTCAGGCCGAAGAGTCCCGTGGCCACCTTGTAGAGGGCGAGCTGCTGGCGCAGGGCCAGGTTCTCGAGGGCGAGCTGGCGATGGCCGCCGAAGAGGAACGGGAGGAGCTGGAACAGGTGGAGCAGAAGAGTGATCATCGAGCTGAGATAGTGGCCGGATCAGAGCCGACAGATCAACCACTTGCCGGGCGGACGAGGTATTGGCGAAGGACAGGATGACATTTTCACGGAACAGTTAACGCGACATTTTCACTGGACAGCGACACGGGTTGCTGTCTCGGTTCCTGTATCGCATGTACCGCGCGCGGCTGCTACTCCGCGCGCGGCCCGTCCGCGCTGTGGGTGCTGCCTCTCCGAGTGCCGCCCTCCGCAACGGATCCTCCGCGCGATCGGGTTGGAGCGACCCTGCGATCCGGTGGCCTACTGTTCCCGAGCGTGCCCTTTGGCTAGAATCGAGTCGGGCCGGCCGTGACCGGGCCGGAGAGCGTGATCCAGCAGGCGGCTGCGTCCGACGCGGCCGCACGGAGGTGCCGCGTGGGAGAGCTCGTCGACCCCATCACCGTCTCGGTGATCCAGCACCGCCTGAGCGCCATCGTGGAGGAGATGGGCGAGGCGATGCTCCGGACGTCGTACTCGCAGATCCTCAACTCGAGCCGCGACTTCTCCACCGCGCTCTGCGACGCGGAGGGGCGCCTCGTAGCCCAGGCGGAGCACGTGCCGATCCACGTCGGCGCCATGCCTTGGGCGGCGCGAGCGGTCGGCGAGTTCTTCGGCGACAGCGTGCGGCCCGGCGACGTGTACCTCCTGAACGATCCCTATCACGGCGGCAACCACCTCCCGGACCTGACTGCGTTCGTGCCGGTGTTCGCCGGCGACCGCCTGGCCTTCTGGTCGATCAACCGGTCCCACCAGTCCGACATCGGCGGCGCCACCCACGGGGCCTACAACCCCGGCGCGACCGAGATCTGGCAGGAGGGCCTCCGGATCACGCCGCTCCGGCTCTACGAGGCCGGTGTGGTCCGCCACGACGTCCTCAAGATGATCGCCACGAACGTCCGGCACCCGCGGGACTTCCAGGGCGACCTGGCGGCCATGATCGGCTCCGCGCGGGTCGGCGAGCGGCGGCTCCTGGCGCTGCTCCGCGAGTACGGCGCCCCGATCGTCGGGACGGCGATCGAGGCGATCCTCGACGGGACCGAGCGCCAGACGCGCGCCTGCATCCAGGCCTGGAAGGACGGCGTGTACCGCGGCGAGGCGATCCTGGACGACGACGGCCACATCTACCGGGACGTCCACATCCGGGCCACGGTCACCAAGAAGGGCAGCGACCTGACGGTCGACCTGTCCGACTCGCACCGGCAGGTGGTGGGCTTCATCAACTCCTCCTACCCGAACATGCGCTCGGCCGTGGTGATGGCGCTCGCGTACCTGATCGATCCGCAGACGCCGAAGAACGACGGCATGTTCCGACCGCTGACCGTGATCGCGAAGCCGGGCACGGTGGTGTGGGCGAACGAGGGCGCGCCGGTGACCCTGGCCACCAACCACTGCGCCCAGGAGATCATGGAGGCCGTCATCAAGGCGCTGGCGCCGGCGTGCCCGGACCGCGCGATGGCCGGCTGGGGTCGGCGCTTCCGCATCGCGATCTCCGGGAAGGACCCGCGCAGCGGCCGGCCCTTCATCTGGCACATGTTCCACGCGCGGCCGGGCGGCGGCGCCTCGCCGGCAGGCGATGGGTGGAGCGGCGCCGGCGAGTGGCAGGCGGCCGGGGGGATCAAGTTCGGCAGCATCGAGGTCACCGAGGTGCGGTTCCCGCTCTTCTTCCGGCGCCACGAGTTCCGGCCCGACTCGGGCGGCGACGGCCAGTATCGCGGCGGCGTCGGCTCGGAGCTCGAGCTGGGCATCGAGATCAAGCAGCCGGCGCTCGGCAACACCGCCGGCGACGGCGTGCGCCACGGCGCCTGCGGCCTCCTCGGGGGCGAGGACGGCCTTCCGCACCGCTACGTGCTGCGCTCCCCCGGCCGGCCAGCGCGGGTGCTGAAGACGAAGGAGGTCGGCATCCTCATCCGTCCGGGCGACGCACTGGACGTCAAGTCCGGCGGCGGCGGCGGCTGGGGCAAGCCCCGGCTGCGCACGGCGGAGGCGCGGGCGCTCGACCGCGAGAACGGGTTCGTCGTGCGAGCGATGGGGCCGGGGCGCGTGAAGGTGCGGGCCAGGCCGAAGGCGGGAACCAGGGCGAAGGCCGCGGGTACGTCGAAGGCGGGAGCCAGGCGGCAGGCCGCGACTGCGTCGAAGGCCTCGGTCAGGTCGAAGGCCGTCGCCGTCGCCCGCGCGCGGCGCGCGAGGTAGGCCGTGTACCGCATCGGGATGGACGTGGGCGGGACCTTCACGGACATGGTGGCCGTCGACGATGCCGGTCGGGTGACCTTGGCCAAGGCGGCCTCGACGCCGGGGGATCAGTCCATCGGGGTGATGGAAGGCGTCGGGCGCCTGGCCGAAGCCCTCGGCCTCGACACCGCGACCTTGCTCCGGCAGACGGAGCGCATCGTCCACGGCACCACGGTGGCGACCAATGCGCTCCTCGAGCGGAAGGGGGCGCGGGTCGCGCTTCTCACGACCGAGGGCCATCGCGACGTCATCGAGATGCGGGAGGGCCTCAAGCCCGACCGCTACAACCTCCGAATGCCCGCGCCCGAGCCGATCGTGCCCCGGGCCCGGCGGGTCGGTGTGCGCGAGCGCATCCGGGCCGACGGCCGCGTGGCGATCCCGCTGGACCGCCGCTCGCTCGACCGGGCGATCCGGCAGCTGAAGACGGCCGGGGTGGAGGCGGTGGCGGTGTGCTACCTCCACTCCTACCGGGACCCGCGCCACGAGGTGGCCACGCGCAAGGCGCTGGCCCGGGCGCTGCCCGGCGTCTACGTGTCGTTGTCTTCGGAGGTCTTCCCCCAGATCAAGGAGTACGAGCGGGTCTGCACCACGGTCGTGAACGCCTACGTCGGGCCGGCGCTCGACCGCTACCTGTCGCGCCTGGCGCGGCGGCTCAAGACGGCAGGCTACGCCGGGCCGCTGCTCATCATGCAGTCGCACGGCGGCGTGGTGCCGGTGGCGGAGTCGGTGCGCATGGCAGCCGGGGCCGTCCTGTCGGGGCCGGCCGGCGGGGTCGCCGGGGGCGTGTTCTGCTCCGCGCTCATGAAGGAGGGCAACTTCATCCCGTTCGACATGGGCGGGACGAGCACGGACATCTCGCTCATCGTGGACGGCCAGCCGGCCCTGGCGACCGACCGGGCGGTCGCCGGCGAGAAGATCGCGCTCCGGAGCCTCGACATCGTGAGCCTCGGCGCCGGCGGCGGATCGATCGGCTGGGTCGACCCGAGCGGGATCCTGCGGGTCGGGCCGGAGAGCGCGGGCGCCGAGCCGGGGCCGGCCTGCTACGGCAAGGGCGGCACCGAGCCCACGGTGACCGACGCGAACCTCGTCCTGGGATACCTCGACCCGGACAACTTCCTCGGCGGGCGGACACGCCTGGACCGGGACGCGGCCGAACGCGCGGTCGACGCGCTCGCGGGAAAGCTCGACGTCGACCGCATGTCGGCGGCCGAGGGCGTCCACCGGGTCGTGAACACGCGCATGGCCGAGGGGATCCGCCTGGTGTCGGTGCGGCGCGGCGTCGACCCGCGGCGGTTCGCGCTGCTCGCCTTCGGCGGCGCGGCGGGCCTGCACGTGACCGACGTCGCCCGCCAGCTCGAGCTGGACCGCGTCATCGTGCCCCGCGTGGCCGCCGTGCTCTCGGCATGGGGCATGCTCGCGACCGACCTGCGCTACGAGGTCGTGCGCACCCACATCGGCGACGCCCGGAAGGTGGACGCGGACCGCCTGAAGGCGGTCTTCGCCGAGATGGAGGCGGAGGGCCGGCGCCGCCTGGCCGCCGTCTTCGACGGGCCGACGGCGGTCCACCGGTCGGCGGACATGCGCTACGGCGAGCAGATCTTCGAGATCGGCGTCCCCCTCGACGGGGTCGAGTGGGAGGGATCCGACCCGATGCGCCAGGTCGTCGAGCGGTTCCACCGGCGCCACGAGGAGCTCTACACCTACTCGGTGCCGGACCAGGAGGTCGTGCTGGTCAACGCGCGGGTGACGGTGGTCGGTCGCCTGCCGGCGCTGCCCCAGGAGCCGACCTTGGCGGCCCGATCGCCGAAGGGCGCAGCCCGGCGGCGCCGGATTTACCTGGGTGAGTGGCTCGAGGTGCCCATCTACGACCTGGACGCGCTGGCGCCGGGCCAGGTCATCGAGGGACCCACGGTCGTCGAGGCGGCGACCACGACCGTGCTCCTGCGTGCGGGCGAGCGCGCCCGCGTCACGCCGCTCGGGTGGCTCGACATCAAGGTGGCGCTCTCCCAGGGCGGGTAGGACGAACGACCGGCGCGGCGAGGCCGCGGAGGAGGGGCCGATGCAGGCGAGGACGTGGGCGAAGCGGGGCGGAGCGGCGCTGAGCGCGATCGCGCTGGCGCTCGGGCTGGCGGGCGGAGCGGCCGCGCAGGAGGAGGTCCGCATCGGCGTGCTGTCGCCGCTCACGGGCCCGAACGCCAAGTTCGGCGCGAGCCAGCGCAACGCGCTGACCATGGCGGTCGAGGACGTGAACCAGGCCGGCGGCATCAAGTCGCTGGGGGGCGCCAAGATCCGGCTGATCTGGGGCGACACCCGCGGCGAGGCCGACACCGGGGTGACCGAGACCGAGCGCCTGATCACCAAGGAGAAGGCGCACGCGCTCATCGGCGCCTTCCAGAGCGGCGTCGGCATGCCGTCGACGGCGGTCGCCGAGCGCTACCAGGTGCCCTGGGTCAACTTCGGCACCGTGGACAAGATCACCCAGCGGGGCTTCAAGTACACCTTCCGCGCGCACGCCAACGACACGATCAAGGCGCGGACCCTCATCGAGGGGCTGGCCGCGCTGGGCAAGCGCGGCGGCGGGTTCAAGAGCGCCGTCATCCTCAGCGAGAACACGGAGTGGGGGAAGTCGGTCGGCGACAAGCAGAAGGGGTTCCTCGAGGGCCTGGGCGTCAAGGTCCACTTCGTCGAGCACTACCCGTACGCGGCGCCCGACCTGACGTCGATGGTGCTCAAGGCCAAGAGCGCCAAGCCTGAGCTGCTCATCGCCAACTCTTACCTGGGCGACGCGCTCCTGATCACGCGCCAGCTCGAGGAGCAGGAGTTCAAGCCGGTGGGGTACGCGGCAGGCGGCGGCGGCCACCTCCAGCCCGACTTCCTGAAGGGCGCCGGCCCCCTGGCCGAGGGCGTCATCGCGGCGACCGCATGGGACGCCGCCGTCGGCAAGGCCGTGCCGTGGATCAAGAAGGAGAACGACCGGCACGTGGCGCGCTTCGGCGCCAACATGACGGAGGACTCCGCCGCGTACTACCAGTGCTTCTACATCATCGTGGACGCGCTGGAGCGCATCAAGACGCTGACGACGAAGGACCTGCGGGACGCGATCGCCGCCACCAACATCACCGACGTCAACAACAAGGCGATGATGATCCCCTACAAGCAGCTCCGGTTCGACGAGACCGGCCAGAACCCCACGGCCACCGCCATGGTGGTCCAGATCCAGGAGGGAAAGCTCCGGCTCGTCTATCCCGAGCAGATCGCGGAGCCCGACGCCAAGCTCATCTGGCCGTACCCCCAGGCCAAATAGCCCACGTCCCGGGGCGGCTCTCCTGACAGGGGCTGCCCCGGGCGCCTGGCCTCCCTCCCGGTGCAGCCACTCCTCCAGAGCGCGCTGAGCGGCCTCCTCATCGGAGGCATCTACGGGCTCATCGCGCTGGGCCTGAACATCGTGTTCGGCACGATGCGCGTGGTGAACTTCGCCCAGGGCGCGCTCCTCATGGCGGGCATGTTCATCGCGTACTTCCTCTGGGAGCTGGGCGGGGTGCATCCGTACCTCTCGCCGCTGGTCAGCATCCCTCTGCTCTACGGCTTCGGCCACGCCGTCCAGAAGTGGCTGGTGGCGCCGCTGCTCGTCCGCGAGCGGGCGCGCGAGCCGATGAGCGTGCTGCTCCTCACCCTCGGGCTGGCGCTGGTGCTGGAGAACCTGGCGCTCCTGTTCTTCGCCGCCGACTTCAAGACGGTGCAGGTGGCCGGGCTGACGCGCCAGACGTACAAGGCGGCCGGCCTCATCATCAGCGTGCCGAGGCTGGTCGGCCTGGTCACGACGGTGGTGACCGGGCTGGGCCTCTACCTCTTCTTCTCGCGCACCGACCTGGGCCGGGCGATCCGGGCGGTGGGCCAGGACCGCCAGGTTGCGCGCCTGCTCGGGATCGACGACCGGCGCATCTACAACGTGGCCATGGCCCTGTCGGCGGGACTCATGGGAGTGGCCGCGGCGGCGCTCGTGCCGTTCTTCTACACGCACCCGTCGGTGGGCACGTCCTTCATCCTGAAGGCGTTCGTGATCGTCGTGCTCGGCGGCCTCGGCAGCATGCCGGGGGCGGTGCTGGGCGGGCTGATCGTCGGCGTGATTGAAGGCGTGGTCGGCCTCTACGTCCAGGCGGCCGTCGCCCAGATCGTGCTCTTCGGCCTGTTCGTGGCGATCGTGTTCGTGAGGCCGGCGGGCCTCCTGGGCGTGGAGCGCCGGTGACGGCGCGCGCCGCCGGCCAGGCCGGGACGATGGCCGCGTGAGCACCGCCGAGCGGGCCATCGCCCGGGTCCTGGGCGCCCTGGTCGTCCTCGGCGCCGTGCTCCTCCCCGTCGCCACGCGCTGGATCGCCGGGGACGACAATTACTGGATCCAGGTGGCGGTGTGGGTGCTCTTCTTCGGCTACTGCTCGGCCGCCTGGAACCTGATCGGCGGCTTCGCCGGCCAGTACTCGATCGGCCACGCGGCCTTCCTCGGGATCGGCGCTTACGTCTCCACCTTGCTCTACCTCCATGCCGGCCTGTCGCCCTGGATCGGCATGCTCGCCGGGGGCCTCGTGGCGGCGGCCGTCGGCGGCGCGATCGGATACCCGTGCTTCCGGCTGCGGGGCTCCTTCTTCTCGCTGGTGACCATCGCGTTCGCGGAGATGCTCCGGGTGGGGCTGGAGCTCACGGACACCCTCTTCGGGCTGGACGTCCACGGGGTCCGCGGCCTCGTCATCCCGCCGGTGGGCCAGAGCTGGGCGGCCTTCCAGTTCGTCGACAAGCGCTACTACTACTGGATCATGCTCGCGCTCCTGCTGGTGGTCCTCGGCGTGGGCGCGGTGGTGAAGCGGTCCCGCCTCGGCTACTACCTGACGGCGATCGGGGACGACGAGGAGGCGGTCGCCAGCCTCGGGATCAACCCGGCGCGGACCAAGCTCTCTGCGATGCTCCTCTCCGCGTTCTTCACAGCGGTGGGGGGGACCTTCTACGCCCAGTTCATCCTGTTCATCACGCCGACGCGCCTGATCTCGCTGGACTTCTCGGTGCAGATGGTGATCATGGCGGTGCTCGGCGGGATCGGGACGGTGCTGGGCCCGCTGTGGGGCGCCGTCATCCTGGTGCCCATCGCCGAGCTGACCCGCGCCTTCTGGGGCGGGAGCCTCCAGGGCGTCCACCTGATCGTCTACGGCGCCCTGTTGATGGTGATCATCCTGTACTGGCCCCAGGGCGTCGAGGGGCGGGTGCGCCAGGGCTGGCGCGCCGTCGTCCGGTGGCTGGCGGCGCGGCTGGGGACGGCGCCGGACGTCGCGGCCGCCGCGGCGCCGAACGCGCCGACCATCGTCCTCCCGGAGGGGACGCTGCTGCCCCGGGCGGCGGTCGCGAGCAGCGTGGACGGCGCGGCGCTCGAGCTCAGCGGCCTGAGCCGGAGCTTCGGCGGCGCCGTGGGCGTCCGCGACTTCTCGCTCCGCGTCGAGCCGGGGGAGGTCGTCGGGCTGATCGGGCCGAACGGCGCGGGGAAGACGACCGTCTTCAACCTGATCACGGGCGTCCTCGCGCCCGCGTCGGGGTCCATCACGTTCGGCGGGCGCGACCTCGCGCGGCTCGGCCCCGACGCGGTCAACCGGCTGGGCGTCGCCCGCACCTTCCAGATCGTGCGCCCGTTCACGAAGCTCACCGCCCGCGAGAACGTGATGGTGGCGGCCCTGCCCCGCGTCGTGTCGCCCGCGGCCGCCCGGGCGGAGGCCGACCGCTACCTCGCGTTCGTCGGGCTCGCCCACCGGGCGGACACGATCGCCGACGGGCTGAGCACCGGGGAGCGCAAGCGCCTCGAGCTGGCGCGGGCGCTCGCGACGCGGCCGCGCCTCCTCCTGCTCGACGAGGTGAGCGGGGGCCTCGACCAGCGGAGCCTGCCGGGCCTGATCGCGCTCATCCGACGCATCCGGCGGGAAGGCGTGTCGCTGCTCGTGATCGAGCACAACCTGCGCGTCATCAGCGAGATCGCCGACCGGCTGGTGATGATGCACCTCGGCGAGAAGGTGCGGGAGGGTGATCCGGCGGCGGTCGTCGCCGACCCGCGCGTCGTCGAGATCTACGTGGGAGGCGTCTCTGCTGTCGGTTAAGGGGCTCGAGGTGCGCTACGGCGGCTACCTCGCCGTCTCCGACGTCTCGCTCGAGGTGGGCGCGGGCGAGGTGGCCTGCCTCATGGGCGCCAACGGCTCCGGCAAGAGCTCGGTGATGAACGCCGTGTCGGGCCTGGTGCGCCCGGCAGCCGGTGACGTCGTGTTCGACGGCGAGTCGATCACGGCCGTGCCGACGCACGCGCTCCTGGGCCGCGGGCTGGGCCACGTCCTCGAGCGCCGCCGGCTGTTCCCGTACATGAGCGTGCTCGACAACCTGCTGCTGGGCGCGTACCTGCCGGCGCTCCGCCCGGCGCGGGCGCGCCGGCTCGACGAGGTGCTCACGCTGTTCCCGCCGCTCCGGTCGAAGCTCCGCCAGCTCGCCCACACGCTGTCCGGCGGCGAGCAGCAGATGGTGTCGATCGCCCGCGCGCTCATCGGCAAGCCGCGCTTCCTCATGCTGGACGAGCCGTTCCTCGGGCTCTCGCCGCGCCTCGTGCAGGAGATCGCCGCGGTGATCCGGCGGGTCAACGCGGAGGGAATGACCGTGCTCTTCACCGAGCAGGCCATTCGCCAGTCGCTGGCCATCTCGCACCGGGGGTACGTGCTGGAGAGCGGCCGGCTCGCCCTGGCCGGGGAGAGCGCGGCGCTCCTCGCCGACGAGCGGCTCCACCGCATCTACATGGGCCTCGACGTGGGGAAGCAGGAGGGTGACGGGCCGGCCCGGCCCTTCCGAGCGTCCGACCGTCAGAGGCCGCCGAGCCCCCGCACGATGTAGCGCTGGCCGAACAGCGCGATGAGGATGGCCGGCACCAGGGCCAGGGCCCCGGCGGCGCTCATGGTGCCCCACTCCACGCCCATCTCGTTGACGAACTGCGCGATGGTCGGGGTCAGCATGGGCGTCTGCCGTCCGGTGAGGATGAGGGAGAACAGGAGCTCGTTCCAGGAGTAGAGCCAGCCGAGCATGCCGAGGGCCAGGATGCCCGGGACGACCTGGGGCAGCGCGATGCGGAGGAAGGCGCCCCAGCGGGACGAGCCGTCGATCAGCGCCGCCTCTTCCATGTCCACCGGGACTCCCTCGAAGAACCCGCGGCCGACCCACGAGAAGAACGTGATGTGGACGGCCGCGTGCGGGAGGATGACGCCCCAGTACCGGTCGTAGAGCCCCACGTCGTGAACGAGCAGGAAGAGCGGCAGGAGCCAGGCGATGTACGGGATGGCCCGCACGAGGTACAGGAGGAAGAACCACGTCTCGCTGGTCCAGTTGCGATAGCGGGCCAGCATGTAGCCGCTGGGGAGCGCGATGACCAGCGACAGGACGGTGGCCACGGTGGCCACCAGCGCGGTGTTCGCGAAGGCCAGCGGCAGGTTCTCCCACTGCGCGGCGTTGACGAAGTTCACCAGCGAGAAGTTCCAGCCGCCCTGGAGCACGTAGTAGACGTCGGCCGGCGGGCGGAAGGCGGTGAGGATCAGGTAGGCCATCGGCAGCACGCCGAGGACGGTGATCCCGGTGACGAGGGCGCCGAAGGCGAGCCGGCCAGCGGTCGTCCGGAGCCGGCCCGAGAACCCGCGCGCCTCGCCCTCGGTGTAGGCGGCGATGCGCTCGTAGCGCGTGATCCGGGCGAAGAGCCGGTAGGTGAAGAGGCCGGCGAGGCACATGACCGCGGTGCCGAGGAGAGCGACCGCCGCGCCCTTCCCGTAGTTCAGGTACTGGAACGCCTCCTTGTACGTGTAGACGCCGAAGACCTCGGTGGACCGTCCCGGCCCGCCGCCGGTCACGGTCCAGACGAGGTCGAAGGCGCGGAAGGCGTCGAAGGTCCGCACGATGCTCATCACCAGGAGCACGGGGGCGATGAACGGGACCGTCACGTGCCAGAAGACGGCCCATTCCCGGGCCCCGTCGATCCAGGCGGCCTCGTACGGGGCGCGCGGCGCGGTCTGGAGCGCCGCGAAGACGACCAGGACGAACAGCGGCGTCCACGACCAGACGTCCGAGATGTACATGACGAAGAACGCGGTCCAGCGCTCGCTCATCCAGGCGAGGCCCGTGAAGCCCGCCATCTCCAGCAGCACGTTGACCAGCCCGAACTGGTCGTTGAAGAGCCACTTGAACATGAACCCGGAGATCACCGGCGAGACGGTGAGGGGCAGGATCAGGAGCGTGCGGACCAGCGTCTCCCCCGGGAAGTGCTTGTTGATGGCGACCGCCACCCCGACCCCCAGGACGACCTCGGTGGCGACGGTGAGCCCGGTGAAGAGCAGCGTGTTGGGGATCACGACCGTGGTGAAGATGGAGTCGGTGATGACCGCCAGGTAGTTCTGGAGGCCCACGTAGACCGGCACGGGCGTGGCGATCCCGAACCGGTAGAGGCTCGTCACCACGCCCTTCGCGATCGGGTAGAGCTGGAAGACCAGGAACGTCAGGAAGGCCGGGAGGAGCAGCTGGACGGCGAATCGCTGGTCGGCGCGGAGCCAGCGGCGCCAGGCGGGCGCCGGGCGCCGGACCACGGCCCCGGCCCACGGAGCGGCGATTGTGTCGTCGGGGTCGGGGCGGCGGAGCGGGGTCATCGCGCGGCCGGCCGCAGCGCGGCGCCCGGGAGCCGGCCTCCCGGAGCGCCAACTGCCGGCGGTCACACCATCGAGGACTTGCCGATCTCGGTGAGCCGGGGGGCCAGCTCCTTCATGACCTTGGCGATGTCGGTCCGGGAGCCCTGGACGGCGCGGGTGCAGAAGTCCGCGTAGGTCGAGAAGGCCTCCAGCCAGGTCTTGAAGTAGTACGAGGGGATCACGTAGTGCCAGTTCTCGGAGATCCCGCGGAACATGTCCGCGAACTCCTTGTCCTCCTTGATCAGCTCCGGCCAGACGTCGTCGACCGGCGGGAGCGAGGCGCCCTTGAACCACGTGTCGCGCATCAGGGTCTTGTTGGCGAGGAGCCAGGCGAACAGCTCCTTGGCCGCCTCCTTGTCGCCCTGGGGAGCCTTGGCGGGAATGGCCCAGCCCCAGGCCGCGCCGTAGGTCCAGCGCTTGAACGGTGCCGAGGGGCCCACCGGGTGCCCGGCGAAGACCGCGCGGCCCGCCACCTTGCTCTTGGCCGGGTTCTTGATGTCCGCCCACGGGAGGTTCGAGTCCGCGTAGAAGGCCGCGTCGCCGTTCGTGAACACGGGCTGGGCGTCGGTGCGGGTGTAGTTCACCATGGCCGGGGGGCAGATCTTGTGCGTGTGGATACAGTCCCACCAGAGCTCCATCATCTCCTGGTGTTCCTTCGTCTCCACGCCGGACTTCCAGCCGTTGGCGTCGAGCTTCTTGTTGTCGCGCTCCCCGACCGGAAGGTAGATGTCGCCGTTGTTCGACCAGAGCGCCCAGAAGAGCGTGTACCAGCTGTGGAGGTAGCGCCAGCCGCCCACGTACCCCCACTTCACCTTCTTCTCGGCCATCAGCCGCTTGGAGACGTCGACCATCTCCGCCCACGACGTGGGCGGCTTGTCCACCAGGTCGGTCCGGTAGAAGAACTTGTCGGAGGAGATCATGAACGGGATGGTCTTGCGGTGCCCGTCGTAGTCGAACGCGATGGCCGGCGCGTACTTCCAGGACACGCGCTTGATCCCCGGGATCTCGTCGAGTGATTCCAGGTACGGGCCGATGAGCTGCCCCCAGTCGTCGTTGTGCCACAGGATGTCCAGGTCGGGCTGCTCGAGCAGGAGCTGGGCCGAGATCGACTTGACGTAGTTCTCGTACGAGATCGGCGCCCGCTCGATGGTGATGCCCTTCTGCTTGCCCCACTCCGTCATGGCGTCCACCCAGATCTGCTGGATGGTGAACGGCATGAAGGCCACGCGGAGCTTGGTCGTCTTCTGGGCGCGGAGGACCGCGGGGAACCCGAGCGTGGCGGCAGCGCCGACGCCGGCGGCCGCGGTCTTCAGGAACTGGCGGCGATGGCTCGTCATCCGCGTCTCCTCTCCGTGACGTAGCGGACGTTGCACATGGGGGTCGGCGACCCGCTGCGGGTCGGCGTCCCCGGATCACCTCGTCGCCGCCCGTCAGCGTGGCCGGAGTGTAGCGCGCCCCCGGGCGAACCGGCAAGGGCCGGGCGGCCGGCACCGAGAGGCTTCGACGAGCAACGGATCGGCTCTTCTGGGCCTGGCTGTCCAGGGTGTGGGCGGGATGGAGAGTCGCACTCGTTATCGTGGCGCCGGATACCGCCCTGCGGTGGGACCGGCGCCGTTTCCGCGAGTACTGGACCACGCGTTCCGGCCGGCCCCCCGGAGTCGTCCGGCACCAACCGTCCTACGGTGCGATCCGCCTCTCCACGTGGTGCAGCTCGTCTGAGGGTGCCGAGGTCTGTTCGGAAACGCGTCTACGGCTCTCCCCACCGTCCCGCCAGGTCTGTCGGAAGATAGTGGGCGGTCGCACGCGGCCGGATAGGGTTGTGGCGAAGGACAGCAGCGAGCGACCTCGGGGACCGACTCCGTGGTAGGATTAATTCATACCGCATCGCCCTCCAGACAGGAGCCACGCCATGGGTGCCGCCGTCAAGAAGACCATCTCCCTTCCGCCCGAGCTGGCCCGGGAAGCGCAGAGCTCGCGCGGGCCGAAGGCAAGACCCTGAGCGCCGTGGTCCAGGACGCCCTGCGGGCCGCCCGCGCCGCCCGTCTCGAAGGCGAGTTCCGCCGGATCCAGGGTTACTGGAGTCGGAAGGCGAAGGAGAAGGGGATCCTTACGGAGAGAGACCTCGAGCGCTATCTCCGTAAGTGAGAGTCGTCTTCGACACCAACATCTACGTGTCCGCCTTCGCCATCCCGGGAGGGCAGGCGGAGGCGGCCCTCCTGAAGGCTATCGCGGGTGAGGCCCAGCTGGTGGTCTCGAGGGCCATCATCCATGAACTGCTGGACGTGCTGGCTCGCAAGTTCGGGCGGGACCCGGAAGAACTGGCGCACATCGCCGTCTTCCTAGCCGAGCTGGCGGATGTGGTGCGGCCGCGACGCAAGCTCGAGGTGCTGAGGGACGACGCGGACAACCGGATTCTGGAGTGCGCGCTGGCCGGCCGTGCGGATGTGATCGTGACCGGTGACCGCGCGATGCTGGAGCTTGGGGAATATCAAGGGGTCCGGATCGTAACCTTGAGAGAATTCCTCGAGGCCCGACCACGCGAGCCATGATCACTGATCGCCCCGACGAAGATGTAGTCCACGCGGGGAGCGTCCGCGCCGAAGACTCCCTGAGGAGATCGCGGCCACGTGGATGCCGAGCTTCAGGAGCTCGCCATGGATGCGCGGGGCCCAGAGGAGCTTAAGCGAGTGACACTCGCGAACGCGGCCGACGGCGGGCGACATAGCATGCGAGCGCGGTTCTGATGGCGTCGGACAGCGTGATATTCTCACGTCTCGCAAGGTCGCGCAGCTTTCTCAGCACTTCCTCGTCGGCGAAGATTGTCGTCCGTCTCATCTGGAGACTCCCTCCAGGCCTCACGCCGCATACGTATGCTCACATACGTGCCGCACACGGGCGACGTGGGTCGATCGCGGGCGAACGCAGGCGTCGCTGGTCATCGACCATGGTGCGCCACGCGGACGGCCCATGGTCCGGCCGGCGCTCGACAGGGGCGCGCCGGCCGCCGGAGGCTCCGTCACGCCGTCGCGGCGCTGTGGGTGGAGCAGACCCTCATCCTGCCGCCCCTACCTCGTAGGGCGAGTCCTGGCCGACGGCGAAGTCGTTGCGGCCGTGGCGGTCCACGCCCCGGACCAGGTAGATGGGGCGGAGGGCCATGTTCTGCCGGATCGCTGCGGCCCCACCCGGGAAGACGACGCTCCGGTCGTAGAGCGAGGTGCCGGGCATGTACCGGATCGCGAAGCCGGCGCGGCGGCGCGCGCTCCGGTTGGCTCGCGAGCCGTGGATGAGGTAGACGTCGTGCATCGAGAGCTGCCCGGCCTCCAGGACGACGTCGCGCGCCGTCGCCTCGTCGAACTGGTCCTCCCGGACCACCTGGTTGAGCGCCAGGTCTGGCCGCTCCGCCAGCCGATGGTGGTAGAGGGTCTTCGTCCGGTGGGACCCGGGGATGAACCGCATGCACCCGTTCTGGGGCGTCGAATCGTCGAGCGCCACCCACACGGTGCAGGTGGCGAGCGGGCGGATCGGCCAGTACTGGCCGTCCTGGTGCCAGGGAATCTCCAGGCCGTCCCCGGCCGGCTTGCAGAAGACGTGGGCGCCCCACAGGATGATGTCGGGCCCGAGCACCCCGGCGACCAGATCGAGGAGCGCTGGAGTCCGGGCGAAGTCGAGGAACTCGGCATCCGTCGGCAGGGCCCGGGGACCCCCGCCCCAGCGGAGAACCAGGTGCTCCGGGCGCGTGCCCGGGTTCTCGGCGATCAGGCGCGCCAGGGCCGCCCGCAGCCGGGCCAGCAGGGCGTCCGGCACCCGCCAGCCGGGGACGGCGAGCCCGTCCTCGCGGTAGCGGTCCTGCTCGGCGGCCGTCAGCGCGGCACTCGCCCCGGAGCCTCCGGACATGGGCAGTCCTCCCTTCGTCCCCACGGGCCGCGCCCGCGCGTCTCCCCACGAGCCCACGAGCCAGGCGAGGCATTCCCGTCCGGCGTCACCCGGGCGAGGGCAGTCATCCGACGCGATCCACGACGCCGACCGGCCGACCCGCGCGTTCTCGCCCTTCGAGTCGTGAGCACTCGAGATCGCCTGACCGAGCCTCGACGATAGTCCAGATGGCGACGGTCGGCAACGTGGCGGCGAGAACCCGACGCTTGCGCCGCGCCTCAGGGTGCGATATCGTCCGCGCAATCTCGGAGCCCGACCCATGCGAGAAGTGCACACGACCCCGAGGAGGGATCCCATGAAGGGCCTTTCCGCAGCCCTGGTGGCGTCGGCGCTCGCGCTGGCATCCTGGAGCGCGTCCGCGCAACAGATCACCCTGAAGATGGGTCACGACCAGCCGGTCGGCAGCATGTACGACGAAGGCCACAAGATGCTGAAGAAGCTGGTCGAGGAGCGCAGCCAGGGCCGCATCAAGGCCGAGGTGTTCCCCGCGGCGCAGCTGGGGTCCGAGGTCGCCATGGTCGAAGGCCTGCGCCTGGGCTCGATCGACGTGATCTGCGCCAACGCGCCGAACGCCGCCGCGTTCGTGCCGGAGCTCGGCCTGTTCAGCGTGGCCTACCTCTTCAAGGACCTCCCGCACTTCGAGCGCGTCGTGAACGATCCGCAGTTCGCCAAGCGCATCGACGAGATCATCGCCAGCAAGAACCTCGGCATCAAGCGCATCGGCTTCTACGCCGCCGGCGTGCGCAACATCTACAGCCGCAAGGGCTCGGTGGCCAGCCCCGACGACCTCAAGGGCGTGAAGATCCGCGTCCAGAACAATCCGATCGAGGTCAAGGTGTGGAAGACCTTCGGCGCCATCCCGACGCCGATGAACTTCGGCGAGGTCTACCAGGCGCTGCAGTCCGGCGTGCTCGACGCGGCCGAGAACGGCCTGGCGGTCATCGAGTCGAACAAGCACAACGAGGCGGCCAAGTACATCAGCCAGACCGAGCACCAGCGCAACCTCTCGGCGCTGTACATCAACGAGAAGAAGCTGGCGGGCCTGCCCCCGGACCTCCAGAAGATCGTGCTGGACTCGGCCCGCGAGGCCGCCGAGCACGAGCGCAAGAAAGACGCCGAGCTCGTCGCCGCCGCGGCCGACCGGCTGAAGTCCAAGGGCGCCGTGCTGACGGCGCCGGACAAGGCAAAGTTCATCGCGCTCATCGCGCCGATCCAGGACGAGGTCGCCGGTGAGCTCAAGGCGGCGGACGTGCTCCAGATCGTCCGCAGCCACGCAAAGTAGCCCGCCCCGCCGCGCGTGGAGCGTCTGTTCGCCCGGCTCGAGCGCGTGCTCGAGCCGGCGCTCGCCGGATTGCTGGCGTTCATCACGATCGGCGTCTTCATCCAGGTCGTCCTGCGCTACCTCTTCGCGATGTCGTTCCTGTGGGGCGAGGAGCTGTCGCTCTTCGCCTTCATCTGGTGCGTGTACCTGGGGACGGTGGTCTGCACGTGGCGCCACACGCACTTCTCGTTCGACATCTTCTCGGAGATCCTCGGCGGCCGCGCGGCGGGCCTGCAGCGGCTGCTCGTCGACCTCTGCATCGTGATCGTCACGCTGGTGATGGCGGTGACCGGCTGGCAGTTCTCCCGGATGAGCATCGCGCGCCTGTCGCCCGCGCTCGGCATCACCCTGCTGGTGCCCACGATCGTCATTCCCGTGAGCGGCGCGCTCATGTCGCTCGTGACCCTCATAGACATCGCCCGCGACTGCCGCCAGATCTGGACGGGGGAGACGCCGGCGGCGCGGCAGAGCGCGATCGACCCCGTCTGAACCTCCCTCCATGCTGACGCATCCCCTGACGCTCCTGCTCGGCTCGATGACGCTCCTGCTCGTCCTGGGCGTGCCGATCTCGTTCGCCCTCGTCCTGTGCTCGCTGCTGGTCATCTGGGTAGCCGACCTGCCGCTCGTCGTCGCGGTCCAGCAGATGTTCACGGGCATCAATGCCTTCACGCTGCTCGCCCTGCCCTTCTTCTTCCTCGCCGGCAACGTCATGACCGACGGCGGCATCTCGGAGCGCCTGGTCAAGCTCGCGATGGCGCTGGTCGGGCACCTGCGCGGCGGCCTGGCCCACGTGAACGTGGTCGTGGGCATGTTCCTGTCCGGCATCTCCGGGAGCAGCACCGCCGACGCCGCCGCCATCGGCTCGATCTTCTGCCCGGCCATGAAGCGGCGCGGCTACGACGAGCTCTTCACGGTCTGCCTTACCGCCTGCACCGCGACCATGGGGGCGGTCATCCCGCCGTCCATCCTGATGGTGATCTACGGCGCCACCGCCGGCGTGTCGATCGGCGCCCTGCTGCTCGGCGGAATCCTGCCGGGGGTCCTGATGGGGCTCAGCCTGATGGTGCAGTCGCACTTCTTTGCGCTGAAGTACGACCTCCCGCGCGAGCATCCGCACTTCCTCGGCCTGGGCGCGATCTGGGAGGGGATCAAGACCGCCGGCTGGCCGCTCGGCGTCCCCGTGATCATCGTCGTCGGCATGGTGGGCGGGGTGTTCACGCCGACCGAGTCGGCCTCGATCGCCGCGGTGTACTCGCTGTTCGTGACGCTGGTCGTCTTCCGCAGCCTGAAGCTGCGCCAGCTGACCAGGCTCTTCGCCGAGACGACGATCCAGTTCTCGCAGGTGCTCTTCTGCCTCGGCGGCGCCTCGATCTTCGGCTGGCTCCTGGCCTACTACCAGGTGCCCCAGATCGTGACCGACTTCATCGTCTCCTTCACCCGCGATCCGATCATGATCATGATCATCATCGTGGTCGTCAACGTGCTGCTCGGCACGTTCATGGACGCCCTGCCCGCCATCCTGATCTTCGTGCCGATCATCCATCCCCTCGCGGTGGCGGTCGGCATCCATCCGGTGCACCTGGGAGTGATCGTGGTGATGACGCAGTCCTTCGGCCTCTTGACCCCGCCCCTCGGGATGGTGGCGATGACCGCCTGCGCGGTGGCCGGCGTGCCAATGATGAAGATCCAGAAGCTTCTGCATATCATGATGATCCCGCTGCTCGTCGTCATCGTGCTGTGCGCGCTCATGCCCTGGACCGTGCTCCTCATCCCCAGGCTCCTCGTGCCGAAATGGCTGTGACATCCGCCGCCGAACCGGATGCGCCCGCCGCCGGGCGCTTCATTCGGACGTGCATTGGCGCTCGAGCAGTCGGCACCAGCAGTGCGCCGGTCGAGCCCAGGGCATGGCGGGCGCCGGCAGGCTCGGATCGGTAGTCCCCGGCTGGAGCGCTCGCAGCCGGCTGTCGAAGCTCCGCGACTCCCCCGCCCGATACGGTTCTTGCGCCGCGCGCGCATCCCACTCTATCCTCGCCCGGACAGCGCGGGCGAGGGACCAATCCAGTGAGCGCGGACCGCGTGGAGGCCATCTCCGTCCTGCCCGGGGCGGCCCGGGCGACGGTCCGGCGCCCCCGCGCCCGGCGGCCCTGGGGCGCGATCACGCTCTTCATCGGGCCGAGCCTCCTCGTCTACCTGGCCTTCGCGATCTACCCGGTGCTCGTCACGGTCTACAACAGCTTCCACACCCTCCGGATGGACCTCGGCATGGCCTACGAGTGGGTCGGCCTCGACCACTTCCGGGAGATCCTCGGCCACGACGATGTGTTCTGGAAGGCATCCCGGAACTCCTTGACGTGGGCTCTCGTGGCGCCGGTCCTGGACCTCCCGCTCGCGCTCGTCCTCGCGCTCACCCTGTGGGCGCGTGTCCCCTTCGCCAGGCTCTTCCGCACGGTCTGGTTCACCCCGGTGCTCATGTCCTATCCGGTGGTGGGCGTCATCTGGCTCTGGGTCTACAACTACGACTGGGGGATGGCGAACCTGGTCCTCCGCGCCGTCGGACTCGGCGGCTACGCCCAGGCCTGGCTGGCCCGCCCCGAGACCGCGCTCCCCGCCCTGATCCTCGTGACGACCTGGATGTTCGCCGGCTTCAACATGGTCGTGCTGCTGGCCGCGCTCCACGCCATCCCGGGCGACTACCTGGAGGCCGCGCGGGTCGACGGGGCGAGCGGCTGGCGGGGCCTGTGGCACATCGTCGTCCCCCTGCTCCGCCCGACGCTCGTCAACCTGGCCATCCTCGACTTCATCGGCAAGATGAAGCAGTTCGCGCTGGTCTGGGTGATGACCCGGGGCGGCCCGATGTGGGGGACGGAGACCGTCGCGACCTACGTCGTCAAGCGGGCGTTCGAGTGGAAGACCCTCGACCTGGGCTACCCGTCGGCGGTCGCGGTCCTGTGGTTCGTGATCGTCTTCGGGCTCTCGTACGTCTTCACCCGCGTCCTCCAGCGACGCGAGGCCCTGGAGTTCTGACGTGGGCGGGCGGGCTCGCCGGCTCCTCCTGCTGGTGCCCGTGCTCCTCTACACGGCGTTCTCCGCCGGACCGTACCTCTGGACGGCGCTCATGTCCCTTCGCACCACGGACGAGATCTACCGGAGCCACTACGGGCTCCCGATCCCCGCCCACTGGGACAAGTACTACGTCGCCTGGACCAAGTTCGGCTACCAGACCTACTTCCGGAACAGCGCCATCGTCGCGGTAGTCTCAGTCCTCCTCGTGACGGTCATCGGCGCCCTGGCGGCGTTCGGCTTCGCCCGCCGGCGCTACGCCTTTCCCCTCCGGGAGCCGCTGTTCCTCCTGATCTTCCTCTCGATCATGTTTCCTCCCCAGATCATGCTGCTCTCGCTCTTCCAGATCCTCGTCCAGTACAAGCTCTTCAACAGCCTGGCGGGGCTCGTCCTCGTCTACGTCGCCACCGAGCTTCCCCTCACCATCTACCTTCTCCGGGCGTTCTTCGCCCAGATCCCGACGGAGCTCGAGGAGGCGGCCCGGCTGGACGGCTGCAGCGACTGGGCGATGTTCTGGCGGGTGATGTTCCCCATGGCGCTGCCCGCCGTCGCCACCACGGTCATCCTGAACTTCATCTACTTCTGGAACGAGTTCCTGTACGCGGTCGTGTTCATCACCCGGCAGGAGATCCGGACGCTCCCGCTCGCGATCCAGTTCCTGGTGAGCGACCAGTACTTCGACATCGGGATGCTCGCCACCGGGCTGATGATCGCGACCCTGCCGGTTCTCCTCCTCTACCTCTTCCTGTCGGAGTGGTTCGTCCGGGGCATGACCGCAGGCGCGATCAAGGGCTGACGGGCCAGGTGGCACAGCCGCTAACGCGATCGCGACGCCCGCGTTGTGGCTCCCAGGCTCCGGCGCGCGTCCGGGGCCCGTCCTTGACGAGGCCGTCCAGTCGGCCACCCACGTAGCCCGCGAGCAGGCCCAGCGGAACCGCCATCAGCGCGATGGCCAGCAGGATCGCCGGCAAGCCGAGCAGGGCGTCCATGACACCAAGCCTCGCCGCCCACGTCACGCAGACGTCATCGGATAACGTCGCCCCCAATGCCGCAAGCTTGCGGCGGATGGGCCGCGCATGGCCTCGAGCTGGATCCGGGCCGTCGGACGCGCCACCTCGACGCTGCTCAGCGGCGTCGTCCCCGCCGGAGTCAGGAGGCGGGCGCCAGCGGGACGATCCACTCGGCCGGGTCGTCGGGGCCGGCTCCCGGCGGCGGAGCGGCGCCGCCGGTCTGGAGGTCGCGCCAGCGGAGCGGGCCCCGGACGCCGTGGAGGATCAGGCGTACCCGTCCCCCCGAGCCCTCCACCCGGACCTCCATGAAGCTCTGGAAGAACGGGGCGCGGTTGAAGTCGAACACGCCCGACAGCGTCTCGACCGAAGCCGGCCACGCGCCGAAGCGCTTGATCCACCACCACACGGGCCATTTCCACAGGCTGGTCTCGCTCTCGAGCTTGGCGCGGATGGCGTCCGTGCTCGGGTAGAAGGCCCAGTCCGGCACCGGGGGCGTCGCGGGCCAGGCAAGCGCGGTGCCGATGCTGAGATACGCGCCGCCGCCGCCGTTGACGAAGTGGTGCATCACCCGCGAGCCGCCCGGCGCGTCGTAGCGCTCCCGGTAGTACTCGAAGTCGTGCGTGTCGCCGGCCATGACGATGGGGACGCGGGCCTCTCGCAGGCGCCGGTGGATCTGGCCGAAGGTCTCGTCGGTGGCCTGGTAGGCGCCGCCGGCGTAGAGGGGATGCCCGAGGATCACCATGGTGAAGCGGCCGCTCGCCCGGGCAAGCGCGCGATCGAGCCACGCCGTCTGGACGTTGTCGAGGCCGCGCGCGACGCCGGTGTCGACCGCGATCAGGGAGAACGCGCGCCCGTGGAGCTCGAAGAACGGAGCGCGCTGCTCCCCGGTGCGGACCCCGTACTCGCCTCGCAGCCGCTCCGCCTCGGCCACGGCGGCCGCGACACCGGGCCGGTCGGGCGGCGTCACGAGCGCGGTCAGCAGCTCGCGCGCATTCATGGCCGCCTGGGCGGCGGCCGGCTCCATGAGGTTGGCCGCGAAGCCGTCGAGCGCGGCGAACCAGTCATGGTTCCCCGGGATCGCGTAGATCGGCTTCTCGAAGCCCTTGAACGGCAGGTAGAAGTTGAACTCGTAGTCGCGCGCGGCCCCGTTGGGATAGATCACGTCCGACGCGATCACCAGGAACTTCACGTCCGGGCGGCGGCCCAGGTCGAGGTATCGGTCGCGCAGCGACGCCTGCGACGGGTCGCCTTCGCCGGTATCGCCGATGACCAGGAAGCTCCAGTCCTCGGCATCCCGGACGCCGGCCGGCCGCACCTCGAAGAGCGACTCCCGGGGCACGCCGGGAGGCTCGACCTCCCGCACGATGGCCGCGATCATCGCCTCGCGCCAGACGTCGGCGCGCGCCTCGGTGACCCGCTCCCAGACCCAGCTGGCCCAGTTCTCCGTGTTGAAGTACCAGCTGAAGCCCCAGATGGGGTTGATGGCCACGAGCACGGCCACGATGGGCAGGGCCATCCGGAGCGCCAGCTGAACGGCAGTCCGGAGCGACCCGCGCCCGCGGCGGAGCGCCACGGCCCAGCGGAGCCGGCTGTCGAGCCACCAGCTGACGGCGCGCTCGCCGAGACGGAGACCGTCGGTCGCCGCCTGACCGGAGAGGCGGTGTCGCCATGCGCGCCGCTCCAGGGGACGCGTGAAGCGGCGCCAGGCGAGCCGGACTGGCATCAGGAGCGCCGCGGCCAGCAGCAAGGCGGACACCACGTCACCGATGGTCGCGACGAGCGGGGAGATCAGGCCGAGCCAGGTCCAGCCCGTCTGGAGACGCCCGGCGTGGATGGCGAAGAACACCAGGATGAGGATGACGATCCAGAAGGCGTTGACGGGATTCGAGGCCTCCAGGCGCTCGACCGCGGAAGCCCGCAACGGGCCGAGCTCCGCGTGTGCCGGCAGGCCCAGCCGGCCGTCCGGGTGGTCGTTGCTGGACCGGGCGATCTCGACGTCCTCGATCCCCGCCTCGGGGACCATGAGCGCCGTCCAGCCGGCGGACAGGACATAGAGGCCGAGGCCGACGCCCAGAGCCACCGCTCCCATCGAGGCGCCCTGCCGCCAGATGAGGAGCGCCAGCAGGAGGCTCACGACGCCGTTCAACAGGGTCCACCAGCGTGCCGCCCCCGCGCGGTCCCGAAGCACGCGGACGAGGCGCGCGAGCCCATCGGCTGCCACGACGAGGGCGAGGAGGGCGGTCAGCCCGCCGATGACCATGAAGGGGCGCGCGAAGAGCAGGAGGCCCCCCAGGATCATCAGCACCCCCGTCACGTAGGTCGTCGACGTCGCGGCGGAGGAGCGCAACCGCAGGGCATGGAGGACCTCGGCCGCCCCCGCGACCACCAGGACCAGGCCCAGGAGCCCGATGGCCCAGCTGCCCGCCGCCAGCGGAGCGATGATGCTGACCAGGCCGCATCCCAGCAGCACCGCGCCGTAGGCGCGCTGGGCGAAGGAGCCGGCCCGCCTCGGAGGCGCCTTGGCGCCGGTCGTGCGCCTCACGACGAAAGCCGGTCGAAGATGTTGCGCGTGATGCGCTCGACGAACAGGTCGCGGCCCTTGAGGCCGTAGACCCACTCGGTCGAGCCGCAGTTGAACACCGTCCCCTTGCCCCGGGTGAAGGTGATCACCGCGGCGGTGCCGTGGCGGTACTTCTCGAGTCCGGCCGGCGTGATCGCCCCTTCGAGCTGGCGCACCACCGCTTCCAAGTCCCGCTGGTCCCACATCACCTCGCGCTCCGGGGACGGCCGCTCGCCCAGCGAGGCGGGCGCCAGCGCCAGGATCTCGGTGCTCATGGGCGAGCCGTCGCGGCCGGTCGGGTACGGCAGGCCGTGGCGTATCGCGTAGTCGAGGCCGTCGCACTCGTAGCCGACGATCTGGTCCCGCCCGCCGAAGACGTCGCCGTACTCCAGCTGGGTGCCGGCGAAGACCCAGTGCCCGGGCCGGTAGACCATGTAGCCGCCGGAGGAGCGCGGCATCACGTAGCCCAGGCGGTGGTAGCCGCCGCGGGTGAACGACAGGCCGAAGGTCTCGTTCTCGGGCCGTCCCGTGCGCGGGTGCGACCACATGCCGGTCAGGTACTTCTCCTGCTTCGTGCCGAAGACGGGATCCCACTCCGGCACGTACTTGTAGCAGACCATCTCCTGGCCGGCCTTCTCCAGGCGCACCTGCCAGAACGCGGCGTTGCCGATGAAGAAGGCCGCGTGGCCCCCGGCGGCGACGAAGTCGTCCACCACGTCTCGCTCCTGCCACGTCCAGTACTCGTCGTGGCCGGCCGTGGTGAGCATGCGGTACCCCGCCACCACGCCCGGGTGACGGTCCAGGTCACCCTGCACGCAGTAGTCCAGCGCGTAGCCGTTGGACTCCATCCACTGGACGAAGATCGACTCCCACGTGTGGAAGCCGGCGAACCGCGTCCAGTGATGGTACCCCTGCTGCACGTGACGCGGGAACGCGTCGACCAGCGGGCGCTCGCCGAACCCCGGGGTGCCGGTGTTGGCGTTGCGGATGGTGCTCGGCACCCGGCGAAGCAGGCCTCGCTGCCACGGCCGCTGGAAGGACAGCCGCGAGGCCACCGAGCCGTCGTCCCCCGCGTACAGGCACTTGCCGCCCCAGCTGTTGTAGGCGGCATAGGTGTTGGTGGACAGGATCATGAGGATCTTCGCCCGGCGCCCGCGGGGCGCGCGCACGACGAAGAAGTGGTCCCATTCGAGCGCCTCGCCCTTCTTCCCCTCCGCGCGCAGGGTCACTGCGTAGTAGCCGGACCGCCACTGCCGGGGAATCCGGACGGCGAAGCCGTCCGGCCACCCGCAGCCCCGGGCGAACGCCTCGGGCGGCGTCGGATGGAGCGCGCCCCGGATGCCGCTCCGCGTCCACACCACCTCGCGCCGGGCACCGACTCGCGCGATCTCGATCGAGTACCGGGAGGCCGATGTCGAGACATGGAACCGGACCTGCTCGCCAGGCAGGTAGCTCAGCCGATCGGTGTAGCACCAGAGACCCCGGTCGCCCGGGCGGGCGAGGCGGTCGTTGTCGGTGCCCACCAGCTTGATGATCAGGCTCGTCCGCGCGGACGGCCGCACGTAGGACACCGCGTCGGCCGGAGGCCGCTGGTCGATCAGCGCTTGGGTGCGCGGGTCGCGTCGACGCCTCTTCATCGCGTGAGTGCTCCCTCGATCTGAAGGTGCACGCCAGGACGGTGGTGCGCCGTCCACGGGGATCGCCGTAGGCCCCCCGCGGCATCCGTTGCGAAGCGGCCTCGGCCGCCACGCCGCCGCGGCCCTCGCCTCCCCGTCGACCCTGGCCTCTGAGCGGACAGTTTACGTGTCAAGACCAAGCGGACACTCAATTTGTCAACAAGAGCGGGCGCGGCAGCAGAGTGTTCGGCGACGGCGTCCTGGAGCCTGACGGGGCGCCCACCGTGGGGAGCGCCAGGAGGGCCCGCGTAACCGGCGTGCTATCAGCGGTCCCAGGCTGCGCGTGGGATTGACGCGATCGCACGTGGTATCGTCCTGACCGGAGCCGATTGTCATGCGCCTGCGTCCGTCCTGGCTCGAGGTCGACCTCGACGCCGCCCGCGAAAACCTCGCCCACGTGCGCGGGTTGATCGGACCGGGACGGATGCTCTTCGCGGTCGTCAAGGCGGACGGCTATGGCTTCGGCGCCGAGGCCATGGGGCGGGCGTTCCTCGAGGCCGGGGCCGACGCCCTGGCCGTCGCCGACGGCGGCGAGGGCGTGCGCTTGCGCGACCGGGGCATTGCCGCGCCCATCCTCGTCTATCCGAGCGGACTCCCGGAGACGTTGGCCGAGTTGGTCGCCCGCGGGCTCACGCCGACGGTGACCGACCTGGAGGGCGCGCGCGCGGTGGCTGCAGCGGCACCCCCCGCCGGCCACGGCGCCTTCGTGAAGGTCGACGTCGGCCTGGAGCGCCTCGGCGTGCCGGCGGAGGGCGCCGTGAAGATCATCCTGGCCATGCTGCAGCTTCGGCGCTTCCGCCTGGCCGGCATCTGCGCCCATCCGCACGCGTACCCCGGCGTGGAGCCTGGCTACGTCGACTGGCAGCTCGGCCGCTTCGTCGCCGTGCTCGACGAGCTGGCCGCCCTCGGCGTCGAGGTGCCCGTCCGCCTTCTCGCGAGCACGGCGCTCGTGCTCCGCCACCCCCACACTTACCTGAACGCCGTCGACCCCGGCCGGATGCTCTACGGCATCGCCCTGGAGGGCGACGGTCCCCGCGCCGCGCCGCTCCGTCCCGTCCTGCACGCCCTGAAGAGCCGGCTCGTCGAGGCCAAGGACATACAGCCTCGCGAGCGCTTCGCCGCGGAGGCTCCGTTCCCGGTGACCGCGCCCATGCGCCTCGGCGTCATCCCGCTGGGCGCGGCGGACGGGCTCGGCCAGCTCCACGCGGGGCGCGTCCTCGTCCGAGGCCGGTCCGCGCCGGTGCTCGGCGCGCCGAGCCTCGAGCACACCCGGATCGACCTCAGCGATGTGCCCGAGGCGCGGGTCGGCGACGAGGTCGTCGTCATCGGCCGGCAGGGCGACTCGGAGATCCTGCCGTCCGAGGTGGCCGCCCGCCACCGTCTGCCGCAGCATCAGCTCGTCCCGCTCCTCGGGCCGCGGGTCGAGCGCGCCTGGCTGTCCGGCTTGACCTCTGTCTGACTCGACTTGCCAGGACGCTCCCGCCAGGAACGATCCAGGAACCTCCTACTGCCACCAACGATGGAACAGCGGGCGCAGCGACCGGACGCCATCCTGGCGGTCAGCTCAGATCCCCGCCAAGCGTGCCGGCGCACGGGGGAGCCAGAACGGCATCCTCATCTCAGCGAAGAGGCGAGCGGCGGCCTCGAAATGCGCCCTGCTTTCCGCAGGCCGACCGCAACGGTCATCGAGACGAGCCAGGCCGAGATGGCAGTGCGCGACGAGGGGGCGCATCCCCAGCTCGATCGCGGTGGCGAGAGCGCTCCGGTAGCCGGCCACCGCCGCCGCCGGATCTGGCGGCGTGCGCTCGGCGGCGATCTCGCCGACCAAGCGATTCGCCCAGGCCTCGCTGGCACGCTCCCCGTGCGTCCGCGCAAGCTCGAGCGCCCGGGACGCTCGTGTGAATGCCGCGTCGAGGTGGCCCGTGCGGAGGTAGCCTTCGCCGAGGCGCGTCATGCAGGACGCGTGCGCGACTCCACGGCGCACGTCGTCTGCCACGACCTGCTCGAGGAGCGGCAGACCCTCCGCAATCCGGCCGGTGAGTGCGTATGCCTGGCCCAGTGCGACGGTCACGCTCGCGAGCGCGTCGGGGATGTCCGTGTCCCGCGCCAGCCGAAGCGCCTGCTCGAGGAGCGGGATGGCGCGCGCCGCGTCACCCCGCGCGACCAGGAGCAAACCCAGGAACGCCTGCGCCTGCGTGAGCGCGTACGGATCGTCGTCCGCCGCGGCGCGGCGCACCGCCTCCTCGCCGTGAGCGATGCCCTCCTCGAATGCGCCGAGCCCCGTCAGCGCCCGCACGAGCCAGGTGTGGGCCGACACCCGCGCCGACGCGGGCCCCTTCTCAGCAGCACCCTCGCCCTCCATCGTCAGGCAGTACCTCAGCAGGTCCACGGCCTGTTGGAATTGACCGGTCGCCAGGTGCGCCTGTCCCAGACGGAAGGCAATCACGACCCCGAGCCGCCGGTCGTCAAGAGAAGCCGCCAAGGCGGCCGCGCGTCGACCTGCGGCGATGGCGCTGGCGTGCTCCCCGATGTTCCTGAGCCGGGCGCAGATCGCGGAAAGGATCCGGGCCAGCCGAGCCCGATCGTCCAGGGCAAGGGCCAGGCGCTCCGCCTCGCGCAGGTGACCGAGCGCTTCGGTGTACTCGCCGAGCGCAACCAACGCATCGTTCAGCTCGTAGCGGAGATCGACGGCGTCCCCGGTGGTCGAGGCTTGGTCCGGGAGGTGCCCGAGAGCGCCGAGCGCGCGCCGGAATGCGACGACAGCCTCCCGATAGCCGGCCCGGCCCCGAGCCTGGGTCCCGGCGTGCCGCAGGTAGGCGACCGCCTTTGCCCAGACGCGCGCCTCCTCGAAGTGGAACCCGAGGGTCCAGGCATGGGACGCGAGCTCGCCCGCGTGAAGCGTCTCGACGGCTTCCGCGACGCTTCGGTGTAACATCCGCCGGATCGGCAAGAGAACCTCGTCGAGAGCCACGCGGCGAAGCCAGTCGTGGTGAAATTCCAAGCGCTCTCCGATGACCCGAAGCAAGCCCCGCCGGACCAACTCCTCCACGCCGGCAGCGGCCTCGCGATCGTCGAAACCGGACGCTCCCGAGAGCAGCGCGAAGTCGAACTCCCGGCCGATGACCGCCGCTGCGGCCACGACGTGTCGACCGCGTGCGCTCAGACGCCCGAGGCGTCGCCGCACCAGCTCGCGCACCCGCTCGGGAAGCTCAAGCTCCGCGCGCGCAGGGTCGGAGCCATCGGCCAGCAGTGTGCGCAGGGTCTGAACGGCCACGAAGGGGTTGCCCTCGCTCGCGGCGCAGGCTCGCTCCGCGAGCCGACGTCGTGCCGTCGGCGCGATCCGCCCCCCAAGGAGCGCGAGGGCCAGCGAGAGGATGACGTCCTTGGACAAAGGAGCCAGCTCGATCGCCTCGAACCGGGGCTCGCGGCCCAGCTCCTCCAGCACTTGGCCGAAGGCTCGGCTCTCTTCGAGATCCTCGGTGCGGGCGCTGACCGTGAGCAGTACGGGCCGATCGCGGAGTCGGCAGCTCGCGAACGCCAGCAGGCGCAGGCTCATGTCGTCCGCCCAGTGAAGGTCCTCGAGGATGCACAGGACGGGGCTCCGTTCCCCCAGACGTCCCAGCAGTGCTGTCATGCCCTCGAAAAGGCGCCGGCCAGCCCCTTCCCGAGATTGGAGCGGCGGGCGGCCCGTCGCTAGGTCGGGAAACAACGCCGCCAACTCCGTCCGCCAGGGCGCGTGAAGACCGTCGAGAGCCGCCTCCTGGGGGGTGCCTTGGAGCGCGTCGAGCCACGGGCCGAAAGGCAGGATCCGGTCGGTCTCGTGAGCCCGCCCGAGCAGCACGCGGAAGCCCAGGCGGCCCGCGTCCACGGCGAGCTCGTCCAGGACTCGGGTCTTGCCGATTCCCGCGTCCCCGAGGACGGCCACGAGCGATCCCTCCCCGCGATGGGCTCCCTCGAGCGCCGCCCGCAGCTGAGCGAGCTCCCCGTCGCGGCCGACGAGCGGGGGCCGGCCCGGGGAGCCGTCGGCCCCGGCCGCGAGGTCGCCGTCCGCCACGACGGGAGATCGTTCGCGAGCTCCAGCGGCATGCCGCAGGATCTGCCGGTAGAGCCGGCGAGTCCGTGCCTCGGGCTCGAGCCCGAGCTCCTTCTGCAAGACGTCCACGCAGGCCTGGTACTGTCGGAGCGCCGCACCACGGCGCCCGAGGCGCGCGTAGAGCCGCATCAACGTCCGGTGCACGGGCTCCTGAACAGGATCCAAGGCGAGGAGGCGAAGGGCGGTCTGGACGGCGGCCTCGAGTTCGTTCCCCGCCCGACGATGGGCCAGAAGCCTCGCCAGCGCCTCCAGGGCAAGCTCGCGCAGCCGCTCCCGCTCGGCCAGGAGCCACTCCTCGAAGGGCTCGGACTGGACGCGAAGCCCGGCCAGGAGATCTCCCCGGTAGAGCAGCAGCGCATCCTGCAACGTCGAGGGACTCCCCGCGACGATGGCGTGCTCGAACTGCAGGGCGTCAACTGCAACGGCCGCCGGCTCGAACGTCACGGTATCGGCCTCCAGGCGGAGGGGTGCGGGCTCGACGCCATCGAGGGACCGACGCACTGCGAACAGGGCTTGCCGGAGGTTGTTCCGGGCGAGATTCGCCCGGAGCTCTCCCCAGAGGAGGCTCGTCAGCTTTTCACGCGGATGCCTCTGCCCGGGCGAGAGGGCGAGGTACGCGAGCAGGGCCTGTGCTTTCCGGGTGGACGGGGTTACTGACACCCCCGATCCCCGGAGCGAAGCGTCGAATCCACCGAGGACTTTGAGCTCCAGACAGGCCACTCCGCGCCCCCTCGCCCCCTGTACCACCCGAGAAGCCGGACGTCGGCCCGGCGCCTGACGCCAACCGGACTCCGCCGAGAGGCTCGCAGGTGCCGCTAACGATCCTATAACGCGCCCCGTGGCACAAGCCTGCGTGGAAGAGGGTGGCGCCCCAGCGTGGTGCGCCCTCGGCTTCGCCGCATGTCCGAGTCGCTGAAGGCGCCACCGTGGCCGGCCTCGGTTCGTGGTGGCTGACCCTCAGCGGAGGAGGTGGGATCCATGAGGAATCATCGTGATACTCGCGAGACGCGCCGGGTCCGATCGGTGACGGCTGCATCGTTCGGCTCCTGGGTCATCGTCATGATGTCGGTACTCGTCCTGCTGGCCGGGCCCGCGCCCGCGGCCGCCGACCTGGTGACCGACTGGAACCTGACGACACTTGCGGCCCAGGTACCCACGAACACGCGCACGCTCGCGATGGTCCACCTCGCGATGTTCGACGCCGTGAACGCCGTGGCCCCCGAATACGAGGCTTATGCGGTGAACGGGCCAGCGGCCGGCGACGTCTCCGCAGAGGCCGCCGCCGCAGGGGCGGCGTACGGCGTCCTGACACGGCTCCTGCCCGGCCAGGAGGCCATCCTCAACCCGGCGCTAGCCGCCTCGCTCGCCCCGATTCCGGACGGCCCTGCCAAGACCGCGGGCCTCGCGCTGGGCGACGCAGTCGCCCACGCAATCGTCGCGCTGCGGGCCGGGGACGCCATCCTCGTGCCCGGACCGGCCTACGTGCCCCGCACCGAGCCGGGTGAGTACCAGCTCACGTCGCCGATCCCGCCTGTCGCCACGGGCGCGAAGGACTGGGCACCCTTCGCCATGACGAGCGCGTCCCAGTTCCGTCCGAATGGCCCTCCCGCACTCAGCACCCGCCGGTACGCGAAGGAAGTCGCCGAGGTGCGCCGGCTGGGTACGGCCGACCCCCTGCTCCGCACCCCGGAGCAGGACCTCATCGCCAACTGGCACCGCGAGCAGGGCCAGTTCCAGTTGAATCGGATCGCCCGGCAGGCGGTGGTCAGCGGGACATTCGACCTCCTGACCAGCGCGCGACTGTTCGCGCTCCTCAATGTGGCGACGATGGACGCCGTCCAGAGCGTCTTCGAGGCGAAGTACGTCTACAGGTTCTGGAGGCCGATCACGGCCATCCACGGCGCCGACACTGACGGCAATCCGGCCACCGCCGCCGATCCAACCTGGGCTCCGTTTCTCGACGCGCCTCCGCATCCCGAGTACCCGTCCGCCCATGCGGTCGTGCAGGCCGCCGGGGCCACCGTCCTCGAAGCCTTCCTGGGTCACCACTACGGCTTCGAGGCGACCTCCGTCACGGTGCCGGGCGAGGTCCGATCCTTCGACAGCCTGGAGGCCTTCGTGGAGGACGGCAAGTTGGGCCGGATCTACGGCGGCATCCACTTCCGATCAGCAGTCGACGAGGGGGCCCGGCAGGGGACGAAGCTGGGGAAGTGGGTGGTCAAGACGCTGCTCCAGCCCCTGCACGAAGACGGCTCGCATTGAGTAGGCCGAGTGTGGCCCCAGGCGCCAGGCCGAAGACCCCGAATCGGTCTGGCGCCGCCCGGCAAGCGTGCAGGTAGCGCAAGCGATCCTCTGACGCGAGCCCTGGTAGAAGAGTGGGTGGATGATGGTTTCCCCAAGGGGGGGAGCGTAGGAGACATAAAACGCCTTCAGTCGTTTCCCTTCTCAGTCGTTTCCCCAAGGGGGGGCGTTGTTGAACAACAAGTTGATGTGATCGACCTCGCGCGACACCGCCGCGGCAAACGCCGTGACCTGCGCTTCGTTCGAGACGTCGGCGACGAACGTGATGATCTTCGTGCCGTACGGCTCGCAGAGCTTCCGGGTCACTTCCATCGTCGCGGATGAGACGTCGCACATTGCGACGTGACAGCCTTCGGCCGCCAGCTGACGCGCCAACTCCCGTCCCATGCCCGTCCCGCCACCAGTGACGACCGCGGTCTTGCCCTTGAAGTCTTTCATGCCGGGAACCTTACACCGTAACGCCCGGTGGCATCGGAGGAAGGCCATCGGACGAGGCCTTCCGCCGCATCGCCGAAACCAGCACGCGCGAGATTACCTTTGGGGCGAACAGCGACGACATCGGCCTCAGGAGATGGGTCGCCTCGCCGAGGCGCATGGCCACCTGCCGGTCGGGACAAGCGACGAGCTTCGGCCGATACCAGTTGAACAGCCGCACCGACACGGAGCGATCCCCTTCCGTTGCCGGAAGCCGCAAGTCGTCGGCTGCCGCGAACAGCCACGGCGTCTTCTGGAACTCCGCCTGCGCGGCGAAGAACCTGCCGGGCAGACGCGGGTCGGCGACGCCGTACGTCGTCAGGCAATCCTTGAGGACCTGCGCGCACGCCGCGGCGGCGCTCATGCCCTGGCCGAACCGGGGATTGTAGGAACAGGCCGCGTCGGCGACCGCGACGAACCGGCCAAGCGGTATCCGCCACCGCTCGTAGTGGCGCCATCGGTTCCGCGTCGCGCGGCTGGGATACACGGGAGAGATCGGCTCCATGCGGCGCACCATCTCGTGGACGACTGGCGACACGAGCTTCTTGAGCGCCGCCGTGAATTCGACCTCACGCGTCGGCGGGTACGCCTTGTTCACGCCGATGTAGCTCAGCAGCCAGCGTTGATTCTCCATCGGGAAGAAGGCGATGAAGTACGGCCGCTCGGCGGTGGCGATCCGGAGGAACAGCACTTTCCACCACCACTCGGACGGCCACTGGTCTGCCAGCGTGAACCATCGAGAGCTGTACCCGCTGTGTCCGTCGATCACCTCGTCCTGAGGCGCCTCGAAGCCCAACTGCCGGAGCCACTCCGCCGCCTTCGACTGCGTGCCGCTCGCATCGACGACCAGGTTGGCGTCGAGCGTGCGGGTTTTGCCGTCCGCGGGCGTCAGAACATCCACGCCGGTGCAATTCCCTCCCGCGGCGCGCAACGCGGTCACCTCGGCGCGCTCCAGGAAGGTCACGTTGTGTCGGCTTCTTGCGAACTCGAGGACCGTGGCTTCGATGAGTGGCCGGCTCGCGTAGAGCTGCCAGAGCCCGGTGTGGGTGCGCCGGCTCCATCCGTGTGGCCACAGCGTCGCGATGTCCCAGCCGCTTTCCACCGGCACCGCTCCGCGCTCGCGCATGCGCTGCTCGAAGCCGGGAAAGAAGCCTTCGAGCTCACGCAGGCCGCGCGCCAGGAGATTGTGGACATGCCGGGCCTGTGGGACTCCGGGGCGGAAGTCGGGGAAGCGGGATAGGCGTCGCGCTCGACGATCGTGACGGTGTCGACGAAGTCGCTCAGCACACGGGCGGCACACATGCCCGCCACGCTGCCGCCGACGACCACGGCGCTTGTCGTCACCCGGGAATACGGCCGATCGGATCGCCGAAGCGCTTCGTCATGACCTCCGCGAGAGCGTAGGAGACATAAAGCGCCTTCTCAGTCGTTTCCCCAAGGGGGGCTGGCGGACGAAGGCGGCCCGGACCCACTCGACCTCGATGGTGCGCGGCGGGCACGGGCGGTGTCAAGGATGGTACCCACCGGGCAGCATCCGCCGGACTCGGGCGTCCTCGGGCGCGGGGCAGGGAGACGCGGCGGGTCCTGGTCCGCCGCAGCCGAGCGAGGGCCTGGTCCCGTTTGTGGAGATCAGTAGGGGGCCGGCCGCTGCACTTCGCAGCGCGGTGCTACGTTTCGCAGCGATTCTCGACCTCATGGGCCGACAGGACCCCTCGGCCCTTCGTGCGTTCATTCATTCCATTCCATGCCGACTTGCGAAACACATCGTCGTCGTGAACGCCACTGGCACGCGAATTGGTATGCCCTCGAGCTCAGGAGCCTCATTGCCCAGTCCAGCGTGCCGGTGTCAGCCATGCCCAGACGCGTACGTCGAGAGTCGTCGAGTCGTCGCACCCGCGGCGTGGGGACCGCTGGAACGACCGTGGCCCGAGAACAGCTGGACCTTCCATTCATGGGGCTCCGGCCACAGAACACCCACGGAACCTCGGACGCGGTTGACAGCGGGCGCGCCAGCTCCCTACCATACGGCCCACTCGTGAGCGACTGGCTCGCGTTCCTGGCCGAGCGGCTGACCGCCGAGTTCCTGCGAGACGTGGCGAGAGGACCCAGGCCGTGAAACGGTGCGCCATCTACGCCCGGTATTCGAGTGACCTCCAGTCTCCCACCTCCATCGAGGATCAACATCTACTCTGCCGCGCGTACGCCGAGCGTCGGGGCTGGGCCGTCGTCTCCCTGTTCGAGGATGCGGCGCTCTCCGGCTTTGGCATCGAACACCGTCCGGGGTACCAGCAGCTGCTCGCGGCGGCGTTGAGTTCGCCCGCCGCCTTCGAGGTCGTGCTGGTCGAGGATCTGTCTCGCCTCACGCGAGACATGGCCGAGGTCCTGCGCGTCACCACGCGCCTCCGCCTCAAGGGGGTTGAGCTGGTCGGGGTGAGTGATGGGATCGCCACGAGCCAGCAAGGCGCGAAGATGCACGTCGCCGTCAAGGGGCTCGTCAACGAGCTGTACCTCGACGATCTCCGCGACAAGACCCACCGAGGGCTCTCGGGATCCGTCGCGCGTGGGATGAGCGCCGGGGGCCGCCTCTACGGCTACCGAACCGTCCAGCTGACACGCGAGGCGAAGCCAGGCGACCGTAGCACGCCCGCCCGCGCCGAGGTGAAAGCGGGAGAGGCGGAGATCGTGCGCGAGATCTTCCGCGCGTACGCGCAGGGGCGGAGCATGAAGGCGATCGCCCAGGACCTGAACCAGCGTCGCATCCCCTTCCCGGCCAAGGATACGAGGCGCGGGCCGGCCCGTTGGGGTGGGCGGTCTCGACCGTCCGTGTGATCCTGCGCAACGAGAAGTACGCCGGCGTCTGGGTGTGGAACAAGACCCGCTTCCTCAAGGACCCGGACTCCGGTCGACGCCGGCCAGTCCGGCGGCCACCGGACGAGTGGATTCGACAGGAACGGCTCGAGCAGCGCATCGTTGAACCCGACCTGTGGTCTGCCGTGCAGCGACGTCTGGCCTTCGTCGCCGAGGCGTTCGGTTGCCGTCCGGGACGGCCGCCGCGGGGCCGGGCATCCCGAGCGTATTCGCCCTATCTCCTGTCGGGACTCCTCCGCTGTGCCCTCTGCGGCGCCCGCATGGTGGGCCAGACGTTCCGGCGCCAGAAGGGGCGGCACGTCTACGAATCCAGCTGGTACCGGTGTGGTTTCGCGACGACGAAGGGCTCGGCCATCTGCACGCATGGCCGAGGCTATCACCGGCAACGCCTTGAAGCCGCCGTGCTGGCGTCCTTCCGGACCGCAATGACGCCGCCGATGGTCTCGACGCTCACACAGCTGGTGAACACCCACGTCGAAGCCGCCTTCCAGGAGCGGAGTCGCGGCATCGAGCACCTAAAGGCGGAGATCCTGCGGCTGGAACGTGAAGCAGGGAACCTGGTCCGCTTCCTCGCCGAGGGCGGAGAATCGACCTCGGTCCGGAGCGAGCTTCAGGGGATCGAGAGCGCCCTCCAGGGGCTTCGTCTGGAACTGGCCGGCCGCGAGGCGATGCCGTCGGTGCCACCCCGGGTGCACCCCACCTGGATGCGGGCCAAGCTCGAGCGCCTCGACGAGCTCGTGCGACAAGAGCCGTCCCAGGCCAAGGCGGAGATCGCCAAGCACCTCGACGGTGAGTTGACGGTGCGACCCCTGCCTTCGACGGGGCAAGAGCGGCGGGCGGAGATCCGTGGCCGGGCCAAACTGAACAGCCTCCTGGAAGGCCAGGAGGCTGTTTGCGGTGGAGTGGTTGCGGGGGCTGGATTTGAACCAGCGACCTTGGGTTATGAGGGGAAATCTAGCCCACAAACGAATCGAGAAGAACCAAGGAGGACCATGGCCTGGGAGTCGCCGCGCGACCGGTTCGTCGAGATCCCGCGCGCGGTGCATACCCTGCACGAGGACAATCCGGAGGCGGTGCTGGACGCGTTGCGGGAATTTCTCGGTTCCTGAGGCTGGTATCATGCGCTCACGGACGCGTGAAGGAGGCAGTCATGGCCGATAACCAGCACATCCTGGGCGAGCGAGGCAAGACCCTCGAGGACGAGTTCTTCCACAAGGAGGACGCGCGACTCATTGAGAAGCTGCGCGAGCTCAAGGCGAAGGAGGCCACCCGCGAGGAGCTCTCCCGGATCTCCGGCATCAAGAACACCGCGATCCTGGACCGGCTCATCCAGCTCGGCGTCCACGCCGAGACCCTCGTCGCCTTGTCCATCGTGCCCCTTGCCGAGGTGGCCTGGGCCGACGGCGCGATCGACCCGAAGGAGGAACAGGCCATTCTCGACCGCGCCGCGAAGTCCGGCGTCACCCCGGGTTCGACGAGCTACGACCTTCTCAAGAGCTGGCTGGAGCGCAAGCCCGAGCCGAGACTCCTCACCGCGTGGATCCACATGGTCCAGGGCATCAACGAGAATTTGACCCCCGAGCAGGTCGAGGCGCTCCGCGCGGGTCTCGTCGAGCGTGCCCGGGCGGTGGCCAGCGCCAGCGGCGGCGTGCTCGGAGTGGGCAAAATCTCGAGCGCGGAGGCGGAGATGATCCGCCAGCTTGAGTCCGCGTTCCGCACGTAAGGCGTCCATGAAGTACCATGAGCCCTACTCCGAGGCAGATGGGTACGCGAATTCGCGAACTACGAACGGGAAGGGCGATGAGTCAGGCGATTCTGGCGAAGCGGGCTCGGCTCACCCGCGTCTACATCACGTAGAGGCGGGCCGCCAAGACCCCTCGCTTAGCACGATTAACGCGCTTGCCAAGGCCCTCGGCGTGCCGGTGGCGACGCTGCTGGAGTAGGAGGAGTGGCCATGCCCGAACTTCCGAGTGATCCGCCTGTCACACTCCGGTTCAGCGCCAAAGACTTGAAGCTCGCCGAAGCGCGGCAAGTGACGGCCCGTGAGGATATTGCCAAAGGGCGTGCGAGCGTGGCGAGAGCGCGCGCGGCGATCACACGAGGCCGAGAGATCCTCGTTCGTCGCGCCCAGGCCGGAGAGCTAGATCCGGTGCTCGCGCCGATCCGCGCCAACTTCGACGCGGCGGAAGCCGACCTGAATGCGGCCGTCGCGAGGCTGAATGCGGCAGATGCCCGGCTCGCGGACGGCCAACGTCGCCTCGACGAGGCGCGGGAGCAAGCTCGCGATGCGAAGGCCCGGCGCAACAATCGGTCGTCCCCCACGCCGCCATAAGGCGCCCGGGCTCGAGGGACAGCGACCGAACGACGACGCGCGATAGACAGGCGCGTGACCCGAAGTGTGTGCAGATGTGAGCGCCGGCGGGCAACGCTCCGGGCGGAATTGGAGGGGCTGCGTCGCTTCCGCGAGGCGGGTCCGGTTGACCGGCAGGTCCTGGACCAGCGGGTGCGCGCGGTGGTCGCCGACCTGGCGCGGGTTGATGGGTCGCCAGGTTTCTGAGGCCCGGCGGCTCCTCAAGGGGTTTCCCTGGAGAGGCGGGTGGTGTTCACCCCGCAGGCCCGACAGGGCGGAAGTCGAGTTGGTCGGCCGGGTGCGGATGGGGCCGCGCCTCACCGGAGCGGTGCTTCCACTCGTCGGTGGTGTCCCCGACCCATCCTGCACGAAGCAGGGAGGTTCTGGGGGCGCCCCTGCTCATCGTCGGGCGCATCCCCCGCTCCTGACGCCAAGGCCGCGCCGCTCGGGCCAGGCCCGCCGCCTGGCGCGTCCTCCATCGCGCCCTGACGACCCCTGGGCTCACGGGGGCGCTCGATCTCTCGACTCGCGGCGGCGGATCGGGCCGCCCGTGCTTCCGCGCGCCCTCACCGGACGACGCCGAAGTCCTGGACGCCGCGGATCCCACCCCGTGCCGTCCTTGACACTCTCCGCGCCGACGGCGCAGGATTGGGGTCGCGGGAGGCCGTCACGCAGGGTGAGCGTTGTCCGCCAGCCCCCATGGGACCGAGAAAGGACTTGAGGTCGACTACCCTCTATAGACCACGCCCGGCGCGGGCGTAGTCAACGCCGCTGACGTTCCCCCCAAGACACGCCCGCCCTTTGTGCCACTCCGGGGCTCTTGATGAGAGGCTCACGAACGTCCGGTTGACACAGTGCCGGGGGACGAACCCAAAGTGGCTGTGAATAGGAAGTTCGCGCGCTGTTTTCGCAGCGGCCGATAACAGGCAGGAGAACATTCATGAAACAACTAGTACTCGCCACGGGATTGGTGTTGCTGACGGGTTCCATGCTTGTGAGCGGAACGGCCAGGGCCGACAACGACCGGGAGCGGCAACAGGAGAATAATCAGAACCGAAGGGAGCGCCAGGCTGACGCCATCAACAAGATGGACGACGACAACAAGAAGGAGGCCGTAGAAAAAGCTCATGAGCGGAACCAGAACGTGAGAGAGCGTCAGAAGGACGGCAACAAGGAGAGAGAGAGGCGCGACTAACGCTGTACAGCCTCAGGCTTCACTGCCCGGCGCAGGGGCCACACGCGAGCGACGGCTTCGCCGACCGCCTTCTTGAGCACGACGACGCCCCCCATGGGACCCCGACCGAGAAGGGGCTTTATGTCGACCCCTCCGCAACCTTCTCGCAGGCATGTCGCTCTAGCACCCGCGGGCCATTCGAGAAGCGCGAGCCGATGCGGTCGCCGGAGGCCGGCGACGGCCACGGGACTCCAAGCACCGCGCCAGCCCCGCTAGCAGGCTGCGGAAATACCAAGGATCGATCGATGCCGCATGCCAGTCTCAACAGTAACCAGGAGGTGGGCATGCGCGGCGACGAGTCGATCCCGGATGACATGTTCAGCTACCTCCGGCCAGAGCAGCGGGTCCCGGCCGACCACCCCTTGCGCCCGATCCGGACGCTGGTGGACGAGGTGCTGCGGGCGCTGTCGCCCCGCTTCACGCGGCTGTACGCCAAGACCGGGCGGCCGTCCATCCCGCCCGAGAAGCTCCTCCGCGCCCTGTTGCTCCAGACGCTGTACTCGATCCGGAGTGAGCGCCAGCTCATGGAGCAACTGGACTTCAACATCCTCTACCGGTGGTTCGTGGGGCTGAGCCTCGATGCCCCCGTGTGGGATGTCACCGTATTCACGAAGAACCGGGAGCGGCTGCTGGCCGGGGACATCGCCCCGGCCTTCTTCGCAGCGGTCGTGCAGCAGGCGCAGACGCGGCAACTGCTCTCGCCGGAGCATTTCACGGTGGACGGGACCCTGATCGAAGCCTGGGCAGGGCTCAAGAGCTTCACGCGGCGCGACACCGTCACCCCAACGCCAGACGATCCCGGCAACCCCACGGTGAACTTCCACGGGGAGCGCCGCTCGAATGCCACCCATGTCTCGACGACCGATCCCGAGGCGCGGCTGATGCGCAAAGGCCGGGGCCGGGAAGCCAAGCTCAGCTACCACGGGCATGTCCTCATGGAGAACCGGCATGGGCTGGCGGTCGGCGCCCGCGTGACAGTGGCGACCGGCACCGCGGAGCGCGAGGTGGCGGTTGCGATGGCCAGACGCCTGCGGCCGGGCGTGACACTCGGGGCCGACAAAGGCTACGACACCCAGGCCTGTGTCGCCGAGCTCCGCGCCGAAGGCGTCACCCCGCACGTGGCCCAGAACATCACGCACCGCCGCAGTGCCATCGATGGTCGAACCACGCGGCATCCGGGCTACGCGGTCAGCCAACAGAAGCGCAAGCTCGTGGAGGAGATCTTCGGCTGGCTCAAGACGGTGGCGCTGCTGCGGAAGACGCGACATCGGGGCGTCCGGCGAGTCGGGTGGATGTTCACCTTTGCGACCGCCGTCTATAACCTGGTGCGGATCCGGAACCTGACCTGGACCGCGGCCACGCCATGACCACCCCGACCCGCCGGCAACGCGAACAGATCGGCGGGCCGCCCTCAGGGCAAGCCCTCCTCCGCACCCTCCAAACCGCCTCAGACACGGATCGACCAATGCTCAACCCTCGATTTTCCGCAGCCTGCTAGAGCTCCAGTAGTTCCCGTCCCGTCTCTTCCCCGCTGGCTGACCGTCCCACCGTCTCGGCTTCTTCCGGGCTGTCACGGGCTGGAAGCGGTCCCGCGGCCTACAGCTTTCACTATGGTGGCGCTTCGCGCGATTCGGCTCCGGGGAATTTGCTCCCCCCCTCGGTTTGTGAAGGGGGGTCGCAAATTCAGTGTTCCCGGTGCTCTGCCTGGGCGGGGACGCGGGAACGATAGGAGCCGCCCAAATTATGCGCGGGTGCCCGAACCGGAGTCTCCGGCCAAAGGAGACAAAGCCGGCCGGGGAGGAGAAGTCGACATGCTGGCAAAGCGCTATCGTCTCAAGCTGGCCACCTGGACCGTCGTCCGCGAGCCCGGTCAACCCTCGCCCCGCCGCCGCTAGCCCCGGAGACTGGCGACCCGCCCCTACCTCAGGCGTAGACCGCGGTCCGTGATCACCAGCAATCGGCCGGTCAGCTCCCGCTCGAAGAGAGACGCGAGGTGACGCCGCACGAACAGGAGGGTGGTGCCGCGACCTGCTGCCGGAGGCCGGAACAGGACGATGCCCGCGTGAGCCTCGGGCGGATGGGCGCGTACATTGGCGATGCCCTTGTCCAGCGTGAGCAGCACGCGGCGCTCGCGCCGGACGAGATCGAGCACCACGTCGTCAGGCGCGCCGATCAGGCCCTCGTCGCGAAGCCCGTCGGCTTCATGGCCGGCCGCTCGAAGGTCCTCCAGAAGTTCGACCGGGAGGTTCTCGTCGAGCTTGAACCTCACGCGGGCTTGAGGGGTAGGAGGCTCTCCTCGCGGGCGAGTTCAGCGGCATACGCCAGGGCAGCGTCGATGTGGATGGGCTCGAGCGTCGGGTAGCTCCGGAGAATTTCGTCACGGCCAAGCCCCTCGGCCAGGTTGTCGAGGATGACGGTCACCAGCACCCGGGTGCCCTTGGCGCAGAGTTGTCCCCCACAAACCTTGGGGTCGCTCGTCAGGTGATCGCGCCAGTCGGTCACAGCTCCCTCGCTCGTCTTCAGTGTGGCTGAGCGAGCCTCCGGCTGGCAAGAGGTCTCGCAGAGGTCTCGCAGGCGCCGGCACCGGCTCCGCAGAGCTCGGGGGAGGAAAGACAGCCTCTTCACCTGCTCCCTTCTCGGCCAAGCAGATCGCGCTCCTCGAGACGTTCGCCAACCAGGCCGTCATCGCCATCGAGAACGTCCGGCTGTTCACCGAGCTGCAAGAGAAGAATCGTGCCCTGACGCAAGCCCATGCCCAGGTGACCGAGTCGCTGGAGCAGCAGACGGCCACGAGTGAGATCCTGCGGGTGATCGCGAGCTCCCCAACCGACACCCTGCCGGTCTTCGACACGATCGCCCAGCGGGCCGTCCGAGTGTGCGACGGGACGCACTGCGTGGTAACTCGCTTCGACGGCGCCCTGATTCACATTGTTGCTCATCACGGTCTGCCCGCAGAGTTGCTGGAGGAGTTTCGGCGGATCTATCCCGTTCCGCTCGCCGCGGACAGCCTGCCAGCTCGGGCGATCCGCGAGGGAACGCTCATCCATAGCCCGGACCTCCTGAACGACCCCTCCGAGCGGGTCCGACGGCTTGCGCAGGTTGGTCGCTATCGCTCCGGCATCGTCGTGCCCATGCTGCGCAGCGGGAGCGCGGTCGGGGTCATCTCCGTAGCGAGGGGTGGCCCTGATGGAGGCCCGCGACCATACACCGAGAAGGAGATCACGCTCCTCCAGACGTTCGCCGACCAAGGCGTGATCGCCATCGAGAACGTGCGCCTCTTCCAGGAACTCGAGGTCCGTAACCGCGACCTCACCGAGGCGCTCGAGCAACAGACGGCGACAAGCGAGATTCTCCGCGTGATCAGCCAATCGCCGACCGATGCGCAGCCTGTCTTCGATGCCATCGCCCGGAGCGCCTTACGGCTCTGCGAAGGCGGGTTTAGCGTCGTCAACCGCTATGACGGTGAGCTCCTGCACCTCTCGGCGCACGCACACGCTTCCCCGGAAGGCGTGGAGGTAATGCGGCAGATCTTCCCGATGTCTCCGAGCCGGATCAACTTGGCGGGCCGCGTGATTCTGACGGGCGCGGTCGTCCACGTGCCGGACGTGCAGGCCGACGCCGAGTACGGACGGATGATCAGCCAGACACTCGGCAACCGCAGCTCGATCGGTGTGCCGATGATGCGTGACGGCCACCCGATCGGGGCGATCATGGTGGGCCGCCTCGAGGTCCGTCCATTCTCCGACGCTCACATCGCGCTGCTCCAGACTTTTGCTGACCAGGCGGTCATCGCGATCGAGAACGTCCGGCTGTTCCAGGAACTGGAGCAACGCAACCGCGAGCTGACCGAGACGCTGGAGCAGCAGACGGCGACGAGCGAGATCCTGAGGGTCATCGCGAACTCGCCGACCGATGTCCAGCCTGTGTTTGACGCCATCGTACGTCACGCGGGACCGCTGTGCCGGGGCATTCACACGATCGCAGTCCGGCTCGCGGGGAACATGGTCACCCTCGCGGCTCACAACGCGCCGTCCGCCGCGGCGCGGGAGCACGTGAGCCGGCAGTTTCCCGCGCCACTGGACGCTGTGTCGCGAGGGATGGGACTCGCCCTGATCGAGGGGCAGGTCGTTCAGGAACCTGACATCGATAGCGACGCCGAATACCCGCCTGTTTCGCGGGAAGCGGCGCGAATCTGGGGCTACCGCGCTCGCCTTGTCGTGCCAATGCTTCGCGAGGGGCGCCCAATCGGCGCCATAGCCGTCGGGCGGTCTCAGGCCGGCGCCTTCAGCAGCCACGAGATCGCGCTGCTGCAAACCTTCGCCGCCCAGGCCGTCATCGCGATCGAGAACGTGCGGTTGTTCAACGAAACGAAAGAGGCGCTCGAGCAGCAGACGGCGACCGCGGAGATCCTGCGAGTGATCGCGAGCTCGCCGACAGATCTCCAGTCGGCCCTGGAGGCAGTGGCGGAGAGAGCGGCTCGTCTCTGCGAGTCGAGCGATGCCATCGTGTTCCGCGTCCACGGGGATGAGCTCCGCCCGGCCGCTGTCTACGGAGCGATCGGGGCCGTATCCAATGCGATCAGTCCCGGATTCGTCACCGGCCGTGCCGTCCTCGAGCGACGGACGATCCACGTCGAGGACCTGGCCGCGGCGGTTGCGGCGGACTTCCCCGATGCGGCGGAGCACCAGCGACGCTTCGGGCACCGGACCACGCTGGCGACACCGTTGCTGCGCGAGGGAGTGCCTATCGGGGCGATTACGATTCGCCGCCTGGAGGTTCGCCCGTTCACCGAGGGACAGGTACGGCTGCTCGAGACGTTTGCTGATCAGGCGGTCATCGCCATCGAGAACGTGCGGCTGTTCAAGGAACTCGAAGCCCGGACCCAGGATCTGACGCGCTCGGTGGCCGAGCTTCGGGCGCTCGGCGATGTCAGCCGAGCGCTCAGCTCGACACTCGATCTGGACACGGTGCTCCAGACCATCGTGACTCGAGCCAGCCAGCTTGCTGGGACCGACGCCTGCACGGTCTACGAGTACGACGCGGGGACCGAAGCCTTCCACCTCCGCGCCACCCACAACCTTGACGCGGAGGTGGTGGCCCTTGCCCGGCGGACGCCGACCCGCACAGGAGAGGGCATCCAGGGCCGCATGGCGGTGACGCGCCAGCCGGTCCAGATCCCCGACATCACCGTGGAGGATGCCTATCGCGGCCCCCTCCGCGACATCCTCCTCCGCACGGGGACCCGCGCGGTGCTCGCCATCCCGATGCTGCGCGAAGACGAGCTGATCGGCGGGTTCACGGTCAACAAGAAGACGCCGGGCGCCTTCGCGCCAGAGGTCATCGAGCTGCTCCAGACGTTCGCCACGCAGTCCGCGCTGGCCATCCAGAACGCCCGCCTGTTCCACGAGATCGCGGACAAGGGTCGGCAACTCGAGGCGGCCAGCCACCACAAGTCCGAGTTCCTCGCCAACATGTCCCATGAGCTGCGCACGCCCCTCAACGCGATCCTCGGGTTCTCGGAGGTCCTCGCCGAGCGAATGTTCGGGGAGGTGAACGCGAAGCAGGCCGAGTACCTGCAGGACATCCTGTCCTCGGGCCGGCATCTCCTCTCTCTGATCAACGACATCCTCGACCTGGCCAAGGTGGAGGCCGGCCGACTCGAGCTGGAGCTCGGGCGGTTCCATCTGCCCACTGCGCTGGACAACGCCCTGACCTTGGTTCGGGAGCGGGCGGCCCGGCACGGGATCACGCTCACCCAGACCGTGGACGAGCGGCTGGGGGACATCGTCGCGGACGACCGGAAGGTGAAGCAGATCCTGCTGAACCTCCTGTCCAATGCGGTGAAGTTCACCCCGGAGGGGGGCCGGGTCGGCCTCACCGCGACGGCGGCCGAGAGCGTTGTCACCATTGCCGTCAGCGACACGGGGATCGGGATCGCGCCCGAAGACCAGGCCGCCATCTTCGAGGAGTTCCGTCAGGTTGGCCGGGACGACACCCGCACGCAGGAGGGCACGGGGCTTGTCTGACGCTCGCCAAGAAGTTCGTGGAGCTGCACGGCGGGCGGATCTGGGTCCAGAGTCAGGTGGGCCAAGGGTCGACGTTCAGCTTCACGCTGCCCATTTCGGTCTGACGGTGGGAGTGCGAGCGATCAGGGCGGAGGCGAGCCGCCACGGCCATGACGTGTCCTCGGTGCCAGGCCGCCAACCGCGACGGTGCACGATTCTGCCGAGAGTGCGGCGCAACGTTTCCCGCTGTCTGCGCTGCCTGTGGCGCTACGGTGGAGGCCGGCAGCAAGTTCTGCGACAGTTGCGGGGCTCCTCTCGCGGCCACTCCGCCGCAACCGGCCGCAGCGGCCCCCCGCTTCGGACCGCCCGAGAGCTACACCCCCAAGCACCTCGCCGAGAAGATCCTCACCTCGAAGGCCGCCCTCGAAGGCGAGCGCAAGCAGGTCACGGTGCTGTTCGCCGATCTGAAGGGCTCGATGGAGCTGCTCGCCGACCGCGATCCCGAGGAGGCGCGCGAGCTGCTCGATCCCGTCCTCGAACGGAGAGGAGGCCGTCCACCGCTACGAGGGCACCGTCAACCAGGTCATGGGCGATGGGATCATGGCCCTCTTCGGGGCGCCCCTCGCCCATGAGGACCACGCGGTGCGGGCGTGCTATGCGGCCCTCGACATGCAGGGCGCGATCCGTCGCTACGCCGACGAAGTATGGCGCACCGACGGCGTGACGGTGAAGATCCGGGTCGGTCTGAACTCGGGCGAGGTCGTGGTCCGGGCCATCGGCAGCGATCTGCGCGTCGACTACACCGCGGTCGGCCAGACGACGCACCTGGCTGCGCGGATGGAGCAGCTCGCGACCCCGGGCACCGTGCTGCTGACGGCCGAAACGCTCCGCCTCGCTGAAGGGTACGTGACCGCGCAGCCGCTGGGGCCGGTGCCCGTGAAGGGTCTCGAGGCCCCGATGGAGGTCTACGAGCTGACGGGCGGGGGGCCGCTGCGCTCGCGGCTCCACGCGGCGGCGGCGCGGGAGTTGACCCGCTTCGTGGGGCGCGAGGGCGAGTTGGAGCAGCTCCGCCAGGCGCTCGCTCGCGCGGCCCAGGGACACGGCCAGGTGGTCGCGATCGTCGGCGAGCCGGGCGTGGGCAAGTCGCGCCTGGTCTGGGAAGTGACCCACTCCCACCGCGTCCATGGGTGGCTCGTCCTCCAGGCCGGTTCGGTCTCCTACGGCAAGGCGACTTCATATCTGCCGGTGATCGACCTGCTCAAAGGCTACTTCGCGATCGAGGACCGCGACGGCCCACGCGCGGTGCAGGAAAAGGTGACTGGCAAGCTCTTGACGCTGGATCGGGCGCTCGAGGCCAGCTTACCGGCGCTGCTGTCTCTCCTCGACGCGCCGACCGACGACCCGCAGTGGCCGGCCCTCGACCCCACGCAACGGCGCCGGCGCACCCTGGACGCAGTCAGGCGGCTCCTCTTGCGAGAGAGCCACGGGCAGCCGCTCCTGGTCGTCTTCGAAGACCTCCACTGGATCGATTCCGAGACCCAGGCCCTCCTCAACCTGCGGAAAGGATGAACGAGCTGGGTGGCCGGGTGATCGTCTCGTGCAACGCCACGAGGGAGGGGAGACGTGGATCCATATCGCAAATCCCCGATCCCGATTAATGTAGTACCCATGGCAGACGACTTTAAGCAGGTCACCTTCACTCACCAAAGTTCCGATGCCTACGCGGCGGTCGAGCTGGTGGGGGACTACCTCTTCGCGGCCCGCATCATCAACCGCAAGCTCATGCCCTCGCGCGACCAAATCGGCGTGCTGGTGGATTATGGCTGCGGAGCAGGAAAGTCCACGCGCGCCGTCGCGGGCTGCGCGAGGGAAGGGGGGAAAGTCGTCGGCGTCGATATCTCGACCGCCATGCTCGACCATGCCCGCGCTCTTACGAAGAAGGCTGCATCCAACTTACCCAAAGTCAGCTTCGAGTTTCTGCAGATTGTGGATGATTCCATTCCCTTGCCCCGGGCTTCTGCCGACGCGGTGATGACCTGTGCAGTGCTGCAGGAGATCCAAACTGAAAAACAACTGGGAGCCATTATCGCGGAGATCGGGCGCATCCTTAAACCCGGCGGACAGTTCGTGGCCATCGTGCCGAACGAGCACCTGCGGCTCGAGGATTTTGTCTCCGTCACCTTTGCGCCCTTTCCCGAGAACGCTACTCGCCAGGATAATATTCGAAAGAACCGATCGAACGAGGCGCCCATCGTCTGGGAGAAGGATCGGCTTTGGTCCAAGGAAGTCTACGCTTCCCTGGTCGTCAAAGCGGGAATGGAAGTCGTATCCTTGGAGTACCCGCTCGCCCACCCGTCCGAGCCGCCCTATCCAGATAAGCCTGAAATTCTCTGGAAAGACGAGCTGAAGATCGCGCCGGGCCTCGTGATCCACGCACTCAAGCAGTAGACGCCAGCGCGCCAAGGATCTTAGCTTAGTGCCGCAGCGCCGACTGATCCCGGGTCAGACCGAGGTCGGTCAGAGAGAGAAGTGGCTGCGGATTAGGGGAGAACGGCCAGCTTTCCGCCATCAGGCCGCCCGTACCCGGACGCGGATGGGTACGAGCAACCTAAGGGGGGCAGTTCCCGTCGGGGACACCAGCCAACGATTCTGCGCAGTTACCCTCGCTGTTTATCCGTCCCGCGGTGGGCGGGCTGGGTTCCATTGTTTCCGTGCCCTCCCGTGTCGAACACGCAAATCGCGCGCTGCAGGTCGGTCTGAGCGAGGCGGGTATACTTCACGGTCGTGCCGATGTCGTGGTGGCGCAGGTGCTCCTGGACGACGCGCAGGTTGCCGCCGGAGCGCATCAGCAGCTCGACGCCACACGACATGGCGGAACGCATGCGGGTAAAGCTCGGGGACCCGGCACGCCGGCCTAGGTCCTTGATGAGCTTCCAGACCCGGTGTGGATCCATGTGCCGCACTTCCACTGCCCCGGCCACTTCTTGTAGCGCACCAGGAATAGAGGCCTCGGCGACACGGCCCGAGGGACAAGGAGGGACCTTTGAAGTACCTGTGCCTGGTGTACAGCGAGGAGCAGAAGATCGCCGCGCTGTCCCGCAGCGAGTGGGACGCGCTGGTCGCCGAGAACCTGGCGCTCTGCGAGGACCTCCGCCGGAGCGGGCACTTCGTGAGCGCTGCGCCCCTCGACTCGGTCGAGACCGCTGCCACCGTGCGTGTGCGTCGTGGGACGGCGTCCACGACCGACGGCCCCTTCGCCGAAACGAAGGAGCAGCTCGGCGGATACTACCTCATCGAGGCGCGCGATCGGGAAGAGGCCATAGAGGTCGCCGGGCGGATCCCGGGGGCGCGCTTCGGCAGCGTCGAGGTCCGGCGCATCGTGGCGCACGACCCCCGCGTGCCCTGGACTCGGCGGGGTCAAGAGCCGGCGGGCTGAAGCCAGGCACCGGCGGGCTGAAGCCGGGCACCGGCGGGGTGTTGCGGGCGCCGGCGGGCTGAAGCCGGACGCCTGTCGGGCTGAAGCCGGGACGCCGGCGGGGTGTCGCGGGCGCCGGCGGGCTGAAGTTGGGCGCTCGAATCCCGCCAACAGACACCGGGTCGGTACCGTCAGGGGTCACGCCGCCCAGCAGTTCGATGAACGCCGTCGACGTGCGGCAGGAGCAGGCGCCCCTCACCTCGCCGGCGCCGCGCGCGAGGCGGCCCGAGGGCACCCGCCCACGCAGCCGCCCGTCATCTCGGTCTCGGCCCGGCGGCTCGGGGCGTTCTCTACCGGGTCGTGGCCGGCTCTCGCGCCTCCGCGTACACGGGCGTGAGCCAGCGGCGGTAGGCGGGCAGCTCGCCGCGGGCGGCGGCGAAGTAGACGTCCTGGATGCGCTTCGTCATCGATCCGCGCGTCCCGTCGCCGATCGCGATCCGGTCCACCGAGGTGATCGGGAGCACCTCGAGCCCGCTCCCGCACATGAACACCTCGTCGGCCACGTACAGCTCGGTGCGGTCGACCTCCCGCTCCACCACGTCCACGCCCAGCTCGCGCGCCGCGAGGTCCATCAGCGTCGTGCGGGTGATGGACTCCAGGATGCCGGCCGTGACGGGCGGCGTGACGAGCTTCCCATCCCGCACCATCATGAGACACGCGCCCGGGCCCTCGGCCACCGTGCCGCGCTGGTTCAGGATGATCGCGGTGTCGTAGCCATCCACCTTCGCCTCGGTCTGCGCCAGACGGCTGTTCTGGTAGTTGGCGCCGGCCTTGAGCCGCGGGGGCACCGTGTCATCGCTGATGCGCCGCCACGAGGAGACGCAGGCGGCCGCCCCGTCCGACAGCGCCGCGGGCTGCGGCCACGGCACCGCCGTGATGTAGACCCCGTTGTCGACCGTCGGGCCGAGCGTGTTGAAGTTGTTGGCCCCCATCCCGAAGAAGGCCACGGGGACGAAGTGGACGTCCTGGCGGAACTCGTTCGCCCGCAGGAGGTCGAGGGCCCCCTGCCCGATCTCGCGCAGCGAGAACGGCACGTCCAGGCGCACGGTCTTCATCGAGCGTCCCAGCCGCGCGAGATGCTCCTCGTGCTTGAAGACGAACAGCTCGCCCAGCTGGGGATTCCAGTAGGCGCGCACCCCCTCGAAGACGTTGCTGCCCATGAAGCCGCCCGCGCTGCGCCCGTGCAGCACGCACTGGTCCCAGGGAATCACCTTGCCGTTCATCCAGGCGTACCTCGGCGCGACGCTGGCCATGATCGCCCCTCCTTCGGGATACTGACAGTCTACCAAACGCCCGCGTACCGTCGGGGAGCCGCGTCGGCCGTGAGGGAATCGCCGCGCGAGACCAGCGGAGCCGGCGCGTCACCGGCCCCGGACGGGGGCCAGCCGCGCGGGATCGAACGGACGGAGGTCCACCGACGACGCGGCGCCGTCGACGATCAGCTCGGCGAGAGCCTGGCCGGTGGCCGGCGCGTTGAGCATCCCCCACGGGCCGTGGCCGGTCGCCACGAAGGCACCCGCCACCCCCGGCACGGGCCCGATCAGCGGCAGCCCATCGTCCGTCACGGGCCGATAGCAGGCCTGGCGTCGGATGACCCGCGCGGAGGCGAGGTGCGTGGACACCCGACCGGCCGCGCGGGCGAGCACGGCGCACGCGTCCTCGCTGACCTCGACGGCGTCGGGCGAGGCCGGCAGCGGCGCCGGATCGGCCATGCCGCACACATAGACCTCTCCGCCGGGCCGCGGGAAGATCTCGGGCTCGAACCGCTGGCCGTCGGCCGTGCGGTAGTCGACGAAGAGCGCGTGCGGCGGCACGCCGGCCGCGGCAAGGGTCACGCTGTGGCCTTTGAGCCCGCGGATCCGCGGGAGGGGCAGGCCCGCGGCGGCGCGGCCCGTCCACGGGCCCATGGCCAGGACGACGGCATCGGCCTCGACGGCGGTGCCGTCGACGCTCACCGAGCGGGCGGCGCCTGCGTCAAGGAGGACCTTCTCCACGACACCCAGCCGCAGCGCCGCGCCACGGGCCTGCGCCTGAGCGAGCAGCGCCGCGGTGAACCGGGCCGGGTCGACCTGGGCCGTCGTCTCGGCGGTGCCGAGCGCCTCGATGACCGTGCCCTCCCCGTCGAGCCAGACCGGGGCCGGCACCCGGTGGCCGCCGGGAAGGCCGCCCCGCTCGCGCGCGGCTAGCATGAACGTCTCCATCCGCCGGTAGCCGTGGTCCGTCCCGAGCTCCCGGGCCAGCTCGGCGTGGAGGGCGAAGCTCGCCCGGGCCAGCGGGCCGAGCGGCGAGCCGTCGCACCAGTCGAGCGCCAGGAATCCCCCGGACTTCCCCGACGCGGCGCAGGCCACGCCCGAGCGCTCCACGACGGTCACGCGGACGCCGCGGCGCGCCAGGAAGTACGCGACGCTGGCGCCGACGACGCCAGCTCCGCAGACGATCACGTGGCCCGGAGTGCTCACGATCGCTCCGTGCAGAGCTTACCAGGGCCGCGCGGCGGCGCTCGCCTTGCTGGCGGAGGCTTGCGTGACGGGTGGTCGGGCCAAGGAGGCCCGCCAGCCGGTCGGCGAGGCTCTGGAGCGGGTCCGGCGCACCGGGGAGCGATGGTACGAGTCGGAGCTCCACTGGCTCGCCAGCGACTGGCGCTGGCCACCGGCCGCTCCGCGCCTCCGGCCCGGACCGCACGCCAGGGGCGCTCCACGCATCCCAGCGCTGGCACGTGCTGGCGAGGCCGAGGCCTGCTTCGAGAGCGCTTGGCCATCGCTCGCCGGCAGCAAGCGCGCCTGTTCGAGCTGCGAGCGGCCCGGAGCCTCGCTCGGCTCCCGACGCCGGCGGCGGACGCCAGACGGCTCGACGTCAACGGGGTCTGTGTACTTCGGACCGTGGGATGGCCCCCGGGCTCCTCGGCGCCCGAGCGCGGACCGGTCCAGGTTGGGTCATCCGCGGTTGACGGCTCGGTATCGCTCATGATACATACACCCATATGAAGACGACCGTAGAGATTCCCGAGCTCTTGCTGGGCGAGGTCCGAAGACTGGCGGCTCGTGAAGGGACGACGCTGCGCGCGCTGATCGAGGAGGGCTTGCGGCGCATCCTGGCGGAGCGCAAGCGGACAGGTACCTTCCGGCTCCGGAAGGCTACCTTCAAGGGGAACGGGCTCCAGCCTGCGGCGGCCGGCAGCTCGTGGGATCGACTCCGCGAGATGGCGTACGAGGGTCGGGGCGGGTGATCGCCGTTGATACGAACATCCTGGTCTATGCCCATCGCGAGGACGCTCAGTGGCACGACGTGGCGTACGGCCGACTGACGGAGCTGGCGGAAGGGCGCACCCCCTGGGCCATCCCGTGGCCCTGTCTCCACGAGTTCCTCGCCATCGTGACGCACCCGCGGATCTTCGCACCTCCGACGCCGGCCGATACTGCGATTGACCAGGTCGAGACCTGGCTGGAGTCCCCGAGCCTGACCCTGCTCGCGGAATCCGAAGGGTACTGGCCCGATCTGCGGGCAACCCTGCAGGAGGGACGGATCACCGGGCCCCAGGTCCACGACGCGAGGGTTGCCGCTCTCTGCCGTCTCCATGGCGTGCGCGAACTGTGGACGGTCGATCGGGACTTCGGCCGGTTTCCGAGCCTCACGGCTCGAAATCCTCTCGTCGGCTGATCGCGCCGCGTACCCGGGTATCTCCACACGCTGCGCGATGGCGTGCGTCGTCGTCGGCCGGCAGCCCTTGGCCGGGGCGATGAGGGGCCAGGTCGGCGTGGAGGGCGAAGCTCGCCCGCGCCGGCAGGCCAAGCGGCGAGCCGTCGCACCAGTCGAGCGCCAGGAACCTCCCGGACTTGCCGGATGCGGCGCAGGCCACGCCCGAGCGCTCCACCACGGTAACGCGGACGCCGCGGCGCACCAGGAGGTACGCGACGCTCGCGCCGATGACGCCGGCTCCGCAGACGATCACGTCGCCCGGAGTGCTCACGATCGCTCCGGTGCAGAGCGTGCCAGGGACCGCGCGGCGGCGGCCGGCTGCAGCAGGCGCTGAGGATAAACGCGCGGCCACGGGCCTGCGTCTGGTATCAAGGAAGGGATGCCTACCGCAGAGGCGCAGGCGCAGGTCCAGGCCGGGGCGCCGCCCCCGAAGCTCGCCGTCTCCGCGGTCGAGATGGGCGCGCGCCAGCGCGAGATCTCGGTCTCGGAGTTCTTCACCAAGAACCGGCATCTCCTCGGCTTCGACAGTCCGCGGAAAGCCCTCCTCACCTGCGTCAAGGAGGCGGTGGACAACGCCCTGGACGCGGCCGAGGAGGCCGGCATCCTGCCCGACGTCGTCGTGCGGATCGAGGTCGTGCCGAGCAACGGGGCGCCGCCCCCTCCCCCCAGCCAGGCGACCCGGTTCCGCGTCACGGTCATCGACAACGGTCCGGGCATCGTCCGGAACCAGATCCCGCCGATCTTCGCCAAGCTGCTCTACGGGTCCAAGTTCCACCGGCTCCGCATGAGCCGCGGCCAGCAGGGGATCGGCATCTCCGCGGCCGGCATGTACGCCCAGCTGACGACCGGCAAGCCGGTGCAGATCACCTCCCGCACGACCGCCCGCTCCCCGGCCCACTACTTCGAGGTCCAGATCGACACCAAGAAGAACGAGCCGCGGATCTTCGAGAACAAGAAGATCGACTGGGAGAGCCACCGTGGCACCCAGGTGACGCTCGAGATCGAGGGGCGTTACCAGAAGGGCCGCGCCTCCGTGGACGAGTACCTCGAACAGGTCGCGATCGCCAACCCGCATGTGACGATCGGCTACAACACGCCGGAGGGCGAGACGCGGGAGTACCGGCGGACGATCCACGAGCTGCCGCCCCAGCCCCGCGAGATCAAGCCGCATCCGTACGGCATCGAGTTCGGCATCCTCCTGCGGATGCTCCACGACACCCGGAGCCACTCCCTCGCGGGATTCCTCGCCGGGGACTTCAGCCGGGTCTCCGCCGCCGTCGCGCAGGAGATCTGCCGGACCGCCAAGCTCTCGCCGGACGCGCGGCCGCGGAAGATCCACGGCGAGGACGCGGAGGCGCTCTACAAGGCCATCCAGACGACGAAGATCATGGCCCCGCCGTCGAACTCGATCTCGCCCATCGGCGAGAAGGCGATCCTCCACGGCCTCTACAAGCAGATCAAGGGCACCTTCTACACCGCGGTCACCCGGCCGCCCGCCGTGTACCGCGGCAATCCGTTCGTCATCGAGGCGGGCCTCGCGTACGGCAAGGGGCTGGACCCGGCGGCGGCCGCGCCGGACACGTCCCCGGCTCCGATCGTCCCGCTCGCCGAGGGCGAGCAGACGGAGGACGACGGCGAGCTGGCCCGGGTCATCCGCTACGCCAACCGCGCCCCGCTCCTCTACCAGCAGTCGGCCTGCGCGACCTTCAAGGCCGTGCTCGACACCGCCTGGCGGACGTACGGCGTGCCCCAGTCCCGGGGCGCGCTCCCGGCCGGCCCCATGGTGGTCTTCGTCCACATGGCCTCCGTCTGGGTCCCCTTCACCAGCGAGTCCAAGGAGGCGATCGCCGACTACGACGAGATCCGGAAGGAGATCAAGCTCGCGCTCCAGGAGTGCGGGCGCCGGCTCGGCGTGTTCCTGCGGCGGCGCGAGCGGGCCCAGAGCGAGTTCCGGCGGCGGAACATCTTCGAGCTGTACATCGAGGAGGTCGTCGACGCCTGCGCCCGCCTGAAGGGCGGCCGGCTGCCCAAGGAGAAGCTCAAGGCCCAGCTGCAGAAGATCGCCATGAAGCGGACCGGGGGTGCCCGGACCGACGAGATCCTGGGCCGCGAGAGCGGCCCGGAGGGGCTGCCGCACTCGATCATCGTCACGCCCGAGGGCCCGGAGGGGGAGGCGCCGGTGCTGCCCGACGCCGAGGGGCCGCGGGTCGCGCCGGACGCGGTCGCGGCCGGGCCAGAGCGGCCGCCGGCGCGGCGGAAGGGCCAGGCCAGCGCGGTCCGCCCGGCGCGGCGGAAGGGCAAGGCCAGCGCGGTCCGCCCGGCGCGGCCGGCCCGGGCGGTCGCGCGCGAGGTCGCCGCGGCGGCCAGGCGCGCCGCGAGCAAGTCGACCAACCACCGGAAGCGATAGACCGAGACATGGCCGGAGCGACGTCGCGGAATCCCGGAGCGGTCGAGAAGAAGCTGGTCGGCGTGGCCGACATCGTGATCACCGCCGCCGAGCGGAGCCGCGACCCCGCGCTCGCGATCCCCGTGCGCAGCCTCGCCAACGTCAGCTTCAACGAGAAGCGCGGCATCATCGAGATGGGGAAGCGCAAGCAGGCGCGCACGTTCTTCAACGTCGGCATGGCGAAGAAGTTCATGCAGACGGTGCTGGTGGCCGACGCCCTGGCGGAGCTCCAGCGGGCGGGGCTCACGACGTCGCTCCGCGAGATCTACTACCGCACCAAGCACACGATGCGGGGCTCCCACGAGAACACGTTCGACAACCAGAACGAGTCCGACCCGCTCATCGAGGACCTCGAGGTGGCGCTGGCGGCGCTGCGCGAGGAGCTCCACGTGCGCGCCGAGAACGCCGGCAGCATCGTGGGGCCGGTCGTGCTCGGCGACGACGGCGACCGGGTGGACTGCGCGCGCCTGGGCAAGGGCGGCTACTCGGTGCCCTCCATCGTCGAGCCCGAGTACATCGAGATCCGCCGCTGCACGGCCGACTTCGTCCTGCTGGTCGAGAAGGGCACCCAGTGGAACCGGCTCTCGGAGGACAAGTTCTGGCGCCGGTACAACTGTGTCCTCCTCACCGGAAACGGCCAGCCGCCGCGCGGGGTCCGGCGCCTCGCGCGGCGCCTCCACGACGACTACCAGATTCCCGTGTACGTCCTCGTCGACAACGATCCCTGGGGGTACTACATCTACTCGGTCGTCAAGCAGGGGTCGATCAACCTCGCGTTCGAGAGCGAGCGGATGGCCATCCCGAAGGCCAAGTTCATCGGCCTCTCCAGCGCCGATCCCGACGCCTACGGCCTCCCCCGCAACGTCGGCATCAAGCTCAACGACAAGGACGTCGGCCGGGCCCGCGAGCTCCTGAAGTACCGCTGGTTCCAGAAGAAGCCCTGGCAGGAAGAGATCAAGCGGATGCTCGGATCGGGGCTCAAGTACGAGCTCGACGCGCTCGCCAACAAGGATTTCCGCTACCTGACCAAGACCTACCTCCCGAGGAAGCTGAAGGAACGCGACTGGCTGGACTAGCGGCGATGCGTGCGCCCCGGGGGCTTCCGCTCCCCGCAGACGCTCCGGACCGCCGTGCTGGCGCTCGTCGCGGCCTGGAACCGCGACCGGGCCCTCTCCCTTCCGGTGGACTTTCACTGTCCATCGATTGCAAGCTGGCGACGACGGGCCAGCAGTGGAGGCGCGTGGGAGGGACTCCCCGTGGCGGCGGGCAAGCGACCCCAGGGACCTCGGCCTACCTCGGACGACGCCGACGCGTTGCGTCGAGCGATCCATGCCCTTGGGGACTACGGGCACGTGTCGGTCCGGGCGGCTCGGGTGCATCTGACGATTCACGTCGACGAAGGGGTCCCTGTCGCCCGCGCCACCCCGCTCGGCGCGGGGAGATTCGGGCTGAGCTTCCACACGCATACCGGCCGATGGGAGCCGATGCCCGTGGTCGCTGATCTCGCGGGACTGGCTCACGATCTCGTCGACCTGCTTGGTCCCTACCTACAACGGTGGGACTTTCCCGGCGGGACCAGCGGGTCGGACTGCTAGGGCCCGTTGCACCGGAACCCAGGTCCGGCCTACCCTTTCCCTGCGCGGCGCCGCCGCGGGTCCCTTGGGCCTCGACCGTCACCCCGCCCCTAGGCCAGGAGATCGCCGGCGAGCTCGGGTCGTCGCGGCTTGCCCGGAAAGCGGCGCTCTATCCGATGCGTGGAGGACCAGGCGATGGGGACCGTCCGCGAGCTTCCGATCGAGCCCTTGACCGAGGAGGCGTTCGCGCCCTTCGGCCAGATCATCTCCGCGAAGGAGCGCGCGCCCGACTACCGGACCGAGAGCGGCACCGAGGGGTGGGCGGTCGATTTCCGCTCGGGCCGGCCGCTCGTGATGCTGCTCCGCACGCAGTACCAGGGGTTCCGGTTCTCGAAGCTCGAGCGGCACTTCGAGCTGACCCAGACGTTCCTGCCGCTCGGGGGGTCTCCGGCGGCGGTGGCCGTGGCCCCGCCCTCCTCCGACCGCTCGGCCATCCCGGACCCGGCCGAGGTCCGCGCCTTCCTGCTCGACGGCACGACGGGGTACGCGCTCGCCCCCGGGACCTGGCACAGTCTCGACCGGTTCCCACTCTACCCGCCGGATACGCGATGGGTGATCATCACCGACCACGAGACCCAGCAGGACCTCCTGACCGCGTACAGCGGGAAGGGGGGATGGAAGCTCACGCAGGAGACGGACTACCGCGCGCGGCTCGACCTGACCTTCGCCCTGACCCTTGGCCGCTGATCCCTCCGGCGCGCCACCCGAGCGGGCGGCGCCCGGCTCGTCGCACGGGCCGACGCCGGCGGGTCGTATGCCGCCCCAGCTCGTCGTTGCCGGGCTCGCGGGATGACACGCGGCTCATCGTATATCCGGCCCGCCGTGTGTCCGGCCCGGCGTCTGTCGGCCCTTCGTAGGTCTGTCGCCCCCTCGTCTGCCCGGCCGTCGTGCTCAGGCCCATCGTCTGTCCGGCCCTCGTCTGTCCGGCCCCTCGTTTATCCGGCCATCCGGCCCCGTCGTATTGACAAGCTCCGCGGGCCGCCCCTAGACTGCCCGCACCGTGCAGTCCCCCTTTCCGCCCACTCCGGGGACGGAGTTCTCGGCGGGGCCCTCGCCGCTCCGCCGCTGCCGCCGCGCGTCACCGCGACCAGGACGACTGTTCAGCCCAACTCCCTAGTCGATCGGAGGTCACCATGAGTGACACCAGGACTGCCTACCTCGCCAAGCTCCTGACGATCAACATCGGCCGCCGGGGCTTCATCCGGGTGGCCACCGGCGCCGCCGCAGGGATCGCGTCGGGGCCGTTCCTGGTACGACGCGCCGGAGCCCAGTCGAAGCAGCCGCTGGTCATCCTGTACGGGGTCCCGCGGGCCACCATGGATCGCGCAGAACCACATCGCCACCTTCGACGAGAGTCCGCTCGGCAACATGTTCGAGAACCTCGTCGACATGAGCAATCCGATCGATCCCTACAAGGGCTGGAGGCCCATGCTGGCCGTCTCGTGGAAGCGCGTCAACGACACGACCTTCCAGTTCAAGCTGCGCGAGAACGTGAAGTTCCACAACGGCGAGCCCTTCGACGCCGAGGCGGTGAAGTTCAGCGTCGACCGGCTGCTGGGGCGCGTGGACAAGAGCTTCCTGCCGCCCACGGTGGCCTGGCACGCCTACGACACGATGAACAAGGCCGAGCCGGTGGACCGCCACACGGTCAACATCATCACCAAGGTCCCCGACCCCATCATCCTCAACCGCTTCAACGGCTTCGGGATGCGCATGGTCTCGCCGAAGTACTACAGCGAGAATCCGACCGCCTTCCTCCAGAACAACGCGAACGGGACCGGGCCCTACCGGCTTCGTGAGCTGGGTCAAGGACGGCGACCTCGTGATGGAGGCCAACCCGCAGTACTGGGGCGGCGCCCCGGCCTTCGAGAAGGTCATCATCCGCACGGTGCCGGAGGTCTCCACTCGGGTCTCCGCGCTCATGTCGGGGCAGGCCGACGTCACCGTCGCCGTCCCCGCCGAGCAAGGCGGACATGGTCAACCGGTCAGGCCGGGCCCGGGTCGAGCACGTCACGAGCAACCGGTTCGGATGGTGGCGGATGAACGCCCACGTGCCGCCCACCAACAACATCAAGCTGCGCCAGGCGGTCAACTACGCCGCGAACGTCGGGGAGCTGCTCCGCACCGTGTACAGCGGGCTGGGCGAACGGATCTCGACCGTCATCGGCAAGTACCACTTCGGCTACGACCCGCGGTTCCCTTCTACCCCCACGATCTGAACAAGGCCCGGCAGCTTCTGAAGGAGTCCGGCCTCGCGCTGCCCGTCACGGTCAACTTCCACTTCGTCCAGGGCCGGTACACGAAGGACAAGGACATGGGCGAGGGCATCATCGGGGAGCTCAACAAGGTGGGGCGCCGAGTACCTCCGCGTGATCCCGCGCCTCTACGAGGCGGGATCCTACTACCCCCAGGCGAACGCCGGGAAGCTCGACGGGATCATCTTCAACAGCTGGGGGAACTGGATGTTCGATGCCGACATCGACCTCGGCCCCCTGTGGCGGACGAAGTCCACGCCGACGCCCGACTACCCGAACGACCCGGCGCTCGACAAGCTGATCGACGAGGCGCGCGGGACGCTCGACGAGTCGAAGCGCAAGGCCATCTATTCCCAGATCCAGAAGATGATGTGGGAGAGCTCCTTCTCGATTCCCGGGATGCAGGTCGTGGACATGTACGGCGTGAGCAACCGGGTGGACTGGAAGCCGCGGCCCGACGAGATGATCTGGGCCAAGGAGATGAAGCCCCGAAGCGCGTGAGGCCGCGGGGCCCCCGCCCCGCCGATCGGCCGCCGGCCGGGTAGACCGCTCCCGGCCGGCCGGCCGCCGGCCGGAACGGCCGGCGCCGCTCCGTCAGGCGATCGAGCCTGGGCTCGTGACCCCTACATCCTCGTCCCGCCTGCGTCCAGTCGATCTTCGTCATCATCGGCGTCCTGCTGGTCGTGTTCGTCATCATCAACCTGACCGGCGACCCCGCCGCCATGCTGATGCCTCCCGGGGCGTCAGAGGACAGCATGCAGATGATCCGGCAGCGGTACGGCCTCGACCAGCCGTGGCCGGTCCAGCTCTTCCGCTTCTTCGTCGGCGACCTCTTCACGGCGCCGGGGCAGGCCGGGCAGTCCATCGAGGTGATCGACCCTCGGGGCCTCCACCGTCGAGGCCAAGATGCGGCCGCTCGGCGGCGCGATCCGCGGGGACTTCGGCGACTCGCTCCGGTTCCTCGGCCAGCCGGCCATGCCGATCGTCCTCGAGCGCTTCCCCTTCACGCTCCAGCTGATGCTGGCGGCGGCCGCCTACTCGACGGTGCTGTCGCTGATCCTCGGCACGGTGTCGGCGGTGCGCCCCTACTCGTGGACCGACCAGGCGGTCCGGACGTTCGCGGTCCTGAACCAGTCCATCCCCAACTTCTGGCTCGGCCTCCTGCTCATCCTCGTGTTCGCCGTCTACCTGGGCGTCCTGCCGGCGATGGGGTACGGCGGCTGGGAGAACGTCATCCTGCCGGCGATCACGCTGGGGGCCCAGTCCCTCGGTCGCAACACCCGGCTCGTCCGCTCGAGCGTGCTCGAGTGCCTCTCCCAGGACTACGTCCGCACCGCGAGGTCGAAGGGGGTGCCCGAGCGGATCGTCATGGCGAAGCACGTGCTGAAGAACGCGATGATGCCCGTCGTGACCGCGTGGGCGCTCGACGTCGCGAACCTCTTCGGCGGGGCGGTGATCACCGAGTCCATCTTCGGCTGGCCGGGCATGGGGCGCCTGATCGTCGAGTCCGTCACGTTTCGCGACTTCCCGACCGTCGCCTCGGCCGTGCTCTTCATCACCCTGGTCTTCGTCGGCCTCAACCTCTTGGTGGACCTGAGCTACGCCTGGCTCGATCCGCGCGTGAAGCTCGCATGAGCCGGGAGCGGACGGCGCCCGATCCCCCCCGCCGGGCCGTGGTGGTCTCGTGAGCCGGGCCGTTCCGGACGTGGGGCGCTCCCACGTCCCGCTCGACCTCGACCCGGCAGCCCTCTCGCGGCGCCCCGTCTGGTACCGCCAGCGGCTCTGGCGGACGCTCCGGCGCGGGAGCGGGCTGTTCAACGTGGGGTTCCTGCTCCTGGTGGTCTTCGCCGCGGCCAGCGCACCCTGGATCACGGATCGCGACCCGACGTTCGGCGAGCCCGCGAAGCGCCTCCGGCCCCCGGCCTGGCAGGAGGCCGGGAGCCCGGCGCACCTGCTCGGGACAGATCAGCTCGGGCGCGACGTCTACACGCGGCTCGTGTACGGGGCGCGCATCTCCCTGGCGGTCGGCCTCGGCACCGTCCTGATCTCGGCGGTGCTCGGGTCTGCGCTCGGGCTGATGGCCGGCTACTTCGAGGGCCGGCTGGGCACGGGGCTGATGCGGCTGGCCGACGTCCAGCTGGCCTTCCCGTTCCTGCTGCTGGCGCTGGCGGTCGTGGCGGCGGTCGGGGCGGGGCTGCTCAACGTGATCCTCATTCTCGGCATCGCCGGCTGGGCGACGTTTGCCCGCGTCGTCCGGGCCCAGGTGCTGTCGGTCAAGCAGCGCGAGTACGTCGAAGCCGTGCGCGCCATCGGCGCCGGCCAGCCGACCATCGTCGCCCGGCACGTCGTGCCCAACGTCCTGACGCCGGTCATCGTCCTCGCCACCGCCACCGTGGCCAACAACATCGTGGTCGAGGCGAGCCTCACCTTCCTGGGGCTCGGCGTGCAGCCCACGATCCCGAGCTGGGGCAGCATGCTGACCGACGCGCGCGACTACCTGGCGGTGGCGTGGTGGATGGGCATCTTCCCCGGCCTCGCCCTGATGCTCACGGTGCTCGCCATCAACCTCTTGGGCGACTGGCTCCGCGACTACCTGGATCCGACGCTGCGCAACGCCTGAACCGCCGCCGCCAACCGCCGCCACCGCGAGCCGCGGTCCGAGCTGCGGATCGATGGGTCGCGCCGATCCGCCGGAGGAGGAACCACCCGTGCTGACAGATCTCCAGAAGCGCACCGCCGAGGCCATCGTGAACGTCTTCGAGACGGGCCGGGCGCGGGGGGACTACGCCAAGGTCACGCTCATCCCGGGGGATCCGGGACACCTGACCTACGGCCGCGCCCAGACCACGCTCGCGAGCGGCAATCTGCACCTCCTGGTCAAGGCCTACTGCGAGGCGGCCGGGGCCGCCCTCGCCGCGTCGCTCCGCCGGCACCTCCCCAAGCTGGCAGCGCGGGACGAGAGCCTCGACCGCGACCTGAAGCTCCGCCGCCTTCTGGAGGACGCCGGCGGGGACGCGGTGATGCGTGAGGTTCAGGACGCCTTCTTCGATCGCGTCTACTGGCACCCCAGCGCGAGCGCGGCCGACGCCCTCGGGATCGTGAGCGCGCTCGGCGCGAATGTGGTCTACGACAGTCACATCCATGGGTCGTGGCTGCGCATCCGGGACCGGACGGATGAGCGCCACGGGCCCGTGTCCCGGATCGGGGAGCGGGCCTGGATCGAGCACTACGTCGCCGAACGACGGGAGTGGCTCGCCACGCATGCCATCGCGGTGCTCCACCTGACGGTGTACCGCATGGACACCTTCGCCTCCCTCATCCGGGGGGCAGCCTGGGACCTCCCGCTCCCGCTCCGGATCCGCGGCGTGACGATCGACGAGGATACCCTGCTCGACCCGGTCCCGACCCGCGTCTCGGCACAGGATCCGCGCGAGCGAACGCTCCTGGTCCGACGCCCGCCTCTCAAGGGTCCGGACGTCGAGGCCGTGCAGCGGGCCCTGGTGGCCGCTGGTTTCCGGACTACCGTCGACGGACGGTACGGCAAGCGGACGGCCGAAGCGGTCCGCGCGTTCCAGCGCTCGAAGGGTCTGGTCGCCGACGGTATCACCGGTCCGGCCACCCGCGCGGCGCTGGGGCTGTAGCCGGCGGCTGCCCCTCGTGGGAAATAACCTGGCGAGGTGGAAAATGACCTGGCGAGGCTGCCCCTGCGGTCAGCGCACGACTACTTGCTGAAGGTCGGGCACTGGCGCTCCGTGATGACGTGCCCCAAGACGTCTACGCACGGAAACTTGCGGCAGGTCCGCTGATACCGTTTCGCCAGGCGTCCACGTCGACGGGGTGGCGGGGGCTCAGGTCGAGCAACACGTCGGCGATTGCCGAGGAGATGGGGAGTCCGGGGGACTGCTCCAGCCAGAAGAACTCGCCCACCGCATTGACCTCCAGGAACACGTGTCGTCCGTCGGGGGTGACGATGAAGTCACAGGCCGCGTAGTTCAAGCCGAGCTCCGCGACGAGCTGCAGGAGCTTTCCCTCGACGGCGGCGGGCAAGGCGTAGGGCGTCCACTTGTCGATCAGTCCCACCCCGTCCCGGCGCCAGTCGATCGCGGTCCGCGGCGTCCGCTGCGAGTCGATGGCCGCCGTCATCACCCGGCGCCCCACGACCGTCGTGCGCAGCTCGAAGGCCTTGTCGATGTTCTCCTGGAAGGTCATGGGAGAGTAGCGCAGGCCGGCCAGGGTCTCGAGGTCGTCCGGTCGAACAGGGGTGGTGAAGACCACGTTCTCGAGCCCGTGGCGATAGATCGCGAAGGAATGCTGCATCTTGGTGATCATGCGACCGTGCACGCTGTCGAAGAACGCCCGGACCTCGTCGGGGTCGTTCGAGAAGAGGGTGCGGGGTATGTCCAGCCCCAGCTCGGCGGCGCGGCGAATCTGGAGCTCCTTGTGATCGGCGCGGCGCACGCTCTCCAGGGGATCCATGTGAAAGCACGGAAGCGCGGCGATGGCGCCGAAGAGCGTGCGCCGCGATTCCTGGACGCAGGCGGGGCGCATGTCCCCGAGCGTCACCGGGAGGGCGGCGCCGGCGTCGAAGCGCCGGTACCAGACGGCGGACACCCCACCCAGGTCGAAGGTCCCCGCTGGCGTGCGCAGCGTGCGCTGGACGCCATCGCGGTCGTACACGCTGCTCAGCCTGACCAGGTCAGGATAGCGATCGGAGTCGAGGCGAATCGGCGTGCCGCCGCGCGCCCGAATCGCCGCGCACACCGCGTCGACGCTGGCGTTGTCGTCGCTGCGTGTGATGACCAGGACCATCATGGGATCGATCGGCCGTTCACAGAGGAGAGAGGAGGGTCTCGGCAATCGCCTCGGCGATCGGAAAGCCGAGATCGCGCTGGAGCCAGCCCCACTCGCCCGCCGGATTGAGCTCCAGGAAGATGTGCCGGTCGTCGGCGTCCACGAGAAAATCAGCCGCGCCAAAGTACAGACCCAGCCGTTGCATGAGGCGGCGCGTCGCCTGCTCGACGGCTGCCGGCAGGCTGCCTTCCGTCCACCTCACGTCGTCGCGGGTGGTGAGACGGCGCCAGTCGACGCGGCCGTGGTCGGTACGTGACGCATCGATCGCCCCCACGAAGGTGTGCCGGCCCACCAGGATGACGCGCAGCTCGCGCTTCTTCTCGATCAAGGCCTGGAAGATCTGGGGGGCGTACTGCACGTCGTCGATGTGGGCCATGTCCTGCGCCGTCACCCGGTTCGTGTAGACGAAATCACCGGAGGCATCCATCGTCTGGGAGAGGGGGCCCAGGAGCTTGGTGATCATGTTTCCGTCCAGGCGCGTGAAGAGATCCCGGATCCGGGCGGGGTCGTTGCCCACGACGGTGCGCGGGATGGACAGGCCAGCCTCCCTGGCCAGCCGGAGCTGGAGGAGCTTCGACTCGGCGGCCAGACCGGCAGGGATCGGATTGACCCAGCGAATGGTATCCAGGAGCGCCAGCGTGTCAAAGAAGGCGGTACGTGATTCCTGGTAGCAGTGATGGGCGAAGCGGGGATCGAGACTGGCGGGCGTCTTCCCGGGCCACAGGCGCCGGGCCCAGATCGCAGGCACGGTGGCGAGATCGATATCCCGCGTGGGGGTGCGCAGGTGGCACTCGACGCCCGCCTGGCTCATCTCCACGCTCAGCTGCAAGTCCTGCGGAAACCCATCCGTATCGATCCGAAGACTCGAGGCGTCGCGGGCGCGCAGCGCCTCGATCACCAGATCGATCGTGTAGTAGTCACCGCTGTGGGTCAGAAGGAGCACCGGGCCTTGCACCTGAGCTCCCTTCGTCCCGAGGAACCGCGAGTTGTCGGCTAGTGCCGTTCCAACTTGTTCCGACGAAGCGCTGTGTGGCCTGTCGCCGGCTTGCCCCGGACGCGGCTCGGCTGCGTCACCCGTTCGCACCTTGCCGCGAGCCTTCCGCTCGCGGCAGGAGCGCGAAGGGGGCCCACTGCGCCTCGCCGCACCGGGGTCAACCCGGCGCCACCCACAGCGCCGCGTTCGCCGTATCAGGTTGGAGCGCCACTAGGCCTCCTTGACCGTTCCCTCGTCCTCATCGGAGGGGTACTTCGCCGTCGCGATGTTGCCCCCGCTCCCGTAGTACGCCCCTTCATCGCTGTCCGAGGGGAACTTGAGCGTCACGGCCACGGTGTCTTTCAGCCGGGCGCCGCCATCCTCGTAGTCGGAGGGGAACTTGGCCGTCATCACCTCTCCGGGATCGACCTCGCCGCCGTCTTCGGCATCGGAGGGGAACTTCAAGGTGACGGGACCCGGATCCACGTGGCCGCCGTCCTCGGCATCCGAGGGGAATTTGAGCGTGACGGGATTCCCCCCGGTGTCCTCTGGTCCGTAGCCCCCGGCGTCCTCGGCATCGGACGGGAACTTCAGGGTCACCACATCGCCGTCGCCCGACCCGGTATCCTCTGCATCCGACGGGAACTTCCGCGTCATCGGACCGGGATCCGTGCTGCCGCCGTCTTCGTGGTCGGACGGGGCCTTGAGGGTCACCACCGTTTCGCCGTGGCTGCTGCCGTCTTCATGATCGGACGGAGCTTTGAGGGTCACCGGAATTTCCCGGATGCTGTCGATGCTGTGGTCCTCGACGTCGGAGGGGAATTTCTCGGTCAGCACGTCGGGATACTGACCGGCATAGGGAACGTCCTCGTCGTGGTCCGACGGGAACTTGAGCGTCACGAAGACGGGCGGCTCGGTGCCGCCGCCTTTGTCCTCGTGGTCCGACGGGGCTTTGAGCGTGACGGCGAACCCGTCGATGCCATGGTCCTCGGCATCCGAGGGAAACTTGCGGGTCATGGGCGACGGCTGGGGTCCGCCGTCCTCGTGGTCGGAGGGGGCCTTGAGGGTGACGATGACCTCGTGCCCCAGGTTCCTCGCACCGGAATCTTCGTGATCGGACGGGCTCTTCAGGGTGACGCGGACCTCGGCGGGCTTCCGCGAATGCCGTTCCATCTCAGTGGTGATCTGCTGGCGATTCTGGTGTTCCAGGAACCGGGCGAAGAACGGCCGGGCGGGTTCCGCCTCCGGGGTGGAGGGGGCTTGCTGCTGTAGGGCCTGCAGGCGCTGCCGATACGCTGACAGCTGCGCGGCCTTGGGCGCCACGGTGGAGAAGATGTCGATCCCGGCAAGCAGCGCGTGCATCAAGGGCGCCTTGGCGCCGTGGCGCTCGTAATTGGCTTCTGCCCGCTTGCAGGTTTCTTCGATGACGCTGCACAGTAGCTTCCCCCGGCTCGAGGCCAGGTCATCGAACACGGCCGCCTGCGCCCGCGCCGATCGGTCGTCCCGGAGGGTGCGGGCGGCGAGCTGGAGGGCGCGATAGACGTGCAGCTGCGACTCCACGGACGCATTGGCAACGGCCAAGGCGTTCCTGGCCCCCTGAACGGCCTCCTGGCTGGTGAGCGCGCGCGGCGCAGATCGGGATGGACTAGGGGCTTTCTTTGCCATGGCCATCACCTCCGAGGAAGTAACGAGTACGTCCAGCACCTAGGAAATACGGACACCCTTATACCACGGCGCGGGAGGGCGAGGCCATGGCGCTCCGCCGGTATCCTGACCTGCGCTGGTATCCTGACCTGCGCCAGCTCCTGACCTGCGCCAGCATCCTGACCTGCGTCGGCTCCTGACCTGCGTCGGCTCCTGACCTGCGCCAGCTCCTGACCTGCGTCGGCTCCTGACCTGCGCCAGCTCCTGACCTGCGCCAGCTCCTGACCTGCGCCAGCATCCTGACCTGCGTCGGCTTCGCCGGCAGGGGCCGCGCTGGGTCGCGTCGACGTGCGCCGACGACCCGTCGCGGCGGTGTCCCGCGTCGTGCCGATCCTCGGCACGAGGGCCGGATCGCACACGCTGCCTGTCAATCCGGACGGAACTGGGGCGCGATCGCAACCGGCGCGCGCTAACCCCGCACGAAACTCGGGCTCGATCGCACACACGGTTCGCGAATCCGGACGGAGCTCGCCTCGCATCCCAACTGCGCGCCAATTCGGCCCGAACGTCGCGTGGGATCCCCCGAGCCCGCGCGCGCTCGCACCCGCACCGCGCCAACCTCCAGCCGAACTGGTGCCGCATCCTGGATCCACCGGGTCAACCCGGACGGAAACTCGAGCCGGGTCGCGCACGCCGCGTGCCAATCCGGACGGAACTGACCATGAAAACATCAGAAAAATCGCGTAGTTCAGCCCCGGAAGACTTAGAAGTAGAATAGAAAGAGAAAGAGAATAAGAAGTAGACAGAAACCGGTGTGCGCAAGCGCACCAGGACGGCGGAAACGGAAGGACCGGAAGAAGGCACGACCGGCTGCTGACCCGGGACGGCGATGTCCGGCATCGTTGAGGGTGTTCCGGGCCGGCGCCGTGAAGCAATGGGATGGTGTTCACGGCGACGCTCCGACGTGCCGCCCCCAATCTCTTCTGGCTCCGCGCAGCAAGCCGCGCTACTCTAGCGCCGGCGTCGGGAGCCGCCGCCGGGGACGGCCGCTCCGGGCGCCGCGAGCCGCGTTGCCCCTGCGGGATCGGCGCGGCATGGCCGTCACCGTCGGCACCGTCACCAGGGAGGGCATCGATGCCGAGACTCGTCATCGGATTCGCCGGCCTCGTCGTCTCCGTGTGTCTCGCGGCGCTCGGCGCGCCGTCGGCCGACGCGCAGGAGACGGTCAAGATCGGGCTGATCCTGCCCTATTCCGGGCAGTTCGCCGACACCGCCACCCAGATGGACGGGGGCATCAAGCTCTACCTGAAGAAGCACGGCGACACGGTGGCCGGCAAGAAGATCGAGATCATCCGCAAGGACTCCGGCGGCCCCTCGCCGGACGTCGCCAAGCGGCTCGCGCAGGAGCTCGTCGTCCGCGATGGCGTGGACATCCTCGCCGGCTTCGTGCTCACGCCCAACGCGCTCGCCGCCTCCGACGTGTCGGACCAGGCGAAGAAGTTCATGGTGATCATGAACGCCGCGACCTCGATCATCACCACCAAGTCGCCCTACTCGGTGCGCACCTCCCTGACGCTCCCGCAGGTGACGGAATCCTTGGGCGCCTGGGCCTACCGGTCCGGCGTCCGCAAGGCCTACACGATGGTCTCGGACTACGGGCCGGGCCACGATGCGGAGGGCGGGTTCCAGCGGGCCTTCAAGGCGGCCGGCGGTGAGATCGTCGGCGCGGTGCGCTTCCCGATCGCGAATCCCGACTTCTCCGCGTTCGTCCAGCGCGCGAAGGATCTGAACCCGGAGTCCATCTTCATCTTCGTGCCGGGCGGGGCCCAGCCGGCCGCGCTCGGCAAGGCTCTGGCCGAGCGGGGCATCGACCCCCGGAAGATCAAGGTCCTGGGGACCGGCGAGGTGACCGACGAGACGGCGGTGCGGAACATGGGCGACGCCGCGCTCGACATCATCACCGCCTGGCACTACGACTACAATCACGATTCGGCGCTCAACAAGGAATTCGTCCGCGAGTTCGCGGCGGACAACAAGGTCAACCCGAACTTCTTCGCGGTCGGCGGCTACGACGGCATGCATCTGATCTACGAGGCCTTGAAGAAGGCGGGTGGCAAGACCGACGGCGAGAGCCTCGTCAACGCCGCCAAGGGCATGAAGTGGGAGAGCCCGCGCGGCCCGATCTCCATCGACCCCGAGACGCGCGACATCGTCCAGACCGTCTATATCCGGCGGGTACAGCGGGTCGGCGGCAACGTGGTCAACGTCGAGTTCGACAAGGTCGAGAACGTCAAGGATCCCGTCAAGGCCTCGATGAAGAAGTAAGCCGCCGGTTGCCAGCCTCCCGGCCGATCGCGCGGCGGGACGGTCGGCCGTGATCGGCCCCCTCCTCGGCGTCCTGTTCGACGGGCTCGCGTACGGGATGCTGCTGTTCCTCCTGTCGGTGGGGCTGTCGGTGACGCTCGGGATGATGAACTTCGTCAACCTGGCGCATTGCAGCTTCGCCATGCTCGGCGGGTACGTCACGGTGACACTGATGAACGGCCTGGGGTGGCCGTTTCTCGCGACGCTCCCCGGCGCGTTCCTCGCGGCCGCGGCGGTGAGCGTGGGGCTCGAACGGACCCTGTACCGCCGCCTGTACCGGTCGAGCGACCTCGATCAGGTCCTGCTCACCATCGGGCTCGCGTTCATCTCGGTCGCCGGGGCGGCATACATCTACGGGACCGTGCTGCAGCCGATCCAGATGCCGCCATACCTGCGCGGCGCCGTGACGGTCATGGGGGTCAGCTTCGGCGTGTATCGGCTGTTCCTGGTCGGCGTGGCCCTCGTGATCACGCTTCTCCTCGTCGCCGCGCTCGAGTGGACGCGGTTCGGCGCGCGGGTGCGGGCGGCGGTCGACAACCAGCGCATGGCGCGAGGCCTCGGCATCGACGTCGACGGGGTGTTCCTGGTCACCTTCGCGCTGGGGAGCGGGCTGGCGGGCCTCGGCGGCGCGCTGGCCATCGAGATCGTCGGCCTCGATCCGGCGTTCGCGTTCACGTATCTCGTGTACGTGCTGATCGTCGTGGCCGTCGGGGGACTGGGCTCGATCGGCGGATCGTTCGCGGCGGCCAGCCTCATCGGCGTCAGCGACGTGGCCGGCAAGTACTACGCGCCCGCGCTCGGCGCCTTTCTGATCTACCTGGTCATGGTCGCGGTGCTGATGTGGCGGCCGGCGGGCCTGCTCGGACGGCGCTGAAGGATGGTGGGCACGCCCGCGCCGGCGGCCGACACGGGCCCTCTCGCGTACCTCGCGTCGGAGACGCGCTGGCGGCCGCTGGAGGCGGCGTTCTGGCTGGCCACGCTGCTCCCGTTCGTCCTGTTCCCCTCCTACCTCGTGCTGGCGAGCCAGATCGCCATCACGGCGCTCTTCGCCCTGTCCCTCGACCTGATCCTCGGCTATGCGGGCATCGTCTCCCTGGGGCATGCCGCGTTCTTCGGACTCGGCGCCTACGCCGCCGGCATCGTCTCCCGGAGCGGGTGGGGCGAGCCGCTGTCCGGGCTCGTGATCGCGGCGGCGGTGGCCGGATCGGTCGGCTACGCCACCGGCCTCGTCATCGCCCGCTTCCGGCACCTGGCGCTGATCATGATCACGCTCGGCCTGGGCGTGCTGCTCCACGAGGCGGCCAACCAGGCCCACTGGCTGACCGGCGGGGCGGACGGCCTTCAGGGCGTGCGGACGTGGCCGCTGCTCGGCCGCCTGCGGTTCGATCTGTACGGCTACACGGCGTACGCCTACGCGCTCGTCGTCCTGTTCCTGATCTTTCTCGCCGCGCGCCGCATGACCAACTCGCCGTTCGGGCTCGCGCTGCGGGGCATCCGGGAGAACGCCACGCGGATGCCCGCCATCGGCGCGCCGAGCCGAGCGCACGTCCGCCGCGTGTACACGGTGGCGGCCGTCATCGCCGGCGTCGCCGGGGCCCTGCTCGCCCAGACGACGGAGACCGTGGCCCTCGAGGTGTTGAGCTTTCAGCGCTCCGCCGAGCTCCTGGTGATGCTCGTGCTGGGCGGCGCCGGCCGCCTGTACGGGGGCCCCGTGGGGGCGATCATCTTCATGGTCGCCCGCGACCGGTTCTCGGGCATCAATCCGCAGTACTGGTACTTCTGGATCGGCGTGCTCCTGGTCACCGTCGTCATGCTGCTGCCGAACGGGATTCTCGGGGGGCTCGCGCGGATCAGGGCCAGGCGGCGGAGCGCGGCCTGAGCACGCCGGCGCTGGCCACGCGCGGGCTCCACAAGAGCTTCGGCTCGCTCGTCGTCGCCGAGGACGTCGCGCTGACCCTGCCCCCGGGGGAGCGCTACGCGCTGATCGGACCGAACGGCGCCGGCAAGACCACCCTGATCAACCTCATGACCGGGATGTTGCCGCCCGACCGGGGTGCGATCTTCCTGGGCGAAGAGGAGATCACGACCCTCAAGCCGGAGGAGCGCGTCAAGCGCGGGCTCGTGCGCACGTTCCAGATCAACACGCTGTTCCCGCACCTCAACGCGCTGGAGGCGGTGACGCTCGCGGTCTGCGAGCGGCGCGGCGTGGCGGGCGTCTTCTGGCGCCGCCTGCCCGCGTTCCAGGAGGCGGTCGAGGAGGCTCACGCGATCCTCGGCTCGCTGGGGCTGGGCGCGAGCTGGCGCCGGCCCACCCGCGAGCTGGCGTACGGGCAGCAGCGGCTGCTCGAGATCGCCCTGGCGCTGGCCACCAGGCCGCGGGTGCTCCTGCTGGACGAACCGGCCGCCGGAGTTCCCCGCGACGAGAGCGCGGAGCTGTTCGACGCGATCGCCGGCCTCGCGCAGGAGATCTCGGTGCTGTTCATCGAGCACGACATGGACGTCGTGTTCCGGTTCGCGCGCCGCATCATCGTCATGGTCGGCGGCCGGATCCTCGTCGAGGGCAGCCCCGACGAGATCGCCGCGGACCCGCGCGTGCGCGAGGTGTACCTGGGAAGCGCCCGGCGTGGCTGAACCGCTCCTCGCGCTCGACGGTGTGCGCGCGGGCTACGGGGACGCCGTCGTGCTCGACGGCATCTCGCTGACCGTGGCGGAGCGGGGCAGCCTGGCGGTGCTCGGCCGCAACGGCGTGGGCAAGACGACGCTCCTGCTCACGATCATGGGCTACACGGACGTGAGTCGCGGCGCCGTCACGTGGCGCGGCCGCGAGATCACCCGGGTCTCGCCGCATCGGCGCGCGCGCGAGGGGATCGGCTGGGTGGCCCAGGAGCGGGAGATCTTCGCCTCGCTGAGCGTCGAGGAGAACCTGACGGTCGCCGCGCGGCCCGGGCGCTGGGACCTCGCCCGGGTCTACGCGCTGTTCCCCCGCCTCGCGGCGCGGCGCGGAAGCCTGGGCCGCCACCTGTCAGGCGGTGAGCAGCAGATGTTGGCGATCGCGCGCGCCCTGATGACCAACCCGACGCTCCTGCTGCTGGACGAGCCGCTCGAGGGGCTGGCGCCGATCGTCGTGGACGAGCTGACCGCGGCGATCCGCCGCATGCGGGTGGACGACGGCGCCGCCGTGATCCTGGTCGAGCAGCACGTCGAGATCGCCCTGTCCCTCACCGAGGCGAGCCTGGTGCTGGAGCGCGGCCGCATCGTGCACCAGGCCCCCTCGCGGGCGCTGCTGGAGGACCGGGCCACGCTCGATCGGTTGATCGGCCTCCGCATCGCCGGAGACGGAAGGGGCGGCGCGCGTTATGACACCTGAACTGGAAAGCAGCGAGTCCAGTGCCGAAGTGCTTGCGATCTGGTCCTTCGACGCGTTCAGGACCCGTTCGTGCCGGTGTCGTCGATCAGGAACATGTCGGCGCTGCGACCGTGGTGTGCCTGTTAAACGTTCCTGAGCCGGGCGCGAAAGCACAGGCCGTCCTGTCGGATGAGCTCCTGAAGTCAGCTACGGCCGCTCCCCGAGCACGGCCTGAACTTCTCGGTCCTCCCCGTCGCGGAGATAGACGATCTGGATGGGATCGCCCGGCCGCCGGACCTGGAGCGCGGCCCTGAGCTCCTCGAAGCTCTGTACGGGCACCTCGCCCAGGCGGACGATGATGTCGCCCTCGCGAATCCCGGCCCGGGCGGCGGCGCCGTCTGGCACGACTGCTCCGAGGCGCACGCCGTCCGAGAGCCCAGCGCGGGCCGGCGACACGCCGAGGAAGGCCACGCCGCGTGGGGATGGCGCGCCGGGAGAGCGCGGGCGTGGGGGCAGGGCTACGTAGGTCGGCCGCGAACGGCTGGCCACGTACTCGATCACCGGTGCGGCGACGGCCGCCACCCGCGCCATGCCGTCGGCGTCGATCTTGTCGGCGGTGTCGGTCGGACGGTGGTAGTCGGGATGGGCGCCGGTGTGGAAGAAGAGAACGGGCACTCCTGCGCCGTAGAAGGGCGCGTGGTCGGAGGCGCCGCCGGGCGCGTCGCGGTCGGCAAGGGCGATGCCCATCTGCCGGCCCGCATCGTCCACCGTGGTCTTGAGCCCGCTGCCGGTCCCGACCCCTCCGACGTCGAGGGGCCGGTCACCCAGTCGTCCGACCATATCGAAGTTGATCATGGCCACGGTGCGCTCGATGGGAACCGCGGGGTCCCCCAAGTAGTGGCGAGAGCCGCGTAGCCCGATCTCCTCGCCCGCGAACAGGACGAACACCAGCGTCCGTGGCGCCCCCCCGGCAGTCGCAAAGGCCCGGGCCAGCTCCATCACCACGGCGGTGCCCGAGGCGTTGTCATCCGCCCCGGGGTACACGGCGCCATCGGAGCGTCCGAGGTGGTCGTAGTGCGCCCCCACCACGACCGCCTCCGCGGCGCGCGCCGGATCGTGTCCGGGTACGACGCCAATCACGTTCGCCGTCCGAACATCGACCGGCTGGAGGTCGATGCGCAGGCTCACCTCGACACCGGTGGCCAGCGACGGGGACGCGCGCGACTCCGCCACGCGCCGCGCGAGCTCGGCGCGCGTCAGCCCGCTCGGCGCAAGCAGGGCGTCGGTGGTGGCCGTCGTCAGCGTGCCCGAGACCAGATTGACCGGCGCGCTCGTGGACTCGAGCGCCGGCAGCCCATCGCCTGCGATGAGCAGCGCGACAGCACCGCGCCGCCGCGCCGCGATGAGCTTGTCCAGACGCGACGGGGGCGGGCCCGACAGCTGCGGGGGGGCGCCGTCGAGGACCAGGACGACCCGCCCCGTCACGTCCAGTCCCGCATAGTCGTCGCGCCCCGAGGCCGAGACGCCGTACCCCGCGAACACGAGCTCGCCCCTCACCGATCCACGACTCGACCCGCCGTGGGGCATCCAGTCGCGGCCGGCCTCGAAGCGAGCGGGACGGGCCCCGAGCCGCACGAGCGAGCTGCCGGCGCCCAGGTGGACCGTCGAGCCAATGACGAAGCTCTGGAGGAAACCCCCGCCCTCCCCTCCCGGGCGCAGACCGGCCGCGGCGAAGTGGTCGACGATGTAGCGCGCCGCCCGCTCCGCCCCGATGGTGCCGGACGCGCGGCCCTCCATCTCGGGCGCGGTGAGGGCGACCACGTGGGCGGCGAGGGTGGATGGGCCGGGTGGAGCGACACGGAACGCCACCGAAGCGCTCGTGGTCGCAAGGAGCAGGACACCCGTGAGGAAGACGAGCCGACGAGTCACGTCTGTATTCTACCGTTCGAGTCGAGCGCGACCTCCGGAGCCTACAGGACCTCGTGGCTCCACCGGATCGTCCTACGCGAACCTGCTCCACTTCCGGACACGGTACGAGCGGATCCTGGCCGATCGGAAGGCCGTGGAGCCGGCGCTGTCCGACGCGGCCTTCGGGGAGCGCTACTACGCCTACGTCGACCGCGAGCTGCGGGACGTCGAGGCCCAGCTGGCCGCCGTCGGCGCCGCCCAGCGCGCCGCCATCACCGCCCCGCAACATCTGGGGGGCCGTAGGGGCCCCGGAGTGCCCGGTCGATAGTCGAGAGGACGCAGGCCGGCAGCAATGGCACCGCGTGGTGGCCAGCGCATGAGCTACTCGATGGCAGAGGTCTTCAAGAACCCCCGGAAACGCGCCTACCTCAGCCAGGACGGCGCCGGCAAGGCCTGACGAGCCGGATCCCTCATTCAACGCTCGTCAAGGCGCGCGGATATCGCAAGCAGCGCCTCGTTGATGGCCCGGACCGTCCCAAGTCGGGGTAGTTCGGCTCGCTTGGTAGCCAATTGCTAGCCGATTTCGGGCTGGCGCATCCGGAACCCCGCGCCTGATGTTGTCGGTCAGGCACGGGATTGGCCTACGCCACCGAAGCACTATGGAATGTCACACGGGTTCGTGTCCCCGAGGGGCTCCGCTCGCTCTAGGTACGCCGTCTCCGTTCACAATCCCGCTGAGCACTGAGTCGAGCACGTCCGTCCTCCGGAATTCGACGGTCGTGCCGTCGTCCGTGGGGGTGAACTGATCTACGGCCTGGCGACGTAGAGCGAGTTCATCGGGTCCACGCGCTCGAACAGCTGAATGTTGGTGAACCCGGCCTCGTGCAGCATTCGGGTCGCGACCTGATGGCCCCAGGCGGTGCCGAGCCCGGTCCCACCGTGCGCGAGCGAAACGGTCATGCAGTGCAGCGTGCTGACGGTGTAGACGAAGGTCGACATCGGGGCGTCAATGTTCTCCTCAAGGTTCGATGACGCGCAGATGTCCAGCATCATAAAGGTCCCATCAGGTGCGAGCGCCTCTCGGATCCGACGCAGGACGTCCGCGGGCGCGATCTGGTCGTGGATCGCGTCGAATGCCGTGATGAGGTCGAACTTCGGCTCGCGCGGCAGCTTCGTCACGTCCTGGACCTCGAAGACCGCATTGGCGACCCTTATCGCTGCCGCCTCGGCCCGCGACCGGGCAATGGCCATCTCCGAGAAGTCATAGCCGACAAAGGTGCTGCGCGGGAAGCGGCGGGCCATTAGGTTGATGGCATAGCCCGTGCCGCATCCGATGTCACCCACACGGATCCCCGCTTCGAGCCGTGGGATGAGCCCCTCGACTGACCCAAGGTATTTGCTGAAGAGAAACTCCTCGTAGCGCGGCCGGCTTCGACCGTCCATCAGGCCCGCGAAGTCCGGTTCGTAGGCAGCATACGGCACGCCGCCGCCTTCTTGAAACGCCTTCACCACGTCCGGGACCACCCGCATCAGGAGAGGGAACATGGCGCCCAGCGTGACCAGGTTCCGGCTTGATTGTCCCGTCAGGAGCAGGGCATGTTCCGGCGGGAGCCGATACGTCCGCGCGGACGGCTCGTATTCCACAATGCCGCCGCAGACCATCGCGCCCAGCCACTCGCGCACATAGCGCTCAGTGAGGCCGGCCCGCTCGGCGATTGCCGAACTCGTGGCGGGCGCCATCGCCGCCAGCGTCTCGAACAGGCCCGTTTGCCGTCCGACCTCCAGCATCAGCCCGATCGACGCCCCGGTCAGATGCGTGACCATGCGCTGAGTGAACGCCTTGACCTTCCCTTCGTCCAGGCCCTGTTGTGTGGTCGTCATACGGGCCATCCTTTCAGTTCAGCACGACGAGAGGGACTCTTCGACTAGCTCAGCGGCGAGCGCAGGCAGCCGATCGTTCCGGTCCTCCGAGAAGCGGTACTCGATGATGATGTTCCGACCCTCGACGTAGCCGTGCTCGCGCAGTCCTTGGAGAAAGCCCTCGATCAAGAACGCCCGGCCTTCGCGCGAGCCGACGCCCAGAAACCCGATCCGGTGACTTTTCCCCGCTGGCTGGGCCTCGGCGGCGGGCGGCGCGGCGAGGAGGGCCAGGGCGAGGAAGGCGTTTAGCAACACTCGCGTCATGGGCCACCTCCGGCACACGCCGCCTCCGCCTGCGCCAGCCAGAACCCCATGTCCATGTCGCGGTACATCTTGGAGGCGGCAGTAAGGCAGGCAGCCTCGAGCCGAGTCCCGCACTCTTGGCAGAAGACGGCGTCGCCGGGGTTTTTGTGCGGGCACCCGTGACACGTCATGGCCGTGGAGGCTCGCCTCCGCGCTGATCGCTCGCACTCCTGCCTGCAGGCCGACTGGGCAGGGTGAAGCTGAACGTCGATCCTTGGCCCACCCGGCTCTGGAGCCAGATCCGCCCGCCGTGCAGCTCCACGAACTTCTTGGCGAGCGTCAGGCCAAGCCCCGTGCCCTCCTGCGTGCGGGTGTCGTCCCGGCCAACCTGACGGAACTCCTCGAAGATGTCGGCTTGGTCTTCGGGCGCGATCCCGATCCCCGTGTCGCTGACAGCGATGGTGACAACGCCCTCGGCCGCCGTCGCGGTGAGGCCGACCCGGCCCCCCTCCGGAGTGAACTTCACGGCGTTGGAAAGGAGATTCAGCAGGATCTGCTTCACCTTCCGCTCGTCCGCCACGATGTCGCCCACCCCCGGGTCCACGGTCCGGGTGAGCGAGATCCCGTGCCGGGTCGCCCGCTCCCGGACGAGGGTCAGCGCATTGTCGAGGGCGGTGGGCAAATGGAACCGGCCGCGCTCCAGCTCGAGACGGCCGGCCTCCACTTTCGAGAGGTCGAGGATGTCGTTGATCAGGGAGAGGAGATGCCGGCCCGAGGAGAGGATGTCTTGCAGGTACTCGGCCTGCTTCTCGTTCACCTCCCCGAACATCCGCTCGGCCAGCACCTCCGAGAAGCCGAGGATCGCGTTCAGCGGGGTGCGGAGTTCATGGGACATGTTGGCCAGGAACTCGGATTTGTGGCGGCTCGCGGCCTCGAGCTGTCGGCTCTTGTCGGCGATCTCGCGGAACAGCCGGGCGTTCTGGATGGCCAGGGCGGATTGAGTGGCGAAGGTCTGGAGGAGGGACACCGTCTCCGGCGGGAAGCTCCCCGGCTCCCGCCGCGACACGGTCAGCGCGCCCAGAATCCGCTGCTCGTGCAGGAGCGGGAGGCTCAGGACGGATCGGTACCCGACCCGCATCAGGATCGACCGCACCCGCTCAAACTGGTACTGCCGGTCCTCAACGATGTCGGCGACCTCGACCGGGACCTGCCGGAGGGCCGCCTGCCCGGTCGCCCCCTCCCCGAGCTGGATCGGGACCGCCCGCAGCGCGTCCACCACCTCCGCGTCGGTTCGATGGCTCGCCCTCAGTTGGAAGGTCTGGGTCGCCTCATCGTACTCGTAGATGACGCCGCCGCTCGTGCCCGAGAGCTGGACGGCGCGGGCCACGATCGTGTCGAGCACTGTGTCGAGATCCAGCGTCGAGCTGACCGCCTGGCTGACTTCGCCCAAGGCCGTGAGTTGCTCCACCGAGCGCGTCAGCTCGGCTGTCCGCGCCCGCAGCTCATTGAAGAGGCGAACGTTCTCCACCGCGATCACGGCCTGGTCGGCGAACGTCTGGAGCAGCGCGATCTCCTTGTCCGAGAACGGCCGGGGCGCGCCGTCCGGGCCAGAGCGCGCGACCCCGATGGCGCCGAGTGACGCGCCCAAGCGGAGCATCGGGACCACGACCCCCGAGCGGTACCCCCCGGCCTGGGCGGTTCGCCGCACCCATTCCGAGACGCTCGCATCGTTCAGGGTATCCGGGCTGTGGACGACTGCCCGCTCGCGGATCGAGCGCGCCGCCTGCGTGTCGGACTCGATCGGCAGCGGGTAGGTGCGCTCGAACTCGGGGCGCACCTCGGCGGGGATGTTGTGATGGGCCACGAGGTGAACCCGCTCGCCGTCGAACCGGTACACCGTGCAGTGCCGTCCGTCGCACACGTCGACCGCGAGCCGCGCGATCGCCTCGAAGACCGGCTGGGTATCGGTCGGCGAGCTCGAGATCGCGCGCAGAATCTCGGCCGTGGCCGTCTGCTGCTCGAGCGCCTCCTTTGTCTCGTTGAACAGGCGGACATTCTCGATGGCGATGACGGCCTGGTTGGCGAAAGTCTGGAGGAGGGCGATCTCCTTGTCGGCGAACGCCCGCACCTCTCGACGGTAAAGCGAGATGGCCCCAAGGCAGCGCGCATCACTCACCAGGGGCACGTTCAGCAGGGTCCGCATTCCTTCCTGTTCGACGTTGTTGACCCAGAGCGGCTCCCGCCGACGGTAAGGCTCGGTCTCCCGCACATCGAGGATCTGAGCCGGCTTCCACGGGCCGCTCGTCCGAAAGAACGGCCGGCCATGCCGCTGAGGTCGTTGCAACATGGTCCTGAGCTCGGGGCCGGCACCGCGGAGCTCGACGGCCCGGAACATCTCGTCACCCTCGTAACGCCACAGAGTCCCGAGTTGAGCGCCGGCTAGGGCCATCGCCTTGTCGAGGATCGTCGCGAAGACTGGACCGACGTCCGTCGGCGAGCTCGAGATGACGCGCAAGATCTCCGCTGTCGCCGTCTGCTGCTCCAGCGACTCGGTTACCTGCGCGTGGGCCTCTATGACCACGCGGTTCCTCTCCTGCAGTTCCGTGAACAGCCGGACGTTCTCGATGGCGATCATGGCTTGGTCCGCGAACGTCTTCAGCAGCTCGATTTGCCGATCGGTGAACGGCCGAACCTCGGTCCGCCGGATGCCGATCGCTCCGATGGCCTCGGTCCCGCGGAGCAGAGGAACGCTCAGCGTTGTCCGGAAACCGAAGGATCGCGCAAGGAAACTGGCGTCAGGGTACTCGTCGACCTCGGCCTGCACATCGGGGACGTGGATCGTCCGCCGGTCGAGTACCGCACGTCCCACGGTCATTCCACGAATCAGGGGGAACTCGCCCACAGGATGAGAGCGGATCGGCCCCTCGTGAGCGACCAAGCGGAGCCCGTCACCGTCGACCTGGAAGATTGAGGCATCGAGGGCATCGCACAGACGGGCGGCGTTCATCAACACTGCCGCGAACACGGGCTGGACGTCGGTCGGCGAGGTGGCGATGACGCGAAGAATCTCGCTCGTCGCCGCCTGCTGCTCTTGCCCTTCCGCAAGCTCGCGGTTCCGCGTCTGCAGGAGCTCCGCCGTGGCCTTCTGTTGCTCCACGGCCTCGGTCAGCGCTTGCCTGAGGCTTTCGACCTCGCTCTTTGGATCCGTGTTTGACCGCGTGGTAGGGCTGGCCTCTTTCAAGGGGCCGGTACATTCCTCGCAGAACTTCGCCTGCAGGCGATTCTCGTGCTGGCACCGGGGACATCGCATACCGAGCGTCTCCCGAGTCCGGATCGTTGCGTGGCCGGCGCAGAAGCTCCGCGTCCCGGCCGTTCTGTGGGGCACGGGCGCCCCGACCCTACCCCGACCCGGCCTCGGGCGCCAGATGGGCGGTTCTGGGGCGTGGCTCGCCCTGGAGCCTGTGGGGAGACCCCATCATCGGCGGCGCCGACGAGTCAGAACTCACGTCTGCGCCACGCTCCTGGCCGCTGCACGCCGCCCTGGCGCCTGGGTCCCGCCCCGCTTGAACCGCCAGTGGAATCGGCTGATGGGGACGCCGTAGCACCGCTCCGAGACCGCGCCCTGACAGGTCGTCTCGGCTGGATGCCGAACCGGCAGATGCCTCTCCGACTTGACCCCAGGATACCCGGAGCTTCACCGACAATGTAGGGTTTTCCCTGACTGTCTAGGGTAACCTGGGCGCATGGCGCCGAGCCCCACACGCTCGACCAGCGACCGAGCGGGTCCCGGCGGCCGTCGCGCGACCGGTGCCGGCTACCGCGCGGTCTATGACGCCCTCAGCGCGTGCTATGACCGCAAGGCGAGCGCGCGCTACTACCGGTCGGTCCTGAGCTGGCTGGAGGCGCGGCTTCGGCCCGGGAGCCGGGTTCTCGACGTCGGGTGCGGCACGGGGCGCTACGCCGTCGCCCTCGCCGACAGGGGCTTCGAGGTCATGGCCATCGACGAGAGTCCTGAGATGGTCGCCCGGGCGCGCGCCAAGGCAGGGGCAGAAGGGATCGCGTTCCGGGTGGCCAACGCGGTTGACGGGTTGCCGGCGGGACCATTCGACGCCGTGCTCCTCATCGACGCGTGGGAGTTCGTGACGGATCCTGCCAAGATCCTGTGGCACGCCCGCGGCATCGTCCGCGAGGGGGGCGGGATCATCATCATCACACCGAATCCCGCGTGGCGCTGGCCGATCACCGTGGCCGAGTGGCTCGGGATCAAGCGTCTGGCGCCGGCCTACGGCTACGGCAACGGCAACCGGCGCGTGATCCAGGTGGCCGCGCTGGCGGCGGGTCTCGCCGTGCGGGAGATGACCTCGCTCTACGGAACGCTGGCGCGCGCCACCGTGCTCGACCCGTCAGTGCCCGCGCTTCCGCTCGGAGCACGCTAGGCTGTCGCCAGGCACCCATGCAGTCGCTGATGGGGCGAGCGCGGATGCGGTCCAAGGCCAGTGGCGAGACCACGGCCCTCTTTGGCGAGACCCGGCTACAACGCCCGGACGTGACGCCGCAAACGGCGCATCGTCAATGAAGGCCGAGGTCGTGCGGCATCCCGGCCGGGCGGCGCCATCACGGCCCCCCGATCAGGCGCTGCAAGATCTTGCCGAAATCCGTGTTGTCGAGATAGCCGTGAAATGCATCGGCGCCCGGACCCATCGCCCCGACGACGATGGGCTCGGTCGTGTGTCCAGAGGTTCCCCAGTAGAACCCGGTCTGGCGAGCCACCATGCGCCCGAGGGCGTTCTGTGTCGGATAGGTGAAGTTTCGCTCGAGCATCTGCTGCTTGAGGATCGCCTCGCGCAGGTCCGGATCGAGACGGAACCCCGGGAAGTGCTCGCGGAGCAGCGCGTCCAGGGCTTCCGGGGTCGGCGTCTTGCCCAGGCGCTCGGCCGCCCGTTCGTGGGAGATCGTGATGCCCTTGATCAGGTCCAGGTGCTCCGCCGCCGCGTAGAAGCGGTTGCGGCTCGACGTCGTGCTCATGTCCTTCTGTGCGTAGGTGACGCTGAGGCCGCCGGTCTCGTGATCGCCGGTGACGAGGAGCAGCGTCTCTCCCGGGGTCCGGCGCTGGAACTCGAGCGCGTGCTGCACGGCTCGATCGAACACCCAGAGGTCCCGGATGAGCGACGCGACGTCGTTCCCGTGGCTGGCCGTATCCGGGTTATCGTTCTCGAGGAACAGGACGAAGCCGTTCGGGCTCCCCCGGGACAGGAGCCGGATCGCCGCCGCGGCCATGTCGGCCATGGACGGCTGCGTCCGAGGGTCGCGATCGATCTCGAAGTCCAGGTCTTCGTCGTCGAACAGACCGAGAAGTCGCGGCCCCGTGGCCGCCTGCAGCTCGGCCGGAGTGCGGGCGATCTGGTAGCCCTTCCCGCGGAATGCGGCGACGATGTCCCGACCGTCCTTGCGCGTGCCCCCGGCGCCTTCGGGCCGGAAGTGGATGGCTCCCCCACCCAGCAGCACGTCAGGCTCCAGCGCGAGGTACTGGTCGACGATGGCCTGCACGTCTCCTCGGTTCTTCGCGTGCACGCTGAATGCCGCCGGGCTGGCGTCGTGGACGCTAGCCGTGGTCACAAGCCCGATGCGCTTCCCCCGGGCCTTCGCCGCCTCCATGACGGTTCGCAGGGATTGGCCGTCCGGGCCGACGCCGATCGCCCCGATCGTGGTCTTGACCCCGGTCGACATGGTGGTGGCGGTCGCGGCGGAGTCGGTCGCGAACGCCTCGTGGGGATGCGTCGTCAAGAGGCCGAGCGTGCCCGTCTTCAACACGACGTCCGTCACCGCGAAGGGCTCGTTCCGGAGGTGTCGGGCGGCATAGCGGGCGACCTCGAACTGGGTGGCCGCCGTTCCGTCCGCATAGAGAATGATGATGTTCTTCGGCGCCGCCGCGGTGGCCGACGTCGTCCGTGGATTGGTGGCCGTCGTACAGCCGGCGACGAGGAGCAGCAGGGCCGGGATCAGGGCGGCGCGAAGCGGGGCACACGGGCCGTGTGGTCTCATCGATTCCCCTCTCGCCCGCCTATGGCACGTGCGCGCAAGCCAGGGCAGCGTTCCGTGGTGGCAGGCACGGCGGCAGCTTTCGTCGCAGGGCGCGGTCCCCTCGGCCGACAGTCCAGGGGCACGGCCGGCCGATGGTCAGGCAGATTGCCCTGGAAGCAAGGGACAAGGCCGACCGCCTCAGTGGATTCGAAGGCGTCTTGGCGTCAAAACGGAAGCCCGAAGCACGTTTCTGCGTCCCTGCCCCGCGTCCGTTTCATCCGCTCGCGGGCTCACGACGTCGGCCCCCGCCGCCGGCGGCGCGCCCGAACGATAGCGCGGCGCTGGCGGGTCCGGCAAGGGCGGCGGGAGGTCGGGAGATGAGACCCGGAACCGGACCGACCGGCCCGGCGGGCAGACGGGGGGACGGCCGCGGCTGGTGGTGGGCGCGATCGCGCGCAGGTCATAGCGCCGGCTCGCGCCGCCGACAAGCAGCTGGCCGCGATGGTTGGAAGTCGCCGCTCAGGGTCGCAGGAAGGGCGCGATGTCCTCCAGCGCCGCGGTGACGCGAGGCCAGCCGAGAAAGCTCTGGCGAAGGGCCGGCGCCGGGGCACGGGCGGCCACCGCCTCGATGGTCTCCCGGGCCAGGCGGGCGGCCGCGCTCGCCGCCTCCGTGTGGCCGATGGCCGCCTCGGCCCGAGCGAGCGAGTGAGCCACCTGCCAGGTCAGGGTCGGGTGCTCGATCTCGCGCGCGATGCGCAGCGCCTCGCCCAGCTCGGTCACCGCCTTGAGGGGCGCCCGCTCGGCCAGCGCGATCTGCCCGAGCAGCGCGTGGCTGCGGCCGATGTATTTCTTCGAGCCCGTCGCCCGTGCCTGGACGATCGCCTTCTCGACCTGGCCGAGGGCCGCCGCCGGCTCGCCGAGGAAGAGCAAAACATCAGCCAGGAAGGTGGCCACGTGGATCGACCACCGCCACCGGTGGGCGCCAAAGGCGAACTTCTCCACGCGGACCGCGATCTCCTCGAGCTGGGCCAGCGCGTGGGGGCCGTCGCCGAGCTGGTAGTGGTCGAAGGCGACGTTGATGAGAGCGCTGATCTCGACGTTCGGGTTCTTGATCCGCTGCCCGATGTCGGCGCTCTCCCGGTCCAGCTCCATGGCCGCGCGAAAGTCGCCCAGCTCCTGGTGGAGCCAGCCCAGCGAGTTGGTCAGCCGGCCCTCGATGAACGAATTGCCGCGGTCCTTGGCCTTGACCAGGGCCTCACCGATGGTGCTCTGCGCCGACGCGTAGTCGCCGAAGCCGATCTCCGACAGGCACTGGAAGGCCATGGCGTAAAGCTCGACGAACCCGTTGTGGATCTCCGCCGCCGCCGTCGCCGCCGCCCGCGAGAGCTCGACGCTGTGGCGAAGCTCTCCACGCCAGTTGGCGTGGGCACCGAGGTACATGCGATTCTCGACCACACTGTCCTGGAAGCCGCCCGCCTCGCTGATCCGGAGCGATTCGTCGAACTTCTGGTCGCCTTGGGCGAGGTTGCCGTCCGACTGGTCCAGCCCGCCCAGCCGGGTCAGGCTCTTGGCGAGCAGGCGGGCATCGCCGATCTCCCGGGCGATGGCCAGGGCTGCTTCTCCGCACCGGCGGGCCTCGGCCGCGTACTCGGACCGGAAGGTCCCGAAGTAGGCGAACGACATGTCGACGAGCGCATGACCCTCGGCCGTCCGGTCGCCGATCCTCCGGGCGAGGGTCAGCATCTTCTCGGACTCGGCGACCGACTCCAGAAATCTGGCCAGGACCAGGTAAACCTCGCTCCGGCGCTGGTGAACTTCCAGCACTCGGGGCCCGGGCAGAGCCGCCCCCAGCCGCTCGGCCGCCGTCAGCGCCCGCGCGTAGTGGTCCAGGGCCGCCTGGTTGGCATAAGCGTATTTCGCCTTGTCGCCGGCCCGAACGAGGTACTCGAAGGCCTTCGCCCATTCCTCGCCCTGGCTGAAGTGGTGGGCCAACTCCTCGACGTGATCGGCCAGGCGATCGCCAAAGAGCTCCTCGATGGCATGTCCGACGGCGCGGTGGAGCTCCTTGCGGCGCTCCTTGAGGAGACTGTTGTAGGCGACGTCCTGGATGACGGCGTGCTTGAAGATGTAGGCGGGCTCCGGCAAAAGCCCTTGCTCGTAGACGATCTCGAGCGCCTTCAACTCGCCCAGCAGGCCCTCCAGCTCGCCGGTGAGGCCCGCGATGCGCTCGAGCAGCCGGACCAGAAACTGGCGTCCGATGACGGAGGCGAGCTGGACCGTCCGCTTGCCGTCCTCGCCCAGGCGGTCGAGGCGCGCCATGATGATGCCCTGGATCGTGTCGGGGACGCTTACGGCCGTCAGCGTCTTGGCCACGCGCAGGCGCCCATCTTCCTCGCGCCGCAGGAGGCCGAGGTCCAGGAGCGTCTTCGTCACTTCCTCCACGAAGAGGGGCACGCCTTCCGCCTTCTCCATGAGCGCCGTCTTCAGCTCCTCGGGGAACGCGTGGGTGCCGAGGACCCGGGCCGCCATGCTCAGCATTTCCGGCTCGGAGAGGCTGCGAAGGGTGAGGGTGGTCTGGTAGCTCCGGGTACCGAACGGAGGCGCATACCCGACCCGAAACGTGAGGACTAGCATGATAGGCAGCCCGGCGATGGAGTCCATGAGCTGGCCTAGGTATTCCTCGCTGGTTCCGTCGATCCAGTGCAGGTCCTCCACCACGAACACGATCGGACGCAGGACGGCCCCCCGTCCGGCCAGGGCACGGACCGCCTCGAACGCTTTTCGCCGGCGGGCCTGCGCGTCGAGGGCGGCCACGCTGGGATCGCCGGGGTCTACCGCCAGGAGTGAGCGGACGAACGGGATGTGGGCCTCGAGCTGCCCCATTCGCCGCATGGCATGCTCGACCTTGGCGATGATCTCCGGCTCGCCGTCGAATTCTTCGATGCGGAAGTTCTCCCGGAGCTGATCCACGATGGGCAGGAAGGGGATGTTCTGGCCGAACGAAATGCACCGGCCTTCCAGCCAGGTCATCTCTTCGCCGGCCTCCGCCAGGGCGCGACGAAACTCGAGGGTCAGGCGTGATTTGCCGATCCCGGCCTCACCTACCACGTAGACGACCTGGCCGTGCCCAGCCTTGGCCTCGCGGAACAGCTCGAGCAGCGTCGCCACCTCCCGCGTCCGGCCGACGAGAGGCGTCAGCCCGCGCTCGGCGGCCACGTCGAAGCGGGCCCGACGCCCGCGCGCGCGCAGAACCTCCCACGCCCTCACGGGGGCGTGGCCCTTCACGGCCAGCTCCCCGAGATCGAGCGTCTCGAAGTAGCCGGCCACCAGCTTGTGGGTCGCCTCGCTCACGACCACGCTTCCGGGACGGGCGAGCTGCTGCATCCGAGCCGCGAGGTTCGTGGTGTCGCCGACCGCCGTGTAGTCCATGCGGAGGTCGTCGCCGATGCGGCCGACCACGACGGGGCCGGTATTGAGCCCGATTCGCATCCGCAGCTCGACTCCGCGCTCGGCCGCGAGCTGCCGCCCGAGGTCGTGCAACGCGCGCTGGACGCCGAGGGCGGCGTGGACGGCGCGGCGCGGGCTGTCCTCGTGCGCGATGGGGGCGCCGAAGAGCGCCATCACGCCGTCGCCGGTGTACTGGTTGATGGTTCCCTCGAACCGGTGGATCTCGGCCGTGATCGTCGCGAAGCAGCGATCCATGATCGTGTGCACGTCCTCGGGATCCAGCCCCTCGGCCAGGGCGGTGAAGCCGGCGAGGTCCGCGAAGAGCACGGTCACCTGGCGGCGCTCGCCCTCGAGGGCCGAGCGGGACTTGAGGATCTTCTCGGCCAGATGCTTCGGCGTGTACGTGTCCGGCGGTGGCGGGAGGCCGCGGGGCGGGCCGGGGCCGGGGGCTCTGGGCGGCGTTGCCCCGGCGCCGTCCGGAGTCTCGCCGGCGGCGGTACTGGCCGGAGCCGCTCCGACCCGGGCGCCACAGCCGCCGCAGAAGCGCGCGCCCGATCGCAGGGCGGCGCCGCACCGAGAGCAGCGGCTCTCGAGAGCGGCTCCGCACTGGTCGCAGAACCGGTTCTCGGCGGGGTTCTCGGTCTGGCACCCCGGACAGCGCATGGTCACGCCACCATCAAGCCGGCGCGCCGGCTCGTTAGAAGTACTCGACCCGCCAGGAGTCTTTCACAGGGCCGGCCAGAAGGAAAGGACGGTGGATCGACTTCTTGCGCCCTACAGGGGCGGGCGGGCCGCCGCCCTTGCTGGATAGGCGAGCAGGCCAGCCCCCATTCGACATGGCCCCGTGTGCCGAAGGGTGCCGAATGGTGAAATCCTCCAGACTGACAAGTACTCAGCGCCGCCGTCTGGCTCGAAACTCCCCTTCCAGCTTCCACGTCTTGCCATCGGGCTCCAGCGCTTCCCCGAGCCAGCGGAACGAATCCGGCGTGATCTCGGTGAAGGTCCACCGCGTCGGCGTGCCATTCGGGCGAGCGCCGACCTGGACGATGTCAGCGCCGATGCGGCGGCCGATCTGCTCCTCGTAGTGTCCGCCGGCGGGATTCTTCCAGGTGATCCGCCAAGCCTGGATGACCGGGTCCCACATGCGAAACGTGGTGCCATACATGTTCTGCGTCGTCTCTTCGTCCCCGGTGCGGTCCGAACGTCGAGGCATGATCCAGACGTCCTGAATGGCTCGGCCCTCGAGCACCCAGCCGAAGTGGACCTCGCCCTTCAACCCGCTCGCGGCGACGTCGATGCCCCAGTAGCGCAGGACCTCCAGGTCCCAGCTCCCGATGAGCCAGCCGTATACGTCCATCGAGTCGGGAATCGTAGGCGAGCGACCCGGTGCCGCGAGGACAGCATGGAATCCGACGCCCTCCTCCCCTTCCCCTCGTGTCATCATTGGACCTCCTGACGTGGGCTAGGCTCCCTTCCGTGTCGAGGCCTTTTCCTGGTCGTTGTACTCCAGCGCCAACTGGATCCACCGCTCGAGATCGCGCTTCGTTCTCACACCTCCCGCGTCGACATACACATAACCTCGGTATTCTCGCCCCTTCATGATCACGGGCCGGCAGCCTTGGCGCTGCACTGCGACATCGTGGATTGCCGGGTCGATGCGGCACATGATCCGGGCCGGACGTGCGCTGATGCACATCCTTCCGCGTACCATGAAAGCGGTGCCGCCGAACATCTTCCTTTCCTCGACGTGGGGCGTGCCGCCCAGGGCCGTCCTCACCCGGTTCACCAGAGCATGGTCGCGTGGCATGCCGTTCCCCTCCTGATCACTTGGGAAATGGCGCGCTGTCGAAGTAGATGTCGAACGAGCTGATCTTGCCTCCGTGCACCCCGAATATCTCGGCCACGTCGGTGCTGAAGGTCGGACCAGCGGGAGGCTGGAGCTCGTATCGCGTCAACGCACAGGCTCTCGGTCCGTACACGATCAGGTCTCTGACCTCTACGGCGGTGATCATGGAGTAGAAGCGCTTCGTGGACTCGAGGTATGCCCCTCTTCCGCTGACCCGTTTGATGGGGCTGGTGAAGCTGGTAAAGACCATGTCATCGGAAAGACACTCCTCCCAGCCGTTCTTCTGTTGCAGACGGGTGAAATAGGCCTGAATCGTCTCTTTGGTCGTCATCCCGATTCCCCCATGTGTTCCTCCTCAGCCAACGAAGCGTTCCAGCAGGTTGAGCAGCTCGATCCAGCCCTGCTGATGGCGGCCCATGCGCGCCTCATCCACGAAGCCCTCGTGGGTCAGGACCACCTCCGTCCGGTCGCCGCCGGCATCCTTGAATTCCACGGTGACGACGGTGTCGCCGACTCGGTGCGTCGGGTCCTCCCACTCCCAGGTGAACACCAGGCGCACCGGCCGCTGAACCTCCCGGTAGACCCCGACGGCCACGTGGATCTTGCCATCGGGAGCGGTCATGCCCAGCCGGTATGCGCCGCCGACCCGGAGGTCGATCGACGCGCCGGCGAACGCCCAGCCGTCCCCTTCCTGCCGCCACCACTGCATCAGCTCCCGCGGATCCGTCCAGGCGCGGAAGAGTGTCTCCGCGTCCGCGTGAATGATCCGTGACACACGCAGGGCGCGCGTCGCGGCAGTCACGGGCGTGGCCGCTCGATGTACCGAGCCAGGGCATCCAGGCGTCCCGTCCAGAAGGCGCGGTAGCGCTCGACCCACTCTGCCGCGTCGCGCATCCCGGCCGCGTCCAGCCGGCACCGGCTCAAGCGCCCGTCGCGTGTCCGGCGCACGAGCCCGGCCCGTTCGAGCACCCGGAGGTGCTGCGAGATCGCCGGCCGCGACACGCGGAACGGTCGTGCCAGCTCGCCCACGGTGGCGTCGCCACGCGCCAGCCGGCCGATGATCGCTCGTCGGGTCCGGTCGGCAAGCGCACCGAACGTGCGGTCGAGCTGCTGGCTATTGGTAAGCATGTTCTTACCAATATAGGCCGCAACGACATCGCTGTCAACAGTGCTACGATGCTGAATCATTCGCCGATCGTAGTTTCGGCCATGGTCGCAGCTAGCCGCAAGGGCACGACGGGACGCCATGGCTGAGACTCGAGAGATGACTTCCGCCCCGATCGTCCTGGTTCCGGGGTTCTGGCTCGGCGCGTGGGCGTGGGACGAGGTCGCCGAGGCGTTGCGCGCCGACGGCCACGACGTCACCGCGCTGACGCTGCCCGGTCTCGGGTCGGTCGACGCCGACCGGTCCGCGATCACCCTGTCGGACCACGTCGACGCGATCTGAGAAGCCGTCCGGCGGCAGACGCCCCGGTCGTGCTCGCCGTCCACAGCGGGGCCGGGGGCGCCGGCTACGCGGCGAGCGACCGGGTCCCCGAGCGGATCGCGGCGATGGTGTACGTCGACTCTGGCCCGGCCACGGGCGCGCTCGAGCCGGACTTCAACAGGGTGGAGAAGCCTCTGCCGTCGCGGGAGGAGCTCGAGGAGGAGAACGTCGACGGGCTCAGCGAGGAGCAGCTCGCGACCTTCCGGCGGCGCGCGGTCCCGCAACCGGGAGGCGTCCTGCGCGAGGGTCCGATGCTGACCAACGCGGCGCGCCTCGACGTGCCGACCACGGTCATCTGCACGGGTTTCCCGTCCGAGCAGGTCAAGGCCGCCATGAATGAGGGTCACGCCTGGCTCGGTGGCCTCACCGAGCTGCATGACGTGACCTGGGTCGACCTGCCGACGAGCCACTGGCCGATGTGGTGCGTCCCCGGGAGCTCGCCGCGATCATCGGCGACGTCGCGAAGGCTCGACGCCCAGGCGTCCGATGACCACCGCGCTGCTCAGCGACGCCTTCGCACATCAGTCTGTGCGGAGATTGGCGCGACTTCGGTACGCCCGACCCTACCGCAACCCCGCTCCGGTAGCCCGTTCAGACATGCGGGGGTTGGACCGGCTGGTACTCCATGATGCAGCCGCGCCAGTCAGGGATGTGCAGCCTCTGGAGCGGACACCATCCGTGGGGCGGAGATGTTCAGCGGAATCGCATCCGCGCAACCTCGCGGTCACATGCCAGCAGGCGCGCGTCGGGCGCGGACGGCCAGCGGGGTCGAGCCAGATCGGAGGCGTCACTCGATGATTTCGTCCGCCCGCGCCAACACGGGCGGTGGGATGGTGAGGCCGAGGGCCTTGGCGGTCTTCGAGTCAGTCACATACTGCGCAGTTTTCACGCTCGGTCACCGTCCATTACGCGTGGCACCCGCTCTATAGCCAGACGCTGACCGTCGAGCGCACGCACACCGGCGCGTTCACGCGGGAGCGGACCTTGGTCTGCCGACTCCCGGATGGCACGGGGCTCGCGGTCCCCGAATGGATGACCTCGCGCGAGCGGTGTGCCGGCCTCGCGCTCGTCACCACCCCGCAGGTCTCCCTCCGCGCCCTTCTGGAGCTGCGGGCACTCGTGTCCAGTCTCTCCGCCCCCGAGGCCCCCCGTGAAAGAATCCGGGCCGATGCCACCCCCGCGGAGGAGGAGGCCCGGAGCGATGCGCAACCCGACACGGCAGACGCAACTGGAATGGCGAAGCCCGGACGAGGTGCATTGGGAGGATCTGCCGCCCGAGATTCGCGAGCGCGCCCGCGAGCGGCTCGCGCGACTCCTGCGCCAGGGCGCCGAGCGCGTCCGGCCGCCGCAGGAGGCCCCCGATGAGGCGTAGCGAGAAGATTCGCCCCGAGCATCTGACCCGGCCGGCCCTCGTCTACGTCCGCCAGTCCACCGTCGACCAAGTGCGCCATCACCAGGAAAGCCGCCGCCGGCAGTATGACCTGGCCGCGGAGGCGCGCGCCATGGGCTGGCAGGAGGTCGTCGTCATCGATGAGGATCTGGGCAAGTCCGCCGCCACGACCGCCGGCCGCACCGGCTTTCAGCGCCTCGTCGCGGATGTCAGTCTGGGCCGCGCCGGTGCGGTCTTCAGTCTCGAAGTCTCGCGTCTCGCCCGCAACAACCGCGACTGGCATCAGCTCCTCGAGCTGTGCGGCTTGACCGACACCGTCATCGTCGATGCCGACGGCATCTATGATCCGCGTCTGCTCAACGACCGCCTGCTGCTCGGCCTCAAGGGCACCATCAGTGAAGCCGAGCTGGGCTGGCTCCGGCAGCGCGCCTACGAGGGGCTGCTGGCCAAAGCCCGCCGCGGCGAGCTCCGGCTCTCCGTGCCCGTCGGCTACGTCCATACCCCGGATGGGCGGGTCGAGAAACATCCTGACCAGCGCGTCCAGGCCGCCATCCGCTTGGTCTTCCAACAATTCGCCACCCTGCGCAGTGCCCGGCAGGTCCTGCTCTGGTTTCGCCAGGAGCAGCTCTCGCTGCCGGCCCTCACGGCCGAGGCGCCCTGGGGCGCGCGGGTGACCTGGCAGCTGCCGGGCTACAACATGATCCTGAATCTGCTCCGCAATCCCGTCTATGCCGGCGCGTACGCCTTTGGCCGGACCCACACCCGCACCCGCATCATCGACGGGGCCGCTCAGAAGACCCGCGGCCATCGGCGCCCGCGGGCCGAGTGGCTCGTGTTGCTGCCCGGCCATCATGACGGCTATATTGCCTGGGACACGTACGAGCGGATCCAACAGCTGCTCGCCGACAACGCGCAGATGAACGGCCGCATGGTCAAGGGCGCCGTCCGATCGGGGCCCAGTCTGCTCGCCGGATTGCTCCGCTGCGGTCGCTGTGGGCGTCGCCTGCAGGTGACGTACTCGAGCGCGGTGGTGCGGTATGCCTGCCGCCACTCGTCCACGACGGGCTGTGGCCTGGCGTTTGGCGGACTCCGCGTTGACGACGCGATCGAGCGCGAGCTCGTGCGCGTGCTGACCCCCGGCGCCATCGAGACGGCGCTCGCCGCCGCGGACACGGGGGAGGACGGCACCGTGGCGACGCGGGTGGCGCTCGACCTCGAACTCCGCGAGGCGCGCTATGAGGCGGAGCGGGCGCAGCGGCAGTACGACGCGGTGGAACCCGAACACCGGCTCGTCGCGGTGACCTTGGAGCAGCGGTGGAACGCCGCCCTGGAGCGCGTGGCCGCCCTCGAGCAGCGCGTCGCGCACCTGGCCGCCGCACCCGTCCCACCCGCGCCGCCCGATCGGGCGACGCTCCTGGCGCTGGCGCAGGAGTTTCCCGCGCTCTGGGCGCATCCCGACACCGACAGGCGGACCAAGAAGCACTGGTGCGCCTGCTCATCGAGGAGATCGTGGCGTCGGTCCCGAATGACCGCGACATCGAATTGCTGATTCACTGGAAGGGCGGCCGGCATACCCGACTGCTCACGCCCCGCAATCGCACCGGACAGCACCGGCGCTGCACCGACCGCGGCGTCGTGGACGTCGTGCGCGATCTCGCTCGGCGGGTGCCCGACGCGCAGATCGCGCGCCTCCTCAATCGCCTCGGGTACCGGACGGGGGCCGGAAACACCTGGACGCAGCAACGGGTCATCAGCCTTCGCCATGCACACGATATCCCGGTCTACACGCCGAGTCCCGAGGAGACGGCGCCGCTCACGCTCGGCCAAGCGGCCCACGCTCTCGGGGTGAGCACGACCACGGTGCGGAGGCTGATCGTGGCCGGCCGGCTCCCTGCGACTCAACCCGTTCCGTACGCGCCGTGGACGATCCGGCCCGAGGACCTCCACAGCGCAGGGCTCCAACGCGTGCTCCAAGCGGTCAAGTCGGGGCGACGGCTTCCACGAACTTCACCGGAGACCCAGCTGCCCCTCATAGAATCGCGCACATAGCGAGGTGAGCATTATGTCGCCCACTCGTTGAGATTGATCACCAGCTCGAACTTCGTCGGCTGTTCGACGGGGAGCTCGGCCGGCTTGGCGCCCTTGAGGATGCGGTCCACGTACGACGCCCCGTGCCGATACATACCAGGCAAATTGACCCCGTAGCCCATGAGTCCACCGGTCCTCACAAGGTCCGTGAGCCCGTACATCGCCGGCGTTCGGCTCCGTGCCGCGAGGGCGATGATCAGCGGTCCCTGAGCCAAAAACATCCCATCCTGGAACACCGTGAGTGCGTGCACGCGTTTTTGGGCCAGTGCAGCGAAGGCGCTCTCGATCTCTTGAGGATCTCGCGCCCCCACGGGGTGAAGCTCCACCTTGAGTGCCTCGGCCGTGGCTTCCATGAACTTCAACGACGGTCCATGGATTGGGTTGGCTGGGTTCCAGAGGACACCGATCCGCGTGGCCTCGGGAACGGCCTCTTTGAGCAGATCCAGGTACTTCACCCGCAACTCCATACCCTGGTGCGTCCACCCCGTGATGTTGCCGCCCGGACGCGCCAGCGAGGTTACCAGTCCACTGCCGACCGGATCGGCCACACGCCCGATGACGATGGGGATCGTCGTCGTGGCGCGTTTGGCCGCCAGGGCCGCTGGCGTGCTTGAGGCGAAGATCACGTCAACCTTGAGATGTACCAGCTCAGCCGCGAGGTCAGGGAGCCGGTCATACTTCCCTTCGGCGGTCCGGACCTCAACGGCGATGCTCTGGCCCTCGATCCAGCCGAGATCGCGGAGCCCTTGCCGGAATGCCTCCACGAGGGGCGTGCCAGCGGCGCCGGATTCCAGATATCCGATCCGGGGGACTTTCGCAGGTGGTTGCGCCTCGGCGGCGAGCGGCGCAGCCAGGAGGCCAACGGAACCCATCAGGAACGTGCGCCGGCCAATCACTGGATGACTTCGTCCGCCCGTGCAAGCACCACGGGCGGGATGCCTTCGAGGGCTGCCTTCGACGTCAAGATGCGTTCAGCGAGGTGCTTGAGGGTGTACGCCTGCGGGGACCCGAATCGGGCCTCGGGCTCGGGATTGGCGCCGGCAGCTCGTCCACACTCGGAACAGAACTTGGCTGAGGTGGAAAGCGCGGCCCCGCAGTGCCCACAGGACCGCGCGAGGGACGCGCCGCATTCCTCGCAGAACTTGGCCTGTGGCCGATTCTCCCGCTGGCACCGGGGACAGGGCATACGCAACATCTCCCGAGTCCGGATCGCTAGCCGCCGGCCACGATCACGCGTCACAGGACCCAGGGCAGCCGCCGGAACTCCGCACCAGGCCGCCCCCGGGGCAAGGCAGCCCGACCCTACCGCGAGCCGGCCTCGGACGCCAGACGGCGGTTCCGGCCTCTGCTCGCCCAGAAGCCGGACCACCTCCGGCACCTCCGACGAGTCAGAGCTCACGTCCTACCAACCCGCCCTGAATCTCTCCGGAAGCTCGGCCTGGATCCGCTGTCTCCGAGTTCCAGGTACCCGAGTTCCGTGAGCACTCGAAGTCGCGAAGAGTCTAGCCTGCCCGACTCGGGAACGGTACCCAAGGCCGCCATGAATGCAGGCTACGCCTGGCTCGGTGGCCTCACCGAGCTGCATGACGTGACCTGAGTCGACCTGCCGAGGAGCCACTGGCCGATGTGGTCGCGTCCCCGGGAGCTCGCCGCGATCGTCGGCGACGTCGCGAAGGCTCGACGCCCAGGCGTCCGATGACTACCGCGCTGCTCAGCGACGCCTTCGCCCATCACATCTGGACGACCGAGCAGGCGGATGAAGTAGTAGAGTGAAGCGGACAGTGACTCACTGCTAGGGCAGGAGGGCCTCCCGATGAAAACGATCGTGACGCATGTGCACCTGAGGCCAGACGCCGGACGAGACTGGGACGCTGTCATGCGGAGGCGTTTGTCGGCCGCGAGGAAGCGGCCGGGTTGGATCGGAGGACAACTCCTCCGGCCAGCAGATAAGGAAGACAGGCGAGTAATTGTGGGCACGTGGAGGACCCACGCTGATTGGGAAGGATGGCACCATGATCCGGCATTCGCGGAGACGCGCCGCCGGCTCGACGGGCTGGAGAGTGTACCCGCTGAGCACTGGTGGCACGACGTCGTGCTGGATGTCCGGAAAGGGGCTGCTCCACCCTTGCCCACCTCCAAGTCTCTCAACAAGCGGACCGCGAAGGGTACGACGAAGAGTCCACGAAGGCGCTCGATCTGACGCCCGTGTCGTGGGGTTGGAACGGCGTGATGAGGTCCCGCGAGTCCGGTTCCTGACGCCGCATCGACAGCGGCGATTCGCGACGGGTGACCGCTGCTCCAGGACTGTCGGCGGCCGATGGCGCGGCCTCGCCCTGTCGCTACGCCACTGAGGCCGAAGGCAACCGGGTCCGCCAGCGTGCCTATCGCCAGCGCCGACGATCTGAGTTACGCGGCTGGGAGTCTAGGGACGGCGCACCGAGGCAATTTGGAGGATCACACCACATCGCTTGCCACCCGAACGCTCAGCAAGGTTCTGGTTATCGTACGGCGTCAAGGAACGGTGTGGATCGCTCACGTAGAAGATCTGGTGAACGTAGTCGAATCGAGACGCCTCTCATTGGCTGTCTCCTATCCAGCTCACAACCTGCGCAAGTGCTCCCCCTTGACAAGCTCGATGGAGCCGCTGATCCGCAGTCACGACACGGCACCCGTTCCCGACTGCGAGGGCCAGATACAGACCGTCGTAGACAGTGACCCCGTATCGAATGGCCAGGTCGAGTGCCCCCTCTGCCCAATGCTCGGACGCGTGGAACTCGATGGGGACCCGCGCGAAGTCACGAAGGAGCCGGATCGCAGTCCGCTGGTCCATCTCGCCCTGTCGATGCTTCTTCCACAGGACGTTCCCGAGCTCGGCCCGAAGAAGATCCGGAGCCAGAAGCTCGTGGTCCGGTTTCAGGAACCGACGCGCTTCAGCACACCGCTCCTCCGGGACGAACCACTTCACCGCGACGCTGGCATCGACGACCACGCGCGTCACCGGGAATCGCGATCCTGTCGAATCAGCTCCGCGCTATCGGAGAACGATCGCCCAGCCAGACGCCGATGCCACGTCTCGGAGAGCCGACGGGCTTCGTTCATGGTGAGGGTCGTCGCCGCGCGCTCCAGGATGCTCTTGACCTCTTGCTGCAGTGACCGTCCGCTGAGTCTCGCTCGCTCCTTCAACCGCTTGACAGTCTTCTGACCGAGATCACGCACCAGAATCTCAGGCATGGCCGCTACCTCCAACGTTCAGTTGCTAGCGGAATGATATCATGGCCCGGAAGCCCGGTCCGTGAATCAAGACCTTGGCAGATCAGATCATGACCGTTCGGCTTCGGGTTCTCGAGTCTGTCACGGGCTTGAAGGGCCCCGGGGCCGACGGCCCTAACTCTGGTGGCGCTTACGTCCGCGAGCACGGTGAAAAAGTCGTCAGGTCACCGGCGCGTCAACGCGGCGACGTGTGGCGAGCGGCCGTGCGGGGAACGTGGCGATGCCCGTGCGAGGAATGCCACTCGTGTGCTCCCGACAGTGTGGGGAGCCCCCTGGTACCGCTCCCGCTGCTTGGCCGCGTACTCCCGCAGGCTCGCTCGGGCCACCGCCACCTCCTGGGTGGATTCGGTAACCCTGACTTTTGAGCAAGGGGAGGCCCTTCGGTAACCAAAGTTTTGAGTCGATGCGCCCCCTTGACGGGACGAGGGCGACCCTCTACGGTAATGCGCATCGCTCGGCCGGTTCCACATCGCTCGGGTGAAAGATGGGGGCGCCTCGCACTCCTTCTGCTGAGGGTTCACGATGGGCCGGGAGCGCGGGCAGGTTGAAGCCTCGGCCGCCGCGGGCCTCCGTGCGAGACCGGGCGACAGCCGCGCAAGCAGGTCTCCGCTGAACACCTCCGGCTGGCCGTCCAGCGTCCTGCCGTTTCGCCAGCGGAAGGCGGACACGCCGCTGGTGACGCTCGGGCCCGACGAGGTGCTGCGGGCTCAGGACGTCCACAAGTTCTTCGGAACCTTCGAGGTCCTGCGGGGCATCAGCTGCGCCGTCAAGCGGGGCGAGGTCGTCGTCATCATCGGCCCCAGCGGAGCCGGCAAGTCGACGTTCCTCCGGTGCATCAACGGGCTGGAGCCGTTCCAGCGTGGGGACATCAACGTCGATGGGCGCAGGCTGCGGGATGGCGCGACCGACATCCATGGCGTGCGCACCGAAGTCGGCATGGTCTTCCAGCGCTTCAACCTCTTCTCGCACCGCACCGCCCTGGAAAACGTCGTCGAGGGCCCGATCTACGTCCGGCACGTGGCGCGCGCCCAGGCAGTCCAGCAGGGTCTGGAGCTCCTCCGCAAGGTCGGCCTCGAGGCCCGGGCCCACGCGTACCCGAGCCGTCTCTCGGGGGGCGAGCAGCAACGGGTGGCCATTGCGCGAGCCTTGGCGATGAATCCCAAGGTCATGCTGTTCGACGAGCCGACGTCCTCCCTCGACCCCGAGCTCGTGGGTGAGGTGCTCGGCGTGATGCGGCAGCTCGCCGACGAGGGCATGACCATGATCATCGTCACACACCAAATGGGGTTTGCCCGCGAGGTCGCGGACCGCGTCATCTTCATGGACGGGGGGGTGATCATCGAGGAGAACAAGACGGGCGTCATGTTCTTGGCACCCGAGAACGAGCGCACCCGATCCTTCGTGGCCAAGATCCTGGGGGCGTGAGCCGCCGATAGCGCGGCCGACGGGCGGACGTCGCGGACGGTGGGGCCCGCGGACACCCGGCGCCGCCGCTCGGCCAGCACCGCGAGGCCTTCGAAACCAATAGTCTGACTCCGAGCCCGGAGAGGGGGAGCATGGCGATGGAACAGAACAAGACGCAGCCTGCGACCGACCACGCGGTCAGTGGTGGAGGCGAGACCGACGTGTCCCGCAGGAACCTGCTGGCGCTCTCGGTCCCCGTCCTGGCCGCCGCCTCCATGGTGCGCCCGTCGCGCGCGGAGGCCGCCGTCGGCGACAGCCGGCTGGACCGGATCCTCAAGAGCGGCAAGCTCAGGGTGGGCACGTTCCTTCAGTACAAGCCGTTCACCTTCAAGAACCAGGCGGGTGAGGCGGACGGCTGGGATACCGACATCGCGAAGGCGCTGGCCGAGGACATGGGCGTCAAGCCGGAGTTCGTCGACAATTCCTGGGATGGCATCATCCCGGCCCTGCAGGCGGACAAGTTCGACGCCGTCATCGCGGCGATGACCAACACGAAGAAGCGATCGCTCGCCATCCAATTCACGTATCCCTACTACATGGCGGCGAATGCGTTCATCTTCCGGTCGGCGGACGCGGCACGCTTCCCGACGCTCGACAAGTTCAACACGCCGGGCCTCAAGGTCTCGGTGCTGATCCAGGATGCGGCGCACATCGCGCTGGCGCGCTTCTTTCCGAAGGCGCAGGTGGTCGACTACAACTCGGCGGAGGAGGCGATCCTGGCCGTCCAGACCAAGAAGGCGGATTGCTCCATCGCGGAGTACAGTTTCCTCGGGCAGTACGCCAAGGAACATCCGGGCCTGACCGTCAAGGCGGTCGACTACCCGGGGGCCGGAAGCCCGCTCGCGATGGGGCTCGTCGCCGGCCCGGAGAACGAGCACCTCAAGACGTTCCTCAACGTGTGGATCCAGCACTTCTTCTGGAGCGGCCAGCACGAGCCGATCTTCAAGAAGTGGTTCCCGAGCGCGCCGGTGCCGAAGATCGAGAAGTTCATCGCCCCGCTGTGACGCCGGGTCACGAGCGTCCCGGCCGGGAGGCCCGGCGGGCCTCCCGTCGACCGCCCGGGTCCCGGCCGTGAGGTCCGGACGACCACTGGCCACGAGGAGGACGTATCCAGTGCCCGCGAGTCACCAGGCCCCCACAGCGGGGCGCGCTAGCTGACGGCGATGTACGAGCTCCACTTCGAGGCGCTGCGCCCGTACGTGCCGCTCCTGCTGCGCGGCCTGTTCGTCACCACGTACGTCAGCCTGGCAGCGATGGCCGTCGGCACCGTCTTCGGCCTCTTGCTGGCGCTCGCGCGACTCTCGGGATTCGTGGCGCTCAGCGCGCCGTGCCGGGCGCTGGTCGATTTCATCCGGGGCGTGCCGGCGCTGGTGCTGCTGATCTACATCTACTACGGGGTCAGCATCTTCCTGGGGCTGAACGTTCCGGCCATGGCCGCGGCGATCGGGGGGCTTGGGATCTTCTACGCCGCCTACCTGTCGGAAACGTTCCGGGCGGGGATCCTCGCCGTCGACCGGGGACAGATCGAGGCGGCGATGTCCCTCGGGATGCGCCGCGTGCTCGTCTTCCGTCGCGTGGTGCTCCCGCACGCATTCCGCATAGTCCTGCCGCCCCTGACGAACAGCTTCATCAGCCTGTTCAAGGACTCGTCGCTGGTCTCGGTCCTGGCCATCTCCGAACTCACCCGCGAGGGGCAGCAGATCATGATCGCGACGTTCCGCGCGTTCGAGGCGCTCACCGCGGTCGCGCTCATCTACTACGTGATCACGACCGCCATGTCGTTCGGGTCGAGCTACGTCGAGGCCTGGGTCCGTCGGAGTGAGTGACGTCGAGGGGCGACGCCCGGCCGAAGGGGCCCGGGCGGTGGTTGCGCGGCAGCGACCGCGGGCGGGTGATCGACGAGGATGCGGGGACCGTCATGGTGCAGTTCAGCATGGAGGAGGACGACGTGCGTCACGCGCTCCGGTGGCGGCACACCGCGATCGGTTCCGATCAGCTGGGCTTGATCAGTGACAGTGCCCGCGTTCACCCCGGGGCCCTACGGGACCTTCGCCCGCGTGCTCGGTCGCTACCCGCGGGACAAGCCACTGTTTGCCCTGCCGGAGGCCGTCCGCAGGATGACCGGGCTCCCAGCACGATCCTCGGGCTCGAGGATCGGGGGCGCATCGCGGAGGGCCTGGTGGCGGATCTCGTCGTGCTCGATCCGGCACGCGTGGCGGACCGCAGCACCTATCGCGACCCGACCCTTCCGCCGGTCGGCATCCAGAGTGTCGTCGTGAACGGCCAGGTGGTCGTCGAGGATGGTCAGGTGACCGGCCGCGCCGACCGGGTGCTCCGCCCTCACGGGCGGGTGGCGTGACGTGGGTCCGGGGGGCGGCCTCGGGCGATCGGGAGGCTTTCGATGATGAAGAAGCAGCTCGTCTTCAAGCAGGACTTCACGCCGTTCGACCTGCCCGGGGGCCGGGGCATCGTGGTGGCCCAGTGCATCCGCGCCGGGAACTTCGTCTGCATCACCGGCCAGACCGCCCTCACCCTCGACGGCCGAATGGTCGCCGCCGGCGATCCGGCCGCGCAGGCTCGGCAGGCCTGCGAGAACATCAAGGCGCTCGTCGAGATGGCGGGCGGCCGGGTCTCGGATGTGGTCAAGCTCGTCGTGTACGTGACCGATCGCGCACACCGCCGGGTCACGTACCCGGTGATCCGAGAGTACTTCCCCGATGTCTGGCCGTGCGGCACGGGATACATCGTCCCCGGGCTGGCCCGCGAGGAGCTGCTCATCGAGATGGATGCCTGGGCCTTCATCGATGACGCGACCACGCGGAAGCAACTCATCCGCGCGCACGACGTGACGGGCCTCGGTGTCCCGGGCGCGAGTGGCCTGGCAGCGCAGGCGTACCGGGCCGGGAACCTCGTTTACCTCCAGGGTCAGGTCGGCTGGACGCTGGACGCAAAACCCGTTGGCCGCGGCAACCCGGCGGAGCAGGCGCGTCAGGCCATGGAGAATCTCAAGGCGCTGATGGAGCTGGCCGGGGGCTCACTCGGGGATATCGTTCGCGTCGTCACCACGGTCACCGAGCGCGAGGACCGGGCCGTGACGTACCCAGTCGTCAAGCGCTACTGGCCGGGCCTTCCCCCGCCAGGCACCGGTCTCATCGTCGATGGCCTGGCCACCGAGGACCTGAAATTCGAGATCGACGCCTGGGGGTTCGTCGACACGCCGAGCGCCCGTAAGCGGGTCGTGCGAAGCCATGACCTCGCCGCTGCGGGCATGCTCGGCAGCACCGGCCGGGCGGCGCAGTGCGTGCGCGCGGGCAACTGGGTGTTCCTGCAGGGCCAGGTCGGCTGGACGCTGGAGGGCGAGCTCGTGGGGATCGGCGACCCCGCGGCGCAGGCACGTCAGGCCATGCAGAACGTGAAGGCGCTGATGGAGCTGGCGGGCGGTTCGCTCGCCGACGTCGTGCGCGTGGTGGTGTACGTCACCGATCGCAGCGTGCGCGATGCCGCCTACCCGGTGATCCGCGAGTTCTGGGGCGGGCTCTGGCCCTGTGGCACCGGCGTGGTCGTGAAAGGCCTGGCCCGGCCGGAGATGCTCCTCGAGATCGATGCCTACGGCTTCATCGACGATCCCGCGTAGCGGGCCGACCTGCGATGTGGGTACGCTCGGGGCCTGTTTAGGCCTCAGCCCTGAAGGGGGCGGCGACTAGGGTGCTACGACGAGGACCCAACGGGGCTGAGCGCGCCGCTGCGTCAACACTTGGCGTTCGGGACTCAACCTTCTCGGCCCGCAGCTCGGTAGTCGGTGGCCAGCCGACTGAAACGCATCGTCGAGCGGACGTTCCCGAGACGCGCGGCCTGATTTCCGGCCGGGCGTGCCGCCCAGTCGAACCCCCGTGTCCCCGGCGGCGCGCGCGATCTCAGCTCACCGGCTACCCGCTCGGCGGTGGCGAGCGGCTGCCACGCGATGAACGCAGGACCTCGGGAGAGGCAGACAGCGCCGGAGCCCGCGTGCTCTTGACACACCACCGGTCCCATGCTGGGATCGCTGTGCATGAGCAGTGCGTGAATGTTGTGGCTAGACACTAGTGCATCGATGCGTCGCATCCCGGCGACCGGCCGGAAGGGAGACGCGAGCGAGAAGCCACCTGGCCTAGCGGGTCCATAGTCAGCGGCAGACAGGTGGCCTTCTGGTGCGCCGCGGCGACCCTTGGCGGCTGAGGCTACCGCCAGCCGTCCTGGAGGCAATCATGCTGCGCGGACAGTCCGAGTCCCCGATGACCTCCCAATCCAAGCTCTCCCGAAGAGATTTCCTGGTCACGACCGGCCTGGCAGCGACGGCCGCGGCCGCGCCAACCACGGTGCGGGCCCAGGCGAGCAAGAAATGGGCCGGGAAGACCCTCCACGTGCAGTTCTGGTCCGGGCCGGAAGGTGAGAACATCATCAAGCACGTGGTCGACCCGTTCAAGGCGGAGACCGGCGCGGAGGTCACCGTTGACTACGGCTACACCTCCGGCTCGATCGCGAAGCTCCGCGCGCAGAAGAACGATCCGCAGATCGACGTGTTCATGATGGATGACATCGGAGTCTACACGACCGTCCCCGAGGGACTCCTGACAAAGCTAGACCTCTCGAAGATCCCGAATGCGAAGGACATCGATCCGAATTTCATTGTGATGGACGGCATGGGGATCGGGTTTTTCACGTACACGGACAGCCTCGTGTACAACACGAATCACTTCAAAACACCCCCCGACAGCTATGAGGCGCTCTGGGATCCCAAGCTCAAGGGCAAGGTCGGGATCCCCACGTCCGAGCAGATGGACGCGATGAAACTCCTGATCGCGGCCGCGAAGCTTGCCGGAGGCGATCAGAAGAACATCGAGCCGGGTTTCAAGAAACTCGCCGCGCTCAAGCCCAACGTCCACTCGTTCATCTCCGACTTCGCGGCCGCTGGCGAGCTCATGAAGCGCGGTGACATCGTCCTGACATTCTTGGCCACATATCTGTGGAAGGAGCAGCAGACCAAGGGCTATCCGATCAAGCCGACCTTCAAAGTCAAGGAGGGCATCTTCACGACCCCGGCGTGCGCCGCCATCCCGAAAGGGCATCCCGGGCCGCAGGAGCTCGCGGAGCTCTTCATCAATCGTGCCCTCAGTGTCGAGGCCCAGGTCGGCATGGCCCAGGGTCTCTGGTACGGCCCGACGAACCGCAAGGTCAAGTTCGACGACCCAGCCATCAGGGAAAACCTCGTGATGCCGGAGAACTTCAAGAGCGTGGTTCCGGTCGACGTGCCGGAATTGGCGAAGGTTCGGCAGGACTGGATCACCCGCTACGACCAGGCTTTGAAGGGCTAGCGATCACGAGGCGCCAGGTCGGACGTTCGGGCCTGGCGCCCGGTGCCGCGTCGTTCGCGCGCCCACTCCACCACGGCGGAAGATGATGCGGGTGTCTCCGACCCTGCGATCTCCGCGCGGCATTGGCCGGTCCGCGGTGCCTTACGTGCTCCTCGTGCCCGCCCTGGCGTTCATGACGTTCCTGTTGATCGCCTCGGGCTTTCTCCTGCGGTACAGCTTCAACAGCTGGAGCCCGACCACGGGAATGACCTCGGCCTGGAGTCTCGGCAGCTATGTGAAGTTCTTCTCGCACCCCTACTTCGTCGGTGCCCTTCTCAAGAGCATGCGCCTGGCCCTTCTCGTCACGGTGATCGCCCTGTTGATCGGGTATCCCGTGGCCTATCTGATGTCTGTCTCACCGCGATACCGAAACCTCATCACGATCCTCGTGGTCGCCCCGCTCATCATGGACGTCGTGATTCGGGCCTACGGGTGGATCGTCCTCCTGAGCAGCGGAGGGCTCGTGAATGCCGTCATCATGGCTGTCGGCTTGAGTGAGGAACCGATCAAGCTGCTCTACACTCAATGGGCGGTCGTGGCGGAGCTCCTCCACGAGACGTTGGCGTTCATGGTGCTTCCGATCGCGGCTGTCCTGCAAAAGATCGATCCCAGCCTGCGGGAGGCGGCGGGCACACTCGGCGCCACGCGGTGGAGAATCTTCTGGCTCGTCACGCTGCCCCTCAGCGTTCCCGGCGTGCTGGCCGGGACCTTCCTGGTCTTCGCTCTGGGGATGAGCGCCTTCGTCGGCCCGCTCATCCTGGGCGGCGGCAACGTGACCGTGATGAGTCTCGTCATTCGCGACCAGATCGGTGTCACGCTCGACTGGCCGCTCGGCAGCGCCATGTCGATCGTGCTCGTGCTCCTCACCCTCGTTCTGCTCTTCTTCTACGGCCGGCTGATGCATGCCGGTGTCGGCCGCAACAATGCGGCGATCGACGCGCGGCAATGAGATCCAATCACCCAAGCCATCATCCTCGGTGAGTCGATGGGTGCCGCGACCGAGCTGACACTGGCACGCCAGGTCGCTTCGCGCTGGCGCCGCCGAATCGACGTCGCCCAGATCGCGCTCGTGGGCGTCACCTGGCTCGTCATCGCATTCCTCATCGCCCCGATTGCGATCATCTTCCTGACCTCGCTGACCTCGAGCGTGACCGTCGAGTTTCCACCCCAGGGATTCTCGCTCGTCTGGTATGAGCGCTTCATTGCAACCTGGCTCGGTGGCCCGGGAACGCGGCCCGCGCTCGCCCGGTCCGTCTGGTTCAGCACGTACCTCGGCCTGCTGGTCTCCGGCCTCTCCACCTTCGCCGGCGTCCTCGTCGCCTTGACCTTGCACAAGTTCGTCTTCCGCGGCAGGGAGCTGTTCCAGAACCTCTTCCTGCTCCCGCTGACCTTCCCGTCCCTCGTGCTCGGTGTCGGATTGTTGCTGACCTTCAGTGAGCTCCGCCTGTTTGATCGCTTCACGCGACTTCTGGTGGGCCATGTCGTCACGGCCCTGCCATATGTCGTCCTCAGCGTCACCGCGAGCCTCAAGGTCTACGAGGAGGACGTGGAAGAGGCCGCGCGCTCGCTCGGCGCAAACCCGCTGCAGACGTTCTGGCACATCACGTTACCTCTGATCCGTCCCGGCATCTTCGCGGGGGCCGTCTTTGCCTTCGTCACGTCCTTCACGAATTTCACGGTGTCGTTCTTTCTCTCGAGCGGCTCGGTCAAGCCCATGCCGATCTGGATCTACGAGTTCATCATGAATGGCCACAATCCGCTCCTCGCAGCCATCAGTGTGTTCCTGGTCGCGATGACTGTGGGCGTCGTGATCATCCTCGAGCGCCTCGTCGGTCTCCGCCGGATCGTCGGGACCTCCACGTGAGCCCGCGCGCCATCACCCACAGCTCGCCTTGGACGACGGGCGAGAGCGACCTCGATGGCAAGCCGGGTGAGCCCTCGCCGAGAGCGGCCGGCTCGCGGCCGTGGCGACTCACCGGGCAGTTCACCGTCGAGTGCTGGGACTAGCACGGTAACGATCCTGCCATGACCCCGGCCGCTGTTCGACTGACGAGCCTGAAGAAGTCCTACGGACGAGTCGTGGCCATCGACGATGTCTCCCTCCTCGTCGAGCGCGGCGAGTTCTTTTCGCTCCTCGGTCCAAGCGGATGCGGGAAGACCACGACCTTGCGGGCCATTGCCGGCCTGATCGAGCTCGATGCGGGGAAGATCGAGATCATGAACCGCGACGTTACCGGCCTCGCGGTGCACAAGCGAAACATCGGCATGGTCTTCCAGAACTACGCGCTCTTCCCGCACATGACCGTGGCCGCGAACATTGCGTTCGGACTCAGGATGCGAGGTATGGCCAGGGGCGAGGTGTCCGCGCTGGTCGAGCGGGCGCTCGACCTCGTCCGCCTCGGTGGAACCGGGGGACGGCTGCCACGCCAGCTGAGCGGGGGTCAGCAGCAACGCGTGGCGTTCGCGCGCGCCGTCGTGATTGAACCGCAGCTGCTCCTGCTGGATGAGCCGCTCTCGAACCTCGACGCCAAGCTCCGGAAGGAGATGCAGATCGAGCTGCGGGCGTTGCAGCGGCGTCTGGGGATCACGGCGCTTTACGTGACCCATGATCAGGAAGAGGCCCTGACCCTCTCCGACCGCATCGCCGTCATGAACGAGGGGCGCGTCGTCCAGTGCGCGGAGCCGAGCGAGATCTACCGGAGCCCGGCGAACCGTTTCGTCGCGGAGTTCATCGGCCGGGTCAATCTGCTTCGGGGCCGTGTCACGTCGGACGATGGCCGGGTCCTGTTCCAGGCGGAGGGTGGCCCACGGCTGTGCCTTCCACGGCGCTTCATGGCGGCGGCTGCCACCGGCGGCTCGCTGAACGTGGTACTGCGGCCGGAGAATGTCCAGCTGGATCCGCCGGGCATGCTACTGGAGGACGGGATTCGGCTCGGGGGCCGCATTCTGCAGGCGGTGTACGCTGGCGCCACGACCAGCTACGTGCTGGAGGTGAACGGAGGGCTCCGGCTCATGGCCGAGCAGCAGAACACGCTCGGGAAGCCACGTCACCGGGAAGGTGATGCCATCCAGATGTACGTCGACCCGGAAGCGATCTACGCGGTGCCGGATGCGTAGGCTCGCCCACCTCGGACGCCGCATCCGGACATCGGCGCTCCGTCGGCCCCCGGACGAGAAGCAGGGAGCGAGCCGCCGGGCGCTGGCAAGGACGCCAGCGGGCGAGGGGCGAGCATGAGCAACCGGATTGGGCTCATCGTGCCGTTCGACTTTGCGTTGGATCGTGAATACTGGCAATACGCTGGCGCCGACACCTCCCTTCACATCACCCGCACGCCCTATCACAGTGGTCCGGTGAGCCTGGAGCTCCTCTCCGCGGTCACCGACCTGGCCGCGCTGTCGGAGGCCACCAGGAGCCTGGTGAAGATCGCGCCCCGGGTGATCGCCTTCGCGTGCACGTCGGGGAGCTTCGTCAACGGCCTCGACGGCGAGCGGCGGTTGCGCGAGACGATGCTTCACGCCGGGGCCGCAGCAGCCATGACGACCAGTGGGGCGCTGGTGTGGGCGCTGCGCGCACTGGACGTCCGCCGCGTCGCCCTCGGCACGCCGTACGTGGAGGCGATCGGCGGTCGGTTGCCGGCCTTCCTCGAGGCGGCGGGCTTCGACCCTGTCTCCCTGGTGAACCTGGAGCTACCGGACGGGATCAGTGACACGAGCAGCGAGGAGGTCGTCAGGCTTGCCGAGCAGGCCGTGAGGCCCGACGCGGAGGCGCTCTTTCTCAGCTGTACCAACCTGCCGACGGCGCACCTCCTGGCACCGCTCGAGCGGCGCCTCGGGATCCCGGTGCTCTCGGCCAACCAGGTCACCATGTGGGCGGCCCTCGGGATCGCAGGGACGCGGGCCGCCATCGACGATCAGCTCCTCTTCCACCGGGCCATGCCGTGCATGACGGCCGCGGTGGCGTGAACGAGCACCTCGGCGGCGACGGTGGCTTCGCCGGCGAGCGAGCGACGCCGGACGCACCGCTCGGCGGGGACAGGAGAAAGTCCGCGCGATGCGCGTGAGGCCGCGGCACCTGGGGTTTCTCTATCCCGGCCACTCCGCCGAGGACGACTATCCTCGGATGGGAGCGATGATCGACCCGCCGATCCAGGTCAGCGTCGTCCACACCACTATCGGTGACGATGCGCACCGCACGGACGCGCTCCTGGACCTCGGCAGCGCCTGGCGCCTCGAGGAGGGCGCCAGGCAGCTCACGGGCCGACACATCGACAGTGCGATGTGGGCTTGCACCAGCGGGAGCTTCGTGCTCGGCGTGGACGGCGCGCGTCGACAGGCGCGCGCTGTCGAGGCGTTTCTCGGCGTCCCGGTATCGAGCACGTCGCTCGCGTTCGTCGAGGCCGTGAACGCCCTGGGCGTGCGACGCGTCACCGTCGCGGCGACCTATCCGGTCGATATCGCGAGGCTCTTTGAGAAGTTCCTCGCCGAGTGCGGGATTTCTGTCATCGAGGTGTCGGGCCTCGGGATCGTCACCGGCGTCGAGGTGGGCCAGCTCGGGCGGGAGCAGGTGCTTGCTCTCGCGACCGCAAACGACCGGGCGGACGCCGAGGCCGTGCTGCTGCCTGATACCGCACTGCATACGGCATCGTGGCTGGAGGCATTGGAGGACGCGTGCGGCAAGCCGGTCCTCACCGCGAACCAGGTCACGGTGTGGCAGGCCCTTCGGCTCGCCGGACATCCGGCGCGGCAGCCCGGATTGGGCTCCCTGTTCGCATAGCCCACGGGGAGAGGATGGGCGCGTCACGTGACCGCGCGAAGGCGAGGACCCCGGGCGTGAAGGCTCGGCGGGGAGGACGATGGCGAGATGACATCCGCGAGTGAGATTCTCCGAAACGGCGTACTCGACAGCTCGGCGCGCGATTTCCTGAGCGCCGATACCCTCCCGCCCCAGTGCTACACCTCCCCACAGTTCTACGAGTTCGAGCTGGAGGCCATCTTTTGCAAGGAATGGGTGTGCCTCGGTCACGTCCACCAGATCCCGAGGCCCGGAGACTACTTCACGATCACCATCGGCGACGACCCGTTGATCGTCGTCCGCGACGAGTCCGGTGACGTGCGGGTCGTCTCCGCCGTGTGCCGGCATCGCGGGATGGTACTCGCCGAGGGGAGTGGGCATTGCGACCGCCTGCTCGTCTGTCCGTACCACGAGTGGTCGTACGATACCGGATCTGACGGACGATGAACCTACGCCACGAACGGCTCGCGCGGGAAGTGCGTCAGCACCTCGCAGCCGGTCTCCGTGACGAGAACGCTATCGCTGATGGTGATCGTATAGCGGCCCAGGTCGAGGAACCCGGGCACCAGGTGGAAGGTCATGCCCGTCCGCAGAGGGCGGTCGTCCCCGTCCCAGATGGACATGATGTGTCCCTCGCCCCAGTCGGGGGCGTAGTTGATGCCGATCGAGTATCCCGTGCGGTGTCCGAGTCGATCCCCGTATCCATGCTTCTGGAAGACCGCCCTGTTGACGCCGTGGACCTCGTGCGAACTGGCTCCCGGTCTGATCGCTTCGATCACGCGTTCGAGAGATTCCTGGATCATCGCCGCCCGCCGCTGGAACTCTGCATCCGGATGGCCGAGCGTCCCGCAGCGGAACAGGGCCGCGCAGTACCGCTGCACGACGCCGGGCAGTTCGTAGTTGAGCACGTCGCCGGCCTCGTACGTCCGCCCGGCCCAGGTGCTGTGACAGAGGCTCGTGCGGGGACCGCTCGTGACGAATGGCGGCAGCCCGGCGTACTCGCTGCCTGCGCGAACGAGCTCGCGCAGCGTCTCCCCGGCCACCTCATTCTCGTTCGTACCGACCCGGGAGGCCCCGATGGCGACTCGCATGGCGCGCTCCACGATCCTCGCCGCCGTGCGGATGTGCGCGAGCTCCTCGGGCGACTTGATGACGCGCAAACCCTCGATCACCCCTGAGGCGTCGACCAGTCGCCCGCCCGCGCGGCGGATCCCCTGCCCGAGCTGCTCGTATCGCCTGGGGCTCACGAACCAGGCGTCACTCTCGGCCCCCACCGTGCCACCGGCGACGCCGAGCGCGTCCAGCAAGCCCAGCGTCGCTTCGATCGGGTCCTGCCGGTCCTCGTAGCCCACGACCCGGCGGGACCAGCCACGGCCGAGAGTATTGGTCGTCTCGATCCGCCGGAGGACGTTCACCGGTTCGTCCGGGTGTGTCACGACCGAGGCCTGATAGAAGTAGTAGCCGGGACTGTCGTGCGCGGTCAGGTAGTAGATGTTCTCGGGAGTGAAGCTCACGAAGGCGTCAAGGCTCCGCGCCGACATCCCCGCCCGCACGCCGTCGAGACGACGTCGAAACTCGGTATCGGTGAACGGGAGAGGCGTCACCAACGGTCCCGTACCCGTCTGGATCTTCACCTTTGGAGTGGCCATCGTGATTCCCTCGCTACGTGCGCCTGACCCCGGCGTGGGAGACTGCGTCCGGCTCTTCTCCCCGCCGTTGCTCAGTCTCTGCCGTCGAGGAGATGCAGAGCCGTCAGGGCATAGATCCTCGCCGCGGTCACCAAGTCGCCGACGGCCACCGATTCGTCGGGGCGGTGGGCATCTCGCTCAATGCTCCCCGGTCCGAACACCACGGCTGGTGTATCGCCGTCGTTCACGTGGATGTTGGCATCACAGGTCGCGGACCACCCATGAAGACCTGGATCGCGGCCGCAGATCTGGGCGGTCGACTCCCGTATCGCCGTGACGACCGGGTTTGTCGGCGCGGTCCTCATGGGTCGCGCGAAGCTCACGAGGCGCACCGTGGCCCGGAAGTTCGGGAGGCGCTTCCCGATGCGGTCTACGATCTCTTCGATTTCGTGGACAACGTCATCGGCATGTTCATCGGGCAGCACCCGCCGATCGATGGTGATGAGACATCGCCCCGCCACCATCCACGGATTCACGCCCCCCGTGATCGTGCCGACGTGCAGGGTCGGATGGCCGACCACCGGATCGTGTCGAATCTTCAGGGCCTCGGACAGTGACCGCAGTGCGAGCAGGACCTCGGCCATGTGGTCGATGGCGCTCACCCCGGCGTCGGGCGTGCTGCCGTGCGCCTCCACCCCACGGGTCTCGATCTCCATGACCGCATCGCCCTTGTGGGCAATGACGGGCAGCAGATCGGTCGGCTCGCCGACGATGGCGAAGTCACCCCGCAAGCCTTGCTCGACCGCAAAGCGGGTCCCGTCCTGCGTCTCCTCCTCGTCCATCGTTGCCGCAAGCGTCAGGCGGCCGGAGATGCGCGCCCCGGCCCGGACGATAGCCTCGACGGCCATGATCATCGCCGCGAGGCCCCCCTTCATGTCCGCGGCGCCGCGTCCGTAGAGCCGGCCTCCGGCGATCTCGCCTCCGCAGGGGTCGCGCGACCAGCCGCCCCCGGCGGGGACCGTGTCACTGTGGCCGTTGAGGATGAGGTGGGGTCGTCCGGTCTCGGACCCGAGCCGGGCCAGGAGGTTGGCGCGGCCGGGCTTGACCTCCTGAATCTCGCAGGCCAAGCCGTTGTGGCCGAGGTGTTCCGCCGCGTAAGCCGCGAGCGAGGCCTCGTTGCCCGGCGGGTTCTGGGTGTCGATCCGGATCAACTCCTGGGCCAAGCGCACGAGCTCACCTTCATTCACGAAGGACAACACGCGGTCGACGTCTGATGTCTTCACGGCAGACCCGACGTGGGTGCTAGACCGACCCTAGTCGCATGCCGGATCGCTGTCAACACGGGTCCCGGATACACGGACCCCGGGCACACGCGCAGTGAGAATTGGGCTCGGGCGGCCGCCGACTCGCCGGCGGCGAGCTCCCGCGGACATCGCGGCGTCCCGGAGCATCGCGGCCCCGAGTTCGCGCGCGCCTCAGAATTCGACGAGCGTGCCGCCCTTGATGACATGCGCGATGTCCCGCAGGCCACCGAGGTCCTGGAGCGGATCCCCGTTGAGGACCAGCAAGTCGGCAAGCTTGCCCGGCGCGATCGTGCCCAAGGAATCGCCCATCCCCAGTTCGCGGGCGGACTGCCCAGTGGCCGCATGGATCACCTCGAGGCGCGATAGCCCGGCGGCCTCGAGATTCCGGAGCTCCCGATGCACCATGATGCTGCCGAACTGCATGTCAGCTCCCACCACCAGGGTGCCTCCCATCTCGTGAAAGCGAGCCATCCACTCGATGCGCTTCTCCACCGCGATCGCCATGCAGCGCTGGTCTTCGGCGGACCACGTGCCCTGGACATAGTCGAGGAAGGCGGCCCATTCGCGGCGCTCGGCGTCGCCGTACATGGTCTGGTAGTCCGGATCGGCTTCCAGCTCGGAAAGCCCGATGCCAGCCTGGTTCTGGTGGACGACGAGGGTGGGGCAGTATGACACGCCGTGCCCGACCATCGCGTCCATGATGGGCCGCGTGAGGTCCCAGTCGATGGCCATCCATCCACGTGCGAGCAGCGCGAGCCGCTCGGCAATGGAGCGGTACGACAGGAGCCGGGCTTTCGGATACTCGCGACTGGCGAAGATCCGCGACGAATTGTCGAGCTGGTCGATGCCGATCTCCGCCGCTTCCCGGCCGTCCGTGTGCCAGATTTGACCGACGACCGGGCGTCCGAACTCGTGGGCGACGTCCACCACCGGCCGCATCAGGTCAGGGGTGATCTGCTGGGTCACGAGAAGGGCCTCGACCCCCTCCTCGGTGAGCAGACGTCGGGCGGTGGAGGCCGCCTCGACTGGCGTGTCGACGGGGCTGGTCCACTTCGGGTAGGCGGGCGGGGTCCGGTCGAGCATCGGGCCGCACGAATAGATCCGGGGCGCGGGTATTTCGTTCCGCGCGGCACGATCGCGCAGCGCGACGACGGCATCCTGATTCAGTCCTGCGAAGCGAATGGTCGTCACGCCGTTCTTGAGGTACGCCCGCATGTCCGCATCGAAGGTCGAGTGGTTGTGGAGGTCGAACAAGCCAGGGACCAGCGTCCTGCCCGAAGCGTCGATCACTCGCGCGCTGGCCGGTGCCTCCAGCGGACGACGCGGTCCCGCGTAGTGAATGCGATCACCCTTGATCAATACGACACTATCTCGCACGGCCGGGGCTCCGGTGCCGTCGATGAGGGTCGCGCCCTCGATGGCGAGCGAGCCGGTCTCAGGTGTCATGGGGACTGTCCTCCGGATCCACCCTGGGAATCCATGTTGGGCCCGATAACCCGAGTTCCGTGAGCACTCGAAGTCGCGAAGAGTCTAGCCTGCCCGACTCGCGAACGGTAGCCAAGAGCCACCGAGTCCTACATCGGTGCCATGCGGTGTCTGGGCGCTTCGCCGCCCGATGGCGAGAGCCCGACCGACGCCTGCCGAGGTGCCGCCCGCTCGCACTGGGAAGCATCCGATCCGGCCATGGAGGAGCTCGACATCCCGGGGGCAGGATCTCCCGAAGCTCCGGCATCACGAGTATGAGCTGCACGTGCCCCGTGTCCGTGGCGTTGTGGGCCCGCAGCACCACGGCCCGGCTGTCGCGGGCACCCGCGCGTCCACGCGACAGCTCACCGAGCGAACCCTGTGAGCCCCGGCTCAGCTTCGCGCGCCGCAGAGAAACCCCGAGGGTTGACCCGAGGGTTGACGGGTTGTCCGACATCGTGCTATCGGATAATCCTCGTTTGACGCGGCCGCGGCGCCGCGTACAGGTCCCGCTGCGGTCGTCGACGCGACAGGCAGCCGCCGCAGACGGTCTCCTGACGCCGTGCGAAAGGGACGGGGTGCGACGTGACCGGGCGAAGTAAGAATCCCGTCCTCTTCGACGTCCTCAACTACCTCTCGGACCTCGTGTTCCGGTCGCATCGCGCGGTCACCCAGTCCGGCGGGCTCAGCCCGAGCGCCATCAGCTACCACGAGCGCATCGCCGCCGCGATCCGCCGCCGGGCGCCGCGCGGGGCGTGCCGGGTCATGCTGCAACACCTGGACGACGTCATCCGGCGCGCCGATCAGCTGTTCGGCGAGGGCTTCGGTCCGCCGGCAGGCGCGGACGGGACCCCGCAGCGCGTCGCGAGTGCTCCGGTGCGAGCCAGTCGAACGCGCAAGGAGGACAGAAAGGGGCACGTGGGATCGAACGGTCGCCACCGATGACGGCGTGGGTCGCGGATTGAGCGCCGGGCGCGAGCCGGGTCGTGGGCGAGACAGGGCACCACTTCAGCCACGAGGGGAGACGTCATGCACTACGTGAGAGCTTCGGTGACCTGGTTGGGCGTCGTCGCGATCGGGCTTGCACTCGTCCTCACCTCCCTCACGGCGGCCACGGCTGGAGTGGACGCGCCGCCGCCTGGAAAGAGCCCGACGCTCGATCGCATCCGGGAGCAGAAGGTCTTTCGGGCCGGCATCGGTATCTCACTGCCCTGGCTCGGACAGAACCCGAAGACGAACCAGTACTTCGGACCGGCCGTCGAGCTTGGTGAGCGGATCGCGAAGGTGCTGGGGGTCAAGCTCGAGCTCTTGCCCGCAACCTGGGACGTCATCATCGCGGGGCTCCAGGCGAACAAGTACGACCTCCTCCTGGCGCCGCTCTTCGCCACGGAGAAGCGCAAGCAGGTCGTCGACTTCGTCAACTGGACGGAAGCGGGCACCTGCTACGCGGTCCTGAAGGACAACAACAAGGTCAACAAGCTCGAAGACCTGGACCAGCCGACGGTCTCGACGGCGGTCTGGAAGGGCACCGGGACCGAGCACGCCTTCGTCGCCAAGTACAAGAAGGCGAAGGTGGACAGTGTGGTCATGCCCGTGACCGGCGCCAACCGTCTGGAGGAGGTGCTGTCCAAGCGGGTGGACGCCGCCACGCTGGACTCCCCGCGTGCCCACCTGGTGGTCCACCAGTACCCGCAGATGAAGATCATCCCGGGCGGTCCGGACAACTGCATCAAGAACCCGGACATCCCGATCCCGATCGGCATGGCGTTCAACTACGGCGACGCGGAGCTCAAGAAGTTCCTCGAGGCGGTCGTCGCCGACATGAAGGACGAGCTGCGGGTCTCGCTCGAGAAGCACAGCCAGCTCGAGTTCATGCTGCAGCCGAAGTAAGGACACCCGAGTCGGCGAGGCGACGGCCGCGTTCCGACGCCGTCGCCTCGCCGGCCGTTCTCCGCCACCCGACATCGCCCCACGGAGTTGACGCCCGAGTGAACTGGAACGTGCGGGTCGTCACCACGAACCTGCCGTATCTCTTCGCCGGCATCAAGATGACGGTGGTCGTGACCATCGCGGCGATGGCGCTGGGAGCGGTGGTGGGGCTCGTGGTGGCGATGCTGCGCATGTCGCGGCTGCGCCCCCTCCAGGTGGCGGCCGGGCTGTACATCGACGCCTGGCGAAGCACGCCCTTGCTGGCACAGCTGATCTGGGTGTTCTACGCGCTCCCCATCGTGATCCACCACTCGATGACGCCGCTGGTGGCAGGCATCCTCACGATGGCGCTCCACGTCAGCGCGTACCTCGCCGAGATCTACCGGGCCGGCATCCTTTCCATCAGCACCGGGCAGCGGCACGCCGGGCTGTCCCTCGGGATGACGCCAGTCCAGTTGCTCCGCCGGGTCGTGCTGCCGCAGGCCGTGACGCGCATGCTGCCCCCCATCGGGAGCCAGTTCATCAGCCTTTTCAAGGAATCGGCGCTGGTCTCGCTGATCACGCTCCCGGAGCTCATGTGGCAGGCCCAGTCGCTCGCCGCGTTCACCATGCGGCCGCTGGAGATCCTGACGGCGGCGGCTCTGATCTACATGATCCTCACGCTCCCGCAGGCGGTGCTCGTCAACTATCTGCACCGCCGTTACCTGGCGCACTGACCCGCTGGCGCGATGAGACACCGTCTGCCGACCGTGCGAGCGCGCCGGGTCCGGGTAGGCGAGACACCCTCGCGGGGGGTGGGGATGCGGGAGACCCGATGACCGGCCCCCCGCGCTACGTCTGGCGGTTCGACGTCGTGCTGGAGAACCTGCCGCATCTGCTGAGCGGGGTATGGCTCACGTGCGTCCTCACGCTCTTGTGCATGCTCCTGGGGCTGCTCCTCGGGCTGGCGGTCGCGATGGGCCGCCTGAGCCGCTGGCGCCCGATCCGTGCGGCGGCATTCGCGTACACCGAGGTGTTCCGCACGACGCCGCTCCTGGTGCAGATCGTGTGGGTGTTCTACGTCCTGCCGATCGTCACCGGGATCACGCTGAGCGCGTTCTTCTCGGGCCTGGTGGCGCTCGGGTTCAACGTGGGTGCCTTCATGGCGGAGATCTACCGCGCCGGCATCCTGTCGGTGAGCCCCGGGCAGAGCGCGGCCGGGCTCGCCCTCGGCATGACGCGGGGCCAGGTCATGCGGCGGGTCGTGCTCCCCCAGGCGGTCACGCGGGTGATCCCGCCCATGGCGACGACGTGGGTCGCCCTGTTCAAGGACACGTCCGTTCTGTCGGCGATCGGTGTCGTCGAGCTCATGTTCCGGGCGCGCGAGATCGCCACCGACACGTTCCGGCCACTCGAGATCTTCACCGTCGTCTCCGTGATCTACTTCCTCCTCACCTACCCGCAGTCGATCGCGGTGAACGCTCTCTACCGCCGGTTCCGGACGCAGGAGTGACGGGGACGCGCGTGGCCGACTCCATCATCCGCGTCGAGGACCTGCACAAGCACTTCGGCGCCATGCACGTCCTGCGCGGCGTGAATCTGGAGGTCGCCCGCGGGGAGGTCGTCGTGATCATCGGACCGAGCGGCTCGGGGAAGAGCACCTTCCTCCGATGCCTGAACCGCCTCGAGGAGCCGAGCCGTGGCCGGATCTGGCTCGAAGGCACGGACATCACCGATCGCCGGGTGAACCTGCCCCGGGTGCGCCGCCAGATCGGGATGGTGTTCCAGCACTTCAACCTGTTCCCGCACCGGACGGCGCTGGAGAACGTGATGGAAGGGCCGCGCACCGTCCTCCGGGTCGGGCGCGAGGAGGCGCGGACCCGCGCGCGGCAGCTCCTGGTGAAGGTGGGCCTGGCCGACAAGGTGGACGTCAAGCCGAACGCGCTCTCGGGGGGCCAGCAGCAGCGGGTAGCGATCGCGCGGGCGCTGGCGATGGATCCGAAGGTGATGCTCTTCGACGAGGTCACCTCCGCGCTCGACCCCGAGCTGGTCGGCGAGGTCCTCACCGTGATGAAGCAGCTCGCCGACGAGGGAATGACCATGCTGGTCGTGACCCACGAGATGCACTTCGGCGAGAAGGTCGCCGACCGGGTGGTCATGTTCGATGAGGGGGTGATCATCGAGGAGGGGCCGCCGAAGCGGGTCTTCACCCGGGCGGACCACGAGCGCACGAGACGCTTCCTGAGCCAGCTGCACTGGGAAGGCGGCTAGCCGAGAGGGCACGATGAAAGAGCACGGGGTGGTGCGCATCGGTGTGATCTATCCGGAGGATGGCGTGCTGGACGACGAGTTCTGGCGCGCGGTCCCGGCGGGGGTGACCGTTCACGTCACCCGGGCGCGGTCGAACCTGACGCTCCACTTGGGCGCGACGTACGAGGAGGGGCACGACCGGATCGCCGAAGGGCCCTACATCGACGACGCCGCCCGGACGTTCACCCTGATCAAGCCCGCCGCGGTCGCCTACGCGTGCACCTCGGTGAGCTTCGCGCGAGGCCCCGGGTACGACCGGACGATCTGCCGACGGATCCAGGAGGCGGCCGGGAGCCCGGCCACGACCACGGCGACGGCGATGGTCGCCGCGCTCCAGGCCCTCGGCGTCAAGCGCGTCGCGGTCGCGGCGCCCTACATCGACGAAGTGTGCGCCCGGCTCCGGCGGTTCCTGGAGGAGAGTGGGCTCAGCGTCACGAGCCTCGAGAACCTCGGTCTGCGCGGCATGGCCATCACCGAGGTGACCAGCCCCGAGGTCATGGAGCTCGCCAAGCGCGCGGATCGGCCCGAGGCGGAGGCCCTCTTCCTGAGCTGCACGAACCTGCGGACCTTCGACGCGCTCGAGCCCCTCGAGCAGGAGCTCGGAAAGCCGGTCATCAGCTCGAACCTGGCCACGATGTGGCACGCGATCCGGCTCGCCGGTCTGGCACCCCGGCTCGCCGGCCTCGGGAGCCTCTATCGCCGGGGGACCGATGGGTCCCGCTGACGTCGGGCGGCCGGTCCATGACCTCGACACGCCGGTCCTGCTGGCGGACCTCGCCGTGGTCGAGGCGAACATCGCGCGATTGGCGGCGTACTGCCGGGACGCCGGCGTCCAGTGGCGCCCGCACACCAAGGGCCAGAAGGTCCCCGCGCTCGCGCACAAGGAGATCGCCGCCGGCGCGATCGGGGTGACGTGCGCGAAGCTCGGCGAGGCGGAGGTCATGGCGGCGGCCGGCATCCGGGACATCCTGGTCGCCAACCAGGTCGTGGGCACGGCCAAGGCCTTGCGCCTCGCCGCCCTCCTGGCCCACGCGGACGTCATGGTGACCGTCGACAGCGTGGAAAACGCCGAGGAGCTGAGCCTCGCGGTGGCCCGACGCGGGCGCGCACTCCGGGTGCTGGTCGAGGTGAACGTCGGCATGGACCGCGCCGGCCTCGAGCCGGGCCGAGCGGCGGTGCGCTTCGCCGAGAAGGTGAGCCAGCTCCCGGGCCTCCGATTCACGGGCTTCATGGGATGGGAGGGGCACTGCGGCGGGATCCCCGATGCGGCCGACAAGCGCCGGGCCATCGAGGCGGCCGTCGGCACGCTCGTGACCACGGCGGAGCTCGGTCGGCAAGCCGGGCTCCCGGTGAGCATCGTCAGCTGCGGCGGGACCAGCACCTTTCACGTCACCGCCCACATCGCCGGCGTGACCGAGGTCCAGGCCGGCGGCGGGATCTTCGGGGACGTGCTCTACCGCACGCGCGGGATCGACCACCCGTTCGGCCTCACCGTGCTCTCCACCGTCACCAGCCGGCCGACTCCGACCCGCATCATCGTGGACGCCGGCCGCAAGGCCCTGAGCGTGGACGTCGCGCTGCCGCGTCCGAAGGAGCTGGCGGGCGTCCAGTCGGTGAGCCTCTCGGCCGAGCACGGGCGGATCGAGCTGGCCGAGCCGACGGACGCCATCCATGTCGGCGACCGCCTGGAGTGGGTGGTGGGGTACGGGGACACGACCGTCTGCCTCCACGACGAGATGGTCGGCGTGCGCGACGGCGTCGTGGAGACCGTGTGGCCGATCCTCGGCCGCGGCAAGCTCACCTGATTCGGGGCCCTGGAGCGACGATGATCATCGACGGCCACGCCTACTGCTTTCCGCCGCTCGGCGAAGCGAGCGGTTTCCCGACGGCCCGCGAGCATCTCCGCTACCTCCAGCGCGAGATGGCGGACCACCACCAGCCGGTGTGGCGGCTTCGCGACCGGGCGCCGGGCGACAACACCACGCTGGCCGATCCGGCCGACCGCACGCTCGCGGGCCTGCGCGATGTCGGGTTCCGCGCCGGCGGCCACGGCCGCTTCGTCTGGACCGTGAACGGCGCCGAGTACGCCAAGCAGTACCTGCCCCCGTACCTCACCGACCTGTCGCATCCGCCCGCGATGCTCGTCGCGCAGATGGACCACGTCGGCGTGGACCGGGCGGTGCTGCACGCGAATCCCATCATGGGCATGCTGAACGGGTACCTGGCCGACTGCGTCCGCCGCTTCCCGGACCGGCTCCTGGCGCTCGCGTCCATCGCGGAGTGGGAGATCGAGACGGATCCCGAGGCGCGCGTCGCCGAGGTGGCCCGCGCCTACGCGGACGGCCTCCACGGGTACCAGTTCATCATGAACGCCCGGTACCGGCACGGCGTCACCGCCTCGTGGGACGGACCGGGGTGCCGCGCGTTCTGGGACGGCGTCGCCGCCCTCGGGAAGCCGATCTTCTTCACGCTGAGCGCGTGGCCGCGGCCCACGGTCGACGACTACGTCGCGCAGCTCCGGACGTGGCGAGGCTGGCTCGAGCGCTATCCCGGGGTGCCGGCGGTCCACACGCACGGCTTCCCGTGGCGGCTCTTCCGGGACGGGGGACGGCTGCGCCTGCCGGCGGCTCTGTTCGAGCCGTTCCTAGTGTCGACGGCGAAGCTCCAGCTGCTCTTCCAGATCAGCCTGGGCAACATCTGGGACTACCCGTACCCGGAGCTCGCGACGGCGGTGGCGCAGCTCGTGGACACGCTCGGCTCGGATCGCCTCATGTGGGGGACCGACATGCCGAACGTGGAGCGGTTCTGCAACTACCGCCAGACCCTGGACACCTTCCGCGTGCACTGCCGCGGCCTGATCTCCGACGCGGACATCGACAACATCGTCGGTGGCACCGCGGCGCAGCTGTTCCGGCTGGACGGCGGGCGCTAGGGTCACGACGGGCGGGACGGCATGGAGCTCGGCCTGCGAGGACGCGTGGCGCTGGTGGCTGGCTCGAGCCGCGGGATCGGGCGGGCGATCGCTCTCCGGCTCGCCGCCGAGGGGGCGGCGGTGGTGATCTGTGCGCGGGGTCGGCAGGCACTCGCGACGGCCGCCGACGAGATCCGCGCCGGCACGGGGGCCGACGTGCTGCCGCTCGCCGCCGACGTGCGCAGCCCGGAGGACGTCAGCCGGCTGGTCACCGAGGCGGTGGGCTGGCGCGACCGGCTGGACATCCTCGTGGCCAACGCCGGTGGCCCGCCCTATGCCCAGTTCGCGGCGCTCACCCCGGAGACGTGGGACGACGGCTACCACCTCGTGCTGCGCAGCACGATCCTCCTCTGCCGCGCCGCGATTCCGCACATGACGGCGCGGCGCTGGGGACGCATCGTGGCGATCGGCTCCGTCACCGCGAAGCAGCTGATCCCGGGGCTCACCGTGTCGACCGTCATGCGCGCGGCGGTGGTGGGGTTGACGAAGACGCTGGCCCAGGAGCTCGCGCCCCACGACGTCACCGTCAACGCCGTGTGCCCCGGCTACGTCGGCACCGAGAAGTTCTACGAGAACGCCGGCGCGCGCGCCGAACGGCAGGGCGTCTCGCTGGCCGAGGCTGTGGCGCGCGTGGAGCGGCTCATCCCCGTCGGGCGCGTCGCGCGCCCGGACGAGGTGGCGGCCCTGGTCGCCTTCCTGGCCTCGGAACCCGCCAGCTACGTGACGGGCACGATGCTGCCCGTGGACGGAGGCTTCCTCCAGGCGGTCATGTAGCCCGTGAGACGGAACGGCCCATCGACGACACGGCACTCGAACCGGAGGAGGACCGCCGCGTGAGCTACAAGGAGCCCCTGCCCTTCCCCATGACGGAGTACCAGGACCGCATCGCGCGGGTGCGGAAGGGCATGCGGCAGGGCGGGCTCGACGCGCTCCTCCTGACGACGCCGGAGAACGTCTACTACCTCAGCAACCACCACACGCCGGCCTACGACGCCTTCCAGGCGCTCCTGCTCCCGCTCGACGGCGAGCCGACGCTCATCACCCCGCTGATCGAGGAGCTCATCGGCCGCGGCCACTCGTGGGTCGAGCGCTTCGCGACCTACCGGCACGGCGAGCGCCCGCTCGTGGCGGTGCGCGCGGCCCTCGGCGAGGCGCAGCTCGACCGGGCGCGGATCGGCGTCGAGAAGGGCTCCGCGTCCCTGCCGGTGCGCGCGTTCGAGAGCCTCGTCGCCGAGTTCCCCGCGCGACGCTCGCCGACGGGAGCGGCCTCGTGGAGGCCGAGCGCGCAGTCAAGTCGGAGCGGGAGATCGCCTACATTCGCCAGGCGGCCGGCGTGGCGGAGGCGGGGCTGCGGGCCGGGATCGAGGCCGCGGCGGTGGGGCGCCACGACACCGACCTGGCGGCCGCCGTCCACGCCGCGATGTTCCAGGCCGGCGGCGAGTACATGTCGTATCCCCCGTTCATCGCCGTCGGGCTGCGGAGCAGCCTGGCCCACAACACCTGGGGCGGGAAGCGTCTCGAGCCGGGCGAGATCGTGTTCCTGGAGCTGTCGGGCGTGGTGCAGCGCTACGGGGCGGCGATCATGCGCTGCGTGATGCTCGGCCCGCCGCCGCCGGAGCTGGCCCGGCGGAACGCGATCGTCCACGAGGTACTGGAGACGACGATCCAGGCGATCCGGCCCGGCACGACCGCCGGCGACGTCGACCGCGCCTGCCGCGAGGCGTTCCTCCGCCATGGTTACCGGGTGCTCAAGCGCGCCGGCTACTCGATGGGCATCAACTTCCCGCCCGGCTGGGGGGAGGGCGCGGTCGGCGACCTGAGCGACGGCAATCCGACCGTGCTCCGGCCCGGGATGGTCTTTCACATCCCGCAGCCGTATCGGGTCCCCGGCGAGCAGACCGTCGCCACGTCGGAAACCGTGCTCGTGACGGAGGCCGGGCGGGAAGTGATCACCCAGTTCCCGCGCGAGCTCTTCCAGAAGTGAGGGAGGTGGCATCAATGACCGTCCTCGAGGACGTCGTCATGCCACGCAACACGGGCCGCTCGTTCGTGGTGCGCCGCGGACAGCAGCTGCGGATCCACGCCGAGTCGATCGTCGACGTCGTGGTGTTCAACCACGCGAACCTCCGGGAGCGCTTCGACCAGGCCCGGACGAAGGCCAACCAGGCGAAGCTCTTCCTGACCACCGGCGACGTCCTCTACTCGAAGTTCAACCACGTCATGATGACGATCGTGGAGGACACGTTCCGGGGGCGGCACGACCTCCAGTACGGGTTCTGCAGCTTCAGCCCGATCACCTCCGGCGGCGTCGAGGGTCGGCCGTCTTATGCGGTCTTCTGGGAGCGATCGCGGTCCGAGCCGTTCTTCGCGTCGATGATGCGCACCGCCGCCATCCAGCGCCGGGAGGATCTGCCCGACCACGGGTGCTGGGAGAACCTGATCGACGCGCTGCGCGGCTACGACATCGCGCCGGAAGACATCCCGAGCCCGTTCAACCTCCTGGAGAGCATCGACGTCGGCCCGGCCGGCGAGATAGTGTGGCGAACGGACCGTGACCGGCCGCCGGCCGGGCAGCCGGCGGTGGTGGGGCTCCGGGCCGAGATGGACTGCCTGGTCGCCCTGAGCCTCTGCCCCGAGCGCCTCCTCGGACGGAGCGCGCGGGTGGAGCTGCTCGGTGAGTAGCGGGAGCCCCCGCCGCGCGCCCGGTCGCGCCGCCGCGGCCGTCGACGAGGGGCGGTTGTGGCAGCACCACCTCGAGCTCGCGAAGATCGGGGGAACGCCGCGCGGCGGCGTCAACCGGCAGGCGCTCACCGCCGAGGACGCCGAGGCGCGCGCGCGACTCGTCAGCTGGGGCACGGCGCTCGGGCTCACCGCCGAGATGGACCCGATCGGCAACGTGTTCCTGCGCCGCGCTGGCCGCGATGCCGCCGCGCCGCCGGTCCTGACCGGCTCACACCTGGACACGCAGCCGAGCGGCGGCCGCTTCGACGGCATCTACGGCGTGCTCGGCGGCCTGGAGGCGATCGGGGCGACCGTCCGAGCGGGGATCGAGACGCGCCGGCCCCTCGAGCTCGCGGTCTGGACGAACGAGGAGGGCAGCCGGTTCGCCCCGGGGTGCATGGGCTCGCGCACGTTCGCCGATCCGAGCGTGCTCGACCGGATGCTCGCCGCCCGCGACCTCGACGGCGTCACGGTCGCCGAGGCCCTGGCGAGCGTCCGGACGGCGCTCGCCGGGCGCGTCGCGCCGCGGCGGCTCGGCGGTCCGGTGGCGGCCTACGTGGAGGCCCACATCGAGCAGGGCCCGGAGCTCGAGGCCGCCGGGCGCACGATCGGGCTGGTCACCGGCATCCAGGGGCGCCGTCGCATCCTGGTGGAGGTGACCGGGGAAGACGGCCACGCAGGGACGCTGGCGCGGCGCCGTCGCAAGGACGCGCTCTCCGCGGCGGTCGCCATGATCCGGGCGCTCGAGGCGCTGATGCACGACCCCGAGGACACCGTGCGCTTCACCGTCGGACGCGTCATCGTCTCACCGAACGCGCCGTCCGTCGTGCCGGGGCACGTGCTCTTCACCATCGACCTCCGCCACCCGGATCAGGCGACCCTGATCGGCCTCGGTGACCAGGTCAGCGCCGTCTGCCGCGCCCACGCCGGCCCGTGCGCCGTGAGCATCACGGAGGTGTCGCTGACCTTGCCGGTCCAGTTCGAGGGCCCGGTCCCCGCCGCGGTGCGGAGCGCCAGCGAGCGCCTCGGGCTCTCGGCGATGCCGATCCTCTCCGGGGCCGGGCACGACGCCGAGAACCTCCACCGCGTGTGCCCGACCGGCATGCTCTTCGTGCCGTGCGAGCGCGGCATCAGTCACAACGAGGCCGAGAACGCCCGGCCGGAGGATCTGGCGGCCGGCGCCCGGGTCCTCGCCGAGGTGCTCGTGGACCTTGCGGAGGGCGACCAGTGAAGGACTGCGCCGAGTACGCCGTCTTCTCCCGGAGCGAGATGGATCGCCGGTACGCGCGCGCCCGCGGCCTCATGGCCGAGCGCCGTCTCGACGCGCTGCTGATCACCGGCGAGGAGAACTTCCAGTACTTCGCCGGCGGCAGCGCGAGCCTGGCGCTCCACTACTCGCTCTCCCGGCCGAACTGCCTGATCCTGCCGCTCCAGGGTGACCCGGTCATCATCACCCAGACCAAGGACTACGTGACGCTCGCGACCTACGTCTCCGAGTTCCGGGAGTACTTCGACGTCCTCAGGTTCCCGCATGACCTCGTCGCCGACACGCTCCGCGAGCTCGGGCTTCCGCATAACCGCATCGGCGTGGAGCTCGGCCAGGAGCAGCGCCTCGGCATTCCGGTCGGTGCCTACCTCGCGCTGGTGGAGACGCTGCCGGGGACCGCGTTCGTCGACGCGGCCGATGTCGTGATCGCGCTACGCATGGTGAAGTCGGAGGAGGAGCTGGTCTACATCCGGCGCGCGGCCGACGTGACGGCCCGGGCCCGTCAGCGCCTCTTCGATCGCCACGTCGTGCCCGGCATGACGGAGCGTGACGTGGCGCGGACCATGCGCCGCCTGATCCTCGAGGAGGGCGGGGACCAGACCTCCTTCGTCCACCTCCAGCTCGACCGGCCGGGGTGCAAGAATCAGTTCCACTACGACCGGCCGCTCAGGCGTGGCGACGTCCTGGCGGTGGACACCGGAGCCTACGTCGGCATGTACACGATCGACTACCCGCGCATGGCCACCCTCGGGAAAGCGACCGAGCTGCAGCGGCGCACGCACGCCGCCGTGCTCGAGGTGAACCGCCGGATGGCCGAGGCGCTCCGGCCGGGCGTGCGCTGCTCCGAGATTCATCGGCTGGCGGTCGAGGCGATCGGCGACGTGGGGGCACGGGTCGACCGCCCGGAGAAGCTCCGGGGCGGTCGCTTCGGTCACGGCCAGGGGATGCTGGTGACGGAGCCGCCGAGCATCAATCCCGAGGACCACACCGTCCTCGAGGTCGGCATGGTGATCAGCACGGAGCCCGGCCTGCGGCTCGGCGACGTGCACTTCCTCTGGGAGGACACCCACGTCATCACCGAGGACGGCCATCAGCAGCTCACCCTCGAGACGCCGGAGCTCCGGGAGATCCCGTTCTAGGCGAGGAGGGCGACGTGGCGGGCAGCGGACGTCCCCGGAAGGTGCTCCTGACGTGGTACGCGCGAGCCGACGAGCTAGGGACCGTGCAAGCGGCGTTGCCGGCGGGCACGAGCGTGGTCGCTCCCGCCGAGCGGCCCCATCTCTCGCGGTTCGAGACGACCCACGAGGATCTGGCAAAGGACGCGGCCGACGCGGACGCCATGATGGGCTGGGTGCTTCCGCCCGGCATCCTGGACGCGGCCACCCGGCTCCGCGCGCTCGTGTGGCTTCACGCCGGGTGCGACGAGCTCGATTTCGCCGCCCTCAAGCGTCGCGGCATCCAGGTGGCCAACGCCCGCGGCGCCAACGCCATCGCGGTCGCCGAGCACGCCCTGGCGCTGATGCTCGGCCTGGCCAAGAAGCTCCTCCCGAAGCACCAGGCGGTGCTCGAAGCCCGCTGGACCCCGGGCTGGGAGCCCCAGCATGCGGGCGTGCTGCTCGAGGGCAAGACGCTCGCGGTGGTGGGGCTGGGCCAGATCGGCAGCGCGGTCGCCCGCCGCGCGAAGGGCTTCGACATGCGTGTCCTCGGGGTCCGCCGGCATCCGGAGCGCGGCGGGGCGCCCGATTTGGACGCTGTCTTCGGGCCGGGCGACCTCCACCGCGTCCTCCGAGAGGCGGACGTCGTGGTGCTCGCGGTGCCGATCACGCGGGAGACGAGGGCGATGATCGACGACGCGGCGCTGGCGGCCATGAAGCCGACGGCGCTGCTCGTCAACGTTGCGCGCGGGAACCTCGTCCTCGAGCGGCCTCTCCATGCCGCCCTCACCGAGGGCCGGCTGGCCGGCTACGCCGCCGACGTCTGGTGGCACTACGAGCACGCGCTCCCGGCGACCTACCACTTCCCGATCCCCTCCCGGACCGGCGTGCAGCGGTTGCCGAACGTCCTCGCCACCGGGAATCAGGCCTCCCACACGCCCGAGATCCGTGCGCGGTGCCTCGCCATGGGGACCGAGAGTCTGGCGGCCTTCGCGCGCGGCGAGCCGATGCCGCGCACCATCGACCTCGACCTCGGCTACTGAAGCACGGGCACGGAGAGGAGCGACCAATGCAACAGGGTAAGCGGCTGATGTTCTCCGTGGAGGAGTTCCGGACCCGGCTGGAGCGGACGCGCGCGCGGCTGTCCGAGCACGGCGTGGCCGGGATGCTCGTCCACACCCCCGAGAACATCTATTACCTGTCCGGCTACCACACGCCCGGCTATTACGCGTACCAGACGATGCTCGTGCCGGCGAACCCGGCGAAGCCGCCCGTGCTCGTGGTCCGCCGGCTGGAGGAGTCCAACGTCCGCGAGTTCTCGTGGATCGACACCCGGCGGGTGTTCACGGACACCGAGGATCCCGTCGAGCTGACGGCCGCCGTGCTCCGCGAGAGCGGGCTCGACCGCTCGACGCTTGGCGGTCGAAAAGAGCGCCTGGTTCCTCACCGTCGCGAACCTCGAGGCGCTCGCCCGGCTGCTGCCGGGCGCGACGCTGGTCGACGGCAGTGGGGTCGTGGAGCAAGGGCGGGTGATCAAGTCCCCGGCCGAGATCGACTACATCCGCAAGGGGGCCCGGGCGGCGGAGGCCGCCATGCGCGCGGGCCTGGAGGCCACCCTGGTGGGGCGGACGGAGGACGAGGTGGCGGCCGAGATCTATCGTGCCGCCATCCTGGCCGGCTGCGAGTACACCAGCTTGCCGCAGTTCGTCGCGTCGGGGTACCGCACGAGCATCACCCACGCCACCTGGGCCGGCCGGCGCATCGAGCCGGGTGACGTCATGTACTACGAGCTCGTCGGCACCGTGCAGCGCTACAGCGCGTCCCTGTACCGGGGCGCCACCATGGGGCCGCCGAGCGACCGCATCAAGCGGATGTCCGACGCGACGATCGCCGCGCTCGAGCGCGTGATGGAGACCATGAAGCCCGGGGTGGCGTGCGGGGAGGTGGCGGAGGCCTGGGCGTCCACCATCGTCAAGGGGGGGTTCGACCGGCCGCACAAGCGGGCCGGTTACTCCATCGGCATCAGCTTTCCGCCGGACTGGGGCGAGGGGCACATCCTGAGCCTGAAGTACGGGGAGAAGCGCGTGCTCGAGCCGGGGATGGTGTTCCACGTGCCCTCCTCCATCCGGGACGAAGGCGTGGCGCTGGTCGGGAACAGCGAGACGATCCTCGTGACCGAGCGCGGCGCCGAGGCGGTCACGCAGTTCCCTCGCCAGCACTTCGTGAGGTAGCGAACGAGTTCGTGCCGCTGGAGAGCCTCCGCGCCGCGACGCGGATCTACGCCCTGGTCATTGCCGACCTCCTCGGGCGCGAGGACCAGCGGGTGCCAGCAAGAAATGACGTCGTGCTCACGTTGGATGGGCCGGACATCCCCTCGGCGCGGGCCGCGTCGGGCGGCCGATCATCGCGGAGACGGGGGGACCACACACGGAGGACGGCCGATCCCGGATCGGCCGGCGGAGGAGAGCGATGACTGAGAGGCTGACGCGACGCGATGTGCTGAGAGGGCTGGGCGGGCTCGCGGCGGCGGGGGCCATCGGGCCGGTCGCCGCGCCGCGCCGGGCCGCCGCGCAGCGGCGGTTCGACGGCGAGACGCTGCGGGTCCAGTTCTGGGCCGGCTCGGAGGGACAGACGATCCGCTCCGGAGTCGTCGACCCCTTCATCCAGAAGACCGGGGCGAAGGTGGTGGTGACCGAGGGCTGGACGTCGGCGTCGATCGCGAAGCTTCGCGCGGAGAAGGCCAACCCCAGCACGAGCGTCTACCTGATGGACGACATCGGGGTGGTCACCGGCGGCCGCGAGAACCTGCTCGAGCCACTCGACCTCGCGCGCCTCCCGAACGCCGTCGACATCCAGCCGCGGTTCTTCATCGACGGCAAGGGCGCCGGGTTCTTCACCTACGTCACCGGCCTCGTGTACAACACGGAGATAGTCAAGACGCCGCCGACCTCGTGGAAGGAGCTATGGGACCCCAAGTACAAGGGGAAGATCGCCATCCCGCCGGCGGGCGCCGGCCCGGCCCTTCACATGGCGATCGTGGCGGCGATGGTGAACGGCGGTAGCCAGTACAACATGGAGCCGGCCTGGGAGGCACTCAAGGCGCTGAAGCCCAACGTCGCCGTCATGGAGCAGAGCGCGGCGGTGCTCGCCGAGCTCCTCCGCAACGGTGAGGTGGCCATCGTGATGCGGACCGTCTACCTCTTCAAGCCGTACATCGAGAAGGGCTACCCGATCGGGATCTCGCTCGCGATGAAGGAGGGGTTCTTCGGCACGCCCGGCTGCGCGGCCATCGTCAAGGGCCATCCCGACAAGCGGGAACTGGCGGACGCGTTCGTGAACGAGACGCTGAGCGTGGACGCCCAGACGAAGATGGCGCACTCGCTCTGGTTCGGGCCGACGAACCGCAAGGTCAAGCTGCCGGCCGAGGTGGCGAAGTACCTGGTCAGCACTCAGGAGCAGTGGGACGCGATCATCCCGGTGAACCTGGACAACCTCGCCGCGCATCGCGAGGAATGGGTGCAGAAGTACACGCGGGCGCTGCTCTAGGCCAACGCGTTCCGTGTGCACGACCCGGGGGCCCTCCGTCGGTCCGCCGGCCGGCGGAGGGCTGCCGGCGCCGGTGAGGCGAGCAAGCCTGTGACGACGACCGTCGCTGCGCGGCGACGGGGCGCGCGCACGGGCGCGCGGTGGATGTCCATCACGCTCCTGCTCGGCCCCGCCGCCCTCATCACCGCGTCCCTCCTGGTCGCCTCGCTCATCATCGTGCGCTTCAGCTTCAACACCTGGTCGGCCGCGCGCGGGATGGCGCCGGCGTGGACGCTCGCGAACTACGTGGCGTTCGCCAGCGACCCCTTCCACTACAAGGCCCTCCTCACGACGCTCCGGATCGGGCTCATCGTGACCGTCACGGCGCTCCTCCTCGGCTACCCGGTGGCCTACCTCCTGGCCGTGAGCCGGCGGAAGCACCTGCTCCTCTTCCTCATCGTCCTGCCCCTGATGATGGACGTGCTGGTCCGGGCCTACGGCTGGATCGTCCTCCTGAGCCGGAGCGGCCTGGTCAACCGCGTCTTCGTCGCGACGGGCATGTTCGCCCGGCCGATGCAGTTCCTCGGCACCGAGACCGCGGTGGTCCTGGAGCTCCTCCACGAGGTGCTGCCGTTCATGATCCTCCCGATCGCCGGGGTGCTGCAGCGGATCGACCCCGCCCTCCGGGAGGCGGCGGTCGGCCTGGGAGCGGCGCCGTTCACCGCCTTCCTCCGGGTCACCCTGCCGCTGAGCCTGCCGGGTCTCCTCGCCGGGACGCTCCTGACGTTCAGCCTCGCCATGAGCGCGTTCGTCGCCCCGCTGGTCCTCGGCGGCGGGCGCGTGCCCATGATGTCGATCCTCATCCAGCAGCAGATGACGATGCTCCTGAACTGGCCGGCGGGCGCGGCCCAGGCCGTCGTCCTGGTGGCCCTCGTCTCCCTCCTCCTCCTGGGGTACGCGCGCGTGCTCCGGGAGGGACCCGCGGCGCGGGCGTGAGGAGCGCGTGAGGCGGCGACGGGGGCGATATCGCGACGACGGCGGCCGCCTCCTGCGTCTCTGGTGCGCGATCGTCTTCGCCTTCCTGCTGGCGCCGATCCTGATCATCGTCCTGACGTCGTTCACCGGCGGCGAGACGGTCGCCTTCCCACCGTCCGAGTTCTCGCTGCGCTGGTATGCGAAGGTCTGGGCCCACCTCGCCGACGCGCCGGGAGTGAAGCCGGGTCTCCTCACCGCCTTCCTCCTGAGCCTGCGCGTCGGACTGGCGGTGGCGCTCGGGGTGACGGTGGCCGGCGTCCTCGCCGCCTACGCGCTCTACCGCTTCCGGGTCCGCGGGATGGCGCTGCTCCGGCAGTACTTCCTGATCCCGCTCATGCTGCCCCAGATCGTCACGGGGATCGCGCTCCTCGTCTGGTTCAGCGAGCTGCGCGTGATCGGGCCGCTCGGTCGGCTGATCCTCGGACACATGATCCTCACCCTGCCCTACGTGATCCTGACCGCGGGGGCGAGCCTCGAGGCGTCGCGGCCCGATCTCGAGGAGGCGGCGGTCGGCCTCGGCGCCACCCGGCCGCGGGCCTTCCTCCTCGTCACGCTGCCCTTGATCCGGGAGGGCGTCGTGGCCGGCGCGATCTTCGCGCTCATCATCTCGTTCAACGCGTTTACCGTCAGCTACTTCCTCTACTCCGGCGACGCGCTGCCCCTACCCGTCTGGGTCTTCGAGTACATGGCGTATTTCCTGGATCCCACACTGGCGGTCATCAGCACGTTTCTCATCGTGATCACGCTCCTGGCGATCGTGGCCCTCGACCGGCTGGTCGGGATCCGGCAGCTCGCCGGACGGTAGCGAGGTCCTGGTGGCGCGGAGCGAGGCGATGGGGACGGTGGAATCGGTCCGGCTGGAGGCGATCACCAAGCGCTTCGACCGCGTGGTGGCGGTGGAGGCCGTGTCGATCGTGGTCCGCCGGGGCGAGTTCGTCTGCCTCCTGGGGCCGAGCGGCTGCGGCAAGACGACGACGCTCCGGATGATCGCCGGCTTCATCGAGCCGGACGAGGGGACGATCTACATCGACGGCGAGGACGTCACGGACCGGCCCCCGAATCGCCGGGACATCGGCATGGTGTATCAGAGCTATGCCCTCTTCCCGCACATGACCGTGTTCGACAACGTAGCCTTCGGGCTCCGGATGCGCCGCGTCGCCGCGCCGAGCCTCGCCGAGCGCGTCCGGGAGGCGCTGGCCCTCGTCGACCTCGCCGGCCTGGAGCACCGGCGGCCGGGGCAGCTGTCGGGCGGGCAGCAGCAGCGGGTGGCGCTGGCCCGGGCCATCGTGATCCAGCCGAGCGTCCTGCTGCTCGATGAGCCGCTGTCGAACCTCGACGCCAAGCTCCGGCAGCGGATGCAGCTCGAGCTCAAGGCCCTGCAGCGACGCGTCGGGATCACGACCATCCACGTGACGCACGACCAAGAAGAGGCGCTGACCCTGGCGGACACCGTGGTCATCCTGAACCGAGGCGCGGTCGAGCAGGTCGGCGCGCCACGCGAGGTATACGCCCGGCCCCGTAGCACGTTCGTGGCCGACTTCCTCGGCCGGGCGAACTTCCTGGCGGGTCGGGTGACCGGCGCCGGGCCGGCGGGGGCCGAGACCGTGTTCATGGCGGACCGCGGCGAGATTCTCGCCGCCGGCGAGGCGGGCGCGCCCGGTACGGGGGCGAGCGTCCAGGCGTTCATTCGGCCGGAAAGCGTCGGCCTGCGGCGGGGCGCCGAGCGGCGCGGGGCGAAGGAGAACGCCCTGCCCGGCCGCGTCATTCAGGTGGTGTTCACGGGGTCGAGCGTCACGATCGAGGTGGAGACGGACACCGGACGACGGCTGTTCGCCGAGCGCCCGAGCGGCAGCCCCGAGGCCGCCTGCCAGCCGGGAGATCCGGTGGACGTCGTGTTGCCACCGGACGCGCTGCGGTTACTGCCGGACGGCCAGTGAGGGCACGACCGGAGGAGGCCACGATGGCGGTCGTGTCTCGAACGTGAACGCAGGAACTCGCTCAGCGCATCGGCCACGAGACTGATCAGTACGAGGAAGCCGGTCAGATGCGGTGAAACGGCGGCACGGTCGCCGAGGACCCCGGCTGTAAACGCCCTCCCTCGCGCTTCATCGATTCGAGAACAGCGGGATGTTGGCGCCACTCGCCAGGGCGATGGCGTCGTTGAGCAGCGCTACAATCATGCGGCCCACGTCGTCGGGAGCGAGACCGGCCTTCAGACCAGGCGCCGCCCGACGCAGCATCTCAGTGTCGACGGCCCCCGGGCTCAGGCAGATCGCCGAAATGCGGTGAGCCCGCCCCTCGACCGCGATCCCTTCGGTCAGCCCGACGACTCCGTACTTCGACACGTTGTAGGCGACCAGGCCCGGGAACTTTTCCGTCGCGTACACCCCCGAGAGCGACGCGATGGTGACGATCCGTCCGCCCCCCACGCGTCGCATGCCGGAGAACGCGCGCCGGCAGCAGAGGAAGGCTCCGGTGAGGTTGACGTCCAGCGTGCGGTGCCAGATCCCGTCTGTCGTCTCCTCGAACGGCACCCGGGTGAGTAGGCCGGCCGCGCAGACGAGGACGGTCGGCACGTCAATCGCCTCGGCGACCGCGAACAGGCGCTCGACATCGTGCGGATCCGCGACGTCGGCCGCCACCGCGCGCGCGTCACCGCCTTGTGCCCGAATGGCTGCAGCCGCCTCCTCGAGTGCCCCCGCGCTGCGGGCTCCGAGCACGACCCGGGCCCCGGCCGTGGCGAGTGCGAGCGCCGTGGACCGCCCGATCCCCCGGCTCGCCCCGGTGACGATCGCCACCCGGCCGGTCAGCCAGTCTATCTCCATCGCTCAGCTCCCCTTCCCGCTCCGTCGCAGTCGCCCGTAGAGGTCTTCGTGCGCGTCGATAGTCGCCTCGAGGCGCAAGGTCGCCTCCGCGTGCCGCCGGCAGGCCTCCCGCCCATACGCCTCGACGGCCGCGAGCGCCCGCGCGGCCGCCGTCAGGTCTCCCTCGTCAACCAGCGCCCCCGTCACGCCATCTCGGACCACCTCAGAGAGCCCACCCCGGCGGAAGCCGATCACGGGGGTCCCGGCCGCCTGCGCCTCGGCCGCGACCAGTCCGAACGGCTCATCCCACCGGACGGGACAGAGAACAGCCCGTGATTCGGCCATTCGCTGCCACAGCTCCTCGCGCGGTACCGCGGGCTCGATCCGGACGCCCGGAGCATGGCGCCACCGCTCGATCCGGTCGACGACATAGGCCGGGTCGTAGACGCTGCCAATCACGACGATCGGCACGCCGGCCCGTCGGGCAATCTCGATCGCCTCAGCGGCGCCCTTCTCAGGACTGAGCCGTCCGGCGAACAGCGCGCCCGGCCCGCCGGCCGCCGACCACGGAATGCGATCGAGGGGTACCCCGTTCCGCAGCACCAGATCCACGCGCACCTCGGCCCTCCAGGCCCGAGCGTGGCTCTCCGAGACGGCAGCGACGACGGGCGGAGAAGGCTCCCGGCCCGCCGCTCGGAGGGCTGCAGCGACGCGCGCCTCCGGCGGGAGGTGCAGCGTGTGGACGACCGACCGACCCAGGCCGACCGCCAGCTCGATGGCCGGCGCGTCGAATGCATGGTTGTGGACGACGTCATGGTCACCCCGGCGGATCAACTCGTAAACCCGCGCGAACGCGGCGGCCGCAGCGTCGGAGAGTGCAGGACCCTGACGACCGTGGCGGAAGAGCGTTGAGGCCAGCCGCTCCGCGTCGATACCGGTATCGACGACGCGGACGCCGAGGATCTCAGATCCCAAGGCCGCGAACACCTCCACCTCCACGCCCCGGGCGGTGAGGCCGCGGGCGAGATCGGCCAGGAGCGCCTGCGAGCCCCCGAGCTGCGGCTCGCAGATCGGTGCGACGAGGGGGGCCAGAATCGCGATCTTCATCTGCTCTTCCAGCAGAGATCCCGCGGCGGGTTGATCCTCAGCACCTCGTAAGGGACGCGTCGTTCGCCGCGCCGGGCGACCTCGTCCCCCGAATCGGGATAGAAGATCCTCGCCAACTCGACGGCCTCCTCGGGGCTCCTAAACTCGACGGCCATCTCACCGGGAAAGCTCAGGTGCACGTAGCCACGGGCGCCGAGCCAAGCGGGGTCGGGCGGCCACACGACCACGACGAGGCCGCCGGAGCGCGTGACGCGCTCGAGCTCAGCCAGGCCGGCCTCAGCGCCGTGGGCGAGGTCCATGGTGAAGGCCGAGCAGGTGATGGCGAGGTCTGCCCACCCGGTCGGGACCGGCAACGTGTCGAAGAAGCCGGGTCGAGCTTCGACAACACCGGACGGGTCTAGCTTCGCCTGGAGCCGGTGTCGCATCGGCTCGGCCGGCTCGACCGCCACGAGATGCCCGCACCGAGGAGCGAGGTCGAGCGTGAGTCGGCCGGTTCCCGCCCCGACCTCGACGGCGCGATCCACCCGCCGGGGAAGCCAGTCGAGGATACCCGGATGAAGCTGCTCCCCTGCGATCAGACGCTCGTAGAGCTCCGGCTCGATCCGGTACAGCAGCTCCCAGCCGAGGACGCGTGACACGCGTCGCCAGGCGCAGGCATCGGTCGGGGCTGCCGCTACGTCCCGGGGATCGAGCAAGGCCATGTACCGCCGGAGCTCCTCCGGCGTGAAGGCGGTCAGGTCGATCGGGCGGTAGCGGGCGGCCAGCGAGTCGGGAGCCTCGTTGCGACACGGTTCCGTGTCTGGCAGACGCATGTCACTTCCCGAAGGGGATGTAGAGCCGGTGGCCGGTCGTGAATGCCTCTCGCCGCGTCGCGTAACGGCTATTTCATCATACCCCGCAGCAGACGCCGGCGAGCAAGCGGTAATGAACGGGATCAGGCAGAGCCGACTCGGCCCGCCGGCCGCCGCGCATCGTCGGTAGAGAGTATCACGACGGTCCGGATCCAGACCGACCACCGCCCGGATCGGCAAAGACCTCAGCGGGCGACGTCAACAGTTCCGCGGCCACCCGTCATACCTGCCGGTGGTGACGCGGCGATGGCAAAGAGGAGCACGGGCGTCGATCGACCGTCGGATGGCGGGTTGGCCCTTCAGAGCGCCGTTGACGAGATACTGGTGAGCATACTCTGGTATGGTCTTGGCCGCGGCTGGGTTCCTTCCTCCGGTCGAGGGGGCCATCGCTCAGGAAGCCATCGATATCTGGGCAGTGCTGAACGCCTTCCGGTGCAGCTACCGAGCGTGACGCTGACCAACACCGTCGCCCGAGGTGGTAGAACCGGAGCGACGCGAGGCACCACTCGGGGACCCCACAGTGCACCCGTCACGCCCCCGTCCATCCCCCCGCGGCAGACTCGAGAGAAGCTACCTGGGGTCCGCCCTCCGGCGACCCGCCCACACGGCTTGCCTCTTGACGGGTCCTTCGTCTGTGCGTAGGAGGGAGTCGAGGAAGTTCCTGGTTGGGGGAGTCTCGGGCCAGGCTACGAGGAGGTCTCTGGTGGGCCTGTCCGAGAAGAGCCTTTCTGTGTTTGCCTTTATGTCGGATCGCGGCGGGGGCGGTCGGAGGAGCAACGTCATGTCTGCCCTCAGGTACGCGGGCGGCCACGGCGGCGGCCAGCCGGACGAGAGGCGGATCGCGCGATGAGCGGGCAACGCATCGTGATCGTCGGCGCGTCGCTGGCTGGAGCGACGGCGGCGGTGGGGCTGCGCTCGGAAGGCTTCCCGGATGACGTGCTGCTCATCGGCGCCGAGTCCCAGCTGCCCTACCACCGACCGCCGCTGTCGAAGGAGTACCTGCGGGGAGAGCAGCGGATGGAGGACACCCTCGTCAACCCCGCCAGGTCCTACGCCGAGAAGGGTATCGAATTGAGGCTGGGCGTCCGCGCCACCACCATCGAGCCCCGCCGAAAGCTCGTGGAACTGGAGGGCGGCGGGCGCGTCGCCTATGACCGGCTGCTCGTCGCCACCGGCGCACGCAACCGGACCCTCTCCATGCCGGGCGCCGATCTGGACGGCATCTTCCAGCTGCGCACGGTGGAGGACTGCGACCGGATCCGCGCCGCGGCCAAGCCCGGGCGCCGAGCCGTCCTGATCGGCCTCGGCTTCATCGGCTCCGAGGTGACCGCCTCTCTCCGTCAGCTCGGGGTCGAGGTGACGGCGGTCGACGGCCAACGCGCGCCCCTCGCCCGCGTGCTGGGCGAGGAGGTCGGGGCGGTCCTCGCCGAGATCCATCGGGACAAGGGTGCGGAACTGCTCTTGGAGGACGGCGTGGCCGCGTTCGAGGGTGTCCACCGGGTTGAGCGCGTGCGAACCCGTAAGGGGCGGCTTCTCGCGTGCGATTTCGTGGTGGCTGGCATCGGCGTCACGCCCAACACCGAGCTGCTGGCAGCGGCGGGGGCGGAGGTCAACAACGGGATCCTCGTGGACGACCGGTGCCGAACCTCGCTTCCCGACGTCTACGCGGCCGGGGACGTGACCAACCACCATCACCCGATCTTCGGCCGCCTGCGGGTGGAGCACTGGAACAACGCCTACCGGCAGGGGCTCGCCGCTGCCCGCTCGATGGTCGGCGGGGACCAGCCCTACGACTACCTCCATTCCTTCTGGTCGAACCAGTACGAGCACACCATCGAGTACGTTGGCATCGCGGCGGCCTGGGACCGCATCGTGTTCAACGGCCGGCCCCAGGGCCGCCGATTCCTCGCCTTTTACCTGAAGGACGGTTTGGTGCGCGCGGTCGCCGGCCTCGACCGAGGCGGCGATCCGGAGGACCCAAACGCCGATGCCGAGCTCAGTGCTGCCGCGAAACTGATCCGGGACCACATCGTCGTCGATCCGGCACGCCTGGCCGACGAAGACCTGGACCTACGCCGCCTGACGGCCACCGGCGCGCGCTGACGCACGACGGGGCGACGATCTCCCGGGCCTGCACGGCAAGAATGGCCCGCCAAGTCGACGAGGGCCGAGGTGGCCCACCCCCCGGCCAGCCGCGGCTTGTGTTGACTGGCATCGCCCGGGACTACACGTACATCGGCTGGTGATCGACGAGCCGCAGCCAGCCGCGCACGATCCGGTAGATGAACCAGAGCCCGACCGCGCCGAGGGGCAGCCAGGCGATGACGAGCCCGATGCCGAGCGTGGCCACCACGAAGGCCAGACACAGCGCCACCCACAAGAGCCCGAACCAGAACGTGCGGATCTGCCAGCGGAAGTGCGACTCGAGCCAGGTCCCGCGCGTCTCGCTCCGCTTCACGTAGTTCAGAATGACCGCGATGATCGAGGGCCAGCCGGTGAGAAACGCGCCCACCACGGTGGCGGCGCCGACGATCCCCGTGAGGAGGCTGAAGGCGTGCAGGCCGTAGATGACGTGGCCCAGGGTGACCAGCGACGGGCGTGGGTCTCCGGTGGCGCTCAGCAAGGCCTCCTCAGTGGGGCGGACTCATCCTACCCCGCGGCCCGGGCGACGGCAATCTTGTCGACCTCGTATGCCGACCTGGCGGAACCGCGGTAAAGGTCGGCCTGTCCGCGAGCCCCGCCCCGGCGCCACCCGTTCGGACTGGTGGGCATCCGAGCCGGTCACACGCGGCGAGCAACTCTCGCGCCTACTGTCCACCGAAGAGGAGTGCCCGTAGCCGCCGCCCGGCGCTCACACGCAGGGCCTCGAATGGAGGCTGCCGGATCACGTGCAGCGGTCCGTCCTTGTCGAGCAACCGCACGTGGGAGCCTCCATCCTCGTCCCGCCAGAAGCGCAGCGAGGCCGTCGTTCTCCCGACCCGGAGCTTGCGAAGCTCGACGGCCGGCAGCCATGCGGGGAGCACGGGATCGACGACCAGAACGTGGTAGGCGGCGTAAGGCAACAACCCCAGCAGGGTCTGCAGGCATAGGGGGAGTGCGCTGGCGTTCCAGGTCTGCGGCGTGTTGGATCGCGGGTAGGCGCCGGGGGTCGGATGGTCCTCGCGGGCGTACCCTCCGACGGTCTCCGGGATTCGCCCTCCCCGGTAGAGGCTCGCCAGCTCGAAGAGCGCCTCCGCGAGGCGCACCGCTTCGGCCTCGAATCCGAACCGTCGCAGACCGAAGCAGATCGTCGCGTTCTCCACCGCCCACACCGTCCCGAGGTGGTAGCTCAGCGGGTGGTACGCGGCGTGCCGTGAGGAGAGCGTGCGGATTCCCCACCCGCTGAACATGTCAGGCGCGAAGAGTCGCTCGATCACCTTGGGCAGCCGGGTTCGATCGAGGATGCCCGTGGCGAGGCAGTGCCCGACATTCGACGTGACGGCGCGCACCGGACGCTTGTCGGGATCGAGCGCCAGCGCGTAGAAGCCCTCCTCTTCCATCCAGAAGTCCCGGTTGAACCGCCGCTTGAGCGCGCGGGCGGAGCGCCACAACTCGCGTGCCCACCGCCGCTCGCCCTTCACCCACGCCAGTCCGGCCATGAGGAGCTGCGCCGCGTACCAGTAGCCCTGCACCTCACAGGGCGCGATGGGCGCGGGCACGGGCGTGCCGTCCTCGTAGACGATTGCGTCACCGCTGTCCTTCCAACCCTGGTTCTTGGTCCCCATTGACGACTTGGTGACGTACTCGAGGTACCCGTCGCCGTCCCTATCCCCGTACGCGCGTGCCCAGTCCAGGATCCGGCGGGCGGTGTCCCAGTGGTGACCGAGCTCGTCACGATCGCCCCGCCAGGCAAACAGGTTCGCGAACGAGATGACGTACATCAGGGGACTCGCGAAATCGGCGTAGTACGCGGCGTAGGGGTTCTTCTCCAGCCGTGCGAGCGGACCCGATCGCACCTGGTACGGGATGCGGCCCGGCTCCTCGTCCCGCCAGTCGAGCACCCGGTCGCTCTGCAATCGGCCCAGCCGGGTGAGCGCGGCGTCGAGCATGGCGCCGGAGTCGAGCAGCCCGGCTTGCCAGCCAGCGGTGAGCGCATCCCGGCCGAAGAACGCGGGATAGAGGGGCACCCCGGCCTGAAGAGCTAGCCACTCGTCGGGCTGGCCCTCCAGCAACGGGAAGGACGCGACATCCTCGCATGCCTGCCCGAGGATCCGCTGGATGCCGGGGTTGCCGGGCAGGCTGATGCGAGCGAGCGAGGCGCGCCACCGGTCGTGGTGCTCCATGCGGGCGCGGCGATCCTTCTCGTCCAGGGGGCGATGGGGATCGATCGCCTCCACGGTGAGCTCGAGCACGGCCTCGCCCTGTGCCGGAAGATCCAACGTGGTGCTCGAGCTCTGCTTGCCGAGGATCTGCGGCCCCGGTCCTGCGCTCGTGATCACCGTCTCGAACGGCAGGCGGTCGTGGTCGTAGCCCAACCGGACGCGCCCGTCCTCCACCTCGGCCCGGACCGGCGCGTCCTGCTGACGGCGGTCGTCGTTCGCCTCCAGCAGGTCGGCGTAGTCGGGCGCGAAGACCCACCGGGCCTCGAACTTCACGGCGAACCGCGAGCGGTTCGTCACGACGGCCCGCGCGCGGAGGCGGTCCAGGTCCACGCGATAGGTCAACCGAACGTCGAGACCGCGGTGCGGCAGGCCTCGGCCGTCGAAGGTAGGCTCGTCACCGGAGGCGCCGCTGCCCCCACCGCCGAACTGGACCAGTTCCGGATACGCGAACACGAATGCCAGCTCGTCCGGCCGGACCCGTGACCACTCGCACATCCATGGACGCTCCCCGTTGATCTCGAATCGCAGAATCCGCAGGTGACGCACCTCGAGGGTGTAGAAGCCGGAGAGCGGATCCTCGCCACATTCACCGTGCGTGTTGGTGATGAGAAGAGTGGCGCCGCGCCAGGCAACGGGCATCTCCAGCCGAATACCCGCCTCAGCCACGCCGCCGCCACCCGAGAAGCGCCACCAGTCCCGCCACGCCGACCGCCATCGCCGCCACCGCGGGACGGTGCGTCGTCACCCAGAGCTGCGCACTGCGGTCGACGGCACGATGGTCGAAGCGGCCATGAGCGTCCCAGTCACCGGGCACCGACTCCCACAGGTTCGAGGGCCGCTTCGGATCGTCGGGATCATTCGCGTCGAGTTGCCCTTCCCAGGCATTCCTGGCCAGCCAGCGGTCGAACAGCCCGGGAACGAAGCGCTGAGCATAGAGCGCCTGCACGGTCGTATCGCCCACGTAGACATCCCGCCGGGGGTGGTCCAGCGCGAATACGATGCCGCGCGCGGCGAGCTCCGGCTGGTAGAGGGGGTCCGGCGGCGCTGGTCGCCCCGGCAACCGATTCTCCACCCAATCGAACTGCGGGGTGTTCGTGGCCGGCAGATGCACCATCGTCAACTTCACGCGGGTCTTCGCGTGAAGCAGCTCGCTGCGGAGCGCGTCGGTGAAGCCGAGAACCGCGTGCTTCGCCGCGCAGTACGCCGACTGGAGGGGGATGCCGCGGTAGGCAAGGGCGGAGCTGACCTGGACGATGACCCCACGGTCGCGCGGCATCATGCGCCGCAGTGCGGCTTGGGAGCCGTGGACGTAGCCGAGGTAGGTCACCTCCGTCACACGGCGGAACTCAGCGGGCGTCATCTGCCAGATCGGAGCGAAGATGCTCAGCATTGCGTTGTTGATCCACGCATCGAGCGGACCGAAGGCCTCCTCCGTCTTCCGCGCGGCGTCCTCGACGGAGTCGGCGTCGGCCACGTCTGCGGGCAACACGAGGGCGCGGCCTCCCAGGGCCTCCACTTCGCGCGCCGTCGTCTCCAGCCGATCGCGCCCGCGCGCCACGAGGCCGATGCATGCCCCGCGGCGTGCCAGAAGGCGGACGGTGGCGCGGCCGATCCCCGCCGACGCGCCCGTCACCACCAGAACCGACCTCGTCGGTGACGACATCGCTCAACCTCCCACGGCCCTCAGCAGCCCTCAGCGGCCCTCCGAGCCTGTGGGGAGAGCCGCCGAGCCCCGCCCTGATTCCAGAATGACACGGCTATCCGGTGAAGGGGTGTTATGTGACAGCGCGCCGGACTGCCGCGGCATCGACGCGACGGCGGAATCGGAGAATGACGGCACCCGCCGGAAGCTCTTCCTCGGCACACGCGCGATCCTCGGCGATGCAGAGGATCAGGTTGGGCACGCGAGCCTCTCGATACAGCGCGAGCTTCCGACGAAGATACTCCGGCGTCCAGAACCCCACGAGCTCCACGAGCCAGCGCCGGGACCGTTCGGAGCGGTGCTGGAGCACGAAATCCGGGAACACTAGCCGCGTCCCAGCGGGAATCGGCTCGGGCTCCCGCAGCACGTCCCAGTCCGGTGCCACCCTTCGGAAATCCTGCGCGAACCGCTCCTCGAGCTGGCTGTCGAACCGCCGGGGCTCCGCGGAGGGGAAGATGGGATCACCAGTGGCCAGCTGCAGCTCAGCGAGACGATCTTCCAAGAGACATCTGGCGCGCAGGCGGAACCGCTGGCACCACGCCAGGTGGGGTACCAGCGATCCGAGCGTACGTCCGTAGAGTACGGTATGACGGAAGAGTGCGAGGGGGCCGGAGATTTCGAGGACGGCTCCCGCCCCTGGGGCTGGCCGAGACACGGTACAGAGGAGCCCACGCAGCTTCGCGTGCCGGACCAGAACCTTGGCGTTGCCCTCGACATCGAGGGTCACGCCGGTGGCTCGGCCGAGGAGCCCCTGGACTAGGCTGAGATTCGCCCGCACCGCCAGCTCCGCGGGCGACAGTGGAACCGGCAGGTCGGCGAGCACTCGCTCACCGGGCAAGTCGGCGAAGAGCGAGCCTTCGAGGTCGGCTGGGGTCACGCCGAGGGAACGTGCGGCCCGTGCCAGGAGGGCGTGACGGGGTTCGGGAGTCAATGCGGCCTCCTCGAAGAGTAGCCGGCGGGCGTGGCCGGGCGGCACAGGGGAGCGTTGCTCGCTGCGTCCGAGTTGGGCCAGAACTCGGAGCGCGATGTGCTTCTTGCCGGATGGGCCCTCCATGGGGAGAGGGTCTCGCAGCCGAGCGTCGAACGCGCGCTGGGGTCGACCGACGAAGCGTTCGCGCTCGTCGAGAAGGACCCTCAGCCAGGGGTAGTCCGACTCCACGAGGAGCCGTGGGACGACCGTCCCTCCAAGGAGCCTATAGCTGCGCGGAGCGTCGGCTGCCAAGACCCTGACGCCTCCGCCAGGCCTGACTGACCTCCATGGTGTGGCGCGTAACCAGCTCGTACACGAGGGCCCGCTTGCCCGGGCTTGGGCGGAGGAGCCGGCCCACTCGCTGAACGTGCTCCCGCTCCCCGAGGGCTCCGCCGACGACCACACCGACGTCCGCATCCGGCACGTCCAGACCCTCGTTGAGGACCCGGGAGGAGACGAGGGCTCGGAGACGCCCCCGACGGAACGCGTCGAGCACCGAGTCGCGCTCTGGGCGCCCGATGTCACACGTCAGAGGCATGATCAGGTGCTCCCGCGCGATGGCATAGGCGCTGGCGTTGTCGGCGGTGAAGACGAGCACCCGCGCATCGCGGTGACGGGTGAGGAGCGCCTGCAGGGCACGCCGCTTCGCGTCAGTCAGGGCCAGGAGCCGCCGCGCCTCGCGCCAGGCCGCGAGGGCGCATCGTCCATCCGCCGTTTGGGCGGCCGCCCGCACGACATCGGCCCACGCCGCCTGGGGCACGGTCCGGAGTAGCGCAGCCAGGGTGCTGGTGAAGATCCGGCTTAGAGCCGCGTACCGAGTGCGCTCGCCCTCCGTCAGATCCATGTGGAGGACGACCGTATCGAAGCTTGCGAGAAACCGGCCGGTCAGGTCCCCGATCGCCAGTTCGTAGACGGTCGGTCCGACCAGTTCCGTAAGCCGGATCGCGTGAGCCGAATCGCGGGGCGGCGTGGCGGTCAAGCCAAGTCGGGCGCTCGCGAGGGTCATCTCCAACGCTTCGTCGCGGAAGCCGCAGCCGAAGTGATGAACCTCGTCGACGATCAGGAGACCGAAGCGGGCTCCGAGGTGATCCATGTGGCGGTAGGCGCTCTCGTACGTGGCGACAGTCACGAGCCGCGGGTCATGTCGCCCGTCGCCATGGCAGCCGACCGGGTGGGGATAGACCGCGGCGATCTCGCGATGCCACTGCTCGAGGAGGACGCGCGTAGGCACCAGGCAGAGCGCCGGAAGGCGCGTCGAGGCCATAGCGCCCAGCGCGACGCGGGTCTTGCCGCTGCCAGTCGGAAGTACGACCACTCCACGCCTGCTGGCCAGCTCCCAGGCACAGAGCGCAGCGGCCTGGTAGTCGCGTAGCGCCGGGTCGGCCCAGCCCGTCGTGGGTCCCAGGGCGCCGTGGGCTGCATCAGCAAAAGGAATCGCCCGGGCGCGCAGCCAGCTCACCACCGCCGCGTGCATGGAGGCCGGGGCGCGGTGTGCCTGGACTCTGGCGTCCCAGAGAATCCCAGGTGCTCCAGTCAGATCGAGCCCGGCCGGCACATGGGTCAGCACGATCGTCCCGCGGTCAAACCGAAGGTGCACGGTCCCACCGGTCAGCAATCATCGTGCCCGAGCGAACACGCATGAAGGCTGGATCGGGATGCGGCAGCAGTGATGCTGGAACGCGTCACCCGATACGCTGCGTACCTATTCGGGGACAGTTCCGCGGGGTGGAGGGGAAGCTCTCGGCGACCCGTGGCTCTCCGCGGCAGACTCCAGAGGAGAGACCGGAACCCCTCTGGTTCCGCGTCCAGTCCCACTTCCACCGCGCAAGGGGGTTGCTGGCAGCTCGACGATGAGCCCGATCCGGTTGCCAACTCGTCTCACCGCGGCTCGGTGACTATTCGCATTCATCGTTCACGCCGTGGCCCAGGCGTTCAGCTTCTTGATCGCCTTGCCACGTTCGGACCAAACACGCTACGCTACTGTTTTAGTATGTATTACAGGAGGGGAGGCCAATGATGGGCTCAAGAAAATTGATTACCATCTCGCTCCCTCCTCCTCTGGTCAAGAAGGAGTAGGCGCCATCGCGACGGCATGCTGATGCCGATGAAGAGGAGATCAGGTCATGGCCGAAGCCAAGCTCGCCCCGAATCTTCCGGATTGGATGGTGGAACACGCCAACCGCTACCTTTCGAGCGGCGGCACCGACGGGCACATGTACAAGATGACGCAGCCTGGTCGGCCGGAGATGACCGTTCCATCGTTGCTGCTGACGACGAAGGGGCGGACGTCGGGAGAGAAGTTCGTCTTTCCGCTGTTCTATGGGAAGGCAGGCGACAGCTATTTCGTGGTGGCCTCCAAAGGCGGGGCACCGCAACATCCCGGATGGTACCGCAACCTCCTGGCTGACCCTGTGGTCGAGGTTCAGGTCGGGACCAAGAAGATGCGGGCGCAAGCGCGGACCGCCAAGGGCGCGGAGAGGACGCGGCTCTGGGACGAGGCGCTGAAATTCTGGCCACCCTATGCCGATTACCAGAGCAAGACCGAACGCGAGATCCCCGTGGTTGTGCTGGATCCCGTCCGTTAGAGGCCGCGACTGGACCGGGTCCTGCCGCGGAGGAAGATCAGCGGGTCGCCGTCCGGCCGGGCGGCGACCCCATCGCGAAGAGCCGGTACGCAACGTGCGGCAGCCGCTGGTGGCGCTCGGCCTGGCGGCGAAGCCGCCTGGCCGTTTCCCGCCGCCTCCCCTATAGCATTTGACCGCGAGACAGGGGCCAGGCACGACCCCGCGAGCAGGAGAACGTCGTCCCACGGCTTGGCGCGTCTCCCGCCAGGATCCCTATTCAGTCGACGGCGCGCTTCCGGCCCTCCTGCCAGCGGACGAGACGGATCCTGTGCCACAGCTCGGACGGAAGGTCGCGCCCACGATCTACTCCTCGAAAGAGCTGTCCAGGCGTGTGAAGCAGGAGAATGCCTTTGTGACACGCGTCCTGGCGCAGCCCAAGCTGTGGCTCATCGGCGACGAACGTGCCCTCGCCGCTTGAGAACCTGTCCGGATCTGGCCAGGCCCTCCGCAAGGAGGCGCCGGACGCAAAGGAGTTCGCCGGGCTCAAAGGTCCGGCCTCCGGCGACTGGCGGATGCCGAGAACGCCGCGAATTCTCTGGAGAGCCGGTTCGACCTCGCGTACATCGCTGCGCACGCGCTCAGCCTCGCGGCACTGCGCCGGGCGCGGTATCGCTCGACGAAACGCTCCATCGTCTTTCAGGCGCTTCCGCACACGCTCGGGGTCGGTCCCGAGGTGTGGGCGTGCTGGCCAAGTGCCATGACGTCCACAATCGTGGAGAGTACGAGGCCCGGGATCTCGCTGCTGGGTACGTGACGCCCTCAGCTCCCGGCCTGCTCCTGGTCGACGGTCGAGCTGGCCACGTGCGGACCAACGCAGTCTGTCATCCTGCCGTGCCCCGCGAGGTGGAATGGCGCCGGGGAGCTGCCGTTTGCAGACTCCCGTGCGCCAGCCCGATCGTGAGATCGTCGCGGCAAGTCCGCGTGGGCCGGCGAGCACGACGCGCCATCGGAACCCTCGGCGACGCGACGGGGAGCAGTCTCGACCGCGGACGGCCGCACTGGAGGGGAAAGTGTGGGCCGATCCTCGAGGGGCCTGGGCGCCACTGACGCGGCCGGCTGTCCGGACCCCCCCGCCTGCGATCGATCGACGGAGGCGATGCGCACTGGGCACCGTGGAGGGCAGGCGCGCGAGCCAAGACCAACACGCGTTCTACGTGCAGGACGTCATCCAGACCTCATGCGTCCGAGTGGAGGGCCTGAACTGGGCTCGGGGACAAGGGGGGTCCGTTGGGGTGGGCGTCGAGGGTCAACCGGTCGCCGGAGGGGAGCGATGGCATTTGGGGGCGGCGTTAGGGCTTGACTGCTTGTGTCCTAGTGTACTATTATAGTGATACAGTCTCTGGGTCTTTGGAGAAATCCCGATGAACCTACACTTGGACACGCACAGTCCGACCCCGTTCCGCCGGCCTGGGGCGGAGCCCCCTCACGAACGTCATCGAGGGTGGCGGCCTCCCGCGGAGCCCGGCACGGCCGACATCCCGGATCTGGCCGATTCCTCGGGAATCAATCCCAATGCGGTGACGCGCGCCATCAAGGATCTCAAGCGAAGCGGGTACCGGCCGCTCCGCGCCCGTCCGGCGGCGCTGCGGCCGTTGTCCAGGAGCGCCCCGGGCTCGGCGCGCCATGGCGTGGACGGCGAAGCGGACAGCATGCCCGGGGGGTCGTAACCTCGTGAAGCAGGACGAATCATGAGTCTCGTCATGTTCGTAGTGTGGGTCCTGATCGGGCTGCTTTCGGGCGGGCTGGCCGCGTTTGTCATGAAGGGCGGAGGCTACGGGTTGAGGACGGACATCGTCCTCGGTCTGGTCGGGAGCTTCGTGGGGAGCGTGATCTTCTGGGTCCTCGGGACCTCTCCGGAAACCGGGATGGTCGCGGTGGCTATCGCCGCGTTCGGCGGCGCAACGACCCTGATCATCGGACAACGCAAGATTTGGCCCGTCATCGCCTAGACACGGGACCGACACGCGTCGACGATCGGCGTCGCGAGGGCATGCTCCCACGTATCCCCGATGCGGTTCCCGTGTGAGAGCTTCTGGACTGCTCGCAGGGAGCATCCGAGGTGGTGTGGGCCATTCGACGCAGGAGTGAGGTAAGGACGTGAAGACGATACGGGAAACCGAAACGGTCAACGGCTTCGGTGCTCCGGGCATAGTCACGCAGGCACGCCACGCCGAGTTGAATGTGTGCCGCTGGCCCACGATGGGGATCAAGGACATGACGATGGTCGAAGCCGACGCCGCCCTGGCGGCTGATCCTCTCTTCCACCTCAATGGCGACGCCCACCGAGGCCGGGTCGACGTGCGCTATTGGTACTTCCGCCCAGAGCTGAAGTACTTGACCTGCCGCACGTGCTCTGAAGGCGGCGATCCGTCAGCCATTGAGCCAGAGGCCGTGGGCTGCGAGCACCGGATACGCACCAACTGAATTCGCGTGCGAATCTGTCTTTGTCAGGCTGTGGGGAGAGCGAAGCGGTGAAGGCGAGCCGCTTGGCCTGCGTGTGCGCCGTTCGTGACTCGCGTCACAATCGCTCGGCCAGCCCGAGGGCGCTTGGCTATCCAGATTGAGCCGGTCGCGACGTTCGCCGTCGGCATGGACCGGGCTTGGCCCGGGGCAGGAGGTCCAGTGCCGTCTCCATCCCACAAGGAGACGGTCCACCTCCGCGTGTCCGTCGGCGGCCCGGAGCGGCGAGCGCGCGTCACTTCACAGTCCGGCGCTCTTCGCGCGGAGGGAACGGATATGGGACTGTCCACGAACGTGTCCGTGAGAGCGAGCCATCCCGTGGCAACTCGCGTGCTGGTTCGCCTGGCGACCAGTGGCATCTACTTGGTGCGCGGCGTCCCCCAGCCTCTCCAGCGCGCTGCGCGTGCCCGCGCCGTGAGGGAGCACACCACTTTGCGCTGGGTGCTCGTGCAAGCGTTGCGCGAGTATGCGGCGGGAGCCTGGACACCACGACCAGATGACAAGCCGCCTGAGGCCCGCCCATGACGGAGGCGATTGACCACGCAGGCCCCGATCGTTGGCGATGGACGTTGCGCATCCCAGACCCAGTGCCGCATGGAAGCGGTCTTTCTAAGCCGGAAAAGCGGGATCTATGGCCACGTCAAACCCGACGTGTCCCGTTTGCTCATACCCGATGCTACTCGGCGTATACCGTATCCTCGACCACGGAGAGATGGCGCATCTGAAATGCCGGGCATCTCCTAACTCCGTCAATCGGTGGCCCGAAGGCATTCGCCACCTTCTCTGCCTGAGCTACGGCCGGGCTTTCGAGAGTGACTCGAAGGTCCATCGCACGTGCAGGGCGTGTCGGTCGAAGAGGGTGGCCTAAGGGATTGTCACGAAATAAATGTACCAGATAGTGGGATCGCAGCTGCTAGGGTATCCCATGGATGGTGGTCGAGCAGGCAATTCGACGACGGTTCCGGCTGATCGAGCCGCACCTGGACGAGCGGCTGCGCCGGCTGGTGGCCGCGGCGGAAGTCGCGGCCGCGGACAGCGTGTCGGCGGTGGCCCGGGCCACCGGAGTGTCCCGGCGCGCCATTCGCGCTGGGGTCAAGGAGCTGAAGGCCCGTGGCGCCGCGGCCCTGGCCCCGGGGCGGATCCGGCGTCCCGGAGGCGGGCGCAAGCGCACGGTCGACCAGGATCCGACGTTGGTGACGGACTTGGAAACGCTGATCGAACCCACGACGCGCGGGGATCCGCAGTCCCCGCTGCGGTGGACCTGCAAGAGCGTCCGGCGCCTGGCCGCCGAGCTGACCCGCCAAGGGCATCGCACGAGCCATCGGATGGTCGCCGCGTTGCTCCAGCAGTTGGGGTACAGCCTGCAGGCCAATCGGAAGACGATCGAGGGCACCCGGCACCCCGATCGCAACGCCCAGTTCGAGCACATTGCCGCCCGCGTCCAGGCCACGCTGCGTCAGGGCCAGCCGGCGATCTCCGTCGATACCAAGAAGAAGGAGCTCGTGGGGCCGTTCAAGAATGCCGGCCGCGAATGGCGGGCCCACGGGCAGCCTCGGCCGGTGCGGGTCCACGACTTCGTGCAGTCGGAGCTGGGGCGCGCCATTCCCTACGGGGTCTACGATCTGGGCGCCAACACCGGCTGGGTCAGTGTCGGCATCGACCACGACACGGCGGCGTTTGCCGTCGCGAGCATTCGCCACTGGTGGCAGGCCATGGGGCGCCGGGCCTATCCTCACGCCCGGCGGCTGCTGATCACGGCCGACGCCGGCGGGAGCAACGGCGCCCGCCTGCGGTTGTGGAAGGTCGAGCTGCAGAAACTGGCGGACCGCCTCCACCTGCCCATCACGGTGTGTCATTTCCCGCCCGGCACGAGCAAGTGGAACAAGATCGAACACCGCCTGTTCTCCTTCATCACTCAGAACTGGCGCGGCCAGCCCCTGCTCAGCCACGCGGTCATTGTGAATCTGATCGCGGCCACGACGACCACCACGGGCCTCCGCGTGCGGGCGCGGCTGGACACGACCCGGTATCCCTCGGGCCTCAAGGTCAGTCGCGCCACCCTGGAGGCCGTCCGCCTGCGGCCCGATCTGTTTCACGGGGACTGGAACTACACGATCCTTCCCACCCAGTCGGCAAAGCGATAGCATCTGGTCCATTTATTTCGCACCGGGTCCTAAGGCCGCGATAGAGTCCCCGCCGATACCGACAGACCTCGTGTCCGCCTGATGGGGAATGGAGGAGGCAGCGACCTCCCGTGGGCTGGAGCGCCCATGGAAAGCCATCTGGATGAAGATGCGGATCGCTTCTATGGCCGTCCAAAGCGGCTCAGTACTCGCTCTTGCACTTCGATTCGTAACCGCGTCGCGCGGAGGTCAACAATGCGGTACGCCATGACGTCATTTGTGCTGTGCACCATGCTGCTAGCGGGCGCGAGCCTGCCGATCGCTCGATCCGCGGCGCCGAACCGCCCGAACATCGGCCAAGCGCCGGGGGACGCTCCGCAGGATCAAATTAGGGAACTCCGCGGCACGGTCAAAACCGTGGACCGTGAGACGAAAGCACTTCGGATCGCTCACCTGCCCGCTGACTTGGCCGATACGATGCTGCTGATGACGGACGACACCCAGGTCCAAACTGAGGGGCGCTGGGGCTCGCTGGCCGACATTCAACGGGGTACCCGCATCAGAGCGTCCTACCAGGATCGCCATGGGATCAACGTAGCCCGGGTCATCGAGATCACCGGGTAGCGCGTCAACAAGCGACGGGGTGCCGAGCATTCGCTCGTGCTCTGGCGATCGCCCCCGCCGCTACTCCCCCTCCCTCGCGGAGGTCGCTAGGCGGCAAGGTTGGACTTCGGCCAGGGCGCTGTACTGCGGAGTATGCGAACAACAGCGCGGGGGCGCTCAACGCCGTCCCCGCGCGGGCCTCGGTGCGACGGAACTACCGCCAGCTACCCGTGCGCTGGCCGCCGAACCCGTTTCCACGGGCACCGTCGGCCTTCGGTTTGGCAATCTCCACGGTCAGTCGTCGGCCATCGAGCTCGCGTCCGTTCAGCTCCGCGACTGCCTTCTGGGCCTCTTCAACCGTGGCCATCTCGACGAAGCCAAAGCCGCGGGACCGGCCACTGAGCTGGTCGGTCACGACGTTGGCCGTGAGCACGCTGCCGGACTGCCCACAGAACTCGCGCAGCCTGTCATCCGTGGTGGTGTACGCCAGGCTTCCGATGAACAGCTTTTGCGCCATGGTGGCGTCTCCTTGTTGCACTTCCGCCTGAGTGGAACGCCCCAGGAGCGCGGAAGAGCTACGGAGACGTATCTGACCGGGAGAGCACTCAGGATGAGCGGACAGCCGAACCAGATGTTTTTCATCCTCCACACCCTTTGGACTCGACGCAACTGGGGCCGCGGCTCGACCGCCGTTCGGCAACACCTCGCTGATCATTCGAGTCGGGCGGACCCCGGTACTTGCCCGACACCGCGATCCGTACCAGCCTGCGACTCTTTCGGGCGGACGTGGGTGAAGCCGGTCACGGACTCAGGCGCTGAGACACACAGCTGTGAACAGCACGGTAATTGGCGGGCTGGACCTGTGCGTATTCGGGCGATCGTGAACAGCGAGTCCGGCCGATCGTGAACGCGCAGTCCGCGGATCGTGAGACATCGGCAGAAGACAACGCGTTCCCGGTGGCCGCCTGCGACTAGCCAACTGCCAGGGCGTAGACGTGAGTGGCGCCCTCCGGAAGGGGATGGGACTGCCAGGTAGTCCCTCCGTCACGACTGCCCCATAGCTGGCCGCCCTTGCTCACGCAACAGACCTGGTCCGGACGTCGCGGATCGATCGCGACGGCGAAGACGGTACTGCGCGGCGTCATGCCGAGATCGATCCGTGTCCAGGTCTGTCCCCGGTCTCGACTACGGAAGAGCGCCCCCTCCGTCCCATCGAAGGCGGTCCCGGCTCCGACGTAGAGGGTATCGGGGTCATCGGGCGCCACGCGAAGACCCCGACAGTACGTGCCCCGTGCCGTCATCGGGGGCAAGGGGACGTGCTGCCAGTGCCGCCCGCGATCCGAGCTGCAGAACATTCCGATACGACCGATGATGTAGACGGTCCCCGGGTGGGCCGGAGAGACCGCGACGCCGTGGAGATCCACGGCGTCATCCGTGGGGTAGAGGCCCTCCGTGACACATTCCCAGGTCTGCCCGTCGTCGAGGGTGCGGAGCAGCCCCCCGACCTCGACACTGGCGTAGGATTCCGTGGGGTCGCTCGGATCGATGGCGATCCCGGTGATGCGCTTCGGCGTCGGCCGGGGATGGACGGTGACATCCGGGAAGGTCACGTCGACCGGGAGCAGGCTCCAGCGCAGGCCGCCATTGCGTGACCGATAGATCGCCGAGGGCTCGTACCCCGCGAGGATGACCTCGGGATCGCGCGGATGAAGCCCGATGGACCACACCGCCACGCCAGGAGCGGGCGCTGGCAGCCGAGTCCACTGTTCGCCGGAGTCGTCACTGCGGTACACGCCATCCTGGAGGCCGACCCACACCCGACCTGGTCGCGAGGGGTCGACGACGATGGCCCGGACCTGCGGCGCCGGTGGGAGACCGACCCCGAGGACATCCCAGCCGGCTTCGCCCCCACGAGACCGGTACAATCCGGCTCGGCCTTCGCGGCCGGGGGCGGTTTCCCCCGCGAGGCCCACGTACACACAGCCCTCACTTGAAGCCATGGCCACCTCCGCCGACTCGGGCAGGGTCGATGATGTGTTGCCGCTACGATAGTTGAACTGCGCGGTCAGGCACAAGCAGCGGGGGGTATCGGTCAGGTTTCTCGGTCCTAAGCCAGGTGGGCGATACGACTCGATCAGCCCAACCGCGTGGCCGCCGGACGGGGTCTTGTCGAAGGACAGCTTTCATACTTGACATTGGTGTACTACTGTACTAGTGTACTACTGTATTCATACAGTATGAAGATTCCAATGCGCCTGCGCGTGGATGCCCACAGCCCGATCCCGATCCGCTGGCAGCTGAGCGAGCAGCTGAAGCACGTCATCGAGGGCAACGGCGTCCCGCGGGAGCAGGCGTTGCCGAGCATCCGGGAGCTGGCGGGCTTCCTCGGCATCAATCCGAACACGGTGGCGCGCGCGATCGAGGATCTCAAGCGAAGCGGGCACGTGGAGGCGCGGCGGGGCAAGGGCGTGTTCGTCGCCCCCGCGTTGCCCGCCCGCCTGTTCCCGACTGGCCGCGAGGACTTTCTGAAGGAGGCCGTGATCCGCGCGGCGGCCCTCGAGATGACCCCCGACGACGTGGCGGTGGGCGTCCTGAGCGTGGCCGGCGTCGGGTTGGCCGCTCTCCGGGGGGCCACCGCGGTGCTTCTCGTCGAGTGCAGTCCGCCGGAGCTGGACTTCTTTGGGCGAGAACTCGAGGCGCACCTGCCGGTTAGCGTGGACAAGGTACTCCTCAAGGACTTGGCCACCACCGTCCGACGGCAGACGGGGGCCAATCGCTGGGCCGCCGCGGTTACCAGCTTTGGCCATCTCCCGGAGGTGGAGCGCCGGCTGAACGGCCTGGGGGTCCCGGTGGTCGCGCTCCTCGCCGAGGTGCATCTGGAGACGCTCCACCGCTTGGCGCAGCTGCCGGCGGGGACGCGGGTGGGCGTCGTCTCCGCCGAGCGCGAGACCGCCCACAACCTGGAGCACTCGATCGCCAACGCGGCCCTGCCGAACATCGCGCGGGTCGAGGCCGGCCCGGCCGAGGGACCGGCGCTGGGTCGCCTGGTGCGGCGGGCAGACGTCATCGTCTGTTCCAGCTCGGTCGCCGCGCTGGTTCAGGCGCTCGTGGGGCCCACCGTGCCGGTGATCGTCGACGACCGGGCCCTCAACCAGCGGGCCATCCAGATGCTGGGGGCCATCCTGGCGCAACAGGACGGCGACCACCCGGCCGTCACGCCCCCCTCGCCCGGGGGCTGCTCCGTCCGCGTGCAGTCCAGGCGTCCCCGCCGGATCGCATCCTGGGAGAGACGGCGACGGGGCAGTCAAGCGGCGAAGGGCCATAACCCGATGAAAGGGGAATCGTGATGAGTGTCGTCCTGTGGGTGCTGGTGGCGGTATTGGCCGGCTTGCTCGCCGGGTTCGTCCTGAAACGCGGAAGCTACGGACGGGGGTGGGATATCGCGCTCGGACTCATCGGGAGCGTGGTCGTGAGCTGGATCTTCCAGAGCCAGTGGGTCTCTCCCGATCCGGGCCTGGTGGCGGGGACCCTCGTCGCGGCCGTCGGCGCCGCAGGCCTGATCGTCGCCCAGCGCACGATCTTTCCCGCGCGCGTCCAGTAGGGCGCCGTCCGATCGACCCATCCCGGCGGGGCGCGCCGGAGTCCGACCAACGTCCGGATCATAGGGGAGGAGTCAACGCATGGAAGCGAAGCGAAGCACGCCGAGTCTGAGACAGCGGTGGAGTGACGCACGACCGACCAAGACCGTGCTCTTCTGGTCGTGCGTGGCCTCGATGGTGCTGACGATGATCGTTGGCTTCAGCTGGGGCGGCTGGGTCACGGGGGGCACGGCCCGGCAGACGGCGGAGAACATGGCCCGTGACGCGGTCGTCCAGCGCTTGGCCCCGATCTGTGTCACCCAATCCGGGCGGGACTTGGGGAAGGGCCAGAAGCTCGTGGCACTGAAAGACGAAAGCACGTGGCAACGAGGCGAGTATGTCGGCAAGCAGGGGTGGGCGACGATGCCGGGTGAGCAGGAGCCGGATCGCCGAGTGGCCGAGCTGTGCGCGACGCTGCTGATGCCCAGAGCCTAGTTTCTGGGAGCGGCTCCGCGGAGATGGCTCCCCCTGAAGCCATCTCCGCCCGACCTCTGGCCACGATTGGGAGCGTGGAGATGCCCTCGAGCGCCACGTGTGTTGCCCGGCCCGTCCGCACGCGCGTGCGTGATCGGCCGGCCATCAAAGTGGTAAGAATCCGCCCGGATCGGCCCTCACGGCAGAAGAGGCGCAGCGCGACCGGTCGGCGACTTCAGCGGGAGCTCGAGAACGGGCCGTGCTGTGCGGGGCGTCGAGGAGACCGTGACCATGGAAAAGCCAGGAGACCTGAGGCGGGCCACGGAACTCTGGCAGGAGGCCTACCGCCACCAGATGGACGGCGAACTGGATCGCGCCATGGAGCGCTACCAGCGGTCCATCGAAGCGTACCCCACCGCGGAGGCGCACACCTTCATGGGCTGGGCCCTGAGCGTCCAGGGCCGATTGGACGAGGCCACCGACGAGTGCCGCCGGGCGATCGAGATCGACCCCCAATTTGGCAATCCATATAATGACATCGGGGTCTATCTGACGCAGCAGGGCAAGCCCGATGAAGCCATCCCCTGGCTGGAGAAGGCCAAGCAGGCGACACGCTACGAGCCGCGGCAGTACCCGTTTATGAACCTGGGTCGGATTTACCTCAGGCAGGGGCGCTGGTGGGAGGCGCTGCGGGAGTTCGAGGGGGCGGTGCGGTCGGCTCCGGATGACCGCGCCGCTCGCAAGGCGCTGCATGTCCTCCGCGCTCGCTTCAACTGACCCGGTCTGGTTCACCCTGCCGGGGTCGGAGAGCGGGTGGGGGAAGGTCGAAGGTTCAAGCGACAAGACGCGATAGAATTCCGTCGCCCCTTCTGCGACGGTCGTCTGGCCTGGTGGGCTTAGCTCGGACGGCTTCGGCTCGTGTGGCGTCGAGAGGCGACGCTCACGGTGACCGTCTGAGATCAGCCACGCGGTTGGCGGCCAGGAACTTGCGATCTCGGGGGAGGCTCATCGATGGAGTCGGCCCTCTACCTCGTCCCGGTGCTTGTCATCATCGTCGGGTTCCTGGCCACGGCGATCAAGGTTCTTCGCGAGTATGAGCGGGCGGTCATCTTCCGGCTCGGCCGACTGATCGCCGCGAAGGGCCCCGGCCTCGTCCTGTTGATCCCGCTCGTGGACAAGATGGTCAAGGTGAGCCTGCGCACGCTGGCCATGGAGGTCCCCCCGCAGGATGTGATCACGCGCGACAACGTCTCCGTCAAGGTGAGCGCGGTGGTGTTCTTCCGGGTCCTGGATCCCCGGAACGCCGTGGTCCAGGTCCAGGACTTCCTCTTTGCGACCTCGCAGATGGCCCAGACGACCCTGCGGAGCGTGCTCGGCCAGGTCGAACTGGACGACCTCCTAGCCTCGCGCGACAAGATCAACCAGCAGCTCCAGCGGATCATCGACGAGCACACGGGTCCCTGGGGGGTGAAGGTGACAACGGTCGAGGTGAAGCAGGTGGACCTGCCGCAGGACATGCAGCGAACGATGTCGAAGCAAGCCGAGGCCGAGCGGGAGCGGCGGGCGAAGGTCATCAACGCGGAAGGCGAGTACCAGGCGGCGGAGAAGCTCGCGCAGGCCGCCCGAGTGCTGGCCGGCACCCCGATCGCCGTCCAGCTCCGGTTTCTGCAGACGATGCGGGAGGTGGCCTCGGAACGGAACACGACCACCTTCTTCCCCGTGCCCATCGATCTCGTGGAGCCCTTCCTGACCGCGCGCTCGAAGCCGCTCTCGCCCTGATCTCGCCGACGGGTGGACCGGCGGGCGCGTGGTCGGGCAGGTCAGGCGAGTGGTGGAGGAGGACGGAGCCCCCGGTGCTCGGGGAAGACGCGGCTGGACGCCATCGCGTCCGCGGTTCGTTGCCAATGGACACAACACCAGGAGGGCGGAACGCGATGCGAACCTGGCGACTCTCTACCCTGGCGGCAGGATTCACGGCCGTGATGAGTGGGCCGGGATTCTCGGCCGACACCGTACAGGTCTTCCGTTATGACGGCAGTCTTCACTGCGGAATGGGGCAAGCCGTGCCCTTGGATGACATGGCGAAGGAGCTCACGGCCGTCAACATCAGAGTACTCTCGAGCGAGAAGAGAGTCGTGCCGGGTTTCATCATCACCCTGTGTGGCGCCCCGACCGGCATCGCGAACGTCTATGAGATCGCGAAGGATGATCTTCCGCGGATACCGGCTGACCCACAGGGAGTCAAGAGATTTCAGTCCTGGGTATATGCGAGTCTCTCACTCGAAGTCGCGAAGTATGACGGAAGCCTGCAATGTGAAATGGGTCAACCCGTGTCACTGGACCACATGGAGAAGGAGTTGCGGGCGGCGAACATCACCGTCGCGTCGAGGGCCAAGAAGGCGGATGGGATTCAACACCCGCGGATGTGCGGAGCGTCGACGGGCACGATGAATGTGTACCGGATCAAGACGTCAGATTTGGAGAAGGCTCGAGCATTAGGCTTTGTCCTGTATATCGAAGGGATCTCGATCGCGAGAGATCGAGCGGGGAGTCACGTCGCGAGGCGACCCTGAACACGTCAGCGATGCAGACCGCGCCGGTGCCATGGTGCGGTCGAGGCGCTCATTTCTTGAAGAGAAGCTCAAGCCCATCGGCGCATGCCCGGGCTACCGCATAGCCAGCCTTTTCTTGCCCTGGCATCTTATCCCAGCCCCCCTTTTCGATGGCTTCCGCTCTCTGCCAGTTCCCGAGGTCCGAGAGTTCCTTGAGTTTCGCTTCATGGTTCGGTGCCTTCATGAATTGGGCGACGCAGATCGCCGCCTGACTCGCCAACACCGCCTCTTGGGTCCTCGTTTGGGTCGTGCCGGAGGTGGTCCAGCCACCCCACGCAAAGCCGACGATCATGGCGATGACGGCCCCCAAAATAAGACCCCACACCCCATACTTGATCTTCGCGGCAGTCTCTAGCTTCATGGACAGGACCTCCTGGGCCGGGATTTCCGGTTATGGACCGATGTCCGCCCTTGTCGTGGTGCGCCGCGAGCGGACCCTCCCCCTGATTAGTTTCGAGGTCGTGTCAATAGGTGTGGGAACAGACTCAGGCAGAGTCTTTCGTGGGCGGTGGCCATGATCGGTTTGACTGGGATCCCATCCGCGTAACGGCACGCCCTCCGCGACCTCGGCAGGAGCGCGGGGGTGTTCAGCTTACAGAAGCCGTGCTCCACGATCAGCCGCGTCTTGACGATGACGGCCGTCGCGGTTTGCCCAGTGTGCGTCCTTGGTTCCATTCAGATACAACGTCGGCTTGAGGGGCGGATCCGTCCAGTTCATCGCAGGCCTTCGGGAACCCCGTGGCGCGTTGAGCCCGGAGGTGCTCCTGGGCTGGACAAGGGCCGGAAGGGGGCGGAGCGGCCGGTACCCGCGTCGCTTGAGATCCTCGATAGCGCGCGTCACCGCCTTGGGATCGCCCCCCGAAGAATCGGCCAGCCCCCGGATGCTCGGCAATGCCTGCTCCCGCGGGAGGCCGCCACGCTTGATGACGTTTGTGGGGGCCTTCGCCATCGGCCGGCGGATCGGGGTTGGACTGTGCGCATCCGCGTGCAGATCCATCGGGATTCTCCGACTGTATTACTATATTAGTACACTAGAGGATAGTAAGTCAAGCCCAAACGCCGGCAACGCCGCCGCTCCCCTCCCGTGACCGGCTGACCCTCGACGCCCAGCCAGCGGGACCCAATGGACGTGATTGCGATTGTATTACTGTACTAGGTTAGTGATACACTAGGACCGATCGACGCCCAACTCGCCGCGCTCACCCACCATCGCGAAGAGGGAGGTCCCCGAACCATGGCTCAGGCAATGAAGACTCCGACGACGCAGGTAGTGAAGACTCCAACGACGCAGGGCACGAAGACCACGCTGCGCCCGCTCCATGACCGCATTCTCGTCCAGCGTCTCGCGGAAGGGGACGAGAAGCACGGGAGCATCATCATCCCCGACTCCGCCAAGGAAAAGCCCCAGGAGGGCAAGGTCATCGCGGTCGGCACCGGTAAGGTGACCGACGAGGGCAAGAAGATCCCGCTCGACGTGAAGGCGGGGGACCGGATCCTGTTCGGCAAGTACTCCGGGAGCGAGGTCAAGCTGGACGGCCAGGAGTACCTCACCATGCGGGAGGAGGACGTGCTCGGCATCCTCAGCGCGTGATCCTGGCGGCTCCGCCGCGGCCTTTTCTGTGTGCACCCTTGGGAGGAACCAACGTATGGCCAAGCAGCTCTTGTTCAACGAGGAAGCCCGCGCCGCGCTCCTGCGCGGTGTCAACATCATGGCGCATGCCGTCAAAGCCACGCTGGGCCCCAAGGGCCGGAACGTGGTCCTCGACAAGAAGTACGGCAGCCCGACCATCACCAAGGACGGGGTGACGGTCGCCAAGGAAGTCGAGCTGAAGAACCCCTACGAGAACATGGGGGCCCAGATGCTGAAGGAGGTCGCCTCCAAGACCTCCGACGTCGCCGGCGACGGGACCACGACGGCGACCGTGCTCGCTCAGGCCATTTTCCGTGAGGGCCTCAAGAATGTGACTGCCGGGGCAGACCCGATGGGGCTCAAGCGGGGCATCGAACAGGCCGTGGAGCAGGTGGTGGCCGAACTGAAGCACATGACCAAGTCGACGAAGGACAAGAAGGAGATTGCCCAGGTCGCGACCATCGCCGCCAACAATGACAAGACGATCGGCACCCTGATCGCCGAGGCCATGGAGAAGGTGGGCAAGGACGGGGTCATCACCGTGGAGGAGGCCAAGGCGATGGAGACCACCCTCGAGGTCGTCGAGGGGATGCAGTTCGATCGCGGGTACCTCTCGCCGTACATGGTCACGGACCCCGAGCGCATGGAGGCCGTCCTCGAGGACTGCCTCATCCTGATCTACGAGAAGAAGCTCAGCGTGATGAAGGACATGCTCCCGCTGCTCGAGCAGGTGGCGCGGGCGGGCAAGCCCTTCCTGATCATCGCGGAGGAGGTCGAGGGGGAGGCCCTGGCCACGCTGGTCGTGAACAAGCTGCGCGGGACCCTCTCCTGCTGCGCCGTGAAGGCCCCGGGGTTTGGCGACCGGCGGAAGGCCATGCTCCAGGACATCGCGACCCTGACCGGGGGCAAGGCGATCACGGAGGATCTGGGAATCAAGCTGGAGAACATCAAGCTGGAGGACCTCGGAAAGGCCAAGAAGGTCGTCGCGGACAAGGATAACACCACGCTCATCGACGGCGCGGGGTCGACCAAGGAGATCGAGGGGCGGATCAAGCAGATCCGGGCCCAGATCGAGGAGACGACCTCGGACTACGACAAGGAGAAGCTGCAGGAGCGGCTGGCCAAGCTCGCCGGCGGCGTCGCCGTCATCAAGGTGGGCGCCGCGACCGAGACCGAGATGAAGGAGAAGAAGGCGCGCGTGGAGGATGCCCTCAACGCGACGCGGGCGGCCGTGGAAGAGGGCATCGTGCCGGGCGGCGGGGTGGCGCTGCTCCGGGCCGCCAAGGCGCTCGACGGTCTCAAGCTGGCGGGCGACGAGGCAACCGGCGCCCACATTGTGCGGCGGGCGCTGGAGGAGCCGATCCGGCGGATCGTGGAGAACGCCGGGCTCGAGGGCTCCGTGGTGGTCGAGAAGGTGAAGGCCGCCCAGGAGCTGGCGTACGGCTTCGATGCCGAATCGAACGAATACGTGGACCTGATGCACGCGGGGATCATCGACCCGACCAAGGTGGAGCGGATCGCCCTGCAGAACGCCGCCTCAATCGCGTCGCTCCTTCTGACGACCGAGGCGCTCATCACGGACATCCCGGAAGAGAAGGGGGCCATGCCGGCCATGCCGCATGGCGGTGGCATGGGGGGCATGGGCGGCGGCGACTTCTAATAGCTAACCCACCGGCCACAGCATCCGGCTCCTCCGACGGCCTCCGGGGGCATCTCGTCTCCGGGGGCCGTTTGCCGTCGATTCCGATCCCGGTGTGTTGATCGGCGTCGAGCGGGCGTCGACTCTCTGCCGTTACGACCCGCCGTTGAGCACCTTGAACAGCCTCGCGAAGGCGCTTCGGATCAAGGTCGAGGACCTGATCAGATGATCCCTCGGCGTACCGGGGACGGCACTGTTGGAGTGAACGTCATGGGTCACAGGCTGCTGTTCAACGTCTCCATCGTCTTCCAGAACCGGTAGAAGTCCGGGTCCTTGTTGTAGGCGCGGGCGATGCACGTCTTGGATGAACGGCACCTTCAGGTGCAGGCCGGGATCCTTGACTGAGCTTCCTCGCCTGCCGGAGCTTTCTGAGTTTCACGCCCATCTCGCCTTGGTGTCGGCGTCATTCGACGTGAACCCTCAGTTCACTGTCAAGAATCGCTGATCCCCACCACGGTCGCCCGGTGTTTGCACGATCTCGGCTACTCGTTGCAGGCAAACGCTCGATCGGTACTTCGCCGGCGAGCCCATGGAGCCACTGGACAAGGCGCTCTTCACCTTTGCCGCCTACAACGCCGGCCCCGGCCGGATCCGGCGCCTCCGCCAGGAGGCCGAACAGCGCGGCCTCGACCCGAACCGCTGCTTCAACCACGTCGAGCGAATCGCCGCCGAGCGGATCGGTCGAGAAACCGTTCAGTACGTGAGCAGCATCTACAAGTACTACGTTGCGTACCGTCTCATTGCCGACGAGGCCCCCGAGCGGCTCAAGGCCAAGCAGGGCGTTGGAACGCCGGATCGTTCAGGGGCGGCTCCCTCAGCGGGACGACGGTGACGGGGACACGTGCGCCGCGCGACCGGCAAGCTCCCGCCGGCGCGCTGAGCATCGAGCCAAGAGTGATGCGCGTGGTGGAAGACCGGCTCGCTCGCGGTGTGGCAGAATCTGGCCGGTCGCCTGCGCGCTACTCCGCCCGACGCCCACGTACTCGATCTTCCAAGAGAGTCCCTGGACGTCCATCACGAACCGGCCGTCAGTCTGGCACGAACCGGCCGTCAGTCTGGTAGAAGTAGTCGGGTCTCAGGCGCTCCGGCGGACAGGCCTTCCGGGTCGGGCATCGCGCACGGTTCCCCGTGTGCGCCGACTTGGCGGCGAGGCCCAACCGGGATTCGGTCCTCGTCTAAGGGCAGAACGATCAGATGCGGGTGGCAAGGCGGGGAGGGGACGCTAACCCGTGATCGAGCGGAGGCTGCAGGAACGGGGCAGGGCGCCGCAGGCGGGTTGACGCGGCCAGCTCAACGGACTACAGTCCGCCGGCGTGAGTGTTGTACGCCGTGTGCCCGTGCTGGGGCGGTGGCTCGATGGCGCCCCCGACGGATTGAGGTTGCTGGGCGCCAGCGTTGTCGTCAATGCGATCAGTGACGGCACGTGGTTTTATGGCTTCTCCGTCTTCTTCCTTCCCATCAGTCGCGACCTCGCCCTGAGCCGCGCCGCCACGTCGCTCCCGTTCGCGATCAAGGGCATCATCACCGCCATGTTGGGTCCACCTCTGGGAATCTGGATCGACCGAGCCGGGCCCGCACAGATCCTGCGCCTGTCGGCGCTCTTGGCCGGTATTGGCTACGCGCTGCTCAGCTGGGTCCACGGCTACGGCATGTTCCTTGGAGCGATCGCACTCATCAGCATCGGCATGCTCGGGTTCGTGCCCTCGACCACGACGGCGGTAAGCCGCTGGGCTCGGCGGCGTCGGTCATTGGCCATGTCGGTCGCGCACATGGGCTTCACCACTGGGGCGGCCATCATTCCGCCGCTGCTCGCCTTCGGTGTGGCAACAGCGGGATGGCGCATCACGGCGCGGCTCGTCGGGATCGCGCTCTGGGGCGTCGTGGTCCCGATGTCTCGCTACCTGCGAGGCATACCGTCGACGATGCGCCTCGAGTCCGAGCGTGTGACGGCCAGCGGCTCGGCCGTGAACGCCGCCGGGAGCTCTGAACCCACGAGGGCACTGCTCGAATCAGAGAGCCCGGTGAGGACCGCGCTCGGTTCCCCGGCGTTCTGGCTCATGTCGGTCAGCCTCGGCCTGCAGGGGATGGTCGGGACCGCCACGGCGCTCCACATGGTGGCCATCATGACGTGGAAGGGTCTCCCCGAGTCGACGGCAGGCTATCTGATCGGATTCTCGGCCCTCGCGATGACTCCCATGATTCTGGCAACGGGATGGCTCGGAGACCGGTTCGACAAGGAGAAGCTGGCCGCCATTGCCAGCCTGACTCGGGCATCGGCCTGGATCACCCTGGGACTCTGGCCCAGCTTCGACGTCCCGCAGATGATGCTGGTGCTGCTCCTGCTGGCTCCGGGGGAGTCCATCTGGGCGCTGACGTTTGCCCTCCAGGCCGACCTCTTCGGCACTCGCCACTTCGCCACCTTACGCGGCATCTCCAACACCGTGACCAGCATCATGGGATTCGCCACGCCGTGGCTGGCAGGGTGGATCTATGACACGACAGGGAGCTACGCGTGGGTCGTGATCCCGTCAGGCGTGGCGACCGCAGTCGCCGGGCTCATCATGTGGTATCTGCCGTCGCGGCGCATGATCTAGCCTTCCTCTGTGGGCGCCTTGTCGGGACGGCGTTCGAGGGAGCGCCGGCTCGAGCTAGAGCGCGCCGGCGTCGCTGAGGGCCTGCCGGATCGGACCAGCCTGGGCCTTCGACGTCTCCGGCATCGGGGCTCGCGGGAGACCGCCACCGCGGCCCTGAAGGGAGAGGCAGTGCTTCACGTTCGCCGGCAGATTGTCCTTGGCGATGGCGTTCCACACCGGCAGGAGCTTCCCGTGGAGCGCGAGCGCCTGCTTGTGATCCCCGGCCTGCACGGCGTCCCATAGCTGGACGCAGAGCCGCGGCACGGCGGTCAGGATCGCCGCGATCGCACCGTGGGCGCCAAGCGTGAACGACGGATAGAGGAGCGCGTCCACCGCCGTCATGATCCGGGCCCGATCCCCGACCAGGAGGAGCAGGTCGGCCAGTAGCTTCATATCCCCCGCGCTCTGCTTGACGCCGATCACGCCGTCGACGGACGTCAGGATCCGCGCCAGCAGCTGGGGGGAGAGGTACGTCCATGGAACCACGTTGTAGATGACGATCGGCAGGCCGGTCCCCCGGGCCAGCGCCTCGAAGTGCCTGACCATGGCGTCGTCGTCCGGCCGGAAGAGGTAGTGGACCGGAGTCACCTGCAGGGCCGCCACGCCGAGGTCACGGACGGCCCTGCCACGCTCGATGGCCGAGGCCGTGCTGTCCGTGATGATCCCCGAGATCACCGGCACTCGCCCGCGCGCTTCCGCGACCACGACCTCGGTGACGCGCCGAACCTCGGCCGTCGTCATGGCGTGGCCCTCTCCCGTGCTGCCGGTGACTGCGAGGCCGTGCACCCGCGCCGTCTCGATCAGGTAGCGGGTATCCTCGCGAAGCGCCTCCTCATCGATGCTGTCGTCGGCCCGGAACGGCGTGACCATCGGGGGAACGATCCCGTGAATGCGTTCGTCCATAATGGCTCCTTTCATCTCATCCGGGTGATGCCCGGTACCCGAGCTGCATGGACAGCTTGGCCGCGGCTTCCTTCACGCGTTCGGCCAGTCTCGGAATGGCGTCGGCGGTGATCCGTGTCGCGGGTCCCGAGATGCTCAGGGACGCGATCGCCCAGCCGCCGCGGTCCCACACGGGCGCCGCGACGCAGCGCACACCCAGGTCGTGCTCCTCGTTGTCGACGGCATACCCGCGCTCCCGGACGCGCTCGAGTTCTTTCCGGAGCCGGCGCGGCTCGGTGATGGTGTGCACCGTGTGCCGACGGAGTCCCGATCGGCAGACGTGGTCCACGGCGGCAGCCGGCTGGTGCGCGAGGAGAGCCTTGCCCACGCCGGTACAGTAGGCGGGCGCGCCCTTGCCGATTGTGATGTTCATTGCCAGCCCGTGGGCCGAATCCATCTTCTCGATGGACACGACCTGGGTGCCGTCGAACACGCCGAGATGCACGGTCTCGCCGCTCTCGCGCGCGAGCGCCTCGACGACGGGAGCCGCCTCGCGGTGAAGCTCCATGGTGGCCAGCACGACACTCCCCAGCTCCAGAAGCTTCAGGCCGAGGCGGTACTGATCGCGGTCGCCGTCCTGCTCGACGAAGCCCGCCCCGCGCAGCGTGGCCAGGATCCGGTGAACGGTGCTCGCCGGGAGTCCCACGCGCCCGGCAATGGCCGACAGCGAGAGCCGTGGCTCCCGGATCGAGAAGCACTCCAGGACCCGGATCGTCTTGATCAGGGACTTGAGACTGCCGGGAACCGTGGCCCTCGAGCGCAGGCCCCCTCCGCGCCGCCTGGTCCCCTTCTTGTTCCGTAATACGGAACGGCCTTCTACCATACGAAAGACGGTAAGGCGGTCAGCCGCCGGTGGTCAAGACCCGGTGGTGGGCTTGTTCCGGAATGTGGAAGGTATTCTCTGATGCAGAACCCCGCTGGCGCTTGGCCGGGCGTCAAGCTGCGGTCGCCCCCCTGCTGGACGCGAATCCCGGTCGACTTCGTCGCCACGCCGCGTGGCGACAGGGCTCGCTGTCGACCGGCACGCCGTCCATGTCGAGGATGGCCGCGCGAAGCTCGCCCGGCGTCCCTCACCGGGCCGCCGGCGCCGACGACGCGGAGTCTACCGTCACCCACTTGCCCGTGCTGGCCGAACGATACAGCGCCTCCACGACCATGAGCGCCTTGCGGGCCTCCACGCCGTCCACGAGGGGCGGCCGGCCTTCCCGGACGGCGGCGACGAAGTCCACGATCTGCGCCGCGTAGGGCTCGACCGACGGCTCAGTCGGGCGGAGTTCCGACGGGATGTCCACCGCGGGCTCGGCGCCGGTCCGCAGCCGGAACGCGAGATGCCCCCAGCTGCCGCTGACCGTGGCCGTCCCCCGATCCCCATGGATCTCGACCGAGGGCGGCTGGCCCGGGACCGCCACCGTCGTGGCCTGCAGCGCCGCCATCACCCCCGCCTCGAACTCGAGCAAGCCGACCGCGACGTCCTCCACCTCGACATCGTGCGCGACGGTGCGGACCTGCGCGACCACCCGCCGCGGCATGCCCAGCACCCAGAGGAGGAGGTCGATCATGTGGATGGCCTGGATCATGAGGACGCCGCCGCCGGCCTCCGCCTTCCGGCCGCGCCAGGGGGAGTCCAGGAAGTATCGCGGCGGCCTGTGCTCCTTCACGGTCACCGAGGCGAGGAACACGCGGCCAAGCACCCCACCGGCCACGGCTTCGCGCAGACGGCAGGCCGCCGGGGTGAACCGGTTCTGGAAGATCCCGCCCAGGGTTATGCCGCGGGCCCGGCAGGCCTCGATCAGCTCGTCGGCGGCGGCCACCGTGTGCGCGATCGCCTTCTCGACGAGCACGTGTCGCCCCGCGCTCGCCGCGGCCAGCACGTACGGCAAGTGCAGATGATGCGGGGTCAGCACCGCGACCGCATCCACGGGCGCGCGCGAGGCCAGGGCCTCGCCGCTCTCGTACACCTCGGGGATGGCGTACCGGGCCGCCAGGGCGCGGGCGCGCTCGGGGACGGCGTCGGCGATGGCACAAACCTCGACACCAGGCACCGTCCGCATGGCGGCGATGTGGATCTCCGCCGCCACGCCCGCGCCGATCAGGCCGAACCGGAAGGGCCGCGGAGCGCCGGTCACGCCGCGCGGTGACGCGTGCGCGCGGCCGCCCACCTAGGCATCCCACCGCTCGCGGAGCCCGAGGCGTCGCGGCTCGAAGATCACGGGGTCCATCGGTCTGAGGTCGGTCGCGATGATGGGCCGGAACTCCATCTCGGCGAGCACGTCCCGCTCGAGGTCGCAGCCGGGCGCGAGCTCGAGGAGCTCGACCCCCCGCGGGCCGAGGCCGAAGACGGCCCGCTCGGTGACGTAGCGCACGGGCTTCCCGCCGGCCGCCGCGCGCGGGCCGCTGAAGGTCACGTGCTCCACCTGCTTCCGGAATTTCGTGACCCGCCCGTGGCCGACGACGTGGAGGCGCCCGTTCTCCACGCGCGTGTCCCCCGCCTTCCCGAACAGGCCGCAGAAGACGACCCCCTTGGCGTTCTGGGAGATGTCGATGAACCCACCGCACCCCGGGAGACGGGAGCCGAACTTGCTGACATTGACGTTCCCGGCAAGGTCGACCTCGGCGAACGACAGGAATGCCAGGTCCAGCCCCCCGCCCTGGTAGAAGTTGAACTGGGAGATCTGGTCGACGATCGCCTCAACGTTCGACTGGGCGGCCAGCGCGCGACCGCGCATCGGCAGCCCGCCGATCGTCCCCTGCTCGATGGTGATCGTGAGGTCGTCGAGCAGCCCCTCCTGGGCGGCGACGACAGGAACGCCATCCGAGATCCCGAAGCCGATGTTGAGCACGGCGCCCGGACGGAGCGCCATCGCGGCGCGGCGGGCGACCAGCATGCGCTCGTCCAGTGTGACCGGCGGGGGCTGACCCCGCGGCACGCGCAGCTCCCCGGAGACCGCCGGGTTGTAACGCTCGACGCCGTGGATCTGCCAGGCCTCGGGGTTCACCACGACCGCGTCGACCAGGATCCCGGGCACGCGCACGAGCTGCGGGCTCAGGCTCCCGCGCCGGGCGATGCGCTTGACCTCGGCAATCACGAGGCCCCCGTTGGCCCGGGCGGCCTGCGCCAGGGTCAAGGGCTCGAGGATCGCCGGCTCGTGCTCCATGCTCATGTTCCCGAACTCGTCGGCCGTCGTGCCGCGGATGATCGCCACGTCGATGGGCACCACCGTGAACGAGAGCCAGTCGCCCCCGTCCACTCGCACCCGCTCGACCATGGGCGCGGTCGTCACGCCGTTCAGGCGGCCCCCGCCCTGCCCCGGATCCACGAAGGTGTCGAGACCGACGTGGGACAGGATCCGCGGCTTCCGGCTCGCGGCGGCCCACACCATCTGGCAGACGACGCCCTGCGGGAAGCAGTAGGCCTCGATCTTGTTCGCGAGCGCGAGGGCGGCCATCCGCGGCGAGTCGCCAAACCCCGGGGAGATGACGCGCCGGACCAGCCCCTCGTGGGCGAAGTGGCTCGCCCCGGCGTCCCCGTCGTCGCCGAACCCGCACGGCTGGAGCAAGGTCAAGCCGCGCGGATGCCCGGTCGACAGGAACTGCCGCTCGATCGCCGACGACACGGCCTCGGACAGGAGGAGCCGGCCAGCCCCTTCCACCCCGACCGTGGCCCCGTCGCGGATCAGCTGCGCCGCCGCCTCGGCGGTGATGGCCTTGGAACCAGGGACCGCGCGCTTGCTCATGGGCTCTGTCCAGTCACTCCGCGTAGGCGGAGTTGCCCGCCTTCGGAGTCTCGCGTATCGGCCGGTGCTCGCCTTCGTGGGGCCGCGCGCTTGCTCATGGCCTCCGTCCCGTCACCCACGTAGGCCGACTTGGCCACCTTTCGCGTCTCGACCATCGGCCGGTGCTCGCCCTCGTGGGCCGCGCGCTTGCTCATGGCCTCCGTCCCGTCACCCACGTAGGCCGACTTGGCCACCTTTCGCGTCTCGACCATCAGCCGGTGCTCGCCCTCGTGGGGCCGCGCGCTTGCTCATGGCCTTCGTCCCGTCACTCCGCGTAGGCCGACTTGGCTACCTTCCGCGTCTCGACCATCAGCCGGTGCTCACCCTCGTGGGGCCGCGCGCTTGCTCATGGCCTCCGTCCCGTCACTCCGCGTAGGCCGACTTGGCCAGCTTCCGCGTCTCGACCATCAGCCGGTGCTCGCCCTCGTGGACCACCTCGCCGCGCTGGTTCACGAGCTCGAGGGCGAGGAAGAAGATGCCGCGCCCGGGATCCTTCGTCGTGCGCTTGTCCCGAAGCCGGCACCGGACGTGGATCGTGTCGCCGAGGAACACCGGCTTCCGGAAGTCCCAGGTCCACCCGAGCGAGGCGATCCCCGCGAACCGATCCGCGCCCCCGCGGAGCTTCAGGCCCTCGGTGATCGCCAGGCCCAGGAGGCCGTGGGCGATCCGGCGACCGTAGGCCGTGCCCTTGGCGAACTCCTCGCTGATGTGGACCTCGCTCCAGTCGTCGGACAGGCTGGCGAACGTGACCACGTCCGTCTCGGTGATCGTCCGCGTCCGCGATCGAAATTCCTCGCCGATCTCGACGTCCTCGTAGTACCTGATCTCCCCCATGACGCGTGTCTCCTCTCGCTCAGCGGGGGGCGCGCCCGTCCCGAGGACCGGCGTCCCGACCGTGAAGCACCCCCATCTCCTCGAACATCCCGTAGATCGCCTGCACGTGGCCCTCCAGCGCCGGAGCCTCTCCGAGCGCCAGCGGGCGCGGGCGCGGCAGGTCGATCGTCATCTCCCGCACGATCCGCCCGGGTGACGGCGACATGACCACCACGCGGTCCGACAGGCCCACGGCCTCCTCGATGCTGTGGGTGATGAACAGCACCGTCTGCCGCTCCGACAGCCAGAGCCGCTCCAGATCGGCGCGGACCTGGAGCCGGGTCAGCGCGTCGAGCGCTCCGAATGGCTCGTCCATCAGGAGCACGGAGGGCCCGTGGACCAGGGCGCGCGCGAGCGACACGCGCTGGCGCATGCCCCCCGACAGCTGCCGCGGATACCGGTCGGCCGCGTGGGCCACTCCCAGCTGATCCAGCAGCTGCTCCGCGCGGGATCGCACCTCGCTCCTGTCGAGGCGCCGGATGCGCCCCTGCAGCAACACGTTGTCGAGCGCCTTCCTGAACTCGAGCAAGAGGTCGTCCTGGAAGACGATGCCGACGTCCGTCAGCGGGGCGGCGAGGGCCCGACCCGCCACCCGGATGACCCCGGTCGTCGGGCCGAGCAGCCCGGCCGTCATGAGCATCAGGGTACTCTTGCCGCAGCCGCTCGGTCCGACGACGCTCACGAACTCGCCCGGCCGGATGTGGAGCGAGATCTCGGTCAGGGCCTGGGTCGCCCGCTTGCCGTCGATCGGAAACGCCTTGGTGACGCGATCGATGTCGATCGCGACACCGCGCTCACTCGCCATTCGCGCCGACGCTCGCTCGCGCGTGGCGTCTACCCGAGGGGGCACTTCGTGGGCAGGGCCGCCGGGAGGTACTCGTGGGTGTAGTAGGCCGATGCCGGCACCGACGCCGACAGGCCGAGCACCTGCTGGGCGACGCTCACCGTGCGGGTCCAGGCCTCCGCCTCGGCCTTCCCGACGAACTTCGCGCCGTTCTTGCACATCAGGGAGATGGCCGCCTTCAGCTCGCCGAGGTTCCGGGGCGGCTCGGTGTCGGTCGGGAACGTCTGCACCAGCGCCTTGATGGCATCGTCCGGGCGCTTGATCGCCGCGTCCCAGCCCTCCAGGCTCGCCTGGATGAACTTCCGCACGACGTCGCCGCGCTGGGCCAGGGCGGCATCCGACGCGATGATCGAGGTGCTCACCGTCGCCACCCCGTGGTCCGCGAAGGGCAGGCTGAGCACATCCACCCCCCGCTGCCGGAAGATCAGGTCGTAGTTGTCCAGCGAGCCCAGCATCGCGTCCACCTGCTTCTGCAGCAGGCTCGCGATCATGGCGTTCCCCGGCATGTTGACCAGGTTCACGTCGCTCTCGGCCAGCCCGTTGGCCTTGAACAGGATCGGGATCATCGCCGTCTGGGACTGGCCGGTGGGCACCGCCACCGAGCGACCCTTGAGCTCCGGGATCGACTTGATCCCTGAAGTGGTCAGCACCGTCACCGCGTTCGGGTTCGACTGGTAGATCGTCGAGACGACCTTCATCGGGGCGCCCTTGGCGATCAGCTGCATCACCGCCAGGGCGTCGGCGTAGGCAATGTCGGCCTTGCCGGACGCGACGAGCTGCGCCGTGACGCCGGATCCCTGTCCCTTCGCGATCGTGACGTCCAGGCCCGCCTTCTTGTAGATGCCTTCCTGCAAGGCCTGCGCGAAGCCGGCATTGTAGCCGCCGGCCGTGAAGTTCAGCTGGAAGGTGACGGGGGTCAGGGACTGCGCCGAGGCCGGCGTCGTCCACCGGATCCCGACGACCGCCGCGAGGGTGAGGAGGAGCGCACACGCCGAGAGGACGAGAAGCTGGGTTCTACGCGCGGGAGCCACGGGTCGACCTCCTTGTCCAGGGGTGAGACTTCCAGCGGTGAGACTTCCCAGGGGCGAGACTACTCACGCGTCCGTTGCCACGGCATGGCGAAGTACGCCACGGCCTCGATGAAGTAGTTCAGGCCGATACCGATGACGGTCAGGATCAGGAGGATCGCGAAGATCAGCGGGGTGTCCAGCACGCCGGTCGCGACGAGGAGCTGGTACCCGAGCCCCGCGTTCGAGCCGACGAACTCCGCGACGATGGCGGCGGTCGCGGCAATCGTCGCCGTCGTCTTGAGGCCCGCGAAGATCACGTGGAGGGCGCTCGGGAACCGCACGTGCCAGAACGTCTGCCAGAACGACGCCCCCATCGACCGGGTGAGGTACAGGAGCCGCGTGTCGAGCGCCTGGAACCCCGCGATGCTCGCCAGCAGCAGCGGGAAGAAGGACAGGAGGACGGTCAGGAGCACCTTGGACTGGATCCCGAAGCCGAACCAGACCAGGAACAGAGGGGCGACGGCGATCTTCGGGACCAGCTGGATGAAGACCAGGACCGGGTACGCGATGCGTCGAGCGAACAGCGACAGCGCGATGACGAGCCCCAGGGGGATGCTCAGGACCACCGTGATGGCAAACCCGATGACGATCTCGCGGAGCGTGATCAGCGTGTTCTGCCACAGCGCCTGCCGGGCCTGGATCAGCTTCGGGATGACCGCCTGGGGCGCGGGCACCAGGTAGTCCGGTACCCGGAAGATCGCGACCAGGGCGCCCCAGAGGACGATGAGGACGACGAACGTCAGCACCGGGGCCGATGCCCATGCGATGCGCCGGAGCCGGGAGTCACCGCGGTCGGCGAGCTGGATCGTGACGTCGCCCCGCGCGAGACCCTGGACGTCGGTCTCCATCGCGACCGATCGGCCGACATCCCGTCCCGCCGGACCGGTTGCCCGGCCGGTCCCGCCGCCCCGCGTCGCCGGGGTCATTCGGCCGCCAACTGGTCAATGGGCATCGGCTTGAGCCCCGGGCTCATTCGGCCCCGAACAGGTCCGTGGGCATCGGCTTGAGCCCCGGGCTCATTCGGCCCCGAACAGGTCCGCGGGCATCGGCTTGAGCCCCGGGCTCACCCGGACCGGGAACTCGACATGGGCCAGCACGTCCTTCCGGACGTCGAGCCCGGGAGCCACCTCGGTGAGCACCATGCCGTCCCGCTCCCGGCGGAAGACCGCGCGCTCGGTCACGTAGACCGCCTCCTGGCCCTTCTTCACGGCGGCTTCGCCGTTGAACGTGACCAGCTCGACGTCGGCGACGAACCGTCGGATCGCCCCTTCCTGCTCGATGCGGAGACCGGCCGCGCTCACCGCCGTCCGGAGGCCCTTGGCCGTCAGCGTCCCGCAGAAGACGAGCTTCCGGGCGGCGTGGACGATGTTGATGAAGCCGCCCGAGCCCGGCATCATGCCGCCGAACCGCGCGACGTTGACGTGGCCCAGCCGGTCCACCTCGCCGAACGACAGGCACGCCACGTCGATGCCGCCACCGTCGTACCAGTCGAAGACCTGGAGCGAGTCGAGGATCGCCGACGGCCCCACCGCCACGCCGCCCACCCCGGGGAGGCCCCCGATCGGCCCCTGCTCGATGGTGAAGCTGATCTGCTGGGCGACGCCCCGCTGCACCGCCACGTGCGGGACCACGTACATCGGGATGCCCGCCCCCAGGTTCACGACGTCTCCGGGGCTGAATTCCTGAACCGCCCGGCGGGCGATGACGACCTTCTCGTCCAGCGGCAGCCGGATCGGGTGGAGCGGCGCGCGGACCTCGCCGCTCATCGCCGGGTCGTGCTCGTCCTCGAACTCCTCGGGCGCCACCACGACGTAGTCCACCAGGGGCGCCGGGATGACCACGGCTCTCGGATGGAGCGACCCGGCGGCCGCCGTGCGCGTCACCTCGGCGATGACCGTCCCGCCCGAGTTCCGGGCGGCCATCGCCATGTAGAGCACGCCCAGGGTGAAGGGATCCCGCTCGAGCGCGATGTTCCCGTCCTCGTCCGCGGTCGTCCCCTTGACGATGGCCACGTCGATGGGCTGCCGCGGATAGAAGAGCGCCTCTTCGCCGCCCAGGGTCACGAGCTCGGCGAGCGGCGTCCGGGTCGCCCCGTTCATGCGGCCGCCCTGCCGCCGGGGGTCGACGAACGTGTCGATGCCGACGGGCGTCACCAGGCCAGGACTCCCGGCCGCCGTCGCGCGGATCCACGCGAAGATCGTGCCCATGGGCAGGTTGTAGGCCTCGACGGCGTCCTGCGTGACGAGCTGGTTCAGCTCCTTGTCGGCGTCACGGCTGAAGGAGCCGGCCACCACCCGCCGCATCAGATCCCGCTTGGCCAGCCGGTTCACGCCGGTGCCCTGGCCGCCGCTCCCGGCGCGGGCCCGCTCCGCCATGATCGGGTAGACCACCTGCAGCCGTCGGGGCCGCCCCTCCGCGAGGAAGCGCGCCTCGAGCGCCGTCAGGACGGACTCGGCCACCAGGCGATAGGTGTTCCCGGAGAGGACCACGGTGGCCTGGTCGCGGACCTGCGCCGCGGCCTCGGCGGCGCTCACGAAGGCAGCCATGCCGACTCCTCTACGCCTGCGAGTCTTTAGGTTTGCGGTCGCGGAACGCGCGGATCCGCGCCTCGCGATCCGGGAACGAGTAGCAGAGGGCGATCAGCTCGCGCTCGTAGTCCACCCCGACCTCGGGGCTGGTCCGGTCCGCCATCCGGAGGGCGGCCTTCAGGAACACGAGCGCCTCGAGCCGGTTCCGCGCGATCAACGCCGCGACCCGCGCCGTCTCGGCCTCCAAGGTGTCGTCCGGGACCAGGACGTCCACGAGACCGATCGCCTTCGCCTGCGTCGCGTCGATGCGCTCCCCGGTGTAGAGGAGGTAGGCCGCCATGCCGCGGCCGACGAGCCGCGGGAGGTACTGCGTCCCGCCCGCGCCGGGGATCCAGCCGAGGGTCACCTCGGGCAGGCCGAACTGCGCGGTCTCCGACGCGATGCGCAGGTCGCACGCCAGCGCGAGCTCCAGGCCGCCGCCGAGGGCGTACCCGCGGATCATCGCGACGACGGGCTTGACGCAGCGCCGGAGGAGGTGAGGCGCCTCCATCTCGACCGTGTCCCGCTTCTCGACCGGTGTCCGTCCCGACGTTTCGTAGATGTCGCTTCCGGCGGAGAAGGCGCGGGTCCCGGAGCCACGCACGACGACCACGCGGACCTCCGGGTCGTGGTTGATCTCCTCGACGTGGCGCTCGAGCGCCTGCCGCATCGTGTCGGTCACGGCGTTCAGCTTCTCGGGCCGGTTGAGCGTCAGCGTGGCCACCCCGTCCTTCGCCTCGTAGAGCAGCTCCATGTGGTGTCGACTCCCCTGGTGACCGGGCGTCGGCGCGGGTCACCCCGCGATCGAGGCACCCCCATCGACGACGAGGTTCTGGCCGGTGACGAACTCCGACTCCGGTGAGGCCAGGAAGACCGCGCAGCCGGCCACGTCCTCGGGAGTCCCGAGGCGGCGGTACGGGGTCCGCCGGCGCACCTCCTCGAGCTTGCCGGCCGCGGCCAGCTCACGCGTGGCGTCCGTCAGGATGAACCCCGGACAGATGGCATTGACGGTGATCCCGTGCGGCCCGGCTTCGACCGCCAGTTGGCGCGTCAGGCTCGAGACCCCGCCCTTCGCCGCGCAGTAGTCGGCCCGGCCGGGCGCGACCCCCTGGAGGGCCAGCCGCGAGGAGACGTTGATGATCCGTCCCCCCCTGTCCTGTCGGATCAGCTCGCGCAGGGCGGCCTGGCAGCCGAACCAGACGCCGGTCAAGTCCACGCTGATCACGCGCGCCCACTGCGCCTCCGTCTTGTCGACCGCCGGCGTCAGCACGGACTGGACGCCCGCGTTGTTGACCATGACGTCGAGCGCCCCGAACTCCGCGACTGCCCGCTTCACGAGCGCCTCCACGTCCGCCTGGCGCGTCACGTCCGTTGCCACGTACGCCGCTCGCCCGCCGGTGCTCCGGATTGCCTCGGCGGTCGGGGAACCCCCGTCCGCCGGCCGCTCCCGCACGTCGCCGATCGTGACCGCCGCGCCCTCGCGAGCAAGAGCGAGCGCGATCGCCCGGCCGAGACCGGAGGTCCCGCCAGTCACGATGGCCACCCGGCCGGCCAGCCGGCCCGAGGTCCCGCGGGTCACGACGGCCACTCGCCCGGCCAGCTGGCGGCGGTTCCGCCGGTCACACCGGCCACTCGCCCGGCCAGCCGACCGAGGTTCCGACGCTCACGACCGTCACCTGCCCGGCCAGCCGACCGAAGCTCCCGCCGCTCACGACCGCCACTCGCCCTGCCAGCCGGCCCCCCGCGCTCCGTCGGACATCATCCCCCGCCCTACAGGAGCCCGGCGTGAGTCAACGCTCGCCGGATGAGGGCCCGCTCCTCGTCCGACGCGGCCGGAAGGGGCGCCCGCACGACCGCGTTCTTCAGGATCCCCTGGAACACCAGGGCCTCCTTCATCCGGACCCGGTAGTTCCGGAGAGGAGCCGCGTAGATCGCCTGGCAGAGCGGGTCGAGCCGGTCCCGCAGGGCGGCCCCGGTCACCAGGTCGCCCCGCCGCACGGCCTCGAGCATCGCGATCTGGGGCGCCGTCGCCGTGGCGCCCATGCCGAGGAGCGCCCCGTCCGCCCCGAGGAGATACGACTCGTAGATGAACGTGTCGTTCCCGGTGAGGATCTTCAGCGGTCGGGGAAACGTCCGGTTCACCCTGACGATCTGGATGAAGCGGGTCGCGTCGAAGCTCGCCTCCTTCAGCCCGACCACGCCCTCGAGCGCAGCGAGCTGGCGCAGCGTCTCGGCGGGGTACACGACACCGCCGAACTGCGCCGGACGGTGGAACAGGATCACCGGCAGCTCGCTCGCCTGGATGATGGCGCGGTGATACTCGACCACGGTCTCGGCGGGGAGCCCCTCGCCCCCGAAGGCTCGAGGCGGAAACACCAGCAACCCCGCCGCCCCGGTCCGACGCGCCGCCCGCGCCTGGGCTACCGCGTCCGCCGTGAACTCGCTGATGATCCCGGCCAGGACGGGGAGCCGGTTCCCGAGCGCCGCCACGACCCGCTCGAGCACCTGGGCGCGCTCCTCCGGATAGAGGAGCTCGCCTTCGCCCGCGCTGGAATTCACGACGAGCGCCTTCGGCCCGTCGTCGGCGATCCACCGCACGTACCGCTCCATCGCATCGAGGTCGATCGCCCCATCGTCCCGCAGCGGCAACACCGGCGCGGCGATGTATCCCTCCACGTCGAGCTGACGCACCGTTCCCATCGCGTCTCTCACCCCTCCACGGCGAGCGCGCGCACCGTTCCCATCGCGCCGTTCACCCCTCCACGGCGAGCGCGCGCACCGCTCCCGTCGCGTCTGTCACCTCTTCACGGCGCGCGGCGCCCCGCTCCCGTCGCGTCTCTCACCCCTCCACGTCAAGCGGGCGCACCGCTCCCGTCGCGTCTGTCACCTCTTCACGGCGAGCGGCGCCCCGCTCCCGTCGCGTCTCTTACCCCTCCACGTCAAGCGGGCGCCCCGCTCCCATCGCGTCGCCCCTCCCGTCCAGCGCGCGCACCGTTCCCACCGCGTCGCTCACCCCTTCACGGCGCCGGCGGCGAGGCCAGTCGCCAGGTAGCGTTGCACGGCGACGCCGAGGATCGCCGTCGGGAGCAGCACGAGCATGCCCGCCGCCGCGACCCGGTCCCAGTACACCGCGCGCTCCGTGATGAACCCGGAGATCATGACCGGCAGCGTCCGGGCGCCGCGTCCCGTCAGGATCACCGCGTAGATGAAGTCATTCCACGAGTACAGGAACGTGAGGACGGCGGTGGCCGCGATCCCCGGCGCCATGATGGGGATCACGACACGCCAGAGGGCGGCGAGGCGCCCGCAGCCGTCCACCTGCGCGGCCTCCTCCAGCTCCACGGGCACGCGCAGGACGAACCCGCGCAGCAGCCAGACGGACAGCGGAAGGGTCAGGGAGATGTGGGTCACGATGAGGCCGAGCCGCGTGTCGAGGAGGCCGAGGCGTGAGTAGATCACGTAGAGCGGGATGATCATCGCGATCGGCGGCATGACGTGCACGCAGAGGACCGCCAGGGACAAGGGCTCCCGCCCGTGATACCGGAACCGTACGAAGCTGTACGCCGCCGGCAACCCGATCGCGATGGCCCCGGCGCTGCTGCACACCGCCACGACGAGGCTGTTCTGGAGATACCGGGCGAACGGGTGGAGCGTCAGCACCTCGCGGTAGCCGGACAGGGACGGCGTGAACAGCCAGGCCGGGGGCAGCTCGATCAGCAGCGTCTCGGGCAGGATCGACAGTCGCGCCAGCCAGAGGATCGGAAAGGCCACGTACCCGACCAGCAGGGCGCTCCCGGCCATGATGGCGATCCGACGGAGCCTCTGCCGCGCCGGCCCGGGCATCCTCATTCCCCCCGCACGCCGCTGGAGGCGCGGTAGTAGACGACGGCGACCGTCGCCGTGAACAGGATCATCCCGACCGCCACGGTGGCCGAGTACCCCAGCTGCCCGTAGCTGAAGGCGAGCTTGTTGACCAGGATGCTCAGCGTCTCGGTGGACTCCGCCGGCCCGCCGCCCGTCATGACGAACACGATATCGAAGACCCGGAAGGTGGCGACGAACCGCCAGAAGACCGCCACGAACACGACGGGCGCCAGCAGCGGCAGCGTGACGTGGAGGAAACGGAGCACGGCCCCGGCGCCGTCGACCCGCGCCGCCTCGTAGTACTCCTCGGGAATCGACTGCAGCCCGGCGAGGAGCAGGAGCGTCACGAACGGCGTCTGGTTCCACACGTCGGTCGTGATCACGGCGATCATGGCCCAGGGCGTCGAGGCCAGCCAGACCACCGGATCGATGCCGACCCGGTCGAGCGCGTAGTTGACGACGCCGTAGGAGTAGTTGAACAGGATCCGGAAGGTGATCCCGAGCACGACCGGCGTGAGCATCAGCGGGAACAGCGCCACCGCCCGCAGGAAGCGTCGCCCCGGCAGGCGCTGGTTCAGGAAGAGGGCGATGCCCAGCCCCAGGGCCAGCTCCAGCGCCACCGCCCCCACCACGAACGTGCTGGTCCGCGTCAGCGCGTTCCACACCAGTGGATCCCGCGCCGCCGCCAGGTAGTTCGAGACTCCGGCGAACCGGCCTCCCGTCGCGAACTCGAACAGCTGCATCTGGCGGGTGCTGAGATAGAGGGAGTACAGCACCGGATACAGGAACACGGTCACGAGGAAGAGGAGCGTCGGCGTGACCAGCAGATAGGGATACAGCCGAGCCAGCCGGACCCGTCGGGTCGGCCGCGAGGCCGCCGTCAAGGCCGCCGGGATGGACACGGGCTTCGTCCGGTCAACGCTCGCCACGACTCATTGCTCCGACCAGCATCGCGCTCGTCCGGCCGTCCCGGTGGGGTCGGCCGCGAGGCCGCCGAGCCCGCCGAACCGCCACGGGCTTCGTACGCTCAACACTGGCACGACCCCTCGCTCCGCCAGCATCGCTCGCTCGACCGCACCCGTCGGGGTCGGCCGCGAGGCCGCCAAGCCCGCCGAACCGCCACGGGCTTCACGCTCAACACTGGCCACGACCTCTCGCTCCGCCAGCATCGCTCGCTCGACCGCACCCGTCGGGCCGGCCGCGAGGCCGCCGAGCCCGCCGAACCGCCACGGGCTTCACGCTCAACACTGGCCACGACCCCCCGCTCCGCCAGCATCGCTCGCTCGACCGCACCCGTCGGGCCGGCCGCGAGGCCGCCGAGCCCCGCCGAACCGCCACGGGCTTCACGCTCAACACTGGCCACGACCCCCCGCTCCGCCAGCATCGCTCGCTCGACCGCACCCGTCGGGTCGGCCGCGAGGCCGCCGAGCCCGCCGAACCGCCACGGGCTTCACGCTCAACGCTGGCCAAGACCGCTCGCTCCGGCCACCCTCGCAAGCTTGGCCGCACCCGCTGGTCTCACGGCCGGTTACATGTCGATGGACATGCCCGTTGACGTTCAGCCCACCCGCTGGCGTCACGGCCGGTTGCCTCACAGTCAATTACATGTTGATGGACATGCCCCCGTTCACGTTCAAGGTCACGCCCGTGATCTCGCGCGCGTCGTCCGACACGAGGAAGGCGATGGCTGCCGCGATGTCCTCGGGCTGCTGGAGCCGCTTGAACGGCGCCCCCTGGATCTGCTGCTCGATGCGCTGCTCCTTGCTGATCCCGAAGTGCTTCATGTACCCGCGCCCGATGTCCTCGGCCATGAGGGTGGGCACGAAGCCCGGACAGACCGCGTTGACGTTGATGTTGTAGGGCGCCAGCGCGATCGCCGCGGATTGCGTGAGGCTAATGACGCCCATCTTGGCAGCGCCGTAGGCCATGCAGTTCGGGACCGGCACCCGGGCGGCCGTCGACGAGAGGTTGACGATCTTGCCGGAGCGCTGCTTCATCATCACGCGCGCGGCGGCCTGGATCGCGAAGAACACGGCCTTCAGGTTGATCGCGAGGATGCGATCGTAGTCCGCCTCGGTGACCTCGAGGAGGGGGGCGATGTGCTGGACTCCGGCATTGTTGACGAGTGCGTCGAGCTGACCGAAGTCCGTCACGGCCCGCTCCACCATCGCCCCGAGCTGCGGTGCCTGCGTCACGTCGACCGCGGCCTCCGTCACCCGTCGCCCCGTCTTTTGGCGGACGAGCGCCGCCGTCTCCGCCATGAGGGCCGGGTTGATGTCCGCCAGCGCGAGATCGCTCCCGTCTTCCGCCAGGCGAAGGGCGGTGGCCCGTCCGATGCCTCCGCCGGCTCCCGTGATCAACGACACCCTGCCCCCGAGCCGCATGCCCTGCTCCTCCCGTGCTGGTGGATCGGGCCCGACCGGCTTCCCCGGAGGCGGAACGCCAGCCGGGTCCCCGAGGTCGATCGCCTACTTCAGATATCCGCCTTCCTTCAGGATGCGCGTCCACTCGGTCGCGCAGTCGTTCATCGCCGCCTCGGGGCTCTTCTTCAGGTTGGCGGCCAGGTTGACCTCTCGCGCCCAGACCTGGCGTAGCTGCTCCGTGTGAGGGATCCGTGGGAACAGCTTGGCGAACGTCATCGTCTCCGCCATCAGCGGGAAGTCCTTCCGGACCTTCAGCACCTCGGGATCCGAGTAGACGGCCTTGTTGACCGGGTCGCCGCCGTTCACCGCCCAGACGGTGGCACCCTCCTTCGAGGCCAGGAAGGTCAGGAAGGTCTTGGCGGCATCCTTCCGCGTGGAGCTCGCCGGGACGATCCAGCTCTCCGCGCTCATGAAGGCGCCTCGCTTGACCGTGCTGCCGTCACGGCGGCCGGGCACCACGGTCGCGGCGATGTCCTTGCAGATCTTCGGGCTCTTCTCGCACGACGTGAGGAGGTCGAACGCGGCCGACCACTGGACTGCCATCGCCGCCCGCTCCGCCTGCAGGTACTGGTTCTTCTCGAGATAGCCGATCGCGTCGGAATCGGGCGGTGCCAGCTTCTCGGTCCGGAGGATGTCGACGAAGTACTTGAGCGCGGCGATCCCCTGCGGGCTGTTCATGACCGGCCGGTTGTTGGCGTCCAGCCACGTGCCGCCGAACCCCAGGAAGAACGTGGCGAACTCGATGCCGCCGCTCACCCCGGGCACCCCCGTCCGCAGGACCGTCCCGTAGCGCTCGACCTTCCCCGAGGCATCGACCTTCTGGAGCTTCCGGAGCGCAGCGAGGTAGTCGTCCCAGGTCTGGGGCACTTCCACGCCCGCGGCCTTGAGCAGGCTCGGCCGGTACCAGAGGTAGACCGGGTGATACTCCGTCGGCAGCCCCCACAGCTTCCCCTCGAACGTGCTGGTGTCGAGGCCCCGGAGCTCCGCGAGCTGCTCCTTCGTGAACATCGTGTCGACCGGGATCATGGCTCCCGCCTTCGCGAACTCCGGCACCCACTCGCCCGGAAGCCAGACCACGTCCCACGCCGGCGCCTTCGACAGGAGCGTGGTGCTCACCTTGGGCCGGTAGGCGTCGCGCGCGATCTCGTCGATCTCGACGCGGAGGCCCGTCTTCTGGGCGATGACGGGGGCGGCTCGCTTGAGGTTCTCGGCCTCGGGACTCGTCCACACGGCGACGACGACCTCGTTGTCCGCCGCCGTCGACGACCCGGCCGGCAGCAGGGCGATGGCCACCGCCGCGAGGAACAGCACGCCCAGGACCTGGTGCGACATGCGACGCTGCATACTCGCTCCTTTCGGCTGGATCGGGCCGGTCGTCCGGCCTGACGATCCCGTATCAGGGCACCCGGTGGTTCGCCTCCACGCAGTGTCTACACGGACTCCAACACCTCGACGGCCCCGTCATGGCAGCGCCGCGCGACGGCGAGCGGGTCCGCGCGCCACACCTCCTGGCTCAGGACCTCGACGACCAAGTACCGCTCGCCCATCGCCTCTCACAGGCCGTGATCGCGTTCTCGGCGGCTTGGGTCGGGCATCGGGATGCCATCTGATATCTCAGATCCAGGAATCTTGTCAATCCCCTGGGTCTTGACCCGCCAATCGCCCCGCAAATGGCGGGAATCGTCCGACTCCGCTTTGACAGACTGGTCATCGCTGTGATATCAGACTCGGCGATGCGATCCATCAAGCAGGGAGCGGGAGCGGCGGCGCCGGGACCGGCGCACTCGCCTCCCCTGCCCGGCCGTCCGCAGAGCCTGAACGAGCTCGTCTACGCCGAGCTGCGGCGACAGATACTGTGGGGCGAGATCGCGGCCGGAAGCACCCTGTCGGTCCGGCGGCTCTCGGAGCAGTTTCGTGTGAGCCCCATGCCGGTCCGCGACGCCATCCGGCGCCTCGAAGTCGAGGACCTCGTGGAGGTAACGCCTCGAAGCGCCACGCGCGTCAGCTTGGTGTCACCTGACGCCGTCCGCGAGATCGCCGAGGTGCGCAGCCGTCTGGAGGCCCTGGCCGCGCGCCTGGCCGTGCCGAACCTGACCAGCGCCGACGTCAAGCGGCTGCGCGAGCTTCTCCGAGCGATGCAGGGGGCGGCGACCCGGAACGATCCCGAGGCCTGGCATCAGGGAAACGCCGAGTTTCACCGTGTGGTCATCCACCGGTCCGGCAACCGCCTTCTGACGCGCATGACCGATGGACTGTGGGACCGGAGCATTCGGCACTTCAGCGCCCGCGTGCTGAGCCAGGCGCACTTCCGGCGACTCCGCCACAGGGAGCACCAGCGCATCGTGCAGGCGATCGTGAATCGCGACCCGGACGAAGTGGAACAGGTCTGGCGCGACCACGTCTACCAGTCCGGGCTCGAAACCGTCGACTACCTCCGCTCCCTCGCCATGAGCCCAGTCCCCCAGGCCGCGCGTCGCGGGCTCGTCCACGACTCTCGGACCGCCGCGCCCGCGACACGGTCGGCCCTGCGTGGCCCGGCCACGAGCCGATCCGCCGTCACCCCGTTCAGGCCCGGTCACTGACCTCCGACATCGTCTCCCAGGATTCGCTGGGCCTCCCACTGTAGCGACCGTCCGAACCTGCGGCACGAGGTCGCGGCCGAGGTGCTCACCGAGCGCCACGACCTCCAAGAAGTGCTCGTTCCTCGGGTGCATCCGCCTGCTCGCGGAAGGCGGCCGCCCTAGTCGGCCTTCAATTTCTCGACGTCTCCCGGAACTTCTCAACCGATGGCAGGAGCTTTGCCCGTCAGCTCCGACTCCGGCGCCACCGCCATCCGCACCAGGGTAAGATGGATGCCGAAGGCAGTGGCGCGGAGGCTCGGTCGGCGGGCATGGCTCAGGTCGAAGCGATCGTGGCCCTCGTGCTTCTCGCGGGCACGACCGCCGGTCTCTGGTACGCGTGGCGGCGCTGGCTCCAGGCCTGCCCGCACTGCGGCTGGGTCGTCCGGCGCGTCCACCACGGCTGGCTCCGTTGCCCACGGTGTCACAAACAGTATGCTGGCCGGACCCGGCTCCGATCCCATTGATCCCCGGCGGCTCTTCACTCCCGATCGGCAGATCTGGACGGTCGATCGGGAGACCATTCTCCTGCTTGGCGCGGGCCGGGCGCTGCTCCTCCAGCTCGCCCACCCGCTCGTGGCGGCGGGCGTGGTCGAGCACAGCGCCTTCGCGCGGGACCGCCTCGGGCGACTCCGCCGGACGCTCGACATGAGCTACGCGCTCGTGTTCGGCGACCTGGGCACGGCCGAGGCGGCCGTGCGTCAGATGGACACCGTCCACGCGAGGGTGCGCGGGGTTCTCCGGGAGGCGGTCGGCCGATTCCCGGCGGGGACGCCCTACGACGCGATGGACCCCGAGCTCCGCCTGTGGGTCCACGCCACGCTGATCGACACGAGCCTCGTCGTCTACCAGCGCTTCGTGACACCGCTGACCCACGCGCAGCAGGCCGAGTACTGGGCCGACTCGTGCGTCGTGGCCCGGCTCCTCGGCATCCCCGAGTCGTGGATCCCCAGCACGCTGGAGGACTTCCGGGATTACGTCGCGCGGACGCTGACCCGTGACGTGGCCGTCGGCCCCCCGACCCGCGCGCTGGCGCGGCTGATCTTCCATCCCGGGGGCGCGATGTTGGTCCCGGCCGCGGCCTTCCTCAAGCTGATCACGGTCGGGCTCCTGCCGCCCGAGGTGCGGCGCCAGTACGGCTACCGGTGGAGCCGTGGACGCGCGCGGCTGCTCGACGCGTTCGCGGCGGCGGTGAGGGCGGCGGTACCCGCGATGCCGCGGGTTCTGCGCGTGGCGCCAGCCGCCCGCGCTGTCGAGCGCCGCACCCGCCTGCCCGCCGGATGGTCAGCTGCCTGAAGCGCAGTGGGACCAGCCTACCTACGCGCTCCGCATCCTCACGCACCTCCAGCCGCGTCTGGACCTCGATCTCTCCAGCGTGGAAAGAGACTCACGCCCTTGGGAAGCCAGAGCCGTCCCAGTGTGACTGGTCCAAGCCGACATCGTGCGGGTCGGCGGCTTCACGGAGTGGCTCAAGCGGAGGACTTAGCCCTATTCGGCGATTCCGAGAACGGTCATGGCCACGCGAGCCACTGTCATCACGCTGGCCGCGTCACCCAGTGACTCATCACCAAGGCCCTTCGGAGGGCCGTTGGACTGGAGCACCGGGTGCGTCAATCACCGCGACCGGAGCGGGTCCCGCATGACTCCCTGGCCTGTAAGATTCGCCGTTCAGGGTTAGACCTCGCCTGATCGGACGCGAGGTAGCGACGAGGCCAAAACCGTGTTTTTAGCCTTGAGATTTCAGTCTTGAGAGAGTGGCGTTGACTCCCTGCCGGCGGAGACTGACGAGGTGGCTCTCACTCCTCATTGCCACCGCCCGGCTGACTTCTCGGGACTAACTCCATGTGTGCACGCGCACCAAACCGGCCTGAACGACGACCAGGAACGGGGGAGAGGGATCGAGGTCGAGCGCGAGCAGCCGATCGAGTGCCGCGATGGTCTCCTGAGCCCGTATGTGACCTGGCCGAACGCGGACGATACCCAGCACCGGACGACGCCCGAGCAACGCCAGGGTGCCGAAGTCCCCATCATGCGTCAGGACGATTCGCCCCTCGCGATGGGCTTTCTCGAGGAGCTCCTCGTCACTCCGCCCGACCCATCCCTGCTCTTTGACATCGAGGACATCGACGTCTCTGGCGCGCATGTGTGCCACCACTTCGGGATGAATGTTCTCGTCCGTGAGCCATCGTGAGTCCGCCAGCCTCACGCTCGCTGCTCGGCGAGCGGAATCACCCGATCGTGCTTCAGCACGTCTGCCGCATACCGGAGGGCTTCCTCGACGTCCTCAGCAGTCAGATGCGGGTAGCTCTTCAATATCTCGGCCCGCGTCGCCCCGGACGCGAACAGCTCCAGCAGGAATTCGACGCTGATCCGCGTCCCCTTGACCACGGGCTTCCCGCCGAGCACCGCCGGGTCGCTCACGATGCGCCCGTACATCGCATTCCCTCCTTGTTCGTCATCCTGGACTCCAGACCATCGGCCCGTACTGCGACGACCTCATTCTATCTCTCGGCGTGCTGCCTGAGGAAGCGGAGCGGGACAAGCCCTCCCCCAGAACCGATGACACATCCTTGGCCACGGTCTTGCTCCTCTGCGAGATCGCCGCCGATCCACGCGAGACAGCCGCTCACATGGCAGAGGAGGACGGGTCTACGTCTCACCGCAGAGCTCGGCAGGACATACCGCCGCTGGCCCGTGGTGGACTCGGTCCAGAGCCCGAGCCGCCCGAAGTCGGCACCGGCGCCCTGTGCCGAGGTGCTGGACCTCTCGGGCAGCTCTATGCCGTGGAGCGGGCGTGCCCCGGGATCGAGGTCGGAACGAGCGGCGACGTCCGTACCGATGCGCTCGCCCTCCGGGCCAGAAGACGTCGGGAGCAGTCGCCGCCGATCGTGGCGGCCATTCGCGCGTGGGCGCACCGGCAACGGGCACTGCCTGAGAGCAGCTTGGGCAAGGCAATCGCCTACATGCTCGGGCTCTGGTCGGGGCTGACACGCTTTCTCGACGATCCCCGAATCGCGCTGGACAACAACGCGACCGAGCGCGGCCTGGTCCTCGGGCGCAAGAACCACTACGGCTCCCGCTCCAGGCGCGGCACGGAGGTCGCCGCTCTCTTCTACGGCCTCATCGAATCGGCAAAGCTCTCCGGCGTCGAGCCGAAGGGGTACTTGCTCTACGCAACGCGTGCCGCGCTCCAGAACCATGGAACGGTCACGCTCCCGCGCGCGCTCCTGACCTCATAATCGCAATTACCGCGCCGCGTCACGCGGTGCGCTGTCCAGGTCGACAGGATAGGCAGCACGAGGAATTCCGCCGGCGCCGTTCGCTTCAGTCGAAGTCGGCCATTCGCAGCAGCTACTGCGTGGCCGCCTTGATAGTCGCGAACGGGCCGTCGAAGAAGGCCACGTTGTGGAACGCCTCCCTAACAATCGCCTCGGCGACGATGCGGGCTTGAGCACCGTCCTGGCCGAACACGACGATGCGGGTATTGTGGTCCTCCATCGGCAGACGGCCATCGTCCTTGGCCTTCTTCACCTCGCCGACGTCTTTGCCGGGCTTCAAGCCGCTGGCCGGCAAGTTGCGTGCGCCCCGGAGACTTCCCGCCGAGAACGCCTCCGGATCCCGCGTATCGAGGAATACCGCGGTCCGGTCACTGGCGTAGACGTACTTGATGCCCTCAAGCTCGATCTGGGTGAGGCCGCCGAGTGCGCGCCAAACGGGAATGCCGAGCTGGTAGCGGCGCACGCTGGTGAAGCTCGCGCCGAGGAGCTCCTCGGACAGCCGCTTGCTCTTTCCACAAAAGGGACCATTGCAGTAGAGCACGAGGGATCTCGTCTTGTCGCCGCCGACGAGACGCTCAATCTCTCTGACGTCCGAAACGTAGACAGAAATGGGCACGTCTGGTTTTGCCGACACGTTTAGCGCCCCGGGGATGTGGCTCATGGCGTACTCCATAAATGGCCGTGCGTCGAGCACGAGGCTTGTCCGGTCGGCCAGGATCCTGCTGAGCTCCTCGGTGGATACCTCCGGCGTCTTCTGATTCGGCTCCAGCAACGTTCCCTGAAAAATGCTGGAGTTGGGCTGGGCGGCAACGAGGGAGGCCGCCACGATAAATCCCAACGTGACCGTTACGATGAGGCTGGCCGCACGGTTCGTACGCATGTGAACCTCCATTGCTCCAAGTCATGAGCAGAGTCCGGGGTCGTCCACGCGCACGCGCGCGGGATCGCCAAATCATCTCACGCTCGCCACACTCGGGATGTCGAGGACACCCGGTGGCTGACGATGAGGACGGCCGCGAACCGGAGCGGCCACGTTGGCTGGGACCTGTGGGATCATGAAGCCTGCCCGCGTACCGGGCCGGATCGAGAGGCTTCAGGTCGGGCCGGGGCTGCGCCCTTCGCGTGATCCCGACGCCTCGCGGGACAGGAATCTCAGCTGGCAGACGGGAGGCGACGATGCCGTCCGCGCGCACGCTCATCGACTGGCACAGTCACGTGTGGCTACTCGATCACTTCCCGCCCGAGGCGCTCGTCGAGCGTCGCACGAAGCCCGGTCTGGGCGACGCCGGACGCGGCGCTCCGGCGCTTCACCGGGACGCCATGCAGGCGGTGGACCGGTACGTGATCGTCGGCCTCCAGCTGCCCTGGATCCACATCCCCAACGACTTCGTCGCCGAGCAGGTGGCGGCTTCAGACGGCCGCGCGATCGGCTTCGCCTCCGTGGACCCACACCGGCCCGACGCGCTCGTCGAATTCGAGCGCGCCGTGTCGGTGCTCGGGCTGCGCGGGCTCAAGCTCTCGCCGGTCTACCAGGGATTCGACCCGCGGATGGACAAGGCGTGGGCCCTCTACGAGCTCGCCGACCGGCTCCAGGTGCCCGTGATGTTCCACGTCGGCGGCGCCAACCCGGCCAGCGCCACCCTGGAGCACGGGAACCCGGTGCTCCTCGACCCGATCGCCCGCGCGCTCCCGGGGCTCAGGATCATCGTGGCTCATCTCGGGCAGCCCAACATGGCGGAAACGGTGATGCTTCTCCGGAAGCATCGCAACGTGTTCGCGGACCTCTCCGCCCGGTTCCATCGTCCGTGGCAGCTCTACAACGGCCTCGTCGTGGCGCTCGAATACGGCGTCTGGGACAAGCTTCTGTTCGGCTCCGACTTTCCCGTCCGCACCCCTGCGGAGGCGATCGAGCTGTTCCGTGGTCTCCGCGACATGGTGAAGGGCACGAACCTTCCCCAGATCACGGATCACATGATCGATTCGGTGCTCTACGAACGGCCCCTGGGCTTGCTTGGCCTGTAGCGACTTGCCGACGCTCTGAGGTTCGGCGTTACATCTGCGGGAAATCTAAGGAAAAAGGCGGCGCCCGGCGCGTTGGGAGCAAGAAGCGTGCTGGGAAAACGCGCTGCCCATGTCGATTTCGCGGTCGCTCGTTCGACGTGATAATACAGGCCGGGTTGACCCGGCTACACCCAAGGAGAGACGACGATGCGCGTGATGGTGATCGTGAAGGCCACGAAGAACTCCGAGGCGGGCATCCTTCCGGACGAGAAGCTCCTGACCGCGATGGGGAAGTACAACGAGGAGCTGGTGAAGGCCGGCGTGATGCTCGCGGGCGAAGGGCTCCACCCGAGCTCGAGGGGCAAGCGCGTGAAGTTCGGGGGCGGAAAGAAGACCGTGATCGACGGTCCCTTCGCGGAGACCAAGGAGCTGATCGCCGGCTTCTGGCTCTGGCAGGTGAAGTCGATGGAGGAGGCGATCGAATGGGTCAGGCGCTGCCCGGACCCGATGCCAGGAGAGGAATCGGAGATCGAGATCCGCCCCGTCTTCGAGGCCGAGGACTTCGGCAAGGAGCTCACCCCGGAGCTGCGCGCGCAGGAAGAGCGATTGCGCGCCGAGGTCGAGCGGCAGCAGAGGTCGTAGGCCCCGGGGCACGAATTCACATCGAAGGAGGCACGGTCATGGCGGTGAAGGCCGAAGATTTGAGCACTGGGCCGGGCCGTCCCACCGTCTCACACTCCCCGACGTAGCGCGCGATCACCCTCGCGTCCGCGTGAGCGCGAGCAGCACCAGGTGTTCAGGCCCGAGCAGGCCGTGCGCGAAGTCCCGCCACGGCACGACGGTGGCCCCGCGGCGGCGGCGACGGAGTGCTGGGACCCAGCGTGCCATCGCGGCGGCCCGTAGTTTGCGCGCACTGCAGCTCCTGCAGAACATCGTCGAGCCGCGCCAGACGCTGCCGATCCTGATCATCAGCGCTCGGTAATCATCGGACTGGAACAGCTCCCCGTCGAGGTCGCCTTCTCGGGTCGTGGCACGACCGACCGGTCCGCCATCACCTGACCCTCCGCCTGGGCGCGCCACCGCCGGACTTCAGGCCGCGCCCACGCGCGGAGGGAGCGCGGCCCTTCCGACGCCCGGTCCGGGGCGGCTCGTCGAAGAGGATCTGGACATCGTGGGCGCCCTCGACCAGGCGGCTGTCCACACGGCAACCCGAGCGCTGGAACACGGCGAGCATGGCGGCGTTGTCGGCGAGCACGTCCGCCGTGAATCCGCGCACGTCGTGACGCCGAGCGTAGTCGATCGTCCGCGCCTGCAGCAGCGTGCCGAGGCCGGAGCCCTGCCACTCCGCGTCCACCATGTACGCGACGTCCGCGAGCCCGGTCTTGGGATCGAGGAAGTAGGAGCTCGTGCCGACGATCCGCTCGGACTCCGGCCCTCCGATCACGGCGGCGAACGCCATCTCCTCGTGGTAGCTGACGTTGCACAGGTGCTGCGCCGTCTCGTCCGTCAGCGATTTCAGCTGCCGGAAGAACCGGGTGCGCACATCATCGGGACGGAGGTGGAAGAACAGCGCCTGGAGGCCGGCCGCGTCGTCGGCCCGCGTCGGACGGATGGTCACCCGGCGGCCATCGCGCAGCTCGGCCTCGCCCATCTCCTCCACCGGATAGGCGGCGTGGCTCCGGAGGGTCTGTCCCGGCGGAAGCAGCCCGCTCGCGGTGGCCGCGGCCAGCAGGCTCTCGCGGTGCCGCGGGTGCGCGATCTCGATGAGCGCCACCGCGCGCTGGGCGAGCGAGCGCTCGAACAGGTAGGCAGTGCCGTACTCCGTGACGACGTAGTGGACCTCCGCTCGGGGAATCGCCACCGCCTCGAGCGGGCGCAACGCGGGCCGGATCGCCGACTCGCCATCGTCGGTGGTGGAGGTCAGGCAGATGATCGCCTTGCCCCCCGGTGCCCGACTGGCGCCGCGATGGAAGTCCGGCTGCGTCGCGACGCCTCCGTAGAGGGCGCCGCCGCGCGCGTCGGCGCACACCTGCCCCGTGAGGTCGATGGCGAACGCCTGCGTCACCGACACCATCGCCTGGTTGGCGGCGATGACGCTCCCGTCGGACACGTACTCGATCGGGAAGAAGGCGAAGCGCGGGTCCCCGTCGATGAGGTCGTAGAGCCGGCGCGTGCCCATGGCCAGGCTGGCGACGACCTGGCCCCGATGGATGCTCTTGCGCGCGCCGGTGACGACGCCGCGGGCGACGAGATCGACGAGGGGCTCGGTGATGACGTCCGAGTGGATGCCGAGGTCCCGCCGGTTCCCCAGGAAGCGGAGCATCTCGTTGGGCACCCGCCCCAACCCGATCTGTAGCGTCGCCCCGTCGTCGATGATCCGCGCGACGTAGCGGGCGATGCGCTCGGCCGTATCGCCGATCTCCGGGTGGAGATACTCGATGATCGGCTCGTCCACGGCGACGATGTGGTCGAAGCGCGCCAGCGGCACCTCGCTCTCGGGCCCCGTCCGCGGCATCCGCGGGTTGATCTCGGCGACGACGGTGCGCGCGGCGCGGACCGCGGCCCGGACAATGTCGACCGAGACGCCAAGGCTGCACATGCCGCGCTCGTCCGGAGGACTCGCCTGCACGAGGGCGATGTCGAAGGCCAGCCGACCGCTGGCGATCAGGTGAGGGACTTCCGCGAGCGCGATCGGCACGTAGTCCACCGGCGCGTGCTCCGCCAGCTCGCGCATGTCGCGGCCGATGTAGAAGGCGCGATGCCGGAAGTGGCTCGCCGGGCGTCCGTCGCGGCGGGCCACGGCGCCATCGGTCAGGAAGTGGATCAGCTCCACGCCCTCCGGCGCCAGCGCTTCGAGCGCCTCCAGGAGCCGGCGCGGTGTCGCGCACGCGCTGCCCACGAACACGCGGTGGCCGGGATGGACGGCGCGCACGGCCTGCGCTGCCGGCACCGCGCGGCCTTGCCAGTCCACCGACGTTGCGGCCGTGGCCTGTCCGTCGGACGGGCCGGCCGCTACCGGATCCCGGGTCACGCCGGCACTCGACATGGCCGGGCGAGCGCGTAGAGGCGGGTGAGGTGCGCCTCCGTCGCCTCGGCTCCGGCCGCGAGGAACAGCGGCCCGAGCCGCATGTCGCGCCACGTTCCCGGGCCGAACTGCGGTGTGATCGGAACGTCGGCCCGCGCCGCCTGGCGCGCGCTGGCGTCGACCTGGGCCAGCTCGAGCACCTCGACGACCGTGTCGCGGGCGTTGCCGCGGGCGGCGGCGGGCGGGGCGAGACGTCCATCCTCACCGGGCCAGCGCGGCAGGGTCTCGCGGCCCAGCAGGTTGACGGCGACGGTCACATCGGCCCCGGCCTCCACGACCGCGTCGAGCGGCACGGGGGTGAGTGACACGGCGTCGACGAGCCGCTGGGCGCCGCGGACATAGGGCGGGTAGAGGCCAGGGATCGACAGCGCCGCCACCAGCGCCTCCCATACGAGGCCGCTCCTGATCGGGGCGGGTGATCGGCTGGCGAGGTCGGCCGTCATGACGGTGGCGGGAATCGTCAGGTCCGCGAACGCGCGATCGGCCGTCGTCTCGCGGAAGATCCGCGCGAAGATTTCCCGGCCGCCGGCGGCGCCCTTCCGGAAGACGGCATCGACGACGGGCTGGGGGGCGCAGCGCTCCTCCAGCGTGGCCGCGATCTGGCCCGCGGTCAGCCCAAGGGCGTGCCAGGCGGCGACCACCGCCCCCATGCTGCTCCCGGCCACGTAGTCGACCTCGTAGCCAGCGCCCTCGAGCGCCTGGAGCACGCCGGCGTGGGCGAAGCACTTGGCGCCGCCGGCCCCCAGGGCGAGGCCGAGCTTCGTCCTGGCCAGATGACGCCCGAGCCAGGCCACGTCCCGCGCCGTGAGCTCGGCGGCGCAGCGGCGCACTACCCGGCCCTCGTCGACCGGCGTGGCGGTCGCCGCCGTTGCGGAGAAGAGCACCAGATCCGCGCCGCGTGACGTCGCGTCGAGGGCGGGCGCGAGCGCGGCCGCCTCCTCCGGGACCACGAGCGCGAGAATGCGGTCCGCCTGCTCGAGGAGCCGCCCCAGCCCCGGGTCGTCGTGCCGGACGGCGAGGACGACCGTCCGGTGGGTGGCCGCGAGGGCGTCGAGGCGCTCCATCGCGTGGGTGGCCGAGCGCGGGACGAAGGTCTCGGCAAGAGGCGGGCTGAGCTCACCGTCCGAGCCGCGGGACGCGAGGAGATCGACGATGGCGAGCGGCCGCGGGCTGGCGCGCCGGGCGGCGGTGATCACGGCCGCCGCCGCCCCGGCGCGCCCGGCGCCGGTGACGAGGATCACGACCTCGCCGGAGCGACGGTCGCGCAAGCTGGCGTTCACCTCGGCGAGCCGTCCCCCGAGCATGTGGGTGAGGTTGACCTGCAGCTGCGGATGGCGCGCGAGCAGCCGCAGGAAGTCGTCCCGCGTGATCTCGACCGCGCGGACCTCCGAGCGTGCGATGACGCTGGCGGAGCGTGGCCGGTCGGTGACGACGCCGATCTCACCGACCAGGTCGCCCGGGTGGAGGCACCCGACGGAGGTCGCGCACGAATCGGTGACCGAGGGCACGAACGCCTCGGCGAGGCCGCGTTCCAGCACCAGCACGCAGTCGCTCGCCTCGCCCTCCCGGCAGATCAGCTGGCCGACCTCGTAGCGCCGCGTGCGGGCGCAGGCCAGGACGTCGGCGACGGCGGCGCCGTCCAGCCCGGCGAAGAGCGGCGTGACGGTCGGGAACGTGTCAGGGCGACGATCGCGGTCGTCCGCCGCGGCGAGCTTGACCATGGCGATCTCCCTGCGTGCGCTTCGGGGCCCGAGAGGTGGGCCAACCCGCGTGTGGTTTCACTCGGACCCACCCGTCCGGCGCCTGAACGCCACGAGCGCCGCCACGGATCGGAGCTCGGCGGCGCGGCCAGACACGACCTGCTTCACCCGTCCCGCAAGCTGCGGCGCCGAGCCGGGCGGGAGGGGCCGCGGGTCGAGCCAAGCGCTTCTCGTGCCTGCCGAGGCCGTCTTGGGCACGAACCCCTGCCACTCGAAGACACCGTGGCAACCGCGTGTGGCCACCGCCGCGCAGGTCCGCGCCGCCACGTTTCTGGTCACCGCCGTCTCAAGGCCGAAACACGTGGTCGAGTGGTCGAATCCCCGGACACTATGCGCTGCGATGGGGGAAAGGCACAAGGGCCACATATCGCCGGATAGACCGGGCTGATCGGCGATACGTCAGAGTCAGGCCACCAGAATGCCTCGAAAGTCTGTCGTCCACGCCGAGCCAATCCCGTCGGGGACAGCGCCGCCCGCGCCGGTCCCACCGTGGCCCATTTTTCACTGCCTACCTTCCGAGATAGAGGCGCCGGATGCGCTCGTCGGTCCGGATCGCCTCGCCCGAGCCCTCGAACCGGTTGAGCCCCAGCTCGAGGACGTACGCGTAGTCCGAGATCTCGAGCGCCTTCGCCGCGTTCTGCTCGACCATCAGGATGGTCTGGCCGCGACGCCGGAGGTCCTCGATGATCCGGAAGATCTCCTTGAAGACGAGAGGGGCCAAGCCCAGGGTCGGCTCATCGAGGAGCATGAGCCGCGGCCGGAACAAGAGGGCGCGGCCCATCTCCAGCATCTGCTGCTGGCCGCCTGACAGATCGGCCGCGCGCTTCCGTCGAGCCTCCCGTAGCATCGGAAACGTCTCGTAGACGCCATCGACCTCCGCGTCCAGCTCCGCCGAGCGTGGGCGGATGTATGCGCCGAGCCGGAGGTTCTCCTCGACGGTCATCAGGGGGAAGACGTTGCGGCCCTGGGGCACGTATGTCATGCCGCGGCGGAGCAGCGCGGGGGGAGGCTGGTTCGTCACGTCCTCGCCGACGAAGCGAACCGATCCCTGCCGTGCGGGGCTCCTCGAGCAGGACGGTCATTCAGCCTGCTCCGCCAGGCTTGGCGTCCCCCGCCAGGTGGTGACGGCGAGGGCGGCGCGGAGGACATGAGCGGGGAGGCGCATTCCCGTGTGCCAGCCTTTCGGGTTAGAGTACGGGCTCGGCGCCCCGATATTGCGGGTCCGGGTGGCGCTCGTCGCGCTTCGGGCCGCGCTGGATCGAGTTCTACCATTACGGCTTCGTGCCGCTCGAGCGGCTCGACTGGATCCGCAGCGCGCTCGAGGCCGCGCGAGAGACGGTGGCATCCGAGCGGGGCGCCCCACCCGGGCGCCCGACAGGAGAAACGCGCCCATGAAATCGCCCAGGTTCGCCGGCCGGCTGGTGGCGGAATGCCTCGGTGTCGTCGTGCTGATCGCCCTCGGTCCCCTGGCCGCCCACGGCCAGGTCACGCTGAAGTTCTGGCAGCCGGACACCCGGGCCGACTGGGTGAAGGCGCGGGACATCGTGATCAAGGACTTCGAAGAGAAGAACCCCGGCATCAAGGTCGAGAACACCACGGTGGACTGGGGCCAGCTCTTCCCGAAGCTCCAGGCGGCAGTGGCGGCCAACGCCGCCCCCGACATCTACTTCCTGAACCCGCCCTCAAACGTCTACGGGGCGGCCGCGCAGAAGCTCATCGTGCCGGTCACCGACGTCGTCAAGGCAGTCGGCGCCGACCGCTGGCCGACGAGCATGGTCGATCCCCTGACCGTGGACGGCCAGGTCTACGGAATGCCGATGAACACCTTCCCCCACGTCGTGTGGTACCGGAAGGACCTCTTCGCCCAGGCCGGCCTCCAGCCGCCGACCACGCTGGACAACCTCCTGAAGGCGGCCCAGACCCTGAACAAGCCCCCAGCGACCTACGGCATCGCGCTCTACAACAACCAGGCGGACCCCCACGTCTTCGTCGAGATCTGTGCGGCCTTCGGCTGCCAGGTGGTGGACGCCAAGGGCAACGTGGTCATCGACACTCCGCAGACCGCGCAGGCGATCGAGTACTACAAGCAGCTCTGGAAGACCACGACCCCCGACGCAATCTCGAAGACGAACCTCGACCAGCGCCTGGTGTTCGCGGCGGGTGGGGCAGCGATCATGATGACGCAGATCTCGTTGGTGACGAACCTCACCAGCGGCCAGTCCAAGGTGAGCCTCGACCAGGCCGCCGTCGTCGAGGTGCCGAACCAGGCCAAGGTGCGGCCGACCACGGTCAACGAGATCCAGGCGCTGACGATCCCCCGGGGGGCCAAGCACCCCGCCGAGGCCCGACGCTTCCTGGAGTTCTGGTTCAGCCCCGAGGAGTACATGAAGTACATCAGCAACACGGTGCCCGGCCACCTCCCGACCATGAAGCACGCCACCGCCGCCGGTAGCCCCTACTGGGAGTTGCCGCGCATCAAGCCGATGGCCGGCCTGTTCCGGGTGGCGTCCGAGAGCGCCTTGCAGAACGGTTTCTACCTCGGCATGTACCCAGTGCCCAACACATGCGAGCCCAAGGTCTACGCGGCCGGCATCTACACCCAGATGGTGAGCCACGCAGTCGTCGACAACTGGGGCGGGGCGCAGACGGCGGCCTGGGCCCAAACCGAGATCAAGCGCCTCTGCGCCAGGTAGCCACGGCCGCTCCGAGACCCTGGCGCCGCGGGGCCGCGGAGCGGCGATGGAGCGCGGTCCGCCGAGACGAGCGCTACCTGGGAGCCGTATTCGTGCTCCCGGCCCTGCTCGTGCTGGCCACGACCATCGTCTACCCGCTGGCCAGCATCTTCGTCTTCAGCTGCCAGGACCTCGACCTGACCGCCGGCGACGAGCGGGGCCGCTTCGTCGGCCTCGCCAACTACCAGGCCATCCTCACCTCCTACAACTTCCCCGGTGCCCTCGGCCACTCCCTGCTCCTCGCCGTGGTCGTGGTGGTGGCCACGGTGACGCTCGGCATGGGGATCGCGCTGCTCCTGAACGGCACGTTCCCCGGCCGGACGTTGGCCCGAAGCCTCGTTATCCTGCCGTGGGCGATGCCGGCCTTCGTGGCCGCCTTTGCCTGGCGCTGGATCCTCGACTTTCAGTACGGCGCGGTCAACCATCTTATCCGGCTGGCCTCGCCGGAGAGCCCCGGCATCGCGTTCCTGAGCCGGCCGGGGCTGGCGTTCTGGGTGGCGGCACTGGTCTACGTCTGGAAGGGGCTGCCGTGGACGACACTGGTCCTCTTGGCCGGCCTCCAGGTGGTGCCCCAGGACCAGCGGGAGGCGGCGCGGGTGGACGGCGCCAGCGCCTTCCACGAGTGGCGGCACGTCGTGCTGCCCTCCATCACGTTCGTGCTCCAGATCACGGTTACGCTCCTCTTCATCTGGAACTTCAACTGGTTCGACATGATGTGGCTACTCACCCAGGGTGGGCCCGGCCGGGCCACTGCCATCCTGCCCATCGACGTCTACATGCAGGCCTTCCAGGCGTTCAACAGCGGCTACGCCTCGGCGCTCGGCGTCATCATCCTGGCGGTGGTGGTCTCCGTCGCGCTCATGCTCTTCCGGCTCTGGTCCCGCCAGGAGGCCGGCCTGTGAAGGGCGCTCGGGCCCGGCGGGTGCTCCGGATGGCGGTGGTCGGCGTCATCCTGGCCGTCCTCCTGTTCCCGATCTACTGGCTCATCCTGACTTCGACCAACACTCCCGACCGGATCCTTTCCCGGGACCCGCACAGCCTGCTCCCGCGCCGGCCCTCGCTCGAGGCCTACCGGCACGTGCTGGGGGACTCCCACTTCGTGGTGTTCGCGCGAAACAGTCTGATCGTGGCCGGCTCGGTCACGCTGTTCGGGGTGAGCGTCAGCGCGCTCGGCGCCTACGCGCTGGCCCGCCTGGCTTTTCCGGGCCGGCGGCTCGTCGGGCGCCTGGTGCTCTTCGCCTACGTCGTCCCGCCCGTGCTCCTGGTGGTCCCGATGTTCGTGGCGCTGGCCCGGTTGGGCCTGATCGACACGCCCATCGGGCTGGTGCTGGCCCACACCACGTTCGCCATCCCCTTCTGCATGTGGATCCTGCGCGGCTTCTTCCTGAGCCTGCCGGCGTCGCTCGAGGAGGCGGCGCTGGTCGACGGCTGCACGCGGCTCCAGGCGTTCCGGCGGGTCGTGCTCCCGCTGGCCCGGCCGGGGCTGGTGGCGGCGGCGATGTTCGCCTTCCTCCTATCGTGGAACGAGTATCTCTACGCTCTTGTGTTCATGCAGAGCGACGCGCAAAAGACGCTCCCCATCGGCATCCAAACGAGCTACTTCAACGTGACCATGGCCCCCGCCGACTGGCTCCACCTCCTGACCGCCTCGGTGCTCGCGTCGATCCCGGTCTTCCTGCTCTTCATGGGCCTGCAGCGCTGGATGGTGAGCGGGCTCACAGCGGGGGCGGTGAAGGGCTGAACGATGGGGGTCAGGGACCGGGTGGCGGTGGTTACCGGGGCCGGCCGGGGGATCGGTGCGGCTATCGCGGCGGCCCTGGCGGAGGGCGGGGCCCGGGTCGTCGTGAACGATGTCGACGCGGAGCGGGCGCGGGCCACGGTGGAACTGCTCGCGCGGTCCGGCGCGGTCGCGGTGGCGGAGGCGGCCGACGTCAGCCACGCCGAGGGCGCTGGCCGCGTCGTGGAGCGGGCGCTGGCCGAGTTCGGGCGCCTCGACATCCTAGTCAACAACGCGGCCATCACCCGCGACGCGCCGCTCGAGGCGATGACCGAGGCCGACTGGGACGCGGTCCTGGGGGTGAACCTCCGGGCGGCCTTCCTGTGCTGCCAGCGCGCGGTCCCACCCATGGCGGCGCGGCGGCACGGCCGGATCGTCAACATCGGCTCCCGGGCCTGGCTCGGCGGCACCGGCCAGTTCAACTACGCCGCGTCGAAGGGGGGCCTGATCGCGCTGACGCGGACGCTGGCCCTGGAGATGGCGGGGCGGCAGATCACCGTCAACGCGATCGCGCCGTCGACCATCGACGCCCCGCTCCTCCACGCGGCGCCCGCCGAGGTGCGCGAGCAGATGGTGGCCAGCGTCCCGGTCGGCCGGATCGGCCAGCCGGCGGACGTAGCCTGGGCAGTGCTCTTCTTCGCCGCGGACGAGGCCGGCTTCGTCACCGGCCAGACCCTCTACGTTTGCGGTGGCCGGAGCCTCGCCGCGTACTGAGGCCCCGGGGGCCCACGCGGGCGCGTCCCGCCGATTGACGCGAAGGGTCTTCCTGGGCCAGGATGCCCGAGAACGATCCAAAGCCGCGCCGCCGGGAAAGTTGGGCCTCGGGGTCGAGGTGACGCGTGGCGTGACGATACCGGCATCCGTGACCGCCCCGCTGCTGCGCCCCGACGTCGTGCGCGGTCTCCATGAGCGAAGGCACCCTCGGGGGCAAACTCGCGATGACCGCCCGCCAGTATGACTACCTGATCATCGGGGCCGGCACCGCCGGATGCGTGCTGGCCGCGAGACTCTCGGAAGACCCGTCCGTCTCGGTCTGTGTCATCGAGGCGGGACCAGACTACCCGACGCTCGAGTCGCTGCCGCCCAAGATCCGCGACGGTCTCCTGACATCTGCGGACATCATCCCCGGCGACCACGAATGGGGTTTCACGGCCAGCCCAAACGCTGACGCCGCGGAGATGTTCGTGCCGCGCGGAAAGGTCGTTGGCGGCTCGAGCGCCGTCAACGGCCAGATGTTCCTGAGAGGCCTGCCGGAGGACTTCGACGGCTGGGCCGCCGCCGGCAACCCCCTGTGGCGCTTCAGCTCGGTCCTCCCGTTCTTCGTGAATCTCGAGAACGATCTCGACTTCTCGGGTGCGTATCACGGACAGGGCGGTCCCATTCCCGTGCGGCGCTGGGCCCGCCCAGAGTGGCTGCCGCCGCAGGAAGCCTTCTACGTGGCCTGTCTGGATGCCGGCTACCCGGACAGTCCCGACCACAACGCTCCTAGCGCCACGGGCGTCGGCCCGACACCGTTGAACCAAGTTGGCGGTATCCGCTGGAGCACCCACGTCGGGTACCTGATGCCCGCGCGCGCGCGGAAGAACCTGACCGTGATGTCGGACACGCTCGCCCTGCGCGTGCTAGTCGAGGCCGGCCGCGCAACCGGCGCGGAGCTTTCGAACGAGGACGGGATCTCTCGGGTTCGTGCGGGCGAGGTGATCCTCTCGGCGGGACCGATCAAATCGCCACAGCTCTTGATGCTATCGGGCATCGGCCCCGCGGAGGAACTCCGGCGCTTCGGGATCGGCGTCCTCATTGATCTCCCCGGTGTGGGACGAAACGTCCGGGACCATCCGAACGTCGGGGTCCTGTTCCCGTATGCGGATTCGTTCACCGTGCGATCCGATCTGCCCCGCTATCAGGTGATCTTGCGGTACACCGCGCCGGGCTCACCCTTCCGGAACGACATGCAGATCTTCTTCAGTTCGTTCGCAACGCGACGGGTGGATCGGGGCGGCACGGGAATGGACTCGCTGGGACTTGCGTTTCAGCCCGTGCTGAATCTCGCGGTCAGCCAGGGCGTGTTTGCCCTCCAGTCGGCCGACCCAACCGTTCAGCCCCGGCTCGACTATCACCTGCTCGACGAAGAATTCGACAGGGCACGCATGCGGCACGCGATGCGGATGTGTGCGGACCTGGGCGCCCACGCGATGTTCAGAGAACTTGTGTCCGGCCTGACGACGCCGGAACGGCGCGTGCTAGACTCCGATGTCGAACTGGACCGCTGGCTCCGGCGCGAGGTCGCGACGACCCACCACATCGCGGGCACATGCCGGATGGGCCCCGAGAGCGATCGGATGAACGTCGTCGACGAGCGCGGACGCGTCCACGGCGTCCGGAGCTTGCGCGTCGCCGACGCGTCCATCATGCCGGACTGCGTGCGGGCGAACACGAACGCGACGGTGATGATGATCGGCGAGCGCATGGCCGACATCATCCGGACCCTGGGCTGAACGGAGGGACCGGGGTTACGAACGACGCAGGCGGCGTCAGCCGCCGAAGAGCTTCGTCGGTTCGGAGGAGAACCCAGACGACCTGAGCCAACCTAACCCGCTGTCGGATCTAGAAGCCCGAGCGGGCGTTGCTCAGGCTGGTTCGTCCTGGTCCGGCGTGGAATGGTAGCAGCGCGGTAGCAGGCCCGTCATCGGCGTCTCCGCTCGCTCTGGGCGAGCTCCGACGGCGACCCCTGTGCCTTCTATTTACTCGGTCCGCCTTGTCAACGTTGACTTTCGGCCGGCCTGATCGATGATGGCCGGCATGATGCCTCTCCCGCCCTGGCCTGTCGATCCCGAGCCACCTCGTTCGCATAGGGTGCGCCGGCCGGGTATCCGGACGCTACGGGCGCCTGCCCGCGATGCGGATCGCTACTTGTTGTACGCGTTCGTCCAGAGCACTCCCTCGGTGGTGTCCGGCGTCCCCTCGACCGCGTCGATCGCCTTCATGACGTTCAGCTGGTTAGTGACCGCGGCCTGGGTCAGCCGGCCACCCTTGCGGATGGCGGGGATGAGGGCATCGAACGAGATCCTGAGGGTCGCCTCGTCGGTCTCCGCGAAGTACTTCTTCAGGTGCAGGAGGGCCGCCGGGCGGTTCGCCAGCATCCAGTCAGCGCCTGATTCAGCGACCGGATGTACGCCTCGACGAGCCGGGGATTCTTCTCCACCCAGGAGAGCGAGTGCCCACGTCGCAGTAGGTCACTGCGACCAGCCTCGACTTCCGTCGCTCACCTCCCCGCGCCGCGCCTCTTCCACCGGGACGACGGCAGAGCCGGTGCACTTCGTCCGAGACTTCGGCGTGGAAGCAGTTTCATCAGCTTGCCAAAGGGCCCCGCTGGCTCCGATGCCTAAGAACGCGCGGCGGCCCGTCAGCTCGAGGCTCCCCCGTGGACGCGAACCATTGCGGCGCTTGCCGGCTCTTGCTACAGTGCGCTGAATGTCATCGGCGTTCGCGTTTACACGAATCCGCGACACAAAGGAGGCTCCGTGATCACGCTTATCGCCGAGCACTGGGGTGACCCAAGCGTCGTCGAAAAAGGAATGGAGGCGTTCAGAAAGAACTCGGAGAAGCTCAAGACCAGCAAAGGCTTCGTCTCCCGCTCGATACTCCGGTCCCAGGTCGACCCGTACAAGATCACCACGGTGACGACGTTCGCCACCGCCGAGGCCTACGACGAGTTCATGCGGGGGCTCCACGAGCGGGTCACCCAGCGGGCCCGCGAAGGCACGCCGCCGCTCTTCAAGGGCGAGAAGCTGGAGGCGTACGAAGTGTTGCTGTCCGACTGACCCCTCCCGGCGCCGGTTGGGGTTCACGGGTCACGCCGGGGACCTCGTCCTCCAGGTCTGGATGATTTCCGCGTGGGGCTTCACGGTCGCCGAGCGGCCGATGAACTTCATGGCGTCGTCCAGCCAGGCCGGCTCGGTGGGGCGGATGCAGTCGCCGACCGCGACCACGAAGTAGCCCAGGTTGAAGGCGTGCGTCACGGTGGGGACGATGCCGGCCTCGGCGCCGGCCCCCAGGATCACGATCGTCCGGATCCCGTTCCAGCGGAGGATGTGGTCCAGGTTCGTCCCAAGGAAGGAGTCCACCCGGTACTTCTTGACAATGGTGTCGCCGGGCTGGGGCTTCACCTCGTCGAGATTCTCCCACCCCCAGGTCCCCTCGACGGACGCGGGGGGCGGGCTGTTCGGGTTCGTGATGGTGTCGTACTGGCGCACGATCATCGGATCGGAGAGCGTGCTGTAGTCCGCGTGGTTGGTGTACCGGACGTACACCAGCTTGATCTTGAGCCGGCGCGCCTCGGCGATCAGCGCCTGGACCCCGGCCAGGATCCCCGAGACGTCGATGATGCGTCCGAGCTTGTCGAAGGCGCCGCCCTTGGCGCAGAAGTCGTTGAGCAGCTCGTGGACGATGAGGGCGGTGTGCCGGGGATCGACGATCTCCTCGAAGGTTTGAGGGATCGAGCGCCCTTTGTAGCTGATCATTGCGCCGCCCTCCTGCAGTGCGGGATGACGTCTTCGGCGTAGCGGTGCATCTGCTCCACCATCTCCTCGAAGCGGTCCGCCGCGATGTGCTGCGGCGCCGTGTGCGTCATGCCGGCCTCGCCGAGCGCGGTGATCCGCTCCGCCACCGCCTCGGGCGTCCCGATCAGGTGCCCCTTCACGACCTGCTCCAGCTCGAAGCGCCCGAGGAACCGCCGGCCGACGTGGGAGTTGCGGAAGCGCTCGACGGCCCGCTCGTGCGTGGGCTCGATGCTGACCGCCAGCGACAGCGCCACGTCCAGCTCGGACATCTTCCGCCCCGCCTTCTCCATCTCGACGGCCAGCGCGTCGAGCCGCGTCCGGAGCGCGGTCGGTGGACAGCCCATGACCATCAGCCCCGTCGCCCGGGTGGCCACCCGGTGGAGGGTCTCCGAGACCTGGCCGGAGACGTAGAGCGGCAACGGCTTCTGGACCGGCTTTGGATCGAGCGCGATCTTCTCAAAGGCGTAGTGCTCGCCGCCGAAGCTGGCTTCCGGCTCGGCGAAGAGCCGGGAGAGGACCTCGAGGCTCTCGTCCAGCATCGCGCCCCGGTTAGCCTTCCTCTGCCGCGGCTGGAGGATCTCGAACTCGTCGCGGACCGTCCCGATACCGACCCCGAAGAGAACCCGGCCGCCGCTGAGGGCGTCCAGCGTCGCGAGCTGCTTGGCCAGGAGCACGGGGTCCCGGAAGGGCACCACGATGACCCCGAGCCCCAGCTTGATATGGGTCGTCACCCCGGCGCACCAGGCCGTGGTGACGAGGATCTCGTACCAGTTGTACGGTCGCGAGTCCTGCTGGCGCAGCTTCGGCCACGGCGCCAGGTGGTCGTTGGCCCACAAGGAGTCGAGGCCGAGCGCCTCCGCCTCCCGGGCGATCCGCAGGATGTCTGGGGGCCGGATGGTCGCCGGCGGCTGGTTCAGGCCTTCCATGCACGTGGGCAGCAGGAAACCGAACTTCACGCTGGGTTCCTCCGTGGGCTGGCGGCCGGCCGCGACGGGGCCCGGGCCCCGCGCGACCGGCCGGGGGTCTCGGGATGCCCTACTTGTTGAGCCAGGCCACCTCGACGGACTGCACGGCGCCATTCAGCGAGTCGGCGCTCCGCAGGCCCTGGACGGACTTGTGCCAGAGATCCACGCCGATCGCGCTGTAGAGCGGCAGAATCGGGACCTCCTCGTGCACGATCTTCTGGAGCTGCGTGTACATCGTCTTGCGCCGGGCCTGGTCGGCGGTGGTACGGGCGGACTCCACCAGCTCGGTCGCCTGCGCGTTGTTCCACTGGGCCCAGTTGGCCCCGCCGGGCTTGATGTCCTTGCCGCTGAGGTTGAGCACGGCGATCGTCGGATCAACCTGGTTCGAGTGGAAGATGCTCCAGATGCAGCCGGCGGTGTCGCGATCCTGGCGGATCCGGGCGATGTACGTCGGCCACGTGTGGCTCTTGATGCTGGACTCGATGCCAAGCGGCGCCAGCATGGCCTTGAGCGCCTCGGACAGCTTCACCCGGAAGCCTTCGGTCGCCAGGATCGTGATCGCGAACCGGGTTCCGCCCTTCTTGGGGAACCCGGCCTCGTCCAGGAGCTGATTGGCCTTGGCCGGACTGTACTCGTATCCCTTGATGCTCGGGTCGTGCGCCCACTTCGTTCCCGGTAGGTCCCCCAGGACCGAGTCCTGGACCTTCCCGAAGCCGTGGAGGAGCGTCCTGATGATCAGTTCCTTGTTGATCGCGTGGGCCAGGGCCCGCCGCACCTTCACGTTGTCGAACGGAGGATGCGCGCAGTTGATCCACAAGAACTGGCTGAAGTTCTGGACGTACTCGCTGATGACCATGTTCTCGGGCTTGGTCTGGACGAGCTGGCGGACGAGGCTGTACGGCGGGCCGCCAGCCATTCCCCGGGAGAAGACCGCGTCCAGCTCCCCGTTCTTGAACGTCTCCAGGCCGACCGAGGCGTCGGGGACGACCTTGAAGATCACCTGGTCCACATAGGGCCGCCCCTGCCGGAAGTAGTTCTTGTTGGCGGTGAATGCGACCCGGTCCGACCGCACCCACTCTTTGAAGACGAACGGCCCGGTCCCGACGGGGTTCGTCAGGTGCGGGCTCTTCTTGGGGTCGCTGCCCGCCCACAGGTGCTTGGGAACGATGCCCATCAGCGACAGGGCCGGCATCAGGAGGACGTTGGCACCATTGAACCGGATAACCACCGTGTGCTTGTCTGGCGCGTCCACCGACTTCAGATTGGGCACGTAGGACGCGAACGGGGTCCCGACCGCGGCGTCCACGATCATCTCGAAGGAGAACTTCACGTCCTCCGCGGTCAGCTCCTTACCGTCGTGGAACATCACTCCCGGCGTGAGCTGGAAGGTGAAGGTGTCCGCCGACTCCGACGCCGTCCAGCTCCGCGCCAGCCCCGGCACGAGTTGCCCCGTCTCGGCGTTGTAGTCGGCCAGGCCGTTGTAGACCATCCGCTGGGTCTCGGGGAAGTTGTTGGCCTCCATGACGGGGTTGAACCCGACGGCCGGCTCCAGCTGGAGCACCCGCAGCGTGCCGCCGCGCTTGGGGTCCGCGGCCAGCGCTGGCCCACCGCGGCCGACGACCCCGAGGGCGGCCACGCTCCCCGCCGCAGCCCGAAGCAACATCCGCCGGCTCATCGCGCTCGTTCGCTCGTCCATCATGTCCATGCCTCCTTGGCTGCGCCGCGATCGCTGGTCCACTGGTGGGAAGCGTGCTCGGTTACCGAAGTGTATTCGGAATCCGGGACGAGAGCTAGACGTCCTCTCACACGTTCCACATGCGGGGGCTGAGCGCGACGTTCAGCCCGTCCCCGAGCACGTTGAGGGTGAGGACCAGGGCGAAGATCGCCGCGCCCGGAAACGCGGGGACCCACCACGCGGTGGTCGCGTACTCGAGCCCGCTGGTCAGCATCTGCCCCAGGCTCACCACGTTCGGGTCGCCGACGCCGAGAAAGCTCAGGGATGCCTCGGTCAGGATGCCCGCCGACGCCAGCAGGGCGATCATGGCGATGACCGGCGGCAGCGTGTTCGGCACGATCTCGCGGAACATCACCCTGGTGTCCGAGGCGCCGATCGCCCGGGCGCTCTGCACGAACGCCTCCTGCTTCAAGGTGAGGACCTCGGCCCGGACGATGCGCGAGATCTGCGGCCACAGAGTGACGCCGAGCATGCACGACTACCGTCACCAGCCGCCCGCCGAACACGAACGCGATCGAGAGAACCAGGAAGAACGTCGGGATGATGAGCAGGGCGTCGGCGACCCGCATGATCGCGTGGTCGACCCAGCCGCCGTGGTACCCGGCCAGCGTTCCGAGGACGACGCCGATCGACGCCGCCATCAGGGCGACGGCCATGCCGACGACCAGGGAGGTGTTGATGCCGTGCAGGACGCGGGCGAGCACGTCGCGGCCCAGGTAGTCAGAGCCGAGCGGATGCGCGCGCGAGGGGCGGGCCAGGACGTCGGCCGAGAGCGCCTCGGGGTCGAGGGGGAGCACGGTCACCGCCAGCGGCGTCAAGACCACGGTCGCCAGCAGCGCCCCGAGGGCGACCACGGACACGCGGTGGCGGCGGAAGACGCGCCAGAACCGCCAGACCCCCCCCTGTCGGGCGCGGGACCGGGGGGCCGATCCCACCGCCGGCCAGCTCAGCGTCTTCTCAGACATAGCGGATGCGCGGGTCGAGCACGGCGTACACGAGGTCGATCGTGAGGTTCGCCAGGACGACGGCGGTGCCCACCACCATGAAGACGGCGAGCACGATCGGGTAGTCGTGCTGGATGATCGCGTTGAACAGGAGGCGGCCCATCCCGGGCCAGGCGAACACGACCTCGGTCAAGACCGCCCCGGCGAACATCTGGCCGAGCTGCAAGGCCACGATCGTCGAGACCGGCTTCGCCGCGTTGCGGAGCGCGTGCGCGTAGAAGACCCGGTTCTCGGACACCCCCTTCATCCGGGCTGTCGTCAGGTACGGCTTCCGCGACTCCTCGAACATCGACGCCCGGGTTACCCGCGTGAACGCGGCCAGGTACCACCACGCGAGCACGGCGCCCGGCAGGATCATGTGGCGGGCGACGTCGAGCGCGAAGCCGACGCCGGCCGAGGCCGAGCCGAGGGTGACCATCCCCTGGGTCGGCAGCCAGCGCAGGCTGCTGGCGAAGATCACGATGAAGACGATCCCCAGCCAGAACGGCGGCGTGGAGTAGCCCATGAGCGCGATGGCGCCGATCGCGTAGTCGGGCCACTTGTTCAGCCGCCGGACGGCGGCGGTGCCGAGGAGGATGCCAGCGGCGGCGGCGATCAGGAGGCTCGGAACGGCCAGGAGCAGCGTGTTCGGCAAGACCGCCTGGAGCAGCCCGCCGACCGGCTGCTGGTTGATCCGCGAGTAGCCGAGGTTACCCCGGAGCAGGTTGCCGAGGTACGAGGCGTACTGTTCCCAGAGCGGCCGATCGAGCCCCCATTCGCGCCGGATGCTGGCCAGCACCTCGGTGCTGATGTCCTGACTGCCGTAGAGGTAGAGCACCGGATCACCCGGAGCGAGCTGGATGAAGGTGAAGGAGAGAGTGATGACCACGAGCACCAGCAGCCCGCTCTGGATCAGCCGACCGACGATGTACCGATGCATCGCTCCGACCTCGGGCTGCGGAGCCTGACGGGAGGATTCGGGCGAGCCCGGCGGCAGTGAATCACAGCGGCTACGGAGCGTCAAGCCGCCGGGCGTGTGGGAATCTGCGGCTCCCGGAAACCGAAGACGTGTTGCCCGGAGAACAGCCTGAGGTCGGCAGCAGCCCTTGACAGTTCCGGAAGCGCGCACTCCATACTCGCCGTCGCAGGTAGTTCCGCAACGTCCGAGTACGCACCATCGCCTCGCGGTCTGCTGCCCGGAGCTTGGTTGTGAAGATGAACTTCAGCGTCGGGATGGGCCGGAAGCTCAACGCGGCCGAGGCAGCGCGTCATGCCCGCGTCGCCGAGGAGTGCGGCTTCAGCCACCTGACCTGGGTGGACCAGCCGAACCTGTCCCACGACCTCTCACGTCTGCCCGACCGCGGCCGCCCTGAGCACGCACCGCATCCAGCTCGGGCAGGGTGTCACCGACCCGCTCACCTATCACCCGGCGGTCATCGCCAACGCCACCGCGACGCTGAACGAGCTGACCGGCGGGCGCGCCTTCGTGATGCCGGCGTTCCGGCATTGACAGGCAACCCCGAATCCGAAGGAGGAGAGGACCGATGAGCAAGGTCGTCAAGATCGGCAAGGCCGCGATTCCCGCGCTCAAGCTCGTCAAAGGGATGAACACGACCTACAACGTCTGCCACGAGACGACCGGCACCGAGACGCTCCGGATGGGAGTCTGCCATCACGATCCGGACATGGACGACATGAAGTGGCAGGGGAAGGCGGAAGAGGCCTTCTATGTCGCCAAGGGCAGCATCAAGGTGGCGTGGGACGATGGTCAGGGCGACAAGGGCGAGGCGGTGATCCGCGAAGGCGAGCAGATCTTCCTGCCGAAGGGCTACCAGTACGCGCTGAAGTCCACCGGCGAGCCGGCCATCAACGTCTTCGCCATCGCCGGTGGTTCCACCGCTGTGTCGGCGATCATGGGCCAGGAGTCGGGAGACAAGCTGAAGGAGGCCGCGCGCCGGCTGGGCCGCGCCTGAGCGGGGCCCCGGCGCCGCTCACTCCACGGCCCCGGCGCGGCACTGCCGGTCCGGGCCACGCCAGCAGCGCGTCGAGGCCGTGCGTCCGGAGGCGCGGACGACGAGCAGCCGCTGGATCTCGCTGGTGCCGTTCAGGAGGCGCTCTCGGCACAGCTCGCGATAGAGGCGCTCGACCGGCTGTGCTCGCGCATGCACCCGCGCCAGCCGAAGATCTGGACGGCGTGGTCCACGATCCGGCCGCCCGCCTCGTAGGCGGCCAGCTCCACCATCGCGACCGGGGCGTCGAGGCCGGGTGCGGCCTCGCGGCCGCTTCCCAGGGCTACTTGTTGTACGCGTTCGTCCAGAGCACTCCCTCGGTGGTGTCCGGCGTCCCCTCGACCGCGCCGATCGCCTTCATGACGTTCAGCTGGTTCGTGACCGCGGCCTGGGTCAGCCGGCCACCCTTCCGGATGGCGGGGATGAGGGCATCGAACGAGATCCTGAGGGTCGCCTCGTCGGTCTCCGCGAAGTACTTCTTCAGGTGCAGGAGGGCCGCCGGGCGGTTCGCCAGCATCCAGTCATACGCCTGGTTCAGCGACCGGATGTACGCCTCGACGAGCCGGGGATTCTTCTCCGCCCAGGACTTGAGGACGGCGATGCACTCGAACGCGAAGTCGCCGAACTCCGGCGGCCCCTCGCCGGCCGAGTTCTTGAGGATGACCGTGCCCACCTTGTCCCGCTCGAGAAGGTACGGCGCCGGCGCCGACAGCATGAAGGCGTCGATCCGCCTGGCCTTCATCGCCGCGACGAGGGCCTGGCCGCCGCCGATCTGCACGAAGGTGGCGTCCTTTTCCGGATCGAACCCGCCCTTGCGCAGGAGGTAGGACGGGAAGAGCTGGGTCACCGCGCCCGGCCGCGTGATCCCGAACGTCAGCCCCTTGAGAGCCTTGAGCTTGTCGCTCAGCGGCGAGGCCGGCGTGACCTTGAGCCGCTCCAGGACGTCGTTCCGCACCACCATGTCCATGGTCAAGGCGTTGACCATGCTGTAGACGAGAACCGGGTCCTTGCCTTCCTTCTGGAGCGCGGCCACGTCGTCCACGGCGAAGTCGGTGAACTGGACGTTCCCCGACAGGAGGGCGGCCACGCCCAGCTTGCCGCTGTCGATCTCCACGTACTCCCAGTCGAGGCCGTTCTTCTCGAAGAATCCTTCGGACTTGGCGATGAACGGCACCGCCAGGTCGATGACCTTGAAGCCGGCCTGCTTCACCTTGACCGGCGTCTGGGCCTCCGACATGGGCGCGCTGATCAGGCCGGCCAGCAGCACGGCCGCGGCCAGGAGCACCTTCCACGTTCTCATCGGCTGACCCTCCCTCTGTGCGGGCCCCGAGCACCTCACGGGACCGCTGGATGAACGTCCGGAAACACCTCCGGCGGGCGGGCGGCGTCTCACCCCCGCACGACCGACACTGCCGGCCGGGGACGCCACCGGAGGAGGCGCCGCTCGGCGAGACTCAGGGTCAGGTCCATGACGGCCACGATCAGGAGCAGCGCCAGGATCGCCGCCATCGTCCCCGTGGTGTTGAACTGCGCGGCGGCCGAGGTGACCAGGTACCCGAGGCCGCGGTTGGCCGCGATGAACTCACCCACGACCGCCCCGATCAGGGCCTCGGGGACCGCCAGGCGGAGTCCGGTCATGAGGTACGGAACGGTGCCGGGCAGGACCAGCTTCGTGAGGAGGCCGAGACGGCCGGCGCCCATGACCCGAAGGGCGTTGGCCTGCTGCGGGCTCACGCTGTAGACGCCCGCCACCATGTTCATGAACACCACGAAGAAGACGAACGCCGCGGCCAGGATGATCTTGGGGGCCGTCGCCAGGCCGAACCACATGATCATGAGCGGCGCGAGGGCGATCTTCGGAATCGAGTAGAAGGCGATCAGGAACGGCCGCAGCACCCGGTGCGCGGCCTCGACCGCGGCGACCAGCACGGTGAGGGCCACGCCCAGGACAACGCCGATGGCGTACCCCGCGAGCACCTCCACCAGGGTCTGGCCGAGGTGGGGAAAGAGGCGACCCGACGTCAAGAGGCCGAGGAAGGCCGTTGCGACCCTCCACGGATCGCTCACGAACTCGGCGTCGACCAGCCGGCCGGAGGCGAAGGCCCACGCACCCAGGAAGGCGGCGAGGATCAGCGCGCGACTGACGGCGATGCCGGTCCGGCGGGCGTGCTCTCGCGCGGCCTCCCGAGCGCCGGTCCGCAGGAGCAGCTCCGCCTCGTGCGCGGTCGGACCCAGCGAGAGGGGGACCGTGGCGCTCACTGGCCTCGGTCCGCCGGACGGGCTTCGACCCGCGGGCTCATTCGACGAACTCGTCGGCGGCTGGCTCGGCCCGCAGGCTCATTCGACGAACTCGTCGGCGGCTGGCTGCGGCCCGCGGGCTCATTCGACGAACTCGTCGGCGGCGGCGGAGCGGACGACCGGCCGGCTGGGCTCGGCCGGCTCGCCGGGGTCGACGGCCAGCGGGCGGCGCGACGCGCGGCCATCGGCATAGGTGACGGTCGCGACCCAGCGGGGATCGCTCGCGGGGTAGTCGTCCCGGTAGTGGGCGGCCCGGCTCTCGGTGCGGAAGGACGCGCTGGCGGCCGAGGCGGCAGCCGCGGCGGCGAGGTGGTCGAGCTCCGTCGCGGCAACCAGCTCCCCCAGGGTCTCGAGGACGCTGGCCGCCATCTCCTCCCGGATCGCCTCGGCTTGTGCCTCGGCCTTGACGAGCCCCGCCCCGGTGCGGACGATCCCCAGCCCGAGCCACATCGCGTCCCGGAAGCCGACCAGGGAGGCCTTGAGCGCGGCGGAGACCTCGGCGCCGTCGTCCCGGATGGCGGCGAGCCGTCGTGCCCAGTGCTCGAGGCGCCGCTCGTCCACGCGCCCGGACGCCGCCGTGGCGGCGTGGCGGGCCGCCGACTGGCCGGCACGGTGGCCGAACACCTGCGTCTCCGGCACCGCATTGCTGTTCAGCCGGTTGCCTCCGTGAACGCCGCCGGCCGTCTCGCCGCACGCATAGAGGCCGGCGAGGCTCGAGCCGCCCCCCTCGTCGATCAGCACGCCGCCCATCACGAAGTGGGCCTCGGGCGCGATGATGAGGGGAATCGCCCGGTAGTCGATGCCGTGCGGATCGAGGCGCTCCACCACCTTGCTGTTCTCGTGGCGGAAGACCTCGTCGGGGACCGCCGACACGTCCAGCACCACTCCCCCGTCCACGGCCTTGCCGAACCGGATCTGGTCGAAGATGGCGCGCGCGGCGACGTCCCGCGTGGAGGCCTCCTTCCGGACGGGGTCGTAGGCCTCCATGAAGCGCTCGCCGGCCGCGTTGTAGAGCTTCGCCCCCGAGACGAAGGTCGACGGCTGCACCGGGACCCGGCTGGAGCCGAAGGGCCGGATGCACCGCCACGGGTAGAACTGGATGAACTCCATGTCGCGCAGGATGGCGCCGGCCCGAAGCGCGAGCGCGTAGCCGCCGCCCGTCACGTCGACCGGATTGCTGGTGACGCTGAAGAGGCGGCCCGCGCCGCCCGCGGCGAGGATCGTCGCGCCGGCGCGGATGAGCACCAGCTCGGCGCGGTCGCGCCGGAGACCGAGCGCCCCGACGACCCGGCCGTCGTCGACCAGGAGCTCGACCACGAGGACGTTCTCGAGGAGGTCGACACCAGCCGCCAGCACGGCCGCCCGGAGCGGGAGCGTGAGGTCGGTCCCGCGCACGTGCTCGGGGACGAGGACGCGGGGACGGCCGTGGTCGCCGCTCGGCGAGAGGTAGTAGTTGCCGTTCCGGCGCTGGAACCGGGCCCCGACCTCGATCAGCTCGCGGAGTCGCGCCGGCGCCTCGTCGGCGAGGGCGCGGGCCAGCACCCGCTCGTTGACGAAGCCGCCGCCGACGAGCGTGTCGGCGTAGTGCTGGCCCGGGTCGTCGGCGGGATCGAGGTCGGTGCACGCCGCCGCGAACCCGCCCGAGGTGTTGGCGGAGGAGCCGCTCTGGCCCGCCTTCCGCTTCACCACCATCAGCACGCGGGCGCCCGCCCGACGGGCGCTCCACGCCGCGCGGAGCGCGGCGAGCCCGCCGCCGACCACCAGGACCCCGGTCGCGAGCTCGGTCGCCGCGGCCGATCGCGTCGCCACGAGAGGGCCGATCTACCCGTCAGGCGCCGGCCACGTGAAGGCGACGGGGGTGGTTCGTGAGGACCTCGCAGCCGGTGGGTGTCACCAGGACCGTCTCGCTGAATCCGAGACCGTACTGGCGCGGCACCCGCAGGGCCGGCGGCATGTGGAAGACCATGCCGGGCTCGAGGCGCGTGGGATCGTCCCGGCGGAGGCTCACGATGTGCCCCTCGCCCCAGCTCGGCGAGTAGCCGATCCCGACCGAGTACCCCGTGCGTTTCCGGAAGTTCGGCTCGAACCCGGCGCGCTCGATCGGCTCCCGGCAGGCGGCATCGACCGACCCGCTGGTCACGCCCGGACGGATGGCGCCGATGGCGGCCTCCAGCGCCGCGATGATGACGTCGGCCATCCGGCGGACCTCGTCGCGAACGGGCGACACGACGGCGCCTCGCATGAGGGGCCCGAAGTAGCGGCGGCGGCACCCGCTCAGCTCGAGCAGGATTGTGTCGCCGGCCTCGAGCCGGCGGTTTCCGAACGTGAGATGGGCGACCCCCGAGCGCCACCCCGACGTCACGATCGGATCCCCGGCGAAGAAGTCGGAGCCCTCCGCCATCATCGCGGCGTGGGCGGCGCTCGACACCGCGTTCTCGGTGACGCCCGGCCGGATCGCCTGGAGGGCCGCCGCCGCGCCCGCCTCGGTGATCCGGCACGCCTGCCGGATGAGCGCGATCTCCTCGGGCGACTTGATCGCGCGCCCGGCCTCGACGAGGCCCGTGCCGTCGCCGGGCTGGCCCAGGAGGCGCCGGAACCGATCCATGGTCCTCGGCGAGACGAAGGACTCCCCGAGCTCCACACCGACCCGCCCGTCGAGCCAGCCCCGCTTCCGCAGCACCGCCACCGCCTGCTCGAGCGGATCCTGGTCGTCGGCGAAGGTCTCGAAGTCGCGGAGCCACGTCGTCGTCTCCGCCACCGTGCGCTCCATCTCCCGGATGAACAGGAGCGGCTCGGCCTCCTGGCGCACGATCAGTACCCCGAAGTTCGAGTAGCCGATCGTCTCGTACCCGGAGAGGTACGTGATGTTCTCGGCCGCGACGACCAGCAGGACGTCGAGGGAGGCACTCCGCATCCGGGCGCGGAGGTCCCGGAGGCGGCGGGCGAACTCTGCCTCGCTGAAGGCGAGCGGCATGGGGCGGGCCATCGGGGTCCTCCGGGAGGTCAGGCCGGGGCGCCGCCCCGGGATCGGGAGTCATGCCAGTGGCGGCCGATGGTCTCGCTCGGCAGCACGGAACCGAAGTATTGACGGAAGTTGTCCAGGGTCACGGCCTGGACCGTGGTGTCGGCGGACGCCGTCGCGTCCTCGGCGACCACGACGTAGTACCCCAGAGCGAAGGCGTGCTGGACCGTGGTCTGGACGCACAGGTTCGTGACGACGCCGGTGCCCACGACCGTCTCGACACCCCGCTCGCGGAGAAGACCGTGAAGCGGCGTGCCCTCGAAGGCGTCGTACGAGTGCCGGACGATCGTGAGATCGCCGGCAGCGGGCGAGGCCACCTCGCCGTCGAGGCGAGCGCCCCAGCCGCCGGCCGCGCACAGGATGTCGTGCTCCATCCCCCGCGCGACGTACCGCGCCCGGTAGTTGGGCGGATCGACGGCGGCCCCGTGCTCCATCAGGATGTAGACGACGGGCACCCCGGCGGCCCGGGCGGCCCGGATGAGCGCGTTGACCGGCGGGATCACGTGGCGCAGTGTTGGTCCGCCCGGGTCGTGGCGCGCGCCCCAGCCATCGGGGTGGATGAAGTCGTTCTGGAGGTCCACGACCAGGAGCGCCGAGCGCGAGGGCGCCAGGATCGCCTCGATCGCCGTGAGGACCGCCGGCATCGCCCGCCCCCCTACCTCGTCACGATCGGGTCCCGGGGCCGCCGGCATCGCCCGCCCTCCTATCTCGTCACGATCGGGTCCCGGGGCCGCTGGCATCGCCCGTCCTCCTACCTCGTCACGATCGGGTCCCGGGCCGCCCACCGGAACCAGCTGCGCTCGAGCAAGGACAGCGCCGCGTTCATGCAGAGCACGACCACGAGCAGGCTCCCGATGCCGGCGAACACCTCGGCGGTCGCGTAGCGCGAGCTGGCGGCGTTGATGAGGTACCCCACCCCGCGGTTGCTGCTGATGAACTCCCCGATGATCGCGCCGATGAGGGCCGCCGGGATGGTGATGCGCAGCGCGGTCACGATGAAGGGCAGCGCGCTCGGCAGGACCACCTTCCGGAACACGGCCAGCGGGGCCGCCCCCATCACGCGCACCACCGAGACCAGCTGGGGCGGCACCGTGGCGACGCCGGCCAGGGTGCTCAGGAAGACGACGAAGAAGACGAAGGTGGCGGCGAGGAGCACCTTCGGCAGCATCCCGATGCCGAACCAGATGATCATGAGCGGCGCCAGCGCGATCTTCGGGGTGGCGTACGCGACGAGGACGAAGGGGCGCAGCACGGCCTCGCCGGCCGGGATCATCGAGACGGCGAGCGCCCCGGCCAGGCCCAGCGCGGCGCCGATCACGTAGCCCAGCAGGGTCTCGGTCAAGGTGAAGCGCAGGTGGAACCAGAGGGTCCCCTTCATGAGGATGGTCCAGAAGGCCCGGGCCACGCTCACGGGGTCGCTCAGGAAGAGGCGGTCGAGGACTCGCCCGGACGCCCACGCCCACCCTCCCAGGAAGAGCGCGAGAAGCAGCCCCTGCAGGACGAGGATGCGCAGCCGGTCCGTCCGCGCCGCTCGGCGCGCGCGGGCCGCCTCCTGCGCGAGCAGCGCTGCCTCACGCTCCCGGAACACGGGCGCCCTCCCGCGCCTTGCGGATCTCGTCGCGCAGGTCCTTCCAGATGGCGTCGTAGATGTCGGCGAATCCCGGCGCCTCGTGGATGTGGAAGACGTCGCGGGGCCGCGGGATCCTCACCTCCCGGATCTCCTTGATGCGGCCGGGCGCGCTGGTGAAGATGGCGATCCGGTCGGACAGCGCGATCGCCTCCACGAGATCGTGGGTCACGAAGAGGATGGTCCGGCCGCTTCCCTGCCAGAGCTGGAGCAGCTCGTCCTGCAGGAGCAGTCGCGTCTGCGCGTCGAGCGGCCCGAGCGGCTCGTCCATGAGGATGACGTTCACGCTCTCGTCCACCAGCGTCCGGACGATCGAGACGCGCTTGCGCATCCCGCCCGAGAGCTCGTGGGGGTAGTGGTGCTCGAACCCGGCGAGCCCGACCCGGGCGAGGTACGCGAGCGCGCGCGCCCGCCGGGCCTCGCGCGGCACCTGCTTGAGCTCGAGCGCGATCTCCACGTTGGCCAGGGTCGTGCGCCAGGGCAGGAGGTTGTCGTCCTGGGTGACGTAGCCGACGCGGGTGTTCACGCCCTCGACGGCGCGTCCGTCGTGGAGGACCGTGCCCTCGGTGGGCGGTGTGAGTCCCGCGAACATGTTCAGCACCGTCGACTTGCCGCAGCCCGAGGGACCGATGAGCGAGAGGAACTCGCCGGGCCGGACGTCGAGGCTCACGTCCCGGAGCGCGGTCATCGGCCGGACGTGCGCGCCTCCGCGCGGGACGAAGACCTTGTAGATCCCCCGCGCCTCGAGCGCGGGCCTCGACGCGATCGACGGGCTCGACGCGGGGCTGGCGGTGTCCAGCGCTACCGGACGAACTCGTTCGTCCACAGCACGCCTTCCGCCGCGCTGGCGTTCACGCTCTCGCCGACGGTCTTGAAGATGTCGAGGTACCGCTGGACGCCGGTCTCGCTGAAGCGGCCGTCGGGGCTGAGGGCCGGCAGCGTGGCATCGAGCGAGAGGGCCAGGCTCTCGGGCGGCGTGTCCTTGAAGTACTTCTCGCCCAGGATACGCACCGCCTCCGCCTTGTTCGCCTGGATCCATGCGGTCGCCCCCCGGAGCGCCCGGGCGTAGGCGCGGAGCGCGGCGCCGTTCTGGCGGGCGTACTCGGCGGTCGTGAACATGGCGGCGTACGTCGTGTCCCTGAGCTCGGGGACGTCGCCGGCGGTGTTCCGGATCACGATGCGGCCCGCGCCCTCGCGCTCGAGCGTCTGGGGCAAGGGTGGCGAGAGCAGGAACGCGTCGATGCGCCCGCTCTTGAACGCCGCCGCCAGGGCCGGCACGCCGCCCACCGAGACGAGCGTGGCCTCGCGATCGGGGTCGAGGCCCGCGCGCACGAGGAAGTAGCGGGCGAAGACGTCGGTGGGAGCGCCGGGGCGCGTGATGCCGATGGTGAGCCCCTTGAGCGCCGCGTAGCGCACGGGAAGCGGCGCCTCCGCCGTGAGCCCGAGGCGCTGGGCGACCGGCGTCCGCACGATCAGGTCCAGCGTGACCCGGCCGACCAGGTTGTAGAAGAGCACGATCGGCTTGCCCTCCTGCTGGAGCCGCGCCACCCCCAGGGGGTCGAGATCGGAGATCTGCGCATTGCCCGAGATGACGGCCGCCGCGCCGAGGGCACCGCTCTCGAGCTCGGTGAACGTGAAATCGACGCCCTCCTGCGCGAAGAGGCCCCTTTCGAGCGCGATGAACGCCGGCGCCATGTAGAGGACGCGAAAGCCCGCCTGGGTGAGCTTGTGGCGAGACTGGGGGAGGACGCCGGTCACCGGGACAAGGAGCAGGAGGGCGGCGGACACGAGGAGGACACGGAAGCGGCCCGGATGTCGCGGCATGGCGGGTTCCCTCTCTCCCTTCGCGGCTAGTGCCGTTCCAACTTGTTCCGACCAAGCGCTGTGGGGCCTGTCACCGGGTGCCCCGGACGCGGCTCGGCTGCGTCACCCGTTCGCACCCAGCCGCGCGCCTTCCGCTCGCGGCAGGAGCGCGAAGGGGGCCCCACTGCGCCTCGCCGCGCCGGGGTCCCACTCGGCGCCACCCACAGCGCCGCGTTCGCCGTATCAGGTTGGAGCGCCACTAGACGACGATACCGGCGGCGCGCACCCGGGGCACGACCTCCCGGGCGAAGGGCTCGATGACCGACTCGACGTGCAGCTCGTCGACGGGCAACGGCGCGAGCACGACGTGTCGGATCCCGCTGGCCACGATCCGCTCGATCTGGGCCGCGCACTCGGCCGGCGTGCCCGCGAGGCCCAGGTGGTCGACGAACGTGTCGGGGATGGCGGCCATGAGCCGCGGGTAGTCCGGCTTGCCCGTCTGGAGGAGTGTCCAGAGCTCCGGGGGCACCGCGAGCCCGCTGGCCGCCAGGAAGTCGTAGCTGGGGAAGCTGCCCAGGAGCGCGGCGGCGATCCCGCGCCGGACGATCCAGCGCGCGGCGGGGCCGTCCTCCGAGATGGACGTGTAGAGCATCGACGACAGCTCGACGGCCTCCGCGGGCCGCGCGGCCTGCCGCATGCCGGCCCGGACGTGCTCGATGCCCCAGGTGACGGCGGCCGGCGAGGCCATGCTGGCGACCATGACGCCGTCGGCAATCCGCCCGCCGAGCTCCAGGATCCTGGGCCCGCGAGCCACCACGACCACCGGGATGTCGCGGCGCGTGGCGAACTCGAGCGCGCCCCGTCGGAACCGGACGAGCTCGCCCGCGTAATCCACCTCCTCGCCCGCCCAGAGGCGTCGGATCAGCTCGATCGCTTCCCGCAGCGCCGTGACGGGCTTCCTCCGCTCTATCCCCATCTCGCGGAAGCCCGAGCCGCCGGCGCCGAGGCCGAGGATGGCGCGCCCCCCGGACAGCTCGTCGAGCGAGGCGACCGCCACCGCCGTGAGCGCGGGATGGCGGACGTAGGGATCGGTGACGCGGGTGCCGAGCTGGATGCGCGAGGTCCGCACGGCCGTCGCGGTGAGGCTGACCCACACGTCACGCATCCAGCGCTGGTCGGCGATCCAGTAGGAGTCGAACCCGAGCCGCTCGCAGAGGACGCCCAGCTCGGCGACCCGGCTGACCGGGTAGGCGCGGGAGTAGTGACCCAGGAGACCCGCACCGAATCGAAGGTCCGCCGACCCCGGGCTCCGCGTCATGAGAGCAGGACGAGACTCCGCCGGGCGCTCTCGAGGGGCCGCCGCATGGTCTCCATCGGCTCCCGTGCGTCGCGGGCCTTCAGCGGAAGCGATGAGCGCGAGGTGCTCGTCCACCGCGTGCGGAGGTCAGCCGACATGATCCGGGTCTTCAGGTACCGGTGCGCTTCCTCGACGCGGTAGCCGTTCAGGAGCGCCGAGCGACCGCCCCGACGCCAGGGCGCACGCGGCGAACGAGTATGGGCGGAAGTGGAGGATCGGAGCGAGGGCATGTGTACTCTCCGTATAACGGCACGCGGACCGGTGTCAACGGCCTCCGGATCGCCACGCCAGCGCGCCCCGGATCGCCACGTCAACGGCCTCCGGTTCGCCACGTCAGCGGCCCCGGATCGCCACGTCAGCGCGTGGTCCCGACGGGCGGTTGACACCGCTTCGGCGCGACGACTATACAGGGAGTGGAAAGTTCCCCGGGGTGACCGGCGCCTCGGGACCGCCGGACCACGGCATTCACCCCCTGCGTCCGCCCGGCAGACGGGACCGCTGGGCCGCCTGATGGGCGATGCACATCGCGCGACACGCGAGGAGGACGTGATGAAACGCATTCTACTGGTCCCGCTGTCGGTCGCGTTGCTGACCCTGGCGCTGGTCGTCGGCTGGCAGAGCGCGGGGCAGAGCCAGACGAAGGAGTTCGTGGTCGCGGCGTGGGGCGACCCCTACGAGGCGGGCTGGCGGAAGTCCCTCGTCCCCGCGTTCGAGAAGGCCCACGGCGTGAAGGTGGTGTGGGTCCAGGGCTTCTCCACGCAGACGCTGGCCAAGCTCCGGGCGCAGAAGGACAACCCCCAGGTCGACGTCGCCATGATGGACGACGGGCCGCATCGCCAGGCCGTCGCGCTCGGGCTCGTCGAGAAGCTGGATCGCGGGAAGCTCGCGAGCGCCAAGGACCTCTACGACATGGCCTTCGAGCCCAACGACATGGGGATCAGCTTCGGGCTGGCCGTCTACGGCCTCTACTACAACACCAAGGCGTTCGCCGACAACAAGTGGGCGCCGCCCACGTCCTGGATGGACCTCTTCCGGCCGGAGCTCAAGGGCAAGGTCACCGTCCACAACATCGCCAACGCCAACGGTCTCTACCTCCTGCTCGCCCTCAACAAGATCGCGGGCGGCACCGACACCAACATGGATCCCGGCTTCGCCCGGGTGAAGCAGCTGGCGCCGCACGTGGTCACGTTCGACAAGTTCGGCGAGACGCCAACCCAGATCCAGCAGGGCCAGGCGGTCATCGGGACCTGGAACATCGACCGGGTCGCGAACCTCGCCGCCACCGGCGTGCCCGTCCAGTTCGTGTACCCGAAGGAGGTCGCGTGGGGGCAGAAGGCCGTCATCACCGTGGTCAAGGGGCGGCCGAACACGGACCTGGCCCACAAGTTCGTGGACCTGATGCTGAGCGCCGAGGAGCAGGTGAACACCGCGAGGTTCATCTTCTACGGCCCCGTCAACCGGATGGCCAAGCTCGACCCCGAGACCGCCAAGAGCGTGGTCTACGGGCCCGAGGCCATGGCCCGGCTCACCGTGGCGAACTGGGAGGTCATCAACCAGAAGCGCCCCGAGTGGACCGAGCGCTGGAACAAGGAGGTCGAGGTCCGGTAGCGAGCGCCGGCCAGCCGGGCCAGGCGTGGCGCACCTCGAGCTGATCGCGGTCGAGAAGCACTACGGCGCCCTGCGGGCCGTGGACCGCGTCTCGGTCGCGATCGACCAGGGCGAGCGCCTGGCCCTCCTCGGCCCGTCGGGCTGCGGCAAGACCACGACCCTCAACCTGGTCGCGGGCTTTCTGACGCCCGACGCGGGCGAGATCCGGATCGCGGGCAAGGACGTCGCGCGCCTGCCCCCGCACAGGCGGAACACCGGCATGGTGTTCCAGAGCTACGCCCTCTTCCCCCACCTCCCGGTCGCCGAGAACGTCGCGTTCGGCCTGCGCATGCGGCGCCTCGACCGGGAGGCCATCGTCCGGCGCGTCGCCGAGGCGCTGGCGCTCGTGCGCCTCGACCGCCTGGGCGACCGCTACCCCAGCCAGCTCTCGGGCGGCCAGCAGCAGCGGGTGGCCCTCGCCCGGGCGCTGGTGATCCGCCCCGAGATCCTGCTGCTCGACGAGCCCCTGTCGAACCTCGATGCCAAGCTCCGCCAGGAGATGCGCATGGAGCTGGTGGGCATCCTCGAGTCGGTGGGCATCACGACGATCTTCGTGACGCACGACCAGGACGAGGCGCTCTCGCTGGCGGACCGCGTGGTCGTCATGAACGCGGGCCGGATCGAGCAGGTGGGCACGCCGACCGAGGTCTACGAGGAGCCGGCCACCACCTTCGTCGCCAAGTTCCTCGGGGAGCCGAACGTGCTGGCGGCCCGCGTGGCGAGCGTCGCGGGCGGCGAGATCGCCTGCGACCTGGAGGGGGGCTACCGCGTCGTCTCCGGGCGGAAGGCGCCGGTGCGGGCCGGCGACAAGGTGGAGGTGATCGTCCGGGCGGAGCGCGTGCGCCTGGCGCGGGCGCCCTCCGGGCTCGCGAACTCGTTCCCGGCCCGGCTCGAGCACGTGATGTACCTCGGCGCTGACCTCCGCTACCTGGTCCGGCTCGGCCCCCACCAGCTGATCGCGGTGGAGAAGAACCGCGGGGACGGCGACGTCCCGGTGGCCGGGCAGACGCTCCACGTGGAGTGGCCGGCCCGGGAGTCGCTGGTGGCCGCCGCCGGGCCGGACGCCTGATGCGGGTCAGCGAGCGCCTGGCGCCCTGGCTCCTGGCGGGGCCCGTCGTCCTCGTCTTCGTCGTCTTCTTCGCGGTGCCCATCGCGCTGCTCTTCGCCACCAGCGTGGAGCGGGTCGACACCGCGACCTTCCAGGTCGTGGAGCGGTTCACCCTCCACAACTACCGGCGGTTCCTGCTCGACCGCTTCTACCTGGGGGTGCTGGGGACGACGCTCCGCATCAGCCTCCTGGTGACGCTCGCCGCGCTCGTGACCGGCTACCCGGTGGCCAGCTACTTGAAGCGCGCGGGGCCGCGGGAGCGGGCCGCGCTCATGCTGCTGATCGTGTCGCCGCTGCTGGTGAGCCTCGTGATCCGGAGCTACGGCTGGGTGATCGTGCTGGGCCCGCGGGGCCTCGTCAACGGCGTCCTCACGGGACTCGGCCTCGTCTCCGCGCCGCTCAAGCTCATGTACACGGAGACGGCGGTGGTGATCGGCCTGACCCACGTGCTCTACCCGTTCATGGTGCTGGCCATCTACAGCTCGCTCCAGACGATCGATCCCGCGGTGGTCCGGGCCGCCCGGAACCTGGGCGCGAGCCCGCGCATGGCCTTCTGGCGGGTGACCCTGCCGCTCTCGGTGCCCGGCATCGTGGCGGGCTCCCTGATCGTGTTCGCGCTGAGCGTCAGCTCGTTCGTGACGCCGGCGCTGCTCGGCGGGCCGTGGGTGAAGGTCGTCGCCTACCTCGCGTGGGAGCAGAACCTCGTCGTCCTCGACTGGCCGTTCGCCGCGGCGATCTCGGTGATCCTCCTCGCCCTCACCGCCGTCATCATGTACGCGTACAACCGCTTCGTGGAACGCGGCTGGTTCGCGGGCGTGTTCCAGTAGGCCGGCGCGCCGTGGTGCTCCGCGTCGTCACCTACGCGCTGATCGCCCTCCTGCTGGTGCCGCTCGGGGCGATCGTCGCCACCTCGTTCACCACGCTCAGCTATGTGACGTTCCCGCCGCAGGGCTTCACGCTCCGCTGGTACGGGGAGGCGCTCGGGAAGCAGGAGTTCCTCGACTCCTTCGTGCTGAGCCTCGGGATCGCCCTGGTCACCGCCGTCCTCGCGACGGCGCTCGGCGCCCCGGTGGCGGTCGCCCTGGTCCGGTACCGGTTTCCCGGGCGCGACCTGGTCAACGCCTTCTTCATGTCGCCGCTGATCCTGCCGACGGTGGTGATCGGCATCGCGCTGCTCCAGTTCTACAACCAGGTGCGGATCGGCTCCACGGCCGGGAGCCTCGTCCTGGGCCACGTCATCGTGACGACGCCCTACGCGATCCGGCTGATCGCCTCCAGCCTCACCGGCCTCGACCCCGCCATCGAGCGCGCGGCCCGCAACCTGGGCGCGCCGCCGCTCCGCGCCTTCCGGCTGGCCACGCTGCCCCTGATCCGGCCCGGCCTCATGGCGGGCGCGGTGTTCGCCTTCATCACGTCCTTCGACAACGTGACGATCTCGATCTTCCTGGCGACGCCGCGCATGGTGACGCTCCCCGTGCGGATCTACAACCTCTGGGACCAGCCGATGTATCCGTGGCTCATCGCGATCTGCGCGCTGATCATCCTCTGGACGGTGATCCTCATCGCCATCGTCGAGCGCGCGGTGTCGGTGCGCGGCCTCTTCGGGGCGGCGGACACGAGATGAGGATCCGGCGCCTCGAGGTCTTCACGGCCCGGCTGCCGCTCGAGCCCGGCTTCAGCCACTTCACCGGCCGGGTGACCGCGCTGGAGGAGGTCTTCGTCCGGCTCACCGCCGACGACGGGCTGGTGGGCTGGGGCGAGGTGCGGGGCAACATGTCGTACTTCTCGGGAGAGAGCCCGGCCAGCATCGTGGCCGCCCTCCGCGACTATCTGGCCCCGCTCGTCCTCGGTCGCCCCCTCCGCGAGCGGGGGATGGCGATCGCCCGGTTCGACCGCGCCCTCGCCGGGAACGCCGCCGCCAAGGCGGCGCTGGACATCGCGCTCCACGACCTCGCCGCGCGGACGGCGGGCATCCCGCTCTACCGCTGGCTCGGCGGCCGCCGGGCGGAGCGAGTGGCGGGCTCGGAGTGCCTCTTCTACGGGCCGGCCGACGAGGCGGCGGCCCAGGCACAGGCCTACGTGGCGCAGGGCTTCCGCATCCTCAAGGTCCGCGTGGGGCTCGAGCCGTTCGCGCTCGACGTCGCCCGGGTCCGCGCGGTGCGCCAGGCAGTCGGCGACGGGGTCAGCCTCGCGGTGGACGCCAACCAGGCGTGGACGGTCAAGCAGGCCATCGGCCGGATTCACGCGCTGGAGCCCTTCGGGCTCGACTGCGTGGAGCAGCCGGTGGCGGCCCGCGACCTCCACGGCATGGCCGCGGTCGCGCGCGCCGTGGACACGCCGCTCATGGCCGACGAGAGCCTGTACTCGCTGGAGGACGCCATGACCCTGGTCCGGCTGGACGCCGTCGGCTACTTCCACGTGAAGCTGGTGAAGGCGGGGGGCTTCCACCGCGCGCGGCAGCTGATCGCACTGGCGGAGGCCGCTCGCCTCGGCTACGTGCTGGGCCAGATGAACGAGGGGATGCTGGCGACGGCGGCGGCCGCGCACCTGGCGCTGGCCTCGGCGCCGAAGTACACGGAGCTCTACGGGACCGACGGCATCGTCGCGGACCCGACGCCGGGCCACGTCTACGAGGCGGGCGCCCTCGTCGTGCCCGAGGGGCCGGGCCTCGGCGTCGTGCCGGACGAGCGAAGGCTCGAGCCGGCGTTCGAGCGAGCCGCGTGAAGATCACCGCGGTCGAGGTGTACCGGAAGGACCTGCCGCTCGAGACCCCGTTCCAGCACTTCGCCTCGGGCCCGGTGCGCGCCCTCGAGGAGGTCTACGTCCGCCTCCTGACCGACGAGGGGACATCGGGGCACGGGGAGGCGCGCGGGAACTCCCATTACCTGACCGGCGACACACCCGACCGGGTGGTCGCGGAGGTCCTCCAGCACCTGGGCCCGAAGCTGGTGGGGCACGACCCTCGCGACTGGCACGCGCTCCTCGCGGACCTCGACGGGACCGTCGTCGGTGCCCACGGCGCGCGGTCGGCCCTCGACATGGCGCTCCACGACCTGGTCGGTCGGCTCCACGGGGTGCCGGTGTTCGAGCTCCTCGGCGGCGCCGTCCGGGAGTCCCTGCCGAGCAACCAGTCCATCTTCTACGGACCGCCCGACACGGCCGCGCGCCAGGCCGCGGCGTACGTGGCCGACGGCTTCCGGTACCTCAAGGTGCGCGCGGGACTCCGGCCGTTCCAGCGGGACGTCGACCGCATCCGGGCGGTCCGGGAGGCGATCGGGCCCGACATCTCGCTGGCGATCGACCTCAACATGGCGTGGACGGCCCGCGAGGCGGTGGCGCGCCTCCGGCAGCTCGAGCCGTTCGACCTCGCGTACGTGGAGCAGCCGGTGCACTCCCGGGACCTGGCCGGCCTCCGCCACGTCACGCAGCACACGGACATCCCGATCATGGCGGACGAGAGCGTCCAGTCGCTCGACGACGTCCTCCTGCTCGCGCGCGACCGGGTCGTCGATCTCCTCCACCTGAAGCTCATCAAGCTGGGAGGGATCGCCGGGCTCCGGCAGGCGGCGGCGGTCGCGGAGACGGGCGGGCTCGAGCTGATGATCGGCCAGACGAACGAGGGCGGCCTCGCCACGGCAGCCGCCGCGCACTGCGGGCTCGCCGTGAAGGCCCGGTACCTCGAGCTCTACGGATCGGAGGGGCTCCTCGAGGATCCGGCCAGCGGGTTCGCGCTCCGCCACGGCGTCGCCACGATCACCGAGCGCCCCGGGCTCGGCGTCGACCTCGACGTGTCGAGGCTCAAGCCGGTCGGCACCGTCACCGGCGAGGCCACGGGATGACCACCGCGGCGGACGGGCCCCTCGCTCGGCAGCTCGTCGAGCTGATCCGGCTGCCCAGCCAGAACCCCGGCGACGGGGAGGCGCAGGTCGCGGCCTGCGTGGCCGAGCGCTGTCGCCAGCTCGGTCTCGAGGTCGCGACCCCCGAGGCGCTGCCCGGCAGGCCGAACGTCGTCGCCTGGCTCCGGGGCCGGGAGCGCCGGCCCGTCGTCGCGCTCAACACGCATCTGGACACGGTGCCGATCAGCGACGGGTGGACCGTCGACCCGTTCGGCGGCGAGATCCGCGACGAGCGCGTGTGGGGGATCGGCGCCGGGGACGCGAAGGGGCAGATCGTCGCCATGCTGGGGGCCATCGAGGAGCTCGTCCGGGCGGGCACGCCGATCCGGGGCGATCTCGTCTTCACCGCGGTCGCCGACGAGGAGCTCGGGAGTCTCGGGGCGCGCGCGGTCGTGAAGGGGCTGTCGGTCGACTACGCGGTGATCGGCGAGCCGACGCGGCTGCGCGTCGGCATCGCGCACCGCGGGAGTCTCCGGCCCCGGATCGTGGTCCGCGGCCGCTCGGCCCACTCGTCGACCCCGCGGCTCGGGGTGAACGCCATCTTCAAGATGCGGAAGGTCCTCGCGGCGCTCGAGACGTACTGCGAGGGGCTCGACCTGCGGGCCCATCCCCTCATCGGACCGCCGAGCGGCGCCGTCACCCTCATCACGGGGGGACACAAGGAGAGCGCGGTGCCGGACCGCTGCGAGATCGTCCTCGACCGTCGCATGGTTCCGGGGGAGCGCCAGGAGGAGGTCGTGGCCGACATCGAGACGCTCCTCACAAGGCTGCGCGGCGAGGATCCCGCGCTCCGGGTGGCGATCGAGGGGTACCTGCCCACGAGCGGCCCGCCGTCGGAGACGCCGCGCGACGCGCGCCTGGTCGGGCTCGCGGTGGAGGCCGTGGGCGAGGTCACCGGCACCCCGGGCGAGGTCTACGGCGCCGGCTTCGGCTGCGACATGACGCACTTCCGCGGCCTCGGCGCCGAGGCGGTCATCCTGGGGCCGGGCGACATCGACCGCGCGCACAGGGCCGACGAGTACATCGAGCTCGCCGAGCTCGAGGCGGGCCGCCAGGTGTACGCGGCCCTGCTGCGGCGGCTCCTGGCCTGACTCCCCGTGGCGGACAGGCCCGTGCTCACCCACGCCCTCCCCGTGACCGCGACGCCGGCCGCTCGCACGCGGGACGGGACGTTCGTCTGGTTTCTCTAATCCCGGGAGGCTCTCGCATGCTCGACCCCGAGATCCAGAAGCTGCTCGACCTCGTGCCTTCGGGCGCGGAGGCCGCGTTTCCCCGCGAGGAGTTTGCTCGCCGGCAGGCGGCGCTGCGGGAGCGCATGGCGGCTCGCGGCATCGAGCTCTACCTCACCTCGGGCCCGGAGAACGTGTTCTACCTGAGCGGTCAGCAGACGCCGGGCTACTACACGTTCCAGTGCCTGGCCGTTCCGGCCTCGGGCGAGCCGTTCCACGTGCTGCGCGGGCTCGAGTCGATGAACGCCCGGGCCAACACCTATCTCGGCGACATCAGCGGCTACCCGGACGACGCGAACCCGGCGGCGGCGGTGGCCCAGGTGCTCGCCGCGCGCGGCTACACCGGCAAGCGCGTGGCCATCGATCAGAACGCCTGGTTCCTGACCGTCAACCTCCACCAGCGACTGGTGAAGGAGTTCGGCCCGCTGCTCGACGGCTCGGGGCTGGTCGAGGAGCTGCGGCGCGTGAAGTCTCCGCTGGAGCTCCGGCAGATGGAGGAGGCCGCGCGGGCCAACGACGCCGGGATGCAGGCCGGCCTCGAGGCCACCCGCGCCGGCGCCTCGGAGAACGACGTGGCGGCGGCGATCATGGCCGCCGCCGTGCGCGCGGGCAGCGAGTACGTCGGCATGGAGCCGTTCGTCACCTCCGGCCCCCGCTCGGGCATCCCCCACACGACGTGGCGCCGCCGCCGGATCGAGCCCGGCGACGTCGTGATCCTGGAGACCTCCGCCTGCTACAACCGCTACCACGCCGCGCTGTACCGGACCGTCGCGATCGGCGAGATCCCGGACCGGGCCCGGGACATGTACCGGGTCTGCGAGGAAGGGCTGGCCGCGGCCACTGCCGAGCTCAGGCCGGGCCGCACGTGCGCCGACGTCCACCAGGCGGTCCAGGCGGTGATCGACCGGCACGGCTACACGTCCGGCTACCGGAAGCGGACCGGCTACAGCATCGGGATCTCCTTCGCGCCGGACTGGGGGGAGGGGAACATCCTGAGCCTCTACCGCGGCGTCGACGTCACGCTCGCGCCGGGCATGGCCTTCCACGTGCCGATCACGCTCCGCGAGTACGCGCGGTGGACGGTGGCGGTGAGCGAGACCATCGTCGTGACGGCCGAGGGCCCCCGGCGCCTGAGCGCGCTCCCCGCCAGGCTCCTGGAGCGGTGATCCGGGACGTCTTCCTGGTCCAGCCGATCCACGCGGCCGGGGTGGAGCGGCTCCGGGCGGCCGGGCTCGGCGTGCGCCAGGCCACGCGCTCGGACATGGCGACGGTGGCGACGGAGATCGGCGCCGCGGAGGCCGTCGTCACGCGTAACGCCGGGCTCGACCGGGTGGCGATCGACGCGGCGCCCCGGCTCGAGCTCATCGTGGTGCACGGCGTCGGGCACGATCCCGTGGACGTGGCGCACGCGGCGGAGCGGGGCGTCGTGGTCTGCAACACGCCCGTCGCCAATGCCTGGTCGGTGGCGGAGCACGCGATCGCGCTCCTGCTCGCGCTCGCCAAGCAGACCCGCGCCGCCGACCACGCGGTCCGCGCGGGCGCGTTCGACGCCCGGTACGCCCTCCCGTTCATGGAGCTCCGCGGCCGGACCCTCGGGGTCGTGGGGTGCGGGCGGATCGGGCGCGCCACCGCCCGGATCGCGCGCGCGGGGCTCGGCATGCGCGTGTGCGGCCACTCGCCCTCGACGGACCCGGCGCGCCTGCGGCGGCTCGGCATCGAGCCCTGCGCGAGCCTCGACGAGCTCCTGGAGCGGGCGGACGCCGTGTCACTCCACCTGCCGCTCCGGCCGGAGACGCGCGGCCTCATCGGGCGCTCCGCGCTCGGCCGCATGAAGCCCGGCGCCTTCCTCGTCAACACGGCGCGCGGCGCGCTCGTCGACCACGCGGCGCTGCTGGAGGCTCTCGCGGGAGGGCGGCTCGGCGGAGCCGGGCTGGACGTGTTCCCGCAGGAGCCGGTGCCGGCCGACGATCCGTTGCTGAGGCTGCCGAACGTGGTCCTGTCGCCCCACGTCGCGGGGTCCTCGGACCGCGCCCTCGAGATGACGGCGCTCGCCGTGGCGGCGGCGGTCCTGCAGGCGGCGCGAGGACGACGGCCTCGCCACGTGATCGCCGCGCCGCGTGGCGAGCGGGGTTCTGCCTCGGCCCCTGTCGACTGAGCGCTCGCCGACGTGGGTTGTGGCCCGGCACCGTCGCGGATCGCGGTGCCGGCGCGATGCCGGCGCCTCCCGCACGACCGGACACAGGCTCGTGACCTTCAGGCTTGCTTAGTACACCGAATCATGAATTCGTTCCGGGTTTCAGCCGGTCGCCGCCGGCCTCCGCTGCCGGCGGACTTTGACCAGAAGCTTCTGGGTGGTGTAGGTCCACCGGATCGGTTGAGCCCGGCGGTTGCGCTCGGCGAAGAAGGCCAGGATGCGCTGACGCACGTGGGCAGTGCTGTCAAAGTCATTGGGCGTGAGCGCTTTCCGTTGCAGCTCGCTGAACACGATCTCGATCTGGTCGAGCCAGGAGGCATTGACCGGCAACCAATGGAGGTGGACGGGGAATGGCAGGTCGAGCGTCGTGATCCAGGCCGGCAGGCATTTGGGGGCATGCGTGGAGCCGTTGTCCAGGATCAGGTGCAGACCGCGAATCCGCCGACACCAGACGCTGCCGAAGAGCATCCGCAGGAAGCTCTGGAACTCGACGAAGCGCTTGCGTTCAAAGCAGCGCGCCAGAGTTTCGCCCGTGTGCACCAGCAGACCGCCGAACAGCTGGACCGCTCCCCGGCGCTGATAGCGATCCGGCAGGTGCAGCGGCCGGCCGGACCGCGCCGGGGTCGTGCGCCCGCACGGCTGCCGGGCCTGGATCGACGTCTTCTCGTCCGCGCAGACGATGAGATGGCCCTTCCGGGCGAGCCGCTGGGCGCGTTCGTAGAGGGTCAGAATCGGAATGGCCCGTTCCAGGAAGCGCGGGTCAGTGGGCCGCTGCCAGCTGTGGTACCGCCACGGTTTGATGCGGTCGGCCTGGAGCCAGCGTTGGATGGTGGCGCCTGAGATGCGCCGGACGATCCCACGCCGGACGACCGCGCGGGAGAGTTCGGTGGCCGACCAGCGGGAGAGCGGCTTACCGGAATCCCGCGGCAGGGTGCAGGCCAGTGCGGTGACCTGTGCCCGGACCGCTGAGGGGGAAAAAGCGTGGTCCACCGGGCCGCGGCGCGTCCTGCAGCGCCGGCCCCGCCCGGCTGCGCCTCCGCCACTTGCGCACCGTCCGGTCGGTGCAGCCCACGGCCCGGGCAATGGCCGCGTTGCTCCAGTCCGGGTGCTCATAGGCCAAGAGCAGGATCTTCGCCCGCACCACTTCCGCATAGGAGGCGGTGCGACGACGGGCGAGGCGTTGGAGCTCCCGGTACTCGGGCGCCGTCAGCGCCACCTTGTGTTGCGGCTTCGGTCCACGGCGTTCCGCGATGCGCCGTCCCCTCGCACCCATCGACCGCAACGATAGCGCGGGGGCACCAGGAACCCCAAGAAACCCGGAACGAATTCATGATTCGGTGTACTTAGGCCCTGTCAGTCGCCAGCAGGGACGCCTGAGGACGTGGACCCTCCCAGTCGCGAGCACGGCCTCGGGCTTCGCGCGACTGCGGCAAGGGGTCGAACCTGTCGAGTCAAGAGTGCACACGGCGCCTGCTTGCCACCTGGGCGTCCTTCGGGGGTCTTGGGTCTGCGACCACGACCAGGAAGTTGCGGAAACCTGAGAAGATCAGTTTACCCGAATGAATGTTTCAGCCCTTTAGAGAGCGACGAGGGTCGGCGGGCGCGCCGCGGTCGTCGGGTCATGGCAACGCCCGCCGGCGAGCCGCCGTCAGGAGACGCGCAAGAGCTTGGCGGCGTTTCCCCGCAGGATTCGCACCCGGTCGGCCGTGCGGAGGCCGAGACGCTCGATGATGCGACGCGGCCGCGTGTAGCCCATGTCGAAGCAGTAGTCGCTGCCGAGCAGCACCCGGTCGGCCCCGACGGTCTCGACGAGGAACCGGAGCGCGCCCGGCGAGTGCGTGATGGTGTCGTACGTGAACCGCCGGAGATAAGCGGTGACCTTGCGCCTGGCGCCGTCGCGGGCCTCGCGTCGTACCTGCTGGCCGTGCTCGAGCCGGCCGGCGAGGTAGGGCAGCGCCCCGCCGCCATGCGGCAGGCACACCTCGAGCCGGGGGAGGCGATCGAGCACGCCGCCGAAGATGAGGTGGGCCGCGGCCACCGCCGTGTCGAAGGGATTCCCCAGCGTGTTCCGGAGGTAGAACGGCGCGAGGCGCCGGGCCCGGTCGACGACGTTGATCGGGTGAAGCAGGAGCGGGAGTCGGAGCGCCTGGCACTGTTCCAACACCGGGAAGAGCGCCGGGTCTGACAGGTCCCGGTCGGCGACGTTGGTACCGGCGTAGACGGCGCGGATCCCGGGCAGCGCGCCGACCCGGTGGAGCTCGATCAGTGCGGCGGCGGGATCCTGGAGCGGCAGCGTGGCGCAGCCCACGAAGCGGTCGGGGTAGGCGCGGTGGGCCTCGACCAGGGCATCGTTGAAGGTGCGCGCCAGCCGGGCGCCGAGGTCGGGCGGCGCCCAGTAGGTCATTGGAACCGTGAGCGACAGGGCGTGGATCTGGACACCCTGCCCGTTCATTGCCCGGACGCGGCGATCGAGGTCCCAGTACGTCGAGTCGAGCGGGGTGCCGGCGCCGGCGATCCCGCCCACGCTGATCAGGGGACCCCGCGGCGTCCGGTCGACCCGGCCCCCGTACGGCCCGCCCTCGAGCTCGACGAGCCGGAGAAAGCTTTCGGGAAAGAAGTGCGCGTGGACGTCGATGCCGTCGGCCCGGGGCACGTTGCGGATTGTACCGCGCCCGCGCCTGCCGCGCGCCAGAGTCCGGCCACCCTGGGAATGCGCCCGCTGGGCTGACGGCGGGATCGGGGAGGGGGCGGGAAACAGGCTTTGCCCCGCCTAGGATCGGGCGACGCCAGCACGAAAGGTACTATGCATCACACCGGGGCTTCTACTCGCCCCTGGTCCACTCGAGACAGTCAGCCCCGTACTCGCAGTCACCGCACATCCAGCTTTGGCCCTGTGAGATGATCGAAGAAAGCCGCCGTCCTGGCTGGACGCCCACCGGCCGGTGCTAAGGGATTGTCACGAAATAAATGTACCAGATAGTGGGATCGCAGCTGCTAGGGTATCCCATGGATGGTGGTCGAGCAGGCAATTCGACGACGGTTCCGGCTGATCGAGCCGCACCTGGACGAGCGGCTGCGCCGGCTGGTGGCCGCGGCGGAAGTCGCGGCCGCGGACAGCGTGTCGGCGGTGGCCCGGGCCACCGGAGTGTCCCGGCGCGCCATTCGCGCTGGGGTCAAGGAGCTGAAGGCCCGTGGCGCCGCGGCCCTGGCCCCGGGGCGGATCCGGCGTCCCGGAGGCGGGCGCAAGCGCACGGTCGACCAGGATCCGACGTTGGTGACGGACTTGGAAACGCTGATCGAACCCACGACGCGCGGGGATCCGCAGTCCCCGCTGCGGTGGACCTGCAAGAGCGTCCGGCGCCTGGCCGCCGAGCTGACCCGCCAAGGGCATCGCACGAGCCATCGGATGGTCGCCGCGTTGCTCCAGCAGTTGGGGTACAGCCTGCAGGCCAATCGGAAGACGATCGAGGGCACCCGGCACCCCGATCGCAACGCCCAGTTCGAGCACATCGCCGCCCGCGTCCAGGCCACGCTGCGTCAGGGCCAGCCGGCGATCTCCGTCGATACCAAGAAGAAGGAGCTCGTGGGGCCGTTCAAGAATGCCGGCCGCGAATGGCGGGCCCACGGGCAGCCTCGGCCGGTGCGGGTCCACGACTTCGTGCAGTCGGAGCTGGGGCGCGCCATTCCCTACGGGGTCTACGATCTGGGCGCCAACACCGGCTGGGTCAGTGTCGGCATCGACCACGACACGGCGGCGTTTGCCGTCGCGAGCATTCGCCACTGGTGGCAGGCCATGGGGCGCCGGGCCTATCCTCACGCCCGGCGGCTGCTGATCACGGCCGACGCCGGCGGGAGCAACGGCGCCCGCCTGCGGTTGTGGAAGGTCGAGCTGCAGAAACTGGCGGACCGCCTCCACCTGCCCATCACGGTGTGTCATTTCCCGCCCGGCACGAGCAAGTGGAACAAGATCGAACACCGCCTGTTCTCCTTCATCACTCAGAACTGGCGCGGCCAGCCCCTGCTCAGCCACGCGGTCATTGTGAATCTGATCGCGGCCACGACGACCACCACGGGCCTCCGCGTGCGGGCGCGGCTGGACACGACCCGGTATCCCTCGGGCCTCAAGGTCAGTCGCGCCACCCTGGAGGCCGTCCGCCTGCGGCCCGATCCGTTTCACGGGGACTGGAACTACACGATCCTTCCCACCCAGTCGGCAAAGCGATAGCATCTGGTCCATTTATTTTAGATAGGCTCCCCTACGGTTGCTCAGGGTGCCGCCTGTGGACGCGGAGGACCCCATGCGACTCGACGGACTGACGGACCGCCCGCGAAGGACGCGCCGCCCTCCATGGCACCTGACGAGGGGAATCGTTCTCACTCACTTGGTGGCCGGGGCCCTCGTCTCAGGATGTGTCACGTCCATCAAGTTGGGAAAGGTCTTGCTGATAGACTCGTTCGACAATCCCGCAGCAGGTCGGTTGTCGAGCCAATCGGATGATCCCGCCGTCGAGCAAGGCTACATCGGGGGTGAGTACCAGGTGCGGCTATCGTCCTCCGCCAAGCCCCTTCGGGTGGTAGGCGCTAACTCCGTGTTCGCCAACCTCCAGGTGGCCGTCGATGCTCGCCTGGCGGAAGGCACCGAAGGCCGTTCGATTGGCGTAGCCTGTCGCATGAACCCCAAAGACGGTACGGCTCAGTTCTATGCCCTTCTCACGGTCCCCGCGACGGGGCGGTTCGCACTAAGCAACTTCGATGGCTATCGGTGGGTCCACCTGGTCCCATTCCAATCCTCGGAAGCCATCCGACGTGGGAACGCGTCGAACCATCTTGAACTCACCTGCGTTGGGTCTACCATCATTGCCAGGATCAACGGAACCGAGGTGGCCTCGGCTCAGGACGGCACATACGACAGCGGCTATGTGGCGGTCGTGGTCGAGCGCGACGAAGGCATTCCCCTCGAGGCCCGCTTCGATAACCTAATCGTGAGGGAAGCGCGACGATCACCATGATTAACCCAAGTGGGATCCTTGCGTCGACCTTCCGGGTTGAAATGTATTCCAGAAAGTCTGGGAGAACCCTGGCTGAACGAAGATCTGATTGCGCGGGTCCAGGAGCGGATGTGCCAGCTCAGGGGCCAATGGAATGCCACCGGCTATAGCAAGACCATGGATTGTTCTGGGAGACCTGATGGGGCAGAGTGTCAGGCCTGAATTTCATTTTGCCTCCCCGGCCCGGAGCCGGGAACTGCTGACCCGCCAGGATGATTTTATTCAACGGCTGAGCCCCTTTGATCGCTCCGCCCGGGTCAAAACCGAGCAGCCGGTTTCCGAAACCGAGTTTTTGCGTTTTGTGGGCTCGAGTATCCGGGCCTGGAATCAGGACCAGGAGCGGGTTCAGGCGGCTCTGGATCAGATTCAGGAGCGGATTGAGGGGCTGAACTGGCCGGATCGCATTGAATTGATCCGGACCAGCGGCCGGGAAGAAGGCAATGCTCCCTATACCCGGGGCCATGCCATCATTTTGCCTGACAGGGTTTTTAATTCAGACCAGCACCCGGACCCGAACCAGCTCGTCGAAGATGTCCCGCAGCTTCCGGACCTTTTCCGGCCCGAAGCGCTCCTCCTCCTCCAGCACGACACCAGACTCGAACGCGTGCCGCCCCGCGGCCGGCTCGTAGATGTTCAAGAGCCCCGCGGCCACGGTCTGCACCGGCATGAACTTGAGGCGGTCCTCCGTCCCGTCCGCGGCCAGGCGGGCGCGCACGCGGCTGACGGTGACCTCGTCGACGACCCGGCTGGCGCCGCCGGTGAGCAGGCCGACGAGCGCCCTGGACCGGTAACAGCAGGCCAGCTCCTCGGCCTCGGCGTCCGCCAGAGGCGTGGGTCCGGATTTCTTGATGGTCCCGTCGATGTCGGTCAGCCAGACGGGCGCCACGCCGCATTTCTGGACGATCCCCTGCAGCCGCAGCACCCAGGCCAGGCGGTTGGGAGCGACCTGATAGGCGCTGGCGGGTTCGGCCAGCCCCATGCCTCTGCTCGGCACCAGGACGACGTCCGCCAAGGGGCCCCGCAGCACCGCCACGCCTCGCTCCAGAAGGCGCGCCGCCAGGCCGTCGTCCAGGCGCGTGAGGGACGCTCCGTCCGCCCGGAGCATCCGGTCCACGTGCGCCCGCAGCTCCTCATCGCGCTCCTGGGAGATGTCGTTGACGAAGACGTGGGTGACGATGTCGGCCAGGCCGTAGCCGGTGCCCCGGCGCAGGGCGTCGTCCACGCCGACGTCGAAGGTGGAGGGGTTGCCGTCCTTGGTGGTGACCGGCAGGCCGAGGTCGGTGGCCTTTCCCAGCCTCTTGCGCTCCACCAGGGCCCGGGCGACCCCGGGGGAGGACAGGTACGCGGCCAGATCGGACAGGAGGTTCTCGGGCATGATGAGGAGCTGCTCGGCCCTCGCGATGGCCTCGACCGCATCGGGCACGGCCTCGGGAGCGGCGGGCTGTCCCGTGGTGGGGCTGACCACCTGAACCCGGTCGAGCGGGTCGCCGTGCCGGATGGTCTTGAGCCCCCACTGCCCTTCAATGCGGTCGGAATGGGCGCGGGAGCCGTCCGGAAGAGTCAAGTCCTCGGGCGCCGCGAGGTGGCCGACCGGGAGAGCCTCGGCGGAGCCGGCCAGGGACGCGTGGATCGCCACGCTGGAGGAATCCAGCACCTCGGCCAGCCGGTCCAGGGCCTTGCGGTAGCCGTGGAGGGAGTCCTGCCGGGCGGCAGGCCTCCAGCATGACGCCCAGATAGAGGATGTTCCGCACGGAAACGCTCCGCACCCCGCGGGCCTCGTCGCTGCGCAGCCCGTTCAGGTCCAGCCGCCCCTTCCTGACCAGCTGGTCGTCCACCCGGCGGGCGTAGCGCTCCAGCCAGCCGAAGAGGCGCTGGACCTCCTTGTCATGCTCGAAATTGGTGAAGGTGAGCCGCGCCTCCGCCTTGACGGCCGCGATCACCTCCGAGGCCAACGGCAGGGCCCTGTCGGAGCGGTAGAAGAGCACCTCTCGAAGATCCGGCGGCGGTCTCCCACGGCGAAGCCGTAGAGGAAGGCGCCGGGCGCCGGGATCGTCTTGACGATCTCCACACCGAAGAGCCGGAAGACCCTCCTGAGGAGCGCCGCCAGGAGCGGCAGGCGCCGCTCCAGCCAGGCCATGAGCCGCACGAACCAGTGGCGCGACCAGATGTCCTGGATCTCCTTCTGCAGCCAGGCCGAGTTGCCGGCGTCGAAATGATTGGGGATCACGGTCTTGATGGTTTCACCGGGCTCCGCCATGGGGTAGGTCGAGAAGCGGCGCAGCATGGACCAGAGCTCTTCCTCGCCGCCCAGGATCACCAGGGGCGAAGGGCGGTTCAAGACGCCCGCGCGGCGCCGGAAGGGCCTTTCACGAAGCATCGGCACGCGTGAACCGACAGACCGGACGAACGACAGTCGCCCGACCGTGGACGAGCGACCGTGGTCCGTCCGATGCGTTACTTCGCCGGCGCCGGCATGGTTGCGAACGGCCCCACTTCGACCTTGCCCTGCGTGTTCGCGTCCTTGCCCAGCTCGGACGCGACGCCGGCCGCGATGGCGGCCGTCTCGCTCCCGTTCTGGAAGCAGGTGAAATCGGGACGATCGCGCCAGGCCCACGGACCGCAGAGTCCCGCCGCGGGGTATCATGCTCGTGGATGAGCCAAGACCAAGGAGGGACGGCCATGGCACGCCTCGCCATCGTGATCCTCGCAGTCGTCATGCTCGCAGCCCCCGTCGTGATGGCCCAGCAGGCGCCGCCGCCGGCACCGGCCTGGCAGCAAGGGCGACCGCCGGAGCAGGCGAACTCGCCGCTGGCGCCCGTTCCCGCGCCGCCCGCTCCGACGCCGGCGGCGCAGATTCAGCTCGGCAAGGTGAAGCTGCCACCCGGCTTCACGGCCACGGTATGGGCCGACGGGATCAACAACGCCCGGGCCATGGCCTGGGGCAGCAAGGGCACCCTGTTCCTCGGCAGCCGCGTGGCCGGCAACGTGTACGCGGTCGTCGACCAGGGCGGCAAGCGCACCGTGAAGGTCATCGCCAAGGGGCTTACCCAGCCCAGCGGCGTGGCGTTCCGCGACGGCGCGCTCTACGTGGCGACCATCCCCACGCTGCTCAAGTTCGAGAACATCGAAGCCAACCTGGACAGCCCGGCGCAGCCCACGGTGGTGTACGAGTATCCGAAGGAGGCGCACCACAACTGGCGCTACGTGGCGTTCGGGCCCGACGGCAAGCTCTACTTCAACATGGGCGCGCCCTGCAACATCTGCATGCCGCCCGAGACCCACGCCAACATCTCGCGCCTCAACCCCGACGGCACCGGATTCGAGTACTTCGCGCGCGGCGTCCGCAACACCGTGGGGTTCGACTTCCACCCGGTGAGCAAGGAGCTGTACTTCACGAATCACGGGCGCGACTGGCTGGGCGACGACGTGCCCAACGACACGCTCCACCACGCGCCCAGGCCGGGCCTGCACTTCGGCTTTCCGTACTGCCATCAGGGCGACGTGCTCGATCCCGACTTCGGACACGGGCACTCGTGCAGCGAGTTCACGCCGCCGCTGCTGAAGCTGGGGCCGCACGTGGCCGCGGTGGGCATCCGGTTCTACACCGGCAACCAGTTCCCGGCCGAGTACAAGAACCGCGCGTTCATCGCGCTGAAGGGCTCGTGGAATCGCACCCAGAAGAGCGGCTACAAGATCATGACCGTGGAGCTCAGGCCCGGCGCGCCGCCGAAGTACGAGGTGTTCGCCGACGGCTGCAACGAGGGCAACACCGTGCTGTGCCGGCCGACCTACATCGAGTGGATGCCCGACGGCTCGATGCTCGTGTCCGACGACTACCACGGGGCGATCTACCACATCAGCTACAAGAAATAACTCGGAGGGGTGCGGGCCTCGCGGCCCGCGCCCGCCCTGCCTCCCGCCGGGATCGGATTGCGCGGGGGAGCCCGCGCTCGAAGGCGGTGATACTCTAGTTGCCGCCGATGCCACGCTCTCTCTGTTTCCCGCGCGCGCGCAGTTTCCTCCTCGCGTCACTCGTGATGCTGACCGCCTGCGCGCTCGCGGTGGGCGCGCCGGCGTCCGGCGAGGCGGGGGATGCGGAGGCGGGGAGGCGGAAGGCGGAGCCGTGCGCGGCCTGTCACGGGCCGGGCGGCAACTCGGTGACGCCGGGAACGCCGTCGGTGTCGGCGATGCCGGTGTTCTACACGCACTGGCAGCTCATCATGTTCCGGGACGGACGGCGCCGCGATCCGCAGATGACGCCGTTCGTGCAGAACCTCACCGACGAGGATCTCGGGGACCTGTCCGCGTACTATGCGCAGCAGCCGGCCACGGGCCGGCCGGCGGCGATCGACGCCGCCAAGGCCGCCGCCGGAGCGCCGATCGCGCAGGCCCATCACTGCACGTCGTGCCACGGGCCTGAGCTCATGGGGCAACATCCCAACATGCCGCGGCTGGCCGGGCAGGACCTCGACTACCTCCTCAGGCGCCTTCGCGGGTACCGGACGAAGACCACGAGCGACCTGGACGGGATGATGACGATGGTGTCGCAGTCGCTCACCGACGAGGACATCCAGAACCTCGTGCACTTCATCGCCGGCCTGAAACCCTCCGGCGCGCCGGCGGCGCCGTGAGCGCGCTGATGAGGTCCTCGTCGCCCGAGCGGCGAGCGCGGGGCGACGATCACACCAGGTCGAACAGGCTTGATCGCCCTGCGAGAGGACGTGTACTTTCTCGATCATGCGCGTCGTAACAGGTGACGGCGGTCGGTGGTCGAGACGAGATTCCTGGTCCTCCGCGCACACCACATTCACTTGCACACCGACCCCCCGAGGTGTGGCGTGTCAACACTGGCGCTGACCGCCGCGACCGTGGCGCCGTGAGCCCTCGCGCTGCGGCCGGTCTCCCGGCGGCGACGGGCACGGGGCGTCCCCGCAAGCTCTCGCGACTGCATCGCCCCGAGGGCATGTCCCTGGAGGCCTGGCAGGCCGCGCTGCGGCGTCAGTTCGGGCGCGAACAGCGGTTCACGCTCCGGAATCTTGGACCGGATCCGCTGTTCTCCGAGTTCCAGGTCACCAACCCCCAGAGCCGCACCACCTACCGCGTGGCGATCCGCGGGAGTGCGCCCGGGCGAAACTTCTGTGCGTGCCCGGACTTCGCCACCAACGCCCTCGGCACCTGCAAACACATCGAGTTCACCTTGGCGCGGCTCGAGCGCAGGCCCGGCGCCCCGAGCGCGCTGGCGCGCGGCTGGACGCCGCCGTTCAGCGAGGTGTACCTGCGGTACGGGGCTCGGCGCGAGGTGAGGTTCCGGCCGGGGACCCAGGCGCCAGCCGCGCTCCGCCAGCTCGCAGCCCGCTACTTCGACGGCACCGGCGCCCTGCGCCCGAAGGCCTTCGGCCGCTTCGACGCGTTCCTGGCGAGGGCGGCCCGCCTCGATCCCGATCTCCGCTGCTACGAGGACGTCCTCGGGTTCGTCGCCGAGATGCGCGATGCGGAGCGGCGCGCCCGACTCCTCGACGAGCAGTTCCCGGACGGCCCCCGGAGCGCGGCCTTGACGCAGCTCCTGCGCGTGCCGCTTTACGAATACCAGTGCGAGGCGGCGCTCTTCGCCGCCCGTGTGGGGCGCGCCATCCTCGGCGACGAGATGGGGCTCGGCAAGACGATCCAGGCGATCGCCGCCGCCGAGATCATGGCCCGGCACTTCGGCGTCGAGCGCGTGCTCGTCGTCTGCCCGACGTCGCTGAAGCACCAGTGGGAGCGGGAGATCGCCCGTGCCGTCGACCGCTCGACCCGCGTCGTCGGCGGGTTCCGCCCGGCGCGGGAGGACGCCTTCCGCGCCGAGGGCTTCTTCAAGATCACCAACTACGACACCGTCCACCGCGATCTCGACCTGATCGCCGCCTGGTCCCCGGACCTCGTCATCCTCGACGAGGCCCAGCGGATCAAGAACTGGGCCACGCGGACCGCCCGGAGCGTCAAGCGCATCGTCTCGCCCTACGCGATCGTGCTCACCGGCACGCCGCTGGAGAACCGGCTCGAGGAGCTGGTCTCGATCGTGCAGTTCGTCGACCGTCATCGCCTGGGTCCGACCTTCCGCTTCCTGGACGACCACCAGGTCCGCGACGAGGCCGGGAAGGTCGTCGGCTACCGGAACCTCGACGACGTCGGCCAGACGCTCGCGCCGATCCTGCTCCGCCGGCAGAAAGGCGAGGTGCTCCAGCAGCTCCCCGCGCGGCTCGAGAAGCACTTCTTCGTGCCGATGACGCCCGAGCAGATGCGGCACCATGACGAGAACCGCGAGGTCGTGGGCCGGATCGTCGCGCAGTGGCGCCGGTTCCGATTCCTGTCGGAGGCCGACCAGCGGCGGCTCATGATCGCGCTCCAGAACATGCGCATGGCGTGCGACAGCACCTACCTGCTGGACCAGACGACCGACCACGGCATGAAGGCCGACGAGCTGGTCACGGTACTCGACGACGTCTTCCAGGACCCGGGCGCCAAGGCGGTCGTCTTCAGCCAGTGGCTGCGCATGCACGAGATGCTCGTGCGCCGGTTCGAGCGCCGCCGCTGGGGCCATGTGCGGTTCCACGGCGGGGTGGACGCCCCGCGTCGCAAGGCGCTGATCGACCGCTTCCGGGACGACCCGCGCTGCCGCGCCTTCCTCTCCACCGACGCGGGCGGCGTCGGGCTGAACCTGCAGCAGGCAGCGGTCGTGGTCAACGTGGACCTGCCGTGGAACCCGGCCGTCCTCGAGCAGCGTATCGGGCGGGTCCACCGCCTCGGCCAGACCCGTCCCGTGCAGGTCCTGAACTTCGTCGCCAAGGGCACCATCGAGGAGGGGATGCTGTCGCTCCTGGGGTTCAAGCGCGCGCTTTTCGCGGGCGTGCTGGACGGCGGGCCGAGCGAGGTGTTCCTGGGGGGCACGCGGCTCAAGCGCTTCATGGACAGCGTCGACCAGGTCACGACCGCCATCCCTGCGCCCACGGTCGAGGAGCCGGCCGCACCCGAGGGTCAGGAGGTCGCCGCCGCGGACAGCGAGGTCCCCGCCGCGGCGGGGACCGTCCCGCCGGGTGGGGTGGACCCGTGGACCGGGCTCCTACACGCCGGGCTGGAGCTGCTCGGTGGACTGGCCGGGACGAGGGATGGCTCGGGACACCCACGGCAAGCTCCCCTTCCCTTCGAGCGCGAGCGTGATGAGCGGACTGGGCAGACATACCTGAAGATCCGGTTGCCCGAGCCGGCGATCATCAATCGGGTGGTTGACGCCGTGCAGGCGCTGCTGGCCAGCCTCAGATCGTGACGCGGATCGGCTGCAGGGCGCAACAACTCCATCCGACCAGAGAGTTCTTCACGACGTCTGGGCAATCCTATCAGCCACGGTCGGAATGCCCAGCTTCCTCTCGCCCCCATCCCGCTTCGGAATCACGACCTCGCGCACCGGCGGCGGAAAGTACGTCCCCGACGCCATGCGATTCCAGAGCCGATAGAGATTCCCCTTCAGCTCCTGCTCGAAGGCCTCGATCGACTCCGCATCCACACCGGCCGCTTCCCCATTCGACTTCACCTGCAGATACGCCCTCCACACCTCCTGCTTCGAGATCGTCGGACTCGCTTCGGACGATGATGGCGCGGTGGCCGCCTCGGTCTACGTGCCCACCTTGCCACCGTCGGTGCGGTAGATCGCCACCACGCTCGGCCGGGGCGGCATGTCGGGCCGGTAGTCCGGCCAGCGGCTGTCCGGCTTGTCGATCGTCGACTCCTTCTCGTCCCATCCCGGATGCTGGATCGCGACGAAGAAGGTCCGGTTGTCCGGGGTGAACTCCGGCCCGCAGACCTCGCAGCCGACCGGACCGGAGAGGAACTGCTTCGCCAGGCCGCGCGACGGGCCCTCGGTCTCCACGACCCACGCCCCGTCGTTCGCCCCCAGGGTGTCGGCCATGCCGTCGGTCGTGATCCACATCCGCCCGGCGTCGTCGAACCCGAAGTTGTCCGGATTGGAGAGGGGGCTCACGTCGCGGCGACCCTGGTAGTCGGCCTTGTGGTCCGGGTTGGCGGGATCCCCGGCCTTGAGGAGAATGTCCCAGCGGAAGCGCGTTCCGGCGTGATCCCCGCCCTCCTCCACGATCTCGAGGACGTGGCCGAACTTGTTGTTCGGGCGCGGGTTCGCGCCGCTGGCCTGGGCCGGCGTCCGCCGGTCGTTGCTGGTGAGCGCGGCGTAGACCTTGCCGGTCCGCGGGTTGGGCTCGACGTCTTCGGGGCGGTCCATCTTCGTCGCCCCCACAGCGTCGGCCGCAGCCCGAGCGTTGATGACCACGTCGGCCTGGGAATGGAACCCGTTGGCAGCGGTGAGCGGCCCCTGGTCATAGTTGAGCGGCAGCCACTCACCGGTCCCGTTGTCGTTGAACCGCGCCGCGTAGAGGATGCCCGAGTCCAGCAGGTGGATGTTGGCTTGCCGGTTCGCCGGGTCGTACCGGCCCGCGGCCACGAACTTGTAGAGGTACTCGTAGCGCGCGTCGTCACCCATATAGGCGACGGGCCGGCCATCCTTCGACAGGATCACGTTCGCGCCCTCGTGGGTGAATCGGCCCAACGCCGTGTGCTTCACCGGGACGGACTTGGGGTCGTACGGATCGATCTCGACGATCCAGCCGAACCGGTTAGCCTCGTTCGGCTCCTTCTTCATATCGAACCGCGCCTGGTAGCGACCCCAGTCGTAACGTCCGGTTCCGATCCCGTACCGCTTGTGGATGCCCTGGAGCTGGCGGTCGGCGACGTCCTCCGGCTTCCCCGTGAAGTAGTGCTGGATGTTCTCCTCGCCGGTCAAGAACGTGCCCCACGGCGTCACGCCCCCGGCGCAGTTGTTCAGCGTTCCCAGGACCTGCGTTCCGGTCGGATCGGCCTGGGTCCGCATGAGCGGATGCCCGGCCGCCGGGCCTCGGATCGCCATTGGGGTCGCGCCGGTGATCCGGCGGTTGGACGTCGAGTCCTTGACGTAGTCCCATTCCCCGTCGCTCCGCCGGACGATCTCGACCACGGTGAAGCCGATGGCGGCGATCTCGACCTCCACGTTCTCCGCCGTCTTCGTCCGCGTCTTCAGGCCGTAGCCCGCCTCGTTCCAACCCTGGTGCATGAGCGCCCACTTGGCGCTTTCGTGGTTCACACCCAGTAACCCGCGGGTCGAGGATCCGGAACCGTGCGGGAACGGCACGTAGCCGACGAAGTCGCAGTCGTAGCCGAACTGGTTCGCTTGCTTGGCGCCACTCTGGGCCGCCAGGTCGAACTCGGGCATTCCGGCGACCAGCGGGTCCCCCCAGCGGATGAGGACGTTGTGGGCATAGCCCTGCGGGACGATGATCTTGTCCTCGGACGACCGGGCCACCGGCGTGAAGCCGCCGGCCGGCTGCGCGTCGGCCGCCCTCGGACCGCGCAGACCGTGTCCCGCCAGCAACGCCGCTCCCACCGATGCGCCCTTCAGGAGGTCACGACGGCTCAGCCGGGCGGCCAGCACGGATTCGAGGGTGGGGTTGTCGGACGGGTTGACCGGCTTGGCATCGTCCTCGGCGTCCCACATCTCGCTCATGGTGTCTTCCTCCTCACGGCACGGGAACCGCGGGTCTTCCGGCAATCACATCTGTGACACGGCCGATCACGATGCGAAGCAAGTGCGGCCTCGGGTCACGGTGGCGTCGTTCGCGACTGTAGGTCGGGCGTCAGAACGTGTCAACTCAACTCGCCCGTCGACATCGATCCGCGCAACTCCATTACCGACCTGCTTCCCTTCAGGGATCCGCCGTCGGATAGCGGGCGTCCCGCTCGAACGGGTAGAGCGGCCGGCGGCGCCGCCGGTACGGGAAGCTGGACAGGTCGGCACTCGTCACGCCCGGCGTGTCGACGAGGATGATCTCGGCCGCGATGGGGGCGTACGCGGGGCGCGGGGACACGACGCCCTTGGCAACCACGACCTGCCGGGTCAGTTACCTTGGGGCGGACCGCGGCCCTTGGTCGTGGACCGCTGATGCGACGGACACCCAGCGTGGACCACCTTGGCTCCGCTTGGCCGGGCGGTAACAAGGATGACGACACCAATCGCCAACGGGTCGCCGGGCAGAGCGCTATTCGCGCCGCCGCACCGTTCCGTCACCGCCCCGTGACCCGCCGTCGATCCCGGCGTCCACCCCCAACCGCCGCCGTTCCAGTCTGCCCGTCGACCCGCGGGAGCCGGTTCTCACCTACGTCTTCCCGAGTCCGTCCCGACCCGCTCTGGCCCTTGCCGGGCCGGCCGCCGCGCGCTAGAGTCCGGCCACCCTGGGAATGCGCCCGCTGGGCTGACGGCGGGATCGGGAGGGGGCGGGAAACATGCTTTGCACCGCCCAGGATCTAGTAATAATCGGCGTGCTCCGCCGGCGCAATTGCAATCGCGCTCGACTCGGGCAAGGTCATCGCGAATCCCATCGTGTGATGCCGTACCAGTGAGAAGACGTAGAATGGTCACTCACTCAAGCGTGGCGCGACGACTGCCAAGGAGCACCGATGAAGATCACTCGACTCCAAATCCACATCCTTCGCGCGCCGGACGAAGGCCGCCCGTATTGGGTGAGCAACTTCATCGTGCCGCGTGCGAACGAGATCCTCGTGCGCATGCACACCGACGAAGGCATCGAGGGCATCGGCATGGCGACCAGCTATACGCCCATCGAAGCGGCGATCAAAGCCTTCAAGACGGGGATCGGCGAGCTCGTGATCGGTGAGGATCCCCTTGCTCCGGAGCGGCTCTATCAGCGCCTCTTCGCCTTGAGCTCGCAGCGGATCGCGAGCGAGCGCGGCTGGTCGCGGGAAGCGATCGTGCGCATTTCCGCCGCAATCGACAATCCTCTAGCGCTGCTTACAAGGAAACACATGCCATGAAGATCGCGCTGATTGCATTGATCGTTGCGCTGTGTCTGGCCACGAGCGCCACTGCGCAGCAGCATCCCATCCCGCAGCCGCCAACGATCACGGTGAATGGCGAAGCAACGATCGCCGCCGAACCGGACCAGGCGCAGATCGACATCGGCGTCACCACACAGGCGCGCACCGCACCGGAAGCGTCCAAGGACAACGCCGAGCGTAGCGCCCGCGTGCTCGCCGAGGTGAAGCGGATTCTGGGCAAAGGCGACGAAGCCAGGACCAGCGGCTATGCGCTCAACCCGCAGTATCGCTATCCGCAGGGCGGCAAGCCGGAGATCGTTGGCTATATCGCGAACAACACCGTGCGGATCAAGATGGCCACGGTCGACGACGTCGGCAAACTGATCGATGCGGCAATGGCAGCGGGTGCGAATAACATCAGCCGCCTGGTCTTCACATTGAAGGACGAGGAGGCGATCCGTCTCGAGGCGCTGCGTCAGGCATCGGCCAAGGCGCGAACCAAAGCCGAAGCGATCGCCGCATCACTCGGGCTCAGGATCTTGCGTATCAGCGCGGTCAGCGAGGGCGAGCGATCGTTCCAGCCGATTCTGCGGCAAGCGCCAGTGGCGCGGGCCGAGGCCGCAGCCGCGCCGACGCCTATCGAACCCGGGACGGTCGAGGTGCGCTCGACGGTGACGCTCACGATCGAGGTAGAAGGCCGTTAGCGGCACATTCGGGTTTCGCAGGCCGGGCGATGTCTTCCGCATGACGAAAGGCCAGCCGCACAGAGCTCACCGCGGTCACGGTTTTACGAAGGTCCGCCTATCCGGTGGCCGAATTGGAGTTGGATGGCTGAGTTTCACAGCCCCGTCGGCGGCGCTGCTGCGGGCGGACGAGGTGGCTGAATGATCCCGCGCAGAGCATTCCTTGAGACCGCGACCGTCGCCCTCCTCGCCGCGCCAGGCGCTGCCCGAGCGCAGCAGGTGAAGAAGGTCCCTCGCATCGCCATGTTTCGCTTGGGACCCTTTCCTCCGAGCTGGATCGAGTCCTTCTGGCAGGGCCTGCGCGAGCTCGGCTACGTCGACGGGGAAAACATCATCGTTGAGTACGGGCTGGCCCAGAGTGTGGCGCAGCTCCCGGATGTTGCCGACAGGCTAGTGCGTCTCAAAGTCGATGTGCTCGTGGCCTCCGGAACCGCGTCTGTCATGCCGGCGCGGAACGCCACGAGCACGATTCCGGTGGTGTTCGTGGCCGCCATCGATCCCGTCGCGGCGGGGGTGGTCGCGAGCCTCGCGCGGCCTGGCGGAAACATCACTGGAGTGAGCGCCGCCCTGGCAGACCAAATGGGGAAGCGATTCGGCCTCCTGAAGGAGCTGCTTCCCAAGCTCTCCCGGGTCGCGTTCTTGGTGCGCGACCCCAGTCCGGCGACCGCCGGGTACGTGAAGGAGGCAGAGCTTGCCGCACGAAAGCTGGGGACGCAGCTACAAATCCTGACTGTACGCGACCCCAGCGACTTCGAACGAGCATTCAACGCTGCACAGGGTGCAAGCGCGCTGCTCCACGTGGATGATGTCATGTTCACAAACCACCGAGTCCAAATTGCAACGCTAGCGTTGAAAAATCGTCTACCGGCCATGTCTGGGCAAAAAGAGTTCGCCGAGGCCGGCGGCCTCATCACCTATGGGCCGAACGCGGGAGCTTTGTACCGACGTGCCGCTACGCTGGTACACAAGATATTGAAGGGCGCCAAGCCTGCCGACCTGCCCGTGGAGGAACCGACGGAGTTTGAGCTCGCGATCAACTTGAGGACGGCCACAGCCCTCGGCTTGGCCATTCCACCGTCGCTCCTTGGGCGGGCGGACAAGGTCATCGAGTAATGCAACACGTCAGCGTCGGAGCGTCGCAGGGGCCGGGCGCGACGCCTTGCAGCGACGAGGGTCTCATGGCGTCATCGAGCCCCAGGGTACGCGGCGGACCACCGCCATCCAACAACAGGCTGGAGCGGGCCGGCGCGGCGCCGGCCGCTCAGCCTGAACGTTCGGCTGCAGCCCATCCGTCCGGAGATCGACCTCTCATCGCGCCCTCGAGCCCTCTCGAGCCCACAATCGCGTTGTGACCAAAGGGGGTTCCAATTCGAGCGGACGGAGGGATGGTCGATGAGCGAGCAGCCGATCAACGCTGACGCGTTTCGGGACTTCGAGCGCGCCGCTCACGACGAGATCGCGGAGGGCTATCGCCGGTTCTTTACCGCCGTGACCGATTACGCTGTTGAGCCGTTGCTCGACGCCGCCGCAGTGAGAGCGGGTAGGCGCGTCCTTGACGTGGCGACTGGCCCCGGACTCGTCGCTTTTCGGGCCGCCGGCCGTGGGGCGGCGGCGGTCACTGGCGTTGACCTCGCGCCCCGAATGCTGGAACTTGCTGCAGCGCAATGCCCTCGAGTCGACTTTCGGCAGGCTGACGCCGAGAATCTACCGCTCGCGGATCAGTCCTTCGACTGCGTCGTCAGCAACTTCGGCCTGGGACACTTCCCGCGTCCGGAGCGCGCGCTAAGCGAGTTCGTGCGGGTGCTGACACCGGGCGGCGCCGTCGCGGTCTCCTGGTGGGACGTGCCGGCTCGTCATCGCGTGATGGGGATCTTCTTCGACGCCATGAACGAGGCGGGAGCCACCCTGCCGGCGGAACTCCCGACGGGTCCGCCCATGTTTCGGTTCTCGGACGATCAGGAGCTATCGGGTGCGCTGCACTCCGCTGGCGTTGCGGAGGTGATAGTTCGAACCTTTTCCTTCGTCCATCCACTGGCAAGCCCCGAGGAATTGTGGAATGGCATCCTCGGCGGGACGGTCCGAACTTCAATTGGCATCCGTCGCCAGCCGAAGGAAGTACAGGATCGCATCCGAACCGCGTACGAACGGCTGGTGCAAGGATATGCGGGGCCTGACGGCGTCAAGGTGCCGGTTGCGTTTAAGATCGGATCCGGTCGAAGGCCATTCGCCTGAGTCATGATGGGAGCCGTATGAGACGAGAGGTTCACGTACGGTTCTGGGAGGGCGTGGGGGTGAAACTCCCCCGCGCTGCTCACTTCATCTTCTTCGGAGAACGTCGGCTGCTCCGCGCCCTCGATGCGTTCGTGGCACCCTATCACCGGGAGCGGAACCATCAGGGGCTCGGCAACGAGTTGATCATCCGCGAGACCCGCCCGCTCTGGGGCACCCAGGTACGTTGCCGTGAGCGGTTGGGCGGACTGTTACGGTACTACCACCGCGCGGCTTGAGCACGGGCGCAGTTTTCGGACATTACGGGTGCGGCGGTCGGTCTGTCAGCGGAGTTATGGCGAGGACGACGCCGTAGACACTCCTCGCAAACTGTGATCGGCACTGCTCATCCCGGCACCTCGGGAACAGTCGGGTGGTAGCGGGCAGTGAGCTGAGCTCGATCCCGCACCCCCAGCTTCCGGAAGATGCTGGTCAGGTGGGCTTTGACAGTGGCCAAGCTGAGGTTCAGTCGTTCGGCAATCTCCTGGTTGCTCAGCCCACTCCCTGCATGCCGCACGATCGCCTGTTCCCGCGAACTGAGCTGTTGAACCAGGAGCGCCTGCGTGGCCTCGGTCTCTCGCGAGAGAGTGGCGAGTGCCTCCACGATCCGAGCCATCACCGTCTTGCTGGCCCAGATCTGCCCTTCGTGAACGACGTGGGTCGCCTTGACAAAATCTTCGGCCGTCGCGGTCTTAGTCAAGATCCCGCGGGCGCCCTCTTCCAACGCCCGCATGGCCCAGTCATCATCCGAGTCGGCGGCCAGGAGGATCACCCGGGGGCGCGCTTTGTCGCGCCGCAGCTTCCTGCACAGTGTAAGGATCCCATCGATACGCCCGTCCGCCAAGAGGATGTCAGTGGTGGTAGTCCGAATGACCTCGCGGGCCGTGGCAAGGCTCGCCTCTCCGACCACAACTAAGGAAGCATTAGAGGCACAGATGCGCCGGAGACCCTCACAGAAGAGTCGGCTGTCAGCCAGAATGGTAACGCGGATCGGGGATTTGGCCGGTGTTTCGGTCACGCCTGCCTCAGGGGTTCCGCCGCTGGGACCCGAGGTGGCAATGGCCACTATCGGGACGACGATGGCTGAGCGAGAGAGCAACACACGTGCCGGTCGCAATGGTCTGCTTTTGGCGTGTTGTAGCAAGATGTTATGCTTCACTGGAGCGGGCTGGGCTTCACTGGAAGATTTCCCTTATCCAGGAATTTTCCCGACAATTTGAGGAAATTCGCCCGACACTGTCCCGTGGCAGGCGACCGCTTTTGCGCGCTGCGACGACCGGCGTGACTGGGCCAGTTTTCCACCGGCGATGACAAATGCCGTGCTGCCCGTGCCCTCCCGCAGGGAGTGTCGTCGAGGCCTTCGGGTCTGACCGAAAAGTGACCCACCCCTGGCCCTTCAGGGCCTTTCCTGGAGCATCACGCCCTGGGAGAATGTAAAGAAGCTCTGGGAGCTGGCAGGTCAGCAGCACTCCATCCGGGCGATCGCCCGGGAGCTGGGTCTGTCGCGCAATACCGTCCGGAAATAGCTGTGGCGGCGCCGGGATCCCGCGGTATGGCCCGAGGCCGCCACGCGCGTCGAAGCTTCCTCATCAATCACCGATGACCTGAGTCCACCCGAGGGTCCGCGCGTGCCCCTGCAGATCGTACTGGCGGCGACGACTCTCGTGATGGTGGCGGACCTGATCGAACGTGGATTGGCGCACGTAGGCAAAGGCGGGACGACGGAGATGCTCCGAATGGATCTTCTCGCTACTCATCGGCCGCTCGCCCGTCGACCCTGGGCTGGGTCGCGGCCTGGCGCAGGAGATCGTCGAGGTGCTCGCGGACTCGGTCGCGGATGTCGGCGGGCACGTCCGCCCACCCCATGGCGCTCGTCCAGTCCAGCTCCCAGTTGGTCCTGGCCGGACTGCCGTCGTTGCATCGTGCCGAACCTCCTTGTCTTCCGACATGGGCTCGGTCTCGATTCTTGTCGGCGCTACGGTCCACGCATGCAGCGATTCGCTCAGCGCGTTCGGTGTTACTTCACGCCAAAGGGCGCCTCGTGGCAGGACACGATCGAGGTTTGGTGTGGCATTCTTTGGCCGGGGACGGAGGAGGTCCTGACGTTACTCCGGCAGCGTTGCCGTGCCGGGCGAAGCTGTACGACTGGAGTGGGAGATGTCGCGCCTTAAGACCCATCCGGGAATCGCTCTCCGTCTAATTGACGCTGGCGTCGCCCGCGTCTACAAGTCTCTCACGGACCTGCACCGCTGATATGTGGCTTCGGAGCAGATATCGAGGCCGCACCATCTGTGGATTTGAATCCAGGGGGAAGCCTCCGCCGTAGAGAGAGTGCCACTTTCACAGCGCGCCGAATAGCGCGGGTTAGCGTCGCGCAGTCGGGCGAAGGGATGGCTCGTCGAATGGCTCGGCTTCGGCAAACAAACGAGTTGCGTAGGGCTCGACCCGCCAATGAGAGCGCCTCCTCTGGAGGCGGGACTGGAGTTTCTAAGCCACGAGGTTCGTTTCCGAGCGGGGCGATCACGGTAGTCCTGGTGGCCGGGTCCGGCGGGTGGGGGGAAGCGGTTCGACGGTACGCGGAGGCGGCCGGGGATCTGCGCGTGGTGGCCGAGGCATCGGATGCCCGGACGGCTGTCGCCCTCGTGAGGACGCACCGGCCCGCCGTCGTCCTGGTGGACCGAAGTATCTGGCGCAACCGGGGCCCGTTCTCGGTGGCCTCGGCTCTGCGCGAGGCGCATCGAGCTGCCCGCATACTTGCGGTCGCAAGCCGCGCCGATGATGCCTTCACCTTGCGGGTGATCCGGGATGGCGGCCACGGTGTCATGGCCGAAGAGGCGCTCGCCCGGCAACTCCCCGAGGCTGTTCGGTGCCTAGTGGCAGGACAGGCCTGGCTTACTCGCGCGCAGGATGCCCGGCTCCTGGCCGCCCTGTGGCGGCTGAAGCAAGGGGGCCGCGGGGCGGGCGCGGGCTTTGGCCGGGGACGGAGGAGGTCCTGATGCGTATTCCGGCCATCGTGAACATCCAGATCGCTCCATAGTGAACGCGCCGATCGGGGATCGTGATCGGAGCGGAGCGGCGCTGGGCGTCCGTGGGCTAGCTGTCGAGCTTCTCCTCCTTTCTCCAATGAGGGTCCTTGTAGGCACCTTGATCACATTGCGCAGAATACGACCCACCGCCGGAGTGCGATCGTCGGCCGAACCACCGCCGCGTCCATCGTCCTTCCGGGCGTGGGTCCTGTTCTGGCCGCGAGCGCGATTGCGCTGGGCGTGATGGGGACCGTGGTCGGCGGCGCCGTCGGCCATCAACTCGACGACACGTTCTCGCATGGGATGCCGACGGACCAGCTCTACGTCTACCAGGATGCCCTCCGGAAGGGTCGCAGCATCGTCGTCGCGATGACCGAGGCTGACACCCAGGCGGAGCAGGTGCGTCGGCTGTTCACGGCGTTCGGGAGCAGAGAGCATTGATGCCGGGCGGGAACGAATGGTGGATCGGCCTCCGAAACGCCGAGGAAGCTCAGTACACGAGTCAGGGCGGCGACTTCGGGAAGGACGAGAGTGTCTCCGGTTGGGCTTCGATGCGGCGGCGCGCGGAGGCTCGCCATTCGACGAAGTGCCCGAATTCCTCCAGGAGCGTCACGGGCCGCTGGCCGACGAGCCGGCGTTTCGCACCGGCTAGGAGCGAGGCCGCGCTCGACGCACGAGCGAGGGCGCGTGAATCAATCCCTCGGGACCGCGTGAGGGACTTGCAACCGTCCCGGAACGGCACAAGCAGAAGCCGCACGGTCAGGATGGCGTCCGGGCGACACCGTGTCACGCCATGACATGATGTCATCCGGCGGCTGGACGGCCGGTCCCCTCCGCGCGGCCAGGAACGCGAATCCTTGATCGTCGGCTTCATTTCCCGGCCGACGAAAGGCCCCGTTCGTGGGGCGCTCACCTCCGCGAATGGGTATGGGCCTTGCTCCGAAGGGTGTGAGGCCCACGCCGATGCTCCACGTCGGATACAAGCCCGGCACCGCGGCTATGCGGTCAGCCAGCGGAAGCGGAAGCTGGTCGAGGAGATCTTCGGCTGGGCCAAGACCATCGCGTTGCGCCGCAAGACGCACCATCGGGGCGTCCACTGCGTTGGGTGGATGTTCACCTCGGGCTGGCGGTCTACAACTTGGTCCGGATGCGGACCTGACGCGGCAGTGGCGGCCGGATGGGGCGGCGCGAGCCTCCCGGCAGTCGCCGCTCGGGGCGGCCACCCTCAAGCGGCGGACAACCCCGCCTGCTTCAACTCGCGTTCGGAGGGTCGGATCAATGGTCTGCCCCAAAATTTCCGCAGCCTGCTAGCCTAGGGACTTCGGACTGCATCACGTCCAGTTGGTTTCGGGCCCAACGTACCGACCTCGCGCCGGCGAAATCCAGGCTTGAGTTGTACGACTTGAGTCGGAGGCGTTGCGCCTCAAGACCCTTTCCAGGAATCGCTCTCCGTCTAATTGACGCTGGCGTCGACCGCCTTTAGACTCACGGACCTGCACCTTTGCTGTGCGACCTCGGCACAGATGCCGAGGCCGCACTATCCGTGGGCTTGAATTCGGAAAGGGTCGGGGTCATGGTAGCAACGTTGGTTTATGACAGCCTCAGCCGAGAGGGGCCGAAGGATTTGCCCGAGGCGCTAGCGTGCCCAATCCGAGTCGCTCTCGTGAGCGACAGCCGGCTCTTGTGCGAGGGACTGCGACGCATCCTTGCCGCCGACTCCTCGCTGGTCATTGTCGGGGAAGCGGGGTTCGCAGCGGCACGCGAGGTCGTTGACACCACCTCCCCACATATCCTGTTAGCGGACGTCCGGAGCGACGGCGGGCTGGCCCTGTATCGAGGGATGCGGCGAGACGGGGCGCGCCCCTGGATGATCCTGGTCCGCGCCGCCGCTGATGAGGATTGGGCGGTGCGGGCGCTGGAAGCCGGCGCGCGAGGGATCTTGTTGGAGACCGCCTCCGCTGAGGATCTCATCAAGGCCATCCGCGTGGTCCACGAAGGGCAGATCTGGGCCAGCAAGACCGTGATGGCTCGGATCGTAGAGGCGTTTGCCAGCCGCGCGGGCGCGATCCACACCACGGAGAGGCTCTTGGCTCAACGCCTCAGTCGCCGGGAGCACGAGATCGTGCGGCACACGGCGCGTGGTTTGAACAATCAGGAGGTCGCGGCCCAACTGGGCATCAGCGAGGCGACCGTCAAGGCCCACCTGACTCACATCTTCGGGAAGCTCAGGGTACGGGATCGCGCCCAACTTACGGCCCTCTATCACCGCAGCCTCTCGCCAAGCTCTACGGAGATGACCGCGTAGGATAGCCGAGCCGGCCGAAGGGGCGGCTTTTCAAGCGCGGCAAGGAAACGAGTTGCCCAGGGTCTGATTCGCCAGCCACCGGCAGTGCCGGGTAGTTGGGTCCGGAGGTGTTACGCCGGGTGCGCTACTAGGGACGTCTCGCCCGATTTCTTTCCGGCCTACCGGAAGGCGTCGTAGCGTCGGCCGGTGGGAGATCAGGATCCTCTGCCGCCTTCCATGGCTCTGCTTGCGAACGACACGACCGCGTCTGAGGAGACAGACACATGAAACCGCGCCTGTGCACGCAGGTGTGTGTCTTTCTGATCACCGCGTCGGTTGTGTGCCTGGCAATATGGATCGTCGCCACTCTGGAACTCTTTCATGAAGCTGACACCTCGGCGATCGGTGAACCGGCGCGAGCCGACGTCATCGTGGTGCTCTCAGGAGAGGCGGATCGAGCCGCGTATGCGGCCTTTCTGGCACGGCAAGGCGCTGCAGCGCGCGTGGTTTCTACCCGCCTCGACCCACGATGCGTGGAGGTGGACCGGCGGTCACCGGCCTGTCGCACAGGGGTCCGCAATACCGTTGACGAAGCGCATCTCATGCGATGCGTGCTGCTTCAACAACGCGCACGGGACATCATCATCGTCACCTCCCGGTACCATGCGGCGAGGGCGGCGGCGGTCTTTGCCACGGTCTTCGCCGGCAGCGGCGTTCGGTGGCGTGTCGTGGCGCCTCCACGGGCCGGCACGGTCATGGAAGAACTCAAGGTGAAGGAAATAGTGAAGATCCCCGCCAGTCTTGGACGCGCGTTCGTGGCACGATTGGCACCCGACCTGTACGAATGGGCGCTGCCGTCGCAACAGATTCGGTGCCGTCGGGCTTCCGGTTGAAAACGCGGACGCTCATCGCCTCCACCGCCCCGGCCTCGAGCCCCTTGCCCCGGGCAACCTTCCAAATCGCGTCGAGCTGGTGGGCGTGGCCCGGCCGCATCGCCGCGGCCCCGGCGCACCCGCTGGAATGGCCGATGCGTTGCGCCCCGGCGTCGCGCCGCCGGTCGTGGGTGGCGCGGCGGCGGCCGGTGGCGGGCCCGGCGGACCGCCCGGCGGAGGCCGAAGGCCAGCGACGTTCGGCGTCCGGATCGGCCGCCGGCGCGGCCGGCAGAATCGGCCCCTCGGCGTAGAGGTGGAGCCCGACCCCGAGGAACGTGGCGCACTTCTTGAGGTAGGGTCGTGCTGGCCGCCTTCAGGTCGTCGCCGAGGGAGAGCAGCGCCTGCGTCTCCCGGGTCACCTGCGAGGCCCCGAACTGGCACTTCACCACGCCCTCGGCGGTGAGCCGCCCGAGGACTAGCACCTCCACGTAACCTCGAACGACCAGGCGCCCTCGAACCCCTCGTTCAGGCGCGCGATGACGCTCCAGCCCTCGACGTAGTCTCTTCTTGAGACGCGGGGGATCCGCTCATCTTTCGAGTCATCGACCGCTATCTCTACTCCAGGGGCGTCTCGCTCGGCCTGAGGCGGGCCGTGCCCGCCCCCTCGGACGTCCCGCGTGTGGGCCTCTTTCTCACGATCCGTCCAATCGAGCCGGACAACGTCCCGTTGTTTACCGACGGGATGACCACGATGCCATTACGGAAGTGGCGCTCTGCTGGCAAGTTTTCACGCCGTCCTATGCCTGGCTGCCGCACCGGCCTGGCGTACCCGCGCAAAAAAAGGTCGGCTCCTAGCGATGAGGGAGGAGGGCCCGTCGCAGCTCCTAACTGAGGGTTACCCTCCGGTTCTCGTCAGCTCAAAACTCAGGGTTACCGAAGCCATCGTCTAGGAGCCTCCAGGAGGCGACGTGAGGAGGGGGGGTGGCTATCTCGGTATTCCCCCCCGGGGCGCCGGGGGTCGGGGGCGGCGAGGGTCCAGAGCCGATCCACCTCGCGCTCGAGCGCGCGATGGAGCTGGAGGGGGTTGAGCAGGGGCGGGCGTCGGTCCACTCGGTGAAGGTGCGGATCGGGATCTCGTGCCGGAGGACGCTCCCGGGCCGGGTGATCGTGGCGCCTCGCCGCGGGAAGTGGGCGCGCGCGGGCCCCAGCAGGCGGGCCAGGGTGGGCCGGCTGGCCTGCCGTACGAGCTTGTCGACTGCGGGTTTCGGTCCATCGTGATCAGCCGGATCGGCCCATCGTGATCACCGGGATCGGTCGATCGTGATCACCGGGATCGGCGTCGTGATCACCGAGATCGGTCATCGTGATCACCCGCCCGGTTCGGGCATCCTGCCTCGGGAGGGTGGCCCGAGCGTAGCGACGCTGGGCGGTCGGAGGCGCCAGCCTCCCGGAAAGGGAGGCGGATGGCGACCGAGCGACTGTCCATGCGACACACCCGCGAGATCCTGCGGCAGAAGTGGGTCCTGGGCCGGAGCCACCGGGAGGTGGCTCGCAGCCTCGGGATCAGCAACGGGACCGTGGGCGCGACGCGTGCTGCGGGCGCGGGCCGCCGGGCTGGACTGGTCCCAGGTCGAGGGTCTGGCCGACGAGGCCCTGGAGAGCCCGGCTGTACGGGCGGCCCGAGGTCGCCGGCCAGCGGCAGCGACCCTGGCCCGACTGCGCCTACATCCACGCCGAGCGGCGCAAGCCCAGCGTCACGCTGGAGCTGCTCCACCTCGAGTACCTGGAGCGGCACCCCGACGGCTACCGCTACACCCAGTTCTGCGAGAGCTACCGACGATGGCTCAAGCGGCGGGGCCTGTCGATGCGCCAGGTCCACCGCGCCGGCGAGAAGTGCTTCGTCGACTACGCCGGCCAGAAGCCGAGATCATCGATCCCGCCACCGGCGAGGTGATCGAGGTCGAACTCTTCGTCGCCGTCTTGGGCGCGTCGAACTACACCTACGCCGAGGCGACTCGCACCCAGCAGGTGCCGGACTGGATCGCCAGTCACCAGCGGGCCTTCGCCTATTTTGGGGGCGTCACCGGCGTCGTGGTCCCGGATCAGCTGAAGAGCGGGGTCACCGTGCCCTGCCGCTACGAGCCCGGCCTTCAGCGAACCTACGAGGAGTTCGCCAGCACTACGGCACCGTGATCCTGCCGGCCCGGCCCGGGAAGGCTCGGGACAAGAGTCAGGCTTCATACTGCAGCTCCTTCCCGCATGTGCGACGCACACTGGGGGTAGCGACGGCGGTCGCGGAAGCGCTTGCCCGGGTGGGCCCGGGGCAGCGGGCCGGTGGGCGGCTCGAACAGGATGCGGCCGGCATCATCGGCGCGCCGACCGTGGAGCACGCCTTCACCGGCGAAGCGCTTGGCGGTGGTGTGATGCACCCCGAGCTGCGTGGCGATCTCGGTGCTCGTGAGCCACCCCGCGGCGCGGAGATGCTCGGCCAAGCGCGGGATCCCGTACGCCTCCCGGATCACGCGCACCAGCAGACGCGTGAAGGGCTGACCCGTGCCGGATCGTAACGCGCGGCCATTGAGGGTCTCGGCGATCTGCCGGTCGGTCTGCTCCGTCGCCAGCGCACGGATCATTTCGACGATGGCCGCTGGCGTCCGCCGAAGGTCGGGTGCGCCCAGGGGACGCGGCCGCTCGAGCGCGGTGGTCGCCCCACCCTTCCAGCGAATCTGAATCTGGATGGTGCGCTCTGCGCGTACCAAGGTCACATCGTCGATCAGCAGTCGGAGCATTCGCTTGCGCTCGCGCATCGGGGTGCGCGGATCATTCCATACTCGCGGCAGATCGGTTACCAGGGTGTGAATGCGCGCCCGGTCGTCGGCCGGGAGCTCGGATCCCTCCGCGTGGGTGGCTTGCCGGTACGCCTCCTCGACCTCGGCCAGCCGCGCCAGCTTCTCGTTCCACTGTCGCTCGAGGCTGTCGGCCACCAGGCGGTGCTCGGGTCGCACCAGCATGAACTGGCGCTGGGCCAGTTCCGCCTCTTCGCGGACGCGCTCGACCTGCGCGCGCTGCAGCCGATCGACCTCCGCCTTCCGGGCCCGGAGCTCGTCGAAGACTTCGAGCGCGACGTCGAGCGCCGCGGGCGTGACCGCGCCCAAGACGACCTGGGCGACGGCGTCATCGAGGCCGGTCCCTGGGACGATCTGACAGGGGCCCTGTGCCCGCGCAATTCCGCGGCGCTGACAGGTGTAGTCGGGGACCGGGTGCCCCTGCCGGACGGCATAGCGGACTGTCATCCGATCGCCGCAGCGACCGCAGAGCACCAGCCCCTGCAGGAGAGCGACCCCTTCGCGGGCTGGACTCCGTCGTCGATCGTGCCCATACCCATTGGCATTCTCCAGGAGCCGGGCTTGATTGGTCTGGAACTCTTCCCACGTGAGGTACCCCGGGTAGGCATTGGGCAGAAAGACCTTCCACTCCGGGCGGGCGAGGCGTCGATACCGGGCCTGTCCGCCGACGACCACCTTCCGCTGGCGCGTGCGCCCGTACACGAAGGCGCCGGCGTAGCGGGGATTGTGGAGGATGCCGAGGACGCGGCTGTGATCCAGCGGGGCGAAGACGAGTTCGCCGGCTCGGCCGCCGGTGTAGAGCCGGCGGGGCCAGAGAATCCCTTTCTGGATGAAGTGCCGGACGACCTGGCCCGCCGACCCGGTTCGGCGAAAGGTCTCGAAGAGCAGCCGCACGGTGCCCTGAATCTGCGCGTCGGGATCCAGTACCAGACGCTGCGTGCGCGCATCGTAGACAAAGCCAATCGGCGGCCGCATCCAGAGCTCCCCCCGGCGCGCCTTGTTGAGCTGGCCGCCGAGCAATCGGGCCCGGAGCACATGCAGCTCCGCCTCGCTCATCGTGCCCTTGAGGCCCAGGAGCAACCGATCATTGAAGTGGCTGGGCTCGTAGATGCCATCTTCATCGAGAATGAGCGTCTCGGCGAGGGCGCAGATCTCCAGGAGCCGGTGCCAGTCGGTCGAGTTGCGGGCCAGCCGCGAAACCTCCAAGCCCATGACGAGGCCGACTCGGCCCAGGCCGACCTCGGCGACGAGCCGCTGGAAGCCGCTGCGGGCGACAGCGGACGCGCCGGAGAGCCCGAGATCCTCGTCGATCACGATGATCTGGTCGGCCGACCAGCCGAGCGCCTGGGCCCGGCGCTGGAGGTCGTATTGGCGGGCGGTGCTCTCGCGGTGATCCTGGACCTGCTGCAGCGATGACTGTCGCACGTAGAGATAGGCGAGGCGGCGCAGATGCTCAGACGTCACCTTGCTTGGGCTGTGCATGTCGTCACCTCCATCGGCTGCGTGCACGCCAGCACCATGCCGGCCAGCACGGTCGTCAGCTCTCCCCGGGCCGCGGGCTCCACGCGCGGCCCGCCGTCAGGCGGCGGCTCGGCGATCGGCCGCGAGGAGACTCCCGGCGGCACGAGGGCCGTGAGCGCCGCCAACCAGTCCGGTAGGCCCCGGGTGAGGAAGAGGGCCAGCCCATGGCCACGTGGCCCGAAGGGCACGGCCTCGAGCGCCTCGCGGCGGAGCGCCTCGTACTGGTCGAGGACCGTCCGCGGATCACACGGGAGTCCGCTCACGGCGGCGGCGCGCCTCGGCGCCGTTTTTTTTCCCGTCGTGCCAGCGCGCGGGCGAGCGAGCGGGGGTGAATCGTCACACCGAAGCGGCGCTGCACGGCCTCGCCCACCGTGGCGCCGGCGTCGGGCTCCTGACCGGCGCGCCAGCGCGCGACGAACTCCAGGATCTCGTCCGTGCACTTGTGGGCGCGCTTGGGGCCGCGGGGCCGGGGCAGCAGGCCGGGAATCCCCTGGCCGCTGAAGGCGGCCGCCGCGGTGTAGAAGGCCTGCCGGCTCACGCCGAAGCCTCCCGCGACTTCCGTGACCGGCCGCCTGTCCACGCGATGGCGACGGAGCATCTCGTACTTCACCTGCACGCGATCCCGGCGGTCAAAGAACTCATGGCGGGTGAAGGCCTCGTCCCGCACGGCCTCGGGGTGGGGATGGAGGGCCCCGGCGGCACGGAGTGCCGCGGCCTTCGGGTCCTCCCGGGACCGGAGCCGACGACGCATGATGTCAAGCACACTATGTCCACACCGTCTCGTGAAGTCAAGAGAATTCGGAGCCAACTTCCCGCTATTACTGGTGTAATACGGCCACTCTGTAGGGTGGCCCTCCGCCATCGGCCCGAGCTTCGGGACGTAATCTGTGTGACAGATGGGACGTAATTTAGCTGACAGCATCGCGCCGCGGGGGGTTTCATCGCTGAGCCCGGGCGGCGGCCAGGTCGGCCAGCACGAGCAGATCCTCGACGCGGAAGCGAGAGCGCCCTTGCCCGAGGCTCAGGTACGGATCAGCGGGAACGACATCGGTCCATCCGATGGGCACGGAGCAGAGGGAGCCATCTGGGTGCTCGAACGTGACGCGGTCCTCGCCCCAGAGCTGCTTAGCGACGACGAACCGGAACGCCTGGTCCCGCAGGGGGTGAAACGGATGGACGATCCGAATCAGCGGCGGATCAACGGCACCCGCTGTAGTTGACAGCTTTGGAGAAGGCGAAAGTCGAGGCCGGGGTGTTGGTGGCCGAGCGCTGGATCCTCGCCCGGCTCCGGCACGAGACGTTCTTCTCCCTCGCCGCCCTCAACGCGCGGATCCGCGGAACTGCTCGCGGACCTCAATGGCCGCGTGATGCGGCAGTACCAGGCGAGCCGGCGCGAGCTGTTCGAGCGGCTGGATCGCCCGGCCCTGCGGCCGCTGCCGGCCGAGCCCTTCGTCTACGGCGAGTGGAAGACCGCGCGCGTCAACATCGACTACCACGTCGAGCTCCACCGGCACTACTACTCCGTCCCCTTCGCGCTCGTGCACGAGGTCGTCGACGCCCGGCTCACGGCCACGACCGTCGAGTGCTTCCACGCGGGCCAGCGGGTCGCCGCGCATGTCCGCGACGACACGCCCGGCCGCACACGACCCATCCCGCCCACATGCCCAAGGCGCATCAACACCACCTGGAGTGGACCCCGTCACGCCTGACGGACTGGGCGGCGCCGGATCGGGCCCGGAGACGCGCGCCCTGGTGGCCGCGATCCTGGCCGATCGCCCGCACCCCGAGCAGGGCTACCGCTCCTGCCTCGGGCTCCTGCGGCTCGGCCGCCGCTACGGCGAGGCCCGCCTGGAGGCCGCCTGTGCCCGGGCCCTGGCCGTCGGGGCCCGCTCCTACCGGCATGTCGACTCGATCCTCAAGCACGGCCTGGAGCGGCTGCCGCTGCCCGAGGCCGCCGACGCCGAGCCGGCCCGCGCCCGTCCACGAGCATCTCCGGGGCCCCGCCTACTACCAGGACCCGGAGGCCCCGGACGCGGCTGGGGACGTCCCGGCCCCGGATGATTTCCGCGCCGTAGGGGGATACCCCGGTATGGCCGGCCCCGACGAACGCGCTCCTGGAGGCGCCCAGGCCCTCGCCCTCCCGCCACCGCCCTCACACAGGACCTTCGCGCCCTCACGCCGCCTCCGCGGTGGGCCCCGGGGGCCTCGCGCGCGCGCCCGGCGACCGCCGCGAGCGTGCCGTGATCTCGAACCCGTCTCGTCCGACGGAGGTGACGATGCTCAATGCCCAAACGCTCGAACAACTCCAGGCCCTCAAACTCACCGCCTTAGTACTCTGTGACATAAGTACGATGACGTATATTCGATTCCGAATCGGGATGGGTTCTGGCAGACTGGGTCCCCAGGGAGGACCCTGGGACGATGCCACGAACCAGCCCGTATCGGGTCGAGTTGAGTGTCGCGGAACGGCGGCTCCTCGAAGCGCGTGCCCGGAAGTACACGTCACCGTATCGAGACGTGATCCGCGCGAAGATCGTGCTCCTGGCGGCCGCGGGGGTGGCCAATGACGTCATCGCGGCTCGCCTGGACACCCCGCGGCAGATCGTCAGCAAGTGGCGCAAGCGGTTCTGCCTCTGGCGCTTACCGGGGCTCGCCGAGCAGCCCCGCGGCGGGCGCCCAGCCCGCTTTTCCCCCCGGCGTCGTCGTCGCCGTGAAGGCCCTGGCGTGTGAGTTGCCCCACCGCTGCGGCGTGCCGCTGTCCCGTTGGTCGCGGACGGCGTTGCGCCGGGCGGTCTTGGCGCAGGGCCTGGTGGCCGAGATCAGTGGGACGACGATTTGGCGGTGGTTGAGCCAGGATGCCATTCGCCCCTGGCGCTATCGGAGCTGGATCTTCCCGCGGGACCCCGCGTTCGCCGCCAAGGCCGGGCCCATCCTGGATCTGTATGCGGGCCGCTGGCAGGGCCGGCTCCTGGGCCCCCGGGAGTACGTCCTCTGCGCGGACGAGAAGACGAGCATCCAGGCGCGTCGGCGCCGGCACCCGTCGCAGCCGCCCGCGCCCGGGCGCCCGATGCGGATCGAGCATGAGTACACCCGAGGCGGCGCGTGGGCCTACCTCGCGGCGTGGGATGTCCATCGGGCCCAGGTCTTCGGGCGGTGTGAGCGCACGACCGGCATCGTGCCCTTTCGACCGCCTGGTGGCCCAGGTCATGCGTCAGGAGCCCTACCGCTCGGCCAGCCGGGTGTTCTGGATCGTGGACAACGGCTCTTCGCATCGCGGAGACCGTGCGCAGAGACGACTCCAGGCCGAGTGGCCCCGGCTCGTCCTCGTGCACACCCCGGTGCACGCGAGTTGGCTCAACCAGATCGAGATCTACTTCTCGATCGTCCAACGCCAAGTCCTCACGCCCAACGACTTCCCCAGCCTCACCGCCGTCAAGGATCGCCTTCTCCGGTTTCAGGCGCACTACGCGCAGGCGGCCACGCCGTTCCAGTGGACATTCACCCGCCGCGACCTGGCCGTCCTCCTGGCCAAGCTCGCCCGCACCCTCGCCGCCTCGCCGCATGAACCCGATGAAATACGTCACCGAAATTGCGTGCCAGAGTACTTAGCCGCGGCCTGGTCCACTCAACCAGCGAACGCGGAGTCGCCGCGCTCAGCTTCGATGAGCGCTTCGCCCTACTCGTCGACGCCGAGTGGCGCGCCCGCGAGAACAAGGCCTGAGTCGGGCGCTCCGCGACGCCGGCTCAAGCTGCCGCAGGCCAGCATCGAGGCGATCGACTATCCCGCCCGCCGGGAACTCGACAAGGCCGTCATCCGCCAGCTCGCCACCTGCCGCTGGGTCGATGAACACCAGCAGGTCCTCATCAGCGGTGCCACCGGCGTCGGCAAGACCTTCCTCGCCTGCGCCCTCGGGAACCAGGCCTGTCGCAAAGGCTATCGGGCGCGCTACTGGCGGGCCTTCCGCCTCTACCACGCCTGCGCCCTCGCCCGGGCCGACGGCGCCTACGGCCGCTTCCTCGGCCAACTCGCCCGCGTCGACGTCTTGGTGCTGGACGACTGGGCCCTGACCCCGCTCCAGGATCCCGAGCGCCGCGACATCCTCGAAATCCTCGAGGATCGCTCCGGCACCCGCGCGACCGTCGTCACGAGCCAGCTCCGCCGAAGCGGTGGCACGACTACGTGGTGGACCCGACCCTGGCCGACGCCATCTGCGACCGGCTCCTCCACAACGCCCACCGAATCGTGCTACAAGGACCCTCACGGAGAAAGGAGGAGAAGCTCGACAGCTAGCCGCCAACGCCCCGCGTCGCTCCGCTCCGATCACGATCCCCGATCGGCGCGTTCACCATGGAGCGATCTGGCTGTTCACGATGACCGGAATGCGCACGCAAGGTCGTGGAGGCGGCCCCCGGGTAGCCCGCGCGGGTGATCTCCGTGACGAACGCCTCGGGGTAAGCGCGCTCTTGGTCGAGATGCCGCGAGTACTCGCCCGGATAGCGCTAGCAGATCTCGGCCACCCCGGCCTTCAGCGCGCGCTGCTCGTTGGTCAGGGTCACGGGCATGGACGCCATAGTGACTCTATCGGTAGCCATCGGCGTCAAGTCCACCGCCGATCAACTGATCACGGGCTGGCCCATCACTCGCCCATAACCTTGAAGGCGACACGCCCGGCGCTCATGCGGCGGGCCAGCCCGCATAGATGGCCAAGTGAGTGATGACCTCGCCGAGACTCCTCTTCGCGTCACTCCATTCGCGATTGCCCGTTCCATGTGTCCGGAGAGCTGATCACCCCGACCCATCGCCGTCAAGGCCGCGACCGTGATCAGACTACGGTCTCGCTTAGACAATTGAGGGCGCTCCCAAAGGTCCCGGTAGACAATGGTTTCCGTCAGTTCGATCAGCTTGGGTGCGATCTGACGGACTTCGTCCCGAGCGGCCAGGGCGGAGCGAGGGGTGCTCATCAGGATCCTCCTTCAGATGAAAGCAGATGTCAGATGTAGCAGATGTAACCCCGGACACGAGGAGGGAGTCGACGCGCGCGCGGGTCATGACCGCCGCAGCCGGGGGTCGAGGGCATCTCTAAGGGCGTCACCGAAGAGATTCCGCCGAGTACGGTCAAGAGAATCGCCAGTCCGGGAAACGTCGCCAGCCACCACGCGCTGGCGATGTATTCTCGACCCTGGCTTACCATGCTGCCCCAACTCGGAACCGGCGGCTGGACACCAAGCCCTAGGAAGCTCAGCGAGGACTCCACGATGATCAGCTCAGCCAGCTGCAGCGTGCTGACCACGATCACCGGTGCCAGCGCGTTCGGCATGACATGCCGAAAGAGGATTCGCGAGTCGCCTGCCCCGAGAGCCGTGGCCGCGGTCATGAAGTCCCGCTCCTTGATCGAGAGAACCGAGGCGCGGACCAGACGGGTGTACACTACCCAGCTGCGCAGCACCAGGACGACGACGAGGTTCACGATGTGAGTGCCCAAAAGCGCCATGAAGGCTATTGCGAAGAGAAGGTACGGGAATGACAGTTGGACGTCGGCAACCCGCATGGTGACCGCATCCAGACGTCCGCCGACATACCCACTGAGCAATCCGATCAGAATCCCGACCGTTGCTGCAACGAGCACACCGGCTGACGCGAGTAGCATGGACGCCCGAGCTCCGTGGATTAACCGACTGAGCAGGTCACGGCCCAGGTGATCGGTCCCTGCAGCGTTGCTCCACACGCCGCCGGCCAACAGCGGCGGCTGAAGGCCGCGGGCGAGGTCCTGATCGTCATACCCAAACGGCGCCAGCCACGGGGCGAAGACCCCGGCCAGGGCCGCGATCAGAAGGATCGACAGCCCACACCAGGCGGGAACACCGAGTCGCATATGCCATGCCGGCCCCCGACGGGCTCGAGAGGCGGCCGGCGCCCGCCCCCTGACGGAAGGAACAGCCGAGGCGCCTATGTGCTCGACTGCCATCCGCGCAGCCTGACACGAGGATCAACCAGCACGTAGAGGAGGTCGACGGTCAGATTCAACACAATGAAGCCAGTAGCCACCAAAACCACTCCCGCAACGACGACGGGCAGGTCGCGCTTCGCGATAGAATCAAGGATCAAAGTCCCGACACCCGGCCATGAGAACACGATTTCCGTCATGACCGCGCCACCCAGCAAACCGCCGACTTGCAACCCCAGAACGGTCAACACTGGCAGCAGGGCATTGCGTAATGCATGGCGACCGCATACCGCCATCTCGGAGAGTCCTTTCGCGCGTGCGGTCCGCACATAATCCTCGCCGAGCGTTTCTAGCATTTGAGAACGCGTGATCCGTGCCAGTAGCGCCATGAGCCAGAACGCCAACGCCAATGACGGCATCACGAGGTGGGCTATCGTGCCGCGGCCGGAGACTGGAAGCAATCGCCAATGAACGGCTAACACCAGAATCATCATCAGGCCCAACCAGAAGGTGGGGACCGATTGGCCGACGACCGCCGCGCCCATCATGGCGCGGTCGTACCAGGTCCCTCGCAGGACAGCGGCGAGGATGCCGAGCGGAATGGCGATGATGAGCGCCAGCATGCTGGCCGATGCTGCAAGGGTGATTGTTGCAGGCAATCGACGGAGTACCACGTGGAGTGCGGGTTCGTGAAAGAAGAAGGACCGGCCGAAATCCCCCCGCGCCAGATGAGCGATATAGACGAGGTACTGAACGACCAGCGGACGATCAAGGCCGTAGGCGGCCCGGAACGCCATCCGCTGCTCGGGAGTGGAGTCGGCAGGTAGCAGGATGTACGTCGGGTCGCCTGAGAGATGCAGCAGAACGAAGACAATCAGCGTGACGCCGAGCACCGCCGGAATAATCTGCAGCACGCCACGCACCACGTAGGTAACCACGTGACTCCTTTGGAGGCCGCTTCACTGCCTCCCCGACGAAGCCAGGGGACGAGGGCGACCGTGCCGAACGCGCCGTGCCTATTTTGGACACGGCCGCGGTCCGGTGTCCACCGGGCGGTCGTCGACACGACCAGTCCCAAGTGTGCCGGATGTCCTGGCCGGCGCCGGGTTTGAGTTTGACCTTGACAGCCACGTGCCGAATGGCCTGAAATGTAGAGTATCCGTATCGGCGGCTAGGTAAAAGGACGAGTTTCGTCACCGTAGGAGGGTGTGAGGATGGATTTCGGCCTCTTTGTCGCCTGCCATCGGCTCTCAGAATCCGTCGACCCTCGCGATGTGTACGACCGCGCACTGGAAACCGTGGAGTTCGCCGAGGAAGCCGGGTTCAGCGTCGCGTGGTTTCCCGAGCACCATCTCATCCAGTTCATGTGCTGCCCCTCGCCGCTGATGTTCGCCGTCCGGGCGGCGGATCGGACCCAGCGGATCCGCGTCGGCACGGCGATCGTGACCGTGCCGTACTACAATCCAGTTCGTCTGGCAGGAGAGATCGGGATGGCGGATATGTTCACCGGAGGACGTCTCGAGGTGGGCGTCGCGCGCGGGGCGTTCGAATACGAATTGCGGACCTTCGGGATGGCGACGAACAGATGGCCGCGGCGCGATTCCGCGAGGGTATGGAGGTCGTGCAGGGACTCCTCACGACAGAGGATTTCAGCTTCACGGTCCGACCGGACCCTGCCACCGACGACCAGTCTGCCCAGACCGCTCCAGCGGCCCTGTCCGCCGATCTGGGTCGCATCGCGATCGGCAGACACGATCCGCTGGGCCGTCGAGAAGGGCTTTGGTCTGATGGCGGCGACACAGCAGGATCCCTTCAGCCGCCTGGAGCGAGAACACGCGCTCATCTCGCGTGTCGTGGCCGAAGTCCAGCCCGCCGTCCGACCGAAGCTGGCCGTGTCGCGCATGACCTTCGTAGGGACCACAGATGGCGAGGCGTACGAGGCGATGACCACGGTCCGCCAGTCTCACCGCACGCTCCTGCGGATCTTCCGCAACGAGACCGACATCAAAGGAGGCTTCACGGTCCCGAACCCACCTGACTCGCTGGACGACGAGTACAGCCTGGACGAGCTATTCGCGAACATCGTCGCAGGGTCACCGGAAACCTGCATCGAGAAGTTGAAGATGTACGAACGTCTCGGCGTCGATCAATACATCATGTATGCCGTCGGTGGTGATCACGCACAGACGATGAAGTCGCTCCGGCTGTTCGGCGAACGCGTGATGCCGCATTTTGCCCGGCCGACCGTGGAGCGTTGAGGAGGGCACGAAAATGCAGGAGGTCCGTGAGGCGCGGCCCATTCGACTCAGTGCCGATCGAGTCGTCGATGGGACCGGCCGTGCGCCCTTCGCACCGGGGTTCGTCGTCATCCACGGCGGTCGGATCACGGACGTGGATCGCGGCGAGCCTGGTGGGAAGCCCGCCAACGACGACGCGATGCAACGTGTTGAGTTCCCGGGGTGCACCATCGTGCCGGGCTTCGTCGATAGCCACGTTCACCTGACCTTCAGCTCGAGCCCGAGTCCGTTCCGAGAGCTGCAAGAGGATAGCGAAGCGCGGTTGATTCTGCGCGGGGTTGCGAATGCCCGGCGGGCGCTCCAGGCGGGGGTGACCACCGTCCGCGACCTTGCCGGACGCAACCGTACCACCCTCGAGCTTCGGGACGCGGTGGCCGCCGGGATCATCCCTGGACCTCGAATTTTCGCCAGTGGACGACCGATTACCTCTCCGGAGGGGCATTGCTACTTTCTCGGGGGCGGGGTGCGCGGGGTGCCGGCGGTGCGAGCCCTGGCGCACGAATTGATCGCCGAGGGTGTGGACGTGATCAAGGTCATGGCGACCGGCGGTAACATGACCACCGCCTCGGACCCGTGGACCCCACAGTTTACGGTGGAGGAGTCGGGCTGCGGTCGAGGTCGCCCGCGCGGCCAACCGTCGCGTCACGACCCATGCGCGAGGGATCGCGGGCATTCGCCTCTCCGTCGACGCTGGGGTGCACAGCATCGAGCACTGTCGGATGGAAGCGGGTCCGGGACAATGGGAGTTTGACGAGAGCCTGGCCCGGCGAATTGCGGAGAACGGCATCTTTGCGGCGCTCACACTCGCCGCACCGTTCCGCGCCTTCGAACGCCAGGCGGCCGGCGAATCGGTCGGGCTCCGCCCCGAGACGATTCCAGTTGCCGTTCGCCAACAGAACGCCAAGCGGCTCCGCGACGCCGGGGTGCGCGTGGTGGTCGGGACCGACGCCGGGGCGGTCTTGTGTAGCTTTGACGAAGCGGCCCATCTCGAGATGGAGCTCTTGGTCGGCGCGGGCTGGACGCCGATCGAGGCCATTCATGCTGGCACACTCGGAGCCGCGACGGCGATCGGGGTCGAGGACAGTTGCGGAAGCCTCGAGCGTGGCAAGGTGGCCGACCTAGTGGTCGTTCGGGGCGATCCGAGCAGCCGGATCGCCGCTGTGCGACAGGTCGAGTGCGTGTATCAACATGGTCGCCTCGTGGCCCGGGACGGCCGGCTCACGGTGGACGCCCGCCCGACCCCGTGGGACCGCCCGGGCGCATGAGGCGAGAGGCGGCGGCCACGGGAAGCAACGGACGAGAGGAACTAGTCGATCTGGCAACCCGAGGAGGATGGTGACATGACGCGAGACACCAAGCGTTCACGGCGGCTCGGAATCCCGGTGGTCGTGGTGGCACTGGGGCTGATCATGGCGTCGTTCATCGGGGACTCAGTGGCTCAGGGCACGAAGCCCCAATGGGTCATCGCGTTCCACGAGGAGGCGGACACGCTCTATCCTCCGCGAACTCTCCAGGTGGGGGCGGAGCTCTACCTGAGCCACATCCTCGAGGCGCTCATCTCGATCCAAGGGGAGAATCTCACGCCGGTCGGTCGATTGGCTGAACGCTGGGAATCCGTATCGCCGACCGTGTGGCGGTTTCACTTGCGACGGGGCGTCAAGTTTCACAACGGAGAGCCGCTGGAAGCCGAGGACGTGAAGACGTCACTCGAGCGCTATGCTGATCCGAGCAGTCGGCGATCGCACCTGGTGAAGGCCATTGAGCGGATCGAGATCCGCGACCCCAATACGATCGATCTCGTGACTGCCAAGCCGTTCGGCGGGTTTTTGACGAATCTCACGCGCCTCTATATCGTTCCCAGACGGACCGTGGAACGGATTGGGCCGGATGCTTTCGCTCAGCAGCCAGTCGGCACGGGACCCTACCGGTTCGTCAGCTGGCAACGGGACCAGCAGATGACGCTGGAGGCCAACACCGCGTACTGGGGCGGCGTGCCGACGCCCAGTCGCCTGGTATTTCGCCCGATTCGTGACGGCAGCACGCGCGCCGCGGAGTCAAAGCTGGCGGTGTCGACGTAATCGTCGCCCCACCGCTCGCCCAGATCGATGCCCTGGATAGCGGCGAAACCCAGGTGGTGTCCGCGAAAGCCGGACGAATCCTCATCTATGCATTCAACCTGACGAAGAGTCCGTTCGATAACGTCAAGGTTCGCCAAGCCATGAATTACGCCGTCGATCGCGCCAGCATCGTCAAAAACGTCCTCCGCGGACGCGGGATGGTAATGGCGGGACCGTTTACGCCTGCATGGCTCGGCTACGACGCAAATGTCCCCCCGTACCCCTTCGATCCCGCCCGCGCACGTCAATTGCTCGCGGAAGCTGGACATCCCCAGGGGTTCGAGACGACCTGGAAGATTTCGAGTGGGGTGTTCGTCAAGGACACGGAAATCGCAGAAGCTGTCGCGGCACAGCTGCGGCAGGTAGGGATCCGGGTGACTCTGGTGCCGACCGATCGTACCGTGCTGCAGAAGGACAACGAGGATGGGAACGTCCAGGGTATGACCAGCGCCGCCTGGGGGACCACGTTCGAGCCCGATTCTATGCTCGGCTGGGTGTTCGGCCGGCCGCACTTCGGCACGCCCAAGATCCAGGACCTCATGGAACAGGGTCGGAGTGAGGTGGATCTGGAGAAGCGCCGGAAGATCTATCAGGCCCTCCATCGCTCTGCTCATGACGAGGCCACGTGGCTCTTTGTTCACGCGCAGGATGAGCTGTGGGCCAAGCGGCGGGACAACCCCTGGACGCCGAACGGATTCGCCGGTCAGAACGCGCACGTACTCTACTACCGCGGCGCCGGCCTTCGGTGAGCCAGGCCGGGGAACTCACCCGTTTCCGGTCGCTGGAGCGAGGTGCGACCGGTGAGTGAAGCGGTTCCGGGGCGGCTATGCCGGACAGATTCTCCGCATCGATCTCACCGCCGGTCGAGCGTGGAGCGTGCCGTGGGTCCGGCAGATATGCGGGCCTATCTGGGTGGGATTGGCCTGGGGGCCAAGATTCTGTTCGACGAAGTCCCGCCTGACGTGACATGGGATCACCCCGACAACCGGTTGGTGCTGGCCACCGTCCGGGCGACGCCGAGGACGCTGAACGGCTCCTCGAGATGATCAGTCATCGGCGGAGGGTCGGGGCAGTTCTGGCCGAGGGAGTCAAGCGCACAGCCGAGCAGGTCGGGCCGGCCCGTGACTGTGCGATCCACACCGTCGGGCAGTTCACGGGTGGGTGAGAGTCCCTACCGAGCATCCACGACCCGGCGCGATGAGGTTCACCCAGCGAGGCGCTTCAACAGAATGACGATCGTCGCGGACTGGATCCGGCTGGTACCGGGTGGCGAGCCCTTCGCCTACGTCGCCGGCCCACGCGAGGCCGGTGCCCGGCGCGGCCTCGTCGTGATCCACGAGGGCTTCGGGCACAACGCCTATGTGCAGGCGATGTGCCGCAGGCTGGCCGGCGAGGGCTTCAAGGTCATCGCTCCCGATCTGTATCGTCGACTGCCGGAGCGCACCGCAGGCTACGACGAGCGTGAGAAGGCGCTAGCCTTGCTCCGGACGCTCACCGACGCTCAGGTGCTGGAAGATCTCGAACGTGCCCTAGACTGGCTCCGGCAGGATCCGGCCGTCGGCGCGAAACCGGTCGGGGCCGTGGGGTTTCGGGTCGGTGGGCGGTATGCTGTCCTGCTAGCGGCCAGACGTCCCGCTCAGATCGCGGCTGTGGTGGCCTGTTATTCCTCGGGACTCAAGCGCGGATTCGCACCGGGATGGACCATGGACGCGGTCGAGACCGCGGAAGGGCTTGATGTCCCGATGCTGTGGCTGTTCGCGGGCCAGGACGCCAGCGTCCCCGAGACCGCGGTGAGCGAGATAGAGACGCGCCTTCGAGCGCGCGGGAAATCATCCGAGGTGGTGCGGTATCCGCGAGTAGGGCCCGGCTGGATGTTTGAGGGCCGCGACACCTACGCGGTTGATGAAGCCCGCGAAGCATATGACCGCATGATCCGGCTTCTCCAGGCGACCGTTCCGGCTTGACGGCAGCGTCACCTGCGGGATTGACAGACCGCACGGGGGACTCGAGCGCAGGAGGTGACGGTGATGTCGGCGCAGCAGGCGGCCGTCCGCGGGCTCATCGAGTCGCGCGTGATCTCCAGGCGGGCATCATCGGATCGACAGCTATCGGTCGGCGTCGTTCGGAGGAATACAAGCAGAGCGGCACGGTCGGGAGGACGGGGTGGAGGCAATCCGTGAGTGCATGCAGGTGAAGAAAGTACATGCAGGTGAAGAATGTCTGGATCGAGCTGAGCGGGGTCACTGCGGATCCCCTCAAGGTCCGATGAGTGGTGTGAAGTCCGTCCACGGCATGGCGCGCGGATGAGTACCCGGGTCCAGACTCCAGGCAGCCAGGAACACGGCGAGAGTCTCTGCTTGGTCGACTGGATGGGAGCTCACCAGTTGCCTCGCGTGGGCCTGGGCTGCTGGCGGCTTTGTGCCCCGGGCCGGCCCACATGGACGGAGGCCCTCGAGACGATCGGCGCAGCCTACGGGGCCGGTGTCCGGCTCTTTGACACGGCCGATTCCTATGGCCTCGACGAGATCGAACACGGATACGGTGAACGGCTAGTACGGGAGGCATTGACGGGACGACCAGGCGCGGTCGTGGTGACCAAAGGCGGATTCGCTCGGCCCGGCGGTGTGTGGGAAGGTCGCGCGAGCGCCCCGCGGGTTGCCCGCGCGATCGAACTGAGCGCCGAGCGGCTCGGCGTCTCGCAGCTCGACTGCTATCTGCTGCATGCAGTCGATCCCCGCGTCGATCTCGTTGAAAGCGCGCGGCCGATTCTCGAAGCGCGTGCGGCCGGCCGGATCCGGTGGGTGGGTCTGTCCAACGTGTCGGTCGCTCAGGCCGCGCGCGTGATGGCGATTGGGCCTATTGATGTGGTGCAGAATCGACTCAGTGTGACGGTCAGGCCAGGCGGAACGGACGACATGCTGCGGTTCTGCGAAACGAATCGCATCGCCTTCATGGCCCACACGCCATTGGGCCCAGTCCTGGCCGATGGTGACCGACACCGGGTGCAGGACTGTCCCGCCGTGCGCCGGATCGCGAAGGTTCGCGGTATTTCGGCCACCGTCGTGGCCATTGCCTGGTTGCTGGCGCTGTCGCCTCAGCTCATCGCGATTCCCGGCGCCCGCCGCCCGGAGTCGATCCGCGACTCTCTTTCCGCCGCCAATGTGAAGCTGGATGCCGACGAGATCGCCGAGATCAGTGCCGCCGAGCATATAACCCTCGGGGATGTACGGGCCCGCGCGCAAACATCGGAAGGCTGAGGGCGCTGGACTTCAGGACGACGCGTGAGAGCGTCATGTCGCCCGCGTTGACCATTTTTCTGGCGACTGGACTGAGAAGGAGGAAACATGAAATTCGGGATCCAACTCGGCCCGATGTTTCCACCCGGGCTGACGCAGTCGCAGATCCTGGACGGTATCTCTCGTCAAGCCACGACGGCGCAGGCGAGCGGGTTCGAAGGAGTGGTCTACTCGCACCATTTTCTGGCTGGTCCAGCTTCCCGATATCTGCAGCCCATTCCGATGCTGAGCTTCGTGAGCGCCCTGTGTCCGGGAATGTGGGTGCGCACGATGATGTTGATGGCGTTCGTGCATCCGGTCGACGTCGCGGAGCAGACGGCAACGCTCGACGTGCTGAGCGGTGGTCGAGCGTTGGTGACGGCGGTGCAGGGATATCGCGCCGAGGAGTGGGAGAGCTTCGGGATTGACCGGAAGAGTCGGGGCGACCGCACGCGGGAAGCGGTGCAGGCCGTGCGGACCTTGTGGAGTGGCGAGCGGGTGTCCTTTCACGGGCGCTTCTACAACTTCGACGATGTGACAATGTGTCTGCCGCCGATCCAGAAACCAGGCCCCCACCTAAGTATCGCCGCGGACACGCTGCGTACCGTCCCGCATGCTGCCGAACTGGGTGATAGCTGGTCCGTAAGCCCTCGGCATGGGAAGGAGTTCCTGCGTGCGGGCATGAAGATCTTTCGGGAGACGTGCGCTGAGCGAAAGCTGGGCCCTAAGGGACTGTCGATGATGCGTGAGCTCTGCGTGGGCGAAACACGAGAGGAAGCGGACCGGACGATGGCGGCGGTCTTCGAGGAGTCCTACAAGCGAGTGTTCGAATGGCGCTATCCGAACCGACGCTTCGATATGACCTATCAACAGTTCAAGGAGGAACGCGCCATCATTGGGGACCCGGCCGACGTGGCAGCCGAGGTGCTCTCCTACGACCGCGAGTTCGATCTCGACGGATTTCTGTGGTTTCGCCACTACCATCCGACGATGGAGTTTGAGCGGTCGCTGCGCACGTTGCAGCTCTTCGGGGCGGAGGTCATCCCTCGCCTGCGCGTTGCGCTTGCGGGCAAGGCGTCCACCGGCGACGGTCAAGCTGACAGATGAGTAACAAGCTGCGAGAGACGCAGGACCCTAGCCAGGAGGTGGTGTCAGGTGTAAGGATAGCGCCCATACATGAGCGAGCCGCTGCACGAGCGCGCGCGCTGGGAGCCGAGGAAGGGGCGCCGGATGGAACCACCGAAGCTGGACGAGCTAGACGCACAGATCATCATGCTGCTTCAGGAGAATGGTCGACAGTCGAATGCGGAGATCGCGCGAAGGCTCGGTGCCGCCGAAGCGACGGTTCGCAAGCGACTCCATCGGCTGTTGAGCAACGACGTCATTCATGTGGAGGCGTGGGCCGACCCGCTCAAAGTGGGATACCAGAGCTACATCATGCTGCAGTTGCGCATTGCCGCCTCGGCGCTGGAGAAGGCGTCAGCCCGCCTAGCCGCCTTACCCGAGGTGATCTGGCTCGCGGTGTGCACGGGTACCTGCGACATCTTCGCCGTGGCCCTGCTCCGTTCGAGTTCTCACCTGTATGAGTTCATGACCAAGCGGCTAGCCTCGATACCCGGCGTCATGGGCACGGAAACATCGACCTTCGTGCGCATCGTCAAGCGGGAGTTTCGATACGATGTGCTGGTGAACCGAGGTGCCGAGAGCAAGCCGTTCCGGCCGCGAGCGAGGCGGACGGACCGGGCACGGAGAGACGCGGGACCGATGCGGGACGGACGGGCGGCCGGCCGATGAGGAAGGAAGGCGGCGTGGCGAGTGACGTCCCGGCGTTCGACAAGGAGGTCCCATGCGCCAGGTGACCTTTGCCATGCAGCTCATGGGCAAGCGAGTTCGATGGCCGGGTGGGCTTCGCCGGAAGGCTTCGGGATCGGCTCAGAACTTGAGGGCGAAGCTGGCCGAGGAAAGGGATCGAGAGCTCGATGACGGCCGAGGATGGTGGCACGGTGCTGCTCGAGTCGACGATCCAGACCATTCTCGGGCACGGAATGCCCGCTGAGGGGGGAGGACGTACCTCGAGTCGGGAACCGTCACATACGGGACGCTGGGCAAAGTGCGGTTCAAGAGCGTCGGTCAGACGATTCTGGGGCCGGTCGTCGACGGGATTCAGCGAGGGGCGGCGATCTGGCAGGTGTTGGATGGAGACGGAACGTTTGCGGGTGTAGGGGGATGGATCACGGTCAACTTCGCCGTCGCGACGTCCGGTGAGCAGCAGGAATGCCATTGTTCGCAGTTCGTGTGGCCGTCGTAGCGGGCCGTGCATGACACGCAAGGATGCGAGCGGGGAGCCGGACAGGACGCTCAGGCTCAGACGCTGACGGGATGATTGGCTCCATCGGGATTGTAACGCTCCGAGTGGAGCGGTGGGCGGAGATGGTGAGGTTCTACCGCGATCAACTGGGGCTGCACCCGCGTCTCGTGGACGAGGCGGGACAGTACGCCATGTTCGACACGGGCGCCGCTCGCCTCGCGCTGGAGGGTCCGGCAGCCCCCGCGTTTCCCAGGCAGACTGGCCACCCACCGGCGATGGTGAACTTCGAGACGGCCGACCTCGGTGCGGTGATCGACGACCTCCGGAGCAAGGGTGTCACACTGTTGAGCGACGTGAAAACGGCCAGGGGTATGACTTCATCGTGATCGCCGACCCCGAGGGGAACGAGCAGATTGTCTACCAGCGCGTCAGGCGCTAACCACGGCGAGCGGCCCTCTGTGGATTCTCCAGTAAGCGGGATCGAGACGGCGATGCCGGAGCTCTCCCTCGAGCTTGTGACGCCCGTGTGGCAGGTCGCAGCGCGTGCCACCGGATCCATCGTTCGAAGGTCTCGTCGTCGAGACGCAAATGTGACAACCAGGATCACTCGGAGAGTGTGGGAGGTGCATCCTGCAGGACTTTGAGTACTGCGCGCCGGACACGTTGGATGAGGCCGTGGAGCTCATGGCGGAGAAGGGCGCGCGCGAGGGCCCTGGCAGGTGGCACGGACATTCTCGCGCAACTCCGGGCCAATCGATACCGGATCGAGCGGCTGGTCGACGTCAAACAGGTCCCGGAGCTCAAGGCGCTGACGGTCGACAGTAGGGATCACGATCGGCGCGGCCGTGCCTTGCTACAGAGTGTACGAGGACCCCCGGATTTCACAACTCTATCCCGGTCTGTTCGACGCCGCGAGCCTGGTCGGGGGGATTCAGATCCAGAGCCGAGCGTCTATTGGGGGCAATTGTGCAATGCGTCCCCGAGTGCTGACACGATTCCCATCCAGATCGCCTATGGGGGTGTGGCCAGTGTCATGGGACCTGCGGGGACGCGTACGGTGCCCGTGGAGCGATTCTGCACGGCGCCCGGCCAGACGGTCCTGAAGGATGGAGAGCTGCTGGTGAGCATCCGATTCACGAGGCCGCTCGCCTGGAACAGGCGGAGCCTATCTTCGCTTTATCCCGCGGAACGAGATGGACATTGCGGTCGCCGGCTCCGCCGCGGTGGTGGCGATCGGTGAATGGCGATTTCAGCGTGCGCGCCTCGCGATCGCATCAGTGGCGCCGACGCCGGTCTTCTGCGAGGCGGCGAGCCAATGGCTCGTCGGTCAGACCGTCAACGAGCAGACAATCCGTCGGGCCTCGGAGTTGTGCCAGGAGGCTGCGCGGCCCATCACGGACATGCGGGGCACCGCCGCGCAACGCGTGCATCTCGTTGGCGTGGACGAGACGCGCGCTAGCCACGGCGATCAGCCGGCCCGAGCCTGTTACCGGAGGAGCGTAGGGAGCGTGGAAACGAGGAAGATTCACGTTCGTTGTCGGATCAACGACTCGGTCGTGGAGTTCCTCTGTGAGCCTCGTCAGAGCCTGCTCGAGTGTCTTCGCGATGTCGTTGGCCTGACGGGCTCGAAGAGGGCTGCAATGACGGGAACTGCGGCGCCTGTACCGTCATCCTCGATGGGCGCATCGTTGACGCCTGTTGCGTCCTGGGAGCCGAGGCACGTGAGAAGAGCATTACGACCATCGAGGGCGTGGCGCCGGTCGGCGGGCTGCATCCGCTCCAGGAGGCCTTCTTGGAGGAGGCCGCACTCCAGTGTGGCATCTGCACACCGGGGTTCATCGTGGCCGCGAAGGCTCTCTTGGACCGCGAGCCGAGGCCAACGAGCATCGGATTCGCCATTGGCTGGCCGGCAACCTTTGTCGCTGTACGGGATACGATAAGATCATCCGCGCGGTGCAGAGGGCGGAACGGATGTTGGCTGACGCGCGAGCGGCTGGACGGACCTAAGGAGACTGGATATGGCGTCGAGTGAGTCGGGCAGAGCCCGCGGTTATTCGATGTGGGTGGGGACTCGGCCGGTGCGCCACGACGGCCTCGACAAGGTGACCGGCCGGGCCCGCTATGCGGCCGATGTCGCTCTGACGGGTTTGCTTCACGGCAAGATCCTGCGGAGCCCGCATGCCCATGCCCGCATCGATCGGTCGACACCTCTCGCGCGCTGGCCTTGGCCGGCGTGAAGGCGGTCATCACAGCACAAGATCTGCCGCTGATCGACGCCAACGTGCCGATCGACTTCGGCGAGACGGGAGAACGTCGGCGTCCTGGCGAGGATTGCCTTGGCTGACGGCAAGGTGCTGTACCGAGGCCACGCCGTGGCGGCGGTGGCGGCGATCAATGTCCACGTGGCCGAGGAAGCCATCGGACTCATCGACGTGGACTACGAGGCCTTGCCGCCGGTCTTGGACGTCCTCGAGGCCATGGGGGAGAACGCCCCTCGTCTTCACGAGAGCACGCTCACGACTCGCATCGTTCCGGAGCGGTTTGCTCGCGGAACCGACACGGGGGTCTCGAGCAACGTCGCCCGCATCTCCAATTCGAGCGCGGCGACGTTCAGACGGGGCTTCGCTGAAGCGGATGTCGTCGTCGAACGCGAGTTCACGACCAAGATGGTACACCAGGGCTACATCGAACCGCATGCGGCCGACGGCCAACTGGGAGCCGACGGTCAGATTACGATCTGGACCTCCACCCAGGGCGGACTTCGGTGCGGCCAGCAGACCGCGGCGTGCTCGGCGTGCCCGACTCACGTTGAAGGTGATCCCGACCGAGATCGGCGGTGGCTTCGGTGGCAAGCTGTACATTTACCTGGAGCCGGTGGCGCGGCCTGCTCGCGGAAGAGCGGCACGCCGGTAAAGATGCAGATGACCGACGGAGGTGTTCGAGGGCACGGGTCCGGCCTCCGGCACCTATCTAAGGTGAAGATCGGCGCGACAAGGACGGGCGGATCACCGCTGCGAATCGCTCCTGGCCTAGAGGCCGGGGCGTTCCCCGGCTCCGCCGTCGGCGCCGGTGCCAGACACACGTCGGCCCGTACGGCATCGCCAACGCCAAGATCGACGGTTATGACGTGGTCGTGAACAACCAAGGACCGCCGCCTACCGTGCCCCGGGGCGCCCCCGGCCGCGTTCGCGATGGAGATCGGTGGTCGATGAGATGGCCGAGCAGCTTGGCATTGATCCACTCAGTTTCGGATGCAGAACGCGCTCGAGAGGGCGGCGCGGACCCGGCGGCCGGCCGTTTGCCAGCATCGGCAACGGGGCATGCCTGCAGGCTGCCCTCGAGACATGCGGGCACGCTCACTACAAGGCGCCGTTCGGGGGCGATCACCGCGGTCGCGGCGTCGCCTCCGGCTACTGGCACAACGCCGGCCTGAAGTCCTGCGCCAGCGTCCATGTGAACCCGGATGGCACGGTCAGTCTGGCTGAGGGCAACCCCGACATCGGTGGTCGCGGCGCCAGCCTGGCGATGCAACGCGGCCGAGACGCTCGGTATCGCCCGAGCACGTAAAACCGTCCGTGGTAGACACGGATTCGGTCGGCCACAACGATGTCACCGGCGGCAGCCGCACAACGTTTGCCTCCGGGCTGGCGGCACACGAGGCAGGCTTAGATATCCGCCGGCAGATGGTCGAACGCGCCGCCAGGATCTGGGAGGTTTCCGCCGAGGATGTCGTCTATGAAGACGGTGGCGTCCATTGCACCACCGACGCGGAGAAGCAGATGACATTCAAGGATATTGCCGGGCCGCATGCTCGCACCGGCGCGCCAATCGTCGGCGTCGGGGACGGTGGCGCCGACCGGGGTCGGCAGCGCCTTCAGTACGCAGATCGCCGATGTCGAAGTCGATATGGAGACTGGCAAGGTCGAAATCCTGCGCTACACGGTGATCCAGGATGCGGGCACGGCCATCCATCCCGCGTACGTCGAAGGGCAGATGCAGGGGGCGGCGGCGCAGGGCATCGGCTGGGCGCTGAACGAGGAGTACGTGTACGACGAGCGAGGGACGGATGCTGAACAGCAGCTACCTCGACTATCGCATGCCAACGACGCTGGACCTGCCGATGATCGAAACCGTCATCGTGGAGGTGCCCGAACCCCGGTCACCATACGGCGTGCGCGGCGTGGGCGAAGTGCCGATTGTGCCGCCGGTGCCGGCGATCGCGAACGCAGTTTATCGGGCGACGGGCGCACGCTTCAGGAGCCTGCCCATGTCGCCAGGAACGATCCTCGAGGGTGTGAAGACCCACGGGTAGCGATGGCGACCGTGTTCATCCCGGCCCTCTTGCGCACCCATACCGAGGGTCGGGAGACGGTGATCGTGCCTGGCGCCACTCTCCGTGACGTGGTCCGCAACCTTGAGGCGGCCTATCCTGGCCTCGGGGCGAGGCTTTTCGACTCGAGAGGAGACGTTCAGGACGGCCTGGCGGTCGCCATCGACGGCGTGACGAGCCATCTGGGCTTGATCGAGAAGCTGTCCGATGACTCCGAGGTGCACTTCATTCCGGCCATTAGCGGTGGCCGACCCAAGGGGGCGTGACTTCTCCGCGACTGGGCGATCGCGGATGTGGTGTCGCCGATACGGACCCTAGTGGTCCCGATGAGCACGCCACACGTGGTCCTCGGCGGGACGACACACGCGGGGTCGAGATCGCGGTTCGGCATGCCCTCCATCTGTGCCAGAGACGGGAATCCACGACGTCCTTTGCGCCGGACGTGATCTGGCGGCGCTTCCGCGCGTAAGTCACGGCCGAATCAGGTCGAGCCAGCATGTCGTCTGGCGTCGTGTAGCAGATCCAGCCCCATTTGAACCAGCGACCTGGCGCGGGCCAGGAACAGGTGTATATGCCGCACCAGACCAACGACCCGCCTTGCTGCCTGATAATCCCTGGCC
>CAWDPM010000012.1:0-23749 GCA_963804185.1 uncultured Candidatus Rokubacteria bacterium
CTACGTGCCGTTTCTTCAGCAAGCCTTTTCGACAGTGAGTCTCAGTGCCGGCGACTGGCCGCGCTGCGCGGCGGTCGGGCAGCTCGGTGCTGTGGCTCCGGGAGCTCAGCAAAGTGGCGAGACGCGTCAGCGCTGCGTGACGCGGTCCGGGGTGGAGGTTGGCGATGAATATGGGTGTTCTGGAGACCACGAGCCAGGCGCTCCTGGCGCCCGGGAGGGGCACCCTGGCGGCCGACGAAAGCCACGGAACGATCGCCCGGCGCTTCGAGGCGCTCGGCGTCGAGGCACGGAGGAGCATCGACGCCGCTACCGGCAGATGCTGTTCACGACGCCGGGGGTGTCCAAGTTCATCAGCGGCGTGATTCTCTTCGACGAGACCTTGCGGCAGCGGGCCGACGACGGCCGGCGGTTCGTGGAGGTCCTCGCCGGCGACGGGATCACCCCCAGCATCAAGGTTGATCGGCGCGCGCAGCCATTGGCCGGTGCCCCCGGAGAGCGCGCACCGAGGGGCTCGATGGCCTGCGCGAGCGACTGGACGAGTACCGGACGCTCGGCGGCCGCTTCGCCACGTGGCGGGCCGTGATTGCGATCGGCGCCGGCCGTCCCAGCGCCGTCTGCCTCGACGCGAATGCCCATGCGCTCGGACGCTACGCGGCGCTGTGCCAGGAAGCGGGGCTGGTCCCGATCGTCGAGCCGGAGGTCCTCATGGACGGTGATCACTCTATCGAGCGCTGCTTCGAGGTGACCGTGGCGACACTCGATCGCGTCGTCGCCGCGCTCCGGAGCCAGCACGTCATCCTCGAGCACCTCCTGCTCAAGCCCACCATGGTCGTGCTCGGGGCCCAGTGCCCGGTCTACAAGCTCTACGCCGAGAGCTTCAAGGGACCCGATCACCTGCGCAGAATTCAGGACGAGACGCAGGCGGCGATCCAGGACGTGTTCCGGACGCGGGCATGACCGACCTCGGCATCGACGCGCTCACCGAGCTCACGCTGAACCTGCGCTGGGCGTGGCATCACGGCACCGATGAGCTCTGGGCCGAGCTCGACCCGGAGCTCTGGGCGCTGACCCACAACCCGTGGGTCGTGCTTCAGACGGTGTCGCGGAGCAAGCTGCGCGACCTGCTGGCTCGCCCGGAATACCGGACCCGGGTCACGAGCCTCCGCGCAGCGACGGAGCCCCTACCTGGCCTCGCCGGCCTGGTTCCAGCAGAAGCACGTGCAGTCGCCGTTGACGCGCGTCGCCTACTTCAGCATGGAATTCGCGCTCAGCGAGGCCCTACCCATCTATTCCGGTGGGCTTGGCAACGTGGCGGGCGATCAGCTCAAGGCGGCCAGCGATCTCGGCGTCCCGGTCGTGGGCGTCGGCCTGCTCTATCAGCGGGGGTACTTCCGGCAGGCGATCGCCGCCGACGGCAGCCAGGAGGAGCTCTATCCAGTACAACCAGGCGGCGCCAGTTGCGGATAAGCCCGGTGCGCGATGAGAGCGGCGAGTGGATCCGAGTGCCGATCGAGCTGCCGGGGATAAAAGTTTTGGTTCCGAGCCTGGCAGGCGAAAGTTGGCCGGCTCGCGCTCGACCTTCTCGACAGCAACGATCCGGGCAACCCTCCGGCGGCGCGCGGCGTCGCCAGCGAGCTCACGGCGGGGGGCCCCTGAGCTTCGTCTTGCGCCAGGAGCTCGTCCTGGGGATCGTGGGCTGGCGCCTGCTGCGCGCGCTCCGCCTTGAGCCGGAGGTCTGTCATCTGAACGAGGGCCACGCGGCCTTCGCCGCGCTGGAGCGTGCCCGGAGCTTCATGGAGGACAATCGGTGCGGGTTCGACGTGGCCCTGGCCGTCACGCGTGCGGGGAATCTCTTCACCACCCACACTCCCGTCCCCGCCGGCTTCGACCGTTTCGCGCCCGAGCCTGATCGACCTCTACCTGCGGCGATATGCCGAGGATGGCCTGGGTCTGAGCGTTCGTGACCTGCTGGCGCTCGGACGGGAGAATCCGCGGGACGCGAGCGAGCCGTTCAACATGGCCTACCTTGCGATCCGCGGCAGCGGCGCCATCAACGGTGTCAGTCGCCTGCACGGGCAAGTGAGCCGGCGTCTCTTCCAGTCCTTCTTCTCCTCGCCGGCCCCAGTGCCGAGGTCCCGATCGGTCACGTCACGAACGGGGTGCACGCGCCCTCCTGGGACTCCGCCGCGGCCGACGCGCTGTGGACCAAGAAATGCGGGAGCGAGCGCTGGCGCGGCAGCATGGACAACATCGAGCACGCGATCAGCTGGGTCGCCGACGCCGAGCTGTGGGCGATGCGCGCCGAAAGCCCGGAGGAGCCTGGTCGACTATGCCCGCGAGCGGGCGGCGGCGCAGGCCGCCTCCATGGGCGTGAAACCGGACGAGGCCGCGGTGATTCGCAGATCGCTGGACCCGGGGCACGCTGACGCTCGGCTTCGCGAGACGATTCGCCACCTACAAGCGGCCCCGGCATGCTGCTCCACGACCCGGACCCACTCATCCGGCTCCTGACCGATCGCGACCGTCCGGTGCAGCTCGTCATCGCTGGGAAGGCGCATCCCGCCGATCAGGCCGCTCAGGAGATCATGATCAAAGACTGGATCCAGTTCATGCGTCGCCCCGAGGTGCTCGGGGGCGAGCCATCTTCTTCCCCGACTACGATCTATTCGTGGCCGAGCGGCTCGTCCAGGGCGCAGACCTATGGATCAATACGCCACAACGGCCCTGGGAGGCCAGCGGAACCAGTGGGATGAAGGTGCTCGTGAACGGCGGCCGGAACCTCTCGGAGCTCGACGGCTGGTGGGCGGAGGCCTATGCGCCCGACGTCGGATGGGCGCTTGGCGACGGCCAGGAACACGGCGACGATCCGGCCTGGGACGCCGCCGAGGCCGAGGCGCTCTACCCGGTCCCTGGAACAGGAGGTGATCCCCGGCTTTCTACACCCGCGACCAGTTCGGCGTGCCCACCGGCTGGATCGCGAAGATGCGCGCCAGCATGGCGCGGCTCACGCCGAGGTTCTCGACCAACCGGGTCGTGCGCGAGTACACGGAGAAAAGTATCACGTGCCGGCGGCGGCCGCGTACCGCGCCCGCGCGGCCGATGGTGGCGGGCCGGGGGCGGAGCTGGTCGCGTGGAAGCGGGCCCTCGCAGCGCATTGGCAGGAGGCGCGGTTTGGCGCCATGCGCGTGGAGACCCACGGCGCCGAGCACCGTGTCAGCGTGGAAGTGCACCTCGGCGGCCGCCTCGACCCCGAGGCGGTGGGAGTCGAGCTGTACGCGGACGGGCTCGGGGCCAGGAAGAAAAGCCCGAGCGTCACGCCATGAAGCCGATCCACAAGCTCGACGGGCCCGAGCAGAGGCTACGAGTACAGCGTGAGGATTCCGGTCCGTGGCGGGAGCTCGGCGACTACACTCCACGACTCCTGCCGCGCCATCCGTGCGCCTCGATCCCGCTCGAGGCGCACGAGATTCTCTGGCAGAGGTGAAGCCGATGATGGACGCTCCCATGAACGTCCTGGCCGTCAATTGTGGCAGCTCGTCGATCAAGTGGGGCGTCTTCGCCGCAGGGGTGGACGGAGAGCGCGGCGCCGTCGCGCGCCGGAGGGCCCAGGGCCGCATCGAGAAGGTTGGCGGCGAGGCGACGCTTCATTTCGAGGCGGCTGGCGTCGAGTCGATCGACACGACAGCGCAGGTTCCCGACCACGACGACGGCATGCGCCGTATCGCAGAATGGGTCGCGGCGACGCGGGTGCCAGTCGAGGCGGCGGGGCACCGGGTCGTCCACGGCGGCCCGCGCTTCCGGACGCCGACCGTGCTCGATGACACGGTGGTGGCGGCGCTCCACGACCTCGAGGCCCTGGCGCCGCTGCACAACGGCCCGAGCCTCGCTGGTATTCGGGCGTGTCGCCGGGCGCTCGGTCCGGGCTTACCGATGGTGGCGGTCTTCGATACCGCGTTTCACGCCTCGCTGCCCGAGCGGGCCTGGCGGTACGCCATTCCGCATGACCTGGCCGCGCGCCACGGCATCCGCCGGTTTGGCTTTCACGGCATCTCCTACCGGGCCGTGCTCGACCGGTATTGCGCCCTCACCGGTACGCCCGAAGAGCGAGCGACGATCGTGGCGCTCCACCTCGGGAACGGGTGCTCCGCGGCGGCGATCGAGAACGGACGCTCGATCGACACCTCGATGGGCTTGACGCCGCTCGAAGGCCTGGTGATGGGCACCCGGTCCGGCGACGTCGACCCGGGTATCCTCGGGCATCTGTCGCGCGCGGAGGGCGCGCCGGTGGCGGAGGTGGAGCGCTGGCTGAACGAGCGATCCGGCCTGCTCGGGCTCTCGGGTCGGAGTCGCGACCTGCGTGATCTGCTGGCGCACGAGGCCACGGACCGGCGCGCGGCGGTCGCCCTGGAGGTCTTCTGCTACCGGATCCGGAAGTACGTGGGCGCGTACCTCGCGGCGCTCGGGGGCGCCCAGGCCGTGGTGTTCACCGGCGCGATCGGCGACCGGTCGGCGGAGGTGCGGGCGCGCGTGTGTCAGGGCCTCGAGTGGCTCGGCCTGACGCTCGATCCCGGCGCCAACGTCGCGGCCATCGAGGGCGAGCGGCGGATCAGCGCGGCCGGGTCCCGCCTTGAGGCTTTCATGATCCCGACCGACGAGGAGATCGAGATTGCCAGGAGCACTATGGAAGCTCTCCACGCGGGGAGAGCAGGCGAGACGTCCGTTGGAGGAATGAAGAATGGGTAGCGCGCTGTCACGAGACGAGCTCCGCGCCATCGATGCATACTGGCGGGCGGCGAACTATCTCTCCGTCGGTCAGATCTATCTCTTGGACAATCCCCTGCTTCGGCAACCCCTCACGCGCGAGCACGTCAAGCCCCGGCTGCTCGGCCACTGGGGCACGACGCCAGGGCTGAACTTCATCTACGTGCACCTCAACCGGGCAATCAAGAAATACGACCTCGACATGATCTACGTCTGTGGTCCCGGTCACGGCGGCCCGGGAATGGTCGCCAACACGTATCTCGAAGGCACGTACAGCGAGCTCTACCCGAGCGTGTCCCAGGACGCCGAGGGGATGCGGCGCCTGTTCAAGCAGTTCTCGTTCCCCGGCGGGATCCCGAGCCACGCCTCTCCGGAAACGCCGGGCTCGATCAACGAGGGTGGCGAGCTCGGCTACTCCTTGGCGCACGCCTATGGGGCTGCACTCGACAACGCCGATCTGATGGTCGCGTGCGTCGTGGGGGATGGAGAGGCCGAGACCGGTGCGCTGGCGACCGCATGGCACTCCAACAAGTTCTCAACCCCGCGACCGACGGCGGGGTCTTGCCGATCCTGCATTTGAACGGCTACAAGATCGCCAACCCGACGGTCCTGGCCCGGATCAGCCGCCAGGAGCTCGAGAGCCTGCTGGTCGGCTACGGCCACGAGCCGCACTTCGTCGAGGGCTCCGACCCCGAGGTCATGCACGAGGAGATGGCGGCGAGTCTGGACACCGTGATCGAGCGGATCCGCGCCATCCAGCAGGAAGCGCGGGGCGGGGCGCCGCCCCGTCGCCCCCGCTGGCCCATGATCGTCCTGACCACGCCCAAGGGGTGGACCGGTCCGAGGGAGGTCGACGGCAAGAAGACCGAGGGCTTCTGGCGCTCGCACCAGGTGCCGCTCGCCGAGGTGGCGACGAACGAGACCCATCGCCGGCAGCTCGAGGAATGGCTGAGGAGCTATCGGCCCGAAGCGCTGTTCGACGAATCGGGTCGCCTCTTGCCGCAGTTCGCCGCCCTGGCGCCAGCCGGGACACGGCGCATGGGCGCCAACCCGCACGCCAACGGCGGCCTCCTCCTGAAAGATCTCAGGATGCCGGACTTTCGTGACTACGCGGTCGACGTCCCGAAGCCGGGCACCACCCTCGGCGAGGCGACCCGCGCGCTGGGCGGACTTCTCCGCGACGTCATGAGGCTGAACCAGGACCAGCGTAACTTTCGCGTATTCGGGCCCGACGAGACCGCGTCGAATCGCCTGGGCGCGCTGTTCGAGGTGACCGACCGCACCTGGCTGGCCGACCGGCGTCCGGAGGACGAGTCGCTCGGCCCCGACGGCCGGGTCATGGAGATCCTGAGCGAACACACGTGCCAGGGCTGGCTCGAAGGCTATCTCCTCACCGGGCGCCACGGCTTCTTCTCCTGCTACGAAGCGTTCATTCACATCGTGGACTCGATGTTCAACCAGCACGCGAAATGGCTGAAGGTGTGCAACGAGATCTCCTGGCGCCGGCCGATCGCCTCGCTCAACTACCTGCTCACCTCGCACGTCTGGCGCCAGGACCACAACGGGTTCTCGCATCAGGATCCCGGCTTCATCGATCACGTGGTCAACAAGAAGGCCGATGTGATCCGGGTCTACCTGCCGCCCGACGCGAACACCCTGCTGTCGGTCGCCGACCATTGCCTGCGCAGCCGGAACTACGTGAACGTCATCGTGGCCGGCAAGCAGCCCGGCCTCCAGTACCTCGACATGGACGCCGCCATCAAGCACTGCACGGCCGGCATCGGTATCTGGGAGTGGGCGAGCAGCGACCGGGGGAGCGAGCCCGACGTCGTGCTGGCCTGCGCCGGCGACGTGCCGACCCTGGAAACGCTGGCGGCGGTCGCGCTGCTCCGGCAGCACCTGCCGGTCCTCAAGGTCCGGGTCATCAACGTCGTGGACCTGATGAAGCTCCAGCCGCCCAGCGAGCACCCGCATGGCCTCCCCGATCGAGACTTCGACACGCTGTTCACGACCGACAAGCCCATCATCTTCGCCTTCCACGGCTACCCGTCGTTGATCCACCGCCTCACCTATCGGCGGAGCAATCACAAGAACCTCCACGTGCGCGGCTACAAAGAGGAGGGCACCACCACGACGCCGTTCGACATGGTCGTGCGGAACGACCTCGACCGGTTCCACCTGGTGGCCGACGTGATCGACCGCGTGCCCGGGCTGGCGGCGACCGCCGCCTATCCCAAGCAAGCGATCCGCGACAAGCTCATCGAGCACCGGCAATACATCGAGCGCTACGGCGAGGACATGCCCGAGGTCCGCGAGTGGACGTGGACCGGAGCGTGAGGGGTGGCGAACGCAACGACCGGCTGGCAATCACAAACACCCGCCGCATCCGCGTGAGGGCTGAACAGTCCTTATCGCCCGTGGATGTCGCCAAAGCCGGCCGAACACCACAGCGGGCTCATCCCGGCAAGCCGGTGCCGATGATCGACCACCCTAGGCACCATGACCACCTCGGAAGGGAATCGCCATGGCCTTGACGCAAATCGAGAAATTAACGTACACAGCCCTCATGGCGGTCTGGACATTATGCTGTCGACTCCTGCCACCGCGCGCATCCACAGCAGTCCATCGGAAGTACGGTTGTGCCGACCACCGCTGAGCAGCCACTTTGCGCAAGGCGCCAGCAGCGAGAGCACTCCACAGGAGGGGAACGAAACCCGGACCTCGGTCACGTCACCTCCCGCGGCCCTCGCCAGGCCCAGCTCGAGGGCTTCGACCTCCACGCCAACGTCTGGGTCCCCCCAACAGTCGCCCCCGCCTCGAACAGCTCTGCCGCTATCTCCTCCGACCGCCGCCGCCCAGTGACGGCGTCCGCCTACGCGCCGACGGCCGCATCCTCGTCGATCTCAAGACGGTCTGGCGCGATGGCACTGCGCAGCTGCTCTTCGAGCCGATCGAGTTCATGGGGAACTCGCGGCATCATCCCCCGCCCAGCCGTGAACCTGCTCGTCTACCTCGGCGTCCTCGCCTTGCATGCCCGCACGCGCTCCTCCTAGGTGGTCCGCTATGGCCGACCGGCCGCCGACCCGACCGCGCCCGAGATCCACGCCGGCCCCCGCCGCCCTCAGGGTGCGTGGACCTGGCCCGCGCTGATGCGCCGCGTGTTCGACCTCGATGTCCTCCGCCTGTCCCCGCTGTGGCGGCCGGCTGCGCGTCATCGCCCTCGTGCAGGACCCGGCCGTCGTGCGGACCATCGTCACCCACGTCCACCGCGCGCTCTCCACTGAGGCGCCTGGCTCCGCCCCACCCGCCCCTGCCGCGCTCGAGTAGACTCCCCGCTCGATACCATACCCTCGCAGGGGTCCCTCTCACGCCCGCAGCGCCACCGGCGCCCTCGACGTCACCCCGTTCTACTACAAGGTCCTGGGTCCGACATCGCCGGACCCGCCGGCGACAGCCGAGCACCCGAATCGGAGCGACACATGAAGCTCACGGGCAAGACCGCGATCGTCACGGGCGGCGGCACCGGCATCGGCGAGTCCGTCTCGCTCAAGCTCGCGGCGCACGGCGTGTGGCCCTAGGTCGGATGGGGGTGCACAGCGGCGGTTTCCAGGTTACGCTCAGGAGCGTGCACCAGAAGGCGACCCACAAGGAGACGCACCATGCCCACGCAGTCGAAACGTCTCGATACGATTCTACTGGTTCATGGCTTCTGGGTGACGCCGCGAAGCTGGGAGCACTGGATCACGCGGTATGAAGACCGGGGCTACCGCGTCCTCGCTCCTGCGTATCCGGGGTTCGAGGTCGAGGTCGAAGCGCTCAACCGCGATCCATCGCCCGTCGAGCGCCTCACGGTTCCCGCGATCATGGCGCACCTCGAAGCCGTTGTCGAGCGATTCGAGGCGCCACCGATCCTTATGGGTCATTCGGCGGGTGGCGCCTTTGTGCAGCTACTCCTCGATCGTGGCTATGGGGCGGTTGGAGTGGCGATCAACTCCGCACCTACGGAAGGTGTGCGCGTTACGCCGCTGTCGCAGCTCAAATCGACGTTCCCGGTGCTGAGGAATCCCGCGAATCGCCACAGGGCAGTGGCATTCACGTACGATCAATGGCGCTACGTGTTCACGAACACATTCGACGAAGCGGACGCGCGCGCCGCCTACGACCGCTATCACGTCCCGGCATCAGGGGGCATTTTCTGGGACAGCGTGCTCGCGAATTTCATCCCCGGGCCCCAGGACATCGCGGTCGACTACCATAACGACGCCCGCGCGCCCCTTCTCTTCATCTCGGGGAGCGAAGATCACTTGATGCCGCCCGCCGTCCAACGCTCGAACGCGAAGCACTACAAGTCGAACACGATCACGGAGATCAGGGAATTTCCGGGACGCTCGCATCTCATGCCCGCCCAGCAGGGGTGGGAGGAGATCGCCGACTATGCACTGGCGTGGGCCGAGGAGCACGGTACGCACCAGCCGCAGGCCGCTCCGGCATCTTCCTGAGATGAGGCCGCCTAACGTACGCCTAACCCGCGCGAGGAGCGTAGACGGAACGAAGCGCCTCTTCGTGATTCCCTCTCCCGCCCCATGGCAGCCCGGCGTGCCCCTCGCCCGCGGCGACACGACTGTAGCCGACTGGCTTTCCCGCCTCGCGCATGGTGAGCATCTACGCCGCGCGCTCAAGGATCTCCTGAATCTCCTGCTCTAGCGAGCGCCCGTTGCCATAGGGTTGATGCGCCCCGTAACGCGAACGTATTGAACGGCGTACGCGACCGATCTTACCCTGTACGCGGGTGCTGTCGTCGGGGCGATGGAAGGGCACGTTCGGGAGGTGCATACGTCGGGCGCATGCGGCCCGCCTCCTCGGCCGAGGGCTAACACGCTTGATGCTGAGTCCCGGTCCATGGTCTGTTCTGACCAGCCTCCCATCGTCGCGTGTGTCAAAGACGGTGCCCGCGCAGCACCGTATCCAAGAAGGGAGCATGCTCTCTCGTCGGCTCAAACCCAGGAACCGATCATAGGAGGAAGCAAGATGACAACGAGCAATTGGCGAATTGGGCGAATCCTCCTCGGCGTGCTCGCGGCGACTCTGGCGACGGGCCTGTTCGCAGGACCCGCGGCGGCGCAGAAGCTGGTCCTCTATACCGCCAGCAACGACGAGATCGAGAAAGTGATCATGGCCGCCTTCGCCAAAGCGCATCCCCAGATCAAGGTTGAGGCGATTAACCTGTCCACCGGGCCGGTTGTCCAGCGAGCGATCGCCGAGAAGGCCAACCCGCAGGCGGACGTGGTATGGATGATTAACGACGTGGCGATGAACCAGCTCAAAGCCGCCGGCGTGTTCGAACCCTATGAACCAAAAGGCGCGAAGGTGCCGGACCACTTTCGCGACTCCGACGGCTTCTGGACCGCGCACAACGCCACGATCATGGCGATGGCGGTCAACACCAAGCTGCTGAAGGAGAAGAACCTGCCGATGCCGGAGACCTGGCAAGATCTGACCAAGCCGGTCTACAAGGGGACGATCAGCATCGCGGCCGCGACCAAGTCGGGCACCGGCCTCACCATCGCGACGACGCTGTACGACGCCTATGGCTGGGACTTCCTCGACAAGCTGCACAGCAACATCTTCCAGTACCAGTCCAGCGGCAGCGCCCCCGCGCGCCAGGCCGCAGCAGGTGAGGTGGTGATCGGTCTCACCTACGACACCGCCATCCTGCAACAGATTCGCGCCGGCCATCCGATCGCGATGGTCTATGGCGGCATGTCGCCGAATATCCTGGAGGGCGCGGGGCTGGTGGCCAAGGGTCCCAACCCGAAGGAAGGCAAGATCTTCATGGACTTCCTGTTCGGGCCCGAGGCCGGCAAGGCGTTCGCGCCCTTTGTGGGTATCGGCTCGGCGCCCGGCGTCACCAACGTCGACCTGAGCAAGGTGAAGATGTGGACGATGAAGAAGCCCGTCGACGCGGAGGCCTTCAAGCGTGAATGGGCTGCGAGGTACGAGAAGAAGTAAACGCAACGCGCTAGCGCCGCCACGGCGCCCGCCCGGGGCGGCGTGGCGGCCGCAACCAGATTGAACCGTGACACACGTCGCGTTGCGCGGCATCAGTAAGCGTTTCGGTGCCGTGACCGCCGTCGACGACGTGTCGCTGGACGTCGCTTCGGGCGAGTTCGTCTGCCTCTTGGGCGCGAGCGGGTGCGGCAAGACCACGCTGCTGCGCATCCTGGCGGGGTTCACCCGGCCCGACTCGGGCGAGGTGCTGGTCAACGGCCAGCGAGTGGACATGCTGCCGCCGAACCGGCGCGAAGTCGGCTTCGTGTTCCAATCCTACGCCCTGTTCCCGACCAAGACCGTAGCCGAGAACATCGGCTTCGGCCTGGCCGTGCGCCGGCGGCCCGCGCCCGAGATCGCCAGCCGAGTGGCCGAGCTGTGCGAACTGACGCGGCTCACGGGTCTGGACGGGCGTTATCCGCACGAGCTGTCGGGCGGCCAGCAGCAGCGCGTGGCGCTGGCGCGCGCGCTCGCTCCCAGCCCGTCGCTGCTGCTGCTGGACGAGCCACTCTCGGCGCTGGACGCGAAGATCCGCGCGTTGCTGCGCGCCGAGATTCGCGGCATCGTCGACCGGTTAAAGGTGACGACAGTCTATGTGACGCATGACCAGGAGGAGGCGCTCTCGATCGCCGACCGCGTGGCGGTGATGGACGCCGGGAAGCTGCTACAGGTCGCCGCGCCGATGGACATCTACCTGCGTCCGCGCCAGCGCTTCGTCGCGGAGTTCGTGGGTACCAGCAACATGCTGCTCGGCCGGCCGCTCGACTCCGGCCGGGTGGAGGTCGACGGCCGGGCGATCGCTGCGGCGGTCCCGGAGCCGCTGCGCGCCGCCGGTGCCGTGCTAGTGTGCGTCAGGCCCGAGCACATCGTGTTGGAACGTGGCGAGGCGCCGGAAGCCGGCGCGCGCGGCCGCCTGCGGGCGGTCACCTTCGCGGGCGCGACGGTGCACGCCGTGATCGTCACACCGGACGGCCGTGAGATTGTCGCCGACGTGCCGACGCATCACTGGCAGGAGCTCGCGATTCGAGACGGCGACATCGTGACCTGGCGCGTGCGCCCGGGGGCGCCGGTGGTGCTGCCCATGGGCGAGGCTTGAGCTCACGTGTTTCCGGCATGCGCACCTGCCCGCCTATTCGGCCACCGCCGTCCTGGGACTGCTGCTGTTCGTCTTCATCGCGCTGCCCGTGGGCATGGTGCTGCTCGAAAGCTTCAAGCTGGCCGGACCGGTCCCGCTCGGCGACTTGGCGCGTATCACGCAGCACGCCCTCGACCAGCTCGACGCCGAGACCCGTCAGCGCCAGGTGGCGCGCTGGATCGGCTCAGTCAAGCCCGAGGAGCGGACCGCCGCGATCGCCGGCGCGCTCGAGCTGATCGGCGAGAAGGTGCCCTGGGACCGCAAGGCGGGGTTCGACGAGCAGGCGGCCGCGGCGGACAAGACGCTCGCCGCCCTGGGTCCCGCCACGCGCGCCAAGTTCGACGCCGCCTATTCGCTGGCGGTGGTGACACTGCACAAGCGCGTCCCGCTGGCCTTCAGCCTGCGCGACAAGTTGACGCAGGCCGAGTTCGACGAGCTGCGCGCGGGCACGCGGCGGGGCTACGGGCTCGACCACTACGCCGCCGTGTTCACCTCGGCCCGGCTCCGCACGGCGTTCCGCAACAGCTTCTGCCTGTCGGCCGTCGCAGCGCTGCTGACCACCGTCATCGGCTTCGCCATCGCCTACGGCATCAATCGACGCGCGATTCGCCTGCCGCGGCTGGTGCGCTACCTGACGCTCGTGCCGCTGGTCTCGCCGCCGGTCGTGATCGCGACCGCCGCGATCTTGCTGTTCGGGCGCAATGGCGCCGTGACCAAGGGGCTGTTGCAGGGCCAGCTGGGCTGGATCGACGCCGACGCGACGAATCTGTACGGCTGGGGCGGAGTGATTCTCGCCCAAGTCCTCAGCCAGGTACCCGCCGCGTTCATCATTCTGGACAAGGTGCTGTCGAAGCACGACGGGCGCCTCGAGGAAGCCGCGGCCAGCCAGGGAGCCAGCGTCGGGCAGGTGTTCCTCCACGTCACACTGCCCATGACCCAGCCCGGGCTGGTGCGCAGCGTCATCCTGGTGTTCATGCTGACCATGACCGATTTCGGCAATCCGTTGGTGATCGGGCGTGACATTCCCGTGCTCGCCGGCATCCTCTACGATGAGATGACCGGATTCCAGAACACGAGCCTGGCCGCGGCGCTCGCCGTCTGGATGATTGTGCCGGCCCTGGTCGTCTACGTGGCCGTCGAGCGGTTCGGCCGGCGGAAGCGCTTCTCCTCGGCGGTCGGGACGCCACCCGAATTGCCGGTCCCGGCACCCGCTCGCGTCGCCTTGAACGTCGTGGCGTGGGGAGTCGTGGGGATGACCGTCCTGTTGTACGGCGCGATCGTGGTCGCCTCGTTCGTCAGGGTCTGGCGCGTGGACAACAGCTTCACGCTGGCGTGGTATACCACCGGCGCGGTGGCCGGCTACGTTCCGAGCGAGACGGGGCCCGAGATGCTGTGGCAGAGCGTTAGGGTGGCGGTTCTGGCCGCACCCCTGGGCGGAGTCCTGGCGGTGGCGCTCGCCTATCTGGTCGAGCGCGTGCGGCCGCTCGGCGGCAACATCCTCGGCTTCGTGGCCATGCTGCCGGCCATCCTGCCAGGCGTGATCCTGGGTGTCGGCTACGTGGTGGCGTTCAATCTGCCGTTCGGTTCGAAGAGCCTGGCGCTGACCGGCACGATGTGGATCCTGGTGCTGAACATCGCGTTCGCGAACGTCTTCATCGGCTATCTCGCGGGCCGCGCGCTGCTGCAGCGGTATGACGCCGCGATCGATGAGGCGGCCGAGTCCCTGGGCGCGTCCCTGTGGCAGCGCTTCGCCTGGGTCACCCTACCGCTCCTGCGCCACGCGCTCCTGCTGGGCATGCTCTACGTCTTCGTGCACGGACTCACCACGCTGTCGGCGGTGATCTTCCTGGTCAGCCCGGCACACAAGCTGGCGTCGGTGCTGATCTTCGGCGCGGCCGAGGGGGGGCGATACGGGCTGGCCAGCGCCACCAGCGTGTACATCTTGCTGATCGTCGCCGTGGCCATGATCGCGATCTCCCGGATCGAGCGCCGCGGGCCGGTCTGGGCGCGCGTCGGCGCACTCGCCGCCGGGCGCGGCTGAGCGGCACGGAGGGCGGAACGCCATGGACCGCGCAGACTGGCAAGCGCGCAACGTCGAGGGCGAGGCGCGCGCCTGGCTCGACCGCGACGCTGCCGCGTTTCTGCACCAAACCGGATCGACGCCCTGCATCACCGCCATCCGACACGCCGAGGGTGTCTGGATCGAGGATCATGCGGGCAAGCGCTACATCGACCTGCATGGCAACAGCGTGCATCACCTGGGCTACGGGCATCCGCGCCTGATTGAGGCCCTGACCATTCAGATGCGCGAGCTGCCGTTCACGCCGCGCCGCTTCACCGATGAGCCGGCCGTGCGCTTGGCGGAAGTCCTGGCGGAGCACTGGCCGGGCGGCAAGGCCAAGGTGCTGTTCACAACTGGCGGCTCGGACGCGATCGAGGTGGCGCTGAAAATCGCGCGCGTCGCAACCGGGCGCCACAGGACCATCTCTTTCCAGGATTCCTATCACGGCAGCGGCTTCGGGGCGCTGAGCGTCGGCGGACGCGACCGCGATCGCTCACCGCGCCTCGGTCCGTTGCTCGAAGGCGCGTTCCACGTGCCACCGTTCTATCGCCGACCCCTGGAGACAGGTGACGAGCCGGTCGACTCGCCGGCCTGGGCCGACGCCTCGCTGGAGGCCATACGCCGGGTCTTCGCCGAGGAGCGCGACATTGCCGCCGTCGTGGCGGAACCGATCCGCGCCACGGCGCATGTGCCGCCGGCGCGATACTGGCCCGAGGTGCGCAGCCTGTGCGACCGTCACGGCGCGCTGCTGGTGTTCGACGAAGTGCCCACAGGCCTCGGCAAGACCGGCCGGCTATTCGCCAGCGAACACGTCGGCGCCAAGCCCGACATCACCGTGCTGGGCAAGGCACTGGGCGGCGGCATCGTGCCCATCGCGGCCGTGATCGCCCGCGCGGATCTCGATTGCGCGCCGGAGTTGGCGCTGGGGCACTACACACATGAAAAGAACCCGTTTACCGCGCGTGCGGCGCTCACCACACTCGAGATCGTCCTGAGCGAACAGTTGCCGCAACGCGCCGCGGAGCTGGGCGGCCGCGCGCGGCGGCGGGTGGACGACATGACCCGACGTCAGGGCATCGTGCGCGGCCTACGCGGGCTGGGTCTGTTGTTCGCGGTGGAGCTGCGGCCGGGCGCGGCGGTCGAATCGATCGCCTGGCGCGCGCTCGACAAGGGCGTCAATCTCTCGGCCAGCGAAGGCCGCGATCTGCTGATGACGGCGCCGCTGGTGATCGGCGCGTCGGAGCTCGACCGTGCCCTGGACGTTGTCGAGGAAGCCATCGCGGACGAGACACGCCCGTAAGCCGCCCGCGCTCGCTTATGATCGCGCCGAACCCGGCGCAGGTCACGACCATGCCCACGCTGACAAATCCGGCTGTTGACAAGGAGTTGTCGCGGCTCGGCTTGCATCCTGCTCACGCTGCCCGGATCCTTCCCACTCGGCGTCGCGGCGACCGCGCCTGTCGTGCTTGATGTTGCTCTCCTCGCCCTGGTGAGCTCGGGCCGCAGGCGCACGAACGCCGCAAGAAGCATACGATCGCGCGCATGTGTCAAGAGGGCTGCCGCCGTTCCCAGGCCCATCCATCGCACGTCGTCAACCTCGTTGCGTGGACCCGCCCTGCCGGCAATCACCCGTGTCTTGCCGCTCGCTTCGGCGCTGCTGTCGTCCTGTGGTTCCAGCCGGATCCTGGAGACGCCGAAGGGCCCTCTGGACTCGCGCGCTAGAATACGGACGTGACTCGGCGGCTCGTTGTCCTCGCCGGTCTCCTGCTCGTTGCGACCACGAGCGCCGCGGTCACGTTCCGCGTCGGTCCGCCCGACGCATCCACCCTCGCCGCCCACGTGATCGCCCTCACCGCGCCCGAGATGGAGGGTCGCGCGTCCGGCACCGTCGGGGCGGACCGAGCGGCGCACTACCTCGTCGACCGTTTCGCCGCGGCCGGTCTCCGCCCTGGGGGGGAGCACGGGAGTTTCCTCCAGAGCTTCGTCATCGGCTCGACGGTTCGCCTGGGTGCCGGCAGCTCGCTCACGCGGCTCGGGGCCGTTCCGGCTCGCTTCGAGGCCGGGCGGGATTGGATGCCGCACGCCGGGTCGCGTCGCGGAACGGTGAGGGGCGAGCTGGTGTTCGCCGGGTCCGGTGTGTCGGCCTCGGGATACGACGACTATGCTGGACTGGACGTGACCGGGCGGGTCGTCCTGGTCCTCGATGGCGCCCCGCCGCACTGGTCGGGCCCGCCCCCCTCGCGTCTGGACAAGCTCATCGAGGCGCGGCGGCGGGGCGCGGTCGCGTTGCTCATCGCCGGCGATGGACTGCCCGCCCTCGAGGCCACCAGCGCGCCCGTCAACCTGGTTTCGGGCGCGCTGACCGCGGCCACCACCGACGCCCTCCTGGCGCCGAGCGGGCTGACGCGCGCCGCGCTCGCCCAGCACGTGGCGGAGTCGCGCGCGCCCACCTCGCGCGCTATCCGCGTCGAGGTGGAGCTGCGCGTCGACCTCCAGGCGGTCGAGGTTCGAACGGCGAACGTGATTGGCGTCGTACCCGGACACGATCCGGCGCGAGCCTCAGAGGCCGTGGTCGTGGGGGCGCACTACGACCACCTCGGACGCTCGGGTGGCACCGTGTACCCGGGGGCGGATGACAATGCCTCCGGCACCGCCGTGGTGCTGGAGCTGGCCCGGGCCTTCGTGACCGCCGCAGGGACGCCGCGAACCCTGGTGTTCGTGTTGTTCTCGGGCGAGGAACTGGGGCTCCTCGGCTCTCGCCACTACGTGCGGAACCCCGCCGTTCCGATGGATCGCACCGTGGCCATGATCAACCTCGACATGGTCGGACGCCTCGGGGACCGGCCGCTCGGCGTCGGAGGCGTGGCGACCGGCGGCGGGCTCAAGGCCGTGGTGGATGACGTCGGCCGACAGCTCAGCATTGCCCTCGCCGACCGTGAAGCGCCCGGCGGCGCCTCCGACCACGCGCCCTTCTACAGCGCGGGCGTGCCCGTGCTCTTCTTCCACACCGGCGCCCATCCTGACTACCACCGTCCGACGGATACCGCCGACAAGATCGACGCGATCGGGCTGGCGCGGGTGGCGGCCTTCTCCGCACGGGTGATCGAGGACGTGGCCGGCCGGCCGCGACCGACCTACGTGGCCCTGCCCGCGACACCGCCGCGCTCGCCCGGTGCTCCTGGGCCACGGGGCGTGGCCTTCCTCGGCGTGTCGCCGGCGCGCGCCGGCATTTCAGACGGCGTGCAGCTTGGAGTAGTCGTGCCGGACGGCGCCGCCGCCCGGGCCGGGATGCGCGAGGGCGACATCATCGTCCGCCTCGGCGAGGTGCCCGTGCAGAGCTTCGAGGCGCTCCGGGCCGCGCTCCAGATGAGGCGGCCGGGCGACCCCGTCCGGGTCGTCTATCTCCGCGACGGGGAGGATCGCACCACGCAGGCTGTGCTCGGGGAGCGGCCGTAGCCCTCACGGCTCGCGCTCCGAATCGAGTACGCAGGAGGACGACATGATCGACGTATCCGTCAACGGTAAGACGCAACGAGTCGACGCCGAGCCTGACACCCCGCTCCTGTGGGTGATTCGAGAGAGTCTTGGCCTCACCGGCACGAAGTACGGGTGCGGGATGGCGCTCTGCGGGGCGTGCACGGTGCACCTCGACGGGGCCCCCGTCCGGTCGTGCGTGACGCCGGTGTCCGCAACACGGGGCAAGCGCGTGACCACGATCGAAGGGTTGGCGCAGGGGCCGCGGCTCCACCCGGTGCAGGACGCGTGGATCGAAGCGGACGTGCCGCAGTGCGGCTACTGTCAGTCCGGCCAGGTCATGAGCGCCGCCGCACTCCTGTCCACGCAGAAGGAGCCGACGGATGCGGATATCGACGCCGCCATGAGCGGGAACATCTGCCGATGCGGCACCTACCAGCGGATCCGCGCGGCGATCAAGCTGGCCGCCGCCCGAATGCGGAAGGGGGCCTGACGATGGTCACACGGTCGTCCCCCACGCGACGCGCGTTCCTGAAGGTCTCGGCGACCCTGTCGAGCGGCGTGCTCCTGGGCTTCCGGTTCCCCGGCGTGACGGACGCCGCCGCGCAGACCACGTCCGGGACGGCGATGACCGAGTTCGCCCCGAACGCGTTCATCCGCATCAGTAAGGGGAACGTCGTGACGATCCTCGTGAACAAGGCCGAGATGGGCCAGGGCGTCTATACCTCGCTACCGATGCTCATCGCGGAGGAGCTGGAGGTGGACCTGCGCCGCGTGAAGGTCGTCGCCGCGCCGGTCGACCCAGCCTACAACCACCCGGTGTTCGGCATGCAGTTCACCGGCGGCAGCCAAAGCATCGCCAGCGAGTGGGAGCGGCTCCGCAAGGCGGGGGCGGCCGCGCGCGAGATGCTCCTGGCGGCGGCCGCCGACATCTGGAAGGTCGACCGCGCGGGCCTTCGCGCGGAGAACGGGGCGGTGATTGGCCCCGGTGGCCGGCGGCTCACCTACGGGCAGCTCGCCGAGCGGGCGGCGGCGATGCCGGTGCCGGCGGACCCGCCGCTGAAGGACCCGTCCCAGTTCAAGATCATCGGGAAGTCCACAAGGCGGCTGGACAGCCGGGTGAAGGTCACCGGGGAGGCGACGTTCGGCCTGGACGCCAGGGTGCCCGGCATGCTGACCGCGGTAGTGGCCCGGCCGCCCGTCTTCGGGGCGACCGTCAAGAGCGTCAACGCGGCGCGTGCCCGGACGGTGCGCGGAGTCAAGGAGGTCGTCCAGATCCCGTCGGGCGTGGCGGTGATCGCCACCTCGTTCTGGGCCGCCAAGAAGGGCCGCGATGCCCTCGAGGTCGTCTGGGAAGAGGGCGCGGGCGCCCGCGTCGACACCGCCGCCCAGCAAGCGGCGTATGCCGAGCTCGCCACGACGCCGGGCCTGGCCGCCAAGCGGGAGGGCGATGCGAGCGCCGCCCTTGCCGGGGCGGCCACGCGGATCCAGGCGGCCTATCAGATGCCCTACCTGGCGCATGCCCCGATGGAGCCCCTGAACTGTCTGGTGGCGCTCACCACGGACCAGTGCGACATCTGGACCGGTACCCAGTTCCAGACGGTGGACCGCGCCAACGCGGCCGCGGTCGCCGGGCTCACGCCCGAGCAGGTGCGCATCCACACGTTGTTCCTCGGGGGAGGCTTCGGCCGGCGGGCCACACCCGGGTCCGACTTCATCGTCGAGGCGGTGCATGTCGCCAAGGCGGCCAAGGCACCGGTCAAGACCGTGTGGACCCGCGAGGACGACCTGCGCGGCGGCTACTACCGCCCGATGTGGCATTCGGCGATCGCGGCCGGGCTCGACGCCGGCGGTCGGCCGGTGGCCTGGACGCACACGATCGTCGGCCAGTCCATCGTCGAAGGCACGCCCTTCGCGTCGGCGCTCGTCAAGGACGGCATCGACGTGACGTCGGTCGAGGGGGCGGCCGAGCTGGCCTACGCCGTCCCCAACGTGGCCGTCGAGCTCCACAGCCCGAAGGGCCCGGTGCCCGTCTTGTGGTGGCGCTCGGTCGGCCACACCCATACCGGCTTCGTCGTCGAGAGCTTCATCGACGAGTGCGCCCACGCGGCGGGCCAAGATCCTTACGAGTACCGCAAGGCGCTGCTCGCGGGCCAGCCCCGGCACCTCGGGGTGCTCAATCTGGCCGCGCAGAAGGCCAACTGGGGCGGCCCGCTCACGGCCGGCCGGGCGCGGGGCATTGCGGTCCACGCCTCGTTCGGGAGCTGGTGCGCCCAGGTCGCCGAGGTCTCCGTCGAGGACCAGCGGATCCGGGTTCATCGGGTGGTGTGCGCGATCGACTGCGGCCGGGCGATCAACCCGGAGACGATCCGCGCCCAGATGGAGGGTGGGATCGTCTTCGGACTGTCGGCCGCGCTGTACGGGCAGATCACGCTGAAGGACGGACGCGTGCAGCAGAGCAATTTCCACGACTACCCCGTGCTCCGGATCGACGCGATGCCGGTGGTCGAGGTGCACATCGTGCCGAGCACCGAACCGCCCTCCGGCATTGGAGAGCCTGGCACGCCGCTGATGGCCGCGGCGGTCTGCAATGCCCTCTTCGCGTTGACGGGGCGACGCCTGCGGTCGCTGCCACTGACCCAGCACGGCTTCGAGTCGGCGTAGCCCGGTAGCTGAGGAGTCCAGACGATGGAACGATACGGAACCGTTCGGCGCTGTCTGACGCTGCTGTCCGTCTGGTTACTGGGCGTGACCGGCGCCACCACCGCGACCGCCCAGACGTCGGCGCAGCGCGAGGCATCGCTCCAGGCCTTCGGGCGTATCACCGAGGTGCTGCGGCATCCGCGCTGCCTGAACTGTCACCCGAGCGGGGACGCTCCGCGTCAGGCCGACGACCGGCATCGGCATCGGATGCTCGTCGCGCGGGGTCCCGACGACCGGGGAACGCCGGCGCTCAAGTGCTCGACCTGCCATCAGACGGAAAACACCGCCGACGGCCGGGTGCCCGGTGCTCCCCACTGGCAGCTGGCGCCGCGCAGCATGGGCTGGGAAAACCTATCCGACGCGGACCTCTGTCGAGTGCTGAAGGATTCCCGCAAGAACAAAGGCCGCTCGGTCCAGGCCCTGGTCGAGCACATGACGACCGACGCGCTCGTGCAGTGGGCGTGGAGCCCCGGGGCGCGCACGCCGCCGTCGATCGGCCAGCGCGAGTTTCACGAACTGGTGCGCCGCTGGGCCCAGACCGGGGCCGCGTGCCCAGGATGAGCTCGGCTAGAGGCGGGTCACCGCGGTGTGCGGAGCATTGGAAGGATGGGTGACGACGACGGCGCCTGGCCGAACGCGTCCTGGAACCGATAGACGGCGCAAATCGTTCGACCGCAACGCGGTTGTCGTTTCCCTCGAGACGACGGGTTCGGGCGAGAACGTCACGCTGATTCACGGGGTCGGATCGAACCTCGAAGGCCGGGACAATGTGCCGCCAGCGCTAGCAGCACGCTTCCACGTGCTGTGCTAAACAGTTCAACCAGCGCGGACACGTCAGCCCCCGGATTTGGTGGCCAGTTGCCGTTCCAGCGCCTCGCGCGCCCGCCGGGCATTGTCGGCGTCCACCCGGTCGGCCAATACCTGGGTGAGCTGGCGGAGCTGGCTGGCGGTGAGACCGACGTTCATGCTGATGCGCATGTGCGATTGCAGTTGCGACTCGGCCCCCGGCAGCGCGGAGAGCATGCTCACGGTGGCCAGCTCGCGGCTCTGCCAATCGAGGTTGTCGCGTTCGAAGATGTCGCCGAACAAGTGGGTCTTGAGGTATTCGTCGATGGCCGGCGCAAAGTCGAACAATGGCCCCCTGACCGGCACACCCGTCAACTTGGTCTGGTTGGCGGTGCCTGCGGCGAGCAGCGCCTCGCCCTTCGGTATGGCGCGGCTGGGCACGCGGCCCGGCGCGTCCTGAATGCCTCGCTGTTTGCGCGCTTCCAGCACCTTCATCAGTTCGGCGAGGGCATTGAGGCTGCGCGGAAAGCCGGCATAGGCGTAAAGTTGCACGAGGACTTCCCTGGCGTCGCTCACCGTCAGACCCGCGTCCAGCCCTTGGTTCAAGGCGGTGCCCAGCCTGGGGACGTCGCCTGCGGCAGCGAAGGCTGCGATGGGCACGATGGCCTGCTGCGGGCCGAGAGGGTTTCGGATGCGGCTTGTGCGCTGGTCATGCCTTGGGGCGCGCGGCGGGGGGCGGGGCCCAGTGCGGCCGCCATGCTCAAACCGAGGGCCATGGCTAGCACACTAGCCTTGCGGCTCTTAGCGGAGGTTGCATTGCTCATCTCTGATCATCTCCATCCATTCGACGTTCTTACCATTTACGTGCCCGCACGCATCGGCCAGCCAGCCTGAGCTCGCCGAGCCACTTGACGGTGGTCGCGATCGCGATGGCTCGCGCCCGTTCGAGCCTCGCGATGGCCTGGTAGCGGCGATTCACGTGCGGGTGGTCCATGCGAACTGCTCGCGCCGGATCAGCGGCCGTACTGCTCGTCGCTGACCTTCTCCAGCCACTCCACGTTCTTGCCATCCTTCTGGCCCGTGAGCGCCAGATGGGTCATCGGCGAGCCCGGCGCCGCGCCATGCCAGTGCTTGACACCTGGAGGGCACCAGACGGCGTCGCCGGCCGTGATCTCGACGACCGGCCCGCCCCAGACGCTGGTCCGGCCCACGCCGGCCGTGACGATCAGGCGCTGGCCGGCCGGATGCGTGTGCCAGGCCGAGCGGGCGCCGGGCTCGAAGGTCACGTAGGCGGCACCGTAGGGCGCATCGGCGCGGGCTGCGAACACCGGATCCACACGGACCTTGCCGGTGAAGTACTGCTCGGGACCTTGCGTCGACGGCTGCGAGCCGGCGCGCACGATCGTCTGCTCCTGCGGTGGCGTCTGTCCGAGGCGAGGGGGGGTGGCTGCGGTGGCCAGCAGGGCGAACCTAAGAGCGAGCTTCATCAGGGGTTCTCCTCTCGGGTCTCGAGAAACCTGGCGGGCAGCCGCGGACTACTCGGCCGCCATCGCGAGCCGCAGCCCGATGCTGATGCCGCGGTACTCCGGTCCATAGTCGCGCCGCGTCGACGAACGCCAGCCGTCTCCGGCGGAGTGCGAGCTACCGCCGCGCACAACGCGCTTCGTGCCGCTGGTCGGGCCAGCCGGATCGGTGGCCTCGCCTCGCGCATTGGCATCGGATGCCTACCAGTCCTGGACCCATTCCCAGACGTTGCCGAATCTCCATCGTCTCGGGTTCCGTGCGATTAAAAAGTACATCGTCCCGCGGAGACACGCCGAGTCCACTACAGACAGGTCATCCGCGTGCATCCATGTCCTTCTCAAGCTTCTCCATCCAGTACGTCATGCCCATCTCGCCGTACATCGCCCTCGCGGTGGTCAGATGCTCCTGAGCCTGCTCGAATGGACCCGACCGCCCGTAGAGCCGACCGAGGCCGAAGTGGCAGTGGGCCACGAGCGGGCGCATCTCGAGCTCGGAGGCCAGGGTCATCGCGGCACCATAGTGCGCCGCGGCCGTTGGTCGCGTCGGGGCGGGGATGATGCGCGGCGATGTCGACCAGGAGACGGAGGGCCCGCGCCTGGTTGCCGCGCTCGCCGCGGCCGCGAGCGAGCATCACCGCGCGGTCGGCGCAGGCGCGGGCCGGCTCGACCTGGTCCGCGAGCAGATACGCCCTCGCCGGCTGCTCCACGGTGAGCGCGTGATGAAACCCGATTCCGGTGTCTTCAAAGGCGGTCAGCGCGCGCTCCCGGCAGGAGACGCCCTCCGCGATGCGTCCCGACCACACGTACACATGCCCCAGGGAGGCCATGACGATGGGCGTATGCGTCGTGATGTGCCACTCGCGGCAGAGGGCGACCCGCACGCTCGAGCAGACCCAGTGGCGTGGCTCGGCTCGCCCCTCACGCTCTTGAGATAGCGAGATAGAGACATGGCGCGACGACGCTGAACGGGTGGCTCGAGCGCCTCGGCGAGCCGGATCGCCTCGTGTCCGTCGAGCGCGCCCTCGTCGAAGACGCCGCGTTCGGCCAGGGTGCGCGCCAGGAAGGCCCGGGGCATGGACAGCGGGAACCGTCGCGAGGCCGAATCGCTCGCCGGTCGGCTGGCCGTGGAGCGACTCCGTCAGGGTGCGACAGGCCTGTTCGGACGCGCGATAGTCGCCTGAGAGGTGAGAGGCGAGGACCAGATGGTACTTCGCGGCGATCCGGAGCGGAACATCGCCGAGACGCTCGGCGATGGCC
>CAWDPM010000013.1:0-218034 GCA_963804185.1 uncultured Candidatus Rokubacteria bacterium
CAGTGGAGCGCGCATCTGGCGCGCCTGTTTGCCGGCTTTGCGCTGGCCCCGGGCAACAGCCGGGTGCTGGATGTCGGCTGCGGCACCGGCTCAATGGTCCAGGCCATAAAGGACCGGGATCCGGATACCGCTATCGTCGGGATAGATCCCTCCGCGGAGTTCGTTGGATACTCGCGGTCGCGCTTTGCCGACAAGCGCATCACGCTCGACCTGGGCAGTGCGTTCGACCTCCCCTACCCCGCCGATGCCTTCGACAGCTCGGTTTCGTGCCTGGTATTTCATCTGATTGCGGAGCCCAGGAAAGCCGCACTAGAAATGCGCCGGGTAACGCGGGCAGGAGGCATCGTTGCCGCTTGCACCTGGAACCTCTCTGCATTGGAAAGGACGGCCATCCTTTGGGAAGAGCAGATCAAGCTCGATCCCGCAGCGGAGAAAGAGCAGGAGACCGGCAGATATTGCAGCCGCGATGGCGAGCTGACGAGTGTCTGGAAGCACGCCGGCCTGGAGAATATCGAAGAAACGGATTTCCGGATGACGATGAGCTTCGAATCCTTCGATGACTATTGGTCGCCGATTCTCGACGGGGTTGGACCGACCGGCGCGTATGTGGCCAGATTGACAGGGCCGGCGCAGCGCGCGCTGAGGGACGCCCTGCGCAAGCGATTGCTGAGTAACCGAGGAGACGGCCCGATCAGACTCAGCGCGCGGGCGCTGGCGGTCAAGGGGACGGTACCCGGGTGACGTACGGGTGGTCAGCCGGACAGCCGTTCCGCGTAACGCGCCAGCGAATCAACCTCGTGATTCACGCGGTTCCGCGCGCCACGCAAGGACATCATCGACGCCGCCGGCCTCACCGTGCCAGCGGCTCGGGTTATCTTGCCTCCTGCGTCACCTGGGTAGCCAGGTGGTCCATTTGCGTCGGTCCAGCCACGTCACTTCGGCGCCGGCATGTTCGTGTTCCAGATGTCCCGGTGGAGCTTCCACTGCTGTCCGTCGCGCTTCCAGACGACGAGGTACTTGCCGCTGTCGAGCGTCTTCCCCCCCTCGCCTGTCAGCACGTAGGTCCCGACCTCGTTCGCGATGTCTCCGTGCGCCTCGACCTCGACGACCGCCAGCTTCACGCCCTTGATGCCCGCGTCCATCACACCCTTCCAGAACTTCGCGATCTGCTCCCGCCCCCGAACGACGTCGCCGTTCGGCGGGAAGACCTGGCCGGCGGCCGTGTAGTGGGACGCGACGGCCGCGGCGTCGCCCTTCGCGAAGTCGGCGGAGAACCGGGCGTTCGCCGCCTCGATGGCAGCCCGAGGCCCTGCCTTCTGTGCGACCGCCGGCCCGGCCACGAGGACGAGCCCGAACGCGACCACGAGATGGTGAAGTCGCGGTGTCCTCATCTGGCAGCTCATGGCGTGCTCCTCCCGCGCCCAGCGGGCGCCCCTGGCGCTGTTGCGGAAACGGACCGAGCGCCGCCGACGGCCGCCGGGACCACTCAGCGTCCTAATCACTCACGACACTCCGCCGCCGAGAGCTGCACATCGAGCCAGGGCGTGCCCGCAGCCACGCGTCAATCAGCCACGGCAGCCACGGCAGCGACGGCCGGTTCCAGAAAGGACAGCGTGCCGGTGCCGCCGTCGAGGCGCACCCGGGTGCCGAGCGGGACCGGCACGTTGACCGCGCCATGACCGATGGGAAGGTCGCTGACGCACGGGAGCCCCGTCTCGGCGACCAGGCCCCAGAGGACGTCCCGGAGCGTGAACTCTCCATCTGGCTCTTCGCAGTCAGTGAAGTCGCCGAGCGCCAGCCCGACCACCCGATCGAGGATTCCCGCGAGCCGGAGATGGGTCCACATCCGGTCGATCCGGTACGGCTTCTCCCCGACGTCCTCGAGAAGCAGTACCGCACCCGTGACGTCCGGCAGCCACGGCGTGCCGAGGAGTCGCGTGAGGAGGGACAGGTTCCCTCCGAGCAGCGGGCCCTCGACGACCCCGCCAATGATCGGCGTCCCCGCGACGGGAGCAGGCGGGGCGACGCCATCCTCCAGGATCGCAAAGAACCGGTCCACGATGCCGGTCGGCTGGGTCCCGAGCTGCGTGACCACCGGTCCGTGCACGCTCACGCGCCCCGTGGCCTGGAGCGCCGCGTGCAGCACCGTGATGTCGGAAAATCCGACGACCATCTTCGCGAGGCCGACGCTCGATGGCCGGCCGTTGACGCTCGGCCACAGGCGGGACAAGAGCCGGATGCTGCCGTATCCCCCGCGCGCGGCCACGACACCCCGAACCCGCGGATCCGCAAGCGCCGCCGCCAGCTCGCGCTCCCGCCGAACATCCTCGCCGGCGAGGTATCGCGTGCGGCTCAGCAACCCCGCATCCCACAGGACGTCGTACCGCTCGGCGAGGACCTGGAGACCGGCGTCGAGGCTCTCGCGATCCAGGGGTCCGGCCGGCGCCACGACGGCCACGCGATCGCCCGGCGTCAGGGGCGCCGGCTTGACGAAGCGCGGGGGCCGGCTCACGCCGGCCGCTCGAGATGGATGATGCGCACGCGGGCTCCTCGCCGGCTATCCTACTCCAGGTGCGTCGTCGGCTTGCTAGACTGAGGCCCGCTCGTGCGATTCACACTCTCCACCCCAACGGAGGACACGAATGGCCGGGTTCGCCGACTACGAAGTGTACGACGGCCTCGGGCTCGCGGACCTGGTCCGCCGCCGGCAGGTCACTCCAACCGCGCTGCTCGACGCCGCCATCGCACGGGTCGAGGCGAGGAACCCGGCGGTCAACGCCGTCGTGCTCCCGCTCTACGACTACGCTCGGAAGGCGATCGCCGAGGGGCTGCCGGACGGTCCGTATCACGGCGTTCCGTACCTCCTGAAGGACCTAACGGCCTCGCTGGCTGGGGTCCGGACGATGCGCGGCTCGCGCTTCTTCGCCGACACGCCCCCCGCCGCCGCCGACAGCGAGCACGTGGCCCGACTCAAGCGCGCCGGCCTGGTCATCTTCGGACGAACCAGCACGTGCGAGCTCGGACTCTCGCTGACCTGCGAGCCCCAGCTCTACGGCCCGACGAAGAACCCGTGGGACCCGACCCGCATCTCGGGCGGATCGAGCGGCGGCGCCGCTGCGGCCACGGGCGCGCGCATCGTGCCGATGGCTCACGCGAGCGACGGCTTCGGTTCCATCCGGGCGCCCGCGGCCTGCTGCGGTCTGGTGGGGCTCAAGCCGACACGCGCGCGGAACACGATGGCGCCATACACCGGCGAGGGGCTGGGCGGCCTCTCGACGGAGCACGCCGTGACGCTGACCGTGCGCGACTCAGCCGCGCTCCTCGACGCCACGGCGGGTCCCGGCCCGGGTGATCCCTATACCGCGCCGCCACCCTCCCGCCCATTCCTCGCCGAGGTGGGCGCCTCTCCGGGTCGACTCCGGATCGCCTGGACAGTGCGTGCGCCCAACGGCGCACCGGTCGATCCAGCGTGCGTCGCGCTGGTCCGGGAGATGGCGGGGCTCTGCACCGACCTGGGGCACGAGGTGCTCGAGGCAGACCCGGAGATCGAGCGGGACGCGGTGGTCCCCACCTTCCTGACGCTCGCCGCCGCGAACTCGGCGGTCAACGTTCGGACACACCCGACGGCAGGGCGGCCGCCCCGGCGCGGCGAAGTCGAGAACGTGACCTTCGACACCGCCGCCCGCGGCGAGCAGATCACTGCCCAGGAGTACGTCCGGGCCACGCAGACCGCTCACCGCCTCGGCCGGCAGATGGCGGCCTTCCACCAGCGGCACGATGTCCTGGTGACTCCCGGGCTGACGACGCCGGGCGCGGTCAAGCTGGGGTGGATCGACATGATGCTGGAGGACGTGGACGAGTATTGGCGGCGAGTATTTACATTCTCGCCGTTCACCGTGTGGTTCAACATCACGGGTCAGCCGGCCATGGTGCTCCCGCTGAGCAGGGTGGACACCGCCGGTGCGCCGCGCGGGCTTCCGCTCGCCATCCAGCTGGTGGCCCGCTTCGGGGACGAGGCGACCCTCTTCCGGCTGGCGTCCCAGCTCGAGACCGCACGCCCTTGGTTTGACCGAAGGCCGGCCCTGGCTGGTTGAGGAGACTGGAGGAGCGCGCTCCCCGGGGAGGCCCCTTCACGAGTGAGCCGGCTGAGCGGGCCCGCCGCGACGGCGCAGGGCCCTCGCGACTTCCTACGCGCGACGCAGCAGGAGCGCAGCCCCGATCCCCGCAGCTCCGAAAGTGGCGTAGAGGAGCCCGGGGGAGCCGGTCGCCAGGACGCTGGTGGCGACGAGCGGGCCGACGAAGCCTGACCCCACGCGCGCCGCATTGATGATGCCGATCGTGCTCGCACCGGCCCGACGCGCGACCTGCGCGACCATCAGCGGAAAGAACGGAGCGATCGCCAGGGACTGCATCCCGCGCAGGGTCACGAACGCCCCAAAGGACCGCGTCGTGCCAAAGAGCACCAGCGCGACCGACGAGACCACCAGCAGGCCCGTCAGGAGGCGCCGTTCCGAGATCTGCTCGGCGAGGATGGGCGCCGCGAGGCCACCGAGGGCGGCAGCCAGGCCGGTGACGAAGATCAGGAGACCCGTCGCCTCGACGAGGTCATCGGCGCCGACGCCGAGTGCCGGTAATACACTCGGCAGAACGGCGACCAGGAAGGTCTCCTGGGACGACGCGAGGAGGATGAGCGCGGCGGCAAGCGCTACATCCCGGATGGGCATCCGCCGAACCGCCGCCGCTTCCCGTGGCACGGGAGGAGGGCTCGACATGCCCCACTGGAGGAGCGATGCGGAGGCGACGAGCACGAGCGCGCCGACGAAATAGGTGAGCCGGAACCCGAGCCGGGCTGCCGCAAGCGCGCCCGGCAGCGGCCCGACCAGAGTGCCGAGGACCAAGGCCGACTGGATCGATGCGAGACGGCGTCGCATGATCGTCCCGTCCGCCTCCCGGCCGGCGATGACGAACGCCAGCGTGGAGAATGACCCGACGGCGCCGAGCAAGAGGCGCGCGATGAACAGCCCGATGACCGAGCGAGCCAGCGCCGTGGCCAGGAAGCCCAGCGACTGGAGGGTCTGGACGAGGACGCACGCTTGCTTCGGGTCCGTCCTCTCCCCGTAGCGCGCCCAGAGCGGGCCGCTCACCACGGCCGCCAGCGAGGGGATGCCGAGGATCCACCCCGTCCAGGCGAGCGTGCCCGCCGGCCCGGACGTGCTCAGCCGCTCGACCTGGAACGGTAGAGCCACGAACACAAAGCTCCACGCGAGGGAGCCCATGAACGTCACCGCGATGAGCATTGGACCTGAAGTGGACCGCGACAGGACGCGCCGCGGTCAGATCAACCCAACGTCGCGACGTCCGCTGCGAAGCCCGGGCAGGATGCGAGGTCCGGGCGTCACGGCCAGAGTGGCAGGCCGGTCAGCCCCGCCGTCTCTGGCTGGCCGGTCATGAGGTTCGCGTTCTGGACGGCCTGGCCCGCCGCGCCCTTGCCGAGGTTGTCGAGCGCCGCCACGGCCAGGACGAGACCCGTCTCACCGTTGACGGCGTAGCTCACGAGGACCATGTTCGAACCAGTCGTCCACTTGGTCCGGGGACTTCGGCCGCCTTGGACCGGAATCACCCGGACGAACGGCTCGTCCCGGTAGCGCGCCCGCGCGGCTTCATCGAGCCGGGCCGCCGTCACGGAGCCCCGCGGCCGGGCGTAGCAGGTCGCGAGGATGCCGCGGGTCATCGGAACCAGGTGGGGCGTGAAGGCGAGCGTGGCGCGCCGGCCGGCGAGCCGGGTCAGCGCCTCCTGCATCTCCGGGGCGTGGGGATGCTCGACCAGGCCATAGGCGACAACGTCCTCGTTGGTCTCGGCGTAGCCGAACGCGCTCGTTCCGCCGCCGCGGCCGGCTCCGCTCACGCCGGTCTTGGCGTCGATCACCAGCCCCTCGGGCTCCACCAAGCCCTCGGCAACGAGCGGCGCCAGCGCCAGGAGCGCGGCCGCCGGATAGCAGCCCGGGTCCGCGACGCGAGACGAGCGCGCGATCGCGGCGCGGGCGTCCGGCAGCTCCGTCAGCCCGTACGTCCAGCCCTCGACGAAGCGGTGGTCGCCTCCTACGTCCACCACCTTCACGTCACGCGGCACTCGGGCGAGCGGCTCGCGCGACTTGCCCGTGGGCAAGGATGCGAAGAGGACGTCGACGCCATGAAGCTCTCCGGGCACGAAGGACTGGATGACGACGTCCCCCGTCGGGTGCCCGGTCAGCGCGGGGAACTGCTGAGCGAGCCTCCGGCCGGCCGTGGTCTCGCCGCTCGCGTACACGACCTCGAACGCGGGATGACCCACGCACAGCCGCAGGAGCTCGCTCCCGCCGTACCCGCTCACGCCCACGATCCCGACCCGCACTCCCATGGTGCTCCCCTCCTGGCGACCACCCATGGTAACGGCACCTCCGCGGCGAGGCAATCGGGAAGCCGTTATACTGGGCGGGCGCCGGGCAGGGCCGCCCGGCCGCGTTCGCCGTCCGCTCACGACACGAGGGCACATCATGCAGATCGGAGTCTGTCTTCCCCACTTCGGCCGCGCGCTCGAGACCGGCCGTCTCCTTCAGGTGGCACAGCGGGCGGACGCCCGCGGCCTCGACTCGCTCTGGGTGACCGACCACGTCATCGTGCCGAAGGACGTCTACATCGCCTACCGGGAGGAGATGCTCGACCCGCTGGCAGTGCTGGCTTGGCTCGCCGGAGTGACCGAGCGGATCGCGCTCGGGAGCAGCGTGATCATCCTGCCCTACCGGTCCCCGGTGCCGGTGGCGAAGCTCCTCGCCAGCGTCGACGTGCTCTCGGGCGGCCGCCTCATCTTCGGGGCGGGTGTCGGCTGGATGGAAGGCGAGTTCCTAGCCCTCGGTGTGCCCTTCGCCGAGCGTGGCAGCCGCACCGACGAGGCGCTCGAGCTCTTTCAGAAGGTGTGGACGGAGCGCGAGCCCGAGATCGAGACGCGGCGCCACCGACTTCACGGGCTGGTCGCGTCACCGATGCCGCTCCAGCGGCCCCGGCCTCCGATCTGGATCGGAGGGGCCAGCGAGGGCGCGTACCGCCGCGCCGCCCGCCACGACGGCTGGCACTCCACCTCCGCCACGCCGGAGGTGTTTCGGCAGGGCGCCGATACCGTGCGACGCTTCTGGACCGAGGGGGGGCGCGCGGGTGACCCGGTGCTCTCCCTCCGGATCCCCTTCTGGCTTGACGGGATCCATCGGCCGGGGACGGACATGGGCTACCTGCGCGGCCGCCATGCGATCCACGGCACCGTGCGGCAGGTCGTCGAGATGCTTCGCGAGTACGCCGCGGTCGGCGTCAGCCACGTGGCGCTCGACGTGTCGCTATCCACCTACCCGGCGATCCTCGAGACGATCGACGTGCTCGCCGGAGAAGTGCGGCCGGCGCTCGGCGGATGACGTCGGGCGGCCACGCACCCCCCTCGGGGCCGGGCGACCGGCCGCCGCGACTCCCGTCCCGCGCGTCCGGCGGTGGCCGTGCCGCTGATCCTCGCCGTGGCGCTCGCGTGCTGTCCCGTGGCCGCCAGTGCCCAGGTCTTCCTCGCGAGCCGCCCGAACCTGAGTTCAAAAATTCCTCTCGCGCGAGACGCTCGCCCGCATCGCTCCGGGGCGAACGACCAACGAGGAAGTGCTCGCGCTGTGCGGCCGGGACACCCTCGAGGAGCAGGAGGGCCTCGGCGCGCCGGCGCGGCGCACGCTCGTCTACAAGGGGCGCCGGGTCCTGCCGAAGCACCAGCGCCGGCTCTTGTGGCTGCTGTCGGGCGTGAGCGACTGGCAGCTCGAGGAGCAGGAGGTCGAGATTGCTCTCGAGGGCGGTGTCGTGCAGGACGTCGAGGTGCGCGTCCGCCGGGCGCGCCTCCCTCACCCGGACGCGCTCTGATCTGAGCTCGGGACCGCGGCGGCCCGCGCCGGGCGCGGACCGCCGGCGGGACGGCTGCTACGCTCTGGGCTTGACCCAGGTCTCCGACCAGGCAAGACAGGCGCTCGACGACTGGCGGTCACCCCGCATCTCGGGCCAGACGCTGCCGGCTGCGACCTGGCCGTTCATCGTCACCTGGGCTGCCCGCGCGGGGAAGAACGTGCTGAAGACCCCTATCGGCCGGTTTGCGGATCCCGGCGCCATCGTGAGCACGAACGGGTCGGCGAAGTCGTACCAGGCGAGCACGATCTCGTCGTCGGCGGAGACGACCCGCTCGGTCGCCACGCCGCGCGGGTCGCCGCTGCGCTCGAAGGACGCCTCGATCACCGGCAACGCCGGGTTCCCGGAGGGCGGAAACAGCATCGACTCGATCGCCCGCTGAAGCCAGCGCGTCATCGCGATGTTGTCGCTGTAGATTCGCGGCTTGCCTCCGGTCAGCTCCGCCTGGACCAGGAGGACATGGCCAGGGCCCGCCGGGCACCAGAGCACGCGCCAGTGACTCCAGCGGTCGGCCAGGGTCTTGCCGCCGTCGTGACTGAGACGCACGAAGGAATTCTCGCCGGTCATGAGAACGTCGTTGGGATCCACGGGAGAGGTCATGTCGCGCTCCTCGCGAGGTGGTGTCGGATGAGGGTGACTGTCCGGATGGCGACCGGGCCGTATCCTAGCACGGTCAGAGGGGCGGTGAGACCGGATGCCGGGCGACCGCGCCGCCCAGGGCAGTCGCGGCGGCTCCGAGAACGCACGCCACCGCAGCGACCGCGAAGACGGCGCCGGTCCAGCCGGTGGCATCAATCACTATGCCCATGAGGACGTCGCCGAGGGCCGCCGTCCCGTATCCGACTGCGTTCATGAACCCGACCCCTACGCCGACGGCGCGGGGTCCCAGGAGCTCGGCCCCGAGCACGGTGAACGACGGGAATGGACCGAACACCAGAAAGCCAGCGGCGAAGAGGAGCCCGAGGCTGCGGGCATCCGGCGGGACAGCCAGAAGACCCAGCGTCGCCCCGGCCGCGAGAACGAGGGACAGGATGATGAGGCGCGGATGGTTGCCGCCGAGGAACCGGTCGACGGCGTCACCACCCGCGAGGGCCCCGAGAGCCATCCCCACCGGCAGGGCGAGCGTGACCCAGGCGGCCCCGGGACTCGCCCCGCCCGCGGGGCCGAGGAGGTGGGATGGCACCCACACGAGGAGGCCGAGACGCGCCCAGTTGGCGAAGCCGAATCCGAGCGACGCGAGGAGGAAGGCTCGGTTTCCGAACGCAGCCCGCAGGCGGACACGGAGCGACACCGTGTCATCGTTCGCCTTCCCGGTCGGACGGAGTGAGAGCTCGCGCGTAGCGTCCGCGTCCGCCTGCGGGTGGAAACCCAGTTCCTCGGGACGATCCCGCGCGAGGAACCAGACGACCGCCGCGCCCACCAGGAGCAGGAGCACCGGAAGTCGGAGCACCCAGCGCCACGAGAGCCACGCGAGCACGAGCGCGGCCGCGCCGAAGGTGAGAACCGAGGAAAAGCCGGCCGCGAAGTTGAAGACGCCGAACGCCCAGCCGCGCTCACGCGGCGCCCACCAGGCGGCGATGAGCCGGCTGGCCGGCGCGAAGCCCATCGACTGGGCGTAACCGTTCAGGGCCCACGGGATCACGAGGCCCCAGAAGCCTCCGCCGAGGCTCGCCAGCCAGTTCAGGGCGCACGAGGTGACGGCGCCGAGCGCGACCAGACGCCGCCCCCCCACGCGATCCGCGATGTGCCCGCTCACGATCTGGCCAGCCCCGTACAGGATGAGACCCGCGCCGCTGATCCACCCGACCTCGGTAGCGGTCAACTCGAGCTCGGCCCGTATCCCGGGAATCGCCCAGCCAAGGTTCTGCCGGCCGGTGTAGTAGACGAGATAGCACGCGCTCGTCGCCAGGAGGACACGCCGCTGCGCGCGGCGAAACGCGGCGGCCGCCGGATCGGGCGAGCCTACGCGCGGGCTCCAGAATACCCGGAGGGCCGGATCGGTCCGCGGTGTCGCGCCACTCGTCGCCTTGCTGGCGGCCTACCGGACGGCCGGCACCGCGGCGAGGGCCTGCCGGAACCGCCGCGCGTACCCGACCACATCGCGTTCGAACTGGCCCTCGGCCTGGGTCTTCGCGATCTTTACTGGCACGACGAACGGGCCGTCCTCGGAAAGTATCCGGGCGTAGGCCGCGACCAGCTCGGCCTCGTCACGGGGCTCGATCACCTGCTCGATCCCCGCGCCGCGGGCGAGACCCGCGAAGCTCGAGCGGAACGCCGTCGCCGTGGGTTGTCCCCCGGTGGTCATGTGGACCTCGTTGTCCCAGATGACCAGGACGAAGTTCCGCGGCCGAAGCGTGGCGATCGTGCAGAGCGAGCCCAGGTTCATGAGGAGCGAGCCGTCCCCGTCCAGGCAGACGACGCGGACATCGGGGCGGGCCAGCGCGATCCCGAGCCCGATGGACGAGCACTGCCCCATCGAGCCGAAGGTGTAGCAGTTGAGCGGCCGGTCCCCGTGGCGCTGGAGGTCGCGGGTGGCCTGGCCGAGGTTCGAGACGACGACCTCGTCGGTGAGCCGGCTGACGAGCAGGCGCGTGGCGGTCGCGCGGTCCACGGTCAGTCTTCGAGGATGGTGCGTGCCAGCAATCGGTTCACGGCTGGTCAGCCGAGCTTCCCGCCGGTCAGCTCGGCGGACAGGACGAAGGCCACCGGGAGTGACTGCGTGTAGCCCAGCTTGATGAGCCCGTCGGCCTGGGCTCCGAGGTCCGCCACGGACCGAGGCATGACGTGCCGGATCCCGAGGGAGTCCAGGATCCGCTCCGTGGCCTGACCGACGGGCACCTGCGCGGGATTGAACTCGCCGAGGTCCCCCCGGTGGCTGATCACGAGCACCACGGGAATCTGGGCGGCGACGTTCAGGGAGCCCAGCGTGTTGACGCAGTTGCCGAGCCCGCTGTTCTGCATGAGGAGCGCACCCCGCCGGCCCCCGAGCCAGGCCCCGGACAGGATCCCGAGAGCCTCCTCCTCGCGCGTGGCGGTGACGACCGTGCACCCGGAGTCGGCCCAGAGGTGTTCCAGCACCTGCCCCACGATGTAGTCCGGCACCGTCGCGAACAGGCGGATGTCATTCCGCCGCAGCACGTCCGCCACGTGCTTGGACCAGATCGAGTCGGCCACGGCATCCTCCCCAGGCGCCGACGATATCACGCAATGGGCCACCCCAGGAATCGATCGCAGTCAGGGGGAGCGGCCCCGGGCACCGCGTGGCTTCTCCGCCGGAGGGCGTTGCGGTACTGTACGCGTCGGACCCGCGGACGGACCAGCCCGCGGCACGGAGGATCGCATGCGTCTCACCGGCCAGGTGGCGCTCGTTACGGGCGCGCAGCAGGGCATCGGGCGCGCACTCGCGGTCGCGCTGGCGCAGGATGGCGCCGACGTCGGCATCAACTACCTGGACGACCGGGAGGCCGCCGAGCGGGTCGCCGCGGAGGTGCAGGGAACCGGGCGTCGCCCGTGCCTCGTCCAGGGAGACGTCTCCCGGAAAGACCACGCCGAGGCGATGCTCGACGCCGTGGCAAAGGAGCTCGGCACGCCCAGGATCCTCGTCAACAACGCGGGGGTCTTCCCGCGCGTCGACTTCCTGGCCATGACCGAGGCGGAGTGGGACCGGGTTCTCGACGTGAACCTAAAGGGCAGCTTTCTCTGCGCGCAGGCGGCGGCACGGCGGATGGTTGCCGCGGGAAGCGGCGGGGCCATCGTGAACCTCTCGTCGGTGGCCATGCGCGGGACGCCCCTCGGAGTGCACTACGCGGCGTCGAAGGCCGGGGTCATGGGGCTCACGCGCGCCATGGCGCTGGCGCTGGCGCCCTACCGGATCCGCGTCAACGCGATCGCGCCCGGGTTGACCGACACGGCGCAGCCACGCCAAGGCAACTCGGAGGCCGAGCTCGCCGAGCTGGGCCGGCAGATCCCGCTGGAGGGCCGGATGGCCCGGCCGGAGGAGATCGCGCGCGTGGCCGTGTTCCTGGCCGCCGGGGAGTCCGGCTGGATCACAGGCCAGACCATCCACGTCAACGGCGGCGCGTTCATGGGGGGATAGGAGGCAGCGATGCGGTATCGGTGGCCCGACGGCCAGCAGTGCGCCGTGGTCCTGTCGTTCGACTTCGACGCCGAGTCAGGGTTTCTCTTCCGCGAGCCGGACAAGGCCAAGCGTAGCCTGGCTGGCCTCGAGGAGCGGCGCTTCGGGCCCCGCGTCGGCGTCGACCGGATCCTCCGGATGCTTGACCAGCTTCGGCTCCCGGCGACGTTCTTCATCCCCGGCTGGACCGTGGAGAACCACCGTCCGCAGTCGCTGCGGATCCGCGACGCCGGCCACGAGGTCGGCGCCCACGGCAACGTCCACGAGGCGGTGGACGGCCTCGATGCGGCGCAGGAGGAAGCCGTTATGCGGGCGCAGCTCCGGATCCTCCAGGACCAGCTCGGCGTGCGGCCCGCCGGCTACCGGTCACCCTCATGGGACGTCAACGTCAGGACCCCGGAGATCCTGAAGGCTCACGGCTTTCTCTACGACAGCTCGCTGATGGGCGACGACGTGCCGTACGAGATCGAGACGAGCGGCGGTCCGTTGATCGAGGTGCCCGTCCAGTGGATCCTCGACGACGCGCCGCTCTTCCGCCACGTGTACGGCGCCACGAACGCCATCGCGGACCCGGCGCGCGTGTTCGACCTGTGGAGCCGGGAGTTCGCGGGAATCTACCGCGAGCACGGGTGCTTCGTCCTGACCTGCCACCCGTTCGTCATCGGGCGCGCCTCGCGGATCATGCTCCTCGAGGAGCTGGTCGGGTACATCCGCCGCTTCCCCGGCGTCTGGTTCACCACGGGACGAGGGTGTCGCGCGCTGGCACGAGAAACAGGGGCAGGCCGCCCGCTGAAGCGCGGCCCGCGCGCCGAGGATCCAGCTCGGCCACGCGCTGAGGGCGCGGGCACCGCCCCGCGCGCCGAAGATCCACGCTCGGCACGCGCAGGCGCGCGCTGGACTGGAAGAGGCCGGCGGGCGCCTCAGAGCCCTGCGCGGATGGCCCGGGCCAGCCGACGGACTCCCTCGGCGATGCGATCCGGCGGCTGCAGACTGAAGGCCAGGCGCAGGTTGTGCGTCCCTCGGCCGTCGGGAAAGCACTCGGTTCCCGGGAGCGCGATCACTCGCTCCTCGGCGGCGCGCGCCGTCACTTTTGCCATGTCCGCCTTCGACGGGACCGTCAGCCAGAGAAAGAATCCGCCCTCGGTGCGCGTCCACGTCACGCCCGCCGGCATCTCGCCCGCCAGCGCCTCGTACATCGCGTCGCGGCGCCCGCGGTACGCGGCGCGGAGCGTCTCGATGTGGGTGGCGAGCCCGCCACCCTTCATGAAGGTCCCGACGACCATCGACGCGAAGCCGTTCGTGCTCCCCTCCGCCTTGAACGCGAGGACGCGCTCGATCACGGCCGGATCAGCGAGGACAAAGCCGAGGCGCACCCCGGGCGCCACGATCTTCGAGAAGGTGCCGAGCCGTATGACGAGGCCCTCGCGGTCGAGCGCGTGGAGCGTCGGGACCGGCTCTCCCTCGAAGCGGAGGTCCCGGTAGGCGTCGTCCTCGATGACGGGCACGCCGTGGCGCGCCGCGATGTCGAGCAGGGCCCGGCGGCGGCCGATCGACATCGTGACCCCGGCCGGGTTGTTGAACGTCGGAATCGTGTAGAGGAACCGCGGCGGAGTCCCGGCGGCCTCCAGGCGTTGGACTTCGCGCTCCAGCGCCTCCACGTCGAGCCCGTCGTCGTCGAGCGACACGGGCACTGTCCGCACCCCCTGGAACCGGATGTGGTGAATGGTCCCGAGGAACGTCGGGGCCTCGCAGAGGCAGACGTCGCCCGGGTTCGCGAGCGCCTGGACCACGAGCGAGATCGCCTGGGAGGATCCGTTCGTCATCACGAGGCTCCCCGGCTCCACCGCGCGCCCCTCTTCGGCCTCGAGCTTCCGCCCGAGCTCGGCCAGCAGGAGCGGGTTGCCGCCGACGTTCCCGTACTGGAGCGCCACGGCGTAGCGCCCCCCGTCGCGCAGCGCTTCCTCGGCGGCTGCGGCCAGCCCCGCCGCCGGGAAGAGCGCCGGATCCGGCATGCCGTAGGCGAGCGAGATCAACTCGGACGGGACCGCGCCCGCCCGCGGCATGGGAGAGGGCGCGCGCACGCGCGCGTTGAAACGGTCGGGGGTCCAGGCAAACCCGCCGAGCTCCGCAGTCGTGGCGTCCTGTCGCATGTCGCGGGCCATCAGAGGCTCCTCTCCCGGCGGTCGTGGGCGTCCATCACCGGTGTCTCACGGTACCAGAGCGCGGGTTGGCCCGCACCACCGGCCCGGACCGCCCCGGCGATACCAATCAGGGGCCGCGAAGCCGGTCGTGGAGCCGGCGCTCGCGCTTGGTCGGCCGCCCGAGCCCGGGGGCACGGGCGACAGCCCTGAGCGGGCGCAGCGCCCGAGGCGGCGGCGGCGAGAGGTCTTCGTAGAGGGCGCGGGCCTCGGCCGCCGGTCCGCGCCGGTCGGCCAGCGCCTTGATCACGACCTCGCGCCGCCACTCCCCGAGCGTCAGCTCGACGCGGTCGCCCGGCCGAATCGTCCGTGACGGTTTGGACGCCTGGGCGTTGACATCGACCTTCCCGCCCTCGCATGCGGCATGCGCGAGGCTTCGGCTCTTGTAGAACCGCGCGGCCCACAGCCACTTGTCCAGGCGCATCGCCCCGGTCACGCCTCTTGTCGTGGGGACAGCGTCGACTCGACCGGCGGCGCCCCCGGTGCGCAGCTGGGGCGCTGGTTCACCGCGTGGACGATGGCACCGGCGCTACGGTACTCGATCAGGCTCCACGCCGCGTAGTCCTGGGCGAGGCGAAAGATGTTGCCGAGCGGCAACCCGAGGGCCTCCGCCAGTAGCACCCGGTTGGTGCCTCCGTGGGCGATGACGGCAATCCGCCGGCCCGCGTGGCGCTCGACGACCCTCCGGAAAGCTGGCACGGCGCGCGCCCGGAGATCGTCTAGGCTCTCGCCGTCCGGGAACGGCATCGCGAATGGATCGGCGAGCCAGCGGTCGCAAAGCTCCGGCTCCCGCGTCCGGATCTCCGCGAACGTCAGACCCTCCCAGCGCCCCATGGCCATCTCGCGAAGCGGCGGCACCGCAACCACGCCGGTCCTCCGGGCGGCGGCAAGCGGCGCCGCCGACTGCTGGGCGCGAAGGAGGTCGCTCGCGTAGACGGCCTCGATCGGCTCCGCGCCGAGGCGCTCCCCGAGGGCCGCCGCCTGAGCCAAGCCCGCAGGCGAGAGCGCGATGTCCATGTGCCCGAAGAAGCGGCCTTCCGCGGCATGGAGGACCTCACCGTGGCGGGCGAGGTACACCCAGGTCGACGCCATCAGGTGAGCTCCAGGAAGTCGAGGCTGACGGCCAGCGTGAGGACGCTGGCCTCGGTCGTCTCCACGAGCGCCCCCAGCGTGTCACCGGTGAACCCCCCGATCCGGCGACGGAGATATGCGCCCCAGCCCCAGGCAAGGGCGCTGGCTCCGCCGATGGCCAGCCCGCCCCATGGGCCGAGCGTCGCAGCGGACACCAGGATCGCGACGAGGCCGCCGGCCGCGAGGGCCGGCCAGCGAGCCCCGCTCGCGAGCGCGTGGCCGGCCCCCTCCGAACGGGCTGGTGGGCACAGCCACACGAGCAGGAGCGGGCCAGCTCGCCCGACCACCGGGGCGAGCAGGAGCGCCCGCCAGGCAAGCCCCTCCGGCAGGCTCGCCAGTGTCGCCGCCTTGAGCCCGAGCAGCAGCACGATCGCCGTCACACCGTACGGGCCGCTTCGGACATCCCGCATGATCGAGAGCGCGCGCTCACGGGACCAGCCGCCGCCGAGGCCGTCGCACGTGTCGGCGAGCCCGTCGAGGTGAAGGCCTCCGGTGAGCGCGGCCCAGAGCGCGACCAGGAGCATGGCCCCGACCTCGGGCGGCACGACCCTGTCCGCCGCGAGCGACGCGAGGGCGAGGCATGCACCGACCGCGAGCCCGACCACCGGGAACCAGCCGGCCGCGCGTCCGAGATCGCCGGCATCCCGGCTCCGCGGGAGCGGCAGGACCGTGAGGTAGCGGAGGGCGACGAGGGCACCGCGGAGGACGCTCACGCCCAGCCCACGACGGGGTCCGACGGCCGGGTGGTCGCGAGCACCGCCCGGGATCTCAGACGGGATAGACGCCGTTCCGCCGGGGCGGGAAGCGCTGCTGCTTGGTGGCCGCGTAGCCGAGTCGCTTGATCAGCTCGCTGCGAAGCTCCGAGGGCGGAACCACCGCGTCCACGAGCATGTCCGAGGCGAGCCGGAACACGTCGATGTCCTTCTGGAACTCCTCCCGCTGCTCGCGCACGAAGGCGGCCCGCGCCTCTCCCTCGAGCTCCATGATCCGATTGTAGTGGACCGCGTTGACGGCGGGCTCGGGCCCCATGATCGCGATCTGGGCCTGGGGCAGCGCCAGCACGGCGTCGGGCTCGAACGCCTGGCCGCACATGGCGTAGAGTCCCGCCCCATAGCACTTGCGCACGACGACGCAGATCTTGGGGACGGTCGCCTGCGAGGTGGCGAAGATCATCTTCGCCCCGTGGCGAATGATTCCCGCCCGCTCGACCTTCGAGCCGACCATGAACCCCGAGATGTCGGCGAGGTAGACGAGGGGGACGTTGTACGCATTGCAGAGCCAGATGAACCGGGCCGCCTTGTCGGAGGAGTCGACGAAGAGCACGCCGCCCTTGACCTTGGGCTGGTTCGCGACGATCCCGACCGCTCCGCCTCCGAGGCGGGCGAAGCCCGTGATGATCTCCCGCGCGAAGAGCGCCTTGATCTCGAGCCACGAGCCGGCGTCCACGAGCCCTCGGATGACCTCGTACATGTCGAAGTACTTCCGCTGATCGTAGGGCACGACCTCGTCGATCGGCCGGCCAGGCTCCGGATCGACAGGGGCCACGTCCGGAACCCGGTCCCGGTAGCTCTGGGGCATGTAGCTCAGGTATCGCCGCGCGGCGGTGACGGCCTCTTCGTCCGAGCTCACCAGGAGGTCGCCGCAGCCCGACTCCACGCAGTGCATCCGAGCGCCCCCGAGCGCCTCGTGGTCGATCTTCTCGCCTATCGCCATCTCGACCATCCGGGGCGAGCCCACGTACATCGACGCCTTCCCCTCGACCATGATGACCACGTCGGTGAGCGCGGGCAGGTACGCCGAGCCGGCCGGTGACGGCCCGAAGAGGATGCAGACCTGCGGGACGACGCCCGAGAGCTGCACCTCGTTGTGGAAGATGCGGCCGGCGTGGAAGCGGCCCGGGAAGATGCGGATCTGCTCCGAGATGCGAGCCCCCGCCGCGTCCACGAGGTACATGAGCGGGATCCGGAGACGCGCCGCCTTCTCCTGGATGCGGACGATCTTCTGGACCGTCTTCTCGCCCCAGGAGCCCGCCTTCACGGTGTAGTCGTTGGCCATGACGCAGACCGGCCTGCCCAGAAGCGTCCCCACGCCGGTGACCACGCCGTCGGCCGGCGTCTCCGGCTCCAGGGAGCGCGCGAGAAGCCAGTCCTCCTGGAACTCCGTGCCCGGGTCGAGGAGGAGCTTGAGCCGGTCGCGAACGAAGAGCTTGCCCTCCGCCCGAAGCTTGTCGCGGTACTTGGCGTGCCCCTGCTGGACGCGCGCGATCTCGTCGCGGAGGCGCCGCTCGCTCACGCCCGGCATGGTAGCACGGCGGTCGGACGCGAACCCGCGCCGACAGCCGCGGCTATTCTTCGCGGGAGCGGATCGCGATGATCAGGACGCCGTTCTGATGCGCCAGCCCGCCGATCAGCGCCGGCCGCCGCGGCGGCACGTCCATGACGGTCGTCAGCTCGCCGACGGGTCCGCGCTTGATGCGCACCAGGACGCGGACGATGGGCCGCCGGATGCCGAGCGGCTGGATCTCCAGCTCGCGTCCTCCGGGAAGCGCAAAGCGCTGCACCATGCCAACGGGCATCCGCGTCTCGAAGGCGCTCACGGGCTCGTAGTGCGAGTACTGGAACACCTCTTGGAGCCGCGGCACCCAGAGTCGGAGGCGGACCGGCTGACCGCAGCCGGTCTGGAGATCCGGGGCGGGCGCCCCCGTCGCGGGCGGCGCGGCGGGGTTCGCGAGGTCTGGCGTCGGCGTCAATCCCGCAGACGGCGGGCTGCCCGGAGGCCCGGGCGGGGCACCGGGCCGCGCGACTCCGGCCGTGGGGTTCGACGCATACACCACCAGCGCGTAGACGCAGACCTGGTTCGGAGCTCCGCCGGGGGCAGCGGTGGGTGGCGGCAGGACCCCGGGCGGCGGCAGGGGCGGAAGCTGGGCTCGCACGGGTCCGGCCGCGACGAGAAGCCACGCGAGGGTGGCGAGGACGAGTGCGAACCCGGACCCCAGGACTTCACGGAGACGTTTCCGCGCGTGGTGCAGGCGGGACATCACGGTCCCCATGGGAATGCCGAGTACCTCCGCGATCTCTCGGTACTGGAGCCCTTCGATGTCGCTGAGGATGATAATGGTTCGGTGATGCTCTGACAAGGAATCGAGACCTTTCCGGATGCGCTCACGCCGCTCGGCGCCAGACGCCACGTCCTCGGGATCCGGGTCGGTCGAGGTCGCGGTGCGCTCCCACTCCTCGGGCGTGACGTCGTCGGTGCCCAGGGACTTCACCCGGGTCGCGCGCTGCCGCTTCCGGTCCAGGGCGACGTTCATTGTGATGCGGAAGAGCCACGTGTAGAACGCCGAATCGCCCTTGAAGGCCGGCAGGGCGCGGAACGCCTTCACGAAGGCCTCCTGTGCGACGTCGAGCGCCTCCTCCTGGTCCCGGAGCACCTGGTATGCCAGCCGGAACACCTTTCGCTTGTACTTCTCGACCAGGGGCTCGAAGGCCTCCGTGTCGCCAGCCTGCACCCGCCGGACCGCGTCGCGGTCGTCTTCGCTCACGAGCCCGACCCGGCGGGGTGCCGGGCCGGCGGGCAGTCCGCCGCCCATCGCCGGAGAGGCCGCACACCCGGCACTCTTTCAGACTCCTCGGGCCGGTCGCGCATTCAGCGCGGGGCGAGGCAGGCGAGCGCCGCGTCCAGCCCCAGGGTGTAGCTGTGAACCCCGAAGCCCGCGATCTGACCGCGGCAGGCCCCGGCGGTGACCGAGCGGTGACGGAACGGCTCTCGACCGTGGACGTTTGAGAGATGGACCTCGACCGCGGGCACCCGGCCCCCCGCGATGGCGTCCCGGAGGGCGTAGGAGTAGTGGGTGAGCGCCCCCGGGTTGATCACGATCGCCGCGAAGCCCTGGCCAGCCGCGCCCTGAATCGCGTCGACCAGCACTCCCTCGTGATTCGATTGCCGGCACTCGACACGGACTCCGCGTAGCGCCGCGTGCGCCGCGATCGCCCCATCGACCTCGGCCAGTGTCGTCGTCCCGTACACGCCCGGCTCGCGCTGGCCGAGCAGGTTCAGGTTGGGCCCGTGGAGCACCAGGATCGCCGTCATGTCGCCTTCCTCCACGAGGGTCGGGTCACCCTCCGGAGACTAGCACAGGGGGGACGACCGGACCCGAGCGGCGCGGCTCTGTTGCGCGCCGCGCCGTCAGTGGCCGTGGAGGCCCGCGGCCTCGAGAGCCGACTCGGCGACGTAGTAGAGGAGCACGCCGCCAAAGACGGCCAGGGCGACTCCCCAGCTGCGTTCCTTGTTGACCTCGGGGATGAGGTCCGACGCCGCAACGTAGATCGTCACGCCCGCCGAGAGCGCCAGCGCCTGCCCCACGATCCCGGTGAACGCGTTCAGGAACACGACGCCGGCGACCGTGGCCAGGCCGAGCACACCCGAGGCCAGGATGGCGCTCCGGCGTGATCCGCCGGCTGCCAGCATGAGCGACCCGACGGCAAACCCCTCGGGGAGCTTGTGGAGCAGCACCGCCCCGAACAGGATGAATCCGAGCGGCCGGCTCACGAGGAAGCCCGACGCGATCGCGACCCCGTCGAAGAACGTGTGGATGCAGAGACCCGCCAGACCCATGTACCCGACGGCCGGGTGGACCAGCGCGTCGTGGTGAACCTCCTCCCCGAAGTGGAAATGGGGGGTCAGCGTGTGCTCGGTGAGGTGTACGACGAAGTAGCCGATCAGTACGTAGAGGTAGACGTGGGAGCCCTTCTCGAGGCTCTCGGGCACCATCCGGAGGAACGCCACGGCCAGCATGAAGCCGGCGCCCAGGGCGAGGAAGTACTGGAGGAACGTCCGATCCCAGTGTCGGCGCCCGGCCACCAGGAGGCCGCCCACGACGTCGGCCAGCCCGGCGACCACGCCCAGGGCGAGCGACAGCTCACGCGCGGACACGCGGTCGACCCCCCAGCGCCATCTTGCAAATACGTTGCAATACAGCCGGACGAGCTGTCAAGGGAAACATTCCTTGCCGCCCCCTGCCCTCTCCGGTAACCTACCGAGTTGCCGACGCGAACGCGGCTTCACCCCAATGGATTCCCCGCACTCAAGCTCCTTTGGACGCTGGCTGACCGGGACGGGCCTCCTCTCGGAGGCGGAGCTGGCGAGGGCCGAGGCGCACCGTCAGTCTTCCGGGCGAGCGCCTGCCCGACACGCTGGTGCGCCTCGGGCTGTCGAGCGCCGAGGAGGTCGCGCAGGCGCTCGCCCGCCACCTCGAGATCGCCTACATCGGCCGGGAGGAGTTCCCGTCGAGCCCGCCCTTCCTCCAGCGGCTGTCTCCCCAGTACATGCGCCAGTACCGCTTCTGCCCTCTGGCGGTCGAGGATGGTGCGCTCGTGGTCGCCTGCGCCGACCCGACCGATCCGACCGTCGTCGACGAACTGCGCGGAGCGCTGGGTCTCGACGTCCGCCTTGCGGTCGCCATGGAGAGCTCGATCCTCGAGGCGATCGAGCGGTACTTCGGGGCTGGGTCCACCGCGGTCCAGAAGGTCATCGAGACCATGGGGGAAGACGATCGCGGAGACGACGGCGGGCGGCGAGGATCTGACCTCGCTCCGGGACATGGCGTTCGACGCCCCGGTGGTCCGTCTCGTCAACCTCCTGATCGAGAACGCGATCAAGGCGAACGCCTCCGACGTCCACATCGAGCCGTTCGAGGACACCCTGCGGATCCGGTACCGGATCGACGGCGTGCTCTTCGACGCCGAGACCCCGCCCAAGCGCCTCCGGGCGGCGATCACCTCGCGGATCAAGATCATGGCGGAGCTGAACATCGCCGAGCGCCGCCTGCCCCAGGACGGGCGGATTCGCATGGGCCTGGAGGGACGGCGGCTCGACCTCCGCGTGTCGACGATTCCCACCCTCCACGGCGAGAGCGTCGTCATGCGGATCCTGGACCGGGCGGCGATCCTGCTGCCGCTCGACCACCTCGGCTTCGAGGAGCGGAACCGGCGGGCGATCGAGCGCATCATCAGCCTGCCCCACGGCATGCTGCTGGTCACGGGGCCGACCGGCTCCGGAAAGACCACGACGCTCTACGCCGCCCTCGACAAGATCAACTCGCCTGGCAAGAAGATCATCACGATCGAGGATCCGGTCGAGTACCAGCTCCGCGGCGTGAACCAGATCCACGTCAAGCCGAAGATCGGGCTCACGTTCGCGGCAGGCCTCCGGCACATCGTGCGCCAGGACCCGGACGTGATCATGGTCGGCGAGATCCGCGACGCTCGAGACAGCCGACATCGCCATTCACGCCGCGCTGACCGGCCACCTGGTGTTCTCGACCCTCCACACGAACGATGCCCCGGGCGCGGTCACGCGCCTCCTCGACATGGGCGTGGAGCCGTACCTGGTCGCGTCGGTGCTGGAAGGGGTCCTGGCCCAGCGCCTCGTCCGGCTGATCTGCGCGAGCTGCCGCAAGCCCTACGAGCCCGGACGTGAGCGAGCTCCGGGCGCTGGGCATCGACCGTGTCCCCGCGACCGCGCGGCTGTCGCGCGGGGCCGGGTGCGACGAGTGTCGGGGCACCGGATACCGGGGCCGCACGCGGGATCTACGAGTTCATGGGGATGTCCGAGGATCTCCGCAGCCTCGCGCTTCGCAAGACCCCCGGGCACGAGATCCGCCAGCGGGCGGTGGCGGCGGGCATGACGACGCTCCGCCAGGACGGCTGGAACAAGTGCTGTCTCGGCGTCACGACGGTGGAGGAGGTCCTCCGCGTGACCCACGAGGACATGGAGGCGTAGTGCCCGTCTTCGCCTACCGCGCGGCCGACCGCGCCGGTCGGACGGTCGACGGCGTGATGGAGGCGTACGACGCCAACGCGGTAGTCGAGCGCCTCCACCGCGAGGACTACTACCCGGTCCGGGTCGAGGCGACGGACGAGCGCGGGCGGGCCGGCCGGCGGCTTCCTCGGCGCGCCGCGCATCCCGGCGCGCGACGTCCTGGCCTTCACGCAGCAGCTCGCGACCCTGGTGGAGGCGGGTCTGCCGCTCGAGCGGGCCCTGGTCGTCCTCGGCGATGTGGCCGACAGTCGGCGGCTCCGGCAGATCGTGCAGGACGTGACGCAGAGCGTCCGTTCGGGATCGACGCTCGCCGACGCGCTGGCCCGGCACCAGCCCCGCCCGTTCTCGCGTCTCTACGTGAACACGGTGCGTGCCGGCGAGCGCGGCGGCGTTCTCGAGATCGCACTTCGCCGGCTGGCGGAGCACCTGGACGCGGCGCGGGAGCTTCGCGAGGCGATCGTCTCGGCTCTGATCTACCCGGCCCTTCTCCTCGTGGTAGGCACGGGCGCCGTGATCTTCCTGCTGACATTCGTCCTGCCGCGGTTCGCGGTCATCCTCGCGGACCTCGGCCAGACGCTCCCCCTGCCCACGCGGCTCGTGCTGGGGGCGAGCGACGTGGTCATCACGTACTGGTGGGCGATCGCGGCCGCCGCGCTGCGTCGTCGCCGTCCTCTGGCAGGCCGTGGCCCGCTCCGAGGCCGGCCGGCTCCAGCTGGATACGGGGCTTCTCGGGCTTCCGATCGCGGGGGACGTCCTGCGCAAGGTCGAGGTCGGGCGCGCCATCCGGACGCTCGGCACCCTGCTCTCGTCCGGAGTGCCCTTGCTCGGCGCGCTCGACGTGGCCCGGGAAGGGGCCGGAAACCGCGTGGTCTCGGGCGCCCTCGCCACGGTCCACAGCTGGCGTCAAGCGCGGGGAAGGGCTCGCGCGGCCCATGGCCGAGACGGGCGTCTTCCCCTCGCTGGTCATCCACATGGTCCGGGTGGGCGAGGAGACCGGCCGGCTCGACGACATGCTCGGGCGGATCGCCGGCACCTACGAGCGCGAGGTTCGCGTCGCGGTCCGCCGCCTGGTGGCAACCCTCGAGCCCGCCATCATCGTCGTGCTGGGCGCCTTGGTGCTCACGATCGTCCTCGCGATCCTCCTGGCCATCCTCAGCGTGAACGAGCTACCTCTGTGAGGGTCCCGATGCCGACTCAAGGTCGCCACCGCCATTCGTTCGCGTCGTCCCGTTCGCGTCGTCCCGCACGGCGATCGGCGAGCGAGCCCGCTCGATCAAGCGGGCTTCACGCTCATCGAGCTCCTGATCGTCGTCATCATCCTGGGCGTCCTGGCCGGTCTCGTCGGCCCGCGGCTGTTCGGACGGGTCGGCCAGTCCCGCCAGGCGGCGGCCCGGGTTCAGATCGAGCTGCTGGGAGCGGCCCTCGACCAGTTCAAGCTGGACGTGGGACGCTACCCGAACAGCCAGGAAGGGCTCCAGGCTCTCCAGCAGAGTCCCGGCAACGCACCCGGCTGGGAGGGTCCGTACCTCAAGAAGGACGTGCCCCGCGACCCGTGGGGCAGCCCGTATCAGTACCGGAGCCCCGGCGAGCACGGGGAGTACGACCTCGCCTCACTGGGCTCCGATGGCGCAGCGGGAGGCGAAGGCGAAGCGTCGGACGTCACGAGCTGGGGCGCAGAGGGCAAGACCCGGTGAGCCCGCCGTCGAACGCGATCCCGGCCGGCGCGTGATGCGAACGGCTTCACTCTCATAGAGCTCGTCGTGGTCCTCGCCGTGCTGGCCGTGGTGACGGCCTTCGCCGCTGCCGACGATCCGCCGCGGCAGCGAGGGTCTTCAGCTCCGCGCGGGGGCCGGACGCGTGGCGTCGCTCCTCCGCGAGGCCCGCCAGCAGGCCGTCACGCACCGGCGGCCCGCCCGGGTCGCCCTCGAGCACCAACCGGCACGGCGCTGCTCTCGCGTGGGAGGGAGCTGATGAGCCCCTGCGCCGCGTCGAGCTGCCCGAACGGTTCCGGCTGGAGGCCGCCTGCCGGCGGCGAGACCCTCACGTTCTCGCCGCGCGGGCTGGTCCGGGACGCCCGCTGGGTGATCGAAGGCCCCGGGGGCCGCCGCCTGGTGGTCGAGGTCCACGGCGTGACGGGCCGGGTGGCCGTCGCCGCGCCGCGCCCCTGAGGCCGGCGCATGCCACCATCCGCCCGGCCCGCACGCTCGGGACGCGGGGCTTCACGCTCCTCGAGGTCCTCGTGGCGCTCGTCGTCCTGTCGACGACGGTCGTGGCGGCCCTCCAGCTCTTCGGCGGCGGCCTCCGCCTCGCTCGAACCGCCGGCGACCACACCGAGGCCGCCCTTCTCGCGAGCGCGAAGCTCGCCGATCTCGAGCCGGGCCCGCTGACCGAGGGCGAGACCGATGGCACCGACGGCCCGTACCGCTGGACTCGGCGGGTGACGCTCGACCCCGCACTCCTGCCGGTCGAGCCCGATAGCCCCGAGACGCTGCGTATCCGGCTCGCGCGGGTGAGCGTCGAGGTCCGGTGGGGGCAGGGCCGGCGCTTCGAGCTCGTCACCCTGCGCGCCTGGCGGATCGCCGCGTGAGACCGCGCACGTCCCGGGTGAAACTCGGCCCAGACCGGGGGTTCACGCTCATCGAGATCCTGCTCGCCGTGTCCACCCTGGCGGTCGTGGTGCTCATGGCGACCGGCGCGCTGCGTGTCGGGCTCCGAGCGTGGGAGAGCGGCCAGCGGCGGGTGGATCTCCAGCAAGAGGGCCGCGCGCTCGTCGAACTGATCAGCGATGCGCTCGCCGGCGCTTCCCCCTATCAGGGCCGTCTGGGCATCAGCCCGGAACGCGTCGTGCTGTTCGAAGGGGAGCCCGACGAGGTGCGCTTCGTGACGAACGCGCCGCCGCTCATGCTGGACGCTCCGGCAGTGCCCGTTCCACGCGGTCGTCCTCGGGCGCAAGGAACAGGACGCACTGCGCTTGGTCGAGCGTCTGGTGCCTTCGGACGAACCGTTCGCGCCGGGCTCCGAGCGGGTGCTGTCCCGGTCGGTGACTCGCTTCACCCTCGCGTACCGGGACGAGTCCGGAGCGTGGCAGGAGCGATGGAACGCGCGCGAGGCTGGCGGGCTCCCGACCGCCGTGCGGCTCGAGCTCGCGATCGCCGGGCTCGGCCGCGCGACGCCGCCGCTTGTGGTCGCGCTGCCGCTCGGAAGGCAGGGCCCAGTGACGGGAGGCGCCCTTCCCGGACGGAGACTAGGCGAGGGCGGCGTCGCGCTGATCGTGGTGCTCCTGCTCCTCGCCCTGCTTCTCACGATCGTCGGAGAGTTCAGCCCAGGCCATGCGTATCGAGGCGGTGACCGCGGCGAACTTCCGCTCCGGCATCACCGAGACCTGGCTCGCCGAGGCTGCGTACCAGCGGGCCCTCGCCGAGATCCTCCCCGACGCCCTTGGGCACGAGCTCGACGTCGACGGTACCCTCGTGTTCCGTCGGACGCGCCTCGGCACCCCGGCGGTCCCCGAGCGCCTCGACGTCCGGGTCGAGCCGGGACGGCTGTCGTACCGGCTCACCGACGAGAGCGCGCGGATCAACCTGAACCGCGCGACCCGGGACGTCCTCGACCGGCTCCTCCAGGATCTTGGCGCCGAGAAGACCGACCGCGACACGATCATCGACTCCATCCAGGACTGGCGTGACCCGAACGAGGAGCACCGCCTGAATGGCGCGGAGAGCGACTACTACCTGGCGCTGCCCGTGCCGTACCGCTCGAAGAATGGGGACTTCAATAGCGTGGACGAGCTGCTCCAGGTGCGGGGCATGACCCGCGAGCTCCTCTACGGACGTCCCGATGCCCCCGGCCTGGCCGAGCATCTCACGGTCTTCGGCACCGGCGGTGACGAACATGAACACCGCGAGTCCCGTCGTCCTGCGGGCCCTGGGCTTCGCCCCGGCTGAGGTGGACTTCATCGTCGCGCGCCGGCCCTGGGCCAGTCCGACGGAGATCCCTGGGCCGTTCCGGCGCGGCAGACCAGCAGACGCGCACCGAGATCTTCCGGATCGAGGCATGGGCGGGCGGCGCGACGCCATCGGGCCGCGTCCTCACCGCAGTCGTCGAGCGTCAGGCCGGAACCGGGCAGACGCAGGGCGGAATCGGGCAGACGCCAGGCGGAATCGGGCAGACGCCAGGCGGAATCGGGCAGACGCCAGCCCGAACCGGGCAGACGCCGGGCGGAACCGGGCAGACGCCAGGCGGAATCGGGCAGACGCCAGGCGGAACCGGGCAGACGCCAGCCCGAACCGGGCAGACGCCGGCTGGAACCGGGCAGACGCCAGGCTGGAATCGGGCAGACGCCAGCCCGGAACCGGGCAGACGCCGGGCGGAACCGGGCAGACGCCGGCTGGAACCGGGCAGACGCCAGGCCGGAATCGGGCAGACGCCGGGCGGAATCGGGCAGACGCCGGCGGTGCCGCTCGGCTGGCGCTGGTCGGAGGCTTCCCGACCCGCTGCGCCGACACCGGCCACTGTTCCGGGCACGGGCGGAAGGAGCAAGCGACCGTGAGCGACATCGTGGGCCTGGCTCTCAGAGACGGACGGGTCGACGTGGTCGCCCTCCGGGCAGGCCTCCGGGCCCGGCGACTGATCACTGCCTTCAGCGTGCCGGCCGACGAGGATTCGGCCGCCACCATTCGGCGCCAGCTCCTGGAGGACGGTGTCCGCGCCCGACGCGTGCAGGTCGGCCTCCCTCGGCGCGCCGTGGTCGCGAAGGCCGTGGAGCTGCCGGTCGTTCCTGGCGCCGATCTCCGGCGCATGGTCGGGTTCGAGCTCGAGCGTCACCTCCCCTTCCCGCCTTCGGACGCGCTCTTCGATTTCGAGGTCCTCGACAGCGGGGCCGGCCGGCCGGTCCGCGTCCTCCTCGTGGCCGTGGAGCGCCGAAGCCATGAGCGGGTCCGCCAGCTCCTCCGCGACGCCGGCCTCGTTCCCCGGCTGGTTGGCGTCGCGATCCACAGCCTCGCACGGCTGGCGGCGGGCGGTGCCACGCGCGGGCGCATCGTTATGTGGCTGGAAGCCGCCGACGCGGAGCTCGCAGTGGTTGTCCGCGGGCGGGTGGTGGCGAGCCGCGCCTTCCCCGTGCCGCCCGATCCCGATGCCCGAGGCCGAGCCCTGGAGGCTGAGATCACCAGAACGCTGGCAACGCTGCCGGAATCCGAGCGGGCCGAGCTCACAGAGGTCGTCGTGGGAGGGGTGGCCCCGCCGACCTTCGAGGTGGAGACGCTGCCCGTGCGCACTGGCATCGCCGACCTTGGCGACTTCGCGACCTCCGAGGAAGCGAGCCTGCCGGCTCTCGCCGTCGCCCTCGAGAGGCCTGGCCGGAGGCTGCCGGTGGCGAATCTCCTGCCCGAGGAGCTTCGCCCGCGGCCGTTCCCATGGCCGCTGGCCGCCACGGCCGCGTTGGCGCTCCTCACCCTCGGGATCGGCGCCGCGATCCCCACGGTGGCCTTCGTGAAGGAGCGGCGTGCGCTGGCGCCCTGGAGGCCAGCATTGCTCGCCTCGCTCCCGAGGTCCAGCGGGCCGAGCGGCTTGCCGCTGACGTGGAGCGTGCCCGACGCGAACTGACGACCCTGCTGCAGCTTCGAGGAGCAGGGTCTCCATCCGCTGCCGGTACTCCGGGAGCTCACTGACACGCTGCCCGCCGACGCGTGGCTGACGAACCTGTCCGTCGACCGCACGGGGCTCGAGCTGGGCGGCTTCGCCAACGCCGCGTCCCAGCTCATCCCGCTGCTCGAGGCCTCGCCCGCCCTCGAGCGGGTCGAGTTCACGTCGCCGGTGACGAAGGGTCGGGATCGCGAGCAGTTCCGGCTTCGCGCCACCTGGGAGCGGCGGGGAGGAGGGCGCTAGGATGCCGGCTCTGCGTCCGCGCGAGCGCCGCCTCCTGCTGCTCGCGGCGCTCCTTGGAATCGGAGTCGCCGGGTACGTGTATGTCGCCGAGCCGCTGATCGAGAGGCACGCGGCTACACGCGAGTTGACGGTCGCCCGGCGAGGCCTCCTCGCGCGCCAGGAACGCCTCATCGCTCGATCGGAGGGCTATGGCCGGGAGCTCGAAGCGCTCCGCGCGGAGATCGCTCGCCACCAAGCCCGGTTGCTGGCCGGCGACAAGGCGCCCGTCGCGGCGTCGGAGCTCCAGAAGCTGGTCAAGACCACCGCGCAGGAGGCCGGCATCGATGTGCGCAGCGAGCGAATCCTGGCGCCGGTGGATCGGGGAGGCTACGCCGAGGTGCCCGTCGAGGTGACGCTCTCGGGGCCGATCCGTGGGCTGACGGCGTTCCTCCATCGTCTCGAGGATGCGCCGATCCTGCTCGCGGTGACCGATCTCAAGGTCCGAGCCCCCGCCAGCGGCGCGGCGCGCGACCTGTCGGCGACGATCGCGCTCAGCGGGTTCATCCCGGCGACGGGTGGGTCCGGTACGCCGCCCCGGCCGGCCGCCGCGCCGCCGGCGCGGTCCGGAGGCTGATCCGTGCCTCGGCGCCTCCTCCTGGTCGTCGACGGTATCCTCCTCGTGGTCGCCGCTCTTCCTGGGGGTACGTCTCTACGAGGCCTGGAGCGCGCTCCCGGCCACGGCCCCGTCCGAGTCCGCCCCGGCCGCCACGTGTCGAGCCGCCCCCGCCTCCGGCGGCGCACCCCGGCCCGCACTCCGCTCACCGCGTACGCCGTCGTCGCCGAGCGCAATCTCTTCAGCGCGACGCGCACGGAGACCGCCCCGGAGCCGCCCCGTCCCGCCGCGGCGGGCCCGCCGGCCCCGCCCGGCGCCCAAGCCGCGGCTCTACGGCGTCGTGCTCCTGCCGGAGGGCCGGGGCCGGGCCTACCTGGAAGACGTCCAGCGGCGTCGCGTCTCCGCGTACTCCGTGGGGGACCTCGTGGGGGACTCCCGGGTCGAGCAGATCAAGGCGGACCGGGTGGTGATGCGCCGAGGGGCCGAGACCTTCGAGGTCCTGCTCTACGACCCTGCGAAACCTCGCCGGCCTGCCGCACCCCCCGGCGTACAATCGCCAGAGGCTGGAGCAGCGGGTCGACCGGCCGCGGGCAGACCGCCCGCGCCGGTGCCGGCGCCGACACCGCCCGTGCCGGTGCCGTCGCCAGCCCCGGGGCTTCGTGCACCCCGGGCGGCCTCGAGTGGCGGTGCCGCCTCCGGCGCCTCCACCCAACGCCGAGACGCCGGAAGAGCCGACCGAGGAGGAATGATCGAGAAGCATCGCGCGCCGCCGGATCGCGGCTCTCGGCCTCGCCCTGCTGGGCGGGTGTGCCGGACCCGGAGCCCGCGGACCCCAGACCCTGCCCGGCCCCAAGCCCCCGGTGGTGACCGTGACTCCGGCACCGGCGAGCGCCGCCGGCAGCGGAGCGGTCGGTCGCCCTGCCCGACTGTGCCGGCTCGTCCGGAGACGGAGAGCGCGCCGCCCGCTACCCCGCCTCGCCGGCACGCCCCTGATCCCGCCGGGACCGGGAACGACGGCCCAGGCGCCGCCGCCTGCGCGGCCTATCACGCCGCCGGCCCGACCGGGTCGGCAGATCGTCCTGAACTTCGACAACGCCGACATCGAGGCCGTCATCCAGGCCGCCAGTGAGATCGCCGGGTTCAACTACACGATCGGGCCCGGGGTGGCCGGCAAGAAGGTCACCATCCAGACCTCGGGCCGGATCCCCGAGGACGAGGTCTTCAACGTCCTTCTGGCCGTGCTCGAGGTGAATGGGGTCACCGCCGTTCGCTCCGGCAATCTCTACAAGATCCTGCCGACGACGGCCGTCCGCGAGCGCCCGCTGCCCACCGTCATCGGCGCCCAGTCGGACCCCACCCGGCGCGACGACGAGGTGATCACCCAGATCGTCCCGCTCCAGTACGCGCCGGCCGACCGGATCGCCGCGACCCTCCGCCCGTTCGTCCAGGGCGGCAACCTCGTCGTCCAGGGCAACCTGCTGATCGTCACCGACACCGCCGCCAACGTGGCGCGCCTCCTCCAGATCGTGGCGGTGCTCGACGTGGAGGTTGCACTCGACGATCTCCGGCTGATCCCCGTCCGGTTCGCAGACGCGGTCGAGCTGGCGCGGATCCTGAACGAGTTCTTCGCCGGGCGGCGGGTCCGAACCGCGGTGACCCCCGCCGCGCCGGCGCCCGCCCCCCCCCGCCCCGGCGCGCCGCCGGCGGCGCCCGGGGCACCGACCCCCACCGGGGACGGGGGGGATCGGCCCCCCCTCGTGCTCGCCGACAAGCGCACGAACGCCCTCGTCGTCTCCGGCCGCCGGGCCGACGTCGAGCTGGCGTCCAAGCTGGCCGCCCAGCTCGACGTGGACACCCAGGCGAACAAGCGGGTGTTCGTCTACTACGTGGAGAACGTCAAGGCCAAGGAGCTGGCGACGACGCTCGCCGAGATCTTCGGCAAGCCCGGCGAGGGCGCCGCCCGGACCGAACGCCGCGACGTCGCCGGGGCCACCGTACCGGGGACGTGCCCCGCCCCCCGGGGTCACGCCCGCCTCCGCCTTGGTGCCGGTCGTCGCGACAGGGGCGGACATCGAGCCCAGCGTGGTCGAGGGTCAGGTCAAGGTGGTGGCGGACGAGCCCAACAACGCGCTGATCGTCACCACGTTCCCCCGCAACTGGCCGCTGATCGAGGACACGATCCGCAAGCTTGACCGGACGCCGAAGCAGGTCCTGATCGAGGTCCTGGTGGCCGAGGTCGGGCTGAACGACGAGAATCGCCTCGGGATCGAGTGGACGCTCCGGACCCAGCGACGACGTCACGGTCAACGGTACGCCCTACAACGTCGGCTCCGTGTCACGGGTCGACGTCGGGCCGCCGTCATCGCTCCCCGGCCAGACGCCCACGGCGACGCTTCCCTTCCCGGCGCGGTGGCCGTGCCGCCCCTGGCCGGGTTCACCTTCCTCCTCTTCGAGACCGACCGTTTCCTCGGGCTCCTCAACCTCTACGCCAACTACGGCCAGCTGACCGTCCTCTCGAGCCCGACCATCATGACCTCCGAGAACAAGAAGGCCGTCATCAACGTATCGAACTCCGTGCCCATCGTCACGCAGCAGGTGGTCTCACAGACCGGGATCGCCACCACGTCCCCGACGCCTCAGCAGGCCCCGACCAACGTGCTCACTCAGGCGGTGGAGTACCGCGACGCTGGCATCATCCTCACCGTCACGCCGCGCATCAGCGACAAGCGCGTGGTCGCCCTGGACGTCAAGCAGACCGTGAACGACGTGGGGGACCCGCGGCCGCCGAGCGGCTCCCCCGACATCATCAAGCGGGAGGCGGAGACGTCAGTCGTCCTCCGCGACAACCAGACGCTGGTGCTCGGCGGGCTCATCCGGACCCGGCGGACCGCCACGAAGCAGGGCATCCCGTGGCTGTCGAACATCCCTGTCATCGGCTTCCTGTTCGGCGCCACCGTCGATCGGATCGAGCGGACCGAGCTGCTGCTGCTGATCACCCCCCGCGTGATCGGGGACCCCAGCGAGGGTCATGGACATCTACCAGCAGGTGCGCGGGCAGCGTCCCGGCCTGGAGCGAGACCTGCGCAGGCACCCGAGCATTCTCCGGCCCGAGGGCGGGTTCCCGCCGCTCGAAGGGGAGCGTCGGCCCGAAGGGGAGCGAAAGCCATGATCCGCGCGTTGGTCATAGCGGTTGCCTGCGCCCGCCAGTGGCTGGTCCGCGCCCGCCGGCCCGTCATGGCGCTGGTCGTCGCGGCCGCCCTCACGGGCTGCGACGGAAGCTCCGGCTCCGGTCAGCGCGGCAGCGCGTTCACCTTCCTGACCGTCGACAATCTCTCTCAGGGAAACGCGAGCTCCGCCACGGTCAACTCGCCCGTCGACTCGGGGACAGCGACGACCGCCTGCGCCACGCTCCGGAACAATCTCAAGAACCCCACGATCACCACGCCCACCTCGCTCGACAACGTGATCATCCAGTCGTACACGGTGACGCTCACCGCCGCGGGCGGGGGGAGCCTACCCGGTCCATTCACGTTCTCCACCTCGGCGTTCGTTCCGGCGGGCTTGGTGGCGAACAACGTCTTGGGCGGCAACACGGCCACCTTCCCCGTCGTCCTGGTCCCGGCGGGGGCGAAGCTCGACCCCCGCCTGCGGCCGCCGACCCGGCTCCCGCTCGTGGCCACGGCGGAGGTCACGTTCCGGGGGCGCGACGGCCGGGGGAACCCGGTCGAGACCGAGGGCGCCGCCACCGTCGTCTTCGTGTCGGGGAGCGCGGAAGCTACGCCGACCTGCGGCACGACCACGACACCGACGCACGCCGACCACACCGACGACGCCATAGCCCGACCGGAAGCATAGCGGTCGCCGACGGACCACGCTCTGGCGCCGCCAGCGGGCAGCGCGCGACTACCAGCGGAGGAGCGAGGCGCCCCAGGCGAAGCCCGCGCCGAAAGCGGCCGTGAGGACCAGGTCGCCCTCCCGGATCCGCCCCGCCGTGAAGGCCTCGTGGATGCAGATGGGCACCGAGGCCGCCGACGTGTTCCCGTACTTGTGCACGTTGTTGAACAGCTTGTGCTCCGGGATCTTGGCGTACTCGGCGATCGCGTCGAGGATGCGCTGGTTCGCCTGGTGGAACAGGAAGAAGTCGACGTCCTGCGCCGTCAGCCCGTTGGCGTCCAGCGCCTCCCGCATGACCTCCTTGAAGCGCCGCACGGCGTGGGTGAAGATGACCCGGCCGTTCATCGAGGGCCTGGCCCGCCCGTCGTCGATCTTCTTCTTCGACACGATCGGATAGGTCGAGGACCCGTAGATCTCGCCGAAGAGCTTGTCCAGGAGCGTGCCGTCCTGGTGCAGGTGGTGGGAGATGAAGCCGCTCCGGGAGCTCGGCGTCGACGGACTGGAGCACGACGGCCCCGGCGCCGTCCGCGAAGAGCACGGCCATGTCCCGGCCCCGATCGGAGTACTCGAGCATCGTCGACAGCCCCTCGGCGCCGACCACGAGCACCTTCCGGTAGGTGCCGATCCGGATGAACGCGTCGGCCACCGCCAGCGCGTACACGAACCCGGAGCATCCCTGCTGGAGGTTCAGGACCGGCGTGGACGTGAGGCCGAACTTCGCGGACATGACGGCCCCGGTGTGAGGGTACGCGTACTCGGGGATGGTCGTGGTGACGATGATGAAGTCGATGTCGTCGATCTGGAGTCCCGCGTTCTTGAGGGCCATCTCGACCGCCTCGCGCCCAAGATCGGCGGGCGTGAGGTCCGCGTCGATCTTCCCGTCGACACCGCGATCGTAGACCTCCTGCAGATACGCGGCCTTGTCGGGCGCCTCCGCGAGCCTCTGCAGGAATCGGTACGTGCTCGGCAACACCCGGCGCTCCTTGATCCCGGTGCGCTGGGTGATCCACGCGTCGGAGGTGGTGAAGCAGCGCGCGAGCAGGTGGTTGTCCACCACGCAGTCGGGCACCGCCATCCCGGTGCCCGACGATCTTCGCCTTGCGCATGGCTACCTTTCGCGGTCGGGTGTTACAGGCGCCGCCAGCCTACTACCCGCTCGCAAAAGCTGTCAAGGATTGGGAATCCCTTTGTTGCGGTGGGAATCCCTCCCGGGCGAGAACCTCCGGTCAGAACTGTCTACGCACCGGTGAACCGGGGTGGCCGCTTCTCGAAGAACGCGCGGAGCCCCTCACGGTGGTCGGCGGCCGCGATCATTTCCCCTTGCGTGAGGGCCTCCCAGTGGAGGGCCGACTGAAGGTCGAGTCCAGACGCGCGGTCGAGGAGCGCCTTCGCCGCGGCCAGCACCCGGGGCGGACCGTCGGCGATCCGCCGCGCGAGCGCGTAGGTCTCCGCCTCGAGCGCGACCGCCGGCACGACGCGATTGACCAGTCCGATCCGCTCCGCCTCACGCGCGTCGATGATGTCGGCGGTGAAGACCAGCTCCTTCGCCCGCGCGAGGCCGACCCGGCGCGGGAGGAAGAAGGTGCCTCCGGCGTCGGGAATCAAGCCGATGCGGGCGAACAACTCCCCGAAGCGTGCTCGGTCGGACGCCACCACGAGATCGCACGCCAGCGCGAGGTTGCAGCCGGCCCCCGCCGCGGCTCCGTCGACCATGGCGATCGTGGGCACCCGCAGCCGCGCCAGGGCCAGGATGGCGCGGTTGATCGCCTCCACGCGCGACTGCCCTTCCGCCGCCGTCATCGGGTGGTCCCGCATCAGCTTGACGTCGCCGCCGGCGCAGAAGTGCTCGCCGGCGCCGCGGACCACGACCACCCGCACATCGCGGTCCTCGTCGAGCTGAGCCAGTGCGACCTCGAGGTCCCGGCGCATCGTCATGTTGAGCGCGTTGCGGGCCTCCGGCCGATTCAGCGTGAGCGTTGCCACGCCGTCCGCGCACGCGGTCAGGATCGTCAGTGTCTCAGGGCCCATCGGCGCGCTCCTTTCCTCGGCGAGATGGCGGCGCGGGCGGGACGCGCCGTCACCGGGACAGTCCCGCCCGCCAGGCCGCCCCCGGCTGACGCCCGTGTCGCTCCATCAGCGCGAGAACCTCCTCTCGCGTGGGCATCGCGTCGACTGCACCCGGCCTCGTGCACGTCAGGGCACCCGCCGCGTTCGCGACGAGGAGGGCGTCTGCGATCGACGCTCCCGCGGCCAGCGAGGCCGCCAGGGTCCCGCTGAACGCGTCGCCCGCTCCCACCGTGTCGATCGCCGCGACCGGGAAACCGGGCACCCGGACGGTCCCGCTTGCGTCGACGGCAACCGCTCCCGCCGCACCCAGCGTGACGACCACGGTGGACACGCCCCGCGCGATGAGCGCTCGACCCGCCGCCTCGGCGTCGTCGGGGCTCCGCACTTCCCGATCGGTCAGGAGCTCCGCCTCGACCTCGTTCGGTGTCAGGTAGTCCACTAGCGGCAGGAGATCGGCGGGCAGCGGGAGGACCCGGGCGGGCGCAGGATTGAGCACCGTGCGCTTGCCGAGGCGCCGGGCCTCCGCGAGCGCCCAGCGTACCGTCTCGATCGGCGTCTCGAGCTGGAGCAGGATCACGTCGGCGCCGGCGAGGAGGTCCGCGTGACGCCGCGCGCGGTCGGGCGTCAGCTGATGGTTCGCTCCCGGCGCGACCGCTATCTGGTTGCGTCCCGCCGGATCGACCGCGATCAGCGCGACACCGGTCGGGACCTCGCATGTGCGGCCGATCGGCCCGGCGGGAAGCCCGGCGTCGACCATGGCCGCGGTCAGGCGGTCGCCCATTGGGTCCAGGCCGAGCAGCGTGACGAATGCGACGTCGGCGCCGAAGCGGCGCGCCGCGACGGCCTGATTCGCGCCCTTGCCGCCGGGAGAGGTCGCGAGGGTGCCACCCGACACGGTCTCCCCGACGGCGGGGAGCTTCGGGACCGTTACCGTGAAGTCGAGGTTCGAGCTCCCGATCACACAGACCGTGGGCACGGCACCTCCGCGTAGTGCGTGAGCGGCGCGCAATCGTCGTTGGGCGAGCGTCTCGCCGATTCTGCTATCATCGGAGGGGCCCGGACAGCAGGAACACGGGCCGGAGAGGAGGAGGACGCGTGAACATCCAGATCACCTATTGCACCGAATGAGACTACTACCCGCAGGCCTCCAGTTTGCAGGCCGCCATCAAGAAGGAGTTCGGCGTCACGGCTAGCCTCCACGGCGGGCACGGCGGAGTGTTCGACGTGACGCTCGACGGCAAGCGCATCTACTCGAAGGATGAGACGTACCGCTTCCCGACCAACGAGGAGGTCTTCGCCCAGATCAAGTCCCATCAGAAAGACTGACGGCGCGCCCGCCACTCCCGCTCGAGCCCTTCGCGGAAGCGGGGGTGGGCGATGCGCGTCAGCTCGTGGGCGCGCTGCTCGTCGCTGAGCCCGCGCAGCTCGACGCGCCCGAACTCGGTCACGACCCAGTCGACGAGGTGGCGCGGCGTCGTCACCGGGGTTCCCGCTCCGAGCCGGGCGACGATGCGAGAGGCTTCCCCGCCCCGCCCGGTCGAAGGCAGCGCGACGACCGACCGACTCCTCCCGAGAGCCGCTCCGGTCACGAAGTCGAACTGACCCCCGATCCCGGCCACTTGACGCTCGCCGAGCGCTTCGGCGTTCACCTGCCCCGTCAGATCGATCTCGATCGCCGAGTTGATCGAGACGAATCGCTCGAGTCCGGCCACCACCCGGGGATCGTGGATCATCGTCGAGGGTTCCATGTACACGCACGGGTTCTCGTGAACCCAGCGGAACAGCGGCTCGGTGCCCATGACCTCCCCGAGGTCGAGGCACCCCGGGTGACGGCGATTCCGCGCGCCGGTGATGACGCCCTGATCGAGGAGCGGCAGCATGGCGTCGAACAGAGCGGAGTGGATGCCGAGGTCACGGTGCCCCGCGAGCCCTGAGACGATCGCCTCGGGCACCGCGCCGATGCCCACCTGGACCGTCGCGCCGTCCGGCACGAGCTCGGCGACGTGCCGGGCAATCCGCCGCTCCACCTCCCCAACCTTGGGCGAGGGATAGGCAACCAGCGGCCGGTCGGTCTCGACCCAGGCGGCGATGCGGTCGGAAGCGAGCGTGCTGTCCCCGTGGGTGCGCGGCATCTGATGGTTGATCTCGGCGATCACCAGGGATGCCGCGCGCGCTACCGGCAAGGGATAGCTCGTCGATACGCCGAGGGAGAGCCGGCCGGCGGCGTCGGGCGGAGCCGTCTGCACCAGGACCGCGTCGGCCGCCCACGGACCTCCTGGCCCGAACGCCCACGGCGCGTCGAAGTAGCGGAGCGGCACGAACTCGGCCTGTCCCCGCGCCAGGGCCTCGCGGAGACCGGGCATCGCGTGAAAGGTCACCCACCGGAGACGGCCCTCGTGCTGCGACGCGCAGAACGGGTGGCCGCTCAGAGAGAGCCCGCCCATCAGCGTGAGGGGCCGGAGGCGCTCCGCCTGGCGCAGGACCTCGTCAATCAGAAGCGTCGGCTCGCCACAGCCTGGCGGGAGCAGGACCCGCATGCCCGGCTGCAGGCGCCCGACGGCCTCCTCGACGCTGACGGGACGGACCACCTGGTGCGCGGATCGGCTCAGGTGTGCTTGGAGAGCGCGCGCCGCAGACCGTCGAGCGCCAGGACGACCGCGCGGAGGCGAACCTGACGCAGGTCCCCGCCGGGGCGATGCTGGACCTCGGTGGCCTCGTGCGCCGTCGCAACGCCGATGCGAGTGGGATAGACCGGATTCGGCCCCTCCCCCTCGGCAGCCTCCATGACGACCGCCGCGCCGACGTCTGTTCCGGCCCAGGCCCGGACCGCCCGGGCCAGGTCGGCCGCGGACCCCGACGGCGCGTCCAGCCGGCGCCGAGCGCCCTCCAGGCTGGCCACGACCGACTCCAACCGGTGCGCCATCCCCGGCACACTCGTGAGCCGCTCGGACACGAGCCCGCCGGTCCCGACCTCGACGAGCCCAAGCGTCCGGCCCACCGCGTCCAGCTGGCCGGCGACAGCGCCCTCCAGGCTCTCGCCGTCCACCCCGAAAACGGTGTCACCGAGGCGCGCGCAGATCTCGGCCTCGACGGGGGCGATCAGGGCGCGTGCCGCCGCCTCGTCCGCCGCTTTGGCCGCGATCCGGACGTCGACTTGGCCCGGGTGTGCCATCGTCCCGATGGTGGGGTTGGCTCCCTTGGCCATCAGGTCCGCAAGGAGCTCTCCTACGCGGCTCTCGCCGAGCCCGGCGACGCGTACGAGCCGGGACACGATCGCCGCCTGAAGGCCGTAGCGGGCCCGGACGTGCGGGAGAACCCCGGTGCGGAGCAGGTACTCCATTTCACGCGGCACTCCGGGAAGCACCGCCAGCGTGCGGTCGCCCTCCTCCACGATGAAGCACGGCGCGGTGCCGACAGGGTTCGGGAGCGGGACCGCGCCGCGTGGAATGTACGCCTGCTTCCGATTCGAGGGCGACAACGGGAGGCCACGGGCCTGGAAGAACGCCTCGATCTGGTGCAGAAGCGCGGGGTGGAATTCTAGCTCCCGGCCGGTGGCCTTTGCCACGGCCTCCCGGGTCACGTCGTCCTCGGTGGGTCCCAAGCCTCCGGTCGTGATGACCACCTCGGCTCGTCCGAGAGCCGCCTCCAGGGCGGCGGCCACCCGGGAGAGGTTGTCGCCAACGGTGGTCTTCTGGAAGAGATCGACGCCCAGAGCGGCCAGCTGCCTCGCGATGAATGCGGCGTTCGTATCGACGATCTGACCTAGGAGGAGCTCGGAGCCGACGCTGACAATCTCCGCGCGCATGGTGGCGCCGGCATCGTAGCACACCGGCCGCGGGGCGTCGGCCGGGAGGTCATGGGCGGGATGTTTGCAAGAAGATATGAGAGGGGCTGCGTCGGGCGCGAGGAGGACGTCACTTTGTCGCCTGACAGGAGCCTTTCATAAAATCGACGATAGGTTGCAGGTCATCACATTAAGAAAGATGCGAACTAGAAAAAGAGACGCAGTGGAAACTTTCCGGCTCGCTCGGCCGTCTCATAGTGGGCGTACGACGGCACGAGGGTTGCCTACAGGGACCGGAGGAAGGTGACAATGCTCACGCATGGTGCTGTGCACGACCGCAACTCCTCGGTGGCCGTGTCCAGAATTCGACAGATCAAGCCCGAGGATGGACTCGGCCAGCCCCCGGGGGAACTCGTTCCCGTGGACAAGGTGGAGGAGGTGCTCCACAGCCTCGACCTGCCCCCGGCCGTCGAGCCGGAGGACAATCTGGCGGCTCATGCCGATGACTACGACCGGGGGTCCGACGAGGAGGAGGAGCCGGTCGAGGAGAGCCTCAGCCCGGAGGATCCCGTCCGCCTCTACCTGCGGGAGATCGGCCGGATCCCCCTGTTGAACTCCGAGCACGAGGTGCGGCTGGGCCAGCAGATCGAGCGGGGCCAGGGCCGAGTCCGCCGGGCCATCATGGCCGTCCCGCTGGTGAGGGGCCAGCTGATGGACCTGGCGGAGCGGCTGCGAAAGCACGAGGTGGACTCGAATCAGTACCTCGAGGCGCCCGACGGCACCGAGCTCACCGAGAGCGAGCTTCGTCGAGTGCAGAGCGTCTTCTCGCAGATTCGCCGGTTGGATCGGGAGCTCGGCGAGCTCGAAGCGTCGCGAAAGCGAGCCCGGAAGGACTCGACGATCAAGGCGATCCAGGAGTGGATCGCCCAGAATCACCAGGACCGGGTGCGCCTTCTGGGCGATCTCCCCCTGAAGCCCATCGTCGTCGATCGCTGGGTCGGGCGCCTGCGCGCGCTCGCGCAGGAGCTGGTCGGGGTCCAGAAGCGCATGGAATCCGTGACGGACAAGGCGCTGAAGGGCGAGCTGCGGAAGCGCGCCCGGGCCATCGAGGCAGAGGTGGGATTGCCTGCCAAGCGTGCGATCGGGGTCATGCGCGATCTCGACGCGGGCGAGTTCGAGGTGCGCCAGGCGAAGAAGGCCCTGATGGAGGCGAACCTGCGCCTCGTCGTCTCGATCGCCAAGCGGTATTTGAACCATGACATGCCCCTGCTGGACCTCATCCAGGAAGGCAACATCGGCCTCATGAAGGCCGTGGACCGGTTCAAGTATCGCCGCGGCTTCAAGTTCTCCACGTATGCGACCTGGTGGATCCGTCAGGCGATCACGCGGGCGATCGCGGACCACGCGCGAACGATCCGGATCCCGGTGCACATGATCGAGACGCTGAACCGTATCGCACGGGTGAACCGCGGCCTGTACCAGGAGCTCGGTCGGGAGCCGACCCCGGAGGAGCTCGCCCGGCGGAGCGAGCTGCCGCTCCGAAAGGTTCGGCTCATCCTGGAGTCGTGCAAGAAGCCGCTGTCCCTCGAGACGCCGATCGGGGAGGACTCCGACCTCGGGGACTTCCTGGAGGACAAGCGCACGCCGTCGCCGGTGGAGTCACTCCTGTCAGATGATCTCACCGCCCAGGTGGAGCGCGCGCTGTCGGGCCTCTCTGAGAAGGAGGCGCAGATCCTCCGCCTCCGCTTCGGGATCGGGGAGGAGGGCGAGCACACGCTGGAGGAGGTCGGTCAGCGCTTCGACGTCACCCGGGAGCGTATTCGCCAGATCGAGGCGAAGGCGCTCCGCAAGCTGCGCTCGCCGCTCCGCGCCCGCGGTCTCAGGAGCTTCGTCGAGAACTAGCCGGAAGGTCCCCCCGGACCGCACGCCGCGAGCCGGCCAGTCCCCGGACTGCCGGCTCGCGCGCTTCACCCGCAAGGCGTGGTGTCATTCCAGCGTTGCGAGGACGTCACCCTCCTGGACCGTCTGGCCCTCGGTCACCCGCAGCTCCCGGACCACGCCCGCCCGCGGCGCCTCCACGGGGATCTCCATCTTCATCGACTCAAGGATCAGGATCGGGTCGCCGGCGGCGACCTTGCTGCCGATGCCGGCGACGATCTGGAACACCACGCCCGTGATGTGGGCGCGCACGTCCTCTGCCATCGTGTCAGAGCCCTCCCTCGAGAAATCGCGTGTGCACCGCGCCAGCCCGGAAGGCCGGACTCGCCAGGATCCGCCTGTGGAGAGAGATGGTGGTCTTGACCCCCTCGATCCGATAGCGCGCGAGCGCGTCTGCCAGCCGCCCCAGGGCCTCGTCGCGGTCCCGGCCGGCGGCGATCAGCTTCGCCAGGAGCGGGTCGTAGTGAACGGTGACCTCGCTGCCCGGCTCCACACCGCACTCGTGGCGGAGCCCCGCCCCCTCCGGCAGCTCGAGCGCCGTCACGGTTCCCGGGGAGGGCAGGAAGTTCCGGTCGGGATCCTCGGCATAGATCCGGCACTCGATCGCTGACCCCCGCGCTGCGACACTGTCCTGGGCCCAGCCGAGGCGTTCCCCGGCAGCGATCCGCAGCTGGGCCTCCACGAGGTCGCACCCCACGACCTCTTCGGTCACAGGGTGCTCCACCTGAAGCCGGGTGTTCATCTCGAGAAAGTAGAAGCGGTCGCCCTCGACCAGGAACTCGACCGTCCCGGCGTTCCGGTAGGCGGCTGTCTCCGCCACGCGCACGCCCGCCGCGTGAAGGCTCGCGCGAAGCCCGGCGTCGAGCCGGGGCGCGGGCGACTCCTCGACGAGCTTCTGGTGCCGTCGCTGGATCGAGCAGTCGCGCTCGAAGAGGTGGATGAGCGCGCCGTGCTTGTCACCGAGAACCTGAACCTCCACGTGCCGGGGCTCCGAGACGGCCCGCTCGACGTAGACCGCCGTGTCGCCGAAGGCGGAGCCGGCGCGCCGCGCGGCGGCGGCGAAGGCCGCCTCCATGCGCTCCGGTCCGAGGACGAGCGTTATCCCGATCCCGCCGCCGCCGGCGGCGGCTTTCAGCATGACCGGGTAACCGACCGCGTCGGCAACCTCCCGCGCCGCCCCGGCGCTCGCGACGGGCCCGTCGGACCCGGGCAGCACCGGGACGCCGGCCCGGGCGACGAGCCGGCGCGCCTCCGTCTTCTGGCCCATCGTCCGCAGCACCTCGGGAGGCGGGCCCACGAAGGCGAGGCCAGCCGTCTGGCAGGCCTCGGCGAACCGCCAGTTCTCCGAGAGGAACCCGTAGCCGGGGTGGATGGCGTCCACTCTGGCGTCCCGGGCCGCGCCGATCACGCGCTCGATCGAGAGGTAGCTGTCGCGCGCGGGCGCCGGGCCGATGCCGTACGCACAGTCGGCCGCCCGGACATGGGGCGCGCCGGCATCGGCCTCCGAGTACACGGCGACCGGACGGATGCCGAGCTTCCGGCAGGCCCGGATGACCCGCAGCGCGATCTCGCCCCGGTTAGCCACCAGCACCGACTCAAACACGATCAGGGCTCGCCGGGCCGGACGTGGCCGTCGGTGGGCCGGCCGGCTCGCTCTCGACCCGGGCGACCTCGGCCTCGCGGATGCGCCAGCGGCCGCCGGCCGCGGCTGCCCATCGGGCCTGGACGACCAGGGTCGTCGGTCCGATGAACTTCGTCTTGAAGATGTGGTGGGCGCCGATCCGTGCGTGTGCGACCAGCTCGAATCCCCGGAACTGACGGTTCAGCAGCCACGCCAGCAGGTCCGGCGGCGCGATCTCCGCGCCGGGCGCGAGGTCCTCTTGCACTCGGGCGTCACGCCCGACGATGCGCTCGGCGTGGGCCCGGGCCGCTTGCTCGGGTCCGGTCCTTTCGCCCACCTCAGCCTCGGTCACACCACGCTCCCGGTCACCCCGCCCGAGGCGTCCAGCATCCCGCGCAGCTCACGCTCCCACGCCGCGACGCGGGCCCGATCGCCCGGGGTGCGGGCGAGCGCATCGAGGACGGCCGCTCCGTCGGCGATGTGGCGCCGCTCGTCGGCGAGGCACCGATCGAGGATCCGCCGGGTGGGAGGCTCGTAGACCGGGTTGACCCGCGCGAGCGTGGGCGGCATAGACGGCAACCAGGTGCGGCTTCAGGACCCGGTAGACGCCGGTGAGCCGCTCGATCGTCTCCCCCCAGGCCTCCCGACGCCTCGAGGGCGTCCAGGAAGCGCACGAACTCCGGACCCGATGGCTCGGACACCTGCGCCGGAGCGCGCAGCTCGGGCAGACGCTTGCCCCACTGGTCCGCGTGCTGGGCGCAGTCCCACACCTGCCGGCCGAGAAGCAGCTTCGCCGGAAGCTCGGGCGTGAGCGCGATCCAGCCCGCCATCACGCGCATCACCCGCTCCTCGGCGTAGCGGTAATGACGGACGCGACGGGCGGTGGCTTCGACGCCGAGGTGACCGGCCAGCTCCTGCGAGGGTCGGTCCGCGGGCGAGGGCGTGACCCCGGTCACGAGCTAGTAAACAGGACTGCGCTGCGTGCTCTTGACGAGCCGGTCAATCTCCTCGTCGGTGAACCCGGCGAGCTTCCGGTACTCCGTCGCGATCGCGATCGGCACCTGGTCGGCTGGGCCTTCCCGGCGGATGCCGCCGAGATTGAACCGCTCGTCGATGGACTCCTGGAAGTCGACGGCCCGCTGGCGGCGCTCCGGATCGCCCTCCGTGAGCCTGTTCAGCCAGTAGGAGCCCATCCGCACGTGGGTGATCTCGTCGGCCAGCACGTAGTCCACCGACTCTGCGATGGTCGGGTCCGGCAGGCGCCGGGCGATCTCGACCAGCTGGACGAACACGTCGCACGCGAGCCCCTCGAGTCCCCGGTTGACGCCCGCCACCCGCGCCGCGGCGTCCTCCGCGCAGGCGCAGCGCCAGAGGATGGTCGTCTCCGGGAACTCTCCGATGTAGCCGCCCAGGTGCTCGATCAGCCGGCTGAAGACCTCGACGTGGCGCGACTCGTCCCAGGTCTGCCGCGCCATGTCCATCGTGAACTCCCACGGCGCGTCCGGAAAATCGTAGACCGTGCGCCCCGCTCCCTCCATCGCCTGGAGCTCCCCCACCAGGATCCCGTGGACGCGCTCCCTGATGGACTCGATCGACGACAGGTCAGGCATGCGCGGCAGGCCCTGCTCGGCGCGGATCTCTCCGACCCGTCGGGCGCGCATCCGGACGAAGCGGTCCTCACGCGCCAGCTTGTCGTACGCGATCGGCCGCTCCATGACGGCGATTCTATCGCGTCCGCGGCATCGGCGCCAACGCCGCCGGCAACACGCCGCCGGCTACACGCCGGCAGCTACGCTGGGTCGTCTCGAGGCGGCGGTCGCCGCCGTCGGGCGCCGAGAAGGCTGCCCCGGACCAGCGCCTCGGGGCCGAAGCGCGTGCGGACCTCGTCGGTGACCTGACCGATCCGGTCCGTGCGGTCCGGCCGGCGGCTGAGCAGCGGAAGCTGCCGCGGGTCGGCGGCACTGGCGAAGCCCGACACGGACAGGCCGATCAGCCGGACGGCCTGGGAGCGGGGAACCCTGGAGAACGCCGTCCAGACCCGGCGGAAGATCTCGCTCCCGTCAGCGGTCGGCGTGTCCCCCGTCCCTCGCCGCGTCACGGTTCGGAAGTCCGCGAACCGGAGCTTCAGCGTCACGGTGCGGCCGCGAAGCCCAGCCGAGCGCAGCTCGGCCGCCACCCGGTCCGCCTGGGCCAGGAGGGTCGCCCGGAGGCGCTCGACATCGCGCGTGTCGCGTCCGAACGTCTCCTCGGCCCCGATGGACTTCGGGTCGCGCCACGGCACCACGGGGCGCTCGTCGATTCCCTGGGCCAGCTCCCAGAGGTGGGCGCCCGAGGCGCCCAGCCGGGCCTCGAGTCGCCCCCGGCCCAGGCGCGTCAGGTCGCCGATCGTGCGCGCCCCCAGGTCGGCGAGCTCCCGCTCTGCCGAGGGGCCGACCCCCCAGAGCCGGCGCAGCGGCAGGTCGCGCAGGAAGGCCGCCTCCTCGCCGGGACCAACCTCGACCAGGCCGTCGGGCTTCTGGAGGTCCGACGCGATCTTCGCGACGAACTTGTTCGGCGCGACGCCCGCCGACGCCGTCAGCCCCACCTCGGCCCGGATCCGCGCCTTGATCCGACGGGCGATCTCCACGCCGGTGCCGTGAAGCGCGCGCGAGGCGGTCACGTCCAGGAACGCCTCGTCCAGGGACAGGGGCTCGACCAGCGGAGTGAAGTCGGCAAGGATCGACATGATCCGCTCGGACTCGCGTCGCGTACTTCTCCATGTCCACCGGCAGGAAGACCGCGGTGGGGCACAGGCGGTAGGCGCGGCCAATGGGCATCGCCGAGTGGATTCCGAAGCGGCGCGCCTCGTAGGACGCAGCGGCCGACGACACCTCGCCCTCGGGGATCGGCGCCCACCACGACGGGATGGCCGCAGAGCTCGGGCCGGTCCCGTTGCTCCACGGACGCGTAGAACGCGTCCATGTCCACGTGGAGGACGACACGCGAGGGTCTCGCCTCGCGGCCCACCGCGCGATGGGCGGTCAGTCGCTCGGGAGGCGGCGGGCCCGAAGTCCCCGCCACGTCGAGGGAGACCTTCTGGACGACGCCGGCAGGGCGACCCGTGGGACGTCCCGGGTCACGGGCGCGCGTCGGGCTCCACCGCCTGGTCGAGCGCGCGGCGGAGCGCCTGGACCTCCGACTCCAGCGCGTGGATGCGGTCGAGCATCTGCTCGATCGCCTTGGTCAGAGGGTCGGGCAGGTCGGCGTGCTCGAGATCGATGTGGGGCGCGACGCGCTTGCCGTCCCGGTAGATCACCTTGCCCGGAACGCCCACCACGACGGAGTTCGGCGGGCACCTCGGCGACCACGACCGATCCCGCACCGATGCGGGCCCCCTCGCCGACCCGGAGCGCGCCCATCACCGCCGCGCCGGTGCCCACCACGACGTTCCGCTCCAGCGTGGGATGTCGCTTCTCGCGCTTGAGGCTCGTGCCGCCGAGCGTGACGCCCTGGTACAGGGTCACGTCGTCGCCGACCTCGGCGGTCTCGCCGATCACGACTCCCATGCCGTGGTCGATGAAGACACCGGCGCCGATCCGCGCCCCCGGGTGGATCTCGATCCCCGTCAGGAACCGGGAGACGTGCGAGACGAGCCGGGCCGTCACCAGCCACCCCGCGCCCCACAGCCGGTGGGCCAGCCGGTGGAGGGCGAGCGCGTGGACGCCGGGGTAGCAGAGCACCACCTCCAGACGGCTCCGCGCCGCCGGGTCGCGCTCCATCGCCGCCGCCACGTCCCGCCGGATCGCCTCAAACATGGCTCGTCTCCCGGGACCCGCCGGCCCGGTAGTGCCGGAGGGCGCCCCTCAGCGCGTCCACGACCAGCGTCGCCGCGTGCCGCCGGTCCTCGGGCAGTCCCCCGAGGGCCGACTCGACGGCCTCGGGCGTCAGGTCCCCGAGCGCGTCGACTGGCTCGGTTCCGCACCAGCTCGGTGGCGATGCTCGAAGCCGCGATCGAGGGCCCGCAGCCGTAGGTCTGGAACCGGACCTCCTGCACCTGACCCGCCTCGACGCGCAGGTAGAACCGCGCGAGATCGCCGCAGGTCGGATCCTCGCTCTCGCCGACCGCGTCGGGACTCCGCATCATCCCGGCGTTCCGCGGTGCCGGAAGTGATCCAGCAGCGTCTCGCTGTACATCGTACCGGGGCGCCGCCCGTCCCCGTCAGGCCGCCCCTGCGGGCGACAGGGCCCGGATCCGCTGGACGGCCGCCGGCAGCACCTCGAGCACGTAGTCGATGTCCTCGCCGGTCGTCCCCGCGCCGAGCGAGCGTCCGGACGGCGCCGAGCGCCCAGTCCGCGGGGACACCCATGGCCGTGATGACGTAGGAAGGCTCGAGGCTCCCCGACGTGCACGCCGAGCCCGCCGAGACGCCCGATGCCCTTGAGATCGAGCGCCAGGATCAGGGATTCCGCCTCGAGACCCCGGAAGCTCATGTTGAGCGTCCCGGGCAGACGCCGCGTCGGGTGGCCGTTCAGTCGCACGTCGGGCACGGCCCGCCGCACGCCCTCCCACAGCCGGTCGCGCAGCGCCGACACTCGCCGGGCCTCCTCCGTCATGTGACGGGCCCGGAGCTCGACCGCCTTGCCGAAGCCGACGATGGCCGGCACGTTCTCCGTGCCCGCCCGGCGCCGACGCTCGTGATCGCCGCCGTGCTGGACGGACACCATGCGAGTGCCCTTCCGGACGTAGAGGGCGCCGATGCCCTTTGGCCCGTAGATCTTGTGCGAGGACATCGACAGGAGCGCGACGCCGGCATCGCGGACCGACAGGGGTAGCTTGCCGAAGGTCTGGACGCCGTCGACGTGAAGCGGGATGCCGCGCTCCGCGGCGATGCGGCCGATCTCCTCCACCGGCATCAGCGTGCCGCTCTCGCTGTTCGCCGACTGGATCGAGATCAGGATCGTGTCCGGCCGCAGCGCGCGCCGCACGTCGTCCGGATCGACAAGCCCCTCGCCGTCGACCGGCAGGTACGTCACGGCGTGGCCGGCCTGCTCCAGCGCCTGGCAGGTCCGCAGGACCGCGTGGTGCTCGACCTGGGTCGTGATCGACGTGCCCCCCGGGCCGGGCGCCCGCGACACCCTTGATCGGCCAGGTTGTCCGACTCGGTGCCGCCGGAGGTGAAGACGATCTCCTCCGGCGAGACCCCGAGGAACTGCGCGATGGTCTCGCGGGCGCTGTCGATCCCGTCGCGGGCCTCCCGCCCGAATCCGTGGATGCTCGACGCATTGCCGAAGCGCTCCGAGAAGTACGGCAGCATCGCCGCCAGGACGTCGGGGTGCACCGGCGTCGAGGCGTTGTGATCCAGATAGACGCGTCGCATGGTGTCCTTCACCTCGTGACGCGGCCGGCCCGCGCCCGCGCGGACGTCCTCGATGGGCTCGGCGCGTTGACAGCGGGACCGGCCGGATGCTAGCGTTAGCGCGCGATGAGCGGCGACGTCGCGAGCCAGGATCTGCGCGGCCGCAAGCTCGGGATGCTCCTCTCCACCGACCCGCAGCACCCCAACCTCGAGACCGGTCTCGGGCTCGCGCGGGCGGCCCTGGACCGCGGCGTGGACCTCTACCTCTACCTGGTCGACGACGGCGTCCGGAACATCGACGACGAGCGCGTCCTCGAGCTCGGCCGGCGCGGCGCGAAGCTCTTCGTGTGCGCCTACGGCTGCCAGCGACGGCGCCTGCCCATCACGGACAAGGCGACGTACTGCGGCCTCGTCGTCCTGACGGACCTCATCAACGGGACCGAGCGCTTCGTCGCGCTCAACTGAGCGGTCCCCGAAGACCGTCGGGCGCGCGTCATGACCGAAACCGAGACCCCCGTCCTCGTCGTCGTCTCGGTGGATCCGGAGACGTCGCACCGGGCAAACGAGGCCGTTCGCATCGCGCTCGGCATCCTCGCGGGCGAGAACACCGTCACCATCGCCCTGCTCGGGGCCGGCGCGAAGGTGCTCGACGCGGACGTCGAGGACTACGTCGGACGGGGAGGACCTGCTCAGGCACCTGGGTACGCTGAAGAAGCTGGGCCAGGCGTTCCACGTCGAGCGGAGCGCCATCCGGCCGGACGCCGGCTGGAACCCGCTCGGGCTCGAGATCGTGCCGATCGACCGCGAGGATCTCGCCGGCCTCCTCGCAGAGAGCCGCCGGGCGATCCTCTTCTAGGCGACCGTGCCCCACGTCCTGCATCTGCGTCAAGGACCCGGCGAACACCGCGGCGCTCGAGGTGATCCGCGCCCAGGCGGCGGACCCCGCCGTTCGGCTCACGGTCGTGCTCATGCACGAGGCCGTCGGCCTGGCCGAGCCGCTGCCGGGTCAGGTCTACCGCTTGCGCGACGACCATCCTGGCCTCCCGGCGCGGGGCCCCGGACGTGATCGGCCCTGCCGAGCTTCTCGACCTCATCTTCGCGGCCGACTCAGTCGTCACCTGGTAGACGTTCGCCGATCGTCACTGGCTGGCGCGAAACTCCTCGAGCCACGCCATCTGGATCGCCTCGAGCTTGCCTTCGGTCGACGCCTTCGGGTCGTCGGCGAACCCGGGCAGCTCGGTGACCCACCGATGGAGATCGGTGAACCGCACCGTGAGGGGGTCGGTGTCGGGATGCCGCTCCGCCAGCGCCAGCGCGATGTCCTCGGCGTCCTGCCACGTGAGGCCATGGCTCCCGCCAGTCACTCGATGACGTCGACGACCACGTCGCCCTGGACGATCGCCTGGCAGCCCAGCCGCGAGTGGAGGGTCAGGCCCTGGGCCGTGTCGAGGCGGTCCTCCTCGTCCTGCTCCATGGGCGAGAGATTCTCCTCGCCCTGCCGGACGACGACGTGGCACGTCGTGCACGCGCAGTTGCCGCCGCAGTTGTGGTCCATCCGGATCCCGTGATGCAGCGCGATGTCCAGGAGGGATCCGGGCTTGCCGTGGTCGCCGTACGGGAAGTCCTTGTCGTCGACCTCCACGGTGACGTTCTCCGGCTTGAACGTGACCCGGTAGCGGGCCATCGGTCAGGGCGCCTCCCCCGCCGGCAGGTCCGCGACCCGGCGGTCTCGCAGCGTGTCCCGGAGCGCGGAGTCCATGAGCCGCTCGGCCAGCCTCTGCGTCTCCTGGTTCAACCGGTCCGTCGCCGCCCGGATCGCGCCGGCGTCCTCGCCGTGGCGCGCCGCCGAGAGCGCCGCGACGGCCTCGCGGATCCGCGCGGCCTCGTCGGCCCCGAGTGAGTCCGCGCCCTGCACCAGCGCCTTCTCGGTCGCGCGCAGCACGGTGTCGGCCTCGTTCCGCGCGTCGATCAGGCCACGCGCCTGAACGTCGGCCTCGGCGTGCTCGAGCGACTCGTCGATCATCCGCTCGACCTCGGCCTCGCTCAGCCCGTAGGTCGGCCGCACCTCGACGGAGGCCTGGGTGCCGCTCCGAACCTCCTTCGCCGCCACGCTGAGGATGCCGTTCGCGTCGATCAGGAACGTGACCTCGATGCGCGGCAGGCCCGCCGGCATGGGCGGGATCCCCCGCAGATCGAACCGGGCCAGGCTTCGATTGTCCTTGGCCAGGTCACGCTCCCCTTGGACCACGTGCATGTCCACGACCGACTGCCCATCGACCGAGGTCGTGAAACTCTCGTTGGCGGACGTCGGGATCGTGGTGTTCCGAGGGATCAGGACGCTCACCGCCCCGCCCAGCGTCTCGATTCCGAGCGACAGGGGCGTGACGTCGAGCAGGAGCATGTGGGTCGTCCCGCCGGCGAGGATGTCCGCCTGGACCGCCGCCCCGAGCGCCACCACCTCGTCGGGGTTCAGCTCCGAGTGGGGCACCCGGCCGAACAGCTCCTGCACCCGCCGCCTCACGAGCGGGGTCCGCGTCGCGCCGCCGACGAGCACGACCTCGTCGATCCGCTCCAGCGAAAGGCCCGAGTCGGCGATGGCCGCTCGGCACGGGCCAAGCGTCCGCGCCACGATCGGACCGATCACCGACTCGAGCTCGGACCGGCTGAGGTCCCGCCGGTACGTCAGATCGTGCTGCGGCATCGGCAGCGTGAGCATCGTCCGCTCTTCGCTCGACAGGACGACGCGGGCCGCCTCGACTCCAAGACGGATCTCCTGCAGCGTCTCCGCCTCGTCGGCCACGTCGATCCCATGCCGAGCCCGGAGCTCGCCAACGACAACGTCGACCAGCGCGCGGTCGAAGTCGTCCCCGCCCAGGTGGGTGTCGCCGTTCGTCGCGAGCACCTCGAAGACGCCGTCCTTGACCTTCAGGATCGAGACGTCGAACGTGCCGCCGCCGAGGTCATAGACCGCGATCACGCCTTCCTTGCGCCGCTGGAGCCCGTACGCCAGGCACGCCGCCGTCGGCTCGTTGACGATCCGTAGCACATCGAGGCCGGCGATCCGGCCCGCGTCCTTGGTGGCCTGCCGCTGGGCATCGTTGAAGTACGCCGGCACCGTGATGACCGCCTTCTCCACGGGGCGCCCGAAGTGGCGCTCCGCGCGCGTCCGGAGCTCCCGGAGGATGAGCGCCGAGACCTCCGGCGGCGTGAGCTCGCGGTCCCCGATCCGGATGCGCACGATCTCCTGGCTCGGCGTGAGCTGGAAAGGGAAGTACCGGAGCTCCTCGCGGACGTCCTCGAATCCTTTCCCCATGAAGCGCTTGACGGAGTACACGGCCCGCTCGGCGTGCCGTACGAGCATCCGCCTGGCCGGATCGCCGACGACGGAGCCCGCTGGGCCGAACGCGACCACCGACGGCAGGAGCCCGCCGCCCTCGGCGTCCCGGATCACCCGGGGCCCGCCCCGGTCCATGTACGCGACCAGGCTGTTCGTGGTGCCGAGGTCGATCCCGACCACGAGCTCCTTCGTGTCGGGCTGCCCCGACTCCCGCGCCCGCACCGTTGGCGCCACGCCGATCGTCAGGTCGGTCATCGGTCGGTTGCTCCTCCGTCCTGTTCGGCGGTCAGCGCGGCTCCGAGGTCGCGGAGGACCGTTCTCAGGTACGCGCGGGTCGCGAGGATGTCTCGCATCCGGCCGAGCACCCGCCGACGCGTCGCGTCGTCCCCCGCGTCCCACTCCGGAAAGCACGCCGTCAGCTCGGCCTCGGCGCTCGCGCGCCTCGCCTCAAACTCCGCCTGCGCGCCTTGGAGGCGGGCGCGGAGCAGAGCCGCCTCGTCGGGGGCCGCCGCCTGGAGCTCCATCCGGGCTTCCTGCAGCTCCAGGATCTCCTCGAAGAGGTCGGCTGGCGGCTTGGTCTGGCCGGCCGTGCCGAGGGCCATGCCCTCGAGCTCCAGGAGGTACTCCACGCGGCTGACGGGATCTCGGAGGGCGCGGTAGGCCGTGTTCACCGCGGCCGAAGCCTCCAGGCTGATGCCCTGCTCCTCCGGGGAACGCAGGCGGAAGTAGTCCGGATGGAGACGCCGGTTCAACGCGTGGAAGCGCTGCTCGAGGTCGCCCCGGTCGACGCCGAGCCGGCGCTCGATCCCGAGGACGGTCCAGTGATCGCTCCCCGCGGGGAATGGCTGCAGCCGACCGCAATCAGGGCAGACGCCGCCGCCGGGCGCGGCCGCGCCGCATCCCCGGCACTTCGACCCATTCCGCTCGTTCGTCACGAGAACCACCACTTGGCCCCCAAACACCGACCGGGCCTCGAGAGGCCCGGTCAGCTCGCCCGTTCCACCTCGCCCCAGCGGGATGCCGCTTGGCCGCCCCCGTGCACGCCTCAGGCCGTGAACGACGTGCCGCAGCCGCAGCTCGACTTCGCGTTGGGATTGACGAAGGTGAAGCCGCCGGTCAGACCCTGAGTGACGTAGTCCAGCGTCGTCCCGTTCAGGTATAGGTAGCTCTTCGCGTCGACGAGGACCTTGACCCCGTCGACCTCGAACTGCTTGTCGTGCTTCCTCAGCTCGTTGTCGAATTGGAGGTCGTAGGTCATGCCCGAGCACCCGCCCCCCCTCACGCCCATCCGGAGGAACGCGTCGTCGAGCTTCTGCGCCGCCATGAGCTCCTTGACCCGGCTCACTGCCACAGGCGTCATCGAGACCGCCATGGTCGTCCGTCCTCCCTCGCTCCCCGTTACTTGTGGGCCTGGGCCGCGACCACCTGCCGCTCGGCCCACTTCTCCTGGAAGTCTCGGATCGCCGCCTTGATCGCGTCCTCGGCCAGGACCGAGCAATGGATCTTGACGGGCGGCAGCTTCAGCTCGTTCACGATGTCCGTGTTCTTGATCTGCAGGGCGTCATCGACGCTCTTGCCCTTGAGCCACTCGGTGGCAAGGCTCGAGCTGGCGATGGCGGAACCGCAGCCGAAGGTCTTGAACTTGGCGTCCTCGATGACGCCGGTGTCCAGGTTAACCTTGATCTGCAGCTTCATCACGTCGCCGCACTCGGGGGCACCGACGAGCCCCGTCCCCAGCCCTGGCGTGTCCTTGCCGAAGGACCCGACGTTCCGGGGATTGCTGTAGTGATCGATCACCTTGTCGCTGTAGGCCATGGAGCGTCTCCTTTACTCAGCCTTCCACTGGATGGACTTGATGTCCACGCCTTCCTTCGCAAGCTCGTAGAGCGGCGACATCTCGCGGAGCCGCTTCACGACGTCGATCGTCCGATCGGCCACGAAGTCAACCTCCTCGTCGGTCGTGAACCGGTGCAGCCCGTACCGGATCGAGGAGTGCGCGAGGTCGGCTCCCACGCCTAGGGCTTGGATGACGTAGGACGGTTCCAGGGTGGACGAGGTGCAGGCCGACCCGGACGACAGCGCCACTTCCTTGTTCAGCCCCATCAGGATCGACTCCCCCTCGACGTAGGCGAACGAGATGTTGAGGGTGTGGGGCAGCCGGTGCTCGGGATGTCCGTTCAGGTACGCCTCGTCGACGGAGGAGAGGATGCGGTCCTGCAACCTGTCTCGGAGCCGGGCCAGCCGAGCCGCCTCCTCAGGCATGACCTCGCGGCAGACCTCGGCGGCCCGGCCGAAGCCCACCGCCAGCGCCACCGGCACCGTCCCGGAGCGGGCCCCGCGCTCGTGCCCGCCGCCGTCGATCATGGGGGCGAGACGTACGCGCGGGTTGCGGCGGCGCACGTACAAGGCGCCGATGCCCTTGGGCCCGTAGATCTTGTGGGCGGTGCAGGACAGGAGGTCGATGCCCATCTTCTCGACGTCGACGGGAATCTTGCCGACAGCTTCCGTCGCGTCAGTATGGAAGAGGACGCCCCGCTCCTTCGCGATCTTGCTCAGCTCCTGGATCGCCTGGATAGTCCCGATCTCGTTGTTGGCCAGCATAATGGAGACGAGGATGGTCCGGTCGGTGATGGCCTTCCGGACGGCGTCAGGATCCACGACGCCCATCGCATCGACTGGCAGGTAGGTCACCCGGGCGACCCCCTGCTTCTCGAGGCGCCGGCAAGGATCGAGGATGGCGCGTTGCTCCGTCACTGTCGTGACGATGTGGTCGCCCTTCTCCCGGTACATCTCGACGATGCCCTTGATCGCGAGATTGTCGGCCTCGGTCCCTCCGGAAGTCCAGACGAGTTCCTTGGGATCGCGGGCGCCGATCAGCCGGGCCAGTTGCTCTCGGGCCCGCTCCATGCCCGCCTCCGCCTCCCAGCCGAAGGAGTGGTTGCGGCTGCCGGGATGCCCGAACCTCTCGGTGAAGTAGGGAATCATCGCCTCGAGCACCCGCGGATCGACGGGTGTCGTCGAGTTGCTGTCCATGAAGATCGGGAACTTCACCGCCATGCGCCGTCTCCTCAGTGCCGCGTCGCCACGAGGCCAGATGCCGTGGCCGGCGACTCGTTCAGGGTATTCATCGCCTCCAGGGTCAGCGTCTCCAGGTACCGCTCGATCCCGCTCTGGATCGCCAGGACCGGGCGCCGGATGTTGCAGCGCTCGAGCTGCGGACACTGCATCGTCCGGTAGCAGTTCACCAGGCCAAGGGGCCCCTCGATCGCGCGGAGCACCTCGCTCACCCGGATCTGGCTCGGGTTCCGTGCCAGGACATACCCGCCCTTGGGCCCGTTGACACTCGCGATCAGCTTCTCCCTGGCAAGGCGCTGAAGGATCTTCGCCAGGAGCTCCGCCGGGATCCCGAGGTCTTCCGCGATCCGCTTGGTGCTGACCACGCCGTCGTGCTGGTGGAAGGCGATGTAGTGGACCGCCATCAGCCCATAGTCCGCCTTCCTGCTCAATCTCAACACCGACCCCTCCGATCGCCGACCAAATCGGTCGGACTTAACCGTGCCATGCTGGTCGGGGACTGTCAAGGCCTGAATCGCTTGGAATTGCGCAGCATTACTGGCGACTGGGGCTGGGCCAGCCGGCCCTGGGGACAGCCTTGCAGGGCCGGCGTCGGGAATCAGACAGTCAGGCGCCGGCGCCTTGTCCAGCTCAGGGAATGGCGGGCGGACGAGGCGGGACTAACGGCGATCGGTGCTCAGTCGAGCGTTCGGTCCAGGGACCCTGCCTCCCGAAGGATACGGGCCGCCTCCTCAGGAAGCATGTCGGTCACGGCGATGCCTGCCACGCCGGATGCCTGTTCCGGCTCCACTAGGACTTCCAGGTGCCAGTGGTAGTCGCGTTCGATGGTGTCCCACTCCCCCTGGACGATCTTGACGGCGAGATTCGGTGCCGTGTGAAGCGTGATCTCGTACGAGGGATCCCCGATTCCCTTGGCCAGGAGCCCGCAGAGGCTCTTGAGGAGGCGCGCGAGGTCGGCAACCTCTTCGGGCGCGATCGCCTCGAACGCGCTCGCGTGCCTTCGCGGCAGGATCCGCAGCTCGAAGGGCACGCGGGCCGCATACGGCACCAAGGCTGCGAAATGGGGCGTCATCTCGATCATCCGGTCGCCCATGGCAGCCTCTTCCCGGATCGTGTCGCAGAATACGCAGCGCCGCTTGTAGGCGTAGTACTCGCGGGCCTGTGTGAGCTCGGTGCGGAGGTCGTCGAAGACGATCGGGGCCGCCAGGATCCGCGAGTAGGGGTGCTGGATCCGCGAGCCCGGCTTCCTGTACGACCGTGTCACGACCACGTTTCGGATCTTCAGATCTCGCTTGAGATCTTTCACCCGATCCCGGTACATCCACAGCATGCGCTCGATCTGCGCGTCGTCGGCGTTCTGGAGCGTCATCCCGTGATCGGGGCTCTCCACTACGATCTCGCTGGCGCCCCGCGTGGAGATCCGGTCGAACATCCCGATGCCCTCCCGGACCAGATCCTCCTCGATGACGAAGTAGGGGTCCCGTTCCGGGAAGACCCGCACCTCCCAGCCGTCCCGGGTGGAGACCCCTGGTCGGCGATAGGACGCGATCTCGGGCGGCGTCAGATGCTCGTTCCCCGGACAGAAAGGACAGGTGCCCTCATCGGCGTCTTCATGATTACGCACCCTGGGTCGCACCAGTACCCACTTCCCGGTCGCCGGATCTTTTCTCAGTTCTCCCCGCATCGACCCTCTCTCTCCCAGACCACCAATGAAAACGCTACTTTCCGCGACAGGATACGAGCCTGGTGCCCGCCTTGTCAAGGAATCTGCCCTTGAGAGGAGACTGGCACCTTTGAGCGCTTTCTCCGAAGCTGCAGAACTCATGCCGTTGGACGCGGGCGGCTCGAGGTCGCATCATTGCCCCGCTGCCATGTTCCCCACTTGACACCCCTAGCGTCCCCCCGATACTTCGTGACCTATCGGAGAACCGATTCGTCCGAGCCCGTCGAGCGGGTCTACGGAGACGGGCTCCAGCAGATCCAGCTGGTCGACCAGATGGCAGGACCTCGGGGAGCGGATGCGAGATCTTGCATGGCACGAGCGACACAGCCGGCGCTCCGGCGTCACCGGATCCCAGGCGTGATTCGACGCCCGCGAGCCCTTCGGAGGGAGGTAAGCGATGCGGACACTGGAGGAGTACCGCACAGCGGGACAGGCGCTTCGCCGCCGGGTGTTCGGCGTCCCCGCCAGCGGAGCCAAGAGTCCCACCCAGGAGCTGGCGCCCGACCTTGGGCGGATCAGCGACGAGGTGCTGTTCGGTCAGATCTGGAGCCGTCCGGGCCTGGAGCTCGCTCACCGGAGCATGATCACGATCGCCGCGCTGACGGCGCTCGGGCGTGAAACGGAGCTGAAGGCCCACATCCGCGGCGGCCTGAACGTGGGGCTCTCGCGGGAGCAGATCGTGGAGATCATCCTCCAGCTGGCCTTCTACGCCGGCCAGCCAGCCGCCCATGCCGGCTTCCGCGCCGCGAAGGAGGTGTTCGATCAGCTCGATGGGGCCAGCCGGTAACACAGCCCACATCCTGCAGAACATCGTCCCGCGGATGCGCTTCCGCGGCTTCAAGGAGGAGGACATCCAGGCGATGCTGGTCGAGACGCGGCGGATCCTGGCGTTCGCGGCGCCGCTGGGCTAGCTGGGGATCGAGGCCGCGGCGCGACGCCCGGACACCGCGATCGGCTCAGGCCGACCTCTGGGCTTCCTGGATGGCGCGCCAGACGCGCTCCGGTGTCGCGGGCATGTCGAGCTGACGGACCCCGAGGGGAGCGAGTGCGTCCATGACGGCGTTCATCACGGCCGGAAGCGCCCCGACGGTCCCCGCCTCCCCTGCGCCCTTGGCGCCGAGGGGATTGAGCTGGGTGGGCACGGGGTTGCTCCCGATGACCACGTCGGGAAGCATGTCGGCGCGCGGCAGCGCGTATTCCATGAATGACGCGGTCAGGAGCTGGCCGGACTCTCGATCGTAGACGACCTCTTCCATGAGGGCCTGGCCCGCCCCCTGCGCCACCCCACCGTGGATCTGGCCCGACAGCGTCAGTGGATTGACGACGGTGCCGACGTCGTCCACGACGAGGTACCCGAGGAGCGCGACGACACCCGTGTCGGGGTCGATCTCCACCTCGCAGACGTGGCAGCCGTTCGGCCAGGTATCCTGCCTCGGTGCGAAGGTCCCCGTCTCGTAGAGACCGGGCTCCAGCCCAGGGGGCAGCCGGGCAGGCTGGAAGGCGGCGCGTGCCACGTCGGTGATGCTCACGGCCCGGTCCGTCCCGGCCACTCGGAACCGTCCCTCCTCGAAGATGAGGTCCGCCTCCCCCGCCTCCAGAAGGTGTGCGGCGATCCGTTTGCCCTTGGCGATCACCTTGTCCGCGGCGAGCCACAGCGCGGATCCGCCGACGACGGTTGACCGGGACCCCATCGTGCCCGTGCCGAAGGCAACCCGGTCCGTGTCTCCGTCGACATACCGGACTGCGTCGGGGTCAAGGCCGAGGCGCTCGTGGAGCACCTGCTTGAAGGTGGTCTCGTGGCCCTGCCCCTGGTCCTTGGTGCCCATCAGGACTGTCGCGCTGCCGCTCGGGTCGAACCTGATCTCGGCGAACTCGGGCTGGGGCGCCGCCGCCCGCTCGATGGCGTTGACCACAGCCAAGCCGCGCAGGCGGCCCCGACGCCGCGACATCTCACGCCGGGCGGCGAACCCTCCGACGTCGGCGAGCCGGAGCGCCTTGTCCATGCTCTTCTCGAACTGGCCGCTGTCGTAGGTCACCTTGAACGCCGTGCGGTAGGGCATCGCCGAGGGCGGGATGAGATTGATCCGCCGGAGCTCGACCGGGTCCCGGCCGAGCTGGCGGGCGGCGTCGTCGATGAGCCGCTCGATCACGTAGGTCGACTCCGGCCGGCCCGCCCCGCGATACGGCGCGGTCGGGTTCACGTTGGCCAGGACACAGGTGACGTGGACGTGGGCGGCGGGAATGGTGTACACGCCGACCAGCGTCGCGACGTTCATGAAGGTCGCCAGGAGGTTGCGGTCCGACGACACGTAGGCGCCCACGTTCGCCACGGTACGGACGCGGAGCCCCAGGAACCGGCCTCGCGCGTCCAGGGCCAGCTCGGCTTCGCTCACGGTGTCCCGGGCGTGCTCGTCGGCCAGGATCGCCTCGCGCCGCTCGCACGCCCACTTGACCGGCCGACCCAGCTTCCGCGCCGCCCACAGCACCAGCCGGTGCTCGGGATACTGCCAGCCCTTGGTCCCGAAGGCACCCCCGATGTTGCCCGCGATGACGCGGACCCGGTGCTCGGGCACGCGGAATACGCTGGTGGCTAGGACGTGGCGCACGCGGTGTGGGTACTGGACGTCGGCGTGAAGCGTGTAGCGGTCCTCGCCGGGCTCGTAGACGCCCAGCGCGCCCCGGGGCTCCATGTACTGGGCATGCACCCGGGTGATGACGTAGCGGCCGCGGACCACGTGGTCGGCCCGCGCGAGCGCCGCGGCGGCGGCCGCCTCGTCACCGGTCTCGAAGACGTTGGAGACGTTGTCGGGGCACTCGTCCCACACCGGCGGGCTGCCGGCCCGGACCGCCTCCGCCGTCGCCGTCACCGAAGGAAGCGGCTCGTACTCGATGCGGACCAGCTCGGCCGCGTCCTCGGCCTGGGCCAAGGCCTCGGCCACCAGGAAAGCGACGGGATCGCCCACGCAACGCACCCGGTCACGGACGAGTACGGGGTGCGCCGGCGCGAACATGGGCGAGCCGTCCGGCCGGGTGCGCGCGAGCGTCGTTCGCGTCGAGCCGAGCCCGGCCTGGGCCAGGTCGTCGCCGGTGAAGACGGCCAGCACGCCAGGAGCCCGGCATGCCGCCGCCCTGTCGATGCTCAGGATGCGGGCGTGCGCGTGAACCGACCGCACGACAACGGCGTGAGCCTGACCGGGCAGGTTCACGTCGCCGTGAAACCGTCCCCCGCCCTGGACGAGGCGGGGGTCCTCGAATCGCTTGACGGCCTGCCCGATGCCGAACGGCCCCATCACGGGCCTCCCGCCAAAGACGCGCGGTCAGCGGACACCGGCGGAGCAGCCTTTCACCGCCAGGGGCGATCCGACGGGGACGTGGCCGCCGTTACCGAGGTTCCAGCGCCGCGATGGCGCAGCCGGTTGACCAGGCCGGAACCGGCTGATAGGCGAGCAGCGACCCCTGGGCGTCACCCGCCGCCGCAGCGACGGTGATCCACGTGCGGATCTCGTGGCCGCCCGGCCCCGCCTCCGCCTCGAGTGCCTCGCGCGGATAGCGCAGGAAGGTGTCGATTCGGCCGCCGACGAACGCGTCGAGGAACCGGCGGTCGAAGTCGAGGCCGATCCGCCCCGACTCGGGCATTGCCGGCCAGTGCGAGAGTCCGCCAGTGCCCAGGATCGCCACCCGCTCCGGCCACCGGTCCACCGTGCGCCGGAGCGCGACCCCGAGCGCGTAGCAGCGGTGAAGGGGCGCCGGCAGCCCCGCGAGGCAGTTGACGATGATCGGAATCACGGGCAGCGTCGTGCCGAGCAGGTGGAGCGGCACCATCACGCCGTGGTCGAACGCCAGCTCCTGTGAAGAGGAGAGATCGACGTGCTCGGCGATCCCCGAGGCGAGCGCCCGCGCCAGCCGGGCGTCGCCAAGCACCCGGCGACGGGGAATCTTCACGAACTCCTCGTCGGTCGGCCCCCAGAACTCGTCGGCGAGACCGATGCAGAAGGACGGCATGTGATCGAGGAAGAAGTTGGCCCAGTGCTCGGGGGAGACGACGACGAGAACGTCGGGGCGCGCGGCCTCGAGGCGGGAGCGCAGCTCCGAGTAGGCTCGGAACACGGGCTCCGAGTCGGTCGGAGGCGGGAGCGAGGGCCGGCCGGTGATACCGGGCGCGTGGCTGGCGGCGAAGGCCCCGACGAGGCTCACGGCTTCGTCCCCCGGAGGATCGCCAGGTAGTCGGGGAAGCTCAACCCCAGGGTCGCCGCCAGCGGCCCGAGCAGGAGCGAGTGCACTCCCATCTGGTAGAGAGCGTGGAAGTCCGTCTCGAGAATCGCCCGTCGCTCGTCCGCCGTCAGCTCATACCCCGTCACCAGGCGCTCCCGCTCGCCGAGGAAGCGGCCGCGCACCTGCGGGTCACGGTTGACGTCGAAGAGGAGCTTCTGAACCTGATAGAGGCTCACACCCAGGCGAACCTGCCCCGTTTGCACACGCTTGTCAAGACGGCGGCCCCGCCGTTCGACACGATCCGTGCCCACGGAGCGACGCCACCATCAGCCCGCCTGCCCCGACACAGCCCGACATCGGCGCCGCCAAGGGTCGCAATGTTGCGGGTCATCCCCACGCTCGTCTATGATCGGCGCGCGATGACACCGGCGGGACGCGAGCACCATCGCCGGGCCGAGACGCGGGCATGCTGATCCGGAGCGGCACGGTGATCGACCCCGGTCAGGGGCTCCACGGGCGCCACGACGTCCGGCTGGACGTCGAGCGGATCGTCGAGCTGGGCGACGGGCTCACACCCCGGCCAGGCGAGGAGGTCGTCGACGCCCGCGATCGGCTGGTGCTTCCCGGCCTCATCGACCTTCACGTCCACGTCTTCTGGGGGGCCTCCCACTACGGAATCGAGCCGGACCCTCATTGCCTGGGCACCGGGACGACCACCGTGGTCGACGCCGGGTCGGCGGGAGCGCACACGTTCGCCGCGTTTCGCCGCTACGTCATCGACGTGTCGGCCACCCGGATCGTACCTTTCCTCAACATCGGAGCGACCGGCATGGTATCGCCCGACGTCGGCGAGCTGGAGGAGATTCGCCACATCGACCGGGCGGCGGCCCTGCGGACGATCGAGGCTCACCGCGACCTGATCCGCGGGGTCAAGGTCCGGCTGTCGCGGGACCTGGTGGGGGCCAACGCCCGGGTGGCGCTCAAGACGGCCCGGGAGACCGGCGAGGCCGCGGGCCTGCCCATCATGGTCCACGTGGGAGACACGCCAGTTCCGCTGGCCGAGATCCTGGACGAGCTACGGCCGGGAGACGTGATCACCCACTGCTACCACGGCCGCGAGGAGGGGATCCTCGATACGCGGGGCATGGTGATCCAGGCGGCTCGCCGAGCGGCGGCCCGCGGGGTGCTGTTCGATGTGGGCCACGGGAAGGGCTCGTTCAGCTTCCGGGTTGCCCGCCAGGCCCTGTCCCAGGGGTTCCGGCCCGGGACAATCTCCAGCGATCTCCACGTCTACAATCTCGATGGGCCCGTGTTCGACCTTGCCACGACCATGTCCAAGTTCCTGCACCTCGGCCTCTCGCTGGACGAGGTGGTGGCCTTGACGACCGCCGCCCCAGCCCAGGTCATCGGGCACGATCGCGCGCTGGGCACGCTGCGGCCGGGCGCGGCAGGGGACGTGACGCTCTTGGCCCTCCGGGAGGAGCTCTCGACGCTGGAGGATTCCGTCGGGGAGCGCGTGGAAGGCACCCAGCGACTCGTCCCGTCCGGCACGGTGCGGGCCGGCCGGTGGGTGCCCCCGAAGGCAACCGAACGCTAATCGGCAGGGTGCAGCGAACGAGTTCCTGGGCGCCGGGACGCCACCCGAGATCCCGTCGTGGGGCAACATCATGGCGGAGGGGCGGACCAACTTCCAGGTCGGTCCCTGGATGATCCTGTTTCCCGGCGCATTCCTGGCGGTCATCGTGCTCGCCGTGAATCTCGTGGGCGACGGGCTCCGGGATCTCCTCGACCCCCGCTTCGCCCGGCGGCTCTGACAGGTCACTGCCCTTGGTCGTGGACGCCGGGAGGCTCCGCCTCTCCTGCCCGCGGTTCGGTGCCATGCCTGGGCACCGGGCCGTTCAGTAGCCAGCGTGGCGGAGCGCGGCGAGCCGAACTCCCGGCGGCGTAGCTGCTGCCTGCTGGCTCCCACTCCCCCGGCTGCGCTATGCTGGCGGCAATCCGATCACCGGGAGGGCCCACATGCGTAGCTGGCAGCTCGCACTGTTGACGATGCTCACCGCGCTGACCTCGGTCAGCGGCAGCCGTCCCGCCGAGGCCCAGTCCTTCTACGAAGGCAAGACCGTGCGCATCATCGTGGGTCTGGCCCCGGGCGGCGGCTTCGATACCTATGCGCGCGCGATCGCCCGACACCTGGGCAAGCACGTCCCCGGGAACCCCACCGTCATCGTCGAGAACATGCCCGGAGCCGGGAGTCTCATCTCCGCCAATCACATCTACAAGGTGGCCAAGCCAGACGGCCTCACCGTGGCCAAGTTCAACGGGTCGCTCATGCTGGGCCAGGTCCTGGGGCAGCCAGGGGTCGAGTTCGACGCGCGGAAGTTCGAATTCGTCGGGGCTGCGGTCAAGGAGGATGTCGCCTGCGGGTTGACCAAGGCCAGCGGCATCACGAGCCTGGAGAAGTGGATGGCCTCCCCGACGCCGGTCAAGCTGGGCGGTGTCGCCCCCGGAGGCTCTCCGGACAACACGGCCCGGATCCTGAAGGCGGCGCTCGGGCTGCCGATCCAGCTCGTGTCCGGGTACAAGGGCACCGCGGAGATCCGGCTGGCCGCCGACGGTGGCGAGGTGGCCGGGGCGTGCTGGTCCTGGGAGTCGATGCGGGCGACCTGGCGCAGCGCGCTCCAGGCGGGGGACGCGGTGGCGGTGCTGCAGGTGACCGCGAGGAGCTTCCCCGACCTGCCGAACGTCCCGCTGGCGATCAACCTCGCCAAGACCGACGAGGCGCGTCGGCTGATCCAGGTCGGCGTGCAGAACAGCAGCGCCTTCGCTCGCCCCTTCGTTCTCCCGCCCGGGACCCCGAAGGAGCGGGTCCAGATCCTGCGCAAGGCCTTGCAGGAGACGCTGAAGGACAGCGCCTTCCTGGCGGAGGCGGAGAAGGCCAAGCTCACGCTCGACCCCGTCACCGGCGAGGAGCTGGAGAAGATGGTCGGCGAGCTCTTCACGCTGGAACCGGCGCTTCTCGCCAAGCTGAAGGAGATCCTCTACAACTGAGCGTCCCCGCCCCGTTCGCCGCGTCAGCCGCCCGTCGCTCCCCCGGATCATCCAGGCCAGGTCACGGCCCCCAGCTGATGAGCGCTCGCTCGTAGTACTGGGGATCGTAGTACAGCTCCGCCGGCAGCGGCCGGTCGCCCCGGTGTCCCTCCAGCTCGGCTCGGAGCGCCAGGACGTTCCGGAAGCCATCGAGATCGAGCCGCGCGTCTGAGGCGAGGCCGCCAACCGGATCGACGGCCCGACTGTAGGTGAGGGCGGCGAGGTCGGGAACCAGATCGAGGCAGTCGGCGAGGAGGGCGACCGTCTCCTCGCGGTTGGCCGGCGCCAGCGCCCATCGGAGGCTCTCCACGTGAGCGCGGATGTAGCGCTCCAGCGTCCTCCCGTTGGCCTCGGCCCACGAGCGCAGCACGAAGCCGGCGGTGGCCTGATACGGGCCAAGCACCGCCACGGCGAGCCCGAGGCTCCGCAGGCCGGCGCGCTCGGCGAGGATCGAGAAGGGCGGGTTCAGCATCGAGGCCGCGTACTCCCGGTTCTCGCGCATCGCCGCCGCTCGCTGCGACGTCCCGCCGACCGGCTTGACGGTGTAGTCCCGGCCAGCGACGAGCCCGTGCGCGAGCAGGATCTTCTGGAGCTGGAGCGCGTACGCCGTGTTGGGAGCGTCCACGATCACCGTCTTGCCCCGGAGGTCGGTGACGGCGCGAATCTCGGGCTGGACGAAGAGCTCGTTGAGGCCGTTGCTGCCGCCCATCACGACGGCGACGTCGACCCCGACCGTCTCGACCATGGCGACGGCATTGTCGACCGCGGCATGGGCGATCTCGAAGTCGCCCGCCGCGAGACCGTCCCGCAGAGCCTGCGAATTGGCGGTGAACTGGAGCTCGACCTCGAGCCCGTGCCTGGCGAAGAACTCCTTAGCTTGGCCCGCGAAGAGCGGGAGGTTCTGGACACCAGGAAACACGCGCACTCGCAGCAAGGTCGGTCCGACCGCCCTCGCGGCTCCCACGTCCTCGTCAGGCGTCACGTCGTCTCGTGGTTGCCTCGGCGTGGCGTCGCGGGCTCGCTCGCGTCGATTAGCCCCCGAACTTGATGTACTTCTCCATCTCCTTGAGCACTTCCGGCCGCTGCTGCAGCAAGGTATCGAAGCCCTTGGCGACCTCCTCGGGCGGGATGTGCTGGAACTCGATCTGCGCCTTGTCGCCCTCTGCCCGGAGCTCGGGATCTCGGAGGGTCTTGGCCAAGGCTTCCCGCAGCATCGCGAGACGATCCGCGGGCGTGCCGGGGGGCGCCGCGAAGGCCCGCCCGATGGCCTGAGGGATCGCGCGGATCCCCATGATGGCCTTTCCGACCGGATCGCTGGCCAGGTCCTCGTCCACTGGCAGCTGCGCGAATCCCGGCGAGGGCACCCGGCTCCGCACGAGGGGCCGCACCGCGCCCCGGTCCACCGCCGGTCGCACCGTCGATGCGAACGCGGCCCACACGTCGACCTCCTTGCGCTCGATCGCGAGCAGGATGTCGGCGTTGGCGGGGTAACCCGAGACCAGCTTGAACTTCGCCCCCGCGAACTCCTTCAGCAGCAGCGGGAAATCGTGGGCATTCGAGCCCGGCCCCGTGGTCCCCACCACCAGCTCCCGGTCGGCCTTCCGCAGCTCGTCGAAGGTCTTGTACGGGAGGTCCGCCCGGATGGCGAGCGCCACGCCGTCGGGCCCCGAGGAGCCGAGCCACTCGAACTTCCGGACGTCGAAGCGCACGGTGTCGACCTTGGAGAGCTGCGCGATGCCGACGTTCGGGTTCGCGGCCAGGAGCGTCAGGCCATCGGGCTTCGCGACGTTGAACACGTGGTTGGTCGCGACCAGATGCGCGGCTCCCGTCATGTTCTGCACGATGACCGTCGGGTTACCAGGGATGTGCTTCCCGAGGTGCCTTGCCACGATCCGCGCGCCGACGTTGAGGCTGCCCCCGGTGGCACCGATCACCACGGTGATCGTCTTGCCCTCGTAGAATGGGGCCTGCGCGTCGGAAGACGGCACCCGCGCGAGGAAGGCCAGGGTGCACAGCGTGACGGCGACGAGCCACGAACGGGTCATCTCTCTCCCCTCCTCCCCCGGATTGGCTGGCCTCACCAGCCGAGCCAGGTCTGGATGAAGCCCGGTGCGAACGGCAGTCGGAGCAGCCACTGGAACACGCCGTAGAAGATCGCCCAGGCCAGGGCGGTCAGGCCGGCTGTCAGCCGCCAGCCCACCCTGCTCTCGAGGCCCAGGTAGGATGCCATGAAGATCGGCACGGCGACCGGGAAGCCGACCAGCGCCACGAGCCCGACGAACCCGCCGATCCAGGCGAAGAGAATCGCCGCCCGCCGGCGGGCGACGTCATCGGGCACGTCGCCCCCGAGCTGGAGGTCAATGGCCGGCCCGGCCACCGGTTCGCTCCGGTTCCGGAGGTCGAGCGCGAGCTGCAGGCCCGCCAGGATGATCAGGGGAATGCTGACGGCGAGCGGGAAGAAGGCCGCCTTGAACGGCCAGCGCCACGCCGACACGACGGCGAACGCCCCCACCCCGACCAGGAAAAGGCTGAAGAGCGGACGACCGCTAGGCCGCATCGGCCACCGACCTCGCCCGGACCTGGCGCCGCTCCTGGAGGAAGGGGTAGATCAGGACGAAGACGGTGAGGGCCATCAGGATGGCGACGATCGGGCGGCCCAGCCACGCCGATCCGTAGCGGGCCACCGAGATGAAGAGGTAGGTCTCGGCAAGGCGCCCCAGCACGAAGCCCAGCACCAGCGGAGGCCGGGGCCACCCGAAGCGAACCATGAAGTAGCCGAGGAGGCCGAAGCCCAGCGTGACGATCAGGTCGGTGAGCTGGCCGTTGGCGGCGTAGCTCCCCACGAACACGAGGAGCAGGACGAAGGGAATGACGAGCCCGCCCGGGATGCGGGTCAGGCGTGCCAGGTGATTCAACACGAGGAGGCACAGCAGCACCGTGATCACGTTGGCCAGCACCAGCGTCCACACCATCGAGAAGGTGACCGCGAGATGCTTGGTCAGCATCTCCGGACCCGGAACCAGACCGATGATCATGAAGGCGCCGAGGAGGATCGCCATGGCTCCGCTCCCCGGCACCCCGAAGGCGATGGTGGGAATGAGGTCCCCGCCTTCCTTGGAGTTGTTCGCCGCCCCGGGACCGAGGACGCCCCGCACGTCGCCCTTGCCAAACCCCTCTCGTTCCCGGGCGCCGCGGGCGCTCTGGACAGCGTGGGCGTAGGCCATCCACTGGGCGACGCCGCCGCCGGCGCCCGGGAGAATGCCGACGAACACGCCGATGGCCGAGCAGCGGGCGACGAGCCAGAAGTGGCGGAACGTGTCCTTGATGCCCTCCAGCACGCCCGCGCGGAGTGCTTCCGGGGGTCGATCGCCGGCGATTGAGGTGCGCCGAATCGCCAGGTCCACCAGCTCCGGGATGGCGAAGATGCCGACCAGGACCGGCACCAGGTCGAGGCCGTCCCAGAGGTACATGAGGCCCATGTCGAAGCGGAGGGCCCCGGACTGACGCTCCTGCCCGATCGTCGAGAGAAGCAGACCGAAGAGCCCCATGGCGAAGCCGCGGAGCTGACCCCGCCGGCCCAGCCCGCTGAGCGACGTGATGCACGCGAGCCCCATCACCGAGACCATGAACAGCTCGGGGGACCCGAACGTGAGCACGAGCGGGCGCACGATCGGGACCGACACCGCCAACGTGGCCGCTCCGATCACGGCGCCAAGCAGCGAGCTCGTGAGGGCAGCGCCGAGCGCCCGTCCCGCCTCGCCGCGCTTGGCCATCGGGTGCCCGTCGACCACCGTCGCGGCCGAGAGGGCTTCGCCGGGGACGCCGAACAGGATCGACGTGATGTCCCCGGTCGTGGCGGCGACCGAGTGCATCCCGAGGAGGAAGGCGAACGCCTCGACCGGCGTCATCGTGAACACGAATGGCAGCATCAGGGCCAGGGTGGCCGCCCCACCGATTCCCGGGAGGAGGCCGACCACGAACCCCGTCCCCATGCCGACGAGCATGAGGCTGAAGGCCTTCCACTGCAGGATCAGGACGAGTCCGTCGAAGAACGCGTCGAGCATCGCCGCGCCGCCCGGGTCAGTCTACACGACCGGAAACGCGGGGGGAAAGATGGCGCCGGCGCAGTCTTGATGCCGCCGGTGCCGCCGGATCCATGGCAGTCACCCGATCAGCCGCACCACACACGGTCGGTTCCGGGACGACGAGCTCTTGGGTCGGTGAACCTCGTGCAGGTGACCCGCGATTGACAGGGGCCTCGACTGCCTGGGGGCTCGCTCGCTTGACACGCCCGGCTGCCGAGCCATACGCTCGCCCCCGTCCTGGGAGGCGGCCATGATGAACCGGCGCGCGTTCCTGTACGGGTCTATCGCCTACGGGTCTATCGCCGCTACGCTCGCTTCCCCGCCAGCCGCCGACGGCCAGCAGGCAGGATAGACGACGTGACGATGTCGCTCCGAGTGCTGAGCGCGGGCGCGATGAGGCGCATCGTCAGCGAGCTGGCCGAGGCCTTCCACCGCGAGACTGGCCACGCGGTTGCGCTGACGACCGGCACCGTCGGTGCGCTCACGGAGCGGGCCATCGCCGGCGAGCCAGCCGACGTGTTCGTGTTGACCGACGCGGCCATCGAAGCCCTCGTGCGGCAAGGGGTCATCCTTCCGGGGACTCGCGTCGACCTCGCGCGCACGGCCGTGGGTGTGGGTGTCAGGTGCGGCGCGCCGCTGCCGGACGTTTCCACTCCCGAGGCCCTCCGCGACACGCTGCTCCGGGCAACCTCCCTCGTCTACATCGATCCGGCGCACGGCGGGACGAGCGGGATCCACTTCGCCGATGTCCTCCGGCGCTTGGGCATCGCCGATGCGGTCCGCGACAAGGCCCTCCTCTGGCCCGGTGGGTCGGCGGCCGACGCGGTCGTCCGGGGCCAGGCCGAGCTCGTCGTCCACCAGATCAGCGAGATCCTGGCCGTCGAGGGAGTCACGCTCGTCGGCCCCCTCCCCGCGGCCCTTCAGAAGACCACGACCTACGCGGCGGGGCTCTCCGCCGGGACCACGGCACCCGAGCCGGCCCGCGGCCTGATCGCGTACCTCGCCCGCCCGGCCCTCAGGCCGAGGCTCGCCGCCGCCGGTCTGGACTACCGGGAGTAGCGCCGAAGCGCCGATGGGCTGACGCGCCGATGGGCTGACGCGATTGACAGCGGACGGGTGGCGGCGCAGAGTCGTGGCACAGGCACCGAGGTCCACACGTGAGCCGCGACCGTCGAGACCCCGCCGGCCCCCGGGGGAGAAGGGAGACCGCGATGAGACTGATCAGTGATGCCGAGCTCCGCGCGCTGGCACCAGCCGAGACCGCGGCGTTTCCGGGGCCCGTCCCGACCCAGAGCGTCTCCAGCGACGAGTTCATGCCCGCGCCCCAGACCGCGAAGCAGCGCCGGCTCGAGGCGCGCATCAAGGAGCTGGGAGGCGAGCTGGCGAGAAGGCAGGGACTCACGCGGCGGCAGTTCCTCGCCAGCGCCTCCGGCATGGCTGCGGCATTCCTCGCGATGAACGAGGTGTACGGCTCGCTCTACGACGTCAGCCGCGCCGAGGCGGCGACCCCCGAGCTGGCGGTGGAGCGCGCCCAGTCGCTCGCGCAGCAGTTCATCATGGACTGCCACACTCACTTCCTGCGCGACGACACCCGCATCATGACCTTCGTGCGGCAGCGCCAGGCGGTGGGAAAGACCGGCTGGAACCCGGCTCTCGTCGGGAAGGAACAGACGATCGAGGACCTCAAGTTCGCCAACTACTACAAGGAGATCTTCCTCGACAGCGACACGAAGGTGGCGCTGATCTCCGGCTCTCCGTCGGACGTGCCCCAGGACTGGTTCCTCACCAACGAGATGAAGGCGGAGGCGCGGGCGCGCGTGAACCGGGACGCCGGCTCCCGCCGCATGCTGAGCCATGCCATCTTCACGCCGGGTCAGCCGGGCTGGCTGGAATCGATCGACCGCGTGATCGCCGACCTCAAACCCGACTCGTTCAAGGGCTACACCATCGGCGACAACACCAACAAGCAGCTCAGCAAGTACCCCTGGCGCATGGACGACGACATGGTGACCTACAAGGGCTACGAGAAGTTCCAAAAGGCCGGCCTCGTCAACGTCTGCGTCCACAAGGGGCTCTTCCCGCCGTCGGTCGAGCAGCAGTTTCCTCACCTGCTCGCGTACTCCGACGTGCGGGACGTCGGCAAGGCCGCGAAGGACTGGCCGCAGCTGAACTTCATCATCTACCACTCGGCGTACCGGTTCGCGGGCGGCGGGAAGGTGGAGGACGCCTGGGATCAGTTCGAGAAGACCGGCCGCATCGAGTGGGTGACCGACTTTGCGGAGATCCCGGCGAAGTACGGGGTGACCAACGTCTACGCCGACCTCGGCCAGATCTTCGCGCAGTCGACCGTCGCCGATCCGCGCGTCTGCGCCGCGATGCTGGGCCAGCTCATCCGGGGGCTCGGCGCCGACCACGTGGTGTGGGGCACCGACGCCATCTGGACCGGCTCGCCCCAGTGGCAGATCGAGGCGATGCGACGGCTGGAGATCCCGGAGGACATGCAGAAGAAGTACGGCTTCCAGCCGCTCGGGCCGGCCGATGGCCGGGTCAAGACGGCGATCTTCGGCGAGAACAACGCGCGGATCTACAAGTACGAGCAGAAGCCGCGCGCCGCCCTCGCCACCGACCGCATCGCTCGCCTCAGGGAGGAGTACGAGAAGGGCGGCGGCACCCGCAGCAACCTGCGCTACGGGTACGTCGTTCCCGCGCGAGCCTGAGCCGCCCACCACCGGACCGCGCCAACGTCCTCGGGGGGCGCGCCGGGGCCCTCCGCGATCGGGCTCAGTCGTTGACCGTCGTGGTGAAGCCGGCGCGCCGGGCCCAGTACTCCCACGCCCGGTTCTGGGATCGCGCCCTGAAGTTCATCTGCTCGGTGAGACGGATCTCGCCCTCGCTCAGGTAGGTCACCGCGCCCAGCTCACGCGCCTCCCGGATCAGAGCCGCGTTGACCATGAGGTAGATCGAGACGAACACGGTCGCCTTGAGGTCGTGGGCCGCCACCACGGCGCCGTGGCCGCGCATCAGGCACACGCGGTGCGGCCCGAGCTTCCGAGCCAGCGAGTCGCCGAGCGCGGTCGTGGTGACCAGCAGGTCGGTGTCGCCGAACTCGTCCCGGACGTCCCAGGTCGGAACCTCGGGACCGATGCCGCCGGCCACGTGCCAGACCGGCTTGATCGGGGTACCGGTGATGCTGAACGGGATGAGCGACCGCGCGTGGTTGTGACACACCGCCGTCACGTCGGGCCGCGTCCGGTAGATCGAGCCGTGGATCGGCCGCTCGGAGTACATCGTCCGCCCCTGCGGATCGATCGGCCGGTTCTCGAGATCGAATTCCATGATGTCGCGACGCTCGACCAGCTCCGGGCTTCGCGAGCGAGCCAGGAAGTATCGGTCCGGCCGCCGGGGGTCCCGGACGCTGATGTGGCCGAAGGCGTCGATCACGCCCTCGTTGGCCAGGATGCGGTTGGCGATGACGAGATCATCCAGGGCAGCATCGAGGTTCGTTCCCTCCGACACCGGATCCACTCCTTCCTGGCCCTCGGGCGAAAGCCTAGCCAGATCCAACCCAGGCGAGAAGGCTGCCAGGCGGAAACGGCACCCCCAGCGCCCGTTCGAAGAGACCGTACACGAAAATGAATCCGCCGAGGCTCAGCGCGACGCTCACCGGCCATGGCTCGCGCGCGCCGAGTGAGAGATAGAGGAAGGTCGTCAAGAGCGTGGCGACGGGAAATCCCAGGAGCCAGATGGCCACGTACATGCCGACGATCCAGGCGGCGATCTCGGCGGTGCGCCGCCGGGCGAGCCCCGACGACACGGCCGACACAGCTCCTCGCGGGCCGCGCTCCCGACCCTCGCCGCGCCCCGTGAGTTCGCGGACGAACTGCCCGATCGCCATGATCAGAGTGGGCACGATCACCGCCCACGGGAAGAGCCCGGCCCGGAGCCCGAAGCCGAGGCTCCGCCAGAGCGCCCACAGCAGCAGGACGACGATCGCGAGGCTGAACGCCGCCCGGCCATCGACTCGGAGCCGATAGGACGCGCCCGCGCGCCCGGTCATCGTCGGCGACGGCCGGCGTGCTCGTCCCTTCACGATCGAGACAAGGAGGCCGACCACGACGAGTCCCAGCAGGAGCAAGACGCCAGGCCGGAGCAGCCAGGCCGCGCCGTAGTTGTCGGTGGAGAGGAAAAGCCGATTCTCCGCCAGGGGTCCCAGGACGAGCCCGAGGAGGAGCGGCGGCCGTGGCCAGCCCAGTCGCGCCATGGCGAGCCCGAGCGCGCCGAACACGAGCACGACCCCGAGGTCCTGGAAGACGTTCTTCTCGGCGAAGGCCCCGACGTAGACGAGGGTCAGGATGAAGGGAACGAGCAGCGTGCCGCGGATCCGGGTGACACGCGCGAGCTGTCCCATGAAGGCCAGGCAGATCGCCACCGTGATGACGTTGGCGATCACGATCGTCCACACCATCGCCAGCGTCACGGCCAGGTGGCCCTTCGGCGCGGGCACCAGCATGGTCGGCCCCGGGACCAGGCCCTGGATGAAGAAGGCGCCCATGAGGACGGCGGTGCTCACGCTGGCCGGCACGCCAAACGCGACCGTGGTGACGAGGCTCCCGCCCAGGGTCGAGTTGTTCGCCGCGCCGGGCCCGAGCACGCCCTCGACCGCGCCCTTCCCGAAGCGCGCGCGATCGGGTGAGCTCTGGACCGCGTGAGCGTAGGCCACCCACTGCGTGGTGGCGGCCCCCAGGCCCGGTATGACCGACACGAAGGTGCCGATCGCGCTGCAGCGAAGCACGAGCAGCCAGTGCCGAAGCGTGTCGCGAACGCCCTCCCACACCCCTCCGACCTGGCTGACGTCGACCCGCGCGATGCTCGAGCGCTGGACCGCGATCTCGACGAGCTCCGGGATCGCGTAGAAGCCGATGGTGATCGGCACCAGCCCGACCCCGTCCCACAGGAAGAGCTGGCCGAAGGTGTACCGCTGGGTCCCGGAGATCGGATCGAGACCGATCGTGGCCAGCCAGAGCCCAAGACCGCCGGCCACCAGTCCCGGGAGCAGCGCCTCTCCGCTCAGGGCGGCCACGAAGGTGATCCCCAGCACCGCCAGCATGAAGAACTCCGGAGAGCCGAAAGCCAGCACGACGGGCCGCACGATGGGGATGGTCAGGCCGAGGACCAGCGCGCCGAAGAGGGCGCCCACGAGCGAGCTCATCATCGCCGCCCCGAGCGCCCGGCCCGCTTCCCCCTGCCTGGCCATCGCGTGCCCGTCGACGATCGTCGCCGCCGACGTGGGCTCGCCGGGAATGCCGAAGAGGATCGACGTGATGTCACCGGTCGTGTTCGTCACCGCCAGCATGCCGAGCAGGAAGGCGAACGCCTCCACCGGCGTCATCCTGAGCACGAAGGGCAGCATGAGGGCCAGCGTGGTCGGCCCCCCGAGGCCGGGAAGAATACCGACGAAGAACCCGATCGCCACGCCGATCAGCATCAGCCCGAAGGAGGGCCAGGCGAACACCTGGACCAGCCCCGTCAGACCTGCCTGGACGAAGTCGCCTATCGGAGCAGCTCCCGCGGCCTCGCGACGACCGCCTCCGGGGACGCCGTGTGCAGCGTTCGCACGAGGTCGACCGGCGGCTCGGAGTTCACGCCCGAGGACTTGGCCAAGAAGAACACGGACCGTCCTGCCTGCGCGCTACTCGTCCCGGCCGCGGCCGGGCGACAAAGCTACGGAAGCGGCGCATGCATCCCCTCAATGAGGCGTATCCCTGCATAGACTGGTCGGAGGGCTCGACGCGCGCGAGCGCGCGGGCCCGGTTCCGCCGAGCCCGGAGGCATGCTAGGTTATCGAGCCGAGATCCGTCAACTCATGGCCCCTCTCACGCTCACCCTGGCCTGCGGAGACTACGACCGGACCCTTCCCCTCCAGACCGGCGCCGTGCGGCCAGCGGGCGCGGAGCTCAGGGTGCTCCCGCTGGAGCCCGAGGAGATGTTCTACCGGATGGCTCGGCTCCGCGACTTCGACGTGGCGGAGTTCTCCCTCTCCACGTACACGGTGCTGCGGGGCCGCGGTGAGCCATTGATCGCCATCCCGGTCTTCCCGTCCTTCGCGTTCCGGCACTCGGCGATCTTCGTGCGCAGCGACGCGGGCATCCGGGAGCCGCGCGATCTCGTCGGGAAGCGCGTGGGCGTGCCCAAGTACCACATGACGGCCGCGGTGTGGGTCCGGGGCATCCTGGAGGACGAGTACGGCGTGTCGCCCGGCGACCTCCTCTGGTTCGAGGGCGGCGAGGGGGCAGCGGTGAAGGAGGTCGACGTGACGCTGCCTCCCGGGCTCCGCCACCAGCTGGTTCCCGGCGACCGCTCCCTCGGTCACCTGCTGGCCGCAGGAGAGCTGGACGCCTTCATCGGCGCCCGCCGACCGGCCGGCGCTGCAAAGGCCGCCAATGCCGCCAATGCGGAAAGACCCGCGCCTGTGCGCCGACTGTTCCCCGACTTCCGCCGCGTGGAGCGCGCCTACTACGAGAAGACGGGGATCTTTCCGATCATGCACACGGTTGTCCTGAAGGAGGAGCTGGCACGGGAGCACCCGTGGCTCCCTCGCGCGCTCTACGACGCATTCACCGAGGCCAAGCGCCTCGCCTACCGGCGCCTCGCCGACACGGCGGTCCTGCCCTACGTCCTGCCGTGGCTGGTGGCCGAGGTGGAGGAGACGCGGGCGCTGATGGGGGACGACCCTTTCCCCTATGGTGTGAGTCGCAACCGCAAGACCGTGGAGACCCTGGCCAGCTACGCGTTCCGCCAGGGGCTGGCGCCGCGCCGCCTCGCGCTGGAGGAGCTCTTCTGTGAGTCGCTCCTCGACACCTGAGGGCGATACGAGCGCCGCCCGCCACGACGTGGATGCGACCGGGGCCCGCAACATGCGGCTCTTGGCGCACGACCGGCTGGGCGGCTTCGGCAACTGCGGCGAGGGCATGGCCATCCAGCTCACCGGGGACGGCCGGCGTGTCCTGTGGCTCGCCCACGAGTCGCCGCCGAAGAACGTGACGGCGGTGGACGTGACGGAGCCGCGGAGGCCCGGAGTCATCTTCCAGAGCGACCTGCCCCACGGGGAGATGCGCTCCAACTCGTTGGACGTGGTCGGGGACCTCCTGGTCGTCGCCTACCAAACGAGCCGCCCGGGCCTGCAGCCGGCCGGTTTCGAGATCTTCGACGTCGCCGACCCTGTCCGACCGCGGACCGTGGCGACGTTCGACGCCTCGGGGCCGGCGTCCCGCGGCGTCCACCACCTCTGGTTCGTCGATGGGAGCTACGTGCACCTGAGTGGCGGGGCGGCCGACTTCACGCCGCGCGACCGCAGGGACGACCAGTGTTACCGGATCGTGGACGTTCGCGATCCCGTCCGGCCGCACGAGGTCGGCCGCTGGTGGCTGCCGGGAACCCGGGACGGTGACGCGGACCCCCCGCCCGTGAGGCACCCGAGGTTCGACACCGGCTTCCGTGCCCACAACACCAACGTCTACCCCCGGCGTCCCGACCGAGCCTACATCGGATACATCGACGGGGGCGCCGTCATCCTCGACATCTCCGACATGGGGCGACCGCGGCTGGTCAGCCGGTGGGACTACCATCCGCCGTTCGGCGGATTCACCCACACGCTCCTGCCGCTCTTCGATCGGGGCCTCCTGGTCGTCTCGGACGAGTCCACGGCCGACCGCGCCGCCGACTGGCCGAAGCTCGTGTGGGTGCTCGACGCCCGCGACGAGACGAACCTGGTGCCGATCAGCACCTGCCCGCTTCCGCCCGTCGCCGACTTCGCTGGCCGCGGCGGCCGCTACGGTGCGCACAATCTCCACGAGAATCGGCCAGCGCCCGGGTCCTGGGTGTCGGAGTCGGTCATCCTGGGGACGTTCTTCAACGGTGGCGTCCGTGCCTTCGACCTCTCCGACCCATTTCGTCCGGAGGAGGTCGCGCACTTCGTGCCGCCCGCCCCGCACGACTCGCCGCGGGGCGCCGTGCAACTGAACGACGTCTTCGTCGACGAGCGCTGCGTCGTCTACACGGTGGACCGCTTTACCGGCGGCCTCTACATCCTGGAGATGCAGCTCTAGCGATGGGCACCGTCGGGGGCGCCGACCCGTATCGGGCGCGGCCCCGACGCTGCGCGCGTCAGCGCTCAAAGACCGAGAAAGCGCGCTGCCGTGCCACCCTCGACGAGCGCCCTTGCGCTCGGATCGAGCCCCGCCTCGCCGACCGCCGCCACCGGGTCCGGGCTCCCCATGTCGAACGGATAGTCGCTGCCCATCGCGACCCGCTCGGCGCCGAACTCGGTGACCAGGAAACGAAGGTTCGCCGGGCTGTGCGCCTGACCGGGACGGGATTGACACCGCCACGAGCCCGCCCGTACGTTGGACACGCTGTGCCGAGGGAAACCGCATGAAGATCAGCGCGTTCCACCTGATGCCGCACCGCGAGCTGCCGGCGGACTTCGAGCAGCGCTACGAGTCCGTCTGGGTGACGCCGCCCTGGTGGGAGCTGGCCGACGCCCGCCGGGTGGGCCAGTACTACAACTGGACCCTGGACGAGCTCTTGCACGCGGCCCGGTCCGGGTTCGACGGCCTCTGCACCAACGAGCACCACCAGAATGCCTACGGCTTCATGCCGAGCCCGAACCTCATGGGAAGCGCGCTCGCGAAGCTCACCCAGGGTACGAACGTCGCCATCGTCCAGATGGGGTCGACCCTCCCCACGTCGAACCCGCCCATCCGCGTCGCCGAGGAGTACGCGATGCTGGACTGCATCAGCGGCGGACGGCTGGTGGCGGGTCTGCCGCTCGGCAGTCCGATGGACGTGAACCTCTGCTACGGCATCACCCCCATGGAGCAACGGGAGCGCTACCGGGAGGCCTTCGCCCTGACCTTGAAGGCCTGGCAGGCCCGGGAGGTGTTCGCGTGGAACGGCCGCTACTACCAGCTGGCCAACGTCAACCTGTGGCCGCGCCCCGTCCAGGAGCCCCATCCACCGGTGTGGGTTCCGGGATCGGGGAGCGTCAGCACCTTCGACTTCGCCGTCGCGCATGATGTCTGCTACTGCTTCCTCAGCTACTCGGGGGCGGGGTCGGCCAAGACCCTGATGGACGGCTACTGGGAGGTCGTCTCGAAGAACGGGAAGGAGCCCAATCCGTACCGGGCCGGCTTCCTCCAGCTGGTCGCCGTATCCGAGACGGACGCCCGCGCCGAGGTGGAATACGCGCGGCACGTCGAGTACTTCTACCACAAGTGCCTGCACGTCCCGGCGCCGTGGTTCTCGCCGCCGGGGAACCAGGACTATCGGAGCCTGCTCGCCGCCGTACGCAACCCCGTGCGCCGGACGGAGAACCCCAAGGACCTCCGCTACCGGGACTTCGCGGAGCGCGGCTACGTCATCGCCGGGAGCCCCGCCACCGTCCGCCAGCGCCTCGAAGAGGAGGTGGTCAAGGGTCTCCGCGTGGGGAACCTGATGCTGCTCGTGCAGATCGGGTCGATGCCCCACGAGCTGACCCTGAAGAACATCAGCCTCCTCGCCAAGGAGGTCCTGCCGCACCTCCGCGGCATCTGGAACGACGAGGGGTGGGAGAACCACTGGTGGCCCCGCGGGCTGCGCGACGCCGCGCCGGTGCCCAAGGCTCGCGCCGCGGTCTGATGGCTCCGACTGCGCGGACCGTCTCCGTCTGGCAAGACCAGGTCCACATGCGCGTCCTGTCCAAGGGCGAGGGACCCGCCGTCGTCTTCTTCCACGGTCCCTGGGGCCTCAGCTGGGATCCGTTCCTGGACGAGCTCGCGCGGAGCTTCACGGTCCACGCTCCCGAGCATCCGGGGACCAGCCCCGGGCGCCCCGACGACATCTACCACCTCGACGGCGTGTGGGATCTGGTCCTCTGCTACGACGAGCTCCTCGACGGACTCGGGCTCTCACGGGCGACGCTATTGGGCCACTCCTTCGGAGGCATGGTCGCCTGCGAGGTGGCGGCCGCCTGCCCTGCTCGTGTCGATCGCCTGGTGCTCATCGACGCGCTCGGCCTCTGGCGCGACGACACGCCGATTCCCAACTGGATGCTCCTGCCTCACGGGGACCTCGTCGGCCACGTCTTTCGGGACACCGACAGCGAGGCCGCCCGGCGGATGTTCGCGCCCCCGGAGGATCCCGACGCCCGGGTCATGGCCCGCGTGGGGCTCCAGTGGGCCATGGGCACCACGGGAAAGTTCCTGTGGCCGATCCCCGACAAGGGGCTGAAGAGGCGCATCCACCGGATCCAGGTCCCGACGCTGGTCGTCTGGGGCAAGGAGGACCGGATCGTCCCTCCGGTGTACGCCGAGGAGTTCGTGCGGCGCATCCCGGGGTCGCGGCTTGAGACGGTGGATCAAGCCGGGCACGCACCTCATCTGGAGCAGCCGGAGGCCGTCACCCGGCTCGTCCGCGACTTTCTCGGGACGTAGCTCTCGGGTCCGTCGTCGAGAGGGACCGCCGGGCCACGCCGATCACAGCGGGCGGGGAGAACCCCGGACTGCCGCGCGGGGCGGGGTCGTGGAACGGCGTGTCGCGGGACGGCGTTGTCCGGTCCCGGAGACCGCGCTAAGCTTAGGCCGCGACGCAGTCCATCGGGGGAGGCGAAGCCATGGCGGACGACGGGTACGATCGAACTACCCAGGACGTCGGCAACATCGTGGCGCTGGAGCACGTCAACGTCAGGATTCCCGACCAGCAGCTCGCCACCCTCTTCTACGTCGTGGGGCTCGGGCTCACCCGGGACCCGTACCTGATGGTGGGCCTCGAGAACATGTGGATCAACATCGGGCAGCAGCAGTTCCACCTGCCCACCGGGGCCCCCCAGGTCCTGCGGGGTGACGTGGGGCTGGTCCTCCCCGACTTCGGGGAGCTCCCCGGCCGGCTGGCGATGGTCCAGCGCCACCTCGGAGCCACGAAGTTCGCGTACACGGTGGAGGACAAGCACATCCGCGTCGTGTCGCCTTGGGGCAACGTGCTCCGCTGCCATCCGCCCGGACCGGCCTTCGGAGACATGACCCTAGGCATGCCGTACGTCGAGTTCCTGGTGGAGCCTGGCACGGCGGAGGGCATCTCGCGGTTCTACCGGGAGGGCCTCGGCGCGCCGGCGCTCGTTGCCCGGAACGGCGGCGGGGCCGCGGCGCGGATCACGGTGGGGCCGCAGCAGGAGCTCATCTTCCGCGAGTCGGTGGGCCCGATCCCCGCCTACGACGGTCACCACATCCAGATCTACATCTCGAACTTCTCCGGCCCGCACCGCTGGCTCGCCGAGCGGGGGCTCGTCACCGAGGAGAGCAACTGGTACCAGTACCGGTTCCAGGACATCGCCGATCCCGAGACCGGTCGGGTGCTCTTCACGATCGAGCACGAGGTCCGGAGTCTCCGGAGCCCCCTGTACCACCGCCCGCTAGTGAACCGCAATGCCGCCCAGCGGCAGCCCACCTACCAGCGCGGGCGCGACGCGTTCGTGCCCGGCATGGGCTAGTAGGATCGACAATTCAGGCGAGCCGAGGGGCAACTCGCTCCGCGAAGAGGCGCATCGAGGCTAGCACGCGGGCGTGGGGAATCTGGCCTCCCACGTTCATCCAGGCCAGGAGGCTCGTGAACCCGAGCGCTTCGCGGAGCGCACCGAGCCGCTCCAGCACGGCGTCCGGCGGCCCGTAGACCACCTGCTCGCGGAGAATCTCGTCGTAGGAGACCGTCGCCAGGCGCTGGGCCTGCTCGCGTGCTTGCGGGGTCGTCGAGTGTCTGAGCGACTCGGCGATCGACCGGAACCAGTGCATCGTGCTCGCTTCCGGTTCCTCGCGGGCCTCCCGGGCCGTCCGGGCGAGGTACACGGGCACGAGCAGCGCCACATCGCCCCGCCCCGGATGCCCCGCCCCGCGCCACGCCTCGTGATAGCCACCGATGAAGCGCTCGAGATCGGAGATCGAATTGGTCCGCACCGCCACGAAGAGACGGTGGCCGAGCCGGCCCATGATCGGATAGGTCTCTTGGGTGGTGGCGGCGACCCTCAGCGGTGGATGGGGCTGCTGGTAGGGTTTCGGGACGACGCACACATCCCGAAACTGGTAGTAGCGACCCTCGTGTGAGAAGCGCTCCTGGGTCCACGCCTTCCGGAGGATCTCCAGGGTCTCGAAGAACCGGTCGCGGCTCTCCTCGTAGGGGATGTTGAACCCCTGATAGTGGCCAGGCAGCCCGCTTCGACCCACGCCGAAGTCGAGCCGTCCTCTCGACAGGTGGTCGACGGTGGCAACGTCCTCCGCCAGACGGAGGGGGTGGCTGAGCGGCAGCACCTGGACGGCGATCCCGATCTTCACCCGCCGAGTACAGCCGGCGATGGCGCCCGCCACCACGAGCGGCGAGGCGAGGACGGACCGGTCCTTCTGGAAGTGGAGCTCCCCGAGCCACACCGCGTCGAAGCCCAGAGCCTCCGCTGCGCGCATCTGGGCCATCGACTCGTCGAAGGCAGTCGCCTCCGTCATCCCCGCCGGGCACTGGAACTCGGTGAAGAGGCCGATCTCCACGCTAACCCGTGTCCCCGGTGAGCTCCGCCGCCGCGATGCCGGCGAGCGCGCAAGCCTCGTCCTTGTCGGAGACGTCGCCCGAGATCCCCACCGCGCCCACCACCACCCCTTGGCCGTCCTTGATGAGCACGCCGCCTGCCGCCGGCACCACCCGCCCGCCCGACATCGCATTGAGCGCGCTGAAGAAGGCCCGCTGCTGCGGCTGCTCCGCGACCCGTCGGGCGAATGCCCGCGAGCCCATGCCCATCCCGATTGCTCCCCACGCCTTCCCCATGGCGATCTGGGGACGGACGATCCCGGCCCCGTCCTCGCGGGCGAACGCCTTCAGGTGACCTCCGTCGTCGAGGACCGCCACCGCCAGCGGCGCGCAGCCCATCTCCCGGGCCTTGCGGAGAGCCGCGTCCACGATCGTCATCGCCTGCCCGAGCGTGATGCCCGCCATGTCGACCTCCCTGAGCCCTGGCGCCTGGATTGGCGCCACCCGAACCAGCGGGCTGCCTCGACGATCAGTCGCCGTCGGTCACGGCGATGGCCGAGATCTCGAGCTTGCACCGGGGATGCGTGGCCAGACGTGAGACCTCGACGGTTGTCGTGGTGGGCAGGTGGCCGCCGAGGTGCTCGCGCCAGACGCGGTTGAGGTCGTCCTGCTCCGTCACGTCCGTCAGGTAGCGGGTGGCTGACACGACGTCGCCCATCGTGCAGCCAGCGGCCGCCAGCGTCTTCCTCAGGTTCTCGAGCGTGAGCGCGGCCTGCTCGCGCATAGTGGGCGGCAGGTCGAAGTCCTCCTCCCGGTGGGGATGGTGGTGGTAGACGGGGGCCGCCGTCACCCCAGACAGGAAGACGAGGCAGCCGCGGCGGACGACGATTCCCGGAGCATAGGGCATCACGACGTCGGTGCGCCGGTCGGAATGGTGGACGATGGGGCACTCTTTGGCCATGGCCTCCTCCTCCCGCCGCACTCGGACGGCGTGGGGCGACGCCACGGCCGCCGCCCGCCGCTGGGGGTCTACTGGAAGATCTCGTTGAAGCGGTCCTTCAGGCTCTTCGATTCCTTCTCGATCGTGTCGTAGTCGATCGGCCACAGCTTCACCTGGCTCAGTGGCGGGTTGCCGGGCGGCGGCGGTACGTCGACCCGAGCCGCGTAGATGCCCTCGTCCGGAAAGAGCTTCTGGACGGTGTCGCCGATCATGAACTCGGCCAGGGCCTTGGCGGCGTTGGGATGCGGCGCGCCCTTGATGATGGCGGTCGGAGCCGCGACGGCGAAGGCCCCGTCGGCCGGGATGACGGTCCGGATCTTGTGCCCGGCCTTCTGGTCGACCCACGCGTACGAGTCGGCCCCCTCGGCGGCGATCAGCCGTTCACCCCGGGTCAGCACCTCGGAGACCTGCTGGTGCCCCTGGACGACCATGATGTCGTTCGCCCGTAGCTTCTGGTAGAACTCCCATCCGTACTTCCGAGAGAGCGTGCCGACCACCATGAGCTGGATCGCCGTGTACGAGGGGTCCGGCATGACCAGCTGGCCCTTGTACTTCGGGTCGGTCAGGTCCAGCCAGTTCTTCGGGGGCTCGAGCCCCTTGTCCGTTCGCATGATGATCCCAGCCAGATTCACGCGCTGGGCAATGTACTGACCCTTCGGGTCCTTCACCGCGTCAGGGATCTTGTCGAAGTTCTTGGGGCGGAACGGGACGAGGAGGTCGCGCTTGGCGAGCGCGTTGACCTCGGCCGGGTCGGAGACCGTGAGCACGTCCGCGAGGACGCGCTTGGCGTCGATCTCCTGCAGGAAGCGCCGGAGGACCGCTGACCCGCCGGACCGGAAGAGCTCGACCTTGATCCCCGTCTCGGCCTGGAAAAGATTCGCGACCTTCTGGGCCGCGACGATCGGCGTCGAAGTGTACCAGCTGACCACGCCCTCACGCTTGGCGGCCGCCAGGTCCACGGCATCCGGGGTGAACCCGGCCGACTGGGCCGCCGCGCCGCTCGCGAGGAGGAGGAACAACGCGACGACCGCGAGCGCTCGAGCTCCGTGCATGGCTGTCTCCCTCATGCCCCCCGATAGATCGGGTCGGGCTGGCTGAAGAACGCCTGGAGGATGTGATACGCGATGCGGAAGTTCTTCTGGTGAAAGCTCGCGTGAGCGATGCCCGGCATGATCGCGAACTGCTTGTCGGGGTTCGGAAGGCGCCGGAAGAACTCCAGGAGGTCGTCCAGGCCGGCGATGCCGTCGTACTGCCCCCGCATGATGAGCGTGGGCACGTGGATCCGGGTGGGATCCACCACGGGCAGATTGGCACACATGTCCACGTACGTGCCGGTCGGGACGGAATCGTCGAGGGCGAGGATCGCGTCGGCGAACGCCTCGATCACGTCGTCGTCGGCCGTGCCCGGGTGATCCCGGGTGAAGATGCTGCGCACGAAGGCCCGGTCGATCGGGCGCCGGTTCTTCGACCGGAACTCCGGCAGGCGCTTTCGCCGCTCCGCGAGCGTCGGGCTCCCCTCGCCCGTCCAGACGAACGCGTCGAGGGCGAGGCGCCGGACGCGCTCCGGATGGCGCTGGGCGAACAGGGCCGCGCGGAGGGCTCCCGACGAGATCCCGTACGTCAGGTACGAGCTGATGTTCCGCGTCCGGGCGATGTAGTCGGTCGCGACCTCCAGGTCGTCGGCGCCGGTTACGATGTCGGAGTTGATGTCGCGGTGCTTGTCCGACCGTCCGTAGCCCTCCATGTCGACGCACCACGTGTCATATCCGAGCCGGGCAAAGTAGTCCATCGGCGACGAATCGGGTCGCCCGGGGATCTGGAGGTCGAAGGTCGGCTGGGAACCCATCGAGGACCCGTGGACGAAGAGAATCGTCCCTCGAGGCTCCGTCGACGCGGCGGCGGCCTTCTCCCAGAGGAACAGGCGCACCGGGCCCTTCTGGGTCCAGTGTTCACGTCCGAGGATCGCGGGCTCGGCGGTCATGCAAGCAGCTCCTTTCTGGCTCAGGCACCGAACACGGTGCAGGCGTGGGCGTCGAACGCGATCCGCAGCGCCTGACCGACCTCGATGGACGCCCCGGGGTCGGTCTGGATGCGGACGCGTGTCCCGTCGTCCAGCACCACGTGACAGTCGATGAGGTTGCCGAGAAACGTGAGATCGGCGACCTTGCCGCGCAGGACGCCGGCCGCGACGTCCGCGGGACTCGCTCGATCGAGGGCCAGGCGGAGGCTCTCGGGCCGGATCGCCACCTGGACCCCCGCCCCGTCAGCCAGGCCCGCCGGCAGGGAGAGCCGGACGGGCTCGCCGCCAGCCACCGAGACCAGGCTGTCGTCGGACGCCGCGCGCACCACGCGGCCCGGGAGCAGGTTCACGAGGCCCATGAAGTCCGCGACCTCGCGGCTGGCCGGCCGCGCGTAGACACCGCGCGGGGGACCGTCCTGGAGAAGCGCGCCCGCGTGCAGGACCGCGATCCGGTCCGACAGCGCCATCGCCTCGGCCTGATCGTGGGTGACGTAGACGAACGTGATGCCGGTCCGCCGCTGCAGGTCCTTCAGCTCCCACCGCATGCGCTCGCGAAGCTTCGCGTCGAGGTTCGACAGGGGCTCGTCGAGCAGGAGGATCTCCGGCTCGACGACCAGGCTCCGCGCCAACGCCACGCGCTGCTGCTGGCCCCCCGAGAGCTCGCCGGGGAAACGTTGCTCGAGCCCGGCCAGGTTCACCAGCTCGAGCACCCGCGCGACCCGCTCGCGCGCCTCGGCCCGGCGCACCCTCCGGACCTCCAGGCCAAAGGCGACGTTCTCGTACACGGTCTTGTGCGGCCAGATCGCGTAGTTCTGGAAGACCATGCCCATCCCGCGCCGCTCGGGTGGAACGACGGCGTCCGGCGAGGACAGGGTGAGGCCGTCCACCCGGATGGTCCCCCCGTCGGGCGCGAGAAACCCGGCGATGAGCCTGAGGAGGGTCGTCTTGCCGCAGCCGCTCGGGCCGAGCAAGGTCACGAACTCCCGGTCATGCACCTCGAGGCTCAGGTCGCGAACGGCGACGACGGGGCCATACCGCTTCGACACGCGCTCGATCGAGATGCCGGCCATCCGTCAGCTAGCGCCGGGCGCCACCGGCCGGCCGTTCGGGCGCCGGATCGAGCGGAGGCGCACTAGTGCACGACGCCCGCGCGCTCGACGCGAGCGCCGGCGCGGTTCAGCCGCGTCGCCAGCCAGATGGCGGCGCCGATGATCACCATGGTCACGATCGCCAGGGCCGCCACCGGCCCGAGGTATCCGGTCTCGTAGAGATTGTAGACGGCCACCGCCAGCGTGATGGACCCGGAGCTGAACAGAAGGACCGAGGCGCTGAGCTCCTGGATCGCCGGCACGAACACGAGGAGCCAGCCAGCGAACAGTCCCGGCCGCGCCAGGGGGAGCGTGATGCTCCCGAACGTGCGGAGCCAACCCGCCCCGGTCACCCGTGCCGTCTCCTCGAGCGACGCGTCGACCTGACGGAACGCGGCGTTGGCGGACCGCGCGGCGAGCGGCACGTACCGGCCCGTGTAGGCCAGGAGGATGATGAGGAGCGTGCCGTAGATGGGAACCGGGACGCGAAGCCAGAACTGGATCAGCGCCACCGCCATGACAATCCCCGGCAGTCCGAGCGGAACCAGCGAAACGTAGTCCAGGAGCTTCCGCCCGGGTAACCGAGTCCGGAGGTCACCCCAGGCAATCAGGCTCCCGAGGAGAACCGTCAATGTGGCCGCCGCGGCGGCCAGGCCGAGGCTGTTCACGATCGCCCGGCGGGTGACGTCGTACTCGAGGAGGATGAAGCGGTAGTGCTGTAGCGTCAAGTTCTGCCAGAACGCGAGGCCCCAGGACTTGCTCACCGAGACGGCCAGCAGCGTGAGATACGGCGCGAGGACGGCCACGACGAAGACACAAGCGCAGAACCCGAGCACACCCCAGCGGGCCCCGCCGAGGGGGACGATCCGTGGGTGGTTGCCCTTGCCCGTGAGGGTGACGTACGAGCGCCGAGCCAGGTAGCGGCGCTGGAGCGCGAGCGCCATGACCGTGATCGCGACAAAGACCAGCGACAGCGCCGACGCGAGGCCGTACCGCGGGGGGTGGTCGAAGAGCGCGTAGATCCGTGTGGGCAGGGTGAAGATGCGCCCGGGCAGTCCGATGATGGCTTGAGAGCCGAACAACGCGATCGCGTTGACGAACGCCACCAGCGCCCCGGCCAGGATGGCGGGAGCCACCAGCGGCAGCGTCACGGCGCGCGCGGTTCGCCAGCGCCCGGCGCCCAGGATCTGGGCGGACTCTTCCATCGACGCGTCGACGGACGTGAGCGCGCTCGCTGCCAGCAAGTAGACGAAGGGAAAGGTGTGGAGAACCGTGACGAGCACCAGCCCGGCCATCGAGTGCACGTTGAACGTCAGCTGCGACAAGCCCAGCACGTCGCGAAGCCACTGGTTCACGAGTCCCGCGTTCGGGCTGAAGAGGTTCACGAAGGCGATGGCGGTGAGGTAGGGCGGCGTGAGGTACGCGATCGTCGCGGTGGCGTGGATGAAGGGCTTTGCGGGCACGTCGGTGCGGCTCACGGCCCACGCCATTGGAAGTCCGAGGACGACGCTCAGGACCGCCGTCCAGGCACCCAGGATCAGCGAGTTCTTGAGAGCCTGGACGTAGAGGCGCCGCGACAGGGCGTCGCGGAAGTGACCGAGGGTCAGTCGTCCTTCGTCAGTCACGCTCGCGAGGACCAGCGAGGCCAGCGGCAGGACGACGAGCACGGTCAGAGCCGTCGCGGCCAGAGCCATTCCGACATGCTCGGCGCGGAACGGCGACCGGACGGCCACGGGCGCCGAGGCCACGACGGTGCGGCTCAGGAAAGCCCCCCTGGACCGGCCCGCACGGACCGCCGCGCCACGTCGGGCCCCTGCGCAACGGTCAGATGTAGACCCCCTTCATCTGGGGCTCCGGGTAGCGCGTTCCCGCCCCCGCCCCGGGCGGCATGGCTTCGTCGATCTGACGGAGATCGGCGGCGTCCAGCCGAACTCGGAGGGCACCCACGTTCTCCTCGAGACGATCGACGCGCTTGGTCCCGGGGATCGGGACGATGTCGCGCCCGCGAGCCAGGAGCCACGCGAGCGCCAGCTGGGCGGGCGTCGCGCCCTTGCCCCGGGCGATCTCGGCGAGGCGGCGCACGAGCCGCGCGTTGTGGTCGAGGTTGCCTCCCTGGAACCGCGGGTGCTGACGCCGACGGTCGTCCGCGGGGATGTCCTCCGGACGCTCGACGCCCCCCGCCAGCAGACTGCGGCCGATCGGCGCGTAAGCGACGAAGGCGACGCCGAGCTCGCGACAGACCGCGAGGATCTCTTCCGCGGGCTGCCGGTACAGCAGCGAGTATTCCATCTGGACCGCGGCGATCGGGTGGACGGCCTGTGCCCGGCGGAGCGTGGCCGGAGCCACCTCGCACAGCCCGAGCGCCCGGATCTTGCCCTCCTCGCGAAGCCGCGCCATTGCGCCGACCGTCTCCTCGATCGAGACCTTGGGGTCCACGCGGTGCTGATAGTAGAGGTCGATCGTGTCGGTGCCGAGTCGCTTGAGGCTGGCCTCGCAGGCGGTTCGCACGTACGCCGCGCTGCCGTCCACGAGGTTCCCGCCGCCGTCGGGGCTTCGGACCTGTCCGAACTTGGTGGCGACGGCAACCCCCTGCCGGCGTCCGGCAAGGGCCCGAGCGAGCAGCTCCTCGTTGTGCCCCCAGCCGTACATGTCGGAGGAGTCGAGGAAGGTCATGCCCAGATCCAGGGCGCGGTGAATCACCGCGATCGACGCGGCGTCGTCGCTCTTTCCGTAGGTGCCGGACATCGACATGCAGCCGAGCCCGAGCGCGGATACCCTCAGCGCCTCGTGCCCGAGCGGTCGGTACTCCATCGAATACCTCCGTGTTCGAGCGTTCGGAAGCGGTGTCTCAGCCTACTCGAAATGCGCGAGGGAGATCAAGGACGGTGGCTCTCGGAAAGGCCCTTGGCCGAGTCCGCCTGATTCTCGTCGGACAACGCTCCGTCGACGGCCGGATCATCTCACCGAGTGCTGGGCTTCCCAGAGCTGGCGCGTCAAATACGCCTGACCGAGATGCTCCTGGGCGTGTTCCACCGCATGGAGAACGCACTGGGCTCCGGTGTACACGTCGTCGCTGGAAGGCTGGGACGGTCCCAAGCGGTTAAAGCGGATCGAGCCCAACGTCGTCGGGTCGATGGCCTCCAGCGCGGCCTCGATGCGCGCGCCCCCCTCGGCCAGGAGGGTCTGAAGCGCGGCCGCATCGGCCTTGGCCCGGAACTCAGCGGTACGGTCCCGGGCCATCTCCCGTCCCGCGGCGCGCACCGTCCAGGCCTGGGCCGCGCCCCAGGCGTGGGTGACGAGCACGGTCAGCGAGTTAGCGTCAAGCGTCGGCTGCCAGTTGAGCGCATCGGCCGGCAGGCCCGCGATCACGGTCTCGAAGGCTCGCTGCTGCTGGCGAAACGTCGTCCGGGCGGCGGCCAGGAACGGATCCATGGGGCACCTCACGTTCGCAGAGTCGAATCTGTACCAGACTGCTTATACTCCTGGGTCGTGGGCCGCGCAATTGACGACCCCACGGTCCGACGGCTTCGGCGTCGCCATGACGCACCAGCACGTGGACGCCCAGCAGGTAGTTGCGCCACCGAAGCGAGCAACCGTATCCTGTCGCCGGCCGCGCGGGCGGACCGGGCGGTCCCGGGAGCGACCAATGGCCGAGAGCTACGACGCGATCGTCATCGGCGCGGGGCACAACGGGCTCGTCTGCGCCGCCTACCTCGCCCGGGCCGGGCTCCGGACGGTCGTCCTCGAGCGCCGCGGCGTGCTGGGCGGCGCCTGCGTGACCGAGGAGGTCTGGCCCGGCTACCGCGTTTCCACCGCATCCTACGTCATGAGCCTGCTCCAGCCCAAGATCATCCGCGAGCTCGAGCTCGGGAAGTTCGGCTTCGAGGTCCTGCCAACGGATCACCTCTTCGTGCCCTTTCCCGACGGACGGTACTTCGTGTACTGGAACGACGCGAAGAAGACCTGCGCCGAGATCGCCAAGTTCTCCCGGAAGGATGCCGAGACCTACCCGGTGTTCGAGGCCTTCCTCCACGACGCGGCCAAGTTCGTGCGCGAGCTCCTGTGGAAGACCCCGCCGAACCCCGCATCCCGGCGGCCGTCCGACATCAAGGAGATGATCGGGCTCCTCTGGCAGTTCCGGAAACTCGGCGACAAGCTCTTCCGGTTCGTCGAGCTCATGACGGAGAGCATCAGCGACTTCCTGGACCGCTACTTCGAGTCGGATCACCTCAAGGCGGTCCTTGCCTACTATGGCTCGATCGGTACCTTCGCGGGGCCGCGGACGCCGGGCACCGCCTACGTCCTCCTCCACCACCTGATGGGCGAGCACGAGGGCGCCGGCGGCTGGGGGTTCATCCGGGGCGGGATGGGCGGCATCAGCCAGGCGATCGCGCGGTCGGCCGAGCGGCACGGGGCGCGCGTCCGGGCGGACGCCGACGTGGCCCGCATCACCGTGCGGGACGGCAAGGCGGCCGGGGTTGTCCTCGCCTCGGGCGAGGAGATCGCGGCCCGGATCGTGGTGTCGAACGCCGACCCCCGCCGGACCTTCCTCGGGATGCTCGGCGAGGACGAGCTGCCATCCGGGTTCGTCGACGAGGTGAAGACCTACAAGACGTACAGCACTGCGTTCAAGATCAATCTTGCACTCGACGAGGCGCCCCGGTACACCGCGTTTGACGGCAAGGCGATCGGGACCGCCTACCCGACGTACGTGCACATCGGTCCCAGCGTCGAGTACCTGGAGCGCGCCTACGACGACGCCAAGTACGGTCGGCCGTCCGCCCGGCCCTTTCTCTCGCCCGTCGTGCCCACGATCGTCGACCCGGACCTCGCGCCGAAAGGCAAGCACATCCTCAACATCTTCGGCGGGCACGCACCCTACACCCTCCGGGGCGCGACCTGGGATCAGGAGCGCGAGCGCTTCGCCGACACCGTCGTCGACACGCTGGCCGAGTACGCGCCCAACCTCAAGGGCGCGGTGCTCCACCGGCAGATCCTGATGCCGCCGGACCTCGAGGCGGTGTTCGGCCTGCCGCACGGGCACATCTTCCACGGTGAGCTGTCCGCCGATCAGCTCTTTTTCTTCCGGCCGGTACCCGGCTATGCGAACTACCGGAGCCCGGTCCGGGGCCTCTACCAGTGCGGGTCGGCGACCCATCCGGGTGGCGGAGTGATGGGAGTCTCGGGGCACAACGCGGCGCGGGAGATCCTGAAGGACGCCCGGAAGTGAGTGCTCACGTCCCGTCCTACTGGGCGGCGACGGCCGGCCCGGAACCCGCGGGCCTCTCGCCGCTCGCGGGCGACCGCACCGCGGACGTGGCGGTCCTCGGCGGCGGGTACACGGGGCTCGCGGCCGCGTACCGGCTTGCCGGCGACCACGGCCTCGACACCGTGGTCCTGGAAGCGCGCGCGGTCGGGTGGGGCGCCTCCGGACGGAACGGCGGCTTCGCGATGATCTCGCTGGGCAAACTCACGCTGAAGGAGCGTGAGGCCCGGTGGGGGCTGCCCACTGCGCGGCGCGCTCTCCAGGTCGGCGTCGAGGCCTGCGAGCGCGTGCGGGAGCTGATCAGCAAGGAGGATCTCGCCTGCGACGTGCAGCCCGACGGCTGGATCAACGTCGCCCACCGGCCCGACCTGGTCCCGGTGCTCCGGGAGCGGCTGCGCATCTACCACGAGCGCCTCGACTTCCGGGACGTGGAGTTCCTGGATCGCGAGCGGCTGGCCGGCGAGGGATTCACGCGGAGCCCCTCCGCCCATGGCGCGCTCCGCATCCGCCCGACCTTCGGGCTCCATCCCCTGAAGTACGCGCGGGGCCTGGCGCTGGCCGCCCGCCGCCGGGGCGTGGCGATCCACCCCGACTCTCCGGTCGAGCGTTGGGACAAGGACGGCGCCTGGCACGTGCTGGCGACACCCGCGGGCACGGTGCGCGCACGGCGGGTCGTGATCGGAACCAACGGCTACACGCCCGAGCACCTCCACCCGTTCCTCCGGGGACGGACGATGCCGGCCACGAGCAACATCCTCGTGACGCGCCCCTTGACCGATGCCGAGTGGGACGAAGCGGGGATGCGCTCGACGCAGGTCTACACGGACACGCGCACCCTCCTCCACTACTGGCGGCGCCTGCCCGATGGACGGCTGCTGTTCGGAGGCCGAGCGGGCGTGATCAACACGGAGGCGGCGCTCGCGCGGCGGCGGCGCTGGCTCGAGGGCCGGCTCGCGGCCATGTTCCCGTGCCTCCGGGGCATCGGGAGCGAGTACTTCTGGCACGGGGCGGTGTGCATGCCCTACGACCGCATCCCGCACGCGCACACGGTCGACGACGACCCGACCGTCGCCTACGCGCTCGCGTACACCGGCAGCGGCGTGGCGATGGCAACCTACCTCGGGGGCCTGGCCGGCGACCTCGCGGCGGGCGTGCCGGTCCCGCGCGACACCCCCGTCACCGGCACCGGGCTCCCGCGCTTCCCGCTGCCGTTCCTGCGCCGCGCGTACCTCGCCGGTGCGTATCTCGTCTACGGGCTCAAGGACCGCTCGTGACGCGCCCGGGCCGCGACGCACGGGTGACCGCGCTCCTGCTGGCGCCCACGGGCCTGTTTCTGGGGGCCTGGTTCCTCTTGCCGCTCGCCCAGCTCCTCCGCCTGAGTCTCGGGGGCCGGGAGGGGCCGCTCCAGGCCTACCGCGAGGTCCTCGGCAGCGTGGTCTACCAGCGAGTGTTCCTCAACACCGTAATCGTGGCCTTCGTGGTGACGGTCGTGTGCCTCCTCCTCGCCTATCCGACCGCGTTCGTGCTCGCGCGGCTCCGGGGCGGCCTCCGCGCCGTCGCCTTCTACTGCGTTCTCGTCCCCTTCTGGATCAGCCTCCTCGTCCGGACCTACGCCTGGATGCTGCTCCTCGGGACCCAGGGCCCGGTCAACGCCGCTCTCGTCGCCGCCGGCCTGGTGAACCAGCCCCTGCCGCTCCTCTTCAACTCGATCGGGGTGTTGATCGGCATGGTGCACGTCTTGCTGCCGTACGCGATCCTCCCGATCTACGCGGCCATGGTGAAGGTGGACGACCGGCTCCTCCTCGCGTCCGACGGGCTCGGGGCGTCCCCGGCGACCACGTTCCGGCGGGTCTATCTTCCGCTCACCCTTCCGGGCGTGACGGCAGCAGCGGTGTTCGTCTTCCTCCTCGGCCTCGGCTTCTTCGTCACCCCCGCCCTCCTGGGCGGGCTGGGCAACCTGATGGTGGCGACCCTGATCGAGACCCTGGTAAACGAGCGCCTCGCCTGGGCGCTGGCGGCGGCGGCTTCCTTCGCGCTCCTCGGGACGATCCTCGCGCTCCTCGCGGTAGCCGTGCGATTCGTCTCGCTGGGCACGGTCCTGGCCAGCGGCCGGTGACGTCGTCCGCGCCGATCCGCGTGGCCGTCCAGGCCCTCGCCGGTCTCACGCTGGGGTTCCTGGTCCTGCCGATCCTCGCCGTCGTGCCGGCGTCGGTGAACCCGCTCTCGCACCTCCGGATCCCGCCGCCGGGCGTGTCGATGCGCTGGTATTGGGAGTTCTTCCGGGACCCGGAGTGGCTCAGCTCGCTCGCGACGAGCGTGCGGGTGGCGCTCCTCACGACCGCACTGGCGCTCGTGCTCGGGGTGCTGGCTGCCCTCGGCCTGGAGCGGCTCGGCGGCCGGGTCCGCCAGCTCTTCACCGCGCTCGTCCTGGCACCCCTGATCGTCCCGGTCATGGTGACGAGCGTCGCTCTCTACTACGTGGGCCAGCGTGCGGGCCTCGTCGGCACGACGCTCGGGATGGCCGCCGGCCACACGCTGATGGCGCTCCCCTTCGTGGTGCTGAACGTCGGCGTGTCGCTCCACGGCCTGGACCCGATGCTGCCGCGCGCCGCGGAGGGGCTGGGCGCGTCCCCGTGGCACGCGTTCCGCACCGTGACCCTGCCGCTCATCCTGCCCGGCGTGGTCGGCGGCGCCGTGTTCGCCTTCATCACCTCGTTCGATGAGGTCGTGATCTCCATTTTCCTGGCCGGCGTCGGGGCCAAGACGCTCCCGGTCAAGATGTGGGAGGTCATCCGGGTCGAGATCACGCCGGTGGCGGCGGTGGCCTCGACGCTGTTCGTGGCTCTCACCGTCGTCCTCTTTTGGGTTGTGCGCCGCGTGGGCGCGCGGTCGGTCGCACCCGAGGGAACGGCGTCCAAGTGATCCGGTTCGACGGGGTCGGCAAGCATTTCGGCTCGGTGGAGGCCGTTCGGCCCACGGACCTCGCCGTCGCCCAGGGAGAGTTCTTCACCCTGCTCGGCCCGAGCGGGTCGGGCAAGACCACGCTCCTCAACGTGACAGCGGGGTACGTGGCGCCGAGCGCCGGGCGCGTCTTCATCGGGGACGCGGACGTGACCGACCTGCCCCCCCGGCGCCGAAACGTCGGGATGGTATTCCAGAGCTACGCGCTGTTCCCGCATCTCGACGTCTTCGAGAACGTGGCGTACGGGCTCCGGGTGAGGCGCCTCCCCGCAGCCGAGATTCAGCGCCGGGTCGCGGCTGCGCTCGCCACGCTCCAGCTCGACGGGCTGGGCGACCGTCGGATCGCGCAGCTCTCGGGGGGGCAGCAGCAGCGGGTCGCCCTGGCCCGGGCGCTGGTCATCGAGCCCTCCGTCCTGCTGATGGACGAGCCGCTCGGCGCGCTCGACCGGCAGCTCAGGAAGCAGGTCCAGCTCGAGCTCCGCCATCTCCACCAGCGGATGGGGCGGACGACGCTCTACGTCACGCACGATCAGGAGGAGGCCCTGGTCCTGTCAGACCGGATCGGGGTCATGCGCGCGGGCCGGCTCGAGCAGGTGGGCACGGCGCGCGAGCTCTACGAGCGGCCGGCGAGCGTCTTCGTGGCGGGCTTCCTCGGGGAGTCGAACCTCCTCGGCGGCCAGGTGGCCCGGCTCGAGGGCGAACGCGCCGAGCTAGAGGTGCCTGGCTGGCCGGCCCCGATCCGGGGCGTGGCGGCGCCGGGTCTCCACGTCGGAGCCAAGGCGACGGCGCTGGTCCGCCCCGAGCACGTCCGGCTCGGCCCCGACGCCGCCGACGCGGTCGACGCGCGCGTCGAGGAGGTCGTCTACCTCGGGGACATGGTGGCCCTGCGCTTGCTGGCGCCCGGACCGGCGACCCTCTGGTGCCGGCGCTTCGCCCGGGATGGCGTCCCTGCGGGGGAGACGGTCAAGACCGGCTTCGGGCGCGAGGACGTGCGCATCCTGCCGGACTGAGACGACCACGTGCGATTCCAATCACGCCACACCATCCGTAACGCGACCGCGACAAGGAGGTTCACGATGATCACGCGACGGCGATTCCTCGGGGGCGCAGCCGGGCTGGCCCTCGCCACCGGGCTCCCCCATCCGGCGCGCGGCCAAGGCCGCCCGTTCGTCTTCTGCTCGTGGGGCGGCGCGCTCTCCGCCATGGAGAAGGAGGCCATGGTCGATCCGGCCGCGAAGAAGCTCGGGGTCGAGGTGACCCACGCCTCGCCCACCGCCTACGCGAAGATCAAGGCGATGGTCGAGGCCAAGCGGCCCGAGTGGGACCTCGTGGACGTGGGCGGCCGGTTCATCTTCCAGGGGCGGGACCAGGACCTGGTCGAGCCGATCGACTACAACATCGTGGACCGCTCGCTGCTGCCCGCCCACTGGTACGCCTCGCACGGCGTCTACACGAGCGCCGGCGGCACCGTCATCGCCTACAACACGGCGAAGTTCCCGGAGGGCAAAGGGCCCCAGTCGTGGAAGGACTTCTGGGACGTGAAGACGTTCCCGGGCCCGCGCGGGCTCTACAAGAGCCTCTACTACACCTACGAGGCGGCGATGCTCGGCGCTGGCGTCAGCCGGACGGAGGTGTACCCCCTCACCGACGAGAAGGTGAAGCTCGCCCTCGCCCGCCTCACGGAGCTGAAGCCGCACGTTAAGGTGTGGTGGACGGCGGGCGCCCAGCCGCCCCAGCTCCTGGCCTCCGGTGAGCTGGCGATGTCGTCGGCCTGGAACGGCCGAATCCTCGCCGTGATGAAGGAGAAGGCGCCGGTCACCCTCACCTACAAGGACGGGATCGCCTGGGCCAACGCCTGGGTCGTCGTCAAGGGCACGCCGTACAAGGACGTGGCGATGAAGATGATCAACGAGGCCATCGCCGAGGAGGCTCAGACGCGGCTCCTCCCCATCGGCGTCTACGCGCCGCTGAACCTGAAGGCGCTGGGGAAGGCGACGGCAGACCAGCGGCTGGCGATGGCCACTCATCCGGACAACGTCAAGGACATGCTCATCCTGGACGAGGAGGCCGGGGCCCAGCTGACCTGGAACCCGAAGTACGAGGAGTTGTGGAACAAGTTCCAGCTGTCCTAGTGAGCCCCCGGCGCGGGTGGGCGCGGCGGTCGGGTCTCCTCCCGATCCTACGCCTGCCCCGCGGCGGGGCAGAGCGGGACAAGCCCTTCTCCGGGTCAGGATCTGCCCAGAGGCCGCCGCGCATCGAGCGCCGCAGGCGCGGGACGCGTCGGCCGAGATGAGCGTGAAACCCCTTAGCGTTCCTGCCGCGATTCGATGAATCGCGGCAGGGTGCGAACGCGTGAGGGCGCCGTGCCGCGTCTGGGGCGATCCGGCCACAGGACCCACCGGCGGCGGGACCGCGTGTGACGGCGGCTCCGGTGGCGCTCGAGCGGCTCCTCCAGCCCGCGACGGTGGCCCTGATCGGGGCGTCTGGCACCCCCGGCAAGTGGGGCTACATGATGATGCGCACCCTCCTTGACGGCGGCTTCGGCGGGCGCATCGCCGTCGTCAACGGCCGGGGCGGCGAGGTCCAGGGCTACCCCGCGTACGCGAGGGTGGCCGATCTGCCCTGGGCTCCCGACGTCGCGCTGATCACCGTCGGCCGCGAGGCCTGCGCCGAGGCGGTGGAAGGGCTGGCCGCGCGGGGCTGTCGGCACGCGGTCCTTTACGCCGCCGGCTTCGCCGAGCTCGGCGTGGAAGGCGCGCGCCTTCAGGACCGGATGGTCGCGGTCGCCCGGGCGGCAGGCATGCGGCTCCTCGGCCCGAACTGCATGAGCCTCTTCGTCGCCCGGAGCCGGCTGAACCTCACCGGCATCCCGGACCTCCGCGCCGGACGGCTCGCGTTCGTGTCCCAGAGCGGCAACCTGGTCTACGACCTGGTCGAGCACGGGCGCCGGAGCGGGCTCGGGCTGTCGGTCTTTCTCAGCCTCGGCAACCAGGCCGACCTGGGCTTCGAGGACGTGCTGGACGCCGTCCTCGACGATCCCGAAACCGCCGCGGCCGCGCTGTACGTCGAGGCGGTCCGGCCCGGGCAGGGCCGGGCCTTCCTCGAGGCCGTGCATCGCCTGGCCCGGGCCAAGCCCGTGGTCGCCCTGATCGGGGGGCGGACGGACAGCGGCCGCCGCGCCTCGGCGTCCCACACCGCGGCGCTCCTATCCGACGTCCGCGAGCTGCGCGGGATCCTGCGCCAGGCCGGCGCGATCGAGGTGACACGGCTCGACGAGCTGTTCCCCGTCGCCGACGCTCTGGTGAAATCGCCGCCCCCGCCCGTGCCCACGGTCGCGCTCTGCGGCGGAGGCGGGGGCCACGCGACCGTCGGGAGCGACGCGCTGGAGGCTCTCGGGATCGCGCTTCCGCCGCCGGCGGCAGAGACGCAGCGCGCCCTCTGCGAAATCTTCCCGCCGATCGCGTCGGTCCGGAACCCGATCGACTGGACCGGCGCCTCCGACCGCAGCTTCTGGGCCTATCGGGACGCGGCGCGACTTCTCCTCGCCGACCCCGGGATCGGCGGCCTGATCCTGTTCGGTCACTTTGGCGGCTACCTCACGGACCTCGAGACCCCGGCCAACAACTACCGGGACGTCGCGGTCGCCCTCGGCGAGCTCCAGCGGGAGACGGGCAAGCCAATCCTCCTCCACTCGATCTATGCGCTGCAGCGCCGCGCGGCGTTCGAGGCCCTCCGGGACGCGGGAGTACCGCTGTTCGAATCGCTGGAGATCGCCGCCGTTGCGTATCGCGCGCTCGCCGACCGCGCTCGATCGCGCGCCCCGCTGCCGGCGCCGATCGCCGACACGGAGGACCGGCTCACGCCCTACGCTGCCCGGGCCCGGGCCGAGGGGCGCCAGGCCCTCCTCGAGCCCGAGGCCTGGGCCTGGCTCGAGAGCCTCGGGGCTCCCGTCGGGCCTCGGTGCTGGGCGCGGACCGCCGAGGACGCCATCGCATTCGCCGACGCCCAGGCCGGGCCCGTCGCGATCAAGCTGGTCTCCGCGACGATCCTCCACAAATCCGACGTCGGCGGCGTGCGGCTCGACGTGGAGGGGGCCGCAGCGGTCCGGTCGGCATTCGCGGACCTCGAGACGGTGGCCGCGACCCACCAAGCCGACTTCCGCGGCGTCCTGGTCGCTCCCATGGCCGGGCCCGGAATCGACATCATCCTCGGCGTCGCGCGCTCGGAGCTCGGCGGGCACGTGCTCCTCGCCGGCTCCGGCGGGACGCTCGTCGAGGCGCTCGACGACGCAAGCGTCCGCCCTGTCCCCCTTGGTGCGGGCGACGCGGCAGAGATGCTCGGCGAGACGCGGGTGGCGCGCGTCCTGGCGCGCCCGCGCGGCCTGGCCCCGCCCGCGCTCGCTCCGCTCCATGAGCTGATGGTCCGCCTCGCGGCCGGATGCGCCGACTCGGCCTTGCTGGACGCGGTCGACCTCAACCCCGTCCGCGTGAGCCCGGAGGGCGTCAGGATCCTGGACGCCCGGGTGCTGCTCACGCCCTGAGGAGCATCCGTGGACTTGACCCCGTCTCAACGTCTGCTCGAGATCCGAGCGCAGGCCCGGGCCTTCGTCGAGTCCGTACTCCAGCCCCTCGAGGTGGCCTGTGACGCGGGCGACGGGCTCCCGCCGGACGTCGAGGCTCGCGCGCGTGCCGCCGCCCGCGAGAGCGGGCTGTTCGCGCCCAACATGCCGGCCGAGTGGGGCGGCGCAGGGCTGGACGTCCTCGAGCAGGTCACGCTGGAGGAAGAGCTCGGACGCGCGACCAACTGTCTCTGGGCGATCATGTGGCGCCCGGCGAACGTCCTGGTTCACGCGACGGAGGCGCAGCGCGCGCGATACCTCCTGCCGTACATCCGCGGGGAGTTCCGGGGCTGCTACGCGGTGACCGAGCCGGGCGCGGGCTCGGACACGAGCCGGCTCGGCACGGAGGCGCGGCGCGAGGGGGACGGCTTCGTCATCTCGGGCGAGAAGTGGTTCGCCACCGGCGGCGACGTCGCGTGGTTCTTCATGGTCGTCGCCGACGTGGTGGACGGGGCGCGCCGTCTCCCGACGATCTTTCTGGTGGACCGCGACGCGCCCGGCTTCACCGTGGGCCGCACCCCGCGCTTCACCCACAGCGTCGTCTACAGCCACCCCGAGCTCCGGCTCGCGGACGTCCGTGTCGGGCCAGAGGCCGTCCTCGGCGGGGTGGGTCTCGGCATGGAGCTGACAAAGGACTGGTTCCGCGACGAGCGCCTCATGATCGCCGCGCGGTGCCTCGGCGCGGCGCAGCGCGCCCTCGAGCTCGCGCAGGCGTGGGCGCTCGAGCGCAGCGCGTCAGGCCGGCCGCTCGCCGAGCACCAGGCGGTCCAGTGGATGCTCGCCGACTCGGCTTGCGAGCTGGCGGCAGCCCGCGCGCTGACCCACAAGGTCGCCTGGGAGGTGCGAGAGGGCGCGGATCCCAAGGTGGCCCACGCCCGCGCCTCGATGGCCAAGCTCCACGCCTCGGAGATGGCCGGCCGGGTGACCGACCGCGCCGTCCAGATCTTCGGCGGGCGCGGCTATCTCCGCGACAACCCAGTGGAGCGCCTCTGGCGCGACACGCGCGTCGATCGGATCTGGGAAGGAACCAGTGAGATCCAGCGCCTCATCATCGCCCGCGGTCTCGCCAAGCGCGGTGTCGAGCTCCTGACCCGCTGAGCCTCCGCGAGTCCGAAGGAGAGCCCGATGACTCCGCCGGCCGAAGACCGTCGCCCGGTGAGCTACGAGACGATCCGGCTGGAGACCGACGGCGCGGTGGCGCGGCTGTTGCTCGATCGGCCGGCCGTGCTGAATGCGATCAACCGCGTGATGATCCGCGAGATCCACGCCGCCCTCGATCGAGTCGAAGCGGACGAAACGGTCCGCGTCCTCATTGTCCAAGGGACCGGCCGGGCCTTTTCCGCCGGCTTCGACCTCAAGGAGTCGGCGGCCGAGCCGATCCGGGGCATCGCCGCCTGGCGCGAAGTGCTCAAGCGCGACCTCGACATGACGATGCGGTTCTGGCGGCTCGCGAAGCCCACCATCGCCGCGGTCCACGGCTTCTGCCTGGCCGGCGCGTGCGAGCTGGCAGTCGCCTGCGACATCACGATCGCCGCCGACGACGCGGTGTTCGGCGAGCCCGAGCTCCGCTTCGGGAGCGGGATCGTCACCCTGATCCTGCCGTGGATCGTGGGGCCGAAGCGCGCGAAGGAGCTCCTGCTGACGGGCAACGACCGGCTGTCGGCGGCGGAGGCGCACGCGATGGGCCTCGTGAACCGCGTCGTTCCCCGAGCGGAATTGGAAGCCGAGGCCCTGCGGGTCGCCCGGACCATCGCGGTGATGGATGGGGGCGCCGTGCGGCTGACCAAGGAGGCAATCAACCGCGCGGCGGACATCATGGGCCTCGCCCAGGCGCTCGAGGCCGGGGTCGACCTCGCGGTCCAGGTAGAGGCGCTCGACACGCCCGAGCGCCGCGAGTTCGACGCCATCCGCCGGCGCGACGGGCTCAAGGCCGCACTGGCCTGGCGGGACGCGCGTTTTGGAGCGCCAGGACAGACTATCCCACCGAACGAAAAGGCCGGAACGACATGAGCCGAGAGCTACGTCGACGCATTCTCCAGGCCCGATGACTGCACGCGGGGGCAGCTAGCCCGTCACACCGTCATCCCGCGCCCGCCGTCGAAGTTGATGGCCGTGCCGGTGATGTAGGTCGCGCGCTCTGAAACAAGGAAGGCCACGACGTCTCCGAACTCCGAGGCATGGGCCACGCGCCCGAGCGGGACGCTCTTGGCGAGCTCCCGGTAGTGAGCCTCGAGGTCGCCCTTGGCGAGCCGGTCGACCTGGGCGGTGCGCACGAGCCCGATGCAGATGGTGTTCACCCGGATCTTCTCGGCGGCGTACTCGTTTGCGAGGGACTTGGTGAGGTTGATCCCCGCAGCGCGGCTCACCGAGGTGGGCAAGGAGCGCGCCGGAGGCGCCTTGCCTCCGACAGTCGTCACGTTGACGATGCACCCGCCGCCTCGCTGCCGCATGTGCGGGATCACCAGCCGGCACATCCGCACGGCCCCCATGAGCTTCAGATCGAGGTCCGCCTGCCAGGCGTCATCGTCGACCTTCTCGAAGGCGGCGGCCGCCGAGGTGCCCGCGTTGTTGAGGAGGATGTCCACGCCACCCCACTCTGCCGTCACTGCGGTCACGAAGGCCTCGCAGTCGCCGGCGCGGGAGACGTCAGCGACCCGGGCCAGTACCTGGCCGCCGGTGGCCTTGCGGATCCCCTCCGCCGCCTGCTCCAGGTGCTCCCTGCGCCTGGCGCAGATCGCAACGCGCGCGCCCTCCGCCGCCAGCCGTTCGGCAGCGGCCCGCCCCAGCCCGTCGCTTCCTCCCGTGATGATGGCGATCTTGCCCTCGATGCCGAGATCAAGCATTACTGGGTCCCTCCTCGTATGACGCTCGGTGACGTGACGGTCCACTCGAACCCCAGGTCTGCATGGTAGCCCGCGCAGGACGCGCGTTCGAGAGGCGCCTGGCTCGGTGGCTGCTGCGGTCAGCGGGAGAGGCGCGTCACCCGACAGAACGGCCAGCACCGGTCGCGCGAAACCGGTCCGCCGCACGGGCCCGGGCCTTTGAAGCCTCAACGTCCCGGTCGCGAGGCGGCGCGGAGGTGACCAGCGAGTCAAGGAGCTCACGGGCGGCCTGGGCCACCTGGTCGACCGCGCGGCTGAACGCGAGCTCGTTTGCCTTGGAGGGTCGAGTGAAGCCACTCACCTTTCGGACGAACTGAAGGGACGCTGCCTGGATCTCTTCATCCGTCGCCGGCGGCGCGAAGTTGTGGAGCGTCCTGATGTTACGGCACATGAGATCTCCTCCGACTTGCCATCACCTGCCTGCGGAGAAGCCATGGCTCCGCTGCACAGGGGATGCGTACATGGGCGGCGACCGGGCGGGTCAGGCCTCCCCGACGCGCCGGGCGAGCCAGGCGGCCAGATCCCGGATCTCGGCATCGGATACCGTGTGGCCGATCGGGTACTCATGGTACTCGACGGGGCAGCCAAGCGCGGCGAGATCCTCGCGCCCCAGCCTCGCCCGCGCGACCGGAATCAAGTCGTCCTGCGTCCCGTGGGCGAGGAACACCGCGATCCCACGGCCCGCGGGGCTCGCCTCCGCCGCGACCGCGTGGGCGAGCGGGAGGTAGGCCGATAGCACGAGGAGGCCCCCGAGACGCGCGGAGTGACGAAGCCCCACGTGGAGCGCCACGGCACCACCCTGGGAGAATCCAGCCAGGATCACCCGCGCCGGGGCGACCCCGCGGGCCACCTCGGCGCCGATCAGGCCCTCCACCCGGCGGGCTGACTCGCGGATGCCCGTCTCGTCCTCCTGACGCACGCCCTCCAGCGTCAGCACGTCGTACCACGCACGCATCACCATGCCGCCGTTGATGGTCACCGGGCGCCGGGGCGCGTGCGGGAAGAGGAAGCGAACAGGCATCCGGAGGCCGAGGACGGGCACGATCGGCAGGAAGTCGGAACCATCGGCGCCGAGACCGTGGAGCCAGATCACGGACGTCGCGGGGGCCGGGCCCGTATCGACCTCGAGCCCCTCGCCGGACTCCCTGACGAGGGGACGGCCTTCGCTCTCTGCTGAACGGCCCATGAGGTGTTCCCTGCGTAACACCGGAAGCGGGGCAGGGTCAAGCAGAGGTGGTCAGGCTGGAAGCGTAAGGCCGGGCGTGCCCGACCGAAACAGTCGGCGACGGATGGCGCTCGGGAATGTGTACGAATTTTCACCCATTCGGTAGGCCGTTACCACGCTGGGCAAGGTGCTTTGTCACACCGACAAACTCCTCACTGTGATTTCGGGGCTGGGTTCAGGCCCCGTGCAGCCAGTCCAATCAGCAATCTGACAGCTTCCCGTTCACTGGCACAAGGGTTGCTCCGATCGTACGCCGCGAGTTCCGCTGGACGAGCATCGGAGGAGCGCCGTGGCGGGCTCCTGGAGTGGGTCCGCGGAAGGCCGAGCTGCCGGCTGAACGTGGCGCAGCGGTACCCGGTTTTCCCGAGGAGCCGCGCACGGTGGGGTGAGACAGCCCTGAAAGGGGGAGCTGATCGGATGTCGAACGAAATTCGACTCTTGGTCATCGTCCGCCGTGGGGCGACCGAACGGTTCGACTTCCTCAACACGCGGCTCGCCAGAGAACCCGTTCGGATCAGCTGGGACCGCCGAATCGCCGATCGCCGGAAGAAGAAGCAACGGATGGTGGTTGAGCGTCGCCGGGGCGAACGTCGAGGTCCACCGCCACTGACATGGCCCGCCGGAGGGTTCGTGATCGCCAGGCTGCCGGCCGACCCGGTGCGCGTATCAGGCTGACTTCCACCGGACCTGGTCACGGGCCCGCGTCGCCGGGGTCGTGTCCGACACGGCTACCTCGGCTGCGTGATCCTCAGCTCGCTGCGTGATCCTCAGCTCGTTCCCACGACTGATCTCCCGAGGCGCCGGCTCTCCTGGAAAGGTCGCGACAACTATTCGTCCACGTAGGCCGTGGCCTGGATCTCGAACATGTACGGCGGTAGCAGGCCCGACTCGACCGTGGCGCGGACCGGCTTGGGGTCGTGGGTGAAGTAGGTGACGTAGATCTCGTTCATCGCTTCCCAGTTCGCCCAGTCGCTCACCCAGCACCGCACCGACACCACCCTGTCGAGCGAAGACCCGGCCGACTCGAGCGCCTCCTTCAGGTTGTCCAAGGCTTTGCGGACCTGAGCCGCGAAGTCAGTCTCGGACACCGGCTTGCCCGTACGGAAGTCAATCCCCACCAACCCGGACGTGTAGACGGTGTTGCCGTGGCGGAGGGCGACACTGGCGATCGGGCCGAAGAAACCCGGATTCTTGGGGTTGAACGCGCGCGGCCTGGGCATGCGCCTTCTCCTCTCGCGACGACTCTTCTGCCTCGACGACCGCACGGCAGGCCACCGACGCGCGGCCGAGAACTGCCCTCGTCCGTCTGCCAACGCCCACCACCAGCGATCCCCTGCAATCGTGGCAGGCTCGGGGCTCCGACGCCGCCACTCCCGACTACAGCTTCAAGGGTCGGTCCAAGCGATGTCCGCCTCGAGGGATCCTATTTCCCCAGCGCCGCCCGCATCTGAACCAAGTGCTGCTCGGCATGGCCGACGATGAACGACTCGAGGACGTCGGCCACGCTCATCTCGCCCCTCCCGGGATAGACGCCTCGCTTGCTGCGCTCGGCCAAGGACAGGGTCCGGATCGTGCTCGCTGCCGATCGAACCTCGTCTTGCAGCTGGGTCAACAATGCGGCCGGTTCAGCCGAGGCACCGTGGGCGACCCCCGCCAGCCGCTCGGGCGAGCCTGGCGCACGCCCGAGCGTGGGAAGCTCTCCTGACGCGGACATCAGGAGACGGCAATGGTGCAACCAATACGGGATCATCTCGGTCATGTGTCCCAAGGTCTGCATGGCCGACCACTCGTTCTCGCCAGGCGCCGCGCGCACCCGTGAGGCTACGCCGGGGTCTCGCAGCAACCGCGTCACCTCTTCACAGACCTGCTCGAGCCGTTCGGCCTGTTGCTCACCGGAGCTCTTCTCCGCGTGTGCCATCACGTCCGCCCTCCCTTGAAGCGACTGACGCACGACGGCGTCAAGTGCGAGCACGCGTGCCTGGGCTCCAACGATCTGGAAACATCGCGGACGCCTTCGACGGCTGCCCCGCGATCCTCGTCGGGCGAGCCCGGGCAGGACCCGGCGGGTGCCCCTCGCTAGCGAAGCGACCGGTTGAAGAAGTCGACCGTGCGCTGCCACGCGAGCTTCGCAGCGTTCTCGTCGTAGCGCGGCGTCGTGTCGTTGTGGAACCCGTGCTGCGTGCCCTCGTAGATGTACAGCGTGTAGGCTTTGCCGTTGGCCTTGAGCGCCTCCTCGTAGGCCGGGATCCCGGCGTTGATGCCCTGATCGTTGCCGGCGTAGTGAAGGAGGAGCGGCGCCTTGATCTTCGGCACGGCGTCGGCGCTCGGTTGACGGCCGTAGAACGGAACTCCGGCGTCGAGCTCGGACAGCCGCACCGCGAGCTGGTTCACGATCCCGCCGCCAAAGCAGAAGCCGACGGCGCCCAGCTTGCCGCTGGACTCCGGGCGCGCCTTCAGCCACTTCGCCGAGGCGACAAAGTCCTCGGCCATCTTCGCGGCGTCCACGGTTCTGAACGCCACCGCCGCCTTCTCGTCGTCGCCCGGATAGCCACCGACCGACGTGAGACCGTCGGGTGCGTAGGCGACGAAGTCGAGGACGGCCAGGCGGCGCGCCACGTCCTCGATGTAGGGGTTGAGGCCGCGATTCTCGTGGATCACGAGCACGGCCGGCAGCTTGGCGGCGGCACGGGCCGGGCGAGCGAAGTAGCCCTTGATCGAACCGTTGCCATCCGGCGACGGGACCGTCTCGTAGCCGGCCGTGATCCGCATGTCGTCCTTGGGCACCTGCTGGGCCCACGCGTAGTTGGGTCTGAGGCTCTCCCAGATCGCGGTCACCGTCAGGCCGCCGACGGCGAACTGCGCGGCGCGGTCGAAGAACTCACGACGGGTGATGTCGCCGTGCTGGTACTCGTGAAACAGGTCCAGAAGCTCCTGCGGATACTCCGACGCCTGCTTCCTCTCCATGTGAAGCTCCTCCTGCCGGCTGATGCCGGAGCGTGCGTGCGGATGCTCGCCGGCGCACGGCCGCGCCGGAGCCCTGCTGGCTGCTCACCGTGGCGGTGTCGGGACGGATCGCTGCGCCCATCTCACCGGATGATACCTCTTCGACGGTCGGTGCGCTCGACGGGCTGTCGTTTCACCCGACGCCGGGGCGCTGCCGAGATGCCCCGGCACCTCGACAGGCTCGACGGCCTCCGGCGCGGACGGCCAATGACATCCTGGTCAGTGTCGCGCGCCTTTGGCATCGGATCTCGGGCTCGGGACACTCGTCGAGCTCGACGGGTCCGTCAAAGGCAGACCCGGGCTCAGCCTTCACCGGCTCCGCCAGGGCCTCGCTCGGCAGGTGGGTTAGGATGAGCCGCCCGACGCCGGCCGCCTTCGCCGGTCGCCCGGCGGCTCCGCGGTCGAGTGCGATGCGCCTCGACGGCGTGCGCGTCGAGACAACCGGCGGTCAGCTCGAAGCGGACCGTCGGGGTCAGCGCCGAGCCCGGCGCCGATGCGCGCCTCGACCACGGACCGCGGGCCCGCTGCGCCGACTTCCCGTGGGCGGCTCAGTGGCTAGGCCGTCGGATCAGTGGCCGCTCGCGCTGGCCGCCCCGTTCGCGCCGTGGAAGACCGCCGGATTCGCGTCACCCTCCACGACCAGGAAGCCGGCGAGTCCCCGCTCGAGCCTCGAGAGTGAGTGGTCGACGAGGATGTAGCGGCCCGGCACCTCGAGCTTGAACTCCACGATCGCCGCCCCGCCGGCCGGGACCATCGTCGTCTGCACGTTCGCGGCGGGTGGCGAGCCCACCGCGGCCTCCTTGTATACGCGGTCGAATATCTCCCCGATCACGTGGAAGGACGACGTCGCATTAGGTCCGCCCACCCCGAAGAAGATGCGCACGGTCTCGCCGACCTTGGCCTTCATCGGGTACTCCGTCGTCAGCGCGCCGACGGCGCCGTTGAAGACGAAGTACTCCGCTCGCTCGCCGAGCAGCTTCTCCACGCTGAACTCGTCGTGACCCTGCTGCCCGAAGGGCCGGTCCGTGTACAGCTCCCCCTGCATCACGTAGTACTCGCGGTCGACCTTCGGCAGCCCGCCTGGCGGCTCCACGAGGATGAGCCCGTACATCCCGCTCGAGATGTGGTTCGCCACCATCGGCGTCGCGCAGTGGTAGACGTACAGCCCCGGGTTGAGGGCCTGGAAGCGCAGCGTCTTGGTCTCGCCCGGCGGCGTCTGCGTCGCCACGGCGCCGCCCCCCGGGCCGGTCGTGGCGTGGAAGTCGACCGAGTGGATCATCCGGCTGTCCTTCCGGTTCTTGAAGGTCAGCTCGACCGTGTCGCCGACCCGCACGCGGAGGAACGGTCCCGGCACCTTGCTGTTGAACGTCCAGTAGGTGTACGTCGTCTCGTTGGCCAGCCGGCCGACCAGCTCCACGGACTCGAGCTCGACCTGGAACGTCCGCGGCGGGCCGGCGGGCAGCGGTCCCGGCAGGTCCACGGGGTTGCGCACGACGCTCACCGAGGGCGGCAGCGTGACGACCGGGCCCTTGCCGCTGCCGACGGTGAGCTTGCCCTCCATGCCGGCCTGCCGGTGGCCGGGCAGCGAGCAGAAGTACGCGAACTCACCGCTCTTGTCCGCCCGGAACACGGTGACGCTGCTCGCGCCCTTCCGCGCGACCTTGTCGGTGCCGGCGTCGAACTCGGGGAACACGACGTCGTGCTCGACGCCATCGTTGTTGATGAGGGTGACCTGCACGACATCCCCCTCCGCCACTCGCAACGGGGGATTGACGACGCCCTCGATGGCCCCGCCCACGCCGACGAACGCCATCTTGCCGTCCGCCAGCTCCGTGCGGAGGCGGAGGCGCACCGTGGGCGTGTACTCCGCGGCCGGGCTCTTCCGGGACACCTTGGGCGGGGCGGGGGCCTTGGGGGCCGGCACCGCCGGCTTCGCCTGCGCCACGTGCCGGTGGCCCGGGTCAGCCGGATCGGCCGCAACGGCGGGCCGGGAAACCGCCGCCATCACGACGAGGGCAAGCCACACGAGGATCGCGAACCTTCCCCCACTCCGTCTCATGAGCGTTCCTCCTTGTCCCCAGGGTCAGCCAGGAAGCCCAGGCTCGGATATGACGCGGATCACATGTCCTGTACGCGACGGAGCTCTCCTCCGTCTCGGAGCCGGCCTGGGAAGGTACTCGGTAGCTGGCGCCCGGGCTTGACCGCAGTCCTGGCCACACGAAAAATGACTCCTAGATGGCGGACAAGAGGCGAAAGTCGCATGAGGCGCCCAGCATGGTTGCGGCGCGACGGCCCTTGGCCCGGAGGGAGATCCGCAGCGGCGGGCCCAGGCCGCCGAAGGCGGCGGTTCAGCGACCGGGTACGACGGTCGAGGCGGTGCTCGAGACATCCCCGGTCGGCATGCTGATGGTCGACCGGAGCGGCCGGATCCTGTGGACGAACGCCCAGGTAGAGCGGATGTTCGGCTACGCGCGCGGTGAGCTCGCCGGCCAGACCGCCGACGCTCTCTTGCCCGAGCGTCTGCGGGCCGCCCATGCGCGACACCGCGGCGATTTCTTCGCCGACCCGCGAGTTCGACCAATGGGGCTCGGGCTCGACCTTGTTGGACAGCGCAAGGACGGGCGCGAATTCCCCGTCGAGATCAGCTTGAGCTGCATCGAGAGGGGAGACGACCTCCTCGCCCTCGGCTTCATCACGGACATCACGCCGCGGAAGGAAGCCGAGAAGCGCCTACAGGCCGAGTTCTCCGTGACGCGCGTGTTCGCGGAATCCGGGCCCATCGAGGCGCTCGTCCCGCGCTTGCTCCAGGCCCTCTGCGAGAGCCTCGGCTGGGACCTTGGCGAGTTCTGGCGCGTCGAGGACGACACGCTGCGGTGGGACGCGAGTTGGCACGTGCCGGCGTTGGATCCAGGCACCTTCGACGCGGTCAGTCGAGACATCGCCTTTCCGGCCGGCGTTGGACTACCCGGCCGCGTGTGGACCGCCGGCCGTGCGCTCCGCGTGGAGGATGTCCAGCGCGAGGCCGGCTTCGTCCGGGCGATCGCCGCAGCCCAGATCGAGCTGCGGGCGGCTTGCGCCTTTCCGATCCGGAGCGAGCAGGGGCTGACCGGCGTGGTGGTGCTCATGAGCCGAGACGCGCGAGAGCCCGACGACGCGCTCCTGACGATGCTGACCGACGTCGGGAACCGAATCGGCCAGCACCTGGAGCTCAGGCGCGCGGAACGGGAGCTGGTGCGCCAGCGCGACGTGCTCTACCAGAGCGAGAAGCTCGCCGCCCTTGGGCGTCTCGTGGCCGGGGTGGCTCATGAGATGAACAATCCCCTGAGCATCATCTCGTCGCGGATCGAGCTGATGCTGGCGGAGGCCGAGGGGCAGATCTTCCCCACCCAGCACCTGGAGGACCTGAAGGTGGTCCACCGCAACGTGCTGCGCGTGGCCGGCGTTGCCCAGGCCCTCCGGTCCTTCGCGCGTCAGTCCACCGGGGAGCGTCGCCCGGCAAGCCTGAACACGGTGGTGGAGGAAACGCTCCTTCTCGCGGGAAAGCCGATGAGCACGGACAACGTCCGCATCACGACCGCGCTCGACCCAGCCCTCCCGCCTGTCCTCGGGGACGCTAACGCGCTGCAGCAGGTGTTGCTGAACCTCCTGACGAACGCGCGCGAGGCGATGCCGCGCGGTGGCGAGATCCGCATCACGACCGGACCCGATCCGGAGCGACCGGGTCGACTCCACCTCGCGGTGGCGGATACCGGCCCGGGAATCCCGGCGGCTGATCTGCCGCACCTGTTCGAGCCGTTCTACACGACTAAGCCCTCGGGGACTGGCCTCGGGCTCGCGGTGAGTTACGGCATCGTCCAGGATCACTGGGGACGATCGACGTCCAGTCCACGCCGGGCGAGGGTGCGACGTTCATCCTCAGCTTTCCGATTCTCGATCGCGCCGGCTCACCGATCTGATGGAGCTCCGCATCCAGGCACCGGGGAGGCCGCAGGAGACATGGGCGCCGAGGGCTCGCGTCGGGAACTAGCACGCCGACCGCATGGCCCTCGGCTTCGCTCGAAGCCGGCGCGTTGACACTGGGCCGGGGAACGCGAGAATATGGCTGCCTCCGGGCAGCATCAAGCCTCTCGTCATCATCACGCGACGAGGATGAGGGAACCCATGGTGGTGTCGGCCAGGAGCGAGAGCGGAGGATCTCCGTCCTTGGTCAGGCTGCTGGCCTGGCTGGTGCTCGCCCTGATGGCGGCGGCCACCGCGTACACCGCCTGGATCGCCGCCGTGAACTTCCACAGGATCGGCGTGTGATCTCGTCGCCGCTGCTCGTGATCCTGGGACTGGGCGCGCTGAGCGCGAGCCTTGCCCTGCTCATGGCGCGGCTGCACCTGCCGGTCGCGGCCGACGTCTTCGCGGTCGGCGGCGCCCTGCTGGGGGTGACGGCGTTCGTCGTGGTGGCGGTGGCGACGATACGCAGCGCCGGGCGGCTGCCCTCGAGGCCGGACCGGCGATGACCAAGCGGGCGGCGCGCCTCTTCTTCTTCGTCAGCACGCTGCTGAGCGCGCTGATCTTCACGGTGCTCACCATCGACAGCCACCGTCAGTTCCCCAAGCTCACGAACGCCGCGGCCATCGACGAGCGGGTCATCGCGGGCAAGCACGTCTGGCATCGCTACAACTGCACCAACTGCCACACGCTCCTCGGCGAGGGCGCGTACTACGCGCCCGATCTCACGAAGATCACCACGCAGCGCGGCGCTGCCTACCTGCGCGAGTTCCTGAGGGATCCCGTCCAGGTTCTACTCGGAGGAGCGGGACGGCCGGCTGATGCCGACCCTGAACCTGAGCGACCAGGAGATCGACGACGTCATCGCCTTCCTGGCCTGGGTGAGCCGTATCGACACCCAGGGGTGGCCCCCGCGACCGATCCTGGTCCGGGGCAGCGCGGTACCGGGCGCGGCCACCGCACTGGGCGTGCCGGCGCCGCAGGCCGTCTCCAGGATCCGGTCGAGCTCGGCCGCGCCGCCTACAACGCGACGCCGCCGGGGTGCGCCGCCTGTCACTCGATCGCGCCTGGCGTGAACATCGTGGGGCCGACGCTGGCGGGGCATCCCGGCGACCGCGGCCGCGCGCATCGCCAGCCCCGACTACAAGGGCAAGGCCAGGGACGCGGCCGGCTACATCCGCGAGTCGATCGTGGAGCCGAACGCGCACGTGCTGATGGGGCCCACCTACGCGGCAGGCGGTCGCTCGCTGATGCCCGGCGACTACGGCCAGACGCTGAAGCCCGAGCAGATCGACCAGATCGTGGCCTATCTGCTGACCCTCCGGTGAGGAGGTCCATGAGGTACCACTCGCAACGCGTCGCCTATCCCTACTTCGTGGTCGCCCTGCTCCTCTTCGGCCTGCAGATGGTCTTCGGCCTGCTCGCCGTCGCCAAGTACCTGGGGCCCGATCCGCTGCTCAACGTCTTGCCGTTCGACGTCGTCAAGGCGATCCACACGAACCTGCTCCTCGTCTGGCTGCTGACCGCCTTCATGGGCGCCGCCTACTACCTGGTGCCCGAGGAGTCGCGGGTGGAGCTCCACAGCGTCCGCCTGGCGTACGTGCAGCTCGCGATCTGGACGGCGATGGGCGTGACCGCCGTCGTCGGTTACGTCTTCCGGTGGACGGCCGGCAACAAGCTGCTCGAGCAGCCCTTCCCGCTGAAGGTCGTCATCGTCATCGTGATGCTGATGTTCCTGTATAACCTCGGCATGACGATCCGCGCCGGCGGCCGCCTCACGACCACCGAGGGCGTGCTGGTCGGCGGCCTGGCCTGCACCGCGCTGCTCTACCTCCCGGCGCTGTTCGAGTTCGACAACTACACGGTGAGCGTGTTCTACCGCTGGTGGACGGTGCACCTCTGGGTCGAGGGCGTCTGGGAGATGATCCAGGGCGCGCTCCTGGCCTTCCTGCTCATCCGCCTGTCCGGCGTCGACCGCGAGGTGCTGGAGAAGTGGCTGTACGTCATCGTCGGCCTCACGTTCATCTCGGGGATCCTGGGGACGGCGCATCACTACTACTGGATCGGCGTGCCGCGCTACTGGCTGCCGATCGGCGGCTTCTTCAGCGCGCTCGAGCCCTTCGTCTTCCTGGCCATGGCGATGTACGCGTACTACGCGATCCGCCGGTCGGGCCTGAGCCATCCCAACCGCATGGCGCTGCACTGGACGATCGGCAGCGCGATCTTCTCGGCGCTCGGCGCCGGCCTGCTGGGCCTCGCCCACACCTGGCCGGCGGTGAACAAGTGGACGCACGGCACGCTCATCACGCCGATGCACGGGCACATGGCGTTCTTCGGCGCCTACGTGATGATCGTGCTCGGCATGATCACCTACGCGATGCCCGGGCTCACGGGGCGCCGCGAGGACTCGCGGGAGACGTCGGCTCACTTCTGGTCGTTCTGGCTGCAGATCGCCGGCATGTTCGGCATGACGATGGCGTTCGCGGCGGCCGGCATCACGCAGACCTACCTGGAGCGCATCCTCAGCATCGGCTACCTCGAGACCCAGCTGAAGCTGCAGGTGCACTTCCTGATGCTCGTGGCCACCGGCATCGTCTTCGTCGCCGGCGTCGCGCTGTTCCTGTGGGATTTCTTCTTCCTGGCCGGCCGTCCGGTGACCGTGCCCGAGCGCGAGGGGTGGCCGGCGCCCGCGCGCTCGCCGGCGCTCTGAGCGCGAGCGCTGGCGCACGGCCGTGCAGACCCGGCTCCACGGCGGCGACGGCGTCCGCCCGCCGCCGGTCGACGAGCCCTTCTATCTCTCGGTCGGGCGGCGAGATCGCCATCTTCGAGGCCTGCCACGCCCGGCGGCTGCCCGTGATGCTGAAGGGCCCGACCGGCTGCGGCAAGACCCGGTTCGTCGAGCACATGGCCTGGCGTCTCGGGCGGCCGCTGGTGACGGTCGCCTGCCACGAGGATCTCGCCGCGAGTGACCTCGTCGGACGCTACCTGGTGCGGGCGGCGGAGACGGTCTGGCAGGACGGCCCGCTGGCGCGCGCGGTGCGGGCCGGGGCGCTGTGCTACCTCGACGAGATCGTCGAGGCGCGGCAGGACACGATCGTCGTCATCCATCCGCTCACCGACGACCGCCGCATCCTGCCGATCGACAAGACGGGCGAGCTGCTGGCCGCGCCGCCCGGGTTCCAGCTCGTCGTGTCCTACAACCCGGGCTACCAGCACATCCTCAAGGACCTGAAGCCGAGCACGCGCCAGCGCTTCGTCGCCCTCGACCTCACTTCCCGCCGCCCGCGCTCGAGACCCGCATCGTCGCCCACGAGGGCGGCGTCGAGGCCGGGATCGCCGGCGAGCTCGTGGCGCCTGGCCGGCCGGCTGCGGCAGCTGCGGGACCGGGGCCTGCCGGAGGTGCCCAGCACCCGGCTGCTCGTCGCTGGCGGCGCGCCTGATCGCCAGCGGCGTGACGGCGCGGGAGGCGTGTCGCACGGCCGTGGCCGCGCCGCTGACGGATGACCCCGAGCTGCTCGCCGCCGTCCACGACGTGATCGACGCCGTGCTGTAAGGAGCCGCCGTGGAGCCCGAGGGCCTGCTCATCGACGGCGCCCGGAAGGCGGCGGTGGCCGCCCGCGAGCTCTGGTGGCGGGCGCGACCGCCCCAGGCGCGCGGCGAGCTGCCGCTGGCGCGCGTGAAGCGGCGTCTGGAGCTCGTCGTCGGCGCGCTCTACGGCGAAACCCCCGTCATCCTGCCGAGCGATCCGCCGCCCCGGCCGACGTGGCTCGCGCGTGTGCTCGGGCGCGCGCCCCGGCATCTGTCGCCGCGGAGCGCGCAGGCGTCCACCGACGGCTCCTCCGTCTGGCTGCCGCGCGCCATCGAGACCGGTGACGACGAGGGCGCGGCGCTGGCGACCTACCGGCTGCTGGCGCTCGAGCAGGTGGCGCGTGCGGCCCGCGGCAGCCCGCCGCCGCCCCGAGCGATCGGCTCGAGCACGATCTCTACGCGCTCGCGGAGGCCGCGGCGGTGGATCGGGAGCTGGCCCGCGATTCGGTGGGCTCGTGGCCGACCTGCGCGCGGCCCGCGCACGCGCGCTGCGCGAGCGGCCCTCGCTCGAGCGGCTGACGGCGCTGGAGCGCCGCGTCGAGCGGCTGGTCCGGGCGACGCTCTCGGCGAATCCCGCGACGCCGCCGCCCGGGGTCCCCGTCACGGCGACGCCCGCGGAGTCACGCCGCTGGGCGCGCGCCGCCGCGGAGCGGCTGCGCCGCACAGCCACGCGCTATCGCGGCGTGGCGATCGTCCCGCTCTGGGGCCGGCTGCTTGCCGCGCCGCCGTCGGCGAGCGATCGGCCGGCGGCACCCGATGACCAGCCGTCGCGCTCGGGACTGGTGCGGAGCGCCTCGCTGCGCCAGCGGCCGCGTACGCGGCTGGCCGCCGAGGACGAGGACGACGAGCAGCCCGGGACCTGGATGGTCCGCCCCGACGAGCCGATGGAGAGCGTCGAGGATCCGATGGGCCTGCAGCGTCCGGCCGACCAGGAGGAGGACGCCGGAGCGGCAGACCTCGCCGACTCGCTCTCGGAGCTGCCGGAAGCCCGCGTCGTGCGGACGCCGGGCACGCCGCGCGAGGTACTCGACAGCGACGCCGCTGACCCTCGCTGGTGCGCCCGCCTCCGACCGGGCGCGACCTCGCGGGCGCCGGCATCGTGTACCCCGAGTGGGACTTACCGGCTCGGCGCCTACCGCCCGCGCGGCGCCGTCGTCTGGTCCCGCGTCGCCCCGGCCGGCTCCGGCGCCTGGGTGGAGGACGTGATGGCCCGCCACGCCGCGCTGGTGCGGCGCGTGCGCCGCCGCTTCGACGGTCTCCGGCCCCGCCACGAGCGCTGGGCCGGCAGGACGACGGGCCCGAGCTCGATCACGGGGCCTACGTCGCCGCCTTCGCCGACTGGCGGGCCGGCCACCCGGGCGACGATCGCTTCTACACCGCCACGCGGCCGGCCCGCCGCGACCTCGCCCTGGCGCTCCTCGTGGACGTCAGCGCGTCCACCGACAGCTGGGTCAGCGGCGGGCTGCGGATCATCGACGTCGAGAAGGAATCGCTGATCGTCCTGCTGGAGGCGCTCGACGCCCTCGGCGATCGCCACGCCGCGGTCGCCTTCTCCGGCGAGGGGCCGGGCGGCGTGCGCGTGCTGACGGTCAAGGACTTCGCGGAGCCGGTCGGGGAGGAGGTGCGGCGCCGCGTCGCGGCGCTCGAGCCCGATGGCTACACGCGCACCGGCGCGGCGCTCCGCCACGCCAGCGCGCTGCTGGCGCGCCAGCCCACCCGCCATCGCCTGCTGCTGATGCTGACGGACGGCAAGCCCAACGACATCGATCACTACCCGGGTCGCTACGGCATCCAGGACACGCGCCAGGCCGTGGCCGAGGCCCGCCTGCAGGGCCTCGTTCCGTTCTGCCTCACGGTGGATCGCGAGGCTCCCGCCTACATGCCGTCGATCTTCGGACCCCGCGGCTACGCGCTGCTGCGGCGCCAGGAACTCCTCCCCGCGGTCCTCGTCGAGGTCGTCCGCCGACTGCTCGTGTCGTAAGCCGGGGCCATGAGGGCTCCTCGGAGCCTCCCACGTGTCAACGGCCGCTGGGGAGCGCGCCCGGAACCTCACCAATCGAGTGAACGATTGATCTGATATCGTTCATGGACGTCTGACCTCTGGCGTCGGTATCAGGCTCGGATGCCGTGTTTGGTCAGGAGGCGATGGAGTGTCTTCCGGTCGACGCCCGCCGTCTTCGCAGCCTGTGAGATGTTCCCGCCGTGGCGTCGGAGCAGGTCGGACAGGTACTCCTGGGCGAAGGCCTGGAACCAGGCCTCGCGGGCCTCGGCGAGGGGCAGGTCCTTGCCTGGAGCCGTCGGCGCCGGACGTCCCCGCCCACGGACGTGGTCAGGAAGATCCCGGACCCGGATCGTCGGTCCGTCCGCGAGCGCGCAGGCGCGCTCGATCACGTTCTGGAGCTCACGGACGTTGCCCGGCCAGGCATGGGCGTCGAGGCGCGCCAGCGCTTCGGGGTCGATGCCATCGAGCGGACGGTCGCGGTTTCGCCCGTAGCGGCCCAGAAAGTGGTGAGCGAGGAGGCCCACGTCGCCGGCCCGCTCCCGGAGCGGCGGCAGCGTGATCGTGATCACGTTGACGCGGAAGAAGAGGTCCTCGCGGAACTCGCCCTTCCGGACGAGCTCCGCGGTGTCGCGGTTCGTCGCCGACACGAGGCGGATGTCCACGTTCAGAACCGGGTCGCCCCGACGCGTCGGATCTGCCGTTCCTGAAGCGCCCGGAGGAGCTTGGCCTGCAGCGTCCGGGGCAGCTCCCCGATCTCGTCGAGGAACAGCGTGCCGCGGTCCGCGACCTCGATCATCCCCGGCTTGGACGCGGTCCGCGCCAGTGAACGCGCCGCGCTCGTGGCCGAACAGCTCCGACTCGAGCAGGGTGTCGGGCAGCGCGGCGCAGTCCACGGGCACGAAGACCTCGGCTGCACGCGGGCTCTGGGCGTGGATGGCCCGGGCGATCAGCTCCTTACCGGTGCCGGACTCCCCTTCGATGAGGATGTTCGCGTCCGAGCGAGCCGCCTTCCGGACGAGGTCGAAGATCGCCAGCATCGCCGGGCTCTTGCCGACGACGTGGTCGAAGCCCATGCGGGGCGCCAGGGGCTCCCGAAGCCGGCGGTTTTCCTCGATCAGGCGGCGCCGTTCGGTGGCGCGCTCGACGGCCAGGCGAAGCACGTCGTTGGACGGCAACGGCTTCAGCAGGAAGTCAAAGGCCCCAGCCCGCATGGCGGCGACCGCGGACTCGACCGTTCCGTGGCCCGTGATCATGATGACCACGGCGTCGGGGTCCAGGTCGATGGGCGCGGGCGAGGACCTGCATCCCATCCACTCCGGGCATCTTCAGGTCCGTGAGCACGATCTCCGGGTGCTCGCTCTCGAGGAGCGTCAGCGCTCGTTCCCCGTCCATCGCCGTGATGCAGGAATAGTTCTCTCGGCCAAGGAGTCGTGCCCAGTTGGCGACGACGTCCGGTTCGTCGTCGACGATCAGGACGCGAGGCTTCGTGCTCATGAGTCGTGTCTTCGGATACGGTAGCACGCTGCGGAGCCGGGGCCGTGCCGCCTCGACCATCAGAGGACATCAGGTCCGGAGCGCCGTCAAGGCGACGCGTACGGCCGCCTCGGACGGCCCGCTCGTGTCGACGCGAAGGTGCTCGTCGGCGCCGAGCTCTGTCACCGGCTCGAACTCCGCGCGGATTCGCTCGAGCAACGGTTCCCCGGCGTCGGAGACCGACGGGCCAGCAGCCCGGCGGCGAAGGCGTTCGCGGAGTGTCGCTTCGTCGCACACGGTCTCGACAAAGAGGAACTGGCGCCCGTGCTGACGGGCCAGGTCCCGCGCGCGCCGCCGCAGGTCCCGCGCGCGGAACGTCGCATCCAGAACGACGCCGCGCCCGGAGCCCACGACCACTGCGGCGCGTCGGAACAGCTCGTCGAACGTCCGGGCCGAGAACGCCGCGCTGTAGACGCTGTCCGGAGCGTGCTCGGTCGCGCGGATCCCTGCCAGACCCTTCCGGAGCCGGTCCGACGAGATGACGGGAAGCCCCGTGGCCCGCGCGAGCGCCTGGGCCAGTGTGCTTTTGCCGGTGCCGATCACGCCGCCGACCGCGATCACCGGTGGGGCGCCGGACCGGGTCTCCGCGTACGAGTGCGCGAGGGCGAAGAGTGTGCGCGCCTCCTTGTCCTTCCGGCTCGCCTTCTCCGGCGGCGTGGACGGGTCGGCGGCCAGGAAGGCGGCGACCTTCCCACGCACCCACGCCCGGTAGCCCACGTAGAAGTCCACGACGCCATAGAGGTCGTAGTCGTCGGACTCCAGGGCGAAGCCGGCAAGGAGCAGTTCGGCGAGGTCGCGGCGGTCTCGCACGGTGAGCTCCATGGCGAGGAAGGCCACGTCGGCGGCCGTGTCACCACACCGGAGTCGCTCGTTGAACTCGACGCAGTCGATGACGATCGGCTCCGAGTCCTCGAAGTAGACGTGCTCGAGCCGGAGGTCGCCGTGCCCATCGCGGATCCGCCCTTGCTCGACCCGCGCCCGGAACCGGCCGGCATCGCGCTCCAGGACCCCGAGCTGCCAGCCGCGGACCGCTCTGAACGTCTCACGCGACACGAACCGGTCCACGAACGGCTCCACCTGGGCGAAGTTCTCGAGCACATTGTCCCGGATCACGTCGATCGCGCCCATGGACGGCGCGGGGTCCGCGTCGGCGAAAAACTTGGCGAGCCGGGCGGCCAGGCGCGCGAGATGCTCGGGGGTGAGGGCACCGAGCCGGACAAGCGCCTCCGCGCTCGTCTCGTCCGGAAGCCGGCGCATGCGGACAGCGTAGTCGACGATGTCCCCCTCGGGGCCGAAGCCGTGGCCTTCCGGGCCGAGGCGGACCGGGACGACCCCGAGGTAGACATCGGGGGCGAGCCGCCGGTTCAGGCGCACTTCCTCCTCGCAGCAGCGCTGGCGCCTGTCCAGCGTCGTGTAGTTCACGAAACCGTAGTCGACGGGACGCTTGAGCTTCCAGACCTCCCGGTCAGTGAGGAAGACCCAGGAGACGTGGGTGGTGATCTGCATCACGTGTGAGGGTCGGGGCGGCGGATAAGCTTCCGGGCGGTGGAGGTCCGCGAGGAGTGACCACGCCTGCGCCTCCAATCCCTACGGCCTCACGCGCTCGACCGGTGGGTCGTCCGCCGCCCCGCCCGAGAGTCCAGGGTCCAAGACTCGCTGGACGGCATCGAGGAACGCCGCGTTGGAGAACGGCTTGGAGAGGTACGCGTCCACACCGCTCTCTCGGGCCGCGGTCCTGGCCTGCGCAGAGTCGTAGCCCGTGATCAGGATCACCGGGATCGGCGGGATGTGGCGGCGGGCATGACGCACCACGGCCAAGCCTCCCGTCCCGGGAAGCCGGAGATCGGTCACCACCAGGTCCGGACCCTCGCGGTCGATCCGTGCGATCGCATCGGGGCCCGTATGGGCATGCAGGCACGCATGACCGAGACCCTGGAGCAACCGCTCCAAGGTCGTCACGAGATCAGGCTCGTCGTCGACGACCAGGACCATCCCCATCATCATGTTCGCTCTTCCTATCCGACAGCAATCAGGGTGCCAGAGTCCCATAACTGAAAGATCGTGCCCCGCGTCAGCTGGGACTACGAGCACCCGGACCCGCACGCTCGCAGCCTCGCCGCGGGATGGCGGCCTTCCCCCGTGGGGCACGGCTGCCCCACCGGGCGCGCGATGCCCCACCGTCCACGACCACATGCGCATCCAACCCCCGATTCCGCGGTCGAAGTCGCCTGGCACCGCCATTGCTCCCGACGTTGGCTGGGAGGTGAGTGAGGCGTGCTAGCGCAGGACGTCATGCAGACCAAGCTCCTCACGGTGACGCCCGAGACGACGCTCCCCGAAGCGCTTCGCCTGACGGCCCAGCGAGGGGTTCGCCACCTGCCCGTGCTCGACGGCGACAGGCTCGTGGGCATGGTGTCGGACCGCGACCTGAAGCGGGCCATGGCCTCAACGGCCACCAGCCTCGAGGCCCACGAGCTCAACTACCTACTCGACCGCCTGTGCGTCCGGGAGTTCATGACGGGGGCGGTCATCACCATCGGGCCCATGTCTCCTATCGAGGACGCGGCCCGCCTGATGATCCTGGAGAAGATCGGCGCGCTGCCGGTCACCGACTACAGCGAGCGACTCATCGGGCTCGTGACGGAGACGGACGTCCTGCGTCTCTTCGTGCGGGCCCTGGGCGCGGGCGAACCGTCCAGCCGGCTCGACGTGATGCTCAGCGACCGACCGCACGCGCTCGCCGAGGTGGTGCAGACGGTCGAAGGAGCCGGAGCCGATATCTCGAGCCTCGTGACGCTGGTCAACGACGGCGGCTTCAAAGAAGCGGTCATCCGCGTCCGGACGATCAACCCGGCTCCGGTCGTCTGGGCGCTCCAAGGCCGGGGATTCACCGCCCGCGGGAGCTGGCGGAGATGAGCACGCGCCGCGGGATAACGGCGACCGCCCTGATCTTGCTGCTGGCGTCGAGCCTCGGGCTCGGATGCGCCCGGCTCGACGCCCAAAGCCGGGAAGCGCTGGTCGCGCGAGGACAGCAGCTCTTCACCGACAAGGGCTGCTATGGCTGCCATACCGTCGGCGTCGCCGGGACGCCTATCGCTCCGGACCTCCGCAGCGTGGGCGCACGCTACTCGGAAGCGATGCTGGCACGGTGGCTGCGCGATCCATCCGCCCAGGAGCCGACCCGACACATGCCGAACCTGGACATAAGCGAGTCCGAGGCGAGCGCCCTCGCCGCCTACCTGTCTTCGCTCCGCTAACCTACCCCTACCGCTCGCCACCCAGGCCGCGCGTCCCGGAGGTGCGGCGTGGACGTAGCGAGCTCACGACCGAGCGTGGTCGCAACCGCCGGTCTTGCGGTCGTCGGGCTCGCCGTGGCGCGCCGGAGTCCGGCGCGAGCCACCGACGCCTCCCCCACCCTAGGCCTGCGGGACGCCCGGGTCAACTGAACTTCGCGAGTTCAGCCGGGTCCGACCGCGCTCGTCGTCTCGCCCCTGGGGCCAAGGTGCCCCAGGTGGGACGGCGTCGCCCCACCCCCCACCTGCTCGCGAAGGGTTCTCCGGCCCTCCGGCCAGCGCCGACCTCAGGGAATCCAGGTGAGCGAGGGTTACCGAGGCGGCTCCTGAGGGGCGACGGCTCCAGGCATGCGGACCCGCGTCCACATGTTGGCGACGAAGACGATGGCGGCCGCGAGCTGACCGAGCCCACCCAGAGCCGCCAGTGGGGAGCTACGAGAGCCCGCCACGGCCGCTCCGAGTTCCCCCAGCGCGCGGATGGCCGTCGATGCGGTGAGCAGCCAGTAGACGAGCCAGGCGAGCCCCGGTCGGTAGCGCGCATCGTCCCGGGCCGGCCGCGGGAACATCCAGGTCGCGACCCCGAAGACCAGCGTCAGCAAGAACCCCACGAGCAGAACGTGCACGTGCGCCGTTATGAGCGGCCACGGGACTCCGCGGCCAAGCAGGTTCACATGGAAGGTGACGTAACCGCCGAGGACTAGCCCAAGGAGCAGGAACACGAAGCTCGTCTTCACGTACAGGCGCACCAGTGGTGTCATGGCAGCCTCACGACAGCATCTCGGGAGTGTGGGGCGAGTCGGTCTCTACCTAGACGTCACTCGTAAGGTCATCGACGATCACGAGGGTAGCATGGCCACGCCACGCCGGAGCGGCCGTGATCCGTCGGCGCGCTCAGCGTGGCGCGATCCGAGCTGGGTCCAGGGGGCCACTACCCGGCGTCCCCCTCGGCGAGGTCGCGCAGGGCATCTCGGTCCCTCACGACCAGCCGGCCGCCACGGTCTTCCACGACATCGTCCCGGAGCCACCGGCTCACCACGCGGATCGCGGTCTCCACGGTGGTCCCGGACATGTCGGCGAGGTTCTGCCGCGTCAGGTGAAACGGCAGCTCGACCCCGCCCTGGGTGCGGACTCCCTCCCGGTCAGCCAGCCGCAGCAGCGTGGCAGCCAGGCGAGACTCCACGGGCTCGACCGACAGGGATTTGACCGAGTCGTGAGCCGCCCGGAGGCGGCGCCCGATCAGCAGGGCCATCTCGCGCACGACCGACGGATGCCGCTCGGCGAGCCCCACCACGACGTCGGCCGGGATCTTCACGACGACGCTCGGCTCTGCGGTCTGGGCTGCCGCGGGGTATGGCCGTCGTTCGATGACGGCGACACCGCCGAAGATCTCGCCGGGACCGAGCAGCTCGAGCACCACGTCCTTGCCCGCGCGGGAATGCCGGACGATTCGCACGTGCCCGGTCTTGACGAGACATAGCCAGAGGGCCGGGTCGCCCTCGTGGAAGACGTACTCGCGGGCTCGACACGATTGCTCGCGGGCCGTCGTCGCCAGAGCCTCGACCTCCGGCACCGGGAGGCCGGCGAAAACCGCACTGGCCTGCAGGAGGGCGAAGACGTCCCCGGAGCCCGAGCGCGACATCGGCGGCCAGGATAGCACGCGCCCATGAAGAGACCACGCGCGTCGAACCCCCTTCACACGGCCCGTCCGACGGTGCCACTTTCGTACTCACCGGCCAGCAGGATCGGCGAAGTCCGGCTACTATCGGGTTGCCACCTCGGCGATGCCCACCGGCCCGGGAAGGAGGATGACCTGCCATGGCGTACTGGTTGCTGAAGTCCGAGCCCGACGATTGGTCGTGGGCCGAGCAAGTCGCGAAGGGTCGCGACGGTGCGGAGTGGACCGGTATCCGCAATTTTTCGGCCCAGAAGCATCTGCGCGCCATGAAGAAGGGTGAACTGGCGTTCTTCTACCACACGGGCAAGGAGCGCGCGATCGTCGGCATCGTCAAGGTGATCGCGGAAGCGCACCCGGACTCGACCGACTCCGCCTGGCACGCCATCGACGTCGCCGCGGTAGAACCGCTCCCGACGCCGGTCGGCCTCGATCGGGTCAAGGTCGACAAGCGACTCGCCAGCATGGCCCTCGTCAGGCTGCCCCGACTGTCAGTTCAGCCAGTCACCGACGCCGAGTGGCGGCTGGTTTGCCACATGGGAGGCCGCGGCTAGCTGCTCCCCGGCACGCGGGCTTGGCGGCCAGCGCTGACCGGCGAGGCCTCGGCGGTGAAGCCACGCAGCGTGGGAGGGCCGCGTCACCCTCTGAGTCGGGGCGTGTGATTCGTCCTGCATGGGCGCGCGACACGCCGCGCGCCCGGTCGAGCCCGGACGCAGCTCAACTTCAAAGGAGGGTCGGATGTCCCCGGTCAAAGTGGCCATCATCACGGGCGCGGGCCAAGGCATCGGTGCCGGGATCGCGAAGAGCTTTGCCGGGGCCGGCTTCAGAGTGTCGCTGATGTCTCCGTCGGATCGCAGCGTGAAGCTGGCCCGCCAGCTAGACGGCATCGGGCGGCAGGGCTCGGTGCTCGACCCGACGGACCTCGCGGCCCTCGTCGAGGAGACGCGGGCCGCCTACGGCCGGATCGACGCCGTGGTAAACAACATGGGCCACGGCAGTGGCACGCCCCCGAGCGTCACGGTGAGCACGGTGTTCGATCGGGACAGCTTCCCGGACCCGCTCGCCTTTCCGGATGAGACGTGGCACGAGGCGCTCGACATGTACGTCCTCACCGCCGTGCGCATGGCTCGCGCAGTGACCCCGATCATGATGGCCCAGGGCGGCGGCGCGATCGTCAACATCTCCTCGATGAACGCGACCGAGCCACGGCCTGGTTATGCGCAGATGAGCGTCCTGCGCGCGACGCTCCACGGGTTCGCAAAGCTGTTCGCCGACAAGTACGCGCGCCACAACGTCCGAATGAACAACGTCATGCCCGGCTACTGCGAGAATGTGGCGATGTCCGACGCCGCGCTCCGCAGCATTCCCATGGGCCGCACGGCGCGCTTCGACGAGATCGGCCGGGCGTGCGTGTTCCTGGCCTCCGACGCGTCCAGCTACGTGACCGGCCAGAATCTGCTTGTCGACGGCGGCGTCAACCGAGCCATTCGCTGAAGAGAAGACTCCGCAGCGAAACAGGAGGCAACCATGCCGGAGCCGATCAATCGACACCAAGTCAGGCGATTCATGGAGGCAGGAGCTCAGATCGTGGAGGTTCTTCCAGCCACGGAATACGAGAAGGATCACCTCCCGGGAGCGATCAGCCTGCCCCTTCGCACACTGGAGGGTGAAGCTCGGCGCCTGCTCGATCCCAACCGCCCCGTCGTCGTCTACTGCTGGGACTCCGCCTGAGACCTGAGCTCCCGAGCCGCGTGGCGGCTCGAGCACTTCGGGTTCGCCCGGGTGTACGACTACGAGGCCGGCAAGCTCGACTGGCTGGCGGCCGGGTTGCCCTCGGAAGGCACCAATGCCCAGCGCCCCCGAGCAGGGTCCGTGGCACGCACTGATGTCCCGACCTGCTCGCTGGACGAGCGGCTGGGGGATGTGCGCGACCGGGTGCGCGCGGCTGGATGGGACGCCTGCGTGGCGGTTAACGCGCAACGGGTTGTGCTGGGGCTGCTTCGCGCGACGGAGCTGGCAGCGAAGCCGGACCTCCGGATCGAGCACGCCATGCGACCGGGACCGAGCACATTCCGTCCATTCGCCTCCGTCGAGGAAACGGCGGGGTTCATGGTCCAGCACGACCTTGAGAATTCGCCGGTTACGACGTCCGACGGGAGGCTGGTCGGGTTGCTCCGGCGCCAGGACGCGACAAGGGTCGCGAGTGAGCTCCGCGAAACCGAGCGCGCGGAGGCCGCCCCGGGAGGCGAATAGGCATGCCGGATGTCGAACACATCAGGGGATTCGTGGAGCGGCGTCGGAGCTGGACGTCGTGTCTCGGTCGTGCGCGGCAGGATCGGACAACGGCGTGCCACGCGCATCCACCCCTATCGAGAACGGGACTGTGACCGGTCGACACACTGGCACTTCCCTTGCTGGTGTGCAGGAGTAGTCTCACCGGAAGGACCCGTATGGGCGTTCTTGCCGGGGAGCGCTTGGCTTCGTTGCCGGCATGGTGAAGCGCCGTTACCCCTTGCCGGGCGCGACGCTGAGGGAGTCGTGGTGGCGGCGGTAATCACCATGGCCGTGCGCTAGTCGGCGGCTTCGCCGCGCGCGCAGCCCGCTGAGCGTCGAAGGGGCAGTCGGCCTCTTCTTGGACCGTCGGGGGTGTCATTGTGCGGCTCGTGGTTTACGGACCGATCGTTCGTTGGTCGTCCGTTCGGCCGGTGGCGGGATCGCGGTCACGTCACGGTGTCGTACTGGCGTCATCTTGCCTCCCGAGACCCTGCGTCGTCACCGAAACGCCCGGCGGTTCGATCGCGCACCGCTCCCCCACCCAATCGTTGAGTTCCCCGCGGAGGACATTCGCATGCCGAAGAACCGAAAGACACCTGTGGAGACCAGCCGGGCCGCGAGACACCCTGACGCCAAAGGGGCTGCCAAGTCCACCAGCGGTGGCCCGAGAAAGGGCCCATCGGGCGACGGTGCGGAGCCGGCCGTACGCAGGATGCAAGGCACCCAAGCCCTCGCCGCCGCCGTCCCGTACAATCCGCTGAAGCCCGGCGAGATTGGGGAAGCATCGAGAACTCCCAAACCCGGGGTCATCAGCGGAACCGGCCGACCCGGCGGTCACCGGCAGCACCCTCAGCGAGGCCAATGCCTCGGCCAAGACCGGCGCGCCCGCGCGGATCGGCCTGAATCCAGTCACCCAGGCCCTCGACCGCGTGCGGGTCGACTCCGGCGGGCAGGTCCTGACGACGAACTTCGCCCAGCCTGTCGCCGACAACCAGAACTCGCTCAAGGCAGGTCTCCGGGGGCCGGCCCTCCTCGAGGACTTCCTTCTCCGTGAGAAGCTCACGCATTTCGACCACGAGCGCATCCCCGAGCGCATCGTTCACGCGCGCGGGTCGGCCGCCCACGGGGTGTTCGAATGCTATAACTCCCTGGCCCAGTACACGCGCGCGTCCTTTCTCTCCGAAAAGGGAAAGCGCACCCCGGTCTTCGTGCGCTTCTCGACCGTCGCGGGCGAGCGGGGGTCGACCGACACGCCGCGCGATGTTCGCGGCTTCGCCACGAAGTTCTACACCGACGAGGGCAACTTCGACATCGTCGGCAACAACATCCCGGTGTTCTTCATCCAGGACGCGATCAAGTTCCCGGACTTGATCCACGCCGTGAAGCCGGAGCCCCACCACGCGATGCCGCAGGCGGCCAGCGCCCACGACACGTTCTGGGACTTCGTCTCGCTCATGCCCGAATCGACCCACATGCTGATGTGGGTCATGTCGGATCGCGCCCTCCCCCGGAGCTTCCGGACCATGCAAGGCTTCGGCGTTCACACCTTCCGGTTGGTGAACGCGAAGGGGGAGTCCCGCTTCGTGAAGTTCCACTGGACTCCCATCGCCGGCACGCACTCCCTGGATTGGGATGAGAGCGTCAAGATCGCCGGCGCCGATCCCGACTACACGCGCCGGGACCTCTGGGAGTCGATCGAGGCCGGCGTCTTCCCCGAGTACGAGCTCGGCTTCCAGATCTTCACGGAGGCCCAGGCCAACGAGTTCAGCTTCGACGTGCTGGATGCCACGAAGATCGTCCCTGAAGAGCTGGTCCCCGTGACGCCGGTGGGGCGCATGGTCCTCAACCGCAACCCGGACAACTTCTTCGCCGAGACCGAGCAGGTCGCGTTCGGCGTCCAGAACCTGGTGCCGGGCATCGACTTCTCGAATGACCCGCTCCTGGCGGGACGCATTCACTCGTACTTCGACACGCAGCTGCTGCGGCTGGGCGGTCCCAACTTCCACGAGATCCCGATCAACGCGCCGATCGCGCAGGCCCACAACAATCAGCGGGACGGCTTCCACCGCCAGGCGATTAATCGCGGCCGAGTCGCCTACGAGCCCAACTCCCTCGGCGGGGGCTGCCCGTTCCAGGCTGGCCTGCGGGGGTTCACGACGGTTCCCGAGCGGATCGCTGACGACAAGCGTCGCGGAAAGCCCGAGAAGTTCGCGGACCACTACTCACAGGCGACGCTCTTCTGGAACAGCCAGACGGCCTACGAGAAGGCGCACATCATTCGTGGCTTCCGCTTCGAGCTCACGAAGGTGCAGGTGCCCGCGATCCGCGAGCGAACCGTCTCGATGCTACGCAACGTCTCCGACGAGCTCGCACGGGCGGTGGCCAACGGACTGGGCATCCCCCTGCCCCGGGCCATGCCGCGGGTGATCGATCCGCCGCGTCCCGAAGTCACGACCTCGCCCGCGCTCTCCATGACTGCTCGCCCCGGCGACGGTAGCATCCGTGGGCGCAAGATCGCGATTCTCGCCGCGTCCGGTGTCGACGCGGCCTCGGTCACCCGAGCACAGGCGGCGTTGTCCAAGGCTGGCGCGGTGGTTCGGGTGCTCGGGGCGCGTCTCGGCGGCGTCGAGACGGTGAACGGGGAGACCCTGGACCCCGACGCGACCTTCGAGACCATGCCCTCGGTGCTCTTCGACGCCGTGGTGGTCCCCGACGGCCCAGGCGCCGCCGACCAGCTGAGCACCCTCGGTCACTCACGTGAATTCCTGAAAGACCAGTACCGGCACTGCAAACCTATCCTGATGCTGGGGGCTGGCCAACGGGTGGTCGAAGCCGCGGGGGTGCCCACCGGCGACGGCTCGGATTGGGCATTGGTGCGGGATCTTCCGGCCTTTGTCCAGGCGATCGGGAGACATCGTAACTGGGACCGCGCCACGGACCCTCCGGGTGTGTGATCCGGCGCTCGAGGCGGGTTACTTCGGACGTCATGCGCAATCACGCCGTGGTGTCCCTGTGAGCGGAGTCGCCGTGATGCTCTCGGCCTGCGTGCCTTCGAAGGTATTGAGCCTTTCCCGCCCACCTTCCCGCACGACGCCCACGCACGGGCCTTGCGGCAGGCCGGCCCGGAGCGGACGGCGCTCGGGCGCGACTGGCTCGCCGCGGCCGAGCGCGCGCCGCACACGCGCCGGCCCCGAAGGCGTGAGCATGCGAAAGCAGCTTTGGACGGCCGCTGGGCTCGCCGTCGGCTTCGCTGTCATGTGCGGGTTGCACGCGTGGCTCGGGATCTCCCGGCTGTTGTATCTGATGTTCTTCGGACTCCTCGGGTGGCTCGCCTCGATGCTGGAGGGCGAAGATCCGGGTGCATCGAGGGGGCAGCGGCGCAATTCTACTTGATGACCCTGTCCGCCTGGAACAGCACCGACTGCTGAATGGTAAGGCCAAGCTTCTGCGCGGTTTGCAGATTGATCACGCCACCGTGACCAGGTGTCGGTCGGCGGGGAGGGGCAGTGCCACGTGATTCCGCCCAGTCACGAGCCCGCACCCCCGGGCCATTGACACGGTCCTGTACTGGATGTGACAGTCAACGACCAATCGCAACCACCAATCGGGCTTGAGCGCCGAGCCCTGAGGTTGCAGGACACCGCCATGCGCGTCCAGTTCTGGGGCACCCGCGGCTCCCTGTCGAAGCCGGGCCCGACGACGCTCCGATACGGCGGCAACACCTCGTGCGTGGAGGTGCTTACGCCGATCGAACACGCATCGTCCTGGACTGCGGCACCGGCGCGCACGGCCTCGGGCTGGCGCTGACCGCTTCGGCCGAGCACCCGTTGCGCGGTCACCTCCTGATCACGCACACGCACTGGGGTGTGGAGCTCGAGCGCGTCAGCCGAGCTGGGACCGTCGTCGACGCCCTCGCCCGAGTGGTGGCGATCGAGGCCCTCTACCACGCCGTTACACTCGCTCTGGAAGCCGAAGCCGCTAGCCTCTCGACCTGATCTCGTATCGACGGGACGTCGGCTTCCGCAGCCCTAATGGGCGGCCGATACGCATCCGAAGCGGGAGACGTACTCGTGCCCGCGCCGTCGGCCGCTGGAACGCTCAGCGCGTACCGGGGCGGGCCGCTGCGTGCTGGGTCCAGTAGTGGTGGGACTTGGCGACGGCGGTGACGACGTTCTTTATCTCACCGCCCAGGGTGAAGCGGGGACCGGCCGGGAGATAGAGCGTCGGGCCCTCGCGGCGCGCCATCACGTTCTCCACCAGGATGGCGCGCATGAGCCAGACGGTCATCTCCTCGCTCTCGCAGGCCACGCCGATCCAGCCGGGTGGCCCGTCGACCACGTCGAGGCCCGTCACCATCCGGATGCCGCGCGCGAGCTCCCCCACCACGGCGGCGTACCCCTCGGGGTCCATGAGCGCCTCGTCCCGAGTGACCGGCTCGAGCAGGGTGCCGCGGTGGGGCGGCCCCCCGGCGAGTGCCAGCTCGCAGAAGCCTTGCCACATCTGATCCCACGCGACCCGCCCCTCGGCATCCAACGAGGGCTCGACAGCGCCCATCGGCGCGCTGCTGACCAGGACGCCCGGTTCGCGGTAGCGGGGCGGCAGCATGGCCGCCATCCGCGACTCCAGCTCGCGGAGGGGGCCGGCGGCGTGTGCATGCGGGCCCTGGAGCTGCCAGAAGAGCTCCGGGCTCACCCAGGGCAGCGCGTCCGGGTCGGGACCGTCGCGCGCGCCATCGAGGAGCGCCTCCAGATGGCGCCGGACCAGGATCCAGACGAGCGCGGGGTGCGGGTACAGGGGACGCGCGACCGCGACGGGGATGCGGATCGCGCGGGCGGCCACGCGGGCCTGGTCGGCGATCTCCTGATACGTGCGGCCGGCGAACAACACCGTCGGCACCACTACGACCGCCCGCGCCCCGAGCCGCGCCCACCGGGCGATCACGTCGCCGACCCGGGGCGCGGTCAGCTCGACGAAGGCGTGGGTGACCTCGCCGAAGCGGCTAGCCTCGTAGACGAGGCGCGCCAGCCGGGCCACCTCGGCGTTGTGCGCGGGGTTCCCCCCGCCGCCGCCGGCGAGCACGATTGCCACATCCGCGAGCGCGGGCCGGCGGCGGGACAATCCAGCGAGCGCCTCACGGGCGCGGTCGCCCAGGATGCGGGCGACGTCGTCGGCGCCCGGGGGCGCGCCTCGGTGAAGCCGCAGCGCCGGCCAGCGCCCGGCGACGGTGGCCAGCGCCTTGCCGAGGGACCCGGCAGTTTCGGCGGGCAGCCCGACCATGAGCGGCAGCGCCACCAGCCGGGAGGCCCCGCGCGCAATCGCGCCCTCGACCGCGGCGGCCAGCGGCTCAGCGGAGCCGTCGAGCTGGCAGGGCTCGACGGCGTGCCCGAGCTTCGCCGCCAACCGACGCGTGAGACGCCCGAGCGCCTGGCGACTCCCGGGCTCCCGGGCGGCGATGAGGAGGGTGACCGGGGGCGCCGGCGACGCGTTCATCGCGCGGTCGTCCGCGCCTCCCAATCTCGTCGCACCTTCACGCACTCGTCGGGCAGCACGCCCGTCACCACGGTCAGCCGGTCGCCCCACTCGGTCAGCTCGATCAGCCGCTCGATCGCGTAGCCGCGCCAGCGGCTCACCGCCGGCTCGAAGCGCGCCCCGAGGACCAGCCGGGCGATCCCGCTCGCCATGATCGCGCCGGCGCACATCGGGCAGGGCTCCCAGGTCGTATAAAGGGTGAGCCCGGCCAGGCTCGGGCTGCCGAGCAGGCGCACCGCTTCGCGCACGGCGACCATCTCGGCGTGCGCGGTGGGGTCGCCGTCGGCCGCTTCACGGTTCCGGCCGTAGGCCACCACCCGGTCGCCCTGCACGACGAGGGACCCTACGGCCATGTTCCCCTCGGCACCGCCGCGGGCGGCCTCCTCGATGGCGAGTCGCATGAAGTGCTCGTGGCCCAGCGGCATCGGATCCTCCCTCGAGGTCGTCCCCGCGCCTCGACTCTCGTAGCCTATCTCCGGCGGCGCCGAGGTACAAACGCGCAGAGACAGTGGGTGGTTGACAAGCCCGCGAAGCCCGCCCTACTGTTCGGCGTACCGTGGCGGCGCGACCGGGACGCTCACCCTCTTCCGGACAGGAGTCACGACCATGCCAAACGACTCGCGGCTGAATCTCCCCTTCGTGGGGCTCGTCTCCTTCATGCGCGGTCCGGTGTGCGCGGACCTCTCCCGGATCGACGGGGACATCGCAATTCTCGGCGCGCCGACCGACGAAGGGACCCCCTGGGCGCCCGGCTCGCGCTTCGCGCCGCGGAAGATCCGCGAGATGTCGGTCCGCTACGCCGGCTATGGGCCGACCCAGAAGCAGGCCGGCTACTACGACATCGACGATGACCGACGCTACCTCGAGTACGAGCGGAAGCACAACCGGATCGTCGACTGCGGCGACTCCGACATCATCTACACCAATGTCAAGCAGACCTTCGAGAACATCACGCGCGACGTGAAGAAGATCCTCAAGGCGGGCGCCTTCCCCGTCGTCATCGGCGGCGACCACGCGGTCACCTACCCCGTGGTGCGGGCCTACGAGGAGCGGCTCAACGTCGTCCACTTCGACGCCCACATGGACTACCGGCCGTTCGTCCACGGCGTGCAGTGGGCCAACGGGAACCCGATCCGCAACGTGTCCCAGCTCAAGATCTGCCACCATATCATCCAGGTAGGGATCCGGAGCCTGCGGACGGCCCAGTCCGACGTGCAGGACTCGCGGGCCCGCGGCAACGACATCGTGACCGTTCCGGATTTCCACCGCCGCGGTGCCGCCGCGATCGTCGACCGGCTGCCGAAGAACGAGCCGGTCTACGTATCGATCGACATCGACGTCCTCGACATGCCGCTGGTCCCGGGCTGCTCGTCCTCGGAGGTCAACGGCCTCACCTACGACGAGCTCCGCCAGACGCTGTTCGCCATTGCCAGGAGCCGGGAGGTGATCGGCTTCGACCTGGTCGAGGTCAATCCGATGATCGACGTGGCCTCGCACAACACCTCGCTGGTCGCCGCCCAGATCATCGTCGAGTTCCTGGGGCGGATCGTCGAACATCCGGGGTACCGGAAGCGCCACCCGATGAGGGCTGCGGCCGCGGCGCCAGCGCGCGTCGCCGTCTCGTCCGACGGGCGCGGTCGTCGCAATGGGCGTCGGGCGGTGACCAGGACCTGAGGACGTGCCGACGCCCGCCATCCGCAACGGGGGGGGACTGGTACACGGTCTTCCAGACGGACCGAGAGCTGCGGAGCCAGGGTGAGCCGGGGCCGGATGTCGGCTGCACGGCGTGGCTTCGGGCGAGAGAGATCATCGCGCTGGGGGCGGACAATGCCGGCGTCGAGAGCTCGGTGCTCCACCAGGACTCCGGTGACCCCGCGGCTCCACACGAGGGCGCTGCGCGACCTCGGGCTGTATCTGATCGAGCACGTGAACTTGGAGGATCTGCGCGCGGGACCGCGTCTAGGAGTTCTTGTTCGTTGCGGGGCCGCTCAAGCTCACGCGGGCGACCGGCGCGCCCTGCACGCCGCTGGCCCTCGTCTGACTAGCGAACGATCCAGGAGGTGTGGGATGAGTGACCGGACGACACGGTGGGTCCTCGAGGTGGTAGCCCTGGGCGCGGTCCTGGTCGGGGGGCTCGGGTGGACGGGGCCGGCAGAGGCTCAAGGCGTGCTGCGGGTCGGTATCGCCTCGAACCTGAACACGCTGGATCCGCCCAAGATGAAGATCGGCGAGGAGTACGTCTTCAACTACCTCGCCTTCAATGCGCTGACCCAGATCGGCCCGGACATGAAGGTGCGGCCCGACCTGGCCGAGCGCTGGGAGGCGAGCTCGGACTTGAAGACCTGGACCTTCCACCTGCGGAAGGGCGTGAAGTTCCACCACGGCCGGGAGCTGGACGCCGAGGACGTCGTGGCCACCGTCAACCGAGTCCTCGACAAGGCAACCGGTTCGGCCGCCCGGGTGAACCTGCTCGTGATCAAGGACGTGACGGCGGTGGACAAGCACACCGTCCGGTTCACGCTGAACATCGCCTACTCGGGCTTCGCCGAGGTGATGGGTGACCGGGTCGTCAAGATCATCCCGCGGGACCGGGTCGACGCGCTGGCGACAGCGCCGGTGGGGACCGGGCCGTTCAAGTTCAAGGAGTACGTGCCGGGCGACCACCTGACGGTGGTCAAGAACCCGGACTACTTCGAGAAGGGCGTCCCGCTGCTCGACGAGGTCGTCCTCCGGATCATCCCGGAAAGCGCGGCGCTGACGACGGCGCTCGAGGCCGGCAGCATCGACCTCATCCTCTTCGCGCCGCTGGAAGCGATCGAGAAGATGAAGGCGAACCCGGCGCTGGTGGTCGACGCCGTTCCCACCTCGAGCTGGGACGCGGTCGTCATGCGCTGCGACGTCCCGCCGTTCAACAACGTGAAGCTCCGCCAGGCGGTGGCCGCGGCGGCCGACAAGCCGGCTCTCACCCAGCTGGCGCTCTTCGGCCAGGGGACGCCAACCCACACCGCCATCGCCCCCAGCCATCCCTTCTTCCACAAGAGCCTCCCCATCCGCAAGCCGGACGCCGCCCTCGGCAACAAGCTGATGGCCGAGGCGGGCTATCCGAACGGGCTCGACGTGAAGCTCTTCATCCCGGCCGGTCGGCCTGCCCGGGAGCGGCTCGGGATCGCCATGCGCGAGATGCTCAAGCCGATCGGGCTGCGGGCCGATCTGCAGCGCGTCCCGTGGGACAAGTTTGTGGCGGACATCGAGGGCAAGGCCGAGTTCAACGTGGACGGCTTCTTCAGCCGACCCACGATCGACACGGCGATCTACACCTGGTACCACTCCACCGGCTCCTGGAACGCGATCACCTGGCACTACGCGAACGCGAAAGTCGACCAGCTCCTGGATCAGGCGCGCGCCACCGCGTCGGAAGAGGAGCAGCGCCGCCTCTACCAGGAGTTCCAGGCGATCGTGGACCAGGACGTGCCGGGCGTCGTGCCGTACGTCGTGAACCACGTGAACGCCTACAGGAAGCAGGTCCAGGGCTTCAGGTCCACGCCGATGATGTGGCTCGACCTCCGGCGCGTGACGATCAGCAAGTAAGTCCGCAGACCATCCTCACCCTGACCCTCTCCCTCCCCCACTGGGAGGGAGAGGGAGCAGAAGATGACCCAGCAACACGCTCCGTCCTTCTATCGGTACCCCTCTCCCCCGCCTCGTGGGAGAGGAGCAAGGTGAGGGTGCATGCTCGCCTACATCCTTCAGCGCGTCGTCTACATCCTCTTCATCCTTGCCCTGATCTCCGTCCTCGTCTTCGCCATCACGCAGATCCTGCCCGGCAACGTGGCGAAGATGATCCTGGACCAGTACGCCACGCCCGAGAGCCTGCGGGCGCTGGAGGCGAAGCTCGGCCTGAACGATCCCTATCACGTCCAGTACTGGCGCTGGGCGTCATCGCTTCTCCGGGGCGACCTCTCGAAGTCGCTCATCATGGACCAACCGATCGGGCCGATCCTCTGGCCGGCCCTCCTGCGCTCGGGGATCCTGGCTCTCCTCGCGATCGTCGCGGTGACGGTCCTCGGTCTCGCGCTCGGGGTCGTCGCCGCCGTCCGACAGAACCGGCCGGTGGACCATGCCGTCTCGGTCTTCACCTTCCTCGGGATCTCGGTCCCCGAGTTCTTCTGGGGCATCGTGTTGATGCTGGTCTTCGCCGGGTACTTTCGGTGGCTCCCGGCGGCGGGGTACGCGCCGATCAGCGACGGCCTCTGGCCGTGGCTCTCGCACCTGATCGTCCCGGTGGCGACCCTGACCTTCACCCTGCTGGCCCACGTCTCCCGGCTCACCCGGTCGAGCGTCCTCGAGGTGCTGCAGAGCCCGTACATCCGGGCGGCGCGGGCGCGGGGGCTCCCGGAGCGGGTCGTTCTCGTCCGTCATGCGCTCCGCAACGGCCTCCTGCCGACCATCACCGTGCTGGCACTCGACGTCGGCTGGCTGATCGGCGGGATCGTGGTCGTCGAGACGATCTTCGCCTTCCCGGGCGTCGGCCGGCTCCTGATGTTCGCGATCCAGCGCCGTGACCTCCCGCTCCTCCAGGTCACCATTCTCATCGTCACGTCGGTCTACTGTCTGGCGAATCTGGCGGCCGACATCCTCTACGCGTGGGCGAACCCGCGGATCCGCTATGGCCGCACCGCGGGCTGACGTGGCCGCGACCGGGACCCGGCCCCGCCGGGGCGCGCTCCCGGCCTCGCTCCGGGCGGGGGTCCTGATCGTCGGCCTGGTGGTGGTCGTCGCGCTGGCCGCCCCGCTGCTGGCGCCGTATCCCTACGACGAGATGCACTTCCTCGACCGGCTGAAACCGCCGAGCCGCGCGTATCTCCTGGGGACGGACGAATTCGGGCGGGACGTCCTGAGCCGCACGCTCCTCGGCGCCCGGCTGTCGCTGTTCATCGGGGTCGGGGCGACCCTCGTCTGCATGGCTCTCGGGGTGCCCATCGGGCTGGTGGCCGGCTACGCTCGGGGCCGGGTCGACGAGGTCATCATGCGGTCGATGGACGTGATCATGTCCTTCCCGCCGATCCTGCTCGGGCTCCTGATCCTCGCCGTCACGCCGCCCAGCATCTGGAAGACGACGCTCGCGGTGGGGCTCGTCTACGTTCCGGCCATCGTCCGCATCACGCGGAGCGCGACGCTCAGCCTGGCCGGCGAGGAGTTCATCCTGGCCGCCCGGGCCCGCGGCGAGCGACCGCTCTACATCCTCGGCGCCGAGATCCTGCCCAACGCCTGGCCGCCCATCATCGTGGAGGCGAGCCTGCGGGTGACCTTCGCCATCCTCCTCGGGGCGGCGCTCTCCTTCCTCGGCCTGGGCGCGCAGCCGCCCAGCTCGGACTGGGGGCTCATGATCGGCGAGGCGCGAGCCTTCGTCGACACCGCGCCCTGGGTCGCCACGGCGCCGGGGCTCGCCATGTGCCTGACCGTGGTCGGCGTGAATCTCCTGGGGGACGGGCTGCGGGAGGTCCTGGACCCGCGGATCACTCGGGCGAGCCGGTCGTGACCGGGAGTCCGCTCCTCGAGGTCCGCGACCTCACGGTGGACTACCGGACCGACCGGGGGCCGCTCACGGCTCTCGCGGGGGTCTCCTTCGATGTCGAGGGGGGCCAGGCGCTCGGCCTCGTCGGCGAGTCCGGCTCCGGCAAGAGCACGGCGGCACTCGCGATCCTCGGCCTCCTCGGCGCCGAGGCGTCGGTCCGGGCGGGCGCCCTTCGCTTCGCGGGGCAAGACCTCCGCCGCCTGTCGTCGAGCGAGTGGCGGGCGCTGCGAGGGAACCGAATCGGGATGGTCTTCCAGGACCCGTTCACCGCACTGAACCCGGCACTCCGGATCGGGCTCCAGATCGCCGAGCCCCTGATCTATCACCGGGGCCTCCCGCGTGGCGAGGCGCTCCGGACCGCTCGCGAGCTTCTGGTCAAGGTCGGGATCCCCCGGGCCGATGCCGTGGCCCGCGCCTACCCTCACCAGCTCAGCGGGGGCATGCAGCAGCGGGCCCTGATCGCCGCGGCGCTGGCGTGCAACCCCGCGCTCCTTCTCCTCGACGAGCCGACCACCGCGCTCGACGTGACGATCGAGGCGCAGATCCTGGATCTGGTGGAAGCCCTGCGGGCAGAGGAGCGCCGGAGCGTCCTCTTCATCAGCCACAACCTCGGGGTCGTCTATCGGCTCTGCGACGCCGTCTCGATCCTCTACGCCGGCCAGGTCGTCGAGGAGGGGCCGACCCGCGAGGTCTTCGCCCGCCCGTTCCACCCGTACACGCGCGGCCTCCTCGCCTCGCTACCGCGGGGCCGACGCCACCGGCTGACCCCGATCCCCGGCGCGTTCCCGGACCTGGTCCAACGCCCTCCGGGGTGCGTCTTCCATCCCCGCTGTCCGTACGCCGAGGCGCGCTGCGCCGAGGAGCCCCAGGCGCTGGCGCCGATCGCGGCTGGCCGCGCCGTCCGCTGCTGGAAAGCCGCCCAGGTGGCCGATCACCCCTGGCCGAGCCAGCCTGTCCGGACCCCCGAGGCCCGGTCGGCCCGGAGCGACCCGCTCGTCCGCGTGGAGGGGCTCCGCAAGGAGTTCCGTCTCGGTGGCTTCTGGTCGGCGTTGCGCGTCGGGACGCAACGACGCGTCCGCGCCGTCGACGGCGTCTCCTTTGCCATCGGGCATGGCGAGGTGCTGGGTCTCGTCGGTGAATCGGGCTGCGGCAAGTCGACGCTGGGCCGTTCCGTGCTCCGCCTGGTCGAGCCCACCGCGGGCCGGATCGTCGTCGGCGGCCAGGACATCACTCACATCGGGCCTGCCGCCCTCCGCCCGACCCGCCGGCGGGCCCAGATGATCTTCCAGAATCCCGACTCGTCGCTGAACCCGCGCAAGACCGTGGGCGACATCGTCGGGCGGCCCCTCACCGTGTTCGGCATGGCGAGCGGGGCGGCCCGGGGGCGGCGGGTGAGCGAGCTGCTCGAGATGGTGCGCTTGCCGGAAACCTATGCGACCCGGTACCCGCATCAGCTGAGCGGCGGCGAGAAGCAGCGGGTAGGAATCGCCCGGGCGCTGGCGCCGGCGCCCGAGTTCCTGGTTTGTGATGAGCCGGTCTCCGCACTCGACGTCTCGGTGCAGGCCTCGATCCTGAATCTCCTCGCCGACCTGCGAGACCAGCTCGGTCTCGCCTACCTCTTCATCTCGCACGACCTGTCCGTGGTCGCCCACCTGGCAAGCCGGGTCGCGGTCATGTACCAGGGCGCGTTCTGCGAGGTCGGCGGCGTGAACGAGGTGCTCCACCCGCCCTACCATCCCTACACGCAGGCCCTCCTGTCGGCGATCCCACTGCCCGAGCCGGAAACCGCGGCCCGACCGCGGATCCGGCTCCGCGGGGACCCCAGCGCGGTCATGGCCGAGCCGCGGGGCTGCCGGTTCCACCCACGCTGCCCGAAGAAGGTCGGCCGGATCTGCGAGGAGGTCCCGCCGCCGGCGGTAGAGGCGGCGCCGGGCCATTGGATCGCCTGCCACATCCCGCTCGACGAGCTGAGGACGATGGAGCCGGCCGCGCCGCTCGGCTGGCGGTGAGGACTGTCTACGGAGTTGCCTGCCGCACGAACAATGCGGATCCGGTGAGCGTCGAGCCCACCGCCGGCGGACTCTCCGCCAACGCCAGGGTCCAGAGCATGGCGAGTTGCTCTTCCCCATCGACCGTCTGGTAGTGCCCCACCCACGTTCCGACCGACGGACATGCCGGAAGGCTCAGCGTCCAGGCGACAGCATTTCCGTTCACGGTGCCGACGACCGGCCTCGTCGAAGCAGTCAGTGCAGTTGAAAGGCCACAGGGAAAGCCGGGGGCGAACGTGCCTGTGAGCACGCCGGCGACCGGGTCGATCGTGATTTCGACGACCGAGCCGTCCTGGCTCCTCCACGTGGATCGGCCAACCGGAATCGTCTGGGTGGCGTCCGCGAGCGTAGCCGCCGGTGTCGCGGTCGTCTGCGGTTGCCCGGGACCCGGGATTGTGGTGGTTGGCGGCTGCGTCGGAACCTGGCTCGGCAGCGTGGGAGACTGCGCGGCGGTGAGTCCCGAAGACGCCACCACGACGGCGACCGATACGAGGCGAAGCACGCGGCTCATGATGACCTCCGTCGAGAGATTGATGCGGCGCCTTCGCGACAGCACCACACCCTCGAGTCTAGAAGCCTCCTCGACCGGAGTCAAATTCGCCAGCGCTCGCCAGTGCTCGGAGGTCGTCGGCGAAGGTGGCACTTTCTCGAATTTGAGACGAAGCAGTACCGACGACGGAAGATCCCGGGAAGCCGTCGGCATCGAGAACTGGGCTCATGGGTCGAGCATTGCCAATCTGATTTCACGGAGGGTCGTCGCCGCCGCCAGCCCTGCCGCGCCGGCCCCGACGATGACGCAGTCGAGCACATCCTCGGCGGTGCGACTGCGCACTTCGGTCCGCTCAACGATCCTCGAGGAGGGAGACCCGGGATGTGCTTTCACGCGTCGAACCTACCGGAAGTCTCGTCGCCGAACAAGAACGCCCGGCTCCTCAACTATTAGTACTAGCCATGCAGCCGGGCGCGACGGAGGGGCGCCGCTCCTGGCGCGGCGGCTCGGACGCAAAGGTCTTGGCAGACGGCGAAGCGCCGGTGCACGTGGCCCCACGACGGGCCAACCCAGGTTCCGGGTGACAAGCGGGGGCCGGTGAGGTTGACAGGCGACGCTGGCAGCGCCATCATCGCGGCACGAAAGGGATCCTCGCATGGCGACAGCAGGTCGACCCGAGCGCCCGATGCGCATACGCCTCCTCCTCCTGGCGGCGGTCCTGGCCAGCGGTCTGACCGGGTGCGCGACCGAGGCCCACCGGACGCTCGAGCCCCAGCAGGTGGCGGCGGCGGGCACCCCCTACCAGGGCCCGAAGAGCACCCTGGTCGTGGGCAAATTCGACAATCGCTCGAGTTATCTCCGCGGCCTGTTCTCTGACGGCGTCGACCGCCTCGGCGGGCAGGCGAAGGGCATCCTGGTTACGCATCTTCAGCAGACGGGACGTTTCACGGTCGTGGAGCGGGACAACCTGGAGGAGATTTCCCGCGAGGCGGCCATCAAGGGCGCGCAGCAGCAGTTGAAGGGAGCGGACTTCGCCATCACCGGCGACGTGGCGGAGTTCGGCCGGAAGGAAGTCGGCGACGTGCAGCTGTTCGGGATCCTCGGCAGCGGCAAGAAGCAGGTCGCCTACTCGAAGGTGAACCTGAACGTGGTCAACGTACTCACCTCCGAGGTCGTCTACTCGGTGCAGGGCGCTGGCGAGTACGAACTCAGCAACCGCGAGGTGCTGGGGTTCGGGGGCACCTCAGGGTACGACTCCACTCTGAACGGCAAGGTCCTGGACCTCGCCATCCGCGAGGCGGTCAACCGCCTGGTCGAAGGCGTCGAACGGGGGAAGTGGACGCCCGGCGGGAACTAAGGTGACGCGCGCGAGCGCGCTCGGGCTCGTGGCGCTGCTCACCGGCTGCGCCGCCCCCACGCTCTATTCCTGGGGTCACTACGAGGCCGTCGTCTACGCCACATACGCCAAGCCGGGCGCGGTGCCGCCCGAGCGCCAGATCGAGCTCCTCGAGCAAGACTACCAGAGGGCCCGATCGGAGAACAAGCTAGCGCCCCCGGGATTCCACGCGCAACTCGGCTATCTCTATTACCAGATCGGCCGACTGGACGAGGCGCGCCGGGAGTTCGAGACCGAGAAGGCCCGGTTCCCGGAGTCCGCCGTGTTCATCGACCGGCTGCTGGCCCGGCTGACGGGGAAATGACCGCGGCCCGGGCCGCGATCGGCCTGGCCGCCGCCCTCTCCGGGCTCGTCCTCTCGGGGTGCGCGGCGAGCCCCCACGACTACACCAACTACCGCGCGTATCCACCCCGCTCGATCCTCGTCCTCCCGCCGCTCAACGAGGGCACGGATGTCCGGGGCACCTACGGGTACTTGTCCACCGTGACGCGGCCCCTCGCCGAGATGGGCTACTACGTCTTCCCCGTCGTCCTGATCGATCACTTTCTCAAGGACAACGGGATGCCCACGCCGGGGGAGATGGCGCTGGCCCCGCTCGAGAAGATCCGCGAGATCATCGGCGCGGACGCGGTTCTCTACATCACCCTCAAGCAGTACGGCACGCGCTACCAGCTCCTCAGCAGCACCACCGCCGTCGTGGCCGTCGCCCGGCTCGTGGACACGCGGACGGGGACGCTCCTCTGGGAGGCCACGCTCGCGGCGCAGCAGGGCTCCGGCAGCTCGGGGAACATTCTCACCGACGTGATCGGCGCCGCGGTCGGACAGGTCATCGGCCACTCGACGGATCAGGCCCACGACGTCGCCGGACAGGCCAACGCGCAGTTCGCGGTCGAGGGTCGGGGGCTCCTCTACGGGCCCTACTCTCCCAAGTACGGTCAGAGGTAGCACGACTTCGATGAGGAAGCTCTCGCCGCCTACGGGAGGGCCATGCAACTCCGAACCTCGGCAGTGCTTCAGGACGCACCCATCAAGCGGTAATCGTATGGCGGCACCGACTGGAAGCGCCTGGCTTCGGCATCGCGACTTCCCGGGCATACTCCGAACGTTTCTGGAAACCGGGCATCACGAGTACGCCTCCGCTGAGGTGATGCCCCTGCCGGACATCACACTCGACGCGCGGCAGTCCTTCGACCACCTGCGGGCGAGTAGGCAAGCCGCCTCGAGCGCTCGCTGATTCCGCCGGGACATCGTCGGAGACGGGACGGCTCCGTGACTGCACCTGTACATCCGCATCCCACTCCGCTCGCCGTGCCCAAGGCGGCGCTGGGACAGGGCTCGCCCATCCCGGTGACGATCCTGCCCAGCAACGAGGCGTTGATCGCGCATTTTTCCGAAGCCCTCCTCGAGGAGTTTCGCGCCGCCCGCACGATGGGCCGGGAAAAGATCGTCTTCATCGTTCCCGTCGGACCTGTCGGACAGTTCGAGCGCGTCGCTCGACGATGCAACACGGATCGGATCAGCCTTCGAGATCTCGTCCTCGTCAACATGGACGAATACCTCACCCCGGATGGAGCCTCGTGGATTTCTCCCAGCGATCCGCTGAGCTTCCGTCGCCACATGGACGAATGCTTCTACAAGCTGCTGGACCCCGCCCTCGCGCCGCCCGAGGACCAGCGGGTGTTCCCGGACCCGCGGGATGTCACGGCGGTGCCGCAAGCCCTGGCGCGATGGGGGGAGCCGACGTGTGCTTCGGCGGCATCGGCATTACCGGGCACGTGGCGTTCAACGATCCACCCGAGCCAGGGGAATCGGTCACGCTGGAGGAGTTTCGCGAGCGACCGACACGAGTCGTCCGGCTGAGTCGGGAAACGCTATTGATGAACGCCGTGAATGTGGCCCGTGGCAACGTGGATCGCATTCCAAAGATGGCGGTTACCGTCGGAATGAAGGAGATTCTCGAAAGCCGCAGGATTCGGATTTACATGAATCGGGAGTGGCAGTGTGCCATCGTGCGGAAGATTCTCCACGGCCCGGTCACGCCGGAGGTCCCGGCCTCCCTGCTCCAGCACCACCCAGACGTCCACTTCACGATCGCCGAGCACGTCACGTTCCTCCCAGAGCCAGAGCTGCGCTGAGCGTGCTCGGTGTAGGCTCGTCCCCCCCCCCGGGTCCGAGCCGGACCGGCTCCCGGAGACGGAGGTTCTGACCGCGGAACCAGCCGCGGTACAGGGTCCGCGGGGCGACACCGGTCCCGTCCCTTCGGGCCTCGAGCGCGAAGTGGTGTGCCGGCTGGCCCACGAAACGGAAGACGCCGTCGGCGCCGGTATCCGCCGTGGCCCGGGGCTCGAGCGTCGTGAGCGTCCGTTCGGAGAGAGTGACGCGCGCCCCCGCCACCCCCCGACCGTCGGGACCGACCACCCGCCCCTCCACGAGGCCGTCGTCGTGCAGGACGACGTACGCGTTCCAGCCAGCCGTGGCCAGCGCGAGGCCCAGGAGGAGCACGTAGCGGCTTCCGACACGTCCGCGCTCCATCCTCCGGCGCCCCCTACCCCTTGGTCGCGCCCGAGGTCAGGCCCTGGATGAAGCGCCGCTGCTCGAGGAGGAAAAGCGCGATCCCGGGCAGCAGCACCAGGACGCAGAAGGCGTACAGCGCCCCGGTGGTGTTCTCGAGATAGGAGAGGAAGGTCGAGAGCCCGAGCGGCAGCGTCTGCATCCCCTCGCTCCGGATGATGATGAGCGGCCACATGAAGTTATTCCACGACCAGATGAACGACAGGATCACGTTCGTCGCCACGGCCCCCGTGGCGAGCGGCAGAAGCATCCGGTCGAGCAGCCGCCACTCGGGGAGCCCATCGATACGGGCAGCGTCCCGGAGCGATCGAGGGACGGCGTCGAAGGCGGCCTTGAAGACGAAGATGCCCACGATCGTCGAGCAGAGCGGCAGGGCGAGCCCGAGGCGACTGTCGAGCAGGCCGAGCTCCTTGGTGATGAGGTAGGCCGGGACGATGGTGGCCTGGAACGGGATCATCATGCAGGACAGGAGCCCGAGGATGACGGCCCGCTTCCAGCGGAACTCGAAGGTGAGCGCGTAGGCGGCCATGGCGTTCAGGAGCACGTTGGCGACCACAACGAGGAGCGACACGATCGCGCTGTTGAAGAGGAAGCGGACGAAGGGCACGTAGTACCAGGCGTCCACGTAGTAGTAGAGGTGCGGCTCGCGGGGGAGGACCGCCGGCGGGTACGCGAAGATGTTCTCGCCGGTGAGGCTGGTCTTCACGACCCAGTAGAACGGTACGAAGAGGCCCGCCCACTCGGCTGGCTTGAAGGGCGACCAACGCAGGAACGAGAGGAGAGCGTTCCAGCCCAGCGGGACGACGCGGTAGAGGAGGAAGATCAGGAGGGACGGGGCGAGGAACGCCGCGATAGCAGATTACGGCGCCAGAAGAGCGCGGGCCCCCGCTCCGGGGGCGACGAGCGCCGGGGAGACTGACCTGGCCGCGTGGCGACCGGAGAGCCGGGCCCCATGGCCGGCTGTCGCCAGCTACGGCCAGGTATCGCCACCTATCGGCGGATGCGGTTGACCTTCCGCTCCGCCTCGGCGAGCGCCTCGGCCGCCTTCTTTCGCCCCAAGAGCGCCGCCTGGATCTCGGCGTAGAACGCCTCCTTGACCTCCGCGTCCTTGGCCTGGGGCCAGGTGGCGACCAGACGGTCGAGGTGCTCGACCTGGGTCTGGAGCACCTCTGCCGCGAGCGGATCCTCCTTGCGGAAGTACTCCAGAATCCGCTGGTCGGCTCGGGTGCCGGTGAGATTCTTCAACGTCGTGCCGAATGTGAACGCCCAGGAGGGTGCGGTAGTCGAGGACGACGGGAACGTCGGGATGGTCTTGCCGGGCCGCCGCCGCCGTCCGCTCGCCGCCGCAGGCGATCCCGACCAGCTCCGCTCCGACCGTCTGGCGGATCGCGGCGGCATGATGCCGGCCCCAGGCCCCGTAACCCACCAGCGCGAACCGCACGGGCGCCTGCGCCGGAGCAAGGCCAGTGCGCGACAGGGCCGACATTCCTCACGCCCGCAGGCGCTCCACGGTTCCGGCGGCGAGGCCTTCTCTAGGTTGCGCGCTTCTCCGGAAGTCTAGCGTTGTCCCGATCCCTACCTCCGGCTGCTACTTAGGACGGCGCGGCCGCGGCGCGACCTCGACGATCGGTCCGCCGCCTCGCTTCCTTGGCTTGGGGGCCACTTCCACGATCACGCCGGGTCGGTGCTTACGCCTCGTCTTCGGCGCCACTTCCACGATGACGCCGGGCCTCTTCTTTTTCCGGGCGGCGGGCGCCACTTCCTGGATGGGGCCACCAGGCGTGCGCTTGCGTCGGACGTAGGGCGCGACCTCCACGACGACGCCTCCCCTCTTCCTCCTTTTGCCGGGCGGGGCGACCTCGACGACTCTCGCCGTTCGCGTCGTCTTGCGCTTCGCGGTCGGTGCCACCTCGACGATGACGTCGCCCGGCCGCTTCCGCTTCCGGCGGCTCGGGGGCGCCACTTCGACGACTACTCCTCCATAGCCTCGCTTGGGCGGGGGCGCGATTTCGACGATGACTCCCGGTCGCTTCTGGGGTCGTTTCTTGGCCATGCTGGCCCTCCTGTTGGTGGCGTGGCGAAGACATCTGGCTGAAACTCCAGGATTGCCGCGAGAGCGTGCTGCACGAAATCGACGCGGACGTGGCTGCTGTGGAGGTTCTCGCGCAGTCCTCCCATCGCGTACTCCGGGTTGGGCAGCACCGAAGCATCGCGGTCTTGAATGACGAGACGATCGAGAAAGCGTAATCCATTCCGGAAGGCGTCCGCATACCGGCGGTGGCGCGCGACATCGCCGGCGTCAGTCGCAGTCCGCGCGGCGGCGGCGACGGCTTCGAGATACACGGCCGTGGTGTAGCCGGGCGTGTCGGGCTGGTGGTCGGTGAGAAACGCGCCCGTCCGTGACTGCTGGAAACCGAGGATCCAATCCACGATCTCGAAGACGAGATCGCCCATCTCCTCCTCACCCTCGAGCCGCCACCATGCCGCCGAGGCCAGTGCCATCCACGAGATCTGCCCGAAGTCGTGCTTGTAACGAAATCGATGACGATAGTAGCGGAAGGCGCGGCGAAGTTGGCCGACGTCCGCCGAACATCGGCCGCTTCGCGCCGCCGCGGCCAGCGCCAACAGGACCTGGCCGGGAACGTAGTGCTGCAACTCTTCGGGGTCGGGCGCCCCAGGGGCCTCATCCTCGTCCGATTCGTCCTCATCCTCCTCGGCGTCCGCCGAGCGTGGCGGCGGGGACCACGTCGTCACGCGCCCATGACGATCGATGGACGCCCACAGGGTCGCGGCCAGGGCGGATGCGTCCGTCGCCGCCGGAATCTCCGGCTCGCACAGCGTCAGCAGCACGAAGGCGTCGCGCGAGAGTGCGAGGGGCGCATCGGCCGGCTCGCGCTGGACGTGCGCGAGCGCCGCGACCGCGGCCTCGCGCAGACCGGCGCGGGCGAACACCCAGGCGGCGTGACCCAGGCGGGCCATGTCGATGCCCTGGTAGAGCGTGTTCTGAAACGGATAGTAGCTGAAGTAGAGCGAACCGTCCGCCCGCTGGTTGCGCAGCAGATAGTCCGCGTGTCGCCGCGCGACCACCGGTAGCGGCGGCAACGGCGCACCGCTTCGCTTGAAGGCGCCGTCGAGCCGCGAGACGCCGTCGTCATCCGCCAGCCACGTGTCGCAATCGAAGCGTCGCCAGTTGTAGGGTGCGCGCGTCACCCCAGCCTTGTCGATCACCTCGTCGACGAAACCTTCGGCGTCGAGACTGAGCCAGGTGGCAATACAGGGCAGCAACAGGGCCTCTCGCCCGTTCTGGTCGACCATCAGCGCCTGCTCGCCGTGGCGAAAGCGCGCGCGCATCTCAGCGGGCGACCAGTCACCCATCTCCAGCTCGTTGGAGAGCAGCGAGACGCTGACGGCAACGGTCGAGTCCGGCTCGATCGTAACCTCCGCGAAGCGCTCGTCGGCGAGGGCGCCGTGCGTCAGCTCCGCGAGGTCCTTAGGCAGATCCTCGATATCAGGCAGATCCTCGATCCCGGAACCCATGCAGCCGCGCACGCAGCCGTCGATATAGACGGTGACGAACAGCATTTTGGTATCTGAGGGCAGCTGGACGCCGTCGAGCGCGGCGGCCCCCTCGCGACCCAGGCTGACGTCTCGGGCATACGCGGCGAGGGCGCTGCCGTCGAAGCCGTCGCCGTCACGCGGAGCGCCGTCCGCGGGCCACGGTGCGCCCGGCTCCACGAGCTTTCGAACGCCGTGCCGGAACAGGACGTAGGGCTCATACGGATCGAGTCCGGCGTTCGTGTAGCGCGCGTGGTGGAACTGCTGCCATTCGTCGCGAATGCCAGACATTCGGGGCAGGGCGCCACCCATCGTGTCCGGGCGCTCAGCGCTCACGACGACGATGCCGTCTCGATCGTTGTCCAGCTCGCCGACGGTGCTGCGCTCCAGTGCCGAGAAGAGCGTCACCCCGATGTGGCTCTCGTCCACCAGGGCCGGCGCGTCATGCCTTCCGGCGAGCAGCTGGGCCGTGCGAACGGCCGCGCGCACGATGTCTTCGGCGACACCCCACGAGTGCTCGCCGGGAAAGTGCCAGAAGCCGTCGCGGGCGTGGCGCTCGTAGACGTCGGCCCGCGCCCGCAGGCTCACCCAGGCCCCCCCGCTCGAATCGTAATCGTCGCGGTCCAGGCGAGCCGGCGGCCGCATCACCCCGCCATGCCGCACGTACTCCGTCAGCACGGCGCGAGCGAGGCGCGCCGGGTGGAGCCCATCGGGCGCGCGCCGGGTGCTCCATCGAAATTCCGGGAACCCGCGCGTCGGGTTGTGGTCGGGCCCCTCCTCGCCCTCCATTCGGGCCATGAAATCCTCGAAGATGTCGTACACCGCTTCCACGTGGTAGCCGCGCTCGCGCAGCGCCGAGCACCCGCTGTCCCAGCCGAAGCGTACCAGGGCCACGCAGCCCTCGACGCGCAGCCCCCCGGCCTCGAGCGTGGCAATGCCCTCGTCCATGCTCATCCCCGAGGCGATCGAGTCGTCGATCAGGATGGTGGGCTCGTTCGGGTCGACGGGCCCCTCGATCAGCTTCTGGGAGCCGTGGCCCTTGCGCTCCTTGCGGACGAGCAGTCCGTGATACCGTCCTCCCGATTGGAGGATCGCGGATTGAAGGATGGGCACCGCCGTCAGCCCGTACGTCGCCAGCTGCCGGCCGTCGAAGCGCCGCAGCCGTTCCAGGATCAGCCGGCCCGCCATCTCGGCGCCCGGCGGCGTGAGCGTCACCGCCAGAGAGTCCAGCATCCATCGGGCCGGCGTGCCGTCGCGCGAGAGCACCGGCTGGTTCTCGGTGCGGCGGAGGATGCCTCGAGCAAGGAGCAGAGCGAGGAGCTCCTCGCGCTCCGATCGCAGGCTGGTCTCCGTCTTCACGCCCTCAGCTGGCCGGCGGTCCAGCCGGGGGGAGGTCGAAGTTAGGATTCTCGGGCAGCGCCAGACTCATGTACCGGCCGTCCATGAATAGCATCAGGTCGCGCTCGAGGAAGCTGTCCAGCGTCTCCTGCACCCATGGGTCCTCGCCGAAGCGTGCCGCCAGGTCGCGGCGCGTACGCGAGTCGGCGCAGTACTCGTAGAGGGCGGCCGGGGCGTCAAGGTACGTGTACCGTCGCACCCGCCGTCGGCGGCCGTCCTCGACGACGATGCTGCTCAATGCCTTGCGATAGCGCAGGAAGGGACGGCGGTCGTCCTTCCAGCTCGCCTGCCATCGAGCCACGCGGTCGAGGAGATCGGCGTAGTGCTCCTCGTCCACGGTGTCGCCCATGTCATGGTCGAAGTAATAGGAGATCCTCGTCAGGTCAAACCGCTTGCGCGGAAAGATGTAGTCGTAACAGGCCGCCGGGGTGAGCCGGGTGATCGATTGCGAGGCCGGGTCGGTGAACATCGGCGAGCCGCGGTCGGCCCGCGCCTTCACGATCCCGTAGGGTGGCTGCAAGTGTGCGATCTTCGGCACCACCTCGGCCTGCAGGCGATAGTCTTCCTCCGTCTCCCCCGGGAACCGCATCAGGATGTTGTACATGTTGTTGATGCCGTAGTACGTGCACCACTTGATCAGCTCGATGTTGCGCATGCCGGTCGTCAGCTTGCGCATGCGCTTGAGCACGTTCGTGGCCAGACTTTCCACGCCCGGCTGCACCGACGTCAGCCCACCCTTGCGCATCCGGCCGAGCTGGGCGCGCGAGAAGTACGGACGGATCTCGTAGTGGATCTCGAGGTCGCTGTTGGCCTCGGCCAGCTTCCGGAAGACCTGGTCGGCGTACTCGGTGGCCATGATGTTGTCGATGGCGTTGAAGTGGAAGACGCCGTAGCGGCGCGCAAGGTACTCGAGCTGCTCGAGGACGCGGGCAGGGTCCTTGGAGCGGAACTCCATCCCCGAGCGGTTTAGACCGCAGAACGTGCAGTGGTGCTTTTCCCCCCACCAGCATCCCCGCGCGGTCTCGATGGGCAGCATCGGCTCGCACGCGTCCTCGTACTTCTCGTAGCCGCCCTCGGCGCGCGCATAGAAGTACTCGTCGAACTCGGGGATCGGCGTGTCGTCCATGGCCATGAAGTTGGGCGCCCGCCCAGCGTATTCCACGGCTTCCCCGTTGCGCCACATCAGGCCGGGCAGGCCCCGCATCGACTCGCCGCGGTACAGACGCGAGACCATCTCCGGAAACGACAGCTCGGCGTCGCCGCAGTGGAGGTAGTCGACCTGGGGACACCCGCGCATGATCTCGTCGGCGATGTCGTCCTCCAGGCTGGCGCCGCCGAAGATGATCGGGATGTCGGGGTAGCGCTGTTTCAGCGCGCGGGCCAGGGCGAGGCTGGCGAGGGTCTGCTGAAAGACGAGCGAGAACCCGATGAGCCCGAAGCGGCTCCAGTCCACGGCGTCCACGCAGAAGTCGATGAAATCGGGCGCGTCCTTGTCGCGGATGCCTCGAAAACGCGCCTTCGTGCATCCAGCCTCGCGGCAGATGGCCCGGAAGACGTGCTCATACGCCTTGAAGTATCCGGCGTCGTCAGCCTCGATCTCGTCACCGAAGGCGGCCCGTGTCCAGATCCACTCGCCCACCAGGCTGGGCCAGACGTCGGCGATGGCCTCGTTGATCCTCCAGCCGATCCGATCGCCGAAGTACATGAACAACGAGAACGTCTGGGCGGGAATCCCCGCGCGCTCCAGCGTCGGCTTGAGCAACGCAAGCTGGAAGGATGGAAACCGCGCCGACAAGGTCGGCATGCTGACGAGGGCTACAGGTTTCACAGTCTTACCGCAGGCAGGAGTATATAACGGAAGACGTCCCCGGTGGACGACTCCGTCGCGGGCGAATTGCCGGCCATCGGCGGCTCGGTCCCCAGGCCAGTGCGCCGGCGAACGGCAACGTCAGCTGGTGGCCGAATCCGGCAGCACGACGCGGCGACCGGCGCACTGTAGCACGGCTCAGCATGGTCAATGCCACCGGCCCGAAACCTTGCAACGTCCAGTGGAGTCTGGGCCCAACCGCCATCATCCTGAGGCCGGGGGAGCTCTGATGATCCGGTCATCGGTCTCTGGGCATTCCTGCGTGCCTGGCTCCTCGGCTCGGCGATCCCGCTTCAGAGGTGCCCAGCCGGGTCGTCGACGAACACGCTCCAGTCCCCCTTTCGATCCTGTCCTCGGCAAGAACCTGATCGGCCCGATCTCTCCGATCCTCTGGCGCGGGATGGGCAGTGAGCTGTGAATCAGCCCTGCTGCACCTCGATCCGGGGGTCGAGCGCGTCGCGGAGGCCGTCGCCGAGAAGGTTGAGCCCCAGCACGGTAACCGCGATCGCAAGCCCGGGGAAGAGCGCGATCCACGACGCTTCCCGGATGTAGTTCCGGCCCTCGGCGATGACATTTCCCCAGGTGGGCGTTGGCGGTTGGGGGCCCATCCCGAGAAAGCTCAGGATGGCTTCGGTGAGGACCGCGTACGCGAAGATGAACGTGAGCTGGACGATCAGGGGCGCCAGGCAGTTGGGGAGGACGTGACGCAGGAGGATCCGCCCGTGCCGGGCGCCGGCGGCCCGGGCGGCCTCCACGTAGTCCAGTTCGCGGATCACCAGCGCCGAGGCCCGGACGATGCGGGCCGTCCGCGGCGTGTAGACGGCGGTGAGCGCGATCATCGCGTTTGCCATCGACGGCCCGAGGGCGGCGGTGATGCCGATCGCGAGGAGAACGGCCGGGAACGCCATGAGGGCGTCCATGACCCGCATGAGTGGACCGTCGAGACGGCGGTAGTAGCCGGCCAGCGCCCCGACGAGCGTCCCGGCGATCCCGCTCAGCAGCATCACGCCGCACCCGATCTCCAGCGACAGCCGGGCCCCGTAGACCACCCGGCTTAGGATGTCGCGCCCGAAGTTGTCGGTCCCGAGCCAGAAGCGGCTGCTCGGTGGCGCGAAGCGGTCACGGAACTGCATCCGATCGGGCGCTGTCGGGGCGATCAGGTCAGCGAGTACGGCCAGTCCTACCACCAAGCCGACCAGGACGACCCCGGTGAGGAACGACCGATGCCGCCGGAGACGCCGGGCCACGCGGGAGCGCGCGACGCGATCGAGCGCGCCGGCCAGGGGTTGGAGTCCCCCTCCGGGTCTACTGGTCGTGCACGTAGCGGACGCGGGGATCGAGGTAGGCATAAAGGACATCGACCAGCAGGTTGAGCAGCACGAAGCCCGCGGCGGTCACGAGGAGCCCGCCCTGGATCACCGGGTAGTCGCGCCGGAGCACGGCCGACGCCATGAGCCGCCCGATCCCAGGCACCGAGTAGACGGTCTCGATGACGACGGAGCCGCTCAGGAGCAGGCTGACGATGATTCCCACTACGGTGACGACCGGCACGAGCACGTTTCGGAAGGCGTGCTTCCAGACGACTACAGCGGAAGACAGGCCCTTCGTGCGAGCCGTCCGCACGTAGTCCTGCCCGAGCGCCTCGAGCATGGTCGCCCGCGTGATCCGGGCCAGCAGTCCAATCTGGAGGAGTGCCAGGGAAATCGCGGGGAGCGTCGCGCTCCGGAACCAGCCGCCGACGCTCTCCGAGAACGGCACATACCCCCCCGACGGGAGCCAGTCCAGCTGGACGGCGAACACGACGATCAGCATCAGCCCGAGCCAGAAGCTCGGGAACGACACGCCCAGGAGGGCCACGGTCATCAGCAGTTGGTCGAGCCAGCCCCCGGGGCGGCGGGCCGCCCCCACGCCGCTCAGGACGCCCACCACGAGGGTCAGCACCAGAGCGTAGGCCGTGAGAGAGAGGGTCACGGGAAGGCGCTCGACGATGGCCCGGGAGACACTTCGCCCCAGCAAGAGCGAGTCCCCCAGGTCCCCCCTGGCCATGCCCTGGTACCAGCGCGCGAGCTGCACGAGCCGGGGCTGGTCCAGGCCCAGCTCGGTCCGGATCCGGGCCACCTCCTGCGGGCTGGCACCGAGGCCGGCGATGATCTCGGCTGGATCCCCGGGCACGATCTGCATGATCCCGAAAGAGACCAGCGTGGTCAGGAACAGGACAGGGATTGCGCTGGCCAGCCGGCGGGCCATAAAGGCCGTCACGGCCCGCGCGCTTTCAGGCCGGGCGCGAGCCCGTCGGCCCGCGCCTGTCGCCTCTCACGCGGACGTCCGCGACCGATTCAGCCCGGTCGAGGGGGAGCGGCGCCGCTCTCCCTCGACACTTCCCCAGCAGGTTGCCCCGCCAGTACGACGCGCCGGATGCCCGTTCACGGCCCGTCACTCCTCGAACCAGGCTCCCCACAGCCGCGGGATGCGGTAGGGCTTGAAGCCTTTCACGTTCGCCCGGGTGGCCTGGACTTTCGTCAGGTCGCCGAACTTGATCGCGTGCACCTGCTCGTAGAGTCGGGCCTGGGCCCGGGCGAACGCAGCCTTCCGCTCCTCGAGCGTCGGCTTGTTCAGCAGGTCCTCGTAGGCCTGGACGAACACCGGATCGCCGGGCGTGTGCTGGAGGGCAGTCGGCGGGATGAGGTCCAGGAGCGCGCCCGAGGCGCCGACGGCGGGCCCCGTCCCGAAGCCGGTGAAGTAGAAGTTCCAGGGGTAGTTCTTGTCAGCCTGCTTCTTCCGCACCGTGGGCCAGTCGGAAACCTCGACCCTCACGATCATGCCGAGGGCCTTGAGCTGCTCGGCCATGACCAGCGAGGCGTTGTACATGTTCTGGTAGTCGGTGTTGGTGATGAGGACGACTTCCTCTCCCTTGTAGCCGGCCTCCCGGAGGAGCCGCTTGGCCTGCTCCTTGTCGCGGACGTCATAGCGCTCCTTGCCGGCGTCGGTGTAGTACGGGTTGCCTGGGTACTGGTAACCGGGCTGGAGCTTGTAGGCGCCGTCCGAGGCCGCCTCCATGATGTCTTCCATGTTGAGGCCGACCTGGATCGCGCGCCGGACCAGGAGGTTGTCGGTCGGCGGTCGCGAGTGGTTCGGGATGGTGATGTGGATCCAGAACCGCTCGAGGGGGTAGAGGACGATCTGTTTGTTCCCCTGGAGGCGCTGGGCCGCCTTGGTGGGAACGTCCTCCACGGCATGGAACTCGCCCTTCTCCAGTCCGGCCACCCGGGCGCCTCCCTCGGTCACGATCCGGAAGGTAACCGTGTCGAAGTAGGCGATCTTCCGCCCGCCGAAGCCGGTGCGATCGGGGAGCGCCTCATTGACCTTGTACCGGTCGAACCGCTTGAGCTTGACGTGCGAGTCGGGCACCCACTCCACGAACTGGTAGGGCCCGGTTCCGATGTAGGGCTCGGTCTTGCCGGCCGGCTTCGCCGTCTCCTCCGCCGGCATGATGACGATCGGCACCCGGAAAGAGGACAGCTCCTCGATGAAGGTCGGGACCGCCCCCTTGAGCTTGAGCTGGAAGGTGTACTTCTCCGGGGACGACATCGACGCGACCTGCTCCAGCATCTTGCGGTCCACACCGAGCTTCTCGTAGCGCTGGAAGGAGGCGAGGACGTCGGCCGAAGTCATCTCCTTGCCGTTGTGGAACAGGACGCCTTTCCGAAGCGGAAAGGTGTAGGTGAGGCCGTCGGGGCTCGCCACCCACCGCTCGGCCAGATCGGCGATCGGGGCATTGGACTCGTCTCGGGTGAGCAGCGCCTCATAGATGTGCATGGCGATGTTGCGGGTGGAGATCGCCGATGAGAAGTGCATGTCGAGCCCGTTGACCTGGGCTTCCTGCGCGAATACCAGCTCCCCGCCCCGTTTGGGGGCGGCGTCACTCGAGCCGATCACCCCCCCGAGGAAGCCGACCGCCCCGATCCATCCCGCCGCGATCCACCACCGAAGCCGTTTGGTACGCATCACCTCTTCCTCCTTCCGCCGTGGCCCGGACCGCCTAGCCTCACAGGCCGACCCGATTGGATCACGTCGACCGCCGCCGCCGAGCGCGGCGAAGTCTCGCACGATGTCGCCAGCCACCCCGGTCAGATCCGCGACCGATCCCGGCCGGATCGTCCCGACGAGAGGGCGTCGACCATGCCCACGCCTGGGACGCGCACGCTCGGGACGCGGCGCCGAGCCCGCCGGACTCCAGGTCGGCCAACACGGCCTTCTCGGTCACATCGCAAGCGTGGCCCAGAGCGGCGGCCCCATCCGCATCGAGTGCGCGTCCAACTCGGGTCGGAGATGATGGGGGAGCGCGGACGGCATCAGGTGAAGAACACCCGCTCCGCCGTCTTGCGCAGCAGCCACTCCCGGTCGTCCTCCGAGACGCCGTCCAACCGGTCGCGGATGAGGGCGATGGAGGCCCGGTAGGTGTGAGGGCTCGCGAGTTGGTACGGGCAGTCGCTCCCCCACATCAGGCGCTCCGGGCCATAGGCCCTGAGCAATTCCTTGATGAGCGGCAGCATGTCGTCGTACGGCGGGGTGCGGCGGCCCAGGGCGTAGAACGCCGAGAGCTTGACGTGCACCCTGGGGTGGCGGGCCAGGTTGACCAGGTTGGCGACGTCCTCCGGCTTGATAGTGCCCGGCACCGGCGGCGTCTGGCCGAAGCCATCGACGCCGATGCGCGCGAAGTGGTCGATGACCACCGTGGTGCCCGGGAACCTCGCCGACAACCGGTCCAGTTGAGGCAGCCAGTCGGGATTCGTCAGGGGACAGATGACCAGCCGCTCGCTCGCCGCGAACTGGTACGCCCTCATGATGGGGTGGGCGTCCGGGAAATCGGACTGCCAGGGCTCCAGCAGGCGGAGACGGAGCGCCTTCACCCCCTGGCGCTTCAACTCGGCCATGCGCGCCGCCACGTTTGGATCGGTGTGGTCGAGGTAGGCCTGGGCGGCCACCTCGCCCGGACGAGCCTTGAGCAGGTCGGTCAGGTAGGTGGCGTCGAAGCCGAAATGGAGCGTATGTCCGATGAGCACGACCCGGTTCACGCCCTCGGGACGCGCGTGCGAGAAGAACTCGCCGGGCGTGAACCCCTTGGGCACCACGTTGACCTCGCTGGCCCCCGGCCGCAACGGATAGCGGGTGCGGTCCGTGCTCCACAGGTGGCTGTGGGAATCCACGTAGCCCAGGTCCTCGGACCATCCCGTACCCTCGGCGGTGAGGGCGGCGACTGCCGTGGCGAACCGGAGGAATGCACGCCGGCCCATGCCGGCCGATGACGGCGTGCACATGACCTTCCTCCTCTCCTGCGATCCCCTGGGGGGCCGCCCGTGGCGCGGCAGAACTGCCGGAGCGTGGCTCACTAGCATGACAGCACCGGCCGGCGCAGGGTGTCAAGGACGGGGCGCGGCCCGAGCGACGCGACTCCGTCATGGCGGCGACCTCCCTGTTACCACTCTCCTACTCCGCCCGCAGGCCGTCAGACGCGGATCTCCTCCTCCTTCTCGATCTTGTCCGCATCGAGCGCCATGCTGGCGCCAGGCGCCTCGGGAAGCGGAATCACGCCGTTTACCGGGTGGAACGGATGCTTCAGGAAGTGCATGTTGATGTCGTTCCACTTGACCAGGTACTCCTGATACGGCGTGTGAATCGGCGACTGGGTCACCGAGAAGTGCATGGTCATCGGCGTCGAGTGCCCGTGGGGGATCGTGATCAGATCGTGGGCGGTCGCGTAGGCCGCGATCTTCAGCGTCTCCGACAGACCACCGCACCAGTAGATGTCGGGCTGAAGAACGTCCAGCGCGTCCCGATCGATGAAGCGCCTGAAGCCCCATCGCGTATACTCGTGCTCGGCGCCCGCGAGGGGGATCCGCGTCTTCGCCTTCAGCTTGACATAGCTGTCGATGCGATCGGGCATGAAGACCTCTTCGAGCCAGCGCGGCCGGTACTCCTCGATGCGCTCGCAGAGGTCGACCGCGTAGTCAAAGCTCATGCTCTGCCAGCAATCGAGCATGATCGCATAGCCGTCGCCGAGCGACTCGCGGAGCGTCCTGACCAGCCCGACGTTCTTCGCGAGGCCTTCGGGACCGCTCATCGGTCCGTGTCGGAAGAACCACTTTTGTGCCGTGTAGCCCAGCTCGCGGTGGCGAAGGGCCCGCTCACGCACCTTGCCGAGATCCTCGACCGCGTAGCCGAGCATGCTCGCATAGGCGGGCACCTCGGCTCGCGTGGGTCCCCCGAGAAGGCGCCAGATCGGCTGGCCGAACACCTGTCCCTTGATGTCCCAAAGAGCGCAGTCGACCGCGGACAGCGCGATCATGGCATCGCCCTGGCGCCCGTGCACCTGGAAGCGGTGCATCTGGTCCCAGAGAAGCTCCGTGGCGAGCGGGTCCTTGCCCAGGAGGAGGTGGGCGAGCTGCGTCAGGACGATCCGTGCCGGATCGGGCCAGAGCGGCCCGGCGATGCCGCTGACGCCCGCGTCGGTGAGGATCTCCAGGAAGTCCTGCGTGGTGCGAAAACGCCGGTCATCGAGCTGCTCGCCGCCGGTCACCCACGGGTCACGTCGATACTCCGGGTAGACGTCGATGGGACGCACCAGTCGCTCTTCCCACAGGGGACCGTCGGTCGGCATGGTGCCGGTGAGCCGGCGCACGGTGAGCTTCCGGATCTTCACGGTCGCGCCCGGCCCGCGTGGTGGAACAGGAACAAGGTCATGCGAGAGCCTCCCGGCGCCGCAGCTCGCCCGCGGACGTCAAGGAATCTTGCGAATCACTCCCGAGTCACGAAGCGACAGACCAGCGCCTTCGCTCAGCCGGTCCGGCAGAGCGTCAGAGTGCTCGCGCACCGGCCAGGATCTCCTCCTCGGAGGGCATGTCGCCGAAGCCCGCCATGCCCTCCCGCGCACACTCGATGTACGCAACGCGAACGATGCCATCCTGATCGATGAGGAACTGTCCCGTCAGCTGGGCCTGATGGCGCTCGAACTCCGCCTCGTCGAGCGGGCTGGGTTCAAAACCGTCGAGGCGCGCGAAGGCGGTCAACGGGTCGGCGGGCACCTCCACCTTCAGTCGGCGCAGCTCCCGCGTCGCCGCCGCTCGGCCGACCTCGTAAGCCTCGGGCGTCAGCGCGAAATTTGGCAAACCGTAGGCCTGATGCGTCCTGAGTTCCGGGTCGGCGCCCATTTGGATCCGCGGCGGACGGTAGCGAAAATACAGCCGAGCGCGCTCGGGCTCCGTGGCAACCACACCCACGGTCTGGATACCCGCCGCCTGCAGCTTCGGGGCGATGGATCCGAGCATCACGATTTGTCGCCGGCAGAACGAGCAGTAGAGCCCTCGGAAGAGGGCGAGGTAGACGGGGCTCTTCCCGCGGTATTGAGCGAGCGACACCGACCCCTGTCCGCTCGCTTCCGGAAGCTCGAATTCGGGAGCCGGCTCCCCGGGCTCGACCGGTGATCGGCGATCGTTCTGAGTCATAGGGTTCCTTCATTTGCCCGAGGTCCATGCGCCTCCGGCGGAAAGGTTAGAGCGTACGCGCCCTGGCCAGGATCTCCTCCTCGGAGGGCATGTCGCCGAATCCGGTGAGACCCTCCCGCGCACACTCGATGTAGGTGTTGCGGACGATACCATCGCGATCGATGACGCCGGACGTTACACCTCCCGTCAGAGGGCCCGGACGGCCGCCAGCAGATCCTCGTCGGAAGGCATCCGGTCCACGCCCTCCAGGCCGTCCCGGGCACACTCGATGTTCACCCAACGGACGACCCCGTCCGGATCCACCAGGAATTGTGCCGTAAGCTGGGCACGGTGGCGCTCGAAATCGGCCATGTCGCCCTCGGTCGGCGTATAACCGTCGAGGCGCCCGAGTACCTCGTAGGCATCGACGGCCGGCACCTCCGGCTGTCCCGCGTCGCGGAGCGCGTTGGCGGCGGCGAGCTGCACGGCCTGCCACATTTCCGGTGTCACCGCGGCGTTGGGTACGCCGTACGCACGGTGTGTCGAGAGCGCCGGGTCGCAGCCAACACGGATCCGGGGCGGCCGGAAGCCGAAGAAGAGACGCGCTTGCTTCGGGCCCGTCGCCATCACGCCGACCGTCTGGACCCCGACCTCCTCGAGCTTCTTGGCGGTGGCGCTGAGCAGCACGACGTGCCGCCGACAGAAGTGTCAGTAGAGACCTCGGAACAGCGCGAGCAGGATTGGGCGCTTGCCCCGGTAGTCGGCCAGGGAGACGGTACCCTCCCCATGGCCGGACGGCAGGACGAAGTCCGGTGCCGGCTCGCCCGGTGCCACGGGTGGGCGCGTCTCGGTCGCGGTCATGCAGACTTCCTCCCTATTCCAGGAACGGCAGGACGACGAAGGTGTCCGGATCGAGCCCGGCCCGCTCACAGACCTGCTGTGCCTTCTGCATGAATTCCTCGGCCCGGGCCTCGTCGCCGCGGTCGAGGTAGAGCGTGCCGAGGCCATCATAACAAGGGAACAGGAGCTGGGGCTCGCCGATTTGCTCGACGAGGGTCAGCGCCTCCCGGTAATAGCCCAGCGCCAGCTCGGGATCGCCATGGCACTGCTGGATCTGGCCCAGGACGATCAGCGGTACCGCCAGGTGATCGAGCTGACCGAGCTGGCGATCGAGATCGAGGGCGGCCTGCGCGGCCACCAGGCCCTGCTCCTCGCACCGGTTCGTGAGGGCGCAGTAGGCCACAGCGAGGTTCGTGTTGAGCCGGGACTGGAGTCCCAGGTCGCCGATCTTCTTGGCGGTCTCGAGACCCCGGACGCACGTGTCGATCGCGCGCTTGGGATCGAGCGTGCTGTAGAGCACCCCGAGGTTCGTGTAACCCCGACACGCGGCCTGCATCAGATCGTGGGCCTCGGCGACGGCGACGCTTCGCTCGATGTGGCCGACCGCGTCCCGGAGCCGGCCCGTACGAGCCGCGGCAACGCCGAGCGTGTTGTAGGCCTGGGCCATCGCGGTGGCGACCTCGGTGGCTCGCTTCGCGTCCGCGCCGGCATCCGGAGGTTCCAAGGTGGTGGCAACTCGCTCGGCCTGGGCCAGGGCCCGCTCTGCCCAGCTGAGCGCACCTTGGTTGTCACCTGCCCGGAACGCATGCCGTCCCATTTCCTGATAGAGGTGCGCCTGCTCGATGTGCTCCGCCTGACCCTCCATGAGCTCGAGTCCCGTGCGCAGCCGGGCGATGGCCGCCGGACGGTCGCCGGCGTCCCATTCCATGGCCGAGAGCTTCCGGTGGACCCGGGCCTGTGTCACGCGATCATCGCTTGCCGCCGCGGCCGCCAGGACCGCCTCGTAGTGACCGAGCGCCGCGGCACGACGGCCGAGCGGCACGAGCAGGTCGCCCAGGCGCTCCCGGACCGCCCACACCTCGGGCTCGGAGGCCCCGGACTCCTGGAGCGTCACGAGCGCCCGCTCGTAGTGCTGGATGGCGTCCTCGTTGGCGTAGAGACCACGCGCCCAGTCACCCGCGTCGACGAGGTAGCGGGCCCCCTTGCGCCGGTCACCACCCAGGCTCCAGTGGCGCGCGAGGGCCTCGATATCCTCGAGACGCGTGGGGCTCCCACCGACCGCGTCCTCGAGCGCATGAGCGGCCCGAGCGTGCATCTCCGTCCGACGTCGGAGCAGCAGGCTCTGATAGACAACTTCCTGGAGGAGAAGGCTCGTGAACCGATAGTGGGAATCGGCCCGCTCGTTCGCGGAGCCATTCCCCCCGGGGTGCATGATCTTCTCCAGGAAGTCCTCCTCCTGAAGGCGCTCCAGCACGCCATCAAGCGCCGCCCGCTCACTGGCGAGCGCCCGGAGGAGCGCGGCACCGAACACCGGGCCCAAGACGGCCGCCTCCTGGAGGGCGCGCCTGGCCCTCTCCGGCAGACGGTCTACACGAGCGAGCAGGAGCCCGTGGATCGTGGGGGGAACGTCGGCGGCGGCAGCGCCGTCCGCACACATCCATCCATCCTCTCCGCGGAGGAGGACGCCGCCGGCAATCAGGCCGCGAAGAATCTCCTCGAGGTAGAACGGCTGACCCCCGGCGCGAGCAAGCACGAGCCGGCGGAGGGGGACCGGCATGCCCGCCGTCGACTCGCCCAGATAGGCGGCCAACAGGGCTTCGCTGTCGATGGGGGACAGGGGCATCAGGTGCAGGGCCGTGTGCGTCACCCGAGCAGTGGCGAGGGCGCGGAGCTCGAACGATGGCCGGTAAGTCGCGACGACCATGAGAGGCTGGTCGGCCAGCCGGTCGACCATCACCTGAAGGAGCTCCACGGAGGCGGCGTCGGCCCAATGGAGGTTCTCGACGACCAGTACGAGGGGGCCCTGCCTGAGTCGGCGCTCGGTCAGGCGACGGATTGCCAGGAAGAGCTGGCGCTTCAGCTGCTCGGGCTCGACGTGGCGGAAGCGGTCGGCCGTCTCCATGCCCAGGACGAAGCCGAGGAGCGACGCGATGCGGACGGTCTCCTCTTCGCTCCCACCCAGCGTCGCGAGGCCTGCGGCGAGCTTCTCGCGCGCGGCTTCGAGAGGATCGCCCGCGGCCACGCCGTACGCCTCCCGGAAGAAGGCGGCGAACACCGCGTATGGCTGCTCGACCAGGGGGGAGCAGACGGCATGCCGCACCGTCACGGACTCGAGGCGCTGGGCAGCCTCGAGGGCGGCGAGCCACTCCAAGAGCAGGCGCGACTTGCCCACCCCCGCCTCGCCAATCACGCTCACCACCTGTGCCCGCCCGGACAGCGTCCGATCGAAGGCCGCGATCACCTGCCCGAGCTCCTCCGCCCGGCCCACCATGGGCGCGGTCAGCCCCAGGGCCTCTAGGCCCCGGCCGGAGCGCCGAACCCCATGAGTCCCCTTGAGCCGGAACGCATGGAGAGGTTGGCTCTTCCCCTTCATCGCGATCCCGCCGACCGGGGTCAGGACGAAGGCATGCTCGGTCAGCTCATGGGTCGTGGGGCCGACGAACGTCTCGGCGGCGCCCGCGGCGCTCTGGAGGCGGGCGGCCGTGTTCACCGTGTCGCCGGTCACCGCGTACGCGCCGCCGGCCGCCGAGCCAATGGTGCCGGCCACGACCGGGCCCGTGTTGACCCCGACGTGGAGCGAGAGGGGTTTGCCCAGACGGCGCTCCCATCGCTCGTTGAGCACCCCCACACGCTCGTGCATCAAGAGGGCGGCGTGGAGCGCGCGCTCCGGATCATCCTCGTGAGCCCGAGGAGCGCCGAACACGGCCATGACGGCGTCCCCGACGAACTTCTCGACGAAGCCGTCGTAGCGCTCGATGGCGCCCGACAGCTCTCGGAACAGGTCGTTCTGAAGGGCGCGGACTTCTTCCGGGTCGAGGCGCTCGCTCAGGGCAGTGAATCCGGACAGATCCGCGAACAGGACGGTCACCAGCCGCCGGTCCCCCTCGGCAGGACGATCGTCGGCGCCGGCGGACGAATCCATTGCCCGATCAAGCAGAGAGCCGGCGGGCGGACTGACCGCCTTCGGCGGCATCGGATCGGAACTGAGCGGGGCCCCCGCGTGCTGGGAGGCTCCGGCGGCGAGGCTAGCACCACAGCGTGGACAGAACGCGAAGTCGGGCGAACAGGCCGCACCGCAGCCGGGGCAGGCAGCGGGCAGCCTCCCCCCGCATCGCGGGCAAAAGGCGAAATCCGGTTGGACGGAGGATCCGCACCCGGGGCAGAGCATTGAGGTTCCAGCTTACTGCAAGTGGGGCGGCGGCCGATCCAATGCGTCGGGCGGCGAGTCGGAACCCGCGCGCCGCCGTTTACTTCGCCTCTCTGAACACGAAATGCCCGTCCAGCGGGGTGGGCCGACCACGTCCTGATCCACGGACCTGTTTGACGACCGTTGACATCCCGCCTAGACTGGCGCCGGATTGCACGTACCCAACCCTGGATTGCTTCAGGAGGGTGATCATGGCGCTGCGGCACCCGTCGGACTGCGGGCCAGCGCTGACCATCCGGCACGCGCCGCCACAGCGCCGACAGACGGGCTCCTCGGCCGCCTATGTGGAGTACGGCCTGCCACCGAATGAAGTGGCGCCCTACGGGTGTGACGCGTTGCTCGCCTACCGGTGCCCTGCAACATGCCGGGGCTCACGAACGTGATGGAACCGGACGCGCAGCCCTCAGCGGCGAGAGTCGTCACTGCTGGCCTGCTGGACCCGCCCGCGGTGCCCCTCGAGGAGGGGCAGGACTCCAGCATATTCGGCGTGATCAGTCTCGAAGAATCGACAGGCGGCCACCCTCTCACGACACTCGGCGAGACGAACTGGAACGTCTCGCCAAGGGCCCAGCAGCTTGCGATCGCTTGGAACACGCTCGGTGCCCGCATCGAAGAGTCTTGCATCCAGTCCGGGGGTGATGCCTCACCACTCCATCAGCGCGCGGGCCCGCTCGGGGGCCGCGCGCCGGCAGGAGCGCTTGACGGCGGGACCCCGTCTGAGTCCCCACGCAGGTGACCGAGCATCACGGCAACCGTGGCGTTTCACGGCTCCCGCCCGGGGAGACCGAGCAGGACCCCGAGCGGCCCGGAGAGTCATCCAGTGATCCACCGGCGCTCGGCTCTCCGCTCCCCGAGCTGAAGGAGGAGCGGAAGGTCGTGTCAATTTTGTGCGTCGACCTCGTGGGCTTCGTCGCACGATCAGATCAGGCCGACCCCGAGGACATCCGGACCACTCTCCGACCGTACTACACCTGCGTCAGACGGGAGCTCGTGCGGTGGGGCGCTACCGTGGAGAAGTTCATCGGGGATACCGTCATGGCCGCTTTCGGCGCTCCCGTAGCTCACGAGGACGACGCCGAGCGGGCGGTGCGGGCCGCCCTTCGCGTCGTCGAAGCAGTCCAGGAGTTGAACGCGGCCGAGCCGGGGCTCGAACTGGCCGTCCGGGCCGCAGTGACCACTGGGGAGGCGGTCGTGGCGCGGGCCGCGCAAACCGCGGAGGGTGCGGGAGTCGCGACGGGCGACGTGGTCAGCACGGCGGCCCGCCTCCAGGCGATCGCCCCGACCGGAGCGGTGGTAGTCGACGAGCTGACCCATTGGACGACCCGGCATCTTGTGGACTACGAAGCGCTCGATCCGGTCTCGGCCAAGGAGCTGGTCGAACCGATCCGAGTCTGGCAAGCCAAAGCCGCCCGCAGTCGATACGGCGCCGATCCCGCGGAGGCGATGCCCTCGCCGTTCATCGGCCGCAGCCACGAGCTGGCGCTCCTGAAAGCCCTGTACGCGCGCGCCGCGCAGGAGGGTTCAGCTCAACTCGTTACGCTGACCGGCGAACCGGGGGTGGGGAAGAGTCGCCTAGTGCGCGAGTTCCGTGCCTTCGTCGACTGGCAGTCCGAGCGGGCGCGGTGGCGACAAGGCCGCTGCCTTCCCTACGGGGAGGGCATCACCTTCTGGGCATTGGGCGAGATCGTCAAGAGTCAGGCGGGAATCCTGGAATCGGACACGCCGCACGAGGCATCCGACAAGCTCGCGACGGCCGTCGGAGCCATCATAGAAGACCCGGTCGAGCGGGACTGGCTCAAGAGCCGCCTGGCCATCCTGGTCGGCGCCAACGCCCGCGGCGTCGGGGACCCGGCGGAGCGATCCGAGTCCTTTGCCGCCTGGCGGCGCTTCCTCGAGTCCGTTGCGGCCGATCGACCGCTGGTCCTGGTCTTCGAGGACGTGCACTGGGCCGGGACCGCGCTACTCGAATTCGTCGAGTACTTCGTGGACTGGGCGTCTGGCCTGCCATTCCTGGTGGTCTGCACGACGAGGCCGGAACTCTTCGAACGCCATCCGGGATGGGGCGGGGGCAAACGGAACTCCACCACCATCTCGCTCGCCCCGCTCTCTCGCGACGAGACGAGCCGGTTGATCGCCGCGTACCTCTCGGGGGCGGAGTTACCGGGTGAGACGCAGGCCGCGCTGCTCGAGCGAGCGGGTGGAAACCCGCTGTACGCGGGGGAATTCGCCCGCATGCTCGCCGATCGCGGGATCCTCGAACGCCGGGGACGGACCGTGCACGTTGCGGCCGGCGCCGACATCCCGATCCCCGAGACCGTCCAGGCCGTGATCGCCGCCCGCCTCGACACACTACCCGCCGAGCGGAAGGCGCTCCTCCACGATGCCGCCGTCGTGGGCACAGTCTTCTGGGCGGGCGCGGTGGCTTTCATGAGCGGCATCGACGAGGGAGCGGTGAAGCAAGGGCTGCGGACAGTCGCCCAGAAGGAGCTCGTCCGTCCCGTACGGACTTCGTCGGTCAAGGGCCAGGCCGAGTATTCCTTCACGCACCTGCTGATCCGAGACGTCGCCTACCAGCAGATCCCCCGCGCAGCGCGGGTGCGCAAGCACCGGACGGCCGCCGCGTGGATCGAACGGCTGGCCGGCGACCGTGTGACCGATCACGCCGAGATCCTCGGGCATCACTACGGGCAGGCTCTTCAGCTCGCGAAGGCCGCCGGCCTGGATGAGGATGCGCACGAGCTCGAGGCTCAGGTCCGGCGCTTCCTGATCATGGCCGGGGACCGCGCGCTTGAGTTCGATGCCCGGAAGGCGGAGGCCTTCTACCGGCAGGCGCTCAAGGTCTGTCCACTCCGTCATGCCGACCGGGCACGGCTGCTCGCGAAGGCCGCCGAGGCGGCCCTCGTCGGCGGCCGGTTGTCCGAGGCCCAGCGCGATTTCGAGGAGGCGATCGTCGAGTTCCGCACTCAGGGGGAGATCGTCGGTGCTGGCGAGGCGATGGTGCGGCTGGCCAGAACGTACTGGTTCCGGGGTGAGACAGACCGAAAACGGGCGCTTCTCGCACAGGCGATCGAGCTGCTCGCGCGCGAGCCGCCCGGGCGGGAGCTTGCCTTGGCCTATGCTCACACCGCGGCCGACCACATGGTCGCCAACCGTTCCTATGATTGTGCCGTGTGGTCGGAGAAGGCCCTGGCCTTGGCCCAGGAGCTCGGGCTCGATGCCGAGGCCGTCCGGGCGCGTCAGCTCCGCGGCCTCGCGCGGTGCCAGCTCGGTGACGTGCCCGAAGGGCTCGCCGATCTGCGGGAAGCGCTTCGCCTCAGCCTCGATCTCGGGCTCGGGAACGAAACGATCCGATCCTACGGAAACCTTGGCGATTGGGTGTGGGTCGCTGAGGGTCCGGCCCGGGGTCTCGAGGTCAAGCGAGCGGGGATCGAGTTCGGTGAACGCCGCGGGCTCACTCTCCCGGTCATGTGGGCCAGGACGGAGACGCTCTGGCCTCTGTTCGATCTCGGGCACTGGGACGAGCTGCTTCACATTGCCCGAGAGCTGGTCGAGTGGGACCGGCGAGAGGGCGGCGGCCAGGTCACCGTCGTCGCGCTCACGTACATGGCATACGTGTTCGTGTGCCGGGGAGAGGTGAGCCAGGCCCATAGCCTCGCGGAGGAGTTCCTGCCGCGCTCGCGGGAAATCCGAGACCCACAGGTGCTCGTCCCGGCCTTGGCCGTGGTCTCACTCATCGAGCACTCGCGGGGTAACCATGTGACAGCCGTGCGGCTGGTCGAGGAGATCGAGGAGGTCACTCGGGATCGTCCGGTCTTTCGGGCCCGGCACCTGCCCGAGGTGCTCCGGGTGTGTGTGGCGGCGGGCTCGATCCGCTTGGCCGAAAGCCTGCTGCGCATGGAAGCACACCCCGCTGCCCGTTATCGGCACGCCGTCCTGACAGGCCGCGCCGTGCTCGCCGAGGCTCAAGGCAGGCCGGAGGAGGCGAGTGCGCTGTATGAAGAGGCGGCGGAGCGGTGGGTGGACTATGGGTTCGCCTTGGAGCACGGCCGGGCGGCACTGGGGGCGGGCCGATGCCTCGTCGCTGTGGGCCGGCACCGTGAGGCGGTTGGCCGGCTGGTCGAGGCTCGGAAGGCTTTCGCCGCACTCCAGACTGGACCCGTCCTCGCCGAAGTCGATAGTATCCTGACTCGGGCGACGAGCGGGGCTTCCTGATCGTCCGATCATCGGCCATGGGCACCGCCGGCCCAGCGAGGGAGCGCCGGACGTGTCACACCGTCTCGTAGTGGGCCACCACTGACATGGCCGACGAACGGCGCATCGTGACCGTGCTGTTCGCAGACATGGCGAGCGCAACCCTGCTCGGCGAGGCGCGTGATCCCGAGGACGTCCGAGCCCTCCAGGCGCGCTATTACAACATCGCGAGAGAGGTGGTCAGCGCGCACGGCGGCACCCTCGAGAAGTTCATCGGCGATGCGGTCATGGCCATCTTCGGGCTTCCCCAAGCGCACGGCGACGATGCGCAGCGCGCGATGTCGGCGGCACTCGAAATCCGCGACCGCGTCCGGGCGGACCCGAAGCTCGCTGCGCAGCAAGGGGTCCGAATCGGGGTGAACACCGGGGAAGTCGTCGCGACGCGCGACAACGCGGCAAGCGATTTCCTCATCACTGGCGACGCGGTGAACGTTGCCGCGCGCCTCCAGCAGGTTGCCGAGCCCTGGTCCATCCTGTGCGGCGAGCGGACCGCCCGGGCCGCTCGGGATCGGTTCACCCTCGGCCGCCCGACCGAGATTGATGTGAAGGGGAAGCTGCTGCCGATCCAGACGCTGCCCCTTCTCGGGCGCGCACCCGAGAGCCTGCTGTCGCGCTTTCCCCTCATCGGTCGCGATGACGACCTGGCGCAGCTCGAGCTGGTCGCCCGGCGAGCCTTCACCGATCGCCGCCCCTTTCTCGTGAGCCTCATCGCACCCGCCGGCGTCGGGAAGACCCGCCTGGTCGAGGAGTTTCTGCATCGGCTGCCCGCACTCTCGCCCGAGGCCACGGTGGCCATCGCCCAGTGTCTCCCGTACGGCCAGCGGGTCACGTACTGGCCGCTTCGCGCTCTGTTGATCCGCCTGGTCGGGCTGAAGGAAGAGGCCACGCCGGAGGCGGTGCGCGAGGAGATTCAGGGGTGGCTTCACGACCGGGGTGTCGAATCGCCCGAGCGCGCGGCGGACCTCCTCGCCGCAACGATCGGCGCGGGCGAACCGGAGGTCATCGATCGGGCGGCGCTCTTTGCCGCTTGGCGTACGGCCATCGAGGTCGCGGCGCGCCGATCACCGCTCGTTCTGGTGTTCGAGGATCTGCACTGGTCGAGTGACAGCCTCCTCGATCTCGTGGAGTTCATCGTGCAGCCTCGGGGCGACGCGGCAGTGCTCATGATCGCCCTCACCCGTCCGGAGCTTCTCGATCGGCGTCCGGCGTGGGGGGGAGGCCGGCGGAACTACGTCGCCGTGTCCCTGGAGCCCCTCAACGATGATTCGGTCGCGCAACTGGTCCGCCACATGGTCGGCGCGAACGTCCCACAGATCGTCGAGCGTGTCGTGGCCCGTGCGGAAGGCAACCCGTTCTTCGCGGGCGAGATCGTTCAGTCGATCAGGGAACGTGTCCGCTCCCTGAGCGATGTCGCGGCCGTCGAGCACGCCCTTGCCACGCTTCCCGACACGATCCAGGCGACCATTCTGGCGCGGCTCGACCTCCTGGAGCCAGCGGAGCGACGAGTCTTGCAGCTCGGTGCGGTGTTCGGGCGGGCGTTCCACGCGGCCGGCGTCGCAGCCCTGGGACCGGATCTGGCAGCCGACATCGACTCGCTGCTGGAGCGGCTCGTTCAGAAGGATCTTATCCGGCCCTCGGCCAGAGACAGCTTCGCCTTCCGCCACATCCTGATCCGAGAGGTCGCCTATCAGACGCTGCTCCGCGCCGAGCGGGCGGACTTGCACGCGGCCGCCGCCCGGCGGCTCGAAGGCGGTGCCGGAGGGCGAGAGGATGCGCTGGCCGAGCTGATCGCCTTCCACTTCCGTGAAGCTGCGATGCTCACCAGTGCAACCAAGAGCACGCAGCTCGACACCGTCCAGATCCGGCGAAAGGCCGTGGGCTGGCTCAAGCGCGCGGCCGACGTCGCGGCCGCCGGCGCCGCGACCGCCGAAGCGGCTCGGCACCTGCGCTCTGCCATCGAGCTAGCGGCGACCGACGATCTTCCGGAGCTCCAGGAGCGTCTCGGTGACGTATCCGGAGGGGACGCCGGGGCGGAGGCGTACCGGGTTGCCCTTCGGCTCTGCCGCGAACTGGGCCGCCCGGCCGATCAGGAACTGCGCGTCCTGGCCAGTCTTCTCACCCGGTACACGCGTTTTCACGGAACGGTGGGAAATCGGCCTCCCGAGGAGGAGATCCAGCGGCTCCGCACGGACGGCAGGACGCTCCTCGCCAGGGCGCGTGACGAGCAGGCCATCGCGAGCTTCTTAATCGCGGACGGGTTCTATCCGTTCTGGCGCGGGGCACTGACCACGGTGTCGGACGTCGCCGAGGCCGAGGCGAGCACGGGCCGCGGCCTCGCGATCGCCGACCGCCTCGACGATCCTCGGCTCCGCAGTGCCGCCCTCGACGCACTCACCTGCTGTGCCCAGGCGCGCGGCGCGTGGGCGCAGTCCCGACAGTTTGCCCAGCAGCGTCTCGCCTTTGAGGACCGCCTCGATCTGCATGAGCGGCTCGACGCCCACACGATGGTGGCGTGGGCCTCCGCCCTGCTCGGTGACCTCGCCCAGGCGGACCGCGCGACCGCCTCCGCACTGGGTCTCTTTCAGTCCGGTCAGGTGCACTGGTGGGGCCTTCACTCCGCGGCGTGGCGAGCGTACACCCTGACGGTCCTTGGGCGGTGGGACGAGGCGCTCGCCGTCGCCGAGCATGCTCGCAAGATCTGGGCCGAGGGCGGGCTCATCCCGGCGGCGTATTGCGTCCATGGGTTCATCGCCGCCCTGGATGTCGCACGGGCCCGTCACGACAGCCAGCTTGTCGACCGGTATCGCACGGTGCTCGACGAGATCCTGAAACACTTTGCGGCGGACTCCCTCTTCGGGCGACTGCGTCCCTATGGCCGTGGAGAGCTCGAAACGCTCGAGGCGGAGATCGTCCGGGGCTTCAGCACGATTCCGCGGGCGCGGCAGCAGCTCGTCGAGCGCACGCTCTCGCTGTGCGCCGACCTCGACCACGTACTCGCACCCGAAGCGATCCGGCCGATCGTGGAAAGTGCCGCGGCCGACGGTGTGACGCTCTTGGAAGCGCAGGGGCGACGGGTACTCGGGATCGCGGTCCAGGACCTCGCCGAGCTCACGCGCGCCCTCGACATCTTCGAGGAGACGCATGCAGCACCCTACGCCGCGCGGGTCCGCTGTGAGCGGGCGCTCCTCACCCGCGATCAGAGCGAGCTCGAGGCCGGCATGCACGTCCTCGAGACGCTTGGCGATCTCGACCAGCTTGCCCGGGTGGAGCGCGCACGCAGCAAGAGCCGCGGCCGGTCGTGAGGCCAATCGGAGCCTGATCGCAGCCCGTTGTCCAGGTCAGGAACTCCATCTACTTGTCCCACCTGAACTTCCCTTACCGGCTCCACTTTGATCCGGTAGGGTCTCGGTCAGAAGGTGCCTGATGCCGGGTGCCACGTGATGGTTGGCGTCCAACCCCCAGCTTCCCAGGGAGGTCCCGGATGAATCTAGAATCTCGTGCGCCTTCACAGCTAGTCCCCCCGGCGGCGCTGGACTATGCTTGGGTGGCCACGGCGGCAAGAGGGGGTGAGACGTCCGCGAGACGCAATGACGCGAGTGACCGCGCTGACGCGGCCTGACCGACCGAGCCTCCTGGGAGGGATGATCGATGCGATTGGGCAGACGCGAAATCCTGCTGAGCGCTCTCCTGGTGCTGGTCGCCGTGGTGCTGAGTTCCACGGTCGACGGGCAGACCCCGAAACGCGGCGGCACGCTGCGGGTCGCCAACATCGGCGAGCCGCCGACCCTCGACTACTCGGCCACCACCGTCGGGGTGACGAGCAACATCGGCATGGCCATCTTCGAGACGCCGTTCGCCTTCGACGCAAGCTGGCGGCCCCAGCCGATGCTGGTCGAATCCCACGCCATGAGCCCGAACGGCCTGACGCACACCTTCAAGCTGCGACGAGGCGTGCTCTTCCACAACGGCAAGGAGATGACGTCCGAGGACGTCGTCGCGTCACTCACCCGTTGGGGAAAGGTCGGCTCCCGCGGCATCGTGGTCTTCAACCAGGTCGAGGCGGTGACTGCGCCGGACAAGTACACCGTGGTCATGAGCCTGAAGGAGCCGTTCGCTCCGCTGCTCGCCTTCCTGGCTCTGCCGTCCTCGGCGGCGGCGATCATGCCGAAGGAGATCGCCGAGGCGACGCCGGCCGGGCCGGTCACCCAGTACGTCGGCACCGGGCCGTACCGGTTCGTGGAGTGGATCCCCAACCGGCACATCAAGCTGGCGCGCTGGGACAAGTACGTGTCCGCAGCGAAGCCGGCCAGCGGGTACGCCGGCCGCCGGGAGCCCCTGGTCGACGAGGTGATCTACTACCCGGTGGGGAACGTGGCGACGCGCATCGCCGGCGTGCAGGCCGGCGACTACGACCTCGCCGACGCCATCAGCACCGACCTCTACGCGCAGCTCAAGGGCGACGCCCGCGTGGTTCCGGACATCCACGAGCCCGGGAGCCTGGCTGGTGTTCTTCTTCAACAAGAAGGCCGGCCTCATGGCCAACGTGAAGCTCCGCCAGGCGGTGATGGCGGCGCTCCGCATGCAGCCGATCCTGCAGGTGACCGTCGGCAATCCTGACCTCTTCCAACTGACGCCCAGCATCTATTCGAAGGGAACGCCCTGGTACTCCGAGGTCGGCGCGCGCTGGTACAACCAGGGCAACGCCGAGCGAGCGAAGCAGCTGGCGGCCGAGGCGGGGTACAAGGGCGAGCCGATCCGCTGGCTGACAACCCAGCAGTACGACTGGAGCCACAAGTCCAGCACGGTGGCGGCGGCCCAGCTCAAGCAGGCCGGATTCAACGTCGATCAGCAGGTCTACGAGTGGGCCGGCGTGGTCGAGCGGCGGGCCAAGCCGGCCGAGTGGGAGATGTTCACCACCCGTCACGGGTTCGTCCCGGATCCGGCACTCATCGACGTGTTCAGCCCGGCCTATCCCGGCTGGTGGGAGACGCCCGCGAAGAACCAGTTGCTCCAGGAGTTCAATCGGGCTCTCGACCAGCAGACCCGCGCGCAGATCTGGCAGAAGCTGCAGGAGCTCGTGTTCACCGAGGGGGGCTGGGTCAAGACCGGCGATTACCTCTTCATCCGACTCCGCGCGAAGGCGGTGGAAGGGTACGTGCCGCTCGCAATCGGGATGATCGTCTGGAACGTGTCCGTGCCGAAGTAACACCCGACACGCACTCGGTGTCGAACGCGCAGGGCCGCGGGCCGCGGTCGATGGGGCGCCTGCCTCGCCGCCGCGGTCCGTGCGCGCCCCGGACCGCTCGCCCACCGGGGCGGCGACGAAACCGAGACGGTTCCGGTGACCTCCTACGTACTGGGGCGGGCGCTGGCGCTGGTCCCGGTCATGCTGGTCGTCGCCGTCGTCGTCTTCCTGATCGCGCGCTTCACGCCGGGTGACCCCATCCGCGTCCTCCTCGGCGAGGATGCCCGCCCCGAGCAGGTCCAGGCGCTCCGGCAGCTCCACGGGCTCGACGCTCCGCTGCCGGTGCAGTTCGGGCTGTGGTATCGGCGGGCGCTCCAGCGGCGACCTGGGACGCTCGCTCTTCAACCGGCTGCCGGTGACCCGCACGATCGGCCAGCACGTCGGCCCGACCGCGATGCTGTCTCTCCTGGCCCTCGCCGTGGCGCTGGCCATCGGCATCCCGATCGGCATCGCGTCGGCGGTGTACCGCAACTCCTGGCTGGACCAGGCGAGCCTGACCCTCGTCATGCTGGGCGCGGCGGTCCCGAGCTTCTGGCTGGGGCTCTCGCTGATCGTCGTCTTCGCCGTGAACCTCGGGCTGGCTGCCGTCGTCCGGGTTCCGGCCGCCCGACGAGGGGCTGTGGCGAAGCGTCCGCTACCTGATCCTCCCCGCGCTCGCGCTCGGGGTCCCGAACTCCGCCCTCATCATCCGCTTCGTGCGGGGGAGCCTGCTCGACGTCATCGCGACCGACTACGTGCGCACGGCTCGGGCCAAGGGGCTGGCCGAGCGCGGCGGTCATCTTCCGCCACGCGCTGCGGAACGCGCTGGTGCCGATCCTCACCGTCGTGGGGCTCACGTTCGCGGCGCTCATGGGCGGCGCGGTGGTCACGGAGACGGTGTTCAGCATTCCCGGGCATCGGGCAACTGGTGGTCTCATCGGTGCTGCGGCGGGACTACCCCGTGATCCAGGGCGTGACCCTGATCGTCGCGGCGTCCTACGTCCTCATCAACCTCCTGGTGGACATCCTCTACCTCGTGGTCGATCCGCGCGTGAAGGACTAGGGCGATGGCCGAGCGCGCGCTCGCGATGCGGCCCCTGGCGGTCGCCGGCGGCCCGCCCCGGGGCCGCCACGCTGCTCCTGCGGATGGTGCGGCAGCGCCGCATCATCGGCCTGGGCGCAGCGATCCTGCTGGTGATGCTCGGGGTGGCGATCGCCGCCCCGGCGCTCGCGCCGTACGATCCCCTGGACATCCAGGCGGCGGAACGCCTGCGTCGGCCGGCGGCGGCGCATCCGTTCGGGACGGACGAGTTCGGGCGCGACATCCTGAGCCGCGCGATCTTCGGCGCCCGCCTGTCGCTGCTGGTGGGCGCGCTGGTCACGCTGTTGGCGATCGCGGTGGGGACGGTGATCGGGCTCGCCGCGGGATGGAGCCCGCGCGCCGACCGCTTCATCATGCGGATAATGGACGGGGTGATGGCGTTCCCCGACATCCTGCTGGCCATCGCCCTCATGGCCGCGCTGGGGCCGAGCGTCCGGAACGTCGTGATCGCGCTGGCCTTCGTCTACACGCCGCGGGTCGCCCGCGTCGTGCGCGCCTCGGTCCTGGTGATCGTCAACCAGGAGTACGTGGACGCGGCGCGGGCGATCGGCGCGCGGGCCAGCGCATCCTGGCCCGCCACATCCTGGCGAACTGCGTCTCGCCGGTGATCGTGCAGGGGACGTTCGTCGCGGCCTACGCGATGCTGGGCGAGGCGGCGCTGAGCTTCCTCGGCGTGGGCGTGCCGCCGGAGACGCCGACCTGGGGCGGCATCATCGCCGCCGGCCAGGTCTACCTGAGCCAGGCCTGGTGGATCAGCATCTTCCCGGGCGCCGCGGTGATCCTGAGCGTGCTGGCGCTGAACCTGGTCGGCGACGGGCTGCGCGACTTCCTGGACCCGCGGCTCCGCTACGCCGCATGAGACCCGATGGCGCCAGAAGCGGTACCTCCACACGTTGTCCCTTCCTGTCCCCTCCACTTGGCCCATCCAGGTACCCGGAGGACCGGCGGCGGCCGTTCGTCTGACGCCCTGGACCTCTGCAGCGACGGACACCCCAGCAGGGACCAACGTGGTTCGTGCGGATTTCACGCCGAGCGTGGAGGAGGAGCGAGCACCGCGAGGCGAATCCACTGACCGCCAACTTCAGTGCGGCCGGTGCACTCAGCGGGCCGGCGGATCTCACGCAGCCCGCCGCGTGTACTGATGATGCAGGCCGCCGACCATGGGCATCTCGACGATCCACCCTGGTCGGGGCGCTCCACCGGTCTCGGCTCCGGCACACCCTCAGCGGCCTAGCCGCGAGAGTGTGACGAACCAGATCGGATGGATCGCGTAGCCCTTGATGGTCGGATTCAACCCTGCGTAGGTCTTCGGCTGGAGTAGCGTCACGTAGGGCGCGTCCTCGAGGGCAATCTGCTGGATCTGCCGGTAGAGCTCGGCCCGCTTCTTCGAGTCCGTCTCCTTCTTCGCCGCCCCGACGAGCTCGGTCACGCGCAGATTCTCGTACGCGATCCTTCTCGCCACCGGCCCGCCCTTGCGGAAGAACGCGTCCGCCCACCCGTCGGGGTCGAGAAAGTCCGGGCCCCATTCGACGAGGACGAGATGCGTCTTCCCTTCTCGGTACTCGCTGACGGCGACCGAGAACTCCTTGGGCTCGAGCGTCAGGTCGATGCCGACCGCCTTCAGGTCCGCCTGGACCTTCGCCGCCATGGCCTCGGTCGCGATGCCATGCATCGGGCGCGTTGGATAGCTCATCTTCAGCGGGAAGCCGCCTGCGTACCCGGCTTCGGCCAAGAGCCGCTTCGACTGGGCCACGTCGCGCTTCCGGGCCATCTTTGCGTCCACACCGAGCAGGCCGATGGGGATGTTGGCCGGCGGCTGGACTGCCCCACCCGCGCCAGGCCCTTGATGATCCCGTCGTAGTCGATGGCGTAGGCGATGGCCGCACGCACCCGCCGGTCCGAGCGGCTTCGATAAGTCGGCCTTGTTGGTCAGGGCGAGATAGATGAAGTTCATCGTCAGGCCCTCGACCAGCGCGAGCCTGGGTCCCGGCTTGAGCGTGGCGACGATGTCGGCATCGAGCCCCTGGGCGATGTCGGCGTCGCCGCGCTCGACCATCTCGCGCTGGGTGGTGCCATCCTTGACGTGGCGGAAGACGATCCGGGCAAAGTGGGGCTTCGGCCCCCAGTGGGTCGGATTCCGGTCGAGCACGATCTCCTCGCTCTTCCGGGCCGACGTGAGGCGGTAGGGGCCGGACCCCGCCGAGTTCTCGTTGAGCCACTGGGTCGCCCTGTCCTTCTCCTTGGCGTCCTCGGCGTCCGTTCCCCCCTGCGCCATCACCGTCTTCGCATCGAGGATGCCGCACTGGGGCGCCGCGAGCGCGGCAAGGAACGAGGCATCGGGCCCGACGAGGGTGACCTTCAAGGTCCGGTCGTCCACGACGTCGATGTCCTTCACCGCGTCGAGGAAGAACGCCGGGTTGTCCTTCAGGTTCTTGAGGCGCCGGAACGAGAACTTAACGTCGGCCGCGGTCAGCGGATTGCCCGACGTGAACTTCACGCCGGATCGCAGCGTGAAGGTGTAGATGGTCCCGTCCTTCGACATCTCCCACTTCGTCGCGAGTTTCGGCTGGACCCGCGTGAAGTCGGGGGCGTCGACCGTTACGAGGGTGTCGTAGACGGACTGGTTCGTCATCTGACCGGTGAACTCGTATTGCCGGCTCGGATCGTTCGTGGTGTAGTCGTCGATGTTTCGCGCAATGACCAGGGTTTCCTGGCGGCTTTGGCCGGAAGCCGGATGGCCGAGGCCCCCGAGGACGAGTGCCACTCCAGCCAGGACGATCAGGCGCAGGCTCGGTCTCCGAGAATATTGGGTCACGGAGCACCTCCTGTGAATGACGGTGGACGTAGAGTACCTCGTGTACGCCCGGAGCGGGGCGCGTGCCGACGAAGAGCATGCCACCGGCGCGATCGGGTTCGATGGCGTCGCTGTGCTGCTGGAGGCCCAGGGCCGCGGGCCGAGCGTGGTGGGACCGCCCAGGCCGGGAGGCGCTTGAGGCAATCGCCCGGCTCGAGGGCGCGATGGCAAACCGGCTCGGCGCGCCCGGCCCCCGAGGGGCACGACCCCGGATCTCCACCGGGCGGTCCGGGCCGGCTTCCTGGCGAGCGTCCAGGATGGGCGGGGCCCGTCGTGGACGGCGCGGCCGCGCTCCGGATCCAGCGGCTGATCGACACCATCTGATGAGGCGGCCGGCGTCGAGGAACCAGACGCACTGGATCACGGGGCCCTAAGTCAGCCCGGCGTGCCTCGCGAGGCGGCGCAGCTCAGCCCGCTCCGCCTCGCCGATCCCCATCTGCGGCGCCCGCACCGCCGGGCATCGGATCAGGCCCTGCATGACGAGGACTTCCTTCATGCGCGGCCGGTAGTCGCGCTCCGGCAGCCGCCAGCAGTACCGCGCCAGCGGGCCGACGCGGCCCGGATCTCCGAAGGCGGTCGCCGTGTCACGCTTGCGCACGGCGGCGTGCATCCGAATGAGATCCTCGGTCGCCGTACCCGCGAACCCAATGAGAGCGCCGTCGCAGCCCATCAGCATCGCCTCGAGGATGAACTGGTCACTCCCGGTGAGGATGCCAAGCTTCCGGGGCAGGCGCGCCGCCGTCTCGATCGATTCGATCGTCCTGACGGCGTCGCAGGAGGCCTCCTTGACGCCAATGAAGTTCGGGCGCTTGACCAGTTCCCGCATGACCTCGGCCGAGAGATCAGGGCCTTCGCCCTTCGGGAGCTGGAAGGCCACGAATGGCAGTCCGACCTCGGCGATCGCCGCATGGTAGCGCACGACCATCTCGGCCGGGAGCGGGGTCCCGAGGAAGACAGGAAGCGGGGGGAACACAACGAGACCCTGCGCCCCCGCGCGCTTGAGCTCGTGCCCCCAGCGCACGGCGTCGGCGGTGAAGCTGGCCATGACGCCGGACAGCACCGGGCACGCGCCGTCCACGGCCGTGAGCGTGGCCCGCAGGATTTCCAGCTGCTCGTCCCGCGTGAGGGAAGATCCCTCGCTCGCATCCATGTTCACCGCGATGGCCGTCGGCCGCTGCCGTGCGATCCACCCGTAGTACGAGCCGAGCGACTTCCAGTCGATCGACTCGTCCTCGTTCATCGGTAGGAAGGGCGCGGCCACGATCCCTTCGAATACGAAGTGCTCCACGCTGGTCCTCCGTTCGGATTCCCGGTCAGGTCGCGAGGGTGCGAGCCGAACATCGCTCGATGGGCAACAGACTGGAGCGGCGTGCTCGATCAGTGGGTGCTCGATGTGCTGCAGGCTCCGGCAATCCCGAGGCTCGTCTCCTACGGTACGCTGTGACGCTATCACGGGGCTCGCGAGGAGGTCAATGGCGGGAGGCTGATCCCAACAACTCCCGGCACGGCAGCAACGCCGATTCATGCCGAGCGCGTCGTCTCGACTTTCACTGACCTGGGGTTGTGGCCCGGTAAGAAGCTCGACTCGCCCCGACTGGACTGCTGGCCCCCGAACCGGTCCGTGCAGCCGAAAGGTCGGGACGGGTAGAGGTCTGGCCACCGGCTCCAGGGCGAACCACGCCAGAACCGCCCGACTGGCGCCCGAGGCCGGGTCGGGGTCACGTACCTCCCGGCAGACCGGCGCCAAGGCCTTGGCGCGATCGGCCAACCGGGAGGCGGTAAGCTGCTTTGGAGCGGCGCTGACAGCCCTCGGACGTCTTCCCGAGACCCGCGAGACGTGGGAGCAGGCCCCATCGATCTTCGCTTCGACCTTGGAAACTCGCTCCACTAGCAGAGTTCCAGAATTGAAGCGGTTGTCTGCAGAAACCGAAGCCCTGGCCAGAAGGCTCAACGATCAGATGCGACTCGGATGGGTGTCGGTCTATATGTGCAGCTCGCGTGATAGCTGGCAGTCACGTCACCAAGGTGCGACGTCGCGCAGAGGGTCGAGCCATTGCGGGGACGCTCGGCGATGTGCCGCTCCAGATCGCAGCCCAGTACTACCTGTGTTCGTTTGCCACGCCTCGGGCGACTATCGCGGGACCGAACACGTCAGCCGGAGACTGACGCAGTTGCTAGAGGGCAATCGGATCCGTGAGCGGTTCCGCCTCGCCGTATTCCCCGCCGTGTGGTCTCGTGCCTTCTTGGCGCGCGGCCTCGCCGAGCGCGGAGTGTTCGACGAGGGAGACGCTCAAGGACAGGAAGCCGTCCGGATTGCGGAAGCGGTCGATCACCAGTTCAGCGTTATCTTCGCGTGTCTGGGGCTCGCGTATGTCAACAGCGTCGGGGAGAACTGAGCCAGGCCGCCCGCCTGCTCGAACGCGCGCTCGCTCTCTGCCGCGATTGGAACATCACAATAGTGACTCCGTCGCATGGCGTCCCTGGGACACGTGTACGCTTGGTCGGGACGTGTGGCGAAGGGGTGTCTCTGCTGCAGCAGGCCCTGACTGCTGACGAGTCTGCGGGGATCGCATGGCTCCCAGGCGATGAGCGTCGTGCAGCTCGGCGAGGCCTACCTGCTCGCGGACCAGGTCGAGGACGCTCGCGCCTGCGCTGACCGCGCTGTAAGGCTCGCCTGCGAGCGCGGGAACGCGGCCATGAGGCGTGGCCCTCCGCCTCCTTGGCGAGATTGCCTCACATCCGGACCATCCCGACCCGGCGGTGGCCGAGGCGCACTACGGGCCGCCATGGCCCTGGCCTCCGAGCTGGCATGCGCCCCCTCGTCGCCCACTGCCACCTCGGCCTCGGCAAGCTCTACCGCCGCACCGGCGACCGCGCGAAGGCCGAGGAGCACCTGACGACCGCGGCGACGATGTACCGGGAGATGGACATGGCGTTCTGGCTGGAGAAGGCGGACGCGGAGCTGGGTGGAGTCAGCGATGACGCGAGTCTTGTCGATGGTCACGATCCTGGCCCTCCTCGCCGCGCCGCTCGGCGTCGGAGGCGCAGCCGGCCCTCGAGCAGTTCCATTTCGACCCGCCCCAGCTATGCCTCCGACAAGCTTTCCGGTGGGGGTTCTCGTATCGTGAGCTCCCCGGCGGCCTAGCGGCCGTGAGGACCTCGAGATGCGGGGGTTCTGGGGTGGGCTCGGCGAGCAACGGATCCCCTTGGTCGTGACCCCAACGAGGGACGACCTTCAGCGCTACCCCGCCGACCAGGGCCGGTTCGAGAGCGGCTCCCAGCACTGGGCTCCCTCCAGGAAGGCGCCGGCCGGCGGCACCGAGATCCGGTACACGCTGCGATTGACGCTCGCTGACGGACAGGACGTCACGAGCACGACGTCGGTGCGCTATGTGGACGCCTGTCCGCCGGCCCCACTCCACACGACGCTGGCGGCTGGCCTAACGGGGCGCATCGGCTTCCAGACCACGACGCCGACGATCTCGGAGTTCCTCCAGGGAGTGAGGCCCGCGGCGACCAGCGTTATCTGGGGGGATCTCGAGCTGCCCCGGGGCGGGTCGGGCGGAACCCGGCCGTCGTGCTGGTTCACGGCGCCGGCGGCGTGGGCTTGCACGTGGACCGATGGGCCGAGGAGCTTCGCCAGGTCGGCGTCGCGACGTTCGTCCTCGATTGGTTTACGGGTCGAGACATCATCGGTACCACGGAGGACCAGGCGCAGATCAACCACCTGGCGCCGATCGGGGATACCTACCGGGCCCTGGAACTCCTGGCCACGCACCCGCGGATCGATCCGCGCGAATCACCCTGATGGGATTCTCGCGAGGCGGCACCGTCGCGCTGTGGGCGGCGCTCGACGCGGTTCCAGCGCCTGCACGGGCCGGCCAGCGCCCGGTTCGCGCACCACATCGCCTTCTACCCCGGCTGCTACTTCAAGTACGTGGACGACGAAGCGGTCAGCACTCGTCCGATCCGGATCTTCCACGGGACGGCCGATGACTGGACCCCCATCGAGCCCTGCCGAGCCTACGTCGAGCGGCTGCGTCAAGCCGGGGCGGACGCGCAGATCACCGAGTACCCCGGCGCTCACCACGGGTTCGATCGCCCGCGCGCCGCGCCGCCGTTCCGCATGCCTGGGGCGCAGGCGGCCCGCCACTGCTTCTGGGAGGAGCGCCCGGAGGGCCACCTCGTGAATCGGGACACCGGGCTTCCGTTCAGCGTCGCCGATCCTTGCGTGCTCCGGGGGGTGACCGTCGGCCCTGACCCGGCCGCCTACCGCGACGCACTCCAGGCCGTGAAGGCGCTCCTGGCGCCGGAAGCCCGGCCGAGCCCGTAAGCGAGGCGCCGATCACGCAATCATACCTGGCGCGCACCGACGAGATCATTCAGTGACCCGCCCATCTGGCTCGACGCCGCCGGCCGTCGGCGTCCGACCCGGGCCTGCTGGACCTGTGGGCGCGAGGTCGCCGTCATGCGGATGCGCAGCCGAGCACCTTCGTCCGCACGGGGCTGGCGGCCCTGCGCGGCGTCTACGCGGGCACCCTGACTCGCTCGGCCGAGGCTGACGCGCATTGTCCGCCTGATTGCGGTCCTCTCTGCGCGGCGACTCACGGGGACGGTTTTTTATCACCACCTCCCCCCGAGTCCGCCCCGGCGAGCTACCGGCCTTTCGCCAGCCTGCCGCGCGCTAGAGTCCGGCCACCCTCGGGAATGGACCCGCTGGGCTGACAGCGCTTGCTGGGCGATCCTGGCTCCGTGCAGGTTGATCGGATGGTCTTCGGCCTGTGGGGTCACGGCCGGACCACCGCGGCGGTGTCGCCCACGCCCGGATCTCGCGGCGGTGCTCGCCCTCGTGCGTCCAGGCGGACTCCAGGAGCCAGCGGGTCACGGGCAGCGCGTGAGCGGGATCGGCGAGCGCTGTCGCGGGCAGGCGCGGAGCCCCGCAGAAGCCGGGCGCGTGCGGCCACCAGGCGGCGGAGGACCCCCCGAAGATCCAGGCGGCGCCCCCCACGGACGACCCGTGCGTTGAAGGCGTCGAGCTCGGCCGTCATGTCGTACCAGCCGATCCGATCGCCGCGGCCGCGGGCGACCAGCGCCAGACGGCGCGCCCTCCGCCTCCCACGCCGCGATGTGGACGAGGACGTCCCGCACGGACCAGGCGGCCTGGGTCCGCGGTCGCCGGAGCGCGGCCGCGGGAATGCGGCGGACGAGTGCCAGGGTCTCGGCCCGCAGCAGGTGATCCGTCGGATGGCACGCCGCCGCCAGGCCGCGAGCGCAGCCGGGCTCGGCCGAGACGTGCGTCGCGCAGCCATCCTTGCGCGATCCTATGCCGCGCTCCGACCGCGGATCTCAACCACGGGCAACCTCTGTAGAGCGCAACGACTCCATCCGACCATCAGGCCGCATGCTGATACACATGGTGCAGGCCCCCGAGCGCCGGCTGCCCGAGATGCGGCCTGTCGGGTTGGACGGGGCCGTCGGAGCTGATCCGCACGGCGCACGCTGGCCGAACCGCTGATGGGGACGCCACGCATTGAAGTAGGCGACGTACTTCCCAGCACCCGCTGGAGGTGGCGCTCGTCGACGATGACCAGGTGAACCGGACGCTCGGTCCTCGCTGATCTGACCAGGCGAGGAACGCGTCTGACCGCGGCGCCCAGCCCGCGCCGCCTCTCGGTACTCTGGCAGCGCTGGCTCCGGACCCGCTACGGGGGTGGCGAGCCACCGAGCGTGCCGAGACGTTGGATTCGTTCTGGGAGGTCTATCAGCGAGTGGGGCTCGCCGCCTCGGGCGTGAGCAGGGAGCACAGGGCATCGGTGCGCCTGGCAACCCGCGCGGCATCGGACCGCTGGCGTGCCCGCTGGAATCAGAACGTCAGTTGGGCTATACAGGTGGCCATCGGGCGGGTTGACGGAAGTGCCCCTGGCCGACGGGTGCTTGACCCAGCCGGTGATTCACACACGGATGCCGCTCGGGGAAGCGAGCAGGCGTAAGGAGCAGGAGTGTGGGTGAAGTCCTTAAGCAGCTGCTGGACCCGATCGATGTCGGTCCGTTCGTGCTGCGGAATCGCATCATCAGCACGGGGCATACCACCGCCTACAATCCCGATGGCTTGATCGGCGAGCAAGAGATCGCCTATCACGCCCGCAAGGCTCAGGGCGGCATCGCCCTCGACGCGACGGGCTCCACCGCGGTCCATCCGTCGGGCGGAGCGCCGCAGATGCACCTGCTGGTGAACTTCGACGACTCCGTGCTGCCCGGATACACGAAGCTGGCCGCTGCCATGCACGCGCACGGTGCGAGGATGCTCGTCCAGCTCACGCACCTCGCCTCAGGGTTCTCGTCGCACCACACCGGCCACCCCACGTGGGCACCCTCTCAGATGATGGGGGAGTTCGCCCGCGAACTGCCGCACGTGATGACAACCGACGAGATCGAGACGCTCCTCCACGCGTTTCACCAGGCCACGGCGCGCGTGCGAGCGAGCGGACTCGATGGTGTCGAGCTGCAGGCGTTCGCGGCCTCGCTGGCGATTCAGTTCATGTCCCCGTATACGAATCGGCGGACCGATCAGTGGGGGGGCAGCCTCGAGAACCGCCTGCGATTCACGCTGGAGATGGTCCGGGTCTGCCGGGAGGCGCTCGGACGGGACCGCGCCCTCGCCATGAAGATCGCCGGCGACGAGCTCGTGGCCGGTGGTCTGCACCTGCCAGAGATGCAGGAGATCGTCCGCGTGCTCGACGCCACCGGCATGATCGACTTCTACGTCGTGGCCAGTGGCAACAACATGGAGCGGTTCGCGCGCGTCAGACACTGGCCCCCCACCCCGGCACGCCCAGGGACTCCACGCGCCGCTGGCGGCGGGCATCCGGGAGGTCACCACACGGCCGGTGGCCGCCCTCGCGAGGATTGTGAACCCGAGGCTCGCCGAACGGCTGATCGCCGAGGGGACGTGCGACATGGTCGCGATGGTCCGCGCGAACATCGCGGTTCCGGACCTGGCCAACAAGCTGCCGAGGGCCGCCTGGATGACATCCGCCCGTGCGTGGGCGACAACTCGGGGTGCATCGACCGCATCCTGGCCGGCGAGCCGTGCGCTGCATCTACAACCCCGCCATTGGCCGCGAGACCCAGTGGGCCGAGATGCCGCGCGCGCCAGCCCCAGGCGCGTGGTCGTCGTGGGCGGCGGTCCGGCGGGCCTGGAAGCGGCGCGAGTGGCTGCAGAGCGAGGGCACGGGGTCGTGTTATTCGAGCGCGAGGGAGAGCTCGGCGGCAACGCCCTGGTGACCGCAAGGCAACCGGGACGCGAGGAGATGATCGGGATCGCCACCTGGCTCGCTCGACAGGTGCGGGTGCAGGGCGTCGACGTGCGTCTCCACACGGAGGCCACCCTGGCAGACGTGACCGCCGAGCGACCGGACGTGGTGATCTTGGCGACCGGGGCCCGCTCGCCGAGCCGGACGGCTTCGGGTCTGAGGCGGGTATGCCCGTCGTCTCCGCGTGGGCCGTGCTGAGCGGCACGGTCAAACCCGGCCGCCGCGTGCTGGTGATCGATCATACGGGACTGCAGATGGGGTGCGCGGTCGCGGAGCGGGTCGTGGACGAAGGGGGGACGGCTGAAGTGGTCAGCCGGCAGTTCCATCCCGCCATCGATTGCGGCTTGACCAATACCGTCTCGCTGTACCGCCGGCTGTTTCGCAAGGGCGTCGAGCTGACGGCCCATCATGACGTGCGGAGTGTCTGCGGCGGGTCCGTAGTGCTCTTCAACTACTACAACCAGCGCGAGCGTCGCGTCGAGGGTCTCGACATGGTCGTCGTCGTCACCCTCGCGGTGCCCGATGACCGGTTGCTGGTCCCCCTGCAGAAAGCCCGCCTGGAGGTGCACGCGATCGGCGACTGTGTGGCGCCGCGCAACATCGAGTACGCGACGTACGAAGGCCATCGCGCGGGACGACAGATCTAGCAACGGAGAGCCAGACGGATGCCGCCGATGGTCACCGTGGTGGATTTACATGAAACGGTACGGGGATCATGAAGTCCTCAAGGGCGTCAGCCTCGACGTGGCGGCGGGTGAGAAGATCGTGATCATCGGTCCCAGCGGTTCCGGCAAGAGTACCCTGCTGCGTTGCATCAACCACCTGGAACGGCCTCACCGCGGGCACGTATACGTCGATGGCGCCCTCGTCGGGAGTTACCGCGGAACGGCGGGACACTCCGATGACCGAGCGGGAGATGGCCGCAACCGAGCCAAAATCGGGATGGTCTTCCAGCGCTTCAACCTCTTCCCGCACCTGACCGCGCTGGAGAACGTCATCGAGGCGCCGGTCCAGGTCGTGGAGAGCTGCCACGGCGGCAGGCCGAGGCCACGGGCCGCGCGCTCCTGGAGCAGGTCGGGCTGTCGCGACAAGGCCGACGCCTACCCCGCGCAGCTCTCCGGCGGCCAGCAACAGCGGGTGGCGATCGCCCGCGCGCTGGCGATGGAGCCCGAAGGTGATGCTCTTCGACGAGGCCACCTCCGCCCTGGATCCCGAGCTGGTCGGCGAGGTGCTGGCCGTGATGCGCGACCTGGCCGCCGACGGCATGACGATGATCGTCGTCACCCACGAGATGGGCTTCGCCCGCGAGGTCGCCGACCGCGTCGTCTTCATGGACGAAGGCGTCATCGTCGAAGAAGGGCGCCACACGTGATCTTCCGAACGCCCCAGCACGAGCGCACGCGCGTGTTCCTGCGCGCCGTGCTCGCAAGATGACCGGCTTCCTTGAGTTCTGGCGCGTCTTCATCCTCCGGCTGCCGGAGTTTCTTCCGTACCTGCTAAGAGGAGTGGTCGTGACGGTCGAGATCACACTCGCCACGCTGGCATTCGCCTGCCTGGCCGGGCTCGTGCTGGCGCTCCTCCAGCGGACGCGCGTCCCGCTACTCGGCGGCCTTGCGGCGCTGTACATCGAGATCATGCGTTCCGTGCCTGTCCTCACTACCCTCTTCCTCATCTATTTCGGCCTCGCCTACGTCGGGCTCCAGCTCCCCTCCTTCATTGCGGCGGTCATCGGGCTCGGCATGCTCGGGGCCGCCTACATGGCGGAGATCATTCGCGCAGGGATCGGGGCGGTTCATCAGGGCCAGCGGGAGGCCGCGCTCGCGCTGGGCATGACGCCGGCGAAGGCGATGCGCTTCATCGTGATGCCACAGGCGCTCCGGGTGGTCGTGCCGCCGACTGCCAACTACGCAATCGGGCTGCTGAAGGACACCGCCATCGTCTCCACGGTGGCCGCCCCCGAGCTCCTGTTCGCCGCGAAGACTTTGGTGTCCCGGACGATCCTGCCGATGCAGGTCTATCTGCTCACGGCGCTTATCTACCTGGCGCTGAGCCTCCCGCTCGCCCGCCTCGCGCACCACGCCGAGGTGCGGTTGAGCCGCGGCGCATAGGCCATGAAGGAGTTCCTCCTGGTCTACGCCGGAAGCCTTCGCCGAGTGGCTGCCGCCGCTCCTCCGCGCTTCGCAGATCACGCTGAAGGTGGCGGTGCTGTCGATCCTCCTCGCCCTGGTCGCTGGTCTCCCGCTCGCCCTGCTCAAGGTCTCGCGCCTGCCGTTGTTGCGTCCCGCGGCCATCGTGTACATCGAGGCCGTCCGCGGCACGCCGGCCCTCACGCAGCTTTACATCGTGTATTTCGGCCTGGCCGGTATCGGGCTCGCGCTGGACAACCTCACGGCCGCCGTGCTCGCGCTGGGCTTCAACGGCGCCGCGTACATGGCGGAGATCTATCGTGCGGGCCTCGAATCCGTACACCACGGGCAGCGTGAGGCGGCACTGTCCCTCGGCATGACGCCGCTCGGGGCGCTGCGCTACATCGTGCTGCCACAGGCCTGGCGGGTCGTGGTGCCCCCTGGAGCGACCTGGGCATTGCGATCCTGAAAGACACGTCGCTTGCCAGTGCGATCGCGACGCCCGAGCTGATGGCACGCGCCTACGATCTGGTCGGCCAGACCTGGCGACCGATGCACATCTATCTGCTGGTGGCGGTCATCTACGCCGCGATGTGTCTACCACTCGGTCGGCTGGCGCGTCGGCTCGAGCGCGCTGCTCGCAGGAGTGAGCGTGATGCGCCGCTGGCAGCGGGGCCGCCGGGTTGGCATCGCCGGCTCGCCGACGCCTGGGGGACGGGCGTTCGGCGCGGCTAGCGGCATTTGTGCCGTCCGCATCGCGCGGAAGGGAGGGAATGAGCAGAGGGGAACCACCGGGCGGCTGGGCCGCCGTCATCTCGGTCCCAGTCATGGGGCGAGTCAGGGTTGGGGGACGACCCCCGGGAGAGGAAGGGCATGCGGATTCGTCATCTCAGTATGCTGGTCGTGACGCTTCTAGTGATCAGCGCAACCTCGGTGGCGCAGACACCCGCGATCAAGACGATCAAGCCCGGTGTTCTGATGGTCGCGGTCGACAACGACATGCCGTATTGCCAGGAGGAGAAGGGGCGCATCATCGGCATCGATGGGGAGATCATCACGGCCATCGCCGACAAGCTCGGTCTCAAGGTGGAGCCGGTCGTGATGGAATGGGCGGCGGAGATCCAGGCGGTCCAGGCGGGCCGCTCGACACGAACATTTGCGGCATGGCCTACACGGACGAGCGCGCCAAGACGGTCAACCTTACCGAGGGCGCGTACTATCAGGTGACCGAGTTCACCCAGCTGAAGGACTCCCAGATCAAGTCGATCGACGACCTGAAAGGCAAGACCGTCGGGACGGTTCAGGGATACTTCTACATCCCCAATCTCAAGAAGGTGCCCTGGGTCGGCGAGAAGAATCTCAAGCTGTACAACACCGTGGACGCGGCGATCCAGGATCTGATCGCCAAGCGCGTCGACGCGCTGGTGCTGGGGGCGGCGACCACCGCGTGGCTGTCGCTCCAGCATCCCGAATGGAACCTGAAATACGAGCCGGTGCAAGCCACGGACTACATGCCGGACACGAGGAACAAGGCCTACACCGTCTTCAGCGCCAAGCTGGACAATCCGGCCCTGGTCCGAGCGATGAACACGCAGATCGCCGCGATGCGGAAGGACGGCACCATCCGGAAGATCATGGCGAAGTACAACATGACGAATCCGGCGTTCTTCATGGAGTAATCGCGGTCGCGGCCCGCCCGCCGATCCCGCGCCTGGCGGGCCGCCTCCTCCCACAGGGAGAAAGTGAAAGCGGATGAAGGCTCGCTACAACGCGATCGTCATCGGGGCCGGGCACAATGGGCTGGTCGCCGGCGCGTACCTCGCCAGGGCCGGCTTCACGGTGGTCGCTTTCGAGCGTAGCGACCGAATCGGCGGCGCGTGCATCACCAAGGAGCTGATCCCCGGCTTCCGCGTCTCGGCCGCCGCGCAAGTGCTCGGCATGCTGCGACCCCAAATCATGCGGGACCTGGAGCTCGAGCGGCACGGCCTGTCGTATGCCCTGCGCGAGCCGGAGGTATTCGCCCCGTTTCCCGATGGCGCGCACGTGTTCTTTCACGCCGACCCCGCGCGCACGATGAACAGCATTGCCCGGCTGGCCCCACGCGATGCCGAGGCGTACAGGCGTTACGACGCCTACACGACCGCGATCGCCCGGGTGATCAATCGCTTCATGCTGCGCCCGGCGCCCACACCGGGCGAGTTCGCAGATGCGTTCACGGGCCCTGATGCCGTCGAGATGCTGCAGTGTGCACTGTTCGCGAGCGTCGACGACTATCTGTCGCGCTTCTTCGAATCGGACTATGTGAAGGGGCCGCTGGCCTACGGGGGCCTGTCCGGGTCCGCCGCCGGTCCTCGCACCCCGGGCACGGCGTTCAGCAAGTTCTATCACACGGCGACCGAGCTCGGCGGGGTGTTCGGCGCGTGGGCGCTCGTCCGCGGAGGCATGGGGAGCGTTACCCAGGCGCTAGCGGTTGCGCTGCGCGGACACGGCGGCGAGATCGTGCTGAACGCGGAGGTCGTGGGGATCCTGTACCGGCAGGGGAGAGCCATCGGCGTGGTGCTCGCCGACGGTCGTGAGATCTACGGCGACGTCGTGCTTTCGAACGCCGATCCCAAGCGAACCTTCCTCCGGCTGTTGCCGAAGGAAGCCCTGCCCGAGGACACGCGCGACCGGGTATCGCGCCTGCGCACCGAAGGCACCGGCTTCAAGCTGAACTTCGCGCTTGCCGAGCTGCCCGACTTCCGCGCCCTGCCCGGGAAGGCGGTCGGTCCGCAGCACACCGGCGGCGTGATGCTTGCGCCGTCGGTGGATTACATGGAGCGTGCCTGGGACGAGGCGAAGTACGGGCACCCCTCGCGCCGGCCGTTCAGCCAGATGTTCTTCCAGTCGGCGACGGATCCGACTGTCGCGCCGCAGGGGCAGCACACGCTGTCGATGTGGGGCCATCACTTCCCTTACCGGCTGGACGGTGACGTCGACACCGAGCGCACGCACCTCGGAGACCGGATGATCGATCTGATGACCGAGTATGCGCCGAACTTCCGCGATTCCGTGCTGGCGTGCGAGGTGTACCTGCCGGTCGACCTTGAGCGGGAGTACGGGCTGACGGGCGGTCAGATCTTCCACGCCGACCTGATGCCGCCGCAGGTCCTGTGGGGCCGGCCGCTCGCGGGACTCACGGGCCACAACGCGCCCGTGCCCGGTCTCTACCTCTGCGGCGCCGGCACCCACCCCGGGGGCGACGTGAACGGAGCCCCGGGGTACAACGCGGCGAGGGCCGTCCTGAGTGATCTCGAAGCGGGACGCTTCCAGATCAGCTGAAGTACCTCGGGACACCCAGCCGGCCGGCTTCAGTCACAACTGAATCACCACAGACCATCGAGCAAGACAAGGGCGGCGAGGTCCTCACGGATCATCTTGCGATTCTTCCGTACCAGGACATTCCGATCCACTGGCCTTAAGCCCAGGTCATCATCGTCGCCGAGATCGATGCACCCAGCCGGCCGTCCTCTGGAAAGAGGGCGCCGAGTTGGCTACTCTCCTAATCTTGACGACGAGTGAACGGGACCGGCGCTCGCGCCGCGTGACGTCGTAGGTTGGAGCATGGCCGCCGAACACGACGCGTATCTCGAGAAGGCACTCGATGCGTATCGATCGGCCGTCAGAGCGTGGAGCCGAGACACGCTGCTGATCGGTGTCCTCTGCCTCGTCCTCGGTGCCCTGTTGGTCCTCCCCTTCGCCAACTGGTCCGGACAAGCCGAACAGCTCAGAGCCGAGGAAGCCCAGGCGAGTCGTCAACGAGAAAGAATCCGAAAGGTCGTCGGCGCGCTCGATAGCCTGTCGGGCGAGGTGGCGACGGAGAAGCGGGAACTCGTGCAATACGGTGAGAGCTTGGTCACCGAGCTGGCCGCCCGCCTTGAACGGTTCTCGGGTGCGCTTCAGCGGATCACGAGCGGGGAGGACCTTCCGGTTCCGCCCCCCGCCGCGTCCTCGCCGCCGTCAGCATTCCAGGTAGGTCAGGCCCCACCGCAGGGCCGCCGGTCCTCCGCCCGGACCTCCCCCCGGACCCCCACCGGGGCCGCCCCCGGACCCTTCGGTCTTGCCGGGTGCGCCCGGGATGCGCGTCCCCCAGCCGGGCGCTGCGCCCGGCGGCTCCGGCGCCCCTGGACCCTGGACACCGCCTCCCGGAAGTCCGGCGCTCCCGGGCCCGCCCCCGCCTCTTCCTCCGGTCCAGGGGGATCCGGCGCGTCCGGCTGGACCGGTGCCCGGCATGCCCCAACTTCCGGGGCCAGGAAGCCCTGGAGGCATCCCGTTCCCCGGGCCCCCACCGGGCCCGCCCCTGGCCCCCGGCCCTCCGCCCGGGACTTCAAGCCATCTCGAGCGATTGGTCGTGCAGCAGTCGCCCCTCCCCACCACGTTGTCCACGCAGACCGATCCCGCCGACCTGCTCGAGAGCGTCTACGGACTGCGCTCGGCTGATGTCGCGCTCCTCCGATCGGCTCGAACGGCGAGCGAAGGATCAGCGACGTGGAAGCGGGCCGAGCAGCTGGTCCATTCGGTCTTTCACAAGGAGATCGACCGCGTCTATGCGAAGCTGAATGCCCACGTACCGGCCCGCTTCGCGAAGCTCGGCGAGCGCATCGCCACGACCGTTCACGGCGTGACCGCCGACGGACAGGAACTCGGGATGTCCCTGCCAGACCCAAGGAGTCTCGTGCCTCAGGCCAGCCCGATCAGCCGACCGGCCGATGATCGCCCGTTTCGCACGCGCGCCGGCAAGGATCAGGTGATGCGAGTGGAGATCGACTCTGTCGCCTCGCAGATCGACACGGCGATGGCACCGGTGCGGGCCGTTCACCAGGCTCTCACCGCCTCTGCTACCAAGCTCGACGACAGCATTGCCAAGATCAAGGCGGCACTCGACCCGATCGAGGAACGCATCCGAAAGCTGGAGGAGCAGATCGGCAAGGCCGACAAGCAGCTGACGCAGCTGTCGATCCCGTTCACGTGGATTCCCGTTGAGCCGAGGATGTTCGTCCAGTTCTATCCCACCTTCTTTGCCGCTCTCTTCATGCTGTCGACGCTCAGATACGTGCGCCTCGCCCGCCTCCGGGCGCGCCTGCGCACGCGACTCGAGGAACGCGGACTGAGCAAAGAACATCTCGGCCTGGCGCTATCGGTGCCAGACGCCACCATCGACCTCCCGGATCATCCGGGTTCGAGGGCCGGCCTGGTTGCGCTCATCACCATCGCGTTGTTCCTCATCGGAATCGCGTGGAGAGTCGCCGCCAGTCCGGCATTCGAGCCGAAAAGTGTCGTGCTCCTCAATGTCCCGGCCATCGTGCTGATTGCCACCACCGTGTTCTACGCGACGCGGCGCACGCATTGACGGCTCCTTGATCCAGCTGCGAGCGCGTCTGGCGGCTCCCTCCCCGGCGAGCCGCTCCAGCACCGCCACCGCATCTGACGGCTCGGGTCCACGACGACGACGGAGGCGAAGCGACCGGCGAAGCGTCGCACACACCGCGACTGGTACTCGTTGTTGGGCTCGGCGTAGTCGCCCACCAGGACAGCACGCTCGACGCCGAACCGGTCCATCTGGAAGAGCAGGCTCTCCACGGGCTCCCACCAGTTGGTCGCCACGTGGCAATGGCTATCAACGATCATCATCGGCCCGTGACCCGAGTTCCCCTCAATGCATGAGCAGGCCGCCGGTCACGTTGAGTGCCTGGCCCGTCATGACGTCGAATCGCTGGAGACCAGGAAGGCCACCACGTTCGCCACCTCGGCGGGCCGGGCGGGTCGTCCGATGCGGTCCCCGTCGACGAGGACTCCCCCCACGCCGAGCCTGGCCCGGCTCGAGCACCTGGCCATTTGCATCAGGAGCACTGCCACCCCGTTGTTCTGGCCCTGCTTCCGTCCACGACCGGTGCGTGCGTGGGGCAACCCCCGTGATGGCATGCCATCGTCCGCGTCCTCTCACGGGCCGCGGCGGCCGCCCAGAGTCTGCCAACGGCACGCCACCACTTCCCGAGACACGCCGACGATAGCCGATGTAGCAACGCGGTGCCAGGGGCGGGCTACGGGCCGGACACCCGAACAAATCGCGTGATGGCCAGCGGCTCTCGGGGTCACGAGGCATTTAGCGCCACGCCGTAGAGACGCGCCGCATTCCGGCCGAGGATGTCCGCCGCCACCTCGGAGGCCTCGTCGGTCCCGAGGGCGTTGCCCTGAACGAGCTCCTCCAGCACCGTCCCGAGTGCGCGACGCCCCCAGCGTGCGGCGAGCCAGTAGAGCTCCGGCAGCCCCGAGGCGTCGCTCGAGAAGAGCACGCGGGTGGTCGGGGCCAGGGTCAGCGCCTGCCGGACGACGCCAGGCAGGTCGCTCGCCACGTGGGGGATCGCGAGCCCGAGGTCCAGATGGACGTTTGGATAGACGGCGGCCAGGTAGCTCAGCTCCCGGACATAGGGATAGGCGGCGTGGAGCAGGACGAACGGCACTGCGGCGAATCGGCGCGCCTCGAGGAGCGGCCGCAAGAGGAGCGGGTTCGCCTGGCGGAGGTCCACGTCGGTGTCCCCGAACCCGGTATGGAACTGGACGGGGAGCGCCTGCCGCGCCGCCACGTCGAGTGCCAGCCGGAGCAGGTAGTCGGTGAGCGGCTTGGCCGCCAGGCGGAGGCGACCCTCGCGCCGGGCCCGCGCGCGGAGCAGGCGGAACGCGCGGGCGGCCTCCGCGCGGCGCGGCGCGCCGACGGCCAGCCCCGTGCGGTAGGCGATGATGCTCTTGAGGGCCACGTGGCCCGCTGCCCGCGCTCCTTCCACCGCGGCGACGAAGCCGTCCACCATCGTGTCGAAGCGCTCGTGGCGGAGGATGAGCTCCTGGGCAAGGGTCTCGAGCCTCAGGATCGGGTGGACGTGGCAAGGCAGGCGCGCGCGGAGCTCGCCGAGCGTCCACATCTCGCCGACCTGGTAGCCGAGGTCCACGAGGAGGCCCGCGACATTCGCGGCTCGCAGCATCCCGCCCGCCAGGGTGTCGCCGGCCGCGGCGTGCGCCGCCAGCACCGCGTCCACGCTCGGCGCGCAGCCGAGGTGCCCGGCGAGCTCCCGGATCGCCCAGCGGAAGAAGACGGTGCTCGGCACGTCGCGCGCCCGCACCATCGGGTCGAGGCTCTCCGTGAAGAACTGCTGGAACTCGGCGGGCGTGAGCGGGCCCGGCCGGAGCAGCGAGTGGCAGTGGTGGTCGAGGACGGGCAGGGTCGCGAGATCGAGCAACACGGCGCCCCGGTCTCAGAACTTCCCGAAGTGGTGGCGCACCTCGAAGTCGACGGACTCCTTGCTGAACGCCGTCCACTCGGCGCGCTTGACGGCCAGGAAGGACCGGGCCAGCAGGGACCCGAGCGCGTCCATGAGAACGCGGTCCTGCTCGAGCTCATCGAGGGCGTCCCTCAGGGTCAAGGGGTAGCGGCGGATGCCCCGCTCCGCGCGCTCCTGGTCGGAGTAGTTGCCGGGATCGATCCGGGTCGCCTCGCCGGGAGCCAGCTGCCGCTTGACCCCATCGAGCCCCGCGGCCAGGAGGCCGCCCAGTGCGAGGTAGGGGTTCGCGGAGGGATCGCACGCCTTGAGCTCCGCGTTGGTCGACCCGGCGCGGTCCGAACGAAACGGCGAGGGAATGCGCACCGCCGCCTCGCGATTGTCCGGCCCCCAGGCCGTGTAGGCCGAGGCCCAGTAGTGCGGCTGGAGCCGCCGGTACGAGTTGTAGGTAGGGCACGTGAGGGCAAGGAGGGCCGGCAGGTGCTGGAGCACGCCCGCGATGAAATGATACCCGAGCCGGCTCACGCCGTATTGACCCCGCGGATCGTGCATGAGAGTCCGGCGCCCGCGACGGTCCCACAGGCTGAAGTGGAGGTGACCCCCGTTGCCGGCTCCCTCCGGGAACGGCTTCGGCGCGAGCGAGGCGTGGAGGCCGTGCTGCCACGCCACGTTCCGCACGGTCTCGCGGTAGTAGACCTGGTGATCGGCCGCCTGGACGGCGTCGGCGTGCCGGATCGACAGCTCCTGCTGACCGTGGCCGAGCTCCGGGTAGTACTGCTCCACCTGGATCCCCTGCGCCTCGAGCGCCGCGACCAGGTCGTCCATCACGCGGGCCGCACTGGTCATCCCCACCGTGGAGAAGCAGAGGCTCTGGTCGAGCGGCCGGAATGTCCCGTCGGGCTCTCGCGTCGCCAGGCTGAACTCGCACTCGAACGCGGCCCGGACGCCGAAGCCCTCCGCCGCGCAAGCAGCGACCTGGCGCTTGAGGAACGTCCGAGGACAGGCATCCCACGGCGGCCCCTCCAGCGTCAGCATGTCGCAGGTCATCGCCGCCGCATGGAGCGCGTAGGGCAGGACCGTGAAGGTGGCCGGATCCGGCACGAGCCGGATCTCGCCGACGGGCCCCATCCCCTCCACCGGCGTCAGCTGATCCAGCATGTTCATGGCCTGCATGGCGACGGTGAGGCCGATGCCATCCGTCATGCGACGGGCGAGGCTCTCGGCGTGCGTCGCCTTGCCGCGGGTGATCCCGCCGTTGTCGGTGTAGAGAAAGCGCACGAGGCGCACGCGCGCGGCGCGGGCCGCCGCCAACACCCGGTTGATGGCAGCAGAGCGGGGCGCAGGGCCGGGGCTCGCCATCACGTCTCTCCTTCGCGATCGGCCCGCGGGCCGTCTTGGACGCCGGCCGTCGCCGGGCCCGGTGTCGTGTGTCGTGCGGTCCCAACTTACCTCGCGAGCGCCGGATGTGCCCAGCCAAGGTCCGTGACGGCAGGCCGCGGCCCGGCCCGTCAGCGGGCGGCGGCGCTGATGGCGTCGATCAGCCCGTAGTCCAGGGCCTCCCGAGCATCGAGGTCGCGGCCGCGCCGCATCACCTCCGCAATCTCGTCCACCGGACGCCCGGTCGCGCGCGCGGTGTGCCTGGAACCGCACGAGCAAGTCGCGATGCGCCCGCCGTCCGGCCTCGACCTGGTCCAGGGCACCGAAGAGCCGGACCGCGGGCTGCGTGAGGCGAAACCGCGCGGGGGGAGGGCCACGCGATGCCCAACCGCGGCCACCACGCCGATCGCCGGGGTGCCGACGAGTCCCGGCACAGCGCCCGGACGGGCGCCCGGATCATGCCCTGCGTGTCGATGAGCGCCAAGGCGGGCTTCCAGGGTGCCTCGGGCTGTCGACGTGGAGCTCGATCGGCGCGCCGCCCGATGCGTCCAGGCCGGAGGAGCACGGCCGCCGCCCGGGTCGCCAGGGCGGCGTCGAGCCGGCCGGTCACGAGGACGATGCGGCGCTTGTAGGTCACCATGTCTCCAGGGTGTCGACCCAGGAGACAATTCCACGGTCTTCCGCCGGAGCCGTTTCCCTTCATGCTCACCTGCCTGGGATGCGGGAAGGAGCGATCGGGACCCCGGGACGATTCGGGGTAAGCCCGACGATGGGATGAGTTTTCGGACAGTAAGGTCGCGACCGAACCAGTTGGAACGGAAGCCAGCCAAGCGCAGTTTCTTGGTTAAACGTGATTTCCGGGATCCCTTAACCCAGGAGGAGGCATGCCATGATGTCGTCACGGGTGGCGCTGTCGGTTACTGGAGCCTGTTTGCTGACGTTCGCCCTCGTTGTGCCTGGTCAGGCCGAGGAGCGATCGTTCCGGGCCAGGCTCTCTGGGTTCGAAGAGGTGATTGCCGCGGGCGGCGCGGTGTTCAGCACCGCAAGTGGCCAGTTCCGGGCACGGATCGCACGCGACGAGGAATCCATCGACTACGAACTGAGCTACGAGTTCCCCAACCCCGGCACCACGTTAGGGACCCAGTACGTCAACCAAGCCCACCTTCACTTCGGCCAGCGCCACACGACGGGCGGCATCATCATCTTCCTCTGCGATTCGGCCGACTCGCCCGATCCCTCGGGTAATCCCGCGGGCACGCCGGACTGTCCGAGCCCCTCGGGAACGGTCAACGGCACCTTGACCGCGGCCGGCGTGATCGGGCCCGCCGTGCCCCCGGGCCAGGGCATCTCCGCCGGAGACTTCGCGAAGCTGATCGAGGCCCTGCGGGCAGGCACGATTTACGCGAACGTCCACAGCGACACCTTCCCGGCGGGGGAAATCCGCGGTCAGGTGCGCCCCCGAGACGACGACTAATCAGCTAATACTCGACGTCGTCCAGAAACAGGCCGCAGGCCGGGGCCCGATGCGCCGTCAGGCGGGGATTGTAGCCGATCAGGGCCTCCCTGACGCTGCTCGGGTTCCAGCCTGCCTTTGCCTACTTGAATCAGGTCCCCGCCAGACTGCGGACCATATGGCTTCGTCCTCCGAGAAAATTTCGATGGCCTCCACCAGCACCAGCTTCCGGCCGGCTTGAAAAGGAGGCAATCATGCCTGCCGATCAGAAAGCAGCAGCCTGCTGCATCAGCCCGATATCCAGAGGGCCCTTGACCCAGTAACACATTCCGGCGGGTGCTCATGCGGTATAGATACTGGCGGGATCGGGCCGACGGCAACTGCTCATTGATCCGCCTGAGAAGTTTCTCCGGACTGAGCCGGGTCTCACATCCAGATGAGCCGCCTGGACAAAGGCATGGACCCCTGTCCCGGTTAGAAACCCCATCGGCCAGTGTCGCGGTGGCTCCACGCTGGGTTCAATCGTCCACGGACCGAGGCAGCATCTGCGCGACGAAGATGTGAAGGGCCGCAACGGGAGCCGGCCGCAGACGCGACCGTGGAGGGAGCGAGGCAAAGGGGGGGTCGCGGTCGCGGTGATCAGGCGGCGCGCGCCCTAGGCTCTCTCGGTCTCGCTCTCGTCGAGGGCATCTTCTGCAGGTCGATTGCGATCCCGTCCTCCAACAGCGCCCTCGATCGCTTCGCCCACGGGACGCATCAGACCGTGATGGAGGGGGCCGAGCCTCCGGGCGCGCCGCACCCTCCGGCCGCCCAAGGGCGGGCGCCCCCCGGGTGAAAGAGCCGATTCTGAGGGATAGCCCGATATGGGTCGCTTCATCGAACGCGCTCCTAGGGGCGCTCAGGCCCTCGCGATTCAGCGACGCCGCCCCCGAGGACCGCACTCGACCCTTGCGGACCCGCCCATAACCGGATAGAAGAGAACCGACGGCCGCGCCCCAGGGGTGGGGGAATCCTTCTGAGAAACCCCAGGGGAAACCTTTCGGGAAACGACAAAACGGTAGGAGGGAGGACGGCGATGAATCGAGCTGTCTGCTGGGTCCTGATCGTGGCAGCATTCGTGGCCCCGGGGTCTGCGCTGGCACAGGCGCGTGCCGGGGAGACCAGTTCCGAGCTTACGAGCCTCCTCGCCAAGGAGTTGGGCAGCACGACGAAGCAGGCCCAGGGTGCGGCGGGGTCGCTCTTCCGCCTGGCCAAGACCCGGATGACGCCCGAGAACTTCAGCAAGGTCGCGAGCGCCGTTCCCGCCATGGACCAACTGCTCGATGCGGCCCCCGCTCTCGACGGCAAGGCGGCCGGCGCCGGAGCGCTCGGCCAGGCAGTGGGCAAGGAGGGCGTCGGGGACCTGGCCGGTGTCGCACAGTCGTTCAGAAAGCTCGGGCTCAAGGGCGACGCGGTCAAGAAAGCGGTGCCCGTGCTGACCAACTACATCGGCAAGACTGGTGGCGGGGATCTCGCCAAGCTCCTGGGGGAGTCGCTGCGCTGAGAGAGGTCCCCCCGGGCCCTGGCGACACGGTCGACGCTCCAGAGTGCCCCTCGTCCCGTGTTCGTCCCGACGGCGCGAAGGAGCGCTTCACGCCGCCGGCCGGCCGGTCTCAGTGGGATGCGCTGACGAAGCGCATCAGGGTCTGCGGGGTCCCGCCCCGCCTCGTCCGGGGCGACCGCCAGCTCCTCCACCGGAAGGTCGCAGGCGGGATCCGGTATGACGTCTGAGCCGAGGCTCTACCGGATCAGCGATGCAGGGGACGAGGTCAGTTCAGGCAGGACAAGGAGATGGAAGTTCTTGCCCGGCACAACGGGCCAGCCGGCTCTAGCGCCGAACACCCAGGCGACGTGTCCGCCCGCCTCCTCGAACAGGACTCGGTGACTGTCGAACTCCTCCACCAGGCCGACGTCGTGAAGCATGGCCGCGACGTGGAGGAGCCCTGTGTCGAACGCGACGCCCCTCGCGACCCCGTATCCCAGCGGCCCATAGGTAGGCGCGCATCGAATGGTTCAGGAGTGCGGGCGAGCAGTACAAGGGCTTGCGCTTGATCCCGTTTGCTGGCGACCTTACGGCCTGGATTCGTCGGCTCGAGGCCTGGACGCACGCCGCGCGCTCCTCCCCCGGTGCCATTCGCCGCAGATGACGAGGAGCCCACTGAGGATGATCAGGCTGGCGCCGACGAACACCGGGACCGCCGGGATGTCGCCCCACACGAGGTAGGACAGGCAGAAGGCCCAGACGAGGGCCGTGTATTCGAAGGGTGCGACCAGCGACGCGTCGGCCAGTCGGAAACCCTCGAACAATAGATACTGCGCCCCTGCGCCGACCAGCCCGAGGGCCAGCATCAGGCCGAGTTCCCGTGCGCCGGCAGGAACATAGAGCCAGGGCAGCGTGAGGCCGCAGGCGAGCGTGAATGTCGCATTGGAGAATAGCATCTGGGTCAGCGTGGCCTCCGTGCGACTGATCTGGCGCACCAGTATATTGGCGTAGGCCCAGAGGCCGGCGGCGAGGAGCACCAAGGCCGCCGGGAGGTCGATGCCCACGCGGCCGGGATCACAGGCGACGGCGACGCCCACAAAGCCCAGCGCGACGCCGATCCACCGCGGCCAGCGGACACGCTCCTGCAGGATCAGAACCGACAGCACCGTCACGACCAGCGGTGCCGCGAAGTAGATCGTGACCAGCTGGGCGAGCTGAAGCGAGCGGGCGGCCGTGTAGTAACAGTACCAGGCGGCCAGGATGACCGCCCCGCGAAGCAGAAGAGCACGTTTGTTGCGCGAGGCGATGCATTGGCGGATCAGCGGAGCCCGCCCAAGAAGCAGGCAGAGTCCGGTGATGGTCACACTGCGCATGAACAGGATCTGTGTCACCGGATAACCGGCGACCAGCCACTTCACGGTCGCATCCTGCAGCGAGAACAGGAAGTAGCCTGCCATCGTCAGCAAGATTCCCGCGGTATTCGGGAACCAGCGTGTCAGGGAATCGGCCACCCTCATCGGCTTGAAGGCCAGCCACTGCTGGAGTACGACGGCACATGGGCGACGTTGCGGGCGCCGCAACCAGCCTAACCGGACCGTCGGGCAGCAAAACTGGCCGCTTGTCAGCAGTGCTCACACATTTCCGAAGTCGACTGTCTCACTCGACTTGACAGCTTCCGTGCCGACGCTATCTTACCGGACAATAGTCCGTACAACCCTCGAGACGACAACACTCGGCGGCACAAGGGAGGTAGGTCATGCGATGGCTGAATATGGGTATCGTCGTCGTGCTCGCCGCCGCGATGCTGATCTTCGCGATTCAGAACCTGCAAAGCGTCACCGTGTCGTTTCTCAACTTAAGGATCGGTGCGCCGCTGGCGGTTCTGGCGGTCGTGCTCTACCTGCTCGGCATGGCGACCGGCAGCAGCCTTTGGGCGCTGATACGCTGGGCGCTGGAAGGATCGAAGCGGCCTGCCGCGACCTGACCGGAGAGCAGCTTGACGAGGGGCTACCGACGAGGGCCGTCAACCGCCTGGGCCTGTCAACCGGCTGGGCCCCGGAGCCCGATCGGCGCTCAGGAGGCGGTCTGACCGACGACGACCAGCGCCGAGGCGAGCACCATCTCCTCGCCACGCCGATCCTTGTCAGTCCCACTTTGTGGGCCTCGATGCTACCAGACGGCCGGCGCTCTCCCCGGGTGAACGCTTCGCAGACGTGGTGGCAGAGCACCGCGGGACTCGACTCGAAGCATGCGGCGCCGAGGCGTCGCGCAGGACCGCGGACTCCTGTAGTCCACGTTCGTGTCACCGGGGCGTGCAGAGGGCGCGCGAGGACCGCGCAAGGAGAAAGATGATGAACGCGCCCCTGAAGCCAGACCGAGTCGTCGAAAGACGGAAGGCATCGCAGCTGCTCGACGTGCTGATCCGCGCCGGCCTTGTCTTCGCACTGGCGATGCTCTGTTACCAGATCTTCTCGCCATTCCTGACTCTGATGATCTGGGCGTTGATCCTCGCCGTCGCGATCTACCCGCTCCATCAGTGGCTCGCGTACCGGCTGGGCGGCAAGCAGGGAGTGGCGGCCACGCTGATCGCCCTGGTTGGTGCGGCGGTCATCGTAGCGCCGACGGGCCTGCTGGTGGGCTCGCTCGGCGACTCGACGCAGGAATTCGTGCGTGCCGTCCAGACCAACACTCTGCAGATTCCAGCTCCGCGCCACGGTGTGGAAGGATGGCCGATCGTCGGCAAGAAGATCCATGCGTTCTGGTCGGCGGCACACGCTGATCTTCCGGCACTCGTGCAGAGCATGCAGCCGAAAATCGGTGAGCTCGCGAGGTGGGCGCTCGGCTTTGTGGCCGGCATTGGCGGCGGCATCCTCAAGTTCCTGGCGTCGTTCCTGATTGCCGGCGTCATCATGGCATTTGGCGAAGGTGGCGCACGCAACAGCGAGGCCATCTTCGCGCGGATCATCAGCCCAGAGCGCGCTCCCGGGTTCGTTGAACTGTCCACGGCGACCATTCGCGCAGTCGCTCAGGGTGTCATCGGCGTGGCCCTGATCCAGGCCATCGCCGTCGGCGTGACGCTGCTCGTGGCCGGAGTACCGTTGGCGGGTCTGCTCGCTCTTATCGTCCTGGTGCTGGGCATTGCACAGATCCCCGCCTTGCTCGCCACCTTGCCGGCCATTCTTTATATCTGGACGAGCGCCGATTACGGCACTGTGTCGGCCATCGTGTATTCGGTGGTGCTGTTCGTCGCAGGTATTTTGGACAATGTCCTGAAGCCGCTGATGCTTGGCCGTGGCGTCGAGGCGCCGATGCCGGTGATCCTGCTCGGCGCATTGGGTGGCATGGCGACCGCGGGCCTAGTCGGACTGTTCGTAGGGGCCGTCCTGCTCGCACTTGGCTACCAGATCTTCATGAGCTGGGTACACGACGACCCGGCGGAGCCTGATTCGCAGCCAGCCGGCTGAACTCGTTGCCACTTCGTTGCCATTGCGATGGCCTGGGGGGCGCTCGAGGGCACTCGCACTGTGTCAGGATCGTGGAGGCCGATGGTGTGCGCCTCTGGCATGCCCGTGCGACGTCATCTCGTTCACGTCGGTCTCGGCCTTGATCACGCCCGGCCACCGAACGACCAGCAGCACCGGTAGCCGCCCCCCCGGTTGGTGTTCTTCTCACCCCGGAACGGGTGGCGCCCCCATCGGGCCAGCTCATCACCTCGGCGCGGACGGCGAGCTGGTCGAAACCACCGAGCAGTTCGCGCTACGCGATCGGCGGAACTCTGCCCAACCCTACGGCAATGCCCAGAGTCGCGCGGCGCCCTCCTGGCAGAGGGGCGCGCCCGCGGGCTCCGGCGGCAGCTCGGGACCCGGGAACGCGGGCGCGTACCGGGTCCGCTCGCCGCGCAGCCGATGCGTGGGCCGGAGCAGCGCGAGACCCGGCGCCGTCTCATCGAGGACGCTGACGTGACGATGGGGCAGGGTGACCCGTCGGCCCGTGAGGGCGGGTACCCACTGGGTCGCGTCGCCGTAGGCACCGGCGATGACCGCGTCGCCGACCGTGCGTCGCGCCACGCACTCGAGGAGCCGCACATCCGCCCGGGTGGCCATGGGTCCCCCGCCCTGATACCAGCGCAGATGGAGCGGGAGCGCCGCCGCCAGGAGCAGGAGCGCGGTGACGCCCCGGAGCCGACCCGGCAGCCCGGCCAGCGCGGCGCCCAGGAGCGGCGCCATCGCCAGGGCGAACACTGGCGCCAGACGCCCCGGATACACGACGCCGACGGCCGAGGGAATCACGCGCAGCAGGGCCAGCAGCGCCGCGAGCGTGAGGACAAGGGCCAGTCCCCGCCCGACGACCCCCCGCTGGCCCCGCCCGAGCAGGACGAGAGCGGCGCCGCCGACCGCGAGCATCCAGACCGGACCCAGGGCGTGCCAGAGGGCGGGCCATATCCTCCAGGCGAACTGCCACGGGGCGTCGTGGAGCAGCGCCTCGCGTGTCTGCCCCCAGCGGACCGCCCAGTCGATCTCGGCGGTCGACAGCGCCGGCCCGCTCGTCGCGAGGAGCGCCAGCACGAGCCCGAGCCCTCCGAGACCGACCCACGCCGCCACCCGGCGGTGGCCACGGGCGTGCACGACAGTCACGAGCGCGCCCGCGAGCGCGCCCATCGGGTGGACGGCCGCCGCGCCCGCGAGCAAGAGCGCGGCCCCGAGCGCCGGCGGCAGCCCGGGCGCTCCAGGGGCCCGGAGCGCAGCAGCGGCATGCAGCCCGAGCGCGAGCGCGAGGGCGGTCGGGGTCCCGCCCCAGGCGAACATCTCCTGCGGGACCTTGGCGAGCAGCACCGTCAGCACCGCGAGCGTCCAGGGGCTTCGAACGCCGGCCCCGGCGAGAACGGCGACCGTGCCGGCCGTGTACAGGACGTAGGCCAGCCCCGACACCAGGAGGCCGGCCCGCGCGAACCCGAGTGGCCCGACGAGCGCAACGAGGCCGGAGAAGCCGCGGGGGTAGACCGGCGGTGCGACGCCGGGCCAGGCTGGAGACACCTCGCTGGCGCCCGCAGCGAGCGCGCGCGCGAGGGCGACGTGCATGGCCATGTCGGCCCCGGGCGGGACCGGCAGCGTCACCAGCGGAATGAAGAAGACGAGGGTGAGCCAGGGCGCAACCTGCTCGACGCGCTCGGCAAGGGCTCGGTCGCCGCTGACCGATCCCGGGTCCGGTCGCGCGCGTGCGGTCCAGACGCCCATCAACGTGCCGGCCACTCCGCCGACGATCAGCGTGGCGGGCCCGGCTGCCCGAGGCAGCGCCGCAAGCGACACTCCAGCAACCAGGCTGGCCGCCACGTGCCACGGCGCGGCAGCTAGCCTCACCCGACCAGGGTCATCCACGACGGGTCGGGCCCGACCCTACGATCGCCCGGTGTGCCGGTCATCTCTAAGCACGTGGGCTTATCACATCAAGAACTCCATCTACTTGTCCTGTCAATGATGCGCACCTTCGCCGGCTCCTGCGTTCCTACGTCGCCTACTGCAACCGCTCGCGTCCGCATCAAGCGCTGGAGAACAACAGGCCCTTCCCACGAACAATCCAGCCGCCTTCACACGGCTGGATCCACGTCGTTCCCGAGGTCGGCCGGCTCCATCACCGTTACCAGCGCGTCGCCCGATCGCGGCTGGGGGCGGCCGCGCCGCGCTTGCTCACGGAGCCTGCCAGAGGGCAGGGCCCTCTCCAAGAGGCTCAGCGTCGCGCCCTCGCAGATCCGTCGCCGGGAGCGTCCTGATCCCAGTCGGCCAGTCGTGCTGACGGGAGGTCCAGACGTCTGCACCGAGCGTCGCCAAGACGTGACGCGAGCGCCAATGAGGTTTCTAACCTGGACAGGGGAACAAGCGGCGGTGCCGTCACAGCACTTCGGGAACCGTCACGTCGCGGAGGCGAAACGCGCCGCGTGAGGGGCCACTATTCCGCGCCGCGGAGCTTCGAGCCAAGCCGCTGCAGCCCCTGGCGCACCTTGTCGAACCCAGCGCGGAACTCGCCGACTTCGCGCTTCACGCCATCGCGGAACTCCTGGACCTCGCCCTTGAACCATCCCTTGGCGCACTCGAGCGCTTTCCCGCATCCCGCTCTCGGTGCCAACTCGGGAGGGCTCGACCGGGGGGCCGCCGTAGCCGCCTCCGACGGGGGCGTCGCTGCTCCACCGCCCGCCGTCGTATCGTTCGGGCGCGATGCCGTCTCGGCCGGCGCCAGTGTCCCGCTGGGCGGCAAGCTCACGACCGTCGGCGGCGCGGTACTCGCCGGTGACGGCGTGTCCACGGACGTGGGCGGGGTGGGGGCGGGCATCGCGGTCGGCTCCGATGGGGGCGACGGGGGCGTCGCTGCTCCACCGCCCGCCGTCGTAACGTTCGCGCGCGATGCCGTCTCGGGCGGCGCCAGTGTGCCGCTGGGCGACAGGCTGACCACCGCTGGCGACACGGTGCTGGCGGCTGACGGCGTGTCCACGGACGTGGGCGGGGTGGGGGCGGGCACCGCGGTCGGCTCCGATGGGGGCGACGGGGGCGTCGCTGCTCCACCGCCCGCCGTGGTATCGCTCGGGCGTGATGCCGTCTCGGGCGGCGCCAGTGTGCCGCTGGGCGACAGGCTGACCACCGCTGGCGACGCGGTGCTCGCGGGTGACGGCGTGTCCACGGACGTGGAAGGCGCGGGGACAGTGGCTGCCGGCGGGTCGAGGGACGTCGCGCGCGAGGGCGAGGGGCGCCGTGCGGCCACGACATCGGAACTCGACGCGCGATTGTCGGAAGTCGCGGGCTGTGGTGCAGCTGATGCAGCGCCGAGCGCCCGGCGTGGCGCCACCGGCGGGCGCCTCGCTTCCGGCGCGGGGGCGATCACGGGCGGCTTGGCAACCACGGCGCCATCGGATGGCTTCGAAAGCCCCACCGCGCCGGCGGACGGTCCTCCTTGGGGCTCGGAGGCCACCCGCCCTCGCGGGTCACGCAACACCGTCAGCCACGTGACGAGGGCGCCGACAATGAGACCGAGCACCACGACCATGGAGAGACGGCGAATCCATCGCCATCGCCGAGTGGCACGGCGCCTGGCTTGAGTGCGCCGCCATTCGCGGTATCGCTTCAACCGCTCATTGTCCTCCGGCGAGAACTCATCCTGTCTGTCCGTCATCGGGACACCTCCCTCCGCTTGGACGGGCCAGCGATACAAGCTGTTCGCCCCGCCAGGAGTTGCGCCACCCAGCCCCCTGACGGACCTGCGGCCGCCAGCAGCTCCTCGTCGCTCGGGAATTTGTCGATGCCTCTCAGTACACCGAATCATGAATTCGTTCCGGGTTTCAACCGGTAGCCCCAGCCTCCGCTGACGGCGGACTTTGGCCACGAGCTCCTGAGTGGTGTGGGTCCAGTGAATCGGGTGAGCCCGTGGGTTGCGCTCGGCGAAGAAACCCAAGATTGCGCTGACGCACGTGGTCGGTGCTGGCACAGTCGCTGGGTGTGAGCGCCTTGCGTGGCAGCTCGCTGAACACGATCTCGATGTGGTCGAGCCAGGAGGCATTGACGGGGCAGCCAATGGAGGGTGGACGGGAAACAGCAGTCCCAGGCTCAGGATCCAGGCGATCAGGTGCTTCGGCGCATGCGTGGAGCCGTTCTCCAGGATCAAGTGAAGACTGCGAATGTTTCGACACCAGACGCCCGAAGAGCATGCGCAGGAAGTTCTGGAACTCGGCAAGCGCTTCTGCCCAAAGCAACGCGGCAGGGTCGCTCCGGTGTGCACCAGCAGGCCACCGAACAACTACACCGCACCCTGGCGCTGATAGCGATCCGGCACGTGCAGGGGCCGACCGGACCGCGCCGGCGTCGTGGGCCCGTCGGGCCTGGATCGATGTCTTCTCCTCCGCGCAGACGATAAAGTGGCCCTCCCGGGCAAGCGCGTTCGGTAAGGACACGGTGCATCTTCGTGAGCGGAGGAAGGTTATGCGGGGTGACCTGGTAGCGATCGATGAAGATAGGTTGGAGGTCAGAGCAGGGATTGAGCAGTGCACTTCCGCAAAGGGAACGGACGCGGGAGCTATCGAGCTGGTGAGTAGTCGGGGTCAGCCGGGAAGGCGAACTGGGAAGTTACTACGCATGTTGCGCAGGATGGCGCCAGGCGAGAGACCGGGGTCGGGCGACCTCGGGCGTCCGCGTGCAACCCATGGCGCCCCTCTTGCCGAGCCGTGTTCGAGGCGCTATAGTTCGAACTCCCTCGAGAGGCGGCGGCTGCAGCCGCGGCGCTCATCCCGACGTCGTGACCGGGAGGTCTCCCATGCCCACCCCGAGTACGGCCCAAGCTCCGCTCGAAGAAATCGCCGGCAACGGGTTGCTTCACCGGCGCGCCTTCCTGACCCACGGGATGGCCCTGATCGGCGCCGCGGGCCTCATCTCGGGGTCCCCCGGTTCGGCCGCGGCGGCCGACCCGCCCGCCATACCGCCCTGGATGCAGGCGCCAGGAGCGGGCATGAGCGGCTACGGCTCGCCGGCGAAGTACGAGGACCCGGTGCAGCGCACGGGGATTGTCTCCCAGCCGGGCACGACGGGCAGCGGCGCGTCCCGCACGCCGCTCGACCGGCTCAGCGGCACGATCACGCCGAGCGGGCTGCACTTCGAGCGCCATCACAGCGGTGTGCCGGACATCGATCCGCGCGCTCACCGGCTGCTCGTGCACGGCCTCGTGCAGCGCCCGCTGCTCTTCACCGTGGACGCGCTCCTGCGCTATCCCATGGTGTCGCGCATCCAGTTCATCGAGTGCTCTGGCAACAGCCGGCCCAACCTGAGTCCGGCCCCGCCCGCGGCGTCCTGCGGCGCTATCCACGGGCTCGTCTCCTGCAGCGAGTGGACTGGCGTGCCGCTGTCCATCGTGCTGGCGGAGGCGGGCGCGGAACCAGGCGCGCGATGGCTCCTCGCGGAGGGCGCGGACGCCGCGGCCATGAGCCGCAGCGTGCCGATGGCCAAGGCCATGGACGACGCGCTCCTCGCCCTCTATCAGAACGGGGAGCGGCTCCGGCCGGAGAACGGCTATCCCGTGCGCCTGTTCCTGCCCGGCTACGAGGGCAACATGAACGTCAAGTGGCTGCGGCGGATCAAGCTCACCGCCGAGCCGACGATGACCAAGGACGAGACCTCCAAGTACACCGACCCGCTCGCCACCGGCAAGTCGCTGATGTTCACGTACCTGATGGAGGTGAAGTCGGTCATCACCGCCCCATCGCCGGGACTCGCGCTTCCGGGCCCGGGCCTCTACGAGATCTCGGGGTTGGCGTGGTCGGGCGCCGGACGGATCGCGAAGGTGGAGGTCTCGGCCGATGGTGGCCAAACGTGGGGTGAGGCGGAGCGGACCGAGCCGGTGTTGCCCAAGGCGCTGACGCGGTTTCGCATGCCGTGGCGCTGGAACGGTGGCCCGGCGGTGCTCAAGAGCCGGGCCACCGACGACACCGGCGCGGTCCAGCCCACGCGCGACAAGCTCGTGGCGGACAAGGGCACCCAGTTCTCGTACCACTACAACGCCATCCAGGCTTGGAGCGTCGCGCCGAGCGGCGAGGTGACGAATGTCTACGCGTAGGGTGGCCGCGGTAGCCTTGCTCGGCGTCGCCGTCGTGGCAATCTCGCCCGCGCGGGCCGCCGACGGACCGAACCTGGGTCGCGCGGCGGCCCCGGCCGAGATCGCCGGGTGGGACATCAGCATCTCGCCGGATGGCAGCGGGCTGCCGCCGGGCAGCGGGACGTCAGCCGCCGGCGCGGTGGTCTATCAGGCGAAGTGCCAGTCCTGCCACGGCGAGAGCGGCGCGGGCCAGCCGAACGACCGGCTGGCGGGCGGGCAGGGCACGCTCGCCGGCCCCAGCCCGGTCCGGACCATCGGCAGCTACTGGCCCTACGCGACCACCGTCTTCGACTACGTGCGGCGCTCGATGCCGTACCCACAGCCGCAGTCGCTGACCAACGACGAGGTCTATGCCCTGACGGCCTACCTGCTCCACCTGAACGGAATCATCGCCGAGGGCGACGTGATGACCGCGCAGACGCTCCCCCAGGTGAGGATGCCGAACCGCGACAACTTCATCCTGGCCTACCCGCCGCGAACGAGGTAGCGAGGACCGGCGTATCTTCCTCGCCGGCCTCAGCGCAGCCGGTAGAGAGAAGAACAGGCGGTAGGCGGTTCGCAGCCGTGGACGCGGCACGGTGCGCTGGAGGGCGATCAGGTTGGTGCCGCCACGCGAGGTTCTCGAAGCACGAGGGAGCGCTGGGTCGGGACACCACGGAGGAGGCCTGTGAGGAGACGCAACAAGTAGAAGGCACACCTCGCCGAAGACGCTCATCGCAACCGGAGATAGTCCTCGACCGGGAACCCGGTGTCCTTGAGGATGCGGCTGGCGAGGCCGCGGGCGACGTCGGTGTGGACCGGGATGGTGACCGCGACCTGACGTCCGTCGTGCCAGAGCGTCAGGTGGCTCCCCGTCCGTCGGTCTTCCACGAAAGCCCTGGGACTCAGGAAGCGGACCAGCTCACGCGCAGTGAGCTGCGGGAGCCGGGGCATCAGGGGATACCGACAGTCAGCTCCTCGACGTGAACAAGCCGCGCGTTCTGAGGGACCGGCTGGCCGCGGGCTAGCAGCGCCTCGACGTGGGGCTGGATGGCCTCGCGGATGTGGCGCTTGGCCTCCTCGATCGTCTTGCCGTTGCTGAAGCAGCCGGGCAGGGTGGGACTGTAGGCCGACTACCCCTCGTCCTCCGCCTCCCGCTCGATCACGATTTCGAAGCTGAAGAAGCGCATGCGCTCGCCTCCCGGTCGACTCCATTGCAGGCGAATCAGGCGGCCAAGAGCCGTTCCTTGGTCTTCCAGAGGACGGTAGCCTGGGGGCCGAGCGCTGACGATGCTGTCCTTCGCCGAACCGCCATGCGGCGTCAAGCGATTGATCACCAGTCCGCTCTGGGCCTTGCCGGGCGGGCCTGGCGCGCGCTAGAGTCCGGCCACCTGGGAATGCACCCGCTGGGCCGCCGGTGGACCCCCTTCTCGACGCATTCGGCTATCACGCCGACCACCAGGCGGAGATCGAACGGTACATCGAGCAGGGCCAGGTCTCGGACGACGTCGTACACGCATCCACGCGTCCGGATGCCTGACCACCTCCCACCGCTTCGCGGCGACGAAGACATCTCCGTCGCACTCGCGGCGAGGCTGCGCGCTCGGGGAGGTCGCACGCTCCAGCTCGTCGTGACGCGGTCGAGCTGCCTCGAGGCGGCGACGCGGGACTGCCTCCGGACCGCCCAGGCCATGGGCCTCGCCGAGCGCGTCGTCGCGTGGCGCCACGTCCTCCGGACCGCGCCCCCCCTGGTGGCGTCGAGCGTCGGGCTCCACCCCCGGCTGCGGCGGGGCACGTGACCGTGAATGGCCCGCACGCCCGGTCGCGCTGGATCGCCGTGACGGCCCTGCTCGCGCTCGCCGCAATCGTGCGCGTCAGCGCGATGTTCTACGGCACCCTGTCCGCCGACGATGCAACGGTCGCGCTCATCGCGAAGCACTTCCTGTCCGGCGAGAACTTCCCCGTCTTCTTCTACCGTCAGACCTACATGGGCTCACTGAACGGGATCCATCTCGTCCCGGCGCTCTATGTGTTCGGGCCGTCGGTGCTCCTCGTTCGGCTGAACGCGATCGGCTGGTCGCTCCTGTTTCCGCTTGGCCTCTATCTCCTGGCGCGGCGGACCTTCGACGAACCCACCGGCCGGGCGACGCTGGCCCTCGCTGCGGTCCCGCCCTTCCTCCTCACGTACTGGAGCACGGTCGCTGAGCCCCACTTCGAGACGAACGTCTTCGGCGTGTGGATCCTCCTCCTGGCCCTCACCGCGCTGACGGCAAGGTCCGAGCCCGCCCGGACGCGGGCACTGGCGGTCCTCGGGCTCCTCTCGGGACTGGCCGCGTGGACGAACCTCAAGATCGTCGCCGTCCTGGTGCCCGCTCTGCTGCTGCTCGCCCTCCGTGGCCCTCGCCTGCTGCTCGGGCGCGGCGGGGCCCTGCTGGTGGGTGGATTCCTCCTCGGCACCCTGCCGGCCTGGCTCTTCTACGCTGTCCATGGGGACCACGACACGACGGGGTCGGTGAGGCCAGTCGTCCGCTTCGGCGTCGACCGCTCCCTGGACCGCCTCCGGGACCTCTGGGGCGAAGTGGTCCTCAGCATGCTGGGGACCTACTACTGGCGCGCCGACAGGCCACTGCGGTGGGCGGCGCTCGGAGTGAACTGCGCGATCTACGTGCTCGCGGTCGGCTTCGCGCTGGGCCAGTTCGCGCGCGAGCACCGCACGCGACCGGCCAGTACCCGAGCCTGGGCGCTCGGACTCCTGCTCCTCACGCTCGCCGCCTCGCTCGGTGCCGTGAACTTCTCGGCCCACGCCGAGACCCTCAAGACCGAGACGTCGCGGTACGCGCTGCCGGCCTACATCCCGCTCCTCGTCTGCGCCGGCGCGCTGGTCGCGAGGGCAAGCCGCTGGTCGCGGGCGCTCGGAGCTGGCTTGCTGGCTTTCCTCCTTCTCTTCGCGACGTGGACGACCTTCCGGTTCCTCTGGCCGTTCTCGCCGGAGATACGCGCCCGGGCGTCCGCTGAACGTGCCGCCCGCGGCGTCATCCTGGAGCGCCTGGCGACGCGACCGGTCGAGGCCCTCTACGTCGAAGACACCGGGGGGGCGATCTTCTGGGCCTTCCTCCTGGACCGGCGGACGGTCTCGGCGGTGACCAGCAACGTCTACGTGCCGAACGCCGTCGCGGCCGACGCGGCCGAGCGGATCGACCTCCTGGCCGCGGTGCGCGTCGCCGACACCACCGCGGACCTCGCCGCGGTCGGCGCCACCTGGGCCATGAGGTCGATCGACGGGTGGCGACTGTTCGAGGACGTCGCGACACCCGCGCGGCGCTACCGGATGGTGCCCCGGAGTGGCTGGCGGATCATGGGCGATCCCAACGTCCCCGCGTCGGTCGCAGACGGTGATCTCGTCACCGCCTGGCCGCGGCGTGGCGGAGGCGGGCCGCTCGCCCCGTTCGTGGTGGACCTGGAACGTAGCCGCGCCATTTCCCGCATCGTCTTCTGGCCGTCGCTCCCGACGACCGACGTCTTTCCCCTCCGGGTGTCGGGCTCGGAGGACGGGCGTCGGTGGGAGCCCCTCGGCACGGTCCCCGCGCTCGCGAGACAGCCGACGTTCGCGGCGAGCGGACGGCCGGTGTTCCGCCCTCGGAACGGCTGGCTGGAGCTCGTCGTGGCGCCGCGGCCGCTCCGCTACCTCCGCGTGGAGCCAGCGGAATGGGTCGGGAACGCGCCGTGGGGGGTGGCCGAGCTCCAGGTCTACGAAGCCGCCGACGAGGCGCCCCCCAGCGCCGTCAGCGTCGACGCGCTCGTCGAGCGGTTACGTGCCCAGGGCATCGACCGGCTCCTGGCCAACCCGGTGGTATCCGCGCGCATCGCCCGGGCGACGCGCGGGGCGGTATCAACCCTGGCCGCCAACGGCGTGGTCGACAATCATGGCGCGGCACCTCCGGAATGGCTCGCCCAGCCGATCCGGCTGCGTGCACGGGACGGGATGCTCGTGCCGATCGAGGACGTGCCGGAGGTACGCGAACGGCTGGATGCCGCGGGAGCCCGATACGTCGCCGAACCGCTCGGGGACCACGCGCTCCTCCGCGTCCTGGCGCCGTTCGCGTCGAGCGCGCCCTGCCGCCCCCCGGCCCATCGCGCCGTGATCCGGGAGCCCGCCGCGCATGCGAGCGAGCCGCACGTCACGGTGGAGGCCGCGCTTCGCGACGAGACGCTCGTCTCCGGCGTGCGGCTGTGGCGCGCGCCGGGACCGAGCTCGAGCCCTCCGGTCGTCGAGGCGACCGTCTCGCGGGACGGTCGAGCCTGGCAGCCCACCGACGGGGCACGCGCGGTCCCGAAGTGGGGCTGGGCCGGGCGGACGCTGTTCGCCACCTCGGACGATCTGCGTGGAGGTGGCGTTCGAGCCGGTGCCGGCCCGCCACGTGCGCGTGGTGTTGAAGTCCCGCGCCGAGGAGCCGCGACTCCTCTGCGTCCGCGGGACGCAGATCACGGGCCGCTAGCCCGCGGGCGCCTTGGCACCGAAGTGGAGACATCACAGCCCGGACGCGGGTGGCGGCTGACGTCCTAGAACGAGCCGGCCAGGGGCCATCGCCGATGAACCGACGGGACCTCCTGAGGGGTGCCGTGGCGATGGGGGTGCTTCCCGTGGGTTGCTCACCGTCGATCACCGGCCTGGTGAGGAGCGGCGGTCACCGGGGTCCCGCGGCACCGGGTCCGCCCGGGGGACCCGTCATGGCCGTCCGCCGCGAGCTGGGACCGGCTCAGCCGCGACGTCGGCGGGCGGCTGATCATCGTGCAATCGCCCCTGGCCGCCTGTCGGGCGGCACCCGGCAGCCCGGCGTGCGACGAGGTCGTGCGGAGGCTGAAGAATCCCTACTACCTCGGCGACCAGCCGGGTCTGACGCAAACCTCCGGCTGGGTCGACGGATGGACGTCGGCGCCGAGCGTCTACGCCGTCGCCGCCCGGGAGACCGCGGACGTCGTCGCCGCGGTCAACTTCGCCCGCGCGAACCACCTGCGCCTGGTCGTGAAGGGCGGCGGTCACAGCTATCAGGGGACCTCCAGCGCGCCGGATTCGCTGCTGATCTGGACCCGCGCGATGAACCGGATCACCTTGCACGACGCGTTCGTCGGGCACAGGGTGCGAGAGAACCCAGCGTCCCGCAGCCCGCCGTGACGGTCGGAAGCCGGCGCGATCTGGATGCCGGTCTACGAGGCCGTGACCACCCGAGCGGGGCGCTACGTTCAGGGCGGGGGCTGCACGACGGTCGGCGTCGCCGGGCTCATTCAGAGCGGAGGCTTCGGCAGCTTCTCGAAGGCCTATGGCCTGGCGGCGGCGGGGCTCCTCGAGGCCGAGATCGTCACCGCCGACGGCGCGGTGCGGATCGCCAACGCCTGCACCCATCCGGACCTCTTCTGGGCCCTCAAGGGCGGCGGAGGCGGGAGCCTGGGTGTGGTCACGAGGCTGACGCTCCGGACCCGCGAGCTCCCCGATCACTTCGGCGCGGTGTTCGGCACGATCCGGGCCGCGTCCGATGCGGCCTTCCGGCGACTGCTGGCGCGACTCATCGGCTTTTACCGCGAGCAGCTGTTCAATCCCCACTGGGGGGAGCAGCTGGTGTTCGGGCGCGGGAACATCGTCCGGATCGCGATGGTGTTCCAGGGACTCGACCGGCGCCAGCGCGGAGCGCGTCTGGCAGCCGTTCCTCGACTGGGTCACCCGCTCGCCGCAGGAGTTCGCGATCGAGCAGCCGCTGACGATCCTGGACGCGCCGGCTCGACGGTTCTGGGACGCCGAGTTTCTCCGGAGAACGTCCCGGGTCTCGTGGTCGCCGACGACCGGCCGGGCGCGCCGGCGGGGAACGTGTTCTGGGCCGCCAACCAGGGCGAGGTGGGCCAGTTCCTCCACGGGTACCGCTCCGCCTGGCTGCCCGCCGCCCTGCTGGAGACGGATCAGCAGCCGCGCCTCGCCGAGGCGCTGTTCGCGGGCACCCGCCACTGGGGCGTGGCGTGGCACTTCAACAAGGGCCTGGCCGGTGCGCCCGCCGACGCCATCGCCGCCGCCCGGGACACCGCCATGAATCCCGCCGTGCTGGACGCCTTCGCCCTCGCGATCAGCGCCAGCGCCGGGCCCCCGGCCTTCCCGGGCATCCCGGGTCCCGAGCCCGACCTCGCGGCCGCGCGCCGACAGGGGCAGGAGGTCGGCCGAGCCATGGATGAGCTGCTGAGGGTGGCACCCGGGGCAGGGTCCTACGTGGCGGAGAGCGACTTCTTCGAGTCCGCGTGGCACAGTCCTTCTGGGGCTCGAACTACCCGAGGTTGGCCGCCGTGAAGCGGCAGTACGATCCCGCGGGGCTCTTCGTCGTCCACCACGGCGTGGGCAGCGAGGCGTGGAGCGCCGATGGCTTCACACGCATCGCGGCGCGATAGGAGAGACGATGATCAGCCGATCGCGCGAAGGAGCTGGCCGCGTAGGCCGTGGGGCGTCGCCGGCCCTTGGCGGGGTGCCGCCTGCATCTCGCCGTGATCACGCAGCCGGTGCCGCGCCGCCGCTCCTCCCGAGACCGACGCCAGGGGACCATCGATGAGTTCGATCAGTTACCGGGCGTTCCGTGCGGAGGACGTGGACGCCCAGTACCGGAGGCAGATGATTCGCGTGCAGCTCCGCCGCCTGCTGCGCTCGCTGGCTGCCCGATCCCGAAAGGGCGCGGTCGTGACTGGCGGCTCCGACGACACTCCATGCTACTGTACCGCGCATGGCGCACGACTTGACCTTCGCCCTGCTCGCAGGCTTGGCGGTCGCCACGTATTCGATCTTTCTCAAGCTGGCGTCTCCAGGCATTCATCCCTTACTGGGTGCGACCATCATCACAGGGGTCGCGTTCCTCGCGAACCTGGCCTTGACAGTCGCGGCGAAGGCGAGCGGCGCTCCCATCACCCTGACAACTCAGAGCCTATACTTTGTCATCGTAGTCGGGCTGGCCGCCGCCTGCGCAGACCTGTTCACGTTGTCGGCGTATGCCAGTGGCCTGAAGGTCACGTCAACGCTCATAATCGGCGGTACCTCCACTGCGGTTGTGTTGCTGGTCGGGTTCGTGGCCCTGAGGGAGCCGTTTACCTGGAGCAAGCTCTGCGCTCTCTCACTGATCGTCACGGGGATTGTCTTGCTCCAGCGAGAGGGTCCTTAGTACGTTGTAGAGCCGTAGCGCCGCGACCCTGCCGCGCAAACCTCCCGCTCGCCCCTGTTCTCGGGCACGAGCTCCTCCGGCGTCTGGCACTGGAGAGTGTCGAGGGCTGCTACCGAGCCATCCCTTTGTCAACCGCCTCGGCAAAGGCGATATGATTGCCATCGAGGTCGGTAATCATCAGTGTCTTCACCTTCTCACCCGATGTCCTTTGGCTAGTATCGATGCCGAGTTTCTGGACGCGCGCCACCACCTCATCGATGTTGCTTACGGCAAGCGTCAATGAGCCCTGGCCCGCACGCTCCGGAAGTTGATAGACCTGCAGCCAACCACCGCGCGTGAACTTCCATTCAGCGACCTCGGGCATGGGCATGGAGTCTGCGGGTCTCCCGAAGAGCTGTTCGTACCACGCGACCGCCGCCTCTATGTTGTTCACGGCGACGCTGGCTAACGCGTTATCGATTGACATTCCCCATCCTCTCCGGTCAGAGCGGCGCGCAAAAGACATAGGCGGCGTCGACAAAGACCGTCGGCGTGGCACCTCTCCAGGGCACCGTCGCCCAGATGACCAGGATGTTCAGTTTCGTGGTCGCCATTGGCGGGTCTCCTTCGATGTGGGCGGTTCAATCCGAATACCATGCTCGGCGGCGGCTCCACCGCACGACCCGGCGGGTACTCCATCAGAAAGCCTTCGGTCCCAGCCCGTGGCGGCCCATCCATTCATGGAATAACCGATCAACCACGCTTCCGTGTGCCTGGACGCTCGACGCGCCCTCTTGTGGCCCTTCGGATGCCACGAGCGGCCCCCTTCCTAGAAGGACGTCGAGTTCGGGCCGATCCGTTCGCCTGGAAGCGGTACCGCGTCGCGCTGTACATCCGGCCGCGACTGTACGCAAAGGCCTTGTTCGGCGCCACCTCAAACACCAGCGCCTTACCCGCTTCGTGATGGAAGGCGCCATCGCGCACCTCGAAGTGCCAGAAGTCGTCGTACTTCCGCTTCCAGGTGGCGACCAGGCGCCGCAGCAGGGGTTCGTCGGTCACGACGCCGACCTCACCTTCGACGACGACATCGAGACCTTTCCGGAAGGCGTTGCACCCCGTCGTCAGGATGCAACGCGCGTTGCGCGCGAGGTTCTTTGCCTTGACCTCGTCGGGTCCCGTGCAGAAGTACAGGGACCCATCCACCCAGACCGCTACCAACGGGGTGACGTGGGGGCGTCCATCGGGACGGACGGTCGACAGCCAGAACACACCGGCTTTCTCCAGGACGCCTCGTGCCCGCGCCCACGGGGTCGCCGTGGCCTTTGGATCGCTGAAGGGGACGTGAAGCTCTGCCCTCGGGTGTGTGTCCACCATGTGCGTCGCCTTCAGCCGGCCTTCCGTGTCCGGTTCTCGCCTCGGGCTTCGACCAACCCGTCCGAGATAGGCTTGCCCATTGTTGGCTTCCCTCCTCTCTATCGGGTCCGCGCGCCGACATCGCGCTGGCGACCCTACGGTTCTCTGTAGTCGAATGGGCGCCTCCAAATCGACATGCCCCTCGGCTGGGGCGGCTCGGGGCGACAACCGACGGAAAAAGAGCGGGAACCACGCGATCCTGGGGTGGGGACTCCAACGGATTTCGAACCCGTGGTTACGCCATGCTAAAGGACACGCTGGCACACCGGCCATCAAGGGACGCGGCCGCGCCCAGTGGAGGGCCGGCCCGGGGGCGTCGAAGCGAGGTAATGAGCGGCTCACGGAGGACGCCGAGCTGGGCAATGGCGGCGATTCCTTCATGGGATCGCGTTCTCGGGGCATGGATGTGTGATCAGCATCGCCGCGAGGAGGGCAGCCGAAGACGGAAGCGCGGATGACCAGTCCAGGGAGCAGGGTGGTGGGTCACAGAGCGTGCGAGGGCGGGCCCGCCGGCCGATCACGATCAGGCGAGGTGGCGCTGACGGCTCCACCGCACGCGTCTCCCTGTTGCCCGCGAAGGAGGCCCTTCGATGCCTCGGTGGATCCGCGCTCGTCGCGCACCATCCTGATCGCGACGGCGGGGAAGTCAATGGCTATGCAGCCCGCCTTACGTCCACCTTGCAATCTCGGCCGGTGCGAGCGAGCGCCGGCTCCTCGGCGGGCTGGCGTCGAGCTGAGCCGATCACGCGGGAATCCGACCGGTTGCCCGCAGCAGCGTCTCCTGAACCAGCACCTCGTGGTCCAGCGACCGGTCCATGGGCTGCTGACCGCGAAGCACGGCCACGAACGCCCGCAGCTCGAGCTCGTACAGTTCCTGGCGGGTTTGAGGACGCACAGGGATCCGCTGCTCGCCGGCCGGACGCTCGCCGACGGCCTCGACGAGGCAGAGGCGGATCGGACCCGCCGGCTCGAACGGTTCCATGATGGCGCTGCCCCGGCTCCCGTACACCTCGAATCGCCGCGCCATGGGCGGCGGCTCCATCGCCGCGATGTCGACGCACGCCAGGGCTCGTGGGTAGGTGAGGACGACGAGCGTGTTGTCGTCGAAGCCGGGCACGTCCGCCCCGTCCCGCCTGAGGAAGGCCGTCACTTCAGCGGGTCGCCCCAGCGCCCACACGATCTGATCCAGCATGTGGCCGGCCAGGTCGTAGAAGATGCCTCCGGGGTGGCGGGCGATGACCTGCCGGGCGGCCAACGGGATCGAGGTCGACATGTGGGCGCGGATGGCGAAGACGTCGCCCAGGAGGCCGGCCCGCATCCATTCGGCGATCTGACTGAACCCCTCGTGGTAGCGGAACATGTAGCCGACCTGGATCCGGAGGTCGCGCGCCCGGGCCTCGGCCACGACCTTCTGCCATCCCGTCCAGTCGTCGCCCGCCGGCTTGTCGTACCAGACGTGCTTGCCGGCGCGCACGATCGCCGCCGTCTGCTCGAGGCTCTCGTCGTTCCGGCCCTCGGAGGCAACCGCGACGATCGTCGGGTCGTCGAGGATCTCCGCGGCGTGGCGGAGCCATCGGACGCCGTGGTAGGCAGTGCCTGGGCGGTCGAGCGCCGCTCGACGCGCAGCATCCGGCTCGAAGACGCCGGCCAGCTCGACGTCCGCGCACCCTCGAAGCGCCGCCAACTTCCCGTCGGCGTGGCCGTGGCGCGTGCCGTACTGCGCCATCCGAATCGGCGTCATGGGGTTGGCCACCCTCGGCTCACTCCGGCTGACGCTCCCGATCGGGATCATCGCCCCACAGACGCTCGCCGCGGAGGAGGAACGCGCGGATGTCGTACGGGCCCGGCCGCTGGGGCGCTAGGTGGCCCGACTCCACCATCAGATCCAGCGGATTGACGCGGGTCTGGAGCGGCAGCATGACGCGCTCGTGGCAGCGAGCCGACTCGTAGATGGCGTGGATCATCTCCAGCGCCTTGTAGCCGTTCTCCGCGCGACCGCGGTGAGTGTCCGCGGCGCCCGTGATCCAGTCGGCCAGCTCGGCGGCCTGTCCGGCCGCGCCCTCGCGCCACTCGAAGTTCTCGCCCTCGGCGGCCAGCGTGAAGAATCGCCCGTCGGGTCGATGCGACCGCCAGACCCCGCCGGTCTCGGCGTTCAGGAGCTGGAGCTCCTCGGTGGTGAGGTTGATCAGGCCGTCCGTGCCGTAGATGTGGGCGCCCTGGAACAGGGTCGGCGTGACGTCGGCCAGGATCAAAGCCCGCGCCCCGCGCTCGAACTCGAACACCGCCACCGCCGCGTCCTCGATCCGGGTCGTCCGCTCGAACCGGTCGGTCTTCCGCTCGACGTTGCCCATCACCCAGCGGCAGTCCTCGTCGCCGAGCAGGTAGCGGAACATGTCGGTCTGGTGTGAGGAGTAGTTGGGGAGTCCCTGGCCGCCGAAGCTCAGGATGAGCGACACGCGACCGATCGCCCCCCGGGCGATGAGGTCGCGGGCCAGCGTGTAGGCGGGCAGGAAGCGGCGCTGGTGCCCGATGACCAGCTTCACGCCGTTCCGATGGCAGGCGATCAGCATCTCGTCGGCGCGGCCCAGCGTCTCGGCCATCGGCTTCTCGCACAGGATGGCCTTGGGTTTGCGGGCCGCGGCGGTCACGGTCCAGGGCGCGTGGCCCGTGTGCCATGTGCAGATCGACACCACGTCCAGGTGCTCCGCGTCCAGCATGGCCCGCGCGTCCCGGTGGTGCTTCGTCTGGATCCCGAAGCGCGCGTCCATCTCGCGCATCGCGTTCTCGTCGAGATCGGCCAGGGCCGCGACGTCGTAGCGCCCCGACGCCAGGTATCCGTCGACGTGGTGCCGGGCCATGTTCCCGCAGCCGATGATGCCGACCCGAAGGTTGCCGGCCACTGGTGTTTCCTCCCTTGCGCGTGGGCTCCTAGCCCTTGACCGCGCCCATGGTCAGGCCTCCCGCCAGGTACCGCTGGACGATCAGCGAGAGCACCAGGATCGGGACCGTGATGATGGTCGCGGCCGCGGTGAGCCCGCCCCAGTTCACGTCCTCGAACGAGACGAAGCTGTACACCGCCATGGGCAAGGTGATCGTGTCCTTGCCGCCGAGGATCAGCACGAAGATGAAGTTGTTCCATGACGCGATGAAGCTGAGGATCGTCGCCGCCACAATGCCCGGCCGGCTGAGCGGCAGGACGATCCGCACGAAGGTGCCGACGCGCGAGCACCCGTCGATCAGGGCTGCCTCCTCGAGCTCGCGCGGGATGTCCTCGAAGAAGCCGGCCATGATCCAGATGATCAGCGGCAGGACGATGATGATGTGAGTGAGGACGATGCCGCTGAGGGTGTTGATGAGCCCGAGCCGGCGGTAGATGACGAACAGCGGCACCAGGAACGCGATCCCGGGCAGGATCCGGACCATGAGCACCAGGAATCCCAGCGCCGCCTGCCGATGGCGGGCCATGCTGTAGGCGGCCGGCAGCCCGCAGACCAGTCCGATGCCGACGGCCGCCCCGGCGATGATCGTGCTGTTCACCATGTAGGAGAAGAAGGGGTTCTTGGTGAAGACGTCGACGTAGTTCTGGAAGGTCGGCCGGAAGAGCCAGACGGGCGGATAGGCCGTCGCCTGCACGTTGGTCTTGAGCGACGTCAGGACCATCCACACGAGCGTGAAGAGGAAGAAGCCCAAGAGCGTCACGAGGGTGCCGTAGAAGAGCACGCCCTCGGCAGCGCGCGCGAGCTTTCGCCGGAAGCGCTCGCTGTGTCCGCTCGACGGCCGGCCAGAATGAGTCACGCGGTCAGGCCCAAGTCCGCGCGCGCGCCCGGATCCACACGACGCTGGCGCCGGCGACGATCAGGGTGAAGACCACGATGACGGCCGAGCCGTACCCGATGTCCAGGTATTTGAAGGCCTGGTTGTAGGCATAGACGTAGAGCGTCTCCGAGCCGAAGCCGGGCCCCCCGGCCGTGATCACCCAGATGAGGTCGAAGACCTTGAGCGCGTCGATCGTCCGGAACATCAGCACGACCACCAGCACGGGCTGGAGCAAGGGCACGGTGATGCGCCAGAAGATCTGCCAGCGGGACGCTCCGTCGATCATCGCCGACTCGAACGGCTCGGGTGGGAGTGACCGGAGCCCGGCGAGCAGGATGAGCATGGCGAAGGGCGCGAAGTGCCAGACGTCGACCAGCACGATGCTGGGAATCGCGAGCCGCGGATCGGCGACCCAGAGGCTCGGAGGGAGCCCGCCGAGCTGCAGGAGGTAGTTGAGCACGCCCAGCGTGGGATTGAACATCATCATCCACACGAGCGACGTGGCGACGGGCGTCGCCACCATGGGCAGGAGGAACGCCGTGCGGGCCCAGCGGGCCCCCCGGAAGTCGCGGTTCAGGATGAGGGCCATGACCATCCCGAGCACGATCGACCCGGCCACCGACAACGCCGTGAAGTAGAATGTCCGCCCGAAGGCGTCCCAGAAGCGCTGGTTGGTGAGCGTCGCCAGGTAATGAGTCAGCCCGATGAAGCGATAGCTCTTGAGACCGAGGTCGTAGCTTCGCGTGCTGAGGAGGAGGGTATAGACGAGCGGGTAGACCATGAGCCCGACGACCAGGCAGAGGGCGGGCAGCGGAAAGAGGATGTGCAGGTTCCGGTCGACGATGCCGATCAGACAGGCGCCGACTGACTGGTGCCCGCGGATACCTGAGCGACCGTCCTGCGGTAGGACCGGCGCTCCGCTCTCGGCCGACGATCCGGCTAGCACGCCCGACTCCTAGCGGCGAGCGGTGGAGCCGATCCCCGGGGACGGGAAGGGCGAGCGGAGCCTCACGACTTCTTCGCGCGCTCCTCCTTGAGGAGGTCGACGCACTGGGTGAACGCCGTGCCGAGGGCCGTCTTGACGTTGCCGCCCTGGATGGCCGTGACGATCACCTGGCCGATGAAGTCTCGGGCCTTCGAGACGTTGGTGATGGAGAGCGGAGCCACGCCGGGGTAGTTGATCTGCGCGGAGGCGCGGCCGGTCTCCAGGAATTCGGGATCGAGCGCCTTCACCACCTCCGGATCGACCCACGCCGACTGACGCGGCGCCAGGCCACCCTTCAGCATGTATTGCTTCGACGTCGTTTTGTCGCTCAGGTACTGCACGAGCGCCCAGGAGGCCTCCTTCTGTTTGCCGAGCGCGGAGATGGCCAGACCGTTGACGTTCGGCTGGTAGGGAGGCAGGCTCCGCCAGGCGGCGGACCGGGGACCCGTGGGCGCCAGGGCGTAGCCGACTTTGCCGGCGACCGTCGACTTCGACGGGTCGGCGAAGATCGTGATGAAGGTGATGTCGTCGAACAGCATGGCCGCGCGCCCCTGGCTGAAGATGCTCGTGACCTCCGCCCAGTGGTTGTTCACGGAGCCTGGCGGCCCGTACTCGCGCAGGATGGAGCCCCACCACTCGAAGGCGGCCAGCGCCTCCGGCGTGTTGAACGTCACGTCACCGCTCGCGCGGTCGAACCACTGTCCTCCGAAATCGTAGAGGACGGGGGCGAACATCGAGGTGGCGGCCGCCCCCTTGCCGCGGAGGACGATCCCGAACACCTGCTTGTTGGTGCCCTCGTAGATGGTCTTGGCGGCGTTGCGCACGTCCTGCCAGGTCTTCGGGCGCTCGAGCTTGAACTGCTGGAAGAGGTCGCGACGGTAGTAGAGGATCGGGAGCGCCGCGGCGCGGTCGGGGATGATCGGGATCTGCCCCTCGATCGTCGCCCCATCCCGCACGGTGGGGATGAAGTCGTCCCACGCGAAGTCCGGGCTGGTCAGCTCGGGGTTCCGGATCATGGCCCGCATGTCCGTGTACCAGCCCGAGGTGAGAAACTGCTTGCCCTCCTGCGCGTAGTAGCTCAGGAAGACGTCCAAGTCGGTGGCGCCGCCGAGGTGCTCGACCTTGACCTTCTGCCGCCACAGGTCCTCAGGCAGCATCTCCCACTGGACCTTGATGCCGGTCAGCTGCTCGAAGTCCGCGAGGCGCGTCTGCTGGATCTCGGACAGCGGGAACTTGAGGGTGACGACGCGCAGCTTGGTGCCCGCGTGCTTCTTCCAGTTGAACGCCTGAGCGCTCGCCGGCGCCGCGAGGCCGCCCGCGCCGAGGGCCGCGAGAGCCGAGCCACCGCCGAGCCCCGCAAGGAATCCGCGCCGCGACAAGAGTCCCGCCATGGTGGGCCTCCCTCTCCGTGTTGCAGGCATGATCCGTGGCCTGGGTCGCACTCGGGCCGCGGGCAGCCGCTTGACGCCGTGCCGACCGCGGGCTGATGATAGTCGAGGATCGACCCGCGCCGCAATGGCTGGCGGTCGAAGCCTCCACTGGCAGGGCATGATCTGGGACCACGCCTCGAACTGGGACGAAGAGGACGTGCGCGCGCCGGTTGCGTATCGACGAGTGATGCTTCCCGTCCGCCGGGCCGTGCCACGGGCGCGCCCGCCTCAGACGAAGATCTCCCTCACGGGTGCGTCCGGATCGTGATCCCAACGACTCGACAGCCGCGTTTGTGGGTCTAGGGTTCGGTGCCCTGCCCCATGAGTTCCACTCGGCCCCCACATCAGGCTACCATTCGGAACAGAGGCCCGGCGCATAGAGCGACCGGGCCCACAAGCCTTGGCGAGGCTATGGCCGACCCGACTGACCCGACATGGCGTGAGTACCGGATGCCCTTCGGCCCCACTTACAGGACGATGGAAGCACACGGTTCCGCCTGTGGGCCCCGGCCGCCCGAACCGTCGAACTGTGGCTTGACGATCTCGCTCGAGGGTATCCGATGACGATAAACGCCGAGGGATGGGCGGAGATCATCACGGGTCAGGCGCCAATGGGTACACGCTATCGGTTCAGGATCGACCACGACGTGCTCGTGCCGGACCCGGCATCCCGATTTCAACCCAATAAGTGCATGGGCCGAGCGAAGTGATCGATCCTCGATCGCACGTGTGGCACGACGCCCGATGGACAGGCATCCCGGCGGAGCGCCTCGTCTTCTATGAGCTTCACGTGGGGACCTTCACGCCCGCCGGGACCTTCTCCGGCATCGCCGAGAGACTCAATCACCTGGAGTCGCTGGGGGTGACGGCGATCGAGCTGATGCCGGTCGCCGACTTTCCCGGACGCTGGGGTTGGGGGTACGATGGCGTCCTGCCTTTCGCTCCGGACTCGAGCTACGGCAGGCCCGAGGCTCTCAAGGCACTCGTGGAGGCCTGTCACGAACGCGGGCTTGCCGTGTTTCTCGACGTCGTCTACAACCACTTCGGCCCCGAGGGGAACTATCTGCACCAC
>CAWDPM010000014.1:0-193862 GCA_963804185.1 uncultured Candidatus Rokubacteria bacterium
CGATCCCGCCGTCAGCCCAGCGGGCGCATTCCCAAGGTGGCCGGACTCTAGCGCGCGGCAGGATCGCCTCGTTCGACTGGGACCTCGACCGGGCCCGGACGCTCCACCACCAGCTGAGAAAGCTGATGGGGCGCGAGGAGGATCTGATCCGCTCCCTCGACTGCGCGCCGCGGGTCGACGGGGCCCCGACACCCGCGTGCGTGGCCCGAAGTGAGGCCGACCAAAATCCGCGCGCCTCGCGCTCCGCTCGGCCGGGCGACCCGGGGTCCCCTTGACGACCTCACTGAACCGAGTTCAGTGTAGGTGAACCGTGAGACCGCTCGGCGGCCGGCCGCGCTCCGCGTCCTTCCATCGCCCCGCCCGGTCCACGGACGACCTCAGGGGAAAGCTCCGGGCGCTGCGCACGGCCCAGCGCCTGACCCTGGAGGACCTGGCCCGCTCGGTCGGCCTCAGCAAGAGCGCGCTGAGTCAGATCGAGAGCGGCCGGATCGACCCGTCGCTGGAGACGCTGCGCCGGCTCGTGCAGGCCCTGAAGGTGACGCTGGCGAGCCTCTTCGAGACCCGCGTGGCCGTCGACGACCGGGTCGTGCGCCACGATCAGCGGGAGGTCTTCCACATCCCGCGCAACCAGCTTCGCTACGAGCTCCTGAGCCCCGATCTGGTGGGCAAGCGGTCGAGTTCCTGCGCGTGGAGCTCGATCCCGCGAAGGGCGAGAAGCCTTCGCCCTACGCGCACGAGGGCGAGGAGTACGGCATCGTCATCCGTGGGCGGGTCGAGGTGTTCGTCGAGAACTCGACCTACGTCCTCGGACCAGGCGACAGCATCTTCTTTCACGCGACGGCCCCGCACTACGTCGTCAACGCGGGCCGGCGCACGGCCGTGACGATCTGGGCGATTGCCCCGCCGACCTACTAGCAATCCGATGAGGGCGCCGAGGGGCGGGGCGCCGCCACTGCCCGACACGAGAAGAGGAGACGACTTCATGCGAACGAGCATCGGGCTCCGGCTGGCACTGGTGTTGATGGGAATCCTGCTCCTCGTGCAGACGGGCGACGCCCAGCAGGCGGCGCCGAAGCTGGCGGCCAAGCAGGTGGCCATCCACGGAATCGCGGCGGGAGACATCAACAGCTTCGATCCCGGCTTCAGCGGGACGTCGCAGGACATGCCCATCATGGCCGCGGTGATGGAAGGGCTTGTGACGTACCCCGCCGGGGAGATCTCCACGAACTTCCAGCCCGCCCTGGCCGAGCGCTGGGACATCTCGGCCGACGGCCGCACCTACACCTTCCACCTGCGGCGGGGGGTGACGTTCCACGACGGCTTCGGCCCCTTCACGGCAGCCGACGTCGAGTTCAGCCTGAACCGCTACCGGGACGCGAAGGAGTCCGCCTGGGCCGCGCAGTACTCGAACATCGACGCCGTCAAGGTCGTCGATCCGCAGACGGTCACGGTGACCCTGAAGTCGCCGGATCCGTTCTTCCTGGGCCGGGTCGCAACCGACAACGATTCCGGGTCGTTCATGCTGAGCAAGCGGGCGTTCGAGCAGAAGGGGAAGGACGCCATGCGGCTCCACCCCGTGGGGACGGGCCCGTTCAAGTTCGTGGAGTACCGGACGAAGGACCGGGTGGTGCTGGGTCGCAACGACGACTACTGGGGCGGCAAGCCCATCCTGGAGCAGATCGTCTACCGGTACATGCCGAGCACGCCGGCCCGCGAGCTGGCCCTCGTGAACGGCGAGATCCACAGCATGCGGTGCCCGATCGACGCGAAGCTGCTGGATCGGCTGAAGCGCCAGGGGATGACGGTCACGCCCTTCGGGCCCCAGACGGTGTGGCTGCTCCACATGAACATGACCTTCAAGCCCTTCGACGACATCCGGGTCCGCCGGGCTGTCGCGCACGCCATCAAGAAGGAGGACCTGATGGCGTTCATGGGCAAGGACCTGGCCGAGCCGCTCTTCTCGCCCATCCCGCCGACCTACGTCGGCGCGGCGAAGCGGGGCGACCTGGCGGCGGAGCTCCGGTACGACTACGACCCCGACAAGGCCAAGGCGCTCCTGAAGGAGGCCGGGCTCCCGAACGGCTTCGAGGTCACCATGAAGATCAGCGAGCGGGCTGACTACCGCGAGCTGATGACGATCATCCAGCAGCATCTCAAGCAGGTGGGCATCACGGTGCAGCTGGAGCTCGTCGACCACACGACCTACCACTCGCAGGGGATGAAGGACGCGACGAAGCCGCTGTTCCTGATCGGGGATCTGAGCTACCCGGACGGGTTCATCATGCTGAAGCGCTTCTATCACTCCTCGCTGGCGCTCGGGAAGCCGACCAGCGCCCGCAACTACTCCCGCTACGAGAACCCCCAGGTGGACGGCTGGCTCGCCGAGGCCGAGCGGAGCGGTGACCTCGACAAGCGCCGGCAGGTCTACATGCAGATCCAGAAGAAAGTGCTGGAGGACATGACGGTGGCGCCGATCGTGGTGGTCAACCAGCCGGGCGTGCGACGCCCCGAGCTCGACCTCGGGTACGAGCTCCACAGCAGCCTCGTGCTGGAGACGCGCTTCACCAAAGACACCCGCCTGATCCAGCGCTAGCGGCGGCGACAGCTCGAGCGGCCGGGCCCCGGAGATCCCCGGGGCGCCCGCCGCGCCTCGCTGACCCGACCCGGGGGTCCGTGCATGCTCGCGTACGCGGTCGGTCGCATCCTGCGCATCGTCCCCACGCTCCTCCTCTCCGTCACCGTCATCTTCTTCGCGGCCCGCGTCCTCCCCGGCGATCCGGCCGAAGCGCTCCTGGGTCAGATGATCTCGCAGCAGGCCGCGGAGGCGCTCCGCGCGCAACTCGGGCTAAAGGATCCCCTGTGGACGCAGTACGCGCGGTACATGGGCCGACTCCTCCAGGGCGATCTCGGGAATTCCCTGGTCCTCGGCGGCTCGATCCTGGAGCTCTTGCGGCAGGTGATGCCGTTCACCGCGATCATCGTGTTCGGCGGCATCTTCCTGGGCACGGTGATCGGGATCCCGCTGGGGGTCCTGTCAGCGGTGCATCGCAACACCTGGATCGACTACCTCACGCGGCTGCTCTCCCTGTGTGGAGTATCGATGCCCGGATTCGTCATCGGGATTCTCTTTATCCTTGTCTTCTCGGTCTGGCTGCGCTGGTTGCCCATGGTGGGCGGGGGGGACCTGGGGGACCTCCGGAGCCTGCTCTCGCGGGCACTCATGCCGTGCCTGGCCGGCGGCCTGGCCATGGCGGCGTACGTGACCCGCCTGGCGCGATCGACGATGCTGGAGGTCCTCAACGAAGACTACGTCCGGACGGCGCGCGCCAAGGGCCTGGCGCACCAGGTCATCATGTACAAGCACGCGCTGCGCAACGCGTTCATCCCGATCCTGACCCTGATCGGGATCTACATCGTCGTTGTCGTCGGCGACTCCATTGCGATCGAGATCGTCTTCTCGCGGCCCGGCTTCGGGCGACTCGTCCAGGGGGCGATCGCCCAGCGCGACTACACGATGCTGCAGTCGATCTTCATGATCTACGTGGCGTTCTCGGCGGTGATAAACCTGGCGCTCGACCTCGCGTACGGCGTCATCGATCCCCGGATCCGACTGGCGGCGGGCGACGCGTGAGCGCGTGGCGCGCTGTCGTGCCCGACGCCGCCCGGGGACTCCTCCGGAACCCGCTCGTCCGCGCCGGCATCGTCCTGAGCACGGTCCTCATCCTCGTGAGCCTGGTGGGCCCGGTTCTGCCGCTCCGCGACGCCTACGAGCAGGACATCCTCCACCGCCTCGATCCCCCCAGCCGATCGAACTGGCTGGGCACGGACGCGTTCGGCCGGGACGTCCTGGCCCGGCTGGTCCAGGCCTCGCGGAACTCCCTCACGATCGCCCTCCTGGGCATCAGCATCGGGGTCGTGGGCGGGACCGTCATCGGCGTGCTCGCCGGATACGTCGGCGGCGTCCTCGACAAGGGCGTCAGCGAGTTCATCAACGTGTTCCTCGCCTTCCCGCCGGACGTCGTCGGCATCCTGGTCCTGGTCGCGCTCGGCGCCGGATACGCCAACACCGCCCTCGCGATTGGGATCGCGTTCGTCCCGCGCTTCGCGCGGCTCGCCCGGGCGTCCACGCTCACGCTGCGCGAGCAGGCCTACGTGGACGCGGGGCGGGCGCTGGGCGCAGGGCGCTACCGCCTGATGGCGCGCTACATCTTTCCGGGAATCTCGGGCACGGTCCTGGTGACGGCGACGGTCTGGATCGCCACGGCGATCCGCGCGGAAGCGGGGCTGAGCTTTCTGGGGCTCGGCGTCCAGCCGCCGCGCGAGAGCTGGGGGAGCATGATCGGGCAGGGGCTGGTGAACATGCTGGACGCGCCCTGGGTCATCCTCTGCCCGACGCTCGCCATCATGTACGCGGTCGTGTCCTTCAACATGGTGGGGGACGGGCTCCGGGACCTCATCGATCCGAGAACGCGGAACACCTGACCGATACACGCGCAACCGCCAACGTCGCGCCGAGAGGCGCCGGCCCGAGCCCGGGGTGCCCTCCGGGCGCGGAGAGAGAGGGAGGAGTGCCATGGGAACGGAGCGGGACCGGATCTACGAGAAGGCTGGGTTCGCGGGCGTCTACGGGTTCGGCGTGCGACCGGTGATCGTCATCGTCGACTTCCAGTACTCCCACACCGACCCGGCCTCGCCGATCGCCAGCCAGAACCTGGTGCCCGCGATCGAGGCGACGAACCGGCTCTTGGCGGCGGCCCGCGAGAAGGGCGTCGCGATCGTCTACGTGAACACGATGTACCGGGCCGACGGGCGCGACTGCGGGCTGGTCGGCCTGAAGAACCCGGTGGCGTTCGAGTACCAGATCGAGGGCACCCGCTGGGTCGAGCCGGACAGCCGGATCAAGCCGGAGCCCGACGACATCCGGATCGTCAAGAAGACGGCGGACAGCTTCTTCATGACGCCGCTCGACTACATCCTGCGGAACATGGGCGCGGACACCGTGATCGTCACCGGGTGCTCGACGAGCGGCTGCATCCGGGCCACCGTGGCGACCGGCGCCGACCTCGGCTACCGCATCGTGATCCCCGAGGAGTGCGTGGCGGAGCGGAGCATCGAGGCGCACAACCACAACCTCTTCGACCTGCGCAACCGGTACGCGGACCTGCTGCCGCTGGAGCAGGTGATCGCCGCCATCCGGAGCCTGGCGCCGCCGGACTACCACGTAGGGCGGACCCCGCGTGGATAGCGGCGGGTCCTGAGATGCTGATCGTCGACGGACATCTCAGCCTGGCGGCGAGCGCCATCGCCTTGCGCCGAGATCTCACGCAGCCCGTCCCGGTGCTCCGCGAGCGCGAGGGCGGCGCCCGCCGGGTCCGGTCCAAGCACAAGGACTCGCGGGAGCGCCGCACCGGCCCGCTGTAGGCGCGGCAGGGGCCGGCAACAGTGAGCCTACCCCAGATGACCAGATGTGTAGTCTCACGATATTGTCCGCACTCGCCGGCGCCAGGCGACTGGTGGGCGGACGGTCGTGCAGACCAGTGGGACAGGCGGCCTCTGGCACGGCCGTGCTACCCTGGCCGCGCTCCGCCAAGGGAGAGGGGCCCGGTATGCAGTGTCCCCGGTGCCAGCATGACAATCGCTCCCAGGCGAAGTTCTGCGAGGAATGCGCCGCTCCGCTCGCGCGGACGTGCCCGAACTGCGGCACGCAGGTCTCTCCGGAGGCCAAGTTCTGCTCGGAATGCGCTCACGCGGTTACGGGGCCGGTCTCGACACACACCCGGTACATTTCACCCGAGACGTACACCCCCAGGCACCTCGCTGAGAAGATCCTCACCTCGAAGAGCGCCCTCGAGGGCGAGCGCAAGCAGGTGACGGTCCTGTTGGCCGACCTCAAGGGCTCGATGGAGCTCTTGGCTGACCGGGACCCCGAGGAAGCCCGGAAGCTCCTGGACCCGGTGCTCGAGCGCATGATGGAGGCCGTCCACCGGTACGAGGGGACGGTGAACCAGGTGATGGGCGACGGCATCATGGCCCTCTTCGGGGCGCCGGTGGCCCACGAGGACCACGCCGTGCGGGCGTGCTACGCCGCGCTCGACATGCAGGCGGCGATTCGTCGCGATGCCGAAGAGGTCCGGCGGCGTGACGGTGTCGTGATCCAGATCCGCATCGGGCTGAACTCGGGTGAGGTGGTCGTGCGCGCCATCGGCAGCGATCTGCGGATGGACTACACGGCGGTCGGGCAGACCACGCACCTGGCCGCGCGCATGGAGCAGCTCGCCAAGCCCGACACGACTCTGCTGACCGCCGACGTGCTCCGTCTCGCGGAAGGGTTCATCGCGGTCACGCCGCTCGGCCCGGTGCCCGTCAAGGGCCTGAGCGTGCCGGTCGACCTCTATGAGATGACGGGAGCTGGGCCACTTCGCTCGAGGCTGCACGCGGCGGCGGCCCGCGGCCTCACCCGGTTCATCGGCCGGGAGGCGGAGCTGGAACAGGTGCGCCAGGCCATCGGTCGGGCGGCGGCGGGGTCCGGTCAGGTGGTCGCCCTCGTCGGGGAGCCGGGCGTCGGGAAGTCGCGGCTGGTCTGGGAGGTGACGCACTCCCACCGGACCCACGGGTGGCTCACCGTGGAGGCGGGCTCCAGCTCCTACGGGAAGGCGACCCCCTACCTGCCGGTGATCGACCTCCTCAAGGGCTATTTCCAGGTCGAGGACCGAGACGACCCGCGGAAGATGCGGGAGAAGGTGACGGGAAAGGTCCTGACGCTGGACCGAGGGCTGGAGCCGACGCTGCCGGCCTTCCTCTCCCTCCTGGAGGTGCAGGTCGAGGACGCGCCCTGGCGGATGCTCGACCCGCCCCAGCGCCGGCAGCGCACACGAGACGCGCTCAAACGGCTTCTCCTGCGGGAGGCGCAGGATCAGCCGGTCCTCGTCGTCTTCGAGGACCTCCATTGGATTGACGACGAGACGCAAGCGCTCCTCGACGGCGTGGTCGAGAGCCTCCCGGCGGCGCGGCTGATGCTCCTCGTGAACTACCGCCCGGAGTACGAGCACCGCTGGGGACGCAAGACCTACTACACACAACTTCGCCTGGACCCCCTGCCACCGGAGAGTGCCGCGGAGCTCCTCCGGGCGCTGCTCGGGGACGATCCGAGCCTTCAGCCGCTGACTGGACTCCTGATTGAGCGCACCGAGGGGAATCCGTTCTTCCTGGAGGAGAGCGTCCGCACCCTGGTCGAGACGGGCGCCCTCATCGGCGGGCGAGGCGCCTACCGATTGGGCGGACCCACAACCGCCATCCAGGTGCCGGCGACGGTGCAGGCCGTGCTGGCCGCGCGGATCGACCGACTGCCGCCAGAAGAGAAGCAGCTCCTCCAGACCGCTGCGGTCATCGGGAAGGACGTGCCCGAGGCCGTGCTTCAGGCGGTCGCCGAGATGCGCGAGGAGGACCTTCGGCGCGGACTGGCGCACCTTCAGGCCGCCGAGTTCCTGTACGAGACGAGCCTCTTCCCCGAGCCGGTGTACACGTTCAAGCACGCGCTGACCCACGAGGTGGCCTACGGAAGCCTGCTGCACGACCGACGACGCGCCCTGCACGCTCGAGTCCTGGCCGCCATGGAACACGCGGGCCACGGCCGCCTCTCGCTGTACGCGGAGCGCCTCGCCCACCATGCGTTGAAGGGCGAGGAGTGGGCCCGCGCCGCGCAGTACCTCCATCTCGCCGGGCGGCGGGCCATCGCGGAAGCGCGATACGCGAGCGGCGTCGGCTTCTACGAGACTGCGATCCGCGCCCTGGACCAACAGGGCGACGATGCGGACCTGACGCTGAAACTGGATGCCTATCTCGAGCTCCTGACCGCGCGCCACGAATCTGGTCAGCTTGAGGGGTACAAAGAGCTGTTGGTAAAAGCCGACGCGCTGGCGCGGGCACTGAATGACCGCGAGCGGCTCGCCCAGGTCCGCGTAAAAGAGGCCCAGGGTCTCTGGATGCTGTGGTCGGGACCCGGCCATCTGGAGGAGGCAGTCGAGCGGGCGCGGGAGGCGTTCGCGCTGGCGGCTCCCGATGACCTCCGGACGCGGAGCTATGCGCAGCTCCTCGCGGGCGCCGCCTCCCTCGCCCGCGGTCGCTTCCATGACGCCATCCAGGCGTTCGAGGCCGGCGCGACCTTGTTCACGACGGTACCGGTTGACGGGGAAGCGGCCGGGCTGGTGCTCCCGATCCGGGCGAACATCCGCGCCTGGGAGGCCGAGGCGCACGCGGCGCTCGGCGAGTTCGGCCTCGCCCTCGCCGCGGCGGGCGAGGCGCAGCGGATCGCGAGCGAACTGCGCCACCCGATGAGCCAGGGGTTGGCCGGGGTGCACTCGGGCTACGTCCTCCTGATGCGGGGCCAGATCGAAGCCGCCGCGCGCGCGTTCGAGCACGGGCTTGCCAACCAGGTCAGAGGTCCTAACTCACTGGGGCTCGCATTCTCCTACCTCTTGCTGAATCAGCGCGATGACGGCATGAGGGCACTGAGGCGTACGCTGGAGCTCATGGGTGACCCATTCGGGCCGCAGGTGAAGATTACGACCCGGTACGGGGTCATGCTGGCAGGCGCGTATCTGGCAGCGGGCCTCCTCCAAGAAGCGGAGGCGGCAGCCGCGCGAGGACTCGCGCTCGCGACGATGGACGGCGCGCGCGCTTACCACGTGCCCCTCGGCCGGCTGCGCGCCGAGGCACTCGCCCTCCAGGGGAAAGCGCCTCCGAGTGAGGCGGCGCTCTCGGACTGGGGCCGGCTCATCGACCTCGCGACGGAGCTGTCGATGCGTCCGGAGATGGCCCATTGCCACCTCGGCCTCAGCACGCTCTACCGCCAGACAGGCGATCGAGCGAGTGCCTGCGAGCATCTCACCACCGCCATGACCATGTACCGCGAGATGGACATGCCCTTCTGGCTGGACAAGGCTGAGGCGGCAGTCGGGCAGGTGGGCTGAGTTCTCTGGTGTCCAGGGCTGATGAGGCAACCGATACTTCTTAGTGGGGGTGGCAGGTGGGTCAGACCGTTGCCCCAGGAGGCCAAGTCATGGAGGCGACCCAGATGTTCCTCGCGCGCCACGTCCGCATGCACACGCGGGTCGATGGACTGACGGAAGGGCTGACCGACGAGCAGGTCCGCGGACACGTCCATCCCGCCGCCAATCCCCTGGCGTGGCTCCTCTGGCACATGGCTCGCTCGGAGGACGCCGCCGTGAACCTGCTGGTTGCGGCTGAACCGCAGGTTCTCGACGACACCTGGGCCAGGCGGCTCAAGGTCGCGCGACGCGACATGGGTGAGGGCATGACGATGGCCGAGGTCGACCAGCTCTGCGAGACGATCGACCTGGGCGCGCTTCAGGCCTACTGGGCAGCCGTGGGGGAGCGGACCGCTGCGGTCGTGAGCGTGCTGCCGCCAGGCGCCCTGGACACCGTGATCAGCCCGAAAGAACTCGGGCGGGCCATCGTCGACGAGGGGATGCTTGCCGGCCCGCTGGTCTCACGTATCCAGGAGTTGTGGGCCGGGATGACCCGAGGCTACTGTCTCGTGTACCTCCCGCTCACCCACAACTACGAACACATCGGCCAGGCCGACCTCCTCCGGGGACTGCTGGGACGGCCCGGGCCGTTCTAGCGTGGTGACCGGCCCCCCTTCGGGTCGACGGGACGCTAGTCCGGCCGCGGGTCGAACCATCGCCCCGGTTCTGCGACGGCGGCCGCCTGCGAAGGCCCCCACGTGCCGGGCCGGTACGGTCGCGCCGGACCGTGCGCTTCGAGTACTCGCCCGACGATCCGCCAGCACGCTTCCACGCTGTCCTGTCGGACGAAGAGGGCGGAGCCGCCTTCGATCGCGGCACCGAGTAGCCGCTCATAGGGCGTCCGGAGTGGCTGACGGCGGGTGAGCACGAGCTCGCTGGCCTGAGTCGGTGGTGTCTGGCCGCTGGCCAGCACTCGCACCGACAGCGCCACCGCGGCGTCCGGGTGGAAACGAAAGCGGAGGTGGACTGGCCCGGCGGGTACGGGCAAGTGGGGAAACACGTTCACCGGGGGCTCGGCGAACTCCACCACGGCCTCCGTCGCGGTGACGGGCAGCCGCTTGCCGGCTCGGATCAGAATTGGCACGCCGGCCCACCGGGCCGAGTCGATAAAGAGCCGCAGGGCCACGAACGTCTCGACATCCGAATCCGGTCGGACGCCCGGGACCGCGCGATAGCCCTCGTACTGGCCACGGACCAGGTCGGCGGGGTCGAGTGGGCGGATCGACTCGAGCAGGCGGGCCTGGGTCTGGCGAAAGGGGTCTTGGGCGTGGGTCGCGGGCGGGTCCATCGTCAGCAGTGCCACGATCTGGAACACGTGGTTCTCCACGACATCGAGAAGACAGCCGACCCCGTCGTAGAAGCTGCCACGGTCCTCGACCCCGAAGTCTTCAGCCATCGTGATCTGGACCCGGGTGACGTGCCGGCGGTCGAGCAGCGTCTCCACCATGCTGTTGGCCATGCGCACGTAGAGCACGTTGAGGACGGTCTCCTCACCGAGGAAGTGGTCAATCCGATAGATCGCGTCCTCGTCGAAGACCGTCCTCAGGGTCCCGTTTAGCTCCTGGGCGCTCGCAAGATCGTGGCCGAAGGGCTTCTCCACGACCACCCGCCCGCCGCGTGCACACCCGCTCTCTCCCAGTCTCCTGACGACGGTGGCGAACAGCTTGGGCGGGATGGCCAGATAGTGTACCGGGTGCCGCGCGCCACCGAGCTCGGTCTGGAGCGCCTCGAACGTGGCGGGATCGTTGTAGTCGCCGTCGACGTAGCGCACGAGTGACAGTAGGCCATCGAGCGCCGAGCGGTGGTCGCCGCCCGCCTCCGCGACGCTCTCTCGGACCCGGTGCCGGAGTCGATCGACGTCCCAGCCGGAGAAGGCCACCCCGATCACCGGGATGTCGAGCCGCCCCGCCGCCACCAGCCGATGGAGCGCGGGGAAGATCATCTTCCGCGCGAGATCGCCGGTGGCACCGAAGAACACGAACGCGTCAGCCCGCGCCGTCATCCGAAACCTCCCTCGAGATAGCAGCGGATGCAGACCTCGGCCGCTGGATGCAGAACGTGCACTTCTCGACCACGCCCTTCTTCCGGAGCCGGTTGCCGAGATAGTGCGGGTTCGGGTTCACCTCGTCCTCGGGCACCATCGGATCGGCGCAGTTGACAGCCGGTCGGACCGCCGCAGGCGTAGGCGCGACGCGGAACGCTGAAGGACGGCCAGTTGGTGCCGCAGCGCGAGGTTTTCGAGGACCAAGGCGCGGTGGGTCCTGATCTCGCGGAGGAGGCCGATGAGGATGAGGGTGATCATGCCGGCCATCATCGATCAGGCCGGCCCAAAGTCAACGTTGACAAGGTGGACGGAGTAAGTAGAAGGCACACCACCCGGCGCGCCGTCCCTGTCTGTGCGCGGGCCCAACCCGGACCCAGCGGGGCGGGTTTCGGGCCTCATCTGAGCGACCTCGCGTCGCGCCCTTGCCGGGCCCCTCCGCCGCGCGCTACACTCCGCCCACCCTGATGACGCGACGCCTGGGCGATGGGCGGATGCCAGGCGCTGTGGTGGGGCAAGAAGGGGCGTTTTCACTGCGTTCAGAAAGGAAGCCAAGGCATGGAAATCAAGCCGCAGGCCGTCGTGATCCCGAAGGACACCGACCAGCTCGAGAAGGGAAAATACGGACCGATCTTCCCGAAGACCCCGGCGTGCTACGGGTTCACGATCATCGCGCGTGTCAAGCCGGGACGGGCGGAAGCGATCCGCGACTACGGACCCGGCATCGTGAAGGCGTTAGAGGCGAACCCTCACCTGCTGGCGCCCCTCAAGCTCCACTACCTCCGCTGGATGCTCTTCGACAACGATACCCGTTTCATGTATCAGGGCATCTTCGACACCGACTTCGACAAGTACACGGAGGATGCGATCGTGCTGTTCGGCGAGGCCGGTGTCAACACGGTCTTCGAGAACCTCGAGGGGTTTCCGATGGATTGGAAAACGAACCCGGACGGCGTTCATCAGGTTCGTCCGGGACCATCAGTGCCCGAGCTTCATGGAGTACGGCGAGTATCCCTATGTCAGCGCCGACGAGATCAAGAAGGCCCTGAGGATCAAGCACGCCTTGTCCGAGATGCTCGATCAGTTGCAGTAGGAGGCACGGTCGTCACGAAGCGTCAGGACGGCTCGCCGCAGGGCGGACTCTGCCGGGCCAACCGTCCGGCAGTGACACCGGACCTGAGATCAGGAGACGACATGAGCGACACGAAGACGGCGCGGACCTACAACCAGACCCATGTGCCGCGGAAGTACGCGGCGGGGCGGCGGCGGGTGAGCATGTACGTCGCGTGGAGCTACCCGGCCGAGGCCGGCCGGAATCCCTCGGAACTGGACAACCGATTCTCTACAATGACCGAGGTGCGACGGGTGGCCTGGCCCGCCTACGAGGCGCCCGAGTGGTCGGACCCGTTGCAGTTCCAGCAGGGAATCGCCGGCGCGCTGGAGCTGTTCTTCTGGGCCTGGGCCCCGTTCCAGCAGTTCGTCGGTGAGACGACCGGGCATGGCCTCCCGGTGTTCCAGCGGATCGACCAGGCCGGCTTCAAGCTACCCCTCGACGACCGGGTCCTGGCGGACGCCGACACCCTCTTCGTGTTTGGGCTGGATCACATGATCACCGGGCAGGAGGCCGCGCCGGAAGAGATCGAGGCCGTCCGGCAGTTCCTGCGGCGTGAAGGGACCTGTCTGGTCCTGGGCCCGCACCACGAGGTCGGCGTGTCCGACGATCCCAAGGTCCGGGACCTGGAGTACCACCACCACGGCGATGCGTTGGTGCCCCGCCAGCAACGCTTCGGACAGTACACGCGCACACTGATGCAGGGCCTCGGCATCCCCGTCGAGAATCGCTACGGGCTCCGTCCGGCGCGGGCCCCGGGGACCAAGACGCTCGCGCCCCTGTCCATTGCGCGGGATCTGGATACGAAGGGCTGGCTCCACGGCGTGACGGCCTTCAACTTCCACATGCACCTGCCCCACTATGCGGTGACCACCGACGACCCGAAGGTCATCCACGTGCTGGCCCGACAGCCGATCGACATGACCAGGCCGCATCCGTTCACGGAGGCGGGACACCGGGAATTCAACATGTTCCTCTGGATGCCGCCGAGGGGGGACCGGGCGGGCGACGTGCTGCTGGCCGACTCCACCATCTTCAGCACATTGTTCGGTCGGGACGAGAGCCTGGAGCGCTTCTGGAAGAACCTCGTGACCGCCCCATGACGCCGGACGAGAGAGGATCGATGACTGCAGATACGGAGACCAAACTCGAGCTGGATGACATCCAGAGCGGAGTCCTACGCCCCCGGCCCTCGCCGTACGCCGCCACCTATATCGTATTCCGCATTGACGACGGAAAGGTCGGGCGCGAGTTGATGCGCCGGGCGAGCGCCGTCGTGACGTCGGCCGCGAACCCGACGAGCCCCTTGGCGGACACTTGGGTAAGCGTCGCCCTGACCTACCAGGGGCTCCGGATACTCGGCGTGCCGCCGGAGTCGGTCGAGAGCTTCGCCTGGGAGTTCCGGCAGGGGATGGCCGCGCGCGCGAAAGAACTGGGGGACACTGGCGAGAGCGGACCCGAGCACTGGGAACGGCCGCTCGGGACGCCGGACGTCCACGTGGTGCTCGTCGCGGTCGCACCGGATGGAGCGCAGCTCGAGACGGCCCTCGACCGCGCCCGCCAGGCATACGGGGAGCTGTCGCCGGGGATCACCGCCATCTGGCGTCAGGACTGCCACGCCCTGCCCACCGAGACGGAGCCCTTCGGATTCCGGGACGGCATCAGCCATCCCGCCATCGAAGGGAGCGGCATTCCGGGAACCAATCCGCAGGAACCGCCCCTGAAAGCAGGCGAGTTCGTGCTGGGCTATCGCGACGAGATGGGCGGCGTCCAGCGGACGGAGCCCGAGATCCTGGGCCGCAACGGCACCTATGTCGCCTTCCGCAAGCTGCACCAGCGCGTGGCGACGTTCCGCCGGTATCTGAAGGCGAATGCGACCAGTCCCGCGCTGGAAGAGCTGCTGGCGGCCAAGATGATGGGCCGCTGGCGCAGTGGGGCCCCCCTGGCGCTTTGCCCGGCGCACGACGATCCGGCCCTGGGGGCTGACCCGCGACGGAACAACGCGTTCCTGTATGAAGCCGACGATGCAGCAGGATTCAAGACGCCCGGCGGCTCGCACATCCGGCGGACCAACCCGCGCGACGCGTCCATCGCGGGGGTGGTTCGGATCCACCGCATGATCCGCCGCGGCACTGCGTATGGGCCGCTCCTTCCGGACGGAGTGCTGGAGGACGACGGCGCCGATCGGGGGTTGATGTTCGCGTTTGTCGGCGCGCATCTCGGGCGGCAGTTCGAGTTCGTTCAGTCTCAGTGGATCAATGATGGCGTCTTCTTTGGCGCCGGTGACGCCAAGGATCCCGTCGTCGGTCCGAACAGTGAGGGCGACAGCTTTACCATCCCGCGCCGGCCGGTGCGCCAGCGGCTCCAGGGGCTCCCACGCTTCGTCGTCACGCGGGGCGGGGAGTACGCCTTCATGCCCGGACTGCGCGCGCTGCGCTGGCTCGCCGACCTGCACCCTTAGCTGGCGGGAGCCCCGTGTTCGACGTCCTCGTGGTAGGCGCTGGGCCGGCGGGCGTGCTCGCCGCCCTCCGCGCCGCAGACCTGGGCGCCACGACCGCGCTCATCACCCGCGATGAGTTCGGCGGCATGGCGGCGAATGACGGACCCGTGCCCGTGCGGACCCTCGCCCATGCCGCCCGGCTGCTGCGGGACGCGCGCCAGCTTGGTCGGTACGGTATCGCGGTGAGCGAGCCGATCCTCGACTATTCCGGGTTGCTTGGGCGCGTGCGCGAGGTGGTCGAGGACGTGCGCGCCCATTCGACTCTTCGCGAGCATGTGGACCGGCTGGGCGTCACCCTGCACGAGCGAGCCGGGCCCGCGCGTTTCGTGGATCCGCACACCATCGAGGCTGCGAAAGGGCTGCGGCTCCAGGCCGACAAGATCATTCTGTGCCCGGGCGGCACGAGCCGGCGGCTCTCGGTCCCCGGCGCCGATTTGACTGCCACGCACAGCGACGCCTGGAGCCTGACCGCCGTCCCGCCGTCGATGCTGGTCGTGGGCGGAGGCGCGACCGGCGTGCAAGTCGCGTCGATCTTCCGCGCGTTCGGCTCACGGGTCCAGCTCTACCAGGCCGGCCCGCGCATCCTGTCGACCGAGGACGAAGACGTCTCGATGGCGGTGGCGGCCGCCCTCCGCGAATCGGGCATGGTGGTGTGCGAAGACTTCGGGACGATCGAGTCGTTCGAGAAGACGCCGGGTGGCGTGCGCATGCACTTCGTGAAGGAGGGCGTCAGGCACCACGCCGACGCGGCACTCGCCGTCGTGGCGATCGGCTGGATGGCCGACATCGCCGGGCTGAACCTCAAGACCGCCGGCGTCGAGACCGATTCTCGGGGCTACGTGCGGGTGGACGCGTACCTGCGTACCTCGGTGCCGCACGTGTTCGCCGCGGGCGACGTCACGGGCCGTCTGATGCTCGTCCCGGAAGCCATGCAGGACGCCTTCGTGGCGGCGACCAACGCGGTGCGCGGTGCGAGCGCGACCCGGGGGAGCCATGTCAGTCCCATCGGCAGCTTCACGGACCCGGAATATGCCCAGGTGGGCCTGACGGAAGCACAGGCCCGGAGTACCCACGACGTGGTGGTCGCGGTGGTTCGGTTCGACGAGACCACCCGTACGATCATCGACGGCCGGACCGTCGGGTTCTGCAAACTCATTGTCGACCGGGCGACGGCCATGATCCTGGGCTGCCACGTCGTCGGCGACCGGGCGGTCGAGATCGTCCAGGTAGTGGCGATCGCCATCGCCGGTGGGTTGCGGGTCGACGCCTTGGCGCAGGTACCGCTGTCGTTCCCGACCTACGCCGGCATCCTCGGCCGCGCGGCGTACCGGGCCTCTGAGCAACTCCATCTGGAGGCGGGCCGAGGAGTGCACCAGGGGGAGCCCTGAGTGATGTCGGACTTTGGGGGCGGGGCGCTGGGAGTGGCGCTGACCCCCGCGCCGGCCGGAACTCGCGAGGCACGCGCTCGAACACCCGCCCCCGGGCACGCCATCGCCGCAGCCGGCGAGGCGGAACCACGAGTCTCGCCGCCTCACGGCACGCTGGGCGATGGCCGGTCACGCGCGGGTCCGTGAGGGACGTGGTCGGCACACGACTGACGATCGAGGGTCGACCGAGCCGCTGATGGACATCCTGCAACGAGCCGTCCCCCTCGCGATGCTCGTCTTTGTGCTGTCGAGCATGCTGGCGATGGGTCTGGGTCTCACGGTCGCCCAGATCATCGCACCGCTCCGGAACGGTCGGCTGGTCGCAATGTCGCTGGTGGCGAATTTTGTGTTGATGCCACTCGCGGCCGTCGCGCTAGCCACAATGCTGCGACTCCACGAACCGCTGGGAGTGGGACTGCTACTGTTGGGTGCGGCCGCTGGTGCGCCGTTCCTGCCGAAGCTGGCTCAGATCGCCAAGGGGAATCTGGCGTTCGCGGTGGGCTTGATGGTGTTGCTGATGGTCATCACGGTGGGCTATCTCCCACTCGTCTTGCCGTTGTTGTTGCCAGGCGTCTCGGTCAACCCGGCGCAGATCGCCCGCTCGCTGTTTCTGCTGATGCTGCTCCCGTTGGCCGGCGCGCTGGCGGTCAACGCCCAATTCCCGGCCGCCGCCGCGCGCGCGAAGCCGGTGTTCGATCAGCTTTCTAGCCTCGGTCTCCTGCTGGTGGTGTCGCTGCAGGTCGTGGTGAACTTCGCCAGCGTGCTGTCGGTGTTCGGCACGCGCGCCATCTTGGCCGGCCTGCTGTTCATTGCTGTGGGCTATGGCCTCGGATGGTTACTCGGCGGACCGGGGGCGAACACTCGGCCCGTGTTGGGCTTGGGCACGGCGCAGCGCAACATTGCGGCGGCGCTCGTGGTGGGCAGCCAAAGCTTCAGTGACCCCAACGTGGTCGTGATGGTGGTCATCGTCGCAATGGTCAGCCTGCTGATCCTCATGCCCCTGTCGCGATGGCTGGCCCGCACTGGTTAGTCACATAGACGTTTGTGGCCAGACCTCAGCGGAGGCATGCGAGAGGCCCGTGGGCGCTCTGTGGTGTGGGCTTCGCTAGTGCCCGCCCTTCGACCATTGCCCACGCCGCTATAGGCCAGCCATCTTCGAGCTTTCGCAGCGCCACCGTAAACGTCGAGCCAGTTTGCGTCACCTGCTTCCCGTGGATTTTGAACGTCATGATCGCGGGAACAACGACATACGCGGGGCCACCCGTGACGTCGACATGCCGCGGCTTGGCCAACTTCACGAAATATCCTGTCGCCACTTCTCGTTCACCGGCGGGCAACACGTCTCGGTACCACTCCGCGCAGGCCGTCGGCCCCTGCCATACGGTGGTGCGAGCCCGTCAAGAATCGACGCCGGTACCGCGCACGTCGCCGCCATAGCTTTCACGTCACCTTTGTTGAAATAATCGACATACTGACGTACCGCCTCCATCGGGTCCCTCGTGTCGGGTCGCCCCGAGAGACACCCAGACTAGAGCGAAAGCGATTGCCAACAACATTGTGCGCATCTGGTCTCGCTTTCCTGCATATGACTTCTCGGCGGGGCTTGGCTGCGTGAAGCAACTGGCGAACATGTCGCCGACGGGCATCGGGGACGTCTCGCCATGCCAGCGCCGACTCTGGCACACTCTCCTCCTGTGCCCAGGGGTTTGAAATAGGTTCCGGTGTCCTGAGTCTCAGCTGCGATGACAGAAGCGAGTTCAAACGCGCGAGGATCTCATCCGCCGTACTTCGTCCGGGTGAACCTACTGCGGGCGACACCGGTCGAAGGCGCCTGAGGGATCCTGGCAAGGTTCGCCCCGCACTAGCTGCTCGCCCGTGCCACCTGTAAGCGGCGTGACCTCGCGAACCGCCCCGACGCACTACTCCTTGCGAAGGTCATGGTCGCACGCGACGGCAGCCATGGTCGCATTCGTCCTAGTCGCCGGATTCAGCACTCTCGGTCTCACGGCTGAAGTGTCACCGCCCTTGCTCCCGGTGGTTGTTACCGACGAGCACGGGCGTGAGCCTGAGCCTGGCTCGGACAGCGTGCTTGGAGCCGCCTTCCTGCGCGACACCACGCTGACCCTCCATCTCCGGACGTTCTACTTTGACGGAACCCAAACCAGAGGGACCGAAAACGAAGCGTGGACCGGCGGCGGCTGGCTCGGCTACCGATCCGGGTGGCTCCTGGACATGCTGGCGATTGGCGCGACCCTGTACGGCTCGGCGCCCTTCTATGCACCAGCTGATAAGGACGGGACCGTCCTCCTCGCGCCAGGGCAAGAGGGCTACTACGTGCTGGGTGAAGCGTGGGGGGTGCTCCGATACGAGGGCTACGCCCTCCTGAAGGGCTACCGGCAGCTCGTCGACCAAGGGTACATCAACCCGTCGGACATCCGGATGACGCCCTACACCTTCGAGGGCGTGACGGTCGGCGGAGGGGGTGACGGCGTGCAGTACCTCGCCGGCTACCTCTGGAAGATCAAGCCGCGGAACTCGGACACCTTCATCAGCATGGCCGAGCAAGCCGGTGCGATTGGGAGCGACAGCGGGGTCGGATTGATCGGGATCCAGCTGAGACCGTCGCCCGATCTCCAGATCGACATCAGCAATCAGTACGGTGTCGACACCTTCAACACGGTGTATGCGAAGGCGAACTACCGGTACCCTTTGAACGACGACTGGGCGATCCGGCTCGGCGCGGAGTTCACCGACCAGCGTGCGGTGGGCGCGGCCCTGGTGGCCAACGCGGCAGACAAGAAGTGGGTCACCCAGGTCGGCGGGGCGCGAGTGCAGCTGATCTACCGGCAGCTCACGCTCACCGGGGCGTTCTCGATCACCGGCTCGGGCAACACCATCCAGAACCCCTGGGGCACCTACCCGGGCTTCCTGTCGCTGATCGACGCGCCAGCCGCCCAAGGCTTTGCCAGGGCGAACGAGAAGGCGTGGCTGATCGGAGCCGTATACGACTTTTCGGCACTGGGGATGGCGGGACTCGTCGGAACCCTGAACTTCGCGTCGGGGACGGCCGCCATCGATCCCCAGACCCGAATGCCGGTACCCGACCAGAGCGAGTTCAATTTCAAGATCGAGTACCGGCCCCCCTGGCTGGCGTCCACCATCCTCCGAGGCCTCCAGTTCACCGTGCGCGGTGCGTTCTACGATCAGGAGGACACCCATGGGCTCGCTCGTCAAATCCACGTGATCCTCGACTGGGAGTGGGACATTCATGCTCTGGGGTTGCCCCGGTTCCGTGGACGGTGACGGGCTTTCGGGTCAAGCAGCCGGTCGGTGCTTCTTCTCATAGCTGATGGGAGACTCGTAGTCCCGACTGTCGCGTGGCTGTCGCTGTTCAGCGTGGGGCTGACCGATCTCTACATCCGGCTCGTGTCGATGGGGGTCATCCGGGACCTCCGCGTCGTCTTCTGACCGGGGCCAAGGCAGGGGAGCGGGCTACGGCAGTTCTCGGTAGACCGCGGCCACCCCAGCCTGCACCCGCGCCGGCTGCGCCCAACCGGGATACTTCGCCTTGAACTCGTCGACGAGGATCTTGCCCGCCTCGTCCGCCGACCTGCCGTCCTTCTTCAGCTCGGCCGCTCGCGCTCGAAGCGCCTTGAGATAGCCGCGGTAGGCGTCGATGTCGGAGGCATCGCCGATGTCATAGTGCGCCCCCACGACGATCCGGGGCTTCAAGCGCTCCATCTCGTCCAGGCCCACGAGCCACGTGTCGCTCCGCGATTGCGGTGACGCGAAGGCCGGGAACAAGCCCTTCATCGTCAAGTCCCCCGAGAAGAGCACGCGGTCCTCTTCCACGAACATCACGGTGTCGCCCCGAGTGTGTCCGGGGCCAAGGCGCATGATCCGGACCCGGACACCACCCAGGTCGAGCATCATCTCGCGCTCGAAGACCTCGGCGGGTTTCCGGAACGTCACCTCTTTGAGCAGCGCCGCGATCTCGGGGGAGCGCCCGGCGAACGTGGCAACCCAGGTCATGCCCATCTCGTCGACGTCCTGCTGCTGCGCGGCCGCTCGTAGGACCTTGGCGTTGGCCGGGAACGCGACCTCGCCGGTGGAGTGCTCGGGGTGAAAATGCGTGTTGGCGATGTAGATTTCCCCGACCGGGCTCACCTTCTGCAACTCTCGCAGCACGACCTCGCCGTTGCGCCAGCCCATGCCCGGATCGATCACCAGCGCGCCTTTCGTGCCCACGACGATGCCCACGTTGGGCACCATGCCGACCTTGAAGTCCGGGATGACATACACGTGCTCGGACAGCTTCACGGTGGCGCCCTCCCGCTGGTAGGGCACCGGCGATTGCGGCGGCGCCTGGGCCCGGGCCGAAGCCGTCGCCATCGCGCCCGCCCAGGTAAGGAGCGCGACGAACCGGGCCGCCGTCCGCAGATCCCGAGGAAGCCTAGGCATGGTCTTCTCCTGCGCGAAGAGTCTGAGCGTCAACGCTACACCGCGGTCGCGCCTGGCGCCAGCCCGCCGTGGGTACTTCGCCGCGCCGTCGACGCCGGCCCTCGTACACGAACGGCGTCGATGCGCGCCGGGAGCTGGCTGGCGCTACGCTCCCTTGATAGCGCACGGTCCAAAGCCGTGAAGCTGGCTCTACGCCCACCTTGGCGCAGCTGGTGGGTGAGAGCGCGAAGGAGTGGCGGCTATGCCATCCCCGGAGTCTGCCTGAATGTCGTGACCAGCTAGGAGACTGGCTCCCGGTCTGGGTGTCCCCGTTCTGGTGGGAAAACCGAGGTGTGCCTTCCGGCTCCAAAGAATCGGGACGGCTCGTCTTCACTATCATGGTCGAGCGCGTTGATGATGGCGCCACGAGGATGCTCCGCGTGGAGACCGCCGCCGTCGCGGCTGTCGCCATTACGGCTTAGGTCGTGAACCGTCTAGGAAGGCCGGCCCCGCCCGTACGCGGCCCGCACGTGGAGTTGCAGGAAGGTGCATCGCCGCGGCATCAAACGCCGGAGCTCTCATTTGTACTTATCGTGATGACGCACCCAGTATTGTCCCCGGTTGCCCTCGTCGCGCCCTTTCGGAACCAGATCGAGAAAGTGATAGGTGCCATTCAGGATATCAATGCCCCGCGCGTAGGTGGAGTAAGTGTGATAGATGTCGCCGCGCCCGTCCTTGTAGAACACGCTCACACCTTCGCGGTCCGTGAAGCCGGCGTTCGTGTGCTCGTAGTTGAAGAACGCCGTCCCCTTCCGGTTCTCTTCTGGCGTGAACGACGCGTGGAGATCATAGTTGAAATCGCTGCCGGCTGAGGACAGCCACTTGAACTTCCAGCCCATGCGGGCCTGGAATTTCTTGATCTTGGCGAAGGGGGCCCGGGAGATGGCCACCAAGGTCGTGTCGCGGTGATTCAGATGAACCAGCGTGCCGTCGTAATGGTCCGCCCAGAACGAGCAGTGGGGACAGCCGGCCGTCCACTCCGGCGGAAACATAAAGTGGTAGACGATCAGCTGGTTGCGTCGCCCGAAGAGCGCGGACAGCGCCTCTTTTCCACTCGGTCCGTCGAAGATGTAGGACTTGTCTACTCTGGCCCAGGGGAGCCGGCGCCGCTCCCGGTTCAAGCGATCGCCCAGCCGCGTGTACTGCTTCTCCTTGGCCAGGAGCGTCTTGCGAGCCACGAGCCACTGCTGCTCTGAAACCACCTTGTGGTTGTGCACCTTCCCGTCGACGCGGATCTTCGGCATGTCGAGCTCCCTCCGTCGTTCTCTTGTCGCCACCCGAGCCCCGGGCCGCGGCATGCCACGGCCACCGCCCCCGATACCAGACTAGCCGTTCGACTCGATTACTTGTTCGTGGAGTCGACGGAGATCTCGGAGCCGCGGCCCGTCGCGGAGCGTCGCCTGGCCCGGCGAACGGCCCTCAAAAGGTCCATACTCAGGGACGATCTCGGCGGCTGATCGACTCATGCTGCCATCCTAGTCAATCGGCAGAGGCGGGGGGAGTAACAAGGAGGTCGTGAATCCCGCCACGGGCGGGGTCATCCAGCGACGCGCTCGCCCGCGACCGAACGACTGCACCTTGCCTGCTGCCGCGAGCGCGTCGAGCGCCCGCTGCACGGTGCGCTGGCTCGTTCCAAAGCGTGAGCGCCGACCACGACTCACCGTCGGCGCCGTCTGGGCCGGCAGGGCGGCGGGAGCGGGGCTCGGGCGTCGCCGGGCGAGGGCGTTGGGGGCCGAAACGGGCTTTGCACGCCCAGCAGGCGGACAGGACTGCGGCGCCGGATGCTGGGGGTGAAGCGAGCGCGGGGGTCAGGCCGCGGGGACGCGCCGGCCCGGCGGCGGCTCGGCGACACGGGCTGCGGTGCTGCGCAACGGACGCATCTATTTCACTTTCGAGAGGAGCGCCTCGCGTGCCTCCTCCGCCCGACGCCGCAGACGCTCCACGTTGACGCCCACGAGGCGACCATGCCACTTGACGAGCTTGCCCGCAATGAAGACGGCGTCCACGTTACTGCTGTCCATCCCCAAGACGATGGCGCCGATGGTGTTGTTGACGGGCGCGACGTTGGCGTGCTCGGTGCGCAGAAGAATGATGTCCGCGTCCTTTCCGGGCGTCAGCGTTCCGATCTTGTCCGTGAGCCCATTCGCCCGGGCGCCCTCGATCGTCGCGAACTCGAGCACGTCCCGAACGGTCAGCAGTCTGGCCCGCAGCTTCTCCAAGTCCGGATCTGGAAACCTAAAAAGGTGTTGTTCGTTCATGAGAGCGCGCTGCAGCGCGAAGCACGCCCGCATCTGGGTAAACATGTCCGTGGGTTGGTTGGTCTCGACGTCGACGCTCAGACTGGGGCGGATACCGCGGTCCAACGCCCTCTGAATGGGGGGCATCCCGTGGCCCATCTGCATCTCGATCGGGATGGCGAGGGAAACGGTTCCGCCCGTATCGCGGATCCGGTCCCACTCCGCGTCGCTCAGGGTGCAGCCATGGATGTACGTCGTGTCGTTCCCCAGGGGAACCCGTTGCGCGAGCTGTTCCAGCAGGCCCTGCTTCCCACCCTGGCCGACACCCACGTGCACGCTGACCCGTGCGCCGACCTCACGCGCAGCTTTCCACTCGATCTCCGCCGACTGGACCGACGCGAACTCGGGCCCGGCCGCAGCGAGGGCCAGGGTCAGCAGTTGATCGGGCGAGGAGAAGTACTGCCTCCGGAGACGGCGGATGTCGCCCGGATATGGATTGTCCAGGTTGTCATACCAGGCGGGCCGGACGCCGAAGTTGGGGCCGTAGGCGTAGACGGCCCGGATCCCCGCATCGCGAAGCCCCTGAATCGCCGCGTCAGCGTGCTGGGGGGTGGCGTTGATGTGCGACCAGTCGAGGATGCAGGTGATCCCGGAATTCACCGCTGAGAGCGCAGTGACGAGATCGCCGAGATAGACCTCATCAGGCGTAAGCTTGGGAGCAAAACCGAAAAGCATCTTGTTGAGGTAGTCGAGGAGCAGATCGTCGGGGCCGATATTCCGCAGCAGTCCCTGCCACATGTGGCGATGGGTGTCCACGAAGCCGGGCATGACGATCAAACCCGAGCAATCGATCACCTGCGCGCCATCAGGTTGAACGGTGCGCGCAACTGTCTTGATCTTTCCGTCTTCGATTAGGACATCGCCCTGACCGAAATCGCCAACGGAACGGTCGAGCGTGAGAACGATTCCATCCTTGAGGAGGAGCCGGCGCCCTCCATCGCTACCAAGTGCCGAACCGACCGCAGGCGGTGACAACAGCGAGCCTGCCACTCCCACCGCCCCCATGCCCAGGATGTGGCGGCGGGAAATACCGCCATGGTGGATCTCGGTGGCAGCCTCGGTGCGGGATTGGTCGCTCATGCGGGTCGTCTCCTCTCTCTGCTACGGTGGTCCTCGCCCGCGGCGATTCTCGACCGCCTGCTCCATCACAGTCAAGGCGAGAGCCATCGCTTGCGGCAGAAGAAAAGGGCAGGGAGACCTGAAGGAGGCGCGGGCTCAAGTGCCCGGCCGAAGCCGATGCCATCCGCCTGACCCGGCCGGTCACGTGCGCTCGTCAGGCCTGCCTCTCGTCGACGGCTCATATTCGGAGCACGCTGCCGCACCTACGGTCCCCGGATGCTCCATTGCCCTTCCCGAGCGGTGCAATGTCCGTGACCCGCAGGACGACGAAGAACCAGCTCACACGGATGGTACCTCCAGTAGCACTCGAACCTGCCTCCGGAGGCTCGCTACCCCTTGACCGACCCCCGGGTGAGCCCCGTCACCAGATATCGCTGCAGGCACAGGTACAGCGCGAGCGCCGGGAGAGACATGAGGATCCCGCCGGCCATCAGGGTATTCCACTGGAAGAAGTACTCCTGCTGATAGGCCAGCAGGCCGAGCCCGATGGTGAACTTCGCCGGCGTGGACAGGATCGCCAGGGCGAACATGAAGTCGTTCCAGGCGGTGATGAAGGCGAACAGGGCCGTCGCCACGATCCCGGGCGCCGCCAGGGGCAGGGCGATGCGGGCCATGGCCCCGACCCGGCTGCACCCGTCCACCATCGCGGCCTCCTCCAGGTCGGGGGGGATCGTGTCGAAGAACCCCTTCAGGAGCCAGGTGCACAGGGGGATGGCGAAGGTCATGTACACGATGCCGAGCCCGAGGTGCGTGTCCAGCAGCCGCAGCCCCTTGAGATGGACGTACAAGGGCAGGAGCAGGACGACTCCGGGCAGCATCTGCCCCACAAGGATTGCGTACATCAGGCCCTGGCGTCCAGGGAACCGGAACCGCGAGAAGCTGTAACCGGCCAGGGCCGACAGCGCCGTGGCCAAGAGCGTCACCAACACCGTCACCTTGACGCTGTTCCCGTACCAGGCGGGGAACGAGAGGCTGGGATCCGGCGAGGCGAGCACCTCGCCATAGGCGCCGAGGCCATATTTCGAGGGCAGCAGGCGGAAGTACGGATCCCCGCTGAAGGACGCCAGCGCCATCCACGCCAAGGGGAAGATCGAGATCGCGACGTACGCGAGCACCGTGGTCCCGAGGAGAAGCGGTCGCCGCCGTCGGATCACGTCCGCGTCCTCACTCGAGGGCTCGCGTCGACTTCAGGTACAGGACACCGAACAGCAACGAGAAGATCAGGAGGGCCACGCCGACGGCCGAAGACTCCCCGAACCGGAAGGCCTCGAAGGCGGTCTTGTAGGCGTTGATGACGATGAGCTCGGTCGCATTGCTCGGCCCGCCCTGGGTCATGACCCACACAATGGCGAAGTCGTTGATGTGCCACACGGTGAGGATGAGGGCCGTGACGAGGCTGACCGGCTTGAGCAGCGGGAGCGTGACGTGCCGGAATCGCCGCCAGGCGGAGGCCCCGTCCACGGTGGCTGCCTCGTACAGCTCGTCGGGAATCGTCGACAGGCCGGCCAGGCACATCACCTGGACGAACGGGACGACCTTGAACGCTCGCGCAAAGATCACGGCCGGGAGCGCGGTCTGGGCCTGGCCGAGCCAGGCGGTGGTCCCCCGGGCGAGCCCGAGGGCCATCATGAGGTTGTTGACGATGCCGTCGTAGTACAGCATGACGACCCAGGCCAGCGCCCACGGCACGACCGGCATCGCGAACGGGATCAGCGTCAGCGTCCGGGCCGCCGCCCGCCCCCGGAACTGCTCGTTCAGGAGCAGCGCCGCCCCGAGGCCCCCCGTTATCTCGATGATGACGCACGCCACCACGAAGATCCCGGTGACGCGCAGGGCGTTCCAGATCAGTGGGCTTCCGAAGGCGGCGTGGTAGTTGGCCAGGCCCACAAACGGATGCGCGTCCCCCCTTGACCGCTGGGCGAGCAGGTACCAGTCCGTGACGCTCATGACCACGACGTTGAACACCGGTAGGAGCAGGGTGCCGGCTACGACCGTGATCGCAGGAAGGACCAGGATGTAAGGAAGCCAGCGGGGCTTCAGAGACCCTCCGCCCTTCCTGCCGCCCGGCGGAAGCGCGGCGGCCGTGTCGACTCAGACGCCAGGACCGGCACGGTCGAGGAGCCCCAGGCCAGCGTCGGACGGCCGAGGTGCCTTCGGACCGGGCGCTACTTCCGCATGATCTCGGCGATCTCCTCCTGGGCCTTGTCGAGCACCGCCCGGGCGGGCTGGCTCTCGACGAGGATCTTCTGGAAAGCGGTATCGCCGAAGCGCGAGTAGACCTCCCGCTTCTTGAGGTTACTCTGCCGCGGGATGTGCGCGTAGTACTTGGCGTGGAAGTCGAAGAACTCCACGACGTGCTTGTACTTGACCGGGTCCAGGGTCTTCACGACGTCCTTCCGGATCGGCATTTGGCCGCCCTCGGCCAGGATGGTCTGCCCTTCCCGGCTGCCGAAGAACTTCATGAACTCCAGCGCCGCCGGCAGCTTCTCCGCCGGGATCTCGTTCCGGATGCCGAAGGCCTGCCACCCGATGTTGACTCCCGGCTTCCACGTCTTCCCCTGCCAGTTGACGCTCATCTTCCTCAGCCACCCGATGTTCTGGAACTCGTCCGGCTTGAGCGTCCGGAATCCCTCGATCATTCCCAGGTGCACGAACACGATAGCGGCTTTCTTCGTCAGCAAGAGGTCGGTGGCGGCCTTCTCGCTCGTCCAGACCCCCGGGACGACGACCTTGTGCTTGTGCACCGCATCGGCCATGAGCTCCATGGCATGAACGCTGGCGGGGCTGTTTACCGAGACGCGTTCCGCCGTGTAAGGACCCTGGTCGCTCGGGAAGAAGCCGCCGCCGATCGTCCAGGCCAGCTGCTCCCAGTGAAGGATGTCGTACGTATCGCGGCCGTTGGTGAGCCCGAGCCCGTACTGGTCGATTCGCCCGTCCTTGTCCCGATCGATGGTCAGCTTCTTGGCCGCCTCGATCAGGTCGTCCCAGGTCTGCAGGTCCTCGGCCCGGATCCCGGCCTCCTTGAAGGCCGGCTTCCAGTAGGCGTAACCCCAGCTGGCGCCACCGACTGGCAGCGCGGAGATCTTCCCGTCCACCATGAAGTCCGCCATCATGGCCTTGTCGAAGCCCTCGCCGCCGAGATAGGCCCACTGGTCGAGGTGACTGTCCAGGGGCATGAAGCCCTTTCCCACCTTCGCGTGGGAATAGAAGGTCATCGCCACGGACTCGCAGATGTCGGGGGCGTTCCCGGCCGCCATTTCGGTGAGGATCTTGGCGTGATACTCGGCCAGGGGATAGCCGTAGGCATTGATCTTGATGCCGGGATGGCGCTGCTCGAAGGTCTTGATCAGGGTTTGGTACGGGCCCTTCAGGTTGGCCCTGAACAGGAGCTCCGACGCAACGTTCAGCGTCACGTCGGCACGGGCCTCGGTCCCGACCAGGAGAAGCATAGCCAGGGCCAAGACGAGCCGCTTCATGAAGTTGTCTCCTCTCCAGGATGGCGGGCGGGACGTTCTCACGCTATGGCGCCCTTCTGCCTGCGGCGCGATTCTAGTCGCCCGGCTTCCGAGTGTCAATTTAGGGCCGCCCACCGCGCCGGCCGTGATGGGCTTGCGGCCCACCGGCAGCTGGGATGTCATGGGGCGACGCCGCGGACCGCGAGTCGTTCATGGACCGGCGGCGCGCCTGGGCCTCACGCGCGGACCGGACCAGCACCTGAGGAGGAAAGCCGACGTGAGAACGTATCCGGAGGGCACGCCGTTCACTGGGGTGATCGGGCGCACGGTCGGCGAGTCGGTGGCCGCGTGGCCGGTCTCCCCCCGGGCAAGCAGCGGGGCGCCGAACGTCGTGTTCGTGCTGCTCGACGACGTGGGCTACGCGCAGCTCGGGTGCTACGGAGCCGACATTCGCACACCGACGTTCGATCGGCTGGCCGACGGCGGCCTGCGGTACCGGGACTTTCACACGACCGCCATCTGCTCCCCCACCCGGGCTTGTCTCCTCACCGGACGCAATCACCACTCCAACGGCGTCGGGATCATCCAGGAGATGGCGACCGGGTTCCCCGGCTACAACGGGCGAGTGCCGCGCGAGAATGGCTTCCTCTCGGAGATCCTCCAGGCGTGCGGCTACGCGACGTTCGCCGTCGGCAAGTGGCACCTCGCCCTGGCGAGCGAGTACGCGTCGGGGGCGTCCAAGGCCCGCTGGCCGCTCGCCCGCGGCTTCGAGCGCTACTACGGGTTCCTCGGCGGCAAGACCAACCAGTGGTGCCCCACCCTGGTCCACGACAACCACTACATCGATCCGCCGCGCTCACCGGAGGAGGGCTACCACCTCAACGCCGACCTGGCCGACCGGGCGATCGAGTTCATCACCGACCTGCGCACCGTCGGGCCGGACCGCCCGTTCTTTCTCTACTTCTGCCCCGGCGCCGGACACGCGCCGCACCACGTGGAGCCGGAATGGATCGAGCGCTACCGGGGCCAGTTCGACAAGGGCTGGGACCGCTGGCGCGAGGAGGTCTTCGCTCGCCAGCTCTCGTCGGGCGTCGTCCCGAAGGGAACCAGGCTCTCGCCGCGGCCCTCCTGGGTGCCCGCCTGGGGTGACCTCACCGTCGACGCCCGTCAGCTCTACGCCCGGCAGCAGGAGGTGTACGCGGCGTTCCTCGAGCAGACGGACCACCACATCGGCCGCGTGTTCGCCTTCCTGGCCCAGCTCGGCGAGCTGGACAACACCCTCATCTTCGTGGCCTCCGACAACGGCGCCAGCGCCGAGGGCGGCGTCCACGGGTCGTTCAACGAGCTCCAGTTCCCGAACCGTGTGGAGGCGACGATCGAGCAGAACCTGGCCCGGCTCGACGAGTGGGGCAGCGTGCGCTCGTATCCGAACTACTCCTGGGGGTGGGCCTGGGCCGGGAACACTCCCCTGCGCCGCTGGAAGCGCTACCTCCACCAGGGCGGCATGAGCGATCCGCTGCTCGTGCACTGGCCGCAGGGCATCCGGGCCCGCGGCGAGGTGCGCGGGCAGTACGTCCACGTGATCGATGTCGTGCCGACGGTGTTGGAGGCGCTTGGCCTGGAGCCGCCCGCCCTGCTCAACGGTGTCCCGCAGCGCCCCCTGGAGGGCGTGAGCTTCCGGCACACGTTCGACGACGGCGCTGCGCCCACGCGGAAGACGGTCCAGTACTACGAGATGATCGGGTCCCGGGCCCTCTGGAGCGACGGGTGGAAGGCGGTGGTGGAGCAGTCCCAGGGGGAGTCCCTGACCGAGGAAACCCTCGCCCGCCAACGCTGGGAGCTCTACCACGTGGCCGAGGACTTCTCCGAGTGCGAGGATCTCGCGACGCGGCACCCGGCCAAGCTCGCCGAGCTGGTGGAGCGCTGGTGGGTGGAGGCTGCGAAGTACGACGTCCTGCCACTCGACGCCCGGATGCAGGCGCGAATGGCCGAGCGGAAGGCGACGCAGACCCAGGCGGAGACCCGCCACGTGTACTATCCGGGGGGCGCGCCGGTCTTCGAGTACGGTGCGGTCAACCTCAAGAACCGCTCGCACGTCATCACCGCCGAGGTTGAGATCCCCGCCGGCGGCGCCGAGGGGGTCCTCCTTGCCCATGGCAGCTGGTTCGCCGGCTACAGCCTGTATGTCAAGAATCGGCGCCTCCACTACGTCCACAACTACCTCGGGCTCGCGGAGTACCGGATCAGCGCGACCGAGGACATCCCCTCGGGGGCGGTCCGCCTCCAGTTCCGGTTCACGCGCACCGGGGAGCACCGCGGCATCGGGTCCCTCCACGTCGGCGACCGCCAGGTCGGCTCGGGCGAGATTCCCCAGATGGTGCCGGCCGTGATCGAGACTTCCGGCGAAGGGCTCTGCTGCGGCTACGACAGCGGCCTGCCGGTCACCGAGGAGTACCGGGCCCCCTTCCGCTTCACTGGCCGCGTCGCGAGGGTCCTCGTCGAGGTGGACCGAGCGGGGCCCATCGATGCCGAAGCAGAGGCGCGCTCGGTGATGATCGAGCAGTGACCTGGGGGAATCCCGGAATTAAGCGCGATCAAGGTGGTCACAACTGTCCAGCTGGGCTGGATACACACCGCAAGGGGAGGAGGCCCGTCATGGATCACGGCGTCGTCATGTTCCCCACCGAGTACGCGATCGCGCCGGACGAGCTGGCCCGCGCCCTCGAGGAGCGCGGCTTCGAGTCGGTGTGGTTCCCCGAGCACACGCACATCCCGGCGAGCCGCCGGAGCCCGTGGCCGGCCGGCGGCGAGCTGCCGCGCGACTACTGGTCGGCCTACGATCCGTTCCTCGCCTTGATGGCCGCCGCCGCCGCGACGCGACGCCTCAAGCTCGGCACCGGCGTCTGCCTCGTGATCGAGCGCGACCCGATCGTCACGGCCAAGGAAGTGGCCACGCTGGACCGGCTCTCGGGCGGTCGCGTGCTCTTCGGGATCGGCGGCGGCTGGAACGCCGAGGAGATGGAGAACCACGGCACCGCCTTCAAGACGCGCTGGCGGCTCCTGCGCGAGCGTGTGCTGGCCATGAAGGCGATCTGGACGGAGCGGGAGGCGAGCTACCAGGGCGAGTTCGTGCGCTTCGAGCGGATCTGGGCCGACCCGAAGCCCCTCCAGCGGCCGCACCCCCCGGTCATCATCGGCGGCGACGGCGCGCGGACCTTCGACCGGGTGGTGGAGTACGGCGACGGTTGGATGCCGATCCTGCGCCCGCACACCAACCCGGTCGAGAAGATCCCCGCGCTGCGCGAGCACCTGCGGCAGGCAGGCCGCGATCCGAAGACGGCGCCGGTCTCGCTCTTCTTCGCGCCGCCTAAGCGGGAGGGGCTGGACGCTCTCGCGGCCGCGGGAGTCGAGCGGGCCATCTTCGGAATCACCTCCGAGGGCCGCGACGCGGTGCTGCCCAGGCTCGACGCCCTGGCCAAGCTCATCCGGTAGGCTTCGCCGAGTCCTCGCTCCGTGGACTGTCAGTCGGCGATGGCGGCCCGCCGGCGGCGCACGGCCGGGGCCGCCGCCGCCACGAGGATCAGCACCGTGGCCACGACGAAGACCAAGCTTATGGGGCGGGTGACGAACACGGAGGGGTCGCCCCGGGAAACGACCAGCGCCCGCCGGAGGTTCTCCTCGAGCATCGGCCCCAGCACGAACCCCAGCAGTATCGGCGCTGGACTGCAGCCGAGCCGGATCCAGACGAATCCCAGGACGCCGAAGAGAGCCGCCAGGTACACGTCGAACGAGCTGGTGTTCACGCTGTAGACCCCGAGGACCGAGAACACCATGATTGCCGGGAAGAGCAGCCGGTAGGGCACGCGGAGGAGGCTCGTCCAGAGGCCGACCAGCGGCAGGTTGAGGAGCAGCAGCATCAGGTTGCCGATCCACATGCTGGCAACGAGCCCCCAGAAGAGCTCGGGTCGCTGCGTCATCACCTGAGGCCCCGGTGCGACACCGTGGATCGTGAGCGCGCCCAGCATGAGGGCCATCACCCCGCTGGCGGGCAGCCCGAGGGTGAGCATCGGGATGAACTTGCACTGAGCGTCCGCGTTGTTGGCGGACTCCGGTCCCGCCACGCCCTCGATGGCCCCGCGGCCGAACCGCGACGGGTCCCGCGCGAGCCTCTTCTCGACCATGTACGAGGCGAACGAGGCGATTGCCGGCCCGGTGCCGGGGAGCACACCGAAGAACGCGCCGATGCCCGTGCCGCGGACGATTGGGCCGAAGGACCGGGCCAGGTCCGCCCGGGTCGGGAAGAGGTCGGTCACTCGCGACGCGAAGACCTCGCGCTCCCCGGGCTCGCCGAGGTTGCTCACGATCTCCCCCACCGCGAACACCCCCACCGCCAGGACCACGAAGCCGATGCCGTCGATCAGCTCGGTGAGGCCGAGGGTGAAGCGCCGCACCCCGGAGTTGACGTCGGTGCCCACGATGCCGAGCAGGAGGCCCATCACCACCATCGCCAGGGACGTGCTCGTGTCACCCCGGGCGAGCACGGCGGCGGCGACCAGGCCCATGAGCATCAGCGAGAAGTAGTCGGCCGAGTTGAACCGGAGCGCGAGGTCGGCCAGCGGCGGGCCGAAGAGCGCGATCAGCAGCGTGCAGACGGTGCCGGCGAAGAAGGAGCCGATGGCCGCGATCGCGAGCGCCGGCCCCGCCCGTCCCTGCCGCGCCATCTGGTAACCGTCGAGGCACGTGACGACCGCCGAGGTCTCCCCCGGGAGGTTCACCAGGATGGCGGTGGTGGAGCCGCCGTACTGCGCGCCGTAGTAGATGCCGGCCAGCATGATGAGGGCCGCCACCGGCGGCACGTTGAAGGTGAGGGGCAGCAGCATCGCGATCGTCGCGAGCGGCCCGATGCCCGGCAACACGCCGATCAGGGTGCCCACCAGCACACCGACTAGACAGTAAAGCAGGTTCTCCAGGGAGAAGGCGACCCCGAAGCCGAAGATCAGATGGTCGAAGAGCGCCATACCGCCCGCGTCAGGGACCCTTGATCAAGGGGTAGGGGAGGCCGAGTCCCCAGACGAAGATGGCGACCGAGATGGCCGTCAAGAACCCGGTCAGCAGCAGGACCTCGAGGAGTCTGAATTGCCGGCCCGCGGCGGCGGATCCCAGCACGAGCGCCGCGATCGCCGGCACGAAGCCCGCGTGCTCCATCAGCACGCCGAACAGGACCATGGCGAGCGGCAGGACGATCAGGGCGCGCGGCGACCAGGCTCCTTCGATCCGCTCGGGTCGGCGGAGTCCCCTCCACACCGCGTGCAGGCCGAAGAGGATCAGGATGCCCGCCAGAACCCTCGGGAAGTAGCCGGGCCCCATGCGGAGCGCGGTGCCGGCCGGGTACGCGCGGGCCACGAGCATCGCGGCGACGCCGGTGGCGAGGAACGTCAGGCCGGCCCAGACGACCCGGTTCCGCGCGTGCACGTGCGCTCCCGGCCGGGGCGGGACCTACTCGGGGCGGATGTCGGCCTCCTTGATGACGCGCGTCCACTTGACCGTCTCGGCGGCGATGAAGGCCCCGAACTCGGTGGGGCTCATGCGCACGACCTCCGCCCCCTCGTCGAGGAAGCGCTTCTGCGTCTCTGCCGTGCTCAGGATGGCCGAGAGCTCTCTGTGCAACCGCGCGACGACTGCCGGTGGCGTGCCGGCGGGCGCGGCGATGCCCCACCAGTTGCTCGCCTCGTAGCCGGGCACGCCGGCCTCCGCGATCGTCGGCACGTCGGGGAGGATGGAGCTGCGCTTGACCGCGCCCACGGCCAGCACGCTGAGCTGGCCGGAGCGGATGTGCGGCAGCGCCTGGACCAGGGAGCCGATCAGGATCTGGGTGTGGCCGCCGACGACGTCGATCATGGCGGGGCCCCCGCCCTTGAACTGCACGCCGACGATGTCGACGCCCGCCATGCTCTTGAAGAGCTCGCTGCCGAGGTGCTGGAAGCTGCCGGGGCCTGCCGCCGCGTAGTTGAGCTTGCCGGGCTTCTCCTTGGCGAGGGCGATGAGCTCCTTGACCGACTTGACCGGGAGCCCGGGATGGACGCAGAGCGCGTTGGGGCCCGTCGCCAGGATGGCGACCGGGACGAAGGCCTTCGCGGGGTCGTACGGGAGCTGTTTGTAGAGCCCCGGGCTGATCGCGTAGGCGGAGGACATGAGCAAGAGCGTGTGCCCGTCGGGCGGGGCCTTCGCGGCCGCCTCGGTGCCCACCACGCCTCCCGCCCCGCCGCGGTTGTCGACGATCACCTGCTTGCCGAGCCGCTCGGTTAGCTGCGTCCCGACCATGCGGGCGACGATGTCGTTGCTCCCACCCGGCGGGAACGGCACGATCAGTCGCACCGGCTTGCTCGGGTACTCGTCGGCCCCGAGGGCGGGAGGGAAGAGCGGGAGGAGGAGCGCGATTGCAGAAGGGAGCAGCAGCGATCGCCAGCTCGGCATTGGGAACCTCCGTCGTCTGGGATCCGGCGCGACTGCCACTCGCATCCTAGCACGCCACGGATTACCTGCGGCCGCTGGCCGGCGCGGTGATGACTTGCTTCCCGAAAACTGGGCCATTCCGGTTGCGATTCCGCGCGGCTACGATGCCCGCCTGGAGGATGACCGATGCGAGAGAAGCGATTCACCGAGGAGCAGATCATCGCAAGGCCTACGCGGCCGTCACCACGATCGCCGGGCGCCGTCATCGTGGCCTCGACCATTGAGTGGACTCCGGACGACATTTATGATGTCGATTTCGGCGGGTGCGCGGTCGACTATAGGGCAAATGAACATCTCCTGAGTGAGCCGGTCGAGGGGTGGACGTAACCTCTATTGTGGCAACCCTTTGGAAGAGAACCTATGACAACGCTCAGAGTCCACGCGTTCACCATCTCTCTCGATGGGTATGGGGCCGGGGTGCTCCAGAGCTTGGAGAACCCACTCGGCGTCGGCGGCATGTCGCTGCACCCGTGGATGATCGGGACCCGGACGTTCCAGAAGATGATCGGGAACGAGGGCGGGACGACCGGGGTCGACGACGACTTCGCGGCCCGCGGACTCGCCAACGTCGGCGCGTGGATCTTGGGCCGCAACATGTTCGGGCCGGTCCGGGGCGCCTGGCCGGACGAAAGCTGGAAGGGATGGTGGGGAGCGAACCCGCCGTATCACACCCCCGTGTTCGTGCTCACTCATTACGGACGGCCGTCAATCGCGATGGAGGGAGGGACGACCTTCCACTTCGTGACCGGCGGAATCCTGGAGGCCCTGAAGCGCGCCACCGACGCGGCGGGGGGGCAGGACGTTCGGCTGGGCGGTGGGGTCTCGACCATCCGCCAGTACCTGCAGGCGCGGCTGATCGACGAGATGCACCTGGCGATCTCGCCGGTGCTGCTGGGCTCGGGAGAGCACCTTCTGGGTGGCATCGATCTGTTGACCTTGGGTTATGAATGCGCCAAGCACGTCCCCACGGCGCAGGCGACGCATGTCGTGCTGAGGAAGCGCCACAACTAGGGAGGAACGACCATGGCTGCACCCGAACGGACGAAGATCTATCCCTTCTTCTGGTATGCGAAGGAGGCCGAGGAGGCGGCGAAGTTCTACGCTTCGGTGTTTCCGAACTCGCGCGTCGACCGTGTGGTGACGATGCAGAGCGAGTCGCCGAGCGGCCCGCCGGGTTCCGTGAAGGTGGTCGACTTCACGCTCATCGGCCAGAGGTTCCAGGCGATGACGGCCGGACCGCACCACGACTTCAACGACGCCATCTCGATGGTCGTGGAGTGCGACGATCAGGCGGAGCTGGACCGGTACTGGTCGGCGCTCCTGAGCAATGGAGGGCAGCCGCAGGCCTGCGGCTGGCTGATCGATCGCTTCGGCCTGCGGTGGCAGATCGTCCCGGCGGTGCTGGTGAAGATGATGGCCGACCCGGATCCGGTCCGCTCGAAGCGGGTGTCGGACGCGATGCTCCAGATGATCAAGCTCGACATCGCGGAGCTGGAGAAGGCGTACCGCAAATCCTGACCGGCGTTCGCGCGAGGGGCTGACCTCAGGGAAATGGCTCCGCTTACCAGGCTCGGGCACCGACCCCCCGGGGGGAGGAGTGGAGCACACTGAGAAAATGGCCGGGCTGGACGACGAGCTGATCGCAGTCACGCTCCGGGGGGAGTTCCGGCCAGACGAGCGCGTCGACCTGGTCTACCTCGACGCGCCGGGCGCCTTGGCCGAGCGGCAGGCGGCCCTCCCGGTGGTCGGCGTGAATGACGGCTATACGGAGCGGCTCGATGTCGGTTCGAGGGAGCGGATTAGACGACCGACCGTCGTCCCTTGGACCATGGCCTTATCCTACCCGAGGCTTCGCGGAGACCCCTGCTCCGAAAGAAGTTCGCTTCGCCAAGGGCGCTTCTAGTTGGATGTCCCGGCGCTTGGGAGCAGCTCACCCGCTCGCGTCGGAACTCGTCGGCGAACGCCGTCGTCAGGTCGACGAGCGGAGTAGCGCGTGCCGGGTGTGGTCCGCAGCCTGCACGAGGGCGGCGAGTAGCTGCTCACCTTCCTTCCAGTGCCCGAAGCGCCAGTGGAAGACGCTGCGCACGCCGTGATTGAGCACCTGGTGTGGGGCTGCGCCCACTCGACGGTGTCGACATGGACCAGGACGAGCGCCGTCGGCCGATCGGGGTATGCTGAGCCGGACCGGAACCGGTCCGGCCGCGGTTGCTTATGAATGATGGGTATCGAACCCCACGGGCCTTACCGCTCGGGTCTGAAGATCGTAGCGGTGCGCAAGAATCCTCGCAGTGAAGGCAACGAGAACGACGAGGGTCCCGGCGACGGCGGGGGGCACGTGCAGGAGACGGCTCAGGAGACAGAAGAGCATACTGCCGCCGAACGCAATCCCCGCGTACCATTGCCCCGGCCTCAGCAGGCTCGCTTCCTCCCGGGTGAGAATATCCCGGATTAGCCCGCCGCCGATTGCGTTGAGCGTGCCGATGACGATGGCGGCGGAGATCCCCATCCCGCTATTCAACGATTTCTGCGTGCCGATCACCGCATACATCGCAAGTCCGAGCGCATCAGCCAAGAGAAAGATCCAACGCATTCGCGAGACGAGCGGGAAAACGTAGATGCTCAGGAGCACGGCGGCGAAGACCGCCCAGATGTACGCCTCGTGCTCGAGGAACACCGGGCGAACATTCAAGAGGATATCGCGTATGAGCCCCCCGCCGCATCCGGTGACGAGAGCGATCGACATGGCGCCGATCCAATCGTAGCCGCGCTTAGCGGCGCTCAGCGCACCCGTAATGGCGAAGAGAATGATGGCGATGAGATCGAGTATCGGCGGTATGTGAAATTCAGCGGAGTAGATGAAGGCAGGATCCATGATTCTATCCTACCCGAGGCGTCGTCTGTCGCCACGGGAGCGATCCCGTAAGGATTGCGATTACCACCGTCGTGCGCCGGCCTAACTACGAGGCTCCCCGCATGCGAAGGACACCCGCGGCCGCCGCGCCCAGGATCCGCCGCGGGCCTCTATCGCACACGCGCGGCGGAGAAGGCAGGCTCAGGGGCCAACGCCTTTGGGATCGCCCGCCGGCGACCGCCCGCGGGCGGGTCAAGGTCCGTCCCGGGGCGGCCGCCGGCCGCCCGCTGGCCCTGGGGATCCGTCTCGTTCGTCGTTGACGCGGCGTCGACGCGGACCAGCCCGGTGTGACCTCGATCAGGATGCGGGGGTTGTCATAGCGGTGCGGCCAGAAGCGGTCGAGGCTGCATCCGCTCCGGCCAAGGCGGAGGTGGTCGCTGGGTCCGGTGGAAGCGCACGCAGACGCAGAGCGCGGCGACGGCAGCCGACCAATGGGGGGCAAGCAGAGGATCTCCTCGCTCGGAAGCCCGAAGGAGTCGACGGCGATAAGGTAGCGGCGAAGCTGGCGCCCTATGCGACCGATGCGGGGGAAACGGTCCCCTCGAGCGGCTCACCGAGACTCGTCGAACTCTGAGTGGCAGAAGACGGGCGGCAGGTCAGGTAGGTCAGGTGCGGCGCCTTGACACGGTGGCGGCCCCACCCTAGGATCCGCCTGGGGATTTCTCGCCGGACCTCCCGGCCCTAGGATACCCTGCCATGACCTGCCGTAGTTCGCCGGCCCCAGGTGGGGACCGAGAAGGGGCAGGACGTTGACCACCCTCTCGCGCCGTGCCTCGACAGGCCCGCCCCGCCGCCGAGAGGCGCCGCGGTCGACAGCCGCGGTAGTCGAACCCGATCCTTGCCGTTCCGGAACCCCCGGAGGCCAGATGCCCGCCGTCACGCAGAGCCCCGACGCATGAAGATCGTCGATCTCCGCTGCGCGGTAATCGGCAAGAACCCGATCGTCCGCCTCGTCACCGACGAGGGCCCCAGCGGGTACGGCGAGGTCGAGCAATACAAGCCCTACCTCAAGCCCTTCGTGCTCTATCTCCGCGAGGCGCTGATCGGCGAGGACCCGACTCTCGTCGAGCGGGTGATGCTCAAGATCCGCCAGCGCGGCGCCTTCAAGCCCTACGGGTCGGCGGTGAGCGCGATCGAGATGGCGCTGTGGGATCTCGCGGGCAAGGCGGCGGGGCTCCCGGTCCACCGGCTGCTCGGCGGCAAGATCCGCGACCGCGTGCGGGTCTACAACGGGGCACTGCGCAAGCCGCTCGCCGACCAGACCCCGCGGCACTACGCCGACGAGATGCGGCGGATGAAGGCGCTGCCCGAGGGTTTCACCATCGTCAAGCAGGGCATCGCCTTCCACAGCCCGATGAAGCACACGGTCCCGGACTTCGTCTACGGCGAGATGGTGCCGAGCACCTTCCACGCCTGGACCGACCGCGGGCTCTTGACCGAGCGCGGGCTGGGCCACGTGCTGGAGTGCGTCGCCGCGATGAAGGAGGCGCTCGGGGACGGGGTCGGACTCGCGCTCGACTGCGGGCCTGGATGGACGCTGCCCGACGCCATCCGCTTCGCCCGCGCGGTGGAGAAGCACAACCTGATGTGGCTCGAGGACATGCTCACCGGCGACTACATCCCCTTCGTCAACGCCGACGTCTACGCAGAGGTCACCCGCGCCACCTCGACGCCGATCCACACCGGCGAGCAAATCTACCTGCGGCAGAACTTCAAGGACCTGATCGAGCGGCACGCCGTGCGCGTGATCGGTCCCGACCCGTGCGACGTCGGCGGCATCGCCGAGCTCAAGTGGATCGCCGAGTACGCCGACCTCCATGGCATCCTCATGGCGCCGCACGGAACGGGGAACGGGCTGCTCGGCCTGGCCGCCCTGGTGCAGGTCAGTGCGACCCTGCCGCAGAACTTCATCGCCTTCGAGTACCCGGCCGGCGACCCGGCGTGGTGGTACGACATCGTCGACGGGCTGCCGACCCCGATCGTGAAGGACGGCCACATCACGGTCTGGGACCGGCCCGGCATGGGGGTCGAGCTCGTGCCCGAGCGCGCCCGGCGCCACCTGTCGCCGGAGGACGCGACGTTCTGAAGCAGCGGCTCGAGCAGATCAAGTTCCTGAACGTGACGACCTCCATGCTCCCGTACGGCATCCCCTTCCCGGTGCTGCCGCAGTCCGCGGAGATCATGAACATCGTGATCCCCAACATGATGCAGAGCGCGCTGACGAAGAAGACGACGGTGGCCGAAGCGACCGACGACGCGGCGAAGAAGATCAAGGATCTGCTTGGCGACATCTGACGCGGTCGCCGGGCGCGAGCGGCCGGTCGCAGGACCGCCGGCCGCGTCGCGCCCGCGGTCCCGCGGGGTGCTGGCGCGTGTCGTCCGCCACCGCGCCGACTATCTGTACGTGCTGCCCGCGCTCGGGGCGATGGCACTCGTCATCGCCTACCCGGTCTACTTCACGGTCTATCTCTCGTTCTTCAACACGCCGCCCGATCTCGCGCTCGAGGACAAGATCTTTGTCGGGCTCGCCAACTACGGCCGCATCCTCGCCGCCGAGAGCTTCCACGAGGCGACCTGGAACACGCTGGTCTGGACGGTCTTCTCGACGCTGTTCGCGTTCGTGCTCGGCTTCGGGGTGGCGATCGCGCTCAACCGCGAGCTCCTCGGGCGCGGGGTGCTACGCGGCACGCTGCTCGTGCCGTACGTGATCAGCGCGGTCGCGGCTTCCTACGTCTGGCGCTGGCTCTATCACAGCGATTTCGGCGTCATCGGCGCGCTCCTGGTGGCGCTCGGCGTCACCGACGGCCCGATCAACATCCTCGACCATCGCGCGCGGGTGATGCCGGCGCTGATCGTGGTCAACGTCTGGAAGGAGTTCCCCTTCGCGATGCTCATGATGCTGGCCGGGCTGCAGACCGTGCCCGACCAGCTGCTGCGTGCCGCCCAGGTCGACGGCGCGAGCGCGTGGCAGCGCTTCTGGCACGTCACCATGCCGCACCTCCGGGGCGTGTCGCTGGTCACCGTACTGCTGCTGCTCGTCACCAACCTCAACAGCTTCACCATCCCCTGGATCATGACCGGCGGCGGGCCGGCGGGGGCGTCGGAGATCTGGATCACGCACATCTACCAGCTCGCTTTCGGCCGCATCCGCTTCGGTCTCGCCTCGGCTTACTCGGTGATCCTGTTCGTGGTGATGATGGCGATGGGCTGGTTCTACGTCCGTGCGCTCACGCGCGGCGACGACCGGATGCCGGGATGAGCGCCGGGACGCCGGTGGCCGCGCGCGGCGGGCGGCGGCGGATCGAGCCGTGGACGCTCGGCGGCGCCGCGCTGCTCGTCGTCCTTCTGCTCTTCGCGATGCTGCCGATGGCGTGGATGCTGGCCACGTCGATCAAGACGCAGTTCGCCGCGGTCCAGTACCCGCCCGAGTGGATCCCGCGCAACCCGACCCTCGAGCAGTACTACCGACTGCTCTCGCCGGCGAACGAGGTCGGGCGCGAGTTCCTCGGCTACCTGCTGAACAGTCTCTGGGTCTCGACCGCGACCACGGTGCTCGGCGTTCTGGTCGGCGTCCCCGCGGCCTACGCCTTCTCGCGCTTCCGCTTCCCGGGCCGCAACCTGCTCTTCTACACGGTGCTGGTTCGCAACATGTTCCCGGCCGTCGTGTTCCTCATGCCGCTGTTCATCATGATGCGCTGGATGGGCCTGGTGAACACGCACGCCTCGCTGATCCTGACCTACCTCACCTTCGGGCTGCCGCTGTCGATCTGGCTGCTGAAGGGTTTCTACGACAACATCCCCGTCCAGCTCGAGCAGGCGGCGCGCATCGACGGCGCGTCGCGATTCAAGGCGTTCCTGCTGGTGGTCATGCCGCTGTCCGCGCCCGGGATCATCGCGACGGCGATCTACTCCTTCATCACGGCGTGGAACGAGTACGTCTACGCGCTCACCTTTCTGAACGATAAGAGCCGACTCACCCTGCCAGTCGGGCTCCAGCGCTTCTTCACCGAGTTCGCGAGCAACTGGCCGGGGCTGATGGCGGCGTCGTTCATCATGAGCGTGCCCGTGGTCGTGCTCTTCCTCTTGCTCCAGAAATGGTTCGTCAAGGCGCTGACCGAGGGCGCGGTCAAGTCCTGAACGGGACGCGGCGAACCCGGCGGGGCGCGCGATGGCCGAGGTGAGGCTCACCGACGTGGTCAAGACCTACGGCCGGTACCTGGCCGTCGATCGCGTTTCGCTGACCATCGCCGACGGTGAGTTCGTGGCGCTGGTGGGGCCGTCGGGCTGCGGCAAGACGACGACGCTCAACCTCGTGGCGGGGCTGATCGAGCTTACCGCCGGCGAGATCCGCATCGGCGACCGCTTGGTCAACGACCTGGACCCGAAGGACCGCGACGTGGCGATGGTGTTCCAGAACTACGCCCTCTACCCGAACAAAACGGTCTACAAGAACCTCGCCTTTCCGCTGAGGATGCGGAAGACCCCGAAGGCCGAGATCGACCGCCGGGTCCGCGAGGCGGCGAAGGTGCTCGACATCGGGCATCTGCTCGAGCGCCGCCCCCGGGAGCTCTCCGGCGGTCAGCAGCAGCGCGTCGCGCTGGGCCGCGCGCTGGTCCGTGACCCGAAGGTCTTCCTGATGGACGAGCCGCTCTCGAACCTCGACGCCAAGCTGCGCGTGCAGATGCGCGCCGAGCTCAAGCGCTTCCACCAGGACCTCCGGGCGACCGTGATCTACGTGACCCACGACCAGCTCGAGGCCGTGACCATGGCGGACCGGATGGCGGTGATGGACGGCGGCGTGCTGCAGCAGTACGATCGGCCCGAGCGCGTGTTCGAGAATCCGGTCAACCTCTTCGTCGCCGGCTTCGTGGGCAGCCCGGCCATGAACTTCTTGAAGGCGCGCGTCGCGGGCGACGCGACCGGCGCCGCGCTGGAGGGGGCGGACGGCTGGCGCGTCGCGCTCTCCCGCCGCAACGCCCGCCGCGCGCTCGCTGCGTCCTCGCCCGAGGTGGTGATTGGGGCGCGCCACAGCACGCTCCGGCTGTCGCTGGAGGCAGCCGCCGGCGCCATCCCGGGCCAGGTCTACACGGTCGAGCCGACCGGCGACGTGACCTACATTCACGTTCGGCTCGGGACGGACACCGTCGTCGTGAGCGTGCCGCCGCATGCCCGGCTCGCGCCGAACCAGCCGATCTGGCTCGCGTTCGACCAGGAGAAGATGCACCTGTTCGACGCCGCGACCGGACACGCGCTGGCGGCGTCCTAGGACGTGGCCCGCGCGCCTCGCGACGAGCGCGATCTGCCTCGGCGACCCACCATGAGCGCCGGCGCTTCGCCGGAACGGGAGAAGGACGGATGACCGACACGCCGAGCATCGTGCGCCCGCGACGCGACCTGGTCGACGCAATCCGCGCGATCGGCGCGGCCACCGCGAGCGCGACGCTCGCCCACATGGGCATCCGCGGAGCCGCCATCACCGGCCCCGTCGCGTGGACGAAGGGCTGCGCGGTCGCGGGGCCGGCGCTCACGCTCCAGTTCATGCCGAAGCGCGAGGATCTCTACGGGGAGGGCGAGTACAAGGACGTCGAGAAGCAGCTCCACCGCCACGTGCTCTACCGCGTCGAGCGCGGCGACATGGTGCTCGTCGACGCCCGCGCCGACATGCGGAGCGGCGTGTTCGGCGAGATGATGATGACCTACTTCAAGGCGCAGGGCGGCGCCGGCATGGTCGTCGACGGCTGCCTGCGCGACTGGCCGAACATCTCCAGGCTCGACGTGCCGCTGTGGATACGCGGCGTGACCCCGAACTTTCACACCCAGACCGACCTCATGCCGTTCGCCGTCAACGGCCCGATCGCCTGCGGCGGGGTCACCGTGATTCCCGGCGACATCGTGGTCGCTGACGACGACGGCGCGGTGGTCGTCCCCGCCGGCCTCGCCGAGGCGTGCGTCGCCAAGGCCAGGAAGGAGCACGAGTGGGAGGACTTCTCGCGCGAGATGTTGGCCCGGGGCGGCGATCTGCGTCGCTACTACCCGCTCTCCGACGTCGCGCGCCCCGAGTACGAGGCCTGGAAAGCGAACCGGGCGGGCCGCGATCCGAGAAGTTGAGTCGGGGGGGGGCGCGCTATAGGCGGAACATGTAGGTGCGCCCGGACCCGGCCAGAATGCTTCCCCATGAGGGATGGGGCGGGGGCACGCCGTAGCCGAGGAACGAGAGGGCCGATTCGGCGAGGATCACGCCGCCGAGCCCGATCGTCGTCAGGATGATGATTGTCGGCACGACGTTCGGGAGGAGGTGGCGAAGGACGACGCGACTTGATCCAGGGCGCGTCCCGCCAGGCCGAGGCGAGGTCGACCAGCCGCCCGGCGACGTCGGGGGTCGCGAGGCTGCGTGCGTGCTCGGCCATCGTCCGAGGCGGCGAGCTCGGCCAGGAGCGCGCGGACCTCGCCGACGAGGGCTCCGCGTCAGCTCGCGGTCGGACAGGAGGACTGCCGCACCGGCGTCGGCCAGGACGCGCGCGGTCGCCGTCTGCTCGTCATCGCGCGCGTCGGGCAAGGGGACGAGGATCACGAACGACCGCTCGGAGTGAGCCGCACCTCCTGGGGTCAGGGGCGACCCGGCCAGAGACTGTAGCCGGCGGCCACGAAATCGTGGTCGAAGCCGAGTACGTGGCGACACCGCGTCGCCTCCATGACGGCGAAGCTCACCGCATCGGTGTAGGTGATCGGTCGGGGCGCCAGGCGCTCGAGCCATCGGCGCGCGGCCCGGTGCTCCTCGGCATTCGCGAAGTGAATCGTCACGCTCGGGCTGGCGTCGATCCGGTCGAGGCCGCGGAGAGCGGCCTGGACTCCCACCCGGAGCAGGGTCAGGCGATGCACCTCGGCGATGACGAGGGGCGTCGTGACGAGGGGCAGGCGCCGCCGGATGGCTTCCCGGAAGAGGCGGTCCGCCTCGGCGTGGTGCTGGTCGCGCTGGCTGCGGAGCGCGATCCAGGCGCCGCTATCGACGAAGAGCGGGACGGGCCCGTCGGCGCCGCGGGCGATAGGGGGCCGGCGGCTCGGCGACGTAGGTCTCATCGAGGTAGCGTTGGAGATTCGTGCTCGCGTCCTCGGGCAGGCCCTCGATGTCGCCGCTCAGCTCGAGAAGCGGGTCCTCGGCGGGCAACCGCGTCAGGGCCCGGACCGCGGCGCGGATCGCCTGGGACTTAGTCCACCCGCGGCCTGCAGCCCACGTCTCCAGGCGCGCCAGATCCTGGTCCTCCAGGTACACTTGCAGGGGTCTGCGCATGAACCATGAGCCTAGGACATCATGATCGATATGTCAAGTCGATCATGAACATCTACGGCTCGGTGGCCAGGGTATCGGTCGGCGCGCTCTTCGTGGCCGGCATCTATTCCCGGGATCCTGGTCGTGCTGGTCCAGGGGCTGACCGTCTACGCCATTGCCTGCTCGCGAGGCTGGGGTATCAGCAGGTTGAAGGGTCGATTCCTTCACGGCTCACGAGTAGCGGCGGGGCCCTCAAAGCCCCCCTTGTTTCAGCGTTCAAATCGAAGATATGGATTGAGAGGTGCTGATGTCGCGACGAGGGAGCATCCCGACCATGGCCAATGATGCGCTGCGCACGATCTTGCCGATCGCCAGCTGGGGCGAGGACCGCATGCGTGCGGTCGAGATCATCGGTGGCACCGATCCGATCCTGCCGACGCCGTTCCGCATCGGCGAGACCGCGGCGGCCGCGTTGTCGGCGCTCGGCCTGGCCGTGTCCGATCTGTGGGCCTTGCGCACCGGGCGCCGTCAGGAGGTCGCGATCGACAGCCGTCAGGCGACGGCCTCGCTCCGCAGCGGGCGCTACATGACGCTGGACGGGGCACCCGTGTCGACCGAGCACAACACGGTTATGGGGTTCTATCCGGCCAAGGACGGGCGCTGGAGCTATCTACACTGCAACTTCCCGAACCATCGTGACGCCGCCCTCCGCGTGCTCGGCGTCCCGGAGGATCGCGAGGCGGTGCGCCAGGCAGTGGCGAAGTGGCATGCGCTCGAGCTTGAGGAGGCGATCATCGCCGCGAAGGGCGCGGGCGGCATGGTGCGCACCATGGCCGAATGGGCTGAGCACCCGCAGGCCGCCGCGATCGCTACGCTGCCGCTGATGGAGATCGTCAAGATCGGCGACAGCCCGCCGGAACAGCTCCTCGACGGGGATCGGCCGTTGTCGGGCATCCGAGTACTCGACCTGACGCGGGTCCTCGCCGGGCCGACCTGCGGGCGGAGCCTCGCCGAGCACGGCGCCGATGTCTTGAAAATCACGGCTGGGCACCTGCCGAATCTCGGCTACCAGGAATACGATACTGGCCACGGAAAGCTCTCCGCTCATCTCGATCTGCGCGAGCAGAAACACATCGAGACCCTGCACGGGCTCGTCCGCGAGGCCGACGTGTTTTCGCAAGGCTACCGGCCGGGAGCCCTTGGCGATCGCGGGTTCTCGCCCGAGGCGCTGGCGCGCTTACGGCCCGGGATCGTCTACGTCTCGCTGTGCGCCTTCAGCCACGTCGGTCCGTGGGCGTCGCGCCGCGGCTTCGACACGGTCGTGCAGACGGTCAGCGGCATCACCAGCCGTCAGGGGGCGCTCTTGCCCGGCCCCTCGCCGGGCCCGCAGTTCTATCCGGTGTCGGCGATCGACTATCTGACCGGCTATCTCATGGCGTTCGGCGCCGTGGTGGCCCTCACCCGCCGCGTGCGCGAGGGCGGCAGCTGGCTCGTGCGCACCTCGCTGGCGCAGACGGGGCGCTGGCTCGTCGGACGCGGCCAGGTGCCGGAGGCCGAGCTGAAGGACGTGCCGAAGGAATTCACCCCTGCGGAGCTGGAGCGCTGGTCGATGACGAGCGAGACGCCGGTCGGTCGGCTGCACCATCTCGGTCCGGTGGTGCGCCTCTCCGAGACGCCGCCGCGCTGGGCCCGGCCCTCGGTGCCGCTCGGCTACCACGCGCCGGTGTGGCCGGCGCGAGCCTCGTAGCCTCTGCGCGCCGCCGACGTGAACGCCTGTCTCTCCTGCAAGCGCGAGGAAGACTGACAGTGCCTCTGGCGTCAAGGGTGACCCAAGCAGGCGGCCTGGTATACAATTCGCGTGATTGAATGGCCTGAGTGCGTGGGAGTTCGTCCCCGGAACCACCTCTTAATGAGTAGGTTGAAGGTTCGATTCCTTCACGGCTCACCAACTGCACCGGGGGGTAGCCAGACCCCCGGGTTCTCTTTCTGAGTCCCCGCCCGTCGCGGGGTGCCCCGCGGAGTCCGACGCCCAAAGTACGGAGGAGACGCCACGATGTGGCAACCGAGCGAGCGATATCCCGACCCGGCTGTGCGGGTGCTGGATCCGGCGTTCAACGCGTTCCGGCTCCCGCTGGCCTCGGTCGAACGCCTCTACACGGGTTGCCGCTGGTCCGAAGGCCCGGTGTGGTTTGGCGACGGACGCTGCCTGCTGTGGAGCGACATTCCGAACAACCGGATCCTGAGATGGGACGAAGAGACGGGGGCGGTGTCGGTCTTCCGGAAGCCGTCCAACAACGCCAACGGGAACACGCGCGATCGCCAGGGTCGCCTCGTCACCTGCGAGCACGACTCGCGGCGCGTCACGCGCACGGAGTACGATGGCGCCGTCACGGTGCTGGCCGATTCCCACAAAGGCCGGAAGCTCAACTCGCCGAACGATGTCGTAGTGACGCGGGACGGTGCGATCTGGTTCACCGACCCGGTGTTCGGCATCCTGGGTTACTACGAAGGCCACAAGGACGAGTCGGAGAACAAGCCGGCGGTCTATCGGCTGGATGGCCAGACCGGGGACCTCGCCGTGGTGGCCGACGACGTTCCCGGCCCCAACGGACTCGCCTTCTCGCCCGACGAGAAGACGCTCTACGTGGTGGCCTCGCGCGCCACGCCGAACCGGACGATCCTCGCCTACGACGTGACTGCTAACGGCACGAAGCTCGGCAGCAGCCGGGTGCTGATCGATGCCGGACCGGGTGGCTCACCGGACGGGTTCCGCGTCGACGTCGACGGCAACCTCTGGTGCGGCTGGGGCATGGGCGACCCCGACCTGGACGGTGTACGCGTGTTCGCTGCGAGCGGCCAGCCGATCGGCCATATCGCCCTGCCCGAGCGCTGCGCCAATCTGTGTTTCGGCGGCCGCCACCGCAATCGCCTCTTCATGGCCGCCAGCCACGGGCTTTACTCGCTCTATGTGAACACGCAGGGCGTGGTGGGCGGGTAGTGGGACAAGCACGATTCGTAGCGATCCGAAGCCGGGCGCTCGAGGGTCTGATGCGCCACTCCCACCACGCGAGCGACGGTCGCGGGCCGGTCGAGGGGCACCCGGATCACGATCTGCCATTTCCGGAAACGCCTCTTCGCGATGGGCGCCACGATCACCCCTACCTCCTCCGCCAGCGCGTCCGGTCAGTTGGACCTGGCGAGCGATCTGCGCCATGTCTCGCCGGTCGCGCCGTGCGGCCAGAAGGAGGAGTCCCATCACGAAGAGCAGCGGGGAGAGGCCGATCAGGAAGCTGGTCATAGGGACCTCCGGCCCGGTACGCTGGATTCGCAGGGCTACGGTCTGCCCTCCTGTGATGTTTTCATCTGGCGGCGGGCTCGGCGAGAGCCAGTTCGGCGAGAGGGGATACGACCAGTTGGCCCGCCACCGAGGTCCGGAGTGTGCTATCCTCACGGGGACAATCCCGCCGGATTCGAGCACGGATCCAGCCTCGCCGCCGATCGCACTTCCGCGTGTTCGGGGCGCGAACCGAGGTCGCGGAACGGTGGACCAGATACTCGGGGTCCAGGGGGAGGCGCCGATGGCATCCTCGGATCAGTGCTCGAGCTGCCGCGTGCGTCCCGCTCCGGGCTCGCATCCCGCGCACGGAACGCTGGGCGTCGACGCCTGGGTGCGGGGTCGAGCGGCGAACGCGCCCCGAGCCGGACGGCGATAAGGCCCACGGGCATGCGCTCGGCTCGTCCCCGTGAGTTTTGGTGTCCCGTCGTGTCCGAGCCCGTGGTCATCCGGCTGACGCGGCCGAGCCACTTGATGCGGCCGACTGGCTATTTCGTCCAGTGCAATCAGGTGGACTGCCAGTACGTCGAGGCGAACCACCCGCCGTGCCCGCTCAACGTGGACATGTTCGCCGAGGAGATCAAGGCGGCCGAAGCGCTCCGGGCAGCTCGGCGCGAAGGTTACTGACGGACCCGTTCCGAGGGCAAATGACTCTCGCCAGCCAAGTCGACGCCCAGAAGGGAGGCTAGCCATTCCGGCCCGAATCTTCGTCGGAAACCTGACTCACGAGACCACGGCCGACACCCTGACGCAACTCTTGTCCGAGGCGGGCAGCGTGGTGGAGGTCTACCTGCCCGCGGATCGCGAGACCGGGCGCCCGCGGGGCTTTGCGTTCGTCCAGTTCGCCAGCGAAACCGAGATGGCTGCGGCCATCCGGCTTTTCCACGACCGCGAGGTCGACGGCCGGAGGCTCACGGTCAACGCCGCCGAGGACCGGCCCCCGCGCCGCGACGGGCCGCGACCGTTCGACCCGGGCCGGTCGGGTGGGGCAGGCGACCGATCCGGGCCCGGGCGTGGGAAGTCGTTCAAGCGCAAGGGAAGTCGCCGGGGACTGCGGGGGCGGAAGCGCAGTCTCTGAGGTGGTCGCTGTGGGCTGCCGAGGCGGTGGCCCGCGCGACGGTCGGAGGGGAGGCCACGATCACCGAGATCACCTGGTGCCGGATGTGCGCGAGGCCGATCGTCGCCGGCACGACCGCGCACCTGAGCTGTCAAGAGTTGCCCGAATCGCTCAACGAGTGGCCCGACGGCAGCCGCCAGCTCCGCTGCCTGGATTGCGACCGCCCCTTCCGCAGTGACTCGAAGGCCCAGCGTCTGTGTCACGCCTGTCGATCGGGAGGCGGACCGAGCGCGCGGTAGTCCGTGACCGCTTCCGCGTCTGAGACGCGGTTTCTTGCCGCCGCTCTCCCGGTCCGGTATACTCGTCGAAGGTCGGAACGAGATCACGCGCGGGGCAGGGAGGTCGACGCCGCCGCGACACCCGGGACGCGCGAGAGTGGCGGAATTGGCAGACGCGCTGGATTTAGGATCCAGTGGGCGCAATCCCTTGGGGGTTCAACTCCCCCCTCTCGCACCACACCTCATCCTAGGACAACGGCACGGTTCATCTGATGAAGGTCGAGATTCAAGAGCTCGATCCGTGCAGGCGCCAGCTGGTCGTCGAGGCCCCCGAGGAAGAAGTGCGGGCAGCCTGGATGGTCGCGTGTGGGCGGGTCCAGCGAGACGCCCGGCTTCCGGGCTTTCGGCGGGGCAAGGTGCCGCTGACGCTCGTGCGCTCGCGGTTCGCGGACGAGGTGCGGCAGGCCGTCGCCGAGGCGCTGATCCCGGCCGTTTACCGTCGCGCCGTGGACGAGGCGCAGTTGCGGCCCGTCGAGGATCCCGACTTCCGGGAGCTGGAGCTCGAGGAGGGGCGGCCCCTCCGCTTCACCGCGGTCGTCGAGATCAAGCCGGCCATCGCGCTCGGCGAGTACCGAGGTGTGACGGTCCGGCACTCTACCCGGCCGGTGACCGACGCTGACGTCGACGCGACGCTCACTGCGCTCGCGGAGCAGCGGGCGACGCTCGTGAGCGCGACACGGCCGGCCCGCGTCGGCGACCTCGTGGTGGTCGACTACGAGCTCCGTCCGGAGCGGGGCGAGCCGCGCACCGAGCGCGGCTACACCTTCGAGGTCGGTGGGGGCCGGGTGCTTCCCGAGCTCGACGAGGCCGTGCTGGGCCTCGAGGCGGGTGCCGAGCGGCGCATCCAGGTCCGGTTCCCGGACCAGCATCCGCGCGAGGAGCTCCGCGGGGGCACGGGCGAGCTCACCCTGCGAGTCGTCGAGGTCAAGGAGAAGGAAGTGCCGCCGCTCGACGATGAGCTTGCCCGCGCGCTGGGCACCCATGACACGCTCGCCGAGCTCCGCGAGGCGGTCCGGACGCGGCTCGTAGCCGATCGGGAGCGCCAGGACCGGCACCTGCTCGAGGAGGCGGTTGTTGACGCCGTGCTGGCCCACCATGACGTGGGGGTGCCGGAGAGCCTCGTGGTCCGCGAGCTCTCGTACCGGATCGGGCACGCGCGCGAGAGCCTGCGGCGACAGGGTGTCGATCCCGACGCCGTCCGCTGGGACTACGCGAAGCTGTCTGGCGAGCTCCGGCCGGACGCCGAGCGCTCGGTGCGCCGGGCGCTGCTCCTGGAGGCCATCGCCGCACGCGAGGAGCTGACCGTCGGCGAGGCGGACGTGGAGGCGGAGATCACGCGCCTGGCTCGGGAGTCGGGGCGCGCGCCCCAGGTCGTCCGGAGCCTGCTCGAGCGCGGCAACGAACTGGACGGGCTCCGCCTCACGCTCCGGGAGGCCAAAACCCTGGCCCTCCTCGTCGAGCACGCGAAGATCGAACCAGTTGGCACCGAATCGATCGCTTGAACGCCCGACGGCACGTCGGGTCAGGGTAGGAGGCACCGTGGCACTCGTCCCGATGGTCGTCGAGCAGACCCCCCGCGGGGAGCGCGCCTACGACATCTTCTCGCGGCTCCTCAAGGAGCGCATCATCTTCCTGCCGAGCTACATCGAGGACGACATGGCCAACCTGGTCATCGCCCAGATGCTGTTCCTGGAAGCTGAGGACCCGGAGAAGGACGTCTACCTCTACGTGAACAGCCCGGGCGGCTCGGTCACCGCGGGGATGGCGATCTACGATACGATGCAGTACGTCAAGCCGGCCGTCTCGACGATCTGCATGGGGCAGGCCGCGTCGATGGGGGCCCTGCTCCTGTGCGCGGGCGCCAAGGGCAAGCGATTCGCGTTGCCCCACTCGCGGATCATGATCCACCAGCCCCTCGCGGGGGTGCAGGGCCAGGCGACGGACATCGACATCCAGGCGCGGGAGATCCTGCGCATCCGAGACGAACTGAACAAGATCCTCGTGACCCACACCGGCCAGCCAGTCGAGCGGATCGCGAAGGACACGGACCGCGATTTCTTCATGACCGCCGAGCAGGCCAAAGAGTACGGGATCGTGGACCAGGTCATCCTCTCCCACGCGCCCGTTCTCCGAGCCGCCGGTGCGGCCGCGGGCGACGGGCGACGGAGCTAGGCGGGGCCCGGGGGGAGCGAATGGCGCGAACGCGGGAGTCGAACGGCGGCGTCCTGAAGTGCTCGTTCTGCGGCAAGAGCCAGAACGACGTGCGGAAGCTCATCGCCGGTCCCACCGTCTACATCTGCGACGAGTGCGTGGAGCTCTGCAACGACATCATCGCCGAGGAGTGGGAAGAGGAGCGCAGCCGGGAGATCCGGAGCCTGCCGAAGCCGTCCGAGATCAAGGGGATCCTGGACCAGTACGTCGTGAACCAGGAGCGCGCCAAGAAAGTGCTGGCGGTCGCGGTCCACAACCACTACAAGCGCATCGAGGCCGGTGCCGGCGCTGGCGACGTGGAGCTCCAGAAGTCGAACGTCCTGCTGATCGGGCCGACGGGCTCGGGGAAGACGCTCCTGGCCCAGACGCTCGCCAAGATCCTGCACGTCCCGTTCACGATCGCCGACGCGACGAGCCTCACCGAGGCTGGATACGTCGGGGAGGACGTCGAGAACATCATCCTGCGGCTCCTCCAGGCTGCGGACTACGACGTGGAGCGTGCGGAGCGGGGCATCGTCTACATTGACGAGATCGACAAGATCGCGCGGAAGTCCGAGAATCCCTCGATCACCCGAGACGTTTCCGGTGAGGGCGTGCAGCAGGCCCTGCTCAAGATCCTCGAGGGCACGGTCGCGAACGTCCCACCCCAGGGCGGCCGCAAGCATCCGCACCAGGAGTTCATCCAGGTCGACACCACGAACATCCTCTTCATCTGCGGGGGGGCGTTCGTCGGCCTCGACAAGATCATCGAAGGCCGGGTCGGGAAGTCCGGCATGGGCTTCGGTGCGGAGATACGCGGCAAGTCGGATCGTCAACTGGGCGACGTGCTCGCCCAAGTCCAGCCCGAGGACCTCCTCAAGTTCGGTCTGATCCCGGAGTTCGTGGGTCGGCTCCCCGTGGTGGCGACCCTCTACGACCTCGACGAGGCGGCGCTGATGCGGATCCTCCTCGAGCCCAAGAACGCGATCGTCAAGCAGTACCAGAAGTACTTCGAGCTGGAGAAGGTCCGGCTGAAGTTCACCGACGAGGCGACGGCAGCGATCGCGCGCGAGGCTCTGAAGCGTGGGACGGGCGCCCGGGGCCTCCGGGCGATCCTCGAGGACGTGATGCTGGACGTCATGTACGACCTCCCGTCGATCCCGGGCCTGACCGAATGCGTCATCACCCGCGACGCGATCCTCGGCATCGAGCGTCCCATCCTCGTCACGGAACGGAAGGCGGAGAGCGCCTGAGCGGTTCGAGCCCGGCGCTGTCCGAGGCAGGCATCGCTCCCCCGGCCGGGGCCGCGCTGCCCGCCGGCACGCTCTTCGTCGTCGCTACCCCGATCGGGAACCTCGAGGACATCACGCTCCGGGCGCTCCGGGTCCTGCGCGAGGCCGACCTCGTGGCGGCGGAGGACACCCGCCGCACCCGGGCCCTGCTCCAGGCCTACGGCGTTCGGGCGCCGCTCGTCTCTTACTTCGCGCATAACCAGGCCCGCCGCGGGCCGGAGTTGCTGCGGCGCCTTCAGCGCGGCGCGCGGATTGCCCTGGTGACGGACGCCGGGACGCCGGGCGTGTCCGACCCGGGATTCCAGTTGGTCCGGCTCTGCCGCGAGGCCGGCGTCCCCGTGGTGCCGATCCCGGGTGCCTCGGCCCTCGTCGCGGCACTTTCGGCGGCCGGGATTCCCGCGGACCGGTTCATCTTCGAGGGCTTCCTGCCGGTGAAGCCCGGGCGCCGGCTCACCCGGCTGCGCGAGCTCGTGGCGCTTCACCGCCCCGTCGTCCTCTACGAGAGCCCGCATCGCCTGCTGGCGACGCTGGAAGCCATCGGGACGGTCTTCGGCGAGGCGGAGGTGATGCTTGCCCGCGAGGTGACCAAGCGGTTCGAGGAGTTCCGCCGGGGGACCGCCGGCGGCCTGCGTACCGCCCTCGCGTCTGAGGGAGTCCGGGGGGAGGTCACCCTCGTCGTGAACCCGCGCGAGCTGGCCCTCCCAGGGACTTCGGCGGACTGATGTTCTTCCGGAAGGCCGTCACTCCCGATGCCGACCCTCGGGACGTCGAGGAGGGCCGCATGCCCTTCCTCGCCCACCTGGGCGAGCTGCGCCAGCGCATCATCGTGTGCCTGATCGCGCTTATCCTCGGGTTCGCACTCACGTTCAGCTTCTCGGAGCGGATCATCACGTACCTCGCCCGGCCGCTCGAGCCCGTGAAGCTCGCGTTCCTCGAGCCGACGGAGCCCTTCTGGGTGAACATGAAGGTGGCCCTGGTGACGGGCGGCTTCGTCGTCCTGCCGGTGCTCCTCTGGCAGGTGTGGGGGTTCATCGCGCCGGGCCTCCTGCCCCACGAGCGCAAGTTCGCGCTGCCGTTCGTCATCCTGTCGACGCTCTGCTTTTTCGCCGGGGCCAGCTTCGCGATCACGGTGATCGTGCCCAAGGCGATCCATTTCCTGATCAGCTTCAAGACCGGGAACCTGGTGCCGACCCTCTCGGTGAACCGGTACGTCGACTTCATCCTCAAGTTCACGGTGGCGTTCGGGCTGATCTTCGAGCTGCCGCTCGCCCTCACGCTCGGCTCGCGCCTGGGCCTGGTCACTCCAGCGTTCCTGGCGAAGAACCGCAAATACGCGATCCTCCTCTGCTTCGTCGCGTCCGCCATCCTGACGCCGACGCCCGACGCCTTCAACCAGCTGCTGATGGCAGGGCCGATGATCCTTCTCTACGAGCTGGGCATCGTCGCCGCCCGCGTGTTCGGTCGTCGGAAGCGCGCGGTCGCCTGACCTCGATGCGGTTCTCGGAGCTCGACGTCCCGCCGGAGGTCCAGGAGGGCATCCGGGCCGCAGGGTTCACGACGGCGACGCCGATCCAGGAGGCCGCCCTGCCCGTCGCCCTCCGTGGCAAGGACGTGGCGGGCCAGGCGCAGACGGGGACCGGGAAGACGGCGGCCTTCCTGATCGCGACCTTCACCCGGCTCCTCCGGAACCCCCCGGCCGGCCCCCGGGAGGCCGCTCCGCGCGCCCTCATCGTCGCGCCGACGCGGGAGCTCGTCGTCCAGATCGACGCCGATGCCCAGCAGCTTGGCCGGTTCACCGGGTTGCGCTCGACGCTCGTCTTCGGCGGCGTGGACTACGTCAAGCAGCGCGAGTCGCTCCGGGGGCCCCTCGACCTCCTGATCGGCACGCCCGGGCGCCTGATCGACTACCTGAAGCAGCACGCCTGGTCGCCGGCACGCGTCGAGGTGCTCATCCTCGATGAGGCGGACCGGATGTTCGACATGGGGTTCATCGCCGACATCCGCTGGATCCTCCGCCGGCTCCCTCCGCCCGAGGCCCGGCAATCGTTCCTGTTCTCGGCCACGCTGTCCTTCCGGGTGCTGGAGCTGACGTACGAGTACATGAACAACCCTGCGCAGATCACGGTGTCGCCGCAGCAGGTGACGGTGGAGCGCGTCGAACAGCTCCTGTACCATGCCGGGCGCCACGAGAAGTTCGGCCTCCTGCTGGGGCTGCTGGTGGCTGAGCAGGGCGGCCGAACGCTCATCTTCACCAACACGCGCGACGAGGTCCACCGCCTAGTCGAGCGGCTCGAGCGAAACGGCCATGCGGCCCGGGCCCTCGCCGGGGATGTCGACCAGCGGAAGCGCCTGCGGACCCTGGAGGCGTTCAAGGACGGGAGCGTGCCCATCCTCGTGGCAACCGACGTGGCGTCGCGGGGTCTGCACATTCCGGACGTGAGCCACGTCTACAACTGGGACCTCCCGCAGGACCCCGAGGACTACGTTCACCGGATCGGCCGGACGGCCCGAGCGGGCGCGTGGGGCAAGGCGATCAGCCTCGTCGACGAGGCCAGCGCCTTCTCGCTCGAAGGCGTCGAGCGGTTCATCGGCCAGCGGATCAAGGTCGAGTGGGCCGAGGACGCCCTCTTCCTGCCGGAGATCAAGCCCACCGCCGAGGAGCGGCGCCGCGCGGCCGAAGCCCGCGAGGCCCGCCGTGCGGGGCATGGGGGCCGCGGCCTGCGCCCCGCCGGAGCGCCGCGCCGCCCTCCGGGACGGCCGTTCGAAGGGCCACGGCGCGGTAGTCCCCCGTCTGTCGCGGAGAAGTCCGGACCGGCGGGCACTAGTCCCGGCGAGGCGGCCGGCCGGCCGCGGCGGCCGCGGCGGGGGCCCCGCCGCGGGACCGCCCCGGGTACGCCCGCCGCTCCGCCCGGCGCCTGAACCCCGCTCAGAACTTCAGCTCGATCAGTGCGTGCGCCTCGTGCCCCCCGAAGCCGCCGTTCCGTGGCGCATCAAAGCCGTATCCGTAGCCGGCGACCATGGTCACGCGCGGGGTGATCGCGACCGACACGTCGGCACCGACCCCGTGGAGGTGCTTCCGCGGGAGACTGTGCCCGTCGATGTACTCGACACCCGCGATGTCGCCCGAGATGCGGAGATACACCGCGCGCGAGCCCGGCCAAGCGGGGAACCGGTAGGAGGCGTTCAGCAGCCAGAACCGCTTGGCGAAGATCTCCTCGACGAAGTAGCCGTGCAGGATCAGCGGGAACTCGGTCCGGAACGGGAGCGCGCTCCCCATGCGGAAGCTCGACAGGAGATCGGCGTCGTGCGAGAGACCGGCTGTGAGGAAGACGTCCACGGTGTGCCCGTCGACTGGCGAAAGGACGGCCGCCACCCGGCCCCACGCTCGCTGGGAGAGCGATTCCAGCTCCTCTGGCCGTTCGGGGAAGCCGAACGTGCCCGTCTCCGTCCGATAGGTCGCCTCGTACCAGGCCGAGGCTTCGAGGGCCACCTTCGGAAAGAGCTCGGGCGGCACCCCCCCGAGCCGTAGCCCCACCCGGCCGGTCATGAGCCCGGTGTCCGGGGGCAGCTCGAAGCGCTCGGCGGTGTCGAAGTTGTCCTGGTAGACGATGAAGGACGGGGTGACCCGGATCTGGCCCTGGAGGGGGAGCTTGTCGAAGAGCTTCGTGCCGGCGTAGTAGGAGAGAGGCAGCTCGGCGCCGTGGCCCCAGAAGGACTCGGCTTCCTTGTAGCTGCCGTCCCGGTATTCCTCGTGGCCGTACCGGAGCCCGCCGCCGTTCAGGCCGATGCTGACCGCGTGGCGCCCGAAGGGCCAGTGGTCCTGCACGAACTCCGTCAGGAGATAGGTCGGCGCCACGACCACGCGGAGGTACTGGTCCGGATTCGGGTAGTGGGGCCGGTTCCAGAGGAAGAAGGCGTAGCCGTTGATGTGCGCGTTGCCCTTCAGCGGCACCTCCGTGCCGACCTCCAGGTAGGCGCGGGGCTCCGGATCCGGCTGCGCGAACGCCGGCAGGGTGACGAAGACGGGAAACAGGACGAGGCCGGCGAGGGGGACCCGGCGGCGCGTCGGGCTAGAAGCGGCGCCGCCCAACCAGCGCTCTCTTCCGCAGACGAAGCGAAGCTGGCGTCACCTCGAGGAGCTCGTCGTCGCGGATCCACTCGAGACACTGCTCGAGGCTCATCAGGCGCGGCGGCGACAGGCGGATGCCCTCGTCGGAGGTGGACGCCCGCATGTTGGTCAGCTTCTTCTCCTTCGTCACGTTCACGTCGAGGTCGTTCTCCCGGACGTGCTCGCCCACGACCTGCCCCTCGTAGACGGGGTCGCCCGGTCGCACGAAGAAGGTGCCACGCGGTTGGAGGTGGTCGATCGCGTATCCGGTGGCCCGGCCCTCGCGGTCCGCCACGAGGGCGCCGGTCGTCCGGCGCGGGATCTCGCCGTGCCAGGGCGCCCATCCGTCGAACAAGTGGTTGAGAAGGCCGGTGCCCCGCGTGTCCGTGAGGAACTCCGAGCGGTAGCCGATCAGTCCGCGCGCCGGGATCTGGTACTCCAGGCGCACCCGGCCCGTTCCGTGATTCGTCATCTTGACCATCTGGCCGCGGCGCACCCCGACCTTCTGGGTCACCACGCCGATGTACTCCTCCGGGCAGTCCACGACCAGGTGCTCCATGGGCTCAAGTCGTTGCCCGTCCTCCGAGCGCGTGATGACCTCGGGCTGGCCCACCTCGACCTCGTACCCCTCGCGGCGCATCATCTCGATCAGGATGGCCAGCTGGAGCTCGCCCCGTCCCGACACGCGGAACGTGTCCGGCGCGTCGGTCTCCTCGATCCGCATCGCCACGTTCGTCCGCGCTTCCTTGAAGAGCCGTTCCCGGAGATGCCGGGAGGTGACGAACTTGCCCTCGCGCCCCGCGAAGGGGGAGACGTTTGCCGAGAACAGCATGGCGACGGTGGGCTCGTCGATGCGGATCGGGGGAAGGGCCAGGGGGCGCTCGGGATCGGCGAGGGTTTCTCCGATGTCCATCGTCTCAATCCCGGCGACGGCGACCAGCTCCCCCGGGCCGGCCTCCGGCACCTCGACGCGACGGAGGCCCTCGTAGACGTAGACGACCGTCAGCTTGGCGGGTTCCACCGCGCCGGAGCGCCGCACGACCGCGACCCGATCGGTGGCGCGGATCGTCCCGTTCGTCATGCGGCCGATGACGAGCCGCCCCACGTAGTCGTCCCAGTCGAGGCTGGCGGCGCGCAGCTGGAGTCCCATGGCCGGGTCGTAGCGGGGGGCCGGCACGGCGGCGAGCAGGGCCTCGAAGAGAGGCTCGAGCGTGCGTCCAGGCTCGTCCAGGCGGCGAGTCGCCGTGCCGCGCCGGGCATCCGTGTAGAGCACAGGGAAGTCCAGCTGGCTCTCGTCGGCGTCAAGGTCGATGAACAGGTCATAGATCTCGTCGAGGACCTGGACGGCACGCGCATCCGCCCGGTCGATCTTGTTGATCACGACCACCGGCGGCAGCCCGGCCTCGAGGGCCTTCCGCAGCACGAACCGGGTCTGGGGGAGCGGGCCCTCGGCAGCGTCGACCAGGAGGAGGACGCCATCGACCAGGGTGAGGGTCCGCTCGACCTCGCCGCCGAAGTCGGCGTGCCCGGGCGTGTCGACGATGTTGATCTTCACGCCGCGATACGTGATCGCGGTGTTCTTCGCCATGATCGTGATGCCCTTCTCCCGCTCGAGATCGATCGAGTCCATGATCCGCTCGGGAACCGTCTCGTTCGCGCGGAAGATGCCGCTCTGCCACAGCATCGCGTCGACCAGCGTGGTCTTCCCGTGGTCGACGTGAGCGATGATGGCGACGTTCCGGAGGTCCGGCCGGCTCTGCATGGCCGCTTCAGTGTAGCAGATGGGGCAGAAGGCCCGGCGCGGCCCGACCGCGAGGTTGCGCCAGGTCCGCCGCCGTCGCCGCCCGTGGGCCAGCATGCGGTCCAGTCACGCCGACTGCACTTCCCGCGACAGCGTGGCGCGCTGCAGCCAAACGACGCCATGTTGGCGGTCCGGGCCGCCCGCCTGAGCGAATCGCTTGTCACGGAGTCGCCGGACTCTCAGCTGCATCCGGCGGGACTTCCGTGTCGCGCTTCCATGGGTGTTAGAATGGCCGGCGCTTCGACGGGGAGGAGGAGGTCTATATGTGGGCGTGGCGTTGGGTCGTGCTCACCGGACTCGTCACGGCGCTTCCAGTGATCCCGGGCGGCGCGGAGGGCCAGCAGCGGATGCACCAGATCGCAGTGGTCACTATGGAAAAGGGTGGGGAGATCCGGATCGAGCTGTACCCGGAGGACGCCCCGAAGACGGTGGAGAGCTTCGTCACCCTCACGAAGAAGGGCTTCTACGACGGCCTGACGTTTCACCGGATCGTCCCGGGATTCGTCGCCCAGGGCGGGGACCCGAAGGGCGACGGCACGGGTGGCCCGGGGTACACGCTCAAGGCCGAGTTCAACAAGCGGAAGCACGTGCGCGGGACCGTGGCCATGGCCCGCTCGCAACACCCGGACTCCGCGGGGAGCCAGTTCTACATCTGCTTCGCCCCCGCGCCGCACCTCGACAACAACTACACTGTCTTCGGCCAGGTGACGTCGGGGATGGAGGTGGTGGACGGCCTCAAGCCGGGCGACAAGATGCGGAGCGTGAAGATCGAGGAGTCCAAGCCCTGACGGGACCCGAGGGCTCGCTGGGCCCCTTCCCGGGAGCCTGAGCCGGGGGGTCGGCTGGCCTCCGGGCGAGATGTCAGTTGGGTCTCACGCAGTGGGGGTGCCTCGGCTTGCCCGGCCTATCGTCATGCAGCGATTCTGACTTCCGCTGCTCGCCGCGGCGGCCGAGGGCCTCTCCGGATTGCGGCGACGGGCGTCGCAGGGCCATGCGGCTAGCCGCCGCTTCGTGGTGGTCTCCTCCACGTGGACTCATTCCGGCGGTGCCGATAGTGCCACTTTGGCAGGGGTCCTCGCTGCTAGCGATCTGCACCATTTTAGATTTGGTTGATACGGTTTGATCCGATTTGATCGGAATGCTATTCTACGTGCTAGATGGAGCTACGGTAACTCACAGTGGCCGAGACAGCGCGTTACCTCCGACTGAACGCCCGTTCGTGTATCTTCTAGCCAGCGGGGTGAGATAGCGGCGAGCGGACTGACGGGCAAGTGGCTATTTCCGGTACACCTGCTAGACGAGTGGATCGAGACGAGCGCGCGAGGGCGGACGGGTGCGGGATGCCTGTCGGCCTGGAGCTGACCTCCCGTCGCGCGGCTCTCTGGCCGGGAGCGATGCCCCGCGCTCGAGATGCTCCCGGACGTGCTCCGTGCCCAGGCCGGACACCCGCTGCTGTTCATCGCCACCTCGGAAGCCTGGGGGGTCTGGGAGCTGGGGCAGGGACGGGCTGACTCGCGGACTGCGCCACGTCCTGCCACGTCCGGGGAGCGAACCTCTCGCACATCGCGCGCTACTGCGGGACGGCCATGGTGGTGGTCAACGAGTCGACCGAGAGCTCGGCCTCGGTTGGACGGGCAATCCGCGGAAGATGCAGGCGGAGAGACTGGCTCGCCGCGGCCCGCGTGAACCGACAGCCGGCTCGGCGACGCGGACTTCACCGACGAGGAGCTGGCCGCGGCCGGGGTCGAGCGGGCGGGGGTGTGGGTACCGAGAGGAGGTGTGGACCACTGGGCCGTGGCGCTGCGGGTCCGGGGGAGGCAGACGTCGGGGTGGCGACCGCGAGGTGGCAGCGGCGCTGAGCCTCGGGTCGTCCGCTGGCGCGAGAGCGGTTCGAGCGCTGATCCGAAGGGGACTCAGCCCCGACAGGCCCATAGAGGCGGTCGTTCGGAGCGGTCGGAGAGAGCTAGAGCGCTACGGGGAGAGACGACTGCACGCAGAACGGGCGCGTGCTGGGAGAGGTGCGTGACGGGTGACGAGGCCGGCGGAAGCCGGAGCGAGGCGAAAGGCGACGAGCGCGCCGGGGAAGGGCGAGGGACCCTGGCCATGACGCGCATCGCACGGCGCGGGGTCAGTCTGGAGCCAGACCGAGGAGGTGGACGAAGAGCAGAGTGTGTTCGAGCGGCTGATGGGGGGAGGGGGGGAGGGGGGGCGCAGAGAGGAGAGAGGGGGAGGGGGTGAGTGGGGAAAAGGAGAAGAGGGGGAGGAGAGGAGGGGGAGGGGAGGAAAGGAGAGGAGTGTGCTGGCGCGAATCGAGGTGGACTCACCATGGACACGCTGCTCGATCGGATGCCGATCCCACCATCGGCTCGGCACTCGACGCGCGGGCGGACCCGTCAGGCGACTACGCTTGGGAGGTCTCCGGCGCGCGAGCACGGAAGGCAGTGAGGCACGGCTAGAGGCGAAGGCGAGGCAGCTCGTCGGCGGGCCGACGTCGCCTCCACCGCCGCCGGACGGAGAGTTATGGCCAGCTCTAGGCAGATCGGAAGGCAGACGTGTCCTGACGTACTGCACGAACGCGGAAGGAGTGAGGGAGGTTAGGGGCTACAGGTGTCGCGCTTCCGGCAAGCTAGCGGTGGGGGCGGCCTACGGGCTGACAGTTCTGACAGGCGCGCACGCGGAGCGCGCGGGCGCTGGTGTCCTTCATACTGTCACCGGAGGGCCAGGCGATCCTGGCTCGGCACGGGTTCAGCGCACCGGCGAGAGGCGGCAGAGTCGACCTGGCCCGGCTCCGAAAAGCCACGGGAGGAAGCGCAACTGACGCGACGCCGATTTGTCCTCGCGACCCTGGCGCTCCGATCGCCGCCGGGACCGCGGCCGCCCAAACCCCGGCGCCCGCCTCGCGGACGCTCAACCTGTCGACGACGACGAGCACGCAGGACTCGGGGCTGCTCGACGTGCTCGTGCCGATGTTCGAGCAGGCCAGCGGCTACTCCGTCAAGACGATCTCGGTAGGGACGGGCAGGTGCTGGCCCTCGCCGCGCGCGGTGAGGCCGACGTGACGCTCGCCCACGCGCCGGCTCTCGAGAAGAAGTACGTCGAGGAAGGCAAGATGCTGAACCGGCGCCTGGTCATGTACAACGACTTCGTCGTGACGGCCCGCAGAGAAGGCGCGGGTCAAGGGCCTGCCCGCGAGCCAGGCCTTCCGGCGGATCGCCGCCGCGGAGACGCGCTTCGTGGCGAGGCGACAAGTCCGGTACCCACTGCTCGAGCAGGCACTCTGGAAACAGGGGGGATCGAGCGAAGGCTGGTACATCGAGTGGGAGGGATGGGAGATGGGATTGCATGAAGCGCGATACAGCTGAGGATGGGGAATAATAGAGTTCAGAAGCGGGTGATTGGGTATAGTGGAGAAGGAGAATTAAATTAGTAGGGTGGGAAGGCCCGGGTGAACGCGGCGGCCGGCAAGGCGTTCGCGGACTTCATGCTCTCGCCGGCGGTCCAGGGTGTGATCCGGACGTTCGGAGTGGCCAAGTACGGGCAGCCGCTGTTCGTGCCAGTCGCCGGGCAGCGGGAGGAGGAGGTCGGGTGATGATGCGTCGCGGCGCGAGGATGGGCCAAGCGAGGAATTGGTGCCGAGTGCGGGCCATCGCGCTTGCCGTCGTGGGCGCCCTCCTCACGGGTGGGGCGCCGCTGGCCGCCGCGGAGGAGCTCACCCTCTCGGTCGCCATCAGCATGAAGGAGGCGATCGAGACTCTCGGGCGGAGCTTCACTGCGCACCGCGCCGGCGTCACGCTGCGGTACAACTTCGGGGCGTCGGGCGACCTGCAGAAGCAGATCGAGGCCGGAGCGCCCATCGACGTGTTCGTCTCGGCCGCGACACGGCAGATGGACGAGCTCGAGCAAAAGGGGTTGATCCTCCCGGACACACGGCGCGCATTCGCTCGGAACGTGCTGGTCGTCGTGAAGCCCGCGGACTCCGGACTCGACCTCACGGCGGTCGGCGACCTGCTGGACCCCCGCGTCACTCGCGTCGCCATCGGAAACCCGAAGACGGTGCCGGCCGGGCACTACGCCCAGGAGAGCCTCCGCGCGGTCGGCGCGTGGGAGCGTCTGGGTCCAAAGCTGGTGTTCGGGGAGAACGTCCGTCAGGTCCTCGAGTACGTCGCCCGGGGCGAGGTCGACGCGGGCTTCGTCTACGCGACCGACATCCCGGCGGCTGGGCCGCGTGTCCGGACCGCGTTCCGACCGGGAGAGGAGACCTATCCGCCGGTCGTCTACCCGGTGGCCGTGGTGGCCGGCTCGCGCCAGGTCGCCCTGGCCCGGGCCTTCGTGGAGCTCGTGACCGGCGCCGAGGGCCAGGCCGTTCTCCAGCGGCTCGGCTTCCAACCGCCAGCCCCGAGCGCCCGGTAGGGGCCAGGTCAAGGAGGGTCGCACCGTGAAGCTCAGCGCGCGCAACGTGCTCAAGGGAAGGGTCGTTCGCGTGGTGCGTGGCGCGACGACGGGCCACGTCAAGCTGGACATCGGTGGCGGCGTGATCGTCACCGCATCCGTGACGATGGAAGCCGTCCGGGAGCTCCGGCTCCGGAAGGGTGACCGCGCTCTGGCAATCGTCAAGGCCTCCGACGTCATCGTGGGGAAGGAGTAACGGAGGGGGGTGGGGCTGATCGGGAGGGGTCTAGGGGGGCTCAGTGGAGGAGAGTAGTGGTTGTAGGTTGGGGATGGGAGCGCTGTGCTTGGGATGTGGGGAGGTTCTGGCCTGTGCGCTTCGGGCGGGCTTTGGTGCCTGGTAACACCGGGATGGGCTGCCGCGTGGTGTGCTTTGTTGATGTGCTTGGGGAGCGGCGCTGGGGTGTGGACTAAGGAGGGATGTGTGGATGAGGGGTGGGCCGCGGTCCACCAGACCCCCGCGCTTCCGTCTGCAGGTACTGGGGCTCGGGGCCTCGCGGCTCCAGCTCCTCGGGATCCTGATCCGGGAGGCGCGGCTCCCGCTCCTGGCCGCGCTGATGGCCGGCTTTGGCGCGGTGATCTCGGAGGTCGGCGCCCTCGCTCATGGTGGGCGGGAACATCCGGGGGCGGACCCGGGTCCTGACGACGGCGACCGTCCTCGAGACGGGCGAGGGAACTTCGACAGCGCGATCGCGCTGTCAGTCATCGTCCTGACCTTCACGTTCCTGGTGAACTGGGCGCTTACCGGGATCCAGCAGCGCGGCCGCGCCTGAGCCGCGGCGGGCCGGGAGCCCTCCCCGCCTCGCATGCTACAGTCGGCCGTGATGCCCGAGTCGGTGGCCAGCGCGCTGTGGCTCTCGGTCCGAGTGTCCGTGCTGGCGACGCTCGCGGACGCTCTGGTGGGAGTCCCGCTCGCCTACCTGCTCGCCAAGCGACGCTTCTGGGGCCGGCAGGCGCTGGACGTTCTCGTGATGCTCCCGCTCGTGCTTCCGCCCACGGTGACCGGCTACTACCTGATCGTGCTGTTCGGGCGGCGCGGCTGGCTCGGCGGCCCGCTTTACACCGCCACCGGCTGGAGCCTGCCGTTCACGTGGTACGCTGCAGTCGTGGCGGCGGCCGTCATGGCCTTGCCGCTCCTCGTGCGGCCCGCCCGAGCCGCGATCGAGAGCGTGAACCCGGACCTCGAGCGCGCCGCCTTCGTCCTCGGCCGCTCCGAGTGGCGCACGGCGCTCGAGGTGACGCTGCCGCTCGCGCGGCGCGGGATCGTCGCCGGCCTCGTCCTGGCCTTCGCCCGCGCGCTCGGCGAGTTCGGCGCGACGCTCATGCTGGCCGGCAACATCCCGGGGCGCACGGCGACCGTGCCGCTCGCCATCTACACGGCGGTGTCGACGGGGGAGACCGAGGAAGCGCGGGTCCTGGTCGTGTTGCTGACGGTGCTGTCCTGCGCGGTCATGGTGCTGGCGAGCCGCCTGGGCAGCCGGTTGTGAGGGCCCGGTGATCGAGGTCACCCTCCGCAAGACGCTGCCCGGCTTCACGCTCGATGTCGCCTGGGCGGCGGGCGACGAGGTGGTCACTCTGTTTGGCCCGTCGGGGGCGGGGAAGAGTCTCACGCTCCAGTGCCTGGCTGGCCTGACACGGCCCGAGGGGGGGCGGGTCGTGGTCAACGGCCGAGTCTTCGACGATCCGGCGGCGGGCGTTCATCTCCCGCCGCAGGCCCGCCACCTGGGTTATGTCTTCCAGGGCTACGCCCTCTTCCCGCATCTCACCGTGGCGGAGAACGTCGCCTTCGGCCTGCGCGACCGCCCGACGGCCGAGCGGCGGCGCCGCACGCGGGACATCCTCGGCCAGCTGGGGATCGAGGCTCTGGCCGGACGCCACCCGCGGGAGCTCTCCGGGGGCCAGCAGCAGCGCGTCGCCCTGGGGCGGGCCATCGCGCCGGACCCGGCCGTGCTCCTCCTGGATGAGCCGCTCTCCGCGCTGGACGTGCCACTCCGCCGGCAGCTGCGCGAAGAGCTCCGCGCCCTGGTCGTCGGACTCCGGCGGACCGTCGTGCTCGTGACCCACGACCTCGGCGAGGCCTACCAGCTCGGCGACCGCCTGGTCCTCTACGAGCACGGTCGGGTCGTCCAGGCCGGGCCGAAGGCCGAGGTGTTGGCCCGTCCGGCCTCCGAGACCGTGGCGCGGCTGATCGGACTCCGCAACGTCGTCCGGGGGGTGATCGTGAAGACCGCGCCCGATCGCATCGAGATCGCCTGGCGCGGGCGTACCGTGGAAGCGGTCAACTCGCCGACGGCGCCGTTCCAGGCTCCGCCGGGAACGTCAGTCGCGTTCGTCGTCCGACCCGAGCATGTGCGGCTCATCCGCAAGGACCGGGTCGGGCCCGATCCGGTCCACCACATGAACCTGCTGCCGGGGACGGTGGTCGATGCGATCGACCACGGGACGTCGTGGACGCTGCTTTTCCGGATCGCCACGCCCGGGCCTCCCAGCCAGGGCACCCATGACCTGGAGATCGAGGTTCCGCAGCTGGTCTACGAGATCCTGGACATCGGCCGTGATCGGGAGTGGCAGGTCTCGATGCACAGAGGTGCCCTCCAGGTGCTGGCGGGCGTGTGAGTCCCCCTGTGGCGGCATGCCGGTGAGGGTGGGTCGTGACGGAGGCGGTGTCGACGTGCCGGCCTCGAGGTCGATGCCGGCGAGGTTTGCGGTGATGGACGCAACGGGGCCGGAAAGGCCACGCTCCTTCGGGTGCTCGCGCTGCTCGCGCGCCCGCGGGGCACCGTGCGCTTGCGGGGCGGTCCCGGAACGAGAGCGCGAGCGGCTCGCGCTGGCGGCGCCGGATGGCCTGCGGTTTCCAGGAGCGCTCCTCTGCGAGCGGGCTCCGTCCTCTCAACGCCCGACTCGCGTGCCAGGCGTGCGTGGCCTGGCGCCGTGCGAGGCCGACCGCCGCGCGCGGGACTGGCTCGAACGCCTGGGGATCGCCGCCTTGCCGATCGGCCAGCGCGACGCGCTGTGGGAGGGCGAGGCCCAGCGGACGAGCCTCGCCCGCGCCTTCGCCGCCACGCCGGAAGTCCTGTTCCTCGACGAGCCGTTCTCGGGGCTCGACGCGCCCACGCGCGAGGCGCTGCTGGACGACCTGGGGTGAGCTCCTCGGCGGCGAACAGACGACGACGGTACTGGTCACGCATGACCGCGCCGAAGCGCTGCGGCTGGGAGATCGCGTGGCGGTCCTCCTCGATGGGCGGCTCGCGCAGCTCGGGACCGCCTGAGCGAGGTCTTCGGGAGCGCCGGCCAGCGAAGCCGTCGCCCGGTTCGTCGGGGTCGAGAACATCCTGCGAGGGACGCGTCACTGGGTATGAGAGACGGGCTGCTCGAGGTAAAGGAGGTCGGCCCGGGGTGCGAGTCACCGTCGCCGGGGGAGTATGGGCGAGCACGCTGGTGGTAGGGAGATAGTGTTGAGGGGGATGAAGGAAGTTGGGTCGGCGGTCCCCTGGCCGTGGACCGCGGCGTGTTGCTCACGGCACTCGTGACCTGTCCGGCCGTCGCGACGCTCGCACTCGCCCCGGGCGTCCGGGTCGAGGTGACGTTCAAGGCCACTGCCGTCCACCAGGTCCGACGGGGCTCGAGTGCCTCCGCCTGACCGTCTCCCGCGCTCTGCGGCGCGGCTGCACGGTGTGCTCGAGTGGCCGCCTCGCGCCGTGGTGAGGTCAGGGAGGCTCCGGCTTGACATGACCGCGAGCCGTCTGCTACAAGGGAGGCTGAACGCGGCAGGCCAAGCCCCGGGGCGTCGACGGGAGGCCGAGTACGTGTGACAGCGGCACGCCAGATCCGATCGTCGAGATGGCCAGTGGCCCGTCCGGGCGCTGGCCGTTTTGTTTTCTGAGCCGGAAGGAGGAGGCATGCCCGATCGCGAGACCGTCGTCCAGCGCCTGATGGAGCTCAACGAGGAGTTCCGGCGGTTGCGCGCCGAGCATCAGGCGCACGAGCAGGAGTTGGCGGAGCTTCAAGCCCGCCCGTTCCTTTCTGCTGAGCAGCAGTGGCGCGAGAGTGAGCTGAAGAAGCTCAAACTGATCCGGAAGGACCGCATGGAGGCCCTTATCCGGCAGAACCAGGCCGCGGCCCAGATGTCGGCCTGAGGGCGGCGGCCCGCACAACCGATGCCCCGCGCGAGCGCGGGCGCCCTGGCCCGCGAGCGGTCTCGTGTGCCTGCGTCCCGGTACAGGAGGCGCGGACGGCCGGCCCCTACCCGCGCTGATCCCGTCCCGAGCCGACGGCCCCGGCCCGGTCAGTCCCGTTCGGCGCGCCCGAGTGCGTCCGGGCTCGCGCCCGGGCTCGGGGGACTGAGCCATCTCGACCACCAGGGCAAGGCCCGAATGGTCGATGTCTCCACCAAGGCCGACACGGTGCGCGAGGCGCGCGCCCGCGTGACTCTGTGCGTCCAGCCGGCCACGCTCCGCGCGATCCGTCGAGGCGAGGTGGTCAAGGGCGACGTCCTCGGTGTTGCGCGGCTCGCCGGCATCATGGCCGCCAAGCGGACGTCGGAGCTGATTCCACTGTGCCATCCGCTTCGGCTGACCGGCATCGACGTGCGGTTCGCTCTGGATCGTCAGCGCTCGGCGGTGCACGTCGAGACGGCCGTGCGCACCGTGGACAAGACGGGCGTCGAGATGGAGGCGCTCACCGCAGCCGCCGGCGCAGGGCTCGCCATCTACGACATGGTCAAGGCCATTGACCGAGGCATGCGGCTGACCGATCTCTGTCTGGTCGAGAAGGCCGGGGGGCGGAGCGGGCACTGGGTGCGGAGATGAGAACCGCCCTCATCCACTCGGACGCCTTCAAGCGCTACGACTACGGACCGGAGCACCCGCTCCGCATGGAGCGATTGGGCCTGACGTTCGCATTGATGGAGGCCTACGGGCTCACGCGCCTTCCCGAAACCGAGTTGCTGACGCCCGGACCCGCGTCGGAGACGGCGCTCCGGGAGTTCCACACCGACGAGTACCTGGCGGTGCTCCGGGCCGCCGGTGCCGGGGCGACGGTGCCCGCGGCCCATCGGTTCGGTCTGGGACCCGGCGACAACCCGATCTGGCCCGGCTGCTACGAGGCCTCGGCGCTCGCCTGCGGCGGGTCGATCCTCGCCGCCGAGCTGGTGGCGCGGGGCGACGTGGCGCGCGCGTTCGCGTTCGCGGGGGGGCTCCACCACGCGATGCCGGACCGTGCGTCGGGCTTCTGCTACCTGAACGACGCTGTCCTCGCGATCCTGGCGCTCCGGCGCCACGGCCTCCGCGTTGCCTACGTCGACATCGACGCCCATCACGGCGACGGCGTGCAGGCGGCGTTCTATCGGAGCGCTGACGTGCTCACGATCTCCACGCACGAGCGCGGGGACCGTCTCTTCCCGGGGACCGGGGCCGTCGAGGAGATCGGCGAAGGGGCCGGGCGCGGCTACGCGGTGAATCTGCCGTTGAATCCGTACACCGACGACGGAGTCTACCTCGACGCGTTCGAGGCCGTCGTCCCTCCCGTGCTCCGGGCCTTCAATGCGGATATCGTGGTCGCCCAGCTCGGCATCGACGGTCACCGGACGGATCCGCTCACGCATCTCGCGCTGTCGGTCGACGGGTTCGCCGAGGCGGTGCGCCGGATCCTGCGGCTTGCCCCGAGACTGGTCGCCCTCGGCGGGGGGGGCTATGACCTGTCCAACGTCGCCCGGGCATGGACGGCGGCCTGGGCGCTCATGAATGACGTGACCTTGTCTCCGGCCCTCCCGCCCGGCTTCGTGATGGAGGCCGCACCTTACTTAGGCGGCCGCCGGACGCTGTGGGACACGCCCCCCATCCTGCCGGTCGAGGCGGTCCGGCCGGCGCGGGACTTCGCCGAGCGTCAGGTTGCCGAGCTCCAACGCCTGGTCTTCCCACTCCTGGGGGTGCGCACCTCCGGCGCGTGACGCCTCGCCCCGCGTGTGATAGCGTGACGGCACCATGGTGGCCGCGCATCCCGACGGCCCCCGGGGTCGCCTGATCACGGTGGAGGGCGTCGAGGGGGCAGGCAAGTCCACCCAGGTCGAGAGTCTGCGCGCCTGGCTGGCGGGGCGCGGGGTCTCTGTCCTCGCGACGTCTGAACCCGACGGCAGTACCCTCGGGGCCAGCCTGCGCCGTGTCCTGGGCGAGGTCGACCGGGTCTCGCCCCTGACCGAGGCCTTGCTCTTCGCCGCCAGCCGGGCCGAGCACGTTCGGCAAGTGCTGCAACCAGCTCTCGCGGCCGGTCAGGTGGTGCTGTGCGACCGCTACGTAGACTCGACGGTCGCCTATCAGGGGTACGGACGTGGGCTGTCGCTCGAGACCGTGGCCCAGCTGAACCGCCTGGCCACTGACGGTCTGGTGCCCGACCTGACGCTGGTGCTGGATCTCGACGTGGCCGAGGGGCTGCGCCGGGTGCGAGCGCGCCGGGGAGCGCTCGCCGCCTGCGACCCCTTCGAGCGGCTCGCGATCGAGTTCCACGAGCGGGTTCGGAAGGGCTACTGGGCGATCCGGGAGCGCGAGCCGGATCGCGTCGCTCTGATCGACGCGGACCGCGCCCAGACGGTCGTTGCCGCGGACATCGCGGTGCTCGTCGCCCGACGGCTGCGTCTCGATCCGCCATGACGCCTCCGGGCGTGCCCGGCGTCTGGGCCGGTATCGTCGGCCAGCCGGCGGCGTTGGCGCTGCTCCAGCGCGCCGTTGCCGGAGGTCGGCTGGCCCACGCGTATGCGTTCGTCGGACCATCTGGGGTCGGGCGGCGGCTGACGGCGGTCGCGTTCGCTCAGGCGACCCTCTGCCCCGCGCGTGGATGCGGGACGTGCGGGATCTGCCGGCGCGTGGCCGCCGGCCAGCATCCGGACTGCCTGGTCATCGTCCCCACGCCGCCGCGGGAGAACCCAAAGGGGGCGCCGATGATCCGGATCGAGCAGGTCCGCGAGCTTGAGCGCGCGGCGGCGCTCGCCCCGCTCGAGGGCGGCCGGAAGGTGTTCGTCCTGGACGATGCCGAGCGGGTGACCCTGCCCACCGCGCAGGCGCTCCTCAAGACGCTCGAGGAGCCGCCTCCCCGGACCCATCTGGTGCTGATCATCGCGAACCCGCGGGCGCTGCCGCCGACGGTCCTCTCGCGCTGTCAGCGAGTGCGGTTCCGGCCGCTCGGCGACGCCGACGCCGTGCGGCTCCTCGAAGGCCGCGGCGTCGCGCCGGCCGCCAGCGGGATGCTTGCCCGGCTGGCGCAGGGCCGGCCCGGCTACGCGCTCGGGACGGACCTCGACGCCCTTCGGGCCCGACGGGAGGCCGCGCTGGCCCTGGTGGCAGAGCCGCCGGCGCGCCTCGGTGCGGCTCTCGACAGGGTCCCGACCGACCGGGCGGCCGTGACGGCCTATCTCGAGCTCTACTGGGCCTGGTACCGGGACGCGCTCTGTCTCGCAGCGGGCGGCTCCGCAGCCCTGCTCGTCAACGCCGACCAGGAGGAGGCGCTGCGGGCGGTGGCCGCTCGCATGTCGGCGCCGGCCCTGGCCGCGGCGCTGGCGCGGGTGAAGGTGGCCTGGCTGGCGCTCGAGGGCAACGTGAACCCCCGGCTCGCGCTCGAGACCGCGCTGCTCGGCCTTGCCAGGGCCGCCGCATAGGAGGACGGGCCAGTGCATGACGCTCCGCAAGAGATCGAGGTCCCGGCGGCGCCGGTGCGGCGACTGATCGGCATACGACTCCGCGCCGGCGGCCGGGCGGACGACTACCTGGTCGAGGGTCTCACCCTGCACGTGGGAGACCACTGCCTCGTCGAGGTGCCAGGCGGGCAGGCGATCGGCCAGGTCCGGCGGCCGGCCCGCGATGTGCCTGACTGGAAGCGCGACCGCACCTACCCGCGGGTACTGCGCCTCGCGACCCCCGGGGAGGTGGCGGAGGACCGTCGGCGCCGCGAGCGCGAGGTGGACGCGGCGCGGACCTGCCAGCTTCGCGCCCAGGGACGCGGACTCGCGCTGAAAGTCGTCGACGTCGAATTCACACCTGACGGGCGCCGCGTGACCGTGCTCTTCGCCGCCGAGAGCAGGGTCGACTTCCGCGAGCTGGTCCGGGACCTGGCGCGGGAGTTCCGCGCCCGCATCGAGATGCGCCAGGTTGGCGCGCGGGACGTGACGAAGGTGCAGGACGGCATCGGGCCGTGCGGGCGTCAGCTCTGCTGCTCGACCCACCTGCGCGGGTTCGAGCCGATCTCCGTGAAGATGGCCAAGAGCCAGGACGTGCCGCTGAACGACAGCCGCTTGCTCGGCAACTGCGGCCGGCTCAAGTGCTGCCTCCTTTACGAGTTCTCGCAGTACGAGGCGCTGCGTGCCCAGCTGCCGCGGGTCGGCTCGGCGTGTCAGGCCGACTGCGGGGGTGGGGGGTGCATGGAGGGGCGCGTCCGTGGCGTGAAGGTCCTGAAGGAGACGGTCCTCGTCGGCTTCGCCGACGGAACGGAGGCGGAGGTTCCGCTCTCCCAGCTCACGTGGGAGGGGCGCCCGCATGTCAAGCCGCTCCCCTGACGGCGTGCTCTACCTGACCACGCCGATCTACTACATCAACGGTCCGCCGCACCTCGGCCATGCCTACACGACGATCTTGGCCGACACGATGGCCCGCTACCGCCGGCTCACCGGTGCCGACGTCTTCCTGCTGACCGGCACGGACGAGCACGGCGACAAGATCGCCCAGGCCGCCGCGCAGGCCGGCGAGGCCCCCCAGGCGCTCGCCGACCGTAACGCGAACGCCTTCCGGAAGCAGTGGGACGCACTCGGCATCACCTACGACGACTTCATCCGGACGACCGAGCCGCGCCACGCGCGCGTGGTTCAGGCCATCCTGCAGGCGCTCCACGACGGGGGCCAGATCTACTTCGGCAAGTACGGGGGCCAGTACTGCTTCGGGTGCGAGCGCTTCTACACGGAGAAGGAGATCGTCGACGGCAAGTGCCCCGACCACCAGACTCCGCTGACCTACATCGAGGAGGAGAACTACTTCTTCCGAATGTCGGCATACCAGGACTGGCTGCGCCGCTATCTGGAGGACCATCCCGACGCCGTCCAGCCCGAACGGTACCGGAACGAGCTCCTGGGCTTCCTGCGGGAGCCCCTCCAGGACCTGTCGATCAGCCGGCCGAAGAGCCGGCTCCAGTGGGGCATCCCGCTCCCGTTCGACGACCGGTTCGTGACCTATGTCTGGTTCGACGCGCTCCTCAACTACGTCTCGGCGCTCGGTGGGCCCGGGGGGGACCGGCTCCGGCGCTACTGGCCGTACGTCCACCACCTGATCGGCAAGGACATCCTCAAGCCCCACGGAGTCTACTGGCCGTGCATGTTGAAGGCGGCCGGGCTGCTCGGCGACGAGGGGTCGGAGGACGCCGGCTTGCCGGCGTTCGCGCGGCTCCGCGTGAACGGGTACTGGACGGTCGCGGGCGGGAAGATGTCGAAGAGCGTCGGCAATGTCGTCGACGCGCTCCAGCTCACCCGGAAGTACGGCAACGACGCCTTCCGCTACTTCCTGCTCCGGGAGATGCCATTCGGCCAGGACGCAAGCTTCTCGGAGGAGGCGCTCGTCGAGCGGTTGAACGCCGACCTCGCCAACGACCTCGGCAACCTGGTCTCTCGCGCCACGACGATGGTGGTGAACTTCGGTCCGCAGGTGGCCGGGACGACACCGGCGCCGGAAGACCAGGAGCGCGAGATCCGCGACCACGCCCGGAAGACGCGCGAGGCTGTCGCCCAGGCGATGGACCAGTTCGCGTTCCAGCGCGCGCTCGTGGAGATCTGGAGCTTCGTCGGCGGCATGAACCGGTACGTCGACGCCACGCAGCCGTGGGCGCTCGCCAAGGATCCGGGGAAGGGGGGCCGGCTGGCGGCCGTCCTGCTGACGCTCGCCGACTCGCTCGCGTACCTCGGCATCGTCCTCGACCCCTTCGTGCCGGAGGCCGCCGCCCGCATGCGGGCGGCGATCGGCGGCGGGCGCGCTCCGCTGCTCGGAGATGCCGTGGTGGGACGCATCGAGACGCTCGGCGTCGTCGAGCGGCTGTCGGGCCTCTTCCCGCGCGTCGACCCGCCCGCACCCGCTTCGCCGGCCGGCGTTCCCGCGGGGCGGGACGCGCGCGTCACGATCGACGAGTTCAAGCGCCTGGACCTCCGCGTGGCCGAAGTGCTCGTGGCGGAGGCCGTGCCGAAATCGAAGAAGCTGCTCAAGCTCACCGTGCGCCTCGCCGACGAGACGCGGACCTTGGTCGCCGGGATCGCCGAGCACTACCGGCCCGAAGCCCTCCTGGGCCGGAAGGTGGTCATCGTCGCCAATCTCGAGCCGGCAACGCTCATGGGCGTGACCTCGAACGGGATGGTGCTGGCCGGCTCGGCGGGCGAGACGCTCGCGCTCCTCGCGCTCGATCGAGACCTGCCGCCCGGCGCGCAGGTCCGCTAGCCTCCGCGCGGGTCCCGTGCCGACGTCGGCGGATCCGCTTTCGCCACCGCGGCCCGTCACCGCGGCGCGGGGAAAGGCCTGGTGGACTTTCGGCCGACGCTGGGGGATCTCGCTCGCTTCGCTCATCTCCGGCTTCGTGACCCTGGTGATCTTCCGTCGCGGCGTGCCGCACGTGGGGTGGATCATCGGCTACGTCGTCGTCCTCTGGCTCCTCTTCGCGGTGCTGAGCCAGCTCCGCGACGCGCTCCTGGCCCGCGGGCGCCACCAGATCGTGGCCGCCGGCGAGTACACGATCCAGACCCTCTACCACGGCCTCCTCCTCTTCGTCCTCCCGGGCTACTTCGCGAGCACGACCTTCGACAGCATCACGGTCCTCTTCTTCGCCGCGCTGGCCGTGGCGGCACTCCTGACCACGGTGGATCCCTGGTATCGGGCGGTCGTCCGCCCGCGTCCCTGGCTCGGCCTCACCTTCTTCGGGTTCTCGCTGTTCTCGGGCCTGAACGTGGCACTCCCGCTCGTCGGCGTGCCCCCGGCCGGCGCGGTCGTCGCGAGCGCCGCGCTCGGCGCCCTCGGCCTGACGCCGACGTTCTTCCGCCGTGGGGGGCGCTGGCGAGTGGCGGTCGCGCAGGCGGGGACCGTCGCCGTGTTCGCCGTTCTCACCGCCTGGCTCGCGCGGTCGGCGGTGCCGCCGGCGCCCGTCAGCCTGGTTCGGCCGACGCTGGCCCGCGGGGTGGCCGGTCTAGAGCCGATCGATCCCGTGGCGCGCGTCACCCTGGAAGAGTTGCGCACGGGGGGCGGCCTCGTCGCGTTCACGCCGGTGGCGGCCCCGGCGGGGCTCCGCCAGCCGATCGAGCACCGGTGGGCCCACGAGGGGCGCGTCGTCTCGACCGTGCGGCTGACGACCCCGGTCCAGGGCGGCCGCGCCGGCGGATTCCGCACCTACTCGCGGAAGATGGACTTCCCGCCCGACGCGCCTGGCCGCTGGACCGTGGACGTCCTGACCGCCTCCGGCCAGCTGATCGGCCGCCTGCGCTTCCGGGTGGACACGTGACCGTGCTCGTCGACACGCACGCGCACCTTCACGATGCGGCGTTCGACGCCGACCGGCCCGCCGTGATCGCCCGCGCCCGTGCCGCAGGTGTGGCGGGCTTCCTCACGATCGGGACGGACGTGGGGACCTCCGAGACCGCGGTCGCCCTCGCCGCGGCGGAGCCCGACATCTACGCCGCTGTCGGGATCCACCCGCATGACGCTCGCGGGGCCGACGCGGCGGCCATCGAGCGGATCGCGGCGCTGGCGAAGACGCCGCGGGTCGTGGCGATCGGCGAGATCGGGCTCGACTACTTCCGCGACTTCTCCCCGCGGGCCGTCCAGCGGACGGCGCTCGTCACGCAGCTGCGGCTGGCGCGGGCCGTCGGGAAACCGGTGCTGCTTCATTGCCGGGAGGCGCATGCGGATCTCCTCGACGTCTGTGCCGCCGAGGGGATGGCCGCCGTCGGCGGGATCCTGCACTGCTTCTCCGGAGACTTGGCCATGGCCCGGCGCGGTCTCGAGCTCGGCCTCTTGATCTCGATCGCGGGCCCCGTGACGTACCCGAGCGCGCGGCGGCTCAAGGACGTGGTGCGGGCCCTCCCCCTCGACCGCCTCGTCGTCGAGACCGACTGCCCGTACCTCCCGCCCCAGCCCTGGCGGGGGCAGCGCAACGAGCCGGCCTACCTGCCGGTCACGGCGGCGCACGTGGCGGAGCTGCTGGGCACGTCGGTCGCGACGGTCGCGGCGGCGACGACTGCGAACGCCGTCCGGCTCCTCGCCATCTCGCCCTCTCCCCGGCCCGATCGGCCAGGAGCCCCGTGAGCTCGGATCGGGCGCGGCGCTGGCGGCGGGAGCTTCGCCGCGTTGTCGGCGGAGCGCTGAACGTCACGGCCGCGCGGCTCATGAACCGCCGCCGGGGCCGGTCGGCTCCGCCCGCCCTCGACCTCGCCGGCTACCGGACGCTGTCCCTGCCGACGCCCTCGGACGTGGCGCGCTTGCTCGCGGGTCGGTCCAACCGGGAGCGGGCCCAACTGACCGAAGCCGTGCTCCACACGACGGGCCTGCCGGTCCACCGCCTTCCGTACCGGACGGTAGAGGGAGCCGGGGTCAACGTGTTCGTGGACCTCGGGTCCGGGGCGCGGACGCTCATTCTCGCCGCCCACCACGACGCCGTGCCCGGAAGTCCCGGGGCCAACGACAACGCGGCGGCCGTGGGCATCCTCCGCGCGCTCGGCGCCCGGCTCGTCCGTGATCCACCGCGCCGGCTTCGCGTGCGCCTGGGGTTCTTCGGGGGCGAAGAGCGCGCGATGCTGGGCTCGCGCGTGTACGTGCGGCGGACGGACCCCGGCGACCTCGTCGGGGTCATGAGCCTCGAGCTCTGCGGGATCGGGGACAGCCTCGCGCTCTGGGACGTGACCCCGACGCTCGAACGTACGCCACTCGTGCGGGCCTGGGTCGCCGCGGCGGAGGCCCTGGGCTATCGTCGCGATGAGACGTATCACCTCGGCGCGCCCGTACCCTTCTTCGGGAGTGACCACCGCCCCTTCGCTGATCGCGGCGTGCCGGCCGTGGGGCTGACGGCGATTCCCCGGGCGTCGATGGAGCCCTTGCGGGCGTTCATCTACGGGGGCGTGCGCAGCATCCTGATCCCGCCCGCGCGGCGCCCCCCGCCGTTCACCACCTATCACACCACCGGCGACACTCCGGAGACGCTCGAATCCTCGACGCTCGCCGCCGTGGAGCAGGCCCTGGAGGTGTTCGTGCGGATCCTCGATGCCGCGCCGCCGGACTAGCGGGGCCGGTCGAGCAGGAGACGGCTCGTCGCGAGGGCCTGGCGGCGGACCAGGATCCGCACCGCGCCCTGGTCGCCGACGGAAAAGGGATGAACGGAGGGCGCGACGTGGGTGCGCAACAGGACATCGATCCCGTGCGCCTCGAGCAGACCGCGCACGACGAGGGCCTCGGCCTGGTCTCGGACGCGCGTCAGCTCCTCGAACTCGCGCTGGTCCTCCGGCTCTGGCGCCTGCGACGGGAAGGGGATCACGCGGCCGGGCATGTGACGGGCCTCGCCGCTCAGGCGTCCACCGGGGTCCCGAAGAGGTCGCGCCAGGCAGGCAATCCGCCGAGCGCGGCCGCGGCGCGGATGGCGCGGGCGATCGCCTCCGCCACGCACTCCGCGGCCGCGAGGCCGAGAGCGTCGGCCGACGGTGTCTCGCTACGCGCCAGGGCTCCCGTCGCCAGGGAGAAGAGCGTGTCGCCGTCCACGCTGAGGTGCGGAGGGGAGAGGGCCGCCCCGAGTCCGAGGTGCCCGAGCGCGGCGACACGCCGGGCCTCAGGGGCGTCGAGCGGAGCGTCAGTGCCCACGACGCCGATCGTCGTGTGGGTCTGACGGAACCCCGGCGTGATCCGGCCCTCGCGGATCTGGCGCGCGCTGTCCACCAGCCGGCGGCTGTCGGGGGCATCGCGTGCCCCGGCCAGGAGGGCTCCGGTCGTGGGATCGCGGACATCGCCGAACGCGTTGACCGCGACCAGGGCGCCGACCGTGGCGGCGCCGACACGCCGGCTCGCCGTCCCGAGCCCCCCTTCATCGCGCATCCCAGGCCGAACGCCTTGCCGACGGACGCGCCGGCGCCCGCCCCCACCGAGCCTTCGGCCACGGGGCCGTTACCGGCGGCAGCCGCGGCGCGCTCGCCCATGGCGCGGTCGGGCCGCACGTCGGACGCGCCCACCGCGAGGTCGTAGAGGATTGCTCCGACGACCAGGGGCACGGGGCCGCCCGTGGTGGGAAGACCGACGCCGCGCGCCTCCAGGTGGGCCATGACGCCAAAGCACGCCTCGAGTCCGAACGCGCTACCTCCGGCGAGGACGGCGCCGTGGACCCGGGTGGCGATGTGTCCAGGGTCGAGGAGGTCGAGGCCGAGGAGGCCCGAGGCGCCGCCGCGCACCTCGACGGCCGCCACCGCTCCGGCGGGGCAGAGGACCGCCGTGCACCCGGTGAGACCGACGAGGTCGGCGGCGTGGCCCACCAGGAGGCCGGCGACATCCGTGAGGCCACCCACCTAGCTGCCGGGGACCTGCGTCGGGTGAGCGGGGCGGGGCGCACGAGTCACCGCCTCCGCGGACAACCGGCCCGTGGCCACCTCGCCCGCGATCTCGAGGCTTCGCTCCACCAGGCCCCGCAGAAAGGGGATCCGCCGGAGAGCGTCCTCTGCGCCGGTGAGCGCGCGGGCGACCGCGGCGGCGATCGCGGCCTCCGGCGTGCGCCCGAGGGTCAGGAGCACGTAGGCCTGCTCCTCGAGCCGCCGCTGCCAGAGGCGCCGGGCCGGCGTGTCGAAGCGCGTCTCGATGATGCGATCGACGAGCGCGGCGCGCCGCTCGGCCTTGATCTGCTCGCTCACGACGAGCCGGCTCTCGCGTGCTGCGAGCCACTCCAGGCCCTCGCTCGACACGCTCGCGGGATCGAGGAACCAGCCCGCCATCTCCGGCAGCGCGAGCAGCGACGCGGAGCGCTCGAGGAGCGTGGGATCCTCGGCCGCCCCCGCCGGCAGCCGCGCGTGGATTGGGGCTGGCTCAGCCGGGGGGGCGCCGAGCCGCTCGATCCAGCGGGCCAGGTCCGGCGGGACGGGCCCGCCCGTCTGGCGAGTCCGGTCCGCGGCCCCGGCGAGGAGCGCCCAGGCCCAGCTCGCCGGGACGGCCACCCAGGGCAGAGGGCTCTCGGCACGCAGCGCGCGCAGCCGCTCCTCCACCCGCTTCTTGGCGATGGCGCCGGCGGAGAAGTCGACTAGACCAGTCTCGTCCGAAAGGATTGCCGCCAGGAGCGTACGTTCACCGTACGGCCCAGCGAGCGTCAGCCAGAGGCCGCGGCTGCCGGTGCCGTCGATCGCGGACGCCCACGCTTCACCGAGCGTGACTCGGGCCGCGGTCGGCGGTGGGGCCAGCGGGCGGCGCTCGACCCCCGCCTGTCGGAGCCGGTAGAGCGCGCGGCGAGCCGCGGTGCGGACGTCCTTGGTGGCGGTGCGGGCCTCGGCGACCGCGAGGGCCTCGGCGGCGTCCGGCACGGCGAGCGTGCCCAGAGCGTGGGCGGCGGCGACTGCGCGCTCGGGGCGCCCGGACAGACAGCGCCGCAGGATCGGGATCGCCGCCTCCCCGTGATGGCGCGCGAGCCATCGGAGCGCCGCCTCGAGCTCCGCGGTCGGAATCGTGGCCAGGGCAGCCTCCACCGCCTCGTCGGCGGGTTCCCCGCCAACGAGGGCCTCCAGCGCGGCCGCTACCATTGGGTGAGGAGCCGCAGCACCGGCTGAAGCGCGGTCGGGGAATCGGCCGGGCGGAAGTACACGCGCTTGAGATACGCGAGCGCCGCCGCGTAGCGCTCGAAACCCGCAGCCAGGGCCCCGAAGAGCCGCGCCTCCGGTCGGAGGGCCGAGCGCTCGAAGTCGGCGACGGCTTGATAGGCTCGCTGCCCCTGGCGGACGTAGTAGGCGGCGCCCACCCGGCGCTCGACGTGCTCGCGGAACAGCCCGGTCATGAACAGCGCGTAGTCACCCACGTGCTGCCGCACCCGCCGCTCACGGAATGGGTCGAAGTCCGGTGCCCCGAAATCCCAGGCGCGCTCGGCCTCGATCAGGAGGCCCGCGACCGAATCGAGGGGGCGGCCGGCTGCGTCGCGGATCGCGTGGAGCTCGTCCGTGCGCGCGAAGCGGGTGAGCAACGCGGCAAGGTAAGCCCCCTCGGCCGGCCCGCCGAGGCGCAGGTCGCCGAGCGCCTGGCGAACAACGCGCTCGAAGAAACGCGCCAGGCTGGGCGTCGGCGGGGGGTCGCCTGTCGCCATCATTGGCCGCCGGCGTACTATACCGCAACGCCTGGCACGACGCAGCCTTGACCGGCGGAGCCCTGGCGAATTTCTTTGGGAGCCTCGGCGGCCGGGTGGGACAATTTCGCGCACAGGAGGAACGCATGGTCACGAACGAGCCAGAGCCTCAACCCCGCGAGACGCCCGAGGACGACATGGACGACATGTACGAGGAAGAGCCGCGGCGGCGGGCCTGGGGGGCGATTGCCAGCGTGGTCCTCGCCCTCGCGCTGGTGTTCGTCGGCTACCAGTGGAACCAGACCGCCAGCCGTGCCGAGGCGCTCGGGGCACAGGTCAACGGCCTGCGCGCCGAGGCGGAGACCCAGCGCCTGCGGGCGGAGGACGCCCAGCGGCAGGTCGACGTGATCCAGAAGCGGCTCGTCGCGATGTCGGCCGAGAAGGACTCCCTGGTCGAGCGGGTCGCGACGCTGGAGAAGGGGGCCCCGGCACGTCCCGTGGCCGCGAAGGCCGAGAAGCCCCGGGGGACGAAGGCCACAGCCGCGACGCCGGGTCGGCCGGGCACCACGCCGGTCGCCACTCGCTCCGCGCCGACGAAGCGCGCGCCCTAGCGGCGGCCGGCGTCACCCGGCCAGGGCGAGGTCGAGCGCGGCGAGCAGCCGCGCGTTTTGTTCCCGAGTGCCGACGCTGACGCGAAGGTGCTCCGGGTAGCCGACGGCCGCCCCGTCGCGCACGAGCACGCCGCGGGCCCTCAGCGCGGCGATCACCGGGTCCGCTGGCCGTCCCAGTCGCACGAGGAGGAAGTTCGCCTCCGTCGGCGGGTGAGACAATCCCCGCGCAGTGAAGGCCGCCGCGAGCGCTCGTCGTTCCGTCCACACCACGCGGCGCGTTGCCTCGCGATGTGCCGTGTCGTGCGCGGCGGCTGCCGCGCCAGCCTGAGCGAGCCGGCCGACGTTGAAAGGCTCGCGCGCGCGCCCTAGTTGTCCGACCACGGCAGGGCTCGCGATCGCGTATCCCACGCGGAGCCCCGCCAGCCCGGTGATCTTGGAGAAGGTCCGGAGGAGCACGAGGCTCTCGGGCCGCGTCCGGAGAGTGGCCAACCCGTCGGCCGCGCGGTCGGGCGCCTCGATGAAGTCGACGTAAGCCTCGTCGAGTAGCACCACGACGTCGTCGGGGCAGCTCGCGCAGAACCGCTCCCATGGAGCCCGGTCGAGCACCGTTCCCGTCGGATTGTGGGGACTCGACAGGCAGACGAGCTTGGTGCGGGGCCCGATCCGGGCCAGGACGTCCCCGAGGTCGATGCGGTAGTCGCGGAGCGGGCTCGCCACGACCGCGGCGCCGGCGAGGAGAGCGGTGGTCGTGTACGGCTCGAACGAGGGCTCCGGCACCACCACCTCGTCGCCGGGCTCGAGGAGCGCGCGCCCGAGGATCGTGAGGATCTCGTCGCCGCCGTTGCCGAAGAGGAGCTGACCCGGGGCCACGCCGAGCGTTCCGGCCACGGCCTCGGCGAGCGCCGGCGCTCCCCCGTCGGGGTAGAGATGGATCCGCTCCGCTTCTCGGCGGATCGCGGCCACCGCGAGGGGCGAGGGGCCGAGCGGGTTCTCGTTGGCGGACAGCCGCAGCACGGGCTGCCCCAGTTCGGTCGCGAGCGCATCGAGCGGCGGTGGCACGGCGTAGGGGGCGATTCCACCGAGAACCGATCGCCAGCGGGGCGGCATCGCGTACGGAGTGTACCATCGGTCGACCGAGGCCTCGCGGCGAACGCCCTCGCGACCGGGCGTCCCGCGCGATAGGATGCGGTCCGTGACCGCCGCCCACATCGAGGTGCGCGCCGTGGCCAAGCAGTGGCTCACACGCGACCAGCCCGTGCCCGCGCTCGAGGCCGTCTCCCTGGACGTCGCCGCGCACGCGTTCCTCACCGTGCTAGGGCCGTCGGGCTGCGGGAAGTCCACGCTGCTCTCGATCATCGGGGGCCTCACCTCGCCGGACAGCGGCGAGGTGCGGATCGCCGGGCGTCCGGTGGGGGGGCCGGATCCGCGCCAGATGGCGATGGTCTTCCAGGACCCCGGCCTCTTTCCTTGGCGCACGGCGCTCGAGAATGTGGAGTTCGGGCTCGAGCTCCAGGGGGTGTCCGCGGGGACGCGGCGCGAGCGCGCCCGCGCGCTCCTCGAGCCCGTGGGACTCCGCGGCTTCGAGGGCCGGTATCCGCGTGAGCTCTCGGGCGGGATGAAGCAGCGCGTCGCCATCGCGCGCGCGCTCGCGCTCGACGCGCCGATCCTCCTGATGGACGAGCCCTTCGGGGCGCTCGACGAGCAGACGCGGCTTCTCATGGGTGAGTGGCTCCTCGGCATCTGGGCCCGGACGCAGAAGACCGTCGTGTTCGTGACCCACAGCCTGCAGGAGGCGATCCTGCTCTCCCAGCGCATCGTGGTCATGACGGCGCGGCCGGGGCGGATCAAGGCGAGCTTCGAGGTGGCGCTTCCGACGCCGCGCGACCTGGACACGGCGCCGGCCGCGGCCCTCCGGCACGCCCTGTGGGACGCCATCCGCGACGAGTCGCGGCGGGCTCTGGACGGCGGCGGGTGACGCGGATCGTGCTCGGCCGCGTCGCCGTCCTGGCGGGCCTGCTGGCTCTCTGGGAGCTTTGGGCGGTGCGGCGCGACCCGCTCCTGTACGTGCCGCCGTCGCGTGTGGTGCCGGCGCTCGGCCGCATCGTCCGGCTGGAGACGTACCCGACACTCCTCGAGCACTTCGGGCTGACCGTGCTCGAGGTGCTCGTTGCCTACACGCTGGCCGTGGTGCTCGGGCTTGCGCTTGGCTTCGCGCTGGGCCTGCCCCGTCACATCGGCGAGATCTATGAGCCGCTCCTCGCGGCCGTCTACGCGATTCCAAGCGTCGTCTGGTACCCGTCGCTGATGCTCTTCTTCGGCCTCGGCCCGGCCTCGAAGATCGCGTTCGGCGTGCTGCTTGGGTTCTTCCCGGTCGTGCTGGCGGTTCTTGCGGGGATCCGCTCCGTGGACCCACACCTCCTGACGGTCGCGCGGGGCCTCGGGGCGGGACCGAGGACGTGCTTCGTGAAGGTGGTCCTCCCCGCAATCACGGCCACGCTCGTGGCCGGACTCCGAGCAGGGCTGGCTCTCGCGGTCGTCGGCGTGCTCGTGGGGGAGATCCTGGGGGCGCGACGCGGGCTCGGGTACCTCATCAACTACGCGTACGGCCGGTTCCGGACGGCGGACTACGCGGCGCTCGCGCTCCTGGCGCTCGGGCTCGTGCTGATCGTCGATGCCGCCGCGGCCTGGATCGAGGCGCGCGCCCGGCGCTGGACGGAGGGCGCGGCGTGAAGCCGGGCCCGCGGTGGCTCGCCCAGGCCCTCTCGCTCGGCGCGCTCGTCGTGACCTGGGATGTCGTCGTCCGAGCGGGCTGGGCGGACCCCCTGTTCGTGCCAGCGCCGCTTGCGGTGGCGCGGGCGCTCCGGACAATCGCGCCAGAGGCGATGGGGCTGCTCGGCGAGACCCTGGGCAAGACGCTGGTCGCCTACGGGCTGGCCGTGGCGCTCGGTGTGGGTGCCGGCCTTCTGATCGGCAGCGTGCGCTACCTCCACGACGTGTTGAACCCGTTTCTCGTCGTCCTGTACGCGCTGCCCAAGATCCTGGTCCTGCCCTGGATCCTGCTCACGTTTGGGCTCGCCGCGACCCCCGCCGTGGTCTACGGCACCCTCCAGGGGTTCTTCCCGATCTGCCTGCTCGTGGCGGGCGGTGTGCGGGACATCGACCCGACGCCGCTCCGCGTCGCCCGCTCCATGGGGGCGACCGCGTGGCAGCTCTACGGCAAGGTCGTTCTGCCCGCCGTGCTGCCGGCAGTCCTGGGGGGAATGCGGCTCGGGATCGTGTTCTGCTTGCTGGGCGTGCTCGTCGTCGAGATGTTCGGGGGGATCCGCGGGATGGGCTTTCTCCTGGTCAGCCTGGCGAACGCATTCCGCGCGCCGGAGCTCTTCGCCGCGACGGCGTTGGTCTCGATCCTCTCGATCGGCGTCGTGCTGGGGCTCGAGCGCCTGAACCGGCGCCTCGGGCACTGGCGCTGAGATCCTGTGGAAGCAAGATGGATGGCTACAGCCGGACGGGCGTGAACTCCGTCGTGTAGAGGTCGGCCGTCGGGATGCGCTTGTCCTGGGCCTTGTACTCGAGGAGCGTCGTCTGCATCGCCTCGATGGCTTCGACGCTCAGCGTCCCGTCCTTCGAGAGCAGGGGCCCCGAGATCTGGTGAGCCCGGAGGATTGCCTCCTCGGACCACTGGAGAGTCTTCGTGGCGATGGCTGCCGCTTCCCGGGTGTTCTCGAGCATGAAGCGCGCGCCCTGGAAGAGGGCCCTGAGCGTCCGCTGGATCGCGTCCTTGTTGCCTTTGATGTAGTCGTCCGTCGCGTAGTACGCCTGGCTCATCCACTTCGGCGTGACGGTGTCGAACCGGAGCAGGATCTTGGACTTGCCCTGAAGCTCGGTGACCGCCCCGCCGTCGCCCCACACGAAGGCGGCGATCTCGCCGCGCGCGAGCGCCGCCAGCTGGGCGTCGAGCCCCCCCAGGCCCACGACGGTGAGGTCCTTCTCCGGAGCCCAGCTCTGCTGCTGGGCCAGCATCATTGCAAAGACCCAGGTGGTCGCGCCCACGCGCGTCACGCCGATCGACTTGCCCTTGAGGTCTCCGAGCCTCTGGATCGTCGGCGCGACGTTGAGCGTGAAGTGGTTCCGGTCCACGCCCGAGGCGATGAATCGGATGGGCACGCCGGTGGCCCGGAACACGGGGACGTCGGTCGCACCGCTGGTACCGATCTGGAGTTGGCCGGCGGTCACGGCCTTCACGAGGTCCGGGCCTCCCCGGAGGGGCTGGAACTCGACGCTGACGCCCTGAGCGCGGAAGAACCCCTTGTCGAGGGCCACGAGGATCGGAGTGACCATCGAGTAGTCCCCCAGGACCGCCGAGCCGATCTTGACTGCGGGTCCTTGCGCTGCCACCGGCCAGACCGGCACCGCGAGCCCGCTGGCAGCGACGAGGCCCCCGCCCGTGACCTGGAAGAACTGACGTCGCGAGGTGCCCATGGCGCTCTCCTCTTTCGGGTTCGGGGTGGGTCGCCGCCGACGGTGGTCCCGGAGCCGTCGAGGCCCCGGGTGCCGGGTGGATCATACGAGGCGCCGCTCCGGGCTGTCAATCGTCGGCGCGCCAATGGTGACGCGGGTTTGACACCCCCTACCCCACATGCTAGCGTCGATTTTGCGATGGTTGAGACGCTGGTGGGCCGCCTGCGCCGCGCCGAGGCGACAGGGCGGGGGAGCTTCGTCGGCCCAGAGGCGGAGTGGCCCGAGCGACGTCGGCGCGTCCGCCTGGACGTTCTCCGCGAGCACGTCACCACCGCGTACGAGCGCCTCAAGATTCGCCACGCGGACGGGGAGTCGGGCGCCGAGAGCGTTCGTTCCCACGCCGCGTTCATGGACGACCTGCTTCGCTGGCTCTACGAGACCGCCGACGGCGAGGTGCGCGGGGCCGGCCCCGCGTCCTCCCGCCTCGTCCTGGTGGCGCTGGGCGGGTACGGGCGTGGGGAACTTCACCCCTCCTCCGACCTCGACCTCATGCTGATCCACGGGGGGGAGGTGACCCCCTACGTGCAGCGCATGGCCCAGGAGATCCTGTACACGCTGTGGGATCTCGGCCTCCGCGTGGGTCACGCCTGCCGTTCGGTCGACGACTGTCTGGCGCTCGCGCGAACCGACCTGCCGAGCCGCACCTCGATGCTGGCCGCCCGCGTCCTCGCGGGCGACCATCGCCTGTTCCGCGTGCTCCAGCGGACGCTCCGACGCGAGGTCTATCGCCGGGACTACCCGGAGTTCCTCCACCAGATGCTGGCCGAGCGGGACGAGCGCTACCGCCGTCACGGCGGCTCGGTCTACCTCCAAGAGCCCAACGTCAAGGAGTCGGCCGGCGGCTTGCGCGACGTTCACACGGCGCTGTGGCTCGCCTCGGCGCGGTTCGGGGCGCGGACGCTCCGGGAGCTCGAGGACAAGGGGCTCCTCGCGGCCAAGGAGCGCGCGGCCACGGACGCGGCCCTCACCTTCCTCTGGCGGGTGCGGAACGAGCTCCACTTCCTGGCCGGGACCAAGCAGGATGTCCTCCAGCGGGGCCTCCAGGCGCCGGTGGCGAAGAGCCTCGGGTACGAGGACGACGAGGCCCGTCTCGGAGTCGAGACGTTCATGCGGGACTACTACCGCCACGCCCGCACGATCCACCGCATCTCCGCGCGTCTGATCGCACGCTGCCAGGAGGGACTCGCGCGCCATGGCACGGTGGGGCGCCGGGGCCGGCGCGCCGCCCTCGCCGACGGACTCGTCGTCTACGATGGCCGGCTTCACCTAGCCGAGCCCGGCGCTCTCCAGGCGGACCCTGCCCGCATCCTGCGCGTTTTCTGGCACGCCCAGCAGCTCGGCTGCGAGCTCGATGTCGAGCTCCAGCGGGCGCTCGAGGAGTCGGCGCCGACCCTCGCCGAGCAGGCCTGGCGAGGGTCGCACGAGCTCAAGGGCGTGTTCCTCTCGATCCTGCGTTCGTGGGGGCGCGTGGCGACCACCCTCCGGCAGATGCACGACACCGGCGTGCTCGGCGCTTACCTGCCGGAGTTCGGGGCGCTCGACTGCCTCGTCCAGTACGACCACTATCACCGGTACTCCGTTGACCAGCACTCGCTCCTTGCGGTGGAGGTGCTGGAGGGGCTCGGCCCCGGCCAGCGGCCCGAGACGGACGAGCTGGCGCAGATCCTCGCCGAAGTGGAGCGGCCGGAACTCCTCATGCTGGGGATTCTCCTCCACGACATCGGCAAGGCGCTTGGCCATGGCCATGCGCCGAAGGGCGTGCCGCTCATCAAGGCGGTGACGCGCCGGCTGAACCTGGACGCCGACGACGCGGCGGCCGTCGAGTTCCTGGTCGAGCACCATCTTCTGCTCTCGCACATGGCCGAGCGCCGGGACCTCGACGACCCGAAGACCGTGGAGCGTCTGGCCGCGCTGGTCCGCTTTCCGGCCTGGCTCACGATGCTCTACCTGCTCACGTGCGCGGACATCCGGGCGGTCGGACCGGGCGTGTGGAACGCCTGGCGGGGAGCGCTCCTGCGCGGCCTGTACGTCCGGACGCGGACGCACCTTGCCGGGCGGTCCCCGAAAGCGCCCCGCCGGGCGGTCGTGGCCCAGCGGATCGTCCAGGCCTTGGCCGACCCGGCCTACGCGGAGGCCGCGGCGCGGCACCTCCAGGCGATGTCGGACCGGTATGTCCGCACGACGTCGCCTCAGCGCATGGCGGCCCACCTGCGCTTGATCGAACGCCTGCGAGAGGAGGCGGCCGTGACCGAGGTGTTCCACTTCCCCGACCTGGGCGCCTCGGACTTCGTCGTCGTCACCCGAGACACGCCCGGGCTCTTCGCGCTCATCGCGGGCACGCTGGCGGCCCACGGGATCAACATCCTCTCTGCCCAGATCGAGACGCGTGCTGACGGCGTGGCGGTCGACACCTTCCACGTCAACGATCCCGGCGGGGACGCTATCCTCGACGAGAGTCGCTGGGAAGCTGCCAGCCGGGACCTTCGCCGGGCCCTTGCGGGCGACTGCTCCGTGGAGGCGCTCCTCGCCGAGCGGCGGCCGCGCAGGCCCGGACTAGTGCGCCCGTCGACGCCGGGGCCGGCGCGCGTCGCCGTGGACAACTCTCTGTCCGACACCCACACCGTCGTCGAGGTGAAGGCCCCGGACCGTGTCGGGCTCCTCTACCTCCTCACCCGGGCCCTGGCCGCCGAGGGACTCGACATTGCCACCGCGAAGATCGCCACCGATCTGGATCACGCGCTGGACGCCTTTTACGTGACCGACCACGCGGGGCGTAAGGTCGAAGACCTCTCGGACCTCGCGCGCCTGCGCGAGGCCATCGAAGCCGCCCTCGCCAAGGAGACGGTGGACGGTGCTCGGACGGTATAGGGCCGAGGTCGCACGAGTCGCGGAGCCCGTGGCGCGCGCGATGGTCGGGCTCCGGCTCCGGCCCAATCAGCTCTCCTGCTTCGGCCTTGTTTCCTCGATGGTCGCGGCCGCCGCCTTCGCCGGGAATCAACTGCGGGTGGGGGCCCTCTTCATGGCCCTCGCCGGCGTGCTCGACATCCTCGACGGGTCGTTGGCGCGCGTCTCCGGTCAGGCCTCGCCGTTCGGCGCTTTCCTCGACTCGGTCCTCGACCGGTACTCCGATCTCCTCGTCCTGGCCGGGCTCGTCTTCCTCTTCGCCCGTCTCGGCCGGCGGGAGGCCGTCGTCGCGGTCCTCCTGGCTCTCATCGGCACCGTGATGGTCAGCTACACGCGCGCCCGCGCCGAGTCGGTGGATGTCGAGTGCCGGGTCGGGCTCATGGAGCGGGGCGAGCGGATGCTCGTGCTCATCGCCGGCGCGCTGCTGGACCTCCTGGTCCCCGCGGTCTGGTTGGTGGCGATCGGGGCGAACGCGACAGCGGTCCACCGGATCGCCCACACCTGGCGGGCCACCCGCAGCGTCCTGCGCTGATCGGTAGGGCCCGTCGGCCCCGCCTGATACACTGAGGCGATGTTGGGCGGCCGGTCCGCACTCACCGCGGTCGTCGTGGCTGGGCTCCTCGTCGGCATCCTGGCTCCCCCGGCCGGGACCGTCGTCGTGGTGTCGCCGAGCCCGCTCCAGCGCTATCGCGAAGCGCACGTGGCGTTGGTGGGCGGAGAGTACGATCGGGCGCGCACGCTGCTGGACGAGCTTCCCCAGGGATTTCTCCTCGGTGACTACGCCGCCTTCTTCGCGGCGGAGGCGACCCTGCGCGGCGGTGAAGAGATGTTCGCCCTCGCGCGCTTCCGGACCTTCCTCGAGCGCTATCCGGACTCCGTGCTGGTGCCTCCGGCGATGCTCGCAATCGCTGACACCGTCTTTCGACAGGGCTCGTGGGCGGAGGCCGAGGGCGAGACGCGGCGCTTCCTGGCGCGCTTCCCGAACCACCCCGAGGCCGGTCGGATCCTCGTCCGACTGGCCGAAGCGCGGGCCGCCCAGGGGCAGGTCGCGGAGGCGGTCGCCGACCTCCGGCGCCGGTGGCTGGAGGCGCCCGGCTCGGGATGGGGCGAGGCCGCCCGGGAGATCATGGAGGACCTCGCGAGGGGCGCGGGATTCCTCGTCGCCCCGCTCGGGATCGAGGAGCAGTTCCTCCTGGCTCAGCGTCTGGCAGAAGCGGGTGAGCAGGCGGCCGCGGCCCGCACGCTCGAGGCGCTCCTCGCCCAGGGTCTCGGGCCGAGCGTGAAGCACCGGGCGCTCGCGCGCCTGGCGCCGGTGCTCAGCCGCCTGGCGCGCGCCCAGGAGGTCATCGGCCGGATCGAGGTCGCCGTCGAGGAGCCAGCGAGCGAGTCGCGAACGGCCCTGCTCTACGAGCTCGGTCGGCTGTATCAGCGGGCCGGCCAGGCCGCCAGCGCCGCGTCGGCGTTCGAACGCCTCCTCCGCGAGCACCCGCAGGCGAGCGTGGCGCCCGATGCGCGGCTCCAGCTCGCCCGCGTGCGCGCGGACCTCGGCCGAGGGGACGCCGCCCGGGAGGCGTTCCAGGCCCTGGTCGCGGCGCACCCCGACAGCGCGGCAGCCGCGTCGGGACGCTGGGAGCTCGCGTGGCTCGAGTACCGCGCGGGGCGTTTCCGGGACGCGGCCCTCGCGTTCCGTCAGCTCTCGACCGCGGTCGGGACCGCCCGGTTGGCGGGCCTCTATTGGTCAGCGCGCGCGCTCGACCAGCTCAACGAGCACGCGGCGGCCGCGGCCCTCTACCGGGAGGTGCTGAGCCGCGGCCCGCATGGCTACTACGGCATTCTCGCGGCGCGCCGGGTCCGGGGTCAGCTGCCGGCGCCCATTGCCGGACCCGTGAAGCTGGCGCCGGACCCGATCGGGCTGCTGCGCGGTGAGGTGCGGTACCAGAAGGCGCAGGCGCTCAGCACGCTCGGGTTCGACGGGTTCGCGGTCGCGGAGCTCGAGACCCTCGGCCGCGACGTGATCGCGGACGGGGATCGAGCGTGGGCGCTCGGCGTCGCCTTCGCCGACCTCGGCGAGGCGGGTCGGAGCCTCCGCTACCTCCGCCGGGCCTTCGGCGCGGCCGTTGAAGGAGGGGCACCGGGGTTGCCCACGCGGCTATGGCAGCTCTACTACCCCCTCGGATATGCCGAGCACGTTCGAGCGGCGTCGCGGGGGACGAGCCTGGACCCCTACGTCGTCGCGGCCGTCATCCGCGAGGAGTCCTCGTACGACCCCCGCGCCCGCTCCGGGGTCGGGGCGATCGGGCTCATGCAGCTCATGCCCGACACCGCGCGCCTCGTGGCCCAGGAGCTCGGACGCCCGCTCGGGGAGCTCACCGCCCTCTGGGACCCGCCTCTCAACATCACGCTCGGCACGCGTTACCTGGCGCAGCTCACCGTGCGGTTCCGTGAGCCTCTGCTGGCCGTCGCGAGCTACAACGCGGGGCCCCACCGCGTCCAGCGGTGGCTGGCCGAACGTCCGCGCCTCGACATCGAGGAGTTCGTGGACCAGATCCCGTTCGACGAGACACGGGCGTTCGCCAAGCGCGTGTACACGAGCTGGCACCACTATCGGCGCCTCTACGGGGACGCGCCCGATCCGAGCCGCCGCGGCGAGGCGACGGCCGCTCCGCGGGCTCGGCCCTGAGCTTCCTCCATGCCGGTTCCGGTGATCATCGACGGGTACAACCTCCTGTACGCGCGGGGCGAGGCCCCCGCGCCAGCGAGCCGGGCGCGCCTGGTGGCGGATCTCGCCGACTGGGCGCGGACCCGGGATCGCCGGGTGCTCGTGGTCTTCGATGCCTGGGCGGGGGGTACCCGGGAGGCCCGCAGGGAGGCCCACGGCCCGGTCACCGTGTGGTTCACGCGGGCGGGCGAGCGGGCGGACGCCTTCATCGTGCGCTGGGTCGGGGAGCACGCCGAGGCGATCGTGGTTACGTCAGACCGCGCGGTCCAGCAGGGGGCGCGCCGGCGGGGCGCTGCGGTGCTCGACGCCGAGAGCTTCGCCGCCCGGCTCGAGCCGGATGCCCCCGCACCCGTCGTCGGCTCCACCGGCCCGCGGCTGCGCGGGTCCAGGGCGGCGTGGCTCCGCGGCCTCTGAAACGGTGACGCTCGCGATCGGGCTCTACGTCGCGTGCGAGCTAATCGCCAACGTGACGGCGGTCAAACCCGTCGTGCTCGGCGGGCTCGTCATCCCGGCCGGAGTGTTCATCTACGCCATCACCTTCACGCTGCTCGATCTGATCAACGAGCGCCTCGGCAAGCGCGGCGCCCGCCAGGTCATCGCCACGGCGGTGTGCGCGAATCTCCTCTTGGCGGCATATGCGCAGCTCACGGTGCGGTGGCCAGCGCCGGGGTTCTTCGACGGGCAGCCGGCGGTCGAGCGTGTCCTGGGGGCGACGCCGCGAATCGTGGGGGCGAGCCTGATCGCCTACCTGGTCGCCTCGCTGGCGGATGCCGAGCTGTTCGCCTGGTGGCGGGCGCGTGTCGGGGGCTACCGCTGGGTGCGGGTGCTGGTGTCCAACGCGGTCTCGACTGCGGTAGACTCCGTGGTGTTCGTGACGCTGGCCTTCGCGGGCATCCTGCCGGTCCTCCCGCTCGTCGCTGGCCAGTACGTCGTGAAGATGGTGGTGACGGTGCTGAGTCTGCCGCTGATCTACGGGATCCGCGCGGGGTCGAGTGCCCCGATCGCGCCCCCCCGGCGCCCGCGCGCGGTGACCTTGTGACGATCGCGCCGCGCCGCCGGCTCCGCGCCGCCGCGTGGGGCCCTGCCCTGAGCCTTGCGCTCGCGGGCGGGGTCTGGGCCGCGGCCCCCGCCGCGCCCACTCCCCCGCGCCCGGAGCCGGGCGCCGCGGCGTCGACGCCGGCGGCGGTGAGCCGGGTAAGCCCAGCCGTCGTGGGGCTTCGGTCCTACGTGCCGGCGGACCGGCCGTCCGTCGCGACCCTCGGGGACGAACGCGCCGGCTCGGCAACCATCATCGAGCCCGACGGCTTGGCAGTCACCGTGGGTTACCTGGTCCTGGAAGCCGCGCGGATCGACGTGACGCTCGCGGACGGCCGCCGCGTGACGGCGCAGGTCGTCGGGCACGATTTCGAGAGTGGCCTCGCGCTGATCCGCCTCGACCCGACCGGAGCCCCCTACCACGCGGCCCAGCTCGGACGATCCGCGCCGCTCGCGCCGGGGCAACCGGTGGCAATCGTCGGCGTCGGGACCGCCATGCCCGCGGTCGGCGTCCTGGTCCGCGTGACGGGGGTAGGTCCGTTCGTCGCCTACTGGGAGTACCTCCTGGACGACGCGGTCTTCATCGCGCCTCATCACCCGGCCTTCGGCGGCGCTGCCCTGGTCGACCCCGACGGCGCGCTGGTGGGCGTGGTCTCGCTCCGCCTGTCGGCCGGACACCTGGCGATCCCCATCGATCTCCTCGCTCCCGCCCGCGAGGCCATGGTCCAGACAGGAAGGCCCGCGCGCCCGGCGAGACCCTGGCTCGGTATTCGCGCGGTCCAGATCGACGGGGGAATCGGGATCGCTGGCGTCTCGCCGACCGGACCGGCCCACGCGGCCGGGCTGCGGTCCGGCGACGTGATCGTGCGCCTGAACGGGGAGCGGGTCGCGAATGTCGAGGGCTTCTACCGACGGCTCTGGGCCCAGCCCGTGAACCAGCCGCTCGAGCTCGGCGTGTGGCGCGACGGGGTGGTCGAGGCGGTGACGGTCCGCCCCCGTGATCGCTACGCGACCTTCGGGGACCGAACTCCCTGACGGCTCGCCTTGCCAAACCGCGCGGCCGAGCCGCTGGCGGTCGCCGGAGCCGGACTCGCGACCGGTGTGGTCAGGGCTGCCGGATCTCGGCGCGGACGATCTTCCCGGAGGGGTCGACCCAGAAGAGGTACGACCGGGTATACGTATGCGGCCCCTGCGCCGCGGTGTTCGCGGCGGCTGCCGCTTCCGCGCTGCCGGCCTGGCGGACCGTGACCTGCCGCTGGAACTCGGTGGCGCGGGTCCGCTCGAACTCGTCGTAGATCAGGACCCGCTGGCCCGCCTCATCGAGCTCCCGGGTCGGCGTGCCCCACTCGCGAACGAGATCACTGGCCGGTCGCCCGACCCAGGCCTGAACCGTCTCGGGCGGCACCCCGCCGCGCAGGCAGCCGCCGAGGGCGAGGAGAGTGAAGGCGACGGCCACGCCGACCGGGCGCATTGATCCCATGCTACATCACCCGGAGACGGGAGCGGCGGCGGGTTCCCGCGTCGGAGCGGCGGCGGTCCCTGGCGCGCGGCCGCGCCCGGGCCAGATCGCGCTCGCCGCCATGGCCAAGGTGCCGATCGCAGGCGCGGTGAAGACGCGGCTCTCGCCGCCGCTCACGCCCGAGCAGGCGGCGGAGCTGGCGCGGTGCTTTCTCGTGGACCGCGTGGCGCAGCTGGGTGAGCTGGCGGCGAGCGACCAGCTCGTCGCCTTCACGCCCCGCGAGCGGGAGCCGGACCTCCGCGAGCTCGTGCCGCCAGGTGTCCGGCTGGTGCCCCAGGTCGGGGCCGACCTCGGCGCCCGGATGGATCGGCTCCTGTCGGACCTGCTCGCCGAAGGCTATGCAGGCGCGATCGCCGTGGGCACGGACACGCCGACCTTGCCGACGGCGTACCTCGGGCAGGCCTGCGAGGCGCTCCGTGGCGGTGTCGCCGACATGGTGCTGGGCCCGAGCCGCGACGGAGGATACTACCTCATCGGACTTAGCGCGCCGGCCCCCGAGCTCTTCGTGAACGTGCCATGGAGTACGGCAGGCGTCTGCGCGGAAACGCTCCGGCGCGCTCACGTCAGCGGGCGGCGGATCTCGGTCTTGCCGAGCTGGGTCGACATCGACCGCGTCGAGGACCTCGCGGAGCTTGGTCGCGAGCCGGTGCCCGGCGCGTATCGCCCGTCCCGGACGCTGGCGTTCGTCGCCGGGCTGGGGTTCTGACGGGTCGTTCGGCTACGAAGTGCCCCGTGGCGGCGGGGGCTCCGGGGCCGAATCGGTTGCCTCGGAAGGCTCTGGCTCCTCCTCCACCCAGCTCCACGGAACGGTGATGACCGTGCGGGGGGTGTCCAGCTCGACCGAGACCTGGCGAGCCTTGGGATTCCCCCCGACCACGAGGCCCGTCGCGCCCGCCGGGATCCACGTGGTATGGGGGCTCGCGATGGGTATCCGGAGCTGCACCCGCATGCCGACGTGGACACGCGTCGGCGCGCGCCAACGCGGCACGGGCGCGGTCGCTGCCCGCTCGGACGGGCGGAACCAAAAGAGCCGCAGGAAATCCTGGAGCGCCACTGCCCGCACGATAGGGCGGAGCGCCAGCGCGGTCAAGCTGGGCTTGCGCCCGGCCTCCCGTCCCGCGGCTCGGCCTCCTCATGATATCCTGTGCGCCATTTCACGGGGCGGAGTGCCTCCGACGCGCGCCGCCCGGGAGGCCTGGCGTGGAGACCCTCGCTGCCGACCGACTGCAAGCGCTCGCCACCCGCATCTTTGCCGGCCTGGGTGTCCCCGACGGCGACGCCGCCTGGGTCGCAGAGCTCCTCGTCCGCGCCAACCTCCGGGGCCACGACTCGCACGGCGTGATCCGGGTCCCGCAGTACGTCGGCTCGATCCGGAAGGGCGAGACGAACCCGCGCCCGGCCATGCGTGTTCTCGCGGAGACGCCGACCACGGCCATCGTCGACGGGGACCTTGGGCTCGGGCAGGTCGTCGCGCGGCGCGCGACGGAGGTGGCGCTCGACAAGGCGGCGCGTCTCGGGCTTGCGGCGGTCGGGACCCGGCGCTCGAACCACATCGGCCGGCTGGCGGATTACGCGGAGCTGGCCGCCGCCCAGGGATTCGTCGGGCTCGTCTGGACCAACGCGCCGACGGCGCAGTCCGTCGTTCCCCACGGGGGCCTCGACCGTCGGCTCTCCACCAACCCCCTCGCCGTCGCGGTCCCCGGTCCGGACGGCGGCGTCGCCATCTCGGTCGACATGGCGAGCAGCATCGTCGCCGAGGGCAAGGTGCGGGTGAAGCGAAACCGCAAGGAGCCCTTGCCCGACGGCTGGGCGATCGATCCGGCTGGCCGCACGGTCACCGACTCGGAGGGCTTCTACGGACCGCCGCGCGCGGGGCTCCTGCCGGCGGGCGGTCACAAGGGGACGGCTCTCGGCCTCATCGTCGAGGTGCTCGGCGGGATCCTCTCGGGCGAGGGGGCGATCGGGGATCGGACCGGCCCCGTGCACAATGGCACGTTCCTGCTCCTGATCGAGGTGGCGCGCTTCCTCCCGCTGGTCGACTTCACCGGGCAGGTGACGGACCTGGTCCGGTGGGTCAAGTCCTCGGCGCCCGCGCCGGGTGTGGCCGAGGTCCTGGTTCCCGGTGAGCCGGAGGCGCGCTCAGAGGCGCACCGGCGGGCGCACGGCATCCCCGTCGAGGGCGAGACGTGGCGTCAGATCGAGGAGATCGCCGCCGAGCTCGGCGTCGGGTGAGGCTCCCGGGCCCAGGGAACGGGCGCACCGCCCTCTGGCGTTCTGTCCAATGAACCGACCGCGAACCGACGGAGGGATGGAGTCATGAGGAGAGGAAGCGGAGCGTGGCTCGCCCTGGGGATTTTCGGGACCCTGCTCCTGGCCCCCGGCTCGGCGGACGCGCAGAAGAAGGCCCTGACCATCGGGCTGAACCAAGATCCGGATATCCTCGATCCGACGCTCGCGCGAACGTACGTCGGGCGGATCGTGTTCGCGAGCATGTGCGAGAAGCTCTACGAGATCGACGAGAACCTGAACATCCAGCCTCCAGCTCGCCGCCGAGATGCCCCGCTTCACCGACGAGGGCAAGACCGTGACCATCAAGCTTCGCTCGGGGGTCAAGTTCAACGACGGCACCCCGATGGATGCCGCCGCCGTGAAGTTCTCGCTCGACCGTCACCGCGACATGAAGGGGAGCACCCGCAAGAGCGAGCTGGCCCTGGTCACGGAGGTGGAGGCGCCTGACCCCCTGACCGTCCGCATCCGGCTGAGCAAACCGTTCTCGCCCATCGTGGCCGCCCTCGCCGACCGCTCCGGCATGCCAGTCTCGCCGACGCAGGCGAAGAAACTCGACGACAAGTTCGGGACCGCGCCCGTGTGCGTGGGACCCTGGGCGTTCGCCGAGCGCATCGCCCAGGACCGCATCGTGCTCGACAAGTCCACGCACTACTTCGACCCGGGCCAGGCCAAGTTCGACCGGCTCGTCTTCCGGATCATCCCGGACGACAACGTCCGCATCGCCAACCTGCGCTCGGGTGACATCGACATTGACCAGCGCATCACCCCGACCGACGCCGCCAACCTCCGCAAGGAGGGGAAGTTCGCGGTGGTCGGCATCACGGGCATCGGGTACGACGGCATCACGATCAACATCCACAACAAGACCGGGAAGCACGCGCCCCGAGGCGATCTCGGCACACCGCTGGCCAACGACCCCCGTGTGCGGGAGGCCCTCGAGCTGTCGATCGACCGGGGCGCCCTGAACCAGGTGGCCTGGGACGGCCAGTTCACGCCGGGCTGTGGGCCGCTGCCGCCGAATAGCCCGTACTTCGACAAGAGTCGCCAGTGCTCAACCCGAGACGTGGCGCGGGCCAAGAAGCTCCTCGCCGACGCCGGGCTCGCCGGCGGGTACACGTTCGAGCTGACCATCGTCAACAACCCGCAAGAGCGACGGGTGGGCGAGATCGTCCAGGGAATGGCGAAGGAGGCCGGGTTCAACATCGCGCTGAGGCCGGCGGAGTTTGCGTCGGCGCTCACGGAGAGCGACGCCGGCAAGCACGCGGCGTTCCAGATCGGGTGGAGCGGGCGCGTGGACCCCGACGCCGAGATCCACCAGTTCCACGCCTGCGGGGGCAGCCTGAACCAGTCCAACGTCTGCGACGAGGATCTCGACGCCCTTCTGAACAAGGCGCGCGAGGTGAGCGACCAGAAGGAGCGCATCGAGCTGTACCGTCGGGCGATGGACAAGGTCGGCGCCCGCCGCAACATCATCTATCTCTACCACCGGAGCTACATTGTCGCGTTCCCAAAGAACTTGACGGGCTACCGGGCGGTCCCGGACGGCCTGGTCCGACTCAAGGGCGTGAGCTGGAACTAGCCTGAGGGGGTCGAGGAGTCCCGCCGGGGCTCCCCGGCCGGCCTCGTCGCCGGGGCGCCGTGGCCGACTTTCTGATCCAGCGAGGCTTCATCTCGCTGGTTACACTCTTCCTCATCACCGTCATCGTCTTCACCGGCGTCCGCATGATCCCGGGGGACCCGGCGCGCGTGATGGCGGGCACCGAGGCGGATGAGTCGGGCCTCGAGGAGATCCGCCAGAAGTACGGGCTGCGGGATCCCATCCCCGTCCAGTACGCGAGGTGGCTCGCCCTCGCGCTCCGGGGCGATCTCGGTGAGTCGATCCGCACCCGCGACCCGGTGCTGCGTCTCGTGGGCCAGAAGCTGCCGATCACCCTCCAGCTCGCCGGCTACGCCTTGCTGGTCGCCCTCCTGATCGCTATTCCCGTCGGGGTCCTCGCGGCCGTGCGGCGGAACACGGCGTGGGACTACCTCGCGAGCAGCCTGTCCCTCTGCGGCGTGTCGGTGCCGAACTTCTGGCTGGGGATCATGCTGATCCTGCTGCTCTCGGTGCGGCTCCGGTGGCTGCCTGCCTCAGGCTTCGTCCCGCTCTTCGAGGACCCCTGGGCCAACACCCAGCGCCTGCTGATGCCCGCCGTGGTGCTCGGCTCCGCCTTGGCCGCGGTCCTGATGCGCCAGACCCGGAACAGCATGATCGAGGTCTTGAGCGCCGACTACATCCGCACCGCCTACGCAAAGGGCCTCCGGACCGGGATAGTCGTCTTCCGTCACGCCATCCGGAACGGGCTGATCCCGGTCATCACGATCTTCGGTCTGCAGCTGGGCGCGCTGATCGGCGGGGCGGTGGTCACCGAGCAGATCTTCGTGGTACCGGGATTCGGCCGGCTGATCCTGGAGGCCGTGTTCACTCGGGACTACCCCGTGGTGCAGGGGGTCGTGCTCATCACGGCCAGCGCCTACGTCCTGGTCAACCTCCTGGTGGACGTGTCCTACTCGCTCCTCAATCCAAGGATCCGCATCGGGGGCGGCCGGGATGAGCCCTGACGCGGCCCCTCGGGCGGGCACTGCCGGGGCCCTGCCGGCCCTCGCGCCGACGGCCGCCGAGCCCCTCCCGCGGGCGCCTCCATCTGGGCTGGCGGCGCTTGGCCCGACGCCCGCCCGCGATGGCGGGGGCGCTGGTGGTGCTGGTCTTCGTGGTCCTGGCCCTCGGCGCCCCGTGGATCGCCCCCACCGACCCGATCCAGACCAACTGGAGCCAGATCCGCAAGGCGCCGAGCTGGGCGCACCCCTTCGGAACCGACGACCTCGGACGGGACACGCTCTCGCGCGTTGTCTGGGGCACCCGGATCTCGATGCAGGCCGGCGTCCTGTCGATCCTCTTGGCCATCGCCGTGGGGGTGCCGACCGGGCTGATCGCGGGCTACTACCGGGGGATCATCGACCAGGCGCTGATGCGGGTCACGGACGCATGGCTGTCGTTTCCGTTCCTCATCCTGGCCATCGGTCTCGTGACGATTCTGGGCCCGTCGCTCACGAACGCCACGCTGGCCATCGGGCTCGGCGCGACGCCGACCTACATCCGGCTCACCCGCGGCCTCGTGCTCGCGACCCGCGAGGAGGAGTACGTCCAGAGCGCCCGCGCGATGGGAGCCGGTGACCGTCGGGTCATGGCTCGCCACGTGCTCCCCAACATCGTCAGCTCCATCCTCGTCCAGGCCACGGTGTCGATCCCGACCGCGATCATCGCGGAGGCCGTCCTCTCGTTCCTGGGGCTCGGGGTCCAGCCGCCCACGCCGAGCTGGGGCACGATGCTCAACACCGCCCAGGCGTTCCTCGAGACCGCGCCGTGGATGGCCTGGTGGCCGGGGCTCGCGATCTTCGTGCTTGCGCTCTCGTTCAACCTGGCCGGGGATGGTCTCCGCGACGTTCTCGACCCCCGGGACTACTGAGCGCTGCGCCGCCTGCCCCCGCGACGTGCCCCGAGCACGACGTCCCACACGAATTGACGCACCACGGCTCCGGGTGATACGGTCTCGGCGCTACGGCTCCGGCCACCGCGGCGAATGCGAGAGACGCCAGACAGCGCGTGTCATGGCCTGGTCGACACGGTGACCGGCGGAGGGCCGGACCGGCGGGAGTCCGCGCGCGCCGTCGGCGGCGCCCCGGTCCTTTCGGTACGCGATCTCACGGTGCGGTTCGGCGGCATCGTCGCGCTCGACGGCGTCTCCTTCGAGATGGCGTCCGGCCAGATCGTGGGGCTGATCGGACCCAACGGCGCCGGGAAGACGACGCTCTTCAACTGTCTGTCCCGGCTCTACACGCCGGAGCGCGGCGCGCTCGAGTTCGAGACGCGCCGGCTCGATGACACCCCGCCCCACCGCATCCCGGCGCTCGGCATCAGCCGCACCTTCCAGAACCTGGCGCTGTTCCCGAGTCTCTCGGTCCTGCAGAACGTCATGGTCGGCGTGCATTGCCGGTCCCGGGCCAACTTCGTGTCGAGCGCCCTTCGTCTCCCGGCCGTCCGGGACGAGGAACGCCGGATCCGGAGCAGTGCGGAGGAGCTGGTGACGTACTTCGGCCTCGGAGCCGTCGCCCATCACCCTGCCGCCGGTCTGCCCTTCGGCACGCTCAAGCGCGTCGAGCTCGCCCGGGCGCTGGCCGGCCAGCCCCGGCTCCTGCTGCTCGACGAGCCGGCGGCCGGCCTGAACCACGAGGAGGTCGAGGGGCTGGCCCGGCTCATCCGGGCCATCCGGGCCGAACGCGGTGTGACCATCCTGCTGGTCGAGCACCACATGGGCCTGGTCATGGAGGTCTCCGACCGGGTCGTGGTGCTCGACTTCGGACGGAAGATCGCGGAGGGATCGCCGGCCGAGATCCAGCAGCACCCCGACGTCATCCGCGCCTACCTCGGCGTGGGTCCGGGCGAGGCGGCCGCCGGCTGATGGCCGCCATCCTCGAGGTCGCGGATCTTCACGTCGCCTACGGCGCGACGCGGGTCCTCCATGGGGTGGGGTTCACGGTCGAGGCGCGGGGCATCACCACGATCCTGGGCGCCAACGGCGCCGGGAAGACCACCACCCTCCGAGCCGTGTCGGGGATGGTGCCTCCCGCGGGGACCGTGCGGTTCGACGGCGGCCGGATCGACGGGCGCGCGAGCGAGGACATCGCGCGGCTCGGCATCGCACATGTGCCGGAGGGAAGGGGCACGTTCGTCGGCTTCACCGTCGAGGAGAACCTGCGGCTCGGCGCCTACGTGCGCCGCGACCGGGCGGCGGTCGGCCAGGACCTCGAACGCGTGTACGCGCACTTCCCGGTCCTCGGGGAGCGCCGGCGTCAGGTCGCGGGGACGCTCTCCGGCGGAGAGCAGCAGATGCTCGCCCTGGCGCGCGCCCTCATGCTGCGGCCGCGTCTGCTCCTCCTGGACGAGCCGTCTCTCGGGCTCGCCCCGCTCGTGGTGCAGGAGATCTTCCGCATCGTGCGCACGATCAACGAGCGGGACGGCGTGAGTGTGCTCTTGGTTGAGCAGAACGCGGCCCTCGCCCTCGGGCTGGCGGACCACGCGTACCTCCTCGAGACCGGACGCGTTGTCCTGGGGGGGCCCGCCGACGAGCTCCGGCGGAACGATGCCGTGCGCCGAGCCTACCTTGGGTATTGACACGTTCCTCCAGCAGGTGGTCTCGGGCCTCGCCACCGGCGGGATCTACGCGAGCCTTGCCCTCGCGCTGGTGATGATCTACCAGGCGACCGAGATCGTGAACTTCGCCCAGGGCGAGATGGCGATGTTCAGCACGTACCTCGCGTGGTCGATGCTGAATGCCGGCGTCCCCTACTGGGCGGCGTTCTCCGGCACCCTGGTCGTCGCGTTTCTGGGCGGGCTCCTCATCGAGCGTCTGGTCGTCCGGCCCGTGGAGGGTGGACCGATCCTGACGGTCGTGATCGTGTGTATCGGGCTCCTCGTGATCCTCAACAGCCTGGCCGGCTGGATTTACTCCTACGTCATCCAGCCCTTTCCGAGCCCGTTCCCCCGGACGCCCGTCCGGATCGGCAAGATCGTCTTCGGCCAGCACGACCTCGGCGTGATCGGGGTGACTCTCGTCCTGCTCTGCCTGCTCTACCTGTTCTTCCGCTACACGGCGCTCGGCCTCGCCATGCGCGCGGCCGCACAGAACCCGGGATCGAGCCGGCTCTGCGGCATCCGCGTCGGGTGGATGCTCGCGCTGGGCTGGGGGCTGGCCGCCCTGGTCGGCGCGGTGGCGGGCATGCTCGTCGCGCCGGTGATCTTCCTTGAGCCCAACATGATGGGCGGGATCCTCATCTACGCCTTCGCGGCGGCGACGCTCGGCGGGATCACCAGTCCCTTCGGCGCCGTCGTGGGCGGGTTCCTGGTCGGGGTGATCGAGAACCTCGCCGGCACGTATCTGCCTTTCATCGGCACCGAGCTGAAGCTGAGCGTGGCGCTTCTCATCATCGTGGTCGTACTGCTCGTCCGGCCGAGCGGCCTCTTCGGCCACGCCGTCGTACGGCGAGTCTGACATGCCGCGTGGCCGGACCGTGGGTCTCGGGGTGCTGCTCCTGGTCGCCCTCCTCCTCCCCTTCCTCGTCAGCGGCTTTCGGCTGTTCCAGTTCACCCAGGTCTGCGTCTACGCGATGGTGCTCCTGGGCCTGAACCTCCTGACCGGGTACAACGGCCAGATCTCCCTCGGCCACGGGGCCTTCTACGCGCTGGGCGCCTACACGATGGCGATCATGATCGATCGCTGGGGTGTGGGCTACGGGTGGACGATTCCGGCCGCCGGGCTCGTCTGCTTCCTGTTTGGCTTCTTTTTCGGGATTCCGGCACTCCGGCTCGAGGGCCTTCACCTGGCGCTGGCGACCTTCGCGCTGGCGCTGGCGGTGCCCCAGATCCTGAAGTACTTCGACGGCTGGACGGGCGGCTCCCAGGGCATCGTGCTCTCGAAGCCGCGGGCGCCCCGCGGGCTTCCCCTGTCCCGGGACCAGTGGCTCTACTACCTCGCCCTGGCCGTGCTGCTCGGGCTCGTCCTCCTCACCGGGAACCTCCTTCGGAGCCGTCCGGGCCGCGCGATCGTGGCGATCCGCGACAACCCCATCGCCGCCCGGGCGATGGGCATCGACACCGCGCTCTACAAGTCGCTGACCTTCGGTGTGAGCGCCTGCTATACCGGCGTGGCTGGCGCCATCGGGGGGCTCGCAGTGGCATTCGTCGCGCCGGATTCGTTCAACGTGTTCCTCTCGATCACGTTCCTCGTGGGGATCGTGATCGGCGGGCTCGCCTCCGTGTCAGGCGCGATCTTCGGCGCCCTGTTCATCCAGTTCGTGCCGAACTACGCGCAGGAGATTTCCAAGGCTGCGCCCTGGGCCATCTACGGGGTGTTTCTCATCGGGTTCATGTACGTCATGCCGGACGGGGTCGCCGGGTTCCTCCGGCGCCTCGCCCGCCGAGCCGGCGCGTGGGCCCGCTCGGTCCATCCCACAGCGGCCGACACACCCAAAGGGGGGCAACATGCACAAGCGTAGGAGTGTCTTCGCCCTGGTCCTGATCGTCGCGCTCGGGTTCCTGGCCGCGGCCGCCTTCGCGGCCGACCCCGGCGTGACGGCGACGGAGATCAAGATCGGTCACACGAACCCCTACAGCGGCCCCGCTTCGGCCTACGGAACGATCGGCAAGGCCATCGGGGCCTACTTCAAGAAGATCAACGACGAGGGCGGCATCAACGGCCGGAAGATCAACCTCATCACCCTCGACGATGGGTACAGCCCGCCCAAGACCGTCGAGATGGTCCGGAAGCTCGTCGAGCAGGACCAGGTGCTGCTGCTCTTCCAGACCCTCGGCACGCCGTCAAACACCGCGATCTGGAAGTACATGAACGACGAGCAGGTGCCCCAGCTCTTCGTGGCCACCGGGGCGACGAAGTGGGGGGATCCGAAGGGTCATCCCTGGACGATGGGCTGGCAGCCGACCTATCAGACCGAGGGGCACATCTATGCCCAGTACGTCCTCAAGAATGTCCCGGACGCCAAGGTCGGCATCCTCTTCCAGAACGACGACTACGGCAAGGACTATCTCAAGGGGTTCAAGGACAGTCTGGGGGACGTCGCCAAGAAGGTGATCGTCCTCGAGCAGTCGTACGAGGTCACGGACCCGACCGTTGACTCGCAGATCGTGAATCTCAAGAACAGCGGCGCCAACGTGTTCTTCAACATCACGACGCCGAAGTTCGCCGCGCAGGCGATCAAGAAGGCGGCCGACATCGGCTGGAAGCCGGTCCACCTGCTCAACAACGTCTCCTCGTCGGTGGGCGCCGTCCTGAAGCCCGCCGGCCTCGACGCCTCCAAGGGCGTGATCACGACCCAGTACTTGAAGGACCCGACGGATCCCCAGTGGAAGAACGACCAGGGCTTCAAGGACTGGGTCGCCTTCATGGACAAGTACTACCCGGACGGGAACAAGGCCGACTCGTTCAATGTCTATGGCTACTCGGTGGCACAGTCCTTGGTCCAGGTGCTCCGGCAGAGCGGGAATGACCTCTCACGGGCCAACGTCATGAAGCAAGCGGCGGCCCTGAAGGACTTTGTCGTGCCGATGCTGCTGCCCGGCATCAAGATCAACACCAGCCCGACCGACTTCTACCCGATCGAGCAGGAGCAGCTCGCGCGCTTCGACGGCGAGCGCTGGGTGCTGTTCGGGGAGATCTTCGACGCCGGAAAGAAGTGACCGCGGCCCGGCCGGGCGCAGTCGCGGGTGAAGCGACGCTGCGCCTGGCCGGCCCTACGTCGTCGGGGCTGACCTTCCACGCGGCGGGGACGGGCTAGAGCGCCGCCGCCAGCTCACCGTGCCCGCGCTCGGCCAGGAACGCGGCCACCGCCGCCCGGCGCGGGATTCCGCGCCGCCCGCCGAGGGCGCGGCACTTCATGGCCGCCACCGCGTTGGCGAACGTGAGCGTCCACTCGAGCGGCCAGCCGCGGAGCTCCCCGACCGCGCACGCGCCGTGGAAGACGTCGCCCGCGCCGTTCGTGTCAACGACGGGCACGGGGAACCCCGGCGCCCGGACGAACCGTCCCGACTCCAGGCCGAGCGCGCCCTCCGCTGCCAGCGTGACGGCCACGCGCGCGGGGCCGCGCGCGGCGAGGGCGATCAGGCCCTGCTCCACACCCGCGCGCCCGGTCACCTGGGCGATGAACCGGGGGTTGCACGCCAGGAGGTCGACCGCCGGCCACACCGCGTCGATCCCCTCCACCACGCGCTCGCCGTCCATCGTGACCCGGATCCCGGCCTCGCGGGCCCAGCGCACGGCCAGCGCCGCCGCGGCGGCGTCCACGCCGTCGACGTGGAGGAGCCGGCCCGAGGTGATGACGCCGCGGTCGAGCTCGTCGGGCTGGATGGCGTAGGCGGGCGGGCGCCGGTAGAAGCCGGTCCGGAGGCCGGTCCGAGCGTCGACGAGCATGATGGTCACGTGGCCGACGCTGCCGCGGGCCCGGAGCGCGTGGCGCACGTCCACGCCGTCCCGGGCGAGGAGCCGCCGGCCCAGTCGCGCCCAGTAGTCGTCGCCGAACTTGCCGACATAGCGAGCCCGGAGGCCCAGCCGGGCGCACGTCACCATGGCGGTGGCGATCATGCCGCCGCCCTGGACCTCGAACTCCCGCAGGGGCGATTTGGTGTCCGGCTCCGGGTAGCCGTCGATGACGCCGACGAGGTCGAGCGCGTTGGAGCCCAGGCCCACGACGTCGACGGGATCCGGTGTGCCGGCCGGCCGTGGCCCCACGGGCGCCGTGCGCTACTTGATCGCGCCGACCGTCATGCCGCGCACGACGTAGCGCTGGAGGAAGACGAACGCCACCACGAGCGGCGCGCTGGCCAGGATGGAGAACGCCATCATCATGTTCCACTCGGTGACGAACTCGGCCAGGAGGCTGTAGATGGCCATGGTGATGACGCGGTTCTCCCAGGACTCGATCAGCACCACCGCGAAGAGGAACTCGTTCCAGGCGAGCAGGAACGTGTAGAGCCCGGATCCGACGAGCGCGGGGACCGACAGGGGAATGAGGATGCGGGCAATGGCGCCGAGCCGCGAGCAGCCGTCGACCATTGCCGCCTCCTCGAGCTCCCGCGGCACCTCGGTGAAGTACGCCCGCAGCATGAGGATGCAGAACGGCAGCGTGAAGGTGGTGTACACGAGCACCAGCGCGGTCAGCGTGTCGTACAACCCGAGCCGCACCATGACCCGGAAGTAGGGGATGCAGAGGAGCACCAGGGGGAACATCTGGGTGACGATCAGGAACGTCATCACGAGCCGCTGGCCGCGGAACCGGAAGCGCGAGAGGCCGTAGGCGGCCAGCGCGCCGATCAGCAGGGACAGGAGCGTGACGCCGGTCGCGATCACGTAGCTGTTGACGAACGTGCGCAGGTAGCGCGGGCTCCCCAGGACCTGGGCATACGGCTGCCACGTCAGGACCGACGGGATCCACTGGGGCGGGATCCGCATCACCTCGACGTTGGGCCGGAGCGAGACCGTAACCATCCAGGCCACCGGAAAGAGCGTGGCGGCGGTGGCCAGCACGAGGAGCAGGTAGACGAGGGCGCGCCCGGCCGGCCCACGCTGTCTCATGGCGGCACTGCCCGGCGGAGATAGGCGATCGACCCGACCATGAGGAGCACCAGCATGGCCACCGCCTCGGCCGATGCATAGCCGAACTGAAACTTCTGGAAGGCGTCGAAGTAGATGCCTGTCGCCAGCACCTGGGAGGAGTTGATGGGCCCGCCCCCGGTCATGACGAAGACGAGGTCGAAGGCGCGGAACGTCCAGATGAAGTCGAGGAGCGCGACCGTGGCGAGCACGCCGCGAAGCGACGGCAGCGTGACGAAGCGAAACTGGCGGGCGGGCCCGCAGCCGTCGATCGAGGCCGCCTCGTAGAGCTCGTCGGGGATCGCCGCCAGCCCGGCCAGGAGCATCACCATCGGGAAGGCGAACGAGCGCCAGATGTTGACGACGGTGACGGAGAGGAGCGACGTCCGCGGATCGCCGAGCCAGTTGATCGTCGCGTTCCGGTCGAGGAGGCCGACCGTGCTCAGAAACCCGTTGAGCACCCCGAAGGGGTTCAGCACGAGCGCCCAGATCATGCCGGCCACCACGGGGGCGAGGAGCCACGGCACGATCAGGAGGCCTCGGAAGAGGCTCCGGACGCGCGGGGCAATCCGGGCGTGGAGCAGAAGCGCCAGGCCGAGCCCGATCACGAGGTGCGCGACCACGCTGCCCACCGTGAAGAGCACCGTCTGCCAGAACGCCTGCCAGAACAGCGGGCTCTGGGCGACGGCGATGTAGTTCCCGAGCCCGACCCAGCGATCCTCGCGGACGGTGACCTCGAAGAAGCTCATCCGGATCACCTGAGCGAGCGGGTACACCAGGAGCGCCACCAGGAGAACGAGCGCCGGCGCGAGGAAGGCGTACGCCTGGAGGTCCTGGCGGGCGGCCCGGCGCGAGTGGGCGCTCATGGGAGCTGTGTGATCGGGGCCCGTCTCCCCTGGACTCGGCGGCGCCGCCGGGCCCCGCGGATCGAGAGTCGCGCTACTTCTGGTACTTCACCAGGACCTTGTTCCACTCGGCCGCGGCGTCGTCGAGCGCCTGCTGGACGGACTTCTTGGCCTGGACGGCGTTCTGGATCTCCGTGGTCAGGACCTTGTTGAGCTGGACGGCCTGCGGCATGCCGAGGTTCGGGCTCTTGGCGTTGGGCAGGAGCATCTGCTGGACGAACGCCTGGGCGAGCTTGTTCTCCTTGAAGAAGGGCTTCTCGGCGACGTCCTTCCGCGCCGGGAAGTCGCCGGTCCCCCGCGCCCACAGCTCGTTGCCCTCCGGGCCGGACAGCCACCGGGTGAACTTCCAAGCCGCTTCCTTGTTCTGGGCCTGGGTCGTCACCGAGTTGAGCGACCCGCGCACGACGGTCCCGGTGGTCACGCCCTTGGGCAGGGTGGCGATGTCGAACTGGAGGTTCGCGTTGAGCCGCTTCTGAATAGGGATGCCCCACGGCCCCTCGAACATCATGCCGATGTTGCCCGCCCCGAAGTTCCCCCGCTTCTCCCGCTCCCCGTTGGACAGGACGCCGGGCACGGTCACCTTGTGGACGTTGATCAGGTCCACGTACCACTGGATCGCCTTCACCCCGGCCGGGCTGTTGAAGACCGCCTTGTTCGTCTTCTCGTCGATGACCTCGCCGCCCGCCTGGTAGATCAAGGGGTAGATGTCATACGTGAGGTTCGTGGGGGGCTCGACCGCGAGCGTGGCCGTGGTTGCAAAGACCTTCGCTTCCGGGTTCGTGATCTTCTTGGCCACCTGAACGTACTCGTCCCAGGTCTTGGGGGGCGCCGCGACGCCCGCCTTCTTGAAGAGCTCGGTGTTCCAGTAGAGTGCCACGCAGCCGGCGTGGACGGGAAGGTAGTGCTGTTTCCCGAGCCACTTCTTGTGGAAGGTGGGGAAGATGCTGTCCATGTACTCCTTCGGCTCGCGCGCCAGCCACTCGTCGAGCGGCTGCAGCATGCCGAGGTCGGCGAACTCCGCCACCCAGTCCACCTGGATCATGAGGACATCCGCCAGCTTCTGGGCCTGGAAGAGCGTGATCGCCTTGTCGTGAAAGCCCTGGAAGGGCGAATCCACGAGGGTCAGCCGCGCCTCGGGGTGCGCCTTCTCGAAGGCCGCCTTGAGGTCGGCCATGTGCTTGTCGCCGACCTCGGACGTCTTCCACTGGAGCCAGCGGACCTCGGCCGGCCCCTGGGCCGCTCCGAGGCGCGCGCCGGCGAGCGCCGCCGTGCCGACAACGGCGGTCGACGTGCGAAGGAACGCGCGGCGAGATGTCATGACAGACCTCCCTGGTGCGACCGTGACCGCGTCGTCACCCGACCGATTCTCCCCGCGGCCCTCGGGAAGTGTCAAGCCGGCGCGGCGGCGCAGCGGCAATCTACTCGCTGTACTGGAGATGCCAGCCCTCCCGCGTCGCCGGCCCCGTCGTCGAATCCCCGAACCGGGCCGTCCACGGGGTAGCGTAGGCATCGGCGAGGGCCGTGAGGATCCGGAGCCGGCTGGCTCCCGTCGTCCCGAGGAATCGCTCCCGGTCCGTCGGGTCGGACAGCTGCATGGCCTCTTGCCAGATCGCGCGGCCGACCATGAACCCCGACGCTCCCTCCTGGCAGGCCAGTGCCGTGAGACGCTGGAACACGTCGAACGTCTCCCCGGCCGACAGGAGCACCCAGGGGACCGGGGACGCCTCGCTTAGGGCGCGGCAGTGCGCGCGAAGGCGACCCTCGTCGGTCTCGAACCGGGCATCCGCCGGGAACTCCGCCTTGAGGAGGTCGACGTCCAGGCTTCCGAGCCGTCGCGCCGACTCGAGCACGATGTCCGGCTTCTCGCGCGCGAACTCGGCGCTCTCCTTCTGGACACCCGCGCGGATGGGGTACGACATTGGCTCCAGCAGGAGCGCGATGTCGTGCCGTCGGCAGTCCTCGGCCACCCGGCGGACGAACTCCTCCTGCTGCGGCGCGACGGTCGACTCGGGGTGGTAGAAGAGGAGCACCTTCACGCCCACAGCGCCCATGCGCTTGATCTTGCCGACGCTCCACTCCTTGATCGTCGTCGTCAGGCGTCCCTCGGCGTGGCCCTCGTAGCCGAACTCCTCGAGGCACATGATCAGGCCTACCGTCCCCGGCACCGCGCCGTGGGCAAGCGCGAACGCCCCATGGAGGGGGTCCAGCAGCACCGCCGTCGACAGCGGCGCCAGGGCGCGCGTGATACGGAGCTTCTCCGCGGCCATCTCCGCGAACCCGATCGGACGCCCGGGCATGGTCCGCTTCAGCATCGCTTCCAGCGACCCGCGATGATCGACCGCCGTCACGGCAATGACGCCACGCGCGCTGGCGATCTGCCGCATCCCGCGAAGCTTGCCTGGGCTCAGGACACGCATGCGGCCTCCTGTGACCGGGTCGCGTGCTCCCTCACCCGAGGTCTCGCCCCGCGGGCCCTCGATCGGAGCGTTTGGGTCGCCCCAGGCGAGCGAGTCACGGGTCCGACGTCCACCGCCACCGCGGCCTCGCTGAGCGTAACACGGCGAGTCTGGCCCGATGGGACCGGATGGCGCGACCGCCCTTGCCAGGGTGCCGGGCGGCGTGCATGATCCCCGAGGGCGCGGCCGTCGCTGGCCGCGCGAGCGAGGGACTCCGGGCGCTCGCACGAGCGGGGGAGACGTCATGGCCGGGTTGACCCAGGAGTTCAAGGCGTTCGTCATGCGCGGCAACGTCCTCGATCTCGCCGTCGGGGTGATCATCGGCGCGGCGTTCGGGAAGATCGTGTCGTCCTTCGTCGGCGACGTGCTCATGCCGCCGATCGGGCTCGCCCTCGGCGGCGTGGACTTCTCCCAGATCGCCTGGGAGCTCAAGCCCGCGGTCGGCGACAAGCCCGCCGTGGTGCTGGGGATCGGGAAGTTCATTCAGGCCATCATCGACTTTCTCATCATCGCAGCCGCCGTCTTCCTCGTCGTCAAGGCAGTGAACCGAATGAAGCGCGAGGAGGCTCCGCCGGCGCCTCCTGCTCCGACGGCCACGGAGCGGCTGCTCGCCGAGATCCGGGACCTCCTCCGCCAGGGGCGCTAGCCCTGACCGCACGCCGCGCCCCCCGGGCGGTCCCGTGAAGATCTCGACGGTCGAGGCAGTCCCCCTCGGCATCCCGTGGCGGCCCACCGATCCGCCCTCCCCGTGGACCGGGCGGCTTGGGAAACAGGTGCTCGTCCGCGTGGGGACCGACGAGGGCCTCGTAGGCTGGGGCGAGGCGTTCGCGCTCGGAGCTCCGACGGCCGTCTCCGCGGTCGTGCACGACGCGCTGGCGCCGCTGCTCCTCGGCGAGCCGCCGACCGAGATCGAGCGGCTCGTCGACCGGCTGCACCGGGCGACGCTGCTCTTCGGCCGCCGCGGTCTCGGCATGTTTGCGATCAGCGGCGTGGAGCTCGCCCTGTGGGACCTTGCTGGCCAAGCGCGCGGCGTGCCCGTGTACGAGCTGCTCGGCGGCCTGGTCCAGCCACGGATTCAGGCCTACGCGAGCCTCGCGCGGTTTGACCGGCCCCCCGATGTGGCGCGGGCGGCGGCGGCAGCCGTCGCGCAGGGGTTCCGCGGCGTGAAGCTCCACCAGACCGACGAAGCCTCCGTGGCCGCCGCTCGGGAGGCCGTGGGGCCCGGCGTGGCGCTCATGCTCGACGTCAACTGCCCGTGGACGCCGGGTGAGGCGATCCGCATGGGCCGGGCGCTCGCGCGCTACGACCTCGCGTGGCTGGAGGAGCCGGTCTGGCCGCCCGAGGACTACCAGGGGCTCGCGCGGGTCGCAGCGGCGCTCGACATCCCGATCGCCGCGGGGGAGAACGAGGCCACGGCGATCGGGTTCCGCGAGATGCTGTGCGCCCAGGCCGTCGATATCCTGCAGCCGAGTCCGACGAAGGTGGGCGGGCTCGGCGAAGCCCGGAAGGTCGCGACGCTCGCGGCCGCGTGGAACGTGCCCGTCGTGCCGCACTCGTTCTACTTCGGTCCGGGGCTCGCGGCGGCCCTCCACTTGGCCGCCTCGACGCCAGGGATCCCTTGGGTGGAGTGGCCCATGGGCGAGCTCGTCACGCCGCTTCTCGACGTTCCGATCCGTCCGGAGGCCGGCTGGCTCGCCCCGCCCCCGGGTCCCGGACTCGGCGGTCGGCCGAGCGCCATGGCACTCCGTCGCCATCCCCTTGGCGACAGCCCGGGCCCCGTGTTCACCACCGGGTAGGGCCCGATCACGCCGGTGCTCCAGTGATGGGACTCTCGCTGGGGGGCCGCCCCGGCGGTTGAGCCGGGAGCGGGAAGCGGCGAGTCCGGCGGGTGGACGCAGGTCCGGGCCGGCTCACCCGGGCGGCCCTCGTGCTCTTGGCCGGGTATCAGCGGTGGCTCTCGCCGCTCCTGCCAGGCGCGTGTCGCTTCTGGCCCACCTGCTCCGAGTACGCCCGGCTGGCCCTGCTCCGGCACGGGCTTGTCCGGGGGGGCGCCCTCGCAGTCTGGCGGCTCTGTCGCTGCCATCGGTTCGCTCGAGGCGGGGGCGATCCGCCACCCTGAGCCGGGGGTCCGAATCCGCGCGGGCGCCCGGATGCTCTAACGGGCACTACGATCCGGACACGCAGGTTCAGGATCCGAGCGTGCTCCGTCGGATCGTCCGGGAGTTCGGCGGCTCGATGGCGCTCGAGTGCGCCGTCGTGGAGGGTGGGTCGGTGAGCGTGGGCGATCTGGTCGTGCTGCTGTAGTTTCGCCACCCCTGGGGCCCCAGCCGAGACGCCGGCCCTACATGCTGTAGTTGTCCAGATTACACAACTCATGTTTAGTATCTCTCGCGACGCTGCACCGTCGCTTTTGCAATGGAACCGGTCGTGCTCGCCGTGGATCGCACTCGACGGCATGCCTTGGCATCTCGTCGATCCGTGCTGGATGACCCCGCTCTGGCCGGGCACCTCATCCCAGCAGGGGGTCGCCTGTCTACGGGCCCCAGGACGGCGACCGGGCTGGGGCCGCTCGACGCGCTTCTCGACGGGGGATTCCCGCGAGGCCAGCTGGTAGAGCTGGTCGGCCCACGCACCTCGGGGCGCACCCGTGTGCTTCTCGGCACCCTGGCGGGCGTCACGGGGCGCGGGGCCTGGGCCGCGCTCGTCGACGGGACGGATGCTCTCGATCCGGCCTCGGCTGAGGCGCTCGGCGTTCCACTCGGCCAACTCCTCTGGGTCCGCTGCGGCGGCCGGCTCGTCACCGCGTGGCGCGCCGCGGACGTCCTCGTCCAGAGCGGCGGGTTCGAGATGGTCGCCATCGACCTCGGCGATCTGCCACCGTGGGTGCTTGCCCGGACCCCGCCCGCCGTCTTCGTGCGCCTTCAGCGGGCGGTCGAGCGCACGGCGACCGGTCTGCTGGTCGCCGGGCCCCGGCGCGTGGCGGGAAGTCTCGCCGCGGTTGCGGTGGCGCTCGCTCCGCGGGCCGTGCACTGGGCGTCCGGAGGACCAGGGCTCCTGGCGGGGATCGAGACCGAGGCCCGGTTGGTCCGATCGCGCACTCGCGCGCCGGGCGCCGGGGCCCGGCTGACCTGGAGCGCCCTCGAGCCGAGCCAGGCGCGGCCGAGCGTGGACGTGGCACCCTCCCGCATGGCGGCGCGCGGAGCCCCCTGATGGCCCGGCCCGTGGCGTCCCCCCGCTATGCGTGCGCATGGGCGCCTGGATTCGCCGCCGCGGCGCTGGTTCGACAGGACCCCGCGCTCCGCGGCCGTCCCGTCGCGGCGCTCCGGGGCACGACGGTCCGGACCGTCGTCGCGGTCACGCCGGAGGCGGCGGCCGGCGGGGCGCGTGCGGGGATGAGCGCGACCGAGGCCGCGACGCGCGTCCCCGACCTCGTCGGGCGCTCCGAGGACCCCGAGGCCGAGCGCGCTGCCGCCGGCGCGCTCCTCGATGCCGCCTGGGCCACCTCGCCGCGCGTCGAGGTGCTCGAGCCTGGGAGCCTCTGCCTCGACCTCGGCGGCCTCGCCCCCCTCTACGGGGAGGAATGGCGAATCGGCGAGCGGCTGGCCGCGGCGGGAGAGGCCATCGGGCTGCCTGTCCGTATCGGCATCGGGGGGACGCGCACCCTCGCGCGGCTCGCGGCCCGCGCTGGCCCGGGGATCCTCGTGGTGCCGCCGGGCGGGGAGCAGGAGTTCCTCGCCCCGCGTCCTCTCGGGCTCCTCGATCCCGAGCCGGACCTCGGCCTCGCGTTCGAGCGCTGGGGAATCGGGACACTCGGCGCGCTCGCGGCGATCCCGACCCCGGCGTTGCTCGCACGCCTCGGGCCGCCCGCGGTCCGTCTCCAGGCCCTCGCCCGCGGCGCGGACGCCGGCCCGTTCGTCCCGCACCTCATGCCCGAGCCCTGCCGCGAAGGCGTCACGCTCGACTGGGAGGTGTCGGCGCTCCCCGCGCTCGCCTTCATCCTCGACCGGCTCCTCGCGCAGGTCGAGGCGCGCCTCACCCTCCGCGAGGCCGGGGCGGCTGCGCTTCGCCTGACGCTCCGTCTCGCGGACGGTGGCGCGCACGAGCACCGTCTGAGCGTGGCCGCGCCGCTGCGCGACGGACGAACGCTCGGCCGTCTCCTCCGGACGGCGCTGGAGGCGCTCAAGCTGCCGGCGCCGGTCGTTGCCGTCGCCGTGGAGGCCGATCCCGTGCCGCTGGTCCCGTTGCAGGGGGACCTCTTCGCGCCGCCCCGGCCGAGCCCGCGGGAGCTCGGGGAGATCCTCGGTCGGCTCGCGGCCCTGGTGGGCGGGGATCGGGTCGGCACGCCGGTGGTGCCCGACACCCATCGGCCCGACGCGATCGCGATGGCGCCGTTTCCGGGAGGACACGGCGCGCCAGGGAGGGCTGCGGACGCCACGCTGTCCACGCGCCCCGCACCGGATCGCGCGCCGCTCTGGCTCACCGGGGCGGCACTCGTCCGCCGCCGGCTCGTGCCCGCGCGTCCTGCCCAGGTTGAATGCCGGGCGGGACGCCCGGCCCGGATCGAGGCCGAGGGGCTCCGGGGTGCAATCGTCGCCGTGGCGGGGCCCTGGCAGACCGCGGGCGAATGGTGGGCCGGGACGGCGTGGGCGCGCGAAGAGTGGGACGTCGCCCTGCCGGACGGCACGGCCTGCCGGCTCGTCCGCGACAGTGAGACAGATGCCTGGACCATCGATGCTGTCTACGATTGATCTCGCCGGGAGGCTCGGGCATTGGAGCGAGCTTCAAGCCTGGCTCCCCGGCATTCTCAGGGGGCGGCGTTTGACATCACAGTCTGTGATCTCAAACAAAATCGCCGGGACGTAGGACATGGGCAAGACGCAGGCTCTGATCTCGACCGGAAGCGTCGAGAGGCGTATCGTGTCCATTCGCGGGATCCACGTCATGCTTGACGTGGACTTGGCAGCGCTCTACCGAGTGGAAACCCGGGTACTGGTCCAAGCGGTCAAGCGCAACTCGCGACGATTCCCGGCGGACTTCATGTTCCAGCTGTCACGCGAGGAGTTCCGTGCTTTGACATCACAGCCCGGATTCTCGCGGAGGGGCCGCGGTGGTCGGCGACATTCTCCGTACGCCTTCACCGAGCAGGGCGTCGCGATGTTATCGAGCGTCCTGCGCAGCGAGGAAGCGGTCGAGGTCAACGTCGAGGTAATGCGGGCATTCGTTCGCCTCCGGGCCGTTCCTGCGATCCTCGATCAATTTCACAAGCGCATGGATGCTCTGGAGGAGAGGTACGACACCAAGTTCAAGGACGTGTTCGACGCGATCCGCGCGCTCATGGAATCGCCAGATTCCGGGGCATCTGCCGGTCCGGGCCCGCAGCCGATCGGGTTCCGGCCGCATCTTGATCTTGAAAACCCGGGCCATGACGGGGCGCTCGGCATGCGCTCCAGGGGGGGGTCATGAGCCGCGATCCCCGAAGTGCATCGCCGGTGGGAGGCGACTGGCCGAGGCGTGATGCGCTGGGCCGAGGAGGTCATCCATGGCGTATGACCGGATCATCCAGCTTCGCATCGCCCTTCTCGCCATCGAACCGCCGATCTGGCGCCGGGTCCAGGTGCCGGGGATGATGACGCTCCCGCGCGTCCACCGGGTCTTCCAGGTCGTGATGGGATGGACCGACAGCCATCTCCACGAGTTCGTGGTGCGAGGCCAGCGGTACGGCGTGATGTCGCGCGATGGCGGGCCGTACCATGTCATCCCGGAGCGTTCAATCCCGCTCCACGAGATCACGTTCCTCGCGTTGACCGGCTTCGAGTACCGCTACGACTTCGGCGACGGGTGGCAGCACGAGGTTCGGATCGAGCAGGAGCTGGACCGGGAGACGGGCGCGTACTACCCTCGCTGCCTCGCCGGCGCGCGCGCCTGTCCTCCGGAGGACTGCGGCGGCTTCGGTGGATACGGACGGTTCCTCGAGGCGATCCGGGATCCGGAGCACGAGGAGCATGACGCGATGCTCAGCTGGGTTGGTGGGCAGTTCGACCCGGACGCTTTCGATCTCGCCACGGTGAACCGGCGGCTGCGGCGCTTTCGGTCCTGAGCAGGGTATTGACGCGGAAACCGAGGCCGTCAGCGGGTCGCGGCGCGCGGGCCCGGCGATCCGGGACAGACCAGCCCCGCCAGGAACTCGGCTTGGGCGTCCGCCGCGACGCGGTTACCCCGGATCGTCCAGTGGGCGTCTCGCTGCTTGTAGAGGGCCTCGGCCGAGGACCGGCTCGCCTCGACGAAAACCGGCGTGAGGTCGACGCACGGGAGGGTGGCGCGCCGGCAGTAGGCGACGAGCTGGCGATTGGGGAGCGACGGATCGAACGCGTCGGACGAGAGCGCGGCGTAACGCGGGCGGCGGTGCAGCGTCTCGACGAGGGCGATCCCCTGTCCCGGGTAGACCTGGAGCGCGGAGGGGTAGAGGGCCAGCGTCAAGCGCCGGCCCTGCCGGAGAACCTCCAGGCGGATCGCCTCCAGATCGGCGAGGATGGGACGCCAGGCACCGTCCACGGCGGTGGGATCCTCGGGGCGGTAGAACCGCCGCATCTCCTCCGCCTGGATCTCGGCGAACGCGGCCTCCGTGAAGATCGGGCCCGTCAGGGCGGGATCACGCTCGCTCACATGACGGGCCGGATCGACGGGCGTGCCACCGCGGGGCGAAAGACCCCGGGCCGCGACTCCCGCCGACGGAGCCCGGCCGGCGTCGAGCGTGTCGACCGCTCGCCAGAGCCGGATCGTGTTACGCCCGAGCAGCCACAGACGCGAGGCGCCGAGAACTGGCCAGGATCGCGACCGTTCGTGGACGTACCGGTACACGCTCGGGGCATCATTCCCGGCATAGAAGTTGATCAGGACGAGATCCGGGTCATACGTCGTGAGCCCGAGCCTCACGATGGTCCGGTAGTCGCGGACCCCGGTCCCGCCGATGCCGAAGTTGAGGACGTCGAGGTCCATGCCGGGGCAAACGGCGCGCAGACGCGCTTCCAGGAGAGTCATGACGGTCTGCGGGTAAGGGACGAGGCCGAACGTGAACGAGTCCCCGACCGCCAGGATACGGAACCGCCCGGACGGCTTCGGGACCGCGAACTCCACGTCGTTCAGCCCGAGGGCGTTGTTCCAGTAGTTGAACCAGTTGCGGTGAGGAACGACCTGCGTGGGCTGTGAGGCCAGGTACGCCTCCAGGGAGGCGAACTCCCGTGGGTCGCGTTCCGCCCGGGGGACGGCGAGGTACCGGATCGTGGGGCTCCACCAGGCGGCGAGGCGGACCAGCCCCTCCCCGACCGCGAGGGCCGCCACGACCCCGAGGGCGAGGGCGCCGAGGGTGGAGCGTGCGGGAGCTCGCATCGTTCACGCGCGCGCCGCCGGGAGGCCACGCGGCACCAGGATAGCCTGGGTTGTCAGTGGACCGCCCGCCCCGCGCCGTCCCCGGCGTCGGCCGCGACGCGGATGACGCCGTACGTCGAGCTCTCTGCCCGGAGCGCCTTCAGCTTCCTCGAGGCGGCGTCCACGCCCGAGCACCTCGTTGACGAGGCGGCGCGGCTCGAGATCCCGGCGCTGGCGTTGCTCGACGTGGACGGTGTCTACGGCGGCCCGCGCTTCCACAAGACGGCGCAGGCCGCGGGGGTGCGCCCGCTCGTCGGCGCTGCCCTCACGCTCGCCGACGGCACGCGCCTCAATCTTCTCGTCGAGTCCCGCGCCGGGTATCGGGCGCTCTGCCGTCTCATCACGCGGGTGAAGGCGCGCGCGCCGAAGGGGCATGCGCGCGCGACGCTCATCGACCTCGAGGACGCGGGCGCGGGACTCCTGTGCCTGACGGGCGGGATGGACGGCCCGCTGACCCCCGATCTCCTGGCGGGCCGTCGGGCGGCGGCCCGGGCGACGCTCGAGCGACTCGTCACGAGCTTCGGCCGGGATCGGGTCTACGTGGAGCTCCAGCGGCACGGCACGCGTGAGAGCGAGCTCGTGACCCGGCGCGCGGTGGCCCTGGCGCGTGAGGCCGGGCTGCCCGTCGTCGCCACCGCCGGGGCCCGTCATGCCACGCCGGGTGAGCGCCCGATCCTCGACGTCCTGACGGCCATCCGGCTCCGGGCCCCCCTGGAGGCCCTCGGCCGGCGCCTTTCGCCGAACGCCGAGCGGCACCTCCGAGCCCCGGCCGAGATGGTCCGGCGCTTCGCCGATCTGCCACAGGCGGCTGCGGTCACCGGCGAGATCGCCGCGCGCTGCGGCTTCACGCTCCAGGACCTCGGCTATCGCTTCCCCGACTACCCGGTCCCCGACGGCCGGCCTCAGATCGCCTACCTCCAGGAGCTCGTCGAGGCCGGCGCGCGCGGGCGATACCGTCCCGTGACGGCGCGGGTGCGCCAGCAGCTCGCCCGCGAGCTCGCGCTCATCGAGAAGCTCGACCTCGCCGGCTACTTCCTGATCGTCTGGGACATCGTGCGGGAAGCCCGGGCCCGCGGGATCCTCGTCCAGGGCCGCGGCTCGGCAGCGAACAGCGCGGTCTGCTACAGCCTCGGGATCACGGCCGTCGACCCGGTCGGGATGGACCTCCTCTTCGAGCGCTTCCTGTCGGAGGAGCGGGGCGAATGGCCCGACATCGACCTCGACCTGCCCTCGGGAGAGCGCCGCGAGGCGATCATCCAGTACGTCTACGGACGCTACGGCGGGACGCGCGCCGCGATGACCGCGAACGTGATCACGTACCAGCCGCGCCGCGCCGTGCGCGAGGTCGGCAAGGCCCTCGGCCTCCCGCCGGACTTCCTTGACCGGCTCGCGAAGGGCGTTCCCGGCTGGGGCTACCAGGATCCGGATGAGGCGGCTCCGGCCAGCCACCTCCGCCGCGCCGGGGCTGACCTCGCGGACGCGCGGATCCGGCTCTTCGCTGCGCTCTGGCACGCCGTCGTCGGGCTCCCGCGTCACCTGGGCCAGCACTCGGGCGGCATGGTGCTCTGCGCGGGCCGGCTCGACGAGGTGGTGCCGCTCGAGCCGGCGACGATGCCGGGTCGGGTCGTCGTCCAGTGGGACAAGGACGACTGCGCCGAGCTCGGGCTCATCAAGGTTGACCTCCTTGGCCTCGGGATGATGGCTGCCCTCGAGGAAGCGATCGCGCTCTGCCGGGCGGCCGGGCGCGAGGTCGACCTCGCGCATCTGCCGCCCGACGACCCGGCGGTCTACCAGCTCCTCCAGGCGGCCGACACGATCGGGCTCTTCCAGGTGGAGAGCCGGGCCCAGATGGCGACCCTCCCGCGCCTGCGTCCCCGGCGCTTCTACGATCTGGTCGTCCAGATTGCGATCATCCGGCCGGGGCCGATCATCGGCCAGATGGTCCACCCGTACCTCGCGCGGCGGGCGGGGCGCCAGCCGATCGTCTATCCCCATCCCTCGCTCGAGCCCATCCTGGAGCGGACGCTCGGCGTGCCGCTCTTCCAGGAGCAGCTTCTCCGGATGGGGATGGTCGCCGCGGGGCTCACCGGCGGAGAGGCCGAGGAGCTCCGCCGGGCCTTCGGCTTCCGGCGCTCGCGGGCGCGGATGCAGGTGATCGAGGCGAAGCTCCGCGCCGGGATCGCCCGGAACGGGATCACTGGCTCCGCCGCCGAGGAGATCGTGCGGGCGATCACCGCGTTCGCGGAGTACGGGTTCCCCGAGTCGCACGCGGCGAGCTTCGCGCTCCTCGCCTACGCGAGCGCCTACCTCAAGGTCCACCACCCGGCCGAGTTCTACACCGCCCTCCTCAACAACCAGCCGATGGGCTTCTACCACCCGGCGACGGTCGTCCGGGACGCGCTCCGCCGCGGCCAGGCCGTGCGGCCGGTGGATGTCGGCGTCTCGGCCTGGCGCGCAACGGTCGAGGCCGGCGCCGTGCGGCTCGGGCTCGGGCAGGTGAAAGGGCTCCGCGAGACCGTGGCCGCTCGGCTCGTCGCCGCGCGGCAGACGCGGCCTTTCGCCTCGACGGACGACCTCTGCGCGCGGGCCGGGCTTTCACGGGAAGAGGTGACGACGCTCGCGGAGGTAGGGGCGCTCGGGAGCCTCGGGCTCCGGCGCCGGGCCGCGCTCTGGCAGGCCGAGCGGGCGGCGCGGCCGCCAGGCCCGCTCTTCGCGGGCCACGCTTCGGCCCCCGAGCCCTCGCCGCTCCGCGAGATGACGGTGACGGAGCGGCTGGTCGCCGACTACCGCGGGACCGGTGTCACGGTCGGGCCGCACCCCATGGCGCTCCGCCGCGCCGAGTGGACGCGGCTCGGCGTGGTGCCCGCAGCGGGCCTGGCCGCATTTGCCGGTGGCCGCCGCGTCCGGGTAGCCGGCGCCGTGGTCGTGCGCCAGCGGCCCGGCACGGCGAAGGGCTTCGTCTTCCTCTCGCTCGAAGACGAGACGGGCATCGCCAACGCCATCGTCGAGCCCGCGCTCTTCGAGCGGGCGCGCCCCACGCTCGTCCACGAGCCCTTCGTGCTGGTCGACGGGGTTCTCCAGCACGAGGACGGCGTCACGGCCGTGCGGGCGACGGCGGTCCGCCCTCTCGCCGCGCGGGCGGCCGTACCCTCCCACGACTTTCACTGATGGCGCACCGACCGACCGCCCCCGGCTAGGACTCGTCGCCCCCGCGCGAGGACGCTGACGGTCGTCGCCGATCTCACGAGGAAGTGTGCCCCAGCGCTGCTCGCTCGTCTCGCGGCACGTGGGGCCGATCCTCGCCGTAACGCGCGAGCGCGATGCGGGATCCGACGCCGCCGCGCGCAACGCGCCCATCGCGGGTGACACACGCCCCGCCTGCTCGGGCCCGAGCGCCAGAGAGGCCCTGGGGCGCGTGGTTGCGCTGGGGCGGCGGGTGCGCTGGGGCGGGTGCGCTGGGGCGGGTTGACGGTCCACCGGGTGGCGGCTAGACTCCACGCGATCGACTGAACCTGACCTGGGTGATCCAGCGCAGGGAGGGTCCCATGTTGCGCCGCCACGTCGTCACGTCGAGCGTCCTCGCCGCTGGCCTTCTTGCCATAGCTACTCTGGGAGGCTGGCCGGCAACGGCCCAGACCTCGCTTCACCTGGCGCTCACCCCCTCCCAGAAGCCCACGGACCTCCTGGTGGCCGGGGAGGCCTTCGGCGCGGCGCTCGGAAAGCTGATCGGCGTGCCGGTCCGCGTGACGGTGGCGTCTGACTACGCGGCGGTGGTCGAGGCGCTCCGCAACCGGACCGCCGACCTGGCGTTCGTCCACCCCGCCGGCTACGTCCTCGCCAACCGCGAGGCGAAGGCCATGATCGTTGCCAAGGACCAGTGGCACGGGAACACGTCGTACACCTCGCGGATCTACGTCCGGAAGGAGTCCGGTCTCAAGACGCTCGAGGAGCTCCGGGGCAAGACGATCGCCTTCGTGGATCCTTCCAGCACCTCGGGCTACGTGTATCCGATGGTCATGCTGATCGAAAAGGGGCTCGTCCGGAACAAGGATCCCAAGACGTTCTTCAAGGACTTCGTGTTCTCCGGGTCGCACGACGCGGGTCTCCAGGCGCTCCTCAATGGCCACGTCGACGCCTTCGCCTCGTTCGACCAGGCGCGCGAGCAGTACCTGAAGGATCCGGCCCAGCGGGAGAAGCTCATCTGGGTGGCCGAGAGCGCGCCGATCCCGGAGGGCGGGATCTGTGCGCGCGACGGACTCGATCCGGAGCTTGTCGCCAAGGTGCGCACGGCCCTCCTGTCGATGAAGGGACCGGCCTACGCGCCGATCCTCAAGGCGCTCTACGACATCGACGGGTTCGAGCCGGCGGAGGATCGGGAGTACGAGCCGGTCCGCGCGGCGATGGACCTGCTCGGCTGGCGCCCGAAGCGCTGACCCCGGACGCCCGCGGCGCGGCGCCCCTGCCGCCCGGCGCGCCCATGATCGAGGTGCGGGGTCTCCGGGTCGTGCTGCCCCCGGAGACGGTGGCGCTCTACGGCGTCGATCTCGTCATCGAGCCCGGGGAGTTCGTCGTCATCATCGGCCGGAGCGGAGCGGGCAAGACGACGTTCCTGCGCGCGATTAACCGCCTCCTGGAGCCCACGGCCGGGACGGTCCGCGTCGCGGGCCAGTCGGTGACGGGCGCCGATCCCGCCGCCCTCCGCAAGGCTCGCCGGCAGATCGGCATGATCTTCCAGCAGTTCAATCTGGTCCGTCGCGCGTCCGTGCTCGAGAACGTGCTCGCCGGACGGCTGGGCTATGTCCCTGAGTGGGCGAGTCTCGTCGGGCGCTTCCCGGCGCGGGACCGGGCCCTCGCGGGCGACTGCCTGAGTCGGGTCGGCCTGGCGGACCTCGCCGACCGGCGCGCGGATACGCTCTCGGGCGGGGAGCAGCAGCGGGTCGCCATCGCACGCGCGCTGGCCCAGGAGCCCCGGGTGATCCTCGGCGACGAGCCCACCGCGAGCCTCGATCCCGCGCTGACGGGGACCATCATGGGTATCTTGCGGCGGATCAACCAGGAGCGGCGCCTGACGCTGGTGGTCAGCCAGCACCAGCTCGAAGCGGCCCTGGAGTATGGGACGCGGATCGTCGGGTTCCGGGCTGGGCGCGTGGTGTTCGATGGCCCCCCGGCGGCCGTCTCGGCCGCGGTCGTCCAGGCCATCTACGGGGAGGAGACGGCATGAGGCGAGCGGCATGGCTCGCGGGGGCGGTCCTCCTCGTGGTGATCGCCTGGCACACGGACGCCAGCCCCGTGCGGCTCGTACGCGGCGTCCCGTGGATGTGGGACTTCGTCCGGCGCATGATGCCGCCCGATCTCGCTGTCCTGCCCTCGGCTCTCAGGGGGGCGATTGGCACGATCGAGATCGCGCTCCTCGGGACGGGCCTGGCGGCGGCGCTGGCGGTCCCGCTCGGATTCCTGTCGGCGCGCAACGTCGCGCCGCCGGGTGTCTACTACGCGGTACGCACAGCCCTCAACTTCTTCCGCAGCATCGATACCCTGGTCTACGCGCTGCTCTTCGTCGCGGCAGTGGGGCTCGGGCCCTTCCCCGGCATGCTCGCCGTGGTCGCATACACCACCACGTCCCTGGCCAAGCTCTACTCGGAGACGATCGAGGGCATCGAGCCCGGTCCCGTCGACGCGATCCGCGCGACCGGCGCGACGCGGCTCCAGGTGCTCCGGTTCGGCGTCCTCCCCCAGGTGCTCCCGCTCTTCCTCTCCTACGTCCTCTACCGCTTCGAGTCGAACGTCCGCGCGGCGACGGTGCTCGGCTTCGTCGGCGCGGGAGGGATCGGGCTGTACCTGCAGACCTATCTGCGGATGATCGACTATCCGGCGGCCTCCACGGTGCTCCTCGTCACCGTCGCCATGGTCATGGCCGTCGATTTCGCGAGCGCCCGGATCCGGGCGCGCCTCGTCTAGCGCCTCGCTGGCCCCCCGGTCGCGCCCGGCGTGCCGGGCGCCCGGCGCGGCCCGCGTGAGCTTCCCTCCGTCTGCGCCCGCCGGCGCGTCGGCCCTCTTCCACGTCGCGGACCGCGGTCCGAAGGGCGTCCAGGAACGCAAGCGCATCCGACGACAGCAACCGGTGCCGCGGATGGACCACGTCGAGGCTGCGTCGGAGGGGCTCGGCGTCGGCGATCTCGATCGCCGTCAGCGCGCCGCGCCTGAGGTCGGGAGCGACGGCGAGGTGCGGCAGGAAGGCGAGGCCGAGCCCGCGCTCCACCATGCGCTTGGCCGTCTCGATAGTTTCGACCTCCAGGGTCGGCCACCCGACGGAGAGCCACCACGTGATGGCTCGCGTCGCCCACTTCCAGGCCCTCGAACGGCAGTACATCCCCGGCAGCGGTGAGCGCCTCGGCGCCTCTGACGGCTTCGGGGAGGCGCGGGCCGAGCACTGACGGTGTGGGGCCCCCTCGGCTCACGGCGGACCCGCTCCCGCGCCGGGCATTCGCCGCGCTCGCGGCCGGCCTGCGGGTCGTAGTACGATGACGCGCGCGCCGCCGGCGCCGGGCGAGCCCCGAGACGGGCGGCTGACGCGATGCCCGAGCAGCGGAGGAGGTGTTGATGGCGAGGGCGGACGGCATTGTGCTAAAGGGCCCGATCGAGGGGCGATTCGCCGAGATCCTGACGCCCACGGCGCTGGCGTTCGTGGCCGACCTCCAGCGGGAGCTGGGGACGACGCGGGACGCGCTCCTCCGCCGGCGCTCCGAGCGCCAGGCAGCGCTCGACGCGGGCGGCCGGCTGGACTTTCTGCCCGAGACCCGCGGGATACGCGAGGGCGCCTGGACGGTCGCGCCGGCCCCCAAGGACCTCCAGCGCCGCTGGGTCGAGCTCACGGGCCCTGCCGAGCGAAAGATGGTCATCAACGCGCTCAACTCGGGCGCGGACGTGTTCATGGCGGACTTCGAGGATGCGAACACGCCGACGTGGCGCAACATGGTCCAGGGCCAGGTCAACCTCGTCGACGCGATCGGGCGCACCATCGAGCACCGGAACCCGGACGGACGGGTCTATCGGCTGAACGACGTCGTCGCCACCCTCCTCGTCCGACCGCGCGGCTGGCACCTCTCCGAGCGCCACTTCCTGGTGGACGGAGCCGTCGTGTCGGGGAGCCTGTTCGACTTCGGCCTCTACATCTTCCACAATGGACGTCGCCTGCTCGAGCGCGGGAGTGGGCCGTACTTCTACCTGCCGAAGCTCGAGAGCCATCTCGAGGCCCGCCTCTGGAACGATGCGTTCGTCCTGGCCGAGGACCGGCTGGGGCTCCCGCGCGGCGCGATCCGCGCTACCGTCCTCGTCGAGACGATCCCGGCCGCCTTCGAGATGGACGAGATCCTGTGGGAGCTGCGCGACCACTCGGGGGGGCTCAACGCCGGCCGGTGGGACTATATGTTCAGCCTCATCAAGAAGCTGCGCGCCCGGCCCGAGTTCGTGCTGCCCGACCGGGCCCAGGTGACGATGACGGCGCCGTTCATGCGCGCCTACACCGAGCTCCTCGTCAAGACCTGCCACCGCCGCGGGGCCCACGCGCTCGGCGGCATGGCGGCCTTCATTCCCAGCCGGCGCGATCCGCAGGTCAACGAGGTGGCGCTGGCCCGGGTGCGGGAGGACAAGGTCCGCGAGTCCAGGGACGGCTTCGACGGGACGTGGGTGGCCCATCCGGACCTCGTGACGGTGGCCCGCGAGCCGTTCGCACAGCTTCTCGGGGACCGCCCCCACCAGCTCGAGCGGCAACGCCCCGAGGTGACGGCCGACCCGCGCGCGCTTCTTGACGTCCGGGTCCCCGGCGCGACCGTGACGGAAGGGGGTCTCAGGACCAATGTGAGCGTGGCTCTCCAGTACCTGGCGGCGTGGCTCGACGGAAACGGCGCCGTCGCTATCAACAACCTCATGGAGGACGCCGCGACCGCCGAGATCTCGCGCTCCCAGGTCTGGCAGTGGACCCGCCACGGGGTCCGCCTCGCCGAAGGTCCTGTGGTGACGCGAGAGCTCGTGCGCCGCATCCTGGACGAGGAGGTCGGCAAGATCCGCGCCGCGGTCGGGGAGGCGACGTACGCGCGCGGCCACCACGACGCGGCGCGGGACGTCTTCGAGGCGGTGGCCCTCGGCGAGCCGTTCGTCGAGTTCCTGACGCTGCCCGCGTCCGAGCGAATCGACCTCTAGTCGCTAGATGTCGCCGCCCTCCAGCAGTCGATCGAGCGGCGGGAAGGCCACGGCCGGATGGGCGCGGAGGCGCCCCAGCAGCTCATCGAGGCACGCCCAGGCTGGCGCGGTCAGATCGCGATGGTGCGTGAGGAGCCCCGTGGGCTCCGTGCGATCCACCCGCCCGAGGCGCCGGTCGGCGAGATGGGTGGTGATCTGCTCCAGGGTCCACGCCACCCCGCCGAAGCGCTTGCCCGCCCGCCACTGGATCGGGTCGACGTGGGTGTTGAGGGCCCGGAGCTCCATGCCGGCCGCCGAGGCGGCCCGGGGGCCGAAGGTCGACAGGACCCGGTAGCCGGCCGCGGGCAGCGCGGCCCGGACCCCGGGGGCAATGCGATTCCACGGCGGGACAAGCGCGGCCCGGAGGCGCGCGCGGCCTAGCGGCGAGAGTCGGGCCCACCCCGCGGCGAGCTCCGCGATGGCGAGGTTCACGGGGCGCGCGGCGCCGAGCTCGGCCGGCCGCCCGCGTGTCCCCTCGGGCGCCGGCGGTTCGTGGTTCCGGTGTGAGTAACCGTGCTGGACGACGCGGAGCCCGGGAGGGCCCTCGCGGATCGCGGCGGCGACCGACTCCTCGAGCCAGACCGGCACTACGGCGAGCGCGAGCGGCGCCGCGTGGGCCGTCGCCAGGGAGAGCAGGCGGTCGAAGGCCGGCCCGGCGGCACCCGCGTCGTCGTCCCGCCACCAGAAGGTCGCGCCACCGGCCGGCCACTGGTCGAGCTCTGCCATGAGGCATTTCCAGGCGGCCGTGTCCCGGGCGTCTGTCACGGCTCGGCGCTGGCTGCACTCGGGCCGCCGCGTGGCGCCCGGCCGAGTCGACGGGTATGCTCGGAACGGCCGTCATGAGCCAGCTCGACTTCCACATCGAGCAAAAGGTCGCCCAGCGCGACAGCATCGATCTCGCGGCGCGGCGACTCAGGAGCCAGCCGGGCTGGGTCGTCGAGTTCGGGCTGGGGAGGGGTCGCTCGTACTCCCATCTCGCCGCCCGGTTCCCAGACCGGGAGATTTACTGCTTCGATCGCGAGCACGCGACCAATCCGGGCTGGGGCCCGCCTGCCGAGCGCGTCGTCCTCGGCGATCTTGCCACCGTGCTGGCGGATCCGGCCGTTCAGGCGCGCTTCCACGGGCGCGTGATCCTGGCCCATCTCGACCTCGCCTGGGGTGACTCGGCCGACACCCGGCTGCATCGCCTGGTGGTCGACCGCACGCGCGACTGGCTCCTGCCCGGGGCCTGGATCCTCAGCGACCGCGCGATCCCCCTGGACCCCGCGTGGGGCGTGGTCCCGCTTCCGGCGTCGGACGAGGTTGGCTACGCCCACCGCTTCCATCGCTACGAGCGCCGTCCGGTCGCCTGAGCCCGCGCGGCGCGGACACCCGCCGCCAGCTCGCCCAGGATCTCGACCGACCGGGCGGCACCCTGAAGGTCGATGTGGACCGGAGCAGGGAATCCGGGCCGCTCGAGGGCGGTGTCCATCGCCTCTGCGAGCCGCGCCGGAGTGAGCTCGGCCTCCGGGACGATCGCGAGGAGGCCCCGCGCGGCCAGGAGCCCCGCGCGCAGCGGTTGCTCGTCCCCGCTGCCCTCGTAGGGTACGACGAGCGCGCGGACCCGGTGCGCGACGAGCTCGAGCACCGTGTTGTATCCCGCCTGGCTCACCGAGAGTGCCGCGCCCCCGAGGTGCGCCCCGAGATCGGGGCGGTACGCCTCCACCACGACTGCGGGATGGCCCGCGCGGCTCGGCAGCCTGCCGGCCTGCCGGTCGAGCTCGCTGCGAGCCGCGTCCGGGAAGTAGGGCCCGGTTACGAGCCGCCACGGCCGCTGCCGCGCGGCGGTCGTGAGGGGCCACGCCGCGAGGGCCGCGCGGAAGAGGGGTCCGCCGACCTGCCCACCGCCCGCGGAGATCACGATCTCGCCGTGCGGCGTGCCCGCCCACCGGTCCCCGTCGGGCCCCAGATAGCCCGTGTAGACGAGGCGCTCGCCGAGCCGGTCGGCGAGGGCGAGGGTCCGGCCGAGCGGAATCGCGTCAGGGCTCCCGTGCACCAGCACCCGGTCGGTCCACTGGCGCGCGACCGCCACGGTCGCAAGCTCGAACCACGCCTGGTTCGGCTTGGCCACGAGAACGTCCCGCAGGCTCACCGCGACACGGGGCGCGGCGGCCCCGCGCCGCGCGCGGTCGTCCGCCACCGCGAGGAGGAGCGGACCCAGCTCGAACGTGAGGGCATGCCGGCCGAACGGGAAGAGCTCGATCAGCACCACGCTCGGGTCGTGGCTCTGGAGGCACGCGAGCAGGCGATCCCGACGGTCAGCGAGCTCGCCCGGGCTCGGCCGGCGGCCGTCGGGAAGGGAAATGCCACTCGCCGCCTCGTTCGCCGCCACCAGGGGAGGCAGCGCGACGACCTCGGCCCCGCCCAGGTCCAGCTCCGGCTCAGGCCGGCCGCCCTGGACGAAGACCACGGGCTCCCCGGCCCGCCCGAGGGCGCGGGCGAGCCGCGCCGCGCGCTCGAGGTGCCCGAGCCCGAGCAGATGCTGGCAATAGAAGAGGATCGGTCCGGGGCTCACGGGCTGAGTGGCTCGTTGAGGCCGACCAGCTGGAGAAGCCCGTCGCCCCGCCGGCGCACGCGGTGCAGACGCTCCGGCAAGAAACGCACGGGGGCGGGCTCCTCGAGGTCCCAGCGAAGCGCCGCCGCGACGACCGCGCGGATCACCCCCATGTGGGTCACCGCCGCCCAGGTCTCCGGCCCTGCGCCGGGCGCGAGCTCATCGAGCCAGGCACGCACCCGCCCGAGGACCCGGGCCGGAGACTCTCCCCCGGGAGCCGATGCCTCCCACCGGGCCCCGGTCGCGCGACCGGCCACGGCGACGCGGGCGTGCCCGGTCCATTCCCCCCAGTCCTGCTCGGCAAGCCGAGGCTCGAGGATGGGAGCGACCGCGCCGAGGATCCGGGCCGTCTCGACGGCCCGCCGCAGCGGGCTCACCACCCAGCCGAGCTGTCCCCGTGTGCTGAGCGCCTGGAGGTCCGGGGGCAGCTGCCAGCGAGTCGCCTGTCGGGCGCCTTCCGGGGAGAGGGGCGGGTCGGCCTGGCCGAGCACGCGCGCCTCGTCGTTCCATGCCGTCGGCGCGTGACGGATCAGCGCGATGTAGATCGAGCGCACGGCAACCCCAGCACCGCGAGGCCACTGGCCAGGCGGCGTTCGAATGCTTCGACCGTCCGTCCGGCCGCGACGAAGCGCCGCGCGGCGGTCCCCATCGTGTCCCGAAGGATCGGGTCGTCGAGGAGACGGGCGACGCCCATGGCGAAGGCGTCGGCGGTGGGGGCGGTGAGCAGTGCCCCGTCCGGGGCGACCATCGGATCGGGGTCGGGTCCCGTGCACGCGACCACCGGCAGACCGGCGGCCGCGGCCTGCAGGTAGACGACGTGGAAGCGACCGGGGAAGGCGAAGAGATCGGCCCCGAGATACGCGGCGGGGAGACTCTCCGGCTCGAGCGCCCCCAGAAACGCGACCCGGCCCGACGGAAGCGCGCCGAGGGCGGCGGCCACCGCGGGGCGCGCCGGCCCGTCGCCGACGACGGCGAGTCGCCAGGGGCGCTGCGGCGCGGAGGCATGGAGATGGCCGAGGGCGCCGCCCAGCAGGCGGTAAGCGTCGAGCTTCTTGACCTCCCGCATGGCAGCGACCGCGAGGATCACGGGCCCATCGGCCCGCGGGAAGCGTCCGGCTAGGGCCGCGCGACAGGCCGCTCGGCGCTCCGCGCTCGCGTCGAAGCGCGCCATGTCGACGGCGGGCGGAAGATCGAGGATCCGGTCCGCGGCGAAGCGCGGTCCGCGGCACGCGGCCACGCGGGGCCGGTCGCGGGGGCTCATGAGGAAGATGAGATCGGCGCGCCGCACGGCGAGCCGGGCGGCGCTGACCCATGGACGGAACGGCGTCCGGCGGCTCCGCGCCGACACGGCGGTGTCGACGAGGACATAGGGGATTCCGAGTGCCGTCGTGACGACCGGTCCGATGAGGTCCGGGGCGCGATAGTAGCTCTGGTAGGTGACCCACGCGCGCGGACGCCGATCGAGGCCTCCGCGACGGTACCGGGCTACCAGGCGCGTTGCCGTGAGCGCGGCAATGCGCTCAACCCGGGCCGCATCCGCCGGGTCGAAGGCGCGCCGGTAGGTGAGGAGCCGGCTGGCCAGGTGGGGCGCCAGGCCGAGGGCCCGGAACGCCGCCATCAGGAGGCGTCCCAGCTCGCGATCCCCCGAGGGATCCGTTTCGTACGGGTGCTTGACGGGCGTGTAGAAGGCGAGCGGCGTCAAGACGGCCCTCCCGGGGCGACGGCGTCCACTGGCGCCTCGGCCGCCACGGGAAGCGCCGCGCCCAGGAGCCGGTACAGCCGATCGGCGCCAGCCTCCAAGTCCCAGCCGTCGGCCACGCGGCGAATTCCGGCCTCGCCCATCCGGTGCCGCGTGGCGGGGTCGCGCGCCAGTGTCTCGATCGCCGCCGCGAGCGCGGCCGCGTCGCGCGGCGGGACGAGCCGCCCGTGAATCCCGTCGATGACCAGCTCCGGGATCGCCGCCGCGCGCGTGGCGACCACCGGCAAGCCTTGGGAGAGCGCCTCGACCACGGCGTTGGGCAGGCCGTCGCGGTCGCCGTCCGGGGCGACCTCGGAGGCCAGGAGGAGGAGGTCGCTCGCCCGGTACAGGGCGCGGACCGCCGGCTGGACGAGCGGCCCGGCCCAGGTGACCCGGTTCGCGAGGCCGAGGGCCACGACGCGAGCGCGCAGAGCGGCCTCGAGGGGTCCGTAGCCCACCACGGTGAGCCGGATCGCTGACTGCACCCGGGCCACGGCGTCGAGCAGGGTCGCGTATCCCTTCTTCGGCTGGAAGCGGCCGACGACCAGCAGCCGAACCGGGTCGCCCGGATCGGAGCCGTCGCGTCGCGACCCGAAAGTCGGCGGCGGCGCGAAGAGGCGGGGATCGAGCCCATGGTAGACGAGCTCCACCCGTCCCGGAGCGAGCGCGTCCAGACGGGCCCGCCCCGCCGCGGTGCAGGTCACGGTGAACCTGGCATCGACGAGCTTCGCCGCGAGCTCCCAGTCAGGGGTGGTCCACACGTCCTTCGCGTGCCCGGAGAGGCTGTACCCGAGCCCGCTCATGACCGCCGCATAGCGGGCGACGGAGGCGGGAGTGTGGAGGAAATGGGCATGGAGATGCCCGACCCCCGGGGGAGCTCGCCGGCCAGCACGCCGGCCTGGCCGAAGCGCCGGCCGCGGTTCGGCGTGAAATCGCGCATGATGTCGCGGAGCCAGAGGCCGAGAGCTCGCGCGTAGCCCCCTGGTGCACGCGCGAACGCGCGCGCGTGACCGAGAAGCACGCGGCCCGGCGCCTGGTAGAGATACTCGGGCAGGTACGTGATCGCCGCCCGAATCGTCGCGTGGACCGGGTGGGTCAGGGCATCGTAAGGGCGCCGGAGCGACACGATGTGGAGCGCCAGCCCCCGCCGTTCGAGCGCGGCCAGTTCGTGGGCGATGAACGTCTCCGAGACGCGCGGGTAGCCCTTGAGGACGACGATGATCAGGGGCTGGGCGCTCGGCCGTGGCGGCACGGCCCTCGGCAGAGGGGTCAGACGGCTCGCCGAGGCGGACCGCGCCGGCCGGCGCGGTCCAGGGTGCGGATCGCCGGACGGGGCGGTCCTTCGACCCGCCACTTCGCGACGGCCTGGTTGATGTAGCGGAGGCCGTCGAGCAATCCCGGGACCCGATGAATGGCCGGCGGTGGCTGCTCCGGCAGTTGGATCAGGGCGTCGGCGAGCGTTTCCGGGGTAAGCCGGCTGGGGTCCAGTGTCTGCGCGAGCCCCAGCCCCGCGGCTGCCTCCGCCCGAAGGCGCTGCTCGACGCGCGGCGTCACACGGGGCACGATCAGGCTCCGCTTCTTCAGCGACAGGATCTCGCAGAACGTGTTGTAGCCACCGAGACAGACCACGGCGGCGGCCTTCTCGACGAGGTTCTCCAGGTGCTCGTGAAACTCCAGCGTCGTCACGCGCGGGAGCCGCGCGGCGCGTCGCTCGAACGCCGTGCGGTCGCGGGCCGGGAGGAACGGCCCGTACACCACGAGCGCCGGCCACGGCAGCCGACCGTCGAACCGCTCGTAGGCGGCGAGCGTCGCGTCCACGAGCTGCGCCCCGTCACCGCCGCCCCCGGGGGTCACGAGCAGAAACGGGCCCTGCTGCACCCGCGCCTGGACCTCGGGAGGTAAGGTGACCTCGGGGACCGCCTCGCGCGGAAGATACCCCGTGAAGACCGTCTTGGCGGCGACATCCGGCGGGAAGCGATAGGCCTCGATGGGGTCGTAGACCTGAGACAGTCCGTAGACCCAGACCTGGTCGTAGAAGCGCTGGAGGGCGGGAATCGCTCGCTTCCGCCGCCACTCCTGGGCCAGGGAGGTTGGGTCGTCCATGATGTCGCGGAGTCCGAGGACGAGCCGGCTGCCGCCCTCTCGTCGGAGCCGCGCGAGGGTATTGCGGACCTCACCGAGGAGCCCGAGCGGCTCCTTGTCCACCAGGAACAGATGGGGCCGGTAGACGCGGGCCGTGTGCTCGATGATGGAGGCGCGCAGGGCGAGGGTCTGCTCGACGTGGAAGTCGAGGTTCAAGCTCGTGTACTCCCCGTTTCGCCGCTTGATGATCCCGGGCACGCGCACGAAGTCGACCCGCGAGCGGAATCCGAAGCGGCCCAGGATCGGGGAGCCGCTGAGGATAAGGACATTGAGCTTCTTGTGGTGGGCCACGAGCGAGTGGGCGATCGTCCGGCAGCGCCGGAGGTGTCCCAGCCCGAACGAGTCGTGGCTGTAGATGAGGACCCGGTACTGGGCCTGGTCCTCTGAGTCCAGCCCCCGTTCGTTACCCGGGAGGCTCGCGCCGGATCGGACGACTCCCACCGCTCCCTCCACGGGGCCCCCGGCGACAAACCCGCCTCACGCCGGGGGAATTTGGGATGGATCTCTCGGACATCCGAGAGCGGGCCGTCCAGGGCCCAAGTAGGTCACGTGTACCAAAAAGCCGTGGAAAAGGGAAGTCTGTCAGGAGTGCCCCGGAAGGGACTCCCGCCCCCGTTTGGGAGCCGCCCCCGAGGCGGGCGGGCCCTTGCCTCGGATCGGCCCAGAATGGTAGTGATACCTGCGTGGGCGCGCCGTTGCTGGAGGTTCAGGGCCTCCGGACCTCCATCTACCTCGATGAAGGCATCGTCCGGGCGGTAAACGGCGTTTCCTTCGTGGTTGAGGGTGGTCAGTCGATGGCCATCATCGGGGAATCCGGATCGGGCAAGAGCGTCCTGGCCCAGTCCATCATGCGGATCCTGCCGTCCCGCGCCCGCATCGAGGCTGGGCGGATCCTCTTCTCTCCGACGGGAGGGACCCCGGTCGACCTGGCCGCCCTGGCTCCCGACGGGCGCCGGATGCGGCGAATCCGGGGCGGGCAGATCGCCATGATCTTCCAGGAGCCGATGACGGCGTTCTCCCCGGTGCACACGGTCGGCGACCAGATCGGGGAGGTGGTGCGGCTTCATCGGCGGCTTCCCCGGCAGCAAGCCCGGGCGGCGGCCATCGAGGCCCTGGAGGCCGTCGGGTTCCCCGATCCGCCGCGAAAGGTCGACGCCTATCCCTTCGAGCTCTCAGGCGGCCTTCGCCAGCGGGCGATGATCGCCATGGCGCTCGTGTGCCGGCCGGCGCTCGTGATCGCGGACGAGCCGACTTCGGCCCTCGACGTGACCGTGCAGGCGCAGATCCTGGACCTCCTCGTGGGGCTCCAGCGCGAGTACGGGATGGGGCTCATCATCATCACGCACGATCCTGGTGTCGTCGCGCACGTCGCCGACTTCGTGACGGTGATGTACTGCGGGCACGTGATGGAGACGGGGCCGGTCAACGAGCTGTTCGACGACCCCCAGCACCCCTACCTCCAGGCGCTCCTCCGAAGCACGCCCCAGTTCGGGGTCGCCGAGGGCGAGCGCCTTCAGACGATTCCCGGCACGGTTCCCGACCCGCTCCTCCCCATCCCGGGCTGCCCGTTCCTCTCGCGCTGCCCCGAGGGCGAGCCTGCGCTTTGCGGCGCCGTCATGCCGGCCCTCCGTGCCCTGGGCGCCGGCCGGCACGTGGCGTGCTACAAGCGGGGCTCGGTGCCGGAGGCCGTGGCCGTTCCGGCGGGAGCCTGACGCGTGGCGGGATCCCTCCTCGAGGTTCGCGACCTCACGAAGCACTTCCCGCTCTACCAGCCATGGCTGGCCGGCCTCGCCCGGCGGACCGTGGGCACGGTCGTCGCCGTCGAGGGTGTGACCTTCGACATCGCGAAGGGCGACACCCTGGGCCTGGTCGGCGAGAGCGGCTGCGGGAAGACGACGACGGCGCGCCTCGTCCTGCGGGCGCTCACGCCCACGCGGGGCGAGATCCTCTTCCGCGTCGGGGGCCAGGCGGTGCGGGTCGACCGGCTGAAGGGCCGCGCGCTGCGAGCCCTCCGGCCGCACATCCAGATGATCTTCCAGGATCCCTTCTCGTCGCTTGAACCCGCGCATGCCCGTCGGCGAGATCATCGGGGAGCCGCTCCACATCCACCGGCGCGGGTCCCGCGAGGAGATCCAGGACCGCGTCAAGTCGCTGATGGGGATGGTCGGGCTCAACGTGCAGTACCTCCGGCGCTACCCCCATTCCTTCTCCGGCGGGCAGCGGCAGCGGATCGGCATCGCGCGCGCGCTGGCGCTGAACCCGGAGCTCGTCGTCTGCGACGAGCCGGTGTCGGCGCTCGACGTCTCGATCCAGGCCCAGGTCCTGAACCTCCTGAAGGACCTCCAGGCGGAGCTGGGGCTGACGTATCTCTTCATCTCGCACAACCTCGCGGTCATCGACTACGTGGCCGACCGCATCGCCGTGATGTACGCGGGCCGTATCGTCGAGATGGCGCCGAAGCGACAGCTGTTCGAGCGTCCGCGCCACCCCTACACCGAGACGCTCCTGGCCGCGGTCCTGCGGCCCGATCCCCGCCTGCGGAGCGCGACGCTCGGGACGGTGCGCGCCGCGCCGGGGCCGCAGGCCGGGGGGATCCCCGGGTGTGGCTATGCCGCTCGCTGCCCGTACGTCATCGAGCGATGCCGGGTGGAGACCCCGGAGAGCCGTGCCATCGCGCCGGACCACCTGGTGCGATGTCACCGGGCCGAGGAGCTCGAGCTCGCGCCGCTGCCGCGCCGGCCGGCCGCGCGGAGCGCGTGAGGCCGCCGGTGACTCTCCTCCGCGACCTAGCCGCGGGTCGGTGACGATGGGCCGGTATCTCGTCCAGCGCCTGCTGCTGATGCTGCCCACCCTGTTCTTGATCTCGGTGGTCACGTTCGTCATCATCCAGCTGCCGCCGGGCGACTACCTGGAGACCCTGATCAGCGACCTCCAGTCGTCGGGGGAGCGCGCGGACCTCCAGAAGGTCGAGTTCCTGCGCCAGGAGTTCGGGCTGGACCAGCCGCTCTGGAAGCAGTACTTGATGTGGGTCTCGGGGCTCTTGCGGGGCGACATGGGCTACTCGTTCGAGTACGACCGGCCGGTCACGGACATCATCGGGGAGCGGCTGCTCCTCACCTTCGTGGTCTCGTTCGGCTCGATCCTGTTCACCTGGCTCATGGCGTTCCCGATCGGCGTGTACTCCGCGACCCACCAGTACAGCTGGGCCGACCACGGGCTCACGCTCCTCGGCTTCCTCGGCCTGGCGACGCCCAACTTTCTGCTCGCGCTGATCCTGATGTTCATCTCCTTCACCTACTTCGGCACGAGCGTGGGGGGCTTGTTCTCGCCGGACATGCAGAACGCGCCGTGGAGCTGGGCCCGCGTCGGAGACCTCCTCCAGCATCTGTGGATCCCGGTCATCGTCATCGGGACGTCGGGCACCGCCGCCATGATCCGGCGCCTGCGGGCCAACCTGCTGGACGAGCTCCGCCGGCCGTATGTCGTCACGGCCCGCGCCAAGGGCTTGGCGCCGCGGCGCATCCTGCTCAAGTATCCCCTCCGGATCGCCCTCAATCCGTTCATCGGCGACATCGGCAACCTGCTGCCGCAGGTGATCTCGGGCGCGATCATCGTCTCGATCGTGCTGTCCCTGCCGACCACGGGGCCGATCCTGCTGCGGGCGCTCCGGTCGCAGGACATGTACCTGGCGGGCTCCTTTCTGATGCTCTTGGCGACCCTCACGGTCATCGGGGTCTTCCTCTCCGACCTGGCCCTCGCGGCGCTGGACCCCCGCATCCGCCAGGGGAGCGGGCAGACCCGATGAGCCCGTGGGCCGCCGACCGGTCGCGAGGGTAGCCGGGTGAGCGTCGTCCCGGCCGCGGAGACGCTGCCGGTCCCCGCCGAGCGGCCGTACCCCTCGGAGCAGGAGCGCTACTATTTCGCGTCCCAGTGGCAGCTCATCTGGTGGCGGCTCCGGCGGCACCGCTTCGCGATGCTGTCCCTGTGGTTCCTGGCGGCGCTCTATGCGACGATTCCGTTCGTGGAGTTCCTGGCGCCGTACGAGCTGCGTAGCCGCCACGCGAGCCACGTCTTCGCGCCGCCGCAGCGGGTGCATCTGTTCCACGAGGGCCGCTGGGTGGGACCGTTCGTCTACGGGCAGTTCGTGACCGTCAACATGGAGAACCTCAAGCGCGAGTATCGCGATGACCCCTCGCGCATCTTCCGTCTCCGCCTCTTCGCGGCCGGCGAGCCGTACCAGATGTGGGGACTGTGGCGGGCGGAGCGGCACCTGGTGGGCGTCGAGGACGGCGGCACGATGTTCCTCTTGGGAACGGACCGCCTCGGGCGAGACATGCTCTCGCGGATCATCCACGGGGCCCGGATCTCGCTCACCGTGGGCCTTCTGGGCATCGCGGTCAGCTTCGTGCTGGCGCTGGTGTTCGGCGGGCTGTCGGGCTACTACGGCGGGACCATCGACATCGTGATCCAGCGCTTCATCGAGGTGATCCGCGCGTTCCCCGAGCTGCCGCTGTGGATGGCGCTCTCCGCCGCGCTGCCGCCTCGCTGGGACCCGATCCTCGTCTACTTGGGCATCACGGTGATCCTCGGAGTCCTCGAATGGACCGGGCTGGCCCGCAGCATCCGTGGCAAGCTCCTCTCCGTGCGCGAGGAGGACTTCGCCACCGCCGCCGTGCTCATGGGCGGCTCCCCCGCCTACGTCATCCGGCGGCACCTCCTGCCCGCGTTCATGAGCCACCTGATCGTCTCGGCGACGCTGTCGATCCCGAACATGATCCTCGGGGAGACGGCCCTGTCCTTCCTGGGGCTCGGCCTGCGCCCCCCCATCACGAGCTGGGGGGTGCTCCTGTCCGAGGCGCAGAACATGAACGCGGTGGCGCTCTACCCCTGGCTGCTGACGCCGGTGGTGATGGTCGTGCTGACGGTCCTGGCCTTCAACTTCCTGGGCGACGGGCTCCGGGACGCCGCCGACCCGTACTCCTGAGGCAGGGACCAGCGCCCGTGGAGCGGAACCTTCATCGCTACATCATCCAGCGGAGCCTCCGGCTCCAGCTCGTCCTGATCGCGATCAGCTTCGTCCTCGGCCTCGGGTTGAACCCGCTCATGCTCGATCTCCAGAAGCGGATCATCAACCAGGCGATCGGGCAGCGGAACTTCGACGCCCTCCTCTGGCTCTGCGGCGGCTTCCTGGGAGCGGTGCTCTTGAACGGGGCCCTCAAGTACGTGAAGCAGAACCTCGAGGGGTACATCTCGGAGACCATGCTCCGGGACCTCCGGAGCGAGCTGTACAACCGGATCCTGCGGTTTCCGCTCCCCCATCTGAAGGGCACGTCGACCGGGCAGCTCGTCGCGATGATCCTGGGCGAGGTGGAGGACCTGGGGGGCTACTTCGGGCTGGCGCTCTCCACTCCCGCATTCCACGGCGCCATGCTCCTCGGCACCCTCGGGTTCATGGTCTACGCCAACCCATGGATGGCGCTCGTGAGCATGGTGCTCTTCCCGATCCAGATCTTCTTCATCCGGCGGCTCCAGCGGCGCGTGAGCGCGATGTCCCGCGACCGGGTGCGGCTCGTGCGCGGGCTGTCGGACCGGATCCAGGAGTCCGTGGGCGGGCTGCAGGAGATCTACGCGAACGACACCTCGGCCTACGAGTCGGGCCGGTTCCGGCACCAGCTCCAGCGGATCTTCAAGATCCGGCTGAGCATCTACAACCTCAAGTACCTGATCAAGTGGATCAACAACTTCCTGGAGAAGTTCGGCCAGTTCGTCCTGCTGCTCGTGGGCGGGTGGCTCATCATCAACCACCCCGAGTCGTTCAACCTGGGAGTCCTGGTGGCCTTTCTCCAGGCGTACGCGCAGCTCAACGAGCCGTGGCGCGAGCTCATCAACTTCTTCCAGCTCAGGGAGAACGCGCGGGTCAAGTACGAGCAGGTCATCGCGAACTTCGATCCGCCGGGGATCCGGGGCGAGTTCCCCCGGGACGACGCCGCGCGCGACCGGCTGCCGCCGCTGGCCGGCGCCTATCTGCTCCGCCAGGCCAATGTCGTGCTGGACGGCCAGACGCAGGCCCTGGACAACCTGGAGCTCACGCTAGCGCCCCACCAGCACGTCGCCCTCGTCGGCACGGCCGGCAGCGGCAAGAGCACGCTGGCCCTCGTCCTGGCCAAGCTGACCGGCTACACGGGGACGGTCCAGCTCGACGGGGAGGACCTGGCCCAGGTGCCCGCGGGCGTCGCCGGGCGGGCGATCGGCTTCGTGCCCGGTGACGCCCGGCTCTTCACGGGCTCGATCCTGGACAACCTGCTCTACGGGCTCCGGCACCGACGGGGGCAGGAGCTGGCGCGGGAGGTCGAGCTCGGGCTGACCGGGGAAGACTGGCTCGACCTGTCACCCCTCGAGGTCTTGGACCGGGCGGGACTCGTCGGGACCGTCATGGATGCGGTGCGGCTGGTGGGGTTCGAGGACGATCTGTTCGCGTTCGGGCTCCGCACGCGGGTCGATCCGGACCGGCGTCCGGACGTGGCCGAACGAATCCTCGCCACTCGAGGCCTGGTCGCGGAGCGTTTCGCCGGCGAGGGACAGGAGACGGCGGTCGAGTTCTTCGACCGGGACCGCTTCTCGAACTACGCCTCGATCGGCGAGAACATCCTCTTCGGGCACAGCCGCCACGCCGCCCTCGCCCTGGACCAGCTCGCCGAGCACCCGCACTTCCACGCGGTGATCGCCGAGGTGGAGCTGGGCGGAGCGCTGGTCGAGCTCGGGGCCGACGTGGCGCGGGACATGGTCGAGATCTTCAAGGACATCGCGGGCGACAACGAGCTCTTCGCGCGCTTCAGCCTGGTCACGGCGAGCGAGCTTCCGGAGTACGCCCAGCTGGTCGCGCGGATCGGCCGGACCCCCCTCACGGACCTCGCCGCGGCGGACCGCGACCGGCTCATCCGCCTCGCGCTGCGGCTGATTCCCGCGCGGCACCGGCTGGGTCGGATCGACGAGCCCTTCGTGGCGCGGGTGCTGGCCGCCCGGCGGCGCTTCGCGGAAACCCTGCCCCCGGACCTGGCCGAGTCCTTCGTGCCCTACGACCGCGAGCGATACTTCGCGGACGGGACCTTGCTCGACAACCTCCTCTTCGGCAAGGTGGTCGCGACGAGCAGCCTGGCGGTCAAGAAGGTCAACGCCATCGTGGAGGAGGTCCTCGAGACGGGGAACCTGCGGGGCCTGGTGCTGGAGGTCGGGCTCGAGCACCACGTCGGACTCTTCGGCGGGCGTCTGTCGCCCCCCCAGCGCCAGCGGGTGGCGCTGGCGCGCGTCCTGCTGAAGCGGCCAGGCATCCTCATCCTCGACGGCGCGCTGTCGGCCATCGAGCCGGACGAGCGGATGGAGCTGCACCGTCGAGTGCTGACGGCGATGAAGGATCGGACCGTGGTGGCCGTGGCGGAGCGCCCGGACCTCGCGCGACTCTACGATCACGTGGTGGTCCTGGACGCGGGCGCGGTCGTGGAGACGGGCACCTACCAGGAGTTGATCGCCCGGGAGAACGGCGTGCTGCGCCGGATCGCCATCCAAGCCGGCGTACAGGTCGCGGGAGAGGGATGAGCATGCCGCTGGAGCGTGACGTCGAGACCCTCCGAAGGATCCCTCTCTTCGCCGGGCTGCCGACGGCCCGGCTGAAGCTGATCGCCTACACGGCGGAGGTCGTGGAGTTCGCCCCCGGCGAGACGATCATCCGGCAAGGCGATCCAGCGGACGCCGTCTACATCCTGACCGAGGGCGAGGCCGACGTCTCGATCCGGGATTCCGACGGGCACGAGCTCGAGCTCCCCACGATGGGCCGGAACAGCCTGTTCGGGGAGGTCGCGGTGCTCAGCAAGGGTCGGCGCACGACCACGATCCGCGCCCGGAGCCGCGTCGCCACCTTCAAGATCTCCGCGGACGTGTTCCTGGACCTCGTCCGGCAGAGCCCCGAGATCAGCATGCAGGTCATGACGGTCCTGGCGCAGCGGCTCGAGAGCTCGAGCGCGCTGCTCCAGAAGCATCAGCACCACGTGTGACCGGGTGGCGAGAGCCCGGGCCGGCGGGCCGTCGCCGCTCATAACTCAGGGTTACCCTACGGTTCTTGTGCCCGCGGCGGCAATGCCTTACGATCGGGTCCCGGCCGCGAGCGGCGCGACCGGATCGGCCGAGACATCCAAGACAGGAGCGACGCGATGACCAGAAGATTCCTTCGGGGCATCACCGGGGCCACGGTCGCGAGCGGGCTGGTCGTCGCCGCCCTGACGGGGGCCGAGACGCTGAGCGGGCTCAAGGCGGCGGAGCCCCAGCCGTCGGCCGAGCAGCTACAGCCGGGCCTGGCCGTGGCGTACGTCTACGGACGCTTCAACCACCTCAACGACTTCAAGGACAAGAAGTTCGAGCCGGGCAAGTCGCTCCCTAAGCTCGACTACCGCATGGGCGACGGCGCCGTTCTCACGACGAAGGAGCGGGACCAGGTCGGGGCGCTCATCACCGGATTCATCCGCTTCGAGAAGGCCGGGAGCTATGGTCTCGACGTGACGTCCAACGACGGGGTGCGCGTGGAGATCGCCGACAAGCTCCTCTACGAGGATCCCTCTGTCCACTCGGACGACACGTCGGACCTGATCGAAGTCAAGATCGACCAGCCGGGCTGGTACCCCATTCGGATTCTGTACTACGAGAAGAAGGGCACCGCGACGCTCGTGCTGCGCTGGGTCCCGCCGGGGGACGCCAAGGCCAAGCCAGTCCCGGTGCCCGCGGCGGCGTTTGCCCACCCCAAGTAGGCGGTCACCGCCGGCCGTTCTGCCAGTAGAAGGTGTCCGGGTTGTAGATCCCGAAGTGTGAGCCGGGCTCCCAGGAGTAGATGCCCCTGACCGGCACTCCGCGGAGTCCGTTCTTCACGACGACCGGCTGGAGAGTCCCGCCGACGATGCCGATCGTGAACACCTCCTCGGCGTTCACATCGAGCATCTCCGCCCAGATCCGAGCCCGTTCCACCGGGTCGCTTGACACGAGCCACCGCCGGTACAGCTCGACCAGGTGGCGGGCGGCGGGCAGGGACGGCGGCTCGCCCCCCCGGCCCTTGCTCTCGAAGTAGGCGCCCCACTTCGGCCACTGCAGCTGCTGCTCGCTGACCGGCGCGAGCCAGTCGGGGCTCATGTCCGGCGTGGGCAGCCCGAAGCCGAAGTTCCCCTCGTAGGCGCTCATCATCGCCTCGCCCGAGAAGACGCGCCGCCGGAACACCTCCAGCTGGCTCGGTCGAACGAGGAGCTCGATCCCCAGCTCGGCCCACGTGTCCTTTACCAGCTCCAGCACGTCGGTATGCTCGGTCGAGTCCCCCGAGGTCTCCACGATGAGGTCCAGTCGCCGGCCGTCCGGTCGGAGGCGAAACCCCCGCGAGTCGCGGTTGGTGAGGTCCAGCTCGTCGAGCAAGCGGTTGGCCTGGGCCAGGTCGAACCGGGCATAGGCCATGCGGGGCTCCTCGTGGCCGGTGGGACTCCGCAGCACCGTGTTCTGGCCGGGCAGGCCGAGACCGTAATAGAGGATGTGGTTGATCTCGTTCCGGTTCACGCCGAGAGAGAGCGCCTGGCGGAAGCGCCGGTCGTGGAAAAGCTTTCGCATGACCGCGTCATTCGTCGTGAGGTTCGGGTAGATGGCCACGGTGGACGGCACACCGGTGTTCCAGAGAAGGACGCGATAGCCGGCCATCGCCTCGTTCTTGCGCAGGAAGGGAATCTGGTCAAACGACAGATACCTCGCCTGGAGGTCCGACTCACCCGTGGACGTTTTGACCGGGATGACCGCCTTCTCGACGAGGAGCATCACCAGGCGGTCGATGTAGGGAAGCTGCCGGCCGCGCTCGTCCATCCGGTGAAAATAGGGATTCCGCTCCGCGACGAACTGCTGAGCCGGAGGCCCCACCGTCGGCCGCCACGGCTGGAGCGTCGGAAGATCGGGGTTGTCCATCACGTACATCGAGTCCTTCTTGTTGTGAAGTGCCGCCCAGTTCCGGCGGCCCTCGGCGCGCGCGAGCTTCCGAAGCGCGTCGGGGTTCGTGAAGGCGCGATGGAACTGCTTGAGGTAGTGCGCCGGCCTGAACAGGATCGTCGGATACGCGCCGGCCTGGTCGGCGAGGAAGAGGTTGTTGGGCTGGGTCCACCGGAACCGCACCGTCCACTGGTCGGGGAACGTCACCCGCGGCATCTCGCCCTCGATCCGGAGGCTGGCCGGTGGACCACCGGGCGACAGCTCGTCGTCGTTGGCGACGTGATTCCACCAGTAGGCGAAGTCCGCACTCGTGAACGGCGCGCCGTCGGACCAGCGATGCCCCTTGCGGAGGAGGAAGGTGAAGCTCCGACCTCCGTCGGCGACCTCGACCCGCTCGACGATGTCGGGCATGACCCGGTAGTGGCGGTCGAAGCCGACCAGCCGGGCGTACCCGTACACGAAGGCCAGCTTCATGTCCTTCAGGGTGCCGATGAGCATCCGCAGCTCGCCCCCGTAGACGGCCTCGGGATCGGTCGTCATGACGCGGGGTCGCTCGGGGAGCCGCTGGGCAAGCGGCGGAAGCTGGCCGGCGGCCACCAGCTTGGCGAGCGCGGGCGCCTCCCCTCCGGGGCCGAGGGCGGCGGAACCGGGGGCGTAGGCAAGCGTCAGCAGAAGCCCGATCCCGAGCCAGGCGCCGCCGGTCCGCATCACGTGATCCTCCCCGGGAGATCGGGGCCGGGCCGTGGCGCCCAGATCGTGCCCTCTCCTCACCGGGAGCGTAACGCGAGGGCTCGGGCCACGCAAGGCAGGGGCAGTACCGACCGCAGATGCCGAGGCGTGATCAGTGTACGGACACCGAGACGGCGTCAACCGCGGCGGAGGGCGCCGGGCCGTGAACCTTCGTCCGGGAGGAGCGTATGCCCCACGCGCTGGATTGCTGCTGCCTGCCGAGCGCCGCGGTCGCCATCAGGGGTCTCCTATCGCCGAGCGTGATGTTGCTGTCTTGTCCGGCGCGCGACTAGACGATCAACCCACGCGCCAGGCCCAGCGGATACGGATCGCTGAGCGCGGCGTTCGCCCGGTTGTGGGAGGAGGGCCCGGAGATCAGGGCCCGATGATCTCGTTCAGCCCTTCGACAACCCTCGTGAGTTCCTCGTCGGACACTCTCGTCAGCCGTCGGCCAATGCGCTCCACCGCGAGCGTGCGGATCTGACTGATCTTGACCCAGGAACGCTTCGCCAAGCCAGGAGCCTTGCTCTCGAGCGCGAGGGGGAAGCCGGCACGGGGCGCCTGGCTGATCAGCGCGACGGCGATAACGGTGCCCGATCGGTCGTTGAACACGTCGTGGCTCAGGATCAGTACGGGCCGGAGGCCGGCTTGCTCCCGGCCGCGCACCGGGTTGAGGTCGGCCCAGCGAATCCCGCCCCTCAGTATTCGGGCCATGTCTCGGCGCTACCCGCAAGGCCCTCTTCCGCCAGCGCTTTCTCCTCGGCGCGATCAAGCTTCGCGCACTCCTTGCGAGACGCGTCTTGGCAAGGCGGGCGAGCTTCTCCGCGAGGGCTGCTTCAATCGCCTGGCTGCGGTTAGCGAACCGTCGCTGTGCCACGAGATCGTCTAGGTTCTGCACGAGTTTCGTGTCAAGTGTTATGGCGACCTTTGTCTTGGGCATCCAAAGCCTCCCCTTGGGTATGACAGTGCATCATACCAGCCGGGAGGAGGAGACAGGGTGCGAGGGTCACGGGGCCCTGGGTGGAGACTGCCGACACGAAGCGCAGTGCCTGCGCCACGAACGGATTGCTGCCGGCGGCGTCCTCCAGGACCCATCGATCCTCTGCAGACCGGTGAGGCTCGCCACCACGATTCCCACGCCGGCCTCAGACGCCCGGGCCCGTGATAGTGTACGGACACCGGGACGGCGCCGACCGTGGCGGTCGGCGGTGGATCTTTGTCCGGGAGGAGCGTATGCACCGAGGGGAGTACTCTCGCCTCTGGCCCGCGGTCGTGGGCGGTGTCCTCTTGGCCGTGACTGCCGCGTGGGCGCAGGGCGGTGGGATCGAGCGCTTCTACGGGACCTACACCGGGGAGGCGATCACCGAAGGCGGCACCGAGCTGGACAAGCGCGACATCAACGCCGAGATCACCCCCCAGGGCAAGGGCTTCAAGGTGAAGTTCACGGTCGTGATCACGCGGGGCAAGGACAAGCCGAAGCGGGACGAGTACACGATCGCGTTCTCCCCGACCAAACGCCCTGGGATCTACAGCTCGGCCATGCGGGCCGACGTGTTCGGCAACGCGGTGCCCCTCGACCCGCTCGCGGGCGACCCGTACATGTGGGCCCGGCTGGAAGGTGACAAGTTCTGGCGGTACGCCTTGTTCGTGACCGAGAGCGGCGGGTACGAGATGCAGACGTACGAGTACACACTCGCGCCCGGCGGGCTGGACCTCCGGTACTCGCGGATCCGGGATGGCGAGGTGCTGCGGACGGTCACCGGCAAGCTCAAGAAGACTCGCTAGCCCCGCACGCGGGCGGCCTGGGCGAAGGCCACGGCGGCCGCCGGAGTGGCGAACGCGAGGTAGACGCGGCCATCGGCCTTCAAGCCGTGCGCGCGCCGGAACGGGGCACCAAGGCCCCGGAGCGGGTCGAAGCGGAGCGGCGTCAGCCCGGCCGCCCGCAAGCGATCCGGATAGTCTCGCCCGTAGAAACGCAGCGGCCCATTGGTGGCGACGTAGGCCACCGTGAAGCGGTCGGGATCGCGCCGGCGTAACCGGGCGGCCGGTGTCGTCCGCGCGATCTGCACGTCGACGTCCACCATGGCCACGCCGTCGGGTTTCAGACACCGTCGGATCTCGGCAAGGATCGCGCGGTCGTCGGACGCACACGGCAGGACGTTGTTGCAAAGGATCACGTCAAAGGTTGCCTCCTGGAACCGCAAGCGGGCGGCGTCCATCCGCCGGAACCGATGCGGTCGCCGGAGACGAGCGTGGTGCGGACGGTGATCCAGGTCGATGGCGGTGTAGCGGGCGGGGCCGATGATCCGCGGGTCCGGCACGAACCGGGTGGCGGGGCGGGAAGGGCCGATCTCGAGCACCTCGCTCCCGTTGCGAAGCCTCGGGCGGAGCCAGCGGCGCAGGAGGATTCGCAGGGCCCGGTGACGCGGCTTGGAGCCGCATCGCGGACACAGTCCTGGCCGAGGCGGGAGGCCGTAGAGGGCGAACGCCGCAAAGCGCCCGCCACAGGCCAGGCAGGTGACGCCGCGCGCCGGCCGCCGCACGAGGCCATTGTACGGCAGCAGTGGAGAAAGGGGGCGGCGCACCATGGCCGATCGCCGGCGGGTGGACGTGACCCGCGGGTGTCGTAGCGTTCCCCGGTTCGCCTGGGGACGGAGGGCAGCCCGGCGAGGACCGCTCCTCAGTGGGCGGTGTACCCCCCGTCAACGGGCAGGACGACGCCGGTGATCCAGCGTGCTTCGTCCGATGCCAGGAACAGGGCCGCGTCCGCGACGTCACGGGGCTCCCCGAGCCGCCGGAGCAAGTGCTGATCGAGCAGCCGCTCCCACGGAGCCCCCTCGGCCCGCATCCGCTCGAACATCGCGCGGTTGATGCTCGTGATCACGAAGGACGGGCTCAGCGCGTTGACGCGAATGCCGTGCCGGCCGAAGTCAACCGCCATCTGCTTGGTGAGGATCGCGACCGCCCCCTTCGACGCCGAGTAGGCGGGGCGGATCGGCAGGCCGACTACCCCGGTGATCGACGAGAGGTTCACGATGGCGCCGCCTCCCTGCCGGATCATCGTCGGCAGGGCGGCCTTGCTCATGAGGAACACGCCCTTGACGTTCACCCGCATCGTCTCGTCCCAGTCGGCCTCGGTGGTCTCGAGGACCGTCTCCCGGGAGGGAAGGACCCCGGCGTTGTTGACGAGGATGTCGATGCGGCCGAAGCGCTGCTGGATGGCGGCGACGACCCGGTCGGTGTCCACCGTCGTCGCGACGCTCGCCTCGAAAGACACGGCCTCCCCGCCGTCCGCCCGGATCGCGTCGACGACGGCGTCGTTCGGCCCGGGCTGGACGTCCACGCACGCGACGCGCGCCCCCTCCTCCGCGAAGCGCAGGGCGATGGCCTCGCCGAGGCCCATCGCGGCACCCGTGACGATCGCGACCTTGCCGTGGAGTCGGGGGGATGGCACCGGGAAGCCTCCTCGCGCGTTCGTTCTCGACTCGAGCACTCGCGCAGCGTAGCAGCGTAGCGAGACCCGGCGTCAGTGGTCAAGCGGCCGCATCGGCTCAAAACTTCCGTTACCGAAGGGACTCCCACGTGCTCAAAAGTCAGGGTTACCGAATCTATCCAGGAGGTGACGGTCACCCGAGCGAGCCTGCGAGAGTACAAGCCGCGGGAGCGATACCAGGGCGCCACGCGAGCCGAGAAACACCGGCTGTTGGACGAGGTCGTGGTCGTGACCGGCCTCCATCGCAAAGCGGCCATCCGGCTGCTCCGCCGCGCGCCGCGCCCCGGAACCAGGCCGGAGCCCGGCGGCCGCCCGCGGGCGTACGGCCTCGAGGTGGCGGCCACCGCCGAGATCCTCTGGCAGGCCAGTGGGCGGATCGGCGCATCGCGCCAAGTAAACTGTTACCGACGCGAGCATCGTCGCGCCATTAACGCGGTTGACCTGCCGCGGCCGTCAGGGGGCCGAAGGAGGGAGACCGCGTGGAGGCAGGGGCGGCGACGGAATACCTCTAAGCGATCTACCCTCGGATCCGTCCAGCTGGCGTGAACCCATCCCGCGCGACCCGCGGCCGACCCTCACGCGGCGAGGCGGGGCAGGACGCGGCGCCCGAGGAGGTCGACGGCGCGCACAGGGTCGGGACCGAGCGGCGGGCCGAGCGAGACGTGCCGAACTCCCGCATGGACCAAGGGCAGGAGCCGATCGACCACGGCCTCCGGCGGGCCCGCGACGCCGATCGCGAGCATCGCGTCGGTGACCATCGCGGCCGCTCGCCCGAGGTCGCGCTCCGCCATGGCCGCGCGCGTGATCGGGGCAAAGGCCTCCCGCGTGACGCCGAGCCGCGCGTGGATCAGGTCGCCGAGGGCCTGGCCGTAGTAGGCGACCTTCTCGGCCAGCGCGCGGCGCGCCGCCGTCCCATCCTCGGCCACCGAGACCCAGACGCACGCCGCCAGATCGAGTGGCCCCCGCGCCGCCGCGCGGCGCGCCATCCCGGCCTCGATGAGCGGGCGCACGGTGAAGTAGTGCTCCGGCGGGAGAAGGAGCGGCAGGGCTCCGTCCGCGAGCTCCCCCGCCAGGCCGAGCAGCCGTGGTCCCATGGCGCCCACATAGATGGGCGTCACCCGCGGCGGGCGGAAGCGGAGATACGCTTCGGCGGTGCCGCGGAGGAACCGGCCCCCCTCGGGCGCGAGCGCCTCGCCGGTGAGCAGGCGGCGGACCCCGTCGATGGTCTCGCGCATGGTCCGGGCGGGCTCCCGATCGGACAGCCCGATCCAGGTCAGGAAGTCGGCGGCGCCCGCGCCGAGCCCCAGGTTGAACCGGCAGCCGGTCAGCTCGTCCATCGTGGCGGCGAGCATGGCGAGCTCGGCCGGGTGGATCGTGTGGGGGTTCAGGATGCCCGTTCCGAGCTCGATGCGATCCGTGGCGTGGGCGACCGCGGCGAGGATCACCGGGGCGCTCCGCAGGAAGAGATCGTTGGAGATCCACAGCTGGTCGAACCCGACCGACTCGGCGGTCCGGGCCAGGGCGACGTAGTCGGCCAGGGGGAGGTCGTTATTCAGCCGGAGACTGAAGCGCATCCCCCGCGCCGATCACCGCCTCGGCCTCGATCTCGACGAGGTACGGGTCGCCGACGAGTCCGGCCTGGACGAGGGTGTTGGCGGGCCGGATCTCCCCGAATCGCTCGCCGTGCACCCGGGCCACGACCTCCCAGTCGTCCAGCCGGCGAACGTAGACGCGTGTGCGCACCACGTCCCGGAGACGGCCCCCGAGGGTCTCGATCGCCTGCTGGATCTTGTCGAGGATGAAGCGCGCCTGATCCGCAGCGTCTCCCGGCGCCACCGCGCCGTCCGGCCCCGTGGCGGTCGTCCCCGACACGAGGATGCGGTTCCCGACGCGCACCGCGCGAGCATAGCCCGCGAGAGCTTCCCAGGCCGTGCCCGTGTCGACGCCGGCGCGGACGAGTCCGCCGGCATCACGGCGCGGCGCGGAGCGCGACGGGTCGGCCGGGCCCGGGGTGTTCATCGCCGCGCGGGAGCTCAGGGAGGACCGGGCGCCCGCGGGCCTACGGCTCGAGCTTCGCCTTGAGCTGGTCGACCTCCGCCGCCGATATCTCGCCGCTCGTCTGCACCTCGCCGTTCTGGATTCGCCAGAGGCGGAACGGCCCGGTGATGTCGCCGAAGCGGTCGAACTGGACCGGCCCGATCACGCCGACGTATCGGATGGGCTTGCCCTCCTTCAGGAGGCCGAGGGCCTTCTGGAACTCCGCCGCGCCCGCGTGGACGACGCTCCCGCGGGGGTCGAGCACCTTGCGGATCGCGTCGCGGATCGCGGCCGGCTCGGCCTTCCCGGCCTGGGCGATCGCGAGGCCCAGGATCGCGGCCGCGTCGTACGAGCGGTCGGCGGCCGGCGCGCCTGCCTCGAACGGCTTGGCGAAGGCCGGGAACTCCCGCGCGAAGTACTCGGTTGACGGCGTCTTGGTCGTGCCCGATGAGGTGCCGTAGGCATCGTTCAGGTGCTGGGCGCCGACGTCCTGGACGAACTTCGCGCTGTTCATGCCGTCGTTCAGCAGGAACTTCTTGACGCCGCCCTGCGAGATCCAGGTGCGCGCGATCGTCGCCCCGTCCACCGGATAGCTGACGAGGTATAGGGCATCCGGTGTCCCCTGCATCGCCTTCGTGACCTCGGGCTGGTAGGAGGCCTGGCTCGGGTTGTAGGGGGTAACCGAGACGAGCGTCCCGCCGAGCGCCGTGTAGGCCTTCGAGAACTCGCGGACCATGTTGACGCCGAAGTCGTTGTTGACGTGGATCACCGAGAGCCGGCGCAGGCCCAGATCCAGCGCGTACTTGGCGGCCGCCACGCCTTGGAGGGCGTCGGTCGTGATCGTGCGGAAGAACCAGCCCCCGCTCTTCCCCTCCCGCCCGAGGTTCGTGAGCGTGGGGGAGGATGACGCCGGCGAGATCTGCACGACCCCGGCCGGGGCGGTCACGGACGTGAGGACCGGAATGGAGACGGACGAGATGATGCCGCCGAGGATGGCCGGCACCCGCTTGATCTCGACGAGCTGCTTGGCGACATCCACGGCGACCGTGCCTTGGCTCTGGGAGTCCCGAATCTCGGCTGCGAGACGGCATCCGGCGGCGCCGCCCGCCTCGTTCAGATCGCGGAAGGCCAGTTCCACCGCTTTCGAGCCAGCTTGTCCGAACTGCCCTGCCGGCCCCGTGAGCTCCATCACGACGCCGATCGTGTGCGTGCACTGCGCCCAGGCCGGGCCCGCCCCAGCCAGGGCCAGGGCGGCGCCGACGGCCAGGAAGGCCAACTGCGTGCTGGTTCGTGACATGACCGTTCCCCCACCGCGTGGTCGGTTGACTCGTTCGCGCCGCACTGGCTATCGTGTGGCCCGCATGATACGGGGGCGGCCTGCCTGTGACAAGCCGCGGCGATCCTGACCCGGGACACCCGATGCTCGAGCTCCAGCACGTCACCCGGCGGTTCGGGGGCCACGCGGCAGTGCTGGACGTGTCCCTCCAGGTCGCCGCGGGGAGCATCACCGGGCTGATCGGGCCGAACGGGGCCGGCAAGAGCACCCTCTTCAACCTGATTGCCGGTGCCCTCGTGCCCACCGCCGGGCAGATCCTGCTCGAGGGCCGCCGCCTCGACGGCGAGCCGCCACACCGAGTCCTGGCCCGCGGCGTCGCGCGTACCTTCCAGGTGCCCCGGCCATTCGCGGCGCTGACGGTGCTCGAGAACGTCATGCTCGCGGCGCAGGGGCAGCTGGGGGAGCGATTCTGGTCGAACTGGACCCGGCCCGCCGCCGTCGCCGTGGAGGAGCGGCGCCACCGCGATCGGGCGCGCGCGCTGCTGGATTTCCTCGACCTCGCGGCGCACGCGCGCCAGCCCGCCCGCGTCCTCTCCGGGGGCCAGCGGAAGCTGCTCGAGCTCGCGCGGGCCCTCATGGCCGAGCCGCGGCTGCTCCTGCTCGACGAGCCGGCGGCCGGGGTGAGCCCCGCCCTCCTCGAGACCCTCGTCGACCGGCTGGGCGCGCTGAACCAGCAGGGCGTCACCCTCCTGGTCATCGAGCACAACCTGGACGTCGTAATGGAGCTCTGTCGTCCGGTGCTCGTCATGGCGGGGGGCGCGCTCCTGGCCGCGGGCGATCCTGCCGCCGTGCGGGCCGATCCTCGGGTCATCGACGCGTACCTGGGGGGTGCGGCCTCATGAGCTGTTTCGTCACCTGGGGCCGCGGTCCGGAGCTCGAGTGACCGAGGGCGCGCAGGAGGGGGTGGCCACGCCGGAATCATTCGCGCTCGAGGCGCGCGATCTGGTGGCCGGATACGAGCCGGGGCTCCCGATCGTGCGGAGCGCGAACCTGGCGGCCCGCCCGGGCGAGGTCGTCGCGGTGCTGGGCCCGAACGGCTCGGGCAAGTCGACCCTGGTCAAGGCCATCGTCGGGCTGGTCGCCGTGACCGCCGGGTCGGTGCGCCTCCACGGGCAGGACGTCACCGGGCTCCCGGCGCACCGGCTCGTGCGTCAGGGCCTCGCGTTTGTCCCCCAGACCGAGAACGTCTTTGCCAGGCTGACCGTGCGGGAGAACCTCGAGCTGGCGGCGGCAGTTCTCCCCGGCCCGCGGCGACGGCAGCGCATCGAGTCGCAGTACACGCTCTTCCCGGACCTCGAGCGCCTGCGGATGCTGGCGGCAGGACGCCTGTCGGGCGGCCAGCGCCAGATGCTCGCGGTGGCCCGGGCGCTGGTCGTCGAGCCCCGGGTCCTGATCCTCGACGAGCCCTCGGCGGGTCTCGCGCCCCGGCTGGTCGCGGCGGTCTTCGACACGCTCCGGGCGGTGCGGTCTCTGGGGATGACGGTCATCCTGGTGGAGCAGAACGCACGGGCGGCCGTCGCGCTCGCCGACCGCGCCACGGTGCTGGTCGAGGGGCGCGACCGACTGACACGCCCGGCCGCGGGCTTCCTGGACGACGTGGAGGTCGGGCGCCTCTACCTCGGCGGGCTGGGGGCGCGAGCACGGTGAGCTTCCGCCACCCCGTGGCGCCTCACCCATGAGCTGGCTCCCGTTCCTCGTCGATGGCCTACTCCTCGGGTCGACCCTGGCCCTCGGCGCGGTGGGACTCACGCTCACGTACTCGATCCTCGGCTTCGCCAACTTCACGCACGGGGACCTGATCACCTGGGGCGCCTACCTCGTCTTGAGCCTCCTCCTGGCGTGGACGGCCGCCGGTGGGAGCGGGCTCGGTCGGCTCGGCGCCCTGTCGTTCGGGTGGCCTTTCCTCGCAATCCTGGCGCTGGCGATGGTGCTCACCGGTCTCCTCGGACTCCTGCTGGACCAGGTTCTCTTCCGCCCGCTCCGCCGGCAAGGAACGCAGATCGTGCTCGTCATCGCGAGCTTCGGTGCATCCCTGGCGCTCCGCTACGGGCTCGCGTTCGTCTACGGCCCCGAGCCCGCGTACTACACGCGCGAGATCCAGCTCGCGGCCCCGGTCTTGCCCGGGTTGCCGGCCGTGCGCGCGACCCCCGACCAGCTCTTCGTCCTCGGGCTTACGGCCGTGGTCGTCGTCGGACTGCATCTGCTCCTCACACGCACGACGCTCGGCCGCTCGATGCGCGCAGTGAGCGAGAACCCGACGCTCGCCCGCGTGGTCGGCGTCGATCCTCAGGCCGTGGCGCGCTGGACGTGGCTCATCGGGGGCGCGCTGGCCGCGGTGGCCGGCGTGTTCGTCGGACTCACCGTCCAGGTCCGGCCGTGGCTCGGCTTCGATCTGCTGCTCCCGCTCTTCGCGGCCACCATCGTGGGCGGCGTCGGGAGCGTGTACGGAGCCGTGCTGGGGGGGCTTCTCATCGGCCTGGCCGAGGCCATGGCAGTCCCGCTCGTCGGCGCCGAGTACCGGGCCGCCGTCGCCTTCACGATGCTCCTGGCCGCGCTGCTCATCCGCCCCCGGGGGCTCCTCGGCAGCGGCGATTGAACACGGCGTCCCGGCTGGTTCGCCATCGTGGCTGACGTCGGCGCATACCTGGTCTTCTTCCTCGTCGTCGCGCTCTACTACGCCCTGCTCTGCCTTGGCCTCAACCTCCAGTGGGGCGTGACAGGGCTGTTCAACGTCGGGGTGGCGGGATTCGTCGCAGTCGGCGCGTACGTCTCGGCGCTCCTGACGGGGCCCGATTCCCCGGAGCACTGGGGAGGACTGGGCCTGCCCGTCGCGGTCGGATGGGTGGGTGCCGCCGGGCTAGCCGGGCTGTGCGCCCTCCTGGTGGGGGCGGTCACGCTGCGCCTTCGCCACGACTACCTCGCCATTGCGACCTTCGGGATCGCGGTGACGATCCAGCTGATCGCGCTGAACTTCGCGCGCCTGACGAATGGCCCGTTCGGGATCGCCCAGATTCCCCGGCCCTTCGCCGGATGGGCCGGGACGCCGCTCGGCCGGAACGCGCTGTACCTCGGCCTGGTCGTCCTGGTGGTGGCGGCGACCTACGTGGGGCTCGAGCGGCTCGTCCGGAGTCCATGGGGCCGCGTGCTCCGTGGACTGCGCGAAGACGAGACGGCCGCGGCCGCGCTGGGCAAGAGCCCCGCGCGGTACCGGCTCGAGGCGTTCGTGCTTGGGGCCATGGTGATGGGACTCGGTGGGGCGATCTACGCGCACTTCATCGGATTCATCGCGCCGGAGGATTTCCTGCCGATCCTCACGTTCCAGGTTTGGACGATGCTTGTGGTCGGGGGGGCCGGGAGCAATCGCGGCGCGCTCCTGGGCGGCGTGCTCGTCTGGGGCCTGTGGAGCGGGAGCGGCGCGCTGGTGGCCGCCCTCTTGCCCCAGGCCTTGCAGGCGCGGGGTGCGGCGCTCCAGGTGGTGCTGATCGGGGTCGTGCTGGCCGCAGTCCTGCTCCGCCGCCCCCGCGGGCTCCTAGGAGAGGAAGCCGTCGTTTCGCGCCACGTTCGGACGTGACTGCCCGCCGCGCCCGTATGGGGGACCCGGTCGTCCACGAGCTTCACTTGCGCAGCTCGAGCTTGCGCACGGGCTCCTGGTCTTCCAGGGCGGCGGCGAGCCGAAGCGCTTTGTCGAGATTCACGTCCGGCCGCAGCGACATCGCCTGCGTGAGCTGGGTGAAACGCCGGGCGGATCGGCGGGGCGGGGCGAGGCCGGCCCGGACCGCCTGGTTCAGCGCTTGCTTGAACGAGATGCCCTGATGCCGGGCGGCGGCCCTGAGCTTCGCGGCCACATCAGCGTCGAGCGTCACGGTGGTCCGCACCCCACGGTGTGCTGTCATGATGCGGAGGTGTCAAGGGTTAAAGGTGGGCCCCTGTGCCGGCACCGCCACCGACCCTGGGACCCGGCGGCTCGGGGTGGGCCGACAGCCTGTAGCCCTCCGGAGGGAACACCCCGAGCTTGACGGCGACGTCCTGGATCAACAATTCCGGGTCGCGTACCCCGGTGGCCTGGAACAGGCGGCGGGCGTCGACGAGGTACGTCTGCGCCGCGGCCGGATCGCCGCGGGCGGCTGCGATCGCGGCGAGCTCGAGTCCAGTGCGGGCACTTTCGTAGCGGGCCTCGATCACCTGGAAGGTGTCGAAAGCCTCGGCGGCGAGGCGAGCTGCCTCGTCGAGCCGCCCCCGGCTTCGAGCGATCCGGGCGAGTGTCCGCGTCGCCAGGGCCGCGCCGTACGGGAAGGCGGCTTCGCGCGCGAGCGCGAGCCCTCGGGCCGCCGCCTGGTGGGCCCGCTCAGGCTCGCCCGCAGCCAGATAGGCGTCGGCCAGCACCGTCGTGAACCAGGCGAGCATCGGCGTGTGCTGGAACTCGGTCCATTGCTTGATCGATTGCTCGAGCAGCGGGATCGCGTCTCTCACGGCCCCCTGCTCGACGAGGACGTAGCCGAGGAAGCTCAGCGCATCGGCCGTATTCACGGGATCGGGCGACCGCTCGAGACTCTTCCGGCACGCCGCCAGGGCGGCGTCGAGGTCACCCTGCGCCGCCAGAAGCCAGCCGGTGGTCCACGCCGCGTAGGTCTGGAGACGTGGGTCTCCGATGGCATTGCCGAGCGCATCGGCCCGGGCCGTTGCCTCGAGGGCCGCCCGGAACTCGCCCAGGAAGCCCAGGCCGAACGCCACGCCCCAGTACGCCAGGCCGAGCCACCACGGCTCCGAGGTCCGTTCGAGGATCGAGACGGCCTGCCGCCCTTCCGCCACGCTCTGGTGGAATCGGCCCGACCAGAAGCCGCTGCGGGCGAGCACGTAGTGCGCCTTGCCGAGGGTGGGCTCGTCGCCCGCCTGCTTCGCCTCCGCGATCGACCGCTCGGCGGCGGCGACGGCGGCCTGATGCCGGCCGAGGTGACTTTCGGTGTGCGCGAGCCAGAAATGGTACGCCCCCGCCAGCGCGGGGTCCCGCAACCGCTCCACCGCGCCGTGCTGGTCGCCCAGGAGCGCCAGCGTGTCAGGGAACCGGCCCAGGAAGTAGAGGGAGTGCGCCTGACGGAGCGCGAGGTCGACCTGGGCGCGGTCGCGCTCACCGGGCGCCATCCGTTCGACGAACGCGAGCGCCTCGCGGAGCGCCGCCACCGCCTCGGTGTGGGCGTAGCTCCGTGCGGCCTTCTCCGCGGCGCGCGTCAGGTAGTAGATCGCGCGGTGAGCGTCCTCGGCCCTCGCGTAGTGGTGTGCGACTCGGTCGTACACCTCCTCGAGGCGGTCGGCGTACTGGGCCTCCAGCGCGCGCGCCGCCGTGGCGTGGAGCCAGCGCCGCCGGCCGGCAGGGAGGCTCTCATAGGCGACCTCTTGGGTGAGCGCGTGCCGGAACACGTAGGCGGGCTCCTCGGCCCCCGACTTCTCGTAGAGAAACTCCAGCCGCCGGAGGTCGACCAGATGGGGTTCGAGCCCGCCCGGTTCCTGCCACAGCTCGGCCAGGAGCCGCAGCGAGAATTCCCGGCCGATCACGGCGGCTGCCTGGAGGACGCGCCGGCAGTCATCGGAGAGGCGCTGGATGCGGCTCAGGAGCACCTCCTGCAGGGTGTCCGGGATGCGGAGCGCGCCGGACCCGCCATCCTGCTCGACCACAGCGAGCGCCAGCTCCTCGAGGAACAAGGGGTTCCCCTCTGCCTTGGCCACGATGACCGGGGTGATGGCCGCGAGCGGGTGCGAGGTCTCGAGCATCGACCGAACGATGCTCGCACCGTCGTCCCCGGTCAACGGCTGGAGCGCGATCTGCGTCGCGTACGACTTCTCGATCCAAGCGGGGCGGTACCCGGGACGGTAGGTCAAGATGAGGAGGATCGGCGCGCCGCCTAAGCTCTCGACCAGCGCGCCCAGGTATTCGTCAGACGTCTTGTCGATCCAGTGGACGTTCTCGATGGCGAGGACCAGCGGGCGCCGCCGGCTGCCCTTGAGGCCCAGCTGGCGCTGCGTCTCGAACGTGCGGGCCTTGATCGCCTCCGGGCTGAGGACGGCCAGGCGCTCTGTCCCGTCACGGATGCCCAGGAGCTGCAGCAAGTACGGGGCGCCCTCGGCCGGATCCATGCCGACCTCTTCGAGCCCGCGGCGGACCTTCTCGACGATCGCCCTGGGCTGTCGGTGTCGACGATCCCGCAGTGGTCGCGCAGGATGTCGAGGAGTGGCAGGTAGGGGATCGCGCTCCCGTACGGCAGGCAGCGCCCCTCGACGTACCGGATGTCCGGGCCGAGGCCTTGCCGGAACTCGTGGAGAAGGCGGCTCTTGCCGAGCCCGGCCTCGCCCACGATGCCGACCACCTGGCCACGCCCGCCGACGGCCGAGCTGAGACGGCCCTGCAGGAGCTCCAGGTCGTGCCGCCGGCCGACGAAGGTCGCGAGCCGGCGTGTCGGACCAGGCTCGGCTCGCTCCCGGCCCACCAGCCGGAAGACCGGGCCGGGGACTCCGTCCACCGCTCCGACGGGGACCAGGTCGAGCCGGCGCTCCAAGAACGGCGCGACGCCCGCCGTCAGCAGCACGCGCCCCGGCTCCGCCTGGGCGAGGAGCGTCGCCAGCAGCGTCTGGATCTCCCGTGCCCCCCCGGGCTCGATCTCGGCCGAGTCGCCGACCCCGGTCACCGGCAGCGCCGCGGTGTGGATGCCGACCCTCACCGCGTAGGGGCGGAAATCTTCGCGGCGGGCGCGCTCGGTCGCCTTCTGCACCGCCAGGGCCGCATGGGCGGCGCGGAGCGCGGGGTCCTCCAGGGGCTCCAGGCCGAACACCGCGCCGATGGTCGTGGCACCGCGCTCGATCTCCCGGCCCCCGAAGCTCCGGATCTTGTCGATCACCGTCTCGAGCGCGCCGCTCGTCTCGGCCGGTGATGTGTCCGGCGGCATGATCACGTTCACGCCGAGGAACGACAGGTGGCGTCGGCCCGCGTCGGTCGGCTCGCCGACGCCCGCATCCGGCGGCTCCCCGCGCGGGGCGACGACGGGGGGCTCGGGTCGCCGCGTGCCGGGTCCCGGTCGGTCGGCTTCGAGCCCGAGGCTCTCCATGCGATAGCGGATGGTGTTGCGGGTGAGGCCGAGGCGCGTGGCAGCGGCGGTCACGTTCCAGTTCGTCTGGCGCAGGGCCTCCAGCAGCTCCTCCCGATCGCCGGGAGACCGCGGCGCCGTGGACCGCCCTTGACGGTCGGGGGCTCGCGCCGCCGACCGAACGGGCGCCACGGACAGGCCCAGCATCTCGGCGCGCACGTCCTGGCTCTCGGAGAGGAGCGCGACTCGCTCCATCAGATTCGCGAGCTCGCGGACGTTGCCCGGCCACGCGTGCTTCAGCAGCGCCGCCCGGGCCTCGGGCACGAGGGTGCGCCGTGACAGGCCATAGTCGGCGCACGCGCGCTCCAGGAAGTGCTCCGCCAGGTGGACGATGTCGTGGCCCCGGGTGCGCAAGGGCGGCAGGGTCACCTTGACGACGGCGAGACGGTGGAAGAGGTCCTGGCGAAAGCGACCGTCCTGGGTCGCCTGCAGCAGATCGACGCTAGTCGCCGCGACGACCCAGACATCGACGACCTCGGCGCGCGTGCCGCCGAGCCGCCGAACCGTCTGATCCTCGATCACCTTGAGGAGCTTCGCCTGGAGCGCCTCGGGCAGAAGCCCTACCTCGTCCAGAAAGATCATGCCGCCGTGCGCGATCTGGAAAAGTCCGGGCTTCGCCTGGCGGGCGTCCGTGAACGCCCCCCGCTCGAATCCGAACAGTTCCGCTTCGATCAGGGTCTCGGGGATCGCCGCGCAGTTGATGTCGACGAACGGACCGTCGGCGCGGGGCCCGCCCCGGTGAAGCGCCCGGGCGAGCAGCCCCTTGCCGGTGCCGGTCTCGCCCTGGATCAGGATCGGTGGAGGACGACGCGACTCGGTCCGACGGGTGAGAAGGCGCGCGAGCTCCTCTCGGACGGTGACCATCCCGGGGCTCTGACCGAGGAGCTCACTCAGCGGGTCCATGGCCGGGTCGATCGTACTCCTCGACTCCGACTCCCTCAAGCGCGCGGTCGCCGCCAGACGCCGCCTTCTGCGCAGCCAGCGTCCGGGTCACCACCGCCAGGAGCCCGGCGCCGTAACGATCCATCTTGTGAGGGCCGATCCCGTGGGCGAGTCTCAGCGCGTCGAGCGTGCGCGGCCGGAGCTCGGCCAGCTCGCGCAAGGTGCGGTCACTGGCGATGACGTAGGGTGGCAGACCCTCCTCGCGAGCGACGGCTAGTCGGTGCCCGCGCAAGGCCTCGAAGAGGGCCTGCTCCACCGGGTCCAGGGCAGTCGCCGCCCTTGGCCTGGTCCGCGTCGGAGACGGCACCGCCCCTTTCGGCGGAGCGATCGAGGTCGGGGGCAGACGCAGGCGGACCGGTCGCGCGCCGCGCATCACGGCGCGCCCGTCCTCGGTGAGCACCAGCACGGGCCGGTCTCCGCCGCTGAAGGTGGCCCACCCCGTGGTCACGCAACGCCGGAGGAGACGCAGGACCCAGGGCGCGGGGTGTTCCCGGAGGTTCCCGAACGTGGGCGTGGCGGCGAGCCCGGAGCGCTCGAGCCGGGGGTCGGGCTCACCGCGGAGGAGCTTGACGGCGAGCTGGATCCCGAAGCGTCCGCTCACCCGGGCCACGCCGCTCAGCGCCTTGCGGACGATCAGGGTCGTCTCGGCGGGATTGGCCTGCTCCTCCTCGCGGAGGGCCTGGCACTCGTCGCAGCGCCCGCAGCCGTCGAGCGTCTCTGCCTCGTCACCGAAGTAGCGCAGGATGGCGTCGTGCCGGCAGCTCCCGCCCTCGACCCACCGCAGGAGCTCCAGGAACAGGCCCCACTTGTGCTCGAGCACGGCGCCGTCAGTGACCTCGCCGCTGCTCGTCCGCTCGAGGAGGCGTCGGCGGAGCGCGAGGTCCCCGGGTCCCGTGAGGAGCAGCCCGATCGCGGGGCGCCCGTCGCGCCCCGCCCGCCCGACCTCCTGGTAATACGCCTCGATCGAGCCGGGAGGCGCCAGGTGGACGACCGCTCGGACGTCGGGCCGGTCGATGCCCATGCCGAAGGCGTTGGTCGCGACAACGATCTCTACCTGGCCCTGGGCGAACGCCCGCTGGATGGCGTCGCGCCGCGCCCCGTCGAGCCCGGCGTGATAGGCGACGACTCTCCAACCGGCGGCCTGGAGGCGAGCGCCCTCGGCCTCGGTCTCCCGCCGCGTCGCCGCGTAGACAATGGCGGTCCCGCGGCCCGCTCCGGGTCGGTCCAGGGCCTCGGCGAGAAGCCCGTCCACGCGCCGGGCACGCCCCCGCTGCTCCTCGACCTCGGCCGCCCGCAGGGCCAGGTTAGGGCGGGCAAAGCCCTGGACGATCTGGGGCGTGTCGGCCGGAAGCCCCAGCCGGGCCAGGATCTCGTCACGGACGACCGGGGTGGCGGTGGCCGTGCACGCGAGCACGCGCGCCGCCTCGAGCTCGGCGAGGACCGTGCCCAGCTCCAGGTACTCCGGCCGGAAGTCGTGGCCCCACTCGCTGATGCAGTGGGCCTCGTCGACGGCGACCAGCGGGCAGGCGAGCCCACGCAGGAGCGCGCGGAACCCCGGGTAGGCGAGCCGCTCGGGGGCGACGTAGGCGAGGGTCAGGCTGCCGGCCCCGAGCTGGCCGAGGCGGCGCCGCATCTCGACGGCATCGAGGGTCGAGGCGAGGTAGGTGGCCGAGACGCCGCGCGCCTCGAGAGCCCGAACCTGGTCCTGCATGAGCGAGATGAGCGGCGAGATGACGAGCGTGGTCCCGCCCAGGAGTGTGGCGGGGAGCTGATAGACGAGGCTCTTGCCGCCGCCGGTCGGAGCGACGAGCAGGAGGCGCCCAACGGCGAGCAGCCGTTCAATGGCCTCCTGCTGGCCGGGACGGAAGCGCATGTGGCCTAACCGGCGGAGACCGGCATCCAGGTCGAGCCGAACGGATCCGGCGACAGAGCGTGTCTCTTCCGGCACCGCCGCTGGGCCTCCGAAGGCTGGCTGCTCGATTTGGGACGACATATACCTGGAAATCTAGCAAGAACCCGGCCCCGTCCTGCGCGTCCGACCGGCCGCGAGGCGGCACGCCCGCTGGCGACTGCTCCTTGCCGAAGCTCCTCAATCCCCGGGGGGCGTGCTGGGACCCGCGGGCTCCCACGGCACCGCGCTGACGTCGTCGTGGCGGAACACGCGTCGCCCGGTACGCTCGATCCGCATGATCAGCCGGCACGCCGGATCGGGACAGGTCACGCGCGTGTCCGTCTCCATCCAGTCGGCGGGATGGCTCGGGCGTTGCTTGGCCGGCAGGAGCGGGAGGACCGCCTGGAGCGCGTAGAGGCAGAAGCCGCGCGGCTCGGCGATCGCCAGCTTGCCGCCACGGAGCTCGACCCGGTCGCCGACCCGCATGTCGCACGTGCAGTGTCCCTCGATGCGCTCGACGACCACGGCGAGGTCGTAGAGCTCGAACTCGTCCGGGGCGCGGGGACCGGTCACGGTGCGGTGCCGATCCCCTGGCGGCGAAGGAGCGGGAGCACCGCTTCGCCGAGCAGGCGAATACCGGCGGCCTCGTCGAGGCCGTGTGGCGTTCCGAACTCGACGCGCTGCGCCCCGGCCGCGTAGAGCCGGAGGGCGTGCTCTGCCACCTCATCCGGCGTTCCCGCGAGCGCGAGGCTCCGGAGGGCCGCGTCCGGGACCTCGCGACCCGCGCGCTCGACATCTCCCGCCGCGCGCGCAGCCTCGATCCGCCGGACCTGCTCGGGCTCGATCGGGAGCGTGGGATCGAGCTCAGCGATGACCGGCACGTAAAGCGCGACCCTCTGGCGGGCGAGCGCACGTGCGGCGCCGCCGTCCCGGTCAACCACGGAGACCGCGCCCACCGCGAGGCCCACGGCCTCGGGCGGCCGGGCGACCTGGCGTGCCGCCGCCTGCACCTCGGAGAGCAGGGTCCGCACGATGTGGGGGCTCGCCGTGCCGCCCACCTTGACCTCGTCGACGTGGGGCGCGCACGCACGGATCACGCGCGGACCCCAGGCGCCCAGGAGGAACGGGACCTCGCTCCGGGGCACTCGCCAGCGCAAGGTCTCGCCCCCGGCGAGCGAGAAGACCCGCCCGCGGTACGGCTGCCGATCGCCCCGCAGGAGGTGACGGACGCACTCGAAGGCCTCGCGGAGGGCGGTCACGGGTCGCGCCGGCGCCAGGCCCAGGTGGTCGAGCCAGGCGCCGCGCGTGAGGCCGAGGTAGGCGCGCCCGCCCGAGGCCTCGTCGAGCAGCGCCACGTGGCCGGCAAGCGTGACCGGGTGGCACGTGAACGGGTTCATGGCGGCCGGGCCGATCCGCACGCGGCGCGTCGACCGCGCGATCTCGAAGAGCGCCGGCCACGCGGGCTGGTAGAGGAGGTCGTTGTAGACGGAGACGCCGTCGAAGCCGTGGGCCTCGGCGGCGGCGGCGAGTGGACCGTACGCGGGGAGCGGATGGTCGGTCTGGAACGCGATGCTGACAGTGTGGCGGGCTCCGACGTCCATGGACGCATCTTACGGCCGTCTGGCCGTCAGAAGCGCGGGTGAGACCCGACGCCCTTGAGCTCCACGGACTGGCTGCCCTACGATGCGGCCAGCCAGCGGCGGTCACGCCAAGGGGGGCATCATGCAGGTCGGCCTCACGCTGCCCAATCGGGGGGTCCTGTTCGGGGCCACGACGTCGGGCCAGATGCTCCAGATGGCCGAGATCGCCGATCGGTCGGGCCTGTTCCAGTCCGTCTGGGTCGGCGATAGCCTGCTCGGCAAGCCCCGGATGGAGGCGATCACGCTCCTGGCTGGTGTCGCGGCGCGCACGAAGCGAGTCCGGCTCGGTCCCGCCTGCATGGCCAGCATCGCGCTGCGTGACCCGGTCCTGCTCGCATACCAGTGGGCGAGCCTGGACCTCCTGGCCGGCGGCCGCACGGTCATGGTGGGATGCACCGGCATCGTCCCCCAGGAGGGGGGCCGGGCCGAGGCGCGTCTCTACGAGGTCACGAACAAGGATCGCGCGGGCCGGCTCGTGGAGTGGATCACCATCATGAAGCGCCTCTGGACGGAGGATCACGTCACGTTCCAGGGCGAGCACTACCGCTTCACGGACATCACCATCGAGCCGAAGCCGGCGGCCAAGCCACGCCCGCCGATCTGGCTGGCCAGCAACAGCGCCGGCAGCCGCGCGGTCATCGAGCGGACGCACCGTCGCGTCGCCGAGCATGCCGAGGGCTGGGAGACCTCGCTCTCGGATCCGGAGGACGTCCGCTGGCGCGTCGAGGACATCAAGCGGAAGACCGCCGAGGCCGGACCGCGACCCGAGCGCGATCGAGTTCCACCTCTATCACAACATCAACCTCAACGACGACCAGGACGCCGCCTGGGAGGAGTCCAAGCGCTTCCTGGACGTCTATTACGCGATGGACTTCCCACCCTCTCGGGTCAGGAGCTGGACCGCGGCCGGCTCCGTGGACCAGTGCGTCGAGCACCTGCGCGTCTTCGAGGCGATGGGGTTCCACGAGGTCACGCTTCGGATCGCCGGCTGGGACCAGCTCGGCCAGCTCGAGCGCGTGATGAGGGACGTCCTGCCGCGACTACTCCACTGAGCGCCGCGGCGTCCCGCCGACCGTGGGCTCACGCGCTACCCGGCCGCCCGCGCGACATCGATCCATTCTTGTGACAGACGGATCAGCTCGCTCTCCGCGGCTCAGCGCACCAGGATGCATGCGCGCGGCTCGATCTCGACGACCACGGGCTGGCCAACCGTGAAGCGGGGCTCTGGCGCGGCGGCGACCCGAAAGGTGGCGGCGGTCTCGGTGATCGCCACCTGGTAGTCCATCGCGTCACCGAAGTAGGCGGCCCGCGCAATCGTTCCCGCAAAGACGTTGCGCGGGGTCCGCTCGACCGGTGTGCCCGGTGCGGCGCCGGAGGCCGCCGGCGCGAGGGCGATCTTGTGCGGCCGGATCGAGACCGAGACCGCCGTCCCGGCCCGGTCCTCCGGCCCGACCGCCGCGATCAGCTCCAGGCCGCCATCGCAGGCGACGCGCCCGTCGGCTGCGACCCGGCCCCGGAGCAGGTTCGTCCGGCCAATGAACCCCGCGACGAACGCCGTGGCCGGCCGCTCGTAGACCTCGGCCGGCGTGCCGACCTGCTCGACGCTGCCCGCGTTCATCACGGCGATCCGGTCCGACGTCACCATGGCCTCGGCCTGGTCGTGGGTCACGTAGACGGTCGTGATCTTCAGCGCCTCGTGCACCCGGCGGATCTCGAAGCGCATCTCCTCCCGGAGGTGCGCGTCGAGGTTGCTGAGGGGCTCGTCCAGGAGGAGGATCGCGGGCTCCACGACCAGCGCCCGCGCGAGCGCGACGCGCTGCTGCTGGCCGCCGGAGAGCTCCCCCGGATAGCGGTCGGCGAACCCCTCGAGGCGCACGAGCGCGAGGGCCTCGCGGAGGCGCCGGGGCCACTCCGCCCGCGGCGACGTCGCGGAACTTGAGCCCGTAGATCACGTTCTCCGCCACGGTCTTGTGCGGCCAGACCGCGTAGGACTGGAACAGCATGCTCATCCCGCGGCGCTCGGGCGGCACGGCCTCCCCCGCCGCCGAGAGGCGGCGGTCGCCGAGCCAGATCTCCCCGGCCTCGGGGGCGAGGAAGCCGGCGATGAGGCGGAGGGTGGTGGTCTTTCCGCAGCCCGAGGGGCCGAGGAGCGACAGGAGCTCCCCGTGGCGGATCTCGAGCGTGAGATCCCGGACGGCCGCGACGTCCTCGCCGTACCGCTTGGTGAGCGCCAGCAGGCGGACCCCGGCCATGCCGCGGGTCAGGTCTGGAGGAAGCGGCGGCCCAGGAACCGCTGCGCCACGGCCACGAGAGCGAGCGTGAGCCCGAGCAGCAGGATCCCGAGGGCCGACACGGCTTCCCAGAGGCCCTCCTCGTAGAGCGAGTAGATGACGACGGACACGACGCGGGAGCGGGTGGTGAAGAGGAGGATCGAGGAGGAGAGCTCGCGGAGGCTCGGGAGGAAGACGAGGAGCCACGCCGACACGAGCCCCGCACTGAACAGCGGCATCGTCACGTCCTTGAACGCGACCAGGCGATTGGCGCCGAGGGTCCGCGCCGCGTCCTCGAGGTCCGGGTGCACCGTCTGGATCGCGGCGTGGCAGGCCGTGTAGGCGATCGGCAGGTACTTGGTCAGGTACGCGACGAAGATGATCCAGATCGTGCCGTAGAGCAGGAGCGGCGGCCGCGAGTAGGCCTTGAAGAGCCCGATGGAGAGCACGATCCCCGGGATCGCCAGGGGCGCCATGGCCAGGAACGCCAGCGCCCGCGCCCCGGTGATGAGCCGCCGCTGGGCGACGTAGGCGATCGCGCCCATGAGGAGGGCCGCGAGCGTGGCGGTGACGACCGCGAGCTCGAGCGTGTTCACGATGGCCGAGCGCGTCGGGTCGAACTCGAAGAGGACGTAGCGGAAGTTGCGCAGGGTGAGGTTCTGCCACGACCACCCGAGGCCCCACGCCTTGGCGAGGGCGGCCCGGAGGAGCGCGAAGTACGGCAGCCCGATCGAGAGCAGCAAGACTCCCCCGCAGGCGCCCAGGGCGGCCCAGCGCCAGCGACCGAGCGCGACCGGGGGCGCGGTCGTCGCCCGCCCGCCCACCGTCGTGTAGCCGCGCCGACCCATGAGCCGCCGCTGGACCCACAGGAGCACGACCGCCACCAGGAGGAGCGGCATCGCATAGGCCGCGGCCACCTCGACCTGCGGCGGGTAGTGGAAGAAGGCCCAGATCTGGGTGGTCATGACGTGGAAGCGCGCCGGGATCGCGAGCATGGCCGGCGCGCCGAAGAGCACGAGGGCCTCGAGGAACGCGAGGATGAAGCCGCCGACGATCGCCGGAAGCGCGAGCGGCAGCGTGATCGTGCGCATGACCGCGAGCCGGCCGGCCCCCGCGATCCGTGCCGCCTCTTCGAGGTCCGCCGGCGTGGCGGTCAGCGCGGCACTCGTCAGGATGAAGACGACCGGGAAGGTGTAGAGGCTGGTCACGTAGATCAGGCCCGACATCGAGAAGATGTTGACGAGCGCCCCCTCCGCCCCCGTGAGGGCCCGGTAGAGGACGTTGAAGAGTCCGGCGTTCGGCCCCGCCAGGATGACGTAGGCGGTGGCGCCGAGGAAGGAGGGCGTGACGAAGGCGGCGATCGTGAAGGTCCGGACGAGCGCCTTGCCGGGCATGTCCGTCCGCGTGACGAGCCAGGCCATCGGCGCCCCGACGAGGACGCTCAGGACACCGACCGACGTCGCGTAGACGAGGGAGTTCCCGACCGGGCCCTGGTAGATCGCCTGACCGAACGCCTCGAGGAAGTTGGCCAGGGTGAAGCCTGCCCCCTCGGGCGCCCGGACGGCCGTGACGAGCAGGATGGCGAGGGGCGCGACGACGAGGACCGCGAGGATCGAGGCGGAGAGGAGCCAGACCCCGGGCGCGGCGTCGAGCCGCCCGCGCGCGGTCCCGCTCCCGCCCATCGGCCCCGCCGCCGCGCCCGGCACCACGTCAGACCCCGAACAGCTCGCGGAACTTCTTCTTGACCTCGTCGTCCTTCTTCTGCATCTCCTCGGGGTCGACCTTGATGAGCTTCAGCTCCTTGAGGGGCCGCTTGTCCTTCGGGTAGGTGACGGCCTCGTTCGGGACGTAGAGGCCGTCGTCGGCGAGGATCTGCTGCGCGTCCTTGTCGAAGAGGAAGTCCGTGAACACCTTCGCGGCGTTCGGATGCGGCGCCTTGCCCAGGATGGCGTTGGCCGAGGTCACGAAGGGCACGCCCTCCGTGGGGAAGACGATCTGGACGGGGTTCCCCTTCTTGATCTCGCGATAGAGGTTGTACTCCCCCGTCGCGCCGACCCACGCCTCGCCGCCGGACAGCTTCATCGGCGGGTCCTCGGCCGACTGGACGACGAGGGGGTTGTTCTTCGCCAGCGCCCCGTAGTAATCCCAGCCGCCCATCGCGGGGAGCAGGCCGATGATCCCCGTCATCACCACGCCGCTGTAGCCCGGGTGGGCGTGGACCAGCTTGCCCTTCCACTTGGCGTCGGCGAGGTCCTTCCAGGTCTTGGGCGCGTCGGCCGCGCTCACCTTCTGCGTGTTGTAGCCGATCACGTAGGGCGTGCCGCGCAGGATCGTGTAGAGCCCGTCCCGGTCGCGGAAGTCGGCCTGGAACTTGTCCGCGCCGGCCGGCAGGTATCGCATCAGCATGTTCTTCTGCTGGAACTCGAGGAAGTGCGAGATGTCGGAGGTGTGGACGACATCGGCGATGGCGAGATTCGCCCCTGCCTCCTGCATCACCTTCTGGAAGATGCGCTGCGAGCCGTCCCGGGTCAGCTCGCACGTGATGCCGAGCGCCTTCTTGTTGAAGGCATCGCAGACCTTCTGGGCCACCGAGAGCCCGAGGGACGAGTACCAGACGACCTTCCCTTCCTTCTTGGCGGCCTCCATCACCGCCGGGTCGGCCGCCTCGACGCGGGCCATGAGGCCGAGGACGAGGGCCAGCCCGGTCAGGAGGCTCCAGAATCGTCGCTGTGTCATGGTCGGTCTCCTTTCAGCCGGCCGGCGCGCCTCACGCCTGCGGCGCTCGGGGCGCGGCGGCCTCTGGTCAGCTCGGCCGGCGCGCCTCACGCCTGCGGCGCTCGGGGCGCGGCGGCCTCTGGTCAGCCCGGCCGGCGCGCCTCACGCCTGCGGCGCGCGGGGGCGCGGCGGCTCGGCTCGGGTCGGGTCGTCGTCGTTGTCCGGCTCATGCGGCGCGCCGGAGGGCGGCGGCCGTCACCGTGACGTCCGCCGCGCGGTCGATCGCGAGCAGCCGCTCGCAGAGCGTGTCCACCTGGGCATGGGGCAGCACCCGGGCCGCATTGGCCCGGAACTTCGCCTGGAGCTCCTCGGGGGCGAGCGGGTCGCGCGGGGCCACCCCGCGGCGCGTCCTGGGTTTCCTCCAGCACGCGCCCGTCGGCGAGCTCGACCCGCACGTGCCCCGTGAAGCGCCGGGGGTAGGGCAGGGTCGGATCCAGGACGTAGTCCACCCGGTCGGCCACGGCCAGGATGCGCGGGTCCCGGGTCCGCGCCTCGCTGAACCCATCCACCCCCGCCTGGCCTTCCACGAGGACGAGCGCAATGCAGTACGGCAAGCTGAACTTCGCGCCGTAGGGGGTCGTCGGGCGCCGCTTCTCGCGCGAGCGGCTCCCAGAGCCGGTGGACCGGGCCCTCTGCCGTGCGGCAGACGATCGCGCGGATCGCTGCCGGGTCGAATCCGGGACGCGTCCGGATGCGCGCCGCGCAGTCCATGTAGGGCTGGTTGATCGAGCCACAGGGATAGGCCTTGAACATGAGCCGCTGGATGAACCACTCGCGGCCAAGGCCATCCGCGAGCGCGGCGAGGCGCGCGGCGTCGGGCGGCTCCCCGCCGAAGGCCTGATAGAAGCCGTGGGTTCCCTCGAAGACCGTGCGGGGGCCCGTGAAGCCGGCCTGCGCCAGGTGCGCCGCCACCACGCCGGCGTGGGCGGCCCAGCCGGCGTGCAGGCGCTTGGTCCAGGAGCCGTCGGCCAGGTACTCGATGATCCCGCTGGCCTGGCTTCCGCAGAGCCCGAAGGCCGTGGTGAACTGGGCCGCAGTCAGGCCGAGGAGGCGACCGGTGGCGGCGGCCGCGCCGAAGGCCCCGCAGAGCGCGGTCGGGTGGAAGCCTCGTCGGTGAAACGCGCCCGGACAGACACTGCCGACGGCGGCCATGACCTCGACGCCGGCGACGAGCGCCGCCAGCACCTCAGCGCCGGGAGCGTGACGGGCCTCCCCGGCGGCGAGCGCCGCCGTTGCGCAGCACGAGCCGGTGTGGACGATGGCGTCCTCCAGCGTGTCATCGTAGTCGAGCCCGTGGGCCAAGGTGCCATTGGCGAGGACGGCCGCGGCCATCCCCACCTGCTCGCGCGCGCCCCAGAGGCTCGCCTCGGGCGGCCCGCCCAGGCCGCGCGCCACCGTCTGGATGCTGCCCGCGAACTCCTCCGGCACGGCCGCCAGCGTCACGCCGGCGGTGTCCAGGAGGAGCCGCGCGGCCTGCTCGACGATGTCCCGTGGCAGCCCGGAGGGGGTGAGCCCTGCGGCGAAGGTCCCGAGCCTCTGGGCGAAGGTCTCCATCGATCGTCGCGCGCGATGCCTACAAGCCCGTATCATGGGCCGCGCAGGGCCGTCAAGGACGGGCGGGCCGGATGGGTGGACCGCGGCACGGCCACCACGGCGCGATGCGGGTCAGGCCGCCCGCAGGCGAGTTCAGGTCACGCGCAGGAAGGAGGCGCTTCGGTGGTGGACCACGGGCGACTGGGCATGTCGGTGGGCGAGGCGATGTTCACCCAGCGATCGATCCGGCGGTTCCGGCCGGATCCGATCCAGGTCGGCGGACCTGCAACTGGTGCTCGAGGCGGCCGTGCGGGCGCCCAACGGGGGCAACCGCCAGATCGCCCGGTTCCTGGTGGTGACCGACGGGAGCGGATCGTCCGGTTCGGCGCCCTGTATCGACGAGGCCTGGTGGGCGAAGCGGCGGGACGAGCACGGATGGACCGGGCCCGAGGACATCCCGCCCGACGCGACGAACTACCGGGCGGCGGCCGGGCTCGCGGACCACATGCGGGACGTGCCGTGCGTGGTGCTCGCCTTCGCCGAGCCGCCGGGCTGGGCCAACTCCATCCTGCCCGCCTGCCAGAACCTGATGCTGGCGGCCCGCGCGCTCGGCATCGGCTCCATCCCGACGACCTGCACCCCTCGGTCATGACGCGCGTGTACACGCTCTTCGGCGTGCCGCGAAGCGACATTCATTCTGCATCTCTCAGCTACCCGGCCGAGGGCGCCCGCTTCGGCGGCAGCCGGCGCTGCCCGACACGCAAGACGACCTACCTCGACCACTGGGGCGCGCCCGTGCCCTGGACCTCGAGGAGGGAAGTGGAGATGGAGTTGGGTGGCTAATTGTAGTAGAAGGGAAGGCGCATGGGCAGCGTTGTAGCGCGTTTGATGGGCTTGAGCAGGCGGCGTGCTGGTGCGTGGTGCGCGCGATTTTCCGGGGTTGCGAGCATAGGTTGCTCGACCGAGTCGCCATGCTCTCCAGGGGTGCCACGTCAGCCGGCGCAGCGACTTCTCGTGGTTCTCGTATCATTCGGCGCAGATGTGCCTGACGGACCTTCCCCGCGAGAGAGAACGCCGTGCTCGATCGTCCGTGGGAGCCGATTCACGAATGCCAGATGTCGCTGCCCCCTAGGCTCTAGACAGCGCCCCCTAGGGAGGACACACGTCAATGATTGATGGCGCGCGTTGCTGTGGGGATCGGTCGCGGCGCTTGGTGTGCTCGCCCGCAGATCCGAACAGAGCGGCAAGACTTATCGAATCGGGTTTTGCGCATGGTCCGCCGCCCACACCTTCATCGAGGGACTTCGGAAGGGCTGCGCGACCTGGGGTAGTTGAGGGCCAGAGCGTCGCTATTGAGTACGGGCTGACGGGTAGCGCAGACGAGCTCCCTGCCGCCGCAGTCAAGCTGGTCAGCCTCAAGGTCGACGTATTCTTGCGTCAGGGACGCCGCCGGTTCCCGCGGCGAAGGACGCTACCAAGACGATCCCGATCGTGTTCGTCGCTTCTACGATCCCGTCGCGACGGGGATCGTCAGCAGTCTCGCACGACCTGGCGGAAACGTCAAGGGTTCTGGGGATCATTCTGACCTGATGGGGAAGCGACTTGAACTCCTTCGAGAGACGGTTCACCGGCTCTCTCGCGTGGCCCTCCTGTTCCAGGCTACTAACCCCGGCAACGCCCAATACATTGGGCAGGCGGAGCTGGCGGCACGGGCTCTCGGCATCCAGCTGCAAATGCTTGCGGTCCGCGACGCCAGCGATTTCGAACGCGTGTTCGGCGACGCCCGAGGCGTCGGTGCTGATTCAGCTTGATGATGTGCTGTTCACATCTCACCGACGGCGGGTCGTCGACTCGCGATGAAGTATCAACTTGCGGCGATATACGGATTTAGAGAGTTCGTCGACGCTGGAGGCCTGATGGCCTACGGGCCAGACTACCGGACTGTACCGCCGCGCCGCCACGTACCTGGACAGATCTTTAGAGGTGCGAGCGGCGGAGCTCCCCATTGAGCAGCGACCAAGTTCGAGCTCATCAACCTGAAGACCGCCAGAGCCCTGGGCTTGACCATCCCGTCCTCGCGCTCGCCCGAGCGGATCAGGTCATCGAGTAGTCCGACGCGAGAACGTGCATCTGTGGGGCGTTCCCGACGGGCCCATGTCTTCTCGTGGGCTCGTCGTCTGGGCGTCATGTACCCGCGCGAACCCGCGCTGACCGCGCCATCGCACCCGTGGGGGCGGCTCGCGATGAGGCCTGACCCATCGGCCGGCCTCCCTTGACGCCCGCCGTGGCTGGATGGTACAGAGGTCCGGTCCTTTCGGGTGACCCGAGACCTCGGAGGCTTCAGTGAGCCTGCTTCCACGTGCCGTCCACCGCGTTGTCGTCGGCGCCGGCATCCATGGACTGAGCACCGGCTGGCATCCCGGCCTCGAGCTCTCGCGGCGCCGGTGCGGCCCGGGCCGGGACGTCGTCGTGGTCGACAAGACCGGCGTGGGCGCGGGGCGTCCGGCAGCCACTTCCCGTGGGTCTGACCGACATTCCGCGCTCGGCCGACGCCGTCGTCGTCGGCGGAGGCGTCCACGGCGCGAGCGTCGCGTACCATCTGGCGCGCCGGGGTGCCCGCCGGGTGGTGCTCGTCGAGCGGAAGTTCCTGGCCTCCGGTCCGACGGGCCGGTCTTCCGCGCTCGTCCGGCGGTTCTACGCGATGGACTTCCTCACGCGGACGGCTAATCGCTCCGCGACCGTCTTCCAGCAGTGGGCGGAAGAAATCGGCGGCGGCGATCCCGGGTTCCGCCAGGTCGGGATCCTCTGGCTCGCGGGGCCGGACCGTGCAGAGCACCTCCGCGCGAACGTCGGGCGGGCCCGGGAACTTGGCGTCAACGTGGTGGCGCTGGCGCCCAGCGAGGTGCAGCGGCTCGTTCCTGCCATGGCGGTCGAGGACGTGGCGCTCGGCGCCTACGAATCGGAGTCCGGGTACGCGGACGCCGCCATGACCACGAACGCGCTCGCCACGCGGGCCCGCGAGCTGGGGGCGACGATCGTCCAGTACGTCGCCGTGGAGACGATCCTCACGGCTGGTGATAAGGTGACCGGTGTCCGGACGGCGGCCGGGGAGATCAGCGCGCCCGCGGTGGTCATCTGCGCCGGGCTATGGGCCGGGCGTCTCCTCGAGCCGCTCGGGCTCGAGGTGCCGGTCGCGCCGACCCGCCACCAGATGTGCTTCTTCCGGCGGCCGCCGGACCTCGGCCCTCATCCGGGCATCCTCGATCGGCCCCAGGCCACGTACATGCGCCCCGAGACGGGCAACCTCACGATTCACGGCCTGGTGGCCTATGACGAGATCGTCGATCCCGACCACTACAACGAGGGCGCCGATCCGGGCGAGGTCCTGCGGAACGCAGAGCTCATCGCGCACCGATTCCCGGCGATGGAGCACGGCCTGTCCATGGGCGGCTACTCCGGCGTGTACGACAACACGCCCGACCACCAGCCTGTGCTGGGCGCCGTGCCCGAGTACGCGGGACTCCATGTCGACTTCGGCTGGAGCGGCCACGGTTTCAAGCACGCACCGGCCGTGGGTGACATCGTGGCTCAAGTCGTGCTGGACGGGCATGCCGCGGGATGGGAACTGGCGCCGCTCCGCTGGTCGCGGTTCCGCGACGGCGCGCTCTTGCCGCCGACCTCGGCGACGGAGCGGCCGCACTAAACACAAGGAAGAGGACAGCCAACATGGCGACGAAGATGCGATCGAAGCCGAAGAAGACGCTGGGACTGCTGGAGCGGCTGGCGAAGGGTCCCGTGATCTGCGCGGAGGGGTACCTCTTCGAGTTCGAGCGCCGGGGCTACCTCCAGGCCGGGGCGTTCGTGCCGGAGGTGGTGCTCGAGCACCCGGACCTCGTGGAAGGCCTCCACCGGGACTTCGTGCACGCCGGGTCCGATGTCGTCGAGGCGTTCACCTACTACGCCCACCGGGCCAAGATGCGAATGGTCGGCCGGGAGCGTGACCTCGAGCAGATCAACCGGACGGCGCTCCGGATCGCCAAGAAGGTCGCCCGGGCGACGGGCACGCTGCTGGCCGGCAACATCTGCAACACGAGCATCTATGCGCCCGACGACCCGAAGGCGCACCGCCAGGCGCGCCGGATCTTCGACGAGCAACTGGACTGGGCGGTGGCCGCCGGGGTCGACTTCGTCGTGGGCGAGACCTACAGCTTCGGGAACGAGGCCCTGCTGGCGCTGGATGCGATCCGGGCGGCGGGCAAGGCTGCCGTGATCACGCTCGCCATCCCCCGGGAGGGCACGATGCGCGAGGGCTGGAGCGCGGCGGAGGCGTGCCGACGGCTCGAGGCGGCGGGGGCTGACGTGGTCGGTCTCAACTGCTCACGGGGGCCGGCGACGATGCTGCCGTTGCTCCAGGAGATCCGGAGCGCCGTCCGGTGCCACGTCGCGGCGCTCCCCGTGCCCTATCGGACCACCTCGGCGGAGCCGACCTTCCAGGCGCTCAGTGATCCCGACTGCCAGGTGATCCCCGACAACCGGCCGTTCCCTGCCGCCCTCGACCCCTTCGTCTGCAACCGCTACGAGATCGCGGAGTTCGGCAAGGCCGCCTACGCCCTCGGGGCGCACTATCTCGGCGTCTGCTGCGGCGCCGGTCCGCACCACATCCGGAGCCTCGCGGAGGCCCTCGGGCGGCGGCCGCCGGCGAGCCGGTACTCGCCCGACATGTCGAAGCACATCCTGTTCGGGACCGACAAGCGGCTCTGGCAGGAGAACCTCGCGTGGGGCCGCCGGGTGTACGGGCAGCGTCCGGCAGACGCCTGAGCGCCGCCCGTCGGGGCCCCCCGCGGACGACGCACCGGTGGCTCACTGCGACCAGCAAGTGGCGCTCGGGATCGGGCCAGGGACCTTCCGGATGTCGGTGGGAATCGAGGGGCTGACGGCGAGTACCCCGCTCGCGCGGCGCTCCACCGGGGGATCACCGGGCGGAGCCACCGGCGAGAGCCCCGCTCAGGTGAGACGACTAGAGCCAGCGCCAGGAGAGAAGCACCCGGGCAGGGTAACGTCGCCCCGGCAGTGCGCCGCGGGGTTCACGGCGCCTCGGTGCCCGGGAACACGATGACGTTCCGGAGCGCCTCGCCCCCCTCCATCGCGACGATCGCCTCGTTGATCCGCTCGAGCGGGTAGCGGGCCGGTGATGAGCTCGTCCAGCTGGAGGCGGCCCTCCCGGTAGCGCGCCACCAGGCGGGGCACGTCCACGCCGAGCCGGGTCGAGCCCATGTTGCTGCCGAGGAGCCGAAGCCCGTTGCCGGCGAAGTCCCCGATCGGGATCGGCGCGGTGGCTCCCGCCGCCGGCATGCCCACCAGCACCAGCGTTCCGCCGCGCCGGGCGAGGGTGAGCGCCTGGCTCACGGCCGCCGGGCTGCCGACGGTGACGAAGACGTAGTCGGCGCCGCGGCCGGCGGTGAGCTCCCGCACGAGCCCGAGCACGTCCGCCCTGGCGTCCGTCGACAGCGTGGGTCGCCCCGAAGCTCCGCGCGACCGGCAGCTTCCGCGCGACGACGTCCACGGCGACGATGGGTGATGCCCCGGCGAGGGCCGCGCCCTGGATGGCGTTCACGCCGACGCCGCCGGCGCCGATGACCACAGCGCTGCTGCCCGGGCGTGAGCTGGGCGGTGTTGAGAACGGCCCCGACGCCCGGTGATGACGCCGCAGGCCAGGAGGCAGGCCCGGTCGAGCGGCGACGTCGGCCGGCACCGGCACCAGCTGCGACTGGTCCACCACCACGGACTCGGCGAAGCCCGGCTACGCTGATCCCCGCGTTCAGCGGCTGGCCGGTCCGGGTGTGCAGACGATGCTCCGTCATGAGGGCGAAGGGCCCCGCGCAGAGGTACGCCGCGCCGGTGAGGCAGGGGACGCATCGGCCGCACGAGCGGATGAGCGAGACGACTACGCGGTCACCCGGCCGGACCCGCGTGACGCCGGCGCCGACCTCGCTCGACAACGCCGGCCGCTTCGTGCCCCGCCACCACGGGTGGCGGGGTGCGAGCTCCAGCCGAACCAGTCGCCGCGGACCAGGTGTACGTCGCTGTGGCAGATGGCGACGGCGGCGATCCGCACCTGCACCTCGCCCGCCTGCGGAGCGTCGAGGACGACGTCCTCGACCAGGAGCGGCTTGCCGCTCGTAGCAGACGGCGGCCTGCACTGGTCAGACCGTGGCTCGACCGCGAGGGAAGCCAGCCGAGCTGAGAACGCCAGTCCGGCGGCGTGTGGGCAAAGCGGGCGAGCCGGAGCGCGGTGAGATCGGCGAAGCGGCACTGGCCGTGGAGAACGAGCTCGCTGATCGCCTTCCCGGAGGCCGGCGACAGCCCGAACCCGACGCTCGACATCGTGGCGAGGACGACGTTCGCCGGCTCGGTCAGCCGGTCGAGGATCGGGAGCCCGTCGGGGGTGTTCTCCACGACCCCGGCCCAGCTCCGGATGACCCGCACGTGCGCGGCTCCGGGGAAGAGCTCGGCGAGACGCCGCCCGAGGCTGCGGAGCAGCGGCGTGGTGGGGCGTGAACCCGGCGCGGCGAGGCCGGCCTCGTCCAGCCACTCGTGCGGGCCGCCGCCGTAGACGAGATTGCCCCGGCGCGTCTGCCGACCGTAGAGGCCGTTCCCGTCCACTCCGCCGACGGCCATGAGGGGCAGGGGCTCGGTACAGATCATCTCCACGCGGGAGGGCGCCAGCGGAACCCTCACTCCGAGCTGCGCGGCCAGGCGATCCGTCTGCGGTCCGGCCGCCAACACGACCGTCTCGGCGCTGACCGGGCCGGCCGCGGTCTCGACCGCCGTGACGCGACCCCCGGCGGTCCCGAAGCCCGTCACGGGTGTGTGCTGGAGGATCCGCCCGCCCAGATCCTGGAGGGCCCACGCGTAGCCTTGCACCGTCCGCTGGGGGTTGGCGTGGCCGCCGAAGTGGAGGTAGAGCCCGCCGATAGCGTTGTCGCCGACGATCGGGACGAGCTCCCGGAGCTGCTTCCGATCGAGGGGCTCGGTCCGGAATCCCTGGCGGGCGGCGATCTCGGCGTTCGTCTGGTAGAGCGTCAGCTGGTCTTCCGACAGCGCCACCTTGATCCGGTGCGGCGCGTGCTCGGTGGGATAGCCGAGGAGCGTGTCCATCTGGGGCCACAGCCGCTGCTCCTCGACGCCCAGCGGGCTGTACACGTGGGTCGCGCCCCCGCCGTTCCGGCCCGACGCCTCCCACCCCACGATGCCCGCCTCGAGCACCAGGACGTCGACACCCGCCCGGGCGAGCCACCAGCCGGCACTGAGCCCGGTGACGCCCCCGCCGACGATGACGACGCTGGCCCCGCGCGGCGTCACGGACCTGCCTCTCCGGGCCTGCGTCGGCGCGTCACTCGCTCGGCACCCCGCCCGGGACGTCCAGCAGCACCGTCGTGTCGGGGTCGCCGTCCCAGTGGGGCGCGAACTGCGTGGGGATCCCGAACCAGCTCACCCACTGCTCGCGCATCGCCGCCGATTCGTCGCGAGGCCACAGGACGCTCAGCGGCAGGGGCCGGACCGGCGGCCGGTAGGTGGCGAGCGGGATCGTGTCGACCGGCACGTCGCCCGCCTCCGCGAGGAGCAGCGCCACCTGCTCGCGGCAGCGCCGGCCCTGACACGGGCCCATGCCGGCGCGCGTGAGACGCTTGATCTGATCCGGATGCAGCGGGCCATCCTGGGTCAGGGTCCCGACACTCCGGGCTTGCATGGGGGCCGACCGGGGACCGAGATAGCGCGGGGGCTGAACCCCGACCAGCTCATCCCGGGACACCTCCTCGCACTGGCAGGCGAGGATGTCCGACCCGCCCGCCGCCAGCGTGGCGCGGAGCCACTGCCGCCAGTAATCGTGGATCCGAGGCGCGGGTGCTCGACCGGGCGCCGGGATCTCGCGCAGCAGGGCCTGGCGCCCGCTCCGGCGCGATCGCTCCGAGCGAGGCGGCGGCGGCCAGGCCCGCGCGCCGCCCCTCGGCCGTGGCCCCCTCGGGCGCCGTCACGGCGCGCTCGTCCACTCCCGCGCAGTCGCCGGCCGCGAAGACATCGGGCAGGCTGGTGCGCTGCTCGCCGTCGAGCTCGGGGACGAACCCGCCACGCTCGGAGCGGAACACGAGCCGGCAGCCCAGGATCTGGAGGAGCTCGACCTGCGGCACGAGGCCGATCGCGAGGCACACCGTGTCGCAGGCGATGTCGATCTCGCGCCCCGGAATCGGCCGGGCGTCTTTGTCCAGCGCGACGAGGCGCACCCCCTCGATCTCGTCGCGGCTGCCCAGCGCCGCGGCCGCGACGTGGCTCGGGTAGAAGCGGACGCCCTGCTGCTCGAGCGCGTCCCGGGCCCCCGCGTCGCCGCGGATCACCGGCGCGACCTCGACCACGGCGGGCACCTGGATGCCGCGCGCACGCGCGAGCGTGGCCACGGCCAGGCCGAGCGGCCCCGAGCCGAGCACCACCATGCGCCGGGCGGCACAGGCCTGGTACCGCGTGAGGAGCGCGAGGGCTCCCGCAGCGCCCATGGTGCCCGCCTTCTCCCAGCCCCGGAACGCCATGCCAAGGTCCCGGGCCCCCGCCGCGACGATCAGCCGGTCATAGCCGATGAGCCACGAGCGCGACTGGTCCGCCACTCCGAGGCACGCCCCGCCGAGCTCCCGCAGGGTCGGGCCGGGCCGAAACGCGCCCCAGACGGACACGCCCAGCTCCACCTCGACGCCCGCCTCGACAGCCTCCTCGATCGCGGGATTGGCGTGGACGACGCGCTCGAGCATGGCTCCGCGGTCCCGGACCGCCTCGCTCATCCGCTGACCGAAATAGAGCGGCACGTCCATCGCCATCAGCTCGGGGTCGAGCGGGTGCTCGTCGAGCAGCAGCACGCGTGCCCCCGCCCGGGCCGCCGCCATCGCGGCCGCGACGCCAGCCGGGCCGGCCCCGACCACGATCAGGGGCACGTGGCGCTCGGTCGCGGGTCTCTTGCCGGCGATCGATGCGCGATCCAGGACGGGTTCCATCATCGACGGGTCTCCCGCGGGATCATAGAGCGCGCGCGCGGCGCTCGCAAGAGCCGGAGGGTCAGCGAAGCCCGCTTATCAGACCAGGTCGCGCGGGATCGACCGCTCCCAGCGCTGCTCGTGGACGAGCGCGTCTCCCTCGAGGGCCTCGAGCGTCGCCTCGAGCTCGAAGGTGTCCTTGGTGGCCCAGAGCAGCGTGCGGGTCCGAGTCTCCACCCTCCAGTCCCCGCGGGCGAGCCGGACCGTCCACGCGACCTCCACGCGAGCGGACAGCGGATCGTCGGGCCGGATCGTGTAGCGGTCAGTGGTCACGGTGTGGACGGTGAGGTCGATGTCGTCGTACCGGTGGCGCCCGTTGACGGGAGTTGTGGGCGAACATGGTGGACGCCCAGCGGAGGTTGTCCGTGAGCAGGCACCCGCCCATGTAGTGGATGTCGTCCGCGTAGCGGTCGTCCGTGGAGCAGGACGTGATGATCGCCCGGAGCGCCGGCGGCCGGCGGGCGGCGACCTGGAGCGCGTTGAAGCCGCCCCAGGAGTGGCCCATCATGCCCACCGCGCCCGTGCACCACGGCTGGACCGCGAGCCACGCGATGACCTCCACGGCGTCGTCCTGCTCGAGCGCGAGGTACTCGTCGGTGAGCACGCCGTCCGAGTCTCCGCTGCCGCGCATATCCACGCGGACGCAGGCGTAGCCGTGCCCGGCCACGTAGGGGTGCGTCAGCGCGTCGCGTTGCGCGGTCAGGTCACGCCGGCGGTAGGGGATGTATTCGAGAATCGCGGGCACGGGGATGGACTCGGCGTCGACTGGCCGCCAGATCCGGGCCGCGAGCCGCGTTCCGTCCTTGAGCGGGATCCAGACCGGATCGAGGCGCTCGACCGACCGCGGGAAGGTGGCGACGGTGGTCACGGCGCCGCATTATACCGGCCTGTCCCTGAAATCACGCCTGACGGACGGTCGCGACCGGAGCTATGCTGGACCGGCCGATTCCACGAGGGGAGGGGCATGAGAGCTTCGCAACGCGCGCGCGTGGCCAGCGTGGCCCTGGCCCTGCTCATGGCCCCGCTTGCTGCCGAGACCCAGCCGGGGAAGGTTCCCCGGGTCGGGCTCCTGGAAAGTGCCTCCCTTGCGTCCAGAGCTCCCCTCTGGGAGGCGTTTCGCCAGGCGATGCGCGAGCTCGGCTACGTCGAGGGCCGGACCGTGGTTTTCGAAGCCCGCGGCATCGACGGCCGGAGTGAGGGGTTGCCGGCGCTCGCGACCGAGCTGGTCCGGCTCGAGGTCGACGTCATCGTGACATCGGGCGCGGCGGCCGCCCAGGCCGCGCGACGGGCGACGGCAACCGTCCCCATCGTCATGGCGAGCGGGAACCCGATCGAGCTGGGCCTCGTCACGAGCCTGGCCCGGCCGGGCGGGAACGTCACTGGAATTACCACTCTATCCGTCGAGCTGGCCGCGAAGCGGCTCGAGATGGCCCGGGAGGTTGTCCCGGGGGCGGGTGGTCTCGCGATCCTGGGAGACGCGGGCAGTCCCGCCAGCATCTCCGGCATCCAGGAGACGCAGGCGGCGGCCCAGGCGCTCGGCGTCCGCCTCCACGCCGTCACTGTCCGGCGTCCGGACGACTTCGACGGCGCCTTCTCGGCGATCGCACGGGAGCGCCCGGCGATTCTGATCGTGACCCCCAGCCCCATGTTCTTCGGCGAGCGTCGTCGCCTGGCCGAGCTCGCCGTGAAGCATCGGCTGCCGGTCATGCTGGGGTCGCCGGAGTACGCCGAGGCGGGCGGCCTGATCGCCTATGGAGCCGACGTCTCGGACGGATTCCGGAAGGCAGCGGGCTACGTCGACAAGATCCTGAAGGGCGCTCGGCCCGGTGACTTGCCGATCGACCAGGCGACGAAGATCAGGCTGGTCGTGAACCTCAAGACCGCGAAGGCGCTCGGATTGACGATCCCGCCGGCGGTGCTCGCGCGCGCGGATGAGATCATCAAGTGACCGGACGACGAGGATCATAGAGGACCCCAGGCGACGGGAGGACGGCCATGGCGAAGAAGGGATCCGGCGAAGGCGTGTACCGTGTGATCGACGTAATCGGCACCAGCAAGCTCTCGTGGGAGGACGCCACCAAGAACGCGGTGGAGACCGCGACCCGGTCGCTTCGCGACCTCCGGATCGCGGAGGTCCAGAAGCTCGACGTGAAGATCGACAACGGGAAGATCGTCGCCTACCGCGCCCGGGTGCAGGTCTCCTTCAAGTACGAGGGCTGATCCGCCCAGGCCGTCCGGCGTCCTCTACGGCTGGCCGCCCGCGCTCGCCGGCGACGCCACTCAGGGGCAGGTGGTCGACGCGATTGATCGGAGCGCGACGGGGAGCGCGCACCTGCCGACGCTCGTCCGTCACCTCCACACTTGGCTGGCGACGCGAAGGAAGTTCTCCCCCAGGATCCCGCGGACGGCGGCCTCGCCGTAGCCGCGGTCGAGCAGCGCCTGGGTGATGCGCGGCCAGGCCTCGGGGTCGACGTAGCCCGAGCCGCTGTCCGGGTACTGCGATTCCGGCCAGTACACGCGGCTGCCCTGGAAGGGCGCGCCCGGCCGGCTTCTGCTGGAGCACGCTGTCCATGCCGAGGCCGACGTGCTGGGGGCCGACCAGCTCGACCATGTAGTCGATGTGCTCGACCACGTGCTCGACCACCGGTCCCCGGGGGCCGAGGAAGCGGCCGACGCCGGTGACCGCGATCACCCCGCCGGTGGCCGCGCACCCCTTGATCTGGTCGTCCCGGATGTTCCGCTCGTGGTCGCACAGGCGCCGGGCGTTCGAGTGGGAGAAGATGACCGGCGCGGTCGAGACCTCCATCGCCTCCATCGTCGTCCGGTGCCCGCAGTGGGAGCAGTCGACCAGCATCCCCACCCGGTTCATCTCCCGGATGACGTCGCGGCCGAACGGCGTGAGCCCGATGTCCTCGTCATGGCAGCCGCCGCCGGCCTTGTTGTTCCGGTTGTAGGCGAACAGCATCTGCCGCACGCCGAGCCGGTAGTAGACGTCGACCATGCCGATGTCCCCGTTCAGGGCGTCCATGCCTTCGAGATCGAAGGAGACGGCCAGCTTCCCCTCGCGCTTGGCGCGATGCACGTCCGCGACGCCCGTCCACCTGCACGAAGTCCCCGGCGTGCGCCCGGATCCAGTGCCGGTCCTGGGCCACGGCCTCGACGGCGAGCGTCCACGGCGTCACGTCGTACCCGACGTTGATCGAGAGGTAGTCGATGCCGGAGGCGCGCCAGCGCTGGAGGTCCTTGAGGGCCGACGCCGTGCTGTACGCGAAGCCGCCGTGGTCGTCCCACACGAGGGCCGAGCGATGGAGCTCGGCCGCTCGCGCGGACACCGCCCAGTCCTTCGAATCACGCTCCGACATGGCCCAAGGTCCTCCCGCCGAACGAGGTGTGCAGCACGCCCCCTGCGATGGCGGCCGACGATACCTCAGCCGGGGGTGCGGGCACCAGGACTGGGAGGCGTCACGGCTGAGGGGTGCGCCCGGCGCCCGCGACGCCGACGGTGCCGGAGGTTCGCCGGTGGAGTCGGCCCGTCCGGGCGTAGGCGCGAAACGCGGCCGGGACGCGTACAATACGGGGCGGGGCGAGCCCACCGCGCCTGGCGGACCGGGACGGCCATCGCGAGGAGCACGGACCAGGAGGGCGTATGCAGGGGTCGCAGGCATCCACATACCACTTGCGGCGGGTGGCGCTCGACCAGCTCGAGCCCAGCATCCCGGCGCGCTACTACTACGACCCCCAGCAGTACGAGCGCGAGCTCGAGGTCTTCTGGTACGGCATGTGGGTCATGGCCGGCCGCGAGGAAGAGGTCCCCGAGCCCCGGCACTACAAGGTCGTCAAGATCGGCACCCAGAGCATCGTGATCCTCCGCGATCTGGACGGCCAGCTCCGCGCCTTCCACAACACGTGTCGCCATCGCGGCTCGATCCTCTGCACGGAGGAGCAGGGGCGCCTCCCCGGCCGGAGCCTGGTGTGCCCCTATCACACCTGGACCTACAGCCTGGACGGCCAGCTCGTCGGCACGCCGCGCCAGATGGAGACCGCGGGCTTCGACCGGTCGGCCTATCCGCTCTTCAAGGTCGCCGTCGACACCTGGGGCGGCTTCGTGTTCGTCAACCTCGCGGGCGAGCGGGCGGCCCCTCTCGGGGCGGCCCTCGGCGACCTTCCCGAGCGGTTCCGGAACTACGGGTTCGCCGACCTGCGCATCGGCAAGCGCATCGTGCTCGACGTCAAGGCCAACTGGAAGCTCCTGTTCGAGAACTTCTCCGAGTGCTTCCACTGCCCGCCCGTCCACCCCGAGCTCTGCGAGATCGCCACGCTCTTCTGGGACGCCGGGGCCTGGGACCTCCGCCGGGACGCGGCTGGCAACCCGGTCCCGTCGGCGCGACCGCGCTTCAAGCCGGGCGCGGCCACGCTCACGATGGACGGGACGGCCCGGATCCCGCCGTTCAGGGGGTTGACGGCAGACGAGCGCACGAACCTCTACCAATCGCAGATCTTCCGGCCCAACCTCTTCCTCAACGTGCACCCGGACTACATCAACTCGCATCAGATGCTGCCCACCGGGCCCGAGAGCGTCCGGATGATCTACGACTGGCTGTTCGAGCCGGAGAGCCTCACGCGGCCGGAGTTCGACCTCGACCACTACGTCGCGCTCTGGGACCTGACCAATCGCCAGGACGCCCGGAACTGCGAGTGGCAGCAGGAGGGGCTGCACGCCCGGCCCCTGGCCCACGGGAACTTCGTGCCGCAGGAGCTCGGGTGCCACCAGTTCAACCAGTGGGTGCTGGAGAGCCTGGGCGACCTGGAGGGGCTCGGGCCGACCGGAGCCAGCAACGGCGGCGGCATGACGGGGATGGCCTAGTCGGCCCCAGGTCAGACGAGGTCGCGCCGGATCCCCACCTCCAGGTGGCGGCTGAAGATCGACTCGTCGCCCTCCCACGCGTCGAGGTCGGCCGAGAGCAGCCAGCGGGTCCGGGTCGCCCGGAGCGTGCAGCGGCCGGATACCTTCGTCCGCCAGTCGCCCTTCGCGTAGCTGAAGACGCTGCCCATCTCGGTCTCGGCGCTCAGGGGATCGCCTTCCGTGATGGTGAGGCGCTCCCTCACCCACCGGCCGATCTCGACGCCGGTGTCGACGATGACGGCGCGACCCTCGTTCTCCTCGGCCCGGATGGTCAGCGTTCCCCGGCCGACGTCGCGCTCGATGATGCGCGAGGAGGACGGCGGCTCCACCACGGTCCGGGTCATCGGGGGACCCTGCTCCGGTGCGCCGAACTTGACCTTCCTGTCGAGGGGCCGGCGCGCGCGGACGGGCAGCTCCAGCACGCTCGCTCCGGTCGTGAGCCGGAGCGTCACCGGCTCCGGCGCGGGCCAGACCATCGGCCAGTAGGTGGTCGAGATGGCGACGCGAACCCGGTGCCGGGCCTTGAACGAGTAGGCGATGTCGTTGAGCGGCACCCGGACCGTGACTCGCTTCCCCACCGGCATCGGCTCCGGGAACTCGTGCGACCTCCGGTGCGTGAGGTTGAGGACGCCGAAGGTGACCCGGGACACGCGGCCGTCGGGGAAGACGTCGTTGAGCCGGACCGCGACGAAGGCCACCGGCTTGTCCACCGCGAGCGTCAGCGTCACCGCCGGCTGGCCCAGGATCTCGAGCGGCTGGCGCAGCGGCTCGGTGTCGAAGACGAGGCTCCGAACGTCGTCCTCCCGCTGGTCGGTCGGGCACTGGGGACCATAGCCGCCGATGCCGTGCGGGCACCACTCGCCGCCGGCCACACCGATCGTCTGCTCCGACCGGTGGACGAGCGTCTCGGCACGCCCCGCGCGCCCCCGTAGCGCGCTGCCCGCGTTCAGATGGAGCCGCCGACGCGCGGCCGCTCGCGGCGGCCAGACCGGCTCCGCGACCCATCGGCCCGGACAGGCCGGATAGTCGCCCCTGGGCGGCACCTCCTCCTGCATGAAGGCGCGCAGCATCGGCTCCTGCATGATCCCGGTGTCTTGGCCCTTGAGCCAGTGGTCCCACCAGCGCAGGCACTCCTGCAGGTAGCCGATCGCCGGCCCCGGGACGGCCTGGTGCCCGTACTTGTGCCCCCACGCGCCGATGAGCCCGAGGCGAGGCACCCGGAGGTGCGCGAGCAGCCGGGGGATGGCGTTGGAGTAGCCGTCCATCCAGCCGCCGGTGGCGAAGACCGGGCACTGGATCTCGGCGTAGTCCTCGTTGACCGAGCCGTGCTTCCAGTAGCGGTCGCGGCGCTGGTGGGCGAGCCAGACGGCGAGCGGCAGCGCGAGCTGGTCCAACCGTTCCTGCCACTTCCGACGCCAGTCGGCGCCGGAGATCTCCGGATCCGGCGGCCGGTGAAGTCGAGCGAAGAACGACGAGCCCCAGTCCAGGGTGTCGTTGAGGAGACACCCGCCCATGTAGTGCATGTCGTCGGCGTAGCGGTCGTCCGTCGAGCAGTTCGTGATGATCGCGGCCAGCGCGGGCGGCCGCAGGGCCGCGACCTGGAGGGCGTTGAACCCACCCCAGGAGCTGCCGATCATGCCGACCTTGCCCGAGCACCAGGGCTGCGCCGCGATCCAGGCGATCAGCTCCTTGCCGTCGTGGAGCTCCTGCGGCGCGTACTCGTCGTCCATCAGCCCGTCGGAATCGCCGGAGCCGCGCATGTCGACGCGGAGGCACGCGTAGCCGTGGCCGGCAAAGTAGCGGTGCATCGGATCGTCGGCGGCACGTGTCGAATCCCGCTTGCGGTACGGCAGGTACGTCAGGAGCGCTGGGACGGGGTGCGCGTCCGCCCCCTCCGGGAGCCACAGGCGCGCCGCCATCCGCTGGCCGGTCTTCCCGGCGGGAATCCAGAGGTTCTCGATCTCCCGGACCCGCACGGGCAGCTTCTCGACGATCCGCATGAGCGAGGCTCCCCGGGCTCTTACCCGACCCGGCCCTGGCGGGTCCGGCGGGCACTTTTGACCACCGGCTTCATGGCCAGGATGTGCTCGGGGCCGGTGGCGCAGCAGCCGCCGACGATCTGGGCCCCCATCTCGATCCATTCCTGGGCGAACTCCGCGAGCCGCGAGGGGCTCGCGGCCCCGGCCGAGATGAGGTCGGGCCCGAGGCGCACGCGGCCGCCCACGGGGGCCATCGGGTTGTAGCCGACGTTGGGATAGGCGCCGACGGGTCCGTCGAAAGCCTGGCGCAGGCGGGGCAAGGTGACGCTGATGGCCTCCGGACTGCTGCACATGAGCAGGACCGCTTCGACGGGGTGTCCCCGGAGGGCCAGCGCCAGGTCCTCCATCGTCTCGCCGTGTCTCGTGGTGCCGTCCGTCGTCACCCAGGGCACCCCTAACCACACGGGGCGCCCGGCTTCGGCGCAGGCGTCCACCGCCGCCACGCAGTCCGCGATGAAGTTGACGAACTCGGGCAGCATGACGTCCACGCCGGTCTCCGCCAGGACCCTCGCGTGCTCGGTGAACTCGCGGCGGTATTCCGGCTCGCCCATGATCTCGACGTCGGTCTCGGGGCGGTCGTGGAGCATCCCGAGCCCTGGCGCCGCCATCCCGCCGGCCACATAGGCCTCAGGGTTGATGGCGTTCCGGGCCTTGACGGCGAGTCGGCCCCCGGCCTCCGCGTACTCCTTCCAGCGGTCGCCGAGACCCACGGGGGCGAGCCTGGTCCGCGTGGTGCGGAAGTTGTTGCTGATGATGACGTCGGCCCCCACCCGGAGGTAGTCCTGGTGCACCTGCTGGACCACGTCCGGGGCGTCCAGGTTGGCGGTCGCGGACCAGGGCCCGAGCTTGTCGCCCTGGGAGCCCAGCAACACCTCGACGCCTCGCCGCTGGAGCTCCGAGCCGGTGCCGCCGTCCATCAGGAGCACCTCGCCGGACCTGAGCCGCTCCGTCACGATTCGCGTAGGCATTTCGTCCTCTCCTTCCTCAAGGGTGCTCCTCGTCTCTCGGCCGGCGTGGCCATCAGGCGCGGCGCAGCCGGTTGCCGAGGAGATTGATACCGAGCGTGCCGACGACGATGGCGAGCCCCGGGAACGTGGCGATCCACCAGGACGTGGTGAGGTAGTTGCGACCGTCGGCGAGCATGTTGCCCCAGCTCGGGGTGGTGGGCGGGACCGACAGCCCGAGGAAGCCGACCCCGGCCTCGTAGAGGATCATGGCCGCCATCTCGAACGCCGACACGACCATAAGGACCCCGGTCATGTTCGGGAGAACGTGGCGAAGCAGGATGCGGGCGTGGGACGCGCCCGTGGCGACCGCCGATTCCACGAACGGCGCCGCGCGGAGCCGCAGGGTCTCCCCGCGCGCCATCCGCGCGAAGAGCGGGAAGTCCGCGATCCCGAACACGAGCACGACGTTCCGCAAGCTGGGCCCCAGCACGCCGACGATCGCCACGACGAAGAGCAGGTAGGGCAGCGAGAGCTGCACGTCGCAGAGCCGCATGGCGACGTCGTCCACCCATCCCCGCGCGTAGCCGGCGAGGAGCCCCACCAGGAGTCCGAGCGCGAGGGCGAGGGCCACGCCGCCCGCCCCGACCACGAGGGACACCCGGCTGCCGTACAGGATCCGGCTGAGCACGTCTCGCCCGAGGTGGTCGGTGCCCAGCGGGATTCTCCCAGCTGCCGCCCGGCAGCCAGGCCGGGGGTTGCTGGCTCCGCGCCAGGTCCTGGAGGGTCGGAGGGTGCGGAGCGAGGACGGGCGCCAGCACGGCGGCGCCAGGAGGACAGCAGGACGAGCGCCGCCCCCGCCGAGACCCACGGCCGGGCGCTACTGCGACTCATGGGCCCGTCACCCGGCGACTCACCGGAGACGGACCTGAGGGTTCACGAGGCCGTACACGAGGTCGGTGGCCAGGTTGACCAGGATGACGACCAGGGACGCGAAGAAGGCCACCGCCTGCACGAGCGGGAAGTCCCGCTGGAAGATCGCCTGGGCGGCGAGCCGCCCGATCCCGGGATAGGAGAAGACGCTCTCGATCAGCACCGCCCCGCCCAGCATGTAGCCGAAGTTGACTCCGATCGAGCGTGATCAGCGGGATGGCCGCGTTCTTCAGGGCGTGACGGTACTGGACCGCGCGAGCGGCCAGTCCCTTCGCCCACGCCGTGCGGATGTAGTCCTGCCCCAGCGCGTCGAGCATCACCGAGCGGGCGAGCTGGGTCAGCCGACCGAGGGTGCCCATGCCGAGGGTGATCATCGGCATGACGAGCGAGGCCCAGCCGGAGCGGCCGGCCACCGGCAGGAGATTCAGCTGGACGGACAGGATGATGATCAGGATGAGGCCCACCCAGTAGGCGGGCAGCGCCTGGCCGAGGAGGGCCACGCCCTGGGCGAGCGCGTCCCAGTCGAGCCGGGCCGGGTGGCCGCCAGGATCCCGAGGGGCACCCCCACCAGGATGGCGAAGCCCATCGCGGCGACGGCGAGCTCCAGCGTGGCGGGCAGCCGCTCCATGATGAGGGACCACGCGGAGGTCCGGTACTGGAGGGACTTGCCGAAGTCGCCCACGACGGCACGGCGGACGAAGTCCGCGAACTGGACGGCGAGCGGCCGGTCGAAACCCATGGCTTTCCGGAACCGCGCGACGTCCTCCTTGCTCGCGTCCTGGGGCAGCATCACGACCGACGGATCGCCGGTCAGCCGCACCATGAAGAAGACGAGGGCGAGGACGCAGCCCATCGCCAGCAGCGATTGCGCGGCACGCGTGAGGAGGTAGGTCGTCATCGCGCTACCGGTCGGCTGGTCGGCAGTGAGCGCGAAGCGGCCGGCCCGCCGCGGCGTGACGGGATCACGGGCTCGTCAACGGACCGAGGCGCCGCGCTGCCCGGGGTCGAGGAGGACGGGCCGGCCGGCCGGCGAGACCGGGCCCGCCAGATTCCTTCCGAGCTACTCGACGCCCACGTCGAAGGCGACGTGGCCCATGTCCTCGGTCGGCCGCGTCGTGTAGCCCTGGACGCGCTTTCGCACGCCCTCGAAGTTCTTCACCTGCCACAGGAAGAGGAACGGCGGGTCCGCCTGCATGTCGCGCGCGAGCTTGGCGTAGAGCCGCTTCCGCTGCTCCTGGTCGACCGTGCTGCCGGCCTGGTCGATCAGCTCCGTGAACTCCTTCTTCTCGAACGCCGTCCAGTTCGAGGCGGGGTGGGCGACCCCCCGCAGCTGGGTCGCCGGATCCGCGTAGCGGTCCCCCACGCCGTCGAAGAAGAGCGGCGGGAGCTGCTTCTTGGCCTGCAGGTCCCAGAAGCGGTTCGACTCCATGATCTGGAGATCGATCTCGATGCCGATCTTGGCGAGCGATCCGGCGATCGCCTGGCAGGCCTCCTTGTCGTTGGTATAGGCCCCGCTCGGGCACGCCAGCCCGACCTTGAAGCCGCTTGGCACGCCGGCCTCGGCGAGGAGCTGCTTGGCCTTGGCCACGTCGTACGCCATCGGCGGCAGCGTCGGATCGTAGCCGAACTGGACGTTGCCGATCAGGCTGTTCACGCGCTGGGCGTGGCCGTTGAAGACGCTCTTGATGATCGCCTCGAGATCGGTGCCGTGGTTCATCGCCCGCCGGACGCGCGCGTCCATGATCGGCGTGCCCTTGCCCGTCGTCATGTTGTTGAAGGCGATGTAGTAGGTCCGGGTCGATAGCGCGGACGAGACGCGGAGGTTCGGATCCCGCTCGAGCGCCGGCACCTGGTTGGGCGGGATCCTGAGCGCGATGTCGATCTGGCCCGTCTGGAGCGCGGCGACCCGAGCCGCCGCCTCGGGGATGGCGCGCCACACGAGCGTCTCCACCTTCGGCACGTCCGGCAGGTAGTAGTTGGGGTTCGCCTTGAAGGTGACGTGCTCGCCCTTCACCCAGGACGAGAGGATGAACGGGCCGGTGCCGATCGGCTTGAGCGAGGCCGCCTCGTCGCCACCCTCCGCCGTCGCCTTAGGCGGGAAGATCGCCGCGTCCACGCTGGCCATCTTCTTCAGGAAGATCGGGTCGGGCTTCTCGGTGACGATCCGGATGGTGTGGTCGTCGAGATGGTCGACCCGGGAAACGGTCGCCCACTTGGTTTTGTTGGCCCGATGCTTCTCCTGGCTCCGCTTCCAGGTGTACTCGACGGCCTTTCCGGTGAACGGCTCGCCGTTGTGGAACTTGACGTTCTTCCGGAGACGTAAGACGTACGTCGTGTTGTCGACGACCTCCCACGATTCGGCCAGTTGCGGCTTGATGTTCCCCTGGGCATCGAGCCGGAGGAGCGCCTCCATCGTCGAGTAGGCGACGTTCAGGCTGTTCACCTCAGGACCCATGTAGGGATCGAGGGTGTTGATGTCCGTCGGGATGCCGATGGTCAGCGTGCCCTTCGGGGCTGCCGTTCCCTCGTCCGCGATCCCGAGGCCGAGCGCGAGCAGCGCGGCCAGTCCGAGCAAGAACCGCTTCATGGCTCTCCTCCTTGGGCGCCCGTGGTCGCCGGCCGCAGCGCGGCGACATGGTCCGGGGTGGTGGTACAGCCGCCGCCGATGATTGTGGCCCCCGCCAGGCGCCACCGCCGGCATCGTCCTACGGTGCGCCGAGACGGCGCGGGTCGTCAAGGCCAACGCCGGACAGGCCTCGGAGCCGGACTTGACGCACCGTCCGAAACTGTGCGACGGAGGAAGCGATGACACCAGTTGCCGTCTCCGCTCCGGCCCACCCCACCGAGCTCGAGCCGAACCCGCTCTGGGTCCGGGTCCGTGCCGTGTGGTCCGAGGTCCTCGTCCCCGCCGTCCACCCGGCGTCGGGGCCGGTCCGGAGCTGGACGGTCCGGACGGGGGACCGGGCGGAGATGGAGGCTCCGGCGTAACGAGTGGGTTCGTGGCGCGATTGACCACGGTCGAGCTGGAGACGCCCCCCGGCGAGAGTCTCCTGGACATCAGCAACCGGGTCAAGGCCGCCGTGAAGGAAAGCGGCGTGACCGACGGCATCTGCGTCGTGTTCGTGCCGCACACCACGGCGGGGCTCGTCGTCAACTCGGGCAGCGACCCTGCCACCGCCGCCGACATTGGATCCGAATTGCGGCGTCTCGTGCCGACGCGCGTGGACTTCCAGCACACCTATGACACGCCGGCCGACGCCGCCGGGCACATCAAGGTCGCGCTGACCGGGACGAGCGTGTCCCTCATCGTGTCGGGCGGTGAGCTGGCGCTGGGCCGCTCGCAGTGCCTGATGCTCGCCGAGTTTGACGGGCCGCGCCAGCGCAAGGTGCTCGTGCGGGTGATGGCCGATCCCGCGTGAGGGTGCCCTGACGCCGACCGCGATGAACTCCATGGTCGCCCAGGTCCGGAGCCTGCCTGCGCTCATCCGCGAGCTGGTCCCCGTCCTCGACGACACCGTGCGGAGGACGCTCGACCACAAGCTCTGCCTGTCCGTCAAGCGCTTGTACGTCACCGGCTGCGGCGACTCGCATCATGCCGCGCTCGCCTCGGAGCTCGGGTTCGAAGCGCTGGCCGGTCGGCCGACCGAGCCCATGAGCGCGCTTCAGTTCGCCCGTTACGCGGCCGGCTACCTCCCGCCGACCGGGCCGGGCACGAACCTGGTGATCGGAGTCTCGGTCTCGGGGGAGGTCGCGCGCACGACCGAGGCGCTCCGGCTGGCCAGGCAGGCTGGCGCCCGGACGCTGGCCCTCACCGCCACGCCCGGCAGCCGCGTGGCCGAGGCCGCCGAGCTGGTCGTCCTGGCGACCACGCCTCCGTTTCCCGATCCGCCGGGCGTGTCCACTCCGCGGGTCCGATCCTACCTTGCGAATCAGCTGGGCCTGCTGCTGACGGCGGTCCGCATCGGCGAGGTCCGGGGTCACCTCGACTGGGGCGCCGCCACCGCCGTGCGGCGCGAGATCCTGGCGCTGGCGGACGCTGCCCAGAGGACGGTCGACGCCTGTGACCAGGAGGCGTCCGCCCTGGCGGAAGAATGGCGGGACGCGGCCGAGTTCGTCTTCGTGGGCGGCGGGCCGAACTACGGGACGGCGCTGTTCTGTGCCGCCAAGGTGCTCGAAGCCTCGGGCGACGGAGCCGTGGGGCAGGACACGGAGGAGTGGGCGCATCTGCAGTTCTTCGCCCGGACCACGGCCACGCCGACGTTCTTCATCTCCGCGGGCGGGCGGGATCTGTCCCGGGCGACCGAGTCGGCGCTCGCCGCCAAGGCCATCGGGCGGCGTGTGGTGGCCGTCGCGCCCGCGTCCGCCTCGGCTCTCCGCGAGGTCGTCCCCCGCCTGCTCCCCCTCGCGGAGGGGGTGCCGGAGGTGTTCTCGCCCCTCCTCGCGGCCATTCCCGGCGCGCTGTTCGCCGCCTACCGCGCGGAAGTCCTGGGGGAACCGTTCTTCCGCCCCGCCCGCGGGGTGCGCGCGTCGGGGATCAACCGGGTCCGCACCAGCGAGATGTGGGACGCGATCGAGCCGTGACGGCGCCGACCGGCGCCTCGGCGGCGAATTCGACCGAGCGTCCACTGTTCCTGTCGATCGGTTCGGTCGTCATCGACGACATCGTCCTGCCGGATGGCCGAACTCGCATGGGGATGCTCGGGGGCGGGGCGACGCACGCGGCGATGGGGATGCGCGTGTGGAGCGGGCGCGTCGCGCTCCTGGCGACTCTCGGGCGCGACGTCCCCGAGGCGGATCGCCGGAAGCTGGCGCGCGCGTTCGACCTGCGCGGGCTGTCGACCCGTGATGCGCCGTCGCCTCGGGCCTGGCAGCTGTACGAGCATGACGGTCGGCGCACCCACGTGGACCGCACCGACCCGGACCTGTTCATGGCCATGTGCCCGGGCCCGGATGAACTGCCGGCCGAGTATGCCGGCGCCAGCGGCATCCGCCTGGAATGCGATGCCCCCGACCCGCTCCGCGAGTGGACGGCGCGGCTGCGGGCGGCTGGCTGTCGACACATCCTCTGGGAACCATGGAACGTCTTCTGCCGGCCCGAGAACCGAAGGCTGTTCGGCCAGCTTGCCCCACTGCTGGACGTGGTCTCACCCAATCTGCTCCAAGCCCAGCGCTTGACCGGGTTCGAGGATCCGCGGCAAGTCCTGGCGACGCTTCTGGCGGCCGGGGTGCGGGTGGCGGTGCTGCGAATGGGAGAGGCCGGAAGTCTGGTGGCCGGCCAAGGTGAGGCTCCGGTGGACGTGCCCGCCGTGCCCGTCTCCAACATCGTCGACGTGACAGGGGCCGGGAACGCGTACTGTGGCGGCTTCCTGGTCGGGCTGACCGAGACGGGTGACCTGGGGCAAGCGGGGCGTTACGGCGCCGTGTCGGCCTCGTTCGCGGTCGAGCAGTTCGGCGCGATGTTCGCGCTCGAGGACCTGAGGTCCAGGGCCGAGCAGCGCCTGTGGTCCGGGGGCGGAGGCCCACCCGGCTCGAGCTCGGCAACGAGGACGCGCACCGGCTCGTCGGAGGACCGCACTCTGTAGGGGCGTGCATATCGACGAAGACGGCGCCCGCCCGCGGGGGTCGATTCACGCCGTCTCGCGGCGCAGGACGCGCCCAGGCCGCGCGCCGGTGTGTCTGCCGGCCCGCCAGACGACGCGCCCGTTCACCATGACCAGGTCGATGCCGGCGGCGGGCTGGGCCGGCTCGCTGAACGTTCCGGTGTCCTTGACGGTGGCGGCGTCGAAGACGACGAGATCAGCGAAGGCCCCGGGCCGGACGACGCCACGGTCGACGAACCCGAACCAGCCGGCCGGCAGGCTCGTCATGCGGCGGACCGCCTCCTCGAGCGGGAACAGGCCGACGTCGCGACTGTAGTGGCCGAGCACGCGCGGAAACGTGCCCCAGAGGCGCGGGTGGGGGTGCCGGTCGTGCGGCAGGCCGTCGGAGCCGATCATCGTGTGCGCGTAGCCGAGGATGGCCCGGACGTCGCCCTCGTCGAGCTGGAAGTAGATCGCGCCGGCCGGCAGGAGCCGCTCGGCGGCCTCGCGGGCGCCGCATCCCCACTCCGCGGCGATGTCGTCCAGCATCCGGCCGGCGCATCCGGGGTGGGGCGTGGACCACGTCACCATGATCCGGACACCCGGCGTGGCACGTCCGGGATCAAGGGTCTTCGAGCTCGCGCTGTAGGGATACGCGTCGAGCCCGATTGCCTGCGTCCGGCGTGCCCGGTCGATGACCTCCAGGGTGTGCGGCGCCTTGCCGAAATTGGCGGCCCCGGTGCACTGATGGTGCGACAGCGTGACCGGGACGCCGGTCTCGCGCCCGATCGTCAGCACCTCGTCGATCGCCGCTTCCAGACCTTCGAAGTAGCTCCGGTGATGCGCGCAGTACAGGCCGCCGTGGGACCGCACCGCCGCCACCAGCGACCGGATCTCTTCCGTCGGTGCCGCCACCGCGCTCGGATAGTCGAGTCCGGTGGAGAGGCCGATCGCGCCATCGGCCATGGCCGCCTCGACCTGCCGGGTCATCTCACCGACCTCCGCGGCCGTCGCCGCCCGGTCGAAGCCGTCCATCACGCGGTGGCGCAGGGTGATGTGGCCGACGAGGAGGGCGCAGTTCACGGCCGGCGGGCGCTCGCCGAGCACGCGAACGAAGGCGCCGAACCGATCGAAGCGGAACCATCCGGCCTCGCTGCCGAGCAGGTCGAGAGGGGGCGGAGGCACGCCGGCGAGGAGGAGGGGCGCGAGGCTGACGCCGCAGTTCCCGGCGACCAGCGTCGTCACCCCCTGGCTCACCTTGGGGGTCAGATCCGGCATGGAGAGGAGTGCGCGGTCGTCGTGCGTATGCGCGTCGACGAAGCCGGGCGCGATAATGCGATCGGTGGCGTCGATCTCGCGGGCCCGCCCCCCGTCGTCGACCTCGCCGACCGCGACGATGCGGTCGGCGGCGACGCCGACATCGGCCCGACGCCGCGCATTGCCGGTCCCGTCGATCAGGAGGCCGTTGCGAATGACGAGCTCAACCTCGGTCACGGGCCTCGTCCTCGGGCCGGTGGATCGCCCGTCGTGCGTCCTCGGCTACCTGACGATGAGGACACTGCAGCCCGCGAGCTGGCTCACCTTCTGCGACACACTGCCGAGCAGCGCCGCCTCGAGCGCGCCCAGCCCCCGCGATCCCACCACGAGGAGGTCCATCTGGTGGTCCTTCGCGTAGTCGACGAGGACGACGGCGGGCCTGCCCTCGCGGACCACCGTCCGGATCTTCCGGACCTTGTTCTGCTCAGCGATGGCCTTGGCCTTGTCGACGATCGTCTGGGTCTCCTCGTCGAGCACATAGCTCGGCTCGCCCAGGAGGTTCTCCGCCTCGAGATAGTCCTGCACCGCGGGCGTGACCTCGTGGCGCTTGGCGACCGTGAGGACGTGGAGCTCGGCGCCGAATCGGCCTGCGAGTCCGGCCGCCGCCGCCGCCGTCCGGAGCCCGTGACTCGTTCCGTCGAGGCCGACGAGGATTCTCTTGAACACGTCCCCACCTCCGCTGGCTGACGCGACATCACTCATCATGGGCTCGGCACGATGGGCTCCGGCGCGCGGGAGATCGTCTCGCCGAGCGACAGTCTCGGCGTCCGCTCCACGGGCGCTCAAGCGTGCTGCTTCGTGTGAGGCGGCCTGTCTTCCCGCCGGACGGTGATCACCGGCTCCACGCGCCGCAGCTCCACGAGCGGGATGTGACAGGCGATGGCGTGCCCCTCGGCCGCCATCTGGAGCGGTGGACGCTCATCATCGCAGATCCGGCCGACCTTGCGTGGACAGCGCGTCGTGAACGGGCAGCCCTTCGGCGGGTTCAGCACGCTCGGCAGGTTGCCCTCGAGGACGATCTCCCGCTTGACGACCTGCGGGTCCGCGATGGGGACCGCCGAGAGCAGGGCCTCGGTGTAGGGGTGGTAGGGCGGCCCGAAGACCTGCTCGGTGGTGCCGCGCTCCATGATCTGACCGAGGTACATCACCACGATGCGGTCCGCGAGGTAGCGCACGACGCTCAGGTCGTGGCTGATGAAGAGCAGCGTGGTCTTGTGCTGGCGCTGGATGTCCATCAGGAGCTCGGTGACGGCGGCGGCGACCGAGACGTCGAGCGAGGAGACCGGCTCGTCCGCGATCACCATCGACGGATTGCCCGCGAAGGCGCGGGCGATCCCGACGCGCTGCTTCTGGCCGCCCGAGAGCTGACGCGGGCGCCGGTAGTAGAAGTCCCTCGGAAGCTTGACGGTGTCGAGGAGCGCGAACACCCGCTCCCGGATCTTCGTCTTGTCCGTCTCGACGCCGAACCTCTTGATGACGCGGGCGATCTGGGAGCCGATGCTGTGACTGGGGTTCAGGGTGTCGAAGGGGTTCTGGAACACCATCTGCAGCGAGCCGATCTGCTTCGACGAGCGCCCGCGGACGGGAATCTTCGCGATGTTCTGGCCGTCGTGGCGGACCTCGCCGCCGGTCGCCGTCTCCAGTCCGATCAACACCTTCGCGAACGTCGACTTCCCGCAGCCCGACTCGCCGACGATGGCGACCGTCTCGCCGCGTCGCGCGTCGAAGTCCAGCGACTCGTTCGCCTTCACGTAGCGCACGCGCTTCCGCGAGATGATCGCCGCCAGGGACCGGTCCATCACCTCGTAGTACTTTTGCATCCGCTCGACCTCGAGCACCGTGTGGCCGATCTCCAGCGGGTCCTTGGCCTGGCCGCGGGCGACCGTGGCGCCGAAGGCGATCTCGTTCCAGCGGAGGCAGCGCGCGCGGTGGTCCGACGTGGCGCCGTCCCCGGTGATCGCGGCCATCGGGATGTCCGCCGCGTCGCACCGCCCGGCCTGGAAGTAGTCGCACCGCGGACCGAAGTTGCAGCCCGGCGGCCGCTCGTGCGGCAGCGGCAGCTGGCCCCGGATCGGCCGAGAGGCGCCGCGTTCTTGTCTGCGCTGGGCAGCGGGATGCAGCCGAACAGACCGTGGGTGTAGGGGTGCTTCGGCCGTGCGAACAGCGACTGGATCGTGCCTTCCTCGACGACCTCGCCCGAGTACATCACGCACACCCGGTCGCAGACCTCGCGGATCAGCCCGAGATTGTGGGAGATGTAGATCTGCGAGGTGCCGTACTGCTTGCTGATGTCCCCGATGAGCTTGGTGATGCCGGCCTCCACCGTGACGTCGAGCGCGGTGGTCGGCTCGTCGAGCAGCAGGAGGGCAGGGTTCGAGAGCAGCGCCATGGCGATCACCACGCGTTGCTGCTGGCCCCCCGAGATCTGGTGCGGGTACGCGGCCATGACCCGCTCGGGGTCCGGGAGCCGCACGTCGCCGAGCACGCGGATCACGCGCGCCCGCGCCTCCTGCCCGTCGACGCCCTCGTGGACGAGCGGCACCTCCATCAGCTGTCGGCCGAGCGTGAGGCTCGGGTTCAGGGCCGCGAACGGCTCCTGGTAGATCATCGAGATCTTCGAGCCCCGCAGCTGGCGCAGCTCTTCCTGACGGAGCCGGTGAGTTCGACACCCTTGAAGCGGATGCTGCCGCTCTTGATCGTGCCGTTGCGGCCCATGTGCTGCATGATGGCCATCGCGACCGTGGACTTGCCGCAGCCCGACTCGCCGACGAGCCCGACGGTCTCCCCTTTCTCGACGGTGAGGGAGAAGTCGATCACGGCCGGGAGCTCGCCGGCGCGGGTCCAGTAGGAAACGCTGAGATCCTTGATCTCCAGGACCGGCGCGTGCTCGTCGAAGGAGAGGGGCATCGTCGGGGCTTCGGCGTCAGCGCGTCGCGGTCAATCCCGCAGGGAAA